>CAJJAW010000001.1 GCA_905182195.1 Alphaproteobacteria bacterium UBA4588
GCGGGCATAGGTTGTCTCGTCCAAGGTGAACAAAATTATCCGCAAGTTAGCGTTATTCCCGACGCGGTTAAGTAGTGCCTCTAAGCCTCGCACCCAGTCCGCGGAAACTGGAATGTCTGCGCCCATATCGCGCCCAAAATTATCAAGTAAATTAACGTTAGTGTTTCGGCGGCTACCACCATGAATTTGCATAGTCAGTCCATCTTCTACCGACATTTGAGCCATTTCGATGAGCATATGGCCGTAAAAACGTCTCGCATCATCCAAGGAGCCTGTTCCGCCTCTTAGACGTTGATATATTACCTCAGGGTCGCCCAAGAATTCTGTGTGGATAACTTCAATCGCGTGGTCTGTTGCCGTGGCACCCATGGCAACAAAATACTTACGGCGAGATCTTAATGCTTCAAGGTAACCATTATAGCTACCCAAATCGCAACCTGTTAACTGCGATAAATCACGAAGGTTTTGGACGAAATTGGGATCAATTGCATCGAGAACCCCATCTGGACGGAAAGTGGGCAACACCCGGCCGCCCCAGCCGCTGTCTCTGATTGCCTTATGATGGCCTAAATCAGCCAAGGCTGTATCTGTAGTTGCTAGTGTTTCTATATTGAAACGATCGAATAGTGCGCGAGGAAGATGGTCATCTTGTGCTAACTTCTCAACAATCTGATCATATATTGAATCTGCTGTAAACGCGGACAGCCCTAACTTAATCTGCAACGTTTCACGCAGAACGTAATCTATCCAAGTACGTGATGGCGTACCAAAAAAAAGATGCCAATGCGCTGCAAAAAGTCGAAAAACCTCACGTGGATCGGCATCTTGCCCTCGCGATCCAACACCTAAATCTGCCAGCGGAATGCCCTGTGAATATAGCATGCGAAAGACATAGTGATCGGGTATGACTAGAAGTTCAGCTGGATTTTTAAATGCGTTGTTTTGAGAAAACCAAATAGGATCACAATGACCATGGGGAGAGACGATCGGCAATCCTTTAATCGCTTGATAGAGCGCGTCCGTGGATGCATTAAAATTGCTTGTCACTTTTAGCACTCCAATAACTATGTTTCTGTATTTACACACATATTGCAGGTTGTATCTTGCCTGTACAATGCTCCAAAGTAAATTAGAGATAGGGGGAGGCACGATGAATATTGTATTAATCGGCTTGGGCATGGTTGCGACCACGCATGTGACTGCTATCCAAAGCTCTAACCAAGGTTTGACGCTTCATGGCGTGTTGGGACGAGATCCTGTTCATACAGCTAATTTTGCGGCAATTAAAGGAACGCATGCTTACGCATCTGTGGCTGATATCGCGCGGGATGGCTCGGTTGATTTTGTAATTCTCGCGACCCCACCAGATACACGTCATGACATCGTTGAAACCCTTGCTGCAGCGGGTAAACCTATCTTAATGGAAAAACCAATAGAACGAGATTTAACAGCCGCTACCAAGATAGTTGAGATGTGCGAAAAAGAGTCAGTCCCACTGGGTATTGTGTTCCAACATCGCGCACGCGAAGCCTCGATAGCGCTTAAATCAGCGATAGGATTAGGAGCCTTAGGAGAAATTTGTACTGTAGAATTGCGCGTCCCATGGTGGCGTGATCAAAGTTACTACGATGTTTCAGGACGTGGAAGTTACGCTCGCGACGGCGGTGGCGTCATGATATCTCAAGCAATACATACACTGGATCTAGCTATGTGGTTACTTGGGCCGATTTCCACCATTCAGGCACTAATGCGGCGTACGCCGCTGCATGAGCTAGAGGCTGAAGACTGGGCTGGTGCCTTGTTCGAGACTGAATGTGGAGCGGTTGGAACTTTGATGGCGACAACAGCTGCGTATTCTGGTGAGGCTGAGACAATAACTTTACAAGGCACCAAAGCTGCGGCACATCTTGGATCAGGCGTGTTGACGATAAAATATTTTAACGGCGAAACTGAGTTATTTGGCGTCGCTTCAACAACTGGTAGTGGAGCTGATCCGATGGCCTTTAGCCATGTATGGCACCAATCTGTAATTGAGGATTTTGCATGGTCATTGAGCAACAATCAGCCACCAATGGCAACGGCGCGCAGCGGCTTGCGCACCCATGCGGTGATTGATGCCATGCAACATGCGAGCCGTACCGGTCAACGTGTAGAGGTGTCCTCATGCAATTAACCTGCATCGCCCTTGGACTTGACCATCGACACATTTATGGCATGACCGAAAATATGAAAAAATCAGGGGTTGAATGCCTTGGCTTCTGGACCTTAGGGAATCCAGAAACGTTAGGCGGTTACGTTAAACGTTTTCCAAATATACCACGTTTTGACAGGCTTGAAGATGCGCTGGAATGCGGTGCAGATCTTGCGATGGTATCGGCCATTCCAGCGGATCGCGCTAACTTAACGGTGAAAGCTATGCAACATGGAATGGATGTGATGAGCGATAAACCAGGTTGCACCACTTTATTACAATTAGATCAAATCAAAGCAGCAGTACTTAAAACAGGTCGTATTTGGTCAGTCAATTTTTCAGAACGGTTTGAGACGCCAGTTAGTACCCGTGCATCTGAATTAGTCGCTGCAGGTGCAATTGGCAAAGTAGTTCAAACTGTGGGCCTTGGCCCACACCGCCTGAACCGTACGACGCGGCCAGATTGGTTTTTTCAAAGAGAACGTTACGGCGGTATATTAACTGATATTGCATCACATCAAATTGACCAATTTTTGCATTACACAGGGTCTGATACTGCGCAGATCACCCATGCTTTCACTGCCAACTATGCCAACCCAGAAGACCCTTATTTGCAAGATTTTGGTGAAATCAACCTACGTAGCGAGCAAGGTACTGGCTATATTCGGGTGGATTGGTTCACACCAGATGCTCTACCAACTTGGGGCGATGGCCGCCTAACAATTCTTGGTACCGAAGGCTATCTTGAACTTCGTAAGTATGTCGATGTTGGTGGAAGTGAGGGCGCTGATCACTTGATCTTGGTGAACCAATCGAAGAGTGAAAAAATAGATGCATCAAATGCAGGCCTTCCATATTTTTCACGCCTCGCACATGATATCGAACACCGATCGGAAACGGCCATGACGCAAGCATATTGTTTTACCGTTATGGAGTTGGCCTTGCTGGCACAACAAATGGCAGAAGCAGAATGATTAATATTGCTATTATTGGTGCGGGTATTGGCCGTGAACACCTTGCTGCTTTACGGAAACTTTCTAGCAAATTTAGGGTGGTTGCGGTTGTTGATCAAAATTTAGAACGTATTGAAGAAATTCGTGATGGGGATACCTTCGCTGCGGTTTCCGACATAAAAAAAGTACTTACTGATCCAGAAATAGACGTCATAGACATTTGCCTGCCACCGCATTTACACGTTTCAGTTACGCTCGATGCGCTGAATTTAGGGAAGCATGTGATTTGTGAAAAGCCATTGGCGACCTCGTTAGCTGATGTGGATATAATTGTGGATGCCGCAAAACGAAACCGACGCCATGTTTTCCCAGTATTTCAATATCGTTGGGGTCGATCACTTGCTCAACTACGGCACCTTGTGAGGTTGGGATTGCCTGGAGAGGTGCAGACAGCTTCGTTGGAGACTCATTGGTCGCGGGCGGCAAACTATTATGCAATACCATGGCGCGGCACCTGGGCTGGAGAACGTGGTGGGGCTGTTTTGGGCCATGCTATTCATAATCATGATCTGCTAACCCATATCGCTGGTGAGGTTGCCGCAGTATCTGCGATGACAACAACCCGTGTGAACGAGATCGAGACGGAGGATTGTGCGGCCATCAGCTTTTCCATGACTTCAGGCGCGCTATGCACTAGTAGCATTACTCTTGGTGCGGCAGTTGATGAAACGCGGATAAGAGTTGTATTTGAAAACCTTACCGCCACTTCAGGCAAGGCGCCTTATGCACCGGGAGTGCCTAAATGGGAGTTCAAGGCCCGTGTTCCAGAATGCCAGCCAAAGATTGATAATGCTATCAGTGACACACCTTTTGAGGCCACCGGATTCCAAGGTTTTTTTAATGAAGTTGGCAAGGCTATAAATGGCGTACCAAACTGTGCGGTTACCTTGAAAGAAGGAGCCGCGTCCATTGCTCTTGTCACTGCAATTTATCATGCAGCTCGCACGGGAGAAAGGGTAATGCTCCCACTGTTATCCGATCATATGCTCTACAAAGGATGGATGCCATGAAGCAATGTTGGCGTTGGTTTGGTCCTGAGGACCCAATTGGATTATCTGATTTGCATCAAGTTGGTGTTGAGGGAATTGTGACGGCGTTGCATAACATTCCACCAGGCGAAACTTGGGACCGGGAGGCTATTTCTGAACGGCAGTCAGTTCTACATGCTGATGGATATGCCTGGGATGTTGTTGAAAGCTTGCCTGTGTCCGAAGCTATCAAGACACAAACAAAGCGGATGGCAGATCATATTGCGGCTTATAAAGCTAGTTTATATGCCTTAGCTGCTCAAGACGTTAAGGTAGTCTGTTACAACTTTATGCCGATCTTGGATTGGACCCGAACTTCACTGCGCGCAAAGCAAGCGCATGGTGGTGCAGCTATGCTATTTGATCTTGTTGATTTTGCAGTATTCGATCTACACATTTTAGAACGTGCGGCTGGTGTAGATGATTATCCTGTAGATGTGCTTGATGCCGCACAGGAGCGCTTTTACGAAATGTCTGACAGTGCTAAAAAAACATTGCAAAATAATATTACTGCCGGCTTGCCTGGGGCCAATGATAGCTGGAGCGTTGAAGACGTTCGTTCATTACTTGAAACTTATACGGGTATTACGCCAAAGCGTTTGCGGACAAATCTAATAGACTTCCTATCAGAAGTAGCACCTGTCGCTCAAAGCCTTGGTTTGCGCCTGTGTTGTCACCCTGATGACCCACCATTTTCACTTTTGGGGTTGCCTAGAGTGATGTCTAATAGCGATGATTATGCTGCAGTTCTCGCAGCAGTCAATCTGCCGGCAAACGGTGCAACTTTATGCACTGGGTCGCTAGGCGTTGCAGAGAATTTTGATGGCCCCGCTTTTGTACGACGGCATGGTCCGCGCATTCACTTCGCTCACTTACGAAATACTACACGTATAATGGGTTCAGATCCTAATAAGCCTAATTTTTTTGAGGCAGCACATTTAGACGGTGATACCGATATGGTTGGTACCGTGCTCGCCTTGCTTGCTGAACAAAAACGCCGAAAGGCAGATGGCCGCATTGATTGGGAAATTCCTATGCGCCCAGATCACGGTCAAGAACTGCTCAATGACTTGGGCGGGCATAGCACGCCTGGTTACCCTTTAATTGGCAGGATGCGTGGGTTGGCGGAATTACGTGGGATAATGGCAGCCGGCACTTACAACCAAGGTGCTAACTTGAAATAATAAAGCTTATCGGTTCAATGAAAATAATTCTAAATTGCAATAACTCGAAACTAGTTTCTTGCAATTAGTTCGTTTGGGCTAGTAACCGCAGCTGCTACGCGAGCCACGCCAGTAAGACTAAGGTTAAGATTGATGTCCAGATAATAACTGGAGCAATTGTATCCGTCCTAACTTTGTATAGCATTGCGAGTGCAAAGGCCATTGCACCTGATGGGCCCGCGGCGTTTAATAAGAGAAGTTCATTCCAGATAAGAGGCCGATTTCCCAACTGCAATAATAAGGCGACGACAATTGGCAGCAGACATAATTTAATAAGAGCGATGACTGTCATCTTTTTCGTAGGAAACATCTGATGACCTGACAAAATTACACCGAGAGCAAACAGCGTCAAAGGTGCGGCCCCAGCCCCCGCAAACTTGGACGCCACTAAAATTGGCTCGGGTGCTATTATGCCAAAAACGTTTGTGCATAAACCCAAAAAAATAGCGATCAGAACTGGGTTCTTGAGCAACCTCGCAAGGCTTTGTATTGCTGATTGACCCTTATTTACCAATAAATCTGTAGTTATTATGAAAAAGGCAAACGTAAAAGTTGCATCCCAGACCACGATGGCAGTAATTGGCAGGTTGCCATCATTTCCATAAATAAGAGATGAAATTGGCCATATATAAAGTAGTGAGTTCACAAACACTGTTGCCATTGCCAAGAGCCAAGCTTCTGCCAACTCACACTTGAGTATAAAGACTCCGACCGCCAACGCTAACACAAAAACAATAGCCTGCCCAATCGCATAAAGTGCAATGGCATCAAAGTAAAACTCACTTAAATCTACGCTATTAACTAGTGGGAATATCAATGCTGGCTGGAGAATTAAAAACGCAATGCGGTTCAGTGTTGCAGCCTCTGCATGTGAGACAAATTTTCTGCGCCCCATCACAAAACCTAATACCATAACCGAAAAAACGGGCAAAATATCATGCGTTAGTATTTCAAACATTTTTTTTGGCCCTAGATTTGCACCAGTATTAAAGATAACACAAACCATGCGGAAGCAATTCTGTCGACGCAGACGACGTTGCTGCTACAGTCGGTCATTTCAGCAAGTTCAACACTCAAGTCACGCCCAGCGGCCTCACGGGCAATGCCACAGTCATTGATGCCTCCACCAATAATAAACGTCGATAACCTCATGTTTAATGCTCTGGTTCAAAATATGCCGTAAAGCTGTCTATCTACATTTTTTATTTAGTATTTGCATTAGCTCTATTCGTTTAACCGTTTTATGTCCAAAGGCTTCTGCATTAGAGCTATAATAGCTCCAAACAACAATAATATGGCTGCAACCAAAAGGCTGGTCCCTATATTTTGAGATAGGTCTCCAATCAGTCCCGCGCCATAGGGCCCGAGTGTTTGCGCGACTGCAAATACCACAGTGAAAAGACTGATTGCTTGCCCCCAACTTTCAGGAGGTAAGTTTTGACGGGTAAAATTGGTAACTGCACTTGGTGCCATAAACACTGATAATCCAAATACCACTGCTGAAATTAGCAGTGAAGTGCTCCCAGGCCAGACCACAGGTAGAGCGGATCCAATGGCGATGCCGGTTAAAATAAATGCCAAGGGAATTCCAGACGCATGGCGTGCTAATATTGGACGCCAAATCATTGGGGAGATGCAGATGCTTAATCCAAGAAGAACCCAGACCAATGTTATGAAAGTATAACTTTCTGCCTGTTCGGTCATCCAAGCGGATAGAAATGTAAGATAGACAATGTAGCCAAGGCCAAATCCAGCATATCCAGCCATTTCAGGAAGCATGCGGCGGACCGGTAATGCAGTGGCCTTGCTCTTAAATTGCACTGGTGCGCGTAGCTGTAGTGCAGCCCAAAGGCTTAAGGGTAAAAACGTAATGCTGATTGCACCTACCGCAATCCATGCCATTGGCCAATAACTGTTACCATAAACATCCAGCATTAATGGCAAGGTGGCGCCGGCAAATACAATTCCTATCCCACCACCTGTTCCAAACAGGATTGCAATTGCAAGTGCATTTCGGCGGGGGTCATTTGGGAACAACCCAGCTGCTAAAACGCCTGCAGTAGAAAATGACATTGCCCCAAATAGCCCAGCCAGAATGCGCCAAAGGGTTTGCCACCAAAGAGCTGCGTTCATCCCAGTAGCCAATAGTGCGATTGTGGTGGTGATGAGCCCGAAAGCAAACAGGAACGTTGGAGAGGTGCGTCGAATAAGCAGCATTGTTATCACTGCGCCCGCAATATAGCCCAAGGCATTACCGGTGTTTAGCCAGCCAGCCTGTGCATAATTCCAGCCCATTTCTGACTTCATCGCAGGTAAAATAAGACCATATGAAAATCTTGCAAAGCCATTGGTAACTGTTACGCCAAGCGCAAGTCCGGTAAGTACTAACCATGGGCGTCCCAGCCTCTCTCTCATGTCTGGGTCCTGGTGATCTGCATTAAAAAAATCATAAAGTACCCTGAAATGAAATGGATCAGACGCAAATGACTGGATCAGTCTGAAGGTTAGAGCATGTCAGGCCTTTGGTCCATGCAGCTGATTTGGCTTCTGTTAGACTATTCACATAGCCACAGCCACTATCTGTATTCGGATTGCCTACTGCCTACTGCTGACGCCTCGATTTTTATGTTGATAGAACCTTTGTGCTCACTTCAAAACTTTAATTTTGGTAATGCGAGAGCAAAAGAATGATGGTATATTTTTTAAAATTAATTTGGGAGAATGAAATGCCACAAAAAATAAATACTAACCGTCGAGTGGTGCTCGCAGAGCGCCCAAATGGTTTGCCAAATAAGAATACTCTTAAATTGGAGGAACGTGACCTTCCCACGGCGGGTATGGGTGAGATGCTTTTGCAAACCTCTTATTTGTCACTTGACCCCTATATGCGTGGCCGCATGAACGATACAAAATCTTACGCCGAACCGGTTAAGCTTGGTGAGGTAATGACCGGTCAAGTTGTAGCCCAAGTTATTAGTACAAAATGTGACGGTTTTGACAAAGGTGATTACGTTCTCGCTAGCAGTGGCTGGCAGGATTATGCAGTGTCCGATGGTGTCGGTGTTAGAAACTTGGGTAATAGTCCTGACAACCCATCTTGGTTTTTGGGTATTCTGGGAATGCCTGGCTATACAGCCTATGCAGGTCTGTTGCAGATTGGCGAACCAAAACCTGGTGAAACTGTGGTTGTAGCCGCTGCGTCAGGTCCTGTTGGGGCCACTGTTGGACAAATAGCAAGGATAAAAGGCTGTCGTGTTGTTGGTATCGCTGGTGGCGCTGATAAATGTGCTCATGTAGTAGAAAATCTCGGATTTGATGTCTGTATTGACCATAGAGCTGAAGATTTTTCTGAACAACTTAAAGCCGCCTGCCCTAAAGGGATCGACGTCTACTTTGAAAACGTTGGGGGTAAAGTACTTTACGCAGTTTTGCCGCTTTTGAATGCCTTTGCCCGGATGCCAGTTTGTGGCGTTGTGTCTTGGTACAATCTCACTGGCTTGCCTGAAGGCCCAGACTTTGGGCCCGCCATCATGGGAACTATCCTACGGATGAAAGTCAAAGTTGAGGGCTTCATTATTTTTGATAGCTTTCCCCAAAGCCTCTTTAAAGATTTTATACGCGATATGTCAGAGTGGCTGAGCTCTAGTAAAGTACGCTACAAAGAGCAGGTGGTTGAGGGGCTAGAAAATGCACCCGCGGCACTAAATGATCTGTTGGTTGGAGACAGTTTTGGAAAAATAGTTGTGAAGGTGTAGTGTAAGTTTTTATAATGCCAAGCCAACTGAAGATTTGAGTAATATTTTCAAAAATTTTTTGGAGCAGAAGTGCATAAAAGAGAATAGGGGTGCGGCGATAAAATGATGTCATACGCAGCTCTTTTCATTTCGGCATTGATTGCTGCAACACTAGTGCCCATGCAATCGGAAGCAGTCTTGGTTGGACTTCTTATAGCTGGTCAAAAGCCTATAATGTGGCTTGTGATTGTGGCCACGGTTGGAAATGTGCTTGGTGCTATAATTAACTGGTATTTCGGAATTTTTTTACTTCGATACCAAGGTTACCCTTGGTTTCCTGCATCAGAAGGACAGCTTAATCGGGCAACGACTTGGTATTCCCGGTACGGTCGTTGGTCGCTCCTTGGAAGTTGGCTGCCAATTGTGGGTGACCCGATAACGGTTGTTGCTGGTGTCCTCGGCGAAAAGTTTGTTCCCTTTTTAATTTTAGTTACCTTTTCAAAGGGGCTACGTTATGTATTCTTGGCGTTTGTAACAGTTTTTTGGCTTTAATTTACGGTGCTTTTGACTGGTGCAGCTCTACACAATGGGGTTTAGTCAGCAGGCTAATCAACTCATGAAAGCTGCAATAATGATTTTATTCACCACGCGGGCATTTGGTCTATTCGCGGCAATTTCTACAGTGATGATTTGGGCGGCGTTTATGCTAATTACGCGGTCTGCGGTGCAAAGTAATTTCACTGTAGAGGAAATTTTAGTATTGCGCCTTATTCCGGGTGTGATTGTTATGATCCCGGTAATGTGGAAACTAGGTGTGATGCCAATCGGCCAGTCTTGGCCGCGAGCCATCATATTGATGATTGGTGCCAGTGCAGTTTTTCCTTATATAGTTTCTAGTGGGCTAGCCTATGCTCCAGCTTCAGACGGTGGCGCTCTTGCGCCTGGTATGTTGCCATTTTGGACCGCGTTGGCCGCCTATGCGCTGGCAGGAGAGGTTCCAGGCCCACGGCGTAGATTTGGTTTGAGCATGATCTTAGTTGGCGCCGTGATTGTCAGTCTTTGGCCCATCCTGAGTGGTGTCAGAGACGACGCCTGGAAAGGGCACCTGATGTTTTTGATTGGGTCTGGCCTTTGGGCGGTTTATTCTGTTATTTTTCGCCAAAGTGGACTGACGCCGCTGCATGGTCTGGTTATAGGACTGTTTTGGGGCGGTTTGATCGTCACACCGCTTTTGCTAGTGAGTGGAAATGTGAGCTTCACTGAAGCCAATTGGGGCGATATTGCAGTGATGATCGTGATACAGAGTTTTGTCATTGGTATAATGGCTATGGTCTTGTTTAGCTATGCGGTAAGGCTACTTGGTGCGGCAGAATCTGCTGCTTTTGGCGCACTGACCCCAATTCTTGTATTGTTGGGAGGAGTACTGTTTTTAGGTGAATCAGTAACCTACTTGAAGATTTTTGGTATCATTCTTGTCGCGGTTGGAGTGTTCCTTGCCTCGGGTATTACTCGAAAATATAGTCCACAACCTAAATCCTAGCTCTTACGTTGTGTCCGCCAAAAGGACGTGGCGTCTGCCGCTTTCTTATTGATTTAAAGAACTATTTGGGTAACAATTTACCATCATTAATGGTGAAAGGATAAAATTATGTCTTATATTACAATCTCGCATTGGACTGCTGACGAATGGAATGATGAAATGGAGGCCGTTGCTCGGGACAAATTCCAGCCAATGGTTATGTCGATGGGAGCCTCTGGAGTGCAGTTTGTGCGTACTGGCGCGCTCACCATGTCTGTTGTGACACATTATGCTGATGAGGCCGCTGCCACGGCTGCACAGGCCAAGATTGCGGCCATTCGCGCTCAGGCGGCAGGTGAACTACCCATAAAAATGGATAGTTCTGTTGGTGGTACAGTATTCACGAGCGCTTAAGCCTTAAAATTAGCATGAAATTACATTATTTAAGTTATTACAGGTAATACTTGGCTAGGTGCATAACCTTGCCAGGTATTGGACTGACCAGCGTTTTTATGAAAAATATTTGCTTAAAGTTGTTCTTAAGTATGTGGCTATTTTTGCATCAATATTTCCAGCGCTGACATATCCGTACCTCTAAACAACTAACGCAATAGATAAAACTATTATCAAACCCACTAATCGTAGCCGCTATTTTAAAGTAGGATGTAATTTGTGCGCTAAGAGCACCTTTGCAAAAGAGTTAGATAATTTCAAGCAAGAGCCGTGTTGTGTAATCTTGTGTCATTTTAATAGGATTACCGCCTGCGCTGGGGTCAATTAGTGCACCTGCAAACGAAACAGGCCTCAGCTATCTCGACAATTCGACCTGCGCCAAAACGTATAGCGGTGGGGTAGGACAAGTTTGCAATGATACTCATTTTTTAAACCTTCTTTAGTGGCAGGACTTAATGCGGGTAGGATTGTGCTGTTTTATTTTGAATCAACAGCCGCTACGCCTTCTTTCTTTATCCTAGCATTATGACCGGGCCAGATAAGTTTGATAGTCTTGGGGCGTATCAATATCACTGGATCCGGCACATGAGATGCTGCTGTATTCATGCAGCGCATCGCCAAAGCTCTCAATTACGGTTTTTGCGCCATTATCACCGCTGATTTTGGCGAAGGAACTGAAGGTCTGGTGGTGAAATACTGTGGGGTGCGCTGGTTGGCCCTGTGGCCCCAGCGGCCGCCAAATAGCAGCCTTTGGATTGGCCTTAACTTGTTCAAAAATCTCTTCAAAATCTTGAAAGTGAATATCTGGGAGATCAGCTAAAACTACACAGAGATGGGTGACAGATGAGGGTAATGTCGCAACTGCCGCGCGTAGGGTGCCTGCTAACCCCTCTTCGCTATCGCTATGGGAGGCCATAGTGAGCATCAAACCCTCTAAAGCACCCCAGCGTGGATGCGGTTTTGGAGGCAGGGCTACAAGCGTAGGTATATTGAAGCTCAGCACTCGCTTCGCCACATGCCGGAGCAGTGGTTGGCCATGGATAGGTAGCATAAGCTTATCATCGGGCGCCATGCGTCGTGAGGCCCCCGCAGCGCAGATGAGAACCTTTGCAGATATGTTCTGGGATACACGCACAACAGAAGGGGCTAAGGGTTCTATAACAGGGGCTCCAGTAGAAGTTTTGCTGAGCGGCGCTGGCCTAGAATCTCAATTTCCACGGCTAGACCTTCAATGACGCAGCTGCGTGGCACCAACGCATAGGCTATAGATTTTTTCGCATGATGGGAATATCCGCCAGATGTGCAAAAACCTTGGACCTCACCATCAATGAATACAGGTTCATAGGCGACTACATCTGCGTCCAACGCATCCACTTCAAACACGACTAATTGCCGCTTGGGTGGGATTGCCCGTTCAGCTTCTGCGACGGATCTACCAATGAAGTTGGTATTTTTCTTAAAGCTTATAAAGCGATCCAGCCCAGTTTCTGCAGCGGTGTAGTCAGGGGAAAACTCTGACATCCAAGAGCCAAAGAACCTATCTAGCCGTAAAGACATCATCGCACGCATGCCAAAGGGTGCAATTGCGTGGGGTGCGCCTGCCGCCCAAAGAGTACACCATAGCGCGTGCTGGGCCATTGGGTCGCAGTAGATTTCAAAACCATGACCACCAGTATAGCTGACCTGTTGCACTAAACAATCCGTGCTACCCACCACCATCTCTACTACATCAAGAAATTTAATCTCGCTGATCACTGTAGACGTACATGCCTGCAATACTTCTGCGGCCTTGGGTCCCGCAATTTGAAAGCCGTTGCGCTGGTCAGATATGTTTTCAAGTTGTACTCCGTCCTCCATATTTTTCTCAAACCAGCGGTGATGATATTCTTGGCTGCTATAGCTAGCCGTAAGTTGGAATTTGCCCTCGTTTATGCAGGACACGGTGAAATCACCGATGAGTTTTCCTTTGTGTGACAACATTGGGGTGAGCGAGAGGCGCCCTGGCTTTGGGATGCGCCCTGCCATAACACGATCCAGCCACGTACGCGCATTAGGTCCTGTAACGAGGAACTTAGAAAAATTGTGTACTTCATTTATACCAACGCTTTGGCGCACAGCCTTTACTTCGCGTTTGGTGGCTTCCCAAGCGTTAGACCGCCGGAAGGATGGGGCTTCGAAATTAGGTTCGCCAGCTTTTGTGAAGTAATTTGGAACCTCTAAACCAAATTGTGCTCCCCAGACTGCGCCCATAGACGTAAATATCTCATACATGGGGGTGCGGCGAACACCGCGGGCGGCTGGAAGCTCTTCATTTGGGTAGCTTACAGAGAACCGACGTTGATAGTTTTCAATTACTTTAGGCACTGTGTAGCCCGGCGTGATCCATTTTCCAAAGCGGGCGCAATCCATAGCAAATACGTCGCGCTCGGGTTCTCCCTCGACCATCCATTGAGCAAGGGCAAGGCCTACGCCGCCGCCTTGGCTAAAACCTGCCATAACAGCACAGGCAGACCAATAGTTGCGCATGCCGGGAACGGGACCTACCAAAGGGTTGCCGTCAGGCGCAAAGGTAAAGGGGCCATGAATGACTGATTTTACACCAGCACGTTCCAAGGCTGGGAAGCGCTTATATGCGAAGGCAATGCTATCTTCTATTTTGTCAAAATCATCTGGCAGCAACTCATGGCCAAAATCCCAGGGAGTTCCGTTTACTGACCAGGGGCGGCAGGGTTGTTCATAAAAGCCAATGCATAGCCCGCGACCTTCTTGTCTCAGATAGCTTTCACCTGCGGGATCCATCACATGGGGATGCTCACCGCCGTTATCTATAATGGCAGCAATCTCCGGCACTTCATCGGTAACAATATATTGATGTTCCATGGGCAATAGTGGAAAATATATACCGGCCATGGCACCTACTTCGCGCGCCCAAAGTCCTGCGGCATTTACGATATGCTCTGCATGGATGGAACCCTTGTCGGTGGAGATGTCCCATGTACCATCGGTGCGTTGAGTGGTTTGTAGAACTTTGCAATGGGTCTCTATGGTAGCCCCGCCCATTCGGGCCGCCTTTGCATAGGCATGGGTAGTTCCAGACGGATCAAGATGGCCATCTAGTGGATCATACAAAGCCCCAATCACGCCATCGATATTTGTGACAGGTGCTATTTTAGAAATTTCTTCTGGACCCACAATCTCGGTCTCAAGACCCATGTAACGATGCTTGGCCCTTTCCGCGACTAGCATATCAAAGCGGTCTTTATTGTCGGCTAAGGTTACGCCCCCCACATGGTGAAGGCCGCAAGACATGCCGGTGATCTCCTCCAGCTCTTTGTAGAGTTTAATGGTATAGCCCTGAAGAGCCGCCATATTGGTATCGCCGTTCAGCGTATGAAACCCACCTGCCGCATGCCAGGTAGATCCTGAGGTGAGTTCTGAACGTTCCAGCAACATCACATCCGACCACCCCAGCTTAGTCAGGTGATATAAAACGGAACATCCGACAACACCGCCGCCGATCACAGCTACCCTAGTGGTGGTTTGCATTGGTATTCTCCTGCTCATGTCTCGTAAGACTATGGTGGGAGCTTTTGCAAATAAATAGCAAATTACGACACAAAATAGTAAAAAGGCGGATATTTATAAGCCTCATTTACAGAGGGCTGGCGTCTATCATTGAAATGAATCCTAGGTAAGAAGTTTTTCTTGCAAGGGATTAAATAGACATTAAATGTCGCCTTGCCACAATAGTCTGTGACTGTCATTGTGAATAGTTATGACGTACACATATTAAGGAAAGTGCAAAATATGCGAACCCACGCTCAAGCGGTAGTCATCGGTGGTGGAGTGATAGGCTGTTCCATTTTGTATCATCTCACAAAGCTAGGTTGGACTGATGTTGTATTGCTCGAGCGCAACGAACTGACTTCGGGATCGACGTGGCATGCAGCGGCTAATATTCATGGGTTGCACGATAGTACGAACATCAGTCGCATCCAGCACTATACGATGAACCTCTACAAAGAGCTGGAAGCTGAAACTGGGCAGGGCTGTGGGGTATTTCAACCGGGTAGCTTGTATCTTGCACAGACAGAGAACAGAGAACATCAACTTCGGCTTCAAGCGGCCAAGGCGAAGTTTTATGGGATGAATTTCCATGAGGTAAGTCGTGATGAGGCAGAGCGCTTGCATCCCTTGGTGGATTACGATGGGGTGCGCTGCATCATGTTTGAACCTGATGGCGGCAATGTTGACCCCTCAGGCGTTACTAATGCTTATGCAGCAGGGGCGCGGATGATGGGTGCTGAAATCCACCGGTTCACCCCAGTCACCTCTACAGAGCAACAGGCTGATGGCAGTTGGATTGTTTGTACTCCCAATGGAGACATACACACCCAATGGGTAGTGAATGCCGCGGGGCTTTGGGGGCGAGAAGTTGCAGCCCTGGCGGGAATAACCCTGCCTTTGCAACCCACTGAGCACCAGTATTTTGTCACAGAATCCATAGCAGAGATTGCCGCTATGGATCATCGTTTACCCTCGGTGGCAGATCGAGATGGTGAATATTACCTACGCCAAGAAGGGCAGGGGCTGTTGATTGGTGCTTATGAGAAAGACCTTCGCTTTTGGGCAGAAGAGGGGACACCACTGGATTTTGCCCATGAGCTGTTTGCCGATGACCTTGACCGGATTGAAGAAAATATGATGCGCGCCATTGATCGGGTTCCCGTTGTGGGAACAGCTGGGATCAAACGGGTAATTAATGGCCCAATGATTTGGTCACCCGATAGCAATGTGCTTTACGGCCCACATCCTGACCTCAAAAACTATTTTTGTTGTAACGGTATTATCCCGGGCTTTAGTCAATCGGGCGGTATGGGGCTAATGTCTGCGCAGTGGATGGTGGACGGCGAGAGCCAATACGACATGTTTACGTGGGATGTGGCACGCTTTGGGGATTGGGCAGACAAGGCCTTCACAAAAGCCCGGGTGGGTGACCAATATGCGAAACGCTTTGCAATTCACTTCCCCAATGAGGAACGCGAAGCGGGGCGCCCGGTTCGCACACGCCCAATCCATGCTTTGCAACAGGCGCTGGGCGGTGTGTTCGGGCTAAACTATGGCTGGGAGCACGTGCAATGGTTTTCCGATGTAACTGGAGCCAAAGATACTAATGGCTTTACGCGGCAAAACTGGTTTGAACCGGTTGGCCGCGAATGTCGGATGCTACGTGAAAATGCTGGTATCATAGATATATCTAACTTTGCCAAATATAGTGTGCGCGGAGCCGCTTCCGCTGATTGGTTGAATGCGGTGTTTGCCAACACTATGCCAAAAGCTGTTGGAAGATCGTGTTTGACGCCTTTGATCGGTGTGCGAGGTGGAATCGCGGGAGATTTTACGGTTACCCGATTGGCGGATGATGAATTCATGATCATTGGATCTGGCATGGCTGAGCGTTATCATCAGCGTTTTTGGGACATGGTACCGATGCCTGAGGGGGTAACATTTGAAAGTTTGACCGAAGCGATGTGCGGCTTCAATGTTGCAGGACCAAAATCGCGTGACTTGCTGCAACGCCTGACAAACACTTCGCTGGCCACTGCAGATTTCCCGTTTATGCGATCCAAACGCGTTGAGTTGGGTGGCGTCCACTGTCTAGCACTTCGGGTTTCATTCACGGGGGATCTTGGTTGGGAGTTGCATTGTAAAACTGAGGATCAACTACGCCTTTATGAGGCATTGATTGAGACAGGAAAAGAGTTGGGCGCTAGGCCCGTCGGCGGGCGGGCTCTAATGAGCCTGCGGATTGAAAAGGGTTATGGATCCTGGTCACGTGAATATAGCCCAGAGTATTGGCCCCAAGAGGTTGGGTTGTCGGGCCTCATCAAGTTGGATAAAAATTTTCTAAATAAGGAGGCCTATCTTACGATTAAAGATAATCTACCACGTGAAGTATTATCTATTGTTGAGATATTGGATGTTACTGTCGCAGATGCCACAGGGGGCGAACCAATATTTGACAAGAATGGTGTAGGTGTAGGGCGTGTAACTTCAGGCAGCTATGCCTATGGGGTAAATAAGTCGCTGGCGTTGTGTTATCTAAAAAATGTTAGCCCGGGCGACGAGGTTGATGTGATGGTGCTCGGTAAGCCGCACCGAGCAATTGTCTTGGCAGAGCCACCATTTGATCCCAAGGGCACCAAATTGCGGGGCTAGGCTTTGGCCTTGGAGCTGCGTCACTAAACTGACTTGAGTAAATTATGATGTTCGTGGTCTAGTTAGAACGTACAAAAAGGCGAAAAAGTACTACTTACTTTTACTAACTAATCTTTTGCATATTTTATATCGCTGATAGGCCTTTTGCCGTGGGGGAAAGCAATAACTATAAACATGGCTTTACAGCCAAGTTGAAAGCTTGGATAGATCTGGTCTATGAATAAACTTATTTTATCCCTGTCTCTTACGTTCTATGCTACGTCTGGCTTTGCTCCAAAACATCCATCGTGCCCAGACAGAGGTTCTGATCCCAGCGTATTTTGTTTGCCGGGAACTACGTGGGATGAGGCTACTAAGTCCTGTGTCGGCATGGCATAATTACTGCTAAGACTTTGCATGTACGTACCACAGATGAACGCTGAAAAGTAGCCTATTAATTGCTACTTACTAATACTGGCATCACTTGGTTAGGCGTTATCATGACTAACTAAAGTGTGTTTTGAAGTTCACATAAACGTATTATTATGTACTATCATATTATGTTTAACTACTAGTAAATATCCCGACAATATAGAAATATTTTAGTCCATAAAATGTACTTGTACTCGCAATATTTCGTAATACGGTATGTTTCACAAACAGTATGGGAGTTGTAAAAATCATGAAAGTTTATTTTTTGGGCGCTTATAGCGCTGAGGGCCATCGCGGTATGATGGAGAGTAGCTTTAGCGCCCGCAAGCAAGCCGTTTCTGTTATGCTTGAAAAGGTTGGTGGCAAAATTGTTAGCATGTCGTATCTTCAGGGGGACTTCGATGTGATAGCAGAACTCGAGTTGGATAGTTATGAGACTGCGTCTGGCTTGAGAGCAACAATGATACTTTCAGGTGAGTCCTTTCCTTACTTATGCTGCCGGAAATGGATGTAGACAAAGCAATTACGGCTGCACGGAAATCTGGTGGCTATCCGATGCCGGGTCAGGAGTAATATTAGTCTTTTAAACTGTTAGGGGCGACACCAATCATAAGGCGGTGTCGCTCGTTTAAGTTGTCTTCTCCCAAAGCCCATAAGTGTGTGCAATCAAAGTTCTATCTCACAACAGATGAAATAAAATATTTACCTCCATACTTAAGTTTTAGACGATCTCATTGAAAAAAAGTTTGGATGTTTTGACCATACCTGCCCAAAAGCTTTGTGTTTGCGGGTATCAAATTTTAGAAAATTTGATCGTTGAGTCCAATTCAACTACTATTTAGGACTTTATAGCCAACTACAGTGTACTAAAGCCTCGTTGGCTGTGTTTCTTCAAGTTTTGCAGACGCCAAACTTATCAACAATTTAAAGCAATTATAATCTTCGCATTCTAATTAAGCTAATTACTAATATTAATTAAATCTTAGTCGTTAAAATCCTCAAGAGGGGTACTTACGATTCCTGAATTTATTATAATTAGTTACATCTATAATGCTGCTGAATTGATTGGAAATAGTAAGGCAACCGATAGACAATGTGCGATACCAGTGTCAAAAGTGGCTGCTTTTTTATTTCATTGAACTTTACGTCAGTAATTTTGATTGTAGTGGGTCGAGCTCAGAGCACCGCATAGCGTGGCATGATTTTTGCTTCTTTAATGTGGGTTTTACAGTTGCTGGAGCAGAGTTGATGTCTAAGAAAAAAGTAGCGCTTAGCCTGTCGCCACTTAGCCTATTAACGCTAGCAGCATGTGGCGGTGGAGGCACCTCCAATTTTCGGCTGGAGGTTCAACGGCTTCTAACTCCATTTCAACTGCGGGTTCAACGTCGGGCTTTGCTTGGAAAGGACCTCTCAGCCATGCGCTTGTTTACGTTGATTATGACGACGCCTCCTTAGGGAATAGTTCCACAGTTCGGACAGATGTTAATGGTCGATATACGCTTCAAACTCTGAATGACAACTACACGATTGTTGTTGTTACTGACGGTTCTACAATAGATAAGTCCACTGGAGCATTCTTGCCTGGGGTGACTTTGAAAGCCCCTTCCGGGCGCGACTGCTGTCTACTGCAACAACAACTTTGATGGAAGAGGGTGGCTTGACGGCAGCTCAAGTCAATAAGGTACTAGGCCTGTCAACTGACATCGATCACTTAACTTTCAATGCCTTTGCGGCCGGCGTAGACGCAGATGATGCGCTTGCTGTCGAAATAAGACAGCACCAGATCTTGGCTGTGGTGAATGGCTTTACCGCGGCAGTTGAAGGCTCAGGAGCGAGCCATTTGGATGCGTTTAGAACGGCGTTAAAAGCAGTTGCTGACGTTATTAAAGTAAAAGCAGACGCAAATAGAAACTTAGATCTAACCGACAATACATTTGGTGGTGATTTGGGGCTGATTAAGGACAACGTTAGCACGAGCTTAACTGCTGGTGTCACAAATGCTGACCTGACGGCCTTTACGGCAATGGCAGATGATACGGCTACCGCTATTGAGAATGTAAACGATAAGATTGCGCTTGTTAGTGATCTGACCTCGGATATAACAAAAAATACGTTTTCAATCACCAACGTCTTAACTGATCAAGTTAGGCTGCAGTTGCGGCTGAAAAGAACGGTGATACGGGCTTCATTAAGTTTAAACTGATTGGAGAAGTGAATAGCTCAGTCGCGAATAAACCACCAACAGATATCACACTAACTTCAACTTCTATTATTGAAGGCTCAGGTTCAAAGCTTATTGGAATACTTGGAACGACGGATGCAGATCAAACTGCGGGCTCTGCTTTTATCTATACCATAGCGCAAGTGACTGGCACTGATTATGCGTCGTTCAGCCTCAATCAGACAACAGGTCAGTTATCGTTAGTTTCTCTGCCAGACTACGAAACGAAGCCTTCTTACAGCGTGACAGTTCTATCGACAGGATGAGGGCGGTAAAACATTTGCAAAGACCTTTGCAGGTTTTAGTTACGGATGTAAACGAAGCGCCTATTGTGTCTAATGCAATTGTAGATCAAGTGATTGCTGAAGATATTAGACTGAGCTTTCAATTCATTGAAATACATATCTTCTGATGTAGATTCGGAAATATATTCACTTACTCTGCCTCGTTGTTGGATGGTAGTGCGCTTACCCTCTTGGCTATCATTTGATGAGGCGATACGGACCTTTAGCTGGTACACCTATCAACAGTGACGTTGGAACCATTGTAGTTAAACTTACAGCCACTGACACTGGAGGTGCATCTTCTTCTGATACCTTTAACATTACCGTGACCAATACATATGACACGCCAACGGTTGCCAACGCGATTGCAGATCAAACGATTGCTGAAGCTGATACTCTTAGCTTTCAATTTAACACTAATGTTTTTGCACATGACGATGCCAGTAACACTCTCACTTATGCGGCTACTTTGTCCGATGGCACAGCGCTACCGTCTTGGCTGACTTTTAACGCCTCTACTCGGACATTCAGTGGTACTCCTGCTAACAGTGACGTTGGAGTTATCGCCGTTAAAGTCAAGATGACTGATGGAGAAGGTGGCGCCGGCTCTGATACGTTTGATATTACTGTTACTGATGTAAATACAGCCCCAACAGTCGCTAATGCGATTGCAGACCAATCATTTTCAGAAAAAAGTATTGTGAGTTTTCAATTTGATGCCAATGTTTTTGTGGATGTAGATACAGCTGATACCTTAGTTTATACTGCTACTTTGTCAGACGACAATGCGCTGCCGGCTTGGCTGACTTTTAATGCTGCAACTAGGACTTTCAGTGGCACACCGCTCAACGGTGATGTTGGAGCTATTGCCGTTAAGGTCACTGCCACGGATACTGGGGGTAGTACCGCTTCTGACACATTTAATATGACTATAACCAACACAAATGACGCCCCAACGGTTGCAAACGAAATCGCTGATGAAACGATTGTTGAGGACAGCGGCCTTAACTACTTTCAATTTGATACAAATATTTTTGCAGACGTCGATATAGGGGATACAGTCACTTACACTGCCACTTTGTCAGACGGTACTGCGTTACCGTCTTGGTTGACTTTTAACCCCGCAACTAGAACGTTTAGTGGCACACCTCTCAACGGCAATGTCGGGATCACAGCGGTTAAAGTTACAGCCACTGACACTGCTGGCGCAACTGTTTCTGATACGTTTAATGTCACTGTAACCAATACAAATGATGCCCCAACGGTTGCCAATGTCATTGTGGATCAAACTATTGCTGAAGACAGTGCGCTGAGTTTTCAGTTCAGCGCCAGTGTATTTGCCGATGTCGATGTGGGTGACACAATTACTTACACTGCCACCTTGTCAGACGGTAGCGCATTGCCTGCTTGGCTAACTTTTAGCGCTGCAACGCGCACTTTTAGTGGCACGCCTGCGAACAGTGATGTTGGAACACTTGCAGTTAAAGTCACTGCTACTGACGCTGGAACTGCAGCGGTTTTTGATACGTTTAATCTCACGGTGACTAACACAAATGACGCCCCAACGGTTGCGAACGCAATCGCAGACCAGTCGGCGGCTCAAGATGTTGCCATGAGCTTTCAATTTAACACCAATGTCTTCGCAGACGTCGATGTGGGTGACACTCTCAGCTATACGGCAACTGACGTTGGTGGCAGTGCGTTGCCATCTTGGCTGACCTTCAATGCTGCAACACGGACATTCAGTGGCACCCCAACCGCCGGCGATAGCAACCTGACCGTGACGGTGATAGCCATGGATACTGCGGGAGCTACTCAGTCAGATTCCTTCAATATAAGACTGGTGACGACGGGTGGATCAGGTCCAGATACGGTCGTTGGCAACAGTGCGGCAAACATACTCTACGGTGGCACTGGCGCAGGTATAAAAGATACTCTAACTGGAAATGGTGGAGCTGATACGTTCGTATGTAGTCTAGCGGACGCAGTTACCACCTTGAGCCTTGCTGATGTTATTTCTGATTTTACAAACGGAACAGACTTGATTGGACTAGAGGACCGCGTCTTTACTGATCTGACTATTTCAAATAGTTCTGGTGACACTAAAATCGTAGATACAGGCAGCGGGAAAGTCCTCTTCGTGTTGGATACATTTGACTTCAACTTGATTGACAGCACTGACTTTGTCGTTACTGATTTTGTTTAAATAAATAACTCAGGTTAGATCTTAAAATTTTAACAAATATTGAAGGCAGAGAAGTGAGCAATAAATTATGTAAACTAGTTTTATTGCTTTTTACTTTGGTTTTTTCTGGTTGCATATCGAGTTCTGAAAAACTTGAAATCGATATAGCGGCAACTAGTGCGTCGTTAGATAAAATTTTGGTGCCTATCACACTTCCAAGAGTAACCAAAAGTTCATCGCATATCGCGCAAGCCATTTTTGAAATGCCAAGCGTCTCTCGCAGTATGGTAGCCGCACAAGCTGCGCAGTCACGAGTATCCATCGCCGAGTCAGCCAAAAAACTAACAGTTAACGCCAGCAGTTCAACTGGATTGAACTCTGAAACAAATGACGGTTCCCACGGGGCATTTCTTCTTACTGTATCCGCGCAAAAACTTTTAGAAGACAATGGCCAAGCGGACAGATCAATTTTTCTGAGTGAATTGGTTGCTGAAGCAGCAATACTAGAAGCCCAAATTGATGTTGACCAAACCTTGCAGAAAATTCTTGATGCTTATACTTCGCAAAACACTGCGAGTAAGGTTGATGGGATTATTGATCACTATGTTGGTATGTTTAATGAACGTGAAGACCTCGTAAAAACGGCTGTTGAAGTTGGAGTTTTATCTAACTCAGACTACCTCGAATTGCAGTCATTAAAGAACGAAACTCTTTCTGAGCAGGCACAGGCGTTACTGCGATTTAAAAGCTCTAAAAGTTTTCTCAAAACTTCATTTAAAACTCATTTTGATGCCGCCGTTGTTGAGCTTGCATCTAAATACTCCTTACTCGAATTACCTCCTCTTTTGTTCGAGAAAGCATACACAAAAGAAATACTTGATATAAAATCTGTTCAAATTAAAACAGAAATCGAAATTGAAGAAACATTAAAAAAACCAGTGGTAAATTGGCAGACATCAGTAAGTAGCCCCAAGTCTCGGGGTGCAGGAAGTACGCTGTTTACTGGGGTAACCATAGGGATGCCACTGAAAGATGGTGGGAAGGCTGTCGCGAAAATTGAGGCCTTACTTGCACAGTTGATCAAAACGACAACATTGATACACTAAAACAAAAAACTCTACTGGCTAATGAGCGCCTGACTGATTTCTTAGATTACTATCAAAAACAAAATTCTCTCCTGTTGGAGCGAAAGAAAATTTCGGAAGAGCGCATAGTGGAGCTTGAGTTAAAAATTAGGGCGGGCCGATCGGATATTAGCGTGCTGGCAAAGCAGTTTTTAACGAACGCGAGGACTGAAATTGCACTCGAACAATTAAATTATGAACGCAGTTCAGAAATCTTAGCTGCGGTGGCGGTAACAGGCCAAACTTGTGAGTTATTAAGTATTTGTGATGCAATAATCGCAGGGATCGCTAAATGATTGTTGAAAAAAACGAAATTTTGGTAGCCCCAAAAAGTATTCGCGATACTTCAATTATTTATTCTCTAGTTCGTAGGCTCGGATCAAAGTGCACTCATAATGAGGTTCTAGAGGCGGTATCTTCAAGTCCGCGCGACGCGCCTTTGGAGTGGGCCAGTGATGCCATAAGTGGGTTTGGATATTTGTGTAACTCTGGACGAACAAAAATTTCACAAATATCATCTGCAATTAGTCCAGCGCTTGTGCTTGGTAAGGACGCTAAATTAGCTATTTTGGAAGAAGTTCACAAAGATGGGTTCACAATTTTCGAAAGTGCAACCGGCAGACAAAGATACCTCACCAAAAAAGAATTCAAAGACTGGTACTCCGGTAAACTTATTTACGCGCAACCTGCGCTGGAAGACCACAAAACCGTAAAGTCACGACTAAAGGCGTTAAGTCCCTTAAGGACTTTAGGTGCGTCAAAATTTTTGTGGATTGCCGTTGCGGCTTTGATCTCGAATGTATTGGGACTTGCGACGTCACTGTTTATAATGGTGGTTTATGATAGAGTTTTACCAAATCAGGCTACTGAATCCTTGTATGCTTTGGCAATAGGTGTAGGCCTCGCAATTGTCTTTGATACAGTTTTAAAAGGCGCTCGAAGCAGAATTGTTGAGCGCGCTTCGGTCAGTGCTGATATAGCTGTTAATGAGGATATATTTGAACAATTTATTGAGGTTTCAAATACTAAGGATCGTAAATCTGTTGGAGAACTATCTTCAGTGATGCGCGATTTTGAAGTCTACAGAGACTTTATGAGTTCGGCCACAATTCTAACTCTAATCGATTTGCCATTTGTTTTGGTTTTTGTTCTTGTGATTTACATAATTAGTGGACCGCTATTCGTAGTCCCTCTAATATGCATCCCAACAATTCTAATCATTATTTTAGCGATTCAACCTATTCTTGCGAGAAATTCAGCCGCAGTTTCAGCCTCAGCGCAATCGCGTCAGGGGTTGCTCGTTGAAGTTTTAGGCGGTCTAGAGGCACTACGAGTCAATGGTGCCTTTGCGTTAATGAGGCGGAAGTTTCTGACACAATCCAATTTTTATGCGAAGGCTTCACACCAGGCAAAAAGCTATGCGCAAATTAATGGTAATACCATCACCATTATTCAACAAGTCGCGCAAGTTGCAATCATAGTTTATGGTTTTCACCTATTTGCTGAACAAGTAATTACAATGGGAGCAATCATTGCAACGGTTATTTTGTCTGGCCGCGCACTAGCCCCCTTGGCAAAGATTGGCCAAACACTTGGGCGTGCGAATGCGGCGCATGTAGCCCGCGGAAACCTAAAGAGTTTTTTAGCGGCGCCACGCATGCGAAGTGATGGAAGTGCCTCCATAATTAGAAACACTGAAAATATTGCGATTGAGGTCAACAATGCGACGTTGAACCTATCGGAAATGGGACGTCCACTTTTTAATGGATTAAATTTAACGATAAAAAAGGGTGAAAAAGTTGCTATTGTTGGTCGTACAGGATCTGGAAAGACATCTCTAGTCAAATTGCTCGTGGGCCTTCTAGCGCCTGAGACGGGGACTGTGACGGTTAATGGTTCAGATATACGCCAGTTCGCTCGTGCGGATTTATTTCGAACAATTGGGACCGTTTTCCAGGAGCCATGGCTATTCTCTGGTACTTTGCGCGATAATGTTTCTCTAGGACAAGATGACTGCACTGAGGACCATATAGTAGAGAGCCTAAAGGCTGCGGGTGCTGATTTTATTGGCGAGGGTGATGGTTCAGCGCTTGAGTTTTTCATTCAAGACCAAGGTAGCAACCTATCAGGTGGTCAAAAGCAAGCAGTGATGATTGCACGCGCCCTTGCGTTCAAACCTGACGTTTTTCTTTTTGATGAACCTACCAGTGCGATGGATGGTTTTACTGAGGCGCAAGTTATAGATCATTTATCCTCTGAACTAACCAACCAAACCCTTATTATTGTTACCCACAAAATGCCGGTAGTTGCGATGTGTGACCGTGTAATTGTTATGGACCAGGGTAAAATTATAGGTGACGGATCGAAAGATGCATATTTTGATCTTTTAAAAAAACGTTCGGAACAGAAAGTTTAGGTAAATGAGTTCAAAGGACAGTATCGGCTCAAGTGGACGTGACTATTTTATGATCCTTACGGTGACTTTGATTTTTGCATTCTTTTTGGTTTGGGCAAACTACACAAAATTAGATCTGGTCACGCGTGGAAGCGGTCGCGTAATAGCAGATGGTCAAAACAAAAACATCCAATCACCAGAACGTGGTACGATTGCGACATATCTTGTTGAAGAAGGTACCATAGTTGTTGGTGGACAAATTATAGCAACTATTAATCCAATAGAAGCTGAAGGCGTACTCGAAGAGCTCGAAACCCGTCTTAGTAATTTAAGAGTTAAAATGGTCAGGCTAGAGGCAGAGCTAAACGGTAAATCCGTTTACAGCGTCCGGGCGCTGAGCACTGCATACTCCAAATTTCTTGTGGATGCAGAAATTGAGTTGATGATTTCACGACGCGCTAGTCTAAATGCTGAGTTGAATACACTTGTTCAAGATAGGCAGAAAACTTCAAAGGCACTTTTAAGTTTAGACGCTGAAATTTCAGGGCAAAAGGTTTTCCTAAAACTTTTGAGTGAAGAAATGCTGGAGGTGTTACCTTTAGTAGAAGCTGGAGTTTTGGGTAGTTCTGAACGTTTTAGGCTTGAGAGGGAGGATGCATCAATTCAAACAAAACTCGAAGTTTTAGCAGAAAAAGTCGCACAAACTAAGCTGGAAATTCAGCAGACTGCTAGTAAAATAAAAACTGTTGAGACAACCTATGAGACAGAGATTTATCAAGAACGAGCTGAGGTAATTGGTGAAATTTTTGAACTCGAGGCTCGCCTTCCTGCAATCCGCCAACGGTTGCAGGAAACTGAAATACGGTCCCCAATTAACGGTATAGTTAACCGTGTATTTTTTAACTCAGTTGGTTCTGTCGTCAGCAGTGGTGAAATTGTTGCCGAAATTGTTCCAACTGGTGGAAATGTTCTTATCGAGGCATTTATTGATCCAAAAGATATTGCAACAGTTGAGCCAGGGCAGGCGGCAAAAATCACTCTTACAGCTTATGATCCCTCTAAATATGGTTATTTATTGGGTACATTGACAAAAGTATCTGCTGATACCGTCTTTAGAGAAGAAACCAAAACGTCTTCTTACGCAGTCAATGTTTCAATAGATACTGATATCTACGAAGACGATGAAACGTCGGTTGCCATTGTTCCGGGTATGGTTGCACAAGTTGATATTATCCGCGGTGAACGAACTATACTTGAATACTTTTGGCAACCAGTTGCAAAAATAAAAGATACAGCCTTTCGGGAGTAATTTTATTAATTAGTACTATTCTTTGTGCTCCAATAATTAAAGTTACTTCCCATAAATGTCTATGTTAATTTCTGTATTTAAGTAGAATTTCATTTAAGTACTGTTTTATATGTTATATTTTCAAAATCCAAACCAATCCTTCCCACCACTATCATTTCCGGCCACATAGCTTAAGAGGAGTGAAACATTGGGGGAATGATTTTGAAATCTTCACGGAGTATAATCGAAATAGTGTCAGCAGCGCAGCTGAATGCAAAGACATATGAAGACCGCATTTCAGATATCCTGAAACATATAGATAGTCGTACTGGTTTTAGTGCCCAAGGCAAGGAACTGCGTGGGGCGGTAGCTTCGCTCGAGTTAATGATGGTCGATATATTCTCTATTTTTGAAGCGCGGATGCAACATCACTTTAAAAGAGGCCCATTTTCGCGCAAACTGACATCTTTGTTATTGGAAGCTGGGGAAGCTGAGCTTGCTGATCGGGTGCACCAATATTATTTGATGATCAACGTTTTGAAGCATGGGAAAGGTGAAAGTTATAGAGAGTTGCGCAATGCACCGAGCTGTTTATTTATATTAAAAAAACCTGAAGAAAGCCTCTCTAATGAAGAGCTCGCTCCCTCAACCCTTATAGATGTAAGTGGCCCAGAAATTTTTAGTGGGCTTACTGAGACGATTATTGATGCTTATTATTTCTTGGAAAGCAGATAGGTCTGATTAAGTCCTCGTTTGTTCAGTATTGCTGGCATGGTGTACGGGGCCTAGTCAATTAAAATTGGGTATCGCCTAATGAAATATTGGGAGAAATTTTGATGGCGTTAAAACTAATGGCTGACCTGGTAGGTTGGATGCTTTTTATAAATATAATTCTGTTAATTATTGGGTTTTTGAAGGTCACTCTTTTTAAGAAACTTGTCAAAAATACGATGGATACGTTATTTGGTGACCAATCAGACAACTTTTATGCAGTAATCCCAAAAGCATTAGTTTATTATGAAATACTAATAATCGTATTTAATTTAGTTCCATATTTAGCTTTACGAATAGTTCTATATTGTTCTTGAGCGTACAATTTCGCTTCTACATATATTTTATATTATTCTCAATAAATTAGCATCAGACCGCTGTTGCACGAGATAAATGGACAAAGTTATTCTTGCATCATCTGGTATTATTTACAGTTCTAAAGGAAACTGACTTCAGCACTTCCATCTAGAGTTCAAATGCTCCCTTTGACACATTATACAGGGCCTAGAATGGCCTGACTTTATCAGCTAAATTACTACTGAGTTTAATGGTCATTCAATAAATTCTCACAAAAAATCACTTTAATATGCTGCCATTTAGGTGCACTTGCTCAAAGTTAATTTAAGTGATTTAAAAAGTTAATTGATTGAATCAAACAATATCGCTCAAGACATTATGATGCACATAAAAAATTCCAACTGGAATTAAGAAACTTTCTTAATCATAGCCTTACTAATGAATATTTTGCACAGGTAGTTAAATAATGACCCTAATTGAAATTGTTGCTGGTGTTTTTATGTCAGCTATTATGCTGGCAGTTCTTATCTTAATTGTTAAATTGATACGCGACACCAGGGAAACTATGAAAAACAAAAGAAACAATAGGGACTGATTGGAGTATCAAGTGCTATAAAGCCTGCCAAGTCGTGTACGAGTAAAGGCGATACCGCACTTAAGGCGGTTAGGTTTTGCGACCATAGCGATAGTCTATTTTCTGGCCATTGTTAGACTATACGATCAAATCTTTGTAGAAGATGCGCGCTAAAAGCTCCAAGAGCTGCAAACAGCAGTATACTAACTATCATAGTTAACGGTGTACCATTGAAAAAATGACCTGCTATAGTAGCTAAGATGGCCGAACCCAGTGTTGCTATGGCACTGATTACACTCGCTGCTGTACCTGCGATGTGCCCGAGCGGTTCCATTGCTAGAGCTGTTAAGTTTCCGAGGGTTAGGCCCGCTTGGAAAAATAGACTAAAAACCCAAAATACAAAAAATGTAAAACCCAAAGCTCCTGAAATCATGCCTGCATAAAACATTAACAACATTAAAATGCTTAAAGCTACTTGCACGCGCAAGGCGGCACTGATCAGACGGCGCATTCCTAATTTGATAACAAGCATGGAATTAAGGAAAGATGCAGATGCTGAAAGCGCTGCAATAACAGCAAACCATTCTGGAAAACTACCTGCTCGTCCAAAGAATTGGTCGAAGACTTGTTGAACAAGTAAGATGCAGGTGAATAGTGTTCCATACGAAAATATAAGTGTTAAAATTGATATTCTTACAATTCCAATTGATATTATTTCTAAAAATGCGGCCTGAAATATTTTAATTTGAAAGGGTATTCTCATTTCAGCTCTTAAGGGTTCTTGGATACGTATTCCTGTCCAAATAGTACTGACGAGCGCAAAAAGAATGAATACTGTGAAGATAGCGCGCCAATCAAATAGAGAAATCAGGCCTGCCCCCATTAAGGGTGCTACTGCTGGGACAATTGAAAATATTATCATTATAAACGACGTAATACGTGCCATTTCCCGGCCTGAATACAGGTCGCGCACTAAGGCTTGAGAGACTATTCGTGGAGCAGCTGCCCCAATGCCTTGAAAAACACGTGCAATGATCATTGTTTCAAGATTAGTTGCAAACATACAGAGTGCAGAAAATGTAATATAAATAGCAGCACCGGCGTATATTATATTTTTGCGTCCAAAGCTATCAGAGAGTGGACCAACCACTAAAGTCCCTATGGCCATACCTCCAATAAATGTGGATAAAATAAGCTGTACTTGGTTAGGGTTGTTCGCTGTTAATTTTAGAGCAATATCTGGCAGTGCGGGTAGCATTGCATCAATTGAAATAGCGACTGTAGCCACCAACATTGCCATAAGTGAGATAAACTCAGGGGTAGAAATTCGCATTTAAAACCAAACAATATAAATCATATTTGGATGTTACTCACTGTATTTAATAGGAAAGTAAATGGCCATGTAGTTAACATACAAAGATACAGCCCAAAACTTCTGGATCTTAAGACGAGATACATACGTTCGAAGGATACCGCAGGCTGGATAAATACTAACTTTCTATTGGTAAACCAAAGACAATCAGGACGGCATATTGTTTTCGATCGCAGCCACGCACAAGTGGAGGAGATTCTCCGGGTTTTAGAGGGAATGCAGCGCGATTTGCGTCTTTAGGTGAGCAACTTCCAGAACCAGCCTCTGGTGTGTAGCGCGCTGACCGACAGGGACCATGAGTGACATCTTCAATGGTTTTATCATCCGACAGTGACCAAGCCTGTTTCCCCTCTGCATCTGGCTGTTCGACAGTCAGCAAAGAAATATTTTCTTCTCCATTTGTCACATAATACTGCCCGGCTGGGATTGGAAACTCTGGGGCTTTCATAATTAAGCCGTTTTCGTCAAGCCACCAATCGTCAATATCGAACCGCCAACCTGATGGTGCGATATTGCCAGCTTTTTGTAATCTTTGGTAGAAACGTAGCCAAACACCAATAGGGCCGGGGTCAACTGTCCAGATCCCCCAAGTTTCGGCACCGGTTCCTGACGTAGCGCCTGCTGGGGCTATCGTCGCTATATATTGCGTTTGAATACGTCGAATTTTTGTTTGGGAAAACATTGGGCTGGTTATTGATGTTAAAAACAGTGCAAACGCTGAAGTGAGCCATTGGCGACGGGTTAAATTGAGTGGTAGTAGCATACTGTCCTCGATCATATTTTATCATCATTCGATAAGTAGCGTGACAATAATTTTAAGCAATAAATAAGCACTGTAATGGGGAGGGGGGGTGAAATTACTACAACTGTCGGGCCTGGGGCTAAATAATAAATAACAATCGTTCAATAAACTAGATGGTATACGATTTTTTTACACCGGGTATAGACCTAAGTTAAATTGGATTTAGGCCGCTTGAGGAGGCTCATTAATATTATAGCTAACTTCCCCATACCTACAGTGCAGTTGATAAGGTGAAGTGCCCTTTGTTCCAAAATCTATAATTTATGTGAAACGAAAGTAAGAAAATCTAATTGGCGTTATTAGCAAAGGGAAAGCCCCTCTTTATGCCACATTATCCTGTCTCGTTAACGTATCTCCGTGGCACCTTTTTGGTTATTCAAAGTAGGGCCATGGGCAACTCAACAAAAAGCACATACAGCCCGTAAAGACAAAATCCAAAAATGGCCAACCGAGACCCTGTTATGAAGTTCACACACTTACCTATGACTGATCCAGGGTATTCACGTCCTATAAAACCAAGAATACAAAGTAATATTACTCCGCCACTAATACCGCCAATAATCATTGCAATATGTCCTCTTTTGCTCGCCATAAGCTTTAGAATAGTCGCACAGACCACCCCTTAAAACCATTGCTAACACACTTTTGTGCTCGGGATAACACCGTTGAACCCACCTATAGGGCCAACAACATCACCATCTCTTGTGTGGGTATGATATTCCTATTTATCCTAGTAATGGGAGAGGCATAACTAAAGTTCCCTACTTAAGATTATAACGACAAAGTAATAGCTATTGGTGTGATGATTAGGAGTGGGGAACTTAAATTATGCATAGACGCATACTTTTCACTCTATAGATAAAGTTAAGCTAAGCTAAGCCCTAAGGAGTTAGTAACCTTTTATGCTCCCACCAAACACCGCCAAACTTTTCTCCATTTGGGAGCCGCCGCAGCGCGCCTCTGGATTAGATTTTTGTGTGTACACAAGCACAAAAAAATTAGATAGTTTTGACTGCTAATCTAAATGCGTCGCGTAAATCCTGAGCCAGTATTGGGCGCTCATCTTCTGATAGAAAAGCACCAATTTCTATAGTTCGACCACTACCGCGCAGCATCAAATAATTACGTACTGGCCCGTCCTTCTCTGTGAGGTTTATTTCTGTCCAGTAGGGGTTAGCACTCCATTTTTGTATACTTCCATTGGGATTTATACGTTTTAATTCAACATAATCTGACCACAGCTCCAGTTCCTCAAAAACTTTTCCACGATGCCAACTTGACTTAAGCGCTATCCAAACACCGCATAAAGTCAGCCCTAATGCACCTGCTATTATCCATAAAAACGAATGGCCTAAAAAAGCAAAGATGGGAATAAGCATCATGATTGAAGTAATGGTAATGAACTGAACAAAGCCTTTTTTTGTTAAGGAATTATAAGAAGATAAATGCAAACAGAGTCCGGGTTCCCCAGTTGATTTTGCAACATAGTTGGCTTGGTACGGCGCTGTGGACCAGTTATAAGGCATTTCATGATTTTAAGATTATAAATTTATTTCTTGAATGCGGCAGATTGTCTGACACTTTGGGAAAACTAGTTCTATGCATCTCCCATACAGCCCCTGTTGCGCCTTTAACGGACCAGAGAGCGGCCAAATTAATGACTTCAGGGCTGGTTTTAAGCGGCGAAATGGAGAATGTTTTGTCATTAAAAGCGGTTACAAAGTAGCGCTACACGTCTCAAGTAGTTTTGTCTGATAGCGCCTTCAGGTTGACTAGGTTTTCTTAAAATGCAAAATAAATTTTAGAGTGGATTTGGGAGCCTGATAATAACAATGCTTGATGGAAGATATATAGAAGCAAAAATGTGTCCTATTGGTCTCGCCTCTTTTTTATTGGGAGACAAATGGATACCCCTAATCATTCGGGATATAGCATTCGACAAGCATTAGGTGTTTGCTACATCTAGCATTGAGTGGTGCTTTATACTCTCTATACGTATAGCTATGTTATCTCACTATTTTAACTAAAGAATTTGTATTTTTTTGACAGGTAATATTTAAGAAAAAATATGAAAGATAAAATCATAAAATATACGAAAAAGACATTACTATGGACACTAACTCCAGTATTGATTCTTGTAGCTGGAGTTGCACTCTTTATGACTCTCCACCCAACGTTTGGGGATGGTCCAAATGTAGAAAGCTTAAATAAGATTAGCCAATCTAAACATTATCATGATGGCCATTTCCATAATCTTGTCAAAACAGATCTTATGACTGAATCTGATGAAGATAGCTATTCAATTATGGATTATTTTTTTCCGCCTGAAGATAAAAACCCGACTAAACCTCTACCTTCTAAAAAATTGGAAAATAATAATATTAAGAATGGTACATATACATGGTTAGGCCATGCATCTTTTCTTATGAAGACTAATGACCTGACAATATTAACAGATCCTGTGTTTAACGGTGCAACACCACTTCCATTTGGAGGCAAGCCCTTTCCAATAGAACATCCAATACATATTGAGCATTTACCTAAAGTCAACATTGTCGTCATTTCACACGATCACTATGACCATTTAGACTACAAGGGAATAAAAGATTTTGCACAGAGTGTGGATATGTTTTTTGTCCCTTTAGGGGTGAAAGCTCATATTATGAAATGGGGCGTTAGCGAAGAAAAAATTATTGAAATGGATTGGTATGAAAACAATAGATATAAAAATATTGAATTCACACTAGTTCCTGCAAGGCATTTTAGTGGCAGGGGAATTACTGATCAGAGTTCAACTCTATGGGGTGGATGGGTATTAAAATCTGAAGATCAAAATGTATATTTTAGTGGCGATAGTGGCTACTTTAAGGAATTCAAAAAAATTGGCGAAAAATATGGTCCTTTTGATATCGCTTTTATTGATACTGGCGCTTATAACCAAGCCTGGGCAACAGTACATATGATGCCAGAAGAAAGTGTTCAAGCCAGTATTGATTTAAAAGCAAACGTATATTTCCCTATTGGATGGTCTAAATTTGATCTTGCACCGCATAGTTGGGATGATCCAATAATTAGAGCTGTCAAAGAAGCTACCAAGAAAAATGTTACTATTACAACACCTTTAATTGGAGAGACTTTTACTTTAGACAAGTTACCTCAGGAGCAATGGTGGCAAGGCCTAAGAGGTACAAGAAGTACAAACAATGACTGAGGGAAAAGACTAATGGCTGTTTTACACCGTTTATTGCTTGTCATTATTTGGGGTGCTGTTCTTGGGTTTTTTGGCTTAATTTATCAATCAAGTCTAAGCGGTCAAATATACTTTGGTGGTGAAACTAATTTTATGTCTGTTCTAACTTCAGAATATCTGGAAACAGATGGTATTGGTTATGTGATACTTGCTGCCTTAGTGATAAACCTTTTGGTTAACTGGATTATAACAGGCGACTATTCTAATTTTGCTGGGTTAAACAAAAAGAAAAGTAAGGACGACTGAAGGGTAGACTTTATGCGTACTAGAATTCATCAGACTTTATTTATATAGCCAACCTAACCCCACACCCGCACCTGTTGCGCCTCTGGCGGACCAGTATGGCCAAGAGGGGGATGTGGGGTTGGGTTGCCTGAGCGTGCTTGCTGACAGATACAGCGATGCGGGAGCGTGCGCGCGTGGGGGAAATGCAATTTCAAAATCAAGAAAGCCTAAACGTCATATCACGCAGGGTAACGCTCTCTTGTCTGGCTCTGTGTCTGGCTGGAAAAGAAAAAGGCTCAGCAATATTAATCGCTAAGCCTTTGTTTTAAATGGCTCCGGCGGTAGGGATCGAACCTACGACCAATTGATTAACAGTCAACTGCTCTACCGCTGAGCTACGCCGGACCACTTGAGGCGGATATAACTGGGAGGATTTGGGAGGTCCAGTCTAAAAGTGGAAAATATGCCTAGAGTGTAGAATATTTGGTATTCAGATCCATTATGCCATTTGAAGATATAACTTTACGTGTGTTTAGATCAATCAGATGGGCCAAAACATTTCTGGTTGCTGCAGGGATCAAGCAAGGGTCAATATCTGAATAAATTCTTTCTGCCAGTCCCTGTGCTGTATCTGACCGTTGGTCCAGCGCCGCCAGTATTTGCATTTCACGATCGTCACGATGTGCGAGCAGCCAGCGCAACCGCGTTGGTCCGTCCTCAATGGGATCTCCATGTCCAGGTAGATAAAAGGTTTCAGGTCGTGTCAAAAGACGGGTGCAGCTCTGCCTAAAAGCAACAAGATCTCCGTCAGGTGGCGAAACCATTGAGCTGGCCCATCCCATCACGTGGTCACCACAAAATATATATTTATCATATGCAAAAGCCATGTGATTACCAAAATGTCCCGGCGTCCAAATAGCAGTTAGGCACGCTCCATCATGTTGTAACTCAAATCCATCCAACAACGTAATATCTGGTTGAAATGCTTCATCTATTCCCTCGCCTCCAGCTATTGTTCCTAACTGAGCTAGCTGCCACCATACTTTTGCTTCGCCCACTAAAGCTGTCCCCGTAAGCGTAGATTTTTGCGCCACAACGCAAGCTAAGAGCTTTGGCCAAGGGCGAATGATCCAGATGTGAGTGGGTTACTAATATTTTGGTGATCTGCGTTCCGGGGGCAATGGCATCCAGGATTGCATTTAAATGATTGCGGTGGTCTGGTCCAGGGTCAACCACTGCTATTTCGGTAGTGCCCACTAGATAAGTATTGGTCCCGGTAAAGGTCATGGGTGAGGGGTTAGGAGCTAATATCCGACGTATTGACGGGTTGATCGTTTCAACCATTCCTTCTGCGCCCTCAACTTGGTAACGTGACTTCATGATAGGCACCTACTTAAAAAGATTTGCGCCCCGAACACTTTATGGCCGCGCGGCAGCTATTTTGCTTTTGCCAATGCTTACACTTCAGCTGGCTGTTGCTGCTGTCTTTGTGCAACGGCATTTTGAAGATGTCACGGTGCAAATGACAAACAACCTGTTGTTTGAGATCACAATGGTACTTGATGAGATAGATCATCGCTCAATTGGTGATGTTGCCAGGACTATGGCGCAGTCTCTGAATTTGAATTTGCGCCAATGGGACGGTGTGCCCAGTGGTAACGCTCCGGTTTTTTATGATATTTCAGGACGCACTATAACACCCTTGCTGTTTAAAAAGTTGGACCGGGTGAGAGATGTGGATTTATCAAATTTGGACCGAGTGACCATTGGCTTCGAGAGTGCTAAAGGTCCAGTCCAAATTATATTTCCCCGATACCGTGTCTCAGCTTCTAATCCGCATCAAGTTCTTGTTCTCATGGTGTTTACTGGTCTTTTTATGACAGTGGTTGCTTTCTTGTTTCTTCGCAACCAACTTCGCCCGATTAAGCGTCTTTCAATGGCGTCTGCCGCTTTTGGCCGGGGGCAAAGCGTGGACCTCAATCCTGGGGGAGCAATCGAAGTACGGGCGGCTGGGCAAGCTTTTTTGGACATGCGCGACCGGATTGAACGTCAAATAGAACAGCGTACTATGATGCTAAGCGGTGTCAGCCATGATCTTCGGACGCCTATCACACGGTTGCAACTAGGGTTGGAACTTCTAGGGGGGGCTGAGGTGGAGGATCTTAAAAAGGACGTAGATTCGATGCGGCTAATGGTTGATTCTTTCCTCAATTATGCTCGCGATTCTACAGCTGATCCGATAGCTGATGTTGACCTCGTTGCGCTAGTTGCAGACTTGGGTGGACGATGTGACCCTTCAGTGAGAGTTGAAGTGCGTGGTGTGCCGCGGCTGATTACTTTACGCCGTATTTCTATGCAGCGGGCGGTTGAAAACTTATTGGTCAACGCTGGGCGCTATGCGGATTGTGTGCAAATTTTGATCTGTTTTTCGGCTAATGAAATCAGTATCTGTATTTACGACAATGGCCCTGGTATTCCGGCTGATCAGCGTGACCAAGCAATTAAACCCTTTGTGCGGCTTGAACCTGCGCGGGGGCAAAATCAGGGTAGTGGGGTGGGTCTTGGTCTGGCCATCGCTGCAGACGCAGCCCGATCCCATGGGGGGGCCCTTATTTTGGGCTGTAGCGTTGATTTGGGAGGCTTATCTGCTGAATTAAAATTGCCGATATAAGTGGCCGATGGGGAAGGGTGGTAGGCCCGAGAGGACTTGAACCTCTGACCAATCCGTTATGAGCGGACTGCTCTAACCAGCTGAGCTACGGGCCCCCTACCACCTGATTAGCAGAGAATTCCCAGGCGTCAAGCAGGCTTAATGGACACTTTTACTGTAGCCTGATATCGAAATGAAGAATTTTAAATAGGGGTGCTCAAATGACCCAAGGTTTAACATATGCGCAGGCTGGTGTTAATATAGATGCTGGCACTGAATTGGTCGAAAAGATTAAACCAGCTAGCAAGTCGACCCACCGGTTGGGCTCTATGTCGGGCCTCGGTGGTTTTGGTGCGATGTTTGATCCAAAAGCCGCAGGCTTCGAGGATCCAATCCTTGTTGGGGCAACTGACGGTGTGGGAACCAAATTACGATTGGCTATTGATACAGGTAATGTGTCAACTGTTGGTATTGATCTTGTAGCGATGTGCGTCAACGATTTAATCTGCCAAGGTGCTGAGCCTCTGTTTTTCCTGGATTACTTTGCGACAGGCAAACTGGATGTAGCCCAAGCAGCGCAAGTAATTGAAGGTATTGCTGATGGCTGCCGGATGTCGGGCTGTGCTTTGATCGGTGGGGAGACCGCAGAGATGCCCGGTATGTATGCCAAGGATGATTTTGATTTAGCGGGCTTTGCCGTAGGGGCTATGGAGCGTGACACACATCTGCCTGCGGGTGTCTCTCTGGGAGATGTTCTGATTGGCTTGCCTGCAAGTGGGGTGCATTCAAATGGCTTCTCTCTAGTACGTAAAATTGTTGCCGATCAAGGATTGAGTTGGGACAGCCCCGCACCTTTTGATGACATAAGCTTAGGGGCTGCACTTTTAACACCGACGGCGCTTTATGTGACCTCTTGTTTAGCTGCACTCAAAGTTGGTGGTGTCCATGCGATGGCTCACATCACTGGTGGTGGGCTGACAGAAAATCTTCCAAGAGTTTTACCTGATGACTTGGGGGCTGCTATTGACCTGTCTAGAATTCCAGCTCTGCCCATTATGGCTTGGCTGTCGAAGGCTGGAGGTGTTGCTGAAGATGAGATGTTAAAGACCTTCAATTGTGGCATTGGAATGGTTTTAGCCGTAGCGCCTAGTAATGCAGCTGCCGTCAAATCAGAGCTTGCTGCTCACGGTATGCGGCCAGTGCGTATAGGTGAAGTGACGTTAGGACAGGGTGTTCAGTATTCGGGACAGCTACCATTTTAAACGTTGCCATTCTTATTTCTGGTGGGGGCAGCAATATGCTGAGCTTGCTAGAGGATATGGGAAAGCCACATCCTGGCATGGCGCGTTTGGTTCTGTCCAACAGGCCAGATGCCGCGGGTTTGGCTAAGGCCGCTGAACTGGGAGTTACAACTGAGATTGTAGATCACAAGCTCTACCAAGGTGACCGTGCAGCCTTTGAGGCAATGCTGCAGGAAACCTTGATATCCCATGAGATTGATGTGGTTTGTTTGGCAGGGTTTATGCGCATCCTTGGCAACGAGTTTGTGGATGCGTGGCAAGGCCGCATGCTAAATATTCACCCGTCATTATTGCCAAAGTATCAAGGCTTAAACACCTATCAGCGGGCACTGGACGACGATGAGCAGGTGGCTGGGTGCAGCGTGCATGAGGTTGTATCCGAATTAGACGCAGGGCCTATTCTTGGGCAAAGTCGCGTTCCAATCTTGCCAGGAGACACTGCTAGTAGCCTTGCATCTAGGATCTTGGTGCAAGAACATCAGTTATATCCTAGGATTTTACGTGAATTTCTTACTCGTATTCCATCGAAACACAGCCCCTAACAGTGGCAGCTATCTTTTTATGATTTTTCACCATACTATATCAAAAATTATCCTCCAATAGCCGGAATACGCATGAAAACTATCACCACTGAAGCTGAGCTAGATGAATTTTGTAGCATGGCGCAGACGCATCCCTTTGTGACGATTGACACAGAGTTTTTACGCGAACGTACCTATTATTCAAAACTGTGCCTACTTCAGATGGCCGTTCCAGGTGACAGGGTGGAAGATGCAGTGTTGGTGGATCCATTGTCGCCCAAGATGTCTTTAGAACCTTTGTATAGGTTGTTTCGAGATACCTCAGTGGTTAAGGTATTTCACGCGGCTCGCCAAGATTTGGAAATTTTTTGGAATGACTCGAAGGTTTTCCCAGCTCCTCTGTTTGATACACAAGTTGCTGCCATGGTCTGTGGATTTGGGGAGCAGGTTGGCTATGAGACACTAGTTCGTAAAATCGTAAAAGAGCAGGTTGATAAATCTTCACGCTTCACTGATTGGTCACGCAGGCCCTTAACTGAGGCTCAAAAGACCTATGCAATCGAAGATGTTACTCATTTGCGGGGTGTTTATTTGTTTTTAAAGGCCGAGCTGGAGCGGACTGACCGCGAGGCCTGGGTTGTTGAGGAAACACAGTCCCTGATAGATCCCGCGATTTACGATGTGGTGCCGTCTGAGGCGTGGCGTCGGGTCAAAACACGCACAAGTTCTAATAAGTTTTTGGCTTATGTGCGCGAGTTGGCGGCCTTTCGGGAAAACTATGCGCAAAACCGCAATATTCCACGCAACCGAATATATAAAGACGATGCAATGGTCGAACTGGCCTCTACCAAGCCAACCACCCATGAGGATTTGAGTAAATCCCGTCTGTTGCAGCGTGAAGCGCGCAAGGGCGAAATTGCCGATGGAATTATTAATGCTATAAAAACAGTGAACGCAATGGATCCGGAAACCTTTCCTAAACTGCCAAAATCTAATGAAAAGTTACAGGTTAATCCGGCTTTAGCAGATTTGCTACGTGTTCTTTTGAAAGCCAAATCTGAACGCTCTGATGTGGCGCAGAAGATGATTGCTAATACCTCCGAATTGGATGCGCTGGCCGCAGGTCAGCGCGACTTGCCGTCTTTAACGGGCTGGCGCATGGATGTGTTCGGGTCTGATGCTCTGCGTCTCTGCGAAGGCAAGGTCGGTCTGGCAGTAAAGGGCAATAAAGTTAAGTTATTCGAGCTTTAAGAGTTGCACGCTGTACGCCCTGGACCTGATTTGGTTTTGGGCTAGCTACTAGTGGATTTAGGAGAGTTCCATGGCGCAAGCTGACTTTGAAGATCTCGTTGAAACTTTTGAATTTCTGGACGATTGGGAGGATCGCTATCGGCATGTGATTGATTTGGGCAAGGCTTTGCCAGACATGCCCGAAGCACTCAAAGTGTCCGCCACAAAGGTGGACGGCTGCGCGTCGCAGGTTTGGCTGCATATTACTGTTGAGGATGGGTTTCTGACCTTCATCGGCGAAAGCGATGCCATCATCGTGAGTGGACTTATCGCAGTGTTGATTACCCTATATTCCGGTCTGAAAGTTGCTGAAATTGGTAAGGTTGATGTGGTGTCTGAACTTGGGCGTTTGGGTTTGAACGAACATCTCTCGTCACAGCGCTCAAATGGTTTGCGCGCCATGGTTGCGCGGGTTGTTGAAACCGCGGCTTCAGCTTAGCGGTTATCTGCAACTGCAAAAAGCGTAGCAGCCAAATCCCCATAGCCTGTAAAGCGGTACTCATAGGCCAGCCTCATACGCCGGGCACAGTCTTGCGCTTTAGCCTCCAATAATGGGTCTTGGGTTTGGGCTTGGTATACTAACGTTGTGTAGTTTCCGAAATACATTTCCAAAAGTTGCGGGTGACGGTCAAGGCCCATTGGCCGCCAGAAAAACGCATCAAACTGACGTACGAGAAAGTCGGTTAGGTAAAAGCACGTGAGTTCTTGACGGGCTTGAAAATCCGTATTGCCTTCATAGAAACTATAGCAATGTGGACCGGCAATCATAGAAACACCCATGTCATTGCATAGCCGTTGTAACTGACCGCCAGTGCCGCAATCTGCATAGACGATGAAGATTTCAGCATACTCGGGTTGGTACTTTTCAATGGTGGCCTTTACTGATGGAGTTATTTTACTTGGCTCATTGTGGTAGATTGCGGGCAGGCACTGCAGATCTATATGAGTCCAGCCATTGGCATTAATTAGCGCCAATATCTCACGTGCCAGAGCACCGCAGGCAATCAGTAGCACTCGGCCATTATCACGCAGTTCGAGCCCCTCACTGGAGAGTTGTGCGTCCGTGATGGGTTTTAAGGGCTGGCTCATAGGCTGGGATCCCAATAGCGGTCACAAAGAGACGCATTATATTAGGCAGAGCCGCGTTAAATCATCTGTTTAGCCTGATTTAAACGTTGGCGGCCATACGGTTGTGTTTACGTGCCATAAACTCTTTGGCGGTTTCCACGGCAACTGCGGCATCGCGGCAATAGGCGTCTGCACCGATGGCTTTGCCAAATTCTTCGTTCAAAGGTGCGCCACCCACCAAAACCGTATAATCGTCACGTATGCCTTTTTCGATTAGTGTGTCTATAACTACCTTCATATATGGCATTGTTGTGGTCAACAAAGCGGACATGCCAAGTATATCTGGACCTTCTCTTTCTATAGCCTCGAGGTAAGCGTCAACTGAGTTGTTAATGCCAAGGTCCACAACCTCAAAGCCGGCACCTTCCATCATCATACCAACCAAGTTTTTACCAATATCGTGAATGTCGCCCTTCACAGTTCCAATTACCATTTTGCCTACGCGCGGTGCGCCTGTAGCTATAAGCAAAGGTTTTAGGATTGCCATTCCACCCTTCATCGCATTTGCGGCTAGCAAAACTTCTGGGACAAATAAAATTCCATCACGAAAGTCATGACCGACTATGGTCATACCACCTACCAATGCTTCGGTCAAAACCCGGTAAGGGGTCCAATCTCGCGCTAGAAGTAAATTAACACCTTCTTCGATTTCATCTTTCAAGCCATCGTAGAGGTCATCGAACATCTGCGCGACGAGATCTTCGTCGTTCAGTTCGGAAAGGATGATATCGTCTTCTTGGTCTGACATTCGCCAACGCCTTTTACTTGTTACTTGTATTCCGTATGGGGCCGGTCCTGCCTTTGGGTCTTAACCGATTGCGACAACAAGCTCCTCTCAACCGACCTTTTTAACTACCGGTAACTATCATTTGATATTTTTAGTTTGTGTAAGCATCTTAAACTAAAATTTAGCAAAGCATGTAGTAGCTGATTATTCCTATCTAGTGCTTACACTAAGTAATGCGCCGACGCCTATTTTGCCTTTTGCGTATGGGTGCATTGCCGTCTGTGCCGTCACTTTCGGATGAAAACTCACCCAATGCTGTTTTGATTGTTTCAAGTGAGGGACGCTCGTGGGGTTCGTATTTCTCCAGAGCGGTACGCATGGCTCGCAAGTGGTCTGGAGTTGTACCACAACAACCACCAACGATGGTGGCGCCGCAATCTCGTGCCAGCACGGCATAAGTGGCCATCAACTCAGGTGTACCGTCATAATGGATGTGACCATCATGATATTTTGGAATGCCCGCATTGCCTTTGGCCACGATTGGTAATTTAGTATTTGTCGATGAAAAACCTAATACAGTACGCAATAAGTCAGAGGCTCCAACACCACAGTTTGCTCCAAAGGCCAGTGGTTTGTTTGGGATCTTTGCCAGCAACTTGACCATCTCTGGTGCTGTAATTCCCATCATTGTACGACCTGCGGTGTCAAAACTCATTGTACCCACCCATGGCATGTTGGCCAGGGCAAAGGCTTCGGCTGCAGCACGATATTCATCACCAAAGGAAATGGTCTCCACCCAGGCCACATCTGCTCCGCCCGCTTTTAGACCTTCCGCTTGTTCATGAAAAATTTCTACAGCTATTGAATAGGAAAGTGGCCCCATCGGTTCCATGATTTCGCCTGTTGGCCCAACACAGCCGGCAACAATCACATTACGGCCCGAAGTGTCAGCCACCTCGCGACCAATTTCGGCTGAGATGCGTGATAGCTCTGCGGCGCGGTTCTCGGCAGCATGTAATTTGAGACGAGACCGGTTGCCACCAAACGAATTAGTCAGAAAAAGATCCGATCCAGCGTCAACACTGCCTTTATACAAAGCTCTAATTTTTTCAGGCGCTGTTTTGTTCCATAGCTCAGGCGCATCACCTGAGGATAGTCCCATGTTGAATAAGTTAGTTCCTGTGGCACCATCGGCCAAAACCCAATCTCGTTTTGAAAGCATTATTTGAAGAGGATTGGAGGACGAAGAACTCATAGTGCTACCTAATATTTTAAATATTATCATATATGGCACATAAAGAGTTATGATTTAAATTCATTTTTATCATAAAGATCATGAATTATATATTTATTGTTGATTTTAGATTTAGGTGAAAATTGAAGCCAATTAATTAAGTGAACCAAAGGCAGACTTAAAAGTGCCTGAAAATTTTATTTTAATAATATGTTGAACCAATGCCGTGGGATAGTCAACTTTAGTAAATGGATGCTGGATTACCTTGCATGCTTGCTGTTGAGCTTGCCTTGCCATATGGGAAACCAAAGCACGGAGGGTGTCATGGCGCGTCGAAAGTTGGTTTATGAAGGTAAGGCAAAGATCCTATATGAGGGTCCAGAGCAGGGAACGTTGGTGCAGTATTTCAAAGATGATGCGACAGCCTTCAATGCTGAGAAGAAAGATGTAATTGAAGGCAAGGGTGTTTTGAATAATCGTCTGTCGGAATTTTTCATGACTGGTCTCAACACTTTGGGCGTCCCAACCCATTTTATTAAACGTCTCAACATGCGGGAGCAATTGATCCGTGCGGTGGAAATTGTGCCATTGGAAATAATTGTACGCAATTATGCCGCTGGCTCTATGTCTAAACGATTGGGTATTGAAGAGGGCACTGCCCTGCCGCGGCCTATTGTTGAGTTTTGTCTTAAAGATGATGCTCTGGGCGACCCACTCGTCTCCGAAGAGCACATCATTGCCTTTAATTGGGCCAGCCAACAAGACCTAGACGATATGCTGGCCTTGGCGCTGCGGGTGAATGATTTTCTTTCTGGCGTTATGTATGGTGTTGGCATTCGTGTTGCTGATTTTAAAATTGAAATTGGTAGGGTGTTCGAGGGAGATTATCAAAGGTTGATTGTCGCTGATGAGATTAGCCCTGACAGCTGTCGTTTGTGGGATTTGAAAACGGGGGAAAAACTTGACAAAGACGTATTTCGTCGTGATCTCGGCAGCCTGACGGATGCCTACGCTGAAGTGGCACGTCGACTTGGCGTTCTGCCTGAAAACCCCACCCCTATCACCAAGCCAACTTTGATCAACTGACGTTAAGGAGGGACCATGAAAGCTATTGTTACCGTGATGCTCAAAAACGGAGTTCTGGATCCACAGGGCGAGGCGGTGAAATCAGCTCTCTCTGTTCTGGGATTTTCTGGGGTTAATGGTGTTAGGCAGGGAAAGGTGATCGAACTTGATATTGCGGATGGCACGGATGAATCGCAAGTTAATGAGATGTGCAGCCGACTGTTGGTGAATTCGGTGATCGAAAGCTATACTTTGGACATTCTGTAATGCGCGCTGTGGTTATTATTTTTCCAGGATCTAATTGTGATCGAGATATGCTTGTGGCCCTGCGTAAAAGCGGCGCGGATGTATCCACAGTTTGGCATAAAGATGCTGAATTGCCGCAAAACTTAGATCTAGTTGCAATCCCCGGGGGCTTCTCTTTCGGAGATTACCTGCGCTGCGGTGCGATTGCTGCGCAGTCGCCGATTTGCCGCGCTGTGGTGGAGCATGCTAATCGTGGTGGCTATGTGTTAGGAGTTTGTAATGGCTTTCAGGTACTCACAGAAACTGGGCTGATTCCAGGTGCATTAATGCGAAATTCTGGCTTAAAATTTTTATGTAAACCAATTGATTTAATAGTGGAAACTCAGAACAGTGCGTTTACGTCTGGGTACGCTCAAGGATCTAAAATTCAAGTACCTATTGCCCATCATGATGGCAATTACTTTGTTACGGATTCAGAGCTTACTGCATTGCGTGATGAAGACCGCGTGGCGTTTCGATATACTGACAACCCCAATGGATCTGTTCATGCCATCGCTGGCGTATTGTCGTGTAACCGCCGGGTCTTGGGCATGATGCCTCACCCCGAGAGGGCAATGGAATCACAAGTGGGTTCAACCGATGGTCAGGCGCTTTTCCGCGCGTTGGTAGGTCAAGCCATGACTCCATAGGCAGCATCGCTTGTGTGGGGAGGTCGGGCGTCGTAACTTATGACATGTCTGTTATAATTGAACACTCTGACGTTCTTATGCCGCGTGCGGCCAACCTGTCTTGGCGTGTGCGGCTTGCGTTGCTGACTATTTGTCTTCTGGCTGTGGCGACTGTCTACATTACCAATCAATTTTTAACTACCCGGTTCACCCAATCAACGCTACAGAGCGCTCAACTTCGATTGGCACTGTATTCGGGTAATATGGTGAGCGAGTTGCAACGTAATTCCATTGTGCCAAGGCTTTTGGCTAGTGATGCGGAGCTGATTGGTGCGCTGAGTTCGAAAGATTATCAACGTACCAGTCAACGGCTGTTGTCATTTGTGGACGAGATAGGTGCTGCTGCGATTCTGCTGCTAGACTCAGACGGCCGGGTCGTGGGGGCAACGGACCGTAATCGGTTGGGAGAAAATCAAAGTAATCTGCCGCATTTTGTGGGTGCGGCAAGCGCCAGTCAAACGGTGTTCACCACTCATAAGAGAGGGCATAGGGCACTTCGATTTTGCATATTCTCGGCAGGTAGTTTCTAATAACAAAACGCTTGGGGTGATTGTTGTGGAAGTGGATCTTCGCAAATTTCAATCTACCTGGGCTGGTATTTCAGATGCGGTAATTGTCTCTTCACCGCAGGGACCAATTTTGCTTGCTACTGAAAAATCATGGGTTGGTTTACCTGAGAAGGCGGCACTTGCGCGCCGTTCAGCTCCCAGTGCCATTGAACGCGCTATTCAAGCTACGCAGGACTGGACGGCTTTGCCTGCCGATGCTTATGTCAGGGGCAAAGCGGTGATGCGCCAAGAACTTCTGGTACCATTTCGGGGCTGGAATATGGTTTTGTTTACTACCTATGGTGGCATTCGGCAGCGCGTAAACGCAGTATTAGCTCTTGAAATTATGGGATTTTCTATTTTTTTGGCTCTAGCTTTTTATCAACTATCGCGTCAGACGCTCATGCGTGCCTTGTTTTTCCAACAAGAATCTGATGATTTACGGCAACTTAACATTCGGCTTCAACGTGAGATTTCGGAACGGCAAAAAGTCGAGAAAAACCTGCAAGTGGCAGAACAAACCTTGGCTCAATCCTCTAAGTTGGCAGCCTTGGGTGAAATGTCTGCAGCTGTGAGCCACGAGTTGAATCAACCGTTAGCTGCGATGAAAACCTATTTGGCAGGAGCTAAGCTTTTGCTGCAGCGCAAGAGGTTAGATGAGGCCTTTAGCTCGTTTCAAAGAATTGATGACCTGATAGGCCGGATGAGTGCAATTACGCGGCAACTAAAATCTTATGCCCGAAAAGGTGGAGAGGATTTGGTTCCGTTGGATGTGCGCTTAGCGTTAAATGGGGCATTGGCTATTATGGAGCCTCAGTTAAAATTGCGACAAATCTCTTTATCGAAAACAATGCCCAGCTCTCCTGTTATGATATTGGGTGACCAGTTGCGTTTTGAACAAGTTGTTGTGAACTTGCTTCGCAACGCTCTGGACGCTACATCTACGGTGGTTTCGCCAGAAATTGAGCTGTTTCTATTGGGTGGTGAAACTGCCACCCTAACAGTAAGAGATAATGGTGATGGTATATCTGATCTTGATAATTTGTTTGAACCGTTTTTCACCACAAAAAAGCCAGGGGATGGTGTTGGGCTGGGTTTGGCAATTTCATCTGGTATTATAAATGATCTGGGCGGCCGGCTTGTCGCGCGCAATAGCGATGCCGCTGGAGCAGTTTTTGAGGTTACTCTCCCTATTTTAAATAATGAAAAAAGTGAGATATAAACATGGCTCAAGTTATGAAGGTTGCAATCGTAGATGATGAACAAGATATGCGGCAGTCTATCAGTCAATGGCTAGCGCTATCTGGGTTTGAGACTGAGACATTTGCAACTGCTGGGGAGGCCCTTAAAGTTCTTAGCACCGATTACCCAGGGATTATAGTTACAGACATCAAGATGCCGGGCATGGATGGGATGCAATTCCTGAGGAAAATTAAGGGCATCGATAGCAGCTTGCCGGTGATTATGATCACCGGCCATGGTGACGTTGCGATGGCCGTTGAAGCCATGCGTCTTGGTGCTTTTGATTTCTTGGAAAAACCGTTCAACCCAGACACGATGACTGATCTTGCTAAGAAGGCAACACAGTCTCGTCGCCTGTTGCTAGATAACAGGCAATTGCGGCGTGAGCTCTCCTCTGGCAATTCTATCATGGAAAAACTAATTGGGGCCAACGGTTTGATGGAGCGTCTGCGTGAAGACATACTGGATCTGGGGCAGGCCGACGGCCATGTTCTGATAGAAGGTGAAACTGGCACTGGTAAAACTCTAGTGGCTCATGCACTGCACGCAGTTTCATCGCGTGCCCGCAAAAAATTTACTTTGTTTTCTTGTGCAGGTGAAGAGGAAGAAACTCTTTTGAGATGCTTATTTGGTCCTGCTGGCGAGGAAGACCGCATTTCCGTTCTGGAAACGGCGCGTGGCGGTACTTTGGTATTAGAGGACATCGAAGCACTTAGCCCCCAGCTGCAATCGCGGCTGTTAAAAGCTATAAACACGCAGGGTGATCCTTCTGAGACCCGAATTATCGCAATTTGCAATCTTCAAGAGCAAGGAAAAACATGTGAGGATGTGTTGCGATCTGACCTTTATTACCGTTTGGCCACGTTGCGTATTGAACTTCCGCCACTCCGCAGTCGTGGAGAGGATATTCTGACGCTCTTTACCCGATATTCGGAGCAATTTTCTGAAGAATACGGCTGTGAGACGCCAATGGTATCGGCGCAAGAGGCGGCGCAATTGTTGCAAGCTCCGTGGCCAGGAAATGTGCGCCAATTAATTAATATAGCCGAGCATGCCGTGTTGCAAAGCCGCCGTGGTGTCGGCACTATAGCGTCGTTGTTGATGGCCGAGCGCGAAGATGATCGCCCAGCCGTGACTACAGAAGGCAAGCCCCTTAAGGAATATGTAGAGGCTTTTGAGCGCATGTTGATCGACAACACCATGCGCCGTCACCGCGGCTCAATAGCCAGGGTTATGGGTGAATTGTGTTTACCGCGTCGGACTTTGAATGAGAAAATGGCAAAATATAGTTTGTCCCGGTCAGATTATCTTGGGTAGATCGGCTTTCGTATGGCTTTGAACATAATTTTGCCAGTTTTAGATAGCATTTCTTGTGACAATTGATTTTAGCCATTGTCTTTCACCCAGGTTGACCAGTAGAATAATTGCAGCGCTATGGTTAAAATATGCCATGGTCGTATGGTTTTTTTTGCATCCTAAATGTGGGTTTATTTAAGTCTTATTAGGGATGTGACGGAAAATGGCTTCTTGGAGCCAAGTATGATGACCACATCGTTCGGGTTTCGGAAGATTTGGGGTAATTAATGGACAGAAATAATTCTGTCGGAGACAGTAACGCGATGCTACCGGCACAAGCAATAATATTGGATGAAGGCAGGCCCTCTAGCCGCCCCCAGGTTCCGTGCATCGCCCTTAATAGACATCCCTTCGGCTTTAGTTTCCTTCTGGGAGGCTTGCTGGACGATGCAAGTGGACATAATGGCAAAAAAGATGCTTATCGATGCCACACACGCGGAAGAAACCCGTGTTGTAGTGGTCGACGGAAACAAAGTTGAGGAATTTGACTTTGAATCGCAAAACAAACGGCAGATAGCCGGTAATATCTATTTAGCAAAGGTGATGAGGGTCGAGCCCTCATTGCAAGCTGCGTTCGTGGATTATGGTGGAAATCGTCATGGATTTTTGGCATTCTCTGAGGTTCACCCTGATTACTACCAAATCCCAGTCGCGGATCGTGAGGAGCTCTTGGCTGAAGAAAAAGCCTATGCTGAAGTGATGGCTGCTGAGGTGGAACTCGAAGACCAAAAACCAAAGCGGAATCGCCGGCGTCGGAGTAAGCCTTCCTCACAACGCAATCTTGATCCAGTAGAAACACGCGATATTGCAGTAATAGATGGTATGGAAACTATCGATATTGATGAGAATGATGTACCGGCTTCTGACGGTGTTGTTCGAAGTGAAGCTGTTGAACAATCAAACATATTTGCCGATGACGCTATAGCTATTACATTGACAGAAGGCGTTTTTTCCGCAGAGGCGGCCGATATAGAACAAAATACAATTTCACAAACTGTCGATACCGATGAAGACGATAGTGAGGATGATGATGGGATTGAATCTGTTGCTCAAGAAGATGACAGCGACGATGTGCGCCCCGTGCGGAAACCGCGTCCGCGACGTTATAAAATCCAAGAAGTAGTCAAAGTTCGCCAGATTATGTTGATACAAGTTGTAAAAGAAGAGCGTGGGAACAAAGGAGCGGCTCTTACAACTTACCTATCATTGGCAGGAAGATACTGTGTATTGATGCCTAACACAGCGCGTGGGGGTGGTATAAGCCGTAAGATTACGAATGTAGTTGATCGCAAAAAACTTAAAGAAATAGCAACAACAATAGTAGTGCCAGACGGAGCTGGGCTGATTGTGCGTACTGCTGGTGCAAAACGAACAAAAACTGAAATCAAACGTGATTATGAATATTTGCAACGTATGTGGGAGCAAATCCGGGCGCTTCACTCTGAAGTCATCGGCGCCTACAGCAATTTATGAAGAAGGTGATTTGATCAAGCGATCCATTCGCGATCTTTACAACAATGATATTGATGAAATTTTGGTGGAAGGTGCTGAAGGTTATCGTAACGCTAAAGACACCATGAAAATGATTATGCCTTCGCATGCTAAAAACGTGAAACATTACGTTGATACCATGCCATTATTTGCTCGTTTTCAAGTTGAGTCTTTTATGGATGGTATGTTTAATCCTACCGTGCAACTGAAATCAGGTGGATATTTGGTAATAGGTATTACTGAAGCGCTCGTGGCAATTGACGTGAACTCTGGTCGTGCCACTAAAGAGGGCAGCATTGAGCAAACTGCGTTGAACACTAACCTAGAAGCTGCTGAAGAAGTGGCCCGCCAAGTGCGCCTGCGTGATTTGGCGGGCTTGATTGTGATCGATTTCATCGACATGGACGAGCGCCGCAACAACACGGCCGTTGAAAAGCGTATGAAGGACAAATTACAAACTGACCGTGCCCGTATTCAAGTTGGTAGGATTAGCGGGTTTGGACTTATGGAAATGAGCCGGCAGCGCTTGCGCCCGGGCATGTTGGAAGCCAGCACCCAGCCGTGTAGCCATTGTCACGGTACTGGTCTTATACGGTCGCAAGACAGTCTGGGGCTTACCATCCTGCGTGAGTTAGAAGAAGAGGGCGGTAGATCTCTGTCTAAAGAGGTTTTAATCAAAGCTCCTATCAGTATAGCAAACTTTCTAATTAACGAAAAACGCGAGCATATTGGTCAAATTGAACAGCGCCACGGCATGGCTGTGCGGGTTGAAGCTGATCCATTATTGATCAGTCCTGATTATGTAATCGATAAATTTAAGACTGCTACGCGTATTGTTCCTGATGCATCTGCAACTGTGAGTTCTGTTGATATTTCTTTGATGGAAGAGGTTGATGATGAGGTTCAATATGACGAACAAAAGGATAAAGTTGTAGAAGTGACTACTGAAGAAGCACTTCCTAAAAAGCGTCGTCGCCGGCGTCGTCGCCGGCGCAGTGACGGCGAAGGCGAAGGCTCTGATGGTTCTAATGAAGGCGGATTGATTGAGAAGGCTTCTGAAAATTTCCCAGTAATTAAAAGTGATGAGGCGACTTCAGTAGCGTCAGATGAAGAAAAGCCCAAACGGCGACGTCGTACCCGTGGCGGTTCAAGGGTGAAAATTTCTGAATCTGATACAAACTCTGTTTCTGAAAATGTTGAGCCTGTGGTGGTTGTTGAACCTGAGACGGTTATGGCAATTGTTGAGGGTGAGACGATTAATGAAGCTACAGTAGAAAAGCATAAAAGAGTCCGTAAGCCACGGAAGACTAAAGCTCAAAAAGAGGCTGAGGAAGCTGCAGCTATAGCTGCTGAGCCTGTGGCCGAGGTAACAGTAAATGACGCTAACATAGCTGCTGTTGAGGCACTCGATGCTAAACCAAAAGCTAAACGTATCAGAAAGCCCACGGTTAAAAAGTCTATCGTTGCTGACGTCGAAACAGCCCAAGCCTTGGACGACGGAAAAGCGGTGTCTCGTGTTGAAGTATATCTGGAAGAGACGCTAGAGCCCGAATCTGCAAAGGCGGTTGTGCCGAAAAAACGTGGCTGGTGGTCGCGAAGTTAATCTGAATTTACTTAAAATTAATCTAAAGGTTCTCTTTTTAGAGAGCCTTTTTTTATAAAAATTTTTCAATAGATTGAGTTATAATTAAGTCAACTTACGGATCAAAAAACTAAGCTGGCCATTTTTGACCTCATGCGACAACAGGACATGGCCCGCTTCAACACAGAAATGCGGTACATCAATTACTGAGGCTGGATCATCGGCCAGCATTCGCAAGACTTCCCCATTTTCCATAGATATCAATTTCTTGCGCGCCTTCAGTACTGGTAAAGGGCACAGCAGCCCAATAGTGTCTAATTCTACATCCCAATCCATTAATCAGGCTTAGGGGGGATGTTTCACTTTGTCCACATAGATGTGGCCATCTTGAGGATGACGTCCGTTACTAGATAGACTAAGGAGGGTATAAATAGCCAAAAGGTGCCTTTGATGTTTGGAATTGATTTATGGGACGCAGGGCTTTTACCAACGATGTTGGTGGCCTTGGTGGGCGGTTTAATTAGCTTCGCCAGCCCGTGCGTGTTACCCATTGTTCCGCCATACCTTGCCTATATGGGCGGTGTCAGCATGGATGAGATGAATTCTACAACGCATGCCCGACGGCGCGCAGTTTTAGCATCATTGTTTTTTGTGTTAGGACTGTCGACTGTCTTTATACTGCTTGGTTTCACAGCCTCTACCTTGGGCCGTTTGTTTCTGTCCAACCAAGATTGGTTCGTTGTTGGAGCTGGGCTTATTGTTATGATCTTTGGCGCGCATTTTCTTGGTATTATCCGTATTGGAATATTCGACCGTGAAGTACGCATGGATGGGGGTGATCGCGGTGGATCAGCCTTTGGTGCCTATGTATTGGGATTGGCCTTTGCTTTTGGGTGGACCCCATGTTTGGGCCCCATTTTGGGTGCCATTCTTGCGCTCGCAGCCGGTACAGAAAATTCTGCCAAAGGCATCATTCTATTGGCCACCTATGCCGCTGGTTTGGGTGTTCCGTTCGTACTAGTGGCTGTATTCTTCCCTTCTCTAAGAGGGTTTATGGCTTGGATGAAGCGCCATATGAGGCGTATTGAGCTGAGCATGGGTTTGCTGCTGTGGACGGTGGGCCTGATGATGGTTTCTGGTCAATTTACTCGTTTTAGCTGGTGGATTTTAGAACAATTTCCGGCTCTAGCAACACTTGGATGATGTAGATATTCAGCTGTAAGGTATCAAACTGATAGCATAGGCAGCCACATATTTTGTGTCCACGACGAGGGAGGTGTTAAATTGTAAGATTTATCACTTTCGGGCACCATCCAATGTGGTCGGATTTCGTCATAAACTTGATTGCTTAGATCACTTTGCGGTTGCTGGTTCCACTGGAAGTAAACGGCTAGCATCTTTGCGCGCAAAGTTGCGCATTTTATGCCCATGTTCTGTCATAAATACTCTTACCCTTTGTGGGATCCTTTCGGGATAACTCGGATAACCACCATGCAACCGATCTTTGAATTAAAGTGTCTTGATCATCTGTATAGCTGGCAATCCAGCCAAGAACTTGTTCGCGAATAGCTAAATTGAGTGGTTTTGGGTTGCGGTGCTTAGTCCAAGGTAATGTGATCATCAGCGCAGCCCTACGAGTCCACACATGTGTGCTTCGGGTCCAAGATTCAACCTCTTGGATTCTGGAAGGGTCAAAATTCAACCGCCTTTGACCGGCGACGCATAAATGATTGGAGATCCCTGATGAATCAAGATCTGGTATCCACGACTTAATTAGCTTCCAGGCTGAAGCATCCTCAGGACGAATGCGGGCTTGGGTTAAAAGTTTGGAAGCACAAATTCGTGCTTCATAGGCATTGCTGTTCCAAAGATCAGAGGCCAATTGCAAGCGTTCTTCTAGCGGAAGCTCTTGCCGCCACAAGCGGGCTTGGTCCTCTAAGACAGGGTTTCCAAGACCCCAATATGCCCGCTCAACCTTATGGTAGGTGCGCATTTCAGCGGCTTTACCCGGAATTTCGTGGATTTGCAGCGCAACGATTGCATCTTCGATCAGCATATATCTCAGCCTTATAGAGTTGAATGGGCGCTGGCTGGACCGCAGGAGACTTATCCGCCCCTGTGTCTTGCCGATGTACCTGAATGCATCAAACGGGCTTAAACGTCCACCCATTGCGCTTATATAGTTTGCATGTGAGTGTTTTATTCCACCGTAACCGATTTCGCCAAATTGCGTGGCTGATCTGCATCTGTGCCTTTTGCAACGGCTGTGTGATAGGCTAACAGCTGTGCCGGAATCGCGTATAGGATTGGTGCGAGCAGTTCCGATGTTGCAGGCATGGTCAATGTGGACCATGTGCCCTCAGATGCTGCATTCAGCCCCTGTTGGCATGACAGCAGCAACACCTTACCGGAGCGCGCCATGACCTCTTGCATATTGGAGATGGATTTCTCAAATAATGGATCCATTGGCGCCAAAACTACCACTGGGACCTTTTTGTCGATCAAGGCAATTGGGCCATGTTTCAATTCTCCAGAAGGGTAACCTTCGGCGTGTATATAGCTGATTTCTTTAAGTTTAAGTGCACCTTCCATAGCTATAGGATACATCGCACCGCGACCAAGGAAAATCACGTCCTGTGCTATGGCCAACTTGCGAGCCACTTTTTGCACGGCTGTATCTATGCCTAAAGCTTGGCTAACCAATCTCGGAATTCGGTTCAAATCTGTAATATGGGCGTGATATTCTGCCCTGGTGATCACGCCCTTTGCGTGAGCAATTTTTACGGCTAGCATGACCAGAACCGTCAGCTGTGCCGTGAAGGCTTTGGTGGAGGCGACGCCAATCTCAACACCGGCATGCAGTGGCAAAACCAAGTCACTTTCCCGCGCGATGGAGCTTTCGGGCACGTTGACCACAGATATAATCGTAGCATTTTGCGAGGTCATATAACGCAGGGCCGCCAACGTATCGGCGGTTTCGCCAGATTGGCTTACAAACAGGGCGCTGGTGCCCGGGGCGATAGGGGGCTCTCGATATCGAAATTCTGAGGCGACATCAACCTCCACCGGTACGTGGGCGATCTTCTCAAACCAATATTTTGCCGTTAAAGCCGCGTAAAATGCAGTTCCACATGCTACCATGGTCAGTCGTTCGATGGATGCCAGATCAATATTATTGGCGGGCAATTCAATGTTGGTGCCATCCGCGGTTATGTAGTTTTGCAGCGTGTTCTTGAGCACGATGGGTTGTTCAGCAATTTCTTTGGCCATGAAGTGCTTATAGCCAGCTTTATCAATACGTGCGGAATCGATGGTGATTGTGCGGATTTCTCGATTGGCCAATGCGCCGTTTTTATCAGTAATTTCTACAGAGTTTCGCGTGAGAACGGCAAAATCGCCTTCATCCAGATAGGTGATACGATCTGTCAAAGGCGCCAAGGCGATGGCGTCTGAACCCACATACATTTCACCATCTCCGTGGCCGATGGCCAGAGGTGAACCTTTTCGGGCGGCGATCATCAGATTTTCTTCACCGTGAAAGAGAAATGCCAAAGCAAAGGCGCCTTCTAAGCGGGCTACTGTTTTTTGGGCTGCAAACGTTGGGCTGTCTCCCTGTAATAGGTGATATTGCGCCAAAAGTGCTACAGTTTCAGTATCGGTATCGGTCTCATAAGGAAGACCCAATTGCGCCAATTCTTCGCGCAACTCTTTGAAATTTTCAACAATGCCATTGTGGACGACGGCCACGGACCCGGCTTGATGTGGATGGGCGTTCTTCGTGGACGGAATGCCATGGGTGGCCCAGCGGGTGTGGCCAATGCCAGACTTTCCAGCAAGCGGCTCATGCACCAAAAGATCTGACAGGTTCACCAATTTACCTACCGCGCGCCGGCTCTCCAGTGTGCCGTTGTTGACTGTGGCGATGCCTGCACTGTCATAGCCACGATATTCCAGACGCTTCAGTGCCTCAACCAAAATGGGAGCTGCTTGGTGTTGTCCTAAAACGCCGACTATTCCACACATGCGGCTATTCCTTCTTCGCGGTCTTAATGGCCTTTAATTTCTTCATCAACTTCACGGCCAGCCCAGTTTTGTTTTCTTGCTTGGCCCGTCCAATGGCCAGATCACCAGCGGGCACATTGCGCACAATCACGGATCCGCTCGCGGTCATGGCTTCTTGTCCCACTGACACGGGAGCCACGAACATGGTGTTTGAGCCAATAAAGGCGTCTTCCCCTATACTCGTACGATGTTTCATTACCCCGTCGTAGTTGCATGTGACGGTACCAGCTCCAATGTTGGCGCGCGCACCGACGGTGGTATCGCCGATATAGGATAGGTGGTTCACTTTTGCCCCTTCTGCCAAAAGACTGGCCTTTATCTCAACAAAATTCCCAATTTTCACGTCTTCTGCCAATTCTGCACCCGGGCGCAGGCGCGCATAGGGACCAACCACGCAGCCACGGGAAACGTGTGCACCTTCCAAATGTGAGAAGGCTCGGATTTTAGCACCGGTTTCTATGGTGACCCCGGGGCCAAATACAACGTTTTGTTCTATAGTGCTATCGCGGCCGATGATCGTGTCATAGGCAAGGTGAACGGTTTCAGGGGCAGGCATTGTAATGCCATTTTCCAAGAGTTCATCTCGGCGCAGTGTTTGAAATTCTAATTCGGCTTCTGCGAGCTCAACTCGGCTGTTTACGCCGAGGGTTTCGGTTTCAGTGCAGCGCACCACTTTGCAGATCTCCCCCCTTGCCACGGCCTTGGCCACGATATCAGTAAGATAATATTCATTAGTGGTATTTTTGTTATCAATTTCTGACAGCAGCTCAAACAGCAACGGCGCCTGCACAGCCATCACGCCACTATTGCAAAGCGTGACCAATTTTTCAGCGTCTGAGGCGTCTTTAAATTCAACAATACGCTTCAAATTGTCATCATCTGTGATCAAGCGACCGTAACGGCCGGGATCTCTGGCCTCAAATCCAAGCACACAGATTGCCGAGTCGGAGATGCTTTCGCTCAATGAGGCCAAAGTTTTAGCCTGAATGAGAGGGGTATCTCCATATAAAACGATGACAGTTCCGGTAAAGCCAGCCAAAGCGTCTCGGGCTTGTTCGACTGCATGGCCGGTGCCTAATTGCTCAGATTGAATTATGATTTCAGCATCAGCGTTATGATTTTGCGCCACCGCAGCAACGGCGTCTGCGCCATGGCCTGCGATAATAATGCAGCGTTCAGGGTCCAAGGAATCGCCTGCCATTATGGCATGCACTAGCATCGGAGCGCTGGCTATTTCATGCAGGACTTTGGGCAAGTCAGACTGCATCCGCGTACCTTTTCCGGCGGCTAAGATGATAAGTGCAATACTCATAGGATCGATCTAAGTCCTTTAATAAACTATTGAGTCCTTTTAAGGGTATAAGGGAAATCGACAAGCGATTTTGTACAATAGTGCTGATTGTCCCGATGGGTAACAAAAGAGGCGATAATATGCTCAAACCCTGCGTTGTTTTTGATCTTGATGGCACGCTTGCCGATACTAGTGGCGATTTACTGAAGGCTGCAAATGCCTGTTTTAATGGGCTTGGCTTGGGCAATGTGCTGCACGCGCCCGCCGACAGCGGCATTGCACTGCGCGGAGGGCGTGCCATGTTGACCGCTGGATTTCAGCGGGTAGGCTGGCAAGATATGACAGAGGTGGATCGGCAATATCCAGCTTTGTTACAGGCCTATGCAACAGATATTGCATCATTAACTGTGTTTTATCCTGGCGCTTTGGCTGCGGTGGCAACCCTTAGGGAAGCTGGATATGCTGTCTCGATTTGTACAAATAAGCCGGAAGTCTTGGCAGTGCAGCTAATGGAGGCCCTTGGAGCCATAGATGCCTTTGATGCTCTGGTCGGTGCAGATACTTTACCGGTGCGCAAACCTGATCCTGCGCCACTTTGGGCAGCAGTGGACCGGGCGGGTGGTGATCGCAGTCGTGTTTGCTTGATTGGTGATACTGTTACTGACCGCCGTACTGCGGCCAATGCGAATGTGCCTTCAGTTCTTGTGACCTTTGGCCCCAGCGGAGGTGATATGGCAGCACTTGCTCCTGCGGCCATGTTGGAAAATTTTGCAGACCTGCCTGAAGTGGTAGCTCAGTTGATTGGCTGAGACAGCAGGTCAAAGAAGTTTTGGGCCTCAGTTTTATCAAGTGAAAAAACAGCCTGATGTAAAGCATTTGTACGCGATTGACCCAAGATTGGGCTGGCATAAGAATGAAATTTATCTTCCAATTCGACCTGTGCCGTTGGAGCAGTGGCATCCCATTTTGGTTCGAACCATTCCGACATAAATATTTGGTTGTTGTGCAGTGTGATCTCCGCGCGCGCTACGCGTTGATGCGGGAATAGGCGGTTGGCGTAATCATCCTCGCCCATGCTTAGCACCGCTGAAAGCCTTTGCAGCTCTGGATTTCTAAAAGCCTCATCAGCCACATGCTGCGGCATTATTGTGCCGCGCACCAAGGCCAAAGCGGCCTCAGCAAGAGAAATTTGTGGCCTCCTCCTATCAGTTTTTGCTGCTCGACTGGTCGGATGACGCGATCTGGAACGTGGTGGAGCGTTGTTTGGCGCGCGGGCGTTGAGCTGAAATGGTTTGGCGCGGCTGAACCGGTGGGCTTTACCAGCCGCTACGACAGTTGGGCCTATGCGCCCAGCAGCCCGATGCCTTCCAGTGATCGGGTGTTGCATGGCATTATTGATATGCGTTTACCGCTGACGTTTTCGCTGGAAGACTGCGCATTGGTGGCCCGAATCCTCGTTGAGGAAGTGACCTTGGCGTTTGTGGCCTCAGGTAAAAATTAGGCATAGCAGCGCTTAACGCACGCAAAGACTAGACAATACCCCGCAAATTTGTATTTATTGAACATGCGTTCAATAAATGGAGTCACCATGTTCACAGCCTCAATGCGTTTTGACCTTGGCGAAGATATTCACGCGCTGCAAGAGCAAGTGCACCGCTTTGCGCAGGATCAGATCAAACCTCTGGCGGCTGAGGTGGATCGCAGCAATAAATTTCCGGCCCACTTGTGGAAATCTATGGGCGACATCGGGGTTTTGGGTGTGACGGTTGAGGAAGAGTTTGGCGGCGTTGGTCTTGGGTATTTGGCTCATACGGTCGTGATTGAAGAAATTGCACGGGCCTCGGCCAGTGTGAGCCTGTCCTATGGTGCGCATTCCAATCTCTGCGTCAATCAGATTCGATTAAATGGAACCGCGGAGCAAAAGCAGAAATATTTGCCAAAATTGGTCTTGGGCGATCATGTGGGTGCGCTGGCCATGAGCGAAGCCGGGGCTGGCTCGGATGTGATCTCGATGAGTTTACGCGCGGAAAAGCGAAATGGCTATTACCTTTTGAACGGCAATAAGTTTTGGATTACAAATGGCCCTGATGCGGATGTTTTGGTGGTTTATGCAAAGACTGATCCTGAAGCAGGATCTCGTGGATTGACCGCCTTTTTGATTGAGCGCGATATGGTTGGGTTTTCCACTAGCGGACATTTTGATAAGCTTGGGATGCGCGGCTCGAATACGGCTGAGTTGATTTTTGATAATGTGGAAGTGCCGTTCGAGAACGTATTACTGCAAGAGGGAGCGGGCGCTAAGGTTTTGATGTCTGGTTTGGATTATGAACGCGTGGTGCTGGCTGGGATTGGTCTTGGTATTATGGCGGCCTGTTTGGACGAGGTGATGCCCTATGTGGCTGAGCGCAAGCAATTCGGGCAACCCGTTGGAAACTTCCAGCTGATGCAGGGCAAGATCGCTGATATGTACACGGCGATGAATTCGGCGCGCGCCTATGTTTATGAGGTGGCAAAAGCCTGTGATCGCCGTGAAGTGACTCGCCAAGACGCTGCGGCCTGTTGCCTTTACGCCAGTGAAGAGGCCATGAAGCAGGCGCATCAAGCCGTGCAAGCTTTGGGTGGTGCTGGCTTTTTGAATGATGCCCCTGTGGCCAGATTATTTCGGGATGCAAAATTGATGGAAATTGGGGCTGGGACCAGTGAGATACGACGTATGCTGGTCGGCCGTGAGTTGATGGGAAAAATGTTATGAAAAAATTGATGATTGCAGCGGTGCTTTGCGCGTTTGGTGGGATGGCACAGTCGCAAAGCAGCCTGCCACAAGAGCATATCAACGCGATGGCCTGTCTTGAGAATATGGGTACGAGTACAAGTTGGAACAAATGTTTGGGTTTGATTTTTGCGCCCTGCGTGGACGTTGAGGTTGGTTCCGAGGTGCATGTGAGCTGTCTGGAAGGCCAGCGAGAAAATTGGTCGGCCAGCATGCAGTTTTTGCAAAAAGATGTGACTGACGCGATCACTTTGAAATCCGCCGAAGATCTGTTCGAAATCTTGAGCGGCTGGGTCAATTATGTTTCGCAAAAATGCCAAGCCGGTGAAGATGCAACTGATAATTCTGCTATGGCGGCTAAGCAATTGGGCTGCCAAATCACTGAACTTGTAGGCCTATCAGGCGAATATGCGGCTTGTTTGGAAGGCCGATCCACAGCTGATTATTGCGTATTGAAAGATTAGAGGCGGCTGCTATGCATGATCCAAATTCCTCCCATAATACTATGGGGCCGCGCGCTGCCCATCTTGCAGCGCTGGAGCGTGTGCAACGGGCGGCCTTTGCGGCGGCACAGGGCGGTGGCCAAAAATCACGAGCCCGTCATGAGGGGCGTGGCAAGATGTTGCCCCGCGACCGTGTGGCCAACCTCTTGGATCCGGGCAGCGCCTTTCTCGAAATCGGCGCCACAGCAGCGCATGGCATGTATGATGGCGCAGCGCCCTGCGCGGGGCTGATCGCGGGTATAGGTCAGGTGCATGGCCGCGATGTTATGGTCATCTGCAATGACGCCACGGTGAAGGGCGGGACCTACTATCCTCTGACCGTTAAAAAACACCTGCGCGCTCAAGAAATTGCGCAAGATTGCAATTTGCCGGTGGTGTCGCTTGTCGACAGTGGCGGAGCCAATCTGCCCAATCAAGACGAAGTCTTTCCCGACCGGGACCACTTTGGACGTATTTTTTACAATCAAGCTCAGATGTCCGCCAAAGGCATCGCGCAAATTGCGGTGGTCATGGGGTCTTGCACCGCAGGTGGGGCCTATGTGCCGGCCATGGCAGATGTCTCGATCATTGTCAAAGAGCAAGGCACGATCTTCCTCGCGGGCCCGCCTTTGGTCAAGGCGGCCACAGGTGAGATTGTCACGGCTGAGGATTTGGGGGGTGGCGATGTGCACACGCGCTTGTCCGGCGTCGCGGATTATTTAGCCGAAGATGACGCGCATGCTTTGGCTTTAGCGCGCGAATCAGTGCGGCATTTGCAGCCGGCCGTGGCTCCGCCAACTCGAGCAAATTCTGTGGCGGCTTCAGACATGGAGGATCTGTTTGACGTGATCCCAGCTGACCTCACTACCCCTTATGATATTCGTGAGGTGATCTCGCGGGTGGTGGACGGCGGCAAGTTTGATGAATTCAAAGCTCGGTTCGGCACCACATTGGTCACAGGCTTTGCCCATATTGAAGGCATGGCTGTGGGCATTGTGGCCAATAATGGGGTGCTGTTCTCTGAGGCAGCCCAAAAGGGCGCGCACTTTATAGAGCTGTGTAGCCAACGCAAAACACCACTGATATTTTTGCAAAACATCACTGGCTTTATGGTTGGCCAAAAATACGAAAATGAAGGCATTGCACGCCACGGCGCCAAAATGGTGACTGCGGTGGCTTGTACCTCTGTACCCAAAATCACAATGATCCTGGGAGGCAGCTATGGGGCGGGCAATTATGGCATGGCGGGCCGTGCCTTTCAGCCGCGTTTTCTGTGGACTTGGCCGACATCTCGCACAGCAGTGATGGGCGGGCCACAGGCGGCGGGGGTTTTGGCCACGGTCAAACGTGACGCCATTGAACGCGCTGGAGACAGCTGGAGTGCTGCGCAAGAGGCGGCGTTTAAACAGCCAACATTGGATATGTTTGAAACCCAATCTGATCCGCTTTACGCCAGTGCGCGGCTTTGGGATGATGGGGTGATTGATCCGCGTGACAGCCGAAAAGTTTTGGCTTTGTCGCTGCGCGCGGCGTTGAACGCCCCAATTGAAGAAACAAAATTTGGCGTCTTTAGGATGTAATGATGGATAGTGACTCTGATGCAACTCTTACCCAACCTGACAGCTTTGGCCGTCATTGGGTCTATGTGAGCGAGGCGCAGGTGCGCGGCCATGCTAAGGGCCAGTTTGGCCTTGTGATTTGGCTCATATGCCTTTGGTTCGTGTGTGTGGGAGGGCTGGAAATTGTGCTTGGCAGCAGCACATCCTTACAACGTTTGGCCTATGGCTTGGCCTTGTTCGCCACCGGAGCAGGTTTGGTTGTGCGCAACCGTCTGGCATATTTGGCGGCTCTTTTTGTGCCGATGATCTTTCTCATTCGGTTCTTCAGTCAGGCAACTGGCTACGGGACCGTTACAATCAGTCCGGCGCAATATTATGATCTTATAAACGCTTTGGTGACTGTGGGCCTGTGCTTTTATATGTTTGAAGGGGACCGCCCTAATTTCATATTTCGCCGTCGCTACCGTAGTTACCGTACTGAAATTGAGCTGAAATGATCCGTAAACTGCTGATTGCCAACCGCGGCGAGATTGCCTGCCGTATCGCGCGCACAGCTGCAGAGATGGGCATTGAAACCCTTGCGATTGCGTCGGACGTGGATGCGCAGGCTATGCATGTTTTGGCCTGTGATGATGTGGTGTATTTAGGTGGCAATACGCCAGCGGAAAGCTACCTGCGCGGCGCGGATATTATCGTAGCGGGCCTGGCACGCGGTGCGGATGCCATTCACCCAGGTTATGGATTTTTGTCTGAAGACCCTGAGTTTGCGCAGGCGGTGATCGATGCGGGTTTGATCTGGGTAGGGCCTCCACCCTCCGCCATTCGGGCGATGGGTTTAAAGGATTCGGCGAAGGTTTTGATGCAGGAGGCCAAGGTGCCGGTTGTGCCTGGCTATCATGGTGTGGATCAGTCTGTGGATGTGTTGCAGCAGGCAGCCCAGGACATTGGCTACCCCGTGTTGATCAAAGCGGTGGCTGGCGGCGGTGGCAAGGGCATGCGCCTGGTTGAGCAGGCCAATGATTTCGCAGCGCATTTGACCTCAGCGCAATCTGAAGCTCGTAACTCCTTTGGCAATGACCACGTGTTGGTGGAGAAGTTCGTATCAAGCCCCCGCCACATTGAAATTCAAGTTTTTGGCGATGGCGAAACCTCGGTGCATCTTTACGAGCGCGATTGCTCGTTGCAGCGCCGCCATCAAAAAGTTGTGGAAGAGGCGCCTGCACCTCATATGCCGGATGCGGTGCGTGACGCGATGGGCCGTGCTGCGGTGCGGGCGGCGGAGGCGATTGGGTATAGCAGCGCTGGCACGGTAGAATTCATTGTCGACGGCAGTGGACCTTTGACCGCTGACAGCTTTTTCTTCATGGAGATGAATACAAGGTTGCAGGTCGAACATCCCGTGACCGAAGAGATTCTGGGGCTGGACTTGGTGGCTTGGCAGCTGCGCGTGGCCGCCGGTGAGCGTTTGCCAAAACAGCAGTCTGAGATTTTGGCGCAGGGGCACTCCATTGAGGTGCGCCTCTACGCGGAAGATCCACAGGTGGAATTTCTGCCCTCAATCGGGACGCTACATCACTTGACCTTTGGGCCCGGATTGCGGGTGGAGACTGGTGTTGAGACTGGATGTGTGGTCAGCCCATTTTATGATCCGATGATAGCCAAGTTGATCGCCACCGGTTCAGATCGCGCAACCGCTTTACAGCGTTTGCTGCGCGGGTTGAGATTGACGCAAATCGCCGGTGTCAAAACCAACCGTGATTTTTTGATAGCCCTGTTGCAGCATCCTGAATTTGTCGCGGGTAATTTTGATACTAGCCTTATTGGCCGTGATTTGTCGAGCGTGACTGACTTGCTGGCCCCAAGCCCGGAGGACTGGGCCCTAGCAGCCCTTACCGCGATGGAACTGCCTGCACCTGGCCCTGAGGTGGCTCCGCAGGGGTTCACTCTGTTCACAGCTCTCCGCCAGCAGGTGATCTTGAGCTGCCAAGATGAGACACGCCATATTCAAGTTAGCTTAAACGGCCCATATGCTTCGGCCGCGGTTGACGACACGCTTGTGTCTTTGCTGCGGGGGGCTAAAGGATGGTGCGTTGTAGGGGCATCACATACCACGGTGATTTTTGCCGCGTGCAAAGCTTATGTCTTCGCGGCGGAAACATTCGTGTTTGAGTGCCTCGACCCGCTGGACCGCACCGCTTTGGTCAAAAGCGATGGGGCAATCGTTGCACCAATGCCGGGCTTGGTGAAAAAGGTTTTTGTCAGCAATGGCCAGGAGGTTGTAGATGGGGATCCTATTGTGGTGCTGGAAGCGATGAAGATGCAGCATACTTTGCGAGCCGCAGAGGCGGGCCAAGTGCAGCAGTTGACCGTCCGAGAAAATACACAAGTTGATGCGGGGCAGGTGATGGCTGTGATTATACCGTCGGATGAGGGTGAATGATGTCCAAAACAGTTGAGATTTTTGAAGTTGGACCCCGTGACGGCTTGCAAAATGAGTCAGTGTTTATTGCAGTGGCTGATAAGATTGCTTTGATAGAGGCTTTGGCGCGCACGGGCCTCCCAAGAATTGAGTGCGCCAGCTTTGTTAGTCCTAAATGGGTGCCCCAAATGGCCGGTGGTGCGGCGGTTGTCACCGGCACAACGCTGGGTTTGGCACAGCTCTATGCTTTGGCCCCAAATACACGCGGTTTGCAGGACGCTCTGCAAACACCGGTTCAAGGGATCTGCTTATTTATTGCTGCAACAGAGGGCTTTAGCCGGGCCAATACGAATATATCTTTGGCCGGAGCGGTGGAGCGGGTGCAAGCGTTGATAACCGAGTTCAAAAACAACACTTCGGGCGCTATCAAATTGCGCGGGTATATATCTTGCGTGACGGAATGCCCCTATGATGGGGCGGTTGATCCCTCCGAAGTTGCGCGTTTGGCAGAAATACTCTATCGCGCGGGCTGCGATGAAGTCTCTTTGGGCGATACCATTGGTACGGCGCATCCTGAACAGGTGGCCAAAATGCTTGAGGCGGTGGTGCACGCGGTGCCCGCAGAGCTGTTGGCGGGTCATTATCACGATACGGCTGGCCGAGCCTTGGAAAATATTGATGTGTCGCTTGAGTATGGTTTGCGGATCTTTGATGCCTCGATTGCAGGGTTGGGGGGCTGTCCCTATGCGCCTGGGGCCAAGGGTAATGTGGACTCGGAAAAGGTCTATGACCATCTTATCGCTCAGGGCTATGATATTTTGGGTGCGCCAAACCGCGCGGCCATGGTGGATGTGGCGCAATTGGCGCGTAAGATTGTAGGGCGATAAGGCATGCAGTTTGACACAGTACACAGTGAAACCGATGGGCGTGGCGTTTGTACTGTTTGGTTGAACCGTCCTGACAAGCACAATGCAATGTCTGAGCAGATGATTGCCGAGCTGAGCGCCTTGTCTACTGACTTGCGCGAAAGTGCCGTACGGGTGGTCGTGCTGGTGGCCTGCAGCCCGAGCTTTTGTGCGGGCGGTGACCTGAAGTGGATGCAGGCGCAAATGCGTCGCTGACGCCAAACACGGGCTGCCGCAGCGGGGGCTTTGGCGATGATGTTGCAGGCCTGGAATACCCTGCCACAACCGGTGATTGGCCGAATTCACGGGAATGCCTTAGGCGGTGGTGTTGGATTGGCGTCAATCTGTGATGTGGCTGTTGGCGTGGATGGGGCTTTGATGGGCCTGACGGAAACCAAGTTGGGTTTGATTCTTGCCACGATTGGCCCTTATGTGATTGTACGCATGGGGGAGGCCTCTGCGCGTCGTGTGTTTATGTCGTCGCGCCAGTTTTCAGCGCAAGAGGCTCAACAGCTTGGTCTTTTGGCCTCTGTGGTGCCGCAAGATAGGCTTAATTCTGCCGTTGCGGCAGAAGTTGAACCCTATTTGAGCTGCGCACTGGGCGGGGTTGTTGAGGCAAAATTTTTGGCACGCTTCTTGGGCCCCAAGACTGATTCACAGGCAATTGAAATGACAATTTCCGCCCTTGTGAGCCAGTGGGGAGGTGACGCGGCAGGGCAGGGCATTGCGACTTTTTTTGCAAAAACTCCACCACCGTGGGTGGGTGGAGATCATTGAATGCTAAAATTTTGCAATCAGGCCCCTTGTTTAGTTAACGGGGGCGTTGACCCTTTTGAGCGCTAGGCGTATTACGCTTCCAAAATGGTGCCAAAGGTGGCATAAGTAAGGAGCTTAGTTGGAAATTATTGCACAGGATTACCTACCAATTTTGATGCTGCTGGCTGTGGCAATTGGACTGGGTATTGTGCTGCTTTTGGCAGCAGCAATACTCGCTGTTAGAAACCCTGACCCTGAAAAAGTGTCGGCTTATGAATGTGGCTTTAACGCATTTGACGATGCTCGGATGAAATTTGACGTGCGTTTTTACCTAGTGGCGATTTTGTTCATTATTTTTGATCTTGAGATTGCATTTTTATTCCCTTGGGCAGTGGCCTTTAAAGATATCAGTATGTTATCTTTTTGGTCGATGATGGTATTCTTGATTGTGTTGACTATTGGGTTTGCTTACGAATGGAAAAAAGGGGCCTTGGAATGGGAGTGATAACGGGGGCAAATACCGCCGGTGCCGACCAAGAAGTGGCCGCGCAAAATCTGAACACTGAGCTGCAGGACAAAGGCTTTTTAGTTACTTCTTCAGAAGATATTATCAACTGGGCTCGGACTGGCAGTTTACATTGGATGACTTTTGGTTTGGCCTGTTGTGCGGTTGAAATGATGCATGCATCAACACCTCGGTATGATCTCGAACGTTTTGGAACCGCGCCGCGTGCCAGCCCTAGGCAATCAGATCTTATGATAGTTGCAGGCACTTTGACTAATAAGATGGCGCCGGCTTTGCGCAAAGTCTACGATCAAATGCCAGAACCACGTTACGTGATTTCAATGGGATCATGTGCTAATGGCGGTGGCTACTATCATTATAGTTATTCTGTTGTGCGCGGATGTGATAGGATTGTTCCTGTCGATATCTATGTGCCAGGTTGCCCCCCGACAGCAGAGGCGCTTCTTTATGGGATTTTGCAGCTTCAACGCAAAATCCGTAGAACTGGAACAATTGTTAGGTAAGCTATGGGTATTGCACTTAGTTCAGTTGTGTCCCCTATGAGTGGTGGTCCTTTAGTAGTGATTAAAGAGATGTGCGAGCATTTATATAAGAATTGCGTACGTTTTATTGACCTCGTAGTTCAGCAGGAGGTGTTTGCGTTGGACGTTTTGCATTCCAAAGATATGGCCAACGAGGGTATATTTCGTTGCTTTAAGGAAGTTGTTAAATGACACAGCCGTTAGAGGAACTTGCAACGTTGATTGCGGCTAATCGGCCTGATTGTATTTTGGCTTATGATATCGCTTTTGGTGAATTGAACATGGATGTGGCCCCATCAAGCATGTTGGGACTTGTTGATTTTCTGAAATCTGATCATAGGTGTAGGCTTTCTAGCTTAGTTGATATCACTGCGGTGGACTATCCTGGTCGTGATAAGCGGTTTGAAGTGGTGTACCACCTGCTTAGCATGTACCAAAACCATCGTGTGCGTCTGCGGATGTCGGTGCGTGAACAGGATATTGTTGCGTCAATCACAGACGTTCACCCTTCGGCCAATTGGTTTGAGCGTGAAGTTTTTGATATGTTTGGTATTTTGTTTTCTGGTCATCCAGACTTGCGGCGCTTACTGACTGATTATGGGTTTCGTGGTCATCCACTTCGTAAAGATTTTCCTACTACAGGCTATACAGAATTACGTTATGACGAAGTTGAAAAACGGGTGGTCTATGAACCAGTGTCACTTGTTCAACAATATAGACAGTTTGATTTTATGTCGCCTTGGGAGGGCGCTAAATATGTCCTTCCAGGCGGCGAAAAGCCTGATGAGGCAAAGGGTTAACGGATGGAGTATATCAATCGTATGGTCTGTTTTGCTGAGACCAAAGTAAAACTGTCTTTTTTGTGTCCAAAAAGTGGGGCAGAATATCAGGGTATTTTTTACATTAATGAACAAGATATAATAGGCCATCCAAACGGCCCCAAAGGCGGTGCTTAATGGGAGGCTCCAATTTTGATGATGCTTTGAGCGGTGAGCAAAAAATACGTAATTTTAATATCAACTTTGGTCCCCAACACCCTGCGGCGCACGGTGTCCTACGGCTTGTGTTGGAGCTCGATGGTGAAATTGTCGAGCGATGTGATCCACATATTGGCCTGTTGCATCGTGGTACCGAAAAGTTGATGGAAAGCCGGACGTATCTCCAGAACTTGCCCTACTTTGACAGGTTGGATTATGTGGCTCCTATGAACCAAGAACATGCTTGGTGTCTTGCAATCGAAAAGCTAACTGAGACCAAAGTCTCACGTCGTGCAAGTCTGATCCGGGTGTTGTACTCTGAGATCGGCCGCGTGTTGAGCCACCTGTTGAACGTGACTACACAGGCCATGGACGTGGGTGCTATGACGCCACTAACTTGGGGCTTTGAAGAACGTGAAAAGTTGATGATTTTTTACGAGAGGGCCTGCGGCGCACGTTTACACGCAGCCTACTTCCGCCCCGGTGGTGTGCACCAAGACCTGCCGGATAACCTGCTAGATGATATTGAAGAATGGGGCAGTAAATTCCCTGCCGTTTTGGATGATATCGAGACAATTCTAACTGAAAATCGGATTTTTAAACAGCGAAATGCCGATATTGGTGTTGTAACTGAAGATGATATTCAAAAGTTTGGTTTCAGTGGTGTGATGGTTCGTGGCTCAGGTTTTGCGTGGGATCTCCGCCGTTCACAGTCTTATGAGTGTTATGACGAATTTGATTTTCAAATACCTGTAGGTAAAAATGGTGATTGCTATGATCGTTATTTGTGCAGGATGGAAGAGATGCGCCAATCTGTTTCTATTATAAAACAAAGCATTAGAAAACTTCGTGATGCTCCGGGGGATGTTATGGCTCGTGGAAAATTGAGCCCACCAAAGCGCGGTGAGATGAAGCAGTCTATGGAGGCGTTGATCCATCACTTTAAGCTATATACAGAAGGCTTTCACGTTCCGGCTGGAGAGGTTTATGCCGCTGTTGAAGCGCCCAAGGGTGAATTTGGTGTTTATCTCGTTGCCGATGGAAGCAACAAACCTTATCGTACCAAAATCCGCGCGCCCGGATTTTTGCACCTGCAAGCGATGGACCATATTTGCAAGGGCCACCAACTTGCAGATGTCGCCGCAATCATTGGCACGATGGATGTCGTGTTTGGAGAGATCGACAGGTGATTTTAACCACACTCACATCTTTCATCTTTTTTGTGTTTTTGCACACTTAGTAATAGGGGCCACACATGCTTCGTCGTCTGCACTCAGACCAACCCGCCTCCTTTGCCTTTACGCCCGCCAATTTGGCCTGGGCGGAGGCGCAGAAAACTAAATTTCCTGAAGGCCGTCAGGCCAGTGCTGTGATACCACTGTTGTGGCGTGCGCAGGAGCAAGAAGGTTGGTTGTCTCGCCCGGCCTTGGAAGCAATCGCTGACATGTTGGGCATGGCGTATATCCGAGTTTTGGAGGTGGCGACCTTCTACTTCATGTTCCAGCTTAAGCCGGTGGGCCAAGTTGCGCATTTCCAAATCTGTGGGACCACGACATGTATGATTTGTGGGGCGGAAGATCTGATCTCTGTGTGCCAAGATAAGATTGCTGCCAAACCACATGCAGTCTCTGAAAATGGGATGTTCAGCTGGGAAGAAGTTGAGTGCTTAGGAGCCTGTGCCAATGCGCCAATGGTACAAATTGGCAAAGACTACTACGAAGATCTTACTTCTGATAAATTTGCAGCTCTGATTGATGATCTGGCCGCAGGTAAGGTGCCCATACCGGGATCTCAAAGTGGTCGTTACGCAGCTGAGCCGGCGGGCGGCTTAACCAGTTTGAAGGACTATGAAACTGGAAAAGCAGCCTATAATGCTTCTGTGAAATTGGCTGTGGATTTAGGTGATACGGTCAAGCGAATTGATGGTACTGAGGTGCCTTTGTTAACTCCTTGGCTTGGCAAAGCTGCCAAACCAAAAGTAAAAGCAAAGGCCAAGGGCTCTAAAAAAGAAGCATAAAAACGTTAGCCACTTGTGTGGCTCACACTAACAACCAAGGGAACTAATCCAAAATGCCCCCGCAAAAAGATTATATCCAAGCACAGAAGGGCCGCACTGCGAGCCTTGTGATTGCTGGATCAATGTTGATCTGGTTCGGCATGCAGTGGGCGGCGGTGGAGCTTCACATATCAAGCCGTTACATGCTGTTGTTGGATTTGGCCGTGATGGCCGCAATGGCTTGGTCACTTGTGGTGACTTTTCAAATTTGGCGCATGCGCCGCGATGCAGGTAAAGGCTAAATGACATGCTGAAAGATCAAGATCGTATCTTTACAAATCTTTATGGGATGCATGAGCGCAGCCTGAAAGGTGCTAAGACGCGGGGCCATTGGGACCGCACTGCTGCGCTGATTAAAAAGGGCCGGGATTGGATCATCGAAGAGATGAAAAAATCTGGTCTGCGTGGCCGTGGCGGCGCTGGTTTTCCAACCGGTTTGAAGTGGTCTTTCATGCCGAAGGAAAGCGATGGTAGGCCTTCATATTTGGTGATTAATGCCGATGAATCTGAGCCTGGAACATGTAAAGACCGTGAGATAATGCGCCATGATCCGCATACATTGATTGAGGGTTGCTTGATTGCCTCCTTTGCGATGAATGCCAATGCTTGTTACATCTACATCCGCGGTGAGTATGTGCGTGAGCGTGAAGCTCTACAGGCTGCGATTGATGAGGCATATTACGCGGGTTTGGTTGGTAAGAATGCAGCTAAATCCGGCTGGGACTTTGATATTTACCTTCACCATGGGGCAGGCGCTTATATTTGTGGCGAAGAAACTGCTTTGCTTGAAAGCCTTGAGGGCAAAAAAGGCATGCCACGAATGAAGCCGCCGTTTCCTGCGGGGGCGGGTCTTTATGGGTGTCCGACAACCGTAAACAATGTGGAATCTATTGCTGTTGTGCCCACCATCCTACGGCGTGGTGGCGATTGGTTCTCGGGCTTCGGTCGCCCAAATAATGCTGGCACCAAATTATTTGCAATTTCTGGTCATGTGAACAGTCCTTGTGTGGTTGAGGAAGAGATGTCGATCACCTTTGATGAACTGATTGATAAACATTGCGGTGGCATTCGTGGTGGCTGGGATAATTTAAAAGCTGTGATACCAGGCGGATCTTCTGTGCCAATGTTGCCCGGCTCTGTAATGCGCAAAGATGCAATTATGGATTTTGACTGGTTGCGCGCGCAACGCTCGGGGCTCGGCACTGCGGCTGTGATTGTTATGGACCAATCCACTGATGTGGTGAAAGCCATTTGGCGTTTGGCAAAGTTTTACAAGCATGAAAGCTGTGGCCAGTGTACGCCTTGCCGTGAGGGCACGGGCTGGATGATGCGGGTTATGGAGCGTTTGGTGACAGGCCATGCGGAGCCGGAAGAAATTGATATGCTGTTGGATGTGACCAAGCAGGTTGAAGGGCACACCATCTGCGCGCTTGGGGATGCGGCTGCTTGGCCTATCCAAGGATTGATCCGGCATTTTAGGGACGACATTGAAGAGCGGATTGCCCATAAACGCAAATCGGGTCATGGATTTGCGGCGGAGTAAGGTATGATTTTGACCAACCCATATTGCACGCGGACTTTTGCACCTATGAAAGCCTTACTTATGGTAGCCTTCATGATGCCGTCGCAGGGCATGGCCAAACAGGGCTTAGACAAAGAAGTTGAGATCAACAACGGGCTCATCACGATCAGCATGGCTGATACAATCCGAAACGCTTGTCCTGATATCTCAGCTCGTTTTGTTGAGGCCTTTATCTTTCTAAAGTCATTAGAAAGCCAAGCGCTCACACTGGGCTATGATGCCTCTGAAATTAAAGAGTTTATCAACGACGCTGATGAAAAAGATCGGGTTTTGGATCTTGCCCAAACTGGTTTGACCAACATTGGAGTTTTGCCCGACCAACCCGCGACCTATTGCACTGTGGGGCTTGCTGAAATTCAGGCAGGCTCCGCAATCGGAAAATTGCTGAAAGCGAAGTAAATATGTCTAACCTGCTTAAAATCATCATCAACGATCAAGAGATCGAAGTAGACGGCGCAATGACGCTGATCCAGGCCTGTGAACAGCTCGGGGTAGAGGTGCCACGGTTTTGTTACCACGAACGTCTGACCATCGCTGGAAATTGCCGTATGTGTTTGGTCGAAGTGGTTGGTGGCCCTCCTAAGCCTGTAGCCTCTTGTGCGATGCAGGTACGTGACTTGCGTCCGGGACCCGAGGGCCAACTACCGGTTGTTAAAACAAATTCTCCAATGGTTAAAAAAGCCCGAGAGGGTGTAATGGAATTTTTACTCATCAACCACCCGCTTGATTGCCCAATATGTGATCAGGGCGGTGAATGTGATTTGCAGGATCAAGCCATGGCTTACGGCGTAGATTTCAGCCGTTTTAGGGAGCCAAAGCGAGCGACTGAGGATTTGGATCTAGGCCCATTGGTCGAAACCCACATGACTCGCTGCATCTCTTGCACCCGCTGCGTGCGGTTTACCTCGGAAGTGGCTGGCCTTACGCAGATGGGCCAGACGGGTCGTGGAGAAGACTCTGAAATTACAAGCTATTTGGGTCAAACCCTTGATAGTAATCTGCAAGGCAATATCATCGACCTTTGTCCTGTGGGTGCTTTGGTATCAAAGCCTTACGCCTTTACAGCTCGGCCTTGGGAGCTAAGTAAGACCGATTCAATTGACGTGATGGACGCGCTTGGGTCCAATATCCGAGTCGACACTAAAGGTCGTGAAGTGATGCGGTTTTTGCCCCGTAATCATGATGGTGTGAACGAAGAATGGCTGGCCGATAAATCCCGCTTTGTCTGGGATGGTCTGCGCCGCCAACGGTTGGATCAACCCTATATCCGCGAAGCAGGCAAGCTGCGCCCGGCCACATGGCCAGAAGCGCTTGCAAAAGCTGCATCGGCCATGACTGGCAAAAAGATAGTGGGCTTGATAGGTGATTTGGTTTCAGTTGAACCCGCTTTTGCGCTGAAGCAATTGGTGTTGGGACTGGGCGGCACATTGGAATGCCGCACGGATGGCGCAAAGCTGCCTGCGGGGAATCGCAGCGGGTATGTTGGCACGGCGACTGTGGAAGACATCGACAATTCCAAAATGATTCAACTGATTGCCACCAATCCCAAAGTGGAGGCGCCAGTCTTGAATGCGCGCATTCGCAAAGCTTGGAGCCGGGGTGCCAATATTGGCTTGATCGGAGAGACTGTTGATCTGACTTATGAATACACGCATATGGGCAATGGCCGCGCAGATTTGAAGTCTTTATTGAAGCAAAAATTCACCGATGTACTGACCATGCCGTCGTTGGTGATCGTGGGGCAAGCGGCGATACAGGGGGAAGATGGTGAGTCTGTTTTGGGCGCTGTCATGGAGCTGTGCACTAAAACAGAAAGCAAGCTTTTGGTTCTGCACTCTGCGGCCTCTCGCGTGGGACTCATGGATCTGGGCTGTACGACCGAAGGTGGGGTTGATGCTGCTGTTACGGATGCAGATGTGGTCTATAATCTTGGTGTTGATGAAATGGACATCGCACCTGGTGCATTTGTAATCTACCAAGGTAGCCATGGAGATCGCGGCGCGCATCGCGCTGATGTAATCTTGCCAGGGGCTACCTATACGGAAGAAAACGGTTTATTTGTGAACACTGAAGGTAGGCCTCAATTGGCACAACGTGCGGGCTTTGCGCCAGGCCAGGCCAAAGAGAATTGGGCTATCCTGCGGGCATTATCTGCCGAATTGGGGGCTACATTGCCTTACGACTCATTGGCGCAATTGCGTCAGGCTTTGGTGACTGAAGTTCCGCATTTTGCGCAGATTGACCAAGTTCCCAGCAATGAATGGGTTGCTGTAACCGGTGGAAAACTTGGCAAGGGTGACTTTGGTGTCGCAATTTCTGATTACTACCTGAGCAATCCAATTGCGCGGGCCAGTACGCTGATGGCGGAGCTATCGGCCAATGCCAAAGCGCGCGCTACCGCGCCGATGGCGGCTGAATAAGACGATGGATCTAGAATTTTCACATGCGGGAGAAATAGCGTGTAATTCGTTTATAAACCTGAGAGTTGAGGCTAGTATTTTCCGCACTAATGCGTTTTACAGCAAATTGAAAAGTGGGCCACTTTGGCAGTCAATAATTGAAGCGCAAGTCATTGTGGCCGACCGCAAGGAACGGGGGATACCTAAGGTATGAACGAATTCTTTTCTACAAACCTTGGGATTGCTGTGATCCTTCTAGCTCAAACCCTCGCTGTCGTGGGTTTTGTAATGATAAGCCTATTGTTTTTGGTCTATGGTGACCGTAAAATATGGGCTGCGGTTCAGATGCGGCGGGGTCCGAATGTGGTGGGCCTGTTTGGCATGTTGCAAACTGTGGCTGATGCGCTGAAATATGTCTTCAAAGAGATTATTATCCCTGCGGGGGCCGATCGTCCGGTGTTCATTCTTGCGCCGCTGGTCTCCTTTGTTTTGGCCATGCTGGCCTGGGCGGTGATCCCGTTCAACAGCACTTGGGTTTTAGCGGATATAAATGTGGCGTTGTTGTTTGTTTTTGCGGTGTCATCACTTGAAGTTTATGGCGTAATTATGGGGGGCTGGGCCTCCAACTCAAAATATCCTTTTTTGGGATCACTGCGGTCTGCGGCTCAAATGATTTCCTACGAAGTATCGATGGGGTTGATCATAATTGGGGTGATTATATCCACAGGTTCAATGAACTTCGGTGATATAGTTGCAGCACAAAATGGCGATCTTGGCCTTTTCAACTGGTATTTTATCCCTCATTTTCCAATGGTATTTTTGTTTTTTATCAGCGCGTTGGCGGAAACAAATCGCCCACCCTTTGATTTGCCGGAAGCAGAATCAGAGTTGGTGGCGGGATATCAGGTTGAATATTCATCGACGCCATTCTTGTTGTTCATGGCCGGCGAGTACATTGCCATCTTTTTGATGTGCGCCTTGATTACCTTGTTATTTTTTGGAGGCTGGACATCTCCTTTGCCCTTTATCGCAGATGGGCCAGTCTGGATGGTTGGCAAAATGGCCATCTTCTTTTTCCTCATTGCAATGGTGAAGGCTCTTGTGCCGCGCTATCGTTATGACCAGTTGATGCGCTTGGGCTGGAAGGTATTTTTGCCTTTCTCCTTGGGTTGGGTGGTTTTTGTGGCCTTTGCAGCGAAATTCGGTTGGTTCTGGGGGCTGTTCGCTCGCTGGACGGTGGGAGGCTAAATAAATGGCAAATATCGATTACACACGTGCGGTGAAATATTTCCTGCTACAGGATTTCTGGGCCGCGTTTAAATTGGGCATGAAATATTTTTTCCGCCCTAAGGCGACGTTGAACTACCCTCATGAAAAAGGCCCCTTGAGCCCTAGATTTCGTGGTGAACATGCATTGCGGCGTTACCCAAATGGTGAAGAGCGTTGTATTGCTTGTAAGCTTTGTGAGGCTATTTGTCCCGCACAGGCAATCACAATTGATGCAGAGCCACGCGATGATGGCAGCCGGCGTACCACCCGTTATGACATCGATATGACTAAATGCATCTATTGCGGTTTCTGCGAAGAGGCCTGCCCAGTAGATGCTATCGTTGAAGGGCCCAATTTTGAGTTTTCAACTGAGACACGTGAAGAACTATTCTATGACAAATCTAAATTGCTAGAAAATGGTGACCGTTGGGAGGCTGAGATTGCACACAATCTCGAACTTGACGCGCCATATCGCTAAACGGCATCGGGGAAGGAAACACAATGGGTATCGCGGAGCTCGCGTTTTACACATTTTCAATGTCCACTTTGATCGGTGGCACTTTCACGGTTGTGTCGCGCAACCCGGTTCATTCGGTCCTATGGCTGATCTTGGCTTTTTTATCGGCAGCAGGTTTGTTCGTGCTCTTGGGTGCTGAATTTGTCGCCATGCTGCTGATCATCGTCTATGTAGGCGCCGTTGCGGTGTTATTTTTGTTTGTGGTGATGATGCTGGATGTGGATTTTGCTGAACTTAAGGCTGAGATGGCAAAATATTTGCCTCTTGGCCTGCTGATAGGCGTGATCGTTTTGATGCAGCTGATGTTCGCCTTAGGGGTTTGGGATTATTCCTCAGGCTATGAAGATAGGGTGGCGGCTGCAATTGGAAGCGGCACTAATACTGCTGAGCTGGGCGCTATAATCTATGACGAATATATTTTGATATTTCAACTGTCTGGGTTGATTTTGTTGGTGGCGATGATTGGGGCCATTGTTCTGACTCTACGCCATCGTACAGATGTCAAACGCCAAGATGTGGTTGCGCAGATGATGCGTGATCCCGCCAAGGCGATGGAGTTGAAAAACGTTAAACCGGGGCAGGGACTATGATCGGACTTGAACATTATCTGGCCGTCGCGGCGGCACTGTTTGTTATAGGCATCTTTGGGCTGTTTCTAAATCGCAAAAACATCATCATTTTGCTGATGAGCATTGAATTGATGCTACTCAGCGTAAATATCAACTTCGTAGCCTTCTCTGCCTATCTGAACGATTATGTGGGCCAAATCTTCACTCTTTTTGTTCTAACAGTAGCCGCTGCAGAAGCTGCGATTGGTCTGGCAATTTTGGTATGTTTCTTCCGTAACAAAGGCTCGATTGATGTTGAAGACGTCAACGTAATGAAAGGGTAAGGCGGTATGGAAACGATACTTCTATTTGCCCCTTTGGTGGGGGCTCTGATTGCAGGCTTTGGCCATGGTGTGATTGGTGATAAAGCGGCGCAGGTCTTAACCACTGGATTGCTGTTTCTTTCTGCCCTTTTGTCTTGGGTGGTTTTTTTAAGCTTCGACGGGCAAACAGAAAGCATTCAAATTCTGCGTTGGATTGAAAGCGGTACCCTTTCTACGGATTGGGCCATTCGTATTGACCGTCTAACCACGATCATGTTGATCGTGATTACCACTGTATCAGCTTTGGTGCATCTCTATTCCATAGGTTACATGGCTGATGACGAGCATTTCCGTGAGGGCGAAAGCTATCGTCCACGCTTCTTTTCTTATCTGTCTTTCTTCACATTCGCCATGCTGATGCTGGTAACCTCAGACAACCTGCTGCAGCTGTTTTTCGGCTGGGAAGGTGTGGGTGTGGCCTCCTATTTGCTAATTGGCTTTTATATCCGCAAACAAAGTGCTGGTGCTGCGGCGATCAAAGCTTTTGTAGTCAACCGTGTGGGTGACTTTGGTTTTCTGCTGGGGATTTTTGCGCTCTATCTGGTGGCCGATAGTATCAAATTTGAGGACATCTTTCTGATTGGTCCGGAACTGGCTTCGATGAAGTTGCATTTTCTTTGGCGTGATTGGAATGCGGCCAATTTAATTGCATTTTTGCTCTTCGTGGGGGCAATGGGTAAATCCGCACAATTAATCTTGCACACTTGGTTACCAGACGCGATGGAGGGACCAACGCCTGTCTCAGCTTTGATCCATGCGGCCACAATGGTTACTGCTGGGGTGTTTTTGATCTGCCGAATGTCACCAATTATGGAATTTGCTCCTGATACAATGGGTTTTATTGTATTTTTAGGGGCCTCTACGGCGTTCTTTGCGGCCACGGTTGGATTGGTTCAAAACGACATCAAACGGGTCATTGCCTATTCTACCTGTTCTCAGCTGGGCTATATGTTTGTTGCGGCTGGTTTGGGTGTCTACTCGGTTGCGATGTTTCACCTTTTAACTCATGCTTTCTTTAAAGCGATGCTGTTTTTAGGTGCTGGGTCTGTGATCCATGGCATGCATCATGAGCAAGATATGCGCAACTATGGGGGGTTGCGTAAAAAAATGCCCTATACATTCTGGGCGATGATGATCGGTACTTTGGCAATCACTGGGGTGGGAATTCCATTGACCCATTACGGTTTTGCGGGATTTTTGTCTAAGGATGCTGTGATTGAGAGCGCTTACGCTGGTACAATGGGCGGTTACGCCTTTTGGATGCTGGTAATTGCCGCGCTGTTCACCAGCTTTTATAGCTGGCGTTTGATGTTCCTCACCTTCTTTGGAACCTCGCGTGGCGACAAGCACACCCACGATGATAGCCATGAAAGTCCAGCTGTGATGCTGGTTCCGCTTGCGGTCTTGGCTGTGGGTGCGATTTTCTCTGGCATGGTGTTTTACAAGCCCTTCTTTGGTGATCACCACAAAGTGGAAGTGTTTTTTGGCATTGTTGAAGACAGCGAAACTCATGATGCAGATCATGCCAGTACTAGCTTCTCTTTAATAGCTCCAGCCCATGCGTCAGGGACGACTGAGCCTGAGGCACACGCACCGGTGGGGGACAACGAAGAAATAAAAGTAGTTGGCGATAAATTGGGCAAGGGCGCAATTTACATGGCGCCAACCAATACGGTTCTGGATGACGCGCATCATGTGCATTGGCTAGTAAAAATTGCACCTTTCATTGCTATGGCCTTGGGCTTTGTCACTGCTTGGTTGTTTTACATGACAAAACTGGACCTGCCGCGCCGCGTGGCTGAGAGCAATCCTGTACTTTACCGTTTTCTACTGAATAAGTGGTATTTCGATGAAATTTACGATGTGATTTTTGTGGGCCCTGCGCAATGGTTGGGCCGCACCCTCTGGAAATTTGTGGACGGTAGGATCATCGACGGTGGCATCAACGGATTGGCAATGGGGATTATTCCATTCTTTACAAAATGGGCAGGCCGTATGCAATCTGGCTATATCTTCACCTATGCCTTTGGCATGGTTATCGGTATCGCAGTTTTGGTTACTTGGATGACCATTGCGGGGGGTAAGTAATGAGTAACCTTCTCAGCCTAATCACCTTCATTCCCCTTGTCGCAGCGGTCATTCTGTCGCTGCTTGCGCGTGGCGATAGTCAACCTGCACAGCAGAATATAAAATATCTGGCACTTGCTGCAACTGTGTTCACATTTATAGCCTCGCTCATGTTGTTATTTGGTTTTGATGCAGGTGACACTGGCTTTCAGTTTGTGGAAGAGCACAGCTGGTTACTAGGCATGCAATATAAAATGGGTGTCGATGGCATCAGCATTTTGTTTGTTATGCTGACCACCTTCACCATGCCTTTGGTGATTGCAGCCTCTTGGAATGTAAACCACCGTCTGAAAGAGTACATGATCGCCTTTTTAGTGCTGGAAACTTTGATGATTGGCGTGTTCTGCGCTCTGGATTTGGTGCTGTTTTACATGTTCTTTGAGGCCGGCTTGATTCCTATGTTCCTGATTATCGGGATCTGGGGTGGCAAGGCACGGATTTACGCCTCGTTTAAGTTCTTTCTCTATACCTTCCTGGGTTCTGTCTTGATGCTGGTGGCAATGGTGGCGATGTTTGCGGATGCGGGCACCACTGATATGGTTGTGCTTCTTACCCATAACTTTGGCTCTGAAACGCTTGGCGTTTTTGGCTTTCAAATTCTTGGCGGGGCACAGACCCTGATGTGGATTGCTTTCTTTGCATCTTTTGCAGTAAAAATGCCAATGTGGCCAGTTCACACATGGTTGCCCGATGCTCACGTACAAGCGCCCGCGGCGGGCTCTGTGGTGCTTGCGGCGATCCTCTTAAAAATGGGTGGCTACGGTTTTCTACGGTTCTCGTTGCCGATGTTTCCTGTGGCATCTGATCTGCTGGCGCCTTTGGTGTTTTGGATGTCTGCGATTGCGATTGTTTACACTTCTCTGGTGGCTTTGGCACAACAGGACATGAAAAAGCTTATTGCCTATTCTTCGGTGGCGCATATGGGATATGTGACAATGGGGATTTTTGCGGCCAACCAACAAGGTGTGGATGGTGCTATCTTCCAAATGATTAGCCATGGCTTTATCTCGGGTGCGTTGTTTCTCTGTGTTGGCGTCATTTATGACCGTATGCACACCCGCGACATCGAGGCATATGGTGGCTTGGTCAACAGGATGCCTAGCTATGCATTGATCTTCTTGTTTTTTACGATGGCCAATGTGGGTTTGCCAGGTACCTCGGGGTTTGTGGGTGAGTTTCTCACCCTGGTGGGGATTTTCCAAGTTAATACTTGGGTGGCACTGTTTGCTGCGTCCGGGGTGATATTGTCAGCCGCCTATGCACTTTGGCTTTACCGTCGGGTGGTAATGGGCGATCTTATTAAAGAGAGTTTAAAATCTATTACAGATATGGGGCGGCGTGAAAAGATGATTTTTGCACCGCTCGTTGTGATGACCCTGCTCTTGGGGGTATATCCTGCACTTATTCTTGATATTATTGGGCCGTCTGTGGCGGCCTTGGTTGAAACCTATCACAGCAATGTGGCCGCTCATGGCATAATGAGTACGGCTGCATCAACTGCGTCCCACTAAAGGGGAATTAGGAATATGGTCGCGTCTGATTTTTGGACTGTTCTACCTGAGGTTCTTTTATCGCTCTACGCGATGCTGGCTTTGGTCGTTTTTGTCTACTCGGGCAAGGATAAACACGCGGCTCTTTCCATCTGGTTGACCAGTGGGGTATTCCTGCTGTTGGCCGCAATCATTGGGCTGAGTAACGCGCCTGAAACGGTCTCTTTTAATGGAATGTTTGTGGAAGATAACTTTGCCCGCTTTGCCAAGGTTGTAATTTTGCTGTCTGCGGCCATTGTGCTAGTAATGGGTCAAGACTACGCCTCCAAACGTGATATGTTAAAGTTTGAGTATCCTTTGTTGGTCGCTTTGTCGGTGGTTGGCATGATGGTTATGGTTTCAGCGGGCAGTCTTTTAACCCTCTATATGGGTCTTGAATTGCAATCTTTGGCGCTCTACGTGATTGCGGCTTTCCGTCGTGACAGTGCCAGATCCACTGAGGCGGGCCTGAAGTATTTCGTGCTAGGGGCATTGTCCTCTGGTCTGCTGCTTTATGGCTCATCATTGGTGTATGGCTTTGCAGGCACCGTGGAATTTGCGGGCATTATGCAGGCTACCCAGGGCGATGGCCTGTCCATCGGGCTGCTTCTAGGGCTTGTATTTGTTATCTCTGGTATGGCATTTAAGGTATCGGCCGCACCGTTTCATATGTGGGCGCCTGACGTTTATGAAGGAGCGCCAACTTCTGTGACCGCTTTTTTCGCAACCGCGCCGAAGATGGCGGCCATGGGCCTATTTGCCCGAGTGGTGCACGATGCATTTGGCGGTGTGATTGGCGACTGGCAGCAGGTTATAGCTGTTTTGTCGTTGATTTCAATGTTTTTGGGCGCTGTGGCGGCGATTGGCCAACGCGACATCAAACGATTGATGGCATACTCTTCGATTGCGCATATGGGTTTTGCCCTTATGGGCTTGGCATCAGGCACCACTTTTGGTGTGCAGGCGATGCTTATCTATATGGCAATCTATGTTACCATGAATATTGGTATGTTTGCCTTCATCCTCTCCATGGAACGTGAAGGCCAACCTGTCAGCGATATAGCAGCACTGAACATGTATTCTAAGCAAGAGCCGCTAAAGGCGCTATGTGTTGGCGCTTTAATGTTCTCAATGGCGGGTGTCCCGCCGCTTGTAGGGTTTTTTGGGAAATTTTACGTGCTACGTGCTGCTTATGACGCTAATATGGCTTGGCTTGCTGTTGCGGGCGTTGTGGCTTCGGTTATTGGAGCGTTTTACTATATTCGCATCGTGTACTTTATGTACTTCGGTGAGGCGAGTGAGCCTCTGGACGCCAACCTTCCGCGCAGATTGCACATTATCTTGGTTGTTTCGGCCGCTTTGATGATTGCAGGCACTTTCTTCAGCTTGTTTGGTATTGAGACATTGGCGCAAATTGCTGCGGCATCTCTTGCAAATTAATCTGCCAAATTCCGTGACCGCCACTATTGTTGACCAGGTTAATTCCACAATGGACTTGGCCCGTTCTTATGATGGCGCCAAAGGTTATCCTCACTGGATTATGGCACGTTCTCAAACCCAGGCACGAGGCCGTCACGGTCGATCGTGGCTCAGCTCCGAAGGAGCCTTTGCAGCCAGTTTGGTGATGCAACCTAATTGTTCGTTTGCCATCGCGGCACAACGTTCATTTGTGGCTTCCTGTGCGCTTCGCCGCGCACTTTCAACCTATGTAGATGCAAGCTCTTTGGCGCAGAAATGGCCAAATGATGTATTGCTCAATGGAGGCAAAGTAGCTGGTATTTTGTTAGAATCCTCTGGCTCGGGTTTCAGTGTCGACAGGCTGACGATCGGGATTGGTGTTAATCTGGGCCATGCGCCCGCGGATGTGCCAGATGCCAGCTTTGCCCCTGTGGGCTTGGCTGATGTTATTCACCAAACTGTCCCCGCTGAAGCGTTCCTTGAGGTTTTAGCCGCAGAGTTTGCAGACGTGGAGCATAAGCTTTCTACGGCTGGGTTTGGGGGGATTCGCGCAGAATGGACAGACCATGCAGCTCGCTTGGGTGAAGTTATCACCGCTCGCACAAGCAAAGAAGTGCATACTGGGAGCTTTGAAGGCCTAGATGAGACTGGGAACCTGATACTGTTGACGCCAGGGGGTAAGAGAGTCATACCCGCTGCTGATGTTTACTTTTAGGGCTTAAAGCGATGCTGCTCGCAATAGATTGCGGAAACACAAATACAGTTTTTTCCATATGGGACGGGAATCAATTCATTTCGAATTGGAGGATTGCAACTTCCCATAAGCGTACGGCTGATCAATATTACGTTTGGTTGAAAACGCTTATGTCGCTCGACGGTATAGAATATGAGATTGACGAGATGGTCATTTCATCAACTGTGCCGCGGGTGGTGTTTAATCTTAGGGTCTTAGCCGATAAGTATTTTGGCACTCGACCCTTGGTGGTTGGGCGGTCTGATTGTCGCCTGCCTATTTCGGTGCGTGTCGATGCGGGCGCTGCTGTTGGACCAGATCGCTTGGTTAATACTGTGGCAGGGTTTGATCTGTGCGGCGGTGATCTTATTATTGTGGACTTTGGTACCGCAACCACATTTGACGTGGTTGATAGTGATGGTGCCTATATTGGTGGCTGCATTGCGCCTGGTGTAAATTTGAGTTTGGAGGCCTTGCACCAAGCGGCGGCGGCCCTGCCACATGTCGACATCACTATACCACAAAGTGTGATTGGTAAAAATACTGTGGCCTGTATGCAATCGGGTATATTCTGGGGCTATGTGGGGCTTGTCCGCGAGATCTGTGACCGCATAAAATCCGAACATGCCCGTCCTATGAAAGTTATATCAACGGGTGGCCTCGCCCCACTGTTTCAACAATCAGTACATCTGTTTGATACGTTCGAAGATGAGCTAACAATGCACGGTTTGACCGTGATCCACAAATTTAACAAGGATATTTGATGAGCCAAAATCGTTTGATGTACCTCCCCCTCGGTGGTGCTGGTGAAGTGGGAATGAACTGTTATGTCTATGGCTACGGGCCTCGAGATAAAGAGCGATTGATAGTCGTTGACTTGGGAGTCACATTTCCAGATATGGATGGATCCCCAGGTGTAGATTTGATTATCCCTGATGTTGCATGGCTCGAAGCACGCAAAGAGCGAATTGATGGGGTGTTTATCACCCATGCCCATGAAGACCATGTTGGTGCTGTTGGTCATACCTTTAAAAAGCTAGGTGCTCCAATATATGCGCGGGCCTTTACGGCAAATATAGCGCGACGCAAGCTTGAAGAGCATGGTGTGGCTGGAAATGCAGTTACTGTGATGGGCGCTTGGCCTGATCAAGTTACGCTTGGACCTTTCAAAGTTGGATTTTTGCCAATAAGCCACTCAATTCCTGAAAGCTCAGGTTTAGTCATAGACACGCCTGACGGTCGCATCGTCCACACGGGTGATTTCAAACTCGACAAAATTCCACTTGTAGGTGAGGGTTGGGATCCGGTCATGTGGGGTGAAATTGCCAAACCAGGCGTTAAAGCTTTGGTTTGTGACAGTACAAATGTGTTTTCACTGTCTCCTGGCCGATCTGAATCTACCTTGGCTGACAGCATCACCAAATTGGTATCCTCAGCTAATCAATTAGTGATTGCGACTACGTTTGCTAGCAACGTAGCGCGAGTTAAAACTTTGGCTGAAGCTGGTCGCAGAGCAGGGCGTTCAATTTGTTTGATGGGTCGTGCCATGAATAAAATGGTAGAAGCCTCACTTGAGACAGGTGTGTTGTCTGATTTTCCACCAGTTGTCAGTCCTGAAGAAGCTCTGGATGTTCCGCGAGCCAACCTGATGTTCTTGGTTACTGGCAGCCAAGGAGAGCGCCGTGCTGCCTCTGCTCAATTGGCCAACGGTAAATATCGTGGGCATAAATTGAAGGAAGGTGACCTATTTCTATTTTCCTCTAAAACCATTCCAGGAAATGAACGTGGTGTTATTAAAATCATCAACCAACTCTCTGAAATTGGGGTGGATGTTGTGGATGACGACAGTGGTGCATATCATGTATCGGGCCATGCCAACCGCCCAGACCTTGAGGTGATGCATGCTTTGATGCAGCCACAAATTCTGATCCCAATGCATGGTGAGCATCGCCATTTGCGCGCCCACGCTAATTTGGGAAAAGCTAAGGGCTTGGCCTCGGTAGTGGCTGTAAATGGGATGGTGATCAATCTTTCTGGAAATGCGCCCAAGGTGGAGGAGTTTGTTGAAACGGGTAGGACCTATATTGATGGATCTGTGCAGATTGGAGCTTTGGATGGAGTTGTGCGCGATCGTATCCGTATGGCGCTGAACGGGCATATAATGGTCAGTGTGATTTTGGACGATGATGGACCATTAGGAGAGCCTTGGTGTGAAATTAAAGGCCTGCCGGAGATAGGTAATAGCCGCGCTGGTTTGACAGAAATTTTAGAAGAAGATCTGAACCAATTCATGATGCGTGCAGGTCGTAAAACATTGAACGATGATAAGAAACTGGAAGATGAGCTGCGGCGTATTGCACGTCATTCGGCACATTCTGAGATTGGTAAAAAACCAGAAGTAACTGTGGTTATCAGCCGTCTGTCATAACTTTAAAAAATTATACAGACTGATTAAGATACCTCTCTAAAAATCTTCACCCCCGACTACTCGAGCAGTCGGGGGCGCTGTATGGGCTGAAACCATGCAGTTTAAGTACTAGCCTATCCATTTGATAATAAAGTATCATTGGTGCTTTGGGGTTTGCCAATAAACTCCGTAAAAAGCCCTGCCTATTCATTAAGAATGCGCAGACATTAAATCTTACAGTTACGGTAATTAAATCTCATTTGTGTCCTCGACGTTTGTGTGCCCATGCCCCAGATCAACGGCTAAATCTTTTATAGTTACAATAGGGTCTGGCATCTCATCACCCTCTATGCTGTTGTTCTCAGAGATTAGTGTTTTGCCTTCGGATATCAAACGTTCTGTAAAACTCTGCACAATAAAATTTGGCATATCTTCATCTAGAACGGCGTGTCTACGATTGTTGCGGTTATTATTTTCTTTACCACGTCCTCTACCGTCACGCTGATTTGCTGATGGCTCGCGCTCTTGAACTTTAGTCTTTGGCTGTCCATCAATGACAGAGCCAACTGGTATAAGTGTTGAAACTTTTACAGGCTCTGCTATCATTTTAGAAGATTTTTGTGACTTTTGTTCCACCTCTGGTTTCTTGTTTCGCCCACCGCGGGTACGCTTAACAATTGGTTTTTCTACTTCTTCAGCTGATGGCGTAGTTTTAGTTGCCATAGCATGTTCCATTCGTGGAACTTCTATTTTCACCAAACGTTCAATGTCTGCAAAATTTTTGTCGTCACGTGGTGTGCAAATCATCATTGCTGTGCCAAGTTTGCCCGCGCGGCCTGTGCGGCCGATGCGATGAACATAATCCTCAGCATGGCTGGGCACATCGTAGTTGAACACATGGCTCACATTGGGCACATCCAAACCACGCGCCGCTACATCAGAAGCTACCAAGAACCGGAGAGCGCCAGAACGGAAGTTATCTAATGTTTCCATGCGCTTTGACTGCTCTAGATCTCCGTGAATTGGAGCGGCATCAAGGCCATATTTTTGCATTGACTTAGCTACCACATCTACATCCATCTTGCGATTGCAGAAGATGATTGCATTGGTGCATTTTTTGGCTTCACTCTCTATTATTCCACGCAACAATGCACGTTTTTCGGTACCTTCGCGGTCCTTTCGGCTAGCTTTGAACATCACCACAGATTGTGTGATGGTCTCAGAAGTAGAAGCGGCGCGTGCGACTTCAACCTTTGCTGGAGAGGAAAGAAAAGTATTTGTTATGCGTTCAATTTCTGGCGCCATTGTAGCACTGAAAAACAACGTCTGGCGTGTAAAGGGCGTTAGGCTAAAAATTCGTTCAATGTCTGGAATGAAGCCCATATCAAGCATTCTGTCGGCCTCATCTACCACCATGATCTGAACACCTGTCAGAAGAAGCTTGCCTCGTTCAAAATGGTCCAACAGGCGGCCCGGTGTGGCAATCAAAACGTCAACGCCACGATCAATTAGTTTATCTTGTTCTTTAAAACTCACACCACCGATTAACAGTGCTTTTGTCAGCTTACTGTATTTTGTATAGGTGTCAAAATTCTCGGCAACTTGGGCTGCCAGTTCTCGTGTCGGACAAAGCACCAAGCTGCGTGGCATGCGAGCGCGGGCTCGTCCGCGGTCCAACAGTGTTATCATTGGTAATGTGAAGCTTGCAGTTTTCCCCGTTCCAGTTTGGGCTATCCCCAAAACATCTTTACCTTCGAGGGTGGGAGGGATGGCTCCAGCCTGAATTGGGGTGGGTGTTTCATAGCCGGCGTCGGCAATGGCTTTTAGGACTTTGGTATCCAGATTTAGGTCAGTAAATTTTATCATGTATGTCCAATGAGATTAGCCGTTACATTTTTTTAGCGGCAAGTGTCGGACGCATGTCAACCGCGCCCATCGGTCTGTTGGTCAGGTACCAACGAGATCGGTATAAGAGGTAATGATCTTTAGGTCAAACCCGCATGGTAGCAATCGATTTCTAGGCCTGTGTGGCCAGGGCATTGCGCTGAGATTTCGAACATAGCTATGTTTAAATCATCATTTCTTTTGTAGCATTTAGAGTTACGTCAGGGTAGTCGCGTACAACTCGGTCGATATCCCATTGCAGCCGAGTCAAAAAGACCATGTCACCGTCATTGTCGATTGCCATGTGTTGTTTGTTACTTTGAGCAAAGGCGTCCATTTCATACTGATTACCAGATACCCAGCGGGCAGAGGTGAACTGGCTTTGCTCCATATGTACCGGTAGGCCATATTCTAATTCAATTCTACTAGCCAAAACTTCAAATTGCAATGCACCTACAACGCCCACAATAAAGCCTGAGCCAATCATAGGTTTAAAAACCTTGGCCGCGCCTTCCTCTGAAAATTGCATCAAGGCCTTTTCGAGGTGTTTGGCTTTGAGAGGGTCTCCTGCACGTACCGTTTGCAGTAACTCAGGCGCAAAACTCGGGATCCCCGTCACACGAAGTACTTCCCCTTCCGTTAGTGTGTCACCAATGCGCAGCTGCCCATGATTTGGGATACCAATGATATCACCGGCCCAGGCTTCCTCAGCAAGTTCACGGTCTGCTGCCAAAAATAACACAGGATTTGTAACTGACATTTGTTTTTTGCTGCGGACATGGGTTAATTTCATGCCACGTTTAAAATGGCCTGAGGCAATCCGTAAAAAGGCAACGCGATCTCTGTGCTTGGGATCCATGTTAGCCTGTACCTTGAATACAAAACCAGCAACTTTAATTTCTTCTGGCGCAATATAACGTGGCTCTGCTTTTTGTGGTTGGGGTTCGGGGCCAAAATCAGCAATTCCTTGCATCAACTCTTGTACGCCAAAGGAGTTGATAGCTGAGCCAAACCAAATTGGTGTCATTGTTCCGTCGAGTAGGGCTTGCTGGTTGAGCTTTGGTAGCAATTCAAGAGCTATCTCAATTTCTTCTAAAAATATTGACAACAAATCTGCAGGCACATGCTGTGATAGGGCGGGGTCATCCAAACCTTTTATTTTTATAGATTCAGAAATTTTATTGCGGTCTGCGCTGTCCATCAATTCAAGCCGGTCACGCAGTATATCATAGGTACCAATAAAATCGCGGCCCCGACCAATGGGCCAGCTAGCTGGGCTTACATCAATAGCTAAGCTTTCTTGAATTTCATCAATAATATCAAATGTATCACGACTTTCTCTGTCCATTTTATTACAAAATGTCAGGATAGGCAGGTCCCGCATCCGGCATACTTCATAGAGTTTTTGTGTTTGGCTTTCAACTCCCTTGGCTCCATCAATGACCATAACAGCTGCATCTACCGCAGTGAGGGTACGATATGTGTCTTCTGAGAAGTCAGAGTGACCGGGTGTGTCTACGAGGTTAAACCGATAATCTTTAAAGTCAAAAGACATCGCTGATGCCGACACAGATATACCACGCTCTTGCTCCATTTTCATGAAGTCCGATCGGGTTCGTCGCGCTTCGCCTTTGGCCCGCACCTGGCCTGCCATTTGGATCGCGCCGCCATAGAGAAGAAATTTTTCTGTTAACGTAGTTTTGCCTGCGTCGGGGTGACTTATGATTGCAAAAGTACGCCGACGAGCAATTTCGGACGGAAGTGTTGATCGGTTTTCTAACATGTGGGGCGTATAGGTTGGGATGAAGCTATTAGCAAGAAACCTAACCAGGAATTTTAGTGAGGAAATTTCCACTTAAAACTGATATGAGGTTAAAGGCTCACGTTCAATTAATGCGCGGCGAGTGGACTTGGACTGAGCGATTAAACAGCGCTCATGCTCTGGTTGAATTAGCGAACATTAGGCTAAGTTAGTGCAACATAATTACGAAAGTAAGAGTCAAGCCCTCGCCAACCCAATTGATAGTTTGGAATCTTATAAAATTTGAATAACTTCACTAGTTTGCCATATTTATAAAGCCATTTGCATTGCGTTCTGTTGCTAATAGGCCATATGTATTCGGAATGTTTGACAATGTATTTTTATACCAAAGTATTAAAGCATTATCAAAAGACGTCAGTTTGTAAATTTATGATTTATATAGAGACATATCTATATTGTATGGGTTAATATATTTTTATGTCTAACTGTTTTCACCCGGATGTTGCTGACCGTTTGATTTTAGTAGTAGCTATAAATGAAGTGGAAGGGTTTATAGAAAATGGATATGGGGATTTCTGGTAAAAAAGCCGTTATTTGTGCATCTTCAAAGGGGTTGGGGCGCGGTTGTGCTGAAGCTTTGGCCGCTGAAGGTGTTAATTTGGTTATCAATGGGCGTAATCCGGAGGTGCTTGAAGTTACTGCAGAGGAAATTCGTGCAGCGTATGGCGTAGATGTCAGAACAGTGACTTGTGATGTCACTACACCCGAGGGTCAGTCGCTAATTCTCGAAAGAACTGGCCAAGTGGATATTTTAGTTACCAATGCTGGTGGACCGCCTCCTGGCAATTGGTCTGATTGGGATAGGGATGATTTTATTACTGCCCTAGATGCTAATATGTTAACCCCAATTGCGTTAATGAAAGCCTGTTTACCGGGCATGATGTCAATCGGCTGGGGCAGGGTTGTGAATATAACCAGCCAATCTGTAAAAGCTCCAATCGCAGTTTTGGGTCTTTCCAATGCTGCGCGTACAGGCCTAACAGGCTACGTTGCTGGCACGGCTCGTCAAGTAGCATACAAGGGCGTGACAATTAACAATTTACTGCCCGGAATTCATGCAACGGATAGGGCAGTTTCTTTGGATAATGGAGTTATGCAGGAACAGGGCATCTCTATGGAGCAGGCTCAAAAGCAACGACAATCTTTTATCCCTGCGGGGCGTTACGGCACTGCTGAGGAGTTTGGGGCCGCTTGTGCTTTTTTATGTTCACACACGCGGGCTATATCGTTGGGCAGAACATTTTATTAGATGGTGGTGGTACCAACTCTACAATTTAGCAGAGCAGTTTTTTCAGAGTCTAGCCCTAGGAAGCAGATGCCGTTGATGCGAACTGTTGCTAATTGCTCCTGTGGGATTTAGATACACTAGAGTTTTTTTGTAAGTTAGGCGCGTTCTTTTGTCGAAACCAAGACTTGAAATTCGAAATGTGTCGCGTCAGTTTGATGTGAGTATGGCAGCAGATAATGTTTCTTTAAGCTTACAGTCTGGGCAGGTGACCTGTTTGTTGGGACCATCTGGGTGTGGGAAATCAACCACGCTGCGGATCGTGGCTGGCGTAGAGCGTCAAGATAGCGGCGAGATCTATGTTGATGGTGGACTAGTCTGCGATGGAACCCGCAGTTTGCCGCCTGAGGACCGCAATATTGGAATGATGTTTCAAGATTTTGCACTATTTCCACATTTATCAGTTTTAGAAAATGTGGCTTTTGGTTTGAGTGGCGCCAAATCAGCGCGCAAAATCCGTGCGCAGGAGATGCTTGGGCGGGTTGATCTAGCCGGATACAGCGCAAAAATGCCCCATGAATTATCTGGTGGAGAGCAACAGCGGGTGGCTTTAGCGCGCGCAGTAGCCCCGCGCCCAAAAATTATGCTGTTGGATGAACCTTTTTCAGGGCTTGATGACCGCCTACGTGATGGCGTCCGAGATGAAACTCTCCGTGTTCTGCGCGAGGATGGTGCCGCGGTTCTGATGGTGACGCATGACCCTTCAGAAGCTATGAAAATGGCGGATGAAATTGCCCTTATGCGTGGTGGTCAGATTGTACAAAAAGGAGCCCCCTATACAATTTACAATTCACCAACTGATCGAGACGCAGCAGCATTTTTTAGTGATATTAATGTTATGACTTGCAAAGTTAAAAGTTCATTGGCGCAAACCCCCTTTGGTAAGTTTTTTGCACCTGGGCATCCAGATGGAACGATCCTAGATATAGTTATCCGCCCGCAACATATCCGCATTGATTTTGACCGAGCCGGCCAAGGCCCAACTCCCAGCGACGCGATGGGCCAAGCGGCAAGTGCCAATGTGCATCGTGCACGGTTTTTAGGGCAAAATTCTCTGGTAGATTTTAAACTGAGGGATGGGCCGTTTCTTACAGCATCGATTCCATCCGTATTTCTGCCAAAGGCAGGCACGCCATTTTGGCTTCTAGCTCCGCGTAAACATTGTTACGTGTTTCCAAGGCTTGCCTAGTTTGAGGTGATTTTTGAGTTTCTAGCCTTATTCCAAGATAGGTAATCTACCAAAGTCTTTCCTGGTTCATCTACGAATGCCGCAGGCATTGCACCTACGCTATCAATTTGATCGATACGTAGGGTCACAAATTCACTTGCTGTCTCGCTCCAAGCTGCTAGCGTCCAAAGCCTACCCCAATAATCTAGCGCTAACGGCCGCAGCTTGTATACATCTCCTCTAAAGCTGATTTGCATTTTTTGTCGTGCCCTGATGGATTGCCGTAGCTTCGGCATATATTGAAAGCCACGGGCGGCATCAGCAAAAGGGTAGGTGGCAAAAGACCACCCTGAAGCTGCTGCGCGGTCCTCGGGTAAGACCCCATCTATCCTGCTGGATAGGGCCTTGGCAGCATTGGCCAATTCGGTGTCATCGCTTTCACCTACCGCAGCCAATCCAAGATGTAGGGCTTCAAGCTCGGTTTTGGTCAGGTTTAATGCTGGAAGCGTATAGGCTGCTGTAATTTGATAGCCAACGCCTCGTTCACCGCGGATTGGAACACCCGATGCGGCCAATGTATCCATATCGCGGTACAACGTGCGCAGGGATACTCCCACGTGGGCTGCTAAATCGCAGGCGCGATAGAGATTTCCGTCGCGTATAATTTGTATCAGTGAGAAAAGCCTGTCTTTACGTGCCATACTGACATAATAGTGTCAGTTGATATCCTCGGCAATGGTAAAATACTCGGAACGTACTTTCTGCCAGGCTAGAACTGGCTTACAAGTAACAAACAGCTAATTTAAGGAGAGTTGATATGACCCCTGCATTCCTCACAAACATACCGCCCATGGGCTATCTAGTTATAGCGCTAGTCGTTTTGGTTTTATTTGGTCGTGGTAAGATTTCTGCCATGATGGGCGAAATGGGTAAAGGCATCACCGCGTTCAAGAAAGGGGTGAGTGACAGCCAACAAGAGATTGAAGAATCTGCCTCTGACGGTGCTAAAGACGTGACGCCCGAAGAAAAAAAAGAAAAGCCCTAATCACTATCACTCATCTGAAGTAAGGAAGGTTCTCGATGTTTGGATTGGGATGGGCTGAGATTATGGTAGCAGCCATTGTTGGTTTGATCGTAATTGGCCCCAAAGAACTGCCAGTCGTATTTCGAAAAATAGGACAATTTGTTGGTAAAGCAAAGGGTATGGCCCGCGACTTTAGTCGGGCGATGAACGATGCCGCTGACGACTCGGGTATGAAAGACGCAATGGATTCAGTGAACTCCCTACAAGATGGGGTGCGAAGTGTGACGGATCCTACCACAAAGTGGAAGGATTTTGTACCTGGATCTGAAACCGCCCAACTTGCTGAAGAGCGTGCCGAAAAATCAAAGAAAATGCACGACGCAATGGCTGTTAAGGCTCAAGGGCGTTTAGATGCAGAAAAAGTTATAAATGTGGCTGCTAAATCCTCCACTGCTCCGAAAGGGGTTGGAAAGTTACAGTCGAAGAAGCCTGCTCCAAAAAAATTGGTTGTTGCAAAGGTGCCGGGCAAATCTATCGTGGAGAGAAAACCTTCAGCCAGTCCTAAAAAAGTGGTAATCAAGAAAAATGTTGCAAACAAAACAGCCCCTAAGCCTGGTAAAACAACATGAGCAGTGAAGACGAAACTTTAGACGATTCTTCCGCGCCCTTGATTGAACATTTGACCGAACTTAGGACTTGTCTTATCCGCGCGGCTCTAGCCTTTATCGTTGGATTGTTTGCTTGTTTCTTCGTCGCAGAATATATTTTAAACTTTTTAGCTGAACCAATTGCGCAGATCTTGCGTAATCGTGGTGAGATTGCCCAGTTGATATTCACTGCACCACAAGAAAAGTTCTTTGTATTGATCCGAATATCAGTAATTTTTGGCCTCGGTGTATCCTCCCCGTTCATTGGCTACCAATTATGGCGGTTTGTAGCACCTGGCCTTTACAAGGCAGAAAAAAACGCATTTCTTCCGTTTATTATTGCGTCGCCGCTGTTATTTCTACTTGGTGCTGCCTTCGCACATTATGTTGTAAGCCCGCTGGCGCTTAACTTTTTCATTGGCTATGCGGACATAATGCCAACTGTGACGGCATTGATCACTGGAACTGAACTCCAAGTAGATGATACGGCTCTCAAAACTCGGTTTTTGGGCTCTGTTCGCGAAACTTTAGACATAGTATTGAAATTTATAATGGCTTTTGGGGTCTGTTTTCAACTGCCGGTTTTACTTACACTTATGGGGAAAGCGGGTTTGGTCTCCGCTGCGGGTCTCCGGGCTGTCCGAAAATATGCCATTGTAGCCATTTTGATCTTGGCAGGCATTGTGACGCCACCAGATGTGGTGACACAGGTTATATTGTTCGTGGTTGTTTATGGCCTTTACGAGATTTCAATTTGGTTGGTAGTCTATGTCGAAATAAAACGGAACGCTTTCCTCAAAGAACAGGGTGTGTCGGACGAAGATTTATTCGGTGACGAGGATGATGAAAGAGATTTAAAATGACCCAAGATCCTCTGAATCGGATAGCCTTGGCGCTTGAGAGGATGTCACCTGCGCCACTTAGGTGCCCAGATTTCAATCAAGTTGACGCGTTTCTGTGGCATACAAGCCCAGATAAACTTGAGCCAATAGCAACGGTTTCGCGGGTAGATCTCAATCTTCTTGTTGGTATTGATAGGTCTCGGGATACACTGCTGGATAATACCAGTCGTTTTGCTAACGGCATGCCCGCAAACAATGCTTTACTGTGGGGCGCACGTGGAATGGGCAAGTCGTCACTAGTGAAGGCAGTACATGCGGACATAGTAGGCCAAGGGCTGCCTCTAAAGATGGTTGAACTGCAACGCGAAGACTTACCTTCCGTGATCCGTCTTTTAGCTCTGCTGCGTGATGCGCCTTACCAGTTCTTACTTTTCTGTGATGACCTGTCTTTTTCACATGATGATCAGCATTATAAATCGCTTAAGGCGGTTTTGGATGGTGGCATTGCTGGCCGTCCGGAAAATGTGATTTTCTATGCTACCTCAAACAGGCGTCACCTGATGCCACGTGACATGATCGAGAATGAGAGTTCTGGCGCGATCAACCCTGGTGAAGCCGTAGAAGAAAAAGTTAGTTTATCAGACAGGTTTGGCCTCTGGCTAGGATTTCATCCATGTGATCAGGACCAGTACTTGCAAATGATTAAGGGATATTGCGCTGCACATTTTGTGACCGTAGAGCCTGACGTTTTGCAGGCGGAAGCCATAGAATGGCAAGCTACCAGGGGGTCACGATCTGGTCGGGTGGCTTGGCAGTTTTTTGTTGATCTTGCTGGGCGTCATGGAGTTGCAATATAATCTGTTTAGGTCTGACCCTCAAATATAATCGTCTGGATCAACAGATACTAAGCCTCTACGTACTTCGAAATGTAAGAAGGACGGTGTGCCAGTACCCACTTCGGCAATTTTCTGACCACGGTTCACCCGATCACCTTTTTTAACCGTGAGCTCATCAATATTTGTGTACACGGTCAAAATTCCATCAGCATGTTTGATTACTAAAATAGGTACGTCATCCGTATCTTTAGTAACGGCGGCAACGATGCCATCGCCAGCAGCAACAACAGAACTGCCAGATTTGGCGCTAATATCAATACCCTCATTTTGACCTTTTTTGTAGCTGCGGATGATGTTCCCTGAGACTGGACGTACTAAGAGCGTGTCTATGCTAGAGGCCGCAGTAGTCTCTCCGGTGTTGGCAATAGGTACTTGAGTTGTCGTTGATGTAGCTGTTTTGGGTTGTAAGTCTACCTGCGGGTGCGGTCTTGCACTGCTTGGCGGTGTGGGTGTTGGGCTACCTTGCCCTGGTGCGCTGACGTTTGTTGTAGCGTTGCCTGTGATAGGTATTAATAAATACTGTCCAGGACGCACATTCATTTCTGTGTCAAGACTATTCCAGTCAGCCAGAGTATCTGCCGACACTTTGTAGAACCGTGCGATAGTGAAAGCAGTCTCGCCAGTAACGACCTGATGTCGTTTTGGTTCAACGCTGGTAAGCTGGCTGGCGGGTCTAGGATTATCTAAAAGTTCGCTGATATCAACAACTGTTGGTGTTAAAGGTTTACCAGTGGCATCACTCGCCACGATGCTTGGTGGCAGCGCAATAATCTCGCCGTGGCGTAAAACGGCTTCTTGTGAGATTCCGTTGTAACTTCCCAGAATTTCTGAATCTGCACTGATGCGTTCAGCCAAATCACCAATTTTGTCCCCATTTCGTGCCACAACCACTTGGTAGTTTGGAAAAGTGATCACACCGCGTTCATCTGGATCTGGGCGGTTGGCCACAGCACTATTTGCGGCTGAAGATGTATCCAAGCGGCCACCAAGCTGATCGCGCATATCAAAATCAAAGTCGCCTGAACAACCAATTATGCCAATAAACGCCACTAGAAAAATTAATCGAATCTTTGTGAAATCATATTTCATTTGGCTCTTACCTAACTTTTTTTGACTTATAATAGCCACTTTTAGAAATTTTCCTTACCCAGACCTTCTAACAGGGGTACAAATCGTACGGGCCTTAACTCGTGATATGTTAACCCATCTTCGGTTTTTAGAATTTTAACCAATGTCTGAACTTTATCTGATTGCCCAACTGGTAGTACCATAATACCGCCTACGCGCAATTGTTCCAACAATGGGCCAGGAGGATCTTCACTCGCGGCAGTCAACAAAATTTTGTCAAAGGGAGCTTGTTCTGGCAGGCCATGGCTGCCATCGGCACTGAATACAGTGATGTTGGTGATATCTTCTAATTCGAAAAGAGCGCGTGCGGCGCGAACCAATTGACTATGGCGATCCACAGTGTAGACCCGCCGAGCTAGTTGGCTGAGTATGGCGGCTTGATAGCCAGACCCAGTGCCTATTTCTAAAACCTTATCACGAGGTTGCACGTCTAGTGATTCAGTCATCAAGGCCACGATTGAGGGTTGTGAAATTGTTTGGCCACATGCAATTGGTAGAGGCGTGTCTTCATAGGCTCGTTCTTCGAATGTACCCCTAATATATTTTTTGCGGTCCACGTGTTCCATGGCATTAAGCACACGTTTGTTTGTCACACCGCGCGAGCGTAACGAAAACAAGAATTGCATTTTACGTTCGGCATCGCTGATCATAGATTAACCTAATGTATGGGCCAAGTGGCCCAGTTGATCATGTGCAGTTAAATTTGCGCGCATAGGTGTAATAGATATATACCCCGCCAGATTGGCTGCGGCGTCAGTGCCCTTTTTAGTTGGGACCTGTTGTGGTTTACCGTGCATGAATAAGAATTTTCGACCGCTGGGCGAAGTGGTGGCACTAGCGCTGAATGCACCATCGCCACGATAGCCTTGGGCTACGGACTTCATCCCCAACACACCTGTCGCGGGGACTGGTGGGAAGTTGATGTTGTAAAATAGTGCATAATCATTTGCGCGAGCAAAGCCAGCTTTAAGACATGCTTGAATAGCAGCAACTCCATGGACGCTGCTTGCCTCAAAACTATCTGCTAATTCGGAATTTTCCGGTCCATAAAACTGTGACATGGCAATCGCAGGAATGCCGGCCAAAGCTGCTTCCATTGCAGCGCCAATTGTCCCGGAATATACTGTATTTTCGGCAGAGTTGTTACCTTTGTTGACGCCTGAGAGCACCAAGTCTGGCTGAAGTTGCATTAGCTCGTTTAATCCTGCGAGAACGCAATCAGCGGGCGACCCTTCGACAGCAAACCTGCGTGGCCCATATTGATGCACCAAAACTGGCTTGCTATAGGAAATACAATGGCCAACGCCTGATTGCTCTGACTGCGGTGCGACGGTCCAAACCTCACCTTTGGGCCCGGCCAATTGGCTGGCCAAGCCACGAAGCACCTCAAGTCCAGGCGCCATAATACCATCGTCATTTGTGATAAGTATATTCATATGCCTTGGTTAGAAGGTTGCCGTCGGGCGGGCAAGCCTCCATCTACATTACATTAGTATAATTATTGGTATGGGCGCATAATACTGGAGTTAAGAAAACTTATATAATTCCCAGCGTTGCAATTATTTTGTCTGCTTCGATGTCACAAGTTGACAACGCATCGCTATCTTCGCCAGGGAAAAAGCGCGCGCGTGTCGCGGTAGGCACTGGGGCAGGTGTCACAATACACACCCGTGGCCCAGTATTTATGGTTTCTGCCTGCCAGCTTTGAGCCAAAGCAATTTGTGCAGATTTAGTTGCGCCGTAGCTACCGAAAAATTTTAAACCTGCACAGGGATCATTCAAAAAAACAGCTATGCCAGCGTGGCCCAGCAGTGGCGCCACATTTGGAATCAGCATACCAGTCGTTGTAATATTGATTTTTACGGATTTTTCCCAATCACGCGCATCAATAAAATTGGCAGGTGAAAGTGGCGCCGCGTGAATGGCGCAATGTGCCCAAAGTAGTAAGCCGCCCCAGCGCTCATGGATTGAGATGCAAAGATGACGTACAGCGTTTACGTCGGTGAGGTCGAGTGGTGCCAGTGTGGCCTGCCCACCAATGGCCTGAATGCGATCATCCAACTCCTCCAAGCTACCAGTGGTTTTTGCAACTGCAATGATGTGAAAATTTCGCGCCAGTTTGAGCGCTAATGCAGCACCCAATCCGCGTGATGCGCCGGTGATGAGGATTGGATATGTCATGGGCGGCGTCATGGGCGCAAAACCCGCTGGGGTCAAGAGACGAGGGCTTGCCAAAAGTGGTGGACGGTGATGATCTTCTGACATGGAATATACAATTGACCTACAAAAGTTTTACTGTGACCCTTACCCCGATTTGGCTATAATTCAGAGTATTGCGCCAGTGGTCTATGTGCCACAGCTGGACGCAGCGTTGATTACTCGCCGGTCTGATATCTTTAAACAAGAAAAACGAGTTGATTTGTTCTCCTCCTGCCAACCTGATGGTTTGATGGTCCAGTTGATGGGTGAAAATATGATGCGAAAAGATGGGGCCGAGCATCAAGAGGCACGCCAAAAAATATTTCCGAGCCTCAGCCCTCGAACGGTGAAGCAGGTTTGGAGAGCTGAATTTGAGCGTTCCACACGAGTGGTAATTGAAGGATTAAAGAAAAAAAAAGCATTTGACTTGGTACGTGATTTTGCCATGCCTGTCTCGGGCGCTGCTCTAGTAGCGATCACAGGCCTACGCCAAATGACACCGGGGCAGATGGATAAGGTCAGCCAAGCAATGATTGATGGTTGCTCAAACTACCTAGGCACGCCGAGCGTGACGCAGGCATGTGATGTTGCAACTGCGGATATTGATGCTCATATTGCGCTGATGGTGCCAGAATTGACTGACAGCCCTGATACTTCTGTGCTTTCAGTTTTGATCCAAGCTGGCCAATCTTTGGCCAATATTAAGGCCAATATCAAGCTAGTGATTTCTGGCGGTCAAAATGAACCTAGAGATGCTATTGCTGGCACAGCCGCTGCTTTATTGATGCAGCGAAATGCGCTGGCTAAAGTGTTGCATTCAGGTGACTGGGGGCAGGCCTTTATGGAATACGCCCGTTGGATGTCGCCTATAGGCATGAGTCCGCGGCGAATAAGTCAAGATTGTATTGTGTTAGGACATGATTTTAAAAAGAACGATAAGGTATTTTTTATGTTTGGCGCAGCCAATAGAGATCCGGCCGTGTTTGCTACACCCGAGACTTATGACATAGACCGAAATACGGGTCCCGCCATACCATTTGGGTCTGGGCCGCATTTTTGTGCGGGGGCGGCAGTCAGCCGGGTATTGATAGCTGAGGTTGCTTTGCCACAACTCTTTAAGGCTTTTCCCGATCTTGAGCTCGTAGATCATGTAAAATGGGGCGGGTGGGCGTTTCGTGGCCCAGTGTCAGTCAAGGTAAGTAGAGGACCGTCATAAACCCCCATATAACGGCAACAAGTCCATCCCAGAACGCTTGGCGCTATTCAGCGGCTTTCATTTGGAATCCATTGGAAATTTGATCTGTTGGTGTGACTGGGTATTCACCGCTAAAACATGCATCACAATACTGTGGTTGGGCATTATCCCGGTCGCTGCCGTTGACTGCTCGGTAAAGTCCATTGAGCGAGATAAACTTTAGACTGTCCACGGTGAGATGCTGACGCATTTCTTCTTCGGTCATTGTAGCTGCCAAAAGTTTTTCACGTTGTGGCGTGTCCACCCCGTAAAAGCACGGCCATGCCGTGGGTGGACTAGCGATGCGAAAATGTACCTCAGCTGCGCCCGCGTCCAAAATCATTTCTTTAATCTTACGAGATGTGGTGCCACGTACTACACTGTCATCCACCAAGATTACGCGTTTGCCACGAATTAGAGCCCGGTTTACATTCAGCTTCAGGCGCACTCCCATATTTCTGATTTGCTCGCTGGGTTCTATGAAAGTTCGGCCCATATATTGGTTGCGAATGATCCCCATTGCGTAGGGAATGCCAGATTGCAGAGAATACCCAATCGCGGCGGGGGTACCGCTGTCTGGCACGGGGCAGACGAGGTCAGCGTCCACTGGTGATTCCTTCGCTAATTCACGCCCAATCGCCTCACGGGTTTCATAGACACTACGCCCTCCTAAAATACTGTCAGGACGACTAAAATAGATATGTTCAAAGATGCAAAATCGAGGGCGGGCTGGACGAAATGGATAGGTACTGTCGACGCCTTTATCTGTAATTACAACCATTTCACCAGGATGAATCTCACGAATAAACTCCGCACCAATTATATCGAGTGCGCACGTTTCAGAGCTTAAAGCCCAACCATCACTAACCTTACCAAGCACCAAGGGACGCACGCCTAATGGATCACGTACACCAATAAGTTGGGTTTGGGTCATAGCAACAATGGAAAACGCGCCCTCAACACGGCGTAAAGCATCTTCCATCCGCTGCGGAATATCTTGTTGCAAGCTGCGGGCCATTAAATGGATGATGCACTCGCTATCGGAAGAGGATTGAAAAATTGAGCCACGCTCGATCAGCTCTTTGCGCAAAGCTATAGCATTGGTGATATTTCCATTATGGGCAATAGCAGCCCCACCCATGGCAAATTCGCCAAAAAACGGTTGAACATCTCGGATTGCCGTATTGCCTTTGGAGCCCGCGGTTGAATAACGCACATGTCCAATAGATAAATCACCTGGAAGCTGTTCCATAATTTTAGTGCTGGTGAAGCTGTCACGCACATAACCAAAACGGCGCACAGAATTAAAGCCTTGTTCAACATCATGTGAAACTATACCACCAGCTTCTTGTCCTCGATGCTGTAATGCATGTAGGCCAAGCGCTGTAAAATTTGCTGCATCTCGGGTACCTATTACGCCAAAAACGCCACATTCTTCGCGCAGCTTATCGTCGTCAAAAGGATCTGTATGTATCTGGTTCAACGGCTTGGCCACGCAAAAGGTTCCGATCATTGACGACTCATTCAATTCTCTATGGCATCGAGGGGTGCATGTCACTTTGACATTGTAATATATTGTTAATTTTTTTTATTATTGACGACCATTTTAAAATAATTTTAAGCATGTCTATAAGTGAAATTATAGCCCATTAAGCACCGCAGCCGCCAACCAATTGATCATATTGAGTTCTTACCCACCCTAGTGCTGCTTCTGGATTTTGATCTTGGACATCATCTATGTAGCGTTCAAAAATTGTGGCTGATTTGGATGTTTCTAACGATATAATATCCTGATTAGGCATAACCGTAAAATAGATAAAGAAGGCAACGGCTACCAAAATTACTCCACGAAAGACGCCAAATAAAAAGCCAAGCATTTGGTCAAACCCGCCAAAAATTGATTTTTGAACCAAGGATGAAAATAGTGGGGTGAACAATGATACAATCAGCAAGGCTCCAGAAAATATAATTGCAAAGCTGGTCAGAATTAACAGTTCGCAACTGTTGCCCAACATATCCCCAAGATAAGGAATTTGCCTCACCAAAGGCTGACCTAAATCAGCAAATACAAAGCCTAATACTGCAGCTAAGATCCAGCCTCCAATAGCCATGATTTCGCGCACTACACCCCGAGAGTATGCCAATAGAGCCGACATTACGATAAGCATTACAACACCGCCGTCGACTATAGTAAAACCTTCCAAGGCAATTCCCTAACTATTAATTTTCAACATGGTCCAAATAATTCTTCAACTAAGCTGGCCAAATCTGTTACTGGCCGCAACGTTATGCCAGCAATTGTTTCTATTTTTTTTGAAGTAGGTGCCAGCGCCTGATAGAAACCAAGTTTTTGTGCTTCTTTCAACCTACTTTCTGCCTGTGATACGGGCCTAAGAGCACCTGAGAGAGATATTTCTCCAAAAATTACGGCGTCTTTGGGTAAAGGGGTGTCTTCGCGCGCAGAAACCAATGCGGCGGCTACGGCCAGATCTGCGGCAGGCTCGGTTACACGCATACCACCTGCCACATTTAAATAGACGTCAAGCCCGGTAAATGGAATACCGCAACGCGATTCCAGCACTGCCAAGATCATTGCCAGCCTTTGCCCGTCCCAGCCCACAACACTTCGCCGCGGTTGACCATGGGGCGAGGGGGCTACAAGTGCCTGAAATTCACAAAGCATTGGTCTGGTGCCCTCAATGCCAGCAAATACCGCAGATCCAGGCGTTGGCTTGCCACGCTCAGACAAGAACAGCGCAGAGGGGTTTTTAACCTCAACCAAACCTTTCCCTGTCATCTCAAATACACCGATTTCGTCTGCGGGGCCAAAGCGATTTTTAACAGCACGTAGTAGGCGAAACTGGTGATTTCTCTCACCTTCGAAATATAAAACAGTATCGACCATATGCTCAACAATACGTGGGCCCGCGATCTGACCATCTTTGGTAACATGGCCTACCATTATTACAGAGACACCTTTGCGTTTGGCGTAGCTGGTCAACTCATGGGCGGATGAGCGCACCTGACTGACTGACCCAGGAGCAGCTTCTATATGATCGGTCCACATGGTTTGAATGGAATCAATGATCACTAAATCAGGCTTCTCTTCATCCAGAGTGGTGAGAATATCACGCAGATTAGTTTCTGCTGCCAATATCAAAGGACTGTCAGTTAGGCCCAATCGCTGAGCGCGCATGCGCACTTGAGCTGTTGCTTCCTCGCCAGATACATAAATAACTTTTAAACCATTTCGCGCAAATTTGGCTGCTGCCTGCAAGAGAAGGGTGGATTTGCCAATACCGGGGTCGCCACCCACTAGCAGCGCGCTGGCCTGTACCAAACCACCACCTAAAACGCGGTCCAACTCTGCGACGCCAGCCTTTGTACGTGGTGGTGGTTCTTCTATTGTTGCCAAATCTGTGAGTGCGATTGAGCGGCCGCGTTTGCTACCCAATGTTTTGCTAGGCCCAGCGGACAGAGGGCCCTGGTCGGCTAGAGTGTTCCAGGATTGACAGCTATCACATTGCCCGGCCCATTTAGTATGGCCTGTGCCACATTTGCTGCAGGTATATGAAAACTTGGCCAACTGTTATCCCTCTAACTTCAGTATTTCTTATATGGATTTTTATTAAAAGACAGCACAAAAATATTGAAATATTATTTTAGCGGAGTGTCTTAATAGGGCCTTCGGCGCGGCCATGGATGAATTGATCAACATGCGAATTACCGCTATGAGCCATGTCGTCAAGAGTGCCACACCATTTTATCACCCCATCATGCAGCATGGCAACTTTATCGGCAATTGTAGCAACCGAGGCCATATCATGCGTGATTGTTATTGCTGTAGCTCCCATTTCTACAACAATTTTACGGATCAAGTCATTGATAACACGTGCCATAATGGGATCCAGTCCAGTGGTGGGCTCATCAAAAAAAATGATCTCAGGGTCTGCCGCGATGGCGCGTGCCAAACTGACCCGTTTTTGCATTCCACCTGATAGTTCTGCGGGCAAGCGGTCTGCCACATCTGGGGCCAAACCGACCCGCCGTAATTTTTCTATAGCAATTTCACGGGCTTTAGTTTTGGGCAGTTTGAGATGGCCACGTTGCAACCTAAATGCCACGTTCTGCCAGACGGGCATGGAATCAAACAATGCACCTCCTTGGAACAACATACCGAACTTGCTCAGGAAATTGTCACGTTTGGCGTGAATCATATCCTGCTTATTAACAAATATTTTGCCATTGTCGGGGGTGACCAATCCAAGAACCGTTTTTATTAATACTGATTTTCCAGTACCTGATCCACCAATAATGACCATGCTTTGGCCGCGGTCTACGATTAGATCCACGCCGCACAGCACATTATTGGCACCGAAAGATTTGTGAATGTTATCAAATGTGATCATGCTGTAAAAAAGACCGCTGTAAGTAAAAAATTGGCCGCCAAAATCAAAACTGCTGCCGCTTGTACTGAGGATTTAGTCGCCGTACCCACGCCCTGCGCGCCACGGCCCGAATTGAGACCATAATAGCAGCCCATCAGTGTCGCTATAAAGCCAAAAGCCGCACCCTTTGCGAGAGAAGATATGATATCTGCACTGGTTAAAAAGTTGATAGTGTCCAAGATATAGGTTGCAGAATTAAAGCCTAGAGTCTGCGTTGCTACCAAAAAACCACCCAAAATCCCAACACTATCTGCTACACCCACCAAGATAGGGCCGACCAGAAAGCCCGCGAGTACCCGCGGTAACACTAGATATTTCAAAGGGACAGTCGATAGTGTAATTAGTGCGTCAATCTGTTCGGTGACTTTCATGGTTGCTAGTTCTGCTGTAATGGAGCTTGTTACTCGGGCAGCAATCATCAGGCCAACTAGGACTGGTCCAAGCTCACGTACCATGCCAATCGCAACTATTTGTGGCACAACCTCAGGTGCATTAAACCTGGATCCACCAGAGTAAATTTGCAGAGCCAAAGCTGCGCCGGTAAAAATGGATGTAATCCCTACAACTGGTAGCGATAGATACCCCACATTCATAACAGCCGAAGCAAACTCTCTGGGGTAAAAAGGTGGGCGGAAAATGTGCGATAGTGTGGTGATAATAAAAATGACTACTCTGCCCAAAGCGCTGAAAGCCCCAAAAACCAAACGGCCAAGGGCAATGATGCTTTCTATTAAACTCAATATCATTGGCTTACATAGCGGCGTGCATATCGCATACCGAGGGATGTTAGAATTTCATAACCAATTGTTCCCGCCATATCCGCCAGATCATCTATGGTTTGATAGGGGCTGAGAATATCTAGTGACTCTGGATCATGGTCTAAAAGAGTTATGTCGACCCCAATCATATCCATTGATACTCGCCCAGCAATTGGGCAGGAGGTTTTATCTGCCCAAAGGTTGCCTTGGTTGGACATAGCGCGAATTAAACCATCCGCGTAGCCTGAGGCAACCGTTGCAATCCGAGATGGAACCTTTGCTGTCCAACTATTACCGTAGCCCACGGTTTCACCAGCTGTTAGGTCGCGAATTTGAATAACTGGCAGGGAAAGATGCACAACATGGTTCGCTTCGGAAAATGGTGCACCGCCGTAAAGACCAATGCCTGGACGTGTTATGTCAAAATGATAGTCTGGACCCAGAAAAACTCCTCCAGTTGCTGAAAGCGATCGTTTAAGTCCAAGCCCGTCAGTCATGGTTTTAAACAGATCAAGCTGTTGGCGGTTCATCGGATGGGCCGGGTCATCGGCGCAGGCTAGGTGGCTCATTAACAAATTAGGTTTTAAGGGCACAACTGTATCGCGTACGGCCTCCCATTCGGAGGGCTCCATTCCAAGTCGGTTCATGCCCGTATCAAGCTGAATACCAAAGGAATGGCCGGGAAGCGCCTCTAGGTGGCGAGTAAGTTGGTTGAAGGAGTTTAACATTGGGGTCAAATGTAGATCATGGATCATTTCAGTATCGCCGCGCATGTGGCCAGAAAATATGTTGATGCTTACGCTGTCACCCAATTCTCGCCTGATTGCGGAAGCTTCTTCTGCAGCAGCTACAAAAAACTGTCTTGCACCTGCATGATAAAGTGCACGTACTATTGGTCCAGAATCTAGGCCATAGCCATCGGCTTTGACCACGGCACCTGTTTGCACAGTATCTGCGCTCAATGCATTCAGAGCGGCCCAATTAGCTGCGATGCCCTTGAGGTTTATGGTCAAATTTCCTGTACTCATGTTTTGTTGTGATCCTGCAGTTTGGAGGTGGTCAAGGCAAATTTATGGTAATATTGGAAGAATGGTAAGTTATTAGAAAAAGTGTAAATGTAAGGCATCCTCTAAAATGCATTTTCCTGGGGTTGCTGCCAGGGTTTTATTAAATTCCCAAAGCGTGTGAACTGACCTTCAAAGCTCAACTCCACAGTACCAATTGGCCCATGCCTTTGTTTACCAATCACAACTTCCGCCTTGCCGTGCAGGCGCTTCCATTTCTTCCTGCCAAATACCCATTTTATCTAACTCATGGTCACCAGGTTTTTCGCGTTCTTTGTAATACTCTTCGCGAAATACAAACATTACCACGTCGGCATCTTGCTCAATTGAACCAGATTCGCGCAAATCTGACAGCTGTGGGCGTTTGTCTTCGCGGTTTTCGACCTGTCGTGACAGCTGGGACAGCGCAATCACTGGGATGTCTAGCTCCTTAGCGATTGCTTTGAGGCCCATGGTGATTTCAGATATCTCGTTCACCCGGTTTTCAGACCGACCTGTGCCGCGCACTAGCTGCAAATAGTCAATAAATAATACATCCAACCCGTGTGTTCGCTTCAGACGTCGGGCGCGCGCGGCCAATTGGCTGATTGGCAGAGCAGGGGTATCATCGATAAACAAGGGTGCCGCCTCCAGTTCTTTGGCCGCATCTACAATCCGGCGAAACTCGTTCTCGGTAAAATCCCCACGGCGAATTTGGTTGGATGGAATTTCTGCCACTTCAGACAAAATGCGTGTAGCCAATTGCTCGGCTGACATCTCAAGACTAAAGAACCCAACCACACCACCATCAATAGCGCCCTCTTCACCAGAAGAGGTAAGACCCTTTTTATAGGCTCGTGCAATATTGAAGGCCACGTTTGTGGCCAGTGATGTTTTTCCCATGGATGGCCGACCCGCGAGGATCAATAAGTCAGACCGATGCAGCCCACCCAGTTTTTTGTCCATATCAACAAGACCGGTTGATACGCCGGCCAACCCTCCTTCACGTTGATAGGCGGCATTGGCGACTTTCACAGCATCGGTTACAGCTGTGAGAAATGACTGAAAACCTTGCTCGGTTTTGCCTTGCTCGGCCAACGCATAAAGTTTTTGCTCAGCCTCGATGATTTGTTCTTTCGGCTCACTGTCGACATCAACTCGCGCGGCTTTGGCAGCTATTTCATTGCCTACCATGATCAACTCGCGGCGTATGGCCATATCATAAATCATCTCGGCATAATCGCGTACCGCAAATGATGAAATTGCAGCACCTGCAAGCCGAACTAAATATGCGGGACCACCTAGCTCAGCCAAGCCTGCATCATCTTCCAGGAAGGCTTTGAGGGTAACAGGGCTTGCCAGATTATTTTTAGCGATACGGGCGCTAGCTGTTTCAAAGATGCGTGCATGAACCGGATCATAAAAATGCTCAGCTTCCACAATGGGTGCCACACGCTCAAAAAGATCGTTGTTTGTCAGGATTGCACCTAAAAGCTGTTGCTCAGCTTCAATTGAGTGTGGCAGCCCAACAGGTATTTCCAAACCTGTTTCTAGAGCTTTTAGACTTGAAATTTCATTCATACCCATCTCCTTGGTGGTATGTTTTTAGAGCAGTTTTTTTGGTTTTACCATGTAGGATATATCTGTGAATAACTTGTTAATAAACTTAAGCTTTAGGAATTATGAGGCTTTTTTTTGGATTAAAAACTATATATTGTAGTTTAGAATAGTTCTCCAACATATTTATGGTGCCTATTAAGGTTGACTATCGAAAATAATCCACAATCGGTCCACAAATTTATACTGTGAATTTTTTTAGGTGGTGAGGTCTTCCTGCCAAACTTCTGGAGATTTCAAAAACACTTCCACTTCGCGTAGCGTCGAGCCATCGAAACTGCCTTGCTCGCGCGCTTCAGCCAAAACATCCCACCAGTTGCACAGATGATGAAGGGTCACTCCATGATCGCCTAAAGTTTTTTCGGTTTGGGGAAAAATGCCATAGTAAAAGATGACAGCAGTATGGTTACATACTGCACCGGTTTCACGGATGGCATCCACAAACGAGATTTTAGAGCCACCGTCAGTGGTTAGGTCTTCAACCAACAGCACCCGTTGACCTTCGGTCATCACCCCTTCTATGCGGGAGTTGCGCCCGTACCCTTTTGGTTTTTTTCGTACATAGGTCATAGGCAAAGCCATACGTTCGGCTACTAGGGCCCCGAAGGGAATGCCTGCGGTTTCGCCGCCAGCCACGTTGTCAAATGCCTCAAACCCTGCGTTGCGCATCACTGTGACGGTTAAAAAATCCATCAAAGTACTGCGTATGCGTGGGTAAGAAATTAGTTTGCGGCAATCAATATAGGTTGGCGAAGGTTTACCCGAGGCTAGGATGAAAGGCTCGTCGACATTGAAATGAACCGCTTGAATTTCAAGCAGCATCCTAGCTGTTAGACGCGCCATTTCGCGTTGATCAGGGAAACTTGTAGGAATCATAAGTAGGGCCCTTTTGTTGTTAGAAGCTCAATCTGTTACCATCCAATGAAGATCAATGCCTGGATTGAATAAGGTGACTGGCCCGGCGCCGGTGTCAATGTGACTAGGAAATTTTATGGGTGCGCCTTTGGTTAGGGTTATTTGATCCGGGTTAGGCGCCAACTCGTAAAATTTTGGACCAAAAAGTGAGGTAAACCCCTCTAGCCTATCTAAAGCGCCGGCGCGATCAAATATTTCAGCTAAACAAGACATCGTATTGGTGGCCGAAAACACACCAGCGCAGCCGCAGGCGCTTTCTTTAGCAGAGTCGGCATGTGGTGCACTGTCTGTTCCTAAAAAGTAGCAGGGATTGCCGCTAGTGGCGGCATCTAACAGCGCCAGCCGGTGCGTTTCACGTTTGGCCACTGGCAGACAGTAATAGTGTGGCCTTAGGCCTCCGGCGAGAATGTGGTTGCGGTTGATGATTAGGTGATGAGTGGTGATTGTGGCGGCCAGCTTGCCTGGAGCAGACTTTGCGTAGGCGATGCCTTCGGCGGTGGTAATATGCTCCATTACAACTTTCAGGTTGGGCACGCGCCGTCGCAAAGGATCAAGTATGCGGTCTATAAACACAGCCTCCCGATCAAAAATATCAACATCAGCATCAGTTACCTCTCCATGCACGCACATGGGCATACCAATCTCGGCCATCCGCTCTAGGACGGGTTGCAATTTGTTAAAGTTTTGTACACCGCTTTCGGAATTAGTGGTGGCGCCTGCAGGGTAAAGCTTGGCCGCAGTCACTAGCCCCGAAGCGTGTGCCGAAGCAAGATCATCAGGGTCAGTCTGTTCGGTAAGATAAAGTGTCATCAGCGGTTGGAAGGTGGAGTTCTTAGGCAGAGCCGCCAAAATGCGTCCCTTATATGCCAACGCCTGCGCTGCTGTAACCACCGGGGGAACGAGATTTGGCATGATTATAGCACGGCCAAAATTACGTGCACTTTCGGCAGCAACCCCTTCTAGCATAGCGCCATCGCGCAGGTGCAGATGCCAATCATCGGGCCGGGTGAGTATTAAATTTTGTGTCATGGCTAGTATGTAACGGGGCTAACCATGGCCTGCCAGTCTAAATGTATAAGTATTGTCGCTAGGTGTGCTGAAGTGGTTTACGTAGTCGTGTATGGTGGTCATTCTCTTCACATGTTATTGAAGATAAAATTTTGCTGAAATACAGGAGTTACTTTTATGCTGACATTTATCCTTTCTGTAATTGCGGGATTCGCGACGCCTTATGTAGCACCGGCCTTGGCCAAGCTTTTACAGCCTAACTTGGGTGATTTCCCCATACAGGAGGGCGAGTATCAAATAATTACGTTCGTTTTACTGCTTGTAGCGGTAGCTATCGCGGCGATTGCATCAGGCTTACTCGCGTCAGCATTTACGGTTTTGTTAGGTGGTGCGCTTGGTTTGTTTGGAGTGCGGCTGTTTAAAGTGCTGAGGGCTTTGGCTGATGGACAAAGCAGTGATAGGGATGAGGACTAGCCCATGGAAATGTATTTGGTGCTGAGAGTTTTGATCCTTGCATAAAATGCATAGCGGAAATGCTTATTTCTGATCTGCTCATTACCGCATCGCTATTCTATCTGATGTTTCATCAGAATTAAGGATCTTTCAAATGGTTATTATCTCAGAATTACCTAAACAAAACCGTTTTGTCGCTGGCTTTGGCCGCGCAGTAACTGGGTTGGTTAATTTTATGTTGTCGATCAGCACCGCTCGATCTCGCGTACGCCAAATAGAAGCGCTCTGCGCTAAAACAGATAAAGAGTTGGCTGCCCGTGGCCTTACCCGCCAAGACATAGTGCGTCATGTGTACAGTGACGTTTATTAGTTATAAAATCTGCTTACTGTTTTAATAAAGTAAATCCGTGCCACTCAGGCTGTGGTTCGGGTTTTAAAGCGCAACCTAAAAAATATTAAAAGCCTACGGCTAGCTAAACTGGAGTAGCCGCAGCTATATTTATAAATCGCTTAGTTTTTCCAAAGCGGCAAAATTATTTAAGCTAGGCTTTCATCAATTTGCTTACAGGCGGCAACCAACCCTTTGACCGCATCTACTGATTTGTTGAACATAGCCTGTTCATCTTTGTCCATTTGGATGTTGATCACACGCTCAACACCATTGGCACCGATAATAGTTGGAACGCCAACATACATGCCTTGGAGGCCTAAAGCGCCGTCCACATATGCCGCGCAGGGCAAAACCCGTTTTTGATCACGTAAGAAGGCTTCGGCCATTTCAATTGCGGAGGTCGCAGGCGCGTAATAGGCAGAGCCTGTTTTTAACAGGCCAACAATCTCCGCGCCACCGTCTCGGGTACGCTGAATTATGGCGTCAAGTTTGTCTTGTGTTGTCCAACCCATGCTAACCAAATCTGGCAAAGGAATACCTCCAACTGTGGAATACCGGGCCAAAGGTACCATGGTGTCTCCATGGCCGCCCAGCACAAAAGCTGTAACGTCTCGCATGGACACTCCAAGTTCGAGGCTTAAAAAGTGGCGGAATCGGGCACTATCGAGCACACCGGCCATACCACACACCATGTTATGCGGAAGGCCTGAAAATTCACGCAAAGCCCAAACCATCGCGTCCAGTGGGTTAGTAATACAGATCACAAATGCATTTGGCGCGTGGTCGCGAATTCCTTCACCGACAGATTTCATCACTTTAAGGTTGATGCCCAATAGATCGTCACGGCTCATCCCAGGTTTGCGGGGGACACCGGCGGTTACGATACATACATCAGCGCCTGCAATGTCGGCGTATGATTGTGTTCCAGACATGCGCGCGTCAAAGCCCTCAGACGGGCCAGATTGCGCAATGTCTAATGCTTTGCCTTCTGGCATGCCTTCTGCAATGTCGAACATTACGATGTCGCCAAGTTCCTTTATGGCTGCCAAATGGGCCAGTGTGCCGCCGATCATGCCGGAGCCAATAAGAGCTATTTTAGGTCGTGCCATTGGGATGTTCCTCAAATATGAATTTGGAAGGCGGGTTACACCTAATTACGCTGCATGCCAAGGGAGCTCGTTGGTAATTTTATTCATCTAATTGTTAGAGCGCAGCCTGATTTATGTGAATCCTAGGCATATAAGCAGTATAAAGGTGAAGGCTGGTTCCTGATAATATCAGGGTTTTTATTTATAGTCGCAGCTTTAGGTATTTTGTTTTGGGGATTTAGTAGAAAGGTTTTGGGACTGGGCGTCCTTGGCTTGATCTTCGATTTGTGGTGCAATCTAGCCTCGTTGGCGTGGTTTAGCCTGAGCTTTGCCCAACAGAGGTTAAAATGTGCGGCATTGTAGCATCAGTTGAAATGAACCGTGTAGATGGAAAATATACGCAACTTTATTGCGAGTTTGATATGATTTTACGTCCCTATCGTTCTGTTCTGTACATCCCTGGCGGTCGAGACAGTGCGCTTGAGAAGGCGCGTGGCATGCCTGTGGATGCTATCATCTTTGATTTGGAAGATGCCGTGGCTATAGATAAAAAAGCATTAGCGCGGGAGGTGCTGGTTAAACAGCTTGCGGAAGGTGGTTTTGGTAAACGTGGTCAAATAGTTAGGATCAATGGCCTGGATACCCCTTGGGGCGCGGATGATATAGCTGCTATTTCTGCTGTTAGACCTGAAGCTATTTTGCTTCCAAAAGTTGATGACGCAACTATGATTACGGAATTGTGCAATGAATTAGCCAAGCATGATGGGTTTAAAGCCACAAAAATTTGGGCGATGATGGAAACCCCACGGGGCATTCTCAATGCTGCTGAAATAGCGGACGCGCCTGATGTTGGTGGCATGGTGATGGGCACCAATGATCTGGCAAAAGACTTGAATTCGAGATTTGATCCTGGACGTGGCCCAATGCTAGCCGCTCTTGGGTTATGTGTGCTGGCAGCGAAGGCTGCTGGCATTGTTGTTGTAGATGGCGTGTATAATGCGTTTAAGGATGATGAAGGGCTTAAAGTTGAGGCCAGTCAAGGCCGCGATATGGGATTCGACGGTAAAACCTTAATCCACCCTGCGCAAGTGGCCATTGCCAATGCTATTTTTGCGCCATCACTTGAGGAGATTGAATTGGCTAAACGCCAAATAGAAGCCTTTGAAGTGGCAATAGAGCAGGGCGTAGGCGTCGCCGTGGTTGACGGAAGAATTGTAGAAAACTTACACGTTAAGGTGGCGCAGGCCACATTGGCAAAAGCTGTTGCCATCACAGAGTTGGAGGCACTCACATGAAGCTTTATCGATTGTTGACTGGTGATGATTCAAGTGAGTTTTGCCACAAGGTATCTGAATCCCTATCAAAAGGCTGGGATCTTTATGGCGATCCTACTTATGCGCATGATGCAACAGTTGGAGTTATGCGCTGTGGGCAAGCCGTGGTGAAAGAGGTCGGCGGTAGCTATTCGGTAGACCTAAAGCTTGGGGCGCAGTAATGAAAACTAATTTGGGCTGGTTTTTTGAAGACTATAAGCTGGGACAGGTGATGGAGCACGCTGTGCCCCGTACTGTTGGTACAGGTGAGCGAGCCTTATATTATTCACTTTATCCTGCTCGCCATGCGCTATATTCATCTGATGTATTTGCCCAGTCGTGTGGTCTGCCGCGCAGTCCTTTAGATGATATGATTGCCTTTCATGTGGTTTTTGGCAAAACAGTGCCCGATATCTCGTTAAACGCTGTTGCCAACTTGGGCTATGCTGAGGCGCGATGGTTGCTACCGGTTTACCCTGGTGACACGCTGAGTTCACGCTCGACGGTGATTGGGCTGAAGCAAAATTCAAGTGGCAACACTGGAATTGTATGGGTCCGCACTGAGGGGTTCAACCAGTCTAAAAAACTGGTGATGTCATTTGTACGCTGGGTGATGGTTCGCAAAAAAAATATTGACGCTCCAGCGCCACAAACCGTGGTGCCTATACTAAGGGATGTAGTGCCGGCTTCGGATTTAACTGTACCCAAAGACATCAACTTTTCATCATATAATACTGTTTTATCAGGAAGTTTATTTAAGTTAAATGATTACTCTGTTGGTGAGGTTATTGATCATGTAGACGGTGTTACGGTTTCCGAGGCGGAGCATATGATGGCGACACGATTGTGGCAAAACACTGCTAAGGTACATTTTGACGCAACGGCTAGGCCGGATGGGCGTAGGCTAATCTATGGGGGCCATGTAATTTCTATGGCGCGGGCGTTGTCGTTTAACGGCCTTGGCAATGCGCAAATGATCTCAGCTATAAACTCGGGCACCCATGCCAATCCATGTTTCGCTGGCGATACAATACGGGCATGGAGTGAGGTTTTGGACCTAGCTGAAACGACTAACCCTAGCGTTGGTGCTATCCGGCTCAGATTGGTGGCGAGCAAAGGTGTGACTTCTGCGCTTCGTGATCCTGAGGGTAAATACCACAGTGAAGTGTTGCTGGATCTAGACTATTGGGCCCTTATCCCGAAATAGCTTTAATCTAATAATTATTCAGTTACCTCTGGTGGGGAAATCGTAAGCCCGCATCATTAGCTATGTCATCACAAATTTAATATTTTTTTACGAGCAAGCATCGCGTTCATTTTAGCCTTAAAGCTGTGGCTTTCTGGGGTTGACCATGGCATGAAAGCGCTAACTATCTGTAATAAGATTACTAGAAGGACTGTATTATGGCTGATTCAAATAGTGACAATCGCCCGCTGTCTCCGCATCTGACTATTTACCGTCCACAAATGACATCTATTTCGTCAATTTTTGTGCGTATCACTGGGAATGCTCTTTTGGGGGCAACGCTACTATTGGTCTGGTGGTTTTTAGCCGCGGCAACAAGTTTGGGCGCATTTGAACTCGCAAGTTCTGTGATCACAAGCTGGTTTGGCAATGTTGTGATGATCCTATCACTTTGGGCTCTTTGGTATCATACGCTGGGCGGTTTGCGTCACTTAATTTGGGACACAGGACGTGGCCTTGAATTGCAAGCGGCCGAAAGAATGGGGTGGATGATGATCATTGGCTCTCTAGTGCTAACTGCGCTTACCGTTTTTTATTTTTTGCAGGGGGTTTAATGTGGCGTTTTTGACTGACCGTAAGCGCGCAGACGGCATGGGCGCAGCTAAAACTGGCACTGCAAGTTTCTGGTGGATGACGGTTTCTTCCGTTGCTCTGCTAGTTTTAGTACCTATATTCATATTTACTGCGGGGCCGATGATAGGTAAAGATTACGCAACGGTCACAGCATATTTCTCTCGACCTTTCCCAGCCATCGTGGCTTTGCTCACCTTCAGCGTTGGCCTATTGCATTTTAAAAACGGAGTAACCGTTTTGATTGAAGATTACGTGCAGGGGTTAGCCCGTAAGATCTGGATCATTGTAATGACTTGCGTGTCCTACGCTGCCATCGCAACTATCGTTTTTGCCATAGCGCGCATCGCACTTTAAACTTCGAGGACTATACCAATGGCTGCATATGAATATGAAACACACGACTATGATGTAGTTGTTGTTGGAGCGGGTGGAGCAGGTCTACGTGCGACCTTAGGTATGGCAGAGCAGGGATTACGCACCGCCTGCGTGACCAAAGTGTTTCCAACTCGCTCTCACACCGTAGCGGCGCAGGGCGGCATTGCTGCCAGCCTGGGTAACATGGGACCAGACAGCTGGCAGTGGCATATGTATGATACGGTCAAGGGCTCTGATTGGCTGGGTGACACCGATGCAATGGAATATCTGGCCCGCGAGGCGCCCAAGGCAGTTTATGAGTTGGAGCACTACGGTGTACCGTTCTCGCGCACCGAGGAGGGCAAGATTTACCAGCGCCCCTTCGGTGGCCACACCACCGAGTTTGGTGAAGGTCCACCCGTGCAGCGCACTTGTGCAGCCGCCGACCGTACGGGCCATGCCATCTTGCACACTCTTTACGGCCAATCTTTGAAGAACAACGCCGAGTTCTATATCGAATACTTTGCCATTGATTTGGTTATGTCTGAGGATGGAGTTTGCCAAGGTGTTGTATGCTGGAAGCTAGATGACGGTACGATGCATGTTTTCAACGCAAAAACTGTTGTTCTAGCCACGGGAGGATATGGGCGCGCCTATTTCAGCGCAACATCAGCGCATACCTGCACAGGTGATGGTGGTGGCATGGTTGCGCGAGCCGGCTTAGCTTTGCAGGATATGGAATTTGTTCAGTTTCATCCTACAGGAATTTACGGCTCAGGCTGTTTGATTACAGAAGGCGCGCGTGGCGAGGGAGGCTTTTTGAGCAACTCGCAGGATGAGCGTTTTATGGAGCGCTATGCTCCTAACTATAAAGATTTGGCTCCGAGAGACTATGTATCTCGCTGTATGACAATGGAAATTCGCGAGGGCCGTGGCGTGGGCCCAGATGGCGATCATATCTACTTGAACCTGAGCCATCTCCAACCTGAAGCTCTAGCCGAGCGTTTACCGGGCATTTCTGAATCGGCCAAGATTTTTGCGGGTGTTGATGTAACCAAGGAACCAATTCCAGTTTTACCAACTGTGCATTATAACATGGGTGGCATTCCTACCAATTTCTGGGGTGAGGTCCTTAATCCCAATGCGGCGGATCCAAATGCTATTGTAGTCGGTCTGATGGCCGTCGGCGAGGCTGGGTGTGCCTCTGTGCACGGAGCAAACAGATTGGGTTCAAACTCTTTGATTGATTTAGTTGTATTTGGCCGCGCCGCGGCCATTCGTGCGGGCAAAACTGTAGATGCTGAGGCGCCTACAGCCGCCATGAACCTGCCTTCTGTAAACAAAGCTTTTGACCGTTTTGATATTTTACGCCATGCCTCGGGCCAAATGCAAACTGCTGATTTACGCCTTGAGATGCAAAAAACTATGCAGTCGGATGCGGCTGTGTTTCGGACATCAAAAACCCTTGCGGAGGGTGTTGAAAAAATGACGGCCATCGCGGATAAAATGCATGATATTAAGGTTACTGATCGTAGTTTGGTTTGGAACTCTGATCTAATGGAGACGCTCGAGCTTACCAACTTGATGCCAAATGCAATGGCAACAATTGCTGGAGCTGAAGCGCGCAAAGAAAGCCGTGGCGCCCATGCTCATGAAGATTTTACCACGCGGGATGACAAAAAATGGCGCGTGCACACAATCGCGCGGGTAGATGGATCTAAGGTTGAGTTGAGCCACCGCCCAGTTATCACTGCACCTCTGACAACAGAGGATGAAGGTGGAATTTCTCTAGAACAAATTGCACCGAAAGTGAGAACCTTTTGATGATATATGTTTTTAACCGTTTTGAGGTTTATGGTTCTTTGGTCAGTTCAGATTACATTATGCAAAGATGCTCTAACGCTCTTTGAGTGGAGAAAGAAAATGGTACAACTTACGCTCCCTAAAAACTCCCGCATCACCCGCGGTAAAGTATGGCCTAAGCCGGACGGTGCCACCAACGTGCGCACATTCAAGGTTTATCGCTGGAACCCTGATGATGGCAAAACTCCACAGGTTGATACTTATTTCGTAGATTTAGATACCTGTGGCCCGATGGTTTTGGATGCTTTAATCAAGATCAAAAGTGAAATAGATCCAACTCTTACGTTCCGCCGGTCTTGCCGCGAGGGCATCTGTGGCTCCTGCGCAATGAATGTTGATGGTATCAATACGCTGGCATGCATATATGGGATGGATGAGGTGAAGGGTGATGTAAAAATTTATCCGCTGCCGCATATGTCGGTTGTCAAGGATTTGATCCCGGATCTGACTCATTTCTATGCACAACACGCCTCGATCATGCCTTGGTTAGAAACTAAAACTAATCGTCCAGCGAAGGAATGGCTCCAATCTATAGATGACCGCAAAAAACTTGATGGCTTGTATGAATGCGTGATGTGCGCCTGTTGTTCTACATCGTGCCCCTCCTATTGGTGGAATGGGGATCGTTACCTAGGCCCCGCTGCTCTTTTGCATGCCTATCGCTGGATAGTTGACAGCCGTGATGAGGCGACTGGTGAACGCTTAGATCAGCTAGAAGATCCTTTCAAATTGTACCGTTGCCACACGATTATGAACTGCACCAAAACTTGCCCTAAGGGATTAAACCCGGCTAAATCTATTGCATCAATTAAAGAGATGATGGTGGAGCGGTCGGTTTAACTAACATTGACCTAGCTACCTTTATTTTATTGGTTCGAAAACGATTAAAGCTACTCCAGATATAATAATGCCACCACCCAGTAAGGTTTGGGTGGTAGCGATCTCTCCCAGAAAAAACCAGCCACCAGCCATTGAAAACAGGGGCAGGGCCAGAAGGTATGGTGCGGCTTCGCTGACTGGGGTGCGGCGGATCAATGTGTACCACATGTAATAGCCCAAAGCTGTCATAATTAGGCCTAGATAGGCCACAGTACTCCAGACAACCCAGCCAGCAGATTGAATAGCTTGAAATTGGCCAGTCTCAAAAATTGCTGACATAATAAATAACTGTGGGAATGCTAAAATGGAGATCCAAGCGGCTACTGTGAGGCCTGAAATATTTTTGAGTTGACGCACCATAGCTTGACCCGTGGCCCACGTCAGGCCGCCGCCAATCACTAGAGCCACTGACCAAAGCGCATTACCGATGCGGGGTTCTCCGGTAATTTGATACACCCCAAAAAAGGCGATTGTGATGCCAATCCACCGACGCCACCCGGGGGATTCCTTTAAAAATATGGCACCAATCAGGACTAAAAAAGGGATTTCCAACTGTACAATTAAAGCGGTCGCAGAGGCATCCAGCCCTGCAAGGCCAGTAAAGGTGAGGCTATATTGTAAAGTGGCTGATATGAAGGAAATTAAAAATAGCATTCGAAGTTGCCCGCCGCTAGGTTTTATGAACCAGACTAGGGCCATAGCGGTGACGCTAAAACGAAATGCCATTAGTAAAATAGGAGGGAAATGCGAAATAGCGGCCTTTGCAAACACAAGCCCCAGCCCCCAAACGAAAGCCACCCCCAGCCCTAGGGCCATATCAATCAATCGAGCATTCATCAGACTATTGTAGTCACTGGTTTAGGGTTGTCGGGGCCAATACCGGCGCTATCAAATGTCGTTTTTAAGAAAAAGCTGCTTCAAGGGCTATTTCGACCATATCGCCAAAGCTGCGTTCACGGTCTTCCGAAGGTAGGGCCTCATCGGTAAGGAGATGGTCAGATATTGTGCAGACTGCCAAAGCACGCCGGTCATAGCGCGCAGCCAAGTTGTAAAGCTCAGCAGTTTCCATTTCCACTGCAAGGATGCCGTGGCGGGTCATCTGTTCGGTGAGGTCGGGTCGCTCGTCATAAAACACATCTGCAGAATAAATCCCACCAACATGGGTGCCAATATTACGTGATCGAGCAGCTTTTACTGCTGCCTCTAGTAGGTTGAAATCTGCACAGGGCGCATAGTTTATTTCTTTGAACATGCCCATGGAAGGTGTCGATAAGCTCGAGGCGGTCATCGCTATCACAACGTCTCGCAGCTTGACCTTTGGGCTCATAGCACCAGCCGAGCCAATGCGTATAAGTGTTTTGACGTCGTAATCTTTTATAAGTTCATTTACATAGATAGAAAGGCTTGGCATTCCCATGCCGGATCCGTGGATGGTAACCTTATTTCCGCGCCATGTTCCGGTAAAGCCAAGCATTCCTCTGACCTTATTGACGCACTGCGGATTATCCAGAAAGGTTTCGGCTGCCCATTTTGCACGCAGCGGATCGCCAGGCAATAAAACTGTGTCTGCAATCTCTCCAAGTTTTGCACCGATGTGTATTGTCATAAATTTACCTCGAATATTTTATAAAAGGAGTTAAGCTTCCGATGCGATCGTAGAGCAAGCGCGCATTGGCGTTGAAGTCTTGGGTCATCCAGTAGACCAATGGCGTACCATTGGCATCAGCAGCGGAATATACGGCCTCAATCAATGCCCGCCCTATGCCTTGGCCACGTACATGCTGGTCTGCGAAGAGATCTTGTAGATAGCAAACATCTTCGGCGTGCCAGTTGTGGGCATGATAAATATAGTGAACGATACCAACGGCTGTGCCATCCAACTCTGCCATCAGGCAGTTTTGCAATAGGTAATTAGGATCAATTAACCGCGAAAAGGTAATATCCTGTATTTGAGGGGATATATCGGTGTTATAAAACACTAGATAATCTGTCCACATCCGGCCCCACGTGTCGCGATCTTTGGCGTGAAGTGGCCGTATTGTCAGTGTCATAATAGTCTCCCCTTGTTATGCTGAATGGGCTCCATCGGCCAATGATTTAACAAAGGCTAAAATCTCAGATGGAGATTTCCCAGCGCCAATTTTATCAACAATTGCAGAGCCTACCACGGCTCCATCTGCCACTGAGGCGATGTCATGGGCATTTTGTGGGGTTCTGATCCCAAATCCAACAATTATGGGCAGGTCGGTGGCCGCTTTTATACGCGCAACTTCGGGTGCCACATCAGAGGCGTCCGCCGCAGCTGCTCCCGTAATGCCGGTGATTGAAACATAATAGAGAAAGCCTGAAGTGTTGCTTAGAACCTTTGGTAAGCGCTTGTTATCGGTTGTGGGTGTAGCCAGGCGAATGAAATTTAATCCGGCTTTTTGAGCTGGAATGCACAGTTCATCATCCTCTTCTGGTGGCAAATCCACCACGATCATGCCGTCTATACCGGCTGACTTTGCCTCTTCGAGAAACTGTGTGACACCGCGCGAGTAGATGGGGTTATAGTATCCCATCAATACAATTGGGGTGGTATCATCACCTAACCGGAAGTCTCTCACCATCTCTAAAGTTTTTTCCAGGCTCATGCCCGCCTTAAGTGCGCGCTGCCCAGCCAGCTGGATAGTGGGACCGTCGGCCATAGGATCAGTGAAGGGCAGGCCCAATTCTATTATATCTACACCTGCAGCTGGTAGGCCCTTCACGACCTCAAGTGAGGTATCATAATTGGGGTCGCCCGCCATAACATACGTCACAAACGCTTTTTTACCAATGGCATTTAATTCTGCAAATTTTGTGTCGATCCGTGTCATATTAGGCCCTTCAAATTGCTTATCTAATTACATGCCGCAAAGGTGCAACGAGTTCAATATACTTCGATGAGACTTAACCTGTAATCTGCTGAATTTAGCTTTGTGACCGCGACCGCGCAGTTCTGCTTGCTCTGAACACTGGGCGCAGATAAGAGCTCATTTAGCAATAATGGAGTGCATCATGGGTTTCAGAATGGGTATCGTTGGCTTGCCAAATGTTGGCAAATCCACCTTGTTTAACGCGCTGACTAAAACAGCCTCAGCCCAAGCTGCAAATTTCCCCTTCTGCACAATTGAGCCTAATGTAGGCGAAGTGAATGTGCCTGACACTCGTTTGGACAAATTAGCTGCGATTGCGAATTCGGCCAATATTATCCCTGCCCGGATGACGTTTGTGGACATAGCAGGCCTGGTAAAGGGTGCTAGTCAAGGGGAAGGCCTGGGCAATCAGTTTCTAGCTAACATTCGTGAAACTGATGCAATTGCCCATGTGGTGCGCTGTTTTGAAGATGACGATGTGGTGCATGTGGCCGACTTTGTCGATCCTTTAGCTGATGCCGATACTATAGATACTGAGCTGATGTTGGCTGATATGGAAAGTGTCGAGAAGCGCCTGCAAAACGTCTTACGTAAGGTGCGCGGTGGCGACAAAGAAGCAGCTCAGCAAGAACGCCTATTGCGCGCAGCCATGGAAGCCCTTGAACAGGGTAGGCCAGCGCGAACTGTAAAAGTGGATGAAGAAGATGAAAAACAATGGAAAATGTTGCAACTTTTGACCACTAAACCAATTTTATATGTGTGTAATGTTGGTGAGGCCGATGCGGCCAACGGTAATACTCATTCCGCTGCCGTGGCTAAAATGGCTGCGGAGCAAGGTAATAGCCATGTTATTATTTCAGCGCAGATTGAAGAAGAAATAAGTCAGTTGGAGGACGATGAGGCGGAAATGTTTCTCACGGAGATGGGGTTGGAAGAAGCTGGCTTAGACCGTTTGATACGTGCGGGTTATGAGCTTTTAGCCCTCGAGACCTATTTCACCGTTGGACCAAAAGAGGCCCGCGCCTGGACTATTAAAAATGGAACATCAGCACCGCAAGCCGCAGGTGTTATCCATGGGGATTTTGAACGCGGGTTTATCCGCGCTGAGACCATAGCATATCGAGATTTTGTGGAATTGGGTGGCGAGGCCCCAGCCAAAGAGGCTGGAAAAATGCGTTCGGAGGGCAAAACTTACATAGTACAGGATGGTGATGTAATGCACTTCTTGTTCAACACCTAAAACCACCACACGCGCGCCACTTTGGTAAGGGGGGCTTATGGCCATAAAAATGATCATCGACACAGATCCTGGGATTGATGACGCAATGGCGCTGTTCTATGCTATTGCGGACCCTGCTATTGATCTTCTTGCACTGACTACGGTGTTCGGCAATGTCACCACAGCGCAGGCGACCCGCAACGCTTTATTTTTGCTTAAAACTGCTGGCGTTGACGTACCTGTAGCGCAAGGCTCGTCGCAACCGCGTAAATTGCCAGCCTTTCCGCCTAGCGCACATGTCCACGGCTCTGAGGGCTTTGGCACTTTGCAAGTACCAAAGCAAACGGCGCAAGTAATTCCTGAGTCTGCGCAAGAGTTTCTCGTGCGTATGGCGCGCAAACATAAAGGTGAGTTGGTTCTCTGCGCAATTGGCCCTCTGACTAATATTGCCGCGGCACTGGATATTGACCCTGAATTTTGTCGTAACTTAAAACGCATAGTAATCATGGGGGGAAGCTTGGGCGCTGGTGGTAATATCACGACTGCGGCTGAGGCTAATATATATCATGATCCGCATGCCGCTGATTTTGTTTTTAGAAAAGGCTGTAATATTACCCTTGTTGGGTTGGATGTGACTAATCAAGTAATTTGTCCACGAAGCTATTTTGCGCAATTGGCCACGCAAAGCCCAAAATTGGGTGGTTTGCTACATAAAATGGCAGATTTTTATATCGATTTTTATGAGACTGTAGGTAAATTCGAAGGTTGTGGCATGCATGACCCCTCCGCTCTGATAGCGTGTTCCACCCCAGAGCTATTTGTTACTGAAGACCACAAGCTGCGGGTAATCTGTTCTGGTGACAGGTCTGGAGAGACTGTATCAGATCAAAACCTTGCGGCTGAGGCGGTTAAAGTCTGTGTTGGTGTGAACATCTCTTTGGTGAAGCAAAAATTTTTTGAAAATGTTGCTAAACTTAAGTAAATCCTGCTTGTCTCCAGGGCAACTCCCCGCTAAATGTGTTGGCGGAGACGTGGCCGAGTGGACGAAGGCGTCCCCCTGCTAAGGGGATAGGCCTGAAAGGGTCTCGTGGGTTCGAATCCCATCGTCTCTGCCAGACCTCTTTTATGTACAGTTAATCTATATAAATATGGGGTTTGGAAATGGGTGGCAATGAAGGCTTACCCACACGTTGTGCTCATACGTTTTCCTGACAGATTTAGGTGGAGATAAACTTTTTCGGGCGGGACATTGTGGCGAATCTTTACGATCATCCCGTGGCTTGCTTAACCCCAGCGCCCTTGAGCGCAATATCTGAGTTGCCTGTCCACACGATCTAAAAAGTGTTCTCACCTTTTACGTTACACTGCTTGCACCTGAACTTCTTACGCACATCGTGAACCGTAAATTCCTCACCTACAACAAGTATTAGGTTAGCAACTTCAAACATGGAGTGATGCTTACAGAGGCCACATGTGCTGCTGAGTGTGGGGCTTATATGACTACTGGACTGGTTGCGACCCGAGTTTGCTCCCAATATATCTACCTAAGCGATAGAATAGGGTTTTCTCAATCCTTGAGAGTGCCTCTTTAGCCCTAGCAACCTCTTCAGGCGTTAAAATTATGTCCTTACCTGTGGTCACACCCAAGCCCTCATAAGTGTTTCATACTTGATAACCACACTAATTATAGCACTGCTTCTCATCATTTGGATAAAAATTGTAGTCATTCCCTATTATAATATTTTATTAAACCCAATATAAGTATTAATGCTAAAAAAACCTGTAACGCTATTGAATGTTATGTGCCGAATACACTAGATTTTTTCGTTGATGGAAAAACACTATCCGGCACCCTCTAAATCAAATGGAAAAAAAATGACAAAAATTACATTTCTGGGCCTTGGCGTAATGGGCTATCCAATGGCGGGCCACCTTGCGACGGCGGGCCATTCAATTACCGTTTACAACCGCACCAAATCAAAGGCGGAGGCATGGGTTAAACAGCATGTGGGCGCATTGTGCAAAACACCAGCAGAAGCTGCTATTGGCGCCAAAATTGTAATGGCCTGCGTGGGCAATGATGACGACTTACGCTCTGTTTGTTTGGGGCCTGACGGTGCGTTTTCAACCATGTCTGAAGGCAGTACGTTCATTGACCATACCACCGTGTCGGCTTCCGTTACCCAGGAACTTTATAGGGTGGCAAGGTCCAAGGGTATCGCCTTTGTTGATGCGCCAGTGTCTGGTGGTCAGGCTGGAGCGGAAAGTGGGCAATTGTCTATTATGTGTGGTGGTGATCAAGAGGATTACGATCAAGCTGAACAATTCATGAAAGTATATGCTAAGCTGTGTCGTCGGATCGGTGAAAGTGGTGCTGGACAAATGACTAAAATGTGCAATCAAATTGCAATCGCGGGGCTGGTCCAAGGCCTGTCAGAAGCGATGCACTTTGCTTCAAAAGCTGGTCTTGATGGTGCGGCAGTAATTGAAGTGATTAGCCAAGGAGCGGCCGGAAGTTGGCAGATGTCTAACCGCTATCAAACTATGCTTGATGATCACTTTGAGCATGGCTTTGCTGTGGATTGGATGCGTAAGGACTTAGGCATTTGCTTAGCTACGGCCGACGAGAATGGGGCAAGCCTGCCGGTAACCGCTTTGGTTGATCAATTTTATAAAGACGTCCAAAAACTTGGTGGTGGCCGTTGGGACACCTCTTCGTTATTCAAACGGCTGCAAATGGTCTAACTAAAAAAATTTGGCCGAGGGCAGTTGGAAAAATCTCTTCGTCCTTGGTCCCACCGATATTTATAACGCTGTTATCCCACACCGTACAAAGATTTTTCAAGCTCTAACTTATTACTAAGCTTCTTGTAGCGGTTGATACGGTCAATGTACCACGAGCGGAGCCAAACTGGCTCGTCCCCTTGGGTGGAGTATATAGTTTGCTAAAACCGCACCTCCGGCAATAGATGCCAGTGCCAAGAGCGCGGCGATGCTAAGAGTTGGAACGCCTCCAAGGCCGGCGCCAACAGTACAGCCTCCGGCCAAAACGCCTCCAACGCCCATCAAACCTGCGCCTAAAAAATATCTCTTGGTTTGTTGTGTGTTTTCAAACGACTGCCAGATAAATTCACTCTTGCTGATAGCTGCAAGAGCCGACCCAAAAACCACGCCCAAAATGAAACCTACACCAAAGCCCGCTGGGATAGAGGAGGAGGCGATGGACCAAAACAACAGATCAGCCGCAGGGGAGGTGAAGGACAAAGATTGCATGGCAATAGGATCAAATACATCTTGTAAGATGAATCCGGTTCCCAGCCAGGCGAAGGGCACCAAAAGGCCCAAAATAAGTGCTAAAATTACTTCTTTCCATTTCACACTAGACCTCAATGCTAGAGCAAATGCCGCTAATGCCATAGCACTGGTCCAAAACTCAGCCCCACCAGGCAGATCGGCTAAAGAGGTGGTCTGCCCAAGAGGAACAGTTATAGAGCCCAACCACACCCGAACCGGCGCAAGAAAGCCTTTCAATGTGGCATGGGCCAAAATAGCGAAAACGATAATGACAGTCAGGGCCCGCAGATTACCAGTTCCTGCTAAAACGGTGAGGCGTGAAATGCAGCCACGGGTTAACACCATGCCAATCCCAAACAAAAGTCCACCGAGCACGATGGCTAACATTGGCAAATCCTTCTCAAAGAACCGATGACCATTAAAGGAGATGTAGTCATTCATCACCAGAAACTGTGTGCCCAGCAAAGCCGCACTGAGAGCTGTAAACCATATGCCACGGGCGACTGGCTTGCTGCCTTTGTCGCCAACGATCGCGCTGCGAAAACAAAACTTGAGGTGCTGGGCAAGTACGCCAAATACTATACCAACGATCAAGGCAAAGACAAAGGAGGCTTGCATTGGAGTTACGGTTTCAAAGCCAAACTGTTCAAACATATCAATAGCGCCTTTTTTGGCTAGGTTTATCCTGTACTGACAGTGTTTTTTTGATCAGGCAAACCACCACACCCCGATATCATTCTTCTGGTTGACGCTGTGCGGGAATATTGTTTTGCTTTGCGCGCGCGCCAGAGAACCCTTTGAGATGTTCCGCGGTCTCTATGAGAACTTTGATCTTAAATCGTAGGGTTTATGGATAAATGAATTGGCTTGGCCTGACTCAGGCGATTGGGCGGAAGCCTTGTATGAGCTGGCGCAATCCAATGGCTGCGCCAATCATGATCGCGGTGAGGGTTACTGGTGCGCTATACGCCAATACAGAAAGCGCTGATAAACCTTGGCCAACACTGCAACCAAGGGCCAGAACAGATCCAACCCCCATCAAACTGGCCCCTAAAATTTGCCGACCCAATTCTCGTGGATCGTCACAGGCTTCCCAGCGAAAATGACCTTTAATTAAACTTCCAGCCAGTGCACCCAGCAATACTCCCAGTACTGAACCTGTTGCAAAGCTCACTGAATTTCCAGAGGCTGTCATCAAGTAGATTAAGCTCTCGCCGATTGGTGCAGAAAAGGTGTGTGTTACCACTGGCAAGGCGTCAAAGCCTTTGCTTGCAACCCATTGTGTGCCGACCCAGCCGGATGTGATTGCTAGCCCAACAGTGGCTCCCCAAAACACGGCGGCGCGCTGGCGCAGTATTTGTGCGCTTCCCAAGGAAGCAGAAAGGATAGCAATCCCAATAAAGATCCCAACCTGATAGACTGATAGGCCCAAATAATGGGATAGGGCGACGGCAATACTAGCAGGGAATAAGGTTGGGGTTTCCACTCCAAAAGCCCAAATTCGAAAATAGGCAAGTGGTCCGCTGATGGTAACATATGCAGACATACCCAAAACCAAGACAATTAGAAAAGCCCGAATGTCGCCGCCACCTAACCGGGACAGCGCGCCAAAGCCGCAATTTCCAGCTAATGCCATGCCATAGCCAAAAACTATTCCACCTAAAATACTGGCCAGTGGGTTCCAAGCTATAGAGAGGTAAATTGTGGCCCTTAGGTCAATCAATCCGATTGAAGACAACCAATATGTGGTGATTATAGACACACCAATTGCGATGCCCCACATTCGGAGCCTAATTGAGCTGCCACCGTAATAGAGATCTTCAAGTGCCCCAAGCGTGCAAAAACGGCCCAAGCGCGCTGCTAGGCCTAGAGCTATACCGCCTACTAGCCCCACCATAGCAACAATGGAGGTTTCAGACAGCATATCAAACATATTAGATCCTTAGGTTTCGCGACAAAAGAGGTCGTAGACGACCTCCATGATCTGCTTAGAACGGTTGTCGCTGAGGCTATAGTAGATGATTTTGCCTTCTCGCCGTGGTGTGACCAGCCCTTCAAGCCTCAAACGTGACAATTGCTGTGATACGGCGGCTTGTCGAACCGATAGCAATTCTTCTAAATCGGTGACTGATTTTTCTCCAGAGGCGAGATAGCAGAGGATCATCAAGCGCCCTTCGTGACTAATAGCCTTCAGAAAAGTGGACGCTTTAATGGCATTAGTGGCCATTTTTTCCATGTCTTCAGCGCAAATATTCTCATCGAAGATTGGTAGTACCATTTAGTTAAGCCATGGGTTATTAATATTAAGGTTCTATGACACTAAATCGCATGGATTGTAAATAAAACTCACATTACTCGGCCCAAGGTACCTTTGCATCAACTATCATTTGTACGAGCAATTCCCAAAAAAAATCTTCGCCTGGATATCCTTCAACCCGAGCTGATTCAGTCCCATTTACCACTAAGACGAATGTGGGGGTGAACTGTAGGCTACTGGAAAAGGTGAGGTCGCTGGGTGGTGTTTCGTGGATATCGATGCGTTGTAGTGGAGCCGTTCGTCCTTCAAGTGTTTTGGAATAGATAGGGCCAATCTGCTCATTCCAGCTCTCACACCACATGCAGCCAGTTTCCTCAACCATGATAAGGCGCGTTTCGGCCAGCATAGGAGTGGCCAGAATAAACAGAATAAATGCCGTTGCTCTACGCCACATTTGTGATTTGACCTTTCGTATTCAAGAATTGTAATGTGAATTTATAAAATTACAATATTGGTTTACACAAATGTTTGATATTTCAATTATTTCAGCATTTTTAGCTGGGCTACTGTCCTTTGCATCTCCCTGCATTTTGCCAATTGTTCCGTTTTACTTGAGCTATCTGGCTGGGGTGGGCATGAACCAAATCAACAGTGATATGGTGATTGATGCGGCCACGCGGCGTAGGGCAATAGTGGCAGCAACATTTTTTGCTGCGGGGGTGGTTACGATTTTTATGGGGCTTGGGGCCGCGGCTACGACCTTCGGTCAGGTTGTTAGAGAGTATTTTGATATTCTAAGATGGATTGCTGCGGCGGTAATTATACTGATGGGGCTGCATTTTATTGGTGTAATTAAGGTTGCGGTGCTCTACCGACAGGTAAGCTTCGACACTGGAAAATTGTCAAAGCGGAGCCTGCTGGGGTCCTACGTTGTGGGTCTTGCCTTCGCCTTCGGCTGGACGCCCTGCGTAGGTCCGGTACTGGCTGCGATCCTATTCACGGCGGCCAGTGCTGAGACCGTGCTGAATGGGGCACTGCTACTTTTTTCCTATGGATTGGGTATGACATTACCCTTCATTATTGCCGCCTTTTTTATTGCGCCCTTCATGCGTTGGACGGCTAAATTTAGACGATACCTTGGGATGGTTGAAAAAGTAATGGGTGTATTTTTGATATTGTTTGGACTGTTGATTGCAACCAATTCCATGAACTATATTGCGCAGTGGATGCTGAAAGTGGTTCCTGAATTTGGTATTTTAGGTTGATGGAAGGAAAAGTGATGAAACAATTTTTGTCGATTATATGTGCAATTTTTCTGAGTGGTAGTTTGGCGTCTGCTGAAGTAGGCGATGATGGCTTGCACAAGGCTCCTTGGATGCGCGACACTTTTAAGGATTTGTCTGAAGATTTGGCGGACGCCAATGCTGAAGGTAAGCGATTAATGGTGATTATTGAGCAACGCGGCTGCATTTATTGCAAGAAGATGCACGAAACAGTTTTCCCAGTTACAAAGGTGGCAGATTATATCGACCAGAATTTTTTTGTTGTTCAGATCAACATGTTTGGAGACGTTGAGGTGACTGATTTTGATGGCACATCTCTTCCTGAGAAAGAGATGGTGCGCCGTTGGGGCGCGTTATTCACGCCTTTAATTCTATTTTTCCCAGAATCTGTTAGCGATGACAGTGTTGCAAGTAAAGCGGCCGTGGCCACAATGCCAGGGGCCTTTGGTATGCACACAACATTCAACATGCTTAACTGGGTTGTCGAGCACGGCTATGATGGCGAGGAGAGCTTTCAAAAGTACCATGCGCGAAAGTTTTCGGAGGATGGCTGAGGATGGTTGTATCTAATATTTAAGATAATAAATTCAGAAATGTGAATTTATTGTTGCCTGATTGGTCTTTTGTCGACTACGGTACATTTAAGGCTAAAGTGTTTCAGGAGGACGCATGAAAAAGATTTTTATGATCACCGCGGTATCGGTGCTGAGTGTGACAACCGCTTTTGCGGATACAGCGCCGAGTGATGTAGTCTTCAGTGATGGCGCTGTTATGGCATCTCTGACTACTGTTTCAGGCGATGCAGCCGCTGGCCGCGATATATTTAAAAATCGTAAATTGGGCAATTGTCTTGCTTGTCACATGAATGACGACATGCCAAAGCAACAATTTCATGGCGAAGTAGGGCCACCGCTTACTGGCGTTGGTGGTCGCTGGGAAGAAGCTGAATTGCGCGGAATTGTTACAAATGCAAAGATGATGTTCGAGGGTACAATCATGCCTGGCTTCTATATTGACAGTGGCTATGAACGTCCTTTGAAAAAGTTTGATGGCAAATCAATTTTGTCGGCACAGCAACTTGAAGATGTGGTTGCATATCTTCTAACCCTTAAAGATTAATGATCTAAAGTTGATCAGGGAGATTAAATATGGATTTTACTAGACGAAATATATTGGTCCTAGGCTCAGGCGTATTTGCGGCTGCTTCCTTCGCTGGTGTGCCGGCCTTGGCGTCTAAGACTGACGATGCAATTGCAGCATTCACGGGCGGCGTGGGTGTAATTGAAGGTGGAATTGACTTGACTGCGCCGGAGATTGCAGAAAACGGCAATACGGTCCCCGTGGCGGTTTCTGCCCCAGGCGCGGTATCCATTATGCTGCTGGCGACGGGGAATCCGACCCCGGCCGTGGCGACGTTCAACTTTGGATCCTTGGCTGGTTCGCGTCGTGGGTCCACACGGATCCGGCTAGCAAAGACACAAGACGTTGTCGCCATTGCTAAAATGGAAGACGGCACCTTCCGCAGAGCTGGTGCGACTGTAAAAGTAACAATCGGCGGCTGCGGCGGCTAACTTAAGCGAATAGGGAGAAGTACTGATGGCGAAAGGTGTTAAACCTCGCGTGAAGGTTCCAAAGACTGCGGCAGCTGGCGAAACAATTACAATTAAGACCCTGATCAGTCACAAAATGGAATCGGGTCGACGCAAGGATAAGGACGGAAACTTTATTCCGCGCTCTATCATTAATCGGTTCGTGGTAGACTTTAATGGTCAAAACGTAATCGACGTTACACTGGAGCCAGCGATTTCAACAAATCCGTATTTCCAGTTTGATGCTGTTGTTCCAGATGCAGGTGAGTTTAAATTTACTTGGTACGATGATGACGGTTCTGTGTATGAGACCTCAAAAAAAATAAAAATAGCCTAAAGCCTTTGGTCTAGGGAGGACTGGAAATGGAATTAAAAACTTTACTAACGAGCATGGTGATTATTGGATTTTCGGCAGGACTTGTTTCTGCCCAGGCAGATGCAACACTAGCAGTTGAGGGTGAGGTTATATCTACAAGTGCATCGGCTCCGGCTTTTGCTGAAAATTTGGATACGGTTTACTCTGGGTGGCGGTTCAGGAAGCTTGAAACTCGTTCATTGCAGTTGGACGATTTTGATAATCCAGCTTTTGTATTTGTAGATAAAGGTATCGACTTGTTTGAGAAAGTTGACGGTACTGAGGGTAAGGCATGTGCAAGTTGCCACGAAGACGTGGAAGATTTTGCAGGGCTGCGTCCGAAAATGCCACGGGTCGAAGATGGTACTTTAGTGACTATGGAAAACCTTGTTAACGAATGCCGGACCGAGCGTATGGGCGCTGAGCCTTGGAAATACTCCGGAGGTCAAATGACTGCTGTAACAGCGTTGATTGGTTTGCAATCACGTGGTATGTCAGTAAATGTCGCATTTGACGGTGATGCCGCTCCGTTTTTTGAGCGTGGACAAGAGCTCTATTATCAACGTGTTGGGCAATTGGATATGTCTTGCTCAAACTGCCACGAAGACAACTACGGTGTTATGATCCGTGCTGACCATCTTAGCCAAGGCCAAATCAACGGTTTTCCTACATATCGCTTGAAAAATGCTAAATTGAACTCTGCTCATGCGAGGTTCAAGGGCTGTATGAAAAATATTCGCGCCACGCCCTATAAGGAGGGTGGAGATGAATTTAAAGCATTGGAGCTGTATCTCGCGGCTCGCGGCAACGGCCTATCAGTTGAGACACCTTCGGTGCGCAACTAAACTAAGTAATAAAAACCTGCGTCCAAATTTTGGCGTGGGTTTTTTTAGTTTTTTACAAATTCAATATCGTGCATATGAGGAAGATTAATGATATCTCGTCGTGACTTTTTGCAAACAAGCATGGCTGCTGCTGCGCTTTATGGCGGATCTGGGTTTGGTAATTGGGGTCGACTTGCAGCTCAACAATCTCTAACGCAAAGTAAATTGCTTGAGTTTGATACATTTGGTAATGTTTCATTGATCCATGTGACTGATATACATGCGCAATTGAAGCCGATTTTTTTTCGTGAACCAGAGGTAAATATTGGTGTGGGCGCAAACCGAGGGCATGTACCCCATGTTACCGGTGCAGATTTTCGCAAATTATATGGCATTAATGACGGCAGCGCCTCGGCTTACGCTCTAAGCTATAACGACTTTTCAGCTCTGGCTAAAGGATATGGCCGAGTTGGTGGGTTGGATCGTGTAGCTACTGTGGTCAACCATATCCGCTCTGAGCGTCCTGACGCATTGTTGCTAGATGGTGGTGATACTTGGCATGGCAGCTATACCTGCCACCACACCGCCGGTCAGGACATGGTGAATGTCATGAACACCCTGCGCCCTGATGCGATGACATTCCACTGGGAATTCACCTTAGGCAGTGCTCGGGTCAATGAAATTGTGGAAAACCTACCGTTTGCGGCCTTGGGTCAAAATATCTTTGACAGCGAATGGGATGAACCCACTGAGATGTTTCCTCCCTATAAATTTTTCGAGACCGGTGGTGTGAAAGTTGCGGTGATTGGTCAAGCCTTCCCATACATGCCCATTGCTAACCCGGGTTGGATGTTTCCGGAGTATTCCTTCGGTATTCGGGATGAAAACATGCAAGCCATGGTAGATGAAGTGCGCGCCCAGGGGGCCGAACTGGTGGTCTGCCTCAGCCACAATGGCTTTGATGTGGATAAACAGATGGCTGGTATAGTCACGGGTATTGACGTGATCTTATCTGGTCACACACATGATGCACTGCCTGAACCTGTTTTGGTTGGTAAAACTGTTATAGTGGCTTCTGGCTCCAATGGTAAATTTGTAAGTCGCATCGATCTCGATGTTCGCTATGGCCAGATGATGGGCTTTCGCCACAAGTTGATCCCAATCTTTTCAGATGTCATTACACCTGACCCTGAAGTAGCCAAAGTAATCGACTTGCAGCGTGCACCATACGAAACAAAATTGAATGAGGTTATTGGCCAAACTGCTGATGACCAGACCCTATTTCGGCGCGGAAACTTCAATGGCACATGGGATGATCTAATCTGTAATGCGCTGATTGAAGAGCGTGAAGCGGATATAGCACTCTCGCCCGGTGTGCGTTGGGGCCCGTCTATTTTGCCTGGCCAAGATATTACTCGAGAAGATATCTGGAATGTTACATCTATGTCCTATGGAGAGGCCTATAGAACCGAAATGACGGGAGAATTTCTTCATGTAGTCTTGGAGGATGTTGCGGATAATCTGTTTAACCCTGATCCCTATTATCAGCAAGGTGGGGACATGGTTCGGGTAGGTGGTTTGGGTTACCGTATAGATATCAATAAGCCACAGGGCAGGCGTATTACAGAGATGACACTGCTAAAGACTGGTGAAAAAATTGACCCGGCTAGGACTTATAGTGTTGCGGGCTGGGCCAGTGTGAATGAGGGAACCGAAGGGCCTAAAATTTGGGATATTGTCGAAAACCATATCCGAAAGCAAGGTACAGTATCTCTAGATCCAAACAATAGTGTTGAGGTTATTGGAGCCTAAATCGCTCAAACCGATCAAAGGAATTTTTGTATGTCTGAGAATGACACATCGAAGCCATCGCGGCGCGCTTTCTTGAGTGGTGCGGCTACTGTTGGGGCAGGGGCGATAGCGTCTAGCGTGGCCCAGGCACAAACTGCTGACCCGCTGATCACGCAACCTCAAGAATGGGCGCAGGGCTTTGGCGACGGTGTGGATGCGGCACCCTACGGCCTGCCAAGCCAGTATGAGGGGGACGTGATCCGCCGCAATGTGGAATGGTTGACGGCTGATCAGATCAGTTCGATCAATTTTACCCCCATTCATGCGTTAGACGGCACAATCACGCCACAGGGCTGTGCTTTCGAGCGGCATCACTCTGGAGCGATTGATTTGTCGAAAAGTGATTACCGCCTGATGATCAATGGCTTGGTGGATACACCTTTGGTGTTCACCTATGAAGATCTTAAACGGTTCCCACGCGAAAACCATGTGTATTTCTGTGAATGTGCAGCCAATACGGGCATGGAATGGGCCGGCGCACAGTTGAACGGCGCGCAGTTCACCCATGGCATGATCCATAATATGGAATATACTGGCGTGCCCTTGCGGTTGCTGCTGGAAGAAGCTGGCTATGACGTCGCGGGGAAATGGGTCTTTGTTGAAGGGGCGGATGCCTCCTCCAATGGCCGCTCTATCCCGATGGACAAAGCCTTGGACGATGTTTTGGTGGCGTTTAAAGCTAATGGCGAAGCGCTGCGCAAAGAGCACGGCTATCCGGTGCGTTTGGTTGTGCCGGGTTGGGAAGGTAATATGTGGGTCAAATGGATCCGCCGTATTGAGGTGACCAATTTTCCAGTGGAGTCGCGCGAAGAAACGTCAAAATATACTGACACTTTGGAAAATGGTGTTAGCCGCAAATGGACATGGGTGATGGATGCTAAATCTGTTGTGACGTCTCCCAGCCCGCAAACGCCGATCAAACATGGTAAAGGGCCTTTGGTGATCACTGGGCTGGCTTGGTCCGGTAATGGTGCGATCAAACGCGTGGATGTGTCCAAAGATGGTGGTAAAACCTGGGAAGCTGCTCGTCTGGCGAAGCCGGGTGAGAAAATGGCGCTCACCCGATTTTACCTCGACACTGATTGGGATGGCTCTGAGATGCTATTACAATCGAGGGCTATGGATGAGACCGGCTATGTGCAGCCAACTAAAACTCAGCTGCGCGAAGTGCGTGGGCTAAATTCCATCTATCACAACAATTGCATTCAAACTTGGTGGGTCCGCTCTAATGGGGAGGCTGAAAATGTTGAAGTATCTTAAATCAATAACATTCGCCTTCACATTTTGTGCGGTCACTGGACCGGTTTTGGCCGAAAAACTTGGCCTTGGGCGTGTGGCTTTGCCTGCGGAGGTTGCAGCATGGGATTGGGACATCAATGCGTTGGGCGAGGGCCTTCCGTCCGGCTCGGGAGATGCGCTGGTTGGCGAAGAGATTTTTGCCGAGAAATGCGCGGCCTGCCATGGAGATTTTGCCGAGGGCATCGACAATTGGCCAAAATTGGCCGGTGGTGCTGATACTTTGGACTACGAAGATCCCCTGAAAACAGTGGGGTCCTATTGGCCACATCTGACCACCGCCTATGACTATATCAAACGCTCTATGCCTTACGGTAATGCTGGCAGCCTCACCGATGATGAGGTCTATGCTATTGTGGCCTATATTCTGTACTCAAATGACCTGATTGATGATGATTTTGTGTTGTCGGATGAGAATTTTATGGAATTTGAAATGCCAAATGCCGCGGGCTTTGTAGTGGATGATCGAGCTGAGGCGGAATATCGTATCTGGTCCGGTGCGCCCTGCATGAAAAATTGCAAGGATAGCGTTGAAATCACGATGCGTGCCTTGGTGTTGGACGTCACCCCGGACCTAGAGGCTCCGGCTGAGGCTGTGACACCTGTGGCGGCAGTGACGCCAGAGCCTGAACCTGAGGCCGAAAGTGCTGCGATTGATCTTGAACTGGCGGCCGCTGGGAAAAAACTGTTTAAGAAATGCAAATCTTGCCACCAAGTCGGCGAGAGCGCAAAAAACAAATCAGGCCCGGTTCTCAACGGTGTTGTGAACCATGCAGCCGGCTCTGTTGATGGGTTTAGGTATTCCAAAGCGATGAAGGCCGTGGCCGAAGGTGGTTTGATATGGACTGAGGACGAGCTTGCTTTATTCTTGAACAAGCCGAAAGCCTACCTCAAGGGCACAAAAATGTCTTTTGCAGGACTGCGCAAAGCAGCAGATCAATTTGCGGTGATCGAATATCTGAAAACCTTCACTAAATAAAGACGACGTAAGACCGCCAAATCCCTTTTATTGATTTGGTGTTTGGCCTGGATCAAAGAAACGAGTAAAGTTTTGACCTAGATGTACCATGGGGCGACCAATATGGGATTGGGGTCCAACTGGTGGACGACAACGGGAGACTATTATGCGATTTATCACACACATATCAGCCCTTCTGCTGGCTGCTCTAACGGCCACTACAACTTTCGCACAAGATGGCTTAGCCGATCACAAGCTGGCGCTGCAGATCAGCGACAATAACCCGCAAAAAATGAATACTGTTTTGAACGTGGCGGCCAATGTGGTACGCTATTATGAAAGCCAAGGTGAAACTGTCGAAGTGCGTATCGTCGCCTTTAACGCAGGCCTACATATGCTGCGCGAAGACACCTCACCGGTTCTCAAGCGTTTGAGCAGCTTTGGCGCGTCGATGCCCAGCGTCTCCTTTGCGGCATGTTCCAACACCATTGCGGGCATGACTAAAAAAGAGGGTAAGCCGCCCCCAATTGTGTCTTTGGCTGAAAAAGTTCCGGCCGGCGTCGTGGATTTGATGACCCTCAATGAAAACGGTTGGACCATTGTGCGTCCATAACCGACAGCGAAGTAGGAGACAGAGGGATGATACGTAAGACATTTTCTGGATTTGGCTTGTCCTTCTATCTTTGTGCTTCTGCGATGGCAGATGATTTTTCTGTGGTGCGGGCCTTTGACGGCGCCTTTGACGATGCGACCTTCAGTGTTGAAAGCGCCATTCTGGATGCGGGTTTGGTAATTGATTATGTCAGTCACACCGGCGAGATGCTGGCCCGCACCGGTGCTGATCTTGGCAGCGATGTAACCATCTTTGAATGCTGCCGATGTCTTTTTGTTTTGCTCTGCTGTTGCTGTCGCGTAGGATGATGGAGGCCGATCCAATAAACATCGCGCATTGCCCCTATTCTATCTTTGTGCGTAGACAGAGAGGGGGATGTGGTTATCGGGTATCGTAATTATCCCGAAGGGATTATGAAGGAAGTTCAAGCCCTGCTTGAGGGTATCGTGCAAGAGGCGCTTGGAGACTAATATGGATTATCAAGCATTTTTTAAAACGTCACTCGACAGCTTGCGCGACAGTGGTGACTATCGGGTGTTTGCCAATTTGGAGCGCCACAATGGTAGCTTTCCCCATGCCACGGCCCGGGCGGAGGACACCAAAGAGGTGACTATTTGGTGTTCCAATGACTATCTTGGGATGGGGCAACACCCGGACGTTTTGAATGCAATGCATGCAGCAATTGATAACAGCGGTGCAGGAGCTGGCGGCACACGCAATATCTCTGGTACTACTTTTTATCATGTGCAATTGGAGCAAGAACTGGCTGATCTGCACGCCAAGGAGGCGGCTCTTTTGTTCACTTCGGGCTATGTCTCAAATTGGGCGGCCCTTGGAACTTTGGCTGGACGCATTCCAGATTGTTTGGTGCTCTCCGACGCATTGAACCATGCCTCCATGATAGAAGGTATCAGGTATTCTAAGGCTGAACGCCAAATCTGGAAGCACAATGATCTCGCAGATTTAGAGGTCAAATTGGCGGCCCAACCGCTTGAGCGCCCGAAGCTGATTGCCTTTGAGAGCGTCTATTCGATGGACGGTGATATTGCCCCTATCGCGGCCATTTGTGATTTGGCCGATAAATACAATGCTATGACCTATTTAGATGAGGTGCATGCCGTGGGTCTGTATGGGCGGCGCGGAGGTGGTATCGCCGAGCAAGAAGGGCTGATGCACCGGCTGACCGTGATTGAAGGTACGCTGGGCAAAGCCTTCGGCCTGATGGGGGGCTATATTTCGGCATCAGCTGAGCTTTGCGATTTTGTGCGCAGCTTCGCCAGTGGGTTTATATTCACCACAGCTCTGCCGCCTGCAGTGGTGGCTGGGGCCGCGGCTTCGGTACGTCACCTCAAAAACAGCCAAATTGAACGCCAAACCCATAAAGAGCGTGTGGCAGAGGTGCGTGCCCGCTTTGATGAGCTTGGTATTCCCCACACCACAAACGCCGGCCATATAATTCCGGTCATTGTTGGTGATGCGGTGAAGTGTAAGTACATCTCTGATATCTTGATGAAAGACTACGGAATCTACATTCAGCCAATCAATTACCCCACAGTGCCCCGCGGCACTGAGCGGCTGCGTATTACTCCGTCGCCCGTGCATTCTGAGGCTGATGTTGATGCTTTGGTCACGGCATTAAGCGATTTGTGGACCCAATGCGAATTGGCACGCAAACCAATGGCGGCACAGTAATACACAGCGGTTATTCAAACTCCATTTGTTCAAACATCCGACCTGCATTGCGGGTAGCGAGTTCGTTGAATGTATCCAAATGCGCAAAGGGGCTTTGATCGACATAATAGGCCTCGGCCAAATTCCCATCATTTTCCAGATGGGAGCCGATTTGCGCACGTAAATAGACAAGGTAATCATGGGTATAGCGCCGCACCTGTGCCATATTGGTGGGGTGCCCATGGCCGGGGATCACATAGGTGGCCTCAAGTGGCTCAAATTCAGTTTCCCAAGTTTCCAGCCAATCAGCGGTGATGGTATCTTCGAAGATAGGCAAAAGCCGTTCATGAAAGGCAATATCGCCAGCAATCACCAAGCTTTGCTCTGGCATCCAGACTACAATATCGCCGGGGCTGTGTGATGGACCCAAATGCAGGGCCTCAATCTTAAAATTACCAAACTCAATGCGATAGACCTCGTCAAAAGTTTCGTCTGGCGGAACCGCACGGGAGCCATCGGCACGCTCGAGCAGGCGGCTCTGCGCGCTGCGCAGGCTTTGCGCACCACTATCCTCAAACACATCTGCCGCATCCACATGCGCCACGGTTTTTACCCCTTGATCTGCCCAATAGGAATTGCCCAGCATGGCATGGCCTTGACCATTTTCATTCAGCACCACGCGCACTGGCTGATCGGTCACCAATTTTATTTCATCATGCAATGCCTTGGCTAACAGATAGGAGCCACCGCTATTGATCACCACCACACCATCGCCAGTGACGATGAAGCTGAGGTTGTTGTTGTGTCCGGCATTGTCATAGCTCGACGGAGCCGTGGCGCCGATTGCAGAAAACACGCCGGGGATAAACTCAACTGGCTTAGAGTAAAGCATTGAGTTTGGGTATTGATCGGATATCTTTTCACTCGCAAGAGCATTACTGGCCAGAAGGCAGCAGGCGAGAAGAGTTTTGATCATTCTATGTCTCCGCGATAAAACGGTAGCCGTCATCTATTTTTTCAACACGGCCCATGCCGCCTTTATTAATGTGAAATCCGATCAGCGGCATTTGTTCTGATGCTAATTGGTCAAGAAGATTTACTCGTGTGGTAGCTGCGAGATCGCCGTCCTGATCTGAGCCCGAGACCCATTCAGGGCGGGCTAAAGCGATGTGGTGATTACCAATGCTATCGCCCACCACCATGGCGGCATTGCTACCGGATCGAATTTCGAAGGACATATGACCGGGGGTATGGCCAAAACTTGCGCGTGCTGCGACCCCGGGAAAAATTTCCTCGCCGTCCTTAAAAAAGCTAATATTGTCTTCAATAGTTTCCAAACGCCGTTTGGCGCCCACCGCAAAGGCGGTTCTATCGCTGGAAATTGCATCGACCGTGTTTGGGTCCAGCCAATAGTCCCATTCCGCTTTGCCAATCATATAGCTAGCTTCGGTGAACAATGGATCGTCAAAATCATCCAACAGCCCCCAAAGGTGATCGGGGTGGCCATGGGTAAATACCACATCCGTTATATCTTCAGGCGCGAGACCTAAGGCCTCAAGGGATTCAACCAATAGGCCTGCAGTTGGTTGGAAGTCTGGACCAGAGCCCACATCAAACAAGATATTGCGATCTCCCTGGCGTAAGAGTGTCACGTTGCAAGGCGGGGTCAGAACATCCAGTGATTGGTCATAGGCTTGTAAAATAGAGGCCAATTCATTTTGTGGCATTGAGCCAAAGCTAAAGGATCCGGGTATGTGCAAAGAGCCGTCACTGACCACATCGAGGGTCATGTCACCCAGTGAGATTTGAGAATATGCAACTTGTGGCGCCCAAAGTGTGCAGCCAGCCAAAGCAGCCCCACTGGTGGTTTTTAGAAAGTTGCGTCTTGTTAACGTCATTGTGCTAGCCCTTACAAATTCCACATACTGAATGTGATGGATTGTACGCAATTTGGCAATATTTTTTTCATCTAAGGCGCCTTTAGGCGTTCGTGGAACCGGCAAAATTAGCCGCATCTGCCGCGGCGTTCCATACAGCTTTGGCTTTATTGACGGTTTCTTCATATTCGGCCTCAGGATCGCTGTCATAAACAACGCCGCCACCAGCTTGGGAGTAAAGTACTCCATCTTTTAAAACTGCGGTCCTAAGGGCGATGCAGATATCCATATCTCCACGGGCGGAAAAATAGCCACACCCGCCGCCATAAACGCCACGTTTTTCGGGCTCTAACTCGTCGATGATTTCCATGGCCCGTACCTTTGGTGCGCCGGAAAGAGTACCAGCAGGAAGGCCTGCTAAAAGAGCTGCAACAGCGTCATGTTGTGGGTCTAATTCGCCCACTACATTGGATACAATATGCATCACATGGCTATAGCGCTCGACACTGAATTTCTCAGTTGGCCGCACAGTACCAATTTTTGACACACGCCCCACATCATTACGTCCAAGATCTAGCAACATAAGATGCTCTGCCAGTTCTTTGGGATCTGACAAGAGCTCCTTCTCTAGGGCTTTATCTTCTTCAGGCGTGGCTCCTCGTTTTCGGGTGCCAGCGATAGGACGTATTGTCACTTCATTGTCCATCAGGCGAACTAAAATTTCAGGGCTGGCTCCAATGATCTGAAAGTCACCATAGTTGAAAAAAAACATAAAAGGAGATGGGTTCACACGCCGCAAGGCGCGGTACATAGCAAAAGGCGGCAGGTTGAAATCCTGTTTCCAACGCTGTGCTGGCACCACTTGGAAAATATCACCAGCTTTGATGTACTCTTTGGCCTTCTCTACCGCTGCCAGATAGCCTGATTTGGTAAAGTTTGACACAGGTTCACCCACATGTGCAGACCCGCTGAGATAGCGCTGCTCGGTGTGTACGGGGCGCTCCAAATCGCGCAAGGCATCCATTACACGTTCTGCAGACTGGGAATAGGCCGCCCGCGCCGAGAGGCCCGATTCAGCCCAGGCGGGGGAAACAATTGTAACCTCACCCTTAACACCGTCGAGCACTGCAACCACAGTAGGGCGCATCATCACCGCATCTGGAACGCCTATTGGATCTGGGTTGATATTGGGCAGATGTTCGACCAATCTGATCATATCATAACCCAAATAGCCAAACAAACCCGCCGCTGCGGCAGGTAAGTCAGCTGGCATATCAATGTGACATTCTGCAATCAAGGCGCGCAGTGAGCCCAACGGATTTCCATCCTGTGGTGCAAAGCTTTTGTGATCATAGCGGGCGTCGCGGTTAATCTCACTAGTAGCGCCATGGCAGCGCCAAATAAGATCTGGTTTAAGCCCAATAATTGAATATCGTCCGCGAATTTCCCCTCCGGTTACACTTTCAAGAATAAAGCTATCCTTTTGCGCCCCTGACAACTTGAGCATCACTGAAACTGGCGTATCAAGATCTGCGGCAAGCCTTGAATATACGAGTTGGTTTTCGCCTGCTTCATATTTAGTTGCAAAAGCCTCAAAAGATGGGACTAGGTCCATAAGGCCTACCCACCAGCCAAAAGGCTGCTGTTCACTGAACGAAGAGTTGTTTGATTGATGTCGACGTCTACCGCCTCCCGCGCGGCATTGCTAAAAGCTTCAAAAATATCTTGTGCCATCGCCGAATTAATCCGATTTTGCATGATATTTTGAATAGATTTTACCTGTTCGTTTTCCAAATCAGCCGCATGTTCCTCGCGTGGGATTAAGAGAACCACGCCGAATGCATCTTCTAAAACTGTAGCGGTTCCTAGGTCAGTTTCAAAAGCGGTAAATACGAGTGTGGGCGGAGTGTTTTCTACAGTATCGCTGCGAGCCATGTCATCTTCTATGTTTTCTGTAAATCCAAAGCGGGCAAGCGGAACCTCGAGTGACACCTGAGGTGCAATGCGCTCTGCCAATGACACGAGTTTTTGCTGAACTGTTTGAGTTGTCCAAGCAGCGGCGACCTCTTTACGCACATCATCAAGTGGTCGCAACACGGCTGCCACATCAGCTTCAAATCGTATAGCAAACAGTCCATTATCGCCAAGGTTAGCCAGAGTTGGGAAGTCTTCAGACGTTACGGAATCTGCCGCATTTTGAAACTCATTATAGGCAGAAATACCTTCTGTAGTTGCTACATGCCAATCAAGGTTACCCAATTCCATTTCGGTTTCGCTGGCCACATCTTCTAAAGTAGCACCTCCGGCTAAAAGATCATCAACCTCTTCTAATATAGCTGCAATCTCGCCAATCGCTATATCTTGTGCTGAATCGGTGCGAAGCTGATCTTTGACCATCTCAAAGGTTTGAGTATTGCCGTCCAGAAGCGCATTGACCCGAAATAGGGCAGGGCCCAAATCCGTATCTGCAGGGCCGGTCACACCGGGCTCTGTCAAGGCAAAAACTGAAGCACCTGCATCTCCAAGGGATGTTTTGGTCACATCTCCAAGATCAACGTCTTGAAGTGTAAGACCACGACCCTCAACCACCTGCTCAAAAGTGGATTTACCTTCGCTGATAGCGTCCATGGCATTTTGAGCTTCGTCTTGTGTAGAAAAAACTACGCGCTCAACCAAACGGCTTGGCATTTGGATGAATTCATCACTGCGTGCTTCATAGGCGGCTCGTAAATCTATGTCTGAGACTTTAATATTCTTTGCCATGATTTCTGGTGTTAACCATATATAGGTTATGTTTTTTGCTGATGGCGTTGTATACTTCTCAGCATTTTCTGCGTGAAACGTCACCAGATTAGCTTCTGTTGCGAGTGGTGTTGCCGTGACTAAATCGCCTTGCGTCAAGCGTGCCCATGAAAAATTACGGGTTTCGGAAATGTAAGAGACAATAGCTTGGCTATAAGCCGATGGTGTATTAATTCCGGCCAATACGGCTTTCTGTAGTAAACGGCGTGCAGTATCTTCGCGCAAGGAGGTTTCGAAGTCAGCTTCCTTAAGGTTGTTGCGCTGTAATACCTCAGCATAAGCCACTCGATCAAATTGCCCATCTAAACCTTGGAATGCTGGAATCTCAAGTACTTGAGATCTTACGCGTGCGTCACCGGCCGAGAGACCCAAGTCACTCACAAGCTGGTCCAGGGCGCGGGTATTGATTACTCGGTTCAGGGCTCGCTGATCAAGCCCGATAGACTGAACCTCTTGCTGTGTCAAAGTGCGGCCAATTTGCTCTTGGAAGCGGCTGGTCTCGCTTTGCAAGGCATCGCTGTAGGAGCTAATGGAAACGCTTTTGTCACCCACAGTGCCAAGGCTGCGCTGAGTGCCGTTAAGGCCTGCCGCCCCAAACCCAATCATGCCAAACATCAAAAGACCAACAATGACCCATACTGCGAGTTTGCTTGCGCCTGATTTCTTCTTAGTAGCCATTGGGGCAATCCCTTTAATTAAGTTGCAAAATTCTTAAGCTAACATGACCAAAGCAGCAAGCGAGTTACTGTGTTACTTGCGCTATTCTGTCAAATAAAACTTTAATGCCATCGACGTTAATATTTGCGAATGCAATTCGAATTTGACTTTTGCCGCTTTCATCCGAAGCGGGCACAAACATCGTGCCCGGCAATGTCAAAATGGCCGCATCGTCCACAAGCTTTTTGGCCAATTGGTCGGATGATATTGCATAGGGATGCTTTAAATATGCAAAATAAGCGCCCACTCCCAATAGTTCCCAGCCTTTGTCTGCCATTATTGGAAAGTGGTCGATAATAGCCTGCCGGCGTGCCAATATTTCGAGCCGTTCATTAGCTAGCCAGCCACCAAGATTTTGCATGCCCCAGAGAGCAGCTTTTTGGCCCAACTGGTTGGGACAAATAGCGATCGTATCAAGAAACTTCTCGATTTCTGCCATACGAATTTCACTGGCTACAACTGCTCCAACGCGGTGCCCGGTCAGTCTATAAGCTTTTGAAAAAGAATAGAGCTGTATAAGCGTCTCTTCCCAATAGGGCTGTTTAAACAACTCATGCGGGGCTCCAGATTTACTGTGAAAATCGCGATAAGTTTCATCGATTATAACTGCAATTCCATGAGATTTTGCCAGCTGGTAAAAGGCTAAAACCGCCTCAGCAGGATATTCCACGCCGCATGGATTATTGGGGGTTACTAGTACAATTGCGCGGGTGCGGTGAGTGATCAAAGTTGCAGCAACCGTGGGATCTGGGATCATGTCTCCAGAACAGGGCAGGGCCACAGCATCAACGCCAGCCATATCAAGCCACATTTTATGATTGAAATAAAATGGCGTGGGTAGCAACACCTCATCGCCTTCACCACAAAGCATGGCAATGGCTGCAGAAAAGGCCTGATTGCAGCCAGAGGTTATCCCAACCTGCGCTGGAGTGACAGTTCCGCCGTAGGCGGAGCCCCACTGTTTTGCAATTTCTGAGCGTAATGCAGGCATGCCCAGCACTGGCCCGTAGAGATGCGTATCATCCTCTTGGATCACAGATACCATGTGTGCCACCAACGGCGCGGGGGGCGGATCAACGGGCGCTGCTTGGCTAACATTGATCAGCGGCAGGTTAGAGAAATCTTTATCTGCAATCCAGCTATACGCTTCCATGACAGGAGGGGTGATGGTTGTTTGAGTGCGGGATGTCATGTAACCTGTACCAGTGTGTGTCTCTTTTTGCCTTTTGACAATTTAACTGGATTAGCAAAGTCAGAGAGCTGCAAGACCAGTCCTGTATTGTTCAGAGCGGCATCGTTTAATTTAGCGCCATCTTCTGCGATTAGGCGTTTCGCCTCTTTACCGGTACTGGCCAGCCCTGACTTTACCAATAGTTGAACAATTGAGATGCCGTCACCCACGTCTGCCTTAGTTAGTGTTAGGGTTGGGAGCTCATCACCCACCCCACCTTTTTCAAATACAGCCCGCGCCGTGGCTTCAGCGGCCGCAGCGGCCGCAGCGCCATGCAGTAGCGTGGTTACTTCATTTGCTAAAATGATTTTTGCGCTGTTAATATCCGCACCTGCAAGTGCCCCTAGGCGATCACAGTCTTCGATTGGCAATTCAGTGTATAATTTTAAAAATCGCCCAGTATCTGCGTCGGTGGTGTTGCGCCAGAACTGCCAAAATTCATAAGGCGATAACATGTCAGCATTTAACCAAATTGCACCGTTTAGGGATTTACCCATTTTTTTACCATCTGAAGTGGTAAGCAATTGGGAGGTAAGTCCATAGATTTCATGGTCCAATACCCTGCGAGTGAGATCAATACCGTTAACTATATTGCCCCATTGATCCGAGCCGCCCATTTGAAATAGGCAGCCATAACGCCGGTTAAGCTCTAAAAAGTCGTAGGCCTGTAGGATCATGTAATTGAATTCAAGAAAGCTCAAGGATTGCTCTCGATCAATCCGTGATTTCACAGATTCGAAGCTTAACATTCTGTTGACCGAGAAATGCCGACCAATGTCGCGTAAAAACTCTAAATAGTTAAGATTATCTAGCCATTCAGCATTGTTGAGCATTAACGCGCCAGTCGGGCTATCATCATAGCTGATATAGTTTTCAAACACGCGCTTAATTCCGGCGATGTTATCATCAATCTGTATGTCAGTAAGTAGGGGCCGCTCATCGGCTCTAAATGAGGGGTCGCCCACTTTAGTTGTTCCACCCCCCATCAGGGTGATCGGTTTATGTCCAGTCTTTTGCAGCCAACGTAGCATCATGATCTGGATTAGGCTGCCAACATGCAATGATTTTGCCGTGGCATCAAACCCGATATAGGCTGGAGTGACGCCAATGCTCAGCGCTTCGTCTAGGCCCTGGTAATCTGTGCAATCCGCTAAAAAACCACGTTGCATCATTACCGCCATGAATTCTGATTTTGGGTGATATGTCATTGCACTATTGTTCCTTGAAGGGCCTCGGGTCAGTGTATAGTCAAAGCCTTTATGTAGGGGAAGGCCATGAGCCAGAATAAGCTAATTTGGGTAGCAGGTTTGATGTCAGGCACTTCACTCGATGGGGTAGATGCCGCATGTCTGCATACCGACGGTATAGATATCTCAGGGTTTGGCCCCTCTGCCTACGTTTCTTATAGCGCGGAGGAACGCGAAATTTTACGTAGTGGCTTAGGGAAATGGCCTGGGGACCCTGGCTTGAATGCGGTTGGGGCTGTGGTCAGAGACTTGCACATGCAAGCGCTTCAACGTCTACCAAACGTAGATTTGGTTGGGTTTCATGGTCAAACCTTGGCCCATGACCCTCAGAATGGCCGGACACATCAGCTGGGAGATGGCGCAGAATTGGCGCGATTGGTTGGCACTCCTGTGGTTTGGGATTTTCGCAGTGAGGATGTGGCTCAGGGGGGGCAGGGTGCTCCTCTTGCTCCAATATATCATTGGGCCTTGGCGCGCTATGCAAAGCTGTCAGAACCCGTGGCAATTGTGAATTTGGGTGGTGTTGGTAATTTGACTTGGGTGGACCCCCAACAGCCGGCGGAAAGCGGTCTGCTGGCTTTTGATACTGGACCGGCAAATGCACCGTTAAACGATTATATGATACGAAAATTGAATAAGCCTTATGATGAAAATGGAGTTCTTGCAGCTCAGGGTACTGCAGATCCGAACGTGGTGGCTCGGTTTTTGCTCGATGATTATTTTGTTCGACCTGCACCCAAATCGTTAGACCGCGATGACTTCCCATATATTTCGTCACTTGTGGAGAGTTTGAGTGTTGCGGATGCGGCTGCGACCCTGACTGCAATTATTGTGGCGGGTGTTTCACAAGCGCTTGAGCACATGCCGCAATACCCCAAACAAATGTGGATTACTGGAGGTGGCCGTAAAAACAGAGAGCTAATGCGGCTTTTACAGTCAGCTTTGCCAATGCAGGTTTGTGACATCGACGAGATGGGATTTGATGGAGATATGGTTGAGGCACATGCGTTCGCCTATTTGGCTGCGAGGGTTGCCCATGGATTGCCAACGTCATTTTTAAAAACAACTGGCGTCGCCACGCCTCTTAGTGGTGGCAAGGTGAGCCCGGTTGGAATAGGCTAGGCGGAGGGTATATCAAAACCTGTGTCTGTCAGCTTGAAACCGGAAAACTCAAAGCCAGGACTTACCGTACATCCCACAAGCGTGTAGTCACCCGTGCTGCGTGCAGCTTGCCAATGATAGGGTTCAACGACCAATTGTGGGAATTCTCCCACTGCTAAGTTTGGGCCTAAGACAGTATCATATGCAGGGCCTTCCAGAGCTTTGGAACGTCGCAAAACCAAAGGTGCACCAGTGTAGTAGTGCCAAATTTCGCCCGCATCCACTTGATGCCAAGCGGATTGAATGCCTTCCTTCAAAAGAAAATAGATGCAAGTTCCCGCGGGACGATGTGGAGTATTGGCCGCCCAAGTTTGTCGGAACCAGCCGCCCTCGGGATGTGGTTCCAACTCGAGGTGTGTGATGACCTGGTCGGCGGTCATCATTTTAGAATGGAACGCCCTGCATAAATAGCAGTATCACCCAGCGCCTCCTCGATGCGGATTAGTTGATTGTATTTGGCCAGTCTATCCGACCGCGCAAGGGATCCAGTTTTGATTTGGCCACAATTTGTGGCCACGGCAAGATCTGCAATGGTGGCATCTTCGGTTTCACCTGAGCGGTGGCTCATCACATTGGTGAAGCCTGCTCGATGTGCCATTTCAACTGCGCGCATGGTTTCTGTTAAAGATCCAATTTGATTGACCTTTACCAGCATTGAATTGGCTGAGCCACGCTCAATCCCCATGGCCAAACGCTCAGGGTTGGTAACAAAGAGGTCATCACCAACCAACTGACAGCGATCGCCAAGTGTATCAGTCAGTAGCTTCCAGCCATCCCAGTCATCTTCATCACACCCATCTTCGATGCTGATGATTGGGTAATCATCGACTAAGGCGGCTAGATAAGCGACGTTTTCAGCACTTGATAGTGACTTGCCTTCGCCTTTCATCTCATACATGCCGTTCTTACAATATTCGGTTGCAGCGCAATCCAACGCTAAATAGATGTCCTCACCAGGTTTGTAGCCCGCTTTGGAGATCGCATTCATAATAAAATCCAAGGCCGCTTGTGATGAAGAAATATTGGGCGCAAAGCCACCTTCATCGCCGATGCCAGTGGATAGGCCTGCTGCAATTAATTCAGCTTTAAGTGTATGAAAAACTTCAGAACCCATACGCACGGCATCGCGTATGTTTTCGGCCGCAACTGGCATAATCATAAACTCTTGAATATCAATGGGATTATCGGCGTGCTCGCCTCCGTTGAGGATATTCATCATAGGAACTGGCAAAACCCGAGCTGAGGTGCCGCCAACGTAGCGATACAGGGGCTGACCGCAATATTCTGCTGCGGCTTTGGCCACTGCGAGAGAGACGCCCAAAATAGCGTTGGCTCCCAATCGTGCCTTGTTGGGCGTGCCATCCATTTCGATCATGGCTTCATCAATGGCCACTTGCTCATCAGCTTCAAAGCCTATCAGAGAGTCCGCTATCTCGCCGTTCACATTTTTAATTGCGGTTAAAACACCTTTGCCCAAGTAGCGAGATTTATCACCATCGCGAATTTCTACGGCTTCATAAGCACCAGTTGAAGCACCAGATGGTACAGCTGCACGGCCCATGGTCCCGTCTTCAAGGATGACATCAACTTCAACGGTGGGGTTACCCCGACTGTCAAGAATTTCACGGGCATGGATATCGATTATGGTAGACATGAAAAGTTCTCCAGAAAATTGAGTTGCGCAACGCTTAACAACAGGCGCGATGGGTTTAAAGGGCTTACAGACAAGCGGTTACCGTTGCCTGCTTTCGCGCCATAGCGCGTATAAACCTGAGCAGACAACTATTATTGATCCTATTATGGTCCAACGGTCTATAGCTTCGCCAAAATACCAAACACCAATAGCTACGCCAAAAACTAAGCGCGAATAGCGAAATGGCACTACGGCCGACACATCGCCAAGCCGCATCGCGGCCACTAGGCAGTAATACGCTCCCACACCGATGAATATGCTGGCGACGATCAAAAAGGTTTCTTGTGATGTTGGGATAAGCAGACGTGGGTCAAATGCTATTAAGATCAATCCAGCCGGTATGGTTGCGCCAAATCCCAGTATTGCCAAGACTAAGCTTGGTGTTTTTTTGGAAATTGGTCGCGTGGCAACATCGCGCGCTGACAGGCCAATGACACCGAGCAAGGCAAGCAGCGCCGTGGCTTCAAATTCGGCGGACCAGGGGCGCAGGATTATGGCTACGCCCAGCAAACCCATCACAATAGCAGACCAGCGCCGCACCCCAACCTTTTCGCGCAGCAACACTGCTGCGCCAAGAGTTACGAGCAGTGGGCTGACTTGGATAATGGCTGAGATTGTGATGATGGGGACCATAGCCAGAGATAGCACAAAAAACGCCGTGCCAAATAGTTCTGACAAGGTGCGTCCAATGACCCAGCGGTTGAACGCAATCTCTGGTGTCAATTTTTGGCCATTGTAGTGTGCCAAGATGTAGAACCCGAAGGTGCCACCCAGACCAATCATCACCATAATTTGACCTGGCGCTAGCCGCGATGTCAGGAATTTTATAATAGCATCTTCAACGGCAAACCCAGCCATCGCTATAACAATAAAACCTATACCCAGAAGATTTTCTCGAATATTGGTCTCATTCATCTTTAGTGCGCTTTACAGGCACGCCGTATAGCTCCAAGCGGTGATCTTTAAGCTTATAGCCCAACCTTGCCGCAATTTTTTCTTGCAAGGCCTCAATGTCGGGATCGATGAACTCGATCACTTGACCAGTTTGCATATCTATTAAATGGTCGTGGTGATCACGGTCGGCATCTTCATAGCGCGCGCGCCCATCGCCAAATTCCAGTTTTTCTAAAATTCCAGATTCCTCAAAAAGCTTCACCGCGCGGTACACTGTAGCAATAGAAATTCGCGGGTCTAACTTAGAGGCGCGAAAATAAAGCTCCTCTACATCTGGATGATCATTAGAAGTTTCCAAAACCTGTGCCACAACACGTCTCTGCTCTGTCATGCGCAGACCATTTTTTTCGCACCTGTATATTATATTCTTGGCCATGATCTTGCCTTTAACTTATACTCGTTTTGGGTCTTGTTCCGGATTTAATTAGGCTTTTGTCCAACACGCCGTGCAAGCGGAGCCACAGTAAGCCCTTGTACTATAATTGAGAACAAAACAACAATATAGGTGACAGTCAAAATAAGCGGCTTCCACTCTGAGTCGGGCAAGGAAAGCGCCAATGCCACTGAAATACCGCCCTTCAGGCCGCCCCAAGTCATAATTGGTACGATTCCTTCAGAAAACTCACGAAACGGGCGCAGTAGAGTTATGGGTACAAACACCGCTACCAAGCGCGCCAAAAGCGAAAGGCCAATAGATAAAACACCGGCAATTATTGCGTCCATAGAAAAGGCTATGGCGAACACTTCGAGACCAATCATGAGAAACAAAACAGCATTTAAGATCTCATCAATAAGCTTCCAGAAGGCCTCAACATAGTCACGAGTTTTTTGGCTCATTGCATGTGATGTCAGCTCGTCGCCAATTAACAACCCTGCGCAGACGGCCATAATGGGCGCAGATATATGCATCCACATAGCAAGCTGGTAGCCACCAAAGGCCAGTGCCAAGGTTAGCAGAACTTCAACTGAATAATCGTCAATCTTTGTCATGATTTTGTAGGTGCCCCAGCCAAGGGCGATGCCCAGCAGAGCTCCGCCGACGGCCTCTTGCAGAAAGAGCTTGGTAGCATCTCCAAAGCCGCCGCCGTGTGCATCTCCGACGGGGAAGGCTATGCCAACCAAAACCAGAAACACCACGTATCCAACACCGTCATTGAATAAACTTTCACCAGCGATTTTGGTCTCTAGAGATTTTTTTAAATTGGCTGCGCGTAGCACGCCCAATACCGCTACGGGATCAGTGGGGGATATTAAAGCGCCAAATACTAGAGCAATCATAAGGGGTGCACCGGTGATCCAGCTGAAGCCGACACCGGCTACGACTGTTGACAGGGCAACTCCCATAGTTGCCATCAACAGTACAACGCGCCAGTTGGCTTTGAGATCTGTAAGTTTAACGTGGAGTGCCCCAGCAAACAGTAAGAGCCCAAGCATGCCTTCCAGCAAGGCGGAGGAAAACTCGAAACCATCTACGGCTTTATGCATTATAGTTAAAAGTCCCAGACTTGGCCAAATTAAATCTACACACAGCAAACAAAACGATGCGCTAAGAGATACAATCAAGATGCCAATGGCTGAGGGTAGACGTAGAAAAATAGAGTTTATCGCGGCAAAAGCGCCAGCTAAAACGATGAGTGCTGAAGAAATCTGTAAGAATGTCATAAGTCCTTATGGCATAGACCTATCGCAGTTTCTACTTACTCTGAGCCTAGGTCCCACAAAAAGTTTGGTGTACGAGCTCATTGTCCGTAGGTGCCATGGAAAAGTCAGGATTTTGTGGCGTAACAAAGGGGGTTTTCAGTGTGTCATTTAGGGCATGAAATAGTTGCATATTCCCAGCTACTGCTTCTGCGATCATCGCCTCAACTATGTGATTTCGGGGAATTATCGCTGGATTTATGCTGTTGAGTTTGTCGTGATCCGCAGATTGCATCCAGGCATCATGCCATAGGTCAAAACCGGTATGGTCCCCGACATAGTAGCCAATATCGTCGGTTCCCAATGCGCGGAAGCTTTGGGTAAAATCTGCTCCAGCGTGAGCCATCATTTTAAGTAGCTGTTCAGTCAAAACAGTGCTTTCAGTGCACGGGCCTAATCCAAGTTTAGCTGAAAAAACCTTTGCATATTCGGTTTCAAAAATATCAGAAAAACTTTGCACTATCTCCGTATAGCGTGTGATTGCAGCATTTTGATCATCCGCCAGGGGCAAAAGTGCTGTAGCCAACTGAGCCATGTTCCAGGCTGCAATATTGGGCTGATTACTATAGCCATAACGCCCTTGCCTATCAATTGAGCTGAATACTTTAGTTGGTAAAAAGTTGTCCATGAAGGCACAGGGGCCGTAATCAATTGTAATTCCACCAACGTGACTGTTGTCGGTGTTCATAACCCCATGAATGAAGCCAACGCCCATCCACTTGGCAATCAAGCGGGCTTGAAGATTAACAGCTGCAACCAAAAATTCCTCTGCACTTTTAGCCTGTGGATAGTGCCGTGCAATACTGTAATCTAGTAGTGCGGCAAGGGCCGTAAGATCTTTTCGTGAAGCGAAGTATTGAAAGGTGCCCACCCGAATGTGGCTGCTGGCGGTTCGACAAATGACTGCGCCGGGCAGTGCCCCGGGCTCGCGTAGGACGCTTTCTCCGGTAGCTACAGCGGCCAGGGCTCGGGTTGTGGGAATGCCAAGTGCGTGCATAGACTCTGAGATCACATATTCGCGCAAAATGGGCCCATACCAGGCCCTGCCATCACCGCCGCGCGACCATGGAGTGCGGCCCGCACCTTTGAGTTGGATATCCACTCTTCCAAAATTGCCTGAGACCTCCCCCAACAGCACGGCTCGACCGTCGCCCAGCTGTGGGTTCCAATGGCCAAATTGATGACCCGCATAAGCTTGAGTGATTGGATCTGCGCCGTTTGGTACTTGGTTTCCAGCCATGAATTCAGCCCAATCTGTACCAAACGTGATGCCCAATTCTTCGGCTAAGGAGCTATTAAGGGCTAGGCCGGTTGGAGAGGCCACAGGGACTGGCTCGTGGCGCACAAACACCTGGTCCGGAAGGCGGGCGTAGCTGTTGTCCCATGTGGCCTGCATTACAGCTGCGCCACTCTCTCGGTGATTAGGTTAAAATACCCAGTGGCATCGATATCACCCAAAAAGAGTGCATTGGCAGGCCTATCGGTCACCCGCCACCAATCGGCAACTGTCATGCCGCGTGTTAGTTCGGATTGGATCTCGATCTGCACATTTATGTGTCTACCAGTGAACAAGTTTGGAGCTATCAAATAGGCGACGACGCAGGGGTCATGCAGTGGGGCGCCGTGAGTGCCGTATTTTTCGCTATCAAATCGCTCAAAAAAGTCAGTCCAACCCGCTACGGCGTCACAGACGTTATTGTTTTTTGCGCGTAGATCTGTGATCCACGCTTTGCTTGTAAGTGCTTTGTGGGTAACATCTAGTGGTGCTACCACTAAATCGATACCTGATTTAAAGACAATATCTGCGGCCTCTGGGTCCACAAAAATATTGAACTCTGCTGCAGGAGTTATGTTGCCCACCTCAAAATAGGCTCCACCCATCAGCACAATTTGGGCAATGCGATCGGCAATATCTGGAGCTTTTAGCAGGGCGGTTCCAATATTAGTGAGCGGTCCAAGGGGGCATAGAGTTATAGATTTTATTGGCGCCTGCCGCATTGATTTGATTATAAAATCAACGGCATGTTCGGACTGAATTTGCATCTGTGGTTCTGGCAAAGTAGCTCCATCCAAGCCGGTGGCGCCATGTACATGTTCAGCGGTGACCAATCCTCGGCCCATGGGCTGGGCACAGCCTGCAAATACTCTCATATCTGGGCGGCCGGCTAGTTCACACACTTGGAGTGCATTATGGCTCGTGCGGGCGAGAGGCACATTCCCTGCAACGCAGGTTATGCCCAACACGTTAAGCTCAGGTGAGGCTAAGGCGAGCAGAATAGCCACCGCATCGTCTTGGCCGGGATCTGTATCTATAATGATGTCGCGGCTCATAAGGTTACCTTCAGTAATAATTATGCTTTGATAGTACCATCAAATAACTGGATCAATCGATTCCACGATAGGGTTGTACATATTGTAATGCCATATCCCATGGGAAAAATATCCATGTATCTTGGCTGACTTCGGTTATGAATGTATCTACCATTGAGCGGCCCTGGGGTTTGGCATAAACGGTGGCATAATGCGCTTTTGGATAATGTGCCCGCACCAGTTCGATGGTTTTGCCGCTGTCGACTAGATCATCAATTATCAAAATACCTGCGCCGTCGCCCATCAACTCTGCGTCAGGTGCCTTGAGTATGACCGCCTCAGCTTGCTCTTGATGGTGATAGCTTTTGACGCTCACGGTATCAACGGCCCGCACATCTAGTTCGCGTGCCACTATCATCGCAGGGGCCATTCCGCCGCGTGTTATGGCCACTATAGCTTTCCATGAGCCACCGTCAGGGCCTTTGCCATCAAGACGCCACGCCAAAGCCCGCGCGTCACGGTGCATTTGATCCCAACTAACGTGGAAACCTTTTTCATGTGGCAAAAGATCTGACATGTTTTTTCCTAATCCTATTTGATTTTTTAGTGCCTACTCTGGCAAATCAAGACCCTTCATTCCGATAACATGGTAGCCCGCATCTACATGCAAAATCTCACCGGTTACACCGGACCCGAGGTCTGAGAGCAAATACAGCGCAGATTTACCAACTTCTGCCTGCGTCACAGTGCGGCGGAGGGGACTATTGGTTTCATTCCACTTCATAATTTCGCGAAAATCGCCAATTCCAGATGCGGCCAGCGTTTTGATCGTGCCGGCGCTGATAGCATTTACTCGGATATTATGGCGCCCCAAATCTTCGGCTAGATATCGAACTGAAGCCTCTAAAGCCGCTTTAGCTACACCCATAACATTGTAGTTGGGCATCACTTTTTCGGCTCCATAATAAGTGAGCGTTAGGCAGGATGCGCCAGGTGCCAAAAGCTCTTGAGCGGCCTGCAAAATAGCGGTAAATGAATAAGCTGAAATATCTAGAGTCATTAAAAAGTTATTGCGTGACGTGTTTATGTATTGTCCTCTAAGTTCTGTTTTATCAGAAAAACCAATGGCATGCACTATAAAATCAATCTGACCCCATTGTTCCTTGGCCTCGTTCATAAGTGCTGTGATTGACGCTGGGTCTCCCACATCGCATTCCGCAACAATCGACGCATTTATTTGGGCCGCTAAAGGCAGAACTCGCTTTTTCATCGCATCGCCAACGTAGGTAACACCGATGTCGGCGCCCTGTGCGTGTAGAGCTTCCGCAATGCCCCAGGCTATGGATTTATCATTGGCAAGGCCCATAATAAGGCCTCTCTTTCCGGTCATAAGCCCCATTGGACTTTCCTCCATAGAGAATTAGATTATGTTTCATTTAAGCGAACACGCATCATGCATCAACCCAAAGGCTACATCTGACATGGAAAAAAGAACTGGAATTTTTGCGGGCAACGACCCGTTCGCAATAGCACGCAAATGGTTGGGTGAAGCTGAGGTAGTGGAATTGAATGACCCTAATGCGATGGCGCTTTCCACTGTCGATGATGATGGCATGCCCAATGCGCGGGTTGTGTTGCTAAAATCTGTTGAAGAAAATGCGTTTGTTTTTTATACAAACTACGGCAGTAAAAAGGCCCAAGAGGCCTTTGGTGCTGGTAAAGCGGCGTTTGTAATTCACTGGAAGTCTTTGCGCCGCCAGATTCGTTGTCGGGGTGTCGTTGAGCGTGAAGACGGCTTTCTCGCTGATGAGTACTTCTTGAGCCGGTCTCTTTTGTCTCGTGTGGGGGCAGTGGCCTCGCAACAATCGCAGGTACTTGAGTCGCGCGCCATTTTGATGGATCGGGTTGCGGTGCTTAAGGCAGAATATGGCGAAAACGTACCCCGCCCTGAGTTTTGGGGCGGGATTAGGATCCAGCCCGTTGAACTAGAGTTCTGGGCTGACGGCGAAGCTCGTTTGCATGACCGCTTTCGCTGGGTACGTGATGGACAAAACGCTGAATGGAAAGTTGATAGGTTGTATCCTTAAATTTTTTTCCAATCCTATGGTTTTCTAGTTAATAAAAGCTCATCTTTTGAAAATTCGTACCTCTGTTGGCACTCAGGTTTTGTTATTACACAAACCACGGTGCTATGAGATGGGGCAGGTGCGTGCAGTGTGATGCTAAATTATTGAGTGAAGGGTGCGTAGATAAAATGATGTTACGTTATATCTGGTCGGTAGCAGCGTATGTTGTTTTCTATAGTAGTGGGCTGGCTAATTGTGCAGTTGAGCACGTTCACTTGTCTGGCTCTTGGGGCAGCGCTAAATTTACCGTCGAGGTTGTTGATACCGACACAGAGCGGGCTCAGGGCTTGATGCACCGCGATAGCCTGGCCAAGTTTGCAAGTATGTTGTTTGTTTATGATAGTCCACAGCAGGTGGCATTTTGGATGAAAAATACTTTGATTCCTTTAGACATCTTATACTTTACTGCGGAGGGTGTTTTGCTAGATATTCGAGAAAATGCGGTACCTGGGGATCTGACCCCTTTTCGCAGTTCTGGCCCAGTTCAATATGTTCTTGAGGTTAACGCGGGGCTCGCAAAAACCCTAAAATTTGGCTCAGATACTATTTTGGGCCATGCGCGCGTTGCGCATAGAAAAAAAACCCAGGCTTGCCAGTGAAAAGGCCCTTTTCATTTCCAATTCAATTGCCTAAAGAAGCAGCAGTGTCGGGGCGTGGCGCAGTCTGGTAGCGCACCTGTTTTGGGTACAGGGGGTCGTGAGTTCGAATCTCGCCGCCCCGACCACTTTTTATATAATTAATAATTATGGGTATATTTATCTATCTGATAATTCAGATATTTTTCGACTGTATATCAATACCCAGCTCTTACCTTAACCTTCAATTAAAATTCCAAATTGTTTGCAATATTACTTTTAGTTAGTTGGGTGTATTCAGCTGTTTTAGTAGTGGATTGCGTTGACGTCCGTATTGGGTTTATTCGAATCTATAATAAATTATAGGTCAAGCTATTTTTCGATAATTTTTTTTAAAAAATGCGTTGACGAAATACCAAAATAGGGATCAATTAGCGTTCGAGGATATGAGGTACACCATATGTGGTATCTCGCACTAGGGCGGAGAGTCCGCTGAATTTTTTATGAATTCAGTTATGTAAGTGCTGGTTTGGTACAAATTAGGCCGTATTTAAGCGGCAAATGAGGCAAAAATGAAAATTGAACGGCGTTTCACCAGTCCCAACGAGGACGCATACAGCTCTATCGAGTTTACAACTACCACCAGTGAGATTCGCAATCCGGACGGAACAATAGTGTTTCACCTTGCTGATCTGGAGGTGCCTGCGGAATGGTCTCAGGTTGCTTCTGATGTTTTGGCACAAAAGTACTTTAGGAAAGCTGGCGTACCGTCTTCCACTAAGACCGTCAAAGAGACCGGCATGCCAAGCTTTTTGCGCCGCCACGTGCCCACCGATGATGCCACGTTCGGTGGTGAGAGATCAGCAAAGCAGGTTTTTGATCGGTTGGCTGGTGCATGGGCTTATTGGGGTTGGAAGGGTGGATATTTTTCCACAGAGGAAGATGCCAGCGCCTATTTTGATGAGATGCGCTACATGTTGGCTACTCAGCGTGCGGCCCCCAATTCACCCCAGTGGTTCAATACTGGCTTACATTGGTCTTATGGAATCAATGGCCCTGCCCAAGGCCACCACTATGTGGATTTCAAAACTGGGAAGTTAACAAAATCTACTAACAGTTACGAGCATCCGCAGCCTCACGCTTGTTTTATACAGTCAGTATCGGATGACCTTGTAAACGAGGGCGGCATTATGGATCTTTGGGTGCGTGAAGCACGCCTGTTTAAATACGGCTCTGGTACCGGGACAAACTTCTCATCCCTGCGCGGTTCCGGTGAATCGCTTTCGGGAGGTGGCCAGTCGTCTGGGTTGATGGGTTTTTTAAAGATTGGAGACCGGGCAGCTGGTGCTATTAAATCTGGTGGCACAACTCGCAGGGCTGCGAAAATGGTTATTTGCGACGCCGACCACCCGGACATCGAAGATTTCATTAATTGGAAAGTGATTGAGGAGCAAAAGGTCGCCTCTATCGTTGCTGGCTCCAAAATGCATGAAGAGAAGCTCAACATGCTTTTTGCCGCAATCAAGGCCTGGGATGGCGCTGTTGAAGACGCCTATGATCCTAATGTAAACACGGCATTGAAGGACGCTGTTAAAGCGGCGAAGAAAGTGTCTATTCCCGAGACATATGTGAAGCGAGTTTTGGATTACGCAAAGCAAGGCCACACCAGCATTGAATTTCCGACCTATGACACCGATTGGGATTCTGAAGCTTATAACTCAGTGTCAGGCCAAAACTCTAATAACTCGATCCGGATTACAGATGCTTTTCTTTATGCTGTTGAAAAAGACGCAGATTGGGAATTGATCAACCGTACTAATGGTGCGGTGTCTAAAACTATGAAAGCCCGGGATTTATGGGCACAGGTGGGCCACGCGGCTTGGGCCTGCGCTGATCCTGGTATCCAATATCACGATACAGTAAATGCTTGGCACACTTGTCCTGCTGATGGTGAAATCCGTGGATCAAACCCCTGTTCTGAATATATGTTTTTGGATGACACTGCTTGTAACTTGGCATCCATGAATCTGCTGACTTTTTATGAAAATGGAGAGTTTCAAGCTGAAGACTATGTTCATGCCACGCGCTTGTGGACTGTTACCTTGGAAATCAGCGTGCTAATGGCGCAATTCCCATCCAAAGAAATTGCGCAACGTTCTTATGACTTCCGCACACTGGGTCTTGGCTTTGCTAATATAGGTGGCCTGTTAATGAATATGGGCTATGGCTATGACAGCGACGAAGGGCGTGCGCTCTGTGGCGCCTTGACCGCGGTAATGACTGGCGTGGCTTATGCTACATCAGCTGAGATGGCAGGCGAGTTGGGGCCGTTCCCAGGATATAAGAAAAATGCTGAAAGCATGTTGCGAGTGATGCGTAACCACCGGCGTGCGGCCTATGGTGAAACGGACAGCTACGAAGGTTTGGCGATAAAGCCTGTGGCTTTGGATCACAATAGTTGTCCGGACAAGGGGTTGATTGCACTTTCAAAATCCAGCTGGGACAATGCAATTTCTCTTGGTGAAAAGAACGGTTACCGAAACGCGCAATCGACTGTGATAGCGCCGACTGGAACCATCGGTCTAGTAATGGATTGTGACACTACAGGCATTGAGCCTGATTTTGCCTTGGTAAAATTCAAAAAGCTTGCGGGCGGTGGCTACTTTAAAATCATAAATCGCTCTGTGCCGGCTGGTTTGGCAAAGCAGGGCTACCGCAGCAACCAGATTGAAGAGATTGTGGGCTATGCAGTTGGCCATGGTTCCATGGGAAATGCGCCCGGAATCAACCACACATCATTGATTGGCCATGGCTTTGGGCAAGCTGAGATTGATAAAATTGAGGCTGCTCTGCCATCCGCATTTGATATACGCTTTGTGTTCAATCAGTGGACCCTTGGAGCGGAATTTTGCACTGATGTCCTTGGAATTCCGTCTGATAAAATGATGGACCCAACTTTTGACCTTTTGACGCATCTGGGGTTCAGTCGCAAAGCAATTGAGGCTGCAAATGACCACGTTTGTGGTACGATGACTTTGGAGGGTGCACCACATTTGAGGGAAGAGCATTACAGCATCTTTGACTGTGCAAATCCTTGTGGCAAAAAAGGTAAACGCTACCTGAGCGTGAATAGCCATATTTATATGATGGCTGCCGCACAGTCCTTCGTATCAGGTGCGATTTCTAAAACTATTAACATGCCGAATGATGCTACAATTGAAGAATGTCAGAAAGCATATGAGTTAAGCTGGTCGCTCGGGATCAAAGCCAACGCGCTGTATCGTGATGGTTCTAAACTGTCACAACCTTTGGCAGCATCTCTGGTAGAAGACGATGAGGAGGCCGAGGAAATTCTGGCAAGTGGATCTGCACAAGAAAAAGCAGCCGTCTTGGCTGAGAAGATCGTTGAAAAAATTGTTATCAAAGAGATAATTCGGCGCGACCGTGAGAAAATGCCTCAGCGTCGCCGAGGCTATACTCAAAAAGCAATTGTTGGGGGGCATAAAGTATATCTCCGCACGGGCGAATATGAAGATGGCCAACTGGGTGAGATTTTTATTGATATGCACAAAGAGGGCGCAGGGTTCCGTGCGATGATGAACAACTTTGCTATCGCCGTATCTGTTGGTCTGCAATACGGGGTACCGCTGGATGAATTTGTTGATGCGTTTACCTTCACCAAATTTGAGCCAGCCGGTATGGTGCAAGGCAATGATAGCATCAAAAATGCTACTTCGATCTTGGATTATATTTTCCGTGAACTGGCTGTATCTTATCTCGACAGGACTGATCTTGCCCATGTGAAGCCTGAAGGCACATCCTTTGACGATTTGGGACGTGGAGAGGAAGAGGGCGTATCCAATGTCCGCGCTGTAGAAGATGCCAAAGCTGCCAAGGGCATCGAAGTTCTGAAGCAGATGGTATCCACTGGTTATCACCGCAACCGGGTGCCACAGGAATTTGTGGTCTACCAGGGCGGGCAGGGAGCTGGAGCTACGGCTCTGGACGAGACGCTCGACACGGCAGTGGGCTTGGCGACGCGGATGCCGGAGATCAATATCGCACCGATGACAGCGGCTGGTACAGGGGTTGTGTCAGCGCTCGACCATCGTACCAAAGCAAAGATGCAGGGCTACGAGGGTGATCCTTGCGGAGAATGCGGGAACTACACTCTGGTGCGTAATGGTACCTGTATGAAGTGTAACACCTGCGGCGGGACATCTGGGTGTAGTTAACACTGGTTAGGGGCAGACATGTACGTTTGCCCCTGATGACATTTAGGCCGCAGGCATCGAGCCGAGCCGTATAAACGAAGAATTTGAACAGCGAGATTTGGGGATTATCCCGCCCATTTTTGTAAAATATTGGTAGGCGCCTATTCGCGGTCATAGGCTGTTAGGCGGGTTTGGAGCGCGCCTTGGTTAGCATGGCCAAGTTCCAGTGCAAAGACATAAGCATAGGTCAGGAAAAAGCACTCTGCGTCTTGGCTCTCGGCTAAATCTGCGGCTTGTGAGTAGAGCGCAATCAAGCCCAAATAATCCTCCTCGGCATGGGCAGCGAGGATTGAATTGTTCAGGTCTGTGCGGGTGCTAGCCACGATACATCGCTATTTTTCGAGCGACCCAATCGTGATAACAGTGGGTTGGCTCATCCATCACAGGACTAAAACGTCCACCGTCAAAAGAGGGGGCATAGCGACCTGACTGCATGCCTTGGACCACAAATATGTCCTCCTCGAATACTTCTTTCCATTGTTTGGTGTTCACAGAACGGTTTTTGGGGTCTGTTGCGTCGGATGCGTAGTAAAAATGGATATGCTCAACGGTCTTGTTATATGCTCTAGGTTCCAGCACGATTGCATAGGAATGGTCACGTTGCACACCCAGCAATACATTTGGATAGACGGCGATATATTCAGCGCCCTCATTCCATTGCTCTGACAGGTCTGGGAAGTCTGGAAAGGCAGCGGTACCATCTTCTGCTTGAAATTGACGGTATACCAATGTGCCCTGTCCCGAATATTTTCCATACTCCACTATATTGTAGTGATCCTCCAGTCGCGAGTAGCTGTTGAGGCCGGGATGGACCCAGGGAAGGTGGTAGCTCTCGCAATAGTTTTCCACCGCCAGCTTGTAGTTGGCGGTCAATTCCAGTTCAAATTTGCTGTCGACTCCGCCATGATAGATGGGGCAGTCGAATTCAGACCAGCGAGCGATTAAATCCACATGTACCTCAGTAAACTCTGACGCATCCCCCGTAATATTTATAAAAACTACATCACGCCAAACATGGCTACGCACTTCATTGAGACCGAGATGCTCTTTAACTATGTTTGGATGGGTGTTGTGGCCCGCACCGCCGACATGTGGGGTGCTTATGAGTTTTCCTTCAGTGGAATAGCACCAGGAATGGTAAGGGCAGCGTATTGCGCCTTCGATGGTTTTAGCTTCGGTGACTAATTGCATTCCGCGGTGGCGGCAGATGTTCTCAAAGACTCGTAAATTGTCATCTTTATCGCGCAACAACAGAAGTGGAATGCCTAGGAAGCTGACAGGTTTGGCATCGCCTAGTTTTGGAACATCTGAACCCACCGCCAAGCCGGCCCAAGTAGCTTTTAAAACCGCCTCGGATTCCTCACCAAAAACCTGCTCATCGATGTAATGGGCATTTGGCAGCCCGTTGGCTGTTTCCACGTGTCGTTGTACGGAAGAGATATTGGTTGTCATTAAATGTTTGGCCATGATCTTCTCCAATAAGATCATCTATATAATGTATTTTTGGTACAGACTTTGCTTATCGCGACAAAAATTTTCTGTCTACGACCTCAATACTGTGGCAAACAATCAATATAAACGCTTAAATGCTCGCATTGGAATGCAAGCATTTAAGCGTTTATATAGGTGATCGCCCCGGAGTGGGCGTGCAGTTTTAGCCTCGTGAAAGAGCCGCTACACCTGTACGGGCCATTTCTGATAAGCCCAAGGGGCGCATTAACTCAGCAAAAGCATCAATCTTATCTGCGCTTCCCACCACTTCAAAAGTGAAGCTATCCAGGGTGCTGTCTACAACGTTTGCTCGAAAGACATCAGCCAAGCGAAGTGCTTCCACTCGTTTTTCGCCCGTGCCACTAACTTTGAAAAGAGACAATTCTCGCTCTACGGATGGACCTTCTACGGTGAGATCATGTACTTCATAGACTGGAATAATTCTACCCAGCTGAGCTTTGATTTGCTCGATGATTTGTGGGGTTCCGGTGGTTACAATGGTGATCCGGCTGGTATGGCCTTCGTGATCTACCTCAGCCACGGTTAGACTTTCGATGTTATAACCACGACCAGAAAACAGCCCAATTACTCTTGCTAAAACTCCTGGTTCATTTGCCACGAGAACGGCCAATGTATGCCGTTCTATCACATCTTCATGACCAGAGCGCAGGTTATAGGCAGATTTTGAGGATGATCCTTTAGTGATATTTAATGCGTTCATGTTATTTTCCCCTATACCAAAACCGAGCCAGCAGCATCGATGGCGCCCTTTATAGCTGTATCCCCCAATAGCATTTCATTATGGGCTTTGCCTGATGGGATCATTGGAAAACAATTCTCATGCTTCTCAACCAAACAATCAAAAATAACTGGACCATTATATTTTATCATTTCCATGATGGCATCATCTAAATCTGCAGGATCAGAACATAGAATGCCTTTTGCACCAAAAGCTTCAGCTAATTTTACAAAATCAGGCAGGGATTCTGACCAACTTTGTGAATAGCGCTCACCATGCAGCAGCTCTTGCCACTGGCGTACCATACCAAGGCGTTCGTTGTTGAGGATAAACTGCTTTACTGGCAGGCCATATTGCATGGCTGTGCCCATCTCTTGCATGTTCATTAGCCAGCTGGCTTCACCAGCCACATTGATTACCAGGCTGTCGGGGTGCGCTACTTGCACTCCTATTGAGGCGGGAAAGCCATAGCCCATTGTACCCAAACCGCCAGATGTCATCCAGCGATTGGGATCGTTAAAACTCATATATTGTGCTGCCCACATCTGGTGTTGGCCGACTTCGGTGGTTACGAAGCGATCGTGATCTTTAGTCAGGGCCTCAAGACGCTCTAATGCATATTGTGGTTTGATTGTTTTTGTAGCTGGTTTGTAATCTAGGCAGCGAATTTTGCGCCACGCATCAATCTCGGACCACCAACTATCAATATTCTTTGTGCTAGTTTTACGGCCACGTGCTTTCCAGACCTTCAAGAGATCTTCCAAAACATGCGCCACATCGCCTACAATCGGTATATCAACCCTGATAACCTTATTTATGGAAGATTGATCAATATCTATATGTGCTTTGGCTGAATTGGGGCTAAATGCATCTAGGCGTCCGGTGATCCGATCGTCAAATCTCGCACCGATGTTGATCATCAAATCACAATCATGCATTGCCATATTTGCCTCATAAAGACCATGCATCCCCAACATTCCCAACCAATTGTCACCTTTTGCGGGATAAGAGCCGAGGCCCATCAGGGTGGATGTGATTGGGAAGTTTGTACCCGCAACCAATTCGCGCAGCAATTGACTGGCGGCAGGCCCAGAGTTTATTACGCCGCCCCCGGTGTAGAAGATTGGCTTTTTGGCAATCTCCATTGCTTCAACTAATTGAGTGATCGCGTCAATATCGCCCTTCACCTTTGGTTGGTAATGCGATTTTATCTTTGATGGTCCATGATAGACGCCTTCTGCAAACTGTACATCTTTTGGAATATCCACCAAAACTGGGCCGGGCCGGCCGGCCGTCGCCACATGAAAAGCAGTATGTATAGTCGAGGCTAAGTCATTAGTGTCTTTTACTAACCAGTTATGTTTAGTGCACGGTCGTGTGATGCCCACTGTATCGGCTTCCTGAAAGGCATCAGAGCCAATCATGAAGGTTGGAACCTGGCCGGTAAACACAACAACAGGAACACTGTCCATTAACGCATCTGTAATTCCTGTTACGGCATTTGTGGCGCCGGGCCCAGAGGTTACAAGTACTACGCCGGGCTTTCCAGTGGAGCGGGCATAGCCTTCGGCCGCATGCACAGCCCCTTGCTCATGGCGTACCAAAAAATGACGAATACTACTTTGTTGAAAAATTTCATCATAAATAGGCAATACGGCACCGCCAGGATAGCCAAATACCGTATCAACACCTTGATCAATCAGGGCTTGAACAACCATTTTTGCGCCGGACATTGTTTTAGTCATATTATTCTCTCTCAATTTTAGCATAAAAAAACCCTCGGCTTGCGAGGGCATAGGGGCGAGTCAGAGACTGAAATTCAGCTCCCATTACTGCCCCTTTGCCGCATGACCACCTTTATTAGCATAGTTACCATGCACTAATTTCCTTTGTTTGAACTAAACTTATGAGGACATGTATGGGGCGTCAACCAACATTTAAAAACTTTCTAACTTAAAAGTGTTATTTTTGGGTTTTTTATTTCAAAAAATATCTTTTGAAAGTAAGAATTGCAAATTAGTAGGGACTTTTCACTACTAAACGCTATTATACTTCGTATAAAAGAAAGGTTGGCTGTTTGTGTATTTCCTAATTTACGTTTGATGTTTTTGCGGTGGGTTTTGACCTTACGGACTGATATGATTTAAAATTTTATAAGAACTCTGTTAGACTTTCTATAATTTGGATCCATTTAAACTATATATTAGAAACTGGTTAAAGTGCATTTTTTAAGGCTGTTAACTTTTCTACTCAGCGTCCTAAGGCTCAGTACTTAAATACTGCAGGGGGCCCCAAAATACCCTGTTTATGTCTAATTGTGCTTTGGATAGCACGAAGAGCGAATTCATTCTGTTGACATAAGTTTCAAAATCACATTTGGTTGATTTTTTTAGGGAGAAATAAATGGAACGTCGTAAGTTTTTAAAAGGAGCAGCAATTGCTGGTGCCGGCACAGTTTTGGCCTCACCGGCTTCTGCAAAAAGTTCAGTCGAAATGGCTATTGTTGCTACATGGCCACGTGATTTCCCAGGTTTAGGTCTGCCAGCTCAACGTATGGCAGCTCGCATTCAGGAACTCACAGACGGTGAGATCCAAGTGACTTATTTCGCCGCTGGTGAAAAAGTTGGTGCATTTGATTCATTCGATGAGGTGGCTTCTGGTAATTCGCAGGCATACATTGGCGCTGATTATTATTGGAAAGGTAAGCACCCAGGCTGGGCACCGTTCACGGCTATACCATTTGGCTTAACGGCTGGTGAAATAGATGCATGGGTGAAATATGCCGGCGGGCAAGAGCTTTGGGACGAGTTAGCTGGCAGCTTTGGCCTGAAAAACTTTGCCATGGGCAATACTGGTGTCCAAATGGGTGGCTGGTTCAACAAGGAGATTAACTCAGCAGAAGACCTACAAGGTTTAAAAATGCGGATCCCAGGCTTGGGTGGCGACGTTTTGGCTAAATTGGGTGGTTCACCAATCTCAGTACCTGGTGGTCAAATTTATGAAAATCTTGTGTCTGGTGCTATTGATGCGACGGAGTGGGTTGGGCCTTACAATGACTACTTTATGAAATTTTATGAAGCAGCCAAATACTACTATTATCCTGGCATGCATGAGCCTGGTTCAATGTTAGCGTTAGGCATGAATGCATCCTGGTGGAGCAGCTTGTCTTCCACGCACCAAGCAATAATTGAGGCTGCATGTAATGAAGAGAATTCTCGCACGCTTGCTGAAACAAATGCTAACAATGGTGAGTATTTGAATAAATTAGTCAACGATCACGGTGTTCAGTTGCGTGAATTCAACGATGATATTTATGACAGCTTTGGCGAAGCGGCATCAGAAGTGATCGAAGAAGCCCGTGATCATTCAGAACTGTCAGCTCGTATTTACGACAGCACACTGAAAGCACGTGAAGAAATTGGGGCATGGACTGCGTTGTCTGATACAGCCTATGTGATCAAACGTAATAACGTTTTAAACCGCTAATCCGGTTTTTATAGGTTAGGCAGAAGACAACCTAACTTATTTATACTTTAGGCTAAGGCAGTCTTCTGCCTTAGCCTATTTATACTCTAGAGGAGAGCCAATGGCTTCGATAACAGTCCAAAGTGGGGGTGGTTTGTTTTCAAATCCATTATTAGTCAGATCAATTGGTTGGTCAAATTTGTGGGTTATGTTCGTATATCTATTTAATAATTTTGCAACTTTCTGGGGTGGCTGGCCTGGGGCTTCGTTTGGTAGTGGTCCAATTGGTTTATTTCAAATATCACTTTACCCGGCTGCGGTTATTTTAGCTTTAATATTAACATTCAGACAACGTGATACTACATTACGCCAAGACAGTAATCGCATTTCTGATATAAATGTCTTTTTAATACGCGGAGCCTTTTGGGCAGTCTTGCTTTTAGGATGCGTTGATAGCGTGATAGCTTTTCTTCGTGTTGAGGGGATGTTGGCCAGCATTGTGGGTGAAAACATGGATAAAAACCTCGGTAGATCACAGTTTCGTGGTTTTTATGTCCACTTTCCGCTGATGATAATTGGCGTTTATTTGGCAACGCGCACAAAAACTTTGGGCTTTCATTGGTTAGCGTTGTTAATTCTTGTTGGTGAGCTTCTAATCGTGATTTGTCGCTTTATTTTTTCTTACGAACAAGCTTTTATGTCGGACCTTGTCCGCTTTTGGTACGGGGCACTTTTTTTATTTGCTTCTGCTCATACGTTGCTAGAAGAAGGCCATGTTCGAGTAGATATTGTTTATGCTAGCCTCAAAGAAAAAACAAAAGGGAAGGTAAACGCTATTGGAACAATCTTTTTGGGAATAACACTGTGTTGGATGATTATTCTGACGGGAATGGCTCAAAAGACATCAATAATTAACAGTCCAATCTTGAACTTTGAGACAACACAGTCAGGTTTTGGGCTTTACTTAAAATATATGATGGCAGCTTTTTTAGGAATTTTTGCAGTGTCAATGATGATTCAATTTATCAGTTATCTGCTGGCCGCAGTAGCAGATTACCGTGGGGAAGATGGTAAATACGTGCCTAATGGCTCGGGTGTTCATTAATGGAACTGTTTTTTCTTTTTCTTCTTATTGTTTTGATGGCTGCAGCACTAGGTTTTGGATATCCTGTTGCATTTGCTTTGCCTGGCGCATCTATTATCACTCTAGTCCTAGCTGGTCTAACCGGCTATCTGCTTACAGGTGACCAAGGTGCTTACTTTAGCCAGGGGACTGCGTGGACTTGGCTCAGTTCCGGTAACGCCAACCTGCGAGGAACTTATTGGGAACCTGAACGTGATACGCTGATTGCTATCCCATTATTTATATTTATGGGTATCATGCTACAGCGTTCGAAGATTGCTGAGGACTTACTATTAACCATGTCTAACCTGTTTGGACCTGTACGTGGTGGGTTAGGTATTTCTGTTGTGTTTGTAGGCGCCCTATTGGCGGCAACAACAGGCATCGTTGGTGCAACAGTTGTTGCGATGGGGCTGATTTCCCTACCGGCAATGTTGCGCAATAACTATTCACAATCTTTGGCTACTGGGACTATTGCTGCGTCCGGGACGCTGGGGCAAATCATCCCTCCATCTATTGTTTTAATTATCCTGGCTGATCAACTGGCTTCTGCCGCTGACCAAGCGTCGAGCCTTCGCAAGGCTCTACACAAACAAACTACCGGTGAAATTTCAATGCCATCCGCGTTTGATGTTACATCAACATCGGCTGGTGAGATGTTTCTTGGCGCATTTATCCCGGGAATAATCTTAGTTGGTTTGTACATGCTGTACATTCTGGTTTTTGCATTTTTAAAACCATCAGCAGCCCCAGCTGTTCCATACATAGGTAGTTACGACCGCGCGTTTGCAAAAAAGTTATTTTTATCACTTGTGCCACCGCTTTTGTTGATTTTTTTGGTGCTGGGATCAATCGTGTCTGGTATTGCCACAGTCAATCAAGCGGGTGCGATTGGTGCTGCTGGAGCTTTAGTTATGGCAGGGTACCGACTGACTGAAGGACAAAAAAATAGTTATTACCCTGCTATTTTATGTGTGGCCAGCTTGTTTTTCATTGGCTTTATTTTGAAAAATTTTGATACCAACATCAAAGGAATGGATACAACACGTGATCAGCTGGGGGTAGCTTTGGCTGTCATTGCAACAATTGGCTTGTTGACAAGTTTAATCTGGAGCGGCTACCGCGCATTAAAAATAGGAGACACACTAAGTGGTGTTATGATGGACACTGCAAAAACAACTTCCCTCGTGTTTATCATCCTCCTCGGTGCCGCTATTTTGACAGCGGCCTTTCGAGCCTTTGGTGGCGAACATTTAGTTAGAGAATTTTTGGATAGTCTGGCTGGTGGCTTCTGGTCAAAATTCATTGTCGTCATGGCTGTGATCTTTGTTTTGGGGTTCTTTCTAGACTTCATCGAAATAGCGGTAGTCGTTGTGCCTATTGTTGCGCCTATATTATTGGCAGATCCAGGTGCAAACGTCACAGCAGTTTGGTTGGGCGTAATGATCGGTCTGAATATTCAAACCTCGTTCTTAACTCCGCCATTCGGTTTTGCACTGTTCTACTTACGCGGCATTGCGTCGGCTACAGTTAAAACAATCAACATGTACAAAGGGGTTATTCCTTTTATAGGATTACAAATTTTTGCAATGGTGATTGTGGCTACTTCACCAAGCTTGGTTAACTATCTGCCTAATCGTGTAGCTTTGTTATCAGAAAACTCTCCGCCCCCACGTAACCCGCAGCTTGCTCACTGCGTGGACCAGTATGTATCAAATGAGATTGCCCTCAATGGTGACCTGATTGTGTCTGGTGTAGAGGCGGTACGTGCAATTGACTTATCTATTTTACCTAAAAAGATAGCAAAAAATACCACACAAAGTTTTGACAATGTAGGCTTGGCGATAGAACAGTTGCGTAGCGCCGAAAAGGTAAGCGTTAGCCTGATCGAGGCATCTGTCGCATTTCGTCCGTTGCACCAATCAGTGCGTACAATTGAACGGAAAGTCCGCCAGCACAATACTGAAATTGAGAAGTTAACTGCAGAGCTCCAAAACCTTGAACAAGGCACATCTTCGCGGTCTTATACAAAACAAATTGCACATCTTGAAGCTGATAGACAGGTGCTAATAGCATCCATTCCTGCCGAATGGTCTGAAAAACTCGCCGCATTTCGAGATCTACAACAAACAGAAAAGTCAGCTTACCAAAAATATACCAGATCTGCTCAATCTGCCTATCAGCCAATTGCAGAAGTCAACTTTATATTAGAGGCCAATGCTGGCTTTGAATCCCTTGAAGGTGATTTGATGGCGACCAAAGGACAGGTCAGAGACAGTGAGCCTGCAGACATGGTTGGTCCCTTAGCAGCGCTTGGTAAGCGTTTTTCCAGCGTTGCTGGAACTGATGACATTAAGTCTGCAATCTCAAAAGCGCGTCGCGCTCTTAAATCGCGAACGCCAAGCAAAGAAAAAGCCCAAAAGGAATTAGATAAGGCAATCATGGCTTATCAAGCACAAGTAGGGTGGCGAACACAGGGTGAAATCACCATTTTACCTAAGTTATCCGAATACGAAAGTACTATGCGAAAAACCATTGGCATCCGCGATCAGGCAAAGTTGACTAGAGAGCAATCGTTATTTGTTGCAAAATGCCAATCTGGGTCCCGCGATGTATCATTAAACTTTTAATTAAGAAGTCTGTCAACGCTGGATTAAAAGCGCAGGAAATACCAAATAAATAGCACACCATTTGGTGGATTTGACCAATACAAACGTATTCATTTTGATATGTGTTTTGAGATATTTTTTTAAATTTCAGTACTAGTCGCTATCTAGGCTATCAATATGTGTCACATTTGGCATTGAAATCTGGGCCACCTGTTCAGAGATTGGTCTAACCGCTAGTGGATTGCTATCGGTTTCGTAGCTGTAACTTGGATCAAATGGTGCCCATTTTTGATTCCGAAAAACCTCTACACCGGAAAAATTTGTTTTATATGCCATTTTGTCACTACCTTGCACCCAGTATCCTAGGTAGACATAGGGGAGGCCGGCTTCTTTAGCAATTTTAATATGGTCCAATATCATATAGGTTCCCACTGAATTTTTAGGTACCGATGTTTCAAAAAAACTATAAACTAATGACAGGCCATCATCAAAAATATCTGTTAAGCAAACAGCATTCAAATTACCCTCCGAAGTCGTGTATTCCATTACGCGGCTGGTCACTGGCGTTTCTTCTATCATTGCAGCAAATTCAAAAATATCCATATCCACCATGCCGCCTTTTGCGTGGCGTGCATCTAAGTATCTTCGAAATAGATCATATTGTTTTTCTGTGGCCCAAGGTGCATTGGGGCAGCGCTGCAAGCTAGCGTTGCGTCTCAATATCCGGCGCTGACTCTTGCTGGGTTCGAACTTTTGCACATCGATCCGAGCTGATAGGCACGCAGAGCAGGCGACACAGGCTGGTCGGTATAACACATTTTGGGACCGTCTAAACCCTTGTTTAGATAAAGTATTGTTCAAAATACTAGCGTCTATTCCCTGTAGTGACGTGAATAACTTACGTTCTATTCTGCCTGTGAGATACGGGCAGGGTTGTGAAGCGGTTACATAAAACTGGGACGCAATGGGGGCGGTGTGGTGCATAATTTCCAATCAACTTTTTTAAAAACCTATCAACCCGAGCGGTAATGGCCAAGGTGAAACTTATGCTATTTTATGACGCAGGGTTGTGTGGGAGTTTCATCCGCAGCCGCGTTGAGGCTTATTATAACTTGTGGGGCCATTATAGCAGAGCCCCTCTGCCGGGTAATTACATCAATTTGTGTGCTGGCCACTGAGAACAGATTTCACAGGCTTCCAGCTGTTACTCATGTTTAACCCATTGACGTTATGTCTGTTGCTCCTCAATTTGAAGATATGAAATTATATGAGTCCATCAGACAGGTGCCGCTTCCCTATGAGCCTGCTCGTGGGCAAGCTCTTAGTGCTGATTGGGCTGCCACAGGCGATCTTGCCCAGCTCTTGATTGGGATTGGCGGCTGCAGCCCATATTTATCGGATGTGTTGCGCCAAGAGCAGGCATGGATTTGTAACGCTATTTATGAAGATGAGCCGCTAGCAAGGATCTTGCCAGATGATCTGGGACCGGAGCCTGGCCAATTTTTGCGGCAATCTAAGCGACGCGTAGCTGGATTTTTAGCTATGGCAGAGCTGTCTGGTGCTTATGTGCTGTCCCAAACCACCCAAGCCTTGACTGATTTTGCGGATGCTGCGGTGCAAGCTGCATTTAAATCAGCTTTAACGCCTTATCAGGCGTCGGGTAAATTATCGGCTGACACTGGAATGTTTGTTGTTGCCATGGGAAAAATGGGCGCAGGAGAGCTGAATTATTCATCCGATATTGATTTTATCGTTATGTTTGATGATCGTAATATGGATCACTTTGAAGCTTCCAAATTACGCCAAGTCTTGGTCCGAGCTACACGCACGGCGACTAAACTTTTAAATGACATTACCGATTATGGATATGTGTTTCGCACAGATTTAAGGTTGCGACCGGATCCCTCGTCGACGCCGATTTGTGTGGGGATGTCATCAGCATTGGAATATTATGAGAGCTTGGGTAGAACTTGGGAGCGGGCGGCCTTTATCAAGGCTAGGATATGTGCGGGTGACCGCAAAGCTGGAACCGCGTTTTTGGAGAAAATGGCACCTTTTGTGTGGCGGCGCCATCTAGATTTTTCTGCTATAGAAGAAGCCCATGCCTTACGTCTAAAAATTCGTACAAAAACTGGGGCACGTGGACAGATTAATGTACCGGGTCATGATGTAAAATTGGGGAGGGGTGGGATTCGAGAGATTGAGTTTTTCACGCAAACTCGACAGCTTATATCTGGGGGACGAGATCCAGATTTACGGTCTAGTCAAACTTTAGAGGCGTTGGATCAGCTGGTAACTAAAGACTGGGTTACTAGGGACGTTTGCAACCAATTGCACCAAAGTTATATCGTTTTGCGCCATACGGAGCATGCCATCCAAATGATCCGCGATGCACAAACGCAAAGTATACCTCAATCTACTGAGGGGTTGGCGCGAGTGGCTGGGTTGTCTGGACAAACATCAGAGGCGTTTTTGTCGCATATATATTCTCACTTGAAATCGGTTCACGACATCACCGAACCTTTTTTTGCTCCAGCTAACCGAAGTGCACCATTTGTGGCCCCGGAGGACTATCACGATATTACTCAGAATTGGCCAAGCTATGCCGCAATGCGATCGGATCGTGCTACGGCATTGTTTGAGATACTCCGTCCTGAGCTGCTCGCCCGGCTACAAAATGCGCTAAACCCTAAAGAGGCACTTATTCATTTTGATAGTTTTTTGAGAGGGTTACCTGCCGGAATTCAAGTATTTTCGCTCTTCGCTTCTAATCCAAAATTAGTGGATTTGTTAACAGATATTGTTGTGAGTGCACCGGCTTTGGCCCAATATCTTGGTCGTAACTCAGGAGTGCTGGACGCTGTTTTGAGTGGTGATTTTTTTGCCTCTTGGCCGGATCAACGGGCGTTACAGGAGCAACTTTCTACGACTTTGTCACGATCTTTGGATTATGAAACGGGACTCGATCTAGCCCGTATTTGGACCAAAGAGTGGCATTTCCGCATTGGGGTGCATCTGCTGCAAGAAGTTATCACTCCCAAAACTGCATCCATACAGTATGCGCAATTGGCAGAAGCGGTATTGTCTGTTCTATTTAGCTTTGCGCAACAGGATTTTGTACGAAAATATGGAAAAGTTGAAGGAGCTGACGCCACAATATTAGCTATGGGCTCACTAGGGGCAGGGCTATTAAACTCAGATTCAGATTTGGATCTAATTTTAATTTTTAATACTGATCCAGAAGCCATGTCGGATGGCCAAAAATCACTTGCCTGTCGTCAATATTTTTCACGGCTGACCCAGGCTTTGATTACGGCTTTAAATGCTCCAACAGCACACGGGCGGCTTTATGAGGTGGATATGCGCTTGCGGCCTTCTGGACGCTCTGGACCTGTAGCCACTTCTCTGGTTGGGTTTGAGGCATATCAACGTCATGAGGCTTGGATGTGGGAGCATTTGGCGTTGACCCGGGGCCGCCCTATCACTGGGTGTCCAGAGTTCTGTCAGCAGGTGGAGGATCTTCGTCATACCATTCTTGACAAAAAAGCGGATTTATCTGCTGTGATGAAAGGCGTGCGTGACATGCGGATGCGTTTGGCCGACGGCAAGCCGCAAGATGGTCCATGGGACATTAAGCGTGGCCCTGGTGGCTTGCAAGACATTGAACTTCTGGCGCAGGGCGTTGCATTGGCAGGGAAGTGTCACGATGCGGGAACTCGTAACCAACTGCTTAGTGGCGTGTCAGTGAAGCACCTTTTGGCATCAGATCTTGAGTTTTTAGCAGTGTCCCATGAATTTCTTTCAGACATGCGCCTACTACACACGCTGATGTGTGGAACTGATACAAACGCAGCCGCTTTTGGTGGGAGTTGTGGCGCACGGGTGCGAAGAATAAAAGCGCTTGATCCTGATACAGATTTACAGCACATAGTTTTCACTACACGCGCTAAGTGCGCAACGATCATTGACCAAATAGTTGGTCAAATTGTAGGGCAGGCCCATGCAAATTGAAGACGTTGATCCAAAAGGCTTAATCCGTGAAGGCTATCAGATTGATGGCATTGCTCTATCTGAATGCAAAACTATCTTTTTTGATTGGGCCATCCAAATCCCGGTGGGTGCCGACCCTGCTGTTTATATCAAATTTTGCATCTCTTATTATGGAGATGTTCTACCCAAGCACCCGATGACATCTGTTTTAACAGCGGCCCTTGCCCCGGCGCCACAGAATATACGGCGTGGCGGCAGAGCTGGGCGGGTTACCGAACAAGGTCAGCGACGCGACGGGCGATCTGAGTAATTTCATCCCATGCCCCAGCAGCTACCAGGGCCTTGGGTGCTATCCAGCTGCCGCCCACGCAAAGTGTATTGGGCAGTGCCAAATAGGTTTTTGCATTTTGGGGGGTAATGCCGCCCGTTGGGCAGAAGGTGATCATTGGCAGAGGACCTGCCAATGATCCCAGTGCGGACGTACCACCTGCTGCTTCAGCAGGAAAAAATTTCTGGAAGATGAAGCCTTGTTCTAATAAACTCATTGCCTCGGTTGCGGTAGCCGCTCCGGGCAATAGAGGCAGATCAAACTCTTGAGTAGCACTGATTAATGCGGGAGTAGACCCTGGCGATACTCCAAAAGTGGCACCTGCAGCCTTTGCGTTTTTAACCTGTAAGGCCGTGAGTAGTGTTCCTACACCGGGCATTGCCCCCTCGACCTCAGCAATAGCAGCTATAGCCTCAAGAGCCGCATCTGTGCGAAGAGTAATTTCTAACGCTGGCAGGCCACCAGCCACCAAAGCCCGCGCCAGGGGTTGAGCATCTTCGACGCGGTCTATGGTTAACACTGGGATAACTGGTGCCGCAGCGCAAATTCTTGCAATTATGTCTGAATGTGTCATTTTTTTCCTAAATCACCACGCCGGCGCCTTGAGAAGCGGGGCCAGCAGTGCGCCTAAAAACTGAAAAAAGCTCCCGCCCCATACCTTGCTCATTGTCTGAAATATCTGGATGCACGATTGTGCGGTCCTGCCAATTGACTGCCAAAGTATCTATGGTTCCACTTAATGCATCAAGACGCAGGATGTCACCATCTTTAATCTGAGCGATAGGTCCGCCATCGGCCGCCTCTGGTGATAGGTGAATCGCTGCAGGCACTTTACCCGAGGCGCCCGACATGCGTCCATCTGTGACTAAGGCCACTTTGAATCCACGGTCCTGTAATATAGCAAGAAATGGTGTCAGATTGTGTAGCTCTGGCATGCCATTTGCTGAAGGTCCTTGGTAACGTACCACCACAATAACATCTCGGTTGAGGACCCCAGATTGAAAGGCATTTTTTACCGCTGCTTGGCTTTCGTATACAGCCGCGGGGGCCTCAATTAGACGCCGAGCAGCTGCAACAGCTGATATTTTGACGACGGCGGTGCCAAGGTTACCTTTTAGGTTTTGCAAGCCACCACTCATTTGAAATGGCTCGTGTATAGGACGTAAAATCTTTTGATTAAGGCTATGTTTTGGGGCCTCTGTGTATCCAATTATTCCATCTTTTAAAACTGCTTGTTTACTAAAATGGTGTAGACCTTCTCCCATGATGGTTTGGACATCTTCATGTAAGAGCCCTGTATTCAATAGCTGGGATATGAGGTAAGGTAGTCCACCCGCGGCGTGAAAATGGTTCACGTCAGCCAAGCCATTTGGATAAACTTTGGCTAATAGAGGGACAATTTCAGAAATATCTGCAAAATCTTGTGGGAGAATAATTACCCCAGCGGCCCGGGCCATGGCGGGGATGTGCAATACAAGGTTGGTAGATCCCCCGGTGGCCATTAGGCCTACAATACCGTTAACCCAGGCTTTTTCGTCTAAAATTTTTGCTGTAGGTGTATAACAATCTCCCAGTTTCGTATTGGCTAGAACCTGTGCAGTGCCCTGAACGTTGAGTGCACCGCGTAAATCACTATTAGGTGGCACAAAACTTGCTCCAGGTAGATGCAACCCCATAAACTCCATGAGCATTTGATTAGAGTTGGCCGTTCCATAGAATGTACAGGTGCCGGGACCGTGATAGCTAGCCATCTCTGCTGCCATTAGCTCCTCACGGTCACACATCCCATCGGCAAAGCGTTTACGGACTTCTGTTTTTTCATCATTAGAGATGCCTGATGGCATGGGCCCAGCAGGTAGAAATATAGCTGGCAAATGACCAAATGTGGCTGCAGCGATTACCAAGCCGGGCACAATCTTATCGCATACGCCAAGAAATACTGCGGCATCAAAAGTGTTGTGAGACAAGCCAATGGCAGCGGCCATTGCTATCGTGTCGCGTGAAAAAAGGCTCAGCTCCATTCCTGGCTGGCCTTGTGTTACTCCATCACACATGGCGGGTACACCAGCGGCAACCTGGGCTGTTGCGCCCAAGGCTCGGGCTGCTGCTTTTATTTTAGTGGGATAGGTTTCAAACGGTTGATGTGCTGAGAGCATATCATTGTAGGCTGTGATTATTCCGATATTGGGTGCGCGCGCGTCGAGCAATGTAGATTTGTCGGCGCCCATTGCAGCGTAGGCATGAGCCTGGTTGCCACAACTCAGATGCGCTCTGCGCGGCCCGCTCTGGGCTGCTTGTGTAACTTTATCCAGATAATTGCGACGGCTATCTTTTGAACGATCCACGATCCTCTGTGTTACGTCTACTAATTTTTGATGTAGGGTCATCAGGTTCTCCAACTATCATGTTAGCGCTATCACCATACTTTTACATCAAAATCAATGCGTATATAGCCTTGCCGCCGCACTTTGCCTGAATTAGGCCAGTAGTGTCTACAAAGGGGGCAGAAATGCAACGAGACCATCCAGTAATTCGGCTGAAACCCAAAACAAACGCACAGCGCGTTCGGCATGGTTTTCCCTGGGTATATGACAACGAATTAGTTACCGACCGTCGAACCAAGGTATTGCCGCCTGGCAGCCTAGCTGTTTTACAAGACCATGCTCAAAATGTTCTTGGCCTGTTTGCCGTTAATCCAAATTCAAAAATTTTTGCGCGCAAACTTTCCGACAACGTAGATTCTTTAATTGGCCCTGATTGGTTTGTACAGAAAGTCACCAAGGCTTTGGTGCTGCGCGAGCAGCTTTATAGTCAGCCTTATTACCGTTTGATACATGCTGAGGCAGATTACCTACCAGGCCTAATTATTGATAGGTTTGAAGACTTGCTGGTCATTCAACCGAATGCGGCTTGGGTGGACCAATTAATGGATGAACTAGTTGAGGCCTTGAAAAATGTTCTGGCACCAACTTCTATTGTTATAAATGGGGCCGGGCGAGCTCGTGTACTTGAGGGATTAGATGAGTCTCGTTGCATGGCTTTCGGAGATATGCCAACTGCGGCAATTGAAGTTCCAATGAATGGTGCAATCTATTTTGCCGATGTGGCTGAAGGGCAGAAAACTGGAATCTTTTATGACCAGCGTCCTAACCATCATTTTGTCCAAAAGCTATCGGCTGGAAAAAAGGTTTTGGATGTGTTTTCGCATGTTGGTGGATTTGGTCTTGCAGCGATGGCTAATGGAGCTACCGAGGTGACCTGTGTTGATAGCTCGCAACCGGCTTTGGATTTGGCGGTTCGTGGAGCCTCTGCAACCCAAGCAGATGTACCTTTTGAAATCATAAAAGGCGATGCCTTTGATGTTATGATTAACATGGCTTCACAGGGCAAGATCTTTGATATTGTAGTCTGTGACCCCCCAGCATTTGCGCCACAAAAAGCGTCCCGAGAGGTTGGTTTACGCGCTTATGAGCGTGTTGCCCGTTTGGCCAGTGCTTTGGTCGCGGATGGTGGGTATTTGGCCCTTTGTTCGTGTTCACATGCAGCTGATTTGGAACGGTTCCGTGCTTCTTGTATACGTGGAATTGGCCGAGCAGGGCGCCATGCTCAGCTGATCCATACCGGTGGTGCGGGGCCTGATCATCCGCATCATATGGCTCTGGCTGAATCGAGCTACCTCAAAACACTCGTATTCCGCATGCAGTAATGAGAGTTGTTTTTGATACATGCGTTTTGGTACCAAGCTTTTTGCGTGCTGTGCTGCTTGCCTGTGTTGAAGCGGCTAATGTTGAGTTTATAGTATCCCCGCGCATTCTTGAAGAATGGGCGCGGGCAGCAAAAACACCCCTTCAGCGATTGGAGGCTGAAAAGGCACTGGCCCATTTCCGGCTAAAATTTGCGATTAAAATCCGACCTGATCCCATATCATTGTTGCAGTTTTGGTTACCTGATCCCGATGATATTCATGTTTTAGCCCTTGCTGTGAAACAGCATGCTGATGTGATCTTGACTCATAATAAAAAGGATTTTCCGCAGGATGAATTAAGCTGCTATGGGATAGACCGTATGGACCCTGATGCCTTCTTACGTCTATTGTTGAAACGATACGGTGCTGAAATAGCATCTGCGGTGCAGCCTATTATGACTGAAGTTTGTGCTGCGCATGTTGATCTTAGTGCATCTGATATCTGGCGCAAAGCCTGGTTGCCACAGTTTGGGCGGTTGATCGAAAAGTTATGAAACGGTTCCGGTCCAGCGTTTTTCGTTGGTTTCAATTGCTTTTATTCGATCTGTGGTTTTAGGGTGGCTGAGAAACCATGCTGGAGCCGCGCCGGCGCTTCCGGTCAGCTTATTTAGTTTGACGAAAAGACTTTTTTGAGGGGCTGCGCCTAGGCCCGCTTTGATCATCAAAGCGGTGGCATATGCATCAGCTTCAAACTCATCCTTACGTGACATGCGTGCGGCTACCATGTTAATTACCATGTTGGCAATCCATGGGCCTATTAGGGGAATAAAACGATTTAATGTTACAGACAAAGCGGTGCGTATCGCGTTTTGCCCAGAGAAATCTATCATGCGGCGTTTTGTGTGGCCGAGGGCAACATGGCCTAATTCGTGTGCAATAACTGAACTCATTTCTGCAGCGGTCACTTCACCAGAACTAAATTTTTCCAAGAACCCCCGAGTGATATAAATCTGACCATCTGGTGCGGCCAATCCGTTAACAGGGTCGATGTCGTAGACATTAACTTCCAAACGTTTTAGATCAAGTGCATTGGCCAGCATCATAAAGCGCGTCTCCAATGCAGGGTTTGCCAAGGGTTTGGACTGCTTGGCCAGGGTACGTTTGGTTTGATTAGCGGACATTAGGTAGCTTACGAGCCCCAAAATCACCGCAAAAGCTATTGGTAAAAGGAATTGCATAGGTTTTATATGGCGTAGGTGGGGCGGGCTTTCAATCCGGCAATGGATTTAAACTTGAAGTATTGTTGTACTATAAAGATATTTTCTTATTAAATTTTAGTAACAGATATTTACGTCAATAAATTCATTCCTTGTGAAATTCCATTTAGTGTCATAGGCACCATGCGATTTTCGAATATTTTTTGTACCATGCCAATTGACTGGGTGTATGGCCAGTACTCTTCAGGCACTGGATTCAGCCAAACTGAATGTTTCCACTGCTCCTGGGCGCGCAGCAACCACTGTTGACCAGAAACTGGGTTCCAATGTTCATTTGCACCGCCTGCATACGCTATTTCATACGGCGACATCGACGCATCGCCTACAAATATACATTTATAATCCGCGCCATAAGTCTTCAACACGTCTTCAGTTGATATCTGTTCGGTCCAGCGGCGATTGTTGTCGCGCCATAGTCCTTCATAAAGGCAATTGTGAAAATAATAGCTTTCAAGGTTCTTGAATTCTGAGCGCGCGGCGGAAAATAGCTCTTCAACCAATTTGATATGTGGATCCATGGAGCCACCAACATCTAAAAATAAGATCACTTTTATTGCATTTTTTCGCTTGGGGCGTGTTTGGACGTCAAGATATCCGTTTTCAGCGGTCTTACGGATTGTTGTATCGAGGTCTAGTTCATCTTCAGCACCTTCGCGGGCCCATTTGCGAAGTCGTTTTAGAGCAACTTTAATATTTCGGGTGCCCAATTCGACATCACCATCTAAGTTTTTAAAGCTACGTTTGTCCCAAACCTTTACTGCGCGTTGATGACGGCTCTCTTTTTGGCCTATGCGCACACCCTCAGGATTGTACCCATAGGCACCAAAGGGGGAAGTACCAGCTGTGCCAACCCACTTGCTGCCGCCTTGATGCCTACCTTTTTGCTCTTCAAGGCGTTTACGCAACGTTTCCATGAGCTTATCAAAGCCACCCATGGCCTCAGTAGTGGCCTTATCCTCTGCTGATAAAGTTTTCTCCACTAGTTTGCGTAGCCATTCTTCCGGTAAATCAACCTGCTGCAACATATCTTGAGGGCTGATGCCCTCAAGTCCCTCAAAGGTTGCTGAGAATACCTTGTCAAATTTATCTAAATTGCGTTCATCTTTGACAAGAATTGTACGGCCAAGTAGATAAAACTGCTCCATATCATAGGTAGCTAAGCCCGCTTTTATGGCCTCTAAAAAAGTTAAGAATTCCCGTAAGGATACTGGAATTTTATGAGCTTTTAGATTTTCAAAGAACGGCAAAAACATAAAATTTAACCCATACGAAGTATAATAACATTTCCGATCAATGCCAAAAGGCCGCCGATGATGGCGCAAGCAGCTCCGTATTGCAGTATATCTAATATTTTACCTTGCCGGCGCATTGCCAGAAAAATTCCAAAACTAGCACCAATTGCCAAACCTACATATGTCATGTGTTATTCCATTTTTTAAAGCGGCCATAGCCGGTGACTACATATTGCATTTTACTCGTAATTTTAATTCGGTTCTTGTTATGGAAAATTGACTTGTACATAGCCTGTGTGCTTATCTTTGGCTGCGCGCTAGAAAGGCCAGGCGTTCAAAGAGATGTACGTCTTGCTCGTTCTTCAGCAATGCACCATGTAAGCGGGGCAGGGCATTGACCCCATCGCGGCGCAGGTCCTCAGGTGTAAGATCCTCTGCCAGCAACAGCTTTAGCCAATCTAGCACCTCACTGGTGGAGGGCTTTTTCTTTAGGCCTGGAGTGTCACGAATTTCAAAAAACTGTGTGAGAGCAGTTTCTAGGAGCTGAGATTTTATTCCTGGATGGTGTACTTCGATAATTTTACGTAGCGTCTCAGGCTCTGGGAAACTGATATAGTGGAAGAAGCACCGCCGTAGAAACGCATCGGGCAATTCTTTTTCATTGTTGGAAGTGATAATAACTACTGGCCGGTGCAAAGCCTCGACCGTGGTGCCAGTTTCATAAACGTGAAAGGCCATCCGGTCTAATTCTTGCAACAAATCGTTTGGAAATTCGATGTCGGCTTTATCGATTTCATCAATCAACAACACAACTTTTTTATCGCTAGAAAACGCCTGCCACAGTTTACCTTGTTTTATGTAATGGGCTACGTCATGTACACGAGCATCACCCAACTGGCTATCGCGTAACCTGCTTACAGCATCATATTCATAGAGACCTTGCTGTGCGCGGGTGGTTGATTTTATGTTCCATTCTATCATCTCCATTCCTAGAGATTCTGCCACTTGGCGAGCTAATTCTGTCTTACCAGTTCCCGGCTCACCTTTTACTAAAAGTGGACGTTCAAGGGTGACTGCTGCGTTAACTGCGATCGCAAGATCATCGGCGGCGATGTAAGTTTTGGTAGAAGTAAATTTCACAACATAACTCTCTCATTATTTATCAAGTTGATACCACGTTCATTCGGATGATCCAATTGCAGTTTTATGCGTGACAAATGGAGTAACGTTGGATACATCGCGCTCAAAGGACTGTTGCAAGATGCTGTGGTCCGAATTAATTTTTGGGGTTTGTTTGATGAAAGCTGAGGTCTTTTTGCCTGATGATTATAGTCCTGCTGACGATGAGCCTTTCATGAATTCTACTCATGTGGAATACTTTACCCGTAAGTTGTTGTCGTGGAAAAGTGAATTGATGTCTGATAATAAAGATACAATTGAGACATTACAGGACAATACGCGGGCTATTCCAGATATTTCTGACCGTGCAAGTGAAGAAACTGATCGTGCACTCGAACTACGTACAAGGGATCGTCAACGAAAGTTGGTGGCTAAAATAGATTCAGCGTTGCGCAGAATTGAGGAGGGCGAATATGGTTACTGCGAAGAGACTGGTGAGCCGATTTCGCTGCGTCGTCTCGATGCACGTCCGATTGCTACCATGAGCTTAGAAGCTCAAGAACGCCACGAGCGTCGCGAAAAAGTGCACCGCGACGACTGATTGTTGATTTTATCAATTGAAAAGGTCACCTTTTGGGCAGTTTGATTGTTTATGATTCCAGTTGAACCCAAACAGGTACGTGATCTGAAGGCTTTTCATAGCCCCTTATATTACTGTCGATTTTGCATTCAATCAGTAGATCAGCACAGGACGGTGTGAGCAAAAAATGGTCAATTCTTATCCCGTTGTTACGTTGCCAACTACCGGCTTGATAATCCCAAAAAGTATAGTGGCCTAGTTCTAAATTATGGCTCGTAAACGCTTCTGTAAAACCAAGATTCACAACGTCGCGGTAAGCCGCCCGCGATTGCGGTAAGTGTAAAGCGTCCAGCGCCCAAGCTTCTGGCTTTGCAGCATCTTCGGGTTGCGCAATGATGTTGTAGTCGCCAGCCATTAATGCGGGCTCTTCTGCATTGATTAGCTCTTGTGCTCTTTTTTTGAGCCGCAGCATCCAGTCTAGTTTATAATCATATTTAGGGCCAGGAGCTGGATTGCCATTTGGCAAATATAGCCCACAAACTCGAATAGGGGATTTTCCAATAACTGTGGCTTCAATCCAACGTGCCTGCTCATCGCTGTAATCGCCAGGAAGACCGCGTGTTATGTCTTCTAGCGGTAACTTTGATAGAATTGCCACCCCGTTAAAGCTTTTTTGCCCATGTGTTTCGACTTGATAGCCCATATCTTCAAAATGCTCACGGGGAAATCCATCATCAACGGATTTAATCTCTTGCAAGAGTGCCACGTCTGGTTGAGCCTCTTGCAACCAATTGGTTAGTGCGGGCAAACGGGCTTTTATTCCGTTTATATTAAATGTCGCAATTTTCATGAGAAGGTTGTGTAGCAATCTATTGATTTGCACAAGTCTAGTTAAGCCTTTTGGTCACTGTTTCGTTTACATTGAAAAGGAAACTCCACAGCCGCAGCTCGAGGACGCATTAGGGTTGTCAATTACAAAACGTGCTCCTATCAGCTCTTCGCTGTAATCAATCACTGCGGACGCGAGGAATGGTAAGGATACGCTATCTATTACCACAGTTTCTCCATGGCCCGTAAGTACCAAGTCATCTTCTTTGACCGCATCCAGATCAATCTCATATTGAAACCCCGAACAGCCACCACCCTCAACCGCCACACGCAGAGCTTTCCCCTGGGCCTGAGCACCAATTTCTGCAAGCCTGCCAAAGGCGCGGTCAGTAACTTTAGGAGGGAGGTTTAGCATCAGGAATTGCTCGCATGACATTATCAGATTATTTACATATAAGGAGCCTTTAAGAAGACGACAAGGTATTCAATATGACAGCAAGCTTCGCATCCCGTCCAGACAAAAGCAGAGGGCGGCTTTATCCGGAAGAAAAAAGTAGTTTTAGATCTTGTTTTCAGAGGGATAGAGACAGAATTATTCATTCTAGTGCGTTCCGACGCCTGAAACACAAAACACAAGTTTTTGTGGAGCATGAAGGTGATTATTTTCGCACCCGCTTGACCCATTCCATCGAAGTGGCTCAAGTGGCTCGCACAATTTCTTGTGCTTTGGGTCTGAATGATGAGCTTGTGGAGGCGGTGTCATTAGCTCATGATCTTGGTCATACTCCATTTGGGCATACGGGGGAGGACGTACTTGACACTTTGATGCAAGCTTATGGCGGGTTCGACCACAATGCCCAGGCTGTTCGAATTGTGACATCGCTTGAACAACATTATGCATCATTTGATGGGCTTAATTTAACTTGGGAATGTCTCGAGGGTATAGCCAAACATAATGGGCCCGTCCTATTACCTCATCCTCCAGCTCTTTTAGAATACAATGTACAGCATAATCTGGAATTGCAGACGTATGCGAGCGCTGAGGCCCAGGTGGCTGCTTTGGCTGATGACATTGCATATAACAACCACGATTTGCATGATGGACTGAGGGCCGGGCTTTTCACGGATGTTCAAGCCGCCCAGCTGCCTATTGTTGGACCCGCATTTTCTGAGGTGGACCATAATTATAACACGCTAGATTCGCATCGCCGCCGACACGAGGCCCTCCGCCGGGTTTTTGGTGCAATGGTTGAAGATGTGATTTCTACCAGCCATTATTTATTAGCCCAATCTGGCGCACAATCGACCCAAGCCATCAGGGACTTGGATCATCCCGTAATCCAGTTTTCTTTTCAGTTTTGGCAGAATCTTAAGGAAATTCGTACTTTTTTGTTTGAGAATATGTATAGAGCACCACGAGTTATGGAACAGCGTGAACATGCATCGCAAGTAGTTCGCAACTTATTCGAAATATTTATGAACACACCAAATGTTATGCCTGAAGAGTGGGCCGGGGCAGCGGTGGCTGAAACCAGTGATATGAATAAAGCGCGGGTGGTTGCGGACTATATTTCGGGCATGACGGATAGATTTGCCCAACAAGAACACGATAGTTTACACAGGGTGCGTTGACCCGGTGGTAGAATTTGCTAAACCCGAGCTTCACTTTGGGATAATGATATGAACCTTTTTGCCGAAATTCGTAGCCTCGTTCTTGATAGCTTGCATCGCATGCAGGCGCAGGGAGATTTGTCGGATGGCCTTAACTTTGATGCCGTGACTGTTGAGCCTCCGCGGGATGCGGCACATGGAGATATGGCTACAAATGCAGCAATGGTGTTGGCCAAGCCCTCACAAAATGAGCCACGTGATATTGCAGAAAAATTAATGACCCTTTTAACTGCCGATAAGCGAGTTGAAAGTGTTGATGTCGCTGGTCCTGGCTTTCTTAATCTACGACTCGCTCCCACGGTGTGGAGTGATGTTTTAGGCGCAATCTTATCGGACCCTAAAGGATATGGTAGGGTGGGAACGGGTGCTGGCATTAAGGTGAATGTAGAATATGTGTCTGCAAACCCAACAGGTCCACTGCACGTCGGGCATACCCGTGGTGCAGTTTTTGGAGATGCATTGGCCTCATTGCTGGACTTTGCTGGCTTTGATGTGACCCGGGAATACTACGTCAACGATGGTGGGACGCAGGTAGATGTTTTGGCTCGCTCAGTGTATTTGCGCTATCTTGAGGCCCATGGCGAAGACGTGTCCTTTGACGATGGGACCTACCCAGGGGACTATTTGATCGAGGTTGGCCAAGCGTTGAAGGCCAAGGTCAGTAATGCTTATGTCAACCAAAGTGAACAAGTGTGGCTTGCTGAAGTCCGGGAGTTTTCAACCCAGGCGATGATGAAATTGATAAGGGCTGATTTACTGTCTCTCGGTGTGAAGATGGATGTATTTTATTCCGAAAAATCCCTCTATGGTACTGGTAGGATTGAAGCTGCAATTGATGACCTCAAGGCTAAAAATCTCATATATCAAGGTGTTTTGGAGCCACCAAAGGGTAAAAAGCCTGATGATTGGGAACCTCGCCAACAAACTCTGTTCAAGTCAACTGACTATGGTGATGACGTGGACCGGCCAGTGCAAAAGTCTGATGGCAGCTGGACTTACTTTGCCCCTGATATTGCCTATCATTACGACAAGGTCACTCGTGGCTTTGATCAGCTGATTGATGTATTTGGTGCCGATCATGGCGGCTATGTCAAACGGATGAAGGCGGCTGTGTCAGCTCTGTCTGACGGAAAAACTACGCTAGATGTCAAACTCACCCAACTGGTACGCCTTTATAAAAACGGTGAACCATTCAAAATGTCTAAGCGCGCAGGTACCTTTGTTACACTAAGAGATTTGGTAGAGCAAGTTGGCGCGGATGCTACCCGCTTTGTAATGCTAACACGTAAAAATGATGCGCAGTTAGATTTTGATTTTGACAAGGTGATGGAGCAGACTAAGGAAAACCCCGTTTTTTATGTTCAATATGCCCACGCTCGGATCTCATCAGTAATGCGCAAAGCTGTGGCAGCGGGAATTCCGATAGATGATGTTTCTTTAACAGATTCTGATTTGACCAGTTTGCAGGACACTGGTGAGTTAACTTTGGCCGCTAAACTCGCGGAATTTCCGCGGTTAATTGAGATAGCAGCGCGTTCTAATGAACCACACCGGATTGCTTTTTATCTTTATGAACTTGCCTCAGATTTCCATGCGCTTTGGAACAAGGGTAACGACACGCCTTCGCTGCGTTTTTTGCAAGAGGGTAATCATGCCACAAGCCAAGCAAAAATTGCGCTGATTCGAGCGGCGGCTGTTGTTATCTCAAATGGATTAGGTATTTTAGGGGTTAAGCCCGCGCAAGAAATGCGATAAAATAGCGTCATGCGGGTGTATATGAGGCAGTTTCAGAGGACCGAGGAGCACATCCCGGGAAACAAGTGTGGGGCAACATGGCAAACGCAACTTATGAGGCGCATGTGGGTATTGAGCAGACCAATCCAGCAGCCTATATAAACATTGTCGGAGCCGTTATTTCTTTAATGGTTTTTTTAGGGATAGTGGGCTGGGGCACTAAAATGATAGTGCGTGATAATTCAGTGGTCCCTGTTGTAAGGGCTTTAGGTGGAGCGATGAGGGTCAGTCCAGTTGATCCTGGTGGCGTTTTAGCTTCACACCAAGGCTTGACTGTAAATGAAGTTGTTAGCAGCCAAGATAAATTGCCTTTGCAAGACAGTCTACAGCTTGCACCGCGGCCAATAAATTTAAGAGCCGAGGACCAACCCACAGCTATATTATTGGCAACCTCAGCTTTGCTGGCCGAGTCCTCTCCGTTAGCGGTTATTACGAATGACTCGGTCGCTGCTAATCTAGGAAATTTGTCCACCAGTTCGAATATTCCAGGGGTTCCCGTTAGACAAGACCCTGCACAGACGGATTCTAATTTGGCTATTAATTCTGATGGGCTAGGACCCAGGCAGTCGCCGCGTCCACGCATGCGGCCTTTAATTAGTTTTGCTTTACCTGTAAAAAAACCTGGGACCGTCGTGCCGCAAGTTATTTTGAACGATAGGCCTATGGCCCAACTTGGTGCATTTGGGAGCAAAAAAATTGCCATGCAAGCTTGGGAAAAAATATCACAGCTGCATGGAGATTACCTGATAGGTAAACAACATATTATATTAAAGGCAGAGGTTGGTGGTATAATCATCTATCGCTTAAGGGTTCATGGTTTTTCAGATTTGGGAGCGGCTAGGCGTCTTTGTAGTGCTTTGAATAGCCAAAATGCGGAGTGTTATTCCGTGTTTATGAAGTAGGTTTAGGTAGGTTTGGTGCTGACCCCGGTTATATTTGGCTGTGAAGGCTTGCGGCTTAGCACCCAAGAGTTTGTATTTTTTGCTCAAAGCCAGCCTTTTGGATTTATTCTTTTTTCCCGAAATCTTGAAAGTCCGGCCCAAATAAACAGTTTATGTGCTACTTTGCGGGATTGTGTGGGGTGGGACGCTCCCATTATGATCGACCAAGAAGGCGGTCGCGTGGCGCGTTTCGGCAAACCACATTGGTTCGAATTTCCAGCTGCGCTAGATCACGCAAACCATACTAACTCTAAGCGGCTATTTTGGTTGCGTGGCCGGTTGATTGCTGAAAATCTATACAGTAGCGGTATTGACGCCAACTGCGCCCCGCTTGGGGATATTGCTAGGCCAAACACGCATCCGGTGTTACGAAATCGCTGCTATGGTTATGATAAGGCAACAGTAATTACGAATGCTTCCGCTTTAAATGCTGGCTTGCGTCACGGTGGCGTATCTGGAGTTTTAAAGCATATCCCAGGCCACGGCCGTGCACAACTGGACTCGCACTTGGCATTACCTGTTGTCTCCACCAAACACTCTGATTTGATGCAGTCTGATTTTGATGTGTTCCGCCAGCTGAATGATATTACCATGGGGATGACGGCGCATTTAGTGTTTCAAGATATTGATAGTGTGGAACCGGTGACCCACTCCAAACTAATGATGGATTTGATTCGCAATGATATTAGGTTTGATGGTCTGTTGATGACAGATGATATTTCTATGAACGCATTGGAAGGTGATTTGGTAACTCGAGCCAAAAAGGCTTGGGCAGTAGGGTGTGATCTGGTGTTGCACTGCAATGGAAACTTAGGTGAGATGCGATTGCTCGCTACAAATTCGGAATTTTTAGGAGATCAAGCAATGCGGCGGGTTAAACAAATGATTGCTAAACGGCCAAAGCCTGTTTCTATTGACATTTGGCAGTTGAAAGAGGAATTTGATACGCTGATGAACGAGTGACATTCATGCAAGAAGAGTTATTTGAGTCCCAAGCAATTTCTGAACGCATGGTGTCAGAAACCTTAATCGTAGATGTTGATGGGTTTGAAGGGCCATTGGACCTATTATTGAACCTGTCTCGCACTCAAAAAGTTGACCTACGTAAAATTTCAATCTTGGACCTAGCGGTTCAATATTTAGGGTTTATAGAAACAGCTAAAGAGCTGCGCATTGAACTTGCAGCTGATTATCTGGTGATGGCGGCTTGGCTTGCCTTTTTGAAATCAAGACTGCTTCTGCCGCCTGATCCATCTGAGGATGGTCCGTCAGGGGATGAGTTGGCGGCACATTTGGCCTTTCAACTAGAGCGTCTACAAGCGATGCGTGACACTGCTGCAAAGCTGATGGCGCGCGACAGGCTCGGGCGTGATCGCTTTGTACGTGGTATCACCGAGGATATGATACGCAGAAAAACGGTGCATTATACAGCCAACTTGCTGGACTTGATGCAGGGCTATGCGCGCATTCGTACTAAGGATGATTTCCGCCCCTTTGTAATGGATCGTGATTCTGTTTTTACGATGGAGCAAGCCCTGAACCGTATGCGTGGTTTGATTGGGTTTGCTGGGCATTGGACAGATCTAGCGTCCTATCTACCGGATGGTTGGTACGAAGATCCAAAAAAACGTAGGTCGGCTACGGCTTCCACATTTGCTGCTTCGCTAGAATTAGCAAAAGAGGGTAAGATTGAAATTCGGCAAGAAGATGTCTTTTCGCCAATCAAAATAAGAAAGAAGGTTGATCGAGATGAATGACATTAAAGAGGAAAGCTTATTTGAGGCTCCCCCAATTGCAGAACAAGAGCGGATGGTAGAGGCAATTCTTTTTGCAAGCGCAGGACCGGTTTCGTTACCGGACATGGCTGGGCGTATGCCTCATGGTTCTGAACCGCACATTGCATTACAAAATATACAAAAGCGGTATTTAGGGCGTGGTGTTGAGGTTGTTCGGGTGGATCAAGCTTGGGCCATCAGAACTTCAGCTGACCTTGCCTTTTTGATGCAGCGAGAAACTGTAGAAACCCGAAAACTGTCACGTGCTGCAATCGAGACGTTAGCTATTATTGCTTATCATCAACCGGTAACAAGGGCTGAGATTGAGGAAATTCGCGGCGTGGCAGTAAGCCGTGGTACTATTGACCAACTGCTTGAGTTAGAATGGATTAAAATTGGCCGTCGCCGCCAAACTCCGGGCCGGCCTGTTACTTTTGCTGTAACAGAAAAATTTCTTGACCATTTCGGCCTAGAGAACGCGCGCGATTTACCAGGGCTGAAGGAATTACGCGCAGCGGGGCTTCTCGAAAACCGTCCTGCTCCAGGCCTAGATGTTTTATCAGATACAGAAAATGATGAAGGCCTACAGGAAAATCTTTTTGAGGACGCTATTGAGGACCTAGAGGATGTTCCGATTTACTAGAGTACTTATTGGGGTCTTTACGCAAGAAATAAGGATTTTTAGAATTGGACAAAGAAGGGAATTAGAGATCAAGAGCGTAAACGCAAAGATTACGATTCACTACCTACAAAAATGACAGAAAACATTTATTAATGTGCCTAGACAGTTTGGCTGATTGTTTGGCATTACATTCTAAAGTGCTTGGACAGCTTGAGACCTTGACCTTGATAATTTGAAGAAATTTCTCTGCCGTAAAGCTGAGTAGGTTGCTCGAGCATGGTTTCATACACCAATCGCCCAACAACTTGGCCGTGTTCCAGTACGAACGGTGCTTCGTGACACCGTACTTCCAATACGCCACGGCTACCTTGGCCGTTTGCGGCATCGTATCCGAAGCCAGGATCAAAAAACCCAGCATAATGTACGCGAAATTCACCAACCATGGCAAGGTATGGGGCCATTTCTGCAGCATACTCTGGTGGAATGGTTACGGATTCTTGACTAACTAAAATATAGAAGGCTCCTGGATCAAGTATGATGCGATGTTCATCGGTACGGATTTCTTCCCAATAATCCGTAGGCGCATAGGCCCCAATCTTACCTAGGTCAACGACGCCTGTGTGTGGTTTGGCTCGGTAGCCAACAATTCCATTCGATAAAGGGCGAAGGTCAACAGAGAAACCCAAACCATCCTGTATTACGGCATGACCAGAAACCAATGGTGTTTTTGCATGCAAAGCAGCCAGTGCTTCGTCGCCCAATATGGCGTGTCCAATGCGGAATCGTATTTGGTTGAGACGCATGCCTGGGCGTACCAAAACAGAAAAGGATCGCGGACAAATCTCGGCATAAAGTGGCCCCGTATAGCCTTTTACTATTCGGTCAAATTCCTTGCCATAATCAGTTATAGTGCGCGTTAATAGATCAAGCCGGCCCGTTGAGGACTTGGCATTGGCCACTGCTTCAATTTTATCTGGAAGATTTAGGCTCTCCATTAATGGCACCAAGTAAACACAGCCTTTTTCTAAGACAGCACCTTGGGAAAGATCAATTTTGTGCATCTGAAATTCGGTCAAACGATCTGCCACGGTGGCTTTGTCACCGGTTAGGAATGAGGCCCTAACCCGGTACGCAACCTCTCCCAGCCGTAAGTCGAGGGATGCTGGCTGAACCTGATCATCCTGTAATGGTTTGTTGATCAGAATTTGATTAGTGCTGATCATTTTTTCAATCAGCTGGCTTGGCATAACACCTTGTCGCATAGTGCCCCCTTAAAATTCAAAAAACCGCCCTTGCCACTGGGCAGGACGGTTATTTTTGGTCGGGCTAGCAGGACTCGAACCTGCGACCTTCCGTCCCCCAGACGGACGCGCTACCAGGCTGCGCCATAGCCGTCTCTCGATGACCGTGATGAAGAGATCTGGTTGTTAGAACTTCTCCTTGATCCGCTGTCACCTGTCTTCCGACCTGGGTTTACGGAGTAATATTCTTTATCATATATTTGGTTGATAATATTACGCAACACCCAATGCTTAGTAGCTGAAGAACTCGCAAGTGCTGACGCCGCCTCCAATCCAAAACCGGCAACTTTTCCGTAAGTGTTCTGTGTAGATGCCAGTTGCACGGTGATGTCACCAAGCTGAAAGACCATTACGCCAAGAAAATATGTTTGAGCGACCAGATGTAGAGGTCGAACAGCTAGTTTGGGCTTTCTTTAACGACAACCTGACCTGTGCAAACTCGCAAAAGAAGATGGAAATGTTTTTGAATGTTTACACAGCTGAGGCATTACTAAAAGAAACTAGTGGATTGATCCCTGATGAAACAATATCTCAGGACGTGATCGAAACTGCTGCGCGCAAAGTGAAGGATGAAGCTGATGGCAAAAACACCGGACAAGGAGGCTTCTTTGAGGCGGCAAATGATGTCCAACGCGATGATGCGGGTAGCCGACAAGTTCAAAGACGAAGACGCGCGCCAAGCAGCGAAAGAACTAGCGCGCCTAGCCAAAGTAAAGGAAAAGTAGATGCCGCTGCCAGACCCGCGCCAGAGCAAGCCAATAAGCAAGAAAATATTAGACCCTCCGACACAAATGCAGTCTTCGATCCCAAAAAAGTCGAGCTTAGAGAAGACACGGTTCGAGGCGTCAAATCAGGCCGCGTACTCCTCAAAGAAGTAGAGACATTACGCCAATCACTTTACGACCAAGCATTCACCGATGCCGGGGTCGATCCTCGAAAGGCGCGCAACTCTTCTCCAAAAGATCAATTTTTAATTCTACAAAAGCTAGTCACTAAAAAGTTTAGCTTTAGTTATTTTGAGAAGTCAGATTCCAACAACTACAACGCAGTACAAGCCCTTCTTGATGCTTATCGCAACCTTCAATGGATGACGCATATAGTGGCGCTTCCAAACACTGCCTTTGGCCTAGACGGTTCTTTGGGGCTTTATAAAACAAAAGGCACCGTATTCCGCAGCGTTTTTAATTGTAAATATAAATTAGATAATCATCATACTATTATTAATTATTTATTTTTAGAGATACGTTATGGACATTGATAAAATAAACAAGAAGCCAAAGCATAGCTTTACAGCGAAATTATTTCACTGGGGTTTTGTAGTTATTTTTATATATGGTATTTCAAAGCAGGTAGATGATATTAACCAACTAGCTGATATTTCCTTATTAAAATCTGAAATTATTTTTGCAGCGTTGATGATATTTTTATTGCTCATCCGTTATATATATATGTCAAAAACTCAGGTATCTTCATTACCTGAGGATACCTCAATATTCCAAAAGCGTGCCGCTAAAGTGGTGCACCTTAGTCTCTATATTAATTTAGCAGCAATACCTTTTACTGGATTATTAATTGGAATTTTTTATTGGATGGGCTTGAACGGTTGGATTATTGAATTGAGCGTAACCCTGCATGAATTTTCCATTTCTACAATTTATTGGTTTATAGCAATTCATGCTGCAGCTGCTATTTACCATCGTTTCAAGAATGATGGTGTATGGAGTTCTATGGTACCGGTTTTAAAAGAGAGTAAAAAATCTAATGACTAAATAATAATTACGTTTTTTGATAAACGTTTTTCCGTTGGGGCGCCCAGCTTGTTTTGGCATACTTTGGCCACCCATCGCGCGATGGAAGGCAAAACCATAGAGAAGATTGCTCAGTTTTTAGGAGACACTGAAGAGACAGTGCGTAAAAACTACATTCACTTGACCCCAGATTACTTGGAAGATGTCGTTGATTAATTCCAGTATAGCGGAAAAAGACCTGATTTTCGCTCTTTTATGCTTGTAGAACTTATGTCCTACACAGCACAAAAAAGCTCAAAAAACACAATTTGCGCTGTTGTTGACATTGGTCATATAAGCACTATAATTGTTGGTCATAACCTATATCAGTCTTATAAACTCGACCCTAATATTATAAAAAGTAGTTCGTATTTGGTCGGGCTAGCAGGACTCGAACCTGCGACCTTCCGTCCCCCAGACGGACGCGCTACCAGGCTGCGCCATAGCCCGAACAAAAAACGGTATACCAATCCCGCGGCCGGGAGCAAGTGTATTCCGTGTCTGTTATTCACTTATGCGCTCAACTTTTTCTGTAGTTGCTGCATTTGAATTATAATATGTGTACTTGCTTGTGCTACTTGTCGTTTCTTTAAAATTGATAATTTTAAGATTGACGTAACTGGACCTGTCTGGCCCACAAATGTTGCTAAACTCGGATCCTTTTTGTGCGGATTTTCGTCAAAAGTGAGCGGTGGAGCTGGTTCTGCTAAGTTGGTAGTTGCCGAGGGTAGGGCCTTAACTCGTGTAGTAATAGCTTTTATGGGCACTAGTTCCAATTCTAGCTCAGGAAATAATAAGGGTTGGTCTTTATGCTTCAAGTACTCACTTTGAAAATCTGATTTGCTCTGCCCTAGCTCGTTCGTATAAAGGTCATTTAAAAATTTTATAGGTTTAGCTGAGTTAGAAACCTCAATTTTTGGCTGACGTTTTTTGGAAATATTGGATGCTTCTGGTATATCAGTTTCAGGTGAAAAACTTTGAACATGTGCAGTGCCTTCATCTTGCAACAGTCTTTGTAAGGCTTTGATAGTCATCCCTTGTTCATGTAGTAGGAATTTAATACCACCAAGTAATGTCATATCAGTTTGTCTATAGTATCTACGGCCGCCGGTGCGTTGAACTGGAGAAACCGCTCGGAATTTACTTTCCCAAAATCGAAGTACATGGGGTTGGGTTCCAAGCCATGAGGCCACTTCGCCTATGGTTCTGAAAGCGTCTGGCGATTTAGCCACAATGGTTAACCCTTGTTAGCTTTGGCTACGCGGTCTTTCATCAAATGTGATGGACGAAATGTCAAAACACGTCGCGGTTCTATTGGCGCTTCTACACCAGTTTTTGGATTTCGACCAACACGTGCAGTTTTGTCACGAAGGCCAAATGTTCCAAATGATGATATTTTTACATTGTTGCCGGCAACCAATGCGTCAGACATATGAGTTAAGACCGACTCGACCAAGTCTGATGATTCGTTGCGTGACAGACCTACTTCGCGAAATACGGCTTCGCTTAAATCCATGCGGGTAAGTGTTGTAGATGCCATTTTTTTCTCCTTCATGTTTATAATAGATAAAATATGTGGTGATGCTTGGCAACAAAAACTAAGCTCCTTGGTCAGTTTACCAGCGAATAACTGCTGTTCCCCATGCCAAGCCACCTCCAATAGCCCCAGTAACCACTACATCGCCTGTTTTGATAAGTTTATTTTGGACGCCAACAGCCATGGCTAGTGGAATTGATGCTGCAGAAGTATTGCCATGATTATTTACGGTCATAACGACCTTGTCCATTGGTATTCTTAATCGCTTTGACAAACCTTCAAGAATTCGCTTGTTGGCTTGATGTGGTACGATCCAGTCCACATCTTCAGTAGTGAGGCCTGCTTTTTCAAGTGTTTCAAGTGCAATGGCTGACAGTTTTTCAACAGCGTGGCGAAAGACTTCCTTGCCCTGCATGCGCAAATATCCAGTGGTTTGCAAAGAAATACCACCATCAACGTAGAGGATATCTTTGTAGCGGCCGTCAGAACGTAGTGCTGTAGCCAAAATACCCCTATCAGAGCTTTCATCGTGTTGGGCTGAAATCAACATTGCGCCAGCGCCATCACCAAATAACACGCAGGTTCCGCGATCAGTCCAATCCATAAGTTTGGAAAATGTTTCTGCACCAATAACCAGTATTCGATTGGCCTGTCCGCTAGCAATCATTGAGTTAGCGGTTGTTAGAGCGTATAAAAAGCCTGCACATACTGCTTGTACGTCAAATGCAAAACCATGTCGCATACCAAGGCCATTTTGAACCATGGTGGCGGCGGACGGAAATGTAAGGTCTGCGGTGGATGTAGCCAAAATGATGGCATCTACATCATCCACAGTACAGTTTGCGTTGGCCAAAGCTGCCTGTGCGGCCTTGATACCCATATCTGATGTGGTTTCATTTTCAGCGGCGAAGTGGCGGCGCTCTATTCCCGTTCGGCTGCGTATCCAAGAATCGTTAGTTTCTAGCGTTGCTTCAAACTCACTGTTTTCCACTATTCGGTTAGGTAAATAATGACCAATGGACTCTACAACCGCTCTCCGCATTGTTAGTTCCTGTCTTCTTTTATGGACCCGTTTGCTGAAGCTACACGAGCTGCTAGTTTGGTGCTGAATTTTGCCTCGCCCAGACGATAGGCTAGCCCAATTGCCGCTGCAACTCCTGTCGCATCAGCTGCACCATGTGATTTTACCACTGTGCCATTGAGACCCAAAAACACACCACCATTAACCGCCCGCGGGTCAGTGTGTCTCTTTAACCTTCGAAGAGGTCCATAGGCGAAGAATGCAGACAACTTTGACAACAAGCTATAATTGAAAGCTTGGCGCAGCGAGCGTCCGATAAAGCCCGCTGTGCCTTCAGCTGTTTTTAGGGCAATATTGCCGGTAAATCCGTCGGTTACGATTACGTCTACCTTCGCCGTAGGGATGTCGCTCCCTTCGACAAAGCCAACAAATTCAAAGTTCCCAGTTTCTGCGGTATCCATTATTAAATCATAAGCCAATTTCAATTCAGTACGACCCTTATGCTCTTCAGTGCCTACATTGAGAAGGCCTACGCGTGGGCGGTCTACTCCAAAACCATTTCTGGCGTATGAGGCGCCCATAAGCGCAAATTGCAAAAGATCGTTTTCGTCAGCGCGAATATCAGCACCCACGTCTAGCATTACATTGAACCGATTAACCCCAAATGATGGCCATAAAATTGCAATCGCTGGACGGTTAATACCAGGCAATTTGCGCAGCCGCACCATTGAAATAGCCATTAAGGCCCCGGTATTACCACATGATACACAGGAACCGGCTTCCTTTTGCTTTACGGATGTAATGGCTGACCACATCGAGGTACCCTTGCCGTGGCGCATGACCTGGCTTGGTTTATCATCCATTGATACGGCGCTATCTGCGTGTACTATTGTACAGAATTTTGATAATTGATGTTTTTCAATCAAGGGAGCAAGCTTATCCTCAGGCCCGTGAACCAGAAACTCAATATTGGAGTGTTGTTTAGTGGAAAGCAAAAGCCCAGCTATAATTGTACTGGGCCCATGATCTCCACCCATCGCATCTACAGACACAATAGTATTATTTTTTACTGTTAGGTGGGAGTGTTCAGTCATACTGAAGTGTAGTCCCTTCGAGTACGGACGTCTACGCCGCGTCTTCGTCGAGATCAACTTCCTCAGTCATGCCGATAACTTCGCGATCATCGTAATGGCCACATGATGCGCAAACATGGTGTGGACGTTTCAATTCGCCACAGTTTGTACACTCATTCGGGTTTGCCGCAACCAGAGCGTCATGTGAACGCCGCATGCCACGACGGCTCCGCGTAATTTTACTTTTTGGGACAGCCATGTCACAACCTCGAACTGCGGGCGCGGGCGCCCAGTTAATACTGAATTTGCCTCACTTGAGCAACATTGAAGCACAGAGACTAGCCCGGCACCACAAGAAGCGACTGAATACTCGGATTATACAATATTTCAAGCCCCAAATGGTCAGTAGTCATATATTTATTCATTTTTGTTTAAAAACCTAAAAACTCTCGCGTAAGGCATAGGTCTATTCTATTTTTTTCTTTAATTCCGCCAAAACTGCAAAAGGTTTTGCGGAGTCATCAGTTAAGGAAGCGATTCCTGGCGGCCCATATTCTGAGGTTACGGCCACAACATTTTCAGTCCGAGGGTAATCTGGAACCTCTAGTGAAAGTGCCTCACAAAATACACGCAAAATATCAATTACTTGATGAAGTGGTTCATCGTTATCATCATAGTTGGTTTTACTATCGAGGACAGTGTCTGACAGTTGTAACTTTGATTTGCGAAAATTGCGGACAACCGGTACGTCAATTCGTGTGCGGACGGGTACCAAAGTCAGGCTACACGGCTGCTCAACTGACGCGCCCAGTATACCTGAAAGCACCCAATCACCCTTTTCAAGGGGTAAGATGGTACCTGAAAACTTGGCTTTTCGTAGTGCTATTAGGTCGAGTTGCTGAACAACACTCGAAATGATCACTTCGGAAAAATCTAGATCAAAGTTTATGCCTCGCGTTTGCACCAAGTGCCGCAACTCAAGATTCGGCTCAACATGTTCTGACGGCATCTTAGCTCCATTCTTGAATATAATTTCAGGTGTATATATGGTTCTTCTAATTCGCTTAAGCGAGTCTCGCAAGGCAGCAGGTACCCGCATGTTAAATAGAACTAAAATCGTAATGTGGTGTTTAATGGTTAGCGTAGTGGGAGCGTGCACCACTGTTTATCGTAACCATGGCTACGCACCCAGCGATGAATCACTTGCTAAAATTGTAAGCGGTATAGATACACGGTTCTCCGTTTTAGAGACGTTGGGCTCCCCTACCATCGGTGGCTTAGGCGAAGGTAACAGCGTATATTTTATTTCAAGCAGATGGGGCCACTACGGCGTTAATACGCCAAAACCCATTTCGCGTGAAATAGTAGCCATTAAATTCGACGCTTCTGATATAGTAGAAAATGTCAGCCGTTATCAGTTGGCAGATGGTAAGGTAGTTGTACTATCCCGTCGTGTTACCGAAGGTGGGGCTACAGAAGTTTCTTTTATCCGTCAACTCATGGGTAACTTTGGCCGGTTAGACACACGTGATATCCTTGGTGCGCCTTAATTAATTATCCTGTTCAGGATGAAAATTCATTGCTACGCCGTTCATGCAATAACGGAGGCCCGTTGGGGCGGGACCATCTGGAAACACATGTCCTAAATGCGCCTCACAAGTTTGGCAATGAACTTCTGTGCGGGTTGAAAACCAACTTTTGTCCTCGCTTTCGCCAACTTTTGCGCCCTGGGCTGTCTTGGTGAACGAGGGCCAACCCGTTCCACTATCAAACTTATCTGCTTGAGAAAATAGATGTGCGCCACAGCATACGCAGGTGAAATACCCAGCTTGCTGGGGGAAATCATCATGGCTGAATGCCCGCTCAGTCCCATGCTTTCGAGTTACTTTATAGGCTAGGGGAGATAAAATTGTTTGCCATTCCTGATCAGTTTTCTCAATTTTAGACATACTAACTCCATTTTTTATTCAGAACATTGATGACCTCGACATAGTGCATAAAAAATTTTTTCCTAGATTGTTCACTAACTAATATATTCATACTCAATCGTTGATTGGGCGTTGAATGGCAACGCGGTGGGCTGAGTTCTCCAAAATAGCCCAGAGCGTCTACTGAGCTGACACTGCGTCTTGACGTCACGAACACAACCGCCTAGCTGACCGCATGGCACGCGCACCCCTGATACAACTCTCCAATATATCTCTGACCTTTGGTGGTAATCCGGTATTCTCAGACTTAGGCTTCGTCGTTCAGACGGGAGATCGACTCTCGTTAGTTGGACGAAACGGTTCTGGTAAGTCAACCTTAATGAAAGTCATGGCTGGCTTGGTTGAGGCTGACAAAGGCAATCGCGTAATCCCTCCTGGCGTCAGTGTGGGTTATATGGAGCAAGATCCGGACCTGTCGTCTTTTGAAACATTGGGTGATTTTGCTTTGTCAGGTCTGGATATGGCGGAACATTATAAAGTTGAAATTGCGGCTGAAGGTCTGAAATTTAATCCTGACCGCCCAGTGAAAACTGCATCCGGTGGTGAGCGTCGTAGAGCTGCTTTGGCGAAGTTAATGGCAGAAAGCCCAGAGCTCATGCTTTTGGATGAGCCAACTAACCACCTTGATATAGAAGCAATTTCTTGGTTAGAAACTACACTGCGCGAAAGCCGCAATAGTTTTGTTGTGATTTCTCATGACCGCGCGTTCTTAACAGCTTTAACCCGGGCAACCTTGTGGATAGACAGGGGCGCAGTTCGGCGATTGGAGCAGGGTTTTGGTGGCTTTGAGGCTTGGCGCGATAAGATTTGGGAAGAGGAAGATGACCAGCGCCATAAGCTAAACCGTAAGATTAAAGCTGAGTCTCGTTGGGCGGTAGAAGGTATTTCAGCCCGTCGCAAACGCAATCAAGGGAGGGTCAGAGCCCTCGGTGAGTTGCGAGCAGAACGAGCATCGCAAATTAAGCGCCAGTCCACTGCCGCGATGGCATTTGATTCTGGAGAAAAATCTGGAGCGAAGGTGATTGAAGCCAAAAACTTGGATCTTGCCTTTGGAAGTTTGAACATTCTTATAAACTTTTCAATTACCATTCAGCGTAAGGACCGAGTAGCTATTGTAGGGCCAAATGGGGTTGGAAAAACCACACTAATTAAAACGCTTTTGGGTGAGCAAGCCCCCGATAGAGGAACCGTTAAACTTGGAACTAACCTGCAAATTGCTGTGTTTGATCAAGGGCGAAGCAAACTGGATCCCAACCTTAGTCTTTGGGAAGCTTTGACCAGTGATCCGACGATGGCTGTATCTGGGAGTTCAGATCAAATCATGGTGCGTGGTACGCCCAAGCATGTTGTAGGATATCTTAAAGAATTCCTTTTTGCCGATGAGCAAATGCGGGCGCCAGTTAGATCTCTGTCTGGTGGAGAAAAAGCGAGATTATTGTTAGCTCGTTTAATGGCGCAAGAAAGTAACCTTCTGATTATGGACGAGCCCACCAATGATCTAGATATAGAGACTTTGGATTTGCTACAAGATGTCTTGGGCGAATATGATGGCACGGTCCTGTTGGTAAGCCACGATCGAGACTTCCTAGATCGCGTAGCTACAAGCACTATTGCGTTGGAAGAGGGTGGTAAGGCTACAGTTTATGCGGGTGGTTGGACTGATTACCAATCTCAAAAACCAAATTTAAAACAGGCCAAAACTGATAATCAGACTAGTAAAAAAAAGGTGGCAAAAGTTAAAGCTGATGTAGATATACCGTATATTTCATTCAGCGAAAAGTATCGTTTGGATGCATTGCCAAGTGAAATTGAACGTTTGGAGGGTGAAATTGCCAAGTTAGAAGAATTTTTGGGTCAACCAAACATGTTTACTGAACACCCTATCAAGTTTCAAAAAGCCACCGATGTTTTACTTGATCGCCAGGCTTCCCTGACCGCAGTAGAAGCGGAGTGGATCGAATTGGAAGAAAAGGTAAGCGGCTAAGTACCACATTTGGATCTTTACGTAGCCTGATGATGTTGAAATTATTATTGCTTTATGCGGGCGGCTGGGAATTGAATGCCACTGAAGTAACCAGAAAAAAGTTTATGTTGTTTCAGCCTGCTCGGCTGCAAAGGCCAATAAAGATTCTAACGCTTGTTTGAATTGATCATCATTGACCGTCATCGCGACGCGTACATGGCCTGCCGCCGACTGTCCAAAGCTCTCCCCTGGCATTACTGCTATCTGTCTGGAATCCAATAAAACATGCGCAAAAACATCGCCGCTAAGGCCTGTCGCTCGTATGTCTAGCATCATATACATAGCGCCAGAGCATGGCACGGCGCGAACAACAGTTTGCCCAGCAATTAAATTCATGGCGATGTCGCGTCGTCGCCGAAACGGTGCGGCCACCTTGAGTTCGTCTTCGTTGCCCTGGTTTAAGGCAAAATCTGCAGCGTCCTGAATATAACCTGGAACACCATAGGTCGTATGGGTTGCTAGGTTGATAAGTTGTTCGATCACAGTCTCTGGACCACAAATCCAACCTACCCTGCTACCAGTCATAGCGTGGCTCTTGGACATGGACCCAATCACTAATGTACGCTTTTCCATACCTTCGAGGCTACGCGGGCTAATATGGCAACCAGCCCAAACCTGCGTGTCATAAACTTCGTCTGAAATCAGCCAAAGGTTGTGATTTTGGCATACCTTAGCGATGTCAGTCCATGTTGCCCGATCATAAACAACGCCAGTTGGATTGTTTGGTGAGTTCACCAGCAAGGATCGGGCGCCTTTAGCTGATGCATCAAGGTCCTCGTACGTTGGCTGAAAATCAAGTTCTGGTCTGCAATGTATCGGATGATCAATGCCGCCAGCAGCGCGTATAGTGCCTGGATAGGTTGCATAATAAGGATCACAATAAAGAGCTAAGTCACCTGGGTCGAGGACAGCCATGTGAGCTGCAAAAAGGGCGGATTGGCCTCCAGGCGTGATTAAAATATTAGACGCATTAGTTGGTACGCCGGTGCGGGTCTTAATGCGTTGGGCCACGGTTTTGCGCAGGGTGTCTGTTCCAGGGACTGCAGCATAACCTGTGTGGCCCCCGCGCGCAGACTGCCCCATGGCCTCTAAAATATCACGATGAGTACCAATATCATGTTCACCGATAGTGAGTTCAATTATAGGGCGTCCAGATTTTTTCAAATCTCGAGCCTTATAAAATACGTCCCAGCCATCTGACCCCCCGTTGGTCAGGGCGGTTATGCGGTTTGATAATTCCATAACATAGACTTGGACCTATTGAGATAGATTCGTCAAATTGGTTTTGAGCAATTGAAACGTGTGATTAGCCTAGGTATATGCTGAAAATAGGGCTGTACTGTTGATAATATTAATTGATTGTACTGTGTAGGGGTAGGGGAACCAGCTCTATCCTTGTTAAATGAAGCCTTTTGATCTCGCTACTTCAGTAATTCCAGGACATATCGTATGCCCAATATTAAGCTCCACAATACAAAGTCCCGTCACAAAGAGGACTTTACGCCATTGGATTCGAAGAACGTCCGTATGTATGTTTGTGGGCCAACAGTTTATGATAGGGCGCATTTAGGAAATGCGCGGGCTGTAGTTGTGTTTGACACATTGTTTAGGCTGCTTCGGGAGTGTTATGGTGCTGATCATGTAACCTATGCGCGTAACTTTACGGATATTGATGATAAAATTAATGCCCGGGCCGCAGCGACAGAGCGTGATATTTTTCAAATTACAGAGGAAACAATTGGCTGGTATTTGGCCGATATGGCTTCTTTGGTGGCCTTAGAACCCACTATTATGCCTCGTGCGACGGATTACATTGTTCAAATGATTGCTATTACTGAAAATCTGATAGCCAGGGGCCATGCTTATGCCACCGAAGGGCATGTGCTGTTTGATGTGAATAGCTATTCAAATTATGGTGCGCTTTCAGGGCGCTCGATTGATGACATGATTGCAGGGGCTCGAGTTGAAGTGGCCCCGTACAAGCGTGACCCAATGGATTTTGTCCTGTGGAAACCTTCTGATGCGCAAACTCCGGGATGGAAAAGTCCTTGGGGTCGTGGCAGGCCTGGCTGGCACATTGAGTGCTCAGCCATGGTGCATGAGCACTTTGGCGATAGTTTTGACATTCATGGTGGTGGTAATGACCTGATGTTCCCGCATCATGAAAATGAAATTGCACAAAGTAGCTGTGCTCATCCAGAGGGATCTTTTGCCCAGTTTTGGCTGCATAATGAAATGCTTCAAGTTGAGGGCAAGAAAATGTCCAAGTCTATTGGAAACTTTTTTACTGTTCGAGACCTTTTGGATCAGAATATCCCCGGAGAAGTGATCCGCTTTGTGCTGCTTTCAACTCATTATGGCAAACCTATGGATTGGACACAAAAGAAAGCTGATGAGGCCGAAACAACACTTCGTAAATGGCATGAATTGGTCAAAAATGCGGTACCGGGAGCTTTAGACGCTTTTGTTTTGGACCATGTGTCTAATGACCTTAATACACCTGGTGCTTTGGCTCGCATGCATGAGCTTGCCAAAGCGGGTGCTGCCGATGCGCTTTTGTCGGCGGGCCAGTTTTTAGGGCTCCTGGGCCCTGATTTGGATTGGTGGCAGCCTAAAAAAGCCAATAGTGAAGCAACGGCGAGAATTAAAACGCTGTTGGAGGCCCGCCGTCAAGCCAAGGCTGATCGCGATTATGCAAAAGCCGACACCGTACGAGCGCAATTGGCTGCCGCGGGCATTGAGATAGTCGATAAGCCCGGCGGTTTGTCTGAGGCGGTAATTACTAATAGCTTTAATCCAGATTTACTTGGATGAGTTTGCAAGCCTGTGCAAATTTGGTGGCTCGGGCAGATCCTGATCGCTTTGCTGCGGTCATGGCAGCCCCATTTGATGCACGCGCTGTATTGCTACCCATTTATGCGGCTGCAGCCGAAGTGGCTCGCGCTCCTTGGATGACCCAAGAGCCAGTGATTGCTGAAATGCGTCTGCAATGGTGGCGCGATGTGTTTGAGGAGATTGAGGAAGGCAAGGTTCGTAGGCATGAGGTTGTTGATGCATTGGCTAAAATCCTCACACCCAAAGGAGCGCAGTCCCTAGACACAATGGTTTTGGCGCGCCGCTGGGACATTTACAAAGAAGGCTTTGACAGTCCAGAGGCTCTGTTAAGCCATGTGCGCGATATCACGATCGGCCCAATGCTGGCAGCACTTGATGGTTTGGGAGATTTAAGCGATGATCGACAATCGCTTGAAGGGCATGCAACCCAGCTTGGTTTGGTAAGATTTTTACGCGGCATCCCGGCTTTAATTTCACTGAACGTACCAGTCTGGTCGTCTGATAGGAAAATTAATATATACAAAGACCTGTGCTACAAAGCTCATTCTATGGTTTGTTTGGAAATACAATCACCGGCCATGATTGAAAGCGCCAATTGCCAGCGTGTTTTACGCTTCGTGATGCGCAACCCTAAGGTGGTGGAAATAGGTGCTATACCTGATTTTGCACTATCAACCACTTTGGCTCGGGCTTGGCGGGCCTGGCGCAGCCGCTAGATCACGCGTTTTTTTATCATTACCAGCGAAAGTAACGCGGTTCCCGCCAAAAGTAAGAAGGGCACCATAGCATAGTTAACGGCTGCCCAGCCTTGGACCACAGATCCGCCCGTGCAATTCATCAATCCGCCTGATGCGATTGATGCAATGGTCACACAGCCAAACACTATGGCGTCATTCATACCCTGAACGCGCCCGCGTTCATATGAGGTATGGGCGCCTGTCAGTAGGGTGGTGGCGCCAATAAAACCAAAATTCCAACCAAGGCCCAGCAAAATAAGTGCGAGGAAGAAATTAGTGATTTCCATACCACTGAGGGCGACAAGGCCTGCAGCCGCCAAAATGATCAGGCCAAGCCCCATGATACGTTCTACCCCAAACCTGTTTATCAGATGACCAGTGAAGAAGGAGGGTAAAAACATGGCGATCACATGAGCTGAGACAATATCATTGGCGTTGTTTTTTGTTAGGCCACAGCCCACCACAGCAAGTGGGGTGGAGGTCATAACTAGGTTCATCAGCGCATACGCCACCATGCCACATGAAATGGCGACCAAAATACGTGGATCACCCAGGAGCTCTTTACGACTGCGTGGCGACACAGTGGCCTCAACTCTAGGCTCATGGGCGGTGCCGTTGGGGAGGCGAAGCAGAAAGAACAGGAACATACCAACCAAATTAAGCCCAATTATTGCAATATAACTTCCCAAAAATGGGATAACTGAGGCATCCTGAACAAATTTGTTGAGTTGTGGCCCAAAGACGGCTGATATCAATCCGCCGGCCATAACGTAAGAAATAGCCTTAGGGCGGAAATTATCAGATGCCGTGTCCGTGGCGGCAAACCTGTAAAAACCCTGCGCAGACATGTATATGCCAGAGAAATAGGCACCTATCAAAAAAATTGAGAACGAGGCAACATATAGGCCGTATGCAGATATGGAAGCCCCCACGGCTCCAGCAATAGCCCCCACAAAAAACCCAGTTTTGCGGCCGTATTTCTGCATTAAGGGAGACAGCCACGGCGCAGTTGTCATCGACCCAAAAACGATCAGTGAGATGGGCAGGGTCGCAAAGCAAGGGTTGCCGGTCAGCATTCCACCTGCCAATCCCCCAACGATGAACATAATTGGCATTTGCCCACCTAAAATAGCTTGAGCTACGACCAAAACCGCTACGTTGTGTTTGGCCTGACTGTCGTTTGGTGAGACTAATGACATTAGTTGTGGTTCCTGGATGGGCGTTAATGCCCCGTAATGATATGGGCGAAAGAACCGTAGGTTTGTCCTATATGCAAGCCCATATTTCCAAGCGCCTCGTCATCCGCGTTTTCTGCTTTAAAGAGCGGCGGTCCGTTAGCGCTCAGAGTAGTTGCGTAATGAAACTCATGCGCGCGCAGCGATCCATTGAAATGACCGGTTAGTGGGGTGAGGGTACGGTAGCCAAGATGCAGTTTTCGCTTTTGAAAACTAGTCTCCAATGGTAATAAACCCATCATTTTATGGCGGGTTCCATGGGTATCGATCAAACCTTGCCCCAAAATCATATAGCCGCCGCATTCCCCGTAAATTGGCGTACCAACCGCGGCATGTTGTAGTATTGAGGCCGTGAAGGTTTCAGCTGCAGCTAATTTAGCCATATGCAATTCCGGGTAACCCCCGGGCAGGTATATGTATTCAGCATTTATTTCAACAGGTTCATCGGCCAAAGGTGAAAAGAAAGATAGCTGTGCGCCAGATTCCTTCCAGGCTTGTAGCTGGTGTGGGTAGCTGAACTCGAATGCTACGTCACGCGCTATGGAGATGCGCTGTGCTGGTGGTATCTGCATAAATTTTTCTGCGGTAGTAGCTGGGGCGCTCAACGCAACAAGTGCCTCTAAATCAAGACTAGGTGCTAGGGCGTCTGCAATTATGTTAATCCAATCATCTAATTTTTTGGTTTCGCTAGCTTGTATCAATCCTAAGTGACGCTCGGGCAGAGCAAATGTTGTAGATCTAAATAGATGCCCAAAAACTGGAACTCCAGTAGAAGCTAAAGCAGATTTCAGCATATGGAGATGCCGCGGGCTTCCTACACGATTTAGAATGACACCAGCAATATTGATCCTAGGATTAAATTGTGAAAAGCCCTGAACTATAGCTGCAATAGAATGAGCTGTTTTTGCAGCATCAATAACCAGTATAATCGGTAGAGTTAAAGTTTCAGCTAAATCCCCCGCGGATCCGCGTCCATCGAAGCCTGCCCCATCAAACAGTCCCATTGCTCCCTCGATAATCAAATTTCCTGATCCAGCCAAACTTTTGACTTGAGTACTGGTCATCGCCCAGGCATCAATATTAAGCGAAGATTGACCTGCTGCCATCTCATGAAACCGAGGGTCAATATAATCTGGTCCAGATTTTGCGGGCTGGAAGCTAATGCCTTCGCGCTGAAATATGCGCATAAGCGCCAAAGTTAGAGTTGTTTTTCCCGCACCGGAACTAGGGGCGGCAATCATAAAGCGTGTCATGCGCTCTCAGCTGGGCGACCACGGCCGAGAGGGTCAAGGTTTCGCGGAGAGAGCCCTGCTTCCATGGACTGCCAGTCCAACACTTGCCGCATTAAAACTGAGCGTCCGATACAAATAATGGCAGGCGGCTCAACCCCTTCAGCCTTAGCATCTGTCACAGCGCTCCCAAGCGTGCTTTCCACAACCTTTTGGTTCTCTAATGTTGCAGACGTCACAAACGCCAGCGGCTCAGAGCTACTGCGTCCGGCTGCCATTAAGCTTTCTGTAATATGCGAAATATGTTTCATGCCCATATAAATAACGATTACCTGGCTGCCGCGGGCTATGCCCTCCCAATCAAGAGATCCAGGAGTTGTCCCAGATTGATCATGACCTGTGACAAAGGTGACAGATTGATTTACGTCGCGATGCGTTACCGGGATGCCAGCATATGCGAGGCCGCCGATACCGGCTGAAATACCTGGAATGATGCGCACAGGAATGCCATGCTGCACTAATGTTTGCGCTTCTTCACCACCACGGCCAAATACGAATGGATCACCACCTTTTAGCCGCAATACTCGTTTTCCTTTACGAGCTAATTCAATCAAATGTAGCGAGATGTCACGTTGTTTGGCTGATGGTTTACCACCGCGTTTTCCAGCATAAATCAACTCAGCGCCGCCCGCCCATTCCAAAATATCCGACCCGACTAAGGCATCATATACCACTACATCAGCTTGCTGCAGTGCGTTTAAAGCATGCAGAGTTAATAAGCCAGGATCGCCTGGACCTGCTCCGCAAAGCCAAACCCAGCCTGGTTGCAACTCGGGCCAGCTTTTTGGTGGAAGTGTGGGTGAATCGGTCATACCAAACCTTATGACTAAAAACTCTGTATTTAAATAGAGTGCAAGCGACCTACGCTTTGTTATTGGCGGCAAGGAATGCATTGTTATAATAGGAGGCATGGAAGTAAGCAAACTCCCCTCTCTGCGCCGTGGTTGGACAACTGGCGCCTGCGCTACAGCTGCGGTGCGCGCGGCTTTGACCCAGCTATGGGGGGGCTTACAGCTTGACCAGGTTCAGATTACTCTGCCGAAGGGTGAGCAACCAATTTTTCAGATAGCGCATCGTGATTCCCGAAACGGCTGGGTTGAAATTGGCATCACTAAAGATGCGGGAGATGATCCCGACGTAACCCACGGTGCTTTGATAATTGCGCGGGTCTCAACATCGGATTCTGGAATAAATTTTCATGCTGGCGAAGGGGTAGGCACCATAACCAAAGCGGGTCTTCCTATAGCGGTTGGTGAGGCTGCAATAAACCCAGTGCCGCGTAAGATGATGACGGCGCAGATTGAAGAATTGGCAAATTTATATAGTTGTTTTGAGAATAGATATCACTATCATTATTCCTGGGGGGGCTGCGGTTGCTCTAAAGACGTGGAACCCAAGGCTTGGGATCGTGGGGGGGCTGTCAGTTTTGGGGACTACAGGCATAGTACGACCATTTTCCTGTGCAGCTTGGATTGCCTCGATACACCGAGGCATTGACGTGGCGTGTGCCGAGCGCACTCTGCACGTGGCTGGCTGCACCGGTGCTACATCAGAGCGAGCTGTCCAAGCGCTTCATGCCTTGCCAGATACAGCCATGCTGGATATGGGCGATTTTGCTGGTGGTTTGATGAAGTACTTGGGACGCCATCCCGTGCCCAGACTGACCGTTGGCGGTGGGATCGGCAAAATGACAAAACTTGCTCAAGGAAAGCGTGACTTACATTCTGGCCGCTCCCAAGTTAATTTTCAACATTTGGCGGATGTAATGGGGCAGCCTAATCTTGCAAAAGCTAATACCGCCTTGGAGGCATATACCCTAGTTGGACCGGATTTGGCGCAATGGGTAGTTCAAAAAAGTTTGTTGAATTGCCAATCAATACTAAAGACCGATGAAATCGCAGTGGACTGCGTTGTGATCGATCGGGCTGGCCTGATTTTGGCACGCACATGACAATCCTCATTTTGGCTGGCACAGGCGAGGCCCGAAGTATCGCTCAATATTGCGCAGACCAAAACATCCATGCGCAGGCCAGCCTAGCGGGTGTAACTCGTCAGCCGAGTAGGCTGGCTGTTGAGACACGCCATGGTGGATTTGGTGGGGCTGATGGGTTCCGCGCATATCTAAAAACAAACAAAATAAGGGCAATTGTAGATGCCACGCACCCTTTTGCAAGTCACATCACCCGCCGTAGCTTTGAGGTTGCTCAAGAGATGAATTTGCCTCTCTTACGGTTTGATCGGCCGCAATGGGAGCCCAAGGTTGAAGATAATTGGATAATTCTAGAGGATGAAACTCACGCGGCACTGCATATAACACCGGGCTCCAACGTATTTCTGGCCACGGGGCGCCAAAGCTTGCCCAAATTTGCCAATCTTGCACATGCCCGCCTGATTTGCCGTCAAATTGACCCGCCGGACGCTGAATTTCCTTGGCCCAATGGACAATTTCTAATCGGCCACCCGCCATTTTCTATTACCGACGAAGAGGACCTGTTTAGGCGACTGGGGGTGGATGTATTGGTGGTTAAAAATGCAGGCGGTACTGCTAGTCGTACCAAGCTCGATGCGGCTAGGATATTGGGGGTTTCAGTGTTGATGATAGCACGACCTGCACCTTGTGGTGCGCAGGCCGTTCAAAGCCTGCTGGAGGTTGAACAGTGGTTGGAGCAATGGCAATTGTAACCATCAAAAGCGTTGATGATATTGCGCAGGCAGTTAAGCGATTGAATATCAATGAATTTACCGAAATCATCAGATTTGCAGTCCAATTCCATTGCGGCAGAAACCTCAGGGGTTCGCCACATTATTTCAGGCTATTATCGGCCAGCAGGTCTCCGTGGTTTCAGCGTCGGCTATTTGGACCCAATTGGAACAGGCGTGTATCATGGAGCAAGCGTATGTGGCGCGTGCAGAGTCTGAAGATCTGGCGAGTTTGGGCCTGTCGCGCCCAAAAATTAGCTACGCTCATGCTCTATTACAAAGCGTGCTGGATTATGACGGCTTAGCGAGGCTTCAGGATGAGTCGGTGCTATCCGCTTTGACACAGGTCACCGGGATTGGGTACTGGACGGCGGAAGTCTATGCTTTGCAAGCCCTTGGCCGTGCGGATGTGTTCCCCCATGGTGATCTGGCATTGCAGGAGGCCGCGCGTTTGGTCTTCCATTTATCAACCTAGCCCAATTAGAAAATGATGCGCGCTATCGCGCAGGATTGGGCGCCATGGAGAGCCGTTGCAGCGCGGCTATTATGGGCCTATTACAAACGTCACAAATTGCGAGAGGTAATAGCATGACACGGGTTTTAAAATCAGTAAGTAGGCTGCCAGACAGTGGCGACGTGACTTCAGCGGTTATCTTTTTGCATGGTTATGGTGCAAACGGCGCTGACCTTTTAGGTTTGTCCGATGTTTTGGCAGAGCACATGCCCAACACGATGTTTCTTGCGCCCGATGCTTCAGAAAGCACAGCCATGTCACCGATGGGCCTGCAGTGGTTCCCGATTCCTTGGATTGATGGCTCATCAGAAGAAGATTCGGCCAATGGTCTGCGCTCGGCAGCACAGGATCTGGAATTCTACCTAGATGGAATAATGATAGATTATGATTTGCTGCCTGAGCAAGTGATATTATTTGGGTTTTCCCAAGGAACGATGATGGCGCTGCATGTGGCGCCGCGCCGCGAAGATCCGGTTGCAGGTGTTGTTGCTGTTTCGGGCCGATTGCTTGAGCCGGAATTGCTGGTGGATGAGGTAACGGCATTTATGCCTATTTTGCTAGTGCATGGTGATGAGGATGATGTTGTGTCTATAGACGCTTTACCGCATGCGGCCGAAGGGTTGGAAGTGGCTGGGTTTAAAGAAGTGTATGCCCATGTCATGAAGGGAACGGCTCATGGCATCGGCCCAGATGGGATTCAAGTCGCGTTGGCCTTTATGCGCCAGCAGCTTGGAATGGAATAAAACTGTCTGCGATTTCTAGATACAGGGCTTGTCTGATTTAATTCGCTATTTATAGTATACTCAATTGGCAAACTAGGTAATCTATTAAACCTCCAGTTTTATTATATTTGGAGTGTGGCGTGCGGCAGGGGCGACAGGCATGAGTGAAAATTTTAGGACTGACTTCGTCAGGGACTTAGCTGTATTGAAGCAAAAGCCAGCACTGGTGTTGAACGCTGATTACCGGCCACTCTCATATTACCCTCTATCTCTGTGGAGTTGGCAGGACGCCGTGAAGGCGTCCTGGCTGGGTAGGGTCCAGATTGTGGCAGAATACGACGACATTGTCCGCTCACCGACCACTGAAATTCGTATCCCCTCGGTGGTGGTGCTCCGCGACTACGTAAGGCCGCAAAACACAGTTGCCTTTACTCGATTCAATCTATTTTTACGTGATGAATTTTCTTGTCAATACTGTGGAGGCTTGGGCGACTTGACCTTTGATCATGTGGTACCACGTGCCCGTGGAGGGATCACCAGTTGGGAAAATGTGGTTGCAGCCTGCTCAAAGTGCAATCTTAAAAAAGGCTCCCGTAGCTTGAAACAATCAGGAATGCATCTGCGTAAAGCCGTTAGCCAGCCAAGATCTGAAGATTTACGCAATCTTGGTCGAAAGTTTCCACCCAATCATCTGCATGCAAGCTGGATTGACTTTCTTTATTGGGATGCAGAGCTTCAAGCTTAGGAGGAGCAGCTAGCCCCACCCATAACACAGAATTTTGAGCAATGCGGATGGTTAAGTGCAATGTCCTTTGCAGCCGATTTCAGACTGTGCCCTAATTCGAACTCAGGCGCGTAGGGCAAAAGTGTGCATGCCACAACAGTGGGCTTCTCTGCCCCTTTACGTTTCACAACCATGCGGGACGACGCACACATTAGGCTGTCAGGATTTTTTTTAAGAATTTTCCAACAAGAAGTTGTAATTTCTGGAACTTCTACTGTTTCATCAAGCTCGGGAAACAATACTGTCGAGCAATGGTTGAACGCATCAATGTCATAGCGCTGTTGTTCAAACAAAGTGCTGTAGCCGGAGCGGCTTTGTCTGTCAGTCTCTCCCCATACAGTGCGCCCTGCGACGGTCATTCGGATACCAGAATCGCGTAACCAATTCATGCCTTCAAGCGTTTTTTGAAAACTTCCGGCCCCACGCTCGATCTCGTGGTTTATTTGATCGAAGTGGTCTAGGGAAATGCGCAGGGTCAATTTTTCAGGGTAGGCGGCGTTCAACTCCAACAAGCCCTGCCGCATTTGTTTTCGCATCATTGGCGACATGGCGTTTGTAAGGATCAAAACCTCATAACCCGCTGCCAAACTTCTCTGGGCGATTTCTATCATAGCGGGGTTCATAAACGGTTCGCCGCCTGTAAATGCAATCTCTCGTATCTGCCACTTGTAAGTAATAAGTTGATCTAAGTAGTTGCTGACTTCATCTGCATTGATGTAAACCAAGGCATCATTTATCGGGCTGCTGTCGATATAGCAATTTACACACTTAATATTGCACAGCGTTCCGGTGTTAAACCATAATGTTTCTGGATGGGTAAACGCGACTTTGGCCCTTGCTGCACCTTCTGCGGTTAGGTGAGGGTCTTCAAATTTACCATTATTGGCAGTAATAATTTGATCATCCATAAATAACTCGTTTCAATTTGGTTAAGTGTCAGTTCATACATCATGGCTCCCTAATAAAAAAGTCCTTGTTAAAGGTGCAGACAGGCTAGTGATGGCATCCTATAAGGTAGACATGGTAATCTTGCCGATATAGGTTTCGTTAGCGCAAACATTCTAAAGGATCCTCTGATGGTCTCCCGAGTAATTCCCGTTGATCCTTTTGATCTAATCATTTTTGGCGGCACTGGTGATTTGGCCCGCCGTAAGATTCTTCCCGGTCTGTTCAGGAGATTTTGTTCCGGGCAAATGCCGCACAGCGCACGCATTATTGGAGCGGCCCGGGCTGACTTGGGGCAAGCTGGTTATCAAGATATGGTCCGTGACGCTATCTGTGAGTTTGGTGGACCTGCTGACGCAGACAATACGCAATTAGAATTATTTTTGACCCAACTGGATTACGTAACAGTCGATGTTCGCGGTGAGGCTGGTTGGGCTGAACTTGCCACACTGGTTCGTAAAGATCTTGTAAATGCATACTATTTCTCTGTTGGCCCAGGTTTATTTGGTGACATTGCATCACGATTGAATAAATGGAAGATAGCCACATCAGAGGCGCGTATTGTTGTTGAAAAACCCTTTGGTCGCGACCTTGACAGTGCAACAAGTTTAAACGGAATTTTATCGGCACAGTTTGATGAAAGTCAAATTTACCGCATTGACCACTACCTTGGCAAAGAAACTGTACAAAACCTGATGGCTGTGCGCTTTGGTAACTTGTTGTTTGAGCCACTTTGGAACGCACAGTATATCGATCACATCCAAATTACTGTGGCCGAAACAGTTGGTGTTGGGGGGCGAGGTGCCTACTACGATAAGTCTGGCGCGATGCGTGACATGGTACAAAATCACTTGATGCAACTTTTGTGCTTGATAGCAATGGAGCCACCTTCGCATTTTGATTCTGATGCCGTGCGTGATGAGAAACTCAAAGTAATCCGCAGCTTGGCCAAGGTGGAACCGCATCAGATTGTTCGCGGCCAATATGATTCCACTGCCACAACCCCCGATTACCGCGCTGATGCCGAAAATCCGCGTAGTTTTACGGAAAGCTATGTGGCTATCAAAACGCATATTGAAAACTGGCGTTGGGCAGGTGTGCCGTTTTATCTGCGTACTGGCAAGAAGTTAAAGGCACGCTCGTCAGAAATCGCGATTGTGTTTAAAAAACTACCACATTCAATTTTCGAAAAATCAGAAGATGAAAAACAGAATATACTATCGATTCAATTGCAACCAAACGAGGGGATGACGCTCGATGTAACTATAAAAGAACCAGGGCCTGGAGGGATGCGTTTGGTTCATGTGCCTTTGGATATGACATTTGCCGATGCGCTTGGCGAGCGTTCGGAAGATACCCCTGACGCTTATGAGCGCTTGATCATGGATGTGATACGAGGTGATCAAACCCTGTTTATGCGTGGCGATGAGGTTGAAGCTGCGTGGAAATGGACCGATCCTATTATTAAGGCGTGGGAAACCCGAAATGACGTGCCTAAGTTGTATGATGTTGGCAGTGCTGGGCCTGAAGACGCGATGGCGCTTATTCATCGAGATGGGCGACGCTGGCGCGAGGTAAAGTGATGCACTTTTCCAGCTATCCTAATGCAGCTGATATGATGCAAAGCTTGTCGGTAGAATTAGTGACCGATTTATTGGGCGCTTTGGCTAAAAATGGCAAAGCAACATTGGCGGTTCCCGGTGGTAGTACTCCCGGTCCCTTGTTTGACTTATTAAGCCTAGCTGATTTTGATTGGACCAATGTGACGATCATGCTGACAGATGAACGCTGGGTTTCCACAGACAGTCCAAGGTCTAATACAGCATTGATTAGAAACCGGCTTTTGGTGAACGCTGCGGCATCTGCCAATTATGTTGCATTGTACAAGGATGGTTTTGAACCAGAGGCTGGCGCTGTAGCTTTATCTAAGCAAGTAGAAAATTTGCCAATAGATGTTATTCTCTTGGGTATGGGTGCTGATATGCATACAGCGTCATTGTTTCCAGGCGCTGCTGAATTGGCTTGGGCGCAAAGCCCCGAAGCAGCCGCCGTAGTTTCTATGGTTCCCGTGACGGGAGACTTAGAACCCCGCGTAACGCTTAGTGCAAATGTGCTTGAGTCAGCTAATCGAACACATGTTTTAATTTTGGGGGACGAGAAAAAAGCCGCGCTCATGGTGGCTGAAACTGCAGACCCTTATGAAGCTCCAATTGCACAATTTTTACCGAATGCTAAAGTGCATTGGTCCCCAAGCTAAGGAATATTATATGCTTTCTGCTTTAAAGGCCAAATATGCAACTATTTACGATCGAAAAATAACTACACTTTTTGATTCAGCACGGGTTGGTAGATTTTCGATAGAAATTGATGGTCTATTTTTTGATTATTCCAAGACTAATATTGACTCAGAAACCAAAGATTTGTTGTTGAAATTGACTAAAAAAGCGGGGCTTTACGGAAAACGTTCTGCTATGTTTTTAGGTGAAAAAATCAATTTTACTGAAGACCGTGCTGTATTGCACACGGCTTTAAGGCGTTCATCTGGTATTGTGATGGTGGACGGTGTTGATGTGATACCAGGTGTATTACAAACCCGAACGCGCATGCTTGCCTTTGCTGAAAAGGTACGTAGCGGCTCACTTCAAGGGCAGGGTGGAGCTTATACGGATATTGTGAACATAGGCATTGGTGGCTCGGATCTTGGCCCATCAATGGCCTATCGTGCTTTGAAACCTTACTCCAATAGAATTAAATGCCACTATGTTAGTAATGTCGATGGGGCTCATATCACAGATGTGTTGGCAGATCTTAATCCACAAACTACATTAGTCATAGTTGCATCTAAAACCTTCACCACAAATGAAACTCTGACCAATGCGCAAACTGCCCTACAGTGGATGGGTAAAACTGTCACCAATCCAGCTGACCAATTTGTGGCTCTTAGCTCAGCAAAGAATAAGACTGCTGCCTTCGGGATCAATGCAGATCATGTTTTCGGTTTTGAGGATTGGGTGGGTGGTAGATATTCTGTATGGGGTCCTATCGGTCTGAGCCTCGCTATTGCGATTGGACATGACAACTTCAATGACTTTTTGAGTGGTGCCGAAGCTATGGATACGCACTTTCAAATTGCCGATGACTCTGAAAACCTGCCTATTATGCTCGCCTTAATAGGAATTTGGCATGCTCAAGTAGCTGGATATACAACTCGTGCCGTTCTGCCTTATGAACAACGACTGTCGCGTCTACCAGCCTATTTGCAGCAGCTGGAGATGGAATCCAACGGCAAGAGTGTTGGCATTGACGGTCAGGATTTAAATGTAGCTTCAGGCCCCATTATTTGGGGTGAGCCTGGGACCAATGGGCAGCATGCCTTCTACCAATTAATTCACCAAGGCACTCATATAATTCCCTGCGAATTTATGGTGGCGCAACAGGGCCATGAGCCTGACTTGGCCCATCATCATCAACTTTTACAGGCCAATTGCTTGGCACAATCGCAGGCTTTGATGCTGGGTCGTGGTCTTGATGCGGCTCTGGCCATTGCAGCTGCGAAAGGGTTTGAAGGGTCAGAATTGGACCGCCAGGCGCGCCATCGGGTATTCAAGGGCAACCGTCCCTCCACCACTCTGATCTATCCAAAGCTAACCCCCTATTGCCTAGGCCAACTCGTAGCCCTCTACGAGCACCGGGTGTTCGTAGAGGGGGTGATTTTGGGGATCAACTCTTTTGATCAATGGGGCGTTGAACTGGGTAAAGAGCTCGCCACCGCTCTTGGTCCGGTTATGCAAGGAACTGCACCCGGTCCTGACAATGATCCTTCGACTTTGAATTTGGTGGCGAGATTAACAGCTGACTAAGATTAAGGTTCCACGATCCGCTTTTTCTGTGCAGATTGCTGCGCCGGGTGGCCCATGCGTACGGCCCAAATCTCATCTCGCAAGCTAACCTCTGGCGGATGTGCGCCCAATACGGCGGCTTGGAACTTTTGGTGCTGATAAAAGGTTGAGCCGTTGTGATCGCCGGCGGTTAGCAATTCTTTGGGAACTGGCGACTCGGCCATATGATCGGGCCAAAACCGAGCCGGGCCGGGCACTAGGCAGGCAATCTTGCCCTCTGACCCAATAGCATGAATTTCTTCCTGATATTCAGATCCTTCCGCAAACATACACAATTCAAGCATTGCCCGCGCGCCATTTTCAAAATCATCAATGACATAGCCGCAATCCCAGATATCAGATTTTTGGCCGTCATAGGTCTCACCTAGGTGGTTCACTTCCTGGCCCGCGCTTGCCATAATACGCACTGGGTCGGATTTTATAATAAGGCGCATCAAGTCAAAGAAATGACAACATTTTTCAACCAATGTACTCCCTGAATTTTTGTTGAAACGATTCCAATCCCCAACTTTGGGCAAAAATGAAAAACGGTGCTCGCGGAATGAATTTTGCAACCGGTTGCAAATACAATAGTCATATGCTTAGCTACTATTTGTCTGCTACAATATTCGTGTGGCAGCTAAAAAATATAACATCGTCTTGGAGGACCTCATGAAAACCGTAATAAAGTCGCTCGCAATTGGCGCTGCGTTGTTTGCATCACCTATTACAGCTCTGGCTGGCAGCCACGGTGATAACCTGAAATATGTACTTGTAAGCCATGCACCTGATAGTGATAGCTGGTGGAATACAATCAAAAATGGCATTGCCCTTGCGGGAGAGCAAATGGGCGTTGATGTTGAGTATCGCAATCCACCAACAGGTGATTTGGGAGATATGGCTCGTATTATTGACCAGGCTGCAGCTTCTGCACCAAATGGGATTATAACCACCCTTGCAGATTATAGTGTGCTAAAAGGTCCTATAATGAACGCAGTAGCCAGTGGTGTTGATGTTATAATCATGAATTCAGGCACACCAGAACAGGCGCGTGAAGTAGGCGCTCTTATGTATGTAGGTCAGCCTGAGTATGATGCAGGATATGCTGCGGGTTTACGTGCAAAAGGCGACGGCGTTGCCAGCTTCTTGTGTGTTAACCATTATATCTCATCACCATCATCTACAGACCGCTGTCAAGGTTTTGCAGATGGTCTTGGTATTGAACTTGGAAACCAGATGATTGACTCAGGTCAAGATCCATCCGAAATTAAAAACCGGGTTTTAGCGTATTTGTCTGCCAACCCTGATACTGACGCTGTCCTAACACTTGGCCCAACATCTGCAGATCCTACTCTATTAGCTTTGGACGAGAACGGTATGGCAGGTGATATCTACTTTGGAACATTTGATCTCGGTACAGAGATTGTAAAGGGTATCAAGGCTGGCGTAATTAGCTGGGGCATCGACCAACAGCCATTCTTGCAGGCTTACTTACCAGTTGTTGTGATGGCCAACTACCATCGTTATGGTGTTCTTCCGGGAAACAACATCAACTCTGGCCCAGGGTTTGTAACCGCTTCTGGCCTTGAGATGGTTGAAAAGTTTGCTGGCGAATTCCGCTAAAACTAAGAAGGGCGGAGCTTTTTGAACAAAAGCTCCGCCCCTTTTTTATGTAAAGACTATAGGGTGAATTTGATGAATAATAAATTATCTATTCCTGATGAACGTGTTAAAGAGATGTCTGCTTTTAGAAACTCTCTTATCCGCCCTGAACTTGGAGGGATTATTGGAACCATAGTAGTCTTTATTATATTTATATTTCTTGCGTCTGATAGCGGGATGTTCAGCTCGCAGGGCGTTCTAAACTGGTCCATTGTTTCTGCGCAATTCATGATTATTGCCGTGGGTGCTTGCCTGCTAATGATTGCTGGCGAGTTTGATCTTAGTGTTGGTTCTATGATCGGATTTGCCGGAATGCTAATTGCCATTTTTGGTGTTACATTTGGATGGCCCATGTGGATGGCAATATTGCTGACCTTTGCCATTTGCATTGCAATTGGAGCACTGAATGGTTTCATCTGCATACGGACTGGATTACCAAGTTTTATTGTCACTCTGGCCTTTCTCTTCATCTTGCGTGGTTTCACAATTTTTCTACCACAAACTATAGAACGTAAAACTATTATTGGCGGAATTAGAGAAGCAGCTGAAGGAGATTGGCTGGGAGCGGTATTTGGTGAAAAACTATTTATGGGATTTTTTCAGTATCTGGGTGATCTTGGTATTATTAGCGTATTCTCTCGCGGTACACGCGCCGGCGAGCCAATAGTAAACGGAATACCTATGCTCATAGTGTGGGCACTAATACTCGTAGCGTTTGGTCATATACTATTAACTAAGACACGGTTTGGTAACTGGATTTTTGCATCAGGTGGTGATGCTGAAGCTGCAAGAAATTCAGGCGTCCCAGTGAATAAAGTTAAGATATTGATGTTTATGTTCACAGCTTTTTGCGCAACAGTCTTTGCTACCTGTCAAGTTATGGAGTTTGGTTCTGCTGGAGCGGACCGAGGTCTTTTGAAAGAATTTGAAGCTATTATAGCTGTTGTTATTGGTGGTGCACTGCTTACTGGCGGCTATGGCTCTGTAATTGGTGCAGCTTTAGGCGCTTTGATTTTTGGAGTTGTTCAACAAGGCTTATTTTTTGCTGGGGTAGAGAGTTCTCTTTTTCGAGTTTTTCTTGGTTTGATACTGTTAGGTGCCGTTATACTGAACACATACATCCGTCGCTTAATTACAGGGGAGCGTTAAGATGAGTTCTCAAGCTACAGTAACCCCGATTATAGAGATGCAGGAACATCCGAAAACATTATGGGCCCGTTATAGCTCTAGCCGGAGTTTCGATAAAGATTTATCCGGGGGAGTGTCATTGTCTGTTAGGTGATAATGGCGCAGGAAAATCTACATTTATTAAAGCTATGTCAGGAGTGGTGAAGCCAACGCAAGGTGAGATTATTGTTAATGGAGAACAAAAGTTTTTTAATAATCCACGCGATGCGATGCAAGCGGGTATTGCAACTGTGCACCAACACCTAGCAATGATCCCACTGATGTCGGTCAGTCGGAATTTTTTCTTAGGTAACGAACCAACAAAGAAAATCGCTGGTATCCAGTTCTTTGATCGGAAATATGCTGATCGTAAAACAATGGAAGCTATGAGCAAGATGGGTATTAACTTACGCGGTCCTGATCAAGCAGTCGGTACTCTCTCTGGAGGTGAGAGGCAAACAGTTGCAATTTCCCGAGCGGTTCATTTTGGTGCACAAGTACTAATCCTGGATGAACCCACATCTGCATTAGGGGTCCGTCAGACATCAAACGTACTCGCTACAATTGATAAGGTACGTAATGAGGGAGTGGCGGTGGTATTTATTACCCACAACGTCCGCCACGCCCTTGCAGTTGGAGATCGCTTTACTGTGTTAAACCGTGGCCAAACTCATGGTACGGCGATGCGTGGCGACATAACTCCAGAGGATCTTCAAAACCTCATGGCTGGTGGTCAAGAATTGGCCACACTCGAGGGTTCTCTAGGTGGAACAGTCTAATATGGGGGTGGTTAAATGAATAAAGTACGTCTGAAATCACTGGAATTGCGGCATCCGTTTTTTATACAACTTTGGCGTCGAGTTCTACTCGTTATATTGCTTGTTTTTTGGTCGGTGATAGAAGGCTTAATGGGCAACCAAGTTTGGGCTTTATTGGTAGGTAGCATAGGTATTTATTCAATTTACGTTTTCTTCTTTGACTTCATTTTACCTAAAGATATGGCTACAGAAAAAAAAGATTTGTGATCAAATACTGGGCACATACGCAAATATGTTAATAATAATTAATTTAGAGTTTTGATCCGTTGCTCATGGTTTTTTATAATTAAAATATAATATTAGCACTAGCTAGTTATAATTAAATATACGAACCAAAACACGGAATGAAGGATATCAAAAGGAATGGCAGTCACTTTAAAAGATGTTGCAGAAATGGCGGGCGTTTCGCGTTCTGCTGTTTCGCGGGCTTTTACGGAAGGGGCTTCGGTTTCTGACAAGGTAAGACTTAAAGTAATCGAAGCCTCCACCACATTGGGTTACAGCCCGAATGCTTTGGCCTCTTCGCTGACAACTGGGCGCACCAAGTTGATTGGCGTGGTGTCTAACAACTTCCACAACCCTATCTTTCTGGAAGTCTTTGATTTGGTTACTAAGGGCCTGCAAGAACGCGGCTTACGGCCTTTGTTGGTTAATCTCTCAGATGAGGTGGATCCTGCAAACTCAGTGCGGATGCTCCGGCAATATTCGATAGATGGGGTGATCGTCGCCTCATCAACCTTACCGGTGAGCTTTGCGGAGGCCTTCCAAAGCGCCGGCGTGCCCGTTGTGCATCTTTTTGGCCGTCATTCCGCTCAAGCCAAGGTTCATACTGTGGGCATCGACAATTTTGTAGCGGGCCAAATGGCGGCTCAAACTCTGATTGCTAGAGGTTATGACACGATTGGGTTCATGGGTGGTCCAGAAACCGCCACCTCAACCCAAGATCGCTATACGGGTTTTTTGTCAGAGTTGCGCACGCACCCTAATATTGCCCATAGTGTGACATACGCAAAAGCCTATTCATTTGCGGCTGGACGAGAGGAAATGTTGAGGTTGATAGCCGCCGGTCCGGCGCAAGCCTATTTCTGTGGTGATGACGTTTTATCTATAGGTGCGCTATCAGCGGCGGAGACCGCAGGCCTATTAGTGCCAGATCAGATAGGGTTTTTAGGGCTCAATGATATGGAAATGGCGCATTGGGCCAATATCAACCTGACAACCATTCATAACCCTATCAAACAAGTAGTGGCAGGTTCCGTGGAGTTGGTGGTGGCCATGCTCTTGGATCCGACACAACTCCCCAAAGCGGTAATCTTTCCCGGTCATATTGTGGAACGGGGCACATTGCGCCCGCTCGGCAGCTGAACTATTTTTTGAACATCGGAGGGCGAGCATCAAGCCAAGCCCCGTCTTTCTTGCCCGATTGAGCCACAGCAAAAACCGCAGCCATTGAGCGCAAACCATCTTCAGCTCGCGGGTAAAGATCCGCTGCCGGATCAATGGCGCGCCCTTCGTTGCGGGCATGAATAGCTTCGGCCAAATCCGTGTAGATATTGGCAAAGGCCAGCGGCATTCCCTCGGCATGGCCAACAGTTACTCGTGTAGTTCGGTCTGCTTCTGGTGAGAGATTGTCTTCCCCGCGTTCAATGACCTGCAGCCTTTCACCCAGCGGCATATAAAAAAGTTGGTTTGGGTGTTCCTGTGACCAACGTAGACCTCCTTTTTCGCCGAAGACTTGTATTCCCAAACCATGTTGGCGGCCAATGGCGATGGAGGATGTCCATAAACGGCCAACTGTACCGCCGTCCATTCGAAAGTTGATCATTGCATCATCTTCCAATTCGCGCACATCAATGCATGAGACTGTATCAGCACTCAATTTGGTTACTTCTTGGCCCGTAACAAAAGAGGCCATATGCAGAGCGTGAATGCCACAATCTGCAAACTGCGCAGATACACCTGCTTGCGCCGGGTCATAGCGCCAACGAACCCGTGGATTGTTTGCATCTGTTGCGTCTGCATGATGGCCATGAGAAAATTCAGTATTAACCAATCGTACTTTACCAATATCACCACGGGCCACCATGGCTTTCATATGCCGCACTAATGAATAACCGGAATAGCCATAGTTTACCGCGCAAATTTTGCCTGTTGCGCGAGAGACTTTTACAATCTCTTCGCCTTGCGCTACGGTCATGGTCATCGGTTTTTCACAAAGGACGTGAAAACCACCCTCCAAAAAAGCCTTGGTGATCTCGAAATGGGTGGAATTGGGCGTGGCAACAGTTACCAGATCAACTGGATGCGCCTGTGCCTGTTCGCTGGTAAGCATGTCTTGCCAGCTGCCATAGGCTCTATTTCCTAGCCCTAAGCTTTTACCGTAGCGGATGCCTTCTTCGGGTCGGTGATCCAAAGCACCCGCCGTGAAGTCAAACAACCCATCAAGACCTGCGCCCAAACGGTGTGCCGGTCCAATTTGGCTGCCATAACCACCACCAATTATGCCCCATTTTAACTTTTTCATTCAGATGTTCCTTAGAAGCCGATTGATTTAAGATAGGCACGGTTGAGTTTAGAATCATCCACAGGTGAGGTATCACCTGCGGGATCGCAATCTTGCTCCACTGTGCACCAGCCGTCAAAGTCACTGTCCAACAAAAGCTGTCGCACGGCTGGAAAATCTACATCGCCATCACCGAGATTGCAGAAGATACCCTGACCGCAGGCATCATAGAAACCTGTACGATTAGCTATAACACTTGCTTTAACTTTTGGATTTATATCCTTAAAATGCATGTAATTTATACGGGAAATATTTTTTTTCATGAAGGCAACTGGGTCAAAGCCTGCGTATGAGTGGTGACCAGTATCAAAGCAAACGCCAAGGATCTTCTCGTCTACTTCATCCAATAAACGCTCCAACTCGGGTTCAAAGTCAATAAACCCAGCCGCATGGGCGTGCATGCCAACAGAGAGCCCGTATTCCTCAGCACCTATTTTGGCGATGGTAGCAATTCGGTCGCGATAGGAGGTCCATTCTGCGGTATCCATCTGTTCGGCTTCTGCGGCACGACCTGCGGTTGGCGCGCGGCGCGGAGAAATACTATCGATAATAACAAGCCGCGTGGCGCCATGTGCTGCAAGGGCTTTGCAAGTACGCAGAGAACCATCCAACACATCGCCCCAAGCGCCTGGATCATGAAAAGCCCGAAAAATTACACCACCGATCAACTCTTGATTAAATTCAGACAAAGCCTCTGCCAAAATAGTTGGCTCTTCTGGCATATAGCCTACTGGGCCCAGCTCAATGCCTGTGAATCCTGCATCTGCATTTTCTTTCAACACCCGCCGCCAATTAGGGTTGCGGGCATCATCTGCAAATTCTACACCCCAAGAACAAGGCGCATTACCAATTTTAATCATCTCATAGCCTCATAATTTTAATAGTCTGCAACATTGACCCATATCTTTTTGGCACTAGAATCGAAAGCCGCTGTTACAATTCGATTTACTTCCATGCCCTCATCGAAAGAAGGCCATATTGTACGTTTTTCTGCTATCGACGTTAAAAAGTCTTTGGCTTCAATTATGATCTGATCCTGATAGCCTGTGCCATGGCCGGGACCTTGGCAAAACGGAAGATAATCGGGATGTGCTGGACCTGTTAGAATTTTACGAAATCCGCGCTCAGTCTCAGGGCCTTCGGTTGTATATAGCCAAATTGTATTTTGGTCTTCCTGATCAAAACGTATGTGACCTTCAGTACCATGAATTTCATAAGCGTAGCCCATCTTGCGGCCTGTCGCCACCCGACTGAAAAACATGTGGCCTTGCGCGCCGCTTTCGAAACGGCACATCATTTGAGCCTGATCGTCATTGCTGACTTTGACTCCATTTCTAACTTTATGCACAGTCTCTACTGAGGCACTGAGGCTTTCAATTGGGCCCATCAAAGCACGCGCGGCGTTTATCATATGTGGGGCTAAGTCACCCATTGTGCCATTTGCAATACCCTGAGATCGCCACCCTCCAATAGTTGGATCGGCAAAGAAATCCTCAGTCATCTCTCCGCGAAACCAAGTCACTTCGCCGATACGGCCGTCAGCTAAAAACTTTCGAATTTGTTGGGCCGCTGGGGTGCGGATATAATTAAAACCTACCATATTGGCGAGGCCAGAAGCCTTAGCGGCTGCGACCATAGATCGGCTTTGCTCTAAAGAAACACCCAGCGGCTTTTCACACAACACTGGCTTTCCTGCAGCGAAAGCTGCGAGAGCAATATCGTGATGGGTAGCCTGAGGGGAGGCAATGACAATAGCTTGTACTTCAGGATCATCGATCAAATCGTGCCAATCACATGTGGCTTTTTCAAAGCCATAGGCTTTACGATAAATTTCGGCACTAGCAGTCGTGCTTGAACATATTGAGACAAGCCTGGGCCTTAGAGGCGTGTCAAACACACTGGCTACAGATGCAAAAGCGACGGAATGCGCTTTACCCATGTAGCCACCACCGATAATTCCAATTCCAATGTCACCCATATCAGCATTCCAAAAATTATTTGCAACCGGTTGCAAATATCTAATATCGTGTGGCTGCAGCCATCGTCAATACAATATAGTGGGCTGTTGCTGTATATTTACGCGCTTCTTTTAGCACTACCGTGATATTAGGCGGCTATTGGAAGTATTACTAAAAAAATGGCGGCCACAAGGTAAATGAGGACCGCCAAATTTGGTTTTTAGCGAGTATTTTCGGTCATTCGACGTTGAACATAAGTTTGGACCGAGTCAATCATTGGATCCATATGTGGATCCTCAAAAAAGTGACCGGCACCTTCAACTTCTTGGTGAGTAACTGTGATTCCTTTTTGTTCATGTAATTTATTTACTAAAGTCACGGTATCCTCTGGAGGTGCTACGCGGTCAGCCAAGCCATTAATCATCAGGCCTGAAGCGGGGCATGGAGCGAGGAAACTGAAGTCATACATGTTTGCTGGTGGGCTGACGCTGATAAAGCCTGTGATCTCAGGGCGACGCATGAGTAGCTGCATGCCTATCCACGCGCCAAAACTGAAGCCAGCCACCCAGCAATGTTTGGAATTGGTGTTCATGGATTGTAAATAATCTAGTGCAGAGGCTGCGTCACTCAACTCACCTATGCCAAGGTCATATTCACCCTGTGATCGGCCAACACCCCGGAAATTGAACCTCAGTACTGTGAAGCCCATATTATAAAAAGCATAGTGCAAATTATACACAACTTTATTGTTCATGGTCCCGCCAAATTGTGGGTGGGGATGCAACACAATCGCAATGGGAGCATCTTTAGTTTTCTGTGGGTGGTAGCGGCCTTCTAGGCGGCCTTCTGGGCCAGGGAATATCACTTCGGGCATATTGTTCCTTTGGTGTGTTTTGGAGCTAGCTTGGCTTGACCTAGGGCAAGTGTCAGCTTAGAACCATTCTAAATGCTCTTGCGGCGAGCCGCTGTAAGGAGTGGATTACGCAACCGTTGCGCGTAGGTCAATTAATTTGAGCGAAATGTAGCTCTGATGCCGCATGAAAGTGTAATTTAGCATGAAACTTTCAACCAAAGGTCGTTATGGAATGGTTGCACTGGCTGATTTAGCCTTTTTGCCGCCCACGGAATTGGCTTCACTCACCGATGTTGCACGGCGTCAGAACATATCATTACCATACTTGGAGCAACTCTTTGTTAAGCTTCGCCGTGCCAAACTTGTTGAATCCGTTCGAGGAACAAATGGCGGCTACCGATTGGCGCGACCTGCCCATGACATTCGTGTTGTAGATATACTTGAAGCTGTAGATGAAATGGTCGATGCGATGCATAAAGGGGCAGGTGCTTCAGGCGGTGTATCTGGCAGCCGTGCCCAGAGTGTAACCAATCGTTTATGGGAGGGCTTAAGCGCTCAGGTCTATGTCTTTTTGCACCAAACCCGTTTATCGGATGTTGTAGATAATACTTTGTCGCCCTGCCCAGCTGTTCCAAACTTATTTGAGGTTGTTGACGAATGAGCGGTCGCGTCTATCTCGATCACAATGCCACTACACCGCTTCGCGATGAAGCACGCATAGCAATGGTTGCTGCCATGGATGTGGTGGGCAATCCATCATCTGTGCATTCTGAGGGGCGGGAGTCAAAGTCCATAGTTGAAAATGCCCGTAGTCAAATATCTAAAGCTTTTGGTGTTGGTGCGCACGACATTGTATTTACTGGCAGTGCAACTGAAGCGGCTGCTTTGGCGCTTAAAGATTATGAGTTTCAGGCTGGCGACATAGAACATGACTCTGTTGCCGCTTGGATTCGTCCCGATCTCCCTGTTGCCTCGGGAGCTGTTCAAGTGAGTGATCCTGCCATCACGGCTCTGCAGATGGCCAATTCCGAAACTGGGATATTGCAAAGTGTGCCGGATGGACTTGGTTTTTGTGACATGACACAGGCTTTTGGCAAGCTGCCAACCTCGTTCAACTGGAGTGGAGCGCGAATGGGTTGTGCTTCTGCGCACAAGCTGGGTGGACCGAAGGGTGTTGGATGTCTTCTACTAAAGCCTGGCCAAGAGCTAACTACTCAAATTAAGGGTGGTGGGCAGGAGATGGGTCGCCGCGCCGGCACTGAAAATGTGATTGGCCTTGCAGGTTTTGGGGCTGCGGCAGAAGCGGCATCTCTTGATTTGGCTAATGGAAAGTGGGCTAAAATTGAGAAATTGAGAAATATTTTAGAAAATGCACTGGAAGCTAGCGGAAAACCTATTATTTTAATAGGAGCTGAGTGGCGGCGGCTGCCAAATACCAGCTGCTTTTCGGCTCCTGGCTGGAAAGGTGAAACTCAGGTTATGCAAATGGACTTGGCGGGTTTTGCAGTTTCTGCTGGCTCAGCCTGCTCTTCTGGGAAAGTAAAGACGAGCAGAGTGTTGCGCGCCATGGGTTACGATGAAGATATTGCGAGTTCAGCTATACGCGTATCGCTTGGCTTGCAGACGACAGAAGATGAAATTGAACAGTTTGCTATTGTGTGGCTAGCTGCTTATGAACGGTTTTTGGTACGCAAAGCGACCAGATAGGTATTAAAATGGCAATGGATGACGTTCAAGTCAAAGATGGTGTAGATGCGGAAACTGTAGATGCTGTTATAGCACTTTCTGGTGCATATAAGTATGGCTGGAATACTGAAATTGAAATGGAATATGCTCCTAAAGGACTGTCTGAAGATATTGTTAGGTTGATTTCATCGAAGAACGAAGAACCTAAATGGATGTTGGAATGGCGCTTGGCAGCTTACCGGCGCTGGCTTGAACTTAAAGAGCCTGACTGGGCAATGGTTGAATATCCTAAGATCGATTTCCAAGATCAATATTACTATGCGCGACCTAAAAGTATGGAAGAAAAACCTAAATCCCTGGATGATGTGGATCCTAAGTTGCTAGAAACCTATAAAAAGCTTGGAATTCCGCTAAAGGAACAGGCGCTCCTGGCCGGTGTGGAAGCTCCTGAAGGCGAGCGCAGAGTAGCGGTTGATGCTGTGTTTGACTCTGTGTCTTTAGGCACAACTTTTCAGGCTGAACTTTTGCAAGCTGGTGTGATTTTCTGCTCTATTTCAGAGGCCATTAGAGAGCACCCAGATTTGGTAAAAAGATATTTGGGTACTGTGGTTCCGGTATCTGACAATTACTATGCTACCCTAAATTCGGCAGTATTCTCTGATGGGTCCTTTGTCTATATTCCTCCCGGTGTTCGCTGCCCAATGGAGTTGAGCACCTATTTTCGAATTAACGCTGAAAATACTGGCCAGTTTGAGCGTACTCTCATCATCGCGGATAAAGAGGCCTATGTCAGCTATCTGGAAGGCTGCACAGCGCCCCAGCGTGATGTAGCACAGTTGCACGCCGCTGTTGTAGAGTTGGTTCTGTTGGACGATGCAGAGATTAAGTATTCAACGGTTCAGAACTGGTACCCTGGTGACGAAAACGGGAAAGGCGGCATCTACAATTTTGTGACCAAACGTGCTGACTGTCGTGGTGATCGCTCAAAAGTAATGTGGACCCAGGTAGAAACGGGTTCAGCGGTCACTTGGAAGTATCCATCCTGCGTGCTGCGTGGCGATGATAGCCAGGGCGAATTTTACTCAATAGCGATTGCAAACAATATGCAGCAGGCAGATACGGGTACAAAGATGGTGCATCTGGGTAAAAATACCAAGTCACGGATTGTGTCCAAAGGTATTAGTGCCGGCAAAGCGCAAAATACCTACCGTGGTTTGGTTTCGATGCATCCAAAGGCCAAAAATAGCCGTAATTACACTCAATGCGACAGCCTGCTTATTGGTGATAAATGTGGGGCGCACACTGTGCCGTACATTGAGGTTAAGAATAACTCATCCCGTGTTGAGCATGAGGCAACAACATCGAAAGTTGACGATGATCAACTGTTTTATTGTCGCTCACGTGGCATGGGTGAAGAAGATGCCGTTGCGCTGGTCGTAAATGGGTTCTGTAAGGAAGTGCTTCAAGCATTACCGATGGAATTTGCCATGGAGGCACAGGCTTTAGTGGCTATCTCTCTTGAAGGGTCAGTCGGGTAAACCAACATGACATTTAGAATTCAGCGTAATATTTTTTTAAAAATGTTTAAAAATTAGAGCTGTTAAGCGATGAAATAAAATTATAGCCAAATTGGCTTCAGGGAATTATAAATGCTAGAAATCAAAAACTTACAGGTCCAACTTGAAGAAGAGGACAAGCAGATTCTTAAGGGTGTAGATCTGTCTCTTGAAGCCGGAAAAGTCCATGCTATCATGGGTCCAAATGGCTCTGGAAAGTCTACACTGTCGTATGTTTTGTCCGGTAAAGGTGGTTATGAGGTAACTGCGGGATCCGCTCACCTAGAAGGTAATGATATACTTTCTATGGAGCCTGAAGAACGCGCAGCTGCAGGCTTGTTTCTAGCGTTCCAGTATCCTGTAGAAATTCCCGGCGTCGGTAACATGACCTTTCTGCGTACAGCAGTAAACTCCCAGCGAAAATTGCGCGGCGAGCCTGAAATGAGTGCTGGTGAATTTTTGAAAGTGGTCCGCGCTAAAGCCAAAGACCTTAAAATTGATGCAGAAATGCTTAAACGCCCTGTAAACGTTGGGTTCTCTGGCGGCGAGAAAAAGCGTAATGAAATTTTGCAAATGGCTATGCTTGAGCCTAAAATGTGCATTCTTGACGAAACCGACAGTGGTTTAGATGTAGATGCAATGAAACTGGTGGCTCAAGGCGTAAATGCCCTGCGAGACGGCAAGCGAACCTTTCTTGTAATTACTCACTACCAACGTCTTTTGGATCATATTAAGCCTGATGTTGTGCATATAATGGCAGCAGGACGCATCATTAAATCAGGTGGACCGGAATTAGCGCTGCAGGTTGAAAATAATGGTTATTCCGATTTGTTGGAAGGGTCGGCTTAATGGTATTGCCCTCAAGTGAAGCTGCAACACGAAGTGCGATGCATGATGACGGGTTGATTTCTAGCCCTGGCGCATGGGCTAAAGAGGTCCGCCAATCTGCTGCGGAACGCGCGCAAAACCAAGGTCTGCCTGAACGCCGCGATGAATATTGGAAATACACTCGTCCAGATTTTTTTGTGCAAGAATCTGTAACGCTTGAAGCGCAGGTTAGTCCTAAAATTCAAATTTTTAATAACCAATTAAAGGCAGAGATTTTATTTGAAAACGCAGTTTTGGCAGCTGAGACTTTGCCAAAAGTCGCCAATTGTTCGATAGAGAGTTTGGACGATGCTGCAGATTTAGATCTGCATTGGGTAAGTGATATTTATGGTAAGCTCGAATTGGCAGGACAATACCCAGTTAGGCGTTCCTTAGCAGCTTTAAACACCGCTAAGGCCTCACAGGGGGTTTTGGTGCACGCTACAGGCCAAGTAAGCGACCCTATCCGGATCCATGCGGTGTGCGCTGGCCGCACAGATGCTATTATCCATCACGTTGTGAAAGTGGACGCTGGCGCAAGTGTAACGCTTATAGAAACAGGCCAATATGGTGCGCGCTGTAATGTGGTGATGGAGGTTGAAGTGGCCGATACTGGTCACTTTCACCATATTCGCGTGCAGGATGACCATGAAATCCACGCGTTAACCCATATATTTGCACGTATTGGTGCTGATAGTACTTTTAAATCATTCACCATGACTTCTGGTGGAAAGATGACCCGCAATGAATGCATTTTAGAGCTTATTGGCGATAATTCGGCTGTAAGCGTAGCTGGTGCATGTTTGGGAGATAATGACTTTCATCATGATGATACAGTTTTTATTACCCATGATGCTGTAAATTGTGAAAGCCGACAGGTATTCAAAAAAGTGCTTCGCAACGGTGCTGTTGGGGTTTTCCAAGGTAAAATCCTTGTGAAAGCGGGCGCTCAAAAGACTGATGGGTACCAAATTAGCCAATCGTTGCTTTTGGATGAGGACAGCCAATTTCTGGCAAAACCTGAGTTAGAAATTTACGCGGACGATGTTGCCTGTTCTCACGGCTCGACCTGTGGGGCTATTGATGAGCAGGCGTTATTTTATCTTCGTTCACGTGGCATACCAGAAGCTAAAGCAGTAGATCTGTTGACTTTATCTTTTATGGCCCAAGCCATTGAAGAAATAGAAGATTCAAAAATTTCTGCAGCTATTCTAAATCATCTAACAGACACTTTGGAAGCACGGTAATTTAGTTGGCTGTCACAAGAGATATTGTAGAGGCGCATTTACGTCCGAGGCGGGTGATGGCTCGATTGCTTTATATGGGGCAACGCGAGGATCGAGCTTTCGCGATGCTTATGGGGGGCTGCATGATTTTGTTCATGGCGCAGTGGCCCTTTCGGGCACGTCAGGCCCATCTAAACGGAGAGACCCTTACTGATCATATCCAGCATGATGCGCTGGGGTTAATTTTTCTGATGCCCTTGATGGCCTACGGCATTGCAGCCCTACTTCGGTTGGTTAGCCGAATTTTTAAGGCTAAAGCTGACTTCTATTCGGCACGACTAGCATTATTTTGGGCGTTATTAGCCAGCTCTCCCACTTTGATTTTGGCAGGGATGGTGAAGGGTTTTGTTGGTCTTGGCCCAGCAAATTCTATCGTTGGTGCACTATGGATGACCATATTTTTATGGGTTCTAGTAAACTCTCTTATCGAGGCAGAACAATGAACTTTATGATTAATCTCTTGCGGTTGAGTTTGACAGATCCAAATGCCGCTGGCATGCATATATCGGCGTTACGGCCAAGCTTTGGTACTGCGTTGAGTGCCTTTGTGGTGACTATTATTACCGCAGTTGTCTTAATATTTGCCCTGAACGGTTTTCAAACAGCGGTAATCTTGCCCGGATTTCCAGAAATATCGCCAGTATCACTGGCTGCAATCATGGGTTTGGGAACCCTTGGATTGGTGGGATCTATCTGGTTAGTAGCACATGCATTTGGAGGTAGCGGCAGCTTTCCTAATGGGATTTTAATTTTTGCATGGATCCAAATTTTACAAGTTCTGCTCCAGGTTTTGCAGGCGGCTCTGATGGTGGTTTCAATCCCATTAGCGGGTTTGGTGAGCCTAATCGCCACAGGCCTGTTGTTCTGGATCGTGTTTGGCCTACTTAATGCCTGGTTGAATTTAGGATCGATGTGGAAAGCGGCCTTGTGTTTTGTGATTGGGGTGATTGGGCTTTCTATGGCGGGTGCGGTTGTTTTGTTCTCTTTTGGGGTGAGCCCAGGGTAGGTGGCGTTATGAGTTTTAATGTTGAAAAAGTCCGTGCAGATTTCCCTATTCTGTCCCGGCAGGTAAATAACAGGCCCTTGGTTTATCTCGATAACGGCGCGTCGGCGCAAAAGCCGCAGGTCGTGATTGACGCGGTTACTCAGGCCTACACTGCTGAATATGCGAATGTTCACCGTGGCCTACATTATCTGTCTAATCTAGCAACTGATAAATATGAGGCAGTGCGCGGTAAGGTTGCAAAATTTTTAAATGCTGCTTCGGAAGATAATATAGTGTTTAATTCGGGGACCACTGAGGGGATAAATCTTATAGCCTATGGCTGGGCGATGCCACGCCTGCAAGCCGGTGATGAGATTGTTCTTTCTATCATGGAACACCATGCAAATATTGTCCCGTGGCATTTTTTACGTGAACGCCTGGGAGTGAAGTTGGTCTGGGTAGATGTAGACGCAAATGGAGATTTAGATCCAGAGCGGATGATTGCCGCTATGGGGTCGCGAACAAAGTTAGTAGCAATCACACAGATGTCTAATGTTTTGGGCACAGTAGTGGATGTAAAAACTATCACACAAGCTGCGCAGGCTATAGGCGCCGCTGTACTTGTTGATGGCTCCCAAGCCGCGGTACACATGCCGGTTGATGTACAAGATATTGGCTGTGATTTTTATGCAGTTACTGGCCACAAACTTTATGCCCCTAGCGGCTCTGGTGCTATTTATATTCGCCCAGAACGTATGGCTGAGATGCGCCCGTTCATGGGCGGTGGTGATATGATCCGGGATGTGGGCCGTGAAGTGATAACTTACAATTCGCCTCCTATGATGTTTGAGGCTGGAACGCCCGGCATCGTGCAGCAAATTGGACTGGGAGTGGCACTCGATTATATGATGGACATCGGAATGGAGAATATTGCTGTTCATGAAAAAGCGCTTTGTGGCTATGCTCGTGACAGGTTAGATGGTTTGAATTGGCTTAATGTGCAGGGCCAATCTGCCACGAAGGGTGCTATATTTTCCTTCACGCTCAATGGACCAGCGCATGCCCACGATATCTCTACTGTACTTGATAAAAAAGGCATTGCTGTGCGGGCTGGGCAACACTGTGCACAACCGCTAATGGAGTTCCTGGACGTTACCGCAACCTGCCGTGCTAGTTTCGCGATGTATAATAATGAAGCAGAGGTAGACGCCTTAGTGGATGGTTTGGAGTTTTGCCAAGAGTTGTTTGGATAAGACAGAGAATAGAATTATAAGAATTATATAAAGATGTGTTGGAGGTCAGCCTTTTAACATCGCTGCCAGTCCAAAGTTAACTATTTAAATACATCCTACGCCCTAAGATACTTTAGTGGATCTAATTGCCAATTTGGCAAACTACTCAGCGCCTTCAATTAGCATCAAATCAGTGTCTGAACATTCGTCGCGTAGCACCTTTGCTGCTTGGTAGTCGTCACTCATATAAAATGTTTTTGCAGTGTCGAAGCTATCAAACTCTATCATCATTACGATACCACTTAAATTGCCTTCATGTCGTTCAGCATTTGGGCCTCTTGCTAATACTTTACCTCCATGAGCTTTAATTACAGGACCAGCCATACCTGAAAATGCGGCAAACTTTTCTTCGTCATGTACACGTATGTTGGCAACTAAATATCCCTTGGGCATTTTTACTGGTCCTTTTTTCATATGAGGCGGGCAAAAAATTTTTGGTGTAATTGCCAGGCGCTTATTTAAATTAATTTAATTTATTACTTAGTAGTGCTCCACACGCCACAATCTTTTGCAGCTATGGAAAATTCGTATCCCACAAACTCTTCATCACCATTAACCCAGCCATCATGTCCAGGTGCAAATGTGTATGCATCACCCGGATGAACTCTGATTTCGGATCCATCATCATGTGCCACAGTCATGGAGCCTGATATAAGTACGCCAACGTGAGCAGCCTGGCAACTATGACCCCCAACAAGTGGCTTTACGCATTCCGACCATTTCCAACCTGGCTGCAGCACAAGTTTTGTTGCTGTAGCAACTCCTAAATTCACAGATGCCGAATAAGTTTTAGCGGGGTCTTTTACAATATCGGGATTACCAAAAAGATTTGCTAGATAGTGAGTTTGACATATTTGTCTCCATATTTAATAAGAATCATGTTCCTTCTAAAATTCATAAACTGTAGTTTTGGCGCCTCATAGTACATTATTTGTACTGAACATTTTTTTGATAATTTTAATTATTTTTCAAATTATAGATTTCAGCGGGTTTAGTAATTGATATCTATTGTGTGGATATAAGAAAGTGATACGTAACTCAGATATAGCTATGATTGTAATGGCAATAGTAATGTTTAATTTACCTACTAAATTTTCTGCTATGTCATAAGAACTACACGGCAGGAAATGAATGCGCCATCACCACCGATGTAGACTTTGATTTATGATCGTGAGGTTTAGATTTTTCAAATCTTACCAATAATATTGAACTCCTAGGGGCCCTTTTTTATTCATGATCGCTGATGCTGTAATAAAATTATATTGAGGTATAGTAAATTATTAAAAACATAAAGTTTACTGCATAATAAATTGTTTTAGTTTATTTAAAGTTTGGAGCGGGTAACGGGAATTGAACCCGTAACTTAAGCTTGGGAAGCTCGCGTGATACCTTTTCACCATACCCGCATAAATTTCTCGGTAATTGGTTCTCGGGGTCTCGTCAACTTGTAAAACCTGTTGGCGCTTTGAAAGTTTAGCGCCGCCTGCGCCGCCCAGTGCCGCCGCCGCCAGTATTAAAATTCACATCTGGTAGGGGTACTGTGGCTTTAAGAAGTGAGAATGAATCGCTAGAGTTGGGAATGGCGGATGCATTTACAAAATGCTCTTGGAATTTTGGTTCTATTGCGGTTTCTATCTTTTCAATTTTACGGACGGTCTGCTCAATTGCATTACGTTGAGATGTGTCAATCAAGGCTATCCGTGCACCTGACCCCGCAGCATTGCCTGCGGATGTAACCCGCTCAAACGGTACGTCAGGTATCATTCCTAAAACCATGGCATGCTTGGGTGAGATGTGTGCCCCGAAGGCTCCCGCTAAAACTACACGATCAACTTTATCTACGCCAAACTTATCCATCAACAATCGCGCACCTGAATACAGAGCCGCTTTGGCCATTTGAATGGCGCGGATATCAGGGTTAGTTACAGTTATTTTGGGGCCGCCTGTGGCACTGCCGTCATACATAACATAGCTGTTGGTGCGACCATCCAAGACGCAGCGCTCGGTTCCTGTTTGCTCCGCCGAGCCAATTAATCCTGATGGGTCAAGTAGCCCTGCCATACGCATCTCCGCAATAGCCTCAATGATTCCTGAGCCACAGATGCCTGTTATGCCACTATCTTTGACGGCATCCCAAAATCCGTTTTCATCTGACCATAGCTCACAACCTATTACTCTAAATTTGGGCTCTTTTGTGAGGGGGTCGATCTCAACTTTCTCGATGGCACCAGGCGCTGCGCGCTGGCCTGAAGTGATTTGTGCGCCCTCAAAAGCGGGACCAGTCGGCGATGAGCAGGCCAATACCTTTTCTTTATTGCCCAGCAAAATTTCTGCATTGGTACCGACATCAACTACCAGCACCAGATCGTCTGATTTATCCGGCGCTTCCGACAGGGCGACAGCGGCCGCATCTGCGCCTACGTGGCCTGCAATACATGGTAGAATATAAACTCTAGCGCTTGGATGAATATTGATATCCAACTGATGGGCAAACAGCCGTAACGCATTAGACGTGGCAAGGGCAAAGGGGGCTTGACCAAGCTCAAATGGATCAATGCCCAAAAACAGGTGATGCATCACTGGGTTGCATACAAAGACTGCGTCCATGATCAACGTTTTATCTATTTCCGCTTCGGCCGAGATTTGGGTAAACAACGCGTCCATCCCGTCACGCACAGCCCGGGTCATTTCTTTGTCGCCGCCAGGATTCATCATGGCATAGCTGACACGGCTCATTAGGTCTTCCCCAAACCTAATTTGTGGGTTCATCTGACCGGAAGACGCTACTACATCTCCGGTACGTAAATCACAAAGGTGAGCTGCTATAGTCGTGGAGCCTAAGTCGACTGCGATGCCATAGATTGTACCTTCATACAAACCTGGCCAAAGGTGGACGATTTGTGGATCAATTCCGTTGTCGGCATGATGCACTGCACATGTGACGGTCCAGTTATCTTTACGCAATATTTGCTGCATTTGAGGCAGAATGTTGAAGTCTGCTTGAAGGTTCTTTAGCTGCCACTGAGTTTCCAGAGCGTGTACTAAGCGCTCGAGGTCGCCAGATGGATTGTGCATGTCAGGTTCTTCAACCTCAACGTAATAAAGCCTTGTCGAGGGGTTTAGGGTGATGTTGAGAACCTCAGCGCGTTTGCGCACTACTTGCTTATGCACTTGGCTCTCCGGAGGCACGTCAATTACGATATCGCCCTGCACGGTGGCCTGACATCCCAAACGACGGCCGTCTATCAAGCCGCGTTTGTCTTTGTAGCGCTGCTCTACCGAATTCCAACCTGACAGTGCACCCGGAGCCACGGTTACCCCGTGTTTTGAAAACTCTCCATAACCTGGTGTAATTTGGCACTTTGAGCAAATCCCCCTGCCGCCACAAACAGAGTCAAGATCAACACCCAATTGGCGCGCTGCCGTGAGAATTGGCGTGCCCGTCTCAAAGTGGCCACGCTTACCGGAGGGTGTGAATAGGACCAGATGCTCTTGTGTCATGCCTAAAGCCTTTGCGATGTGTTGAGGCAACCTACTCTTACCTTGCCTGGGGTATAGTGCTTCTGCGGCTGAAAATGGCCTTTCCGCGGCACAGGTGGGATAAACACAGATTTTGAGCTCTTTAGTGAACAAAATTTGGCTGTGATTATGTTTTTATTCACTTTGGTGAGCTTATTCGACGTTACCCCCCTTTCCGTTTCACTGATCCCATGCGATAGGAAACCGCCAAGTGATACCTGCTCTAGGAGGGCTCCAATGGAGATTCGTGAGGCTTTAACTTTTGATGATGTTTTGCTCGTACCGGCCCAGTCGTCGGTCTTGCCGTCTACAGCCGACACACGTACAAAAGTTACCAAATCAATTGACCTAAATATCCCACTACTCTCATCAGCTATGGATACTGTTACCGAGGTGAAGATGGCCATTGCTATGGCCCAAGCTGGTGGGATGGGTGTCATTCATCGTAATTTGGACACAGATGAGCAGGCGCGTCAGGTGCGGCGTGTAAAACGCTTCGAAAGTGGGATTGTCTTCAACCCAATCACCTTAACGCCAGATCAAACGCTCGCTGATGCGCAAGCTTTACAAGAACGCTATCGGGTGACAGGATTTCCCGTAGTATTAGACGGACACGTTGTGGGCATCGTCACCAATCGTGATATGCGCTTCGCCAAAGATCCAAAAACTCCAGTTTTGACCATGATGTCTAAAGATAATCTAGCTATCTTACAGGAGCCTGCAGACCCACGTGAAGCTAAACAGATGATGGCAGATCGGCGAATTGAGAAACTTTTGGTTACCGACGGGTCAGGAAAACTTACAGGACTTTTGACACTTAAAGATCTTGAGCAAGCTGTTCTTAACCCACACGCCTGCAAGGATAGTTTGGGGCGGTTGCGAGTGGCTGCGGCCAGCACAGTTGGTGATGCTGGATTTGAGCGAACAATGGCTTTAATTGATGCAGGTGTTGATATGGTTGTTATAGACACCGCTCACGGACACTCTGAAGGTGTAACAATCGCAGTAGCTCGGGCTAAAGAAGTGGCCGGTGCCACTCAGATTGTTGCCGGTAACGTAGCCACGGCTGCTGCCACCGCAACCCTTATTGATGCAGGAGCTGATGCAATTAAAGTGGGCATTGGACCTGGATCGATATGCACCACACGTATGGTCGCAGGCGTGGGTGTGCCCCAGCTTACAGCAGTTTTGGATTGTGTGTCTGCAGCCAAAGAACATGGAATCCCGATAATAGCGGATGGAGGTATTAAGTTCTCGGGTGATTTTGCTAAAGCTATCGCTGCGGGTGCCTCCTGCGCAATGGTGGGCTCAATGATTGCGGGGACAGATGAAAGCCCGGGCGAGCTGATCCTCTACCAAGGCCGTAGCTTTAAATCGTATCGTGGTATGGGGTCACTTGGTGCTATGGCGCGTGGATCTGCAGATCGTTACTTTCAGAAAGATGCGGCCAGTGACAAGTTGGTACCAGAAGGGATCGAAGGGCAAGTACCTTATAAGGGCCCGGCTGGTAATGTTATTCATCAATTAGTGGGCGGCTTACGTGCAGCAATGGGCTACACGGGCTGTGCCACTGTTGAAGAAATGCGCCAAAATTGCGATTTTGTAAAAATTACTGGGGCGGGTTTGAAAGAAAGTCATGTGCACGACGTTCAAATCACCCGCGAAAGCCCAAACTACCGGATTGGCTAGATGACACCTGGTGCGCGGATTGCGGCATCCATTGAAGTTCTTGACGCTGTTCTTGTGGGGGCCCCAGCTGAAAAAACACTCACTAATTGGGGCAGAAGTAATCGTTTTGCAGGCTCCAAGGATAGGGCGGCTATTCGTGACTTGGTGTTCCAAGCCATCCGCTGCCGAAGAACCTCGGGAGCTTGGCCGGTGGCACACTCTGCTCGAGCCTGGGCTATAGGGTCATTACACGCCAATGATGAGGATCCTGTAGAGGTTTTTACTGGAGCAGGCCACGCGCCTGAAGAGTTGACCGCGGACGAAACGATTAGGCCCGAGCTATCTGAGCTCGATGTGTGGGACCTGCAGGATTGGACGATCCAGAACTTGATTGAGTTCTATGGTGATCATCAAGCTTGGGAAATAGCTCAGGTTTTGCGGCATAGGGCTCCTATTTCCCTGCGGGTGAATTTGCAAAAGGCCTCTGTTGAATTGGTTCAATCTGAGCTAGCACTAAATGGTATTGAGACAGCCATTAACAACGTCTGTGATACAGCACTCACCGTACAAAATAATCCCAGGCGTGTTGTTTTGCAGGACGCATTTGTTAAAGGATGGTTTGAATTTCAAGATGCCGCATCGCAGGCAGTGACTGCTGCTATTCCAGCCCATGGACGAATATTAGATTATTGTGCCGGTGGGGGTGGTAAATCACTCGCCTTGGCCGCCAGAACTGGTGGCAAGATATTTTCACATGACGTGAACTTAGGTCGTATGACTGATATTCCGCTGCGCGCTACACGTGGGGGCCATGACGTTCAGGTGATACCCCCAAAGGATCTGAACCCCACAGAGAAATTTGATACTGTGATTTGTGATTTGCCATGTACGGGTAGCGGGGCGTGGCGCCGCTCACCAGAGGGAAAGTGGAAGCTAACTGAATCTGATCTGGAGAGATATGTCGAGCTTCAATGTGAGATTCTAACCAAGGCAGTAGGGCATATTGGGCCTGGTGGTACGTTGGCCTTGATTACCTGCTCAATTTTCAAGTTTGAGAATCAAATGCAGCGAGATTTTATAATTAAAACCTTCCCAGAATTAAGTATTTTGACAGAAAAACAATATTTACCGTCCCCCAGCCAAGATGGTTTATATTTGGCTGTTTTCCAAAATAATATTAAAATATATTGAATTGTGTTTTCCAAACGGTGAGAGAAAAAGATTAAATCACCAAAAAATAGGTGTTTTAATTTAAATATTAATTAACTAAAAACGATCAATTAGTATTTAACTGAGCAGTATCATAAGTTTTAAGAAAAAATTCTTGATTTGTTCTTGTTTTGGTCCCATAAGGGGAACAAGACGCGAACATTAGATCATTGTCCCCTTGGTAAGGGTATGGAATAAGGAGCTTGAAACAATGGCAACGGCAGATTTACTCACAATGGCACCAAAATCAGGCGATCGCCAAAAGGCGCTAGACAGCGCTTTGGCGCAAATCGAACGTCAGTTCGGAAAAGGTTCAATTATGACTCTCGGTGAGGGTAGCGTTATTCAGGGGATTGAAGCTACCTCCACGGGCTCTATTGGGTTAGATATAGCACTTGGTATAGGCGGTTTACCAAAGGGGAGGATCATCGAAGTATATGGACCTGAATCTTCAGGTAAAACAACTTTGACACTTCACTGCGTTGCGGAAGAACAGAAAAAAGGTGGAGTTTGCGCCTTTGTTGACGCGGAGCATGCGCTTGACCCTCTCTATGCTCAAAAACTGGGTGTAAATCTGGATGATTTACTAATCTCCCAACCAGACACTGGCGAGCAAGCCTTAGAGATTACTGATACATTGGTACGGTCAGGCGCTGTTTCAATGGTTGTGATTGATTCTGTTGCCGCTCTGACGCCACGTGCAGAACTTGAAGGCGATATGGGTGATCATCAGGTAGGAGCCCAAGCACGTTTGATGAGCCAAGCTATGCGCAAACTTACAGGTAGTATAAGCAAATCCAACTGTATGGTTATTTTCATAAACCAAATTAGGATGAAAATAGGTGTAATGTTTGGTAGCCCTGAAACCACGTCAGGGGGCAATGCACTTAAATTTTATTCATCAGTTCGTCTGGATATACGCCGTATTGGGGCATTAAAAGATCGTGATGAAATTGTGGGTAACTCAACCCGTGTGAAAGTTGTAAAAAATAAAGTAGCACCACCATTCAAACAGGTTGAATTTGACATTATGTATGGTGAGGGTATCTCAAAGATGGGTGAGCTCGTAGATCTGGGTGTTAAGGGTGGTATCGTTGAAAAGTCTGGAAGCTGGTACAGCTATGGCGATGAACGGATTGGACAGGGCCGTGAGAATGCTAAAATTTATCTTCGTGAAAACAGCGCTATGGCGTATGATATTGAAGAAAAAATTCGTGCGGCACATGGGCTGGATTTTGAACGTCCAAAGGATGAGCCGAAGTCTAAGGAAGAACCCGCAACAAGTGACGAAGATAACGTGATTGATCTTTAGTTTAGTTGAATTTTATTAAACTGCAAAACACCTTAAAACGCAAGTTTCCGGGGTGTTTTGCTTTGAAGTGGACACTTGGAAAAAGGAGTTGTAAGTCTTCGGGCAACGCCAAATTACAAGGTTATTGCTGACAAATGCCCACGTTAAATGATATCCGCTCCACCTTTCTGAATTATTTTGATAAACATGGGCATCGTGTTTTGCCATCAAGCCCACTTGTGCCGCGCAATGACCCCACATTGATGTTCGCCAATTCAGGGATGGTACAGTTTAAAAACCTCTTTACTGGAGTGGAGACTCGCGGTTACTCGCGTGCCACCACAGCCCAAAAATGTGTGCGCGCCGGTGGTAAGCACAATGATCTTGATAATGTCGGATATACTGCGCGCCACCACACATTTTTTGAAATGATGGGCAACTTTAGTTTTGGAGATTATTTCAAAGAAGAGGCTATTTTCTTCGCTTGGGAAATGATCACCAAGGAACTGTGCATCCCCAAAGAAAAGTTGGTGGTAACCGTTTATCATGACGACGAGGAGGCGGTGGCCCTTTGGAAAAAAATTGCAGGTTTCACGGATAATAAAATCATCCGCATTGCAACAGATGACAACTTTTGGATGATGGGTCCCACGGGGCCGTGTGGCCCCAGTTCAGAAATATTTTATGACCATGGCGACCATATTTGGGGTGGCCCCCCTGGGAGCCCTGAAGAGGATGGCGACCGTTTTGTCGAAATATGGAACCTCGTGTTCATGCAATACGAACAGTTTGAGGGTGGTTCGCGCAAGCCCTTGGCTGCCCAATCTATCGATACAGGCATGGGTATTGAAAGAGTAGCAGCTTTACTACAGGGAACAAATGATAATTACGCAACTGACCTTGTACGTAGCTTAATTGAAGCTTCAGCACACGCAACTTCGACTGACCCAGATGGACCGGATAAAACGCACCACCGCGTAATTGCCGATCATCTCCGTTCTACATCCTTCTTGATAGCTGACGGTGTCTTGCCCTCCAAAGATGGCCGGGGCTATGTCCTGCGCAGAATAATGCGCCGTGCTATGCGCCATGCACATTTGATAGGGGCAGCAGATCCGTTGATGCATCGCTTGGTGCCTTCATTGGTCCAACAAATGGGCGCTGCCTACCCAGAATTGGTGCAGGCGCAATCTATGATTGAAGAGACTTTGTATCAAGAAGAAGCTAGATTCCGTATCACGCTTGATCGTGGCTTGAAACTTCTTGAAGATGAAGTCCGGGACCTGAGCGCAGGTGGAGCTTTGCCCGGCGCTACAGCCTTTAAGCTATACGATACCTTTGGCTTTCCCTTAGATTTGACCCAAGATGCCCTACGAGAAAAAGGCAGGTCAGTTGACACTGACGGGTTTGATAGAGCTATGGCTGGACAAAAAGCTAAGGCTCGGGCAGCGTGGGCGGGATCAGGAGAGATGGCTGATGATACGCTTTGGTTTGATGTTTTAGACAATCATGGTGCCACAGATTTTCTTGGCTATGATACAGAGCAGGCTGAGGGCCAAATTGTGGCAATTGTGACAGGTGGTTCTCAGGTTCAGGCAGCTGCTTTGGGCGACTCTTTACAAGTAGTTCTTAACCAAACGCCATTCTATGCTGAGAGCGGCGGACAAATTGGCGATAGTGGTAAAATCATAACAGAAACGGGTGTTATCAACATTACGAGCACGCGGAAAACGGCAGATTTATTTATCCATATTGGCGTATTAAGTGAAGGTACCATTGCCAATGGTCAGGCAGCAGAGCTGCAGGTGGATGAGGGCCGCCGGAGTAGCATTCGCGCAAACCATTCTGCGACACATCTGTTACATGAGGCTCTTCGCCAGACGTTGGGTGAACACGTGGCACAGCGTGGATCATTAAATGACGAGGATCGTCTGCGGTTTGATTTCAGCCATGTCCAAGCTTTAACTGCTTCGGAATTGCAGCAGGTCCAAACTGAAGTGAATAAATTCATTCGCCAAAATTGTAACGTTGAAACTCGAATTATGACGCCCAATGATGCGCGGGCCCTTGGTGCTCAGGCGTTGTTTGGTGAGAAATATGGAGAAGAGGTGCGGGTTGTTTCTATGGGACGATTACAAGATTCGGGCAAAGGCGTCTTAAAAGATACTTACAGTCTCGAATTATGCGGTGGCACCCATGTAATGCAAACCGGTGATATTGGTGGCTTTGTCCTGCTAAGCGATGGGGCCTCATCTGCGGGTGTGCGGCGTATCGAAGCACTTACGGGCGCGGGGGCTGACGCGCATATTCAAAACCAGTTTAAATCTTTGGCTGAGGCTGCCACAATATTGAAAGTGCAACCAGCAGAGATTTCTCGTCGCGCACAACAGCTTTTAGATGAACGCAGGTCCCTACAAAATGAGGTTGCCAACCTGCGGCGCGAGCTAGCCATGGCTGGCGGTGCGGATACGGCGGCGGTAGAGCCAGCGATGGTGGGCGGCCGGGCGCTTTTGGCTCAGGTGCTGAAGGGTGTTACTGGTCGGGATTTACCTGCATTGGTGGATGCTCACAAGGTCAAAATTGGCTCGGGTGTTGTTTTGTTGATTGCAGATGCCGATGGCAAAGCTGCGGTAGCCGCTGGCGTGACCGATGATCTGACTGATAGTTTATCCGCTGTAGACATAGTAAAAATAGTAGTGGAAAAACTTGGAGGCAAGGGTGGCGGTGGCCGCGCCGACATGGCGCAGGGTGGCGCCAAATCTGTTGAAACCGCTGAGGCTGCGATTGCGGCTATTAAAACACATATGGAAGGTTAAAAAATGCCAAAAGCATTATGGATAGCACATGTAAATGTTTTGGATGCAGACTTACTTGCGGCCTATGCCTCAGCTGCCACACCCGTGATTACAGAGCATGGCGGCGTATTTTTGGCCCGGGGTGGCGCCTATGAGCAGCTCGAGGGACAAGATCACACTCGCAATGTTGTGGCTCAGTTTCCTAGCCTGCAAGCCGCACACGATTGCTACCATTCTGAGGGCTATCAAGCCGCTATTAAATTGGGTGAGGGCGGGTTTCAACGCAGTTTATTGATTGTTGAAACAGTCAACTAATTGGTGAGGATGTAGGCCTAAACCTACATCCTTCCTATCTTTAGGCACTCCTAGCTGCACGTTTGCGCTCATGTGAGTCCAGGTGTATTTTACGTAAACGGATTACCTTCGGCGTAACTTCTACCAATTCATCATTATCGATATAGGCAATAGCCTCTTCTAATGACATTGTGATTGGTGTCGTAAGGCGCACGGCTTCGTCTGTGCCACTGGCACGTACGTTGCTGAGTTTTTTACCTTTCAGAGGGTTCACTTCCAAATCGTTTTCACGATTGTGCTCACCGATGATCATACCTTGGTAGACATCTTCTTGGCTGCCGATAAAGAACTTACCGCGATCTTCAAGATTGAAAATCGCGTAAGGAACGGAAGAACCATTTTCCATCGAAATCAATACACCGGCTCGACGACCAGGAATGGCCCCCCTATGAGGCGCCCATGTGTGGAATACGCGGTTCAAAACTCCAGTACCGCGGGTGTCCGTCATGAAATCGCCCTGATAGCCAATCAAGCCACGCGATGGTACATGCGCGATAATCCGAGTCTTTCCAACTCCAGCTGATTTCATCTCAGCTAAATCACCCTTCCGGTGCCCAGTAAGTTTCTCAATCACTACGCCGGAGTATTCTTCGTCTACATCAATTGTGACCTCTTCAATCGGCTCAAGCCGCACGCCACCTTCTTCACGAAACAAAACCCGAGGACGGCTTATAGATAGCTCAAAACCTTCGCGACGCATGTTTTCGATCAACACACCCATTTGCAATTCACCCCGGCCAGCTACCTCAAAGGCCTCGCCACTGAGAGTATCAGTGACATGGATTGCAACATTGGTCTCTGCTTCGTCCATAAGGCGCTTACGTATTACCCGGCTCTGAACTTTTTTACCATCGCGGCCAGCAAGCGGGCTGTCATTGATGCCAAATGTTACAGAAATAGTTGGTGGATCGATAGGCAATGAAGGCAGCGCGTCTGTTATATCTGGAGAACAAATAGTGTCAGCTACTGTGGCTTTGGTCATACCGGCTAGCGAAACAATATCACCAGCGACGGCCTCATCAATTGCAGTTTTAGATAGACCGCGGAATGCCAAAATTTTTGTACAACGAAATTGCTCAATCTTTGTGCCATCACGTGATAAAGCTTTTACTGTTTCACCAGCCCTAAGGCGGCCCGTTTCAACACGACCGGTCAGAATGCGCCCGATGAAGGGATCTGCGCCTAAAGTTGTAGCCAACATTGAGAATGGTTCTTCTGATCTATCAGCTTGCTTCGGTGATTCCACATGGCGAACGATCAGTTCAAACAGCGCCGATAGATCCTTGCGTGGACCATCAAGGTCAACATCTGCCCAGCCAGCGCGACCAGAGGCATACAGAACCGGGAAATCCAGTTGCTGCTCATTTGCGTCTAAAGCAGCGAAGAGGTCAAAACATTCATCTAGTGCACGATCTGGTTCGCCATCTGGTTTATCCACCTTATTAACCACCACAATAGGTTTTAAACCTAACGCTAGAGCTTTGGAGGTTACAAATTTTGTTTGAGGCATTGGGCCTTCGGCAGCATCTACGAGTAAAACAACTCCGTCAACCATAGACAAAATACGTTCCACTTCACCGCCGAAGTCAGCGTGGCCCGGCGTGTCAACGATGTTGATGCGCGTACCTTCCCATTCTACGGAAGTGGCCTTTGCCAAAATAGTGATCCCACGCTCACGTTCCAGGTCATTGCTGTCCATGGCCCGCTCTGTTGTAGCTTGGTTTTCCCGGTAAGTTCCGGACTGTTTTAACAACTCGTCAACTAAAGTGGTTTTGCCGTGGTCAACGTGTGCTATTATTGCGATATTACGCAGGTCCATTGTGTGCCTCTTCCTTGCTCAAGGCGGCGAGTATACTGCGCCGAGGTGAAAGGAAAGAGTTACTTTTATGGTGTTAGCCGCTAGGATGCGAAACTAACAACTAAGATCAAAATAAACCTGCTCGGAAGTAAGAACATATGTCCCAAAATATCTAATATTGAAAGCACAGAGCTCTATGGATATCTGTGTCGTCCGACGAAGGTAATTAAATCTAATAACTAGCACCGCCGTAGAACATCAAAACAGGTGACACTGTCAGTTAATAAATTAAACATTATCTTTACCTAAAATATCTTTAATAAATAACGATTTTCCGTCACTTAGTTACATAAAAAATACCGAGGCAATTGGTGCCCCGGTATCTAATAATCAAAGTCTGCAAGCTATTTGATCAAAGTAGCTGACCAAGCGCCATCTACGACAGAACTTTGGCTGAACAGACCCGCGACGTCACCATTTTCATCGAAGTCTTGGTTACCTGCAGCACCTTCATAGTTTATATCACCACCAGCTGCGAGAATAGCTTTTGCTTTTGCCCACTCGCCTGGAAGAATAACTTCACCTGGTGCACTTGAGATTGAACGCAAGGCTGCGGAAACACTTGCACGATTATCATCGCCAGTTTTTTCAATTGCTAAGGCCAACATGAATGCAGCATCGTAACTGTTTGGAACAAAAGGATCACTGGCGGGAATTCCGGCGCCTTCAGCTAAAGCTGCCCAGGCAGCAAATGCCGGTGTTGTGCTGTCAGAAGCGGATGTTGTGAACGTCACATTACCCATATTCTCCGCACCAATTTGGGCAATTACTTCGTCAGACAACATGCCGTCTGCACCGAGGAATGTGTCAAAGGCACCAGTTTCTAGGGCGTTGCGCATCAAAGTAATGCCACCGGACCCATAATATGCGAAAAGCGCGAGATTGTCCGAAGTAGCACCCAAAGTGGCAACTTCAGAACGGTATGACGCTTTACTTGGTTCGTGTGCTTCGTTGGCTGTTACTGTGCCACCGGCTGCTGCGAACGCAGCTGAGAAAACGGCAGCTATAGCTGCGTTATAATCGTCATTTGCATAGGACACAGCGATTTCCGTAATTCCTTGCGCAAGTGCCAGGTTTGCTAGAGCAACCCCTTGGTACGCATCGGACGCTGCAGTTCTAAACATCAGGTCAGTACCATCTTCCATTGTAGATATTGCAGGTGAGGATGCAGATACTGACAAGGTTGTTACGCCAGCCGGAAAGGATACAGATTCAGCCTGTGCAATAGTTGCTCCAGAACAAACTGGTCCCAAGATAGCAGAAACGGAATTCACGTTGATCAATTTAGTAACCGCATCTACTGCCGCTACCGGATCACATGCACTGTCAGCGCGGATTATCTTGTAAGATTCGCCACCAGCAAACATACCCCCCTGAGCGTTTACGTTTGCAGCAGCCAAATCTACAGCTTGAGCCATCGGCGCAACCAAATCAGGAATTGGTCCAGTGAGGGCCATTGGGTTACCAACACTTACCTCAGCCATGACTGCAGTCGAACACAACATAGCTGCTGCAGTTGTAAAGATAGTTCTCTTCATAAATCTTCTCCCAGTTATCCTGCTTTTTATTTAATGCCCTTTGGTGATGCAGGTCGCACCTCTGGCAAAATCCCTCTCGGGAATTTCTGTAATATTACCTGCAATAACAGGCCGATCAACATCATACGTAAGAATCCAGCTCTCGTACGCAGAGATCCCATGTCTACTCCATCGAAAATATCAATGAGGAGGTCAATAGCTCCAGTGATAATTAACTCACTGGCTGACCAAATGGTCCAAATAAGAAAGGCACCCAACATAGCTCCACGGTTATTGCCCGAACCACCTAAAATTAGCATCACCCAGACAAGAAAAGTTACTTTAGCAGGATCAAACGTGTTTGTAGGTTCGATAAGCCGTAGGTGCTGCGCAAATAAAGCTCCAGCCAAACCCATAATAGCTGCACCAATGACGAAAGCCTCGATGCGTCGCGCTGTTACGTTCTTCCCCGACGCCCTCGCAGCTGGCTCGTTTTCACGAATAGCTGTCATCATGCGGCCCCAAGGTGCGATGCGTGCGCGTTCGAGCATTCGGTAGATCACGTACATGATCAGCAATACCGTACTGGCAAAAAATGGTTGCCACCACCAATTTGGTAGGCTGTTAAAGAACGCATCCCAAGCCTCCGGCGTTCCGAACCAACTCAACGGCCAGCTTGAATAAAACCTTTCTTCTGAAAAGTGCTCCCAAAAACGTGGGATTTTATTGATACCACGAGGTCCATTTGTAATTTCAGTTTCATTTTTGAAGATTAGCTTAATTATCTCCGCTATGCCAATTGTTGCAATTGCCAGATAATCAGAACGCAGTCGAATACATATTAAACCAATCAAGCCTGCAACGATGGCTGCTGTGATCATCGCCACTAACATGCCGAAGGGCAATGGGAAGCCAAAACCACCAAGGTGGTACGTGCTCCCTGCTGTTGTTAACAGGGCGTAAGTATAGGCGCCCACGGCTGCAAAGCCTACTATGCCAACGTTAAACAGCCCCGCGAAACCCCATTGTACGTTTAAACCAAGCGCAAAGATTGCATAGATTCCACCAACGGTGAGCAACGAGAGAACATATAGGAGAATGCCAAAATCCATCAGAATGACCTGCCTTTGAACAAACCTTGTGGTCTGACAATCAGCATAACAACCATAATAGCAAAGGCCACACCTGTTTTGTATCCTGGGCTAAGCAAAGGTCCATCTCCTATCCACGGATAGGCGGATAGCTCTTCCGCGAGACCAATTACCAATCCGCCCAAAACGGCTCCATAAGGTTTACCAATGCCGCCTAAAATTGCAGCAGCAAACATCGGCAAAAGCATCCTAAACCCCATGGTTGTCTCTAACATCTGAATGTCCATAGCAAGAAATACGCCAGCTGCCATTGCGCAAGCTCCTCCAACAATCCACGTTGCTCGGATCACTTGATCGACGTTGATGCCCGTAACATGTGCCAAATCTGGACTATCAGAAACGGCCCGCATTGCTTTGCCTATCCGGGTTTTGTTTAGTAGATAGCTTAATGCCATCATAAACGCGATCGTACCTACAAAAATAAACAAGTGCTTGTTCGGGATCAATAAAAGAAAATCAATCGAGCCACTCCAGTCTTTTAGATACGCGTTTGGCTTCGCAATACCTGGCACAAATGTAAGTTGGTTTGGACCCCAAATGACTTGCACAGCAGAACGGATAATTAACATCATGCCAAAACTGGCCATAACCACTTTGATTGTATCGGCCTGCCTAAATGGTTTGTAAAAATAACGATCTGTAACCAAAAACAGTAATACCACTAATAAAGTAGCTGGTACTGCTGCAACAAGAGGGTGCACAGCAAAGCCTAACACGCCTGAACAAATAGCCATAACAGTCCAAGTTAAATAGGCACCAGTCATCATGGTTTCACCATGTGCAAAGTTAGCAAACCGTAAAATACTAAAGGTCAGTGTAATCCCAATCGCTCCAAGCGCATAAATACAACCTAAAACCAATCCGGGGATAAAATAAAAATTAATGAATTCAAATCCAAAAGAATTCCACATTTTAGTGCCCCCCGCCCAAGAACATGCGGGCAATTTCACGATCTGCGAGCAGGTCAACTCCGGTTCCCGTGTGCCTATTTGCACCATCCACTAATACATAGCCCCGATCAGAGACAGCGAGGGCTTGCTTCGCATTTTGTTCAACTATCAAAACTGGCACGCCTGTGTTTTTAATTTTTTGGATGGTTTCAAAAATTTCACTGCGATATTTTGGGGACAAGCCAGCCGTAGGTTCATCCAGCAGCAGAATTTTAGCATCAACCATAAGAGCCTTTGCCATCGCTACCATTTGGCGTTGTCCTCCCGATAAGGATCCAGCTGTTTGGTTACGCTTTTCGGCCAAGTCGGGAAATAACGCGTACATGTCATTAAGACGTTCAGGAATACCAATCGGACGCGTCCAAGCGCCCATTTCAAGGTTTTCCTTAACACTTAGATTAACAAACACATTCTGGTTCTGCGGCACGTATGAAATGCCCAGCTCAACCACTTTAGCCGCAGGGGTATTAGTTATAACTTCGCCATGCAGTTCCACAGACCCCTGTGATATGTTGAGAAGCCCCAAGACTGACTTGATTGCGGTTGATTTACCCGCACCGTTAGGGCCTATAACTGCGACAATTTCATTAGGTTGTACGAACATTGATAAGTCGTGCAAAATCTCAGTTTGTCCGTAACCGGCGCGAAGATTATTTAATGACAAGATTGGTTTACTCATGCCACTGCACCTCCAAAATAGGCATCAATTACACGTTCGTCATTCCTAACTTCATCCATCGTCCCTTGCATCAAAACCTGACCTTCGTTGAGAACCACAACTTTCCCACAAAGTCGTGCTATCATATCCATATCATGCTCTATGATACAAAACGTATAGCCGCGCTCTGCATTTAGCTGTTCAATCATCTCAGCAACCTTCCGCATCAATGTAGGATTAACGCCCGCTCCGGGCTCATCCAACAGCACCACTTTACTGTCATTCATCATTGTGCGTCCAATTTCGAGTAATTTTTTCTGGCCGCCTGAAAGGTTTCCGGCAAGTTCGTCCCCAATATGGGTTAATCCCAAAAATTCCAAAGTTTCACGTGCTAATTCAATGACTTCAGCCTCGCGCTTTTTTACTTTACCGCTGGCAAACCAGCTAGAAAAAATACCTTCCCCAAGTTGACTGGGGGCGGCCACAGCCAGGTTTTCAAGTGATGTCATCCGAGCATACTCATGGCTAAGCTGAAACGTACGCATCAGACCTTTATGGTACAGTACGTCTGATCGTTGTCCGGTGATATTTTCGCCCAACAAAGTTACCATGCCAGCAGAAGCCGAAAGTTCACCTGCAATCATATTGAATGTAGTAGTCTTTCCTGCTCCATTTGGACCAATGAGGCCCACAATTGCGCCTCGCTCAACTTCGAAGTCCACTCCACGAACAGCATGAAGTCCCCCAAAATTCTTTGCAAGATTTTTAACACTTAAAATTACTTCATTAGTACCCAAGCGCCACTTCTCCTAACGTTCTGAAGAAACTGACAACGCTCAGATTCCAAAATTCATAATATGTAATCAGAAGTATAACCGACCACTAATTTATACAAAAAATTAATTTATTATTAAATATTCTTAATAATAAGAACTTTGTGTTGATCGACGATATAAGTGCTTTACTGAAAAAGAAAGCTAATTTTGTGGATGCTTTTAATATTTTTATATATAGATTTGAATCTAGCCTGTCTCAGCTTGGGAGTCGAGAGGCCTGTGCACCGCGCTCACGGTAGGGCGTTGTATCATAATGTGCCCGATAACATTTTGAAAAATGTGATGGAGATGCAAAACCACACGCTAGAGCTACGTTAATCACAGACATATCTGTTTGCATCAATAAGTTACGAGCCTTTTGTAATCTAAGCTCCATGTAGTAGCGCTTTGGTGACCGGTTCAAATAACGGCGGAAAAGTCTCTCTAATTGCCGAGTTGACATGCCCACTTCACGCGCCAACATTGATGGGCTGATTGGTTCTTCGATATTTTGTTCCATTTTCTGAATAACTAGACTTAGCTTGGGGTGCCGGACGCCGATACGCGTTGGTATAGATAACCGCTGTGTGTCCTGATCTGTGCGAATAGAAGAATAAATCAATTGATCTGCCACAGCATTGGCTAGTTCTTCACCATGGTCTTGCGCAATCAATTTCAACATAAGGTCAATAGATGATGTGCCACCAGCAGTAGTAATTCTGTTTCCGTCTACGACAAACACGGATTTAGTAAGTTCTACATCCTCAAACTCTTCTGAGAAGCTATCTTGGTTTTCCCAATGAATTGTCGCACGCTTGCCATCCAGAAGACCCGCTTTTGCTAACGCGTACCCAGCTGTACATAGGCCGCCAATTATTGGCCCACGGCGTGCTTCGCGCCGTACCCAATTTAATAATCGCTTAGTAGTGCTATTCTGAACGTTAATACCACCACAGATCATCAGGGTGTCGTCTCGTAAAACTTCAATCAAATTACTGTGAACCACAAACTCAATACCACCTGAGCAGGTAACCGGTTCACCAGTTTCTGACATTAAAGTCCAAGTGTAAAGCTCACGCCCAGACATCCTATTTGCTATACGCAGCGATTCCACAGCGGCTGAGAAGCACAACATTGTGAATTCTTTCAACAGTACAAACACAAAACGACGAGGTTTTGCAGGGGAGATCTTGGACTATGACCAATTGATCAGAAACAGCCATCGGAAAACCTTTTAAACTGCCCCAAAAAGAGGACAATGATGGTACCATTTGGCCCTGAAGTCTCAGACGCGTCAAGAGCCTAAAGTCAATCAGGCATTTTTTACGGTGGTTTATCAATCAAAATCGCTATAAAGTCCAAAAAAGAGACGGCTAACTCAACCCGGAGCACTTCAATATGACCAGCTGGCAAAAATCTGATTGGCGCAAAAAACCTAGAGTTCAGATGCCCGAATATACCGATCAGGCGAGCCTCGTCGCAACTGAGCAACAGTTGGGGCGCTATCCGCCCCTGGTGTTTGCTGGCGAAGCACGTTCCTTAAGGCAGCAACTTGCCGCCGTTAGTCGAGGGGATGCGTTTTTGCTCCAGGGTGGAGATTGTGCAGAAAGTTTCCAAGAATTTTCGGCTGACAATATTCGAGATACATTTAAAGTTATGCTGCAAATGGCAATGGTTTTGACTTATGGAGCTAAGGTTCCAGTGGTAAAAGTTGGCCGAATGGCGGGACAATTTGCCAAGCCTCGTTCAGCACCAACTGAGATCAAAAATGGTATTGAGTTGCCTAGCTATAGGGGCGACATTATCAATGATTTAGATTTTACCAGTGAGGCGCGCAGTCCGAATCCTCAGAAAATGCTGCAGGCCTACACGCAGGCCGCAGCAACACTAAACCTTTTGAGGGCATTCTCTAAAGGTGGATTTGCAGATATCCATCAAGTACATTCATGGACATTAGGCTTTACCGAGTCGGAAAAAGCATCCTCCTACCGCGATATGGCTAATCGCATTTCTGACGCGTTAGATTTCATGCAAGCCGCTGGCCTAACCTCTGATAAGAATGCAGAGTTGAGCACGGTTGACTTCTACACATCCCATGAAGCTCTCCTACTGGAATACGAAGAAGCTCTGTGTCGCGTGGACAGTACCTCGGGCAAATATGTTGCCGGCTCGGGACATTTTATTTGGATTGGGGATCGCACCCGACAGCCTGATGGCGCACATGTCGAATTTTGTAGAGGCGTTCAAAATCCAATTGGATTGAAATGTGGCCCAACAACCACGGTTGAAGACCTCAAAGTTTTGATGGCTAAATTGAACCCCGAAAATGAGGCAGGTCGCCTTACTTTGATTGCGCGCTTTGGTGCAGGATCCGTTGCGGATCATCTCCCACGGTTGATAAAAGCTGTAAAAGAAGAGGGCTCCAATGTAGTTTGGACATGCGATGCTATGCATGGCAACACCATCAAAGCCTTATCAGGCTATAAAACACGGCCATTCGAAAGTGTATTGCGCGAGGTGCAGGAGTTTTTTGCCATTCACCGCTCAGAGAATACAGTTCCTGGTGGTGTACATTTTGAGATGACGGGCCAAGATGTTACCGAATGTACCGGCGGCGTGCGGGCAGTGACCGATGAGAACTTGTCAGATCGCTATCACACGGCATGTGACCCTCGGCTTAACGCGTCACAATCTTTAGAATTGGCATTTTTGGTATCTGAAGAACTTAGCCAAACGAATAAAACGCGTGCGGCACGTATAGCTAGCTAGTCAAAGCTATTCACCTTCAAATAGTGGCGTTTGCTTCGGCAGGCGCCACTTTTTCATTTGGTTAAGGCGCCCAAGACGGCTTAGATGGCTAAAAACACCGATAAGGAATAGCTAGGCACTCTAGCTATAAAATAAGAAGAGATATTTAGTTTCCAGCTCTACACGCCTTACAGCGCGTTCATGTTTGCCTGTTTGATAGTAAAGCAAACGGTGGATGGCTGTCAAAAGCTGCTCACCATAACTCGTTTGTTCCGTTAAGTTGAGTGTTGTGGGAGAAATGATTGGTTGGCTGCGGGCAAATGCTTTGAGTTCTTAAGTAAAGCTTTTAGCTTACGAATTGTCTCTGGTCATAAATTGCTAACGGGTTATTCATAAGAATAATATGGAAAAACCATGCATACCTTTAATCCTTTAATACCTAAAAAATTGAGAATGGACGCGCATACACAATTAGCAACGCCATACCAGATAATTGAGACTTCACAGATTGGATTGGTTAGTGCTATCAATTGCTTAGAGAGGAAACCTAATGACTTGGATAAAAACTGTTCCCTATGAAGCCGCGACCGGAAAACTGAAGGCGCTCTATGACAGGGTCAAAGGCCCAGATAATAACGTTGATAACATTATGATGATGCACTCACTGCGCCCCCATTCAATGGAAGGGCACATGGCTATTTATAAGTATGTGCTACACCATTCTGGCAATACAATACCCAAGTGGTTTTTGGAAGCTCTAGGGGTATGGGTCAGCTCATTAAACGAATGTATTTATTGTGTAGAACACCACTTTTCTGGTATGAAAAGACTGTTGGAGGATGCCCCACGTGCTGATGCAATCCGCGTTGCGATCGAAGCACGTGACCCTGAATTAGCACCATTAAATGCGGCCCAAAAACTTGCGATGGACTATGTCCGGGTCCTTACCCGTGACCCAGCAGGTCTAACCGAAAAACACGTTATAGAGTTACGTAATGCTGGCTATACGGATGGTGAGATCCTGGAAATTAATCAAGTCAGCGCCTATTTTAGCTACGCCAATCGCACGGTTCTCGGTTTGGGTTGCTCCACCCAAGGTGACATTTTGGGTCTTTCCCCAAACAACTCAGATGATCCCGACAACTGGAACCACACCTAAAGGATATCTAAGATGCGAAGCACAAAAACCATTCACGTTGTGTCTTGCCACGCTGAGGGAGAAGTCGGCGACGTTATCGTCGGTGGGGTGGCTCCGCCACCCGGCGAAACACTGTGGGATCAGCGGACATGGGTTGCTAATGATAAGACCTTGCGCAATTTCATGCTTAACGAGCCACGAGGGGGGGTCTTCCGACACGTAAACTTGCTGGTACCGCCCATACATCCCGACGCCCAAATGGGCTGGATAATAATGGAACCAGAAGACACTCCGCCCATGTCTGGCTCTAACTCAATCTGTGTAGCAACGGTGCTGTTGGACAGTGGAATTATTCCAATGGTCGAGCCAATTACGGAGATGACGCTTGAGGCACCCGGCGGTTTAGTGCGGGTGATAGCCGAGTGCAGGAACGGGAAAGCAGAAAGAATAACAGTGCGCAACCTGCCATCTTTTGCGGGTGAGTTAAGTGCAAAGTTGGAGGTGCCAGGGATTGGTCAGATCACCGTGGATACCGCCTTTGGTGGTGACAGCTTCGTTGTGGTGGATGCCGCATCCCTTGGATTTGAATTAAATGGGTCTGAGGCAAAGTTGCTGGCGGATTTAGGTGTTACTATCACCAACGCGGCCAACAAACAGCTGACGTTCAGCCATCCAACTAATGTCGACTGGAAACACTTCTCATTTTGCCTTTTTGCAGGTCCCATCAAGCGCGAAGGAAGCCATATTACCACGTCCGCAGCTGTAGCAATCCAGCCAGGTAAGATTGATCGATCACCAACAGGAACGGCAGTTTCTGCGCGCATGGCCCTCTTGCATGCAAGGGGCGCGATGCAGGTTGGCGAAACCTTCACAGCACGCTCTATCATTAACTCAGAATTTCATGGGAAGATTGCCGAGGCCACAACATTGGGTGAAATTCAAGCTATTATACCTGAAATTACAGGGCGTGCGTGGATCACAGGTACACATCAACACATGCTAGATCCAGATGACCCTTGGCCCGAGGGTTACCGGCTGAGTGATACATGGCCTGAATTGAAGAAATAGTGATTTGCTCACTAATACCTACTCTAAAACCACCTAGTTAAGAATAAGCAGACATCTTATACATAGTGTGTTTGGGTAGACTGCATTGAGATTTCGAATATTTTGTAGTTATTATTATGGTCATTTTGGCTAATGCCTATTTATAACTCAATCTCAGTGCCTTGACTGAATGAAGTCAATGGTATGATACATATTTTTTCACAATTTAACATCAGTTAATAATTATTACCAAAATTAACATTTTATTAGAGAAAAAATTGCCTTAGAAAGTGCGGAGAGTTATTTAAGGGGTTGCCATGTTAATATCGATGACGGGCATTGCCACAATGAGTGGATCAGTAGGTCCATATGATTGGTCTATGGAATTACGGGGGGTCAACAATAAGGGTTTGGATATTCGAGCTCGTGTCCCCGATTGGTTAATGGGTCTGGACCAAGAAGTACGAAAATCGATTGCGGAAGTAGTAGCTCGTGGATCTTTACAATTTGGTTTGAAAGTGTCGCTTTCAGAGACAACTATTCAGCGACAGATTGATCCCGTTAAGCTAGAGCAAATTCTGAAAAATGCAGTTACTTTATCAAAACTTGCCAAACAAAAAGGCCTTAAGTTTGCGCCAATTGGATTGTCTGATATCTCAGCCCAAAATGGATTTATGGATTTTGAAGCTGGGGACGCAGTAAAAAAAGAACTAATGCAAATGGTAATGTCCGAGTTACCAAAACTTATTGCTCACTTTCAAAAATCACGGCAGGATGAAGGGCGAGCTTTGTATGCCGTCTTAGCCGGTGGGGTTGTTAATATGGAGAAGCTGTTGACGCAGGCAGCTAAAGCCATTCAAGATCGAGCCACTGAGTTTGAGACAAGCTTCAGGGCGGCTGTATTCCGATTGAAGCAAGATATTGATCCCGAACGGCTGGCGCAAGAAATGGCCATAATTGCAGTCAAAAGTGACGTCACTGAAGAAATCGATCGATTAGCTGCTCACATTGCCGCAGCAAATGTTCTATTAAGTTCGCAAGAACCTGCAGGGCGCAAGTTTGATTTTTTGATGCAAGAGTTTAACCGCGAGGCTAATACGCTTTGCTCGAAGTCCAACTCAAAGTCTCTCACAGCGATAGGACTTGAAATGAAAGTATTAATTGATCAGATGCGAGAGCAGGTGCAAAATGTCGAGTAACCCTATGCGGCGCGGCTTGTTGATTATTTTATCGTCACCTTCAGGTGCTGGAAAATCAACTTTGGCGCGCAGATTAATGACCTGGGATGCGTCGCTAGCCTTCTCAGTCTCTTCTACCACCCGTAAAATGCGGAAAGGTGAAGAGGAAGGCACAGATTATTTTTTTACTGATGAAGATAAATTTAAACAACAGGTTTCAGACGGTGACATGCTGGAGCATGCCCATGTTTTCGGCAAGTTTTATGGCTCTCCAAAAGGACCAGTTGAGGCGGCTATCAGCAAGGGTCAGGACGTGTTATTTGATATTGATTGGCAAGGCGCACAGCAAATTTCTAACTCGGCGCTTCAAAAACATGTGCTATCAATTTTTATACTTCCGCCTTCAATTATGGAGCTGGAGCGCCGATTAAAGGTTAGGGGGCAAGACACTCCCGAGGTTATCACCAAGCGGATGCAGAAAAGCTGGGATGAGATCAGCCATTGGTCAGGTTATGATTATGTGTTGATAAACGATGACATTGACGCCACAGAGGAAAAACTAAAATCGATTCTGGCAACCGAACGGTTAAGGCGCAGTCAGCAGCCCGGATTATTGGATCATGTGCGGGCATTACAATCAGAATTTGAGAAAAAAAATGATTTATGAGTTGGATGGGCTCGCCCCCAAATTCCCTACAGACGGAGATTATTGGGTAGCCGCAGATGCCAATCTGATTGGCCGTGTTCGGTTGTTATCAGCAGCTTCGGTTTGGTTTGGTGCTACATTGCGCGGTGACAATGAGCTTATTGAGGTGGGCGCAGGCTCCAATGTGCAAGAAAACTCTGTTTTGCACACGGATATAGGCTTTCCGCTGATCATTGGTGCCAATTGCACGATTGGTCACCAGGCCATGCTGCACGGCTGCACGATTGGGGATCAAAGCCTGATCGGCATGGGGGCTATAGTTTTGAATGGGGCTAAAATTGGCTGCAATTGTTTGATCGCGGCAGGGGCTTTGGTGACCGAAGGTAAGATTATCCCAGACAACTCCTTGGTCGTAGGCGCGCCAGGTAAAGTGGCAAGGGTACTGAGTGAGGCAGAGGTTCTGGGCCTACTTAAATCCGCGCAGGGCTATCAAGCCAATATGCGACGCTTCGCCAAGCGCTTGAAAGTCTTAGGCTAGGCTTTAGAGCTATGATTGAATTCAATCACATCCTGAACGCCCTGCCTTGGCCGTCTTTGCTTGTTGGACCAGACTTGCGGGTTGGCAAATTCAATTCTGCGGCCCAATCCATGTTTAGGTTGGAAGGATCTGACACCCTCTTAGTCAATATCATGCGACACCCCAGCGTGCTTGAAGCTGTTGATGTGAGCCTTACCGCTCAAATTGAGCAGAAAACGCGGTATGTGCAGAGGCAAATCGAGGGTGAAACCGTATTTAAGGTTCATATTCGCCCAGTGGACCCCACAGCTGGAGTGATGGTCTGTTTTGAAAACATCCAAGCCGCAGAGCTATTGAACCAGCAGCGTCGTGATTTTGTGGCTAATGTCAGCCATGAACTGCGCAGCCCGTTGACGGTCATGATCGGGGTCCTGGAGACCCTACAGGGCCCGGCAAAATCTGATCCGTTGGCACAGGAAACATTTCTGGCGATAATGGCGGCTGAGGCGGATCGGATGCGTCTGTTGATCAAGGATTTTCTTGCCCTCAGCCAAGTTGAGGATTTGCAACGTCAAAGGCCCCAAACGGAAATCAGTATAGCTGCAGTCATTGCGCAGGCCTGCGGCCACGTTGAGCATGCCATGAAGGTTGCTGGTGTGGAATTTATCTCAAGCGCAGGGGTGGCACTGCCGGCGGTGCTGGGGGACCACACACAATTGGTACAAGTCTTCGTAAATCTTCTGGAAAATGCCATTGCCTATGGCGCAGGCGCTCAGAACCCTCGTGTCCGGCTCGACGTTGAAATAGTTGAGTTTGATTTGGAACTTCACATCCCAGTCCTTCGGATTTGCGTATCGGATACAGGCCCCGGAATTCCGGCGCATTTGGTGCCTCGGTTGACCGAGCGGTTTTTCCGAGTGGATGCACACCGTAGTCTCAACGCAGGTGGCACAGGGCTTGGTCTGGCTATTGTAAAACATATTCTACAGCGTCACCGCGGGCGCTTGGATATCACCAGTGTTGAGGGCTCAGGCACGACATTTGCTGTTGTTCTGCCTTTGTGAGCTTTGTCACAAAACTGTTACAAGAATCGCCTATGACGTCTTCAGATCAATATTGATCTCGCCTCATCAAGATCGGGCGCAATCCACCTCGGAGAAGACGTTATGTCAATCGCAAAAACAACTATTTCCACACTTACCGTTTGTGCGCTTGCGGGTTCCGCATACGCGCGCGATAATGTGCAAGTTGCTGGCTCGTCCACAGTATTACCATATGCTTCAATTGTTGCAGAAGCCTTTGGTGAAAATTTTGATTTTCCAACACCAGTCGTTGAATCTGGCGGATCCTCATCAGGGTTAAAACGCTTTTGTGAAGGTTTGGGCGAGAACACCATCGACATCGCCAACGCCTCACGTGCGATTAAAGAAAAAGAAGTCAAAGCCTGCGCTGAAGCTGGTGTTACCGACATTATCGAAGTGCGCATCGGGTATGACGGCATTGTGTTTGCCTCCGGCATCGAGGGTAACCGGTTTGCTTTTACACCGTCTGATTGGTTTTTAGCTTTATCCGACACTATCTTGGTTGATGGCGCGATGGTGCCTAACACCAACACAACCTGGGCCGATGTGAATTCAGTCATGCCGACGCAGCCTTTGCAGGCATTTATTCCTGGGACCAAACACGGCACACGCGAAGTTTTTGAGGAAAAAGTGATCTTGGAAGGGTGCAAAACCACGGGCGCACTTGACGCTTTGGTCGCGACCAATGGGGGCAATACAAAACAAGCTGAGAGTGATTGCATGGCACTTCGCACAGATGGTGTTTCGGTTGATATCGACGGTGACTACACTGAGACCTTGGCGCGCATCGAAGCCAATCAAGATGGAATTGGCGTATTTGGCTTGGCGTTTTACCAAAACAACACCAACAAGTTGCAAGTGGGCACTATGTCCGGCGTTGTCCCAAGTGTTGAAAGCATTTCATCTGGTGAATATCCTGTATCACGGCCTTTGTACTTCTACATCAAAGCGGCACACCTGGACGTGATCCCTGGTCTGAAAGACTTCGCAGAATTCTTCGTCTCCGACGACATCGCGGGTCCTGATGGTCCATTGGCCGAATATGGTTTGGTCTCTGATCCCAATTTGGAAGCCACCCAAGAACTTGTGGCAACCGAAACAAAAATGTAAAGAACGCGATCGGGGAGGGCAAGTGTCCTCCCCGCGTCTACGTCGCAACTACTCTGTTAGGATGATGCTTTGGTCTCACTATCATTTCCCTTTGGAGTGACTTTATTTCTTGCCGTGATTGGTTTCTTCGCCGGCAGAGCAAAAGCTACCTCCTCCGTGAATGGAAATTTTCGGCTGCTGCAAGCTCTCCCGAAGGCTTACGGCCAAACTGTTTTGTTTTCGACCTTAATACCCGCAAGCCTCCTGCTATTCGGTTGGGCTTTCGTGGTGCGGATCCTGGGGCCAGACTTTGCTGTCCTCCCGGACGTTGTGTTCCAAGGTCTTGTGATTGCGATTGCAACCATTGGCGCTGGGGTTTCCTACCATTTGATCAAGCCCAGCCAGAGGGCGCGGGCAATCAGTGAACGGTGGATCATGGGTTTGCTAATTGCAGCCTCCGCCCTCGCGATTGTCACTACCATCGGCATTGTCCTATCCATGTTGTCAGAAAGCGCTAATTTTTTTCGCCAGCATTCTTGGACTGACTTTTTTTTTGGGGCCGTCTGGGCGCCAAATTTTAGGGGCGGCAGTGAGCTCAGCATTCTACCGCTGCTTTGGGGGACGCTATATATCAGTTTGATCTCCCTCATCGTAGCCGTCCCAATCGGGCTATTTGCCGCTATTTATCTGTCTGAATATGCGGGCACGCGGCTGCGCTCTGTAGCAAAACCCGCGATCGAGATTTTGGCAGGCATTCCCACCATCGTTTACGGCCTGTTTGCCCTGATTACCGTCGGACCAATGCTGCGTGATTTTTTTTCTCAACCTCTGGGGCTCGGCGGCTCATCCTCGTCAGTCATGACCGCGGGTTTGGTGATGGGTGTGATGTTGATCCCCTTTGTGTCCTCTTTGTCTGACGATATAATCAACGCCGTCCCACAAGCGATGCGAGATGGATCTTTAGGCCTTGGGGCCACTAAATCTGAAACCATCCGTCAAGTTGTTGTGCCTGCCGCATTGCCAGGCATTGTGGGCGCTGTGCTGTTGGCCGGATCTCGAGCTATTGGGGAAACCATGATCGTCGTTCTGGGAGCCGGGGCTGCGGCACGGTTTGACCTGAATCCTTTTGAAGCCATGACCACTGTCACCGTAAAAATTGTATCTCAGCTCACCGGTGACACTGATTTTGCCAGCCCTGAAACGCTGGTGGCATTTGCTTTGGGGCTCTCACTCTTCGTGATCACATTGGGTTTGAATATCGTCGCCCTTGTCATTGTTCGAAAATATAGGGAGCAATACGAATGACTGCCCACAGTACAAAAAAACATGGCTCATTGCTGGTTAAAGATGCGCGGACCCAGCGGCGCAATAACGCAGAGTTGCGGTTTAGAGCCTATGGCCTCACAGCCGTAATCGTTGGCATCCTAGCGCTGATCGTGCTTTTGGTATCTATATTTAGCAATGGAATATCAGCTTTTCAGCAAACCAAACTCATGATCACACTTGAGCTACCTGAGGCAAAATTGGATCAAAAGGGTCAGCGCGATTTGGATGTTATGAAAAAAGTCACCACCATTGGTTATTCAAAAGTTTTAGGCAGTGGTCTGATTGATCAGTTGGATCGATTGGGTGTTGCCACAAATCTCAAAGACAAAGATCTGCGTGAAATTCTCTCGAAGGAGAGTGCTGCCACTTTGCGAGATGTGGTGCTGGCTGATCCCAGTTTGATCGGGACCACTGTGACAATGGAATTCTTAGCTAATGGTCGTATTGATGGCTATTTTAAGGGCCGCGTCGATCGTGCCTCAGCGGAATTGGACAAAAATGTGGAGCCGGGCCAACTCGATATAGCTGACGCTTTGGCCGAGCACGGCTTGATGTACACTCGGTTTAATTTGGATTTCATCCTCGCGCCGGATGCGTCAGATCAAAGACCAGAAGCTGCCGGCTTGGGCGTCGCCATTCTAGGTTCGATCTACATGATGTTGGTGGTCCTGTTTGTGGCGTTGCCCGTGGGCGTAGCGGCCTCCATATATCTAGAAGAATTTGCACCTAAAAACCGTCTAACTGACGTCATAGAGGTGAATATCTCAAATTTGGCAGCGGTTCCGTCGATTGTTTACGGGATTTTGGGCTTGGCTATTTTTATCAATATGGCGCAGTTCAATCAATCCTCACCACTGGTTGGCGGGCTGGTTCTGACGCTCATGACCCTACCGCGTATTATCATCCCGGCGCGCGCTGCGCTCAAGTCAGTTCCACCATCCATTCGTGATGCAGCTTTGGGGGTGGGGGCGTCACGTATGCAAACAGTGTTTCACCATGTGCTGCCTCTCGCCGCGCCCGGAATTCTCACGGGGGTAATCATTGGCTTGGGTCAAGCCTTAGGTGAAACAGCACCCTTGCTGCTCATTGGAATGGTTGCCTTTGTCCGTGAATACCCCGCAGCCTTCACGGCAGATGCCGGACTTTTTGGCGAAGCCTCCACAGCTCTGCCAGTGCAGGTGTTCAATTGGACCCAAAGGGCCGACCCGGCTTTTGTCGAGAGGGCGTCTGGTGCCATCATCGTGCTGCTGGTATTTTTGCTTATTATGAATGCACTCGCGATTGTCTTACGGAGGCGTTATGAACGTCGCTGGTAGCTTCAACATCACTCCGCAAAGGGTTTCCCGCCTATGACTAATTTGCCCATCAAAATTTCGGCTCGTAACGTAGATGTATTCTACGGGGCCACCCATGCAATCAAGTCAGTAAATGTCGAAATTGCCGATAAAATGGTGACGTCGTTTATTGGACCATCTGGATGCGGCAAGTCTACTTTTTTAAGATGTATCAATAGGATGAACGATACAATTGACGTATGTCGGGTGACGGGTGATATATTGATCGATGCGGAAGACATCTATGATCGCCGGGTTGATCCTGTGCAGCTGCGTGCCAAAGTGGGCATGGTGTTTCAAAAACCAAACCCATTCCCCAAATCGATTTACGACAATGTGGCCTACGGTCCAAAAATTCATGGCATGGCGAGCAATCAGGTCAGAACTAGATGAAATTGTTGAAAAATCTTTACGTCGGGCGGCGCTATGGGATGAAGCCAAGGACCGGCTCCAAGAACCTGGGACCGGTTTGTCCGGCGGCCAGCAGCAACGTCTGTGTATTGCACGGGCTGTGGCAACCGAGCCGGAGGTACTGTTGATGGATGAGCCATGCTCCGCGCTAGATCCCATCGCCACTGCGCAGATTGAACAATTGATTGACGAGTTGCGCAGCTCCTATAGCGTTGTTATTGTTACCCACTCGATGGCGCAGGCCTCACGTGTGAGTGACAGAACCGCATTTTTCCACCTTGGGGAATTGGTCGAATATGGCGATACAAGCCATATTTTCACCAATCCAAGTGACCAACGCACTGAAAGTTACATCACCGGACGGATCGGATAAAACCATGCAAGAACAGCATATTTCAACAGCATTTGATCGAGATTTAGAGGCCATACAATCGAACATCATGAAAATGGGCGGCTTAGTCGAAGCTGCTATGACAGACAGCGCCAGGGCTTTGAACAACCGCGATGTTGAGCTGGCAGAACGGGTGCGCGCCGATGACAAGAAAATTGACGCGCTCGAGATGTTGATCAATGAAGAGTGTGCGCGGTTGATTGCCTTGCGTGCACCGATGGCGTCAGATCTGCGGGCGGTGCTTTCTGTGATGAAAATCGCTGGCGCATTAGAACGGGTAGGGGATTACGCTAAGAATTTGGCCAAGCGGACCGCTTTGCTAATTGGAAGCGCAAAGATTGAAGGGTCAGAAGGTAGCTTGTTACGGATGATCAATGAAGTGGTAGCTATGCTGGGCGATGTTTTGAACGCCTATGTGTCCCGCGATACCGATTTAGCCGAAGCCGTGCGTCTGCGAGATCATACGGTCGATCAGATGTATAACGGGTTGTTTCGTGAGATTTTGACCCATATGATGGAAGATCCGCGCAATATTTCGACCTGTATGCATTTGCACTTCATTGCAAAAAATGTTGAACGTATGGGCGATCATGTGACCAATATCGCCGAACAGGTGATTTATGCGGTGATTGGTGAGCTGCCTGAGGATGCGCGGCCCAAGGGCAATCTGGCTGTCGCAGATGATCTGTAAATGAGCCTGAAGGCCCGCATCTTAATTGTTGAGGATGAAGCCTCACAACTGGCTGTGCTGGAGTATAATCTTACCTCTGCAGGATATGAGGCTGTGAAAGCCACAGATGGGCAGGAGGCGCTGCAACTGATTGACGAGCAGATGCCTGACTTGATCTTGCTTGATTGGATGCTGCCGGGTATTTCTGGGATTGAGATTTGTCGTCAGCTCAAGGTACGAAAAGACACGCAGGCCGTTCCGATCATCATGCTCTCGGCGCGTTCTGAGGAAGTGGACAAGGTGCGCGGCTTGGAAACTGGCGCGGATGATTACCTGCAAAAACCCTATGGCATTAAAGAACTTCTGGCGCGGGTCAGGTTGCAGCTAAAGCGTGCACGACCAGCCACAACGGGTGCGGAACTGTGGCACGGTGATTTGCGGATGGACACGGCGGGGCAGCGCGTGTGGTGCGCGGATCATGAGATTGTGCTGGGGCCACGGGAATATGCATTGTTGCTTGCTTTGATGGAACGGCCCGGCAAAGTGTTTGGGCGTGGCGCTTTGCTGGATCAGGTTTGGGGGCGTGAGTGTGATGTTGAGACGCGCACTGTGGACGTTCATATCGCGCGCTTACGTAAAGCTTTGATAAAATATAAAGGTGAGAATATAATCCGTACAATAAGGGGATCCGGTTACTCATTGTTTTAATGCTATTAATAATTTAACATAATACTAATTATGACATTTGTAAGTTGAGCCATAGGCGAGCGATGATATGTAGGTCCCCCTGCATCGTGTTTGCATATGAAGAGGTATTAGTTCAAAATTTTTCATACGAAAACTATATCTCTCTAAATTAGCGCGCGATTATCAATACGCTAGAAAGTCCAAAATTGTGGTCAGTGAGATAATGAACAGCAAACAGCCATGTATTTGGCTTAGCACTACACATCGAATACAAAAAAGACGCCACTGGGGGCGCCCTTTTTATTATTAAAGGAACTGTTTAGCCCTTCATAGTTTTGGCAACTTCGGCTGCAAAATCTTCGGCAACTTTCTCGATGCCCTCGCCTACTTCTAGGCGGACAAAACCTGTAATTTCTACACCAGCTTCTTTAGCGGCTGCCGCTACAGTTAAGTCTGGGTTAACTACAAATGCCTGACCCATCAGGGTCGACTCAGCCATGAACTTTTTCATTCTACCAATAATCATTTTTTCGATCACTGCTTCTGGCTTACCACTCTCACGGGCTATATCCATTTGAACTTGCTTTTCCTTTTCTACCATTGCTGGATCTAAAGAAGCTTCGTTCAAAGCTGTCGGGTGCGCAGCTGCGATATGCATCGCAACTTGTTTACCGAAGGCTTCGTTACCTGTCGACATTCCAACCAAAACGCCAATTTTACCCATACCGTTGGTAACCGCATTATGGACGTATGAAACGACTAAGTCGCCTGAAACAGAAGACATACGGCGCAGAGACATATTCTCGCCAATAGTTGCGATAGCGTCGGTTATCAGTTCTGAAACGGGTTTACCCTCAACAGCAGTGCTAGCCAAAGCTTCTACTGTATCGGCGCCTAAGGCGACAGTTGCTATTTTGGCAACCATTCCTTGGAAATCAGCGTTTTTCCCAACAAAGTCAGTTTCGGAGTTTACTTCAACAGCAACACCTTTACCGTTAGAAACCGCAACGGCAACAAGGCCTTCAGCGGCGGTACGACCTGATTTTTTGGCAGCCTTGGCCAAACCTTTAGTACGCAACCAATCCATGGAAACTTCCATGTCGCCATCATTTTCAGTTAACGCTTTTTTAGCGTCCATCATGCCTGCGCCAGATTTCTCACGCAGTTCCTTCACCATTGCAGCTGTAATCGCCATAATCGTGTTCCTTTATCTATAAGAGAATGGAGTCGGGTGCGTTTAATCACACCCGAGACATATCTTAAGCTTTTGCTTCAGCTTCTACGGCCTGCGCTTCTTCTGCAACAGCTTCAACAACAGCTTCTACGGCGGGTACTTCTTCTGCAACAGCCTCTTCTGCTGGGGCATCATCCATCGCACCCAAGTCAACGCCAGCGGCGCCCAATTGAGTGGACATGCCTTCCAGAGCCGCTCGAGCAGCTAGGTCGCAATATAAAGCAATAGCTCGCGCTGCGTCATCATTTCCTGGGATCACATAATCAATACCATCCGGTGGACAGTTGGTATCAACGATTGCAACAACTGGAATACCCAGCTTTTTAGCTTCTGCAATTGCCAAATCTTCTTTGTTAACATCAATGACAAACAAAAGGTCAGGCACACCGCCCATCTCACGTATGCCGCCCAACGAGGCTTGCAATTTTGTTTGGTCACGCTCCATGCCTAAACGTTCTTTTTTAGTTAGACCCTCAAAGCCCATCTCCATTTTCTCATCGATTTCCTTTAAACGGCTAATCGATTTAGAAACTGTCTGCCAATTTGTAAGCGTCCCACCTAGCCAACGGTGGTTCATGTAGTACTGCGCACATTTTTCTGCGGCTTCTGCTACTGGGTTTTGTGCCTGGCGCTTAGTACCAACGAACAAGATGCGACCGCCTTTAGCCACCGTGTCCTGGATTGCTTTCAAAGCGGCGTCAAGCATCGGAACTGTCTGTGTTAGATCCATTATATGGATGCCATTACGCTCGCCATATATGAATTGACCCATCCGAGGGTTCCATCGTTGTGTTTGGTGTCCAAAGTGAACGCCAGCTTCCAAAAGCTGACGCATTGTGAAATCTGCGGCCATGCCATTTCCTTTCCGGTTTAAGCCTCGGTGGGGATGTCAGAGATTGCTCTCAACCGGCGGACACAAGAGGATTTCTCCCTCAAAGGCCCAAACCCCACCTGCGAAGTGAGATTTCTTTAGTCTTCCCCCTGCCCGATGGCAAGGCAAAAGCTAGGTAAAATTCAGAAAAATAAATGATTTTGGTCATAACAGCATAATTGCTGCGAACTGTCAGGAGGAAACTTGGCTTCAGCCAGATTCGCTAACGCTATCCACCGCCTGCTGAAATTTGAAAAGGGCACACCGTTATAGATGCGCCCTACGAATTATTTAGAATAGATATCATTTCCAAAAATGGAAAAAAACCTTACACCAATACGATGTTTGACGCGCTTTCGCGGCCATCGCGGCCAGGTTCAATATCGAAAGTTACTTTCTGGTCGTCATTAAGACCAGTAAGACCTGCTTGCTCAACGGCAGAGATGTGTACAAATACATCTTTGCTGCCGCCATCGGGAGCTATAAAGCCGAAGCCTTTTGAAGTGTTAAACCATTTGACGGTGCCAGTAGCCATCGCCGTTCTCCTTGTTTAGTCTGCCCACGGAATGCGGCAGTTTGGCTAAGTCAGTGTTAGATCGAAAGACTGAGCCATAAGGAGCAGTGATGCCGATAGATGTAACGTCGCAAATTTTGATAGAACATTTAGAAGCTAATTGCAATACTTTCCATTAATAGCGGTATGTTATAACCTATATTCTCAAAATTTGATGAGAGTTGCATGCTAAAATAAATATTTTATAAAACGTACTACCTATTTTTTCAAACAAATTTTGAAAAATGAATAAATACTTTAGCCTAGACTTAATCCACTTGTTTCTCCTAGGCGGCCTTGTCACAAGCAGACATGCAAAAGCCACCAGAAATATTATGTATAGGCTCGGTGCTTTGGGACGTCATAGGACGTTCCACCCAAGCTATGCAAGCTGGCTCCGATGTTCCTGGGCGTGTCACACGTTTGCCGGGTGGCGTAGCCATGAATATTGCGATGACTTTACGACGTTTTGATTTACGCCCCGCTTTGTTATCTGTGGTAGGTCAGGATTCAGAAGGGATTGAGTTGATTAGAAAAGCTGAAGCGCTTGATCTAAATATGAATTTTTTGTATAGATCAGAGGACCTGCCAACAGATCAATATTTAGCAATAGAAGGCAGTAACGGCATGATTGCCGCGGTTGCGGACGCCCACTCGCTTGAAGCTGTTGGAGATAAGATACTAGCACCGCTTGAAAATGGGCTGCTTGGGACGGCAGAAAGGCCGTTTGAGGGATTGATTGCGTTAGATGGGAACTTAACTCTGGCATTGTTGGCACAAATAGCTGCCTCACCGCTGTTCACTAAATGTGATTTACGTATTGCACCGGCATCACCAGGCAAAGCCGAACGTCTTTTGCCTCTATTAGGGCACAAAGGTGCTACTCTTTATGTTAATGTAGAAGAGGCAGAACTGTTGTGCCAACAAAGCTTCTCGGATGCGCAGGTGGCCGCACAGACTTTAGTGGCACGCGGTTCAAACCGTGTCTTGGTGACACATGGTCCTAAAGTTGCTGCGTTAGCGGATTCGCAGGTTTGTGTTTTGGCCGCGCCCCCTGCCGTACTACCCTCCCGTGTGACAGGCGCAGGTGACACTTTTATGGCTGCACATATTGCTGCTGAATTGCGAGGTTTGCGTGGAGTCAAAGCTCTGCAATCTGCCTCAAACTCCGCTGCCGCATATGTTGCCGGCAAGTCAGAAGGATGAGCAATGCAATTTACTTTTAGTGCAGAAGTAGCAGGAATTCGCAGCGACAATAATTTCAATAAACCAGTAGTCGCATTAGAAAGCACAATTATCACACACGGCATGCCATATCCGCAAAACCTTGAAGTGGCGCGAGCGGTCGAGGACGTAGTCCGCCAGGCCGGCGCAGTCCCCGCTACAATCGCTATATTAAACGGGGCATTGCATGTGGGTTTGGACCCCACTCGTCTGACTGATTTGGCACAGTCAGCCAACGTGGCCAAAGTATCTCGGGCCGATATGGCTTTTGTCATGGCTCAAGGGCGCACTGGTGCCACCACGGTTGCGGCTACCATGATTGTTGCGAATTTAGTGGGAATAGAAGTTTTTGCTACTGGTGGCATTGGAGGAGTCCACCGGGGTGCCGAAATGAACTTTGACATCTCCGCCGACCTGCGTGAACTGTCACTTACTCCAGTTATAGTCGTGGCTGCCGGACCAAAGGCCATTTTGGATATACCAAAAACAATGGAAGTGTTAGAGACATATGGTGTGCCAGTAATTGCCTATGGACAGGATGTTATGCCTGCGTTTTGGTCTTCAACAAGTGATGTCCCTGCCCCGTTGCGCAGCGACAGCGCAGCTGAAATAGCTGCTGGCTTAAGGGCTCGCCAAGCTTTGGGTGTTTCTGGTGGGCAACTGATTGCAAATCCAGTGCCACAGATAGCAGAAATACCCGCCTCAGAAATCAGCCCACTTATAAAACAAGCTATCTATGAAGCCGATCAAGGTGGAATTTCAGCTAAAGACGTAACACCCTTTCTATTAAACCGAATTTTTGAGCTGACCGATGGGAAATCTTTGACCACAAATATAGCTCTGATTAAAAATAACGCGAAACTGGCTGCTCAGATTGCAATATCTTGCCATAATTTACCTAAAACTTAGAGAACGTCTGTTAATTGTTGTAACACTTCCACGCGCTGGCTACATCTTACAAGACAATTAGCTTTAGGGAATAAGATGAACATACCACCAGACTACACTAGACGCCGACAGGGATGGGTTGGCACCATGCGGTCCAATTTTTTCACTGGGCTTGTTATCATCGCACCTATAGCTCTGACTGCCTGGTTGATATGGTCTGTGGTGGGTTGGATCGACGCGCGCGTGTGGGCTATCGTACCGGATGGTTATCAACCTGATCGTTATATTCAAACCTTGTTTAACATTCAGTTGAGCGAGCAATACGACATTCGCGGTTTTGGACTTATCGTATTTTTGGTATTTACCTTTTTTGTAGGGTGGCTTGGTAAGGGGTTCGTAGGCAGATCTCTGCTGCGTTGGGCCGAGGGATTGGTTCACCGCATGCCAGTTGTTCGCACTATTTACAGTGGCGTCAAGCAAATTGCTGAGACCGTGTTTAACCAAAAAAATAATAGCTTTGATAAAGCCTGCCTAATTCAATACCCACGCAAGGGCATTTGGGTGATTGGCTTTGTGTCCACACCTGTAAGGGGGGAATTAATAAGTCACGCTCCTGAGGGAGATACGTTAGTATCTATTTTTGTGCCCACCACTCCAAACCCAACATCAGGTTTTTTGTTATTTGTTCCGACCCGCGACATCACCGAGCTGGATATGTCTGTTGAGGATGCTGCCAAATTAGTAATCTCGGCAGGTCTTGTTTATCCTAATGACATAGTGACTAAATAAAGTTGATGCAGCCGTTCTTCACTGGTTTTATCTCTCTACTATCGTTGATCCTTGCCCTCGGAGCACAGAATGTCTTTGTGCTGCGTCAGGGGTTATTGCGCAACCATGTATTTGTTATCTGCCTATTTGCTTCAGTCTCCGATACCTTACTAATATGGACTGGCGTAATCAGTTTTGGTATGGTCTCTGACATTGCGCCTTGGATTGGGCAGTTTATGATGTGGGCTGGTGTATTGTTTCTGGGTGGTTATGGGACGTTAAGGTTTCGAGCAGCCTACCATGGCGAATATGAGTTGGAACTTGGGCAAGGCACGCAAAGCTTAAGCAAAACAATGCTCACCTTGGCTGCTTTCACATTCCTCAATCCCCATGTGTATCTCGACACTTTAGGGCTAATAGGCGCAGTTTCGGCGCAGTTCATGTCCATGCCAGACAAATACTTATTCGCCGCAGGCGCTAGCCTCGGATCAGTGTTGTTTTTCTTTAGTCTTGGTTACGGCGCGCGGTCTCTGGCACCGATTATGGTATCCCCCTCAGCCTGGCGGATTTTAGATATTTGTGTGGGGGTCACGATGTGGGTGATCGCAGCCCTTCTCATAATCTCATAATTAAACAAAAAAAACGCCAGCACGAAGCTGGCGTTAAGTTATTGAGGCAGGTTTCATACAGGCAAGAAACCTATCGAGCAGTAAAGTCTGTATAAGCAATCTATCGCGCCGCTCCAAGCTAAAAGTTTGAAAAACTTAAATTCACCCTGTAGCCTCTCAAATATAAGCGCAAAATCGAAGGACATAATTACATGGCACATCACCTGGGTTTTATCCATTCATTTATTATAGCGACCTTCATTTGCATTTTGACACCAGTAGGAATAGCACAAGCTGGACCAAAACATGGCATAGCTATGTACGGAGAGCCTGCTCTGCCACATGATTTTGTGTCTCTACCCTATGCAAACCCCAATGCACCAAAGGGTGGGACAGTGGTTTCAGCTGAGGGTGGAACCTTCACATCACTCAACCCGCATGTCCGTAAAGGCAGTGTACCCTGGCAGCTCAGATTTCTTGCTTACGAAAGCCTGATGGGCCGATCTTATGATGAACCATTTAGCCTTTATGGCTTATTAGCCGAATCAATTGAAACCGACGAGACACGGAGATGGGTTGAATTCTCAATACATCCCGACGCCCGATTCTCTGATGGTAGTCCAGTCACCGTTGAAGATGTAATTTGGTCATATGAGACTTTGGGTACAGTTGGACATCCACGTTATCACGGTCTTTGGAAAAAGATTGAAACTGTAAGCCAAACAGGGCCACGTAAAGTAAAATTCACATTCACAGCTGATGATAGGGAGTTGGTGCTATTGGTTGGATTGCGGCCTATTTTGAAAAAAGCCCAATGGGACGATAAAGATTTCCAAAACTCCGGTTTGTCAGACATCCCAATAGCCAGTGCACCCTATGTAATTTCAGAATTTGATCCTGGTAATTTTGTACGCCTGACCCGAAACCCGGAGTATTGGGGCACAGGTATCAGTTTCCGTCGTGGAACCAATAATTTTGACGAAATACGGTTAGATTTTTATGCAGATGGATCAGTGCAGTTTGAGGCATTTAAAGCTGGAGAATCCTCGTCCTTTCGTGAACTTAATGCTGAGCGTTGGGAAAACTCATATGATTTTGACGCGGTCAGAGATGGTGACGTAATAAAATCGATTATTCCACATCAACGCCCGAGTGGTATTACTGGTTTCGTTATGAATACCCGACTGCCAAAATTCAAAGACTGGCGGGTGCGCGAAGCTCTAATTACCGCGTTTAATTTTGAGTTCATTAACCAAACCAATACCGGTGGCCGCCAAAATAGGATAACGTCTTATTATTCTAATTCTGTCTTATCCATGCATCCAGGGCCGGCCAAAGGTCGTGAACTTGAGTTTCTAGCGCCGCATATCGCGGATCTTTTGCCGGGAACGTTGGAGGGATACACGCTGCCAAAATCAGATGGCACAGCCCGTAACCGCAAGAACATCCGCCGCGCCGATGATCTGCTGAATGAAGCGGGCTGGACTGTGCAAGACGGTCAGCGACGCAACGCGCAGGGCAACCCCTTCGAGATAACTACAATTTTGAAGCAGGGTGACACCGAGAGCCAGTCAATGATGGATATCTATCAGAAGTCGCTGGAGCGTTTGGGCATACAACTTAATTCTGAAGTTTTAGATTCTGCCCAGTATAAAGAACGTACGCAGATCTATGATTTTGATATGGCTTATTACCGACGCGGGCTATCGTTAAGTCCAGGAAATGAGCAGATGCTTTACTGGGGTGCAGATGGAATTAAAAAACCAGGCACACGAAATTGGATGGGAATGAACTCCCCCGCCGCTGAAGACATGATAAACCGGCTTGTCAGCTCTAAAAGTCATGATGACTTTCTGGCCGCCGCCCGAGCCTTGGACCGGATTTTAATTGCTGGACGTTATGTAATCCCAATCCACACCAGCGCCATCAGCCGTTTGGCTCACGTGAAAGAGATTAAATATCCGGGAACGCTGCCAATGTATGGCGATTGGATTGGGTTTTTGCCAGATGTGTGGTGGTATGAAACACAATAATAATTTAGCCATGGCTGTCACGGAATTGTTACATAAAAGTTTTACATAAAACCAAATTTATTGATCCTAACTGGTGAGGTTTTAGCCCCTGTATATGGAATTGGAGCACTAATGGGACGTATGATTTTTGCAGAGTTTCTTGGAACAGCCTTATTGCTCATAAGCGTTGTTGGCAGTGGAATCATGGGCGAAACACTTGCAAATGGAAATGTAGCTATTGCCTTGCTTGCCAATGCGATTGCCACTGGCTGCATGCTTTATTGCATTATCACTTTATTTGGAGCTGTTTCTGGCGCACATTTTAATCCGGTTGTTACGTTAGCTTTTTTGTTGCGAGGTGAGCTACCGGCAATCACAGCGCTTTCTTTTGTGCTGTCGCAGGTTGCGGGCGGTGTCTGTGGTGTTTGGATTGCGCATTTAATGTTCGATCAATCGATATTACAGCTGTCACAAACTTCGCGCACTGGTCTCAATATTTGGAGTTCAGAAGTTTTTGCTACATTTGGTCTGTTGCTAGTGGTGTTTGGTGGGATGGCGCAAAACCCAAAAGCAATCCCCGCAATGGTGGGACTTTATATAACCGGGGCTTACTGGTTCACCTCTTCTACTAGTTTTGCAAACCCTGCCGTTAGTATAGCACGCAGCCTAAGTGACACATTTTCCGGTATTTCTCCAACGCATGTACCCATGTTTATTCTATGTCAGGCGATTGGTTTGGCTATCAGTCTGGTGGTAATTAAATTTGTGTTTACAGCCAAAACCAAAAACCTAGCCAAGTGATGTTACCCAGAGGATAGTTGCATCTTCTGCGCTTACGGTCACCACATTATGTCCCATTGAAGCATCATAATATACACTATCACCACGACTTAATGCAATGGGCTCATAAAATTCGGTAAACAAACGAACCAGCCCAGTGAGTACATACAAGAACTCTTCCCCATCATGTCGCACCCAGCCGTCAAATTCATCCATCGACCTCGCCCGTATGACAGCACGGTAGGGCAACATCTGCTTTTTAGATAAATTATTTGCAAGCAGTTCATGCTCATACGTAACAGTCAGGTGGCTTTGACCTTCACCAGCTTTTGTATGCGCCAACCGCCCGTTAATTTGATTATTAACCGGCGGTGTGAATAATTGCGGCACTGATATTTGGAGTCCAACTGCAAGTTTTTTTAAAGCGTCGTAAGTAGGCGACATTTGCCCATTTTCAATTTTAGATAAGGTGCTACGCGCTAAGCCAGCTTGAGAAGAAGCCTGTTCTAAGGTCCAGTTCCGCGCCTTGCGTAATTCCCTTACTCTGAGGCCCAAGTCTAGAGGCAGACCATTTTCAAAGCCACCACTTTCACGGGCAATACGTATGATAGATGTTGGGTCATTGTCAGCCATGTTTCAATCTTAAACTGCTGCATGACTGCTTGCAACAGATGCTTGCTCAGGCTAACCGCAGGATATGAAGTCAATTGTGGATTTTTTACCACCCCCTACCTGTCCGGCAGAATTTAATTTGGCGGCGTATGTTTTGGCTGCTGGCCACGCCACGCCAGATAAAACAGCTCTAACGGTATATGAGGCTGGACAACCACGCCGCTACTCCTACGCCAAACTCATTCAAGCTGTTTTGGGTGCCGCGACGGGTTTGCGAGATGCGGGTGTGCGGGCTGGTGATCGTGTCATGATAAGCATTGGCAATACTGTTGATTTTCCGGTGAGTTTTTTAGCATTGGCTTCATTGGACGCAATTGCCATGCCTATATCTATTGCCCTGTCGGAAAGCGAAACCTTGGCTTTGCTTGAGACGGCATCGCCAGCGGCAATAATTTTTGACCAAGCATTACCCTACCGTGGATTTAATGGACTGCAAATAAATGTGGACCAAATTGGATGCTTTGCCGCCTACCCTCCAGCCAGTCCAATTATGGGCGATCCCAACCGACCTTGTTATATAATTTTTACTTCCGGAACGTCGGGTCTTCCACGCGCGGTGCTGCACGCCCATCGGGCCGTCTGGGCGAGACGCATGATGTGGAAGGGTTGGTACGATCTACGCTCAGATGACGTTATGATGCATTCGGGCGCGTTTAACTGGACCTATACACTTGGAACAGGGCTTTTGGATCCATGGGCCATCGGAGCTACAGCCATTATCCCAAATACGCAAAAAATAGAAGATGTTTGGGATATTATGCGGTCGGAGCAAGCAACAATTTTTGCAGCTGCACCTGGAATTTATAGACGCCTACTTACAACTCCAAACGCAGCTAATGTTCCCGCCTTACGCCATGGATTAAGTGCTGGTGACGCATTGCCCAAAGCGATGCGAGCGGCATGGCACACTCATACCAATACGCCTCTGTGCGAAGCCTTTGGTATGACTGAATGTTCTACATTTCTGTCAGCACCACCCACAGCGCATGTCTCATTGGCAGTTCAACCAGGTCGCAGAATAGCAATTTTGGGTAGGCATGGATTGGTTGAGCGAGGCAAGCAAGGGTTCATTTCTATTGATAGAAACGATCCGGGGCTAATGCTAGGCTACGTTCAAGGGTCAGACCTTCAGTTGCCTCTGCGGGATGGCTGGTTTCAAACTGAAGATCAGGCTGTAATGCACCCAGACGGCAGCTTGTCTTTTACTGGGCGCAGTGGCGACATGATGAACGCTGGCGGCTACCGTGTAGCCCCTAGAGAAATCGAGCAGGTGTTAGAGGAGATATTGGGCGTACAGGAGGTTGGAGTAGCCGAAGTTGAGATTAAACCTGATGTTTGGGTGATAGCAGCTTTTGTAATTTGCGAGTTTGGTTTTAATGAGTCCCGGCTTATACATCTGGCGAAACAACATCTGGCGCGTTATAAACAGCCGCGCCTGGTGCAGCGGGTCACTAGCCTCCCACGAAACGCTAATGGTAAACTTATCCGGGCTGCCCTGCCCCAATTATGGAATTCAAAGTGATGATAAAACTTGATATTATGTCCGACCCAATTTGCCCGTGGTGCTACATTGGAAAAACGCAGTTGGACAGGGCACTATCCACAAAATTATATCATCCTTTCGCCATTGAGTGGCACCCCTTTCAGCTTAACCCCGACATGCCTCCAGAAGGTATGGATCGACGCGCGTATCTTGAAGGCAAGTTTGGCGGCAAGGCAGCGGCAGTTCAGGTCTATGGCAATATTGAGACCCAAGCTCAGGCTCTAGATCTTCCAATTAATTTTGCAGCAATGCAACGGACGCCCAACACCATAGATGCCCATCGTTTGATTCATTGGGCCGGTCTTGAGCAGAAGCAGCAGGTCTTGGTAGATGCGCTATTTGCGGCCTATTTTTGCAACGGGATTGATATTGGTGATCCGCAAGCACTTTGTGATTTAGCCGAAAAATCAGGGTTAAAGCGTGACGTCATTGTCCGGCTACTCGACAGTGATGCAGATGTACAAATGATCAGAGACCGTGATGCACACAGCCGTACAATGGGAGTGAGTGCCGTGCCAACCTTTATTATAGCCAATCAGCATGCTGTACCTGGAGCTCAACCGCCTGAAGTTTGGGATTCCATTATTGCCGATTTACAATCAAAAATAGAAGATTAACCCGAGCGCTTCGCCTCAGAAGCGACCAACCCTGCTAAATCCTTGGCAATTGTAAAAGCTCCCTTGATTTTATCAGATGTGCGGGCCCAGTCACGGCGAACCACAATTTTGTTATCACGAATCTTGGCGAGCCCACGCTGATCCTCAAGGAAGGCGACCAGCCCTCCTGGCGAGGCGAACTTTTCGTTATGAAATTGTATTGTGGCGCCTTTAGGCCCACCGTCAAGCTTAGAAATGCCGGCCTTACGGCACATAGCTTTAATTCGCACAATTAACATCAATGTATTGACCTCTTTTGGTAAAGGTCCAAACCGATCAATCATTTCTGCAGCAAAACCTTCCAGCTCTACCTTGGTAGCAAGACTTGAGAGTCTGCGGTACAGGCCTAGCCGAACATCTAAGTCTGGCACATAAACAGCGGGTATTAGAACTGAAACACCAAGATTTATTTGTGGCGCCCATTGGTCATTGTCAAGGTTGGCTTCCGTTTCACCAGATCTAATCTTAGCGATCGCATCTTCAAGCATTTGTTGATAAAGTTCATATCCCACATCACGCATTTGGCCAGATTGTTCCTCACCCAGCAGGTTTCCTGCGCCACGAATATCGAGATCTTGGCTTGCTAAAGTAAATCCTGCACCCAATGAATCGAGAGAACCTAAAACCCGCAGTCGTTTTTCGGCGGTAGCAGTCAGTTTCCCCCGAGGTTTTGTAGTTAAATATGCAAAGGCTCGAGTTTTGGATCGCCCTACCCTGCCCCGAATTTGATACAGCTGCGATAGGCCAAACATATCAGCGCGGTGGATAATCATGGTATTAGCTGTTGGAATATCAAGCCCAGATTCGACGATGGTCGTAGCCAAAAGTACATCATACTTACCATCGTAAAACGCGTTCATTTTATCATCAAGCTCGCCCGCTGGCATTTGTCCGTGTGCCACCACAACGCTAACTTCAGGTACGTGATCTCGCAGAAAAGATTCCATCTCAGGAATATCCCTAATGCGGGGTACTACGAAAAAGCTTTGGCCTCCTCGATAATGTTCCCTAAGCAAAGCCTCACGGAGGGCTATAGTGTCAAATTCACTAACATACGTACGAATAGCTAGCCTATCGACCGGCGGAGTTGCAATAATCGAGAGATCACGCACCCCTGTTAGCGATAGTTGTAGTGTCCTTGGTATAGGAGTGGCAGTCAATGTAAGAACGTGGATGTCCGAACGCATCTGCTTCAAGCGCTCTTTATGCCCAACGCCAAAACGTTGCTCTTCGTCTATTACAAGTAAGCCAAGGTTTTTAAATTTCACTTGATCCGCCAACACTGCATGGGTGCCAATCACAATATCAACTGTTCCACGGGCTAGGCCTTCGCGGGTTTCATTGGATTCTTTGGTGCCTACAAAACGCGAAAGCTGTCGTAATTCTAGTGGAAACCCCCTGAATCTTTCCGCAAAGCTTTTTGCATGCTGGCGGGCAAGTAAAGTAGTGGGCGCGATCAATGCTACTTGTAGGCCAGAACAGGCTGCTACAAATGCGGCACGCATGGCAACTTCAGTTTTTCCAAAACCCACATCGCCACAAATCAACCTATCCATAGGTTGTCCCGCTCCCAAATCCTCAACTACCTCTGCAATGGCAATTAGTTGGTCTTCTGTTTCCTGATATGGAAAACGGGCGCAAAATGTGTCCCACATGCCCAAAGGCGGATCTACAACAGGGGCTTTACGTAGGGCGCGTTCCGCCGCAACCCGAATGAGTTTTTCGGCCATCTCACGAATGCGTTCTTTGAGACGCGCCTTTTTAGCTTGCCAGGCCCCCCCGCCCAGTCGATCCAAAAGCCCTTCCTCATGACCATAGCGTGATAGGAGCTCAATATTCTCAACCGGCAAAAACAGCTTCGAATTATCGGCATATTCCAGTCGCAGGCATTCGTGATCAGCTCCGGCGGCGCTGATTATTTCCAAGCCCTTAAAACGTCCAACGCCGTGATCCACATGCACCACCAAATCGCCAGGACCGAGGCTTTGGGTCTCGGTAAGAAAATTATCCGCCCGTTTGCGCTTCTTAGCGGGGCGAACGAGGCGATCCCCAAGAATATCTTGTTCAGAAATCACCAGAAGATCATCGGTTTCAAACCCATGTTCCAGCGGTGCCACGGCTAGATAGGTGCCGGCACCGCGCAAGCCGTTAATATCGTTGATATTGATCAGATCTGAGTGACCCTCGTCTTGCAACAGCCCCGACAGTCTTTCACACGATCCGCTGGAATATGAGGTAATCAATACGGTTTTTGTGCTGCGTTTTTGCTTGATGTAATCGGACACTGCACCAAACAGGCTCAAAGATTCGCTTTGCCGTTCGACCGCAAAATCGCGGCCAATACGCACGCCTGCATCCAAGGCCTTCAGCCCAGTGGGCTGCGGCAAGACAGAAAGTGACACTACCCGACGCCCTACAATGGCCTGCTTCCAAGTGGCATCATCCAAATAAAGCAGCTCCGGTGGTGCAGGTTTGTAGACCGTGTCTAAACGGTCCTTCTGATCCAGAGCCGTTTTGCGAGCATCATATTGGTCAGCAATAGTGTCCCAGCGGGCTAGCCGCGCGCCGGTGGATTGATCGTCCATAACCACAGAGGCCCGTGGCAGATAGTCAAACAGTGTTTCCATAGCTTCATAAAAAAACGGCAACCAATGTTCAACGCCCTGGTATTTTTTCCCCGCCGACACAGATTCATAAAGCGGATCGTCGGTGCCGGCCGCGCCAAACTCGATTCGGTAATTTTGCCGAAACCTTCGGATTGATTCTTCATCTAGGATCACTTCTGAGACCGGAAAAAGCTCAACAGACTTGAGCGATTTTGTGGTCCGCTGCGTCGCAGAGTCAAATTGGCGAATACCGTCTAGCGTATCACCAAAAAAATCCAACCGTACCGGTCCAGTCTCCCCCGGTGGAAAAATATCTAGGATCCCGCCACGAACGGCATAATCGCCCGCTTCCATAACCGTAGGGGTTTGCACAAAGCCCATACGCACCAAAAATGCCCGTAAGGCCTTTTCGTCCACCCGGCTTTGCACAGATGCGTGGAACACCGCATTTTTCAACGTGGCGCGCGCCGGCACCCTTTGGCAGGCCCCTGAAAGCGTGGTCAAAACTACATAGTTTTTCGGCATTGTATTGATGAAACTGGCCAAACTGGCCAGGCGGGTAGCACTGATATCAGCATTGGGTGACACACGGTCAAACGGCAGGCAGTCCCAAGCGGGAAAAATAAACACTGGTAAATCCGGCGCAAAAAAGGCGAGAGACGCTTGCATTGCCCGTAGGCGTCCCGCATCGCGCGCTACATGAATTACGCCCCCAGACAGGGCTTCTTTTTGCACAATAATTGCGTCAAAGCCTTCAGGCGCGCCGCTCATTAGGATGTGATTAGACGTCATTTACTGTTTAACACCTTTTATTTGTGAGGCTCATAACAGCACCTCATAGCCGTAGCCAAAAAAAACAGCCAACAACAGTGTGACAACACCTATTGCTTGAATTTTCCGATGTAAGTTATTGATATAAATTATGTTATCTGGACTAAAGGTTTGTAGATCACGTAGCTTAACCGCTGCCCTATACCCTAGTTGGAAAATTGCCATCTCTGGCAGGATCACTAAGAAAAGTGCCATAAATACCTCAATCTGATACCAAAGCCCCAAAACCACAACGCACCAAATTGCTGTAAATATACCAGTGATCACAAGTAGATGCCGCCCCTCGACCAGTTCAACCTGTCGAGATATGCGCCATTTCATGATAGGGCTAACCTGATCCAAGTTACCCGTGCGTAGAATACTAATCGGAATCCCGATAACATTTAGGCTATGAGCAAACCGTTGCACTAAAATTAGGGCCCAAAACCAACCACTGCCAAAGGCGTCCCATGAGAGCAGGTCACTGATGGTCATTGAGGTTTATTTGAAATTGGAATTTGCATTTATGTCCTGCTACACCTAAGCCACTCAGAAGAAAACCCAAACAGTTTGTGCAAAAGAGGTCTACCATGGCGCGTTCAGAAAATCAGGCTTCTTTTCCAGCTTACCGCCCCCGTAGGCTGCGAACCCAACCTACTATACGCGACATGGTTCGCGAAAATACCCTAACTCCAATGGATTTGATTTGGCCTGTATTTGTGATGGATGGTCAGGACGCTGCCCAGCCGATCTCCTCTATGCCCGGCATATCACGCCATACTATAGACCGGTTGCCCGCTTTGGCCGCACAGGCCCACGGCTTGGGTATTCCCTGCATATGCATCTTTCCCTACACTAATCCAGGGCTGAAAACACAAGACTGTGCTGAGGCGTGGAATCCTGACAATCTATCCAACCGCGCCATCAGGACTATTAAAGCGGCCACGCCTGAGATAATAGTGATGACCGACATCGCACTGGATCCCTATAATATTAACGGCCATGACGGTATAGTGCGCGGCGGCAAGATTCTTAACGACGAAACGGTTGAGGCACTTGTGAAAATGGGGGAATCCCAAGCACAAGTCGGTGCTAACATTTTAGGGCCGTCCGACATGATGGACGGGCGCATTGCTGCAATACGTTCAATCTTAGAGAAAAAGGGGTTTTCTGATGTAAGTATCCTTAGCTATTCTGCTAAATATGCATCTGGATTTTATGGTCCGTTCCGCGATGCGGTAGGCGCCACTAGTGCCCTAACAGGTGATAAAAATACTTATCAAATGGACCCGGCTAACAGCGATGAAGCTATGCGAATGATTGCGCGCGATCTCTCCGAAGGGGCAGATATGGTAATGATCAAACCGGGAATGCCCTATCTCGACATATGTCGAAGGGCAAAAACAGAGTTTCAGGTTCCAACCTTTGCCTACCAAGTGTCCGGCGAATATGCGATGTTAAAAGCAGCAGCCCAAAACGGTTGGTTAAATGAAGAGCAGGTGATGTTAGAAAGTTTGATTGCCTTCAAAAGGGCCGGCTGTGATGGTGTTTTAACTTATTTTGCGCCACAAGCAGCTGAAGTACTATTAAGTAAAATCTAGTCGCTCCAACATGGTGACATGGGTGGGTTTTTACTATAAATTTTTTGAACAACCGTGAAATTCTGATAAAATATAGGCAGAGCAGTCATGACATCTACTAATCTACGTAATTTTTCATTGGCACTTTTGATTTTGTGTTTCGTAAACGCTTGTAGCAATGGCATTGGATCAAATAATACAGCCCAAATTGATGCCCGTGTTAATGCGACCTTAGACGCGATGTACGAGACTTATCCAAGTACCCGACAACTTGCCGAAAAAGCGAGTGGCATGTTAGTTATGCCACTAGTTACTGAGGGTGGATTTGGCATTGGGGCAGGCTTTGGGCGCGGAGCACTGCGGGTTGGCGATAGTAATGTAGATTATTATGCTGCTACCAGTGCCAGTGCAGGGTTTCAGATCGGTGCGCAGCAATATTCCCATGTATTGTTTTTCATGACTGAAAATTCGTTAGAAAACTTCAGAAAATCAGGTGGTTGGGCTGTGGGAGCAAACGTTGAATATGTATTTAAGGATCAGGGGAATTCTTTGACAGCTGACACCACCACGACATTGAGTTCTGTAGTTGCAGTTATTTTTGCTCAAGTAGGCCTTCGCCTAGGTGTCACTTTAGACGGAATCAAATATATGCGAATAATTCCGTAACCTGAGCATTAAGAACTTAAGTAAGCTTGAATATAAGCTGAATCTTTTTTTGGCCATGCTATTAAAAAACTATTATCGTCATAACAGAACATTTCTTGACCCATGTGGATGCTATTTTTTTGAACCGTATTGGATGAAATAGTTATACTGAATGAAAGTACACTATGGAACGCCTTTTTGGATGGCTCTTACGTATTACGATGAGCGTTGCAGCTTTTAGTATTATTGTATTGTTATTTTGTTATTTTTTAATTTCACAATCTTTGCCAGATTATAATAAAACTATTAAATTTTCGGATTTATTGTCAACGACAGAAATTGTTAGAGACGCTTCCAATGTACCGCATCTTTTTGGTGCCAGTGATCATGATACCTTGTTCGCTCTCGGATATGTCCATGCACAAGATCGCCTGTGGCAGATGATGATGCTCCGTCGCACAGCCCAAGGGCGTCTTTCAGAGCTGTTTGGGGAGAAGACACTTTCTATCGATATGGTTATAAGAAGGTTGGGCATTTATCGAGCTGCACAAAGGTCCTTATCCGTACTCAGGCCTGACACCTTAGATAAATTGGAGGCATATTCCCTGGGAGTGAATGCGCGTTTGAGTGAAATTAATTTTGGCAAGCTGGGGCGCGGTGCACCTGAGTTTTTTATTTTCTCCAATGTTATTGCGCCATGGGATCCTGCTGATAGCTTAGCAATCATTAAGTTGATTGGGTTGCAAAACTCAAGTCACTTACAGAGTGAGGTGTTACGCGCCCGAGTGTCATTGGTTTTACGTGACGACCGACTAAAGGACATCCTGCCCGATACTCCTGGAACTGGGGTGGCTGAGCTTAACGATTTTGCTGTTCTTTTTCCTAGTATTGAGAAACATCAACCCAGCAAATTAATGGAACAATCAGCAATGTCTCCTTTTAAGGCGATGGCGCTCTCGGGCGCCTCAAACGCATGGGCCGCAGTCCCAGGACGTAGTGCAAGTCAGGGCTCCCTCCTAGCCAATGATCCCCATGTAGGCCTTACAGCGCCATCTATTTGGTATTTAGCGAGATTGGAGCTAGCAACAGGTGGTGTGATTGGCGGTACAATCCCCGGGCTTCCCGTGATTTTAGTTGGCCGTTCAGCTTATCTTGGTTGGGGATTAACTGCTGCAAACATCGATGATACAGATATTTATATTGAGAAGTTGAACCCCAACAATCCAAATCAATACCTTTCTATAGATGGCTTTAAACCATTTAAAACACAACAAACTATTATAAAAATAAAAAATAATCTGCCAGTAACACTCGATCTATTATGGACAGATAACGGTCCTATTTTACCGGCTAGCCATTACAATCTGGGAACCATAACGCCCAAAGGCCATGTGACGTCAGTCGCATGGACCCTGCTCTCAGATAAGGACACCTCTATTGAGGCTGCATTAGACATAATGGAAGCACGCTCTGTTCAGGCGGCAATCCTAGCTTCGCGCTCCTATGTTGCTCCGGGGCAAAACCTTACCTTGGCGGACAAAAGCCAGGTTGCAATGAGGACCATTGGAGCCCTACCAAAGCGTGACGCGCGCCACCAATCTAAAGGTCGTATGCCAACAGCTGGTTGGATCTCTATAAATAGATGGCAGGGGGTGTTTGATCAATCTGTCAATCCTGTTTTTCTCAATCCTATAGGTGGGGTTTTAGGCAATACCAACAATAAATATATAGACCGTCCGTTCCCTGAACACATCACTTATGATTGGAGCGATACGCAACGGGTGCAGCGGTGGTCGCGCTTGATGCAAAATAGAGAATCCCATACAAGAGATAGTTTTATTGACGCCCAGTTGGATACGGTGTCACCAACAGCCCGCTCCTTATTGCCTTTGATTGGTGCAGAGCTTTGGTTTCAATCGGCAACAGATTCCTCTAATATATTGTTACGTGACCGTCAGGTAGCATTGGAGCTCTTGGCCAACTGGAATGGCGACATGAATGAGCATTTGCCGGAACCGTTGATTTATTCTGCCTGGATCCAGACGCTGCAAAACCGATTGATTGTAGATGAGGTAGGATTATTGCGAGAGGAGTTCACTCAAATAAATCCAATATTCATTGAACGTGTTTTCCGTAATATAGGCGGCGCTAGCAAATGGTGTGACGTCGTGCAATCAACAAGGATAGAGAACTGCGCAGAGATGGCGCTCTCCAGCTTGGATGACGCTTTGGCAGGTCTGGTAAAAACTTATGGTGCAGACATTACCGCTCTACGTTGGGGGGACGCGCATCAGGCAACACATGACCATCCAGCCTTAGGTAAAATTCCAATATTTAAGTGGTTTGTTAATATTAGACAATCCACCTCAGGCGGCGACAATACCCTCCAGAGGGGTAAGACCATTGGTACGGGTCCAAACCCCTACCTTAATGTACATTCTGGTGCATACCGAGGGGTTTATGATTTTGGAGATCCTAATAGTTCAGTCTTTGTTATTTCAACGGGTCAGAGTGGGCACCCAATGTCACGCCACTACGATAATTTAGGGCAACTTTGGCGTCGAGGTGAATATGTTCCTATGTCGTTAGATAAAAGTTTGGCGCGCGCTGGGGCTATCGGAATTACTACTCTAATGCCTGTCACTAAAAGTGTTGATCATTAAAACCTTTTTTTTGTCTCAACGTCCAACGCACCTGTACCACAAAACCGTCAACCGTTTGCTGCTCAGACACCACCACACCCTGTTCAAATAACCAAGCGCGCTCGCGACCCTCCGAAAACGCGAGTTTAATTTTAGAAGTTACCTTGTCTGGCGTCAAAATTAGCGACAAAGCATCTAAAAACTCAGAGACACCAGCACCAGTTAAAGCAGATGTCATGAAGATATTCTCAATACGTTCCACAGAATTGGCCAAAGCGACTAATTCTTCAGCATTTAACATATCTGTTTTATTCCAAACCTCAATGCGCCGGACATCCCTAGACAACCCAAGGCTTTCCAAAATTGATTCCACATCCTTAGCCTGGTCCACCGTTTCAGGGTGGGCAATGTCACGGATATGTACCACTAGATGCGCAGCAGTAACCTCTTCCAATGTAGCCCGAAAAGAGGCCACCAATTCTGTGGGCAATTCTGAAATAAACCCAACGGTGTCAGATACTATCACATCCATTCCACCTGGTAATTGCACAGCCCGCATTGTTGGGTCTAAAGTTGCAAATAGCATATCTTTCGCAAAAACTTGAGCACCAGTCATATAATTAAACAATGTGGATTTACCAGAATTAGTATAGCCCACCAACGCGACAATAGGGTAAGGAACTTTAGCCCGTGCGTTGCGATGCAACTCACGAGTTTTACCAACTTTGTCCAATTGTTTTTGCAGACGTACGAGTTGGATATCAATAGCTCGCCTATCAGACTCAACCTGGGTTTCACCGGGCCCGCCAACAAATCCAAGTCCGCCACGTTGACGCTCTAAGTGTGTCCAAGCCCGAACTAAGCGCGTCCGTTGATAACTTAGTGCCGCCATCTCAACCTGAAGCACTCCTTCACGTGTGCGAGCGCGGTCTGAGAAAATCTCAAGAATTAAACCGGTTCGGTCAAGAATTTTTACTCCCCATTCTTTTTCTAAATTACGCTGTTGCACCGGTGACACATGGCCATCAATTAGCACAAGCTGAACCTCAACTGCTTTGAACAATTGTGAGAGCTCCGCAATCTTACCTTTACCAAAAAGCTTGCCTGGATGCGCACGCGGTAAGCGCACAACCATCTCGCCCATCACTTTAAGACCTGGTAACGCATTAGCTAATGCAGTGGCCTCGGTCAACGCATCATGGGGAGAGCGACGCGAGCGATCTGTTTTGATGTCGGGGTGTAGTACCCAAGCGTGGGTTGCTATCTCAGGCGTGCTGCCCATCAGATGCTATTCTTCTCCATCATAGAGGGAGATTGATTGCGCTGGCATGATTGTAGAAATTGCATGTTTATAGACCAGTTGCGATGCACCGTCTCGGCGTAACAAAACACAAAAGTTATCAAACCAAGTTATTATACCCTGTAACTTGACCCCATTAATTAGGAAGATTGTAACTGGTACTTTAGCTTTGCGCACTTGATTGAGAAATGCGTCTTGTAAATTCTGTCTATCCGAAGCCATTGTTTAGCCCTCTTTCTTGAAGAGATACACAAACCGATCTCTATTGATGTTCAATATGTAGTTTCTTTGGGGTAGGTTCCAGTACAAACCATTCATCACTTATTGTATCAACGATAAAGATCAGGATTCAAGAGAGCTAAAAGTGCCAAAACCTCCATCCTACCAAAAACCATAGCAAAAACTAAAATCAGTTTTGCACTAGTTGCAAGTTCAATAACAGTATTTTCAGAATCACTAAACCCCGTTGCCAACGGACCCGTATTGGTCATCGTAGCCAGGGTAAGATACAAAGCTTCTCCGGCGGCACTGCCTGTCATAGTCAAGCTAAGAGAAATAGCTGAAAACACCAAAATAAACAGGATCAAAAAAACACATGCCAACATTGCGTTGGGGTAATTCATCGAAGTGAAACCACTTTCACCCTTTTTAACCTGCGACGGAGCAACCAGGTGGTCGACTTCAGCCTTACAATGCCTTGCCAAAATGTAAACACGCAAAAGCTTGATGCCACCCGCAGTTGTGGCTACACCACCACCAACCGTTGCAAGTGCTAAAAAAATAATACCTGCCTGGCCAAATCCACGAAGCCCGTCTGGAACATAAGTTGAAGTGAGGCCCGTCGTTGTCAAAAATGAAACACTAGTGAAAAAAATTCCCCAAATTTTTTCCGCCCCGCCCACAACCCCCAAATCTTTACTCCAACTGAAACTTGTTAATATTAGGACCGCCATTGCAATTAGTATTGTCCCGACGCGGATCTCAGGATCATCTGAAAACCACCAGTTTCTAGTCTTGGGATGAGACCTAGAAAAAGTGCTTCGTGATAATGCAAAAACCATAACCAAAATCAATATGGCTTCAGTGGTCCAACCCACCCCTGGATGTCCGGGTAGATCGACACCAAAGGTCGCAATTGTTGACATTGCTCGCAAAACTGCAAAAAGAGGATCCCCGCTTAAAGCCATTAGAGATAAAGCCGCAACCGCTGTAATCAAAAAATAGACGGGGACCAACCTCGCAGCCTCCCGCCAAAACTTTTCGGCAGGCAATACTACTTTTTCAAGCGGTTTTTTGATACCATATACCCTTTCAGGGCTCTCCCCCCACAAATGTTTAAACCCACTTAGATTCAGCTGTGCAAATACAGACCATGCAAAGACCCACATAAAAAATCCGCTGGTCCACCCCACGCACACGCGCCAAATTATAATAGTCTCACTTAAAGCATTAGTTGAAAAGACTGGTAAGCCAGTTGTCGTAATAACACTGACAAGGTCTAAGTAGGAATTAATTAAATTTTGAGTGGCCATGGCTTCATGAAATGGGATGGCCAAAAAAATTGGCAATACACAGAAAAAGCAAAGACAGGACCAGAGCTGCGCATGCCGGTGCTTAAAGAGAGGTTTATCTAGAACCAAAAAACTTATAAAACCTAACAAAAATAATCCCAAAAATACCGCATAAAGAAAAGTACGGCCTTGATACTCATCACCGACATAGAAACCATGCAGAGACGGAATCATCATCATCAATATAAAGATGGTGGGTATTGAGATTGCTAAAGGCAATTTCTTGAAGAAGACCAACATCCTCAGAAAAAATCGATAGTAACTTGCAATAAGCGTTCAACTTCACCTACGTCGTTTGAAAGCGCAAACAAGACCACTTGATCGCCGTCCTCAATACGTAGAGATCCTGAGGGCTTTAGTATCTTGGTGCCTTTTTTTACAGCGCCTACTAACACCCCCTCTGGGAATTCAATATCGCGAATATAATGGCCAGCGATTGTTGAAGTTGAAAGAACTTGTGCTTCAATAATCTCTCCCTCAGCATCACCAATAGAATAGGCTCTCTGCACCCTACCGTGTCTAATATGGCGCAAAATAGAGGAAACAGTGGTCGCCCTTGGGTTAACATATGCATCAATACCCATAGCTTGCAAAAGCGGCACCATAGAGGGATCATTTATCAAACATATTGCCAATGGGCAGCCCATGGATTTAGCCCGGATGGCTGCTAAAAGATTGGTTTTATCATCATCGGTCACAGCTAGAATGGCGTCAGAACGCTCAATATTTGCTTCAATCAAAATTTCAGAATCTAGGCCATCCCCATGAAGAACAATTGTTCTTTCTAAAGCTTCTGCAGCATGTTCAGCAGTTACACGGTTTATCTCTATAACCTTTGCCCTGATGCGGCTACTTCGGTTTTCTAGATTTTGTGCGACGCCGAAGCCCACATTTCCACCGCCTACAATCACTACTCGGTCTCGCGACGGTGTGGTTTTACCAAAAACCTCTAACGCACGTTGAACATCATGTTTTTGAACAAATATATAACATGAATCTCCAACGAAAAGCTGGTCACCCGACCTGGGAACAAACAAACTGCCCTCACGTCTGATAGCCACAACTATAGCTGAAAGTGTAGAAAATAAATCAGATAACTGTTTTAATGGCGTGTTCAAGACTGGGCATTTATCATCGAGTGTGATGCCTAACATCTGTATTTCACCATCAAAAAAAAACTCAGTTTCGAAAGCTGCTGGAGTATCTAAACGGCGCAAAGCAGCTTCGGTAACCTCTTTTTCTGGGCTTATAACAACATCAATTGGTAAATGATCACGACGATAAAGATCCGAATAAATTACATCAAGATAGCTTTGTGAACGCAGTCGTGCTATCTTTCGCGGAATATTGAATACAGAATGGGCCACTTGGCATGTTACCATATTCACTTCATCAGAATGAGTGGCCGCTATAACCATATCCGCGTTATCTGCCCCAGCGCTTGCCAAAATATCAGGGTAGCTCGCAAAGCCTACAATACCCTGCACATCCAAGGTATCGGTTACCCTGCGAACGAGATCAGGATTACGGTCTACTACCGTCACATCGTTTTTTTCACTGGCAAGATGACGCGCTATTTGCCAACCAACCTGACCAGCGCCACAAATGATCACTTTCACGGGATAGGCCCCCTTGGGATCAGGAAAATCTCACACATGGTTTGTCAGACAAGAGAGTGAAGGTCAATTATTCGATTCAAGTTTTGTCCAAGCGTGCCACGCGCCCACCACTTCTATTTGAAGTTACCACACCAAGCGATTTTAGCTTACGGTGCAACGCTGAACGTTCCATTCCCACAAAGCTAGCGGTCCTGCTAATATTGCCGCCAAAACGATTAATTTGGGTTAGTAAATACTCTCGTTCAAATAATTCTCGCGCTTCACGCAAAGAGAACTTAGCTAGATTGCTGGATAACACAATTTGGCCATCTTTACTGTTACTAATATCATTACTGGTAGACAGTTCCTCTGCCTCAATAAAAGGGTCAAGTGGCCCCATAATTAAAATACGTTCAATCGTATTCTTTAATTGACGGATATTTCCAGGCCAATCCATGCTTTCTAGAGTTGTTGCAGCATCGTCACTTAAGGCTCGTTTTGGTAGGCCAAATTTTTCGTTAAACTCTACCAGAAAATGCTTAGCCAGAATAATAATATCCTCTCGGCGTTCTATTAAACTTGGAATTGCTATTGGCACAACATTCAAACGATGAAACAGCTCTTCTCGGAAGGCTCCAGCAGCAATTTCTTGAGACAAATCTCGAGATGTTGCTGAAATTACGCGGATATCAACCTTTTGAGCCAAAGAGCCGCCAACACGAGTAAAGCTTTGGTCCACCAAGACACGCAGGATTTTTCCCTGCGCAGATAATGGCAAATCCGCTATCTCATCGAAGAACAATACGCCATTATGTGCTGCCTCCAAAATTCCATTTTGAAGGGTCTTCGAGCCAGATTCTACACCAAACAGCTTGGCGTCGATGTCATCACTTTCCAACGATGCACAATTCACCACTACTAGTGGTGTATCGGCACGGCTCGAATTAGCGTGGATATAGCGTGCTGCAGTCTCTTTACCGACACCTGAAGGACCATTAAGTAAAACCCGTCCATTCGATTTAGTTACCTTATCCAGGTTGCTCTTGAGGGCCTTGAAAACGGCGCTGCACCCTGTGAGTTCGAGAGGATGATTATATTGATTGCGTAGGGCAGTATTCTCAATCCGTAGATTAGCTACTTCCATCGCTCGCCGTATTACTACGTTTAGTTGGTCTATGTTGAATGGTTTTTCTATAAAATCAAAAGCGCCTTGCTTAATGGCCGCAACTGCAATCTCAATATTGCCATGCCCTGAAATAATTACCACCGGTATATCTGGATGATTAGATTTAACCAACTTGAGTATATCTATTCCATCCATAGCACTGTCTTTTAACCAAATATCGAGGATCAACATGGCTGGACGTTCATCGGAAATTTGGCGCATAGCAGTATCCGATGTGCCAGCCAAACGGGTCCTGTAGCCCTCATCAATCAGAATATCTGAAATAAGTTCTCGTATATCTCGCTCATCGTCTACAATTAGAATATAGCTCATACTGGTTTTCCTAAATTTATGTTTTGCTCAGTATTATGTTTCATTCCTGGTAATTTAATCACTGCTTTTGCGCCTACTTTAGAATTGTAGTCAAAGGGCTCTGCATCCGATAACGAAAAAGTGCCGCGGTGTTCTTCAATTATTTTTGCTACAATTGATAAGCCTAAACCTGTACCTGAAGCTCTATTGGTCACATAAGGTTCCATCAATCGCGACCTGTCCTGCGGTAAGCCAGCGCCATTATCCGATATCTCAAGTACAATTAATTGCTCTGTTTGAGACACTGAAACTCTGATCTCACCTTCGTGATCTGGCGCTTCTTTAATGGCATCTTCAATGGATTCCCCTGCATTTTTAAACAAGTTTGTAAAAGCACGGCTAATCATTGATGCATCAGCATCAATCCAAATATTTTTAGGGGGCAAATCTAATTTAAAAGTTACATTTGGTTGCCCACTGTCCTGCAGAAGTACAGTATCCTTAATAAGCTCTCTCAACTCAGTTGGTTGGCGGTCAGGTTCAGGCATCCTTGCAAATTGAGAAAATTCATCGACAATTCGCCGTAATTCTTCCGTTTGGCGAACAATTATATTAGTCATACTCTCAAGTTGATCCGACTGGTCTCCAAGCTTAGGGGAAAATTTGCGTTTGATGCGTTCAGCGGACAGTCTGATTGGGGTTAACGGATTTTTAATTTCATGCGCAATCCTGCGCGCGACATCCCCCCAAGCTGCCATGCGCTGTGCGCTCACTAGATCAGTGACGTCCTCAAAAGCAATTACATAACCCTCAGGTTCAGATAGCTCGTTGGTCCTCAATGCAATACGCACCAAAAGGCTTTCAAGCTTGCCACGTCGCACCAAACGAATTTCGCGTTGCGCCACATCGCTAACTCCACTACGAAAGTAATCCATCATCTCGCCAAACTCTGGAACCGAATCTGATAGTAGAGCAAGATCTGAGACCTCTGGTAGATCCAAAACCCGTTGCGCAGATTTGTTTAAAAAGGCGATGTGCCCTGTTTGATTTAACCCAATCACCCCTGATGTAACTGATGCCAAGACAGAATCAAATAATCGCCGCCTGCGGTCCGCTTGATCCGCACTCTGAATAAGAGTGTCGCGTTGTCCCTTTAGTTGGTGGGTCATTTGATTGAAATAGCGGGCTAGCATTGCTATCTCATCATCACCTTTAATATTTTCAATTCGTGCATCCAAATCACCAGCACCCACCTTTTTAGCGGCGGCTGCCATTCTTCCGACTGGACTAGCCAAGCGCTCAGCAAACCAAAGGCCCAACCAAGTAGCGGTCAGAATCAAGATTACTGCAAATGCCAGATACAAAAGCCCAAAATCAAATAATAAACGTCCTCGCTGAGACTCTAGTTGGTTATAGTAAATTGCTGTTTCTGTAGTTTCTTCCAGTAGGCCTAAAAGTGAACCATCTACTATGCGCGTAAGATACAAATAATGATTTGAATAATTGCGTAATCGAACGAGCGACCGCATCTCATTGGCAATTAAATCTTCAATAATCAGTATATCTGGGCCTTCTGCTAACATCATCTGAGCACGGGTTGGTTTCTCATAGTCAAAAAGATAAGATGATGGTCCGCGTAAACGTAAATCTCCGATGTTATTAATGATATACACTTCCTTTAAGCCGCGCTCAAATTCAGTTTGCAAGCGTGTAAGTTCAGGGCTCAATTGGCTGTCAGTGTCTATGTTGCCGGTTAACAACTTATTTTGGTTTAGGGCATTTAAGCGTTCCGCGAACACTTCCGTGTCAGCTATAACGCCTTTGCGCGTCTGAGTTTGATAGGCCTGAGCGGCACTTAGAGAAGCACCAACAGCATTTCGCACTCTTTCGGAAAACCAACCTTCCAAAGCCTGATTAACTGATAATACTGCGAATATAGCCACAAGGATAGTAGGAAATAGTGCTATAGTCGCAAACGCAGTAGTTAGTCTAAAGTGCAGCCTCGAACCCGCGGATTCGGCGCGCCGCGCGGCAGCCAACTGGACTATTCTACGTATCAATAGCGTAGTAATAAACAAAATATAAACAAAATCAGCAGTTAATACAAAGCGTAGTGATGCACGCCCCCCCTGAATAGGCTGCATCGCATAGAATGTAAGAAACACTAGCAAGGGTCCAATAATGACCAATGCAAAGGTTAGCCCTGAATTGGCAGACCTGTTTGTCCGGAGATCAGCAATCCTATCTAAAAGGGAACTGGCAAGACCATGGCGCATTTTTGCAGACCTTTTATAGTTACACCAGCGGCTCAACTTTTAACTATATTGTTAAAATACAACGTATGTTGCCCTTTTACATCATTTTGCGGTGGCGTGTCACGACAATTTCAAGTTCGTTGATTTTCTTACGCAAAGTATTTCGATTGATACCTAAAAGATCCGCGCATTTTGCCTGATTTCCAGCGGAAGCAGCCAAAGTTATTTCAATAAGGGGCCGCTCAACCTCCGTTAATATCCTTTGATAGATACCATTAGGAGGTAAACTTGCACCATGCAGGTCAAAATATCTTTGAACATGCTGTTCAACTGACTCTGATAGTTTTTCGGAGGATGCCATGCTGGTAACACTTGCGGAAAGAGCCGTACTTTTCAAAATCTCTACTACTGTCGAACCGTCATAAATAGTATTTTGCGATTCCATTATTAATTGCGACACAATATTCTGCAGCTGGCGCACATTGCCAGGCCAGTTAAACGACCGCAACGCCTCCGATCCTGCAGCGCTTAATTCGACTGGTGTTTCGAGAATAACCATTTTAAGAAAGTGTTCTACTAAAACCATAATATCATCTACCCTTTCACGTAAAGCGGGCACTGCCAGTTGCAAGCTAGATATGCGAAAAAAAAGATCGTTCCTAAAGTTGCCGTTTTGCACTTCCGATAGGATGTTGGGCCCTGCAATCGAAATCAAGCGCGCAGCTTGTTCACTGGGTTCTCCTAACGTGTGCAATATGCGTAATTGCGATGCGAGACTGAGGTCTGTCACGCCGTCTAAAACCAGTGTGCCTTCCTCAGCCCGTTGAATTGCATCTTTGATAAGAGACTGGCTCTCAGCCATTTCTGGGTGAATGATGACAAATGGCTGATCTGCTCGGTTGGAAAACTTATGCAAGCTGTTTGCTATTAATGACTTACCAGTGCCCGGCTCGCCTAAAACCAACACTGGAATTGCAGCATTCATTGTCCGTGCCATATTTTGGTACAATTTCTGCATAGCGGGAGATTGACCAACCAAAGGGATTTCCACTTCTGAATTTGTCGCAGGCACTGCCCTTAGCGTCGCCGGTTGGCGACGTTCCAAAGCCTTAGCAGATCGGCGCATCAACTCTGGCAAATCAAAGGGTTTGGGCAAATAGTCAAAGGCCTTAGATTCATTAGCCCTAATAGCCGTCACTATAGTGTTTTGTGCAGATATAATGATCACAGGAAGATTTGGCCGTAATTTAATGATTTTGGGCAAGTTTTCTAAACCGTTCCCATCAGGCATAACCACATCGGAGACCACCAAGTCGCCCCTTCCATCCTCAACCCATCGCATTAACGTTGTTAATGATGAGGTCGCATGAACTTTGCAGCCAGCTCGTGTGAAGGCCTGGGTCAACACGGTACGAATTGTACGATCATCATCAGCAATTAAAACCGTTCCATCCATAATAATATTTCCTATTTTCTAATTTTAACCGGCAATGATATACGAAATGTGGTTTGCCCCGGACGTGATATAACACTCACCCAGGCGTTATGCTGTGCTACTATCTTTGACACTAATGCGAGTCCCAAGCCTTTTCCATTAAGTTTGGACGACACAAAGGGATCAAACACATGTTTTGATATTGCTTCTGGCAACCCCGGCCCATTGTCTGTGATATCCACGTGAAGCGGCATCCGCTGCCTGTTGCTGTCCGGCATAACCAAGCGCAAAGAGGGATCGTAAAAGGTGCGAACCAAAATCTCACCCTCCTCGCCCAAAGCTTCACAGGCGTTTTTGATCAGATTAAGAAACACCTGCACCATTTGATTTGAATCTACCCGGACATTTGGCAGGGAGGGGTCGTAGTTTTTGGTAATCTTGATATTTCCTGCAAAGCCAAAGGTAGCAGACCGCGACGCTTGATCCAAAACGTCATGAACATTCACTTCCGCATAGTTAGGCGGTGTGACATCACCAAATTGTTCAACCTGATCCAACAGAGCAACAATTCGCTTGGATTCCTCTACTATAAGATCGGTCATCTCATGTTCTTCCGGAGGCAGCGACATCGACAGAAATTGAGCCGCTCCAGTGATACCTGCCAGTGGATTTTTGATCTCATGGGCCAACATCTCGGCCATGCCAATTGCAGAATGGGCGGCTGAGATTGGTGCGGTACCATTTCCTGAATTTCCCAATGTGTCATGGGGGATAATCAAAACCAAAATGTAAGGTTCAGCCCCACCTAACGGGCAGACATGCGCAGCACATGGGAGCGGCTCAGTGTTGCGTCCATGGGCAAAGACGTCAGTGATCACAATAGGTTGCCCTATAGCGCGGGCACGGTTAATTCCCGCGGACAGTAGGTCCTCCCCGCGCAGGAAATTCCAAACATGATGCCCCAAAACCATTTTTGATGACACGCCCAGAAACTGTTCAGCGGCCATATTAACATCTAGAATGCTGTCGTTCAGCCCAATCATCAAACCCGGTATAGGCAATTGTGCCCAAAGATCTTGATAAAGCGTCATGCCGCCACCTGTGTTCGGCCCTGCTGAACCGCCCGCCAGATCAACTGATGAATTTCTGATAGATCAACAGATCTGAGTAGAGATTGCCGCAACTCCGGGGTAACCTGCAGTCCATCCAAGTACCAACCGAGATGTTTGCGCGCGTTTTTGACACCCAAAACCTTACCATAAAAATCCAGTATAGCTTGATGATGGCCAATGATGAGTTCACCCAATGGGTTACCGCGTGGGATTATCGGTTCAGGGGTGCCGTAAAGCTTAGAAGATATTTCAGCCAAGCGCCAAGGAGCGCCCTGTGCCCCACGGCCTACCATAATACCATCTGCCCCCGATTGCTCTAACGCCAAACGTGCAGAAGCTACGTCAACAATATCGCCATTTGCTATCACTGGGATTGAAACGGCCGCTTTCACTTGAGAAATTGCAGCCCAATTGGCAGCACCATTATAAAATTGGCAGCGCGTGCGGCCGTGGACTGTAATCATTTTTATACCAGCCGCTTCAGCTCTTGCTGCTATGTAGGGCGCATTTAGCGAGTTGTCATCCCAGCCCAGTCGCATTTTAAGCGTCACGTCCAAACTGGTAGCCTTAACCACTGCCTCCACAAGTTCTAAAGCAAAGTCAGGAGTCCGCATCAGCGCCGAACCGGATTGGCCGCTTGTCACCTTCTTGGCAGGACACCCCATGTTGATATCAATGATTTTTGCACCGTTTGACTCAATCATACGGGCTGCCTCCGCCATCCAATAGGCCTCCCTGCCCGCGATTTGCACCGAGGTACTGGCAATGCCAAAACCGAGCTCGGCACGTTCGCGTACGCCAGGCTTTTTCTGCACCATCTCGTGGCTTGCTACCATTTCAGAAACCACAAGCCCCGCCCCAAAAGATTGGACCAAATTTCGAAACGGCACATCTGTGATTCCAGCTAGTGGGGCAAGTAAAACCGGTGGGTTAATAACTTGATTACCTAATACTATACGCACTATAGATTTCTCCAACTTGTCCGAGCAGGTGCATTCTATGCTAACACAAGCAAGTCCATCTCAACATTAGGTACACATTTTTACTCGTTTGCACAAAAAATAGGCGGATAAGCAAGGCAAACGAAGGATTGCATGCAGAATATCAAAGGAATAACGATGGGTCATGAGCAACAAAGCGAAGATAATAGCCGTAGTTCTGGCGGCTGGGCGTGGTACGCGGGCGGGCGGTCCTATTTCGAAGCAATGGCAACCTTTATTGGGTAAGCCACTAATTGCCTGGACCATAGAACCGTTTCTGGCCAATCCTTTGGTGTCGCAAGTTGTCGTTGTGCATCACCTTGATGATAAAAATCTGCTGTCAAAATTACCAACTAAAATCTTGTGCGTTGCCGGGGGGGCTAACCGCAATGACTCGGTACGTCGCGCCCTTGCAGCGATTAAAACGCTCGCGCCGGACTTTGTTTTGATCCATGACGCAGCACGCCCATGCTTGGATCAAAGCCTTTTATCAAAATGTATTGCAGCAATGTTGGCAGACGGTGCCTCTGCGCCCGCGGTGGCCGTTCAGGATACATTATGGCGCAGCACAGATCAGGTTTTTGATACAATCAACCGCGCCAATGTCTTCCGGGCGCAAACCCCGCAATGCTTTGCCTATGCACTGATCCAGTCCGCCCATAAATCCGTGCAAATCACCGCCACGGATGACGTTCAAATAGTCCAAGCCGCAGGGCATGTCGTTACAATTGTGGCTGGCAACGAAGATAATATCAAAGTAACACTGCCCGGCGATTTTGCGCGGGCTAAACAAATTTTGCGAGGCCGCATGAAAATACGCGTGGGTAATGGCTTTGATGTACATCAATTTGGAACAGGATCCGCACTTACGCTGTGCGGTGTTACACTGCCTTATAAGTCTAGATTGATTGGTCACTCTGATGCGGATGTGGGGATGCATGCGGTGACAGATGCTATTTACGGCGCTTTGGCGCGGGGTGACATTGGCCAACATTTTCCTTCGTCAGATCCACAATGGAAAGGTGCAGCCAGTGATATTTTTCTCAAGCATTCGATTGCCTTGGCCAGAGACATGGGATTTCGGGTCGAAAATGTGGATTGCACTTTGATTTGCGAGTTCCCAAAGATTGGACCGCATGCACAATCTATGCGGGTTCAGATGGCGGAGATAATGGGATTGGATGTGGATCAAGTATCGATCAAGGCCACAACCTCTGAAACATTGGGCTTCACTGGTCGCGAGGAAGGTATTGCCGCCATGGCCTCTGCCAGTTTGGTGAGCCTATGAGTCACATTATAGCCACATTTTTTTATATTGGTTATTTGCGCCCGGCCTCCCGGCTCTTGGGGCAGCTTGGTGGCATTATTAGTAGGATTTGCGATCATTCACACCACAGGTCTTTACGGGTTGTGTTTTGCCATATTAGCCAGTTTCGGTCTGGGCTGGTGGGCCACTACGTTACAGACTAAGGACCAGGTTGATCATGACCCGTCTGAAATAGTGATTGACGAGGTGGCGGGGCAATGGGTTTCCCTATTGCCCTTGGCCATCTGGCCGCAACAGTTTGATATTTCCATATGGTATTGGCTGCTCACATTTGGGGCGTTTCGAATGTTTGACATAACTAAGCCAGGCTTGGTCGGCTGGGCTGATAGGCAGCTCGGTCCGCTCTGGGTTATGCTAGATGATGTGATTGCCGGCATAATGGCTGCGGCAGTGATCGGTTTAGTCATGTTAAGTTTGTCATGAGTCTGGCTGAAAAAATTGTAAACATGGCCAGCAGCGCAAAGGTAAAAATCACCTGCGCCGAAAGCTGCACAGGCGGGATGGTCAGCGCGGCTTTGACCGATATTGCAGGATGCTCTACCATTTTTGAACAGGGATTTGTTACCTATTCCAACACGGCAAAAACCAGAGTTCTTGGTGTGTCACAGGCAACCTTGCAAGAATATGGCGCCGTGTCGGAGCCTGTTGCTGAGGAAATGGCTGTAGGAGCCTTGGCCGCTGCAAGCGCCGACATTGCTGTCTCAGTTAGTGGCATTGCAGGCCCGGGTGGATCAGATTTCAAGCCCGAGGGCCGAGTATGTTTTGGGCTTAAGTCATCGCAGATGGCTCATAGCGAAACTGTTGAATTTGGAGCCATTGGCCGCGCTGAAGTTCGAAAGGCCGCCACCAATCATGCCTTAGAATTAATCAATGAGCTTTTAAAAAAAGCTTACTGATTATACTGGCCTATCATATAGTGCCTAATTTTTAAACAAATATGAAATGCGGGCCCTAAATGGCAGATTTTGAGTGTTTGAAACTTTTCTTTAAAGTTGTTTTCAATAGAAAATCTTCAACTAGTTTTGGGGGATAACATGAACGCAGCAGACACAGGTTGGATTATCGTCGCCACGGCATTAGTTCTATTTATGACTTTGCCCGGCCTTGCTCTGTTTTATGGGGGATTGGTACGGGCACGTAACGTACTCAGCGTCTTTATGCAGTGCTTTGGTATAGCCTGTCTAGTGAGTGTTCTTTGGCTCGCTTTTGGCTATTCTATCGCCTTCGGAGATGGCAATTCCGGATATTGGGGCGGCCTTAGTCATATGTTCTTATATAATATTGATGTCTCAACTGTCCGCGATGGTACTACATTGCCAGAAGTATTGTTCTTCGCGTTTCAAATGACATTCGCCATTATAACACCTGCCCTGATAGTTGGCGCCTATGTGGAACGCGTGGGCTTTGGCTTTGTGATGACCTTCTCCGGCCTTTGGATGCTTGTATGCTATGCACCTGTTGTTCATTGGGTTTGGGGCGGCGGCATTTTGTCAGACGGTGGCTTGTTTGGGGAAACTGGCATAAAAGATTTTGCCGGCGGCGTCGTGGTGCATGAAACCGCAGGGCTGGCCGCATTGGTCATTGCTGTATTGTTGGGTGCTCGGCGCAACACAACCACACCACCGCACAACCCAGGCTATGTGATGTTGGGGGCGGCGATGCTTTGGGTGGGTTGGTTTGGCTTTAACGGCGGCTCACAACTGGCAGCAGATGGAGGTGCCGCAATGGCGCTAACCGTGACCCATATATCCGCTGCAGCTGCGTCGTTGACTTGGGCCCTTTGGGAGCGGATTAAATACGGAAAAGCATCGCTTGTGGGTATGGTTACAGGTACGATTGCAGGTCTGGCATCCATCACGCCAGCCTCGGGGTTTGTGGGTCCAATTGAGGCCTTAGTGATTGGCTCTGTGGCTGGCATCCTCTGTCAGGAAGCGGTCAATATAGTGCGTAACAACTTTAAAATTGACGATACTCTTGACGTCTTTGCGGTTCACGGCATTGGCGGTATTTTTGGGACCATAATGATTGCAGTCTTCGGTACAGGTACTTGGGCCGCACAGATCGGCAGTTTAGTTATTGTGGGTGTCTTTACGGTAACAGTGACATTCGCTTTGGTGAAACTGGTCGCACTCGTAGCGCCGCTGCGGGTCAGCGAAGAGGATGAGTACACTGGCCTTGACCTCTCAGCGCATGGTGAACGCGCTTACGATCACTCGTCCTAAATTTATTTATGTATTTTAACGGCCCCCGCCTTTGGGGGCCTAATTTTTAGTTATAAAGAGATTCCGCTCGTGCTTCAAAAGCCAGCACAATACGCTGCATTGCTTCGTTGAAAACCAGGCCAATGACACCTTGTAAAATTGCGTTCTTAAATTCAAAATCTACAAAAAAGGTGGCGGCACAGCCCTCGCTTAAACTCTCAAACTTCCAGGTTGATTTCATATGTTTAAACGGACCATCGAGATATTCAGTGTCAATGAAGAGTTGATTCGAGTGAAGAATTACCCGGCTTCCGAACCGTTCTCTGAACACTTTGAAAGAGATCACCAAATCCGCTTCCATAATCTGAGAAACGCCGTCTGGGGTCACAGATTTTATTCGTGCAGCGGCACACCAAGGTAAAAATTCCGGATAGGCTGCTACATCAGCAACTAAATCGTACATTTGCTGCGCCGAATGGCGTAAAATTTTAGTTTCATTGTGGGTTGGCATGGTATTTTCCGCTGACACTGTTAACAAAATGTCGTAGATATGTCGGGAAAGTTCAAGAGGACACTATGTCACAAAAATCCTATGTCATCGACACTATGATATCCGCTAAGTCAATAGCTGCGCGTATTGAACAATTGGCCCATGAAATTGAAACAGAATTTTCTGATACTGATAAGTTGGTCGTCATTGGTCTTCTGCGTGGATCGTTTGTTTTTATCGCAGATCTTGTGCGTGAAATCAGCTTGCCTATTGAAGTCGACTTTCTTGAGGTTAGTAGCTATGGTGATAGTATGGAAAGTTCGCGTGAAGTCAGGATCCTAAAAGATCTTCGTGGCACTATTGAAAATCGCGATGTGTTGATAGTAGAAGACATTGTTGACACGGGCCACACTATGAAAAATGTTACACAACATATTATGCGCCGCAATCCAAAGCGGATGAAAACTATTGCCTTGCTCGACAAACCGTCTAGGCGGGAGGTCGACATCAAGACAGACTTTTTAGGATTTGAAATCATTGATGAATTTGTTGTGGGGTATGGTATTGACTTCGCTCAACGTAACAGAAATTTACCGTATATTGGTAAGGTTCGCTTTACATAAACCTGATAGCCTACACTAAGTTTAGAAAAATGGCGCTCCATCTACTTTAAAACATATTATTGTATCTTAAATTTTTAGTTTGCCATATCCTATGCCTTAATTGGAAAAGAACTGTTTCATATTTTTTAGTTCGATAGGTGTTAAACTTCGCCACGACAAATAATTATAAAGCAAAACTTTAACCGTTGGTTGCCAAGCGAGCCTTTTGCATTTTGGTGAAGTCATCTCCTGCGTGATAGGAGCTTCGGGTAAGTGGTGTCGCTGAAACCATCAAAAAACCCTTACCTTTTGCTGCTTTCCCATAGCTAGCAAATTCCTCCGGTGTCACAAACCTATCGACACGATGGTGTTTTAGTGTAGGCTGAAGATACTGGCCAATTGTTATAAAATCGATGTTTGCAGCCCTCATATCATCCATAACTTGATAAACAGATTGGCGATCTTCCCCAAGCCCCACCATGATACCAGATTTGGTAAACATCTTTGGATCTAATTCTTTGACCCGCTGTAAGAGCCGCAAAGAATGGAAATACCGTGCGCCGGGACGCACTTCAGGATAAAGTCTCGGAACAGTTTCGAGATTGTGATTAAACACATCAGGCTTAGCGGCCACAACAGTTTCTAAAACTTTATCATCACAGCGAATAAAATCGGGGGTCAAAATTTCTATTGTGGTATTTGGTGCCTGTTTTCTGATTGCGCGTATGGTTTGCGCAAAATGCTCCGCACCACCATCTTTTATATCATCACGATCCACTGAGGTAACAACAACATGATTTAAACCTAGTTTTTTCACCGCATCAGCAACTCGGCCAGGCTCAAATGCATTCAAGCCTTCAGAAGGCTTACCAGTAGCAATATTACAAAAAGTACAAGCGCGCGTGCAAACATCACCCATAATCATCATGGTGGCGTGCCCTTGGTTCCAACATTCTCCAACATTAGGACAGCCAGCTTCTTCACAAACGGTTACAAGTTTGTGCTCCCGCATGATGTCACGTGTTTTTTGGTACCCATTTCCCACGGGTGCTTTTACTCGGATCCATGATGGTTTTTTAGGTTGCGGATTGTCAGGACGTTTAGCCTTCTCCGGGTGCCTCTGCTGTGGTATTTTAAGATCGCGCATAATTGTCATCCTTAACTGCTTTCAATTTAACACAGACAGCCCAAACAACCACCCCTAGCAACGAATATGCATATTATATTACCACCCATAGTGTTTAAAACCTTAGTCTTAAAAAACTAAACAAACGCGTCAGGCATGGCATTCTTTTTTTGGGCTACATAGTCCTCAAGCGCAGCTAAAATTTTAGGATCGAGTGGCGGTTGCTGGTAGGTTGCTAATTGATAAGCTACACGCTCTGCCGCCAGTGCATAGGTATCACGCGCGCCTTCTTCATACCAAGTTTCAAACGGCTTATAATCAAACAAATTTGATCGCCAAAATGCTGCCTTAAAGTTATTTTGCGTGTGCTCACAACCAAGATAATGGCCACTTGGACCCACTTCCCGTATAGCATCCATAGCTTGACCGTTTTCATCTACAGAAACACCAATAGCCATTTTGTGCAATGTGCCAAGCTGATCTGCATCCATTACGAATTTCTCAAAAGATGACACTAAGCCTCCCTCTAGCCAACCACAGGAGTGCAGCATAAAGTTGACTCCCCCCAGCAAGGCAGCATTCAACGTATTAGCTGTCTCATACGCAGCCTGAGCATCGGGTAATTTTGATCCACACAGCCCACCACCCGAACGAAAGGGTAGATCCATTCGGCGAGCCAATTGACCTGCACCGTATAGTATTTGACTGGCCTCAGGTGTCCCAAAAGTTGGTGCGCCCGAGTTCATATCGATTGAGGTAACAAATGTACCAAATATCACTGGGCAGCCTGGATTTAAGATTTGGCTATAGGCTATGCCTGCCAAAACCTCAGCCAGCACCTGAGTCAATGTACCAATGATCGAGACTGGAGCCATTGCGCCACCAACAATAAACGGGGAGATAATGCTGGCTTGATTGTTTTTAGCAAAAACTTCTAAGGCCCCCATCATCACACTGTCAAAGGTCAGTGGACTGTTAATGTTAATCAACGAGGTCATCACAGTATTTTTCTGAATGAATTCTTTCCCAAACAGAATTTCACACATATCAACCGAATCTTGTGCTCGGCTCGGTTCAGTAACAGATCCCATGAAAGGTTTATCACTATATACCATATGCGCCATTAGCATATCCAAATGACGCTTATTTACAGGTACATCTGTAGGTTCACAGACAGTTCCTCCTGAGTGATGCAGATATTTCGACATATAACCCAATTTCACAAATTTCTTAAAATCTGCAATTGTTGCATATCTGCGACCACCTTCGCGATCTCTCACAAATGGTGGACCGTAAACAGGCGCTGTCACTAGTGTTTTTCCACCTATTTCCACGTTGCGTGCTGGGTTTCGGGCGTGCTGAATGAACTTAGAAGGTGCTGTTTTGCACAGATTTCGAGCTAAACCGCGAGGAATGCGTACACGCTCACCTTCAATTGTGGCGCCAACGGCGCGCCAGCGTTCTAAAGCCACAGGGCTATCGACAAAATTAACACCTATTTCTTCAAGAACAGTCTCAGCGTTGTACTCAATTAATTCTAGCGTTGCGTCATCTAAGAACTCATATAATGGAATATTGCGATCAATATAGCGCTCTGTTTCAATACTTACTGCCGTTCGCTCTGCACGCCGAGCGGCTCCCCCGCCGCTACGTGATCTCCGCCCTGCTGGTTCAGCCATTTTGAAACCCCTAATTAGTTACTAGATTTGTTTAAGGTTTTTTGTTTAACCCACGATGGTATTTTTCGCCCCTTCGGGAGTGAAAACGACATAAGAAGTAATTTGTTCTCATCTCTTGGGTTGATCCTTTTTATTGGTCAGAATATCGGGTGTTATGGAATATACACATGAGAAGCTTCTGATCATCGATTTTGGCAGCCAAGTAACGCAACTTATAGCACGGCGTTTACGCGAATTGAATGTTTACTGTGAAATCCATCCATTTCAAAAAATAACAAATAGTTTTTTGAAAAACTTCGCACCAAAAGCTGTAATACTCTCGGGTGGCCCCGCCTCTGTAATTGACGAAGGCTCCCCATGTCCCCCAATGTCAGTTTTTGAAATGGGTGTTCCAGTTTTAGGCATTTGTTACGGCCAGCAGGTCATGATGAAATGTTTGGGCGGAGAGGTCGAACGCGGTCATGGCACCGCAGAATTTGGCCGTGCCTATGTGAGTCAAAAAGACAAGTTACCATTGCTAGATGGTTGGTTTTCTAGCGGTGACGAGCAGGTATGGATGAGCCACGGCGACCATGTAAGCGCCATTCCTCCTGGGTTTGAAGTTTTTGCCACATCTCCCAATGCCCCCTTCGCCGTGACGGCTGATCCGGTCACGGAGTTTTATGCGGTACAGTTTCATCCAGAGGTTCACCATACTCCTAAAGGCGCAATTTTATTCCAGAACTTCATAAAACAAGCAGGGTTTTCGGGAGATTGGACTATGGGCACTTATCACGAGCAGGCTATTCAAGCCATTCGTGATCAAGTGGGGACTGAAAAAGTTATTTGTGGGCTGTCCGGTGGCGTAGACAGCTCCGTAGCCGCAGTTTTGATTCATGAAGCTATTGGCGATCAATTGACATGTGTTTTTGTAGATCACGGATTGCTACGACGCGGTGAATCTGATGAAGTTATCAAACATGTTCCGCGATAACTATAATATGTCTTTTATTCATGCGGACGAACAAGAATTTTCCTTGGCGCTTGGACGGCCAATCTGATCCGGAAACTAAGCGTAAGATTATTGGTAAACTATTTATTGATGTGTTCCAAAAGCATGCGCTGCCGTTGGCGGTGCAAAGTTTTTAGCTCAGGGCACTTTGTACCCAGATGTCATTGAAAGTGTTTGCTTTTCAGGTGGGCCATCCGTTAACAATCAAATCGCATCATAACGTTGGTGGTCTGCCCGAAAAAATGGGCCTTGAGTTAGTAGAGCCATTACGCGAACTGTTTAAAGATGAAGTACGTGACTTAGGACGTGAACTCGGTCTGCCTGCATCCTTTATTGGTCGTCACCCATTTCCTGGTCCTGGCCTTGCTATACGGTGCCCTGGAGAAATTACTCGCGAAAAACTTGATATTTTGAAGATAGCCGATGCTGTATATATAGATCAAATCCGAAAACACGGACTTTATGATGATATTTGGCAAGCCTTTGTCGCAATCTTACCGGTACGAACTGTTGGGGTTATGGGTGATAGTCGCACTTATGATTTTGCCTGCGCATTACGTGCAGTAACCTCTGTAGACGGCATGACCGCAGACTATTATCCATTCACACATGAGTTTCTTGGCGAAACGGCAACTCGCATCATAAATGAGGTCAAGGGTATAAACCGCGTCACTTATGACATAACCTCAAAACCTCCCGGAACGATTGAGTGGGAGTAGTTATTATAGTGTAAGTCATTGATTTAATTATATTAATTACTTACACATTTGTTTCACATATAAAATCAATCGTTGATTTAATTGAAGTTTTCTCGTACAGTTACACAGAATGTTGCACAAACGTGTGACTACTGAAAATAATAGTAACTCTGCGAGCAAACTTGGCACTTAAAAAACAAAACTTTGCTGAAGGCGAAATAGCAATATTTGATGAAGCTTGTGTGTACAAGCGAGGCGAGTATTGGCAGTTTCGCTTGTGGTTGCCTAAAGAGAACAAGTACGCACGTAAAAGCCTACGCACACGCAGCGAAAGCACTGCATGTAGAGCGTGGCAAAGCTGCTTACTTAGAGATTTACGGCAACTTACAGCAAGGTAAGAGTTACTTTTCGATTACCACCAAAGAAGGTGTTGAGAAGTACTTGAGCTTTCGCAAACGTGACGTTGAGCTTGGACACATAGTGAGTGGACGCTTAGCAACAATCGCAACACATCTACAGCACTTCCTTAGCTTCATTGGCAAAGACACTAAGCTCAAAGAACTCGAACGCACTGATTGCGAAAACTACTTCTACCATCGCCACAAAAGCCACCAACACCAAAGTCAAACAAGTCACAGTTCAAAACGAACAGAGCACTATAAATGCATTGATGAAGTGGCTGAATAAGAACGGCGAGACGCACATTGACAGCTTTGAATTTAAGAAACTGCCACGCTTAGACAAAGGCAATGAAGCGATACGCAGAGCAACGTTGACTAACGATGAATACGAAACACTCTATCGTGCAATGCGTACCTACTGTGCCAAACACAACAAGCTAGATGACGCTGAGCTTAGAGTGCGAAAAATCGTGCAGCACTATGTGCTAGTTGCAGCTAACAGTGGTTTACGTGTTGGAGAACAGCGACAGTTACGTTGGAGTGACGTGCAACTAGAGCGACACTCAGCCAACGGTAAGAATGCCATCGAACTAGCCAGCGAAGCTGATGTAGCTGATACACTTCGTAAGGTGCGAGAAGCTGCTGAACTTGGTGAGTTAGACGCACTGATTGAGCAACAAGCGCAGTTTGGCAGACGTTTGACACTGAAGAACAAGTGAACAAACGAACAGAAGAACGTGTATAATTCAGCACGTTCTTCGTCGTACAATGTGCAAGTGCTGATTGCGTAAACTATTGAATTACAATAGGTTTTTTCGAAACAGAATTTGAAATTTTTCTCAGTCGACTCACAGGCTACTTACATACCCTTTAAAATAAAATGAAAACAATAACTTAAAAGTTATAAAAAGTGGGGTGAGAATGAGCAGAAAAATAAATATCAATGTCACAAGTTAAACTATGAAATTATTAAGCTATAATAACGTTAAGTGCCAAACTACTTAAGTATTTTTTTCGTCAAACAAAAAATAAGTAGCCAAAATATTAGTGCTATAGCAGTCATTAGTGCGGCCATGGAAGCAAACGTATCAGGCGCTTTAAGCAAAGTCGTCATTAATGAATCTTGATAATAAAAATGCCACTGAGATTTGTTTGCAAATACCAATTCATGCAATTTATTAAATACTTCTAGGGGCCCTATAAAGATTATAGATCCAGTGATTATAACAACAAAGCTAGCCATGCTGCATATTAACATTAGTAGACTTGGCGGAGCCCTTTTGTATCTCCAAGCCATAAGAGTTATAATAATGAGTATAATAATGAATATAAAGGCTAGGTTATTCATCGACTGAACGAGAACACTAACATCTTCAAGATGGTCCACTTCTTCCAAAGTCAAAAAAAGATTAATCGGCACACCATCTGTGTTAAAATATTGTATCGTTTTTAGGCCCACTCCGTTTGCATTAACAGTTCGCAAAATTTCCCCTACAATTCGGACCCGCTCGTCTTTCGAAGTGTGTTCAAAATTATTACGGTTTTGGCGATTTTGAGGAGCAAACTCATTAATATGGGATTCGATCTTATGCAGATCGTAAAGCCTATTAAAAAAAAAATTTACCTTGGATAAAAAATGCCACGAAAAGACCAAACAGATGAAAAGTACTGCGGTTGCTAAAACGAATGATGTTATATATTTTTTTAACAAATGTCCAAAACCGTTAATCAGGGTAGCAATAGGTAACTGATGCTGCTGTAAAAAACTTATAGGCGTACTGCCTACACGGATAAACCCTCATTAAATTAATTTAATCTAATGCTTATAAATTAAGGCATAACTTATTTTTTGCATACAAGTTCGATTAGGCTGCTGGATCAAAGCCAAACACACAATACATTTAGGCTGTAAACACTTCACGTGCCGTTGTGTCTTGAATACAGCTCCAATATGGAAACGGTCTAGGCTTTAATCGTGAGGTTTCAAAGGTGTCACATACTGGTGCAGGACTATGGATGATTGGCGCAATCATTTCATTTACGTCAATGGCTGTTGCAGGCCGGGCTATATCTGGACAACTCGACACCTTTGAAATCATGCTTTACCGATCAATTCTGGGCTTTCTTATTGTAGTTAGCATGGCCGGGATAACGGGTACCTACTGCGAGATAAATTTCAAGTTTTTTCAATACATTTCATTCGAAATATTTTTCATTTTATTGGGCAAAATTTATGGTTTTTTGCATTACCTTTGATCCCGCTAGCACAATTATTTGCATTGGAATTCACTTCTCCAATCTGGGTTGTTCTCCTGGCACCATTTTTTCTTGGTGAAAAGTTGACCGTTAAAAAGCTAAGTATAGCCGCATTAGGCTTTTTTGGTGTTTTGGTTGTCGCACGGCCCGAGTTAAATGCACTTAATGTGGGCATTTTGGCTGGAGCAGTTGCCGCTATTGGTTTTGCAGGTGCTGCCATTTTAACTCGCAAACTAACTATCAATAATTCACTAACTAAAATCTTATTTTTTCTAACTGGGTTACAGGTATTATTTGGTTTGATCTGTGCAGGTTACGATGGTGACATCCAAATCCCCTCTTCAGAAACTTTTCCGTGGCTGACTTTAATAGGGATAGCAGGCCTTACAGCACATTTTTGCATGACTAAATCACTCGCATTAGCCCCAGCCAGCATCATAATGCCAGTTGATTTTGCACGTCTGCCCTTAATTGCAGTGATAGGCATGCTATTTTACGGAGAAGCCCTAGATATCTACGTCGTACTGGGATCAGTTTTGATATTTATTGCTAATTATATAAACCTAAAACAGCGCGAATAGATCAAGCCCTTTTCCAGAGTTTGATATTGGCCTATGAGTAAAGTGATAATGAGGAATATTTGTGATGATCTACGAGACTGGGCTAGCTTGGGAAGAAGCCAAACAGAAGAAAGTCTTGCTGTTTGCAATGTCAGGCTTGGGCAAAACCCATGTCTCATCCATGCTGCGCTCTGGAGGTGACTGGTTCCATTACTCCGTAGATTACCGCATTGGCACCCGCTA
>CAJJAW010000002.1 GCA_905182195.1 Alphaproteobacteria bacterium UBA4588
TTAATGAATCTGATATCTTATCCTATATGAAAACGCTGGCATGAGTACGGTTGCAGTTATTGGAGCAGCCGGTGGCATTGGTCGAGTTCTTGTGGATGAGCTGAGCGCAAATGGTAGCAATGTAATTGCCTTGGATCTTCCCACTTCCCTACGCGCTCACCCTTTAAAATGTACTTCAATACCTATTGACATACTTGACACCGAAAGCATCGATCTAGCTACCAACATTGTCAGAAGCATGAATTTGGAACTTGACGGGTTGGTAAACCTTGCTGGTTATACCAAGGGTGTGAGGCCCTTGGTCGAGATGGATTTAGCCACTTTTGATGATACCATTATGGGTAATTTAAGGGGTGTTTTCACAAGTACGCGCGAGCTGCTCCCGCTTATGGCTCAAAATGGGTCGATCGTGACTGTTGCATCGGGATTGGCACAATCCATTCGACCGGGGCATGGTGCCTATGCGATGGCGAAAGCGGGTATAATTGCAATGACGAAAACTCTAGCCATTGAGGAATCTCCACGTCTACGAGTAAACGCAGTCGCGCCAGGGCCAGTACAAACTGCCTTTTTGACCGGAGGGACAGGAGTTTCTAATGAAGATCAGGCATGTATCATCGATGTTGAAAAATTGGCGTCAGCAACACCCCTTGGACGGATAGCCATTCCCACAGATGTAACGGGTCCCATCAGATTTTTACTCAGTGATCAAAGCGGTTTTATGACAGGTCAGGTTCTCTGGATTAATGGAGGAGCATATATGCCATGAGTGGTACCCAGTCTAAAAATGTGGGGACGCCTTGAAAAGCTGTTCAAGATTTGCCCCTCTCTTCGAATGAAGTAATATTTAAGCATTTTTTTATTTAGTAAATTTGGGTTTGGTATTCTTAACGTTGTGTATCTAAATACTATCCAAGAAAACTGGCATAAAGACGTCTTTATGCCGCGTCACATGGCATCTACCTGTATTCCCAAAGTGCATTGGTATGAGAATCCTAGAAGTATCACACAGGTCCTCCAAAAGTGTGATGCGAGTTTGTCGAGCAAGCAGCGGGTCAGAGCAAAAGGCACTGCTCCAACCTGGTTGAACCATTTGAATGGGAGAGTGAAGGGTATCGCCACAAAACACGCCAGTATGGCCCTCACAACTTGCATAAATACTCATATGGCCAGGTGTGTGCCCAGCAGATAATTTCAAAACAAGACCATCAGCCAGTTGGAAACCATCAGTGACCAAATCCATTTGACCTGACTCCATGACAGGCAAGACGCTGTCCTGAAAGCAACCGTGGCCGACTGGCCCCTCACTGGCCGCTATTTCTGCCTCCCAATGGGCATATTCAGTTTGCCCGGTGATATAGCGCGCGTTTGGGAAAGTTGGTACCCACTGGCCATTTTCAAGCTTTGTGTTCCAACCCACATGATCAGCGTGCAGATGGGTGCAAAAAACAATATGGATGTCTTCCGGTTGCAACCCAGCATCGGCCAGCGCCTCCGTCCAAGACTTATCGTTGCGTTCATGCCAATCAGATCGGGCCGGACGTTGCTTGTGGTTTCCAACACATGCATCTACTAAAATATTTCTACCATTGCGCTTTAAAAGCCAAGAACGGACGGCCAAGCGGACATTTCCATCTCTGAGTAAGTTAGGCTCTAACCAATGAAGATGGCTTTGCAATTTTTGATAATCTGATTTTGGGAAGATGATTGTGAGAGGGATATCGAACGAACGTATATCGCATATCTCCGTTACCGTCATATCACCAATTGAAAATTTTAACATTCTGCTACCCTAATACAAGTGCTGAAACCCGTTAGGGTTTGATTAGCTAAATTAAAAATAAATATAAAGTTATGACGCCTACGACTGTGCCACTTAATAAATTATATGGATATAATTTTTTTATCTTGCTACTAATAAAAACCAAACATAAGAAATTTTGTGCCAGGATTTAAAGAAAAAGGGCTTATTTAAGCTTGGTTACGGGAACCGTATTAAACTTTGGCCGAACACATTATAAGCTAAGAACAAATTAATTAATAAAGTGGTTAGGGGAATAATTGATGTAGTAACTAATGGAATGGTGAAGGAAGTGGTCAAAAATGATCACTTTTGATGACTCCACTAATTTTCTTAGTTGATACATATAAAAAGCCCTTGCAAAAACAAGGGCTTACTTGGTACTTGGTTGCGGGAGTAGGATTTGAACCTACGACCTTCAGGTTATGAGCCTGACGAGCTACCGGGCTGCTCCATCCCGCGCCAAGTCTGCATTGGTTAGTCGCTCAACCAACAAATCACAATAGGCAAATAGCAGAATACTTATCGAAAAGCCTTAATTATTTCATCGACATACGCAACGCGTCTGCATAGTGCTTGCCAACGGCTCCGTCACTAGCCTTTTCAACTACATCATGCATCACGCCATCCGATAAGCCCGCACCATTTTTGACAAAACTGAGCGGACCATCCCAATCAAAGTTTCGGTAAACCGCAGCAGACTGAGCAAATGGAGGTGACTGAGCAAAAAGTTGGAACGTGAGTCGGTGACCAGCATAATCTGAATTCAGCAAATCACGGGCAAAAGCCAACAACTTTCGACGATCTTCAGCCACCCAGTGCTCATTGATAGTATAATATTTATCCATCCATGGCTTTGTTTCTGACGACTCAAACGTGGCAACATTTGGAGTGACGCAAATTTGCCCACCACAAAGTTCTCGAGCAATATGCATCATCTTCGGCAAGTTGTTGAGCGCGTGGCACCGCCCAGTCATAAGCAGGGATTGGTTGGGCATCATCAATCCCGCCGGAGATGTCTCACCCAGTGCAATCGAGGCGGTTAGGTGTGCGTTGATCCCCTCTCGCCAAATCGCCAATTCAGATAGCTTTTCTTGGACCGCCGGTTGCTTCTCCAGCCCAGTTTGACGCGCATTAAACAGCGCCGCACCTATCATTTGGTCTGCCTGTTTCAATGTGCGTTGCACGAAGGCAAACGCTGAATACCGATGCAGGGTCGCACGAATGAAGCTGGCCGCACGCGTGTGCCGATAGAATAAAACGTTCTCCCAAGGTATCAAAACGTTGTCAAAAATAACAATGGTATCGACTTCATCAAATCGATTTGCTAGTGGATAGTCACGGTGATCTGCTCGTGGACAGCCCCCATGAGCACCGGCAAACCCACCACGACAGATAAACTTTAGACCAGGCGAACCCAAGTCACAAATAAATCCAACAGCATAATCAGATAGTTCCGCGTTCCCCCAATTGGCTATGGTGGGTTTGGTGAAGGCTTGGTTGGCGTAGGCCGCCGCAGTTTCATATTTTGCGCCTCGCACGACGATGCCAGCATCCGTTTCTTTCACCACATGCAAAAGCATATCAGGGTCTTGATCTTGCGGCGCTAGGGACCGGTCACCCTTTGGATCAGTATTGGCCGATACATGAAATGGATCACCCTTCAAAACTTTACCAATATGCATTTCAATATTCTTGGCAAATTGGGGGTCAACCTCATTGAGCACATCTGTCCCGTCAAATAGAGACCACATCTCGCCCACGGTCTCATCGCCAACCCGGGTTACAACGCCACCAATATCTTCCATCAACAAGTCCGTCGCACGACGCTTGGCCCACCAATCATCTTGTGTATAAGGCAAGGCACTGCCAATCGCGTTAACGTCTGGGCCCTGGGTCACCGTCATAACATCACGCGTTGCAGGATCATGGGCCATGTCATACATGCGCGCCCTAATATCTATAAGAGGCTTAAACATCGGATGGGCGGTCACGTCTTTGACGCGCTCGCCGTTCATGAAGACCTCACGATTGTCCTTAATCGAGTCGCGGTATTCATCACCAGTCCTGATCATCTCACGCGCTCCTTATGACATTTTCAGTAAGGGACGCATGATTGAACGGGCCCCTTCACACTCGATCGTGTCACAAACCATCCACTTTTCAAGTACAATCTCAAATAACAGTTTCGGTGGGGCGACTGCCCCAAGCATGCCAATTGACAAACATGCTGGACCACCTGCCCCACCCACCTCATTCACATGCCATAGCCTTTGGCATCATCCGTCCCCACGCCGCACGCCTAAATTCATATGGGATCGCACCTATTTCTCGCTCACTAATTTGCTGACCTTGATCCAATCAGCCAAATTCTAGTCTCAGTGGGATTTCGGCTTAGATGAGGATACTGCCCTAGGTACCAAATTTGGCGTCGACATTTTCGCAGTTTTGCCACAACAGTAGCTCTGTAAACTTTCAAACGGGGCCACTTATGTCAGACCATGGATACGCAGCAGGACGATTGAACTTGCCTTTCGTTGGAATTTCCACATTTGGCAAACGCCCATATATTGCGGATTGGGACGCCATAAACGCAGACGTAGCTGTATTGGGAGCGCCTTACGATTTTGGCACTCAGTGGCGCCCCGGCGCGCGGTTTGGACCAAGAGCTGTGCGCGAGGCCTCAACCTTATTTTCATTCGGCCATGCTGGCGCATACGACCACGAGGATGATGCCACCTATCTAGCCAGTGACGTACGTATAGTGGATATTGGTGACGCCGATATAATCCACACCAAAACTAAAGAAAGCCACGCAAACATAGAATTTGGGGTGCGCAAGATCTTAGCCGCAGGCGCACTTCCCGTGGTGATAGGTGGTGATCACTCGATCAACATTCCCTGTATAAACGCATTTTCGGATCAAGACCCAGTGCATATTGTGCAGATCGATGCTCATCTTGATTTTGTCGATGAGCGCCACGGCGTGACCGCCGGGCATGGCAACCCAATGCGCCGCGCTATTGAAAAGCCTTGGGTCAGTGGCATGACGCAATTGGGGATCAGAAACGTGAGTTCTACTGCCAAGGAAGGCTATGAGGATGCGCGGGCGCGCGGCTCTGATATTCTTTCTGTGCGCCAAGTTCAAAAGCTGGGGATCGACGCGGTGCTGGAGCGCATTCCATTGGGCGCGCGCTATTATGTAACAATCGACATTGACGCCTTCTGCCCATCAATTGCGCCAGGAACTGGCACGCCAAGCCATGGCGGCTTTCTTTACTATGACGTGCTAGAAATACTGCAGGGCTTAGCGAAACGCGGTCAAGTGGCTGGTATCGACTTGGTAGAGGTCGCCCCAGCTTATGATCCGACCGACAGCACGCAAATTTTAGCTGCACAATTGCTTTTAAACTTCATAGGGTTCATTTTTCATGCACAAAAGTGATTGAACTGAGCAGTTTAGCCTAGGCATCGCCGCCGAGGTCGTCCCAGATCTCATGTACCCAGGATTTTATTTGCAAAGCCTCTTGCCAGCGGTTCGACATTTCGCGCCCATCGGGCCCAGTCATGGCATATTCAGGGGGGCCGAGTTCACACAGGAAAATACAGTCACCCATGCTGCGTTTGCGCCAATCTTGGAGGCCCTCACGCCACCAACCCTTAAACAGCTCCACCCATTTTTGATTTTGTGGAAAATCGAGTTGTAGCTGGATTTGCTGGCGGCTCGCCACACGACCTTGGAAGCTGTCTGAGCGCTGCAAAATCCTAGTGATCAACCCCATGTCTCGGTCAGACATCGGAAACCAAAACTCACGATCCACCACATAGTGGCTGAGGTCAGCACACATCCGCATTTCAGGAATGGCGTCCAGAAGACATAGGGTTGAGTAAAGGTCATTAGTGATACAATTTCGGTGGCTCTCAAATTGCACTGGTACACCTATTAGATCAGCCATATCCATCCACTGGCGTATCACAGGGATCATACCATCTACTGAAAGAGGCATCACTTGGCCAATCACATCCACAAAGGGGCTGCCAAAATCCTTAGCCATAACCAAAGTTTCACGCAAACCTTCAACACTTTTAGGGAAGGCAACAATCAAAGGTGTTAGCCCATGGCGCTCCATATGCGGGCGGATTTCATGAGCCTGCGCCACGTCACCAGCACCTAAGTCAATTGCCATTCCATCATAACCAGCATTGGCCACCATCTCGCAGACCTGATCATAAGGCAGTTTAACACCTGTCTGATCGTGGGGCTGCATGGCCCAAAGGCTCGTATAAGTTTTGAGGTGCTGAGGCATCGAGCTCTCCAATAACATTTTAATCATTAAAAATGCTTCACCGCCAAAGTGAAGCAGAGAAGTTCATTCGTATCCAGAGCTAGGTTTGCAGTCTTGGCCTATGTCACAGGCAAAAGTGTATTGATACAGAACAGAGTTATAAAACGCATAACTTAATCTACCGCAACACGGACCCGCCCCCCGTCAGTAGGCACGACCCAGACTTCGTTTTGCGGCCACTGGCTTTCATCCTTTTGCATCAACCGTTTAATCACTTCAATCTGAAACTCTATCCAACCCATCCTATGAACAGTACCCGCCTGTGCTTCTATTTTTGCGTTCAATTGGCGCAATTTCCAAAATGGCACAGAAGGGAAAACGTGGTGTGCAGTGTGGTAGGGCATTTGCCAGCAAAGCCATCGCATCAACGCATTTGTGCGGGTAGAGCGGGTGTTTTCGAGTATATCGTCCTCATGGCTTAATCCCAGATGCTCAATAGTATTTTGCAGCTGATGGATCGGTTTGGTTAGCACTATTGGTAAAATCCAAAAGACCATCACCGCCCAGCTTTGCATTGCAAATGAAACCGCCACGATGAGGACGTAAAGAGCCACATGAATTCTACTCTCACGGACCACCTTTGCCTCCTCCTCAGCACGGATAAAGGGTTCAATTATTACACCACGAGAGCGACGGATCACTCCAAATACACGGTTGCGCCAATAGGTGATACCCGACATCCACAGCAAATAGGTCGTCAACGTATAAGGCTCGCGCACCAACTCGCCATCTTTCTCCCAGCTTTGGGTGTATGTGTGGTGTGCAAAATGCATCACTTGATCATAATCACGCGGAAAAATCATCGCAAAGCCAATTAACCGGCCAAAAACCTCATTTAGCTTGCGAGTAGCAAAAACAGTTGCATGGCTTAGCTCGTGCTGCGCGGCATATAGAAAGTTGAGCAACACTCCTAAAACAAAGCCCGTCACCCAAACCCAGCCAGTACTCAATACGAGACTATGCAGATAACCCACCAGAAGGATTATCCCCAGATGGCTTGCCATTTGCCCCGCACCCCAAAGATTGGAACGCGTATTCAGCATTTTTAATTCTGCCGGTGTCACCAGTTTGCGGCGTGAAAACGATGCTTCCATTACAGCCTCATATCTAAACTTCTTCATCAGTCTAAGGACGGTGGTTAAGTCTGTCCAGTCTAGCAGTGAATGCAAAAGCTCACCGCATTTAATACGCCTGTGAGACAATTTCTATAAGGCGCACAACCTAACTTAAGCGTTCCCAGGGCCGGGTAAAGCCACCCAGCACCTCGGTAATGGCGCCATCATCTGCACCGCCAACAACTTGAGCAACAAGCCCACGCTGCTTATCCTCCACAACGCTTTCCACTTGCGCATCCAGGCCGGCCTCAGCAAGCATGGTATTATAGACCCGGGTGATAGCCGATTTCCTAAGTGCTGGTTTGAAAACTTTGCCCACTGCTGTCTTGGGTAACTCTGGTAAAATTTCGATATATTTTGGCTGTGCTGCACGTTCTGTTAAGCGCTCATTGGCAAAGGAAATCAGCGCCTCTGGCGTCACAGAGCCGCCAGCCACCAACTCAACGTATGCGCATGGGATTTCGCCAGCATGCGCGTCAGGCTGCCCAATCGCACCAACAAAACCAACGGCTTCGTGACCGGCCAACACCTCTTCAATCTGAGCTGGGTCTATATTGTGCCCACCACGAATGATCAGATCTTTCGCCCGGCCGGTGACCCAAAGATAGCCATCCTCATCCATCCTGCCCAGATCACCAGTCCGCAAGTAATTATTAAAATAGTAAAGGTCTTTGTTTTTAGCATTCTCTGTATAGGTGTTCCCAGCAAAAACGCCGGGGCTTTCCACACAGATCTCACCAATTTCGTTAGCAGCGCATTCTTCAGGTCCATTAGCCATATCCAACAAAATCTTCACATTGGTATGCGGCAATGGAATACCAACAGACCCAACCTTTTTGAGCCCTTGGTCAGGGTTGCAAGAGACCAAGCAGGTCACCTCAGTCAGCCCATACCCTTCTACAATTTCAATACCCGTGGCTTTTTCAAATCGTTTGAATAATTCCACCGGCAGAGGCGACGACCCCGAAAATGCAGTTTTCAGGGTGGAAATATCTGCATCCACGGGCCGTTGCATCAACGCTGAAATCGCCGTAGGAACTGTGATCATAAACGACACGTTCCACCGCTCAATGAGTTTCCAGAAGTTATCAAATACGCCCTCACCGCGATATCCCTGAGGAGTTGGAAATACCACATGCGCACCAGAACTGATCATGGCCATTAGTATAACATGGCAGGCGAACACATGAAACAATGGCAGTGGGCAAATGATGGTGTCTTCTGAGGTAAACAACATCCGATCACCAAGCCAGCCGTTATACACAATACCTGAATATTTATGCTGGGCCACCTTGGGCATGCCAGTAGTCCCACCAGTATGAAAATATGCAGCCACTCGGTCTTCCGCGGTATCGGCAAAATCAATAACACGGTTTTGCCGATCAAGTTCAGCATTGAAATCCATAATCTTAGCAGAATGAGTGGCCACCACCTTTGGCCGAACCAGCGATACAATCCAAGATTTTGGTGGCGTCAGATAGCGGTTGAGATCTACCTCCAAAACTGTCTCCACATTGGGGGCCTGGGCCACTGCATCAGCTGCCAATTGTGCCAAATTCGTTTTTGGGAACCCGCGCAGTGTGACCAAAACCTTGGCATTGGTTTCGCGCAAAATCGCTGCAATCTGGTCTGGTTCCAACAGTGGATTAATCGGATTTGCGATGCCAGAGATGCTGCCACCGATCAGGGTAAGCGCTGCCTCATTACAAATTGGTAGCAGATAGGCCACAACATCAGTCTCACCGATCCCCAAGCGTCGAAACATATTCGCTGCCTGCACCGATTTATCACGAAATTCCTGCCAGCTTAGGGTTTCGGCATTATCTTTTGGGCCAGCGGTTATCTGAAAGCTAACGCCTGGGCGTTGACCATGGCGCTGTGCGACAGAATTTATGAACTCATACATGGTTTTGGGAACGTCACGCTCAACCCAGGGCATTTCATTTTCAACTGCGTCCCGATCGGCTTTTGTTGCAAAGCTCATCATTCTCTCCCGATCCTGAAACCAAAACTACTTTCCGTAGTGTTTTTAATAGGATGATTAGTTTTAACAGATTTCGCAAGGCTTATGGCAAAGCCTTAGCTTGAGCCAGTTTAGGAAGCGCTCTCTTCCGTAAATTGCAACTTGGCCAAGCGCGCATAAAGCCCGCCTTCACTGACCAATGTAGCATGTGTGCCCTGCGCAACAATCTGGCCCTGATCCATTACCAGAATGCGATCAGCTTTTTTCACCGTAGCTAAGCGATGCGCTACTACTAATGTCGTCCGGTCTTTAGACAAAACTTCAAATGCCTTTTGAACCAGAGCCTCACTCTCGCCATCAAGCGCCGAGGTTGCCTCGTCGAGCAAAAGAACAGGCGCATCGCGCAATATGGCCCTCGCAATTGCAATCCGCTGCTTCTGCCCACCCGACAACATAACACCACGCTCACCAACGTAGCTGTCATAGCCTTCTGGCAAAGCTAATATGAAATCATGGGCAGCTGCCGCTTTTGCAGCTGCAATCACCTCATCTTTGTCGCGTCAGGACGACCAAAAAGAATATTGTCATAGGCAGAGCAAGCAAAAATTACTGGGTCTTGCGGTACCAAGGCCATAAATCTTCGAAATGCACTGCGCTCCATCTCTGGTAAAGCGATGCCGCCAAAGCTAATTTGGCCCTCTTGCGGGTCATAAAAACGCTGCAGCATTTGAATGATTGTTGATTTCCCAGCTCCTGACGGCCCAACCAAGGCGACGGTCTCACCCGGATTAATAGTGAAACTCACCTTATCAAGCGCCAAGGCATCAGGGCGATTGGGGAATGTGAAATTAACTTTGTCAAAAACCACAGCACCAGCTTTTGGTGCCCGTGGGTTTTGGGGATCCGCAATCGTGTCTTGGGCATTCAACAGCTCGACCAAGCGCTCTGTGGCACCAGCGGCTCGTTGCAACTCTGACCAAAGCTCCGACAAAGCTGCAGTGGAGCTGGCCACGATGGTGGCATAAATCACAAACTGGACCAGTTGGCCGGCCGAGGTGACGCCGCTCCGTACATCAATCGCACCAACCCATAAAACGCCCATCACACCGCTAAAGGCCACAAAGATAATAATCATTGTAATTAATGCGCGCACTTTGATGCGTGCTTTTGCGCTGTCAAAAGCTTTTTCAGTCACACCTGCAAACTCTGACAGGCTTCGAACCTCATGGGTAAAAGCCTGCACAGTTTGCACCGACAAAAGAGATTCGGAGGCCTTGCCTGATGAGGCTGCAATCCAATCTTGGTTTTTGCGTGACAGCCCACGCAGCTTGCGGCCCAATGCCAAAATTGGCCCAAGGATTAGCGGCACGATCAATAATACCAAACCGGTGAGTTTGGGCGATGTCCAAAACATCATCACAAGCCCACCAGACATCATTAACATATTGCGTAAAAGCCAGCTGGCCGAAGATCCAACGACCGACAGAATAAGAGTTGTGTCTGTAGTAATTCTACTTAGCACCTCACCCGTCATCAATTTTTCGAAATAGGCCGGCGACATCCCAATCATACGTTCAAAAATCGCTTTTCGGATATCAGCCACCACACGTTCACCTAGACGCGTGACAACATAGTATCGCAACCCAGTGCCCAGCGCGAAGATCGCAGCAACTATAATGGCACCGAGGAAATACCGATTCAAAAGAGCCACGTCGCCCACGGCAAAACCATCTATAACCTGGCGCGCGGCCAAAGGCAGCACAAGCGACACACTGGCTGTGATGGTCAAGGCAATAAGCGCAAGAATTACCAACAGCTTATAGGGAGCAAAATAGGGAACCAACGCGCGCAAAACCCCAACCTGCTTGGAGGATGCACGATCCTCTGCCACATCAGCAACTGACTTTGGTCCCCGTGCCATACTCGTTCCCCTATTTTCTCATCCGATGTATCTTCCGCGGTGTATACCAACAAGAGGGCAATAAAGTTTATCCATCAATTTATATGTTCCATATGTATTATTTTCACAGAACGCCTGCCTTGAGAACTAAATCGCTCATAGTTTGCAGTCTGTAATTAATATTCTATGAAATAGAGAGTTTGGAGCGGGTAGCGGGAGTTCATTTCCTTTGCCCAGTACCAATCAAATATCCAAGTAAGCAATATCAATAAGTTATGACAACCACTATGAAACGCAAGTGGCTATTTTTGTCTACTGTGTCGTACCACAGCTAACTGCAGTCACTGTACGTGATGACAATGTACGTGTGTGGTTACGTATGCCTGACGTAATTCCTTATCGTTACTAGTACAGGGGATGTGATGGGTGGTGATGGTGATACATATACATGTTGTTAAGCACACCTACAGACTGTCAGCCAAGGCAAGGCACTGTACGTGTCGATCACTTACTGTGACCCTACCCATAAACGTCGCAGTTGCGACATTTTGATATTACATGGGGGGGCAAGGGCCAGTGGGGGTACGTGGGGTATATATACATGTAGGACTACACTCATGGGGGTTTTGGTTTGGGGGTATGTCGAAAAAAACAACAGGCTGTTTGAACAGACACAACAAGTTCTTCAATCCTAAACCTGCTAAATCAAAGTCTGTACAATACACGCCAGATGAAATTGTAATGCCAAAGAATTACTAGAAATGACAGGGATTAGTTATATGGATAACAAACCCAAAACCTGTCTGTAATAGATGAGCTTATAATGAGAAAACTAACTTTCCTTTTTTACCTTACTTTTTTAACTCCTAATATTGTGACAGGTAATTTGGTAGAAATTTATTCTCTGGACCAGATGGATGACCCACGGGGTTTTTGTATAGACATAAGAGGCCATAAATCTAAAGCAAAAACCAATTCAGGACTTCAGGCACATACCTGTTACTCATACCAAGGTAGCATTGCCGTTGATCAGGGTTTTGACTTGCTTAGGTTGGATAAAGGCCAATTTCGTTTACCTGCCTTTGATGTGTGTATGGAAGCAGACTCAAATACTGCGTCAGCATCTTTGCGACTAAGCAAATGCCAAGATGAGGAACTTCAGAAATTTGACTGGGATAACAACGGTAGAATTTATCTGATCAGTAATATGAAATTATGCCTTACTGTTGCCCAAGGAAAATCTAGGAAAGGTGGAGGTGGCTCGCCAATACATCTAATGAGAAATCTTTCACTGGAGCTTTGCGGTGATACGCTACAAGCATTTCAAATGTGGGGTGCAAGAAGTGAACGGTAAAGCAATAGACATAGATACTATCATCACAGGTGATGACGATGTTTCACAATGGCGAGAGAGACATCAGCTTTGGTATGCCCAGCGCTAATTACCCTCAAACCTGTAAAGCCAATCTTTAGATAGCTTTGGATCATAGTCATCAAAACTAAGGTCATCGTATAAGATTGATAGGCCACGAGCAGCCCATGTCACCCCGTAATTATATGCCTGTTGATAAAGTATGGCTGCCTTAAGTAGGTCTTGCGGCACACCCTCTCCAAAGTGATGTAGTGTGGCGAGAGCAAATGTTGCGGCTGCATAACCCATCTCATGAGAGTAAGTTATGTCACTCTTTGCTTCTTCGTAAGAACCAGAACTCAAATAACCTCTCGCCCTCAGCAGATAATACCTTGGAAGGTTTTCGTTTTGTTTGTTAATCGCTATCGTGCAAACCTCAATAAGCTTTGCGCCTTGGATGTCTTGGAACTTCACTGGCTCTGAGATTGATAGTGGATCAGCCTCCAGAGATCCATGAAGGTCACATTCCTCAACGGCATAAGCTTTGCTGGAGAGTGCAGTGCATATGAGTAAAATAATAATGCGCATTCAGTCAGTCCAAGCGAAACACTTTTCGTCTCTTAGTAAGGGTGTTGTACGCAACGAACTCTCCACTTCCTACTGAGGCTCCAGTAGTGGCGTTGATAATCACCTGATGAGTTACCATTAAAGTCACCCCTTCGGTAAGCTCCTTAAGCCTTATGCTTAACTTATCCAGTGTGTTGTGTTTGTTGGCATAGCCCTGAAAGAAGGAGTTTAAGCCCGAAAAGGTTCTCCACTGACCTATTTTCATGAGTTCTGTGGTTTCTTTGCAGCGACACCACTCACTTGATAATATTCGGATGAAACGGAAACCACTGTCCTTGATCGCAACACCAATGTCACTGGCTTGTTTTCTCCCCGCTGAGCCTAAGTTTCTCTGAGTATTACAGTCAATCAGTGAGAAATTAGCAGGATCTCCATAACCAGGCGCTAATGCGTGCCGCATGAAAATAACATTGGCGTCAACTTCTGTTATCGCATTCATGAGAATGTTTTGACTTTCAGCACTAACTTGGTTGGTGGCAATGACAAGAAACGCTAGAATGGAAGTCAATTGGCTTAACATAGCTTCACCTTAACCGCAGCCCCATCTAAGGCTACACCACCATTACCTTTGTAGATGATTTGAAAAGTGTTCTCACCTTTGGCCTTACACTGCTTGCACCTAAACTTCTTACTTACATCGTGAACCGTAGCTTCCGCACCTACCACAAGTATTAGGTTGGCTACTTCAAGCATTGAGTGGTGCTTGCATAAGCCACAGGTGATGCTGAGTGTGTGGTCAGGAATCATCTTGAGTTGGGTCATTTTATTTATCTGAGTTGCCCTAGTAAGTTAATCATCAAGACGCCAACTACTATTAAGAATAGCCCAACCATAGTCGGTACATTTGGGATTTGATTAAACTTAATAATACCAACAACAGATGTCGCTATTATGCAGATACCAGCATACGATGCATAGGTTATTCCAACTGGCAATGATTTCATTACCTGCGACAAGCAAAACATACACAATATTATCGTGGTTATACTTAGCAGCGACGGTAATATTTTTGTGAACCCATTTGCACTGTTGGCAAAGGTAGCAGATGCAGTTCCAAATCCCACAGCCAAGACCAAAACCAGATAAGGAAGTAGAGTTTTTACCATCATGTCCTCCTAAAGGTAGATAATACTAATACTGGTGAAGAGAGCGTCATCAGGAACGCAAGGATGATCGTGAGGTGCTTCATATTCTAACCTTAATGCTAAATCTCTCAACACGATCTTAGCTTAGCTTCATTGAGTTACAAAGAGGTTAGTCCTTAGTCATATCTAAGTAGCCTGCAAAGAAAGCCATGAAGCCAACAAGTATTAGCAAGTACGATGTTATGTTGTAAATGATCTGGTACGTGTTTTTGCCCTTAACTGTACACTTCTGACAGCGGAACTTTTGGCATACACCATGGACTTTAGCATCGTCTTCAAACACAGACTAGCATCCTCCCGGCATATTCAGTAATATCCCACCATGCACCTGAGAAAACAGATTATGACTTAGATCAAATAAGTACTAAATTACCTGATAGTCTATAGCTCGCATTTGATAGTATTATTATTAAGGTTTAAATTGGTGAATAATGGAAAAAGTAAACTATAAATCTGGCAGCATAATATTTGACCAAGGCGAAGCCGCAACCCAACTATTTGTAATTTCTTCAGGAAAAGTTGGTATATATTTTCCAACAAATGAATTTACTGAAGAGCCAAATATTGTACTCAATAGCCCCGAAATATTTGGGGAAATGGGGCTGATCGATGATGCTTTACGAATGGCGGGAGCAAAAGCAGAAACCGATTGTATGTTGATTTCGGTTTCAAAAGTTGAATTTGAACAAAAGCTAGAAAATTCTGATGTTATAATTCGAGGCGTAGTAGCCGCTTTATCACAACGTCTTCGGCAACTTCAAAAAAAGAAGTTAAAATAAATATAGTAAGCCTTATTTACAAAAACTGATTGGTTCGCACAACAGAAATAGCCCAAGACCAACTTAATGATCTTGGGCACTTTTGGCCTTCATGTAGGGAGATGCTCGAGTTGGGCACTTAGAACTGAAGCTCTAAGCCCATATTATATTATTTACAGGGGTAAAGATTCCACTCTGCTTTGCCCTCTGGATCAGATTCGTAAGTGAACATGTAATACTTACCATTCAGTTCAGATAATGCTTCAGATGTAGTTTCAAATATAGCGCCGCCTCTAAACGATACGCCACCAGCTTCCGTCATGTTTCCAACACCATCACACTTATATGTGGCAACACCTTCTGCACAAAATATGACTCCAGCATGAGCATGGCCTAACCAAGAACCATCAGGTTTCATGTGAGCGGTAAATGATGCTTGTGTCTGAACATCATGGCCTAGCAGTTTCCCGCCACCAACAGTGTTTGTTTCCATAGCAGGTAATCCATATTGCCCAGAGTCTATCGGCTTACTGGTTTCCTGAAGGGTCATTGATCCGGCTTTATTACCAAGCATTTTTATTCTCCTATGTTTTTTGCCAATAAGTAGTATGAAAACTTAGAAAGCCATATCCATAAAATGAAGTAAACCTATAGTTGACTATTTTTATCAGATATATATAAATTTATTTTTATAGCTAAATAATTGCTTCAGTCGCAATGTAAAATGAAGTGAAAAGGAAGAATTTGATGCCTAGTATTCTAGTAACAGTAAAAATTTCAAAAGGTTTTAAAACTTGGTCAGAAATGGCGAAGTCATTTGATGACGAAATGCCTGAGCACGGCGGTAAAATAGTATGGGCCGCCACTAACCCCGATGAAACTGAAATCTATTGTATGATGGATGTGCCCGACCCAGAATTTATGAAGACATTTGGTGAGCGTCCTGATGTCAGAAAAAGACGTGAGGATGCTGGTGCTGATGTTTCATCAACTACAGTTATAACTCAGATTGGCGATTATTGGTTAGGATAAGGTAGTCATTTGATCTTCGAAGAATAAACTATGGTACACTACCAGTGGGCTATTACAGCCTGCTGCTTAACCAAAAAAGAAATATAATCAGGATACTAAAATAATGTCGATTTATGAAAGATGGAACGAAGCATGGAACAATAATGATGCTACTGCAGCATTCGAATGTTTCCATGATGATTTTGAATTCAAATTTCATTCAAGCGGTAACGTAATGAAAAAATCCGATATGAGCGTTGAGATGATGACGAAGATGATGCAAAATGAAACGCTTACAAACCAACGCTGTATTTATGAAAATGATGACATTTGCGTTTTCCACCAGGTTTCTAAGTTTGCAAGCGGTGACAAAGAAGCCGTTATGATGGTCAGTCTCAAAAAAGATGGACTGATATGGAGAACTGAGACAGGAGCAACGCCACTCAAGTAATCATTTTTGTGGGCTCTCTTTAAGCATCTAAAATCAAAAATTAGGAAAGAAAATAACAATAGTTAAGACTAGAGTTCTTATGAATTTGTGTACCAATATTTAGTTGAGCCAAACGTGCATTATCACTTTATTTCCAATCGACCCGATACATGGCTTCGTTCCGTTTCATAAATGGTAGGGTGAACGGGCCGTTATAGGTGGCCATCAGTGGGTCTCCGATTGTAGGAATATTAGCTTTTCCTAAGGCTCCTTTAAGTAGAGCGGAGTGTTTATTGTAGTTTTTACTGGTTGAGCGCCCTGAGTATTTAATAACCGCATAAAATCCACCTTTAACCGTAATCAATTCGATATTGTCTGCATCTGGAGTTGGGGCTGATTGCTTTGTGAAACTTTTAGGCAAAAAGAAAATCATGGCAGAGCTGTTATCGTTGTTCGACTGCAGCACAGGAACAGTCATCGCAATTTTTGATGAACTTTCATTTGAGCCTGAGATATATTTAAATAACCGCCTAAAGGCTCCATTTTGACCGCTAGTCTGCATAGTTTGTACGGCGAGCCTATCTTGATATTGCCTTATTTCATAAACATCTGTCGCTTTGATTAGTTTATAATCTGGTTCTTCATACGCCATTGCGTTTCCAGTCATAAATAAGAAAATAGCAACAATAAGACCGAAGAATTTGCACACTAATTTAATGCGTTTTGTCATGATGCTATGGCCCATATTCTTCATGTTGATTGCAAATAATTAGCACTTTTGTGGGTTGTTATCAATGTATACTAAACTAACGCAATTTGAACAGACTGAAGCGGCATCAGATGACGAATACGCATCAAGAGGCCGGTCGCCTAAATGTTGGATCACATATCCAACATTTCTTCTTGCTACTTTGAAGAATTGATCCCCTCTGCCAATATCTTTTAGCCGGCAATATTTTTCCAATGCATCAGACAGTTTTGGAGAAAATGATGTGAATGTGTTTGTTGGTTGTCCCTTGATTAGTAACTCTGCAGCGGGAACTTCCATCTGAGAAATACGCATCTTTAGCCAGAAGTCATCAAGTTTACTGGCAAGAGAATGACTAGCCTTCAACGCAGAGTTTTTACTACGGGTCTTTAAACATATCACAATGCGAGGTCGTGCATAATGACATTGCAGATCATTCGGCACATGTCTGGTGAAGTAAAATACGCCGCCTTTATTCATTAAATAATGAGCATCTTTGTCTACCATGTCGTATACTCCACATAACCTGCAAAACAAAACATGCCTACAGATCAAGTGTTTATAAATATTGATGGAAATTTATTGGAGCGGGTAGCGGGAATCGAACCCGCGCCTTAAGCTTGGAAGGCTCTTATGATACCATTTCACCATACCCGCACCGTGACTTCGGAGTATGCTAGCCAAAATTTGACGTCAAGTCCGGAAGTGTGAAACCCCCATACCAGCGGGTTACTTTTTGCGCCCATTTAACCTCAAAATGAGAGGTTTTTACAGTGTTGTTGTCTGGCCTATCCCGTTGGCACTTAGATGTAATCACCACAATTCAACACTTTTGAATTCAGCAATCATATTAGTTTTCAAGAGCCCTATTCCATTGCCCTCGTACAAAACCCATTTTTGGTGCAATTTAAATTACTATTGTTGATGATTGGAAACATGCTCTCAGTTTGGGCATAGTGATTCACTCCATTTTGGCTAGTTCTGCCTCGATAGCTTTGATGACACTGCGCGACATCAGAGCAGTAAGCGAACGCCCAGTCCCCACAACATCGCCATCTACACCAATTAAAACCTTGTTGAAATTCCAAGATGGGACGAAGCCAACCTCAGCCTCAACCGCCTTAAAGAATGAGTGCGCACTTGCTTCTTTAACTGACAATGTCTCACTCATTGGCATATTAATGTCATAGTTAAGTTCACAGAAGTCTTTAATCTCAGCATAGCTACTAAGCTCTTGATTGAAGTCATCCAATGGTACTGCAACCATACCAAAACCTGCCTCACGGTAATTGTCGTAAAGCTTTTGTAGAGATACGTATTGGCGGGTAAACGCACACATTGATGCCGTATTTACAACCAAATATGGTTTACCTGCCCACTGCTGAGTTTCGATTTTTCCGCCATAAATCGATGGGAACGAAATATTGGAAACCTCACCCACGGACTGTGTAGAGTAACCGCATATGCTAATGGCCAAAATGAAAGCTGATAAATTTTTCATCCGTTATTACCCCTTCATTAGTAATATGCAAAACTTCTGAAGATAGATCATACTATTATGAGAAAATCATAACAAGAATTTCACTTAATCGACGTTGCACTGTGGACGATATTCCTTCTAGACCACCCTAAAATGATGTTTTTACAGTGCAGTTTTCCTACCAGATTTATCTAGTGCATGGTGGATAGCGTAGCAAACCACCTACCGTGACGTATCAGTAGAATAAATAGTTAACACCCGAAGCTAACTAGGTTACACCAGTAAGGTAGTACACGGTAACGGGAGCTAAAATGCCATACTCTACAAGCAAAGCGGCAAGGGTGTCAGGGGTAAGCAAGACTACGATTCACAAGTGGATCAAGTCTGGTAAGCTGTCAGCCTCTAAGCTTGAAGACGGTACATACGCTATTGATGAAAGTGAGTTGGCTAGGGTTACTTCGCACCGTGAAAAGATTTCGCTATCTAGACCTTTCACACCATCACCTGAGGATAACGCTGTACCTAAAGCTGTGCCCCTTGATCTGAGTATTTATAGGGCAAATACAATACATGAGCTAAAGTTTGAGGCTGCTCTTGAGGCTGCAACCTATGAGCGTAAACTTCTACAGCAACAGGTTGACCAGTTAACAGTGACTGCTAGCGAAGCCAAAGATCGGGCGGAGCAAGCTGAGGAACGAACAGACGAGGCTAGAAAACAGTATCATGAGAGCATTCAAACGCTCACCAGACTGCTTGAAGATAAAAGACCTGCCCCGCCACGTACGAGGTTTCTGGGCATTTTCTGAACTGTGGTGGTTAACCTTAAGGGTGTTTGGGCTTACGTTAACGGCTTGTCGCAAGTTCCACTCATAGCACACTAAACCAAGCTCACAGAAATGTTATTGGGCCTTTAGTTACCGCACTTGGTATAAGCGCTGCTGATACACTCTTTAGACATATCTTGGGCTTTGGAGATGTCAGATTTAGCCATTTCTTCTGCTATAAAATCTCTTCGCACTCCCGCTTCGGGCGCGCCATTTTCAAAGGCTAGGTTGATCCACATGTAAGCAGTTAAATTGCTCTGGGTAACACCATCACCAAAGTAGTACAAAATTCCTAGATTATCTTGGGCTATTGCATTGCCTTGTTCAGCAGCCAGCCTGTACCAATTAGCAGCCTCAACAAAATCTTGAGGTACGCCTATGCCGTTGCGGTAAATTGCCCCAAGGTTTAATTGGGCATCACCATGTGCTTGTTCAGCTGCCAACCGGTACCACTTCACTGCTTCAGCTTTGTCTTGCGTGAGGCCTTGGCCATTATCATACATAAATCCAAGATTGTATTGAGCTTCAATATTACCTTGTTCAGCTAGGGGCTCCCACTCTCTCAGGGCTGTATCATAATTGCCTGCGTCATGGGCCTTTAGGCCTTTATCAAAATTTTGCGCTGCCAATGGAGAGAGAACTAAAGACAATGCGGTAGCTAATACAGTAATTATAAACTTCACGCTGGATGGCCTTAAAATTTAAATGTGTCTACATTTGCGCACTCATAGGAGACGGTCAACAAGCGACCACCCAAACTACGAATTTTTCAAATTTATTGTAATCAATTTAGGTAACCTTAGCAATCTCATCACATAATATCCTCTATAAATAAAAATGAGCCCTTCAACTGCTTAAGCTTCATCCCACTCCCTTGCATTAAACTATTACATCAGCATTTTTATTGGGGAAATATATTTCGATGTAAGCTATTTTCGTTCTATTAGAAGCTAGGTGGTTGCAAGCTATTCCTGCCATAGTTTAAGGTCGAAAGCTATTCTCCAAAAACCAGATTGCCGCGCGGCTAAGTTCGACGTTGAACCCATGTATTCAACAAATACCAAAAATTTAGGGACAAAAATAAAAACCTGCCAGAAAGTATAACCTCTCAGTGGTTTTTTTCGATACTCCTGTTGGGTCGGTGAGCTCAAAAATTTTAAAACTGTTCTGCTTAAAAACTCGTCCACTCGCCGTGAGGAAGTTTTGCCTGACAGCATCTGGACATTCACTCAACGCAAATAGCACTATCTCAAATAAATCTGTCGATTCGATACAAAAGCCCAGAAGTCAACGAGGACACACGATGCAAACAGTCAAAAACTTTGATCGGATTGGCGAAGAAAACGCCTTTGCTGTACTTGGGCGTGCGGGTGAATTAGCGGCCGGTGGCATGGACGTCATTAACCTTGGGATTGGGCAGCCCGACTTTCCTACTCCTGAAAATATCGTCGAAGCTGCTGTTCGAGCGCTGCGCGATGGCCATCACGGCTATACTGATGCCACTGGCATTTTGCCCTTGCGTGAAGCAGTCAGCGCCGATTTGTATCGCCGCTACCAAACTGAAGTGAGCCCAGCGAATGTGTTGATTGTGCCTGGTGGGAAAGTCACCATGTTCACGGCCATATTGATGTTCGGGGAGCCCGGGGCTGAAATACTTTACCCGGACCCAGGCTTTCCGATTTACCGCTCTATGATCGAGTACACTGGTGCAACACCTATTCCAGTACCCATTCGTGAGGAAAATGGCTTTGCGTTTTCGGCTGACGAAACCCTAAAGCTGATTGGACCAAAAACTCGACTGTTAATTTTGAACTCTCCAGCCAATCCCTGTGGCGGTATTACGCCGCGCGCAGAGATAGACAAGTTGATTGCTGGCTTAGCCCACCATCCGCATGTCGCCATACTATCTGACGAAATATATGATCAGATGTTTTACGATGGCGAGAAACATGTAAGTCTTTTATCATATCCCGAAATCCGAAATCGGCTAATTGTGCTAAATGGTTGGTCTAAAACATATGCAATGACGGGGTGGCGGTTAGGCTATTCTATTTGGCCTGATGAATTGTATAATAAGGCTCGTAAGTTGGCAGTTAATGCATGGTCTTGCGTCAATGCGCCTGCACAATATGCAGCAATCGAAGCGCTTACTGGTCCTCAGGATGCCGTAGGTAAAATGGTTGCAGAATTTGACGCCCGACGTAAAAGTGTCGTGCACCTTTTAAATGATCTTCCAGGTGTCTCCTGCATTGTTCCAAAAGGTGCCTTTTATGCTTTTCCTAACATATCCCTAACAGGATGGCTGGCAAAAGACCTGGCGCGCGAATTACTAGAAAAAACAGGCGTTGCGACTATTGGAGGTCCAGATTTTGGCACCCTTGGGGAGGGATATATTCGAATATCCTATGCTAACAGCCAGGAAAACATAGCCCGCGCATTGGGTCGGATTAAAACATTTTTGGAGACGACACAATCAGGCAGTTGATTATTTACAATAGCTGTCGAATTTATAAATATGACAGCCAACCTACGTCCAGATCGGATGTATAAGGTGGAGCTAAGGCAGTAAAATGTTCAGTAAGAAAACATTGCAGGGACTAGTAACTGGTACTTTTTTTGTGGCTTCAACGTGCGGTGGGGCAATGGCTGAAAACCTTATTCGAACAGGCCAGTGGACCTATTTGGCAGACACCGTGATGGGGGGGGAGTTCGGAGGGACGTGCTGAATTTGAAAATAGTGGATCGGATAAAACTATAAGGCTAATAGGTGAGGTCTCTACAGCCAATAATGGAGGCTTCATACAGGTGAGGTCATCAGTTCCTTGGGCACTTGCAAAGGGCAAAACAGGTATAAAATTAAAGGTTAAGGGTAATGGAGAGACTTACTATCTACATATCAGAAATTCAAGCACACGCCTACCTTGGCATTACTACCAACAGGGCTTTGATACGACCAATACTTGGCAGGAGATTGATCTGCCCTTTCAATCTTTTGTGAAGTCTTCATCACTCATGCGGACTGTAATAAAACAAGCTACAATTAAGACCATAGGCATTGTTGCATATGGTAAAGACCACACAGCGGATATTTCAGTTATAAGTTTGGAATTTTACTAAATTAAGAAAATTTGAGTGCACTTTTTACAGAGCAAGCACACGCAAAAGCTGGTTAATATTAATGTTAGTTAAGTTAGGCTGGGCTGGGCTGGGAACTAACGCTTTCGACAGTCAGGAACCAGCCCAAACCCTCTTTGGTCTCTTTCAAATTATTTTTTCAAGACTTTGTTCTTCGCAAAAGAAAACGTAATTTATAACTCCACGAACTGGTCCGTCCGTGGGTGTCATACAGGGATCTATGCATTTTGCTGAGTAACCAGCTTTTGCAAATAAAGAAAAAACTTCGTTAGCAGAACCCTTCTGTGCCGATTCTGTTCCCTCTGATATTGTTTCTACTATCCAAATGGGGCGAGGCCAGGCAGCGATCAGTTTTTTTGCGCCCAGAAGCGCCTTATATTCCAAACCTTCAACATCTACCAAAATTAACAGTTGCTCGTTTTTGTTTGGCATCTTGATAACATCGTCAAGGCAAACAACTGGTACTCTCTGCGCTAGACTCTTGGGGTTATTCCCCCAATCCTTCAAAAGCGAAGCGCCGGTACCTACCCCATAAATTGTCTCAACACCCGTAGCATCGCTAACCGCTGCCGGTATAACTGTGACTTGATCTGTCAGTGAGTTTATCTCTAAATTTTGCAATAAAAACTGTACGGTTTGAGGCACGGGCTCAAAGGCAGTAACAGCTAGCCCACTTTGTCGAGCAAGTAAGACGTAAACCCCGACATTAGCTCCCACATTTATAAACCTGTGTGACTTAGATAATAGTTGGCGAAAAAACTTAATTTCTTCGACTTCCCAGTTATCATGAAAAAGATAAGAGGGACCTTTCATAAGGAACCCAAGGGGCGTCTTTTTAGGAGGTTTCATAAGGCGCCGACGATTAATGCGAAGAAGGTTCCAGGATCGAAAGCGATCTATAACATATTTCATAATTTACACATTTCGTTGTTCAATGGAAAAGACTGCGCGAGAGCGCATGACCTGAGTTTTAAAGAAGTAGCCTTATAAATGGAACTGCTAGAATAAAGTCCCATCAGTCTAGTGCAAGTACTAGCCATTTTTCTACCTCTAGTAATTTTTATCTCTTTAAAATCGTATGAGTATTCAGTCGATTTACGACGCGCGTAAGCAGCAAAAAATTTCTTACTTATATAAAAATGGACAATTCCATAAAATCACGTAACGTAAGGCCTTGAAATATAAAAATATAGAATCGGTAAGTTGAGACCCAAATCACGTATTGATCTAAACTTTCTTGTAATTGGTCGTTAAATTGCAAGAGGAGCTGCAATGGCCAGGCCTATAAATAATGATTATGTCCCCATGGTCAACAAAAGTGCTCTGGGTATAATATCTCAGTCATTTTCCAAATGTGATTATACTCAGTTTGGCTTCCGGCTTGCAGCCAATCCCTCGCTTAAAATAGCGGGCCTTATTACTGCGCTTTCTACTGCATACGACTGGCTCTGCTCTGCACGCAACAGCACTGTGATGCCATATTACCTTAAATCCATAATAATCTCTTTTGCCATATGGATGAGCCTATCTACTGGAGTAATATCTCAAACGACAAATTATAAATATGATATTATTTGGACTGGTAACGAAGGTTCAACAGCCACTGGGGCAGTTGTATTCAACACACTAAATCCTTCTTGCTCTTTCACGCTTTGCCCTAATGTTGAGTCTTTTAATATCTCAGTCGAAGGACAAAATTTCACAAAATCCGATTTTACATTCAGGGTCAACGTTGGTACTTTGGACCCACAAAACACATCCAACCTTGCTAACACCCTACCGGACTTTAACATTCGCGCCATCACACGCACAGCATCCAGCCCATATGGTGTGTGGTACAATGTCTTCACAACAACCACCGGCGCTATGGTTTTGAACGACAGTAATGTAAGGTATTCAATTACTAGTTTCTCATTAGCTTCATCAGACACAACGCCACCAACTCTGGCGATTACCGCAGCTGAGGTGAGCGACGGCGCTACATCCAATGATGCAACCCTGGCCCTGACCTTTACGGCGAGTGAAGCCACATCCAACTTTGTTGTCGGCGACATCACCGTGAGCAACGGCACTTTGAGTAGCTTTGCTGCAGCATCATCAACTGTCTATACAGCAACATTCACCCCTACTGCCGCGGGGGCGACAACAGTTGATGTTGCAGGCGGCGCCTTTACAGATGGCGCAGGCAATGCAAACACAGCTGCCACACAGTTCAATTGGACCTTCGACAGCACAGCGCCAACACTTGCGATTACCGCAGCTGAGGTGAGCGACGGCGCTACATCCAATGATGCAACCCTGGCCCTGACCTTTACGGCGAGTGAAGCCACATCCAACTTTGTTGTCGGCGACATCACCGTGAGCAACGGCACTTTGAGTAGCTTTGCTGCAGCATCATCAACTGTCTATACAGCAACATTCACCCCTACTGCCGCGGGGGCGACAACAGTTGATGTTGCAGGCGGCGCCTTTACAGATGGCGCAGGCAATGCAAACACAGCTGCCACACAGTTCAATTGGATCTTCGACAGCACAGCGCCAACACTTGCGATTACCGCAGCTGAGGTGAACGACGGCGCTACATCCAATGATGCAACCCTGGCCCTGACCTTTACGGCGAGTGAAGCCACATCCAACTTTGTTGTCGGCGACATCACCGTGAGCAACGGCACTTTGAGTAGCTTTGCTGCAGCATCATCAACTGTCTATACAGCAACATTCACCCCTACTGCCGCGGGGGCGACAACAGTTGATGTTGCAGGGGGCGCCTTTACAGATGGCGCAGGCAATGCAAACACAGCTGCCACACAGTTCAATTGGACCTTCGACAGCACAGCGCCAACACTTGCGATTACCGCAGCTGAGGTGAGCGACGGCGCTACATCCAATGATGCAACCCTGGCCCTGACCTTTACGGCGAGTGAAGCCACATCCAACTTTGTTGTCGGCGACATCACCGTGAGCAACGGCACTTTGAGTAGCTTTGCTGCAGCATCATCAACTGTCTATACAGCAACATTCACCCCTGCCGCAGATGGGGCGACAACAATTGATGTTGCAGGGGGCGCCTTTACGGATGGCGCAGGCAATGCCAACACAGCTGCCACACAGTTCAATTGGACCTTCGACAGCACAGCGCCAACACTTGCGATTACCGCAGCTGAGGTGAACGACGGCGCTACATCCAATGATGCAACCCTGGCCCTGACCTTTACCGCGAGTGAAGCCACATCCAACTTTGTTGTCGGCGACATCACCGTGAGCAACGGCACTTTGAGTAGCTTTGCTGCAGCATCATCAACTGTCTATACAGCAACATTCACCCCTGCCGCAGTGGGGCGACAACAGTTGATGTTGCAGGGGGCGCCTTTACGGATGGCGCAGGCAATGCCAACACAGCTGCCACACAGTTCAATTGGACCTTCGACACGACCTACCCAACACTTGCGATTACCGCAGCTGAGGTGAGCGACGGCGATATATCCAATAATGCAACTCTGGCCCTGATCTTTACGGCGAGTAAAGCCACATCCAACTTTGTTGTCGGCGACATCACCGTGAGCAATGGCACTTTGAGTAGCTTTGTTGCGGCATCACCAACTGTCTATATAGCAATATTAACCCCTGCCACAGATGGGGCGACAACAATTGATGTTGCAGGGGGCGCCTTTACGGATGGCGCAAGCAATGCCAACACAGCTGCGACACAGTTCAATTGGACCTTCGATAGCACGGCGCCAACACTCAGCAGTGTCAGCATAGCTTCAAATAACGCCACAACTACGACAGCAAACATAGATGATGTTGTAACCCTCACACTCACAGCATCTGAAGTAATTCGTACACCGGTTGTCACCTTTCTATCAGGTGGTGCGGCTATCAAGGACACGTCTGTTACCTACGCAAAAGCAAGTGGAAACACTTGGACTGCGGCCTATACAGTCAATAAGGATGATACCTTTGGAGTTGGTCAAGTTACCTACAGCATCGCCTTTATTGACGCTGCAAATAACACTGGAACAGCTGTGACCAACGGCACTGGTAGCGTTACTATGCCAGCCGTCACTGTGCCTGACTTCAGTTCATCTGACGACGGTATAGGCTCTGCCACAAAAGCCGCGAATACTCAGAGCTCGTATAGTGTTTACGATGGAGGCATACCTGTCGCCGTTATTCTCAGGGATGGAAATAATGCGCAACTCACAGATACTTCTCTTATATCTAGCGTCACTGTTTCAATCGTTTCTGGTGAGGGAACCCTATCAACAAACCCCACCGGAACTACTATAACGATACCCAATGATGGTGACGCTGTATTCAGCTTCGAGATCATATCTACCACAGGTGGTGTAGTTTCCGTGAGCGCAACTGTCGTTACAACAAATGGCGTTAAACATATCCTCCCAAACAATTTGGATGTAGCATTTGTTGAAAATGCAGCTTCAGCAACTGGTAAAATTAATATTGTTACGCAACCTGCACTTGGTGGAACTACCGCAGTGTTGAATGGTGACCTTCTATCCACTCAGCCTGTAGTGCGCTTGTTGGATAACAATGGGGCATTAAAGTCATCAGACAGTTCAACAGAAGTAACTGCACGTATAGTGAGTGGAGCAGACGGGTCTCTAAATGCAAATGGACCGGCCACTAAGGTGCAAGTTGTAAATGGAATTGCAACCTTCACTGGCCTCAAATTAACAGGCAATGCTAACCAGGCGTACCGATTAGTGTTTATGGCAACAAATTACGTTCCCGCTATATCGCAAGAAATGAGCCTGACACCAAACGAAGTATTCACGGCGGTTAAAACAGACATCAAGGACAAGCTGGCGTCAAATGCTCAAACACAACTTAATGCCCTCAGTACCAACATATCCTCTATTATGTCCTCAGCACGAAGCCGTTTCGTGAACAAAGACACTGGCCGTTCTCAAGATGGCAAAAACACAGATCTAAGCGGTCAGGTTTCCACAGGCGGATCTAACCTAAACGGTACGACGCAACGCAACTTCATATCAGCCGACGGTAAGGCAACTAAGATTTTAGAAGCACAGTTCAGCTATACAAAAACTAAAGAAGGTCTAAAGTCCCAGAGCGCCTCTGGCCACATCTTATGGGAACAACAGTTATCTGACTTCTTATCGGTTGGCCGTTTCCTCGGTGTCTCCGTGGGCGATGCTAGCACTGTAGCCACAAATAAAATCGACATTGACTTCAAGGGCGTGCAAGTAGGTACTTATTTAGTGAGTAGCTTCAAAGACAGCCTTATTTTTGATACTTATGTTGCTGGTTCCATTATTGAGAATAAGGTGGATATAACATCTGGAGCGATGACAGCGAGCTCAACCTATCTCAGTAAAATAATTACATCAGGCGCATCCATAACTGGGAGAATGGATATAGAGCCGTTTGAGATACGACCAACACTTTCAGCAGATATAAGTCACGTGTTTGGGCAGGCCGCTGACTTCAATGTAGCAGTTGGTACTGCTACTTCTATTCAGCAAATCTCTTATGATGAAATTAGCAAGGGCCAGATAACCTTTGCACCAGAGACTAGGCTGCCTATCAGGCTTGGTGGGAAGTACTGGGATAAGGCCTCAGTCATTGCATTAACACCCAATGTGAAGTGTCGCTATTTCAAGCAAAGCACCAATCTAAATGAATGTGGTCAGGGTTTAGCACTAAGATTTAACGTCACCACTAAAGATGGTCTTAAAAGTCTCTCCGCTAAAGCTGGGCTGGATCGAATTGGTAGTGAAACAACAACTACGTTAAAGTTGATGTTTCACTCAATGTTCTAAGGTCGATACAATGCTAAAGCACCGAACTTGTTGTGACGGGTGATTTTGATAACCTACCGGGCCAAGGCAAAAGGGCCCGAGGTTCGAGGCGCACGCTCCTTGCTGAGTGAGCCCCAGTCCATGGTCCCGCACCAATAAGGCCGCCAGAAGCTGTTGCTTCCTATGGTGGGTTTTCCCATTGCCCACGGTTGATTGTGACAATCTGAAGAACGTATTAGGCAAGCCGGTCACACCATGCACGTCTATTCTTCGATCCGCCCTTTCAAGAGTACTGTCTCACCAGAGAACAAGCACTACAAATATATACCCAAACGCGTTTCTCACAAGCAAACTAGCAAGTTTATTTTATTATGACCTTTGAAGTTTTCCGCATCTATCACCGCCAGCATCTTAACCCATCCCATTAAATAACAATAGTTAACAGGGCCAACGGCCTCATTGTAGTCCTGTAAGGGTGAAAGTGCCTGTGATAGTACCTACTAGCTTGCAAAATAATATAAGGGGTTTAGCTCTCGTGTCGCTGCGAGGCGATTATTTCCACTGGTGGAGCCAGCTTCCATTGGGGGAGATAATTTAGTTACTTCTTGATCTATGCTGTTATCCTTCTCGCCTCTTGCAAGGGTTTATTTTAAGATAGCACCAGAGAATTGAACGAATATTTGGAGTTACTTTATGGAATTTGGATTTGGATTTGCTCGCGCTTTTTGGACTGAGCATTGGGCGGTTGGAGCCGCGCTTTTGTTCACATGGCTTCTAATTTATGGACAAGAGAAGAAAGGCCAAACTTTAGCCCTTAAGATTGAAGGGCTAGAGGACACTGTCAAAAAGTTGTCCAACAAACTGGATGAATTGAAGCAATAATTGCCCAAGCACTTTCCACTGGTGGGCAGCCTTAATTTCTATTGGTGGGTGTCTTATGCGTTCAGTTTGCTACGGTTGTTGAAACAAACAAAGGAGAGCCAATACAGTGAGGCATGTTTGAAGTGCTATGCGTATCATTGGGGTAACTTAACCAAATGCAGGGCGTGAAGGGCAGTCGTAGTGTCACAACTCAGATTGAGCCAAGGCACTCCCCAAAATTACAGGAAACAACAGAATTACTTCGACCCTTATGATAACCTTGGGGGGGTATGTAAGTAAGTTCAAGTCAGACCACTCATATAAGTCATAATAATAAGGTAAATATATCATATGTTATTAAGGGGGTTAGCTGTTGTGATTGTTTTCAATATGTTGTTATTGCGATGAAGTTATCGCTGGAGGAAATTGTGCAGCTGTATTGCCTCTGACAGCCCCTACAGTGGAGCATTCATGCAAAAGCCAACGACGCCCCCCAGTGGCGATACCCTGTCTGGTTTTTGTTTTGCTTTTGGTGCCTATTTCCTTTGGGGGTTTCTACCAATTTATATGAAGATGTTGTCGCACTTTCCATCCGCAGAGGTCGTTGCACATCGAGTGATTTGGTCTGTGCCTATTGCAGGTATTTTACTAATATTAATGGGTCGTACTAAGGATATTCGTGCCGCTATTTTAAATCCTAAAACGCTTGCAATGGGGTGTTTGACTGCTTCATTGATCACGACCAACTGGGGCGTTTATGTCTGGGCCATTTCAACAGACCGCACACTGGACGCTGCCCTTGGTTATTACATCAATCCGTTATTCAGTGTTGGCCTAGGCGCGATCTTTTTGCGTGAGTCAATTACACGTTCTCAAATCGCTGCGATTGCCTTGGCGGCTGCTGCTGTGGTTTTTCTGGCAGTTTCAAACGGATCAGTACCGTGGGTATCGATTGGACTGACCGTTACCTGGGGTTTTTATGCATTGTGTAAAAAACAGCTGCCGATCGGCCCAAATCAGGGGTTTTTGCTAGAGGTACTCATCCTATTTGTCCCCGCACTGACCTATGTTGGCTGGCTCACCTCGCAGGGCCAAAATCATTTTGATCTGAGCATGACGTACAACACTTGGTTGCTGTTGGGCTGTGGCCTTATTACAGCCGTACCGTTATTGCTTTACGCTAATGGAGCAAAGGGCCTGCAGCTGACAAGCATTGCAATCATGCAATACATTGCACCCACATTGATATTCTTGGTTGCGGTTTTCGTTTTTGATGAAGAGTTTGGCCAAGCCCGCATGATAGCTTTTCCAATGATATGGCTGGCACTGGTCATTTATTCGGTTTCGATGTTTCGTAACATGCGTAGTGTCTAATATAGGTTTTCTGGCTATGGTGCTAAGCTAGCAAAGCGATGTCAGACAAAGTTGGGATCAGGCGTTGCTAAAGTGCGAACAAGAACCACGAGATGGTTAAGGGTAAACAGTAATTCAATATGACCTAACTTAAGATGGTACCTGATCTACCGTCAAATGCTGACGTTTTGAAACCCATATTGAACTAAAAAACTAATGAATTAAATGGGTTATGAAATAACTTATTGATTTAAGTGGTGTCCCCTGAAGGATTCGAACCCTCGACCTGCCGATTAGAAGTCGGCTGCTCTATCCAGCTGAGCTAAGGAGACATATGTTGCTTGACTAATACGCCCCAGAAAAATTATCCAGAGAGAATAAGCATTTTTATGATGGGTGGACTATATCGTGGCTGACTGCGGGTTAACATGATTAACTTAAATCTTCTTTAAATGCTTCGTCCCTTAATCATTACTTATGATCTTGCTAGAGTATGCTTGATAGCAGCCACATTAACTGGCTGTATTCTTGAGGCATTACTCCAAGAGCCTTTCAATACATTACCCAGACGTTTTGCATAAGCTGCAGCTTTACCAGGATCTTTGAAGAGTGCTAATCTTATAAAGGAGCCATAGGCTTGAACTGCGCGTTTAGGCACACGACGATTATAATACTAGCTGCGTGAGATACTTGATGTGTACTGAATGTGTGACACGGCAATACCCCTCGATTGTTAAACTCGAAGGAATCACAATAAGTTGATACAGAGTATCTGGTGCGGTCGGCGGGACTCGAACCCGCACGAGTGTTACCTCACAGCGACCTCAACGCTGCGCGTCTACCAATTCCGCCACGACCGCTTGCCACAGTGAATATAGTGGCGCATATCGAAACGATGAAACGGACTCAAGGGCTGTAACGCGAAATGATGCCACAAGAAGGAACTTTTTTAAATGTAGAGTGGAAAACATCCACTGAGCTTGTACCGTACGCCCAAGCAGTGGCTTGGATGGAAGGCCGCGTAGCCCAAATTTTAGCTGGCACCGCCCCCGAAGTTATATGGTTACTAGAACATCCACCACTTTATACCGCTGGTACCAGCGCTGATGCAAACGACCTTATTGATCCTGATCGCTTCCCAGTCTTTCAGGCGCAGCGCGGCGGGCAATATACCTACCATGGCCCAGGGCAGAGGGTAATATATGTATTGCTGGATGTTGGAAAACGCGGTCGCGACGTGCGCAAATTTGTAAAAAACCTAGAAAATTGGGTGATCAGTACTTTGGCTGAATTCAATGTGGTTGGCGAAATTCGTCAGGGCCGGGTAGGCGTATGGGTGCAGCGACAAGACAAGCCATTAAGTGCCTCAGACACAATCATAGAAGATAAAATAGCCGCGATTGGCATTCGCTTGCGCAAATGGGTTAGCTTTCATGGCATTTCGATAAACCTAGAGCCAGAACTTGAGCATTTCTCCGGCATAGTGCCCTGTGGCATAGCAGAACATGGAGTGACATCCTTAGTAGATTTAGGTCTTCCAATTACGATGGGAGATCTCGATCTCGCTCTGAAGCGCTGTTTTGAGCAGAACTTCCCAAATCCACAACGCTCTAAAATCTAAATGTTCACGCATCTATTTGTTTTTTAATTATTTTGTGATTAAATTTTGCACTCCTTCACATCAATTTGAAATTATTTTTGGGCATTAAGTGGCACAGGCAAAGGCCCTAGCCCTCCAAGGCCTTTGCCTGCGCCATTTTAACCCATCAAAAACACGGATCTGCGCGTTGCGCTGTAGGCTTGTGGGGGGTAGAGACTAACTCAGAAAGAAATAAGACTGCTGCGAGTCGGCCGTTTTGCTTCGATAGTAAATAAACGGGAGAGCCTGATGGCCGACGCAGCCGTACACGGACACGATCACGAAGATAAGCGCGGGTTCTTTACGCGTTGGTTTATGTCAACCAATCACAAAGACATTGGTATCCTTTATTTGTTGACCGGCGGTTTGGCCGGATTTGTCTCAGTTGCCTTCACCGTATACATGCGGATGGAGCTAATGGAGCCTGGCGTACAATACATGTGTATGGAAGGCGCACGGATTACTGCCGCTGCCGTAGGCGATTGCACTCCGAACGGGCACCTATGGAACGTTTTGATAACCGGCCACGGTATCTTGATGATGTTTTTTGTAGTTATTCCTGCTTTGTTTGGTGGATTTGGTAACTACTTTATGCCTTTACAGATCGGCGCGCCAGACATGGCCTTCCCCCGGATGAACAATCTGTCCTACTGGATGTATGTTGCCGGCACCACAATGGCAATATTATCAGTAGTTATGCCAGGTGGAAATGGGCAAGCTGGCTCCGGTGTGGGGTGGGTTTTGTACCCACCACTGTCGGTGAACGAGGGTGGCATGTCCATGGACTTTGCCATTTTCGCGGTACATTTATCTGGTGCCTCATCAATCTTAGGTGCGATCAATATGATCACAACCTTTCTCAATATGCGGACGCCAGGCATGACATTGTTTAAAGTGCCACTGTTTTCATGGTCAATCTTTGTAACTTCATGGTTGATTTTGCTTGCGCTGCCAGTTTTGGCAGGCGCGATCACCATGTTATTGACCGACAGAAACTTTGGCACGGCATTCTTTGATCCAGCTGGTGGTGGGGATCCAATCCTCTACCAGCACATCCTATGGTTTTTTGGACATCCTGAAGTTTACATCGTGATCTTGCCAGCTTTTGGTATTGTATCGCATGTAATCGCAACCTTCTCGAAAAAACCAGTTTTTGGTTACCTCCCAATGGTATGGGCTTTAATCGCTATTGGCGCTCTGGGCTTCGTCGTTTGGGCACACCACATGTACACAGTTGGCATGTCCCTGACCCAGCAATCATATTTCATGTTGGCTACTATGGTCATCGCTGTGCCCACGGGGGTTAAGATATTTTCATGGATTGCCACAATGTGGGGCGGATCTATCGAATTTAAAACACCTATGCTATTTGCTGTTGGCTTTGTTTTTATGTTCACCGTTGGTGGCGTAACAGGCATAGTTTTGTCCCAGGCTGCAGTCGATAGAGCATATCACGATACATATTATGTTGTGGCTCACTTCCACTATGTAATGGCGATTGCGGCCGCCTTTGGTATCTTTGCAGGTGTTTACTTCTACCTACCTAAGATGGCCGGTCGTTGGTATAATGAAACTCTCGGAAAAATCCACTTTTGGATGTTCTTTATCGGAACCAACATCACCTTCTTCCCACAGCACTTCCTCGGGCGCCAAGGGATGCCACGTCGATATATCGATTATCCTGAGGCCTTTGCTTATTGGAACTATTGGTCAAGCTGGGGCGCTTTCTTATCCTTTGCATCTTTCCTCTTATTCATTGGTATTGTATTTTGGGCGGTCTTCGCTGGCCGCCGCGTGAATGCAAATAACCCATGGAACGAATGGGCCGATACACTCGAGTGGACTATCCCATCTCCTCCACCAGAGCACACCTTCGAAATACTAGCAAAGCAAGAAGACTGGGATAGAAGCTCCTCCCACTAAATAGTGGTGCAAATACAATCGCTGAAAAAGCTCTGGGTTTTCTGGAGCTTTTTCATTGGTTAATAATTACTTCTTATAACAGTACGTATTCTAGGGTTTTGGTTGTATTTTCTCACTCATAATTATTTCAGCTCTAGGCTGATTTAGTCCGTAAAATAGAAAATACTATTATTCTAATAAGTACCCAATTAGATTTAGTTTAATTTTGGTTTTTAGAAAGCACCTATTCGGGGTTGTCTAATGTTCCATGACCGCTGTCAAATAGCAAAGATTAATATTTTATAATCATATGCAGCGCTTATATTTTGTGGCTAGCGCTTTCAGGACACGTTTCGAATAGCGCAAAACAGTCCACCCTTTTTAACTCAGCTGCGCTTTCACAAATCCACCAACTTTTCCAAAATCCAACTGGCCAGTGTATTTAGCTTTAAGAACGCCCATAACTTTACCCATATCGCGAATCGAATTAGCATCAGCTTCGGCAATGGCATCGGCAATCACTTGCTCAGTTTCTGTAGCGCTCAGTTGACGCGGTAAAAACTCTTCCACGATAGTAATTTCAGACAGCTCTTTTTCAGCCAATTCGAGTCGTCCACCTTCTTCATATGCGCGCGCACTCTCTTGGCGTTGTTTGACCATTTTGCTTAAAATAGCCAATAAAGTATCATCAGAGACCCCGGTTTCATTGCCTTCGGCTCGTGCATCAATGTCGCGATCCTTGATGGCAGCATTAATGAGACGCAAGGTCATCAAGCGTGTTGCATCCTTAGCTCTCATCGCGTCTTTAAGCGACGTGCCCAACCGTTCTCGTAAATTCATGTTCTGTTGATCTCCGAACCGTTCAGATTACTCACTATACTGGTATAATAAACGATTTACAACATTAGTAGGGCCCCCTAGCCCTTGACCACCACCAGTTCTGACTTTACCACCTCCGCAATCTGCCAGGGGTATTTTCATGACAATGTCATCGAACCAAAAACCGACTGCTTGCCTCGTGCTTGCAGACGGATCCATTTTTTATGGCCATGGGTTTGGCGCTACCGGAACCGCCGTCGCTGAGCTTTGCTTTAACACTGCTATGACAGGCTACCAGGAGATTATGACTGATCCCTCCTATGCTGGCCAAATCGTAACCTTCACCTTCCCGCATATAGGAAATACCGGCTTCACAGCAGAAGATGATGAAGCCACAGATCCTTTTGCGGCTGGTATGGTTGTAAAATGGGATCCAACAGATCCATCCAGCTGGCGGGCGCAAGATGAGCTAGCACCTTGGCTCAAAGCCAGTGGCCGCATCGCCATTGGTGGCATCGACACCCGAAGATTGACGCGCACTATCCGCCAACAGGGTGCGCCACACGTTGCACTTTGCCATAACCCTGAGGGTTATTTTGATGTAAAAGATCTGCTCTTGCAGGCACAGGCTTTTGCCGGACTGGAAGGGCTGGATCTCGCAAAAGATGTAAGCTGCACACAGCCTTACAAATGGAATGAAAAACGCTGGGCTTGGGGCGAAGGCTACGTAAAGGAAAGCGCACCAAAATATAAAGTTGTGGCCATAGACTATGGTGCAAAGCGCAATATCCTGCGTTCCCTTGCCTCAGTTGGATGCGATGTGACTGTTCTACCTGCCTTCGCCACGGCTGAGGACATTTTGACATATAAACCTGACGGCATATTCCTATCCAACGGTCCCGGAGATCCGGCAGCAACCGGCATCTATGCCGTCCCAATTATCCAAGAAATCTTAGCTCAAACCAATATTCCTCTTTTTGGCATTTGTCTGGGGCATCAGATGTTGGCCCTGGCGCTTGGCGCCAAAACAATAAAGATGAGCCACGGCCACCATGGCGCTAACCACCCCGTAAAGGACTTGGAAAGTAATAAGGTCGAAATCACTTCAATGAACCACGGCTTCACAGTAGATAGTCAAACCCTTCCAGCAGGTGTTATTGAAACGCATATATCACTGTTTGATGGGTCAAACTGTGGTATTCGCATGGCTGATCGGCCCGTTTTTTCTGTTCAACATCATCCTGAAGCAAGCCCTGGCCCACAGGATAGTTTTTACCTGTTTGAAAAATTTTCAGCAGAAATGCAGAGCACGCTAACCTCATAGAGGTTTTGACCATCTTTAAAAACTGTTCCTAAATGATCTGACAGTCTATTCTATTAGCTATGGCTAAGGTTTTTCCTGATATACAAAATAAACCTTTCCAAAGTCGCTGCTGATATGGCATCAAATGTGAAATTTTGTTCCCATGCTCTCGTTTAATTTTTTGGGCTAAAATGACTCGATTTCTCAGGCCGATGTCAGCGAAGACTATTCGCCAGCATCATGCTGCAGGCGGGTAATAAAGGCTTGGCTCAAGTGTTGCCTAACCGCCTGATAGGCCGCAGCTCCATTGCGCTCTGAGATCGCTGTAACAATCGCTTGATGCTCATCCAACGCGACTGGGCCACGGCCCTCCACCGCAAGTGATGTCGTGGCTAAGAGCGCCATCGAGCGGTGCACAAGGTCCAGTTGTTGAACCAGAAACCGGTTATGTGAGGCCAAATGTAATTGCTTGTGGAACCTTTTGTTGGACCGCGACAAAGCAGATGCATCATGTGTCCACGTCCGGTCAGCGCCTACCATCTGTTGCAATACATCAATCTCTTCTTCAGAGGCATGTTGCGCAGCCAACCGCGCTGCCAATCCTTCAAGCTCAGTGCGCACTACATAAAGTTCAGCCATCTGGTTATGATCTAAAGACGCCACGATCAAGCTGCGGCCTTCACGGGTCAAAAGACTTTGGGTTTCCAACCGCTGCAACGCCTCACGGATTGGAGTGCGTGACACGCCAAATCGTTCGGCTAATTCACTTTCAACCAAACGACTACCGGGTTTATAAATGCCCACATCTATTGCTTCTAAGATCAGCACATAGGCATCGCGTTGTTCGGATCGTAAAGAGATTGTTGACGTCATAATAGGCTCTTTTTGGATCAGTTGTTGGAGTATGGGCTAGGATGTCCAGCCTAGCAAGCGTTTCGCCATTGATCCTACTGCGCCATTTGGTACCACTACCCCATGAACTTTGATGAATTCCGTAATATCGACACATGGATCTTTGATCTCGACAACACGCTGTATCCACCAGAGGTGCGACTGTTTGATCAAATTGAACAAAAAATGCGATACTTTGTGGCTAACTTCCTTGGTATTAGCCTCGCTGAAGCAGACCTGATGAGGGCGCAATATTGGCGTAGCCATGGCACAACCCTCGCTGGCATGATGGAAAATCACGCAATGCCTCCACATGAATTTTTGCGCAATGTGCATGAAATTGATTTCTCAGTCCTGCCATCTTCCCAAAATCTGGCTCAATTAATTTCAGCACTGCCCGGTCGTAAAATCGTTTATACTAATGGCACCGAACCCTATGCTAGGAGCGTTCTTGCGGCCCGCGGATTAGAACAAGAGTTTGAGTCTGTCTACGGCATTGAACATGCCAGCTACCAACCAAAGCCTCGAGCGGAGGCGTTTCACGAGGTCTTTGCACGTGCAAAAGTGATCCCAAATACGGCCGCAATGTTTGAGGATGACCCACGCAATCTGGAGGTGCCCGCACATTTGGGGCTAAAAACTATTTTTATTTCCCCAGACCTTATATTTCCAGATTATGTAGACATGGCCCATTCTGATCTTGAAACGTTTTTGTCACACTTGGTCGCAGCCTGCTTTTCAGAACGGTTTTCCAGCTTAGGTAGCGCGGTATGGTAGATCATAAAGATATCGTAATTTCAGGCGGTGGCATCGCCGGTCTGGTGGCTGCCGTAGCCTTTGGCGATGCAGGGTTCGACGTGCTCTGCGTCGATCCAAAACCCCCTGTTACCAACCGCGACACGACTGGCGCAGATCTGCGCACCACCGCCTATTTGCAACCGGGGCAAACCTTTCTACAGACGATTGGCATCTGGCCTTTGGTCGCAGATCGCAGCGCACCGCTGCAAATCATGCGGATTGTTGATGCAGCGGGCCCAGATTTGGTCACCAAGGATTTCAACGCTACAGATATCTCGGATGCGCCGTTTGGCTGGAATGTGGGCAATTGGGATATGCGAGATGGGCTGTTGAGCCGGATTGCGGCGCTTCCCAATGTCGTCTTCGAGCCGGGCCTGTCCACGACCTCCACAAACACCCGCAGCACCGAGGCTCGTGTCACGCTCAGCGATGGGCGGTTGATTTCTTGTCAGCTGTTGATTGCCGCCGATGGGCGCGACAGCGCAATTCGTAAAACTGCCAGAATTGCAGCCAAACGCTCAGAGTTTGGCCAATTGGCCTTAAGCTTCGCTGTGACCCATGCCATGGGCCATGATAATATCTCAACCGAGGTCCATAAAGGCGGCGGGCCCTTCACGCTTGTGCCCCTGCCAGACTTTGAGGGTCAACCCTCTTCGGCAGTGGTTTGGATGGATAAGATCTTGGACATTCAAGCGATGCAGGCCTTGTCTATCGATGAGTTCAACGCCGAGATAACTGAGCGTTCAGCGGGCGTATTGGGGCCACTCAGCCTAATCACCGCCCGAACAGCTTGGCCGATCATCAGCCAGTTGGCCGGCAGCTTTTACAGTGAACGGACGGCCTTCATCGCGGAAGCTGCCCACGTGGTGCCCCCCATCGGGGCGCAGGGTTTGAACTTGAGCCTTGGCGATATCGAGACCCTGTTGGAGCTGGTGAAAGCATCCCCCGGCGGCATTGGTGAACTTCCAGTGTTGAAAAAATATCACCAGGTCCGCAGGCCCATTGCACAGTCACGAGTGATCGGTGTTGGCGCGTTGAACCGCGCGTCGAAGGCTGAGGGGCCGGCGGCCACACGCGCGCGGGCTTTGGGGTTGGACGCAATCCACCGGATTGCGCCGCTCCGCCGTGCTTTGATGCATCTTGGACTGGGAACGCGTTAAGCGGCCAGAATTTGATCTAAGGCGTTTTCCAATCGGGCCACGCTGGCATCCACATCATAGAGTTTGTCCAAGCCAAATAGTCCCAAACGGAAACTGCTGTAGGCCGGACCTTCATCGCATTGCAACGGCACGCCCGCTGCAATCTGCAAACCCAAGGATGCGAAGGGCTTGCCGGTTTGCATTTCAGGGCTGGAAGCGAAGCTGACCACAACACCCGGCGCGCCAAAACCATCGGCGGCCACAGACGCAAAACCACGTTCAGCCAAAGCCGCACGAACGCGATTGCCTTGCTCCCATTGCGCGGCTAAAAGTTTTTCAAACCCGTAGGCTTTCGTTTCAATCATCGTATCGCGGAATGCAGTGAGGGCGTCAGTTGGCATCGTCGCATGATAGGCATGACCGCCGTTTTCATAGGCTTCCATGATCGACAACCACTTACCCAGATCCACAGCGAAGCTGTTAGATTGGTTTGCTTTCACTGCCGCCATTCCAGCCTCAGACATCATTACCATGCCCGCAGAGGGCGAGGCGGACCAACCTTTTTGCGGCGCAGAGATCAAAAGATCAACGCCAGTGGCGCGCATATCAACCCAAGCACAGCCAGAGGCAATACAATCCAATACGAACAACCCCCCATAAGCGTGCACCGCATCTGTAACCGCTTTGATATAGGAGTCGGGCAATATCATTCCAGAGGAGGTTTCCACATGCGGGGCAAAGACCACATCGGGTTGATCGGCAGTGATCTTGGCCACCACCTCTTCGATGGGCGCGGGGGCGAAGGCCGCTTGCGCATCATTGCCAGTGCGCCGAGCCTTCATCACGGTTTCGCTTGCAGGAATACCACCCGCCTCAAAGATTTGCGACCAACGGAAGGAAAACCACCCATTGCGCAGGACCATCACGCGCTTATCAACCGCAATCTGCCGCGCTACAGCTTCCATACCAAAGGTGCCACCCCCAGGAACCAAAGCCACCGCATCAGCGGCATAAACCTCTTTGAGGGTCGACGAAATATCGCGCATCACTCCTTGAAATTTCACGCTCATATGGTTCAGTGAACGATCGGTAAAAACCACAGAATATTCTAACAGGCCATCGGGGTCGACTGTGTTTAGCAAAGCGGGCATTTGGGGAACTCCTATATCGTTAACCACAACATAAATTCCTTCGCCCCGGTATGCACGGTCTATTTTCGATATGCCTTGCACGGCACACCAGTTTCATAACGGGCCGCTCAGGCGTTCCTCACTAAGCAGCACATTGGCCTCAACTTCGCCCACGCCCGGCAATGCCATGATGCGGCGCCGCAAAACCCGCTCAAAATCAGAAATATCACGCGCCACAACCCGCAACCTGTAATCATAAAGACCCAATACATGCTGCACAGTTTGCACTTCGGGAATAGCCGTCACCGCGCGTTCAAAGTCTTCCAAACTCACCCGCCCTTTGGTGGCCAGTTTTACGCCAAGAAAGACCGTGACCCCAAATCCAAGTGCCTCCGCATCCAAATCAATCCGCCGGCTCGCCAAGACACCAGCCTCTTGCAACCTCTTGATGCGCCGCCATGTCGCGGGTTGGCTTAGACCCAAGCCCCGTCCCAAAGAACCCGCAGATTGAGTCGCATCTTGCGACAGAGCCCGCAACAACGCAAAATCAAGATCATCCCAAGGTGTCATAACGGCAGGGTCTCCGCTGTTTTCAGCGTGGCCACATGCATCAGTGCTTCCAGTTCCGAGATATGGGGCAGGCTCAAAATTTCATTTCGGTAGAGCTTTTGGTAGTCAGCCATATCTTTGGCAATCACCGATAGTCGCACATCCACGCGGCCCAGAAACGTTTGAATTGCGGTCACTTGCCGAATTTCACGCGCCGCGGCTAAAAATTCATCAAAAGCTTTAGCATTGGTTTTATCCAGCGTGAAACGCAGGCTCACCTCTACCGCGTAGCCCAAAACCGCCCAATCAATCACGGCATATTGCCCGCGCAAAATACCCTGCGTCTTCAATCGCTCCAAGCGCCGCGCCACAGTGGCGGGTTGCGATTGGCAGCGCTCCGCCACCTCCGCAATGGGGGCCGCAGGGTCAGATTGGAGAAAGCGCAGAATGCGCCGATCAAGATCATCAAGCATGAATATTTCATAATATAAAATATATACGAATACGACCCCTTAAAATTTTCCTTAATATAAATAAATATACTCTAATTTTACCCTTTCAGGGCTGATAGAACCAGCGCAGAACAACAAACCATGAAAGGACGCCAAAATGCGCGTTTATTATGATCGTGATTGCGATGTAAATCTTATCAAAGACAAAAAAGTAGCGATTTTGGGCTATGGTAGCCAAGGGCATGCTCACGCATTGAACCTACGTGATAGCGGTGCCAAGAACTTAGTTGTGGCTCTGCGTGAGGGCTCTGCTTCGATTCCAAAGGCTGAAGGTGAAGGCCTAAAGACGATGGGCATTGCAGAAGCAGCAGCTTGGGCTGACGTAATCATGTTCACAATGCCAGATGAATTGCAGGCCGAAACCTATAAGAAATACGTCCATGACAATATCCGTGAGGGTGCAGCCATCGCATTTGCACACGGCTTAAATGTACACTTTGGTTTGATTGAGCCAAAAGCAGGCATCGACGTGATAATGATGGCGCCAAAAGGACCAGGCCACACAGTGCGCGGCGAATACACTAAAGGTGGCGGCGTGCCTTGCCTGGTAGCAGTTGACCAAGACGCATCAGGAAAAGCGCTGGAAATAGGCCTTTCCTATTGCTCAGCCATCGGTGGCGGTCGTTCCGGCATCATCGAAACTAATTTTCGTGAGGAATGTGAAACTGACCTGTTTGGCGAGCAAGCTGTTCTCTGTGGCGGCTTGATTGAGCTGATCCGAATGGGCTTTGAAACTTTGGTTGAAGCTGGCTACGCGCCTGAGATGGCCTATTTCGAATGTCTGCACGAAGTGAAATTGATCGTCGACCTGATCTACGAGGGTGGGATCGCAAACATGAACTACTCGATTTCAAACACTGCAGAGTATGGCGAGTATGTCTCTGGCCCACGTATCTTGCCTTACGATGAAACCAAAGCCAAAATGAAAGCGGTTCTGACCGACATTCAAAACGGAAAATTCGTGCGTGACTTCATGCTGGAGAATGCCGTGGGTCAACCATCGTTCAAAGCAATACGTCGGATGAATGACGAGCACCAAATCGAAGCCACCGGCGCAAAACTTCGTGGCATGATGCCTTGGATTTCTGCTGGTAAAATGGTTGATAAATCTAAGAACTAATCTTGCGATGGGCTTTGGCTCATTCTAGGCAGAGGGGCACGGCTATAATGGCTGGGCCCTTTTGAATTTCCACACATGAAAGCACGCGCATGACATCTCCTGGATTGATCAACTGGCTACGCATTGCCTTCATCGCTCTAATTTGGGGCGGGGCGTTTATGGTTGTTCGGGTGGCTCTACGTGATTTTGCGCCGCTGTCCCTGGCTGCGGGGCGGATCACCATTGGCGCACTGTCACTGTATATGCTCATGCGCTGGCGCGGGGTTGCACTCCCGTCGTTCGCCGATGCTCGGCTTTGGCGCTTTGTGGCATTGGTTGGCCTTCTGTCCAGCGCAATCCCCTTTGCCTTGCTCAGCTGGGGCCAACAGCATGTGCCTTCAGCTTTTGCCGGGATGACAATGGCGGCTTTGCCGATTTTTGTTTTGCCGCTCGCCCATTTCTTAGTGCCCGGTGAACGGGTCTACATGCGCAAGATCATCGGATTTAGCGTTGGATTTCTCGGAGCCATTTTGCTGATCGGTACCAGTGGCTTGGGCCTGGCGGAAGGTCCGCTGGAGGCCACAGCCCGCTTTGCCTGTGTTGCGGCGGCCTTTTGCTATGCCTGTGGCTCCATCGCAACGCGCCAATGCCCACCGGTGAATGAGCTGGCCCTGTCCACCGCCTCACTGATCGTGGCGGTTTTGATTTTGGTACCGATTGCCTTGGTGGTCGACGGCTGGCCTGCCATGCCAAGCGCCACCGGCTTAGTGGCCATTCTCTACCTCGGGCTGATCCCTACTGCGCTTGCCTTTATCATCAAAGTTGCGGTGATCCGCAGCGCCGGACCATCTTTTATGACTCTCACAAACTATCAAGTACCTGTTTGGTCTGTCCTCTTTGGCAGCTTATTTTTAGGGGAAACTCTGCCTGCCACCTTGTTTGTGGCACTGGCCTTGATCCTGCTCGGCGTGGCGATCATCCAAGCGGGGGTTCTCCGCTCAATTTTCAGCCGCGGACAGCCGCCCAAAGCCTAAGCGCCTGGACCGTTGGCAACACGTCGTGCACGCGGATGATTTGAGCGCCCTGCGCCACCGCAGCCAAAGCCACAGCCACAGATCCCGGCATGCGGTCTTCTGCCTGCTCGGCACCAGAAATTGTGCCAATGAAGCGCTTGCGCGACGCGCCCAACAAGATCGGGCAGCCAAGTCCATGGAACAGAGCCAATCCGCGCAACAATGCCAAATTATGCTCTAAGGTTTTACCAAAGCCGATGCCCGGATCCACGATGATTTTGTCGCGCGCAATCCCATGCCCCAAAGCAAATTCAATCCGCACGGCAAGGTAGTCATAGACATCCAGCAGCACATCTTCATAGGTGGCATGTTGCTGCATGGTCTTGGGGTCACTCGGCGCATGCATCAAACAGATAGGCGCGCCCGAACGCGCAGCCAAGCTGGCCATATCTTCGTCAAAGCTCAAAGCAGAGACGTCATTGATCCAATCGGCACCTGCCGCCACGGCAGCTTCGGCCACGCTGGCCTTTCTTGTGTCGATAGACAATGGCAGGGCAATCTCTTGCCGCAACTCAGCCACGGCGGGGACTGTGCGGGCAATCTCATCGGCCACATCCACATAATCCGCCCCGGGTCGCGTGCTTTCTCCACCTATATCCACGATATCGGCTCCGTCTCGTCGCATGGTTTGCGCATGGGCCATGGCGGCAGCAAGCCTGTCAAACTGACCACCATCAGAGAAGCTGTCGGGTGTGGCGTTGAGAACACCCATGACCTGCGGGCGAGACATCCCATCAGTGCCCAAATCCGGACGAGGGTCTGTCAGCCGCTGAAAAGCCTCTTCAGGGATATCGGCAGCCCTGCAAATACGAGGCTTTGTCCCGCGCTGCAACACTTCGATTTGCGAAAAACGGCACCAACCAACAGCCAGTAAAAACTGGCCCCGCTCTTCAATCAAAGGGCGGTAATAGGCCGTCATAGCTTAGCCTGATCGACCTGCGCTTCTCGGGCAATGGCCAACTCACCAGTGGGTGCGGCACCAACAAATACCACCTGCACCGCCTGCATTTCTTTGGCGAACCATTCCACCAGAGCAGCCATATCTACCATATGGGTGGGCGGCCCATCGACGGCATCCAAAACAATCTTCGACGGAGCCCAAACGCTTATCTGGTCATGACGCATGCCCCAATCTAGCTCAGTCTTGGTGCAGACAACCACACAACGGTCATCGTGGCTGGCCAACACCCAAGCATTTTGCTCAATCGCCAGCAAATCAATGCGGCGTTGCACCATTTTATGTTGAAACACTTGTGGCGGAGCGGTTTGCGGCGTGTCGACACAGATGATCACCGGGCGGTCATTGGTCTCGGCCGCTGCAACCCAATCCGAAAGATTATCGCCAGATACTACAGAATTAGCCAGAAACAGCACGATGGGATGCGGTGTATCTTCCAATCTGCGCAGACCGGCATCCAAAGCCCGTGTCCGTGCTCTGACAATCTCCACGCCCAAATTGCCCGGGCCACGGTCAATTTTCTCAATACGCACGAAAACACGTTGCGCCTGTGGGGCCAAAAGAATGCGATCTGCAACCCGTTCTGCTAAGGTTTCCAGCAAATTTAGCCGTTCCTCGGAAAGAGCCGCCTCAATAGCTTCGGTGACGCGGTCATACGATAAGATCCGGTCAACATCATCTTGAATTTCAGCATTCAAAGGCTGAACTTCAACCACAACATCGAAACGAATACGCTGAGTCGTGCCTCGTTCTGCCTGAAACGCACCTATTTCAACCGTAATAATATGATCTCTAACAGATATTCGGTCACAAGTACCTAGAGCGGTGGCCTCTGAGCGAGCTAACGGATGCGCAAAGGCATGTTCAAGATCATCTGTCATTTAAATGCTCTCCGGCCCTGACATTACCATAATCGGCGCAGCAGCAGAATTTAATTATCAGCACTGTTTTTAACAGGTTTATAAAATTTGTGTATCCCAATTGTAGCCGTATGCTCAAAACGTCGCGCCCAAGAAGGTTGGACCGATGTGGTGTGGTAGTAAGTAGCCCCACCACTCAAATCCCGTATGCCACCGTCGATCATAACCCCAGCAATGCCAACTATCTGGTCATAAACTTCTCTATTAGCGACACGTTCAAGCTTTCCATCGCAGGTATAGCTGAACTGGCAGGCATGCTTTCGCCCAGTGCCTTGGTTTACAACCCTACAAATGCTATTGGGAAATTTCGAGCTGTCCACACGATTTAGAATCACTTCAGCCACCGCAAACTGGCCTTTAACCGGTTCACCACGTGCCTCAAAATACAGAGCTTCTGCCAAACATTTCCATTGGAGGTTTGGCCGGTTTTTAGGACGCATTGATGTCAGCAAAATACTACGTTCTTTGGGACGCATTGAAGTAAATAAATTGTTTTTTTGTAATGGTATGGATGTGGTAATTAACGATTCAGGCGTCAGTGTTTTGACAAATTCTTTCAGAAAAAAATGCACATTCAATTCTGCGGCTTCAATAGACCGCAGGACAAAAAGTTGAACCAAAAGCACATAGCATAAAGTTACCAAAACGGAGCGCATGAAGCCAATCCCCATAGCTAAAAGTTCCCAGCAGTCTATTCGGCTATAAGAAAATATGCAGGTTACGTCTAGTGACTGCGTCAAAAGTAAATTATTTTGACTGGAATGCGACCTTTACATCAATGTTTCAGCTGGTCTGAAATTGCGCATTGTGCTGCCGCAAGACGAGCCACAGGTACCCGAAACGGTGAGCAAGACACGTAAGTAAAACCACATTTTCGGATAAAGGCAATAGCCTTAGGATCACCACCATGCTCACCACAAATCGACAGAACTACTTCAGGGCGCGCCGCCCGGCCACGCTCAGCGCCCAATATTAGAAGCTCGCCAACACCATCTGTATCAAGGCTATGAAACGGATCTTCCTCATAGACACCTTGTTGAACATAAGAAGACATAAACCGGCCAGCATCATCTCGAGACAACCCATAGGTCATCTGCGTGAGATCATTTGTACCAAAACTCAAGAACTGGGAATGGGCCGCGATTTCACCCGCGCGCAGAGCTGCACGCGGGGTTTCAACCATGACACCCAACGAATAGGTGAAACTGTTCCCACGCTCTGTACGCACAGCCGCCGCCGCAGTATCAATCCGCGCCTTTACTAATTCCACTTCTCGGCAGGCGGAGACTAAAGGGATCATGATTTCAGGGGCGGCATCAACGCCACTATCAATTGCAGCCTCAAATATTGCACGGGCCTGCATGTCGTAAATCTCAGGCACAGTGATCCCAAGACGTACGCCGCGCAGTCCTAGCATGGGATTATACTCAGACAACTGCGCCACCCGCTCTGTAACTCTAGACAGCGGTAGATTCAGGGCCTCAGCCAAGTCGCGTAAACCGCTGCGATCTGCAGGCAAGAACTCATGCAGCGGCGGATCCAAAAGTCGGATGCAAACAGGTCTGCCTTCCATGATTTGGAACAACTCAGTGAAATCTGCCCGCTGCATTGGTAACAGGCGCTCAAGAGATGCGGCGCGATCGTCTTCATTTTCAGCAAAAATCATCTCGCGCATCACCGTCAAGCGATCCGCCTCAAAAAACATATGCTCGCTGCGACACAAGCCAATCCCATCAGCTAGAAAGTTTTTGGCCGTCTGCGCATCGCGGGGCGTATCCGCATTAGCACGAATGCCAATATCGCGCAGATCATCAGCCCAGCTCAGTAATGTGATCACAGTACTATCAAGGCCGGCTTCAACCGTCTCGACATGCCCCACAAGGATCTCTCCTAGGGTTCCATCAACGGTGATCACGTCACCTTCACGCAAAATCTGTTGATTTCTACCAACCACAATATTCTTCTGTGCATCAATGCTCATGTCAAATGCACCCACTACGCAGGGCAAGCCTAGACCGCGGCCGATCACCGCTGCGTGGCTTGTCACGCCACCACGCTCGGTCAACACCGCAACCGCCGAATGCATGCCACGAATGTCCTCCGGTCCAGTTTCACGCCGGACCAGAACAGCAGCCTCCCCACGCGCGGCACAGGCTTGTGCATCTGAGGCGGTAAACACAATCTTACCTGTGGCAGCGCCTGGACTGGCCGCGATGCCTTTTGCCAAAACCGTGCGGGCAGCATTGGGCGCCACTTGACGGTGTAGCAATTCCGATAAAGCCTTAGGGTCTACACGCATCAGCGCTTCTTCACGCGGAATAACGCCATCATTGGCCAGATCGACTGCTATATGCACGGCGGCACTGGAGGATCGAATAATCCGCACAGCATCCAATATCACCAATTCACCATTCTCAAGCGTAAACTCAATTTGCATCTCTTCGCGCAAACGTTGCCTTGCCACAACTGAATGCGCTAAGAGTTCTCCAAACACTTCAGGACAGGTCTCCTCAAAAGACGGGCCACGAGGGTCTTTGGTTAAATATAGAGATCCCGCTTGTCGATCTAAAGCTTCGCGGCCCTGAGACTGGCGCAGATATCGGCCATGGATTTCCGGCAGGCCAGTCTCAGATGAAGCGAATTGTATTACACCAGATCCACATTCCCCAGGCCCAACCCCAATCGCCATCGCCTGGACCACAAGCCCAAGTCCCGCATCAACTGGTGCGCCTTTGGCTTGGCGCAACAGGCGCGCACTGGTTCCCTCCCAAGCGCGAGCCATAGACCGCAACACATACGCCAATTGTATATCTACTGCTTGCGGAAACGGCTCGTCAGCCTCCTCAGCATAGGTGGACAATGCGGTTATTACATCCTCCGCAGTAGGTGTTTCTGGATCTTCGAAAGCATCAGGATCAAGTCGGGCTACATGCGTCGCATAGGCATTGATGAACCGCAGATAGAGTACTGCCGCCGAAGTCTCGCCCAAGGTCCCAGACAAAGAAGCGAATTTCGCGTCGTTCATGCCTATGTTCAAAATAGCGCCAGGGCCACCCCAATCTGGGCTGCCAGAAGATGGCCGAACTGAAAGTAATGGTGTCTCGTCAAAATGCGGCAGCACGAGATTAAGATCGATCGCATTACCAGTAGCCATTTTATGCACAGCAGCAAAAGACAGGGCAACAGTGGTCGGCACAGGCATATCGAGTCGGATCAAACGTTGCGCACATTTTGCCCGCCCACCGTAAGCCGCTGCTGTCATGGGAGTGGTACTTTTTACCAACACGATGGGTGCGTATACTAGATCATTCTGCACTGCGGCATCCTTTTCTTCAACTCCAGCATAGGCCCCTGTCGAAGTAGCGCAAGAGGACTGTGATCAACCTTCCAGTTTGGACAGATCTGCCACGGAGAGGCAGGTGGTTCTGATACGGCTAAGCAAATTTAAACGGTTGCGTCGTATCATTGCGCTGTCCGCATTGATCTTCACCGCATCAAAAAACAAATCAATTGGGCCACGCAATATAGACAAAGCCGCCATAGCAGTTGAAAAATCCTGTGCGTCCATGGCTGGCTTGATCTGCGCATCCGCCACATCCAACGCCGCAAATAGTGCCTTTTCAGCATCACTTTCCGCAAACTTTACATCTGCGCCATAGCTGTATTCCACTCCATCTTTCTCTTCGGCTTGGCTAAGAATGTTATTGGCACGCTTGAACCCTTGGATGAGGTTCTCACCATCATCTGTAGCTAATGTCAGCTGCAAAGCTTGTGCACGTTTGGCCAACAATGCCAGATCATCACTGGCAGACATCACGACGCAAGCGTCAATTACGTCATGGCGAATGCCTTGATCACGTAGAAAAACCTTCAGGCGGTCTTGAAAAAATCCAAGCAGATCAACCGCACCTGCTCCAACATCTGCAGGTTTGAGAATTGCAGCCAGCGGCAACGTCAGCTGGTTCTCCATAATCAACCGGATCACACCTAAAGCCGCACGGCGCAAAGCAAAGGGGTCTTTGGAGCCAGTTGGCTTTTCATCAATCGCCCAAAACCCGGTCAACATGTCCAGCTTATCCGCCAAGGCTACTGCTACTGAGACGGGGGCCGTCGGCACGTCATCCGAGGGGCCCAGTGGTGAGTAATGGTCTTCACAGGCTGCGGCTATATCCTTACCCATACCTGCTTCCAAGGCATAATAACGCCCCATCAAGCCCTGCAGTTCAGGGAATTCATAAACCATTTCAGAGCTAAGATCAGCCTTAGCTACCAGAGCTGCTTTTTCCACAATATCTGCATCACATCCAACAATGGGAGCTAACTCCCGTGCCAACGTGGCAATGCGCTTAATCCGGTCGGATTGACTGCCCAACTGATTGTGGAATGTGACATTCTCCAAATCACTTTGCCATTTCAGCATGCCGGTTTTGGCTTCGCGCAGATCATTTTCCCAAAAGAACTTCGCATCAGCCAAACGCGCGGCAAGCACCTTTTGGTTACCCTTAAGGATTGTAGCACCTTGATCTGCCGTCTCGATATTAGCCACAGTCACAAAGCGCTCAATGCGACCAGTTTTTGGATTAGACACAGAAAAAAACTTTTGGTGCTCCTTCATGGAAGTTTTTAGTACTTCTGGCGGTAGACCAAGAAAATCATCGTCAATCTGACCCATTAACACTACAGGCCATTCAACCAGACCTGATACTTCAGCCAAAAGGCCCAAATCTTCTACCACGTCCTGACCCAGGGCAAAGGCTTGGCTGGTCGCCTCTTGCCAGATTGCAGCGCTGCGCTCATCGCAACGCAATATCACCTTAGCGCGTTTTAATTTAGCCTCATAGTCATCAAAGTCATTCACCGTGAAGACATCATCAGCCATAAAGCGATGGCCTCGTGTGGTATTACCCGCAGATATACCATCAATTTCAAGTGGCACAATTTGGGTTTCAACTTCATTCGACAGCAGACACAGGATTGACTGCAACGGCCGCACCCAACGCAGACTACCACTGCCCCAGCGCATTGATTTTGGCCATGGGAAATTACGTATTGTGACCTCGAGTTCCTCGGCCACAATCTCTGCGGCAGGACGGCCTGGTTTGGTAATATTAGCAAAATAGACTTGACCTTTTTTGTCGTCTCTGACTTCAAGATCATCCAGGGTTAGACTTGCACCACGTAAAAACCCCTGTATAGCCTGATCAGGTGCGCCAACTTTGGGCCCCTTACGCTCTTCTTGAACGGTAGGACTGGCTTCAAGTAGGCCCTCAATAGCCAAGGTTAAACGGCGCGGGGTGTGAAATGCCGCCGCGCTGGCATAGGTAAGCCCAGCATCAACTATGCCGTTGGTCATCAGCTTCTTTAGGTTTTCAGCCGCTTGTGCCTGAAAGCCTGCTGGAATTTCTTCAGAAAAAAGCTCGATTAGAAGATCAGCCATTATTGATCCCTTTCCGGGCAATTGTCAGATGCCTGAGAGCCATCATAAAGCTTATCACCACAGTCATTGATTTGGTGCCATACAAATCCTCGACCATCGCCATAGATCGCTACAATCCGGTCTATGCCAAATTCGAAATTAGCTTCACCCATATAGGCTATCGCCATACCCGATTCTAAATCTTTGCCAATTTGGTTTGCATCAAAACAGCTAAACCAATCCGGTGCATTACGCGGTTCCGGATTTGTAACTGTGGTGAAGGTTTCCGTTAAAAGCTCAGTGCTCAGCGATGTCCTGAAGCAGGCACGATAGCGGATAGGACTGCTGTTGGCATCGATACCTTCAAAAGCTGACACGGGAATACGCTCAGAATCACCACTCGTCACAGAGGTTAGCGCCACATCACCCTGATTGAAGGTTTCATAATAGCCATAAACTTGAGCGTAATAGACACCTATTCCAAACACTGCTGTGACCGCTAGTATACCGCCACTTACCAATTTTCCACTCACAGCCATCAGATCCCCCCTGCCGCTGCAGTTTGCACAAAAGCATCCGCACATTTTGTAGCTAAAGACCTGACACGGCCTATATACGCCTGCCGTTCTGTGACCGAGATCACGCCCCGCGCGTCTAAAAGGTTGAACATGTGACTGGCTTTGATGCATTGATCATAAGCCGGGTGCGCCATTATAATGTGTTTACCCGTTTTAGGATCTAAATGGTCCTGCGCTAAAATGTTTTCACATTCTGTTTCTGCTTCTTTAAATTGGCGTAGCAGAACATCCGTATTGGCAACATCGAAATTCCAACGGGCATATTCTTCTTCAGTCTGCTTGAAGATATCACCATAGCTCAGTGGAATTGGCGCTAAGGGATCGTTGAACGGCATATCCATCACATGATCCACACCCAGCACATACATCGCTAAACGCTCTAAGCCATAAGTCAACTCACCAGACACAGGATTGCAATCATGGCCACCAACCTGTTGGAAATAAGTAAACTGTGACACCTCCATACCATCACACCAAACCTCCCAACCAAGCCCCCAAGCTCCAAGAGTAGGGCTTTCCCAATCGTCCTCAACAAAGCGGATATCATGCACGGCCATGTCGATGCCAATAACCTTTAAGCTCCCCAAATATAGCTCTTGCAGATTAGGTGGACTAGGCTTGATTACTACTTGATATTGGTAATAATGCTGGAGCCGATTAGGGTTTTCACCGTAGCGCCCATCAGTGGGGCGCCGCGATGGCTGGACATAGGCCACAGCCCAAGGCTTAGAGCCTAGGGCGCGCAATGTTGTGGCAGGATGAAATGTTCCCGCACCCACCTCCATATCATAAGGCTGCAAAATCGCACAGCCGTGTCCCGCCCAATAACTTTGAAGGCGCAAAATAATCTCTTGAAATGATTTTGGAGTATTCATGAAGTCCTCGGCCACTCTGATGGCGTCTGAATAGGCTGTGCGTTGGCCAGCGTCAATCAAGCCACCGATGCTAAATCATCGCAAACCTAGAAAGGTTTTCTTGTTGTCTTGATTTGCAGTACAATCACACAAATAAGAGCTCAAAGATTTTAAAGGCCAAAAGATGAAAAAATCCATGATCCAATGCACAGTTGCGATTTTCCTATTTTGGAGCTACGCCGCTTTAGCACAACTTGCGTCAACAGGCAGTGTTTGGATACAACTTGAGGCACAACCAGATCGCCCATCTGCCATGCAGAGCATCGAGCGTTATATGCGAGATTTTGGCAATGTGGTTGGATTTAATATTGGGGCAGGATGGTTTGGCGTCGCGCTTGGCCCTTACGAAGAAGACGCTGTGGAGGCGGTTTGGCAAGAGTTTCACAGGTCGGGGCTGATACCACGCACCAGTTTCATCACCACCGGTACCTCTTACCGAAGTCAAATCCCTCTCCCAACTGTAGCACAGGACGACCCAGCTCAGCCAACCAGTCCTGAAATGCTTTCTGTAGCGATGGTTCCTGTTGGAACCATCGCTACCTCCGAATTAAGCAGAGCCAAGCAACGCGACAAAGCATTAGAAACAGAACAGGCGATGAACATTTCAGAAAAAAAATACCTGCAACGGGCGTTAGCTTGGGTTGGATTTTATGAAAGCGCTATTGACGGTCTTTATGGCCGCGCCACCAGGAGCGCTATGTCGCTCTGGCAAATCTCCAATGGCTATGATGAGACTGGTGTTTTAACAACTTTACAACGTGATGAATTGATTTCAAATTACACAAGACTTTTGGCAGGGCTAGACTTTATACAAACCATTGAAACTAAAGCAGGCATCTCAATCCAGGTCCCCAACGCCATTCTTGGTGCCCCAAAATATGATGAGCCTTTTGTCCGTTTTGAAGCTAACGACGGCAGTGTTATAAAGGTAATTTTAATAAGCCAAACTGGTGACGAAGCGAGGCTTAAAGCACTATATCAAGTCATTCAAACCCTTAGTATTATTCCAAAAAATGGCGCGCGGAAGCTTAACAAATCAAACTTCACTATCGAGGCCTTCAACAGCGAGCTACACACCACTGGCTTTGCGCAGTTACGCGACGGCCATATAAAGGGTGCATTATTGGTCTGGCCCGTGGGCGATGACGCCCGCAGAGAACGCGTGGCAGATGAGATTTTTAATAGCTTCAATACCCTGCCAGGTGCCTTGGCAGACGCTACCATTTTTGAGAATGGGTTTATACCAAAAGATTTGCTTTCTGGCCTAGGCATCCGTCAACCAAAATTTGTTCAATCAGGCGTCTTCTTGAACGCCACTGGTATGATTTTAACAGCTGCACGGGACTTTGGAAGCTGCGACCTGATCGAGCTGGGAGATGGGGTAAATGCCCAAGTTGTGATCGAGAATGCCCACCTGGCTGTTTTGGAAGCGCTGCAAGACATTACCCCAGCAATTGTGCCTGAATTTCAATCACTACCCCTGCTTGCTCCAAGGCGCATCTCCATTGGCGGATATTCCTACAGCGGACAATTGAGTATGCCAACCGTAACACTGGGCATTTTGCAGGATGTCAAAAACCTTGAGGGTGAGCGGGACATCGCTCGACTTGAGATCAACACACTGCCGGGTGATATCGGTGGCCCACTGTATGACCAAAACGGTGCCGTAGTTGGAGTCTTGTTGCCAAACCCCAAGACTGTGGACCGGCAATTACCAAGTAACGTGAAATTCGCAGCTACATGGGGTATGATATCCCCCCTTCTACAGCAAGAGAATGTGCCAGTAGCCTCAGCGGTTTCAAGCGTTTTAATGGATGCAATTGATCTATCCAATATTGCGAAAAATACCGTGGCGCTAATAAAATGTTGGGACTGACGGATATAATCCAGCTGCTGACCGAGTTGTATTTAGCCTTACTGAAACGGCAAAAAACCAAACTACAGTTGACGATTTTACTGCTACACGGCACAGGTGAGGTATGATAATTTATAAAATACTCCGGCCCGCTGAATGGCAGGCTCTTCAAGCTCAGGGTGACACAGCCGGTGCGCCGATTGATCTGGCCGATGGTTACATTCATTTTTCCACCGCGTCGCAGGCGAAAGAAACTGCAGACAAGCACTTTGTGAGTATAGAAGGCCTATACCTTGCAGCCGTAGACATTGAGGCTCTAGGTAACGATGTGGTTTGGGAAGTATCACGCGGTGGAGCTAAATTTCCACATCTTTATGCCCGCTTGCGGCTCAGCGATGTGATTTGGTGCCTACCACTGCCACTTGCCGAAGGGCGCCACCAGTTTCCAGATCAAATGGTATGAGCATGCTGGAGAAAATTGGCCTCAACCTGCTAAACTGTTTTGACCCAGAACGCGCGCACAGCCTGTCGATCCAAGCTCTGAAGCTTGGCCTTGCCCCCCTGCACGGTGGCGCTGTATCCCGCTCATGTCTCAAAACATCCATGGGCGGCATCGCCTTGGCTAACCCTGTTGGACTAGCAGCAGGCTACGATAAAAACGCCCAAGCCTTGGGTCCCATGTCCAAAGCTGGGTTTGGTTTTTTGGAAGTAGGTGCAGCCACACCACGCCCACAAGTAGGCAATCCAAAACCCAGACTGTTTAGGCTTAGGGAAGATTATGCCGTGATCAACCAGTTTGGCTTTAACAATATAGGCATTGATGCCATTGTGCGACGCCTCGCAGGGACGCCCACACCAATTCCGCGCGGATTGAATTTGGGCGCCAATAAAGACAGTCCAGACAGCGCTGATGATTTTGGCCATGTCCTTACCAAAGCTGCCCCACACATTGATTTTGCAACGGTAAACGTCTCTTCACCCAACACTGAAAAACTCCGTGATCTTCAGGGCAAAGCAGCATTGGAAGATCTGCTCAGCCGGGTGAATGAGGCCAATTCAAAACTGGCAGAGCCTATTCCTATTTTTCTCAAAATCGCGCCAGACTTGACCGATACAGAAATACAAGACATCGCGGATTTGGCTGTAGCAGCTGGTCTGGCTGCAATAGTCTGTACTAACACCACACTAGACCGTGACGGACTCACCTCTTCAAATCGTATTCAAAAAGGAGGGCTCTCAGGGCAGCCTTTGTTTGAGAAATCAACGCGGGTCTTAGCAAAAATGCGAATCGCAACTCATGGCAGGATCGATCTCGTTGGTGTGGGTGGTATCGGCTCCGCCGCAGACGCATATGCAAAAATCCAAGCTGGCGCCTGTGCTGTGCAACTCTATTCAGCAATGGTTTATCAGGGCCTGTCTTTGGTACCGAAGATAGCAATTGGTATAGATCAATTGCTGACTAAAGATGGGTTTGACCAGTTGGGGCAAGCAATTGGTCTGACCACAGAAAGCTGGCTGTAATAGAAATCAAATTACAGCAGTGGCGCGTTCTAAGGCTGGATATCTCAGGGCCAAGGTAACACCACGTAGGATCAAAAATCCATTCATGGCCAGCCAAAGGCCATGGTTTCCAAAGCCTGGAAAAAGCAGGGCAACCAGCGCGCAATAGCCCAAAAATGACAAGATCATCATATTGCGCATATCGCGAGTACGAGTGGCACCAATAAATACGCCATCGAGCATCCACGCAAGAGCCCCCAGAAGTGGCGCCAAGGCAGTATGAGGCAAATACAAACGGGCAGCAGCCTGCACAGCAACATCTTTTGCCATCAAATCAATCACCCATGGCCCCACAGCCCAAAATATGACTGCCATCAAAACCCCCAAACTAAAGGTCCAAATCGCTGTGAGTGAAGCTGCTCGCCGCAGCTGCGCCACGGCTCGTGCGCCCACTGCTTGGCCAACTAAAGATTCGGCAGCAAAGACAAACCCATCCATCGCATGGGCAGCCATATACACAAATTGTAGTAAAACTTGATTGCCCGCCAAGGTGACGTCCCCCAAATCTGCACCAAAGAATAGAAAGCTCACAAATCCGGCCTGTAACAAAACCGAGCGGATCAGAATGTCTACATTTACCTGTGCCATACGGATCAATCGCTCACGGTCAAAAACCTGCTGCCATATTGACCCAGAAAATCCTGAAAGAACAGAGCGACATAGATACATTCCAAGGGCCAGCCCACCCCATTCTGCTATTAGAGTTGCAATTGCAACGCCCTCCACTCCAAGGCCCAGTCCCAAAACAAACCACAGATCTAGAATGATATTGGACACATTCATCAGCAATTGGATCATAAGGACAGCGCCAGTGCGCTCTTGCGCAATTAGCCAGCCGCTTAGTCCGTAGATCGCAATGGCCGCTGGCGCAGACCAAATCCTAATAGACATATACTGGCGTGCCAAATCCTCCACTTCAGCCGAGGCTGGAGACACCCAAAATGCGCCTAAAAATAATGGTACCTGAAACAGAACAAACGCAAGTCCCGCAATCAAACCAATACCGGTCGCCCTAAAAAACAGGGCGTTAACTTCGCGATGATCTCCAGCGCCAAAGGCTTGGCTTGTCAATCCGACCGTACCCATTCGTAGAAATCCAAAGATCCAATACAGGGCGCCCAGGATAATTGCACCAATGCCAACCGCACCGATGGGGGCTGCCACACCCATTTGACCAATAACACCTGTGTCGACCGCTCCAAGAATTGGCACTGTGGCGTTAGAAATTACAATAGGGATGGCAATGGTTAGCACCCTTCGGTGTGTAATCCCAAACGTATGATCAGACATCACGCTGCGGCATCAAAAAATGACCAGAAGCCTGCGCAAAAAGCCGTTCACGGTTATCCTGCCAAGCCTCTACATGAACAGAAGCATAGCGCCGGCCAGATCTATTAACTCGAGCCCGCGCATAGGCATCGCGGGGTAGCCCTACCCGCAGGTAATCCACCGTGAAATCAATAGTTTTAGGCAAGCCTAAAACACCACTTTGTACCGCTTCAATATCTAAGACTTCCCCTTCAATCTCATCCCAAAGAGAGGTCCATGCCAGCCCAATAATAGCGGTAACCTCCAAGAATGCAGCTGTCGCCCCACCGTGCAGCGCGGGCAACATAGGGTTGCCAATCAAATCATTATGAAAAGCCATAGTTGCAGTCAATTGATCCCCATGCCGGTCAAAACTAACACCCAAAAATTCGATGTAGGGCACTTGATTTACGATTACTGATAGCGCAAGATCGCGGCGTCGTTTCACCTGAATGACGGGCTCTGGGGGTTTCATGCCTGCCCCTTTTCAACTGTAAAAGCTCCAGTCGCTGTTGCAACCGGGCGCGCTGTGTCTGCATCACAGGCTGTGGCCCGCACAAAGGCTACAGTGCGGGTGACATGATAGCATTCGGCCGTAGCAGTGATCGTTTGGCCAGGTGTCGCAGGGCGCATGTAATCAATTCTGAGATCCAAAGTTGCGGTGCCAAGCCCTGCTAGAGGATGGGCCACAACAGCAGCACCTCCCGCAGTGTCCATCAATGCAGAAACTGCGCCACCATGAATTACCTTCGTGAGAGGATCCCCAATTAAAGCTTTGTCATAGGGCATTGAGATAACAGCTCGGCCTTCACCAAGTTCTTCAACCTTCATCCCCAACCTTTGGGAATGTGGGATGGCATTGATGAATTGGCGCGCAGCATCGATCTCTTTTTGTATCATAGTCGCGGTTATTGGGCTTCAATCATGGATTGCCAAGCAGTTTATTTATACTTGCGAATTATTCTCAATTTATGCTTGCGAACCATTCTCATTTGCAGTAAGAAATTAAGAATGAAATCACAGCCAAATACACAGACATTCATAGCAACTGATATGGTGGGACCATTTCGGATCCAACGATTGGTGGTCCTTTGCATCATCTTAGTTTTGGCTTTAGCACCTAGCTACCTGGGCTCGCTGACGCGCGCACTGATGGTCGACGCCTATGTCCAAGTATCGTCTTTTGTTGCGGCAACACTATTACTTTTTTACGGTGCAGAACGATTGTTTAATTTTGACATTGGATCCGCTCTAAAAAAATCTCGTGGATTCCAAGTTCCACTAGCAGCGCTTTTGGGCGCAACACCAGGTTGCGGAGGGGCCGTTGTGGTTGTTGCTGCTTATTCTTCAGGTAACGTTGGGTTTGGAGCAGTAGTAGCAACTTTGACCGCGACAATGGGGGATGCTGCATTTCTACTCATAGCGATCCGACCAGAGGCTGCAATGGTCATTCTTCCCTTGTCCTTTACGGTAGGTATAGTAGCAGGCTGGCTCGTAGATCGCTTTAACAAGATTGATTTAACTCCCGACCCCTCCAAGCACTGTGGAATTGCACCTGTTATTGGAAAGGTTCGCTGGCAAGATTACGGTTATGTGCTACTAGCAATACCTGGTCTAGCCATTGGCGTTACTCAGTTAAGTGGAGCAGACATTTTTGCTATATATAATTCATATTTAGTATTTACAGTTGCACTCACAGGTACTTTTCTTGGGATATTTATATGGGCTACATCCCCATTAAAAGCGATGACTAATCTTGCAGATCACCCCCTAACACGTATGGCAGAAGAAACATCTTTTATTTCAATATGGGTTATTGGCGCTTACTTGGCTTATGACTATGCCGATGCATTTGCAGGTCTGGATTTGGAGGCTGCATTTGGATCTGTTGGTATTTTATTACCTTTACTGGGTGTACTAGTCGGCTTTATTCCTGGCTGCGGGCCTCAAGTACTAATCGCAACACTGTACATAAACGGCGTCGTTCCCTTTGCTTCCTTGATCGGCAACGCTATATCTAATGATGGCGACGCTTTGTTTCCAGCAATAGCACTCAACCCGCGGGCAGCCATCGTGGCCACCGGCTATTCAGCAATCCCAGCCTTGGTGGTGGGTTACGGGTTTTATTTTGTTGCGCCTAATTTCATGAACTGACCACTTGACCCTCCAGCGAAGAAGAATAGGTTTACGGAGGGGGAATTATGACAAAAGATAAGCTATCGTTCAAACAGATGTGTGCTGAATTTGACGTGACGCCCAGAACGTTGCGTTATTACGAATACATTGAACTGCTGCAACCAGAACGTGTGGGCCGTTCTCGTTTCTATAACGCGCGGGAGGTTGCTAGGATGACGTTAATAATGCGCGGTAGGCGCTTCGGGTTTAGCCTTGAAGAGTTGCGTCAATGGCTCCAAATTTATGACAAGGATGGCAGCACTGCTCAGATGCAGGCTTGGGTGCCAATAGCGCAGGGCAAGCTTGTAGCTTTGAAGCAGCAGCAAAAAGAAATTTCTGATGCCGTCACAGAACTATCCGAAATGATCCAATCGGTTTCATCGGAACTGCCTTAATAGCAAAATAGTAAAATATTTGTAGGCCCGCGTAATACATTTCATTCAAAATAGGCGTACCTATATGAAGATATTAAAATTGCCCAACCATTGCCAACTGAAACAAAGTTAGGAGTTAATATGACTGTTAAACTACATTGCTTCGGGGAAAGCGGAAATGCATATAAAGCGGCTTTGACCCTTGAACTTGCAGGTATGAACTGGGAACCTACTTTTGTTGATTTTTTTGCAGGCGCAGCACGCAGCGCTGAATATCATGACCTGAACGTGATGGCTGAAGCACCAGTATTAGTTCATGGTGATTTCACTCTGTCGCAATCTGGGGCCATTCAACAATGGGTGGTCGATCAAACCGGAAAGTTAGGCGGTGCGCCAGAAGATAAATACGAAGTACTGCGCTGGCTATTATTTGATAATCATAAAATGTCCTCCCAAGCCGGCGTGACCCGGTTTTTGATGAACTTTCTACCAGAAGACAAACGACCCATTGCAGCGATAAAATTTTTACAGGGCCGCGTAATGGCTGCACTAAATACTCTTGATACCCATCTGGAAGGCCGCACGTGGGTCGTTGGCAAGACAATGACTATCGCTGATATCGCCAAATTGCGGCTACCTTTTTTATCCTGAGCCTTACGGATTTGTCCGAAAAAGTTGGCCAAATATTGATGCATGGTTAGGCCAGATCGAATCTACGCCAGGGTGGAAGCACCCATATGATTTAATGCCAGGCAATCCATCGGACCGCGCATAGGGGAACTTACAATGGCCGATGCTTACATTTACGATTCAGTTCGCACCCCACGCGGCAAAGGGCGCAACAATGGTAGCCTGAATGAGGTGACGGCAGCACGTCTGTCAGCCTTGATACTTAATGCGTTGCGGCAGCGCAATGGCTTAGACGGCCATGCGGTGGAAGATGTGATCTGGGGCAATGCTACCCAGGTGATGGAGCAAGGTGGATGTTTAGCACGCACAGCTGTGCTGGCATCAGATCTCGATCAAAGCATCCCCGGCCTATCTATCAATCGCTTTTGCGCCAGCGGTATGGAGGCGGTTAATCTGGCCGCCAATCAAATCAGAGGCGGCGCAGGGGAAGCCTATATAGCTGGTGGTGTTGAGATGATGAGCCGCGTACCGATGGGCAGCGATGGGGCTGCGATTGCCGTCGATCCATCAATTGCGATGGCACACCATTTTGTGCCGCAGGGTATTTCCGCTGATATCGTTGCCACAGAATACGGGTTTTCGCGCGAAGATGCCGACATGTTAGCAGTCGAAAGCCAAAGACGCGCTGCTGCCGCTTGGGTGGGCCACCGCTTTGATGGTTCTGTGATTGCTGTACATGATCTCAATGGCCTTTCCATTTTGGAGCGTGATGAATATCTCCGTCCTGGCACAGACTTGCAATCACTTGGTGGCCTGAAACCAGCCTTCAAAGACATGGGTGAATCTATGCCAGGCTTTGATAAGGTTGCCTTGATGAAATACCCTCACTTGGAGAGGATAAACCATATTCACCACGCCGGAAATTCCTCCGGCATCGTCGATGGTGCAGCTGGTCTTTTAATTGGCTCCAAAGACTATGGCAAAGCCCATGGCTTGAAACCCCGCGCTGTGATCCGTGGCACCGCTAAAATTGGCACTGACCCCACAATCATGCTGACAGGGCCCGTGCCAGTCACCGAAAAAGTTCTGGCGGACAATGGCATGTCCATTTCAGATATTGACCTGTTTGAGGTAAATGAAGCTTTTGCTGCAGTTGTTCTACATTTCATGCAGGCCTTCAATGTCGATGATAGCAAGGTTAATGTGAACGGTGGTTCTATAGCCATGGGTCACCCCTTGGGGGCCACGGGTGCTATCATCATCGGCACTTTGCTTGATGAATTGGAGCGCACTGGCAAAGGCATCGGGCTGGCAACTCTTTGCGTCGCGTCAGGGATGGGTGCAGCCACCATCATTGAACGTATTTAATGTACTAAAATTATGAGGATCTCATAGATTAATGTGACAGACTACCGCTAACCTTTTGTAATTTCATAAATCACCTAAAACATACACAAGGTGATTGCGATGGCTGTACGGAAAAAGAAACAATTATAGACACCAATCCAACCCAAATCTGTTCCAAAGAGACGCCCAAAAAATAATGCAGATAAACACACTGCGATATTGATATTTATGTCATAAATTTAAATAATTCATTCGATGATAAACGCCTTGGGCCACTGCGACAGGTTTCCCCAATAAGATCCAATTTAAAAGGAGTTCCATGTCTGATTTTACCACAACGAAAGACGCTGACGGCGTCACCACAGTCACCTGGGATTGTGTTGGTCGAACGATGAATGTGATGACTGAACAGGGGTTCGCTGACCTAAACGCCATAGTCGATAGTTGTATCACAGATGAGACTGTAAAAGGCGTGATAATCACCTCTGCCAAAGCTGACTTTGCGGCTGGCATGGATCTCACAGTAATTTCTAAAATTAGGGAGAAAACCCCCGCAAATCCAGCGCAGGGCTGTTTCGACATGGTCATGCAAATTCATCAAATTTTGCGTAAAATCGAACTTGCAGGCATGGATTTCAAAACCAAAAAAGGTGGCAAACCCTTTGTTGCAGTACTTCCCGGCACAGCGCTGGGGATTGGCCTGGAAATCCCATTGGCATGCCATCACATCATTGCCACAGACAATCCAAAAGCCAAAATTGGCCTACCAGAAATCAAGGTTGGGATCTTCCCAGGTGCGGGCGGGACTACGCGCTTGGTGCGTAAAATGGGCGCCTTGGCCGCTAGCCCATTTCTGCTGGAAGGTAAATTGAGCACGCCAGCCAAGGCTTTGGCTGCTGGCATTATCGATGCCGTCAGCAACGAAGCTTTACAAAATGCCAAAGCATGGATCATGGATTCTCAGGATGCAGATTTAGTCAAGCCCTGGGATGCACCTGGCTATAAAATGCCGGGTGGCGCCCCCTATCATCCAGTTGGGTTCATAACTTTTATTGGAGCATCTGCTATGGTTAATGGTCAAACAAGAGGCGTTTATCCAGCAGCCAAAGCCTTGCTAAGTGCAGTATACGAGGGAGCGTTGGTATCCTTTGACACAGCTTTGAAAATCGAAGCCCGGCACTTCACTTCAGTATTGTTGGACCCTTCCTCAGCCAACATGATCCGCAGCTTATTTATCAATAAGGGCGCGTTGGAAAAGGGCGCCGTGCGGCCTGTCGATGTGAAGGACCAATCAGTACTTAAAGTTGGCATTATCGGAGCTGGCATGATGGGTGCAGGTATCGCCTTAGTCTCCGCTCAGGCGGACATTGATGTGGTATTGATAGATCAAAACCAAGAGGCTGCTAACAAAGGCAAAGCCTATGTAGAAGCCCATTGTGACAAAGGAATTACACGCAAAAAGAGCACATCAGAGCGAAAGAAGGTATTGCTCGCTCGGATCAATGCCACCACCGATTATAAAGCCTTGGTCGATTGCGACCTGATCATTGAAGCCGTGTTTGAAGACCCGGCTGTCAAAGCTGAGGTTACCCAGAATGTGGAGGTCGTGATCGGTAAAGATTGTATTTTTGCAACCAACACCTCCACCCTTCCAATTTCAGATTTAGCCAAGGCCAGCACAAGGCCGGAGCAATTTATCGGAATTCACTTTTTCAGCCCAGTCGATAAAATGCGTCTGGTAGAGATCATCAAATACAAAGACACCGGAGATCGGGCGGTGGCCAAGGCTTTGGATTATGTTCGCCAAATCCGCAAAACGCCCATCGTTGTCAACGATGCAAGGTTTTTTTATGCGAATCGCTGCGTCATCCCCTACATCAACGAAGGCATACGCATGGTGAAAGAAGGCGTTGAACCCGCCTTGATTGAAAATGCCGCCAAATTGATGGGTATGCCACTGGGCCCACTTCAGCTGAACGATGAAACCTCGATTGATTTGGGCGTAAAAATCGCCAAGGCCACCAAAGCGGCCATGGGGGCGGATTACGACAATGACCAAGCTGATGAGGTTTTGTTTTGGCTGTTTGATCAAGGCCGATTGGGACGTAAATCCGCGGCAGGTTTTTATGAATACGATGTGCGCGGCAAGCGAGTGGGCATTTGGCAAGGCCTGCGGGATCAATACACCAAAGAGGGCGCAGATCCCGAGCTGATCGAAGTGCAGCACAGACTTATGTTTGCTCAAACTCTAGAGGCGGTGCGCGCCTTGCAAGAGGGTGTTCTGATGGATGTACGCGAGGGCGATGTGGGGGCTATTTTAGGTTGGGGCTTTGCGCCTTGGTCTGGTGGACCATTGTCTTGGTTTGATATGCTGGGCACGGAATATGCGGTTGCCCGCTGTGATGAATTGGAATTCGCCTATGGCCCACGGTTCGCAGCACCCGATTTGTTGCGGGAAATGGCCGAAGAAGGCGATGCGTTTCACGACAGGTTTGCATCCTAATCACTCATCTGGTGCGCGGCCAAACTTGCGGCGCATCAGATGGCGTTTTTAGAGCGGATGGCGATCACAATTCCAGTAATTGTGATCAACCCAATACCTACAAAGCCCAATGGCCCCAACCGATCGCCAAACAACACCCAAGCCGCTATACTAGCAAAAATGAGCATCGAATATTCAAAGATCGACACATAGGTCACTTCGCCAATCAGATAGGCCTTCATAATAAAGCCAATCCCCACGAGTGAGAACACCGCTTGCAACCAAATCCATACCCAAACGCCAGCAGATGGCCAAACCCAACCACGGGTGAGATAGTTGCTTGGGTCGCCAGGATTAAAATACAGGTAGACCACCCCCAAGCCTCCAAAGATCAGCATTAAAAACATGTAAGACCACAGCAACGAGACTGCGCTTTCTCCCTCACACCATTTTCGGGTGGCTACATTACCAAAGGCATACATCAACCCAGCAGAGACAGGTATCAGATTGGCCCAGCTCAATCCGCCAACATCCGGCTTCAACACCAAGATTGTGCCAATAAAACCAACGAAAGCGGTCGCAAGCCGGATGAGGCCAATGGCGCGGCGCGACCAAATGGCATTAATGAACATCACCAAAACCGGCGCTGTGAACAGCCCTGCAGCCACTGCAGCGATTGGGAAAAAGCCCAAACATCCGAAATAAACAAACATCGCACCCGTCAAAAACATATTGCGCCCCAGAACCGGCCAAAGCCGCTTAGTCCTCAAATCCCAGCCCGCCAGCAGCCCAAAAATCACAATTACAGGCACAGCAATGAAGCTGCGCACAAAGTGAAATTGCCAAAGACTTATTTCCACTGCGATGAATTTCATAAAATTGTCGATGATCCCCAAAATGGCCATTCCAGTAACCATGAAAAAAATTGACGCGACTGTATTTGTTTTTTGCTCCATTCGTTATGCATGGCCTCTTGAAATCATTCCCGCAAGCGCGATAGTAGCTTTTAAAAGAGAGGATTGCGACATGGGATGGATGGTAGACGAAACAGGCTTGGACAAGTGCACGGCAAATTACGTACCACTGACACCGCTGTCACATTTGCAGCGAGCTGCCACTGTATTTGCCGAACAAACCGCTGTGGTTTACGGGTCTCACCGCGCGACTTACCAACAATATCATGCTAGAGTTACTAAATTGGCCAGTGGGCTTGCCAGCATCGGCGTTATGCCGGGTGATGTTGTGGCCACACTGCTCCCAAACACCACAGCACAAATCGAAGCCAGTTTTGGCGTACCAGCCTGCGGTGCGGTAATTAACACCATCAATACTAGGTTGGACGTGGGCACAATTTCTTATATCTTTGACCATGGTGAAGCCAAAGTCGTTATGGTCGACACGCAATTTTTACCATCCGTAGAAGCAGCTCTCACTACAATGGATGGCCCAGCACCACAGATCATCGAAGTTGCAGACCCTGAAGCCGGGTATGCAGCAAGTGGCCGCCACCCCGAATATGAAGACTTCTTACACCAAGGCGATGCAGGCTACACTTGGGTTATGCCAAGTGATGAATGGGAAAGCCTTGCACTCAATTACACATCTGGCACCACGGGCCGGCCCAAAGGTGTAGTTTACCACCATCGCGGCGCCTATTTGATGACTATGGGCACCCCGATCAGTTGGCGAATGACCTTAAAGCCTGTCTTCATGGCCATTGTGCCACTGTTTCACTGCAATGGCTGGAACCACACCTGGATGATGCCATTATTGGGCGGCACTGTAGTGGGCTGTAGAGACATCTCTGCAAAGGTAATCTACGACGGTATCGCTGATGAAGGTGTGTCACATTTTGGCGGCGCGCCCATTGTTCTAAACATGATTGTGAATGCCAAAACGCTACACCGCAGGGCCTTTAATCATCCAGTGGAAGTCTTCACTGCTGGCGCTCCACCCGCTCCCGCTACGTTGGCGGGGATTAGTAAATTGGGCTTTAACGTAACTCAAGTTTACGGGCTTACAGAGACCTACGGGCATGTAGTCGAATCTCTTTGGGATAAGGCATGGGACAGTTTGCCAGAGGTGGATCAATCCGCCATCAAGGCGCGCCAAGGCGTGGCAATGCCAATGATGGACCTTACCACAGTTGTGGACAGCTTAGGCATACAAATTCCAATGGACGGCACCACCCAAGGCGAAATAATAATGCGTGGAAATTCTGTAATGAAAGGCTATTATAAAAATCCCGAAGCCACAGCGAAATCCTTTGCAGGTGGATTTTTTCACTCCGAAGACATCGCAGTGCAGCATCCCGGCGGTATGATGCAAATAGCAGATCGGATGAAAGATATTATTATCTCAGGTGGCGAAAACATCTCAAGCATCGAGGTCGAAGGCGCAATAATGGAGCATCCAGCTGTCAGCCTGTGTGCAGTTGTGGCTAAACCAGATGATAAATGGGGGGAAGTACCATGTGCTTTTGTAGAACTATTAGCAGGTAAATCTGCAACTGAAGCCGAGGTTATCAGCTTTGTTCGTAGCAAGTTGGCAAACTTCAAAACACCAAAGCGAGTAGTTTTTCAGGACCTACCTAAAACCTCAACTGGCAAAGTGCAAAAATTTGAACTCCGTGTGATTGCAAAAAAAGCTTAAGCACAAAGATGCTCTAAATAGTCGCAAGGTTAGAATTTATTGCGAAGCCTGGTGGATCGGCTTATCGTACCTTAAGAGAGGCAGGGTAGGCCCAAATGACAGCACTTAAAGAATATGATCGGCTGGAATGTACTGGCCTTTGGCGCAGTGGGCCTGCTGACCAGAGGCGTGAGGTGGCCGTCTCGTTCGGGGAAGCCACGCTTGTATTGACAGATATGCAAAATCGCGCGCTGGCACATTGGTCCCTTGCAGCGATAGATCTACAAAAGTATACGAGCGATACTGCAATATTGCGCCCTGGATCTGACTCTGCTGAAAGCCTTGAAATTTCAGACCGTGTTATGTTGGAGGCCCTTGCTAAAGTTCATAAAGCTATTGCGCGCAACCGTCCGCACCCCGGCCGACTGCGCTTGATATTAGCATTAGTCATAGTGATAAGTGTTTGCATGATTTCAGCAATTTGGGGACCAAAAGCTGTAATCAGTTACGCCAGCACAGTGTTGCCCAAGGTCAAACGGGTGCAACTCGGAGATGCGCTAGCCCAGCGCATTGGGCAATTGGCGGGGCCCTATTGCTCCAGCCCAGAAGGCACCCACACCGCTCAGCAATTGGCAGACCGCTTAAACACAGACAGAACGTTGCCTCTGTTGGTCCTACGAGGCCAACGGACACTCCCTATCACACTGCCAGGAGGTAAGATTATTTTGTTTGAAAATATGTTAACCGCGTCAGATGATCCAGCCGTGACTGCAGGTTATATTTTATCGGCACTTGCTGCTTTTGATCACAGGGACCCATTGCGAGCATATCTCGAGCAGGCTGGGCCATTCACCGCCCTAAGCCTGGTTGCATCGAACAATCTGTCAAAGACGCAAGTTGACCAGTTAGCCAAGATAGCTTTGTCACAGCCCCTAACACCGCCGCCGCAAACAGCTCTCCTGAACTTATTCTCAACTTCAAAAATAAGTAGTAGCCCTTTTGCCCGTGTCAAAGCTGGTACCGAGGTCCAAGGCCTAATTGCACAAGATCCATTTCTCACAGGATCTCCCTATCCAATTTTGGCTGATGGGGCTTGGTTGGGCCTTCAAGCGATTTGTTCGAATATGTAAATCATCCCCACTAAAAGCCTAATTAGCTTTAATTAAGTAAGCAGCTTAACGGTCTATTGCTCCCTTTTCTACTTTGAGACAATCAGCGCAGAATTAATATCAATATTCCCAATACATTATTTCGTCCCAAACATCCGGTCACCCGCATCTCCAAGACCTGGCAAGATATAACCAATGTCACTCAGTTTTTCGTCTACAGCCGCTGTTACTATATCCACGTCTGGATGCGTCTCTTGCATTCTTATAATTCCCTCAGGTGACGCAAGCAGGCAAAGAAACTTGATGTTTTGGGCTCCCGCTCCCTTCAGCAAATCAATCGCTGCTACACTTGAATTACCGGTGGCCAGCATCGGGTCTACCGCTATCACAACACGATGTGCCAGATCGTCCGGGACTTTGAAATAATATTGTACTGGCTTCAACGTTTTTTCATCGCGGTACAGGCCCACAAACCCTACACGAGCCGAGGGGATTAACTCCAGAATACCGTCTAAAAGCCCGTTTCCAGCCCGTAAAATTGAAACCAAAGCAAGCTTTTTACCAGCTAAAACTGGAGCCTGCATTGTAGTCATTGGTGTCTCAATCGTCCGGTTTTCCAATGGCAAATTACGCGTCACCTCATATGCAATTAGATGGCTGATCTCACGCAGCAATTGCCGAAATTGGTTTGTAGGCGTGGATTTGTTACGCATTAGCGTCAGCTTATGTTGCACGAGCGGGTGATCAACAACAGTTAGGGTCATACGGTTTCCAATCGTTTAGCTATTAGGTCTTTGGTGGCTGCATCACAGAACGCTGCCTCCAATGCGGCTTGGTTCAACTGCTTAAAATCATTAACGCCCCAGCCAAAAACGCGTTCCAATTGTTCAAATTCACTAGTCATTGTGGTGTTGAAGAATGGAGGATCATCTGTACTCACAGTTACCTTAACCCCAGCGTCTCGAAGTTTGGCAATTGGATGTTCAGCCAAACTTGGATAAACACCAAGCGCCACATTTGAGCCAGGGTTTACTTCAAGAACAACACCAGTCTCTACCAAATAGTCCACCAATTTTGGATCGTTAATAGCGTGCACCCCGTGGCCAACACGCTCAACTTTAAGGTCCTGAAGCGTGTCCCAAATCGACTGCGCCCCCCCCCATTCGCCCGCGTGACTGGTCAATCGTAGCCCCGCGTCCCTAGCCATATCAAACGCATAAGAAAAATCGCCGGCAGTACCTGCATCTTCCGCACCAGCCATTCCAAAACCAACCAACCAATCGCCAGCAGTTTTGACAGCGCAACGAGCTGTTTCTCTTGCCTTATCGGGGCCAAAGTGGCGAATGCAGGTAACTATACCCTTCAGGGTCACCCCATCTACATGTGCCTCTTGCATCGCGGCCAAATACTCCGACCACGCGCCCAAGTCACGGCCGCCACAAAAATCAGGAGACACAAAGGTTTCAGCATAAACCACATTATGTTCAGCAAGGTTTTCTAAAACAGATTGAGTAAGACGCTTAAAATCTTCTGGGCTTTTCAGGGCCAGTGTAGCCGCTTCATAGACTGCAAGAAATTCGGTGAACCCATTATATTTATAGGCTCCATTATCATCAAATATGCCACAGATATCGATCGATTTTTCAGCTGCCAATCCCCGCACAAAAGCTGGATCAGCAGCACCCTCAAGATGCAAATGCAATTCAACCTTCGGAAATAATTTCCAGCTCATAAAAAACTCCTGCCCTCACCGAACGCGGGTACAGCCAAATGCGAAGCCACAGTGGCAGCCACATCCTGGAACTGAATGGTTTGGCCTGCCATACCCCCTTTACGCAAGTTATGCCAATGGACAAGAACTGGTACCTGCTCGCGGGTATGATCCGTCCCTCGCCATGTCGGATCATTACCATGATCTGCAGTGAAAATCATCAGATCATCGGGACGAGCCTGCGCTATAATAGGCCCAATCGCAGCGTCAAACCATTCCAGAGCCCGCGCATATCCCTCAGGATCACGCGGATGACCGTACAGTGAGTCAAATTCAACAAAATTTGCAAAAGTCAGGCTACCATCTGGAGCATTTTGGATCTCATCTGCCAGATGCTGCATTAGCTCTGCATCGCTACCTTTGCGACACCGCGTAATTCCCTGCATTGAGAAGATGTCACCAATTTTACCAATGCCATGCACATGCCCTCCTGCTTTCTGCACCCAATCGCACAGGGTCAGGGAGGGTGGGTCAATCGCAAAATCCCTACGGTTTAAGGTCCGCTGAAACCCTGCCTCTAGAGAGCCGACGAATGGCCTTGCTATAACACGTCCTATTTTCATTTCATGTAAAATCGGCGCAAGCTTTTGGCATAGATCATACAGCCTTTGAAGTCCAAAGCGCTCTTCATGCGCGGCAATCTGAAACACACTATCCACCGAGGTATAGCAGATCGGCAAGCCAGAGTTCATATGTTGCGCACCAAAGGCTTCAATCACCGGCAGACCAGAAGCATGGCAGTTTGCCAAACTTCCACCTGCAAACTTTGCGACAGCCGATATGATATTGGGTGGGAAGGCTGGTGTTCTATTTGGAAAGTAATGCCAATCCCAAGGCACCGGCACACCGGCAAGCTCCCAATGGCCTGACGGTGTATCTTTGCCGTTAGAAATTTCCTGCGCCACAGCCCAACACCCCTCGGTAGGGGCAGGCCAGGGCGATTCGAAACCACTGGAATGTGTCAGTGCCGCCCCCAAGCCGAGGGCAGCTAAATTGGGCATATACAAAGATCCTTGCCGAGCGGCAATAATATGGCCAAGTGTATTTGCCCCCCTATCCCCAAAAGTCTCGGCATCTGGAGCACCACCACAGCCCAAGGAATCAAGAACAATTAAAAACGCCCGGCTCATCTGATAATCCGTTCCAAAATTAACGGCTTTGGCGCAGGTTCGGTGCCGCCTAGGGAAATCGCAGCCTGTACCGAGAGCATGGCACTATCAGCATGTTCTGTATCGTGACAATGCACTAAGACCATTGGCTGACCACGGCGCAGCTTCGCACCTAATGGAGTAATTTCGGATAGGCCAACAGAGTGATCAATTTGGTCATCCTCACGTTGGCGACCACCACCAAGAGCCACCACAATCCGACCCAAAGCGGTACCATCCATCGCATGCACATAACCATCAGATGGCGCCAAAATTTCATAAGCAGGCGCAATGTTTAGATAGTCTTCCCAACGCTCGGTAAAGTTTTTAGGCCCCCCTTGCGCAGCAACCATCATTCCAAACTTATTTTTCGCTGTTCCGTCAGAGAGGCATTTCATCAGCCCATCACGCGCACCTTTTTCTGTATAAAACACGTGGCCCTGAACCAACAGCTGTGCTCCCAATTCAATGGCTACCTCTACCATGGGGCCCTGACCACTATCGAAGGCCCGCATAACATCAGCAATCTCCAGAGCATTACCTATACTGGGCAAAAGTGGCTGGCTCATATCGGTGATGATAGCACTAGTTGAGCATCCAGCCCCATTGGCCGTAGACACCAAAGCTTGCGCCAGAGCCTGCGCAGCGTCTCGATCTTGGATCACAGCACCCGAACCAGTTTTCACATCTAGTACTAACGCCTCAAGTCCAGTGGCTAGTTTCTTGGCAAGAATAGAAGATATTATCAAATCAGTTGAGCGCACGGTCCCTGTAACGTCTCTCACCGCGTAAAGCCGCTGATCTGCGGGCGCTATATCAAGCGTGGGAGCTACAATAGCACAGCCTACCTTTGTAACGACTTCACGAAACTGCGCTTCAGACAACTGGGTGCAGACGCCAGGAATAGCCTCTAATTTGTCGAGGGTTCCCCCAGTATGCCCCAAACCACGACCAGAAACCATCGGCACGAAGGCCCCAACGGCAGCCAACATTGGCGCCAGTAACAGCGAAACCGCATCCCCGACACCACCAGTCGAATGTTTATCAATAACTTTACCAGGAAGGTTCCAGCTTAGAACCTTGCCACTATCTCGCATGCCCAATGTCAGCGCAACACGCCCAGGATCATCAAGCCCACCCAGGCATACAGCCATCGCAAAGGCCCCCGCTTGCGCATCGCTTATCCGATCACCACCCAAATCCTTGGCAAAAGCCGTGATCGCTTCTGGACTAACTGATCTGCCTTCCCGCAAGCAAAGAAGCAGGTCGCGAGCCAGCATTAGTTATCCAAAGTCGTCGCACCGGCGTTGAGGTGCTCCAAGTCAAACGCCCCTGGAAGCAAATCCGCAACACCCATAGTTTCTTGAGCCCCATCAGCAGTAACCATGGTTACTGCAATATCGCCTGTGGCAAACTCTGAAAGCTTTTGCCTGCATCCCCCGCAGGGGGGGACAGGGCGATTGCCGCCTGCAACAACTGCAACTTCCACGATCGTATATTCTCCAGCCGCACACATCGCAGCAATAGCACCAGCCTCAGCACATGTACCCTCGGGGTAAGCAACGTTTTCAACATTACAGCCCACGAATATGGCACCACTCGGCGTACGAAGCGCAGCTCCAACATGAAAATTAGAATAGGGTGCATAAGCTTTAGCGCGAACCGCTGTTGCTGCGAGGATCAAATCTGTGCTCATGGCTATACCTTTCGTATCATTTAGCTGAAACGCGAACAGCGCCTCATAATAATTACTACATACCCTATTGTGAGCACAGTCCAGACAACAAATTACTTATAGTTTAAACCAACTTAGTTTCAAACACACCAGGCAAACTGACTTCTAGCAACTCAATATCCTCCGATGGAGAAGCATAGCATATGGGCATGCCAGGAGGGATCACAAATGCATCTCCTGTACCTAATTGTTGCGCCGGCTGGTCCAAGCCCTCTATGGTTAAGTTACCTTGCAACACAAAGGTGAAATGGATGTCGCTGTTGTGCGTTGCCCAAACTGGCTTTCCCGGCCCTCGCTTCACAACCTGCACCCCAGCAACTGCTTGGGTATTATGTGAAATCGTTGTATCTCTTACAATAAAGCCAGGTAAGCGGAACGGCCACCATTCCGCGCCGTGGGCTTCATTGTGCACAAATTTTTGTCCCTCAAAGGCGCGGTCAGGCCGTAACTCAGTTGTAGGCAGCACCATGTCATGATCAATGGTCGTTATATGTTCTGCCGGCACACCAATTTCGATTACTTCAACATTTTCGCTGGCAAACAGTACCCGGTGCCGGATTTCTGGTGGCTGAATTACACAATTTCCAGCGTGCAGCCGAAAGGGTGGCCCTTGATCCTCATAGACCAAATCAACCCATCCTTTATAGCAGTAAATCAATTGGAAGCCGACAGAATGGAAGTGCACCATGTCCGGCACTGGTCCGCCATCGGGTATGCGAATATGGCTGGCAATGATAGAACCACCAAGACGGCTGGGGATTAAATCGCGGTATTGCATACCGGCCCGGCCAATCACCCAAGGGGCCTGATCTGCCATTCGGCGTACAACAAATTCATGTTCGGTGGGCGGCATCACCACCGGTGGCGCAAGAGCCACAATATCGATTCTTGTGCCATTGGGCGCCATAAGCTGACTCTTACCACCAGCAATCAAAACCGGATCATCACAAAGGATACGTAACACACCCGGCGCCACGTCTGCGCCTTTTTGCACCCGCACCCGCAGGCCAAAACCAGAGAATACAGCGACGCTGGGGTCATCCGCTGGAAATATTTCATCGATGCGCATCCCCAATACTTTTGTGAAAAACGGAATGTCATCGCGCAGTTCTTTAGTTGGCAACAACACTTCAGCACGGATGTTCTGCATAATTCGCCTCAATTTTCCAAATACATTTTCTAGATAAGTTTCACGAGATTTAAATAGGATGCAATGGCCGATAGTCGCGTTGGCCCATGTTAGTGTAAGCCGCAACTTGCGCCCGAGTGCTCTATGAGGAATATCTGAAGGGGCAACTACCCCTTGGCTTTCTATGCCTCAACAAGGGCTGCATCCGGCCACATGCCGGTATTGTAATGGATGTGATTAAATTGGTGTGCGAGAAGATTGGACCCGTCGCAGCCTTTAAATTGGCCTGTGTGGTGGATCGCTTGCCCAAAACCCGGTCTGGCAAAATTCTGCGCGGCACAATGGTCAGTATTGCAGATAGCAAACAGTTCTGGGCCCCGGTCACCATAGATGATCCTGCGGTTCTTGACGAAGTGCGGACCGCGCTTCAGGCTATGGGGTATGCAAAATAACCTGACTTTGGGGCTAGTTTCTGCAAAAAGATAGCATTGTTATGCTATAAACTCTCCATCCTTAGCGGTGATTGGCATTCCGCACACAACCAAAAATAAACATGATCAATTTATTAGGAACTTTTGACTATAGTATAGGATATGAGTTTGGAAGAATTAAATTCCAGCCGGGCGGGCTATAGACGCTCGGCTGATATTGCCGTTTAAGAAAATTGTTCCTGAATAAGCCGTTCTTCCAACCCGTGGTCTGGATCGAACAAGAGACGATACACAATATCGCCCGCGCTTTCGATCTCGACTGATACCACATCTTGAACCGAGCGGCTGTCCGCATCCGCCATAACAGGCCGCTTAATGGGCTCAATCACTTCAAACCTCACTTTAGCAGATTTCGGCAATACAGCACCTCGCCACCTACGCGGCCGGAATGCAGCCATTGCCGTCAGTGCCAATACCTCAGACCTAATCGGCAATATTGGGCCATGTGCGGAATAATTATAGGCGGTTGAACCAGCAGGGGTCGCAACCAAGGCACCATCACACACAAGCTCACTCAACCGCAGCCTGTCATCCACAAAAACCTTGAGCTTCGCGGCTTGTGGGCCCAACCGTAGGAGGGATACTTCATTGATCGCCAATTCAGTGTGATGGCTGCCATCGGTGCAGGTGGCATTCATGCGCAAGGGATTGATCGCCACTTCTTTTGCCGCCGCCAATCTCTCTGACAGATGATCAATAGAAAACTCATTCATCAAAAACCCAACTGTACCCCGGTTGATCCCATAAACGGGCACATTGAGGTGCTGTGCCGTATGGAGGGTCTGCAACATAAAGCCGTCCCCACCAAGAGCCACGATCACGTCCGCTTCGCTTACATCACAATCACCAAGTCTGTGTACAAATGTATTCCTTGCAGACTGAGCCAATTCTGAATTACTTGCCAAGAAGGCAAAGCGTTTACGGTCTGTTTTGTGCATTTCGGAAACTCCGTTTCCGCACCCTATGCCTGTCCAGCCTAAAAACGCAAGCTACGGCCATAAACTAGGAAATCAGGTCAATAAGTCGCGGCGCGAGGCTTTGACATTTCTTATAGGAAACAAGCATACGCGTCGCAAACCGTCTTAGGAGCAAAATCATGACAGCCAGTATCACAAAGTTTTTTAATGCCAACTTGACCGATACAGATCCGGCCTTGGCAAAAGCAATTGACCAAGAACTTGGACGCCAACGCGATGAAATCGAACTGATTGCATCTGAAAATATCGTTTCAAAAGCAGTACTTCAAGCGCAGGGCTCTGTCATGACCAATAAATATGCAGAGGGCTATGTGGGACGGCGGTATTACGGCGGCTGTGAATATGTGGATATTGCGGAAACTCTCGCTATTGAGCGGGCATGTAAGTTATTTGACTGCAAATTCGCCAATGTACAGCCAAATTCTGGCAGCCAGGCCAACCAAGGCGTGTTCCAAGCGCTGTTGCAGCCTGGAGATACAATCTTAGGCATGTCGCTCGATGCCGGTGGACACCTCAGCCACGGGGCGGCACCGAACCAATCTGGAAAATGGTTCAATGCCATACAATACGGTGTGCGCCGGCAAGACAATCTGCTTGACTATGAACAAGTGCAACAGCTCGCGACCGAGCACAAGCCAAAATTGATCGTCGCTGGTGGCTCTGCTGTTCCACGTCAAATTGATTTCAAACGCATGCGTGAAATTGCAGATAGTGTTGGCGCCTACCTTCACGTGGATATGGCTCATTTTGCCGGCCTCGTAGCTGCAGGCGAACACCCAAGCCCGTTCCCTCATGCCCATGTTGCGACAAGCACCACCCATAAAACCCTGCGTGGGCCACGGGGCGGCATGATCGTCACAAATGATGAAACACTCGCCAAGAAATTTAATTCTGCTATCTTTCCAGGCATCCAGGGTGGTCCGTTGATGCATGTCATAGCCGCGAAAGCCGTAGCCTTCGGCGAGGCGTTGCAGCCTGAATTTCAAAACTTACATCCAAAACGTGATCAAAAATGCAAAGGCCCTGTCTGATCAGCTGATTAAAGGCGGGTTGGATACGGTGACCCATGGCACAGATACGCATGTTTTGTTAGTCGATCTTCGGCCAAAGGGCGTGAAAGGCAATGCAACAGAGAAAGCATTAGGCCGCGCACGCATTACTTGCAACAAGAACGGTGTGCCTTTTGACCCTGAAAAGCCAATGGTCACAAGTGGTATACGATTAGGCAGCCCAGCTGCAACAACCCGTGGATTTGGCGAGGCTGAATTCCGTCAAATCGCAGATTGGATCATCGAAGTAGTTGATGGATTGGCACAGAATGGCGAAGAGGGTAACGCAATTGTTGAGGCTAAGGTAAAAGCTGAAGTCACCGAATTATGTGCACGCTTCCCTATATATTAAAAATTAAGATGGCGCGTTCAGTGCGTACCCTGCCCACACTCAAACAATATCAAACTTCAGAAACTAAATCTGACAAGCTTGGCATATCTTGATGTGCCAAGCGCTCTAAAGCTTGCGCTACATGGCGATCTGAAATCGCCAAATCACCGGCCAGCACGCGGATCCGATGCGCCTCAAATAAAACGCGAGCATGTGACAGGCCTCTGGGCGGTGTGAACTTATAAGACGCAAGCTCAATCAGCAGCCCCAAAGGCTCGCGAAAATAAAGTGACGTCATAAACCCGCGATCCTTCAAGCCAGAATGCGCAATACCAAGCGCGTCCAGCTTTTCGGGCAAATGCATCGACACCGCCTGGCTCACAGAGAATGCAATATGATGCACAGCACCAGGTACTATTGGTGTTTTGCCCGGCCGTGGCTCACGGGTTTCATCGCAAAATACTGTGATCAACCGGTCGTCACCAGGATCAAAATACAAATGGCTTTCCACCGGATTGTCGAGGTTGGGTTGCTCAAACACAAATGGCATACCTAAAGTCCCCTCCCAAAAATCCAAGGTGATCTGCCGACCTGCCCCAGTCAATGTGATATGGTGCAAGCCTTGTGTGGGGATGGATGGATCGCGCTTGGTCATGGATAACCTTTACAAAATTAATACGTGCATCATAGCGGGGCTGGTGCGGCGTGGAAACCCACCGTAGATTAGCGCCATGTTACATATGATATCTCATGGCAGCGATACTGGCACACCCCTCCTCATTGCCCATGGCCTGTTTGGCTCGGGGCGCAATTGGGGCGTGATAGCCAAACGCTTATCAGATACCCGCAGGGTTATTGCTCTTGATCTGCGCAATCATGGCGCCAGCCCTTGGCAAGACGATCACAGCTATCCCGCTTTGGCCGAAGATCTGTCTGAGGTGATAGACTCAATAGGTGGCCCCGTTGATCTGCTCGGTCATTCCATGGGCGGTAAAGCAGCGATGGTAGCCGCTCTTTCGGGCGCAAATATCCGCCGCCTGATCGTGGCCGATATCGCGCCTGTAACTTATGACCATACCCAGCAGCATCTTATTGAGGCCATGCAGGCCTTGCCCTTGGACCAGTTGTCAAGCCGCGCCAAGGCCGAACAGGCTCTCAGCGGTCAAATTGAGGACCCCACTGTGCGAAACTTTTTGTTGCAAAGCCTCAATTTGCAAGACCATACTTGGCGGCTCAACCTGCCAGCCCTGCGCGCATCCATGGCGAACATTATCAGTTTTCCAGAGGTCTCGGGACAATTTATCACCCAAACCCTGTTTTTGACTGGTGCCAATTCTGATTACCTGCGCCCAGAGCACCGCCCTCTAATCAAATCACTATTCCCAAAAGCCCGCTTCGCCAAAATCCCCAATGCTGGGCATTGGTTGCATGCCGAGAGGCCTCGGGAGTTTGAGGCGGTGGTGCGGGTTTTCCTAGACTATTAGCCTAACGCTATTTCTTTTTGACAAATTCGGTTAAGATGACGATCCGCTGGCCATTCACCCAGCCTTCGATATGAGCGTCATCGCCTACCACTAATGAAATCCCGCAGACGGAAGTTCCCCACTTTTCAGTAAAGCGAGCGCCCTTCACTGGCAGATCTTTTATCAAAACCACCGTATCACCCACCGCCAAAAGCACGCCGTTGCCGTCACGGTGGTTGCAGATTTTAGCCACATTAGCGGCCCATGAGCGGGTTTCATCATCCAGATACAGCTGGTCGCTCAAATCCCGGGCCCAATCATGCTCCAACAGTCGCACTAACATCCGCGCCGCCAAAACTTGAACTGCAGGCTCCTCCGACCACATGGCTACCGCCAAGCCTCACCAGTGATCGGCCATCTGGCCGTGCAGTCAGTTGATTTACACAGGCTCCACAGAGAGACACCGAGGCCGCGAAGGGACCTCCTTCAACCGGGGTTTGTCATAAAATGATGTATCAGCATTACAGAGAGGGCATATCATGGCAAGCTTTCTAGTATTAGCGAAAAATAGGCCTGCTACAGCCAGCCCTCCAATCATTCACTGCATCGTCTAATTAATGATCCAACACTAGTAGTAGCCACCCCTGCTAAGAAAAATTTTATCCATCCATCTTCAGCGCTGAAATAAACGCCTCCTGAGGAATGTCTACCTTCCCAAACTGGCGCATCTTCTTTTTGCCCGCTTTCTGTTTTTCAAGTAATTTCTTCTTCCGGGTGGCATCACCGCCATAGCATTTTGCGGTTACATCTTTACGCATGGCACTTAGAGTTTCGCGGGCGATCACCTTGCCGCCAATTGCGGCTTGGATTGGAATTTTGAACATGTGTCTGGGGATCAGGTCTTTGAGTTTTTCTACCATCGCCCGGCCACGGGCATCAGCGCGGTCGCGGTGCACCATCGTACTCAGCGCATCCACCGGCTCATCATTCACCAAAATACTCATCTTCACCAGATTGTCCTGCTGATAGCCAATCATTTGATAATCAAAAGAGGCATACCCCTTGGTCACTGATTTCAGGCGATCATAGAAATCAAACACTACCTCATTCAGCGGCAAGTCATAAACCACCATCGCACGTGAGCCCGCATACGTGAGGTCCATCTGCATGCCGCGCCTATCTTGGCAGAGCTTTAGTACGTCACCGAGATATTCATCGGGCACCAAAATTGTAGCTTTGATACGCGGCTCTTCAAGATGATCCACCAGTGTTAGGTCTGGCATATCGGCTGGGTTATGTAATTGCTCAATCCGGCCATCACGCATGTGGATATCATAGATCACGGACGGGGCAGTAGTGATCAGATCAATGTCATACTCACGCTCGATCCGGTCGCGGATCACTTCAAGATGTAGCAACCCCAAAAATCCACAGCGAAAGCCAAAGCCCAGCGCTGCCGAGGTTTCCATTTCAAAGCTAAAGCTGGCGTCATTCAGGGCCAATTTGTCGATACTGTCACGCAGATCTTCAAATTGCGCAGCATCCACCGGAAAGAGGCCACAAAATACTACCGGCTGAGCAGGCTTAAAACCCGGCAAGGCTTCCACTGTCTGTTTGTCATGTGAAATTGTATCACCCACGCGGGTGTCGCGCACCTGCTTGATCGAAGCGGTCAAAAATCCAATCTCACCAGCTCCCAACTCGTCAATCATCTCCATTTGTGGCCGAAATACCCCGATGCGATCCACATGGTGAGTGGTATTATTGGACATGAACTTTACACGCTCACCCTTTTTCAATTTCCCATCAATGATCCGCACCAAAACAATTACGCCCAAATATGAGTCATACCAGCTGTCCACTAACATGGCTTTAAGTGGCGCGTTTATATCACCCTTTGGCGCAGGCAATCGATGTACAACGGCCTCGAGAGTTTCTACAATTCCCTGACCAGTTTTTGCTGAAACTTGAATTGCCTCACTGGCATCAATCCCAATCACATCTTCAATCTGTTCAGCCACCCGGTCACAATCTGAGGCGGGCAGGTCAATCTTATTAAGGATAGGCACAATCTCATGATCAGCGTCCAGTGCATGGTAAACGTTGGCCAGGGTCTGCGCTTCAACACCTTGCGAACTGTCAACTACCAAAAGCGAGCCTTCGACGGCCCGCATAGAGCGTGAAACCTCATAGGCAAAATCCACGTGACCTGGGGTGTCTATCAAGTTGAGTACGTAACTCTCGCCGTTCGCTGCGGTGTAATCGATCCGCACCGTATTAGCCTTGATCGTTATTCCTCGCTCCCGCTCAATGTCCATACTGTCAAGCATCTGCGCTTGCATATCGCGCTCCTTGACCGTTCCAGTCTCCTGAATCAGCCTATCAGCCAGGGTGGATTTACCGTGGTCAATATGTGCCACGATCGAGAAGTTGCGGATGTGAGAAAGCGGTATCATTATTGGGATATGGAATAGAGTGCAGGGTTGGTCAATGGGGGATCAACATCCATACTTAAGTGGATCAGGCAGCAGAAGTAATTTTAACCAGAATTAAGCATCCCATCACCGCCACATATGCGTCTCATGAAATGATCCATGCTTACGCAGTAATTCATATCACCAAACACTTTTGCGCCTAAAGCTAGGTATGAGAAATAAAAATCACGATCTATTCTCGAACTGCGCAAAGGAGTCCACAGTTAGGCTTTTAAAACAATAAAGCCCCGTAAATTGCAGGGCTTTGGATTTTTTGATATTTAAAAGCGCTTAGGCTATTGCCTGAGCTTTTGCGATATCTTTTTTAATTTTTAAGGCTGTGTCGGAAAGATCCATGTCTTTTGACTTAGCCAAGAACGCATCGAGACCGCCACGGTGATCAACTGTTCGCAATGCCGCCGCAGAAATTTTAAGCTTAAATGCCCGGCCCAAAGCATCAGAGTGCAATGTCAGCTCGTTCAAGTTTGGCAAAAACCGACGACGTGTGCGGTTTTTGGCGTGGCTTACATTGTTTCCACTCATTGGGCCTTTGCCCGTCAGTTCGCAGCGGCGTGCCATCTTGTGCGTCCTTACTCATAATATTGTAGACCCGAGCCAAATGACTACGGGTGAAAACTCTCTGGCGCGGTTTAAGATCATCCCAATGCAAGGTCAAGCCTTCTTGCCACCTTCGCCCCTGCTTTAGCAGAGGTTTTTAGGCTTTTCGCAACTTAAGTCGAAATAAAAGGTCAAGACCACTTGGATATTCACCCAAACTCCGAATCAATTATATTAAATTTTATCTGGGCCAAGGAAACTGCTGACCACTTGTTCGGCCGCAACTGAGGGGGCGACCCGCCCCGCACGGATGGCTTTTTGCATTGCAGCCGAGGCAACCGCCGCTTCAGGGTCGTTTTCCAAACGTGTCAATAAAACATGGCGTAACTCCGCGTTGAACCAAAATGCATTTTGATCAGCGCGGGTGCTTTGCCAAACCCCTCTTTGCTTCCGCCAATGCACAAGGGCCTGCATCTCAATCCAGCTTTGGCTCAACCCCTTAACCTCAATTGCCGAAACCATCAGCGCCTTGGGAAACCCCTCCGGATCCTGCGCGCGTTTTCGCAGTAGCCTTAGGGCGCCTGCATAGTCTGCACAGGTTCGCGTGGCTGCCGCTTTTAAGTCGCCATCGGCTTTGTTGATCAAGATCAAGTCTGCCATCTCCATAATGCCGCGCTTGACCCCCTGCAGCTCATCACCACCAGCGGGCGCCAACAACAGCACAAACAGATCAGCCATTTCTGCGACCATGGTTTCAGACTGCCCCACCCCCACAGTTTCGATCAATACCACATCAAAGCCCGCCGCCTCACACAGCGCAGTAGCCTCCCTGGTGCGCCGCGCTACCCCCCCAAGATGGGTTTGGCTCGGCGATGGGCGGATAAAGGCGCTGGGATGGCGTGAAAGGTGATCCATGCGGGTTTTATCCCCCAAAATAGAGCCGCCAGAACGCGCCGACGAAGGATCAACTGCCAGAACCGCAACCCGCAGCCCACTTTCCACCAATTGCAGGCCAAAACTTTCGATAAATGTAGACTTACCAACACCCGGCGTCCCAGACAGCCCAATGCGAATCGCCTGCCGATTGCTGCGTAAAGCTGCCAGCAACTCTACGGCTTGGGCTCGGTGGGTAGAATGAGCACTTTCCACCAAGGTAATGGCCTGTGCAAGCGCCCTGCGATTGCCCTGTTCAATTTGTCGCGCAATTTTCTGTGGCGCAAAGTCTTTTTTGCTCATCTATCCTCCAGGCCAGGTTCTTCTATAAGTTGAAGTGTAAACGCTCCTATGAATTGACCATTTATCTGCCGCATGCGCAATTGCAAGCAACCATATCATAGGTAAACGTCCATTTCTCAACCTAATAAAGAAGTAATAGGCCACCGGCTAAAAACCGTCTTTCTATCTTACCCTTTAGCACCCCACCACACAATCAACCTGTGGACGCGCCTGATTTTCTCACAGATAAGGATCAGGTGAAATTTGATCTGCCAATAGATGCGGTTCTACCGCATGTTCTGAAGTGCCTAACCGCATCAGGCCGTGTCGTACTGCAAGCCCCACCAGGGGCAGGCAAAACGACCCGCACCCCATTGGCAATTTTGCATGCGGGGCTCTGTACTGGTAAAATACTTATGCTCGAACCCAGGCGCCTCGCAGCAAGGGCTGCCGCCGAACGGATGGCTGAGACCCTAGGCGAAGCCATGGGTGAAACTGTTGGCTACCGCATTCGTGGCCAATCTAAGGTAGGCCCAAACACCCGGATTGAAGTTTTAACGGAGGGCATTTTAACCCGAATGCTGCAATCTGATCCTGAATTACCTGGCGTATCAGCAATTATATTTGATGAATTTCACGAACGATCTTTGGCTGCTGATCTGGGACTTGCTCTGGCTTGGGAGGTTCGCGAAACACTGCGCAGCGATCTGATGCTTGTAGTTATGTCCGCTACTTTGGACGCAGAGCCTGTGGCTAAATTACTTGGCAACGCTCCAGTTGTGACCAGCGCAGGGCGCAGTTATCCCGTCAAGATTATTCACCTACCCCGTCCGGTCAGCAAAGATATGTCCCTCGAGGCGCAAACCAGTAGAGTGATATTACAAGCCATTGCCGATACCGAAGGTGGCATTTTAGTGTTTTTGCCCGGTGAGGCCGAAATTAAACGGACCTCGCGCCTGCTTCAAGATAAGCTGCCCAAAAATTGCATCCTGCGACCATTATTAGGCAACCTGCCCTTCGCCCAGCAACAACTGGCAATCCGTCCAGAACCAACCCTTCGCAAAATAGTATTGGCCACAGCCATCGCAGAAACCTCACTAACCATCCAAGATGTACGCGTTGTGATAGATTGTGGCTTATCCCGCCGGGCACGTTATGATCCTACAAAGGGGCTACAAAAGCTGGTAACCGAGCGCGTTAGTAAGGCAGAGGCCACACAACGCACAGGACGTGCTGGCCGAGTTGCTGCTGGGCAATGCTATCGGATGTGGGCGCGTGTCGAAGAGGGCTCAATGCAGGCCTATGCGCCACCAGAAATACAAATATCAGACCTTGCACCTTTTGCTCTCGAATTGGCCATGTGGGGCACTGGGCCAGAAGACTTGGCTTTTCTAAACGCACCTCCATCTGGAGCGTGGGCCCAGGCTAAAGATCTTCTCTCTCAGCTTGGCGCGCTGAGCAATGGTCGGTTAACACCTCATGGTGCAGCATTAGCAAAATTGCCACTGCATCCACGCCTTGCTCAAATGCTGGTGCAGGCTGGTGCTACAGCAGCCCCTTTGGCAGCCTTACTATCAGATCGTGATATCCTAATTTCGCGACAAGCTGATCTCACCCCCGCACTAAAAGCCTTGTCTGATAAGGCTAGTACTCAGGCTTTGACTGGTAAGGTTCGCGATATGTCTGCGCTGAAGCGCATCAAAGTGGAAGCTAAACGCTTAAGTAATCTGGCGCCTGATCTGGTAAGCTCGACCGCACTCTCACCCGCACAATGTCTGGCTTTGGCATATCCTGAACGAGTGGCGCAACGCAGGCCTGGCTCGCAACCTCGCTATATTATGGCCGGAGGAAGAGGTGTGGTTTTGGCCTCAGATGATTACTTGGCCAGCAGCCCATTTTTAGTAATCTCTGAACTGGGAAATCCACACCACAGCACCGGCCCAGATCCCAAAATTCGCCGCGCCCTACTCATTTCAGAGGCAGATTTACGTGAGGTTTTTGGTAAGCAGTTACAGTGGCATAATGCATGTGTCTGGTCTAAGAGACGCAGGCGAGTTGTGGCCACCAGTTCCGAAAACCTGGGCGCATTAACCCTATCACAAGTTGTCTGGACAAAGGCTCCAGCTGATTCTGTGGCGGCTTCAATGCTGGAGGGTGTGAAGCAACTTGGGCTACAACTGCCAAAAGCGGTTAGATTACTACAAGCCCGGATTGCAGTGGCACCCAGTAGTAATTTTCCAGACATATCTGATGCCAGCTTGATGGCAGATTTGCAGGGTTGGCTCGTTCCCTATCTTAACGGCGTGACCACAGAAGAAGATTGGAAGTCTTTTGATCCTCTGCCCGCATTAAAAGCCTTAATAGGCTGGGAGAACTTGCAGCGGCTTGAGACCTTCGCCCCTGCGCAATTCACCACCCCGTTAGGCCGCCAAATTGCAATCGACTATAGTGGCGAAAGCCCCGCCATTGAACTACGAATTCAGGAAATTTTTGGGCAAACCAGTCATCCCATGGTGGGTGAGCAGCCCATAAAAGTAACCTTACTTTCACCGGCACATCGACCAATACAAGTCACCAAAGACATTCCAGGTTTTTGGGTGGGAAGCTATGCAGACGTACGCAAAGACATGCGTGCACAATATCCAAGACATCCTTGGCCCAAGGATCCAACCCAGGCGGATCCTACACTACGAGCAAAGCCACGCAAGCATTAGGCTACGCGTCTTTAGGCCCATGCCATGGGCCATGATGGCTGCCACCCTCATCAATTCTATGAAAAGAATGCGCACCAAAGTAATCCCGTTGGGCTTGCGTTAAATCTGTCGTGCCACGCGCTTGACGGATAGTATCAAACCAGCTCAACGCAGCAGCCAAAGCAGGCACCGGCAGTCCCTTTAAAGCCGCAGCTGACACCACACGGCGTAGGCCAGCAATATTTTTGGTTAGTACTTTGATGAAATGTTCTGACAGGATCAATCGCCCCTGAGGTAGTTCTGTCCTAAAGGCAGCGGCTATGTCATCCAAAATTGTCGAGCGAATAATACATCCCGCACGCCAAATTTCTGCGATCCGTGCAAAATCAAGGGACCAATCAAATTCCTCAGAGGCTGCGTCCAAAATTCGAAACCCCTGCGCATAGGCCAAAACACGTCCCACAATAAGGGCTGATTGCAAATCATGCTCGGAAATTGGAACCATAGTATCGATCCCAGCTGGCATCAATAATGGCGCTGCAATTTCGCGCGTGGCCTTTTCCGAGCTCAGCACGCGTGCGCCAACAGCAGCTTCGATAATACTTGCAGTTTGCCCCATGCGGATGGCTTCAATCACCGTCCAACGACCCGTGCCTTTTTGGCCAGCTTGGTCAACGATCATGTCAACCATTTCTTCGCCAGTAATGGGATCCTTTGCAGCTAAAACCTCAGCCGTGACCTCAATCAAATAACTCTCTAGCGCACCACGGTTCCAACTGCGAAACACAGGAGCGATCTCGCTTGCAGCCAGGCCCGCGCCGTCGCGAAGCAATCCGTAGACCTCAGCAATCATCTGCATATCGGCATATTCAATTCCGTTATGAACTGTTTTCACAAAATGTCCTGCCCCGTCTGGACCCAAATGCGCAACACAAGGGTCACCAAGGTATTGCGCAGAAATAGCCTCAAGAACCGGTGCGATGCTAGCATATGTAGCCACTGTTCCACCCGCCATGATCGAAGGACCATGCCGCGCGCCTTCCGATCCTCCAGATACTCCAACACCAAGATATGCCAAACCCTCTACTTCCAGACGTTTTGTGCGTGAAATTGTATCTCGAAAATCAGAATTTCCACAATCGATAATGGTATCACCTACAGACAAGAGTGGGATCAACTCATCGATTGTGAGATCAACTGGGGCCCCAGCAGGAACCAACAGGATAATCGCACGAGGCGTAGGCATGGTCTCAACCAGCCCTTGAATACTTTCACGTTTCACAAGGCGTGACGCAAAATCGCCAGCCGAGGCGATTAAGTTATCCACCGCTGCAAGGTCCAAGTTCCACAAGCCAACATCATAGCCATTTTCTGCAATATTGAGTGCCAAGGCCGAACCCATTGTACCCACACCAATCAACCCCATGTTTGCTTGCGCCATTATAATCTCCATTTCAGTTTTTGAAGGTTTCGGCATCTACTGAGATGCGCCAAGTGCCCAGGTCTGTGTAAATACCTTGGCCAAAATTCTCAGTAATCCAAATCTAACTCCAACAACAGGCAATCCCCGCACAGCATTGGATAGTTCCAGCTAAAACTCACTGAGACCCACACCAATCTACGCCCTTTTAAATTTTAACTACAAACGCTGCTAGGCACAAAATTTACTGGGCTAGACACCAACGCATGATGGCTTTTTGCGCGTGCAGTCGGTTCTCAGCCTCATCAAAAACCACCGAATGTGGGCCATCCATCACCGAACTGGTCACCTCTTCATTGCGGTGCGCTGGAAGGCAATGCATGAACAACGCATCCGGTTTGGCCATAGCCATCAAGGCATCATCTACCTGATAGGGTCGCAGCTGGTTGTGCCGGCGCTCTCGCGCGGTTTGGCTATCATGCATAGAAATCCAAGTATCAGTGACCAACAAGTCAGCACTCCGCACTGCTTGAGCCACGTCACGCACAATCTCAATCTGCGCGCCCTTAGCACGGGCCTCCGCCACAAATGTCGGTTCAGGGTCCAAAGTCGCAGGACCTGAAAATACGAAATCAAAGCCAAATTGACTGGCGGCATGTATAAAACTTGCACATACATTATTGCCATCACCGGTCCAGACAACCCGCTTGCCACGAATGGGGCCACGATGTTCCTCATAGGTCATGATATCTGCCATGATCTGGCAGGGGTGAGTGCGGTTGGTCAAGCCGTTAATCACTGGCACTGAGGCGTATTCCGCCATTTCCAGAAGCGTAGCTTCCTCAAATGTGCGGATCATAATCAAATCAACATAACGGCTCAATACCCGTGCGGTATCGGCAATCGTTTCGCCGTGGCCTAGCTGCATTTCACTACCAGACAAAACCGTTGTTTGTCCACCCATTTGCCGTACACCCAAATCAAAGCTGACGCGAGTACGGGTCGATGGCTTTTCAAAAATCAAGGCCACCATCTGTCCAGCTAGTGGCTGTTCCACATCCATTGTACCTTTAGGCAGACCCGCACGCGCCGCTTTGGTCCGGCTCGCATCGTCTAAAATACTCCGTAGCTGACGTTGCTCAATCTGATTTATATCAAGAAAATTTTGCATATTGATAAGTGTCCTAAGTACCAGCAACCCATACCTTACAAAGCGTAGATCACATATATTTCCAAGCTATCAGACTATTTCGCAGATTGTACAATCAAGGCGGCAGCTTCCAATCGCAATAACGCAGCCTTGATATCATCATCGAGGATATTTAGCGCAGGTAAAATTCGCACCACATTTTCTGCAGCAGGCACGGTTAGAACTTCTGCCACATAGCCAGCATTGACCACGTCGATGTTGTTGGCTCTGCATTTCAAACCGAGCATCAAACCTGAGCCGGTCACCCCACCAAACACATTGGGAAATTGCACGACCAGCCCCTCAAGGCCTTGGCGCATCAATCTTGCTTTGCGGTTCACATCAGACAAAAACGCAGGGGTAGCCACATGTTCCAACACGGCGCTTCCTACAGCACAACCCAAAGGATTGCCGCCATAGGTCGATCCATGGGTGCCCGTAGTCATACCACTTGCCGCCTCTTCGGTCGCAAGAACTGCCCCAATTGGAAAGCCACCACCAATGCCCTTGGCCACCATCATTATATCCGGTTCTATCCCAGCCCATTCATGTGCAAACAATTTTCCTGACCGGCCAACCCCACACTGCACCTCATCAAAAATCAGTAAAATGCCATGGCTGTCACAAAAATCTCGCAAACCTTTCAAGCAATGGTCCGGAACCTGCCGTATGCCACCTTCGCCTTGTATAGGCTCAATCATCACGGCTGCTGTCTTGTCACTCACCGCCGCATGTAGCGGATCATGTACGCCAAAAGGTATATGCACAAACCCAGGCAAAAGAGGGCCAAAGCCTTTAGTCATCTTTTCAGAACCTGCGGCTGCAATTCCCGCAGAGGAACGGCCATGAAAAGACCCCTCAAAGGTTATAATCTCAACCCGGTCCGGCTGGCCTTTATCATAAAAATATTTCCGCGCCATCTTCACGGCCAATTCACAGGACTCAGTACCAGAATTTGTGAAAAATACGGTGTCTGCAAAGGTCAAATCTACCAACTGATTCGCCAATTTCTGCTGCGTAGGAATGAGGTACAGATTCGAAGTATGCCACAATTGACCCGCCTGGGCAGTCAAAGCTGCTATTAGCTCCGGGTGCGCATGCCCCAAACTATTAACCGCAATACCAGCGCCAAGATCCAGAAATCGGCGGCCGTCATCTGTAATCAACCAGCTGCCGCTGCCAGACGCAAATGAGAGAGGGGCGCGATTATAAGTGGGCAAGATCGAAGGGATCATAGAAAGACTTTCTGGCAGGGCAAAGAGGGAAAACCAAAATGAAAAATGAACTCATAAAAGTTAATAAACCGCACGGCGCCAGCCGTGGCGCCAGGGTCACATCAGCGACGTCGGCGTCGCAAGGGCATTTCGATGACAATTTTCATAAATTTAGCATACCAAAGAGCGGCAATCTTGAAAAGCCAAAATATAAAACACGCGAAACCCCACTAAGATTTTAACCTGTAGCCCTTCGCCAGCCAGTACCAAGCCAAGCCAACCGCACAGATATTAGCGCTGCAAATGACCCAAAGCGCAATCCAAGGACTACTATCAGACACGCCCAATACTCCATAACGCCCACCGTCGATGATGTAGAACATCGGATTGACGTAGATGATTGGCTGCAACATTTCCGGCAGGGCTCGAATTGAATAAAACGTACCCGACAAAAACGCTAATGGGGTTATCACGAAGTTAGAAATAGCCGCCATTTGGTCAAACTTGTAAGCGTAAATGCTGCCTAATAATCCAAGTGCACCCATAAACATTCCACCCAAAATCACAAAAATAAATGTCCAAATTGGATGTGCAATCCAAATTCCAAGCGTTAGCGCCATTGCCAAACATAAAACCGCTCCAATCATTAATCCGCGGCCAATTCCACCAGCTAGGAATCCTACTGTCATTTCCAACGGAGAGAGCGGTGGCATCAAAGTATCGACAATTGAACCCATAACCTTGGCCGAAAGCATTGATGAAGAGGTGTTGGCAAAAGAATTTTGTATTACTGTCATCATAAGCAATCCGGGGGCTAGAAATGTGACGTAGCGAAACCCCATGACATCCGATCGGCCAGGCCCAATAGCGATGGAAAATACCAATAAAAAAAGGCCCGCCGTCACTAATGGTGCAAAAATTGTTTGCTGCCAAATGGCTAAATAACGCATATTTTCGCGCCTAATTAAAGTCCAAACTCCTAGCCAATTGATCCATCCAAAGCGTCGAACGCCGTATTCCGTCATATTTGCCACAGCTTATCTCCGTTTGGGTGGTTGTCCTTAACCACAGTTGGGCCTAAAGTAGAAATCTTGCATGGGTTTCACCCGGTATTGCCACTAAATTCAAGGGGGGGGCGTGATGTCCTGGACTGATGAACGCGTCGAAGTTCTAAAAAAAATGTGGGGCGAGGGCCAATCGGCCAGCGTTATCGCTAAGGAGTTGGGCGGCGTTACCCGCAATGCTGTGATTGGTAAGGTGCATCGTTTGGGCCTTTCAAATCGAGTGACATCTACAACGGCAAAGACTAGTACAGCAGGTAAAGCCAAGGTGGAGGCCAAAGCTAAGAAAGCGGCGCCAGTCACACCGCGAAAAGCGGTAGCAACGCCTGAAAATGTTCGTATCACACCACCAGCTTTACGCAAAATAATTCCTGCAGGACAGCCCTTGCCACCCCAACCCTCGGCCAATGAGATTAGCCCAGAGGCATTGGCAAAAGTTAGCGAAATCGAAAAGACCGCAAAGAGAATTAGTTTGATGGAATTGACTGAAAAAACTTGCAAATGGCCTGTTGGTGACCCGGCCACAGAAGATTTCTGGTTTTGTGGCTTAGCTGTTAAAGTTGGTAAACCCTATTGCGAAGCACATGTTGGCGTTGCGTTTCAGCCGATGTCGAGCCGTCGCGACCGCCGCCGATAATTTTTAGCTTATAATTTAAAAAACCCACCCTACACTTTAGGTTTTGCCATGGTATAGGGCGGGTTATGTTACAGAATCCTTCTAACCTCCGCCCTGACATCGCGCCCAGAGCCCGTATCGAAACTCCGAGACCTGGCCAACCCACTATTGGAATGGTTTCGCTCGGTTGCCCAAAGGCCTTGGTCGACAGCGAACGTATTTTGACTCGCCTGCGCGCTGAGGGCTATGCAATTAGTCCAGATTATGCAGGTGCAGAAGCAGTGATTGTGAACACCTGCGGATTTCTCGATAGCGCCAAAGCCGAAAGCCTTGAGGCCATTGGCGAGGCGCTGCATCAAAACGGCAAGGTGATTGTTACCGGCTGTTTAGGCGCCAATCCTGAATATATTATCGGAGCACATCCTAAAGTTCTGGCTGTAACAGGGCCTCATCAATATGAAAAAGTTCTGGATGCGGTTCACGCCGTGGTGCCACCAAGTCCGAATCCGTTTGTGGACCTTCTGCCTGCCTCTGGCGTCTCCCTTACTCCGCGCCATTACAGCTATCTGAAGATCTCTGAGGGCTGCAACCACAAGTGCAAATTCTGCATCATCCCAGACATGCGCGGCAAATTAGCGAGCCGAAACCCACGCGCGATCCTTCGTGAAGCTGAAAAATTAGTTGAAGCAGGCGTAAAAGAGCTTCTGGTGATATCCCAAGATACTAGCGCATATGGCGTAGACATCAAAACTGACTCAGAGGGTGGTCAGCGCCCGAATATAGTCGACTTGGCGCAAGAGCTGGGCCAATTAGGCGTTTGGGTACGGTTACATTATGTCTACCCCTACCCACATGTACGGAATTTGATCCCGTTGATGTCGCAGAAGCTAATCCTTCCTTATCTAGACATCCCATTTCAACATGCGCACCCTGATGTACTAAAACGCATGGCTCGGCCAGCCGCCGCCTCAAAAACCTTGGACGAGATTATAGCTTGGCGTGCGGATTGCCCCGATATCACCCTACGCTCTACCTTCATCGTAGGCTACCCAGGCGAAACAGAGGCGGAATTCAAAACTCTTTTGGATTGGATGGATGAAGCGCAACTTGACCGTGTAGGCTGCTTTAAATACGAGAATGTTGCTGGCGCCCGTTCCAATAGCCTCCCCGATCATATGCCTGAAGAAGTTAAACAGGACCGTTGGAACCAATTTATGGAAAAAGCACAAGCTATTTCGGCGGCCAAATTGGTGGCCAAAGTGGGCCAGATGATAGATGTGATAGTAGACGAGATCGACCCAGACGGCGTTGCCACCTGCCGCACTAAAGCCGATGCCCCCGAAATTGACGGAAACCTATTTATTGATGAGGGCGCCGGCGTATTGCAACCTGGAGATATAGTTCAGGTTGAAGTGGATGAGGCCGGAGAATACGATCTCTGGGGCCATTTAAAATTATAAGACAGTAAAACCAAAGTTCACCAGCCAACCAAGAACTGCGCGCTCACGCCCCCACTACTCCTCTATATATCTATATAAATTCTAGTGGCATAGAAGCAGCCTCCCTGACAGTATAGAAATTGATAGATGATGGCATGTTTCATCGACCAATAGCTGCCCGCACACCGGCGATCCGGTCTGCATTACGCGGATGGGTACCAAAAAATCTGTTACCAGGTTCGGGGATACGCATGAAGTAGTCGGCGCCCAACACCGGATCAAACCCAGCCCTCGCAGTCATCTGCGCGCCAAGGCGGTCTGCCTCGAGCTCATATTTTTTCGAGTAATTACGCCCACCTACAGCGGCACCAATGTCGGTGGCGGCATCCACAGACCGCGCTGAGCCCCCCAAAGCGGCAGCCAGAACTGCAAACAAGGTTGCACCACCGTTCGCAGATTGCCGTTGTTGATCCAGATGGCCCAGAATATGATGCGCTCCCTCATGGCCTATAACAAAAGCGATTTCATCAACATTATGCATATCATTGAGCAAAGCCATGGTAAAACCCAGTATCGGTTGACCAGCCCCATTCACAGTTTGGAAAGCATTAGGCGGACTTTTGGGATCAGAGTTAATCACAATCACAAAGTCACAATTTAAATCTAGGCTCGAATTTTTGCAGGTTTTAGCCAACATAGGGCGCATTCTCCTGACTGCTGTACTAAACCTGCGGGGCACTTCTTCGGGGCTAATCACTGGCAAGGGCCCATGCGGTATTGGCCCAGATCTGGTTAGAACTGAACAACCAGAAACCACCAAAAGAAATATCAAAGCGATGATACGCATAAAATCCTCCTATCATAATAGTAATAGTTTATCAGCTAAAATACGATGGGCCAGCCCTTCGACTTGCGTGGTTGGTAAAACTGATTAGTGTCGAGGAATGTTTACGATTGAGCACGGCTTTGACGCCACTTCGATTACCTTGATAGATGATACCACCACGCATCTTTTGGAAGATGTGAACATCAATGCGTTTGAGGATTGCATCACCATTGAACAGTGGGATGCTAATCGAGACCGAATGCATAAGGTGACCATTTCAATGAACCAAGCCAGAGACCTGGCCGCTGCATTAGATCTTCCTGAAGGCGTTTACCAACGCTCCGACAAATAGCTACTGGAAATAAATTTATATGGCTACTGGATTTTACTGGGACGAACGATGCTTTTGGTTTTCCGGCGGCAATTATGCTTTTACACAGCCTGTTGGTGGATTGGTCCAGCCGTTGGCCGCCGGCGGCATACCCGAAAGTCCAGAAACTAAACGTCGGTTGAAAAACTTGATGGATGTCACGGGCCTTACCCAAACACTGACCAGCCAGAGCGCAGACGAGGCCAGCAGGGAGGCCTTGTTACGGGTCCATCCCAAGGCCTATCTCACAGCCTTTGAAGAGGCTTCAAGGGGCAGCGGTGGGGAGTTGGGCTTACGGGTACCCTTTGGCCATGGCGGCTACCAGCAAGCGGCCCTATCAACTGGTTTGGCCTGCCGTGCGGTTGCTGACGTTGTGGCTGGGAGGGTCACCAACGCCTATGCGCTGTCGCGCCCACCAGGACACCATTGTCTGCCTGATTTTCCCAATGGCTTTTGTTTGCTGGCCAATATCGCCGTGGCAGTACAGGCCTCGCGGGCGGTACAGCCTACTTTAAAAGTAGCCGTGCTGGACTGGGACGTGCATCATGGAAATGGTACCGAGGCAATCTATCTGGACGACCCAGCCACTCTAACAATCTCCATTCACCAAGAAAACAACTATCCACTCGATACAGGAGATGCTGAGGTCAGGGGCGCAGACAAAAGCAACATTAATATCCCTTTGCCACCTGGGGCAGGCCATGCCACTTACATGCGCGTGATGGACCAAATTGTGCAACCTACCCTGAAAAGATTTCAACCAGATATCATCGTTGTTGCATGTGGCTATGATGCTTCTGCAATTGACCCACTCTCGCGCATGATGGCAACAGCAGAAACCTTTGGCACCATAACAGCAGCCGTCAAACGCAGCGCCACCGAACTTTGTGATGGGCGATTGGTTCTGGTGCATGAAGGTGGGTACTCCGAAGTATATGTGCCGTTCTGCGGACATGCGACAATTGCTGCCTTATCGGGCAGCCCGATCGTAGCCACAGATCCCTTTGCCAGCGCATTCGCCCAACGCCAACCAACTGAGCGGTTCCAAACCTTTTTGGATGATTGGGTGGATCAGTTGGGGCAATTTCATTCCTCTTAAACATTGATGGCTAAAATAGTATAATTTTAGGCACAGCCCTTGTGAATCGATGCGCAATATACCAAATCAGTGACTATGACAGATGCATTGACTTTTTTAAAAACCCGCCGTTCACGCCCTGCAAAGATTATGACCAGTCCCGTGCCCGGGAAAGAGGCCTTAGAAGCGCTTTTGGTTATGGCCGCTCGCACGCCGGATCATGGCAAGCTAGAGCCATGGCGCTTTGTCGTGTTGGAACAAGCCGCCCTGCGCCGGCTGGGCGTGTTGGCCCGATCCATGGCCGAAGCTGCCGGCACAGACGTGGTGGATGCCACAAAAGCCAGCCATCAGTTTGAAACAGGTGTCTTGGCAGTAGTGGTTGTGGAAAGCCCAAAAGAATGCCTGAAATTCCCTGAAATTGAGCAAACTTACTCTGCTGGTGCTGTTTGCCTGTCACTCCTGAATGCGGCTTTGGCCAGTGGTTGGGGGGCAAATTGGTTGTCAGGTTGGGCTTCACATCAACCAAAGTTTTGCATGCAAGGCCTGCAACTGGAGACTCATGAGCGTGTGGCCGGCATCATCCATATAGGCACAGGCCCCGCGCTAATGCCCGACCGACCACGCCCAGATGTGCCTGCTCTAACCCAATGGAAAAAATCATAATATTTTTGATTTTGTACACTAATTTAATAACCCAAGACTTCGTCACACTTTATATTGCAAATTGGTACTAGCCGTAGCACATTTAGCTATAAGGTGTGGATTGGTCTTGATGGCCATACCGCTTCCTGTAAGAATCATAAGTTGTTCGCCCCTATTCTAGGCGCGGCACTTTTCATCCATCAGGTTGAGAGACTTCTGGAGTTGCCATTCGATTGAACCAATCAAAATCACGTACCGAAAATATACCTCCAACAATACTACCAGCGATGATGACCCAGAGTACAAGCGCCACAGCGGTTGTGAAAAAGAAACGCTTTTTCATCTGAGGGTTTTCTGGGCTCCCTGCATGTGTCCCAGGTTCAACTTTCCCCAGATCCCCCTGTGTCTGCAGTCGTAAGGGCAGCACTATAAATAATGTAAGAAACCAAATCACAGCAAAAAGCACAATAGCCGATGTAATACCCATAAATAAATCCTTAAAATTTGTTTAGACTTGTTCTAGCTCAATCAAGCAGCCAGTGAAGTCTTTAGGGTGTAAAAAAAGTACAGGCTTGCCATGGGCGCCAATTTTAGGCTCTCCAGCTCCCAAAACCCGGGCACCCTGGCCCTGCAGTTTATCGCGTGCAGCTAAGATATCATCAACCTCATAGCAAATATGATGAATGCCGCCTGATGGGTATTTATCCAAGAATTTTTGAATTGGAGACGACTCTCCCAATGGATATAGTAACTCAATTTTGGTATTTAGTAGCTCAATAAACACGACTGTAACTCCATGATCCGGCTCATCTTGCGGCAGGCCTACTTTAGCACCCAAGGTCGTCGCATATTGCGCGGCGGCCACCTGTAAATCAGGAACGGCGATGGCCACGTGGTTCAGGCGTCCAATCATAATCTCTTCCCTTTTATCTTTCAATGCGGTGCAATCAAAGTTTTCTTTTTCAAACAGTTAAGGTTTTGGAAATAAGAGCACGGAACCCCGGACTATTAATCTGGCAAAATAACCCGCAATGACAGTTCCCGCAGCTGCTCGTTCATCGGCTCTGACGGTGCATCCATCATCAAATCTTCAGCACGTTGGTTCATAGGAAACATGATCACCTCGCGGATATTCGCCTCGTCTGCCAACAGCATTACAATCCGGTCAATGCCAGCAGCACAACCACCATGGGGCGGTGCACCATATTGAAATGCGTTGACCATACCGCCAAATCGTTTTTCAACTTCTTCTTTGCCATATCCAGCAATCTCAAAAGCTTTGAACATGATTTCTGGGCTATGGTTTCGGATAGCCCCACTTAGCAGTTCATAGCCATTACATGCTAAATCGTATTGATAACCTAAGACTTTAAGCGGATCACCTTGTAGTGCGTCCATCCCACCCTGCGGCATTGAGAAAGGGTTATGCTCGAAGTCAATTTTTCCAGTTGCCTCGTCCTTTTCATAGATCGGGAAATCCACAATCCATGCAAATGCGAAGCGGTCTTTGTCGGTTAAGCCAAGCTCATCTCCAATTGCAATTCGCGCACGCCCAGCTACAGTTTCAAAAGCTTTTGGTTTGCCGCCAAGGAAGAAAGCCGCGTCTCCTACGCCAAGGCCCAACTGCTTGCGAATGGCTTCAGTGCGCTCAGGACCTATGTTTTTAGCCACTGGCCCAGCAGCTTCCATGCCTTCACCTTGGTCACGCCAGAAGATGTAACCCATGCCGGGCAGACCTTCTTTTTGTGCAAATGCATTCATTCGATCACAAAATTTACGGCTGCCACCCGTTGGCGCTGGAATGGCGCGAATTTCCGTACCATCTTGTTCCAGAAGTTTCGCAAAAATTGCAAAACCAGAACCTAGGAAATGATCCGAAACAATTTGCATTTTGATAGGATTGCGCAGATCTGGTTTGTCACTGCCGTACCAAAGAGCAGAATCACGGTAGCTGATTTGCTCCCAAGTCTGGTCAACCTTACGGCCACCACCAAACTCTTCGAACACACCTGCCAAAACAGGTTGGATCGTATCAAATATATCCTGCTGTTCCACAAAAGACATCTCCAAATCAAGCTGATAAAAATCTGTTGGCGACCGGTCGGCACGTGGATCTTCATCTCGGAAACATGGCGCAATCTGGAAGTATTTGTCATAACCTGAAACCATGATCAGCTGTTTAAACTGCTGTGGGGCTTGCGGCAGAGCATAGAACCGACCCGGGTGCAGGCGCGAAGGCACTAAAAAGTCACGTGCGCCTTCTGGGCTGGACGCCGTGATGATCGGTGTTTGAAACTCTCGGAAATCGTTGGCCCACATGCGTTTACGCATGGATGCTACCACATCCGAACGCAGCTTCATATTATTTTGCAACTTTTCGCGGCGCAGATCAAGATATCGATACTTTAGGCGAGTTTCTTCAGGGTATTCTTGATCCCCAAATACCATGAGCGGTAGCTCTTCCGAGGCGCCCAGAACTTCTAGATCACGGATAAAAACCTCGATTTCGCCAGTTGGAATTTTTGGGTTTACCAGTGCGATATCCCGGGCTTTTACAGTGCCATCAATTCGGATGCACCATTCACTACGCAGCTTTTCCACATCCTTAAAAACGGGGCTATCGGGATCGCATAAAACTTGTGTGATGCCATAGTGGTCACGGAGATCGATAAACAGCAAGCCACCATGATCGCGGACTCGATGCACCCACCCAGAAAGGCGGACGGCATCACCAACATTGTCTTTGTTGAGTTCGGCACAAGTGTGGCTACGGTAAGCGTGCATATTCAGGCTCCTTCAAGCGGTCGCGTTGATACATCCCGACAAGGGCATAAAGTCAAGCTAGTCCGCTGCTTTCAGCCCGGCTTACTTTTAAAAGTAGGCGCTGATAGCGTGATTAAGTATCAAATAGCGTATAGTTAGCCATTTTGCCCGTGGCTTCAATGATACCCTCGGAATATTCTCAAATAAGAATTGCAAAACGGCGTGCCGTCTAAGTATGATTTCCAACCTTTAAAAGTGCCAAAATATAAATAACCTAACTAAAAATTAACTATGGATATTCTTATTCTTATAACGCGCGGCTAAAAGTTTGAAATTGGAGGTTTTAGGGCTCCAAATTTATTAGTTACTCTAGGATGAAACTGAGCTGTCCTTGCCATAACCTTTCTTCCGTTACCCTACCTAAAAGTGTCAATTTATAAGGCAATTTGCATCGTGAAATCAAGAATGCCTCTTGCGCCCCAGACCTCTTTGCCTATAAAGCAGGACAGTTTGCGCGCCGTCGATGAAGGACATTTTCATGCCGAAGAGAACTGACATAAATTCCATTATGATTATTGGGGCGGGGCCAATTATTATTGGTCAAGCATGTGAGTTTGACTACTCAGGCGCTCAGGCCTGCAAGGCGCTGCGTGAAGAGGGATACCGGGTTATATTGGTAAACTCAAATCCGGCCACAATCATGACTGATCCTGATATGGCTGATGCGACATACATAGAGCCAATCACACCAGAGACTGTGGCCAAAATTATTGAGATAGAGCGCCCAGATGCGCTATTGCCCACGATGGGCGGCCAGACAGGTTTGAACACATCCCTTGCCCTTGAAGAAATGGGCGTTTTGGAAAAATTCGGTGTGGAAATGATTGGCGCAAAACGCCCAGCCATTGAAATGGCAGAGGATCGGAAACTCTTCCGCGAAGCTATGGACAGAATTGGATTGGAAAATCCACGAGCTACTATCGCAGAAACGATAGGAGAATGCATGGCAGCTCTTGATGATATTGGCCTACCCGCAATTATCCGCCCTGCTTATACTCTGGGCGGAACCGGAGGCGGCGTTGCTTACAACCGTGAAGATTATGAACACTTCTGCAAAACGGGCCTAGATGCTTCACCGGTTAGCCAGATTTTGATTGATGAAAGTCTTCTTGGCTGGAAAGAATTCGAAATGGAAGTGGTTCGCGACAGTGCAGACAACGCCATCATCGTTTGCTCCATCGAGAATATTGACCCCATGGGCGTGCACACAGGCGACAGTATCACAGTGGCTCCAGCTCTGACACTGACCGACAAAGAATACCAAATAATGCGTAACGCTAGCATAGCTGTACTGCGCGAAATCGGTGTTGAGACTGGTGGATCTAACGTACAATGGGCTGTGAACCCTGAAGATGGTCGTATGGTAGTCATCGAGATGAACCCACGGGTATCTCGCTCTTCGGCTTTGGCATCCAAAGCAACAGGCTTTCCAATCGCCAAGATTGCAGCAAAATTGGCCGTAGGCTACACCCTTGATGAGCTGGACAACGACATAACTAAAGTCACCCCTGCCAGCTTTGAACCTTCAATTGACTATGTGGTTACTAAAATTCCCCGTTTTGCCTTCGAAAAATTTCCAGGTTCCCCAGCAGTGTTGTCCACTGCAATGAAATCCGTTGGTGAAGCTATGGCTATTGGCCGCAGCTTCCATGAATCAGTGCAAAAAGCACTGGCATCTATGGAAACGGGTCTTACCGGTTTTGACGAAGTCGACATTGATGGTATGCCAACTCAGGATCAAATGGTTCTACGTGATGGCATTTTGATTGGCCAGACGCCAGATATCCAAGCCGTGATCGATAAAGCCCTCACTCGCGAGCTAGCCATTCAATCACCTGACCGTATGCGCGTCACTGGCCATGCCATGCGATTCGGATTTTCAGATAATGAAATCCACGAAATTACCAGCTTTGATCCATGGTTCCTAGCCCGTATTCGCGAGATTATAGAGACCGAAACTATCATTAAAGCCAATGGGATTCCTGAAGACGAGCTAGGAATTCGTCGCCTCAAAATGATGGGATTTTCGGATGGACGCTTGGCAATTCTGACGGGCCGAACAGAGAAAGATATACGGAATACTCGCAAAAAACTTGGGGTTGTGGCCGTATTCAAACGCATCGACACCTGTGCTGCGGAATTCGAAGCCCAAACTCCCTATATGTATTCCACCTATGAGGCCCCCGCGATGGGCTTTAGCGAATGTGAAGCCCAGCCTTCTGATCGCAAGAAAGTTGTTATTTTGGGCGGTGGTCCAAACCGGATTGGCCAAGGCATCGAATTTGATTATTGCTGCTGCCACGCCTGCTATTCGCTTACCGAACAAGGCTACGAAACCATCATGATCAACTGTAATCCCGAAACAGTGAGTACCGATTATGATACCTCAGATCGCCTCTACTTTGAGCCTTTAACTTATGAGCATGTGATGGAAATCCTACGTGTTGAGCAAGAAAATGGGACCCTTCATGGGGTGATTGTACAGTTTGGTGGCCAAACTCCATTGAAATTGGCCAATGCGCTCGAAGAAGCTGGCATTCCTATCTTAGGCACCACTCCAGATGCGATTGACCTGGCTGAGGACCGGGAGCGCTTTCAGGAATTGGTCACTCATCTGGGCTTAAAACAGCCACACAATGGCATTGCACACTCCGATGCAGAAGCCTTGGAAATTGCGGCAGGGATTGGCTTCCCACTAGTAATCCGCCCCTCCTATGTTTTGGGTGGACGGGCCATGGAGATTGTCCGCGACCAGTCTAATCTCGAGCGCTATATTTCTGAGGCAGTGGTTGTGTCCGGCGACAGCCCCGTATTGCTTGATAGCTATTTATCAGGTGCGGTTGAAATTGATGTGGACGCACTTTGCGATGGAAGCTTAGTACACGTGGCTGGAATTATGCAACATATTGAGGAAGCCGGTGTCCATTCCGGCGATAGCGCCTGCTCCTTACCACCCTACTCTTTGCCACAAGACATCATCATTGAATTAAAACGGCAAACTGAGGCATTAGCCCTAGCCTTGAATGTTGTTGGCCTGATGAATATCCAATTCGCAGTTAAAAATGGCGAAATTTACCTTATCGAAGTGAACCCCCGTGCCAGCCGCACCGTGCCGTTCGTCGCCAAAGCAGTTCGCAGCCCGATTGCAGCAATTGCGGCACGTGTGATGGCTGGTGAACCCCTGAGTAACTTCAACTTGATCGACCCCGCCAGTATCAAGGGATTTGCAGTTAAAGAGGCCGTATTGCCCTTCGCACGCTTTCCAGGGGTTGATACGCTTCTGGGCCCTGAAATGCGCTCAACGGGTGAAGTCATGGGGTTTGACAGCAAGTTCCACCGCGCCTTTTATAAAGCCCAACTTGGCGCAGGCACGGAGTTGCCAATCTCTGGCAAAGTTTTCCTATCTATAAAAGCCGAGGACAAGGGACCAATGCTTCTGGAGGCAGCATCTTGTCTTCTGGAAATGGGTTTTACCTTAATAGCCACACGCGGAACAGCAGCATTTTTAGCCGATGCTGGTATCAGCAGCTCCATTGTAAATAAGGTATATGAGGGCCGCCCAAATATTGTAGATCAAATCAAAGATGGTGATATTGCGCTGATCCTCAACACCACAGCAGGCGCTCAAGCCGTGGAAGACAGCCGCAGCATGCGCGCCTCAGCCTTGATGGATGGAATTCCATATTACACCACCCTCGCTGCAAGCCACGCCGCAGCCTTTGCTATCAAAGCCCATGCAGAGGGCGATGTCGGCGTAAAATCGTTGCAAGAGTAGTACATCCCACAATGGGATAAAGCAAAAAACTTTGGTTTAAGGTGGGAATTTACATTTTTTTAAGCGATACGCGCTTATGAAGTTCGTCTGCGCTCTCGACTCTTTCTGAATAACGATCCACCAGCATCGCTTTGTGGCCACGCGTCATTACGGTGAAGCGTGCCAGCTCCTCCATGACATCAACAATGCGGTTGTAAAATGAAGACGGTTTCATCCGGCCATTCTCAAATTCCAGCCAAGCCTTTGGGAGAGAGCTTTGATTAGGGATTGTGATCATCCGCATCCAACGGCCCAAAATCCGCATTTGGTTGACCGTATTAAACGATTGTGATCCACCAGAAACTTGCATCAGGGCCAGGGTTTTCCCTTGCGTCAGCCGCATACCACCGATGGCCGACAGGGGTATCCAATCAATTTGAGTTTTCAAAATACCAGTCATAGCACCATGCCGTTCGGGACTAGACCAGACCATGCCCTCACTCCAGAGCGCCAGTTCTCGTAATTCTTGCACTTTAGGGTGGTTGTCTTGCATCTCATCTGGCAGAGGCAAACTCGCAGGGTCAAAAATTTTGGTCTCACAGCCCAAGGCTCGCAACACTCGACCACCCTCTTCTGCCGCAGCGCGCGAATAACTTTGTGGTCGCAGAGACCCATAAAGCAACAAAATTCGCGGTGGATGCCCATCATCTTCAGAGCTCGCTAGCTCTTTAAAATCAATTGGGCACAGCAGATTGGGATCATAAAGTGGTTGGTCCTCAATAATCATTTTTTCCTCTCAAGGCCATAGCTATGAAATCTGCTACACGGCTAACAACTTCTCAGCATCATTATCAGAAATAACACCCGCAACAACATAGCTATGATGAAGTAACTTATACTCAGCAATCTCCAAACACGGATCCTAAACGGTTAGGGGGCTTTAGTATTAGAGAGACCACAAACTATGCCTGGCTCTTGCATCGTTCACAGGCTCAGGGCACATAGCCCCATGGCTAAGCTTTATTTCAATTACTCGACCATGAATGCTGGCAAATCAACTTTGCTGCTACAAGCTGCACACAACTATCGTGAGCGGGGCATGCAAACCTACCTTATGACCGCTCAAATGGACACACGTGCCGGTCAAGGTAAGATTGCCTCCCGCATTGGAATTGAAGAAGAAGCCGACACGTTCAACCCGCATGAGGATATGTTTGAGAAGGTAAAGGCGCGACTTGATCTAGGCCCTCTTGCTTGCATTTTTATCGATGAGGCTCAGTTTCTAACCAAAGATCAAGTCTGGGCGCTGGCCCGCGCTGTTGATGATTTAGGAATTCCAATCATGTGTTATGGTCTGCGAGTGGATTTCATGGGCGAATTGTTCCCCGGATCCGCCACACTTTTGGCCCTTGCTGATGAGATGCGTGAAGTGCGAACCATCTGCCATTGTGGAAAGAAAGCCACCATGGTTGTAAGATTTGATAGCACTGGGAAGGCCGTCACAGCTGGAGATCAAGTACAGATTGGCGGCAATGAAACCTACCTATCCCTCTGTCGCAGACATTACCGCGATGCTTTTAAGGATGACACAACACCCGAGCTGCCGATCTAAATTGAAGACCTGACCACAGCCATATTTTTAGCTACCCGTGTTCAATCTTTTAGCGCCCAGCATCCTCCCAGAACGCAGTACACACAAAAGAGACAAAGCCCCCCTTTGGCACCTTATCAAAAGCACCTAATCAGCGCTTGCCATAGTAAAGACCCACCACATGCTCCGCCTCTGCAAAGAACAGCCAGCGTTGGGCAAAGGTACCAATTGCATGCAACAACACCGCAAAAATCACCATAAGGGCCGTACCTGAGATCATAAGCAAGCCCAGAGGCATAAGAATCATCAGCGCAAAGGAGATCAACCGCAGCTTCACCGCATGTTTACGCCCAACCTTATGTACCATTTCTTTAAGAAGATAGTTATTGCCAGTATGTGGCGGCTCGAAAGCTCGCACGATACCACGCACCCCAAGACCGGTAGCGGTGCCAATATCAGTACCACGGCTCTCAAAGCGGCCATCCCCCGACAGCCAGGCCGCAAGTTGCAACGCACCCGCAAGCGCCAGCAGGATCATGGAAGGCAAAATTTGCGCCGCCAGTAATCCACCACCACTCAAAGACAGTAGCAAAAACAGAGCGGGCGTACTCCAATGATTCCAGCGTGGTACAGTTTTGAGCTGCGCATAGATCATCGAGGTAGCAAAAACGGTAAGAACCGCCAGGATTGCGCCGAGATAGCCCAAAACTTGCCAATTGGCTTCCAGGAAAATTTTTCCAATGGCAAACAGTCCCAAAACGGCCAAAGCCGCCACCGCGAGACAGCCCTCACGGCTCAACCAACTACTACGCCATTGAGAGAACGCCATCAAAAACCGCTGTGGGTTTCCAAGATGAAATGTTGAGGCCAAAAGCCCACCACCCGCCAAACTAAAGCCTAGGGCGTAATGCCAAAATGCCACCCAGCCGCGTACCTCCGGCAGACCAATTCCCAGCCAGGTGAGCAATCCGAAACCAAGCCCCGAGGCAACAGTGAATACAATTACAGAACCAGCAGGATGCATCAGATTTTCTCCAAAGCTTTATCAAGCCAGCCTAAAAAACCTTTTTGAGTTTTGGCCACTGGCTCCAAATAGGGTGCCAAAATATCAAATTCAGGGATAACATCTTTGGGACGTGGGGGTAGGTATTTGTTGACAGGTTTGGTACCCAATTCTGGCATCAAATCCATCCCGCCACGCGCTGCCACCAATTCCGATACCTCCGAGGTTTCATCTCCCAGATCGCCAAAATGCCGCGCGCCCGAAGGACAGGTGCGCACGCAGGAGGGGACCCGGTCCACCTCAGGCAAGTTCTCATTGTAGATGCGGTCCACGCAGAGTGTACATTTTTTCATCACGCCAGCAGCCTGATCCATCTCACGTGCGCCATAGGGACAAGCCCACGCACAAAGCCCACAACCAATGCAAGCGTCTTCATTTACTAAAACAATCCCATCCTCCTGGCGCTTATAGCTCGCACCCGTCGGGCAAACGGTGACACAGGGCGCGTCCTCACAATGTAGACAAGATTTAGGGAAATGGATCAGCTGCGCCGGACCCGACTCTGGCTGCACCTCATAGGAGTGCACTCGGTTTAGGAAGGTTCCCGAAGGGTCGGCGCCATAGGCATCCTGATCAGACAGCGGCACGCCATAGTTTTCTGTATTCCAGCCTTTGCAAGAAACCACACAGGCATGACAGCCCACACACGTATCCAAATCAATGACTAGCCCCAGTTTTTTCTGGGTAGTTTTAGGTAGGGTTGTCATCAAAAACTCCCTGTTTTGAATTTGGTTTTGTCCCTCTTAAAAGGGAATTGGTGGCATTTTTTAAAATGCGCAGGTCAGACACAGTTAATAAATCCAGCCCCGCCTTAGGATGGTCACCCTTGCCCCCCACCCCGTTCGGTCCCCCTAGTGAGTTAGTGGTTGCCGGCTGGCCAGAAAAACACTGGCCAGCAAACTCTGCAAGATCTGCATTAAAGGCTTCAGGCTCCTCCCAAAAGGGGGAATGGCCCGATTTATGATAGAGTTGACCCCGGGCGTTAGCAAAATGCTCCAAAGCCTCTTCTCCCATATCAGAGGGAGCCAAACGCTCATGGACACCCCAAGCCACCCAACAGGGTTTGGTGGTAGCCTCTGCCACCGCCCGACGATCTTCCTGGCGTAAACGCGCCGCGGCACGCACCTGTGGCGGCACCAACATATTATAACCTACAGCCTTAGCTATCACCGCAGCCTCAGGTTTTTGATGAAAACAAACATCAACGAAGGCGAGTACAGCCGCCAAGTTTTCAGCCAGATCGTTAGAATACATCCCAGAGGCTTTAGCAGGAAGGTCATTGCGCACCTGTGCCGCCGAGGGCGGCAGATGCCTACCAGTTGTGATCGATGAGCCAATTAAGCCTACACCGGCCAATGCTGCATCCCCGAAATGTTCCAGATAGTCCATAACAACCCAGCCCCCCATTGACCAACCCACCATCAACGGAGATTTCAAATCGAGAGTTTGAATAATCTTTTGCATATCCTCAGCCCAGGGGCGACTGTTATTGTAACACGCCGGGTCCAAAGGCTTGTCAGATTGACCATGACCCCGCAGATCGGGCAGGATCAACCGAAACCTTCCCGCCAATACCGCTTGACGTTCAAACGACAGATGACATTGCGACCAGCCATGCACCAAGATGATAGTAGGCGCGTTCTTTGGCCCCAGATCACGCACGTGCAGCTGCACACCGCCATGGCCTACTATGTGGTGGCTGCGAGTCACTTGCCCACTTTCCACGCCAGATCTTTCGGCCCCTGCCCCACGGGTGACTTAATCGGGGGTAATTCTGGAGAACATTCATCAGGCGCTTCGCAAGCTTCAATCTTGACCCTCAGATCAAACCAAGCAGCCTGCCCAGTCACAGGGTCAGAGTTCGACCAACGCATGCCGTCACCCTTCTCAGGCATCAGCTCATGGATTAGGTGATTGAGCAAAAAGCCTTTGGTAGCCTCTGGCGCTTTTTCGTCCAATGCCCATGCACCTTTGCGTTTGCCAATGGCATTCCAGGTCCAGACGGTATTTTCATTTAAAGCCGCCATATGGGCTACAGGCACCACGATGGCACCATGAGCAGAGGTCACACGCGCCCAGTCACCTTCAGAAAAGCCGTTAACCTCCCAAATCTTGGTAGGTACAAACAGCGGATTTTGTCCATGGATTTGGCGTAGCCAAGCGTTCTGAGTTCCCCAGCTGTGATACATCGCCATTGGACGTTGGGTCAGGGCATGAACGTTGAACTCAGAAGTGTCGACATTCTCATCCTCAAATGGCGCGTACCATATAGGTAGGGGATCCAAGGTTTCCTTGATCCGTTCCCGTAAATGTTCGGGTGGTTGCCGATCACCGTGGCCTTCTGCTGCTAATTGAAATTTACGCATCGGCTCAGAATAGATATCAAACAGGTATGGCTGCGGCGCGTCATAGATGCCAATTTTTACTGCCCAATCTTGATAGGCCACATTCCAAGGCTTATAGTAATTTGCACCATCAGGCACGTGAATTTCATAAAAGCCACCGTTGTCGATGTAAGACTGCATCTGATCTAAGTTAGGCTTGCCACGCCCTTCTTCTTTGCCATCCTCACCACGGAAACCAATCAGTGGGCCCACACCCGGGCGGCGCTCATGGTTCACAATGTAATCGGCATAGTCTTTATATTTGGCCGAGCCATCTTCATTCACAAAGCCCTTCAGCCCCATGCGCGCGCCCAAGTCTACCAACACAGATTGGAAGCCCCGCACATCGCGGTCCGGCTCCACCACCGGCCAGCGGATGCTGTCGGCGGCACCATCAGCCTCACAAATTGGTCGGTCTAAAAGCGAAATACAGTCATGACGCTCAAGGTAGGTGGTGTCGGGCAAGATTAGATCGGCATAGGCCACCATCTCAGAGGAGTAGGCATCAGAATAGATGATCTTGGGGATCACATAATCGCCGTTTTCATCCTTGTCAGTCAGCATCTTCATCATGCCACCCGTGTTCATGGAACTGTTCCAGCTCATATTTGCCATATACATAAAGAGGACGTCGATCTTATAGGGATCACCCGCGTAAGCGTTAGAGATCACCATATGCATCAATCCATGGGCTGACATTGGGTTTTCCCAAGTATAGGCCTTATCAATGCGCGCCGGGCTGCCATCCTCTTTTAGACACAAATCGTCCGGCCCCTGAACATAACCCAAATGCGGGCCGTCCAGTGCGGCCCCAGGCGTCACCTTGTAGTGCGGTTTTGGGTGGGCTGAAACAGGTTTTGGATACGGGGGCTTGAAGCGGAATCCGCCAGGAACTTCAACTGTGCCAAGGATGATTTGCAACAGGTGCAAACTACGGCAGGTCTGAAAGCCGTTGGAATGGGCCGAAACGCCGCGCATCGCGTGAAATGAGACCGGACGACCAATCATTGTCTTGTGCTTGTTTCCTCTAAAATCAGTCCAAGGTTGGTCTAACTCAAAAGACTCGTCAAATGCCACGCGTGCCAAATCGGCTGCAATCGCACGAATGCGTTCTGCGGCGATACCGCAGCGCCGCGCCACATTCTCAGGCGCATATTTATCTGACATATAGCGCTCTGCCAGATGCTGAAATACAGTACGATGACCTTTGTAGGTAGCGGCCAAATCTGGGGTAATGCCTTTGCTATCAAAGGCCACCGGCTTGCCAGTTTTACGATCAATTACAATCAGCTTGCCATCTTGACCGCGCAGAAGCAGGCCCTTGTTTGGGCCATCGGTGTTGTCCACTAGCGCGGGCGCGTTAGTCAGTTGTGCCAAATAATTGAGATCAACCTTACCAGCCTTCAGAAGCAGATGCACCATCGACAGGATAAACAGGCCATCGGTGCCAGGCGTAATGCCGACCCATTCATCAGCTATCGCGTTATATCCGGTGCGGATTGGGTTCACGCCAATCACTTTGGCACCGCGCTCCTTCAGCTTACCCAACCCCATTTTGATCGGGTTGCTATCGTGGTCTTCCGCCACACCAAATAGCATAAACAATTTAGTGCGGTCCCAATCTGGTTGGCCAAACTCCCAAAAAGAACCACCCATTGTATAGATGCCACCAGCAGCCATATTTACAGAACAAAACCCACCGTGGGCAGCATAGTTGGGCGTACCAAAACCTTGCGCCCAAAAAGAGGTGAAGCTTTGCGATTGATCACGGCCTGTAAAAAATGCCAATTTTTCAGGGTTTTCTTTGTGGACTGGCTCCAGCCAATCCTGTGTTAATTGCAGGGCTTCATCCCACGATATTTCTTCAAATTCACCGGAACCACGTTCCCCAACCCGTTTGAGCGGCGCGCGCAAACGTGAAGGCGCGTTTACCTGCATAATTCCAGCCGACCCTTTGGCGCAGAGGACGCCCTTATTAACTGGATGATCGCGGTTGCCCTCAATGTAGGCAACTTTCCCCTCTTTCATATGCACATCAATCCCGCAGCGGCAGGCGCACATGTAGCAGGTGGTCTTGCGGATCTCGTCACTCACTCTAGGTGATAAGTTCAATTTTGGTTGTTCAAATCCCATAAAAGGACCCCTTGTTGCCTGCTGGTCAGGTATTTTTTGCAGCGGATTGTGCCACTGTAACAGAAATCATATCGATGATGTCGCTAGCGGTGCATCCACGGGACAAGTCATTCGCAGGCTTTGAAAGCCCTTGCAAGATCGGCCCAATTGCCCTGGCGCCACCAAAGCGTTGTGCTATTTTATAGCCAATATTTCCCGCATCAAGATTGGGAAACACAAAGACATTAGCTTGGCCAGCCACCGGGGAGGCGGGCGCCTTGGTAGCCCCAACGGAAGGCACTATAGCGGCATCAAATTGCAATTCACCGTCAACTGCAAGCTCCGGGCGTAAACTGCGCACCATAGCTGTGGCCTCAACCACTTTGGTGACACTAGGGTGTTTGGCACTGCCTCGGGTGGAGAAGGAAAGCATCGCAATTTTGGGGTCAATTCCGGTTAAACTTTGCATAGAACCGGCTGCAGCAATCGCAATGTCCGCTAACTCTTCAGCGGTTGGATCAATAACCAACCCACAATCTGCGAAGACATTCAATTGACTTGGTAGGTCGGGGCGGTCTTCAAATAACATAAAGAAAAACGAGGACAGAAGCTTGGTTTTTGGGGCAGTTCCGATCACCTTAAGTGCGGCGCGAATTATGTCCGGCGTCGAATAGACGGCCCCGCCAATGGTTCCATCTGCATCTCCCGCCGCCACCATTGCTGCTGCAAAGAAATTAGGTTGCGATAGCTCTGCGCGTGCTTTGCCTGGGGTCATTCCTTTTGCGGCACGCTTTTGCACGTAGTCCTCAACGTAGTCCACGAGACGCGCACTAGTGGAGGGGTCTTCTATTGTGATGTCACCGACAACTGCACCAGCGGCGTTTAGAGCCGCGCTCACCACATCCACCTCACCCACACAAATAATCTTTGCTAAATTAGAAACAGAGGCTGCAACTGCGGCCTCTGCAACCCGGGGGTCAGCACCCTCGCTGAGTACGATTGTAGGTTTGACGTCCGAGGTGACGGCAAGTATTTCTCGAAATGCCGTCACACTCAACTCCTCTATTCTGCGGCCATATCTGCAGCTGTAACACCGGCCACCTGAACAGGCTTTTTCATCGCGTCACGACGGAATGGTTCGCCTAGTTCTTGATTCAAGATCACCTCAATGACGGTCGTTTTGTTATTTTCCATCTGGTCTTTGATCGCTTGGTTCAACACAGCTGTCAGCTGATCCATAGTTTGAACCTGAACACCCAGAAGGCCACATGCCTGCGCAATACCAGCGTAAGATACCTTCGTATCCAGCTCAGTGCCCACGAAGTTGTCGTCAAACCACAGTGTTGAGTTGCGCTTTTCAGCCCCCCACTGATAGTTTCGAAATACAATCTGTGTCACTGCTGGCCATTCATCACGGCCGATGGCTGTCAGCTCATTGACGGCGATCCCAAAGGCGCCATCACCTGCAAAACCCACAACAGGCACAAGTGGCTGGCCAATTTTGGCACCAACAATTGATGGCAAGCCATAGCCACATGGACCAAACAGACCTGGCGCAAGATATTTGCGACCTTCGTCAAAGGAAGGATAGGCATTACCAATGGCACAGTTATTGCCAATATCTGAAGAGATGATTGCATTCTTAGGCAACGCTGATTGAATAGCACGCCAGGCCATGCGAGGAGACATCCAATCAGGCTTGTCCGCCCGTGCGCGTTGGTTCCAAGTTGTGCCCGGATCATCGTCTTCGTGATCCATCGAGGTCAGCTCTTGTGCCCAAGCGGATTTGGTTGTGGCTATCAGATTTTTACGATCTTCGCGACCCGCGTCACCAGCACTGTCTGTCAGACGAGCCAAGATTCCCTGAGCCACTTTCTTTGCATCACCAATGATGCCGACGGCAACTGGCTTAGTGAGACCAATACGGTCTGGGTTAATATCAACTTGGATAATTTTTGCATTAGTTGGCCAATAATCGATACCGTAACCTGGCAAGGTTGAGAACGGGTTAAGCCGCGTGCCCAAAGCCAAAACGACATCAGCCCGTGAGATCAATTCCATACCAGCTTTTGAGCCATTATAACCCAAAGGACCTGCGAACAAAGGATGCGAGCCCGGGAATGCGTCATTGTGCTGATAGCCCACGCAAACCGGCGCATCCAAACGCTCAGCCAAGGCAGCCACGGCGTCAAAAGCATCGGCCAAAACGACACCAGCACCATTTAGGATAACTGGGAATTTTGCATTTGAAATCAGCGCTGCGGCTTCAGCTACCGCATCATCTCCCCCCTGCGGGCGCTCAAATGCTACAATCTTTGGAAGCTCAATATCAACCACTTGCGTCCACATATCGCGTGGGATGTTAATCTGAGCTGGGGCAGATGCACGATGGGCTTGCATAATGACACGGCTCAAAACTTCTGCGACCCGGGTTGGGTCACGCACTTCTTCTTGATAAGCAACCATATCTTCAAACAATTTCATTTGTTCAACTTCTTGAAAGCCGCCTTGGCCGATTGTCTTATTGGCAGCTTGAGGCGTGACCAACAGCAAAGGTGTGTGGTTCCAATAGGCAGTTTTGACAGCGGTCACAAAATTGGTAATGCCTGGACCGTTTTGCGCAATCATCATGGACATTTCGCCTGTTGCGCGCGTGTAGCCATCGGCCATCATCCCGGCAGAGCCTTCATGGGCACAATCCCAAAACATGATCCCAGCTTTCGGGAAAATATCAGAAATGGGCATCATGGCAGAGCCAATGATACCAAATGCGTGACGAATACCATGCATTTGAAGCGTTTTTACAAATGCTTCTTCGGTGGTCATTTTCATTTGTCAGCTCCTTAAAAGCATTATAGTGCCACGAGAATCCCCCACAGCAAATCTGAAGTTCTAATTCTGCCTTTGTACTAGGGCATACGCAATGACATATTTAGGGCCAGTTACCACCCTCGGGTAAGGCCAAATTTCAAATTAACCCCCTTAGTTAAATTTTGAGACCACTACTGCGCTAATTTAATGAACTAATCCACCGCAGGTGACTGGAAGCCAAGAAAACATATTAAGCTATAATCATTTCTATCATATGAAAGTCGTCAAATTATGGCTGTGTCTTAGTACTCTAAGAAATAACTTTAAAAACTATTCTCCTCAAGATTCCAATTGAGCCTCCCATCTCGCACAGTTCTGTTTTCGCCTGGGCAAGCGCTCAGATAGTCGAAGTTAGCTCGATAGAGCTTACATCTAAAATTAATGCAACAATATCATTCAGTTTTATGATTGGCTGAAAAGCGCTAAACAGTGAAGGAAATGGTTGTACTGCACAGGTACTTACTTGCTGGATAATGGTTTCCTCCTGTCAACTACTTGAGCTATCACAGATTGGCGTTTACCAACGGTGAAGAAAATTTCATTTTGGAGCTCAAATATGGCCGATTACAAGTTTGACACCCTTTCGTTGCATGCCGGCCAAAGCCCCGACGCGCGCTTCGGGAGCCGCGCTGTCCCCATCCACCAGACCACGAGCTATGTGTTCGATAGTACCGAACATGCAGCTGCGCTCTTTAATATGGAAATTGGTGGTCACATCTATTCTCGCTTGACCAATCCAACAGTGGCAGTTCTTGAACAAAGGTTGGCGGCACTTGATGGTGGCGTAGCGGCCATTGCGACTGCCTCAGGTATGTCGGCATTATTTGTTACCGTTTTGGCTCTTTGCTCCGCGGGTGACCACATCGTGAGTTCGTCCCAAATGTATGGCGCTAATATCAACCTATTTGAACACACGCTAAAGCGTTACGGCATCGAGACAACCTTTGTGCCGCCGAACAACCCGACCGCCATTGCGGAGGCTATCCGCCCAAATACCAAAATGGTATTTGGTGAGGTGATCGGTAATCCTGGCATGGATATCTTGGATGTACCTGCAATAGCCAAGATCACTAACGCCGCAGGCATTCCCCTAGTGATTGATGCCACATTTAATACACCTTGGATGATAAAGCCCATTGAGCTGGGCGCAAATGTTGTCATACACTCTCTGACCAAATGGATTGGTGGCCACGGTATTGCCCTAGGCGGTGCCGTCATTGATGGCGGTAACTTTGACTGGGGGCAGAACGACAAGTTTCCGACTCTCACCACACCACATTTTGGCTACCAGGGAGCCATTCTATGGGAAGAGTTCGGCCCTGCCGCACTCTCAATACGCATCAGGACCGAAGGCATGATGAATGTGGGCCCCTGCATGTCGCCGCAGAATGCATTTTATATTTTGCAAGGGCTCGAAACCCTCGGACTACGCATGGAAAAGCACATGTCAAACACCAAAGAAATGTTGGAATTTCTGGTTAATCATGAACAAATTTCCTGGGTCAAGCACCCCAGCCTGTCTGACCACCCCGACCATAAAGCTGCCATGCGTCTGATGCCAAAGGGCCAGGGCTCAATCATTACATGCGGCATCAAAGGTGGGCGCAACGCGGGACGGGCCTTTATCGAAGGTGTGCAATTGGCCAGCCACTTAGCAAATGTGGGCGACGCTAAAACCTTAGTTATTCATCCTGGCTCGACCACCCATTCACATCTTTCAGCAGATGCGATGGCATCTGCTGGCCTGACTGATGACTTGATCCGAATTTCGGTGGGCCTGGAGGATATCAAAGATCTCAAGGATGACTTTAAGCAGGCGCTACGTACCGCCGGCAAAGTGGCCTCTGCCAACGGAGGCGCAGCATGAAGATTATACTGCATAATACAGAAATTTTCGCCTCCACCGGCGGTCGTAGCTTTGATGCTGCGGGTAGCGTTGTGATGTTTATCCACGGCTCTGGCCAGTCCCACCTTGGTTTTATGTTGCAACACAGGTCCTTTGCAAATCGAGGTTGGCAATGCATCACGCCAGACATGCCCGGACATGGCTTATCCAAAGGAACCGCACTTAAAACGGTCGAGCTCATGGCCGATTGGTATGTGGATTTCATGCAGGCCATTGGGGTTACTAAAGTTACATTGGTTGGCCATTCCATGGGCGGCTTGATTGGGCTGGAATTGGCAAGCCGCTATCCACATCTGGTGTCCAAGGCCGCCTTTATCAGTACCGCTCTAGCTATTCCTGTCAATGATGCCTTGGTTGACTTGGCAGCCACCAAAGAGAGCGCAGCCATCGCTGCCATGATGGATTGGGGCCACGGTCCGTCCGGACACATTCACGAGCATACAATGCCGGGAACGTCTCATATGCAGTACGGCTCCCGCCTAATGGCAAGTAACGCGCCTGGTTCTCTGCATGCAGGCCTTGCAGCTTGCAATAAATACACCAACGGACCCACTGCTGCGGCAGCAGTGACCTGCTCCACACTCACGATAGTATGTGGCCAAGACCGAATGACGCCCCGTAAAACTGGATTAGCGCTACACGGCGCGCTAGGCGGTGAGTTGGTTGAGATACCCCACTCAGGCCACATGTCGATCACTGAACAACCTCTCGACGTCAACAAAGCCCTCCAGGCCTTTTTCTAAGAATCGAATACGGTATGACATTTAAACGCATCGCAGTCATTGGCGCAGGTACTATGGGCTCAGGCATTGCTGGGCAAATCTCTAATGCGGGCCATAAAGTCCTACTGCTAGATCTCACCTCTAAAGCGACAGAGTATGCGTTAGAGCGGCTGCAAAAGTCTGAGCCAGCGCCATTGCATCAGCGCAGCAATATCACATTGATCGAAACTGGTACTATTGACGCTGACTTCCATAAGCTGGCCGATTGTGACTGGATCGTGGAAGCTGTAGTTGAGCGCCTCGATATCAAGCGCGACCTTTACAAACGCTTAGATGCAGTGATTAGCGACGACTGTATCGTGACATCAAATACCTCCACCATACCGATCAAGCTGCTGGTGGCGGAGATGCCACTGGCCTTTAGAAAACGTTTCGCCATTACCCATTACTTCAACCCAGTCCGTTACATGCGTTTGCTGGAGTTGGTACGTGGAGCCGACACCCGCCCAGAGGTGATTGCACAGCTCTCCGCCTATAATGACGAGGTCTTGGGTAAAGGTGTGGTGCCCTGCGACGACACTCCCGGGTTCTTAGGTAATCGTGTTGGGGTTTTTGCACTACAAGTCGGCATGGATGAGGCCTTCAAGCAAGGTCTAAGCATCGAGCACGCAGATGCATTGATGGGCCGGCCTATGGGTATTCCAAAAACAGGTGTCTTTGGGCTCTACGATATGATTGGCGTCGATCTGATGTCTGATGTCGTAGATACTCTGGGCGATATCCTCCCCGTACAGGACGTATTTCACGCAGTGGGCCGGTCCAATAACCCGGCTAATGCCCTGATTAATGAAATGATTGCAGATGGGTTCACAGGTCAAAAATCTGGTAAAGGTGGGTTTTACCGTGAAGACCAAGCAATTGACCTGGCTAGTGGTTCCATGCGAGCGCGTACCTCAGAGCTTCCCCCGATGGCCCAAGAAGCGGCCACAGCTCAGCAAGAAAGTCGAGAAACTCTACCTTTGATGATTGCGGGCAAAGGCCCACACACGCAGTTTTGCCGCAATTTCTTGGGTCGCGTGCTAGCCTATGCCGCAGCCTTGATCCCCGAAGTGACTAAGACACCACAAGATATCGATGACGCGATGAAAATGGGGTTTAATTGGATCCGTGGCCCGTTTGAAATGATTGACGCTTTGGGTGCGCGGGTGGTGATCACATTGGCCGAAGAGGCTGGCTGTGAGATCCCAATGGCCCTCGCAGTCTCCGCAGAACAAGGACCGTTCTACAAGGTAGAAAACCAAACCCTGATGGTGCGTTTCTTCGATAACATGCCCGTGCTGAAACCTATCAGCCTGCCCGAAGGCACTCAGCGTTTCAGCCTCACCCGGCGCACGCTTCACCCCATCGCCAGCAACAGTGCCGCCAGCCTATGGGCCCTACCTAATGATCTGCGGCTGGTGGAGTTTCATTCCAAAGCCAATGCTCTGACGGCTGACAGCATGGTCATTGTCAGCCAAGCCGCAGCAGATCATGGCAAAGGTATTCTCATTCACAATGATGCGCAGCATTTCAGCGCAGGCGTTGATCTCAATCAGTTTGCCGATTTCATCGCACGTGAAGCGTGGGGCGAGATGGACAGTTTTCTTAATGACTTTCAGCAGGCCGTAGCTGCGTTGAAATACTGCCCGGTGCCCGTAATCGGTGCGCCCTCTGGCTTATCGCTTGGTGGCGGATTTGAAGTCCTTTTGCATTGTGACAAACTGATCACCCACGCAAATTCTGTGCTCGGTTTGGTCGAAAGTGGCGTGGGCGTGGTGCCCGGTGGTGGTGGCGTCAAAACCACATATCAACGCTGGCTTTCGGCCAGCCAAAACCCAGAAGTCGCCGCTTGGGAAACATGGATGCAAATTGGCTATGGCAAAACTGGTGAGAGCCCCGAACAAGCAACAAAACTGCGCTACTTCGTCCCCGGGCACGATGAAACTGTAATGAACCGTGATAAGCTGATTACACGAGCCACGGCGCTACTTACTGATATGGCCCCTGGGTATACCCCCCCCACACCACCAAAAATGATCCTGCCTGGAAAAGCCGTTTTTGGTAAAATGGAAGCCTTCATGGCCGATGGTCTGGCCAAGGGCTGGTTCAAGCCCCACAATAAAACCACTGCGATGGAAATCGCAACAATCGTCGTCAACACAGCCTCAGATGCCCCCCTTGAAGTCACTGAGCAAGATATGTTTGACCGTGAACGTGCAGCCTTTCTGCGCTTGGCAAAAACGCCAGACACTAAACGCTGGATCACAGCTATGCTTTCTGGTGCGGACATCGAATAGGACTTTCAAGAAAAAACGGGCCCCTAAAGGACCCGTTTGAAAAACTTTTAGACTTTGCCCTTCCAAGGCACCAACCAGCTTTCTAGCTGGCGAATACCAATATCAATCAGAAAGCCAATCACACCAATAAGGATGATCCCAACGATTACGATATCAGTCAGCTGAAACTTGGCCGCAACCATGATCACCATGCATAGACCTTTTTCCGCCGCCACCAATTCGGCCGCCACAACCGTCCCCCAGCATACGCCCATATCAACACGAGCACCTGTGAAGATTTCGGGCAGGGGATTTGGAATGATGACTTTAAGCAGGATTTGCCATGATCCAAAGTGCCGCCAAGGACAGCAAGATTACCTTAGACGTCTCACCAATACCAAACCAAATGATCATCAAGGGGATCAGGGCCAAGGGTAGCACAGGTCTCACAAACTCAACAATCGGATCAAACCGGCCATAAGCCCAATTCGTAAGCCCCATGGCATAGCCCAAGGGAATGCCCAGCAAGGCACCCAAACAGAAAACCGTAGAACCCCCCGCGACAGTGAAGCCCATGTATGCTGCAGGAGCATGAATTTACGATTACCCTCTTTGTTCAGCTTCAAAAAATGGTCTAAGGCCACCTCTGGCGCTCGCAAATACAACCGTGCCATGCGGAACCCAGTTGCCGGTTCAAAGAACGGGGTGCCTTTGTCGGTGAGCGCCAAGCGACCTTCATTCAACGCAATCTCTTTTCCTGGTGAAACGGCTTGCCCATTCAGATGCGTAACGATCACCCCATCCGATTTCTTGAACTCATCATTCGCAAAGACAAGGATCGGCGTCACAGCCTACCGTAAACTTGTTGGCCGTGCGCACACCTCATCCTGCTCGGGCGAACACAAAACAGTATTATAGTTGATCTCTGTTAGAACTGCTAGCATCTGAAGAATTTAAACAAAGTGCTTAGAGTTAGTCTTGGTCCTGGGTCTTTGAATCAAACCCACCAAAGTCTTTGAATAAATTTGGATCTCCAAAAATACTATCAAATTCTTTTTTCTCGCCTACGTCACCATTTTCTGACGATTGCTGACTAGCCTTTTCAGCATTCTTTTGTAGTAACTTTAGCTGATCAGCAAAATTGGACTTCTTTTCTTTTTCTGAGGCAGCAATACAGGTGGATCCATACATCCCTTTCTCTACCATTTTATTAAAACCAAAGATGCATACCACGACAACAAATAATATACCAAATATAGATTTTGGGATTTTGAGGCCTTTTGTTTTCGCTTTTTTGAGTCGCGAATCCAGAGTTTGGGCAAACAAGGCTTCAGCTTCAAGTTCCTTTTTCTTTTTGTCCTCTCGTCTTCTGAGGACTTCATATATTATCGTTACTGTTAAGGTTATTAAGATGATTACAAGTGCAAGAGAGCTGATTGCTGGGCTTATTCCTAGGCGAACTTTTGATGCAATAACGGTTGTAAGAGTTTGATCAGATAAAATACTGAAGACCGTAGTGTTGTAGTTCTCAAAGGACGCTAGGAATGCTATCACGCAGGATGATGCAATCGCGGGCATCATGTAGGGTATTAATATTTTGAAAAAAACTTGGGTCTGGTTTGCTCCAAGATCTAAAGCTGCCTCTTCTTGTGTTTGATCGAACCGCTGTAATCTGGCGACAAAAATTAAAAAACAGTAGGTAGAGATAAAACAGGCCTGAGCCAATATAGTTAAAAAAATACCATTTCTTCCCAGCTCTGTGGCAAGGCCGCCACCACCCATAGTAGCAATCCGGTCCCAAAGAACTACTGTCGAAATCCCAATAATAACGCCTGGAAATAATACTGGCATAATGGATAAGGAATAAAATGCTGTACGCAGCCGACTGTGAACTTGTGTTAAGACCAGAGCCGCTGACAACCCTATGGGAACTGCCAGAAGAACAACTCCCAGTCCAATTTTAAGCGATGTAATTAAGCCTTCGTGCAGCCTCCAATCCGTTGCCAGCCCTGCTAGGTGTTGTCCATCATAGGCAATTTTTCCTTCGTTGAACCATCGAAAACTGAAGCACTCCCAAGGTGTTATGGATGGAAATTCGGCTGAATTGAAAGCAGTGATACTCATTATGACAAGAGGGCCAAAAAGGTAGGCAAAGAAGATAAAAATATAGATACCTAATAGTATCTTTAAAGCTTGTTGAGATTTCATCGTACAATCTCACCTATTTTCACTTTAAAGATCCTCATCATTAAAAGTACAAAAACAACTGACACAGACAGCAAGACAACTGAATAGGCTGCCCCTCTTGGCCAATTGTCGTTCATATTAAACCACTGGTAAATTAATTGAGTAAACCAAAATGTATTTGGGCTACTCAGGACTACTGGTGTCGCTAATGCACCTGCGGTTAGCATGAAAACCATGGTACATCCAGACGCAATCCCAGCCTTGGCATGTGGAATAACGATCCGAAAGTGAGTTTTTAACATTGATGAACCCAAATCTTCGGCTGCTTCAAGCTGATTTTTGTCCAGAGTCTCCATGGCATTATACAGAGGGAAAATCATCAGAAGAATATAGGCATAGTTTAGGCCAGTGTAGAGGGCCACATCCATAGCTATAAAATTTATGCCGTTGTCTATTAGACCCAATTTGAGAAGGGCATTGTTTATAAAACCCTCACCAGCAAATAAAATACGAAGTGCAAAGGAGCGGAGAAGCTCATTAATCCAGAAAGGAATTATTAAAGAAACGATCAACAATCTTGCAGTATTGGGCGAAGCAACTTTGGCAATATAAAAGGCAATGGGATAACAAAAGCAAAGATTAATAAGCGTAATTAGGATAGCGATTAGAAGTGTGTTGAAGAAAACTCCAACATCTACATAATTATAACTCTCTCCACTTGTTTGAGAACCAAAAAGAAAATGTTTGTAATGGATTAGCGTATAGACGTCGTCTGGACCGCCCCTTAATAGTGACGGTATGTTAGGGCGGAATGAAAGATCAAACATATATAATTGTGGAATAATAATAAGAAAAACAAACCAGAAGCTGATAGCAATTATTAAATAAGTTGATATCAGGGGGCCGTTTTTATTAAAGAAATACTTCATTCTTGTTCTCTCTAATCAACCGCTAACGGTCCAACGGGAAGGACGACCGCATCTCGTGAGGAAAATTTTAATTCAACATTCTTTGAATTTGATAGGTCCGTAGTGTCCACGGCATTAGAGACACTACAGCGAACATTTTGTTTGCCATCGATACTCATGTAGATGTTTTTTAAGTTTCCTTCAAATTCAATTGCTTTGAAACCAGCGGTAAAAATATTGTCTGCCTGATTGTTTTGGTCTTTCAGAAAAATGGATTCAGGCCTTACAAACATTATTACCTTGTCATCCTTTTTGAAGGTATATTTTTTACCCTCACCCAAATCACCTGCCTTCGCCAAAAAATTATGCCCATCAGCCAACACATTCACCATATCACCATCAACGGCACTAACAGTCCCATAGAACGCGTTATTCTCACCAACGAACGTGGCTACAAATGGAGTACGCGGGGATTCGTATACGTTATGACAGGAACCAATTTGCTCCAACTCGCCTTGGTTCATGACTGCAATTCGGTCTGACATCGTCAATGCTTCACCTTGGTCATGCGTAATATAAATGAAGGTGATACCAACTCTCTTCTGAATCTCTCTCAGTTCTGTTCTCATTTTCTGGCGTAATTTTAAATCTAGTGCGGACAACGGCTCGTCTAAAAGAAGAACCTCGGGCTCGATTGCCAGCGCACGTGCAATTGCCACTCGCTGTCGCTGTCCACCAGATAGTTCATGAACTTTTTTATCACCCTGGCCACTTAAAGCGACTAATTCTAAGAGTTCGTCAGCTCGTTTTCTTCTTTGGACCTTCCCAGTTCCCCTGACCTCCAAAGAAAATGCTATATTATCTGCTACAGACATTAGTGGGAATAGAGCGAGGTTCTGGAATATCAAAGATGTTGGCCGCTTGTTTGGTCCAATTCCAGCCATATCCTGATTGCCAATTAGAATTTGTCCATCAGATGGCTCGGAGAAGCCAGATATTGCGCGCAGCAAAGTGGTCTTTCCACAGCCAGAGGGTCCAAGGAAGCTAAAGAACTCTCCTTTTTCTATTTTGACACTAACATTTTTTGCCGCATAAAAGTTTCCAAAAGAAACAGAAACGTTTTGCAGTTCTACATCAGCACTCATAGTTCAATTCCTTAAAAAACAATCTACCCACCATAAAACAAAACCAATCGAAAAAAAAGAGCGCCCTGACAAAATTCAAGGCGCTCCAATCTTTACAAATTGAAATTTTTAGGCAGTTTCAAATTTGTTTGCATATTCAGACCGCGCAGCATCGAACCAGGGTGGCTCAGGAGGCCATGGGTTCAAGTTAGATGCGCTATCCCCAGGGTAGATCGCCTGCGAAAGAGCCTTTGTCTCAGGGCTGTAATAGTCAGAAGCACCAATAACAGCCGAATTGTATCCAATCTCGTTGATCGTTAGACCACCGACTTCTGGAGTGAAGCTATAATTAATAAGTTCGTAAGCTTCGTCTCTGTTTTCCGCTTTGGCGGACATTGTTATTCCGTCAACCCAAGCAAGCGCACCTTCCTTGGTAGTTTGGTATGCAACAGGCTCGCCAGATTTCATCATAGCGGCAATTGGTCCGTCCCATGTTTGACCCACAACAACACCATCTGAAGTGAAGCCTTGCTTCTGTGGATCTGCACCCGACCAAAACTTCACTAAGTTGGACTTTTTAGAGATACAATAGGCAGTAATTATCTCCCAGTTTTTTCTCATAGTCTCTTCGTCTTTGTAAGAAGACCAGAAGTCCATTTTACCCTGATGGTGCATCCAAATACCACAACCAGTCATCATTGAGTATGTTCGACCCATCATAAATGCACCGTCTATACCTGGATTTGGCTCCCATATGTCGCCAAAACTTGGCAACCCATCCGGGGTCCATTTGTCTGTTCGCCATGCGATTGATTCTGTACCCCAAAGCTGTGGCAGCCAGTGTGATCCGTTATTGCCAAAGTTCCAATCACGCTCTCCTACGGCAACCATTCCAGGATTAACATTTCCAATATTGGTTACTTTGTTCATGTCAAATGGCTGAAGTAACCCAAGGTTTTCCCATTGAAGGGCTCTCATATTTGTTGGACTTGCGAGATCGTAGCCGGCACCGCCGCCTGCTTTCATTTTTGAAATGATCTCTCCGTTATCACCAATTTTTGTGTGATTAACTACAATACCGGTTTTCGCTTTGAAGTCAGCAATCACTGAGTCTGGCAAATACTCGCCCCACATAAGGACGTTTACTTTACCACTTGTTGCGGCAAATGCGTTTCTCACAAACATTGGTGCGACTGGTGTAAATGCAGCCAAGGCTGCACCGCTCGCTAAAAGTGTGCGGCGGTTAAATTTCTTAACCGCTTTTGCAGTCTCATGAGTGGGTTTTTTAAAGTCGCTCATAGTTCCCTCCTAATTTCATGTTCTGGGATGTCACCACACAATGCTTTAAACAACAACTAAAATAGTTATTTCAACTATTCGGCTGGGAAATGTTTATTGTTTTCAAAACAAAAAAAATAGGAGATTGATAGTCGTTCACAAAGCTCAGTGTGATTTTTTATAACTGCTTTGTAGAATCAATTAAAGTTGTAAGCTTGGCATGTGTTACCGTTGGCAGGGACAATGAAAAAGCTTGGCCACTACTTCCGTCATAAAATTTAATCTTAGTATATTTTTAAAAATTAAATTAGATTTCAATATATTGCGACAGAAATACACATTAATTCGAAAATTAGAGATGCCCCTAACTAAGCAGTACCACCGGCAGACTCTAGTGGTGGGGAAACTTCGACTAAGTCGGCACCTACCAGGTTTACGTCCACTAATTCGCGCACAACCTGTTGGGCTTGGAAACTGTTCGGCCACCAATTTCCGGTGGCCCAGTTCCGGGTGCGAAGGTTGGGTCAACAAAGTCAATATCCCAGTCAATTTCTAAAAAGTGTATTTGAGACAAGCTAAACTGAAAACTTTCACTTCCAAAATCGACGTTTAAGTGGCTGGATACGTATTTTTCAACTTTTTGGTTTTAATCTCTAAAAACAAATCCCTTTAAGTTTGTTTAAGTAACAGTGCAGCATAATAGTGTTTTAACCTTGCACTATAAGACAGAGATACTGCAAATAGTGAAACAACGCAGCAAGCTTTTACGTGATTTGGCCTTATATAGATAGTTCAACTGGCCCTATTTTAAAAATTGAAATTCTGCGCTCTTATACTGGAAGTACAGTAGTTTACGAATCTGATCAGCCAAAGCCAGTTGAAGGAGTATGTTCTATGGACGGCAATCTACAAAATGACTTAACTGAAGTTGTCGCCAACGATAAAGCCCACGTATGGCATCACCTGATACCACACAAACAGTTTGAGACAGTTGACCCCAACATAATTGTTGAAGGTAAGGGTATGCGCGTTTGGAACCAGGCTGGCAAAGAGCATCTAGATGCTGTATCCGGTGGCGTTTGGACTGTAAATGTTGGCTATGGCCGCGAAAGCATGGCAGATGCGGTACGAGACCAGCTAGTTAAAATGCATTTTTTCGCAGGTGCGGCAGGTTCGATCCCTGCTGCGAATTTTTCGAAACGCTTGATTGACAAAATGCCTGGCATGAGCCGTGTTTACTTCTCCAACTCAGGATCCGAAGCCAATGAAAAAGGCTTCAAAATGATCCGCCAGATTGCCCATAAAAAATATGGTGGTAAGAAAAACAAAATACTGTTCCGAGAGCGCGACTACCACGGCACAACCATCGCGACGCTCGCCGCCGGTGGCCAACATGAGCGCAATGCGCAATACGGCCCCTTTCCTCAGGGCTTCATCTCAGTTCCACATTGCTTGGAATACCGAGAAGCTGCGCAAGAAAATTTAGGCCAAGGCGAAACCTACGGCCTACGAGCCGCCAATGCGATTGAAGATGTAATACTACGTGAAGGCGCTGATACCGTAGGCGGTTTGATCCTTGAGCCAGTTACAGCCGGTGGCGGCGTGATTGTGCCACCAGAGGGCTATTGGCAGCGAGTTCAGGAAATCTGCAAGAAATACGATGTATTGTTGATGATAGACGAAGTCGTCTGTGGCCTTGGCCGCACCGGCACTTGGTTTGGCTATCAGCATTACGATGTCAAACCCGACATCGTAACAATGGCAAAGGGCGTGGCGTCTGGCTATGCAGCTATCTCCTTAACCGTCACTACAGAAGAAGTGTTTAGCCTCTTTAAAGATACGACCGACCCAATGGGTTACTTCCGCGATATCTCCACATTTGGTGGCTGCACGGCGGGCCCAGCTGCGGCATTGGAAAATATGCGGATCATCGAAGATGAAAACCTTCTGGAAAACTGCATCGCCCGCGGCGAGCAGCTGATGGGCAACCTGAATGCATTGGCAGAAAAACATATCTGCATCGGACAAGTCCGAGGCAAGGGTCTCTTTTGTGGTGCAGAGCTAGTCGCAGATCGTGAAACTCGTGAACCCGCAGAGGAAAGTAAAGTGATGGCCGTAGTGAAAGATTGCATGGCGCAGGGCGTCATCATTGGCGCCACCAACCGTTCGGTCCCAGGTTTCAATAATACTCTGTGCCTCTCACCTGCACTGATATGTACAGCAGAGGATATCGATCTGATTACAGCATCGATCGACCAAGCGCTCACTCGCGTCTTTGGCTAGGACTACAAACACCCCAAAAATAAATATAGGTAGGGCTTCGGCTCTGCCTATTGGCTTTGGCCGGTTAGTGATTTTAGGCCAAGCGCCAACCTAGCCTTTCACTTCTTAACCTTAACAGAGCAACCGCTCACCCCTAGACAGCTGGTCTAAAACTGGGCAAGGATAAGTCCAGTACACACATAGGCTTCAGTCCAAAATGGCGATTCCCGAAGAGACATTCTTTTTGCCCCCAGATGCGGAAGGCACGCTACAGAACCAGATCCAACAGCTGGTGGCGGAAGCGATACTCAGCGGCCGGTTTCGACCAGGTGAGAAAATGCCGTCCAGCCGCAAGCTGGCCAAGCACCTGTCGGTAAGCCGGATCACCGTAACCCTGGCCTATACTGAGTTGTTAGCCGATGATTATCTCACCAGCCGGGGCCGTAGCGGCTATTACATTAGTGAAAACGCACCACAACCACCAAAATTTGCTATCACTCCCCGTGAAGATAAAGTGGATTGGGCTCGGGCTATTGGCCAAAAGTTCTCAGGCGGAGTGTCTCTGACCAAGCCACAAGATTGGGGCAAATACAAATATCCGTTTATCTATGGCCAGGCCGATGAAACTCTGTTTGATCGCTCCAACTGGCGGTTGTGTGCTCTGCAAGCTTTAGGCTCAAAAGATTATGACGCGCTGACCTCAGATTATTTTGACCGCGATGACCCCAAATTGATTGAGTTTATCCTGCGCCACACCCTGCCTCGCCGCGGCATTAAAGCTGAACCCGATGAAGTGTTGGTCACCATGGGCGCACAAAACGCACTGTGGCTATCGGCAAATGTCTTGCTCAACCAACGGCGCACGGCCGCCCTGGAAAACCCCTGTTACCCATCTCTGCGCGATATCCTCACACAGTCGCGGTGCCAAGTGGCGTCAGTAGAGGTCGATGCAAGCGGCCTGCCGCCGGATTCACTTCCTAGCGATGTGGATGTGGTCTTCACCACCCCCTCGCACCAATGCCCGACCGCCACCACCATGCCGTTGGAACGGAGGCAGGCACTACTGCAGCGGGCCTCTGAAAAAGATTTTTTAATTGTTGAGGATGATTACGAATTTGAGATGTCTTTTCTTAAAGCCCCCTCACCAGCTCTGAAATCTCTGGACCGCGAAGGTCGAGTGATCTATGTGGGCAGCTTTTCAAAATCGTTATTTCCCGGTTTGAGGCTTGGCTATTTGGTTGGCTCAAAGCATTTTATACGGGAGGCAAGAGCGCTCCGCTCGACAGTTTTGCGACATCCACCCGGCCATATTCAACGTACCGCCGCTTATTTTTTGTCACTGGGCCATTACGATGCCTTGATCCGGCGGATGGGCAGCGCCTTTCAAGATAGGCGCCTGGCTATGGAAGAAGCCTTCCTTCAATATGGGCTCACGGTTGCTGGCCAAGGCACTTTTGGTGGCAGTTCGTTTTGGATGCGCGCTCCAAATGGCGTTGATACCGAAGTGGTGGCAGAACAACTGCGCGCGAAAGGTGTATTGATTGAACCTGGTCGGCCGTTTTTTACCACTGAAGACGCGCCAAAGAATTATTATCGCTTGGCTTACAGCTCTTTGCCCGTACGCAAAATCACAGACGGTGTGGCCTTGATTGCCAGCGAAATATACCCATGATACCCAATTTGGCGGCTTTGCTCGCGCTGCCCATCAGTGAGATCGCAGTGCTTGCAGTTATTTGCTTTATCGCAGGCTTGATACGCGGTTTTTCTGGCTTTGCGCTTTCGGCTATGGTGATGGCCTCTGGTGCATTAATCATCACCCCAGTTCAACTGATACCAATATGCTGGTGGCTAGAAATGACTGCATCACTTTTTATGCTGCGGGACGGCTGGCAGGATGCCAACCGAAAGGTTGCGATTGGACTGGCTATCGGCTCGACACTGGGTGTTCCATTTGGGCTTGCACTGACCATCGCTATTGCCGCTGATCTCTCCAAACTCCTGGCCTTGGGTGTAATCATTGCCCTTGCAACCTTCCAATTGTCGCAGATCAAAATACAGTTTTTGGCCACTAAGTGGGGGCTATATGGCTCAGGCTGGCTCGCCGGCATTGTCACGGGATTGGCTGGCGTTGGCGGAATGGTGGTGGCACTTTACGTTCTGGCCCAACAAGCGCCACCGCGTCAGATGCGGGCGTCGCTTGTGTTATTTTTATTCTTGGGGTCAGTCACCACCATGATAAGCCTTTGGTCTTTTGGGGTAATGGATGAAACAGCCATCATGCGCGGCCTTGTTATGTCGTTTCCAGCCGGCCTAGGTGTGGTGATGGGTAAGCTATTATTTGTGCCCAAATGGGAACATCTCTACAAACCGTTTTGCCTCACGCTCTTGATAGCGCTTGCCAGCACTGGGGTCATAAGATTGCTGTTGAGCGCCTAGTCTATAACTCAATCCCGTTACTGGATACGCACTTCAGTGGAGGCGTCGAATACCGGGCAGAAGCGCTGGCGCTGGTGGAAACCACCTAATGGTACATAGACAATCGCAACCGGACGGTCAGAGGTGATATATTGCGCTTAGATAGCACTGATCCTTCAGGTTTCTGGCGCTTGGGCGATGGCGCACGGCTTGAACTTGCCCCACACTATGCCCAGCTCAATCTAGGTTGTTGAAGGTCAAAAACTCTTGCTGTAGCGTCAAACCATTCCCCTGAAGGTTACTTAAGGAGCCAGCTCATGACCACCGCACAATACAGCGATCTCTTAGACGCGTCCGTCTACATCACTGGCGGCGGCTCTGGAATTGGCGCAGCTATAACCGAGGGCTTTGTCGCACAGGGCGCGCGAGTGGCTTTCATCGGTAGATCAGACGCCAGCGCCTTTTGCGCAGAGTTGGAAGAGAAATACGGCAACCGCCCATTTTTCATCCAAGGAGACATCACCGACACTGCGGCTCTCAAAATTAGCATGACGCAAGCGGCAGATGCCCACGGGCCAATCACTACCTTGATCAACAACGCAGCCAACGACAAACGCCACACCACCGGAGAGGTGACGCCTGAGTTTTGGGACTGTATGATTGAGGTCAATCTCAAAGCCTATTTCTTTGCCTGCCAAATAGTCTTGCCGCAAATGCGCCAAGCGGGCTTTGGTTCGATCATCAATTTCAGCTCTATCAGCTATATGATGGGCAACGCGGGTTACCCAATCTATACCGCCTGCAACTCCGCCATCAACGGCTTGTCGCGCAGCTTGGCCCGTGAATACGGCCCTAACAAAATCCGGGTCAACGCCTTGGCCCCAGGCTGGGTGCTGACGCAAAAGCAAAAAGATCTCTGGGTCACAGAAGAGGGATTGGCAGCCCATATCGCGCGGCAATGTCTAAAGGAAACCCTCGAGCCAGAGGACATCCTTGGTGGCTGCCTGTTTCTGGCCTCGCAAAGCTCAAAGATGATGACCGGCCAAGCCTTAGTGATTGACGGCGGCGTGGTGACCACAGGATGAGCCCCAAAGCTAATTGGATCGCAGTGGACTGGGGCACCTCCTCTCTACGCGCTTGGGCGATGGATGCTGAGGGTCAAGATCTGGCGACTGCCTCCTCGGATCAGGGCATGGGACAACTGACACCAAGAGATTTTGAAGCCACGCTTTGCGCTTTGGTGGAGCCTTGGCTGTCTGCGGGTCAAACCAATGTGATAGCCTGCGGCATGGTTGGCGCGCGTCAAGGCTGGATTGAAGCGGCCTATGATGTTGCACCCTGCAAACCCCAATTGGGACTGACCAAAGCTCCCACAAACGACCCGCGGTTGAATGTCCAGATCATCGCAGGTGTATCACAGGCTAAACCAGCTGACGTAATGCGCGGTGAGGAAACCCAAATCGCTGGATTCCAAAAGTTGAACCCAAATTGGGATGGAGTAATTTTCTTGCCCGGAACCCATACCAAATGGGTCCAGATGAGCGCGGGCGAAATTGTCAGCTTTCAAACCTTTATGACCGGTGAGATGTTCGACCTACTCTCAACTGCCTCAGTCTTGCGCCATTCTGTGGCCACTAATGGATGGGACCAAGCGGCCTTTGACCGCGCGGTCGATGAAGCCATGTCGCAGCCCGCAGCAATTGCGGCGCGTCTATTTGGGCTGCGCGCCGAGAGCCTGTTGAATGACCTGCCCCCCGCCACTGCGAAATCAAGACTTTCGGGGCTGTTGATTGGTGCGGAGTTAGCGGCAGCCAGACCCTATTGGTTGGGACAATCCTTAGCCATGATCGGACAAAAATCTATGGGGGTTGGCTATGCCGCAGCCTTTGCCGCCCAACATGTGCCCGTCATCCAAACCGACGCAACACAGATGACCTTGGCCGGCCTGAAAGCCGCCTATGCCTCTTGGAAAGAAACCCTATGAGCCGCCCGATCATTGCCATCCTGCGCGGGGTGAGACCTGCCGAAGTCGTGGCCATCGCTCGCGTTATTTTGGCGGCTGGTATCGACAAAATTGAAGTCCCCCTCAACTCCCCCTCGCCCCTTGAAAGCATAAGCGCAATTGCGGATGCTTACGGAAATCAAGCTCTGATTGGAGCCGGGACCGTGCTCACGGTCGCACAGGTGCAGCAGGTCAGCGCGGCGGGTGGCCAACTGGTGGTATCGCCCAATTGTGACCCGGCTGTGATTGCGGCCACAGTTGCCGCAGGCATGCAAAGCTGGCCGGGAATTTTTACTCCAACAGAAGCGCTCGCAGCTCTGCAAGCCGGTGCGACGGGCCTCAAGCTTTTCCCTGGCGGTATGGCTAGCCCAACGGGTTTAAAAGCCATGCGTGCAATATTGCCCCTCGGCACGCAAGTCTATGCAGTTGGAGGTGCAGGACCTGAGAACTTTGCTGAATGGATCGCCGCCAGCGCAGATGGCTTTGGCCTTGGATCCGCTATTTATAAGCCCGGCGACACTGCCAAAACCGTTTCAGCAAAAGCGCAGGCCATTGTGGCCGCATTTGACGCAGCATGACTAAGGTCTTTGATCCCCGTCCTTGCGGCTTGGGCGAGGGCCCACTGTGGCACCCACTGCGCCAAGAGCTGTTTTGGTTTGATATCACAGCCCATCAGCTGTTGAGCGCCACCCAAGTATGGCAATTTGACGAATATGTCTCCGCTTCGGGTTGGGTTAGCAATGACCAGCTGTTAATAGCCTCGGAAAGCCAGCTGTTCAGCTTTAATTTGAACACAGACGCTCAGACAAAAATCTATGATCTAGAAGCGCACAACTCGATGACCCGCTCAAACGATGGACGAGCGGATCCACAGGGCGGGTTTTGGATTGGCACCATGGGCAAGAATGCCGAGGCCAATGCCGGCGCAATTTACCGGTATCATCGTGGGACGTTGAAAAAACTGGTCACGGGCATGACAATCCCAAATGCGATCTGTTTCGCGCCGGATGGCAAAACCGCCTATTACACTGACACCCCAACCCAACAAATTCTGGCTGTGGATTTGGACGTGGAGGGCTGGCCAATCTCCAAAGCAAGACTGGCTATAGATCTGACCCAAACCGGTGAAAATCCCGATGGCGCTGTGGTCGATGCCGCAGGCAATATCTGGAACGCACAATGGGGTGCGGCATGCGTAGCATGTTATAGCCCTCAGGGCCGATTACTCGAGACCGCGGCGATGCCCGCCGCCCATGCCACCTGCCCCGCCTTTGCCGGCGAAAGCTCCCGCCTCTTTTGCACTAGCGCCACCGAAGGGCGCAGCGCAGGTGAGCTGACACCAGCCGATGGGCAAACCTTTGAAACCCAAGTCTCAGCGACTGGGCAACTCGAACATCAAATCATTCTGTGAGATCAAACATGAAGCCCACCCTCGGAGTTTGCGATTATCCGAAACACTGGCCGGAGGCCCTATGACACAAATCTCCTCTTTCGGAACTACCGACGATGGCCATGATGTGGCGCAGATCACCATAGGTTCAGATCAGCTGACCGTAAACATCTTGACGCTGGGTGGCGTACTCAATGATGTACGGCTGACCGGGATTGCTTGGCCTTTGACCTTGGGCAGTTCAGAGGTTGCGGCTTATGAAGGCAGAATGAGCAGCTTTGGATCTTTGATGGGCCCAGTGATCAATCGGATCAAAGGCTGTTCTGCCAAAATCGATGGGCAGGTGTTTACCTTCGAGAAACACCATTCTGGCGACCTCACCCAACATTCTGGCAGCACGGGTATGCACAGGCAAATCTGGAGCATTGCGGATCATGGACCAGGTTTTGTGGTATTAAAACTGGCTCTGGTTGATGGCTTGGGCGGATTTCCCGGTAACAGAGAAATTGAGCTGCGCTATGCCGTACAACAGGCGACGATCAGCATGACAGTGCAGGCCACGACCGACGCACCCACCCCGTTCAATCCCGCCAATCATTCTTATTGGTCGCTGGATCCAACGGTCGGATTCTCAGGTCAAACGTTTCAACTTCAAGCGGATAACTACAGCCAGCCTGACGAAAACCTAATGCCTACCGGCCAGATCTTGCCAGTTGCAGGCTCCCAGTATGATTTCCGCAGTGGTGTCATAATGGCCGGGGATACATCCCAATTTTTTGATTTCAACCTCTGCATGTCTAACCACAAACGTCCGCTGAGCCCGGTGGCCACTCTAACCGGAAAGCAGGGTGTGCGCATGAAAATGGCCACCACAGAATGCGGACTTCAGGTCTATGATGGCGGCACCATTCACGCTCCCGGTTACGGCACCCACCACGGCGCACACTATGGCGCCTATGCAGCTCTGGCGTTAGAGGCACAAAGCTGGCCAGGATCACTCGCCCATGCCCATTTTCCTGATATTATTTTGCGCCCCAGCAACCAGTACGAGCAAATCACCAGCTGGACCTTTTCGAGGGAAGGTCTAAGGTAAATCCAAATTTCTGGAAAGTTTGATCCATGCGTGATATCTCCATCCAACCGCTCACCCAAGTCGCTTTTGACGCCTTTGGTGACATCATCTCTCTGAAGGATGCCCCGGACAGGCTGATAAATCAGGGCCTATGCGGGCGGCATCACGATTTGGCCGCGCTGGATTTTGGACCAGACGGCCGCGCTGGCATCAGCCTATTTGACGCGACACCGCGCAGCCTTCCCTATCACTTGGAATTCGTCGAGCGCCATCCCGAAGGCTCACAAGCTTTCTTGCCGATGACCCAAAACCCCTTTTTGGTAATTGTGGCCCCCGATGAAGACGGCGCACCGGGCAGGCCCTTGGCCTTTCGCACCGCACCGGGGCAAGGGATCAACTTTTACCACAATGTTTGGCACGGAGTTTTGACGCCTTTGTTCGCACCCGGCTTATTTGCTGTCGTGGACCGGATAGGCAACAGCGTAAATTTAGAAGAATATTGGTTTGAAACCCCCTTCACGGTCTCAGGAGACGCGACATGAAAGATATCCAAGAGTTAAAAGACCTCAATGCAAAACAACTGTGGCATCCCATGGGTCATCCCGGCGATTTGCAATCCAACGCTCCAACCATCATTGACCGCGCCGAAGGTGTACGCATCATCGATTTGGACGGCCATGAAGCCGTTGATGCAGTGGGCGGCCTGTGGTGCGCCAATCTTGGCTACTCCAACAATGTGGTAAAACAGGCCATTTCTGATCAGCTGTTCAAGCTGCCCTATTACTCCGCCTTCGCAGGCACGAGTAACGCTCCGGCCATTGAAGCGGCTGAAGCAGTAGTAAATTTCTTCAAAGAGGACGGCATGGCGCGGGTGTTTTTCACCTCGGGCGGCTCTGACTCTGTCGACACGGCAATGCGCATGGCACGGCAATATCACCGCCTGCGGGGCCAACCTCAACGCATCAAATACCTGAGCCTCAAGAAAGGCTACCATGGCACGCATTTTGGCGGGGCTTCGGTCAATGGCAACCCAAGGTTCCGCACGGCCTATGAACCGTTGCTGCCCGGCTGCTATCACCTGCCCTCACCCTACAGCTACCGCAATCCGTTTCATGAAAGTGATCCGGTCAAACTGGCGCAGATGGTAGCGCAGGCGATGGAGGATGAGATCATGTTCCAAGATCCCTCAACCATTGCCGCCTTCATCATGGAGCCGATTCAAGGGGCGGGCGGTGTAATTGTGCCGGATGCCTCCTTTATGAAGTTGGCTCGAGATATCTGCGACAAGCATGGAATTTTGATGATCTCTGATGAGGTGATCACAGGGTTTGGCCGCACTGGAGATTGGTCTGGTGCGCGCCATTGGAAGGTCAAGCCTGATATGATGACCGTAGCCAAGGGGATCACCTCGGCTTATTTCCCCGTGGGCGCAACATTGGTCAGCGCCAAAGTGGCAGAGACCTTTGAAAGCGACCAATCCGCCGAAGGCTCCATCTGGCACGGCTATACCTACTCCGCCCATCCCGTGGGCATGGCGGCGGTCAATGCGTGCGTGAGTGAAACTCTGCGTTTGGATCTCAAATCCAATGCCTCTGCCCGTGGAACACAGCTTTGCGACGGCCTGAAGGCCCTTCAGGCTGAATTTGATATCATTGGCGATGTGCGTGGTGGCCATGGGTTGATGGCCGCGATTGAGCTGGTCTCAGACAGAGCCACCAAGACACCACTGGAGATGGGCGCCATCAAACGCGCCCATAAAGCCACCTATGAGGCTGGTACCATGGTGCGGGTTGGCGGCAACAATCTATTGATGTCACCACCATTGATCTTGACGGAAGCCGATGTCGCCAAGATCTTAGCTGATCTGCGTAGCGGTCTTTCAACGTTATAAAACGTCTAGGGTCGCCGCTTAGGCGACCCCCCAACCTCCACCGCCCGGCGTGGCCAATCCGAAAATGGATCCTGCCGGGAGATCAATCTCATCATTGCCATTCAATTCAACGCGGCTGCCATCAGGCAATTCAGCCCAGTTTTGGCCGGTGGCCCCATTGTCTCCACCGGCCACACCAAAGGGCGGGATCACACGGTGAGAGCATAGGGTTGTCACAGTCACATCGGTTAAAAATTCTAACCGTCGCAGTGCGCCATGGCCACCGCGATAGGCTCCAGAACCGCCAGACCTGCCGCGAATGGCGAAGCTTCGCAACCGCACAGGAAAGCGTTTTTCTAAGATTTCTGGATCAGTCATTTTGGTGTTGGTCATATGGGTTTGCACCGCGTCACAGCCGTTGAAGCTTGGACCAGCGCCGGTTCCCCCCGCGATGGTTTCATAATTTTGAAACACCTCATTGCCCCAAACAAAATTATTCATCGTCCCTTGGCTGCCTGCCATGATGCCCAGCGCGCCAATCAAAGCATTGCATGCGGCTTGGCTTACCTCTGTATTGCCCGCAATCACGGCCGCCGGGTATTGTGGATTGAGCATCGAGTTTTCGGGCACAATGATATCCAACGGTTTGAGACAGCCCTCATTCAGCGGAATGTTTTTGCCAACCATCAACCGAAACACGTAAAGCACCACAGCTCGAGATACGGCAAAAGGTGCATTATAATTGCCGGCATGTTGGGGGCTTGTACCAGTGAAATCCACCCGCGCCGAGCGGGTTTCACGCTCCACAGTTATCGCCACCTGCACCTGCTGGCCGGTGTCCATTTTATACAAAAAATTGCCATCTTCGAGCCCAGCGATCACCTCACGCACGCTTTCCTCAGCATTGTCTTGCACATGCGTCATATAGGCGGTGACCACGGGTTTGCCATAGGTGGCCACCATCCGCAGCAACTCACGCCGCCCAGTTTCATTGGCCGCAACCTGTGCTTTCAGATCAGCCATATTTTGCGGAATATTGCGACAAGGGTATTTGCCAGACGACAATGTCTTGATCGCCTCATCTTCGCAGAGGCAGCCCGCACTGACCAATTGCACGTTATCAATCAACACGCCTTCTTGCTCAATATGCGTGCTGTCAGGTGGAGCTGATCCGGGCGTGCGCCCGCCAATATCCGCATGATGCCCCCGCGAACCCAGCCAATAGGCCGCTTTCCCCTCGACAAACACAGGGGTGACAACCGTCACATCCGGCAAATGCGTGCCGCCATTGTAGGGCGAGTTTAGCATATAGGCATCTCCCTCAGCGATCCCTGCATTTTGCTGCATCACGGTTTTGATGCTATCTGACATTGAGCCCAAATGCACAGGCACATGCGGTGCATTCGCCACCAAATCTCCGTGCTCGTCAAAAATGGCACAGGAAAAATCAAACCGCTCTTTTATATTCACAGACCAGCTAGTGTTGGCTAGGGTTGCGCCCATTTGATCCGCGATCGACATGAAGCGGTTCGACATAACCTCCAATAGAATTGGTTCCACCTTGGTACTGGCCAAATCGCGTGCAGGGCGAGCCAAATGTTCTAGAATTAGATTGCCATAGCGATCTTGCTGCGCCTGCCATCCGGGTTCCACAACATTGGTGCCAGTTGGTTCAAGTACAATGGCCGGGCCATTGATCACTTGATCAAGCCGCAGCTTGGCCCGGTCATAGACCTGCGTGTCATGCCACCCGTGGCGGTAGAGCTGACCATGTCCTATCGGTACGCCATCACCAAAGGTTTGCAGCGGATTGGCAGCGCCCTCCATCTCGCCGATGGCCTCAACACTCAGCATCTCAAATTGAAGCTTTCGGTCCGGTGAGTAAAAGCCGAAACGGGCCATATGGGCGGCTTCAAAATTCTCAGCCATTTGCGCAACCGGACCATAGGGCACCTCCAAAGCTTGGTGCGAGCCTTCATAACGCAAGTGCGCCATAATCTCGATACGCGGCTGCGCAATGCCTTGGCCCACCAACTCTTGCAGGGCAGCCGCTTTCAGGGTGTCCAAGCTGGCTTGCACCTGTGCGCCATCATCCAGATCACAATCCAGCTGCCCCTCACGCAGGCACCGCACATCCGCGAGCCCCATGCCATAGGCAGAAAGCACCCCAGCAAACGGATGCACCATCACTCTAGCCATGCCCAACGCTTCAGCCACCAAACAGGCATGCTGCCCCCCCGCGCCACCAAAACTTTGCAGGGTATAGGAGGTAATATCATGGCCGCGCTCAACACTGATTTTTTTGATGGCATTGGCCATATTTTGAACAGCAATTTCAAGAAATCCCTGCGCCATGTCTTCCAGTAAACCCTGAAGATCATTTTGCGAAGCCAAGTCCTGGATGCGCTGTCGGGCGGCCTCTTCGTCTAAAGGCATATCCCCGGAAGCGCCAAACACGGAGGGAAAATATTCCGCAGAGACGGCACCCAAGAGCAGGTTGCAATCGGTGACCGTCAAAGGTCCACCGCGGCGATAGCTGGCCGGACCAGGGTCAGCGCCTGCGCTGTCGGGACCCACTTGGAACCTGCCGTCGCGGTAGCTGCAAATCGAGCCGCCACCGGCCGCGACGGTGTGAATATCCATCATCGGCGCGCGCATGCGTACCCCAGCGACTTCGGTCTCGAAACTGCGCTCAAACTTGCCAGCAAAATGGCTGACATCAGTGGAGGTGCCGCCCATATCAAATCCGATCAATCGATCGAACCCGGCCTGTTGCCCAGTTTGCACCATGCCAATAATCCCCCCGGCAGGCCCAGATAAAATCGCGTCTTTGCCTTGGAATTTTTGTGCGTCGGTCAGGCCACCATTGGATTGCATAAACAACAAAGCCTTACAATTTTTACCCACATTCAAAGCATCTGCCACCTGATTCACATAGCGCCGCAGGATCGGTGACAGGTAAGCATCGACCACAGTTGTATCCCCGCGCCCCACCAGTTTTGCCAGCCCCGACACCTCATGAGAGGTTGAAACCTGCGCAAACCCAAGTGCGCGGGCCAAATCCGCCAACTGCTGTTCATGGCTGGGATTGAGATAGGCATGCAACAGGGCAATGGCGATGGAGTTCACACCTGCCGCGCGCGCCGCTTGCATGTCTACCCGGGCCTGCGCCATATCTAGTGGAGTCAGGATCTGCCCCTGCGCATCTAAGCGCTCAGATACTTCCACAACGGATTGATACAGAAGCTCAGGCCGCTTGATGTGAATGGCAAACAGATCTGGCCGGGTCTGATATCCGATTTCCAAAAGATCACCGAACCCCTTGGTGATCATCAGCAAAACAGCAGCCCCTTTGCGCTCCAAAAGCGCGTTGGTGGCCACAGTTGTGCCCATCTTCACCGCGCCAATATCCGCCTGCGCAATGGGTACATCACCTAAGATATTAGAGATCCCCTGCACAGCTGCATCGTTATACTGCTCTGGGTTTTCGGACAAAAGCTTATGGCTGTGAAGATGCCCTTCTGGATCTTGCGCCACAATATCAGTGAATGTGCCGCCACGATCAACCCAAAATTCCCATGCCATAGTCTACTCCCACTCACTTTGAAGCAGAAAGGCTACAAACATGTCTAGGGTCAAGAGCTTTGGCACAAACCTTTGGCTTGACGGGCAAGTTTTGTAAAAATTGTTTACAAACATTCTAGGCTGTAAAACCTCGTTAATATTTACGAACGATTAAGAACCAGAGCGCAATTTAGGGAGCGGCGGCATGGGGGGGTCAGTTTTAAGAGGTTGTCACCGGCTAAATTCTGGCACCGCAGATGATTTAACCTTTACCTAAAGCCCAAAGCCTCCAGATACTTAAGCAACTGCCGCACGGATTGCGTTGATATTAGCCCCGTAGGGTGCAGGGTTTGACACCGACCCACCTTTAAAAACAGAAGACCCCGCCACCAAGACATCCGCGCCCGCACGCACAAGACCCGGCGCTGTCAAAGAAGTTACACCGCCGTCAATCTCGATGTGGATAGGCCGGTCACCAATCATAGCACGCAGCTCGGCCACTTTGTTTTCTAGTGGGATAAAGGATTGACCTCCAAAGCCTGGGTTCACAGTCATCACACACACCAAATCAGCAATTTCGAGCAAATGCGCAACAGCACTGGCGGGTGTGCCGGGATTAAGCGCCACGCCGGCTTTTGCCCCATTGGCTCGAATTGCCTGTAATGAACGGTGAATATGCGCACCAGCCTCCACGTGTGCGGTGATCACATCAGCGCCAGCTTCTGCAAATGCTTCGATATATGGATCCACGGGAGCAATCATCAGATGGACATCCATGACTGTTAAAATGTGGGGGCGTATGGCCGCACATGTGCTGGGGCCAAAGGTAATATTGGGCACAAAATGCCCATCCATAACGTCAACATGGATCCAATCGGCACCCTGGGCCTCTACGCAGCGGATCTCTTCACCGAAATTCGCAAAATCTGCAGATAAGATTGAGGGGGCTATTTTCACGGATCGGTCAAAAGACATAGGCTCACCTTTACATCGTTTTGTTGCAATTATCCTGACAAAGCATGATTGTCACGTATTAGAATACTTGAACTGTCGGGCAATCCCATGCACACAAGTTGAATGGAACAGATCACCACCTCAATTGCGCATCTGCCGCAGACAACGGAACCCCGCAACTCAGGCATCCCACTTGATTTGGATTGGGCCCTTGCGGTGCAAGCCAATACCTCTGCGATCGAACGCCGCTGTGCCAGCCTTCCCGGCCGACGATCAGTCAAAAAGGACCATCAAGCGGCTTGGCTTGCACGCGCTATAAGCTGCATCGACCTGACCACCCTCTCGGGTGACGACACAGCCGGCAGGGTCAAACGGCTCTGCGCCAAGGCCCGCCAACCAGCACGGCAAGATATTTTGGATCGGATTGGCCTGCCCCATCTTACCACAGGCGCGGTCTGCGTCTATCATGATATGGTTGCAACAGCGGTTGAGGCTCTGCAAGGCAGTGGCATTCCCGTAGCAGCTGTGAGTACCGGCTTTCCGGCGGGGCTTTCCCCACTGCATCTGCGTATCGAAGAAATTCGCGAAAGCGTTAAGGCGGGGGCTGCAGAAATCGACATTGTGATTTCGCGCCGCCATGTTCTTAACCAAAACTGGCAAGCCCTCTATGAAGAGATGGCCGCCTTCCGCACCGCTTGTGGAGATGCTCATATCAAAGCGATTCTAGCCACTGGCGAATTGGGCAGCCTGCGCAACGTCGGGCGCGCCAGTTTTATTTGCATGATGGCGGGAGCTGATTTCATCAAGACCTCCACCGGCAAAGAAACCGTGAATGCAACCCTGCCCGTCACATTGGTGATGCTGCGCGCCATTCGAGCCTATCACAGCCGCACCGGTTTTCGCGTTGGCTACAAACCCGCGGGAGGCATTTCCAAAGCCAAGGATGCCATAACCTACCTCGCCTTGATCAAAGAGGAGTTAGGCGACCGTTGGCTGCGCCCAGATCTTTTTCGCTTTGGCGCATCCTCGCTTTTGGGCGATATTGAACGCCAGCTCGAACATTACCTCACCGGCGCCTATTCAGCCAATCACCGCCACCCGATCGGATAATACCATGAGCATTGAGACCATTTTTGACACAATGGATTACGGTACAGCCCCCGAAGATCGTAATGCTGCGCTTCAGTGGATTGCGGATCACGGCGGAATTGCTGGTCCCTATGTCAACGGCACATGGGGTCCGTTTCGCGATGACCTATCAGTATCCAATCCCGCCACCGGCGAAAAGCTGGCTGGGATGACGATTGCCTCTCCCGATGAGGTTGCAGCCGCAGTTGCAGCCGCGCGCAAGGCACAACCCGCATGGGAGGCTTCAGGTGGGCCGGCGCGGGCGCGTGTGCTTTATGCCATAGCGCGGTTGATGCAAAAACATGCGCGGCTATTATCCGTCATGGAGTCCTTGGACAATGGCAAACCCATTCGCGAGAGCCGAGATATTGATATCCCTCTAGCCATTCGCCACTTTTACCATCACGCCGGTCACGCGCAATTAATGCCAACCACCTTGTCAGATCGCATGGCCTTAGGGGTTTGCGGGCAGATCATCCCATGGAACTTCCCGCTGCTGATGTTGGCTTGGAAGATCGCCCCGGCTTTGGCCATGGGAAACACCGTAGTTTTGAAACCTGCAGAATATACGCCGATGACCGCCATGCTTTTTGCGGATATTTGTGCGCAAGCAGGCGTGCCACCCGGTGTCGTCAATATTATCACCGGCGACGGCAGCACAGGAGAGGCGCTCACAGCCTCGGAGGTCGACAAGATCGCCTTTACAGGCTCCACCGCTGTGGGGCGCAGAATTCAGGATGCAACCGCGACCAGCGGTAAATCTCTCACCCTCGAGCTAGGTGGAAAATCACCCTATATCGTATTTGATGACGCAGATATCGACAGTTCGATTGAAGGATTGGTCGACGCAATCTGGTTCAATCAGGGCGAAGTCTGCTGCGCCGGCTCGCGCTTGTTGGTGCATGAAGCCATTGCAGAGGATTTTCATCATCGCCTCAAAGCTCGTATGGACAAACTGAGGATCGGTGACCCGCTCGACAAATCAATCGACGTGGGCGCAATCGTGGACCCTATCCAATTGGCTCAAATTCAAAGCCTTATTGCCGCCAATGATGCCGGTGAAACCTATCATGCAAATACCCCGTTGCCGGAGGGATGTTTCTACCCACCGACCTTGATCACCGGCCTGCACGCAGCCGATACCTTGATGCAGGAAGAGATTTTTGGACCCGTTTTGGTCTCCACCACCTTCCGCACTCAAGCCGAAGCCATTGAGATCGCAAATAACACCAAATACGGGCTCGCGGCCACCATTTGGACTGAGAACATCAACCTTGCACTCGACATCGCACCCAAGCTGGTGGCTGGCGTGGTTTGGGTCAATGCGACCAATCTATTTGACGCAGCAGCCGGTTTTGGCGGGCTGCGCGAAAGCGGGTTTGGCCGTGAGGGCGGTTGGGAAGGCTTGCAATCCTATAGCAAAACAGCCGTGCCCATCCCGCATCCAGCAACCATCGCTGCGTTTACTGGCAAAGGCGCAACAGATGAAACTGTAGACCGGACGTCCAAGCTTTATATTGGCGGCAAACAAGCCCGCCCTGACGGCGGATATAGCCAAGCCATATTTGGCTCAAAAGGCCAGCTCTTGGGCCATGCGCCCATCGCCAGCCGTAAAGATATTCGCAATGCAGTTCAGGCCCAAGCGGCCTGTGGCTGGGGCAAAACCTCCGGCCATCTACGCGCGCAGATCCTCTATTACATTGCAGAAAACCTTGCGGCCCAAGCCAAAGGCTTTGCAGCACGCCTGGATACCATGACCGGTACCACCAGCGGTGCATCCGAAGTTGATGCAGCAGTTGATATCTTATTCACCTATGCCGCTTGGGCCGATAAATTCGAAGGCCGCGCGAAATCTGTGCCAATTCGCGGTGTGGCCTTGGCGATGCGTGAACCTGTGGGCCGGATTGCAGTCCTTTGCCCCGATGCCACGCCACTGTTGGGCCTGGTGATGCCAATGGCAGCCGCTCTATCAACCGGCAACACCATCACCCTATGCGCAAGCCAGCCCTTTCCTCTGGCTGCCACAGATTTTTATCACATCCTGGAAGCTTCGGACGTGCCAGCTGGGGCAGTGAATATTCTGACCGGATCGCAAGCCGATTTGGCTCCCCACCTTGGGGCGCACATGGATATCGACAGTGTTTGGTGCCTATCTCACCAAGACGCAAAGCAGGCTGTAAAGGCAAAAGCCAGCAGCAACATCAAACGCGTTTGGGCAGGGGCTGCGCCCGAAGATCACCTGAGCTGGTTGGATGCGGGCACTGAGATAAAAACCATCTGGATCCCCTATGGCGAATAATCTAGCTTAGATTTCGCGCTATTTGCGCCGAAACCATTCGCCAATGCGGCTAGTGGTTTCATCTGCCGCGGCGTCAATATTTTCGATTACCGGATTCACTCTTCGGTTCCAAAACCCCCGAATGCGAACATAGGTCGCCCAAAACAAGGCAGCTAGGGCGGTCAGAAATATTATATTAAACCACGGGACCAGCCGCACATCTGGCCCAGATATTGGCTTAATGCTAATCGCGTTGGGGTAAATCGACAGGAAGGTATTACGCCATCCGTAGTGGCGCAGGATAAACCATACTGGCTTATCTCTATTAGAAACGGCGTCCTCACTTTCCGCCTGTAAATTGGAACTATCAAGTTTGAAGTAGGGTGGCCAGCCTAAGCCCGTATCCTCATTGCGGTAGACATGCACCTGACCATTGGAACGCACCGAATTGATCAATCGCAAATCTCGGTTAAAAGAATCTGTATCACCAGTATCGACCTTAGCATAAAATATCCGGGTCCAACCGGAAAAATCTTTCCGCAGCACCTCAGTGCCAGTAATCCTCACGATGTCACGTTGAGGTAGATTATAATGCAAAACCCCGAACACCGTAACGAACAGCAAAAGACCAAAAATCCATTTCAGTTTGGTCAGCATCGATCCTTCTCCTTTTCGAGCGTCACACCTAATTTCATTGGACATATCATAAATCAGGCTTCCATCTTTGCGGTTGCACAATCAAAGCCAAAACAACAACTGGTGCCCAGATTAATGCAATGCGCATACTATGCCAAAGCGCCAAAAACATAAATCCCTCACCAGCGCCAATGCCACCTAGCCACCACATATACGAAGCTCCCAGGGCGGTCAGAACCACTATGGAAAAAATTCCATTCATAATTAAGCCCGTGACGCTCATCGGCACAAACCGCGCCAAGAACGTGGGTAAGCACCAGGCCATCGCAAGGAAAGCGGCGATCGGAATTATAATATCAACGAAATAATTAATCTCAACCATATCGGCTCCTTTGTTGCGCTGCGTCACCACCCTTAACAGTGGTTAATCTCCGAGCAACGCCGCCATCAGGGGGCTGTCAGGATCTTCCAAACCAGCAATAATGTCGAAATGATGTTTGGAAGCCTCAACGGTAAGATCCACTTGCCAATTGGTCGCCAAAAGCTTGGCCTGCTCTAAAAAGACAGGGCGTTCCTCGGCTCCGACCCAAATATGCACATCGGTGTCATTTGGCTTCAGACGGTATGCCGGGCTTTCAGATTTGGCACTCGCTGTGGTAAGCTTCAGGGTCGCATTCATCTCAGTTTGCATCAGGGGCAATAAATCCGCGACGGGTGAGATGGGCACAATGTTTTGGATGCGCCCACGCACAAAGCTTGGCAGATCAACATCATCCTGACCCATCCGCGCCACCAAATGACCACCAGCCGAATGACCCACCAGCACAATCGGACCTGCAATTCGCAAGGCGGCTTCCGTGATAGCCATGGCAACAAATTGAGTGATCTCAGGGATAGAGGCCTCAGGGGCCAGCGGATAGCTTGGCATCGCAACAGCCCAATCGCGCAAACACGCACCCTGCGCCAAATGGGAAAAATCACGCCGCCCAAAGCGCAGCCAATAGCCACCATGCACAAACACCACTAAACCCAAAGGCCGCGCTGCGGGATAAAAAAGATCAAACGCCTGATCTAGGTGTGGCCCATAGGGCTGGTTCAACTGTGCTCGGCCAAGCGTGTGCTCAGCCTCACGGTAGTTGCGCGCCGCCTCGTCCCAATACTCAAGAAAGCTGTCAGCATCTGGGATATAGGCCGCATTAGCATAGTCATCATCAAGGCTCAAAGCGTATCTCCTCTGGACAAATGAGCGGTCAAATGGTCTCACATCTCACACCTAGGGAGGCGAAAATGCTTGATTCATCTACAGACCTTAAATCCATGTTATCAGACCCCAGCTTGCTGCAAACGCGAGCATTCATCAACAACCAATGGGTTGATGCTGAAAACGGAGCAACTTTCGACGTTAAAAACCCAGCACGCGGAGATGTGATCGCACAAGTCGCTGATCTCTCACGCACAGATCTTGCCCGTGCCATCTCAGGTGCGGAAATCGCACAAAAGAAATGGGCTGCCATCTCCGCCAAGGAACGCTCGAACATCCTGCGGGCTTGGTACAACTTGATGATGGAAAATCAGGCTGATCTTGCCAAAATCCTGACCGCTGAAATGGGAAAGCCACTGGCGGAAGCCATGGGGGAAATCGCCTATGGCGCGTCCTTTGTTGAGTTTTTCGCAGAAGAGGCCAAACGCAATTACGGCGAAACCATTCCGGGCCATCAGGCCGATAAACGGATCACAGTGATCAAACAACCGATTGGTGTTGCCGCCTCTATCACGCCTTGGAACTTCCCCAATGCCATGATCACCCGCAAAGCTGCCCCTGCCTTGGCCGCAGGCTGTGCCTTTGTGGCGCGGCCCTCTGAGCTGACACCTCTGTCTGCTTTGGCCTTAGGTGTTTTGGCCGAACGCGCCGGCCTTCCCGCCGGTATTTTGCAGATTGTGCCGTCGAATGACGCCTCTGCCTCCGGCAAAGAATTCTGTGAAAATCCAAAAGTGCGCAAGATTACCTTTACCGGTTCCACCCGTGTGGGCCGCATTTTGCTTGCACAAGCTGCTGAACAGGTCAAAAAATGCTCGATGGAACTGGGTGGCAACGCGCCGTTTATCGTATTCAACGATGCAGATCTCGATGAAGCCGTGATCGGTGCCATGGCCTGCAAATTCCGCAACAATGGCCAAACCTGCGTCTGCGCCAACCGCATCTATGTGCAATCCGGCGTCTATGCTGATTTCACCGCCCGCTTCAAAAAAGCCGTGGAAGCGATGCAGGTTGGAGATGGGTTCGAAGGGGCCGATTTGGGCCCATTGATTTCAAAACCAGCTCTGGCGAAGGTACAAGAACATATCGCGGATGCGCTGGCCAAAGGGGCTGTTGTAGCCACCGGCGGCAAGCCTCATGATTTGGGTGGAACATTTTTCCAACCCACAATCTTGACCAGTGTGACGCAAGATATGCAGGTCAGCCAGGAAGAAACCTTCGGCCCAATGGCACCTCTGTTTGAGTTTGAAGATGAAGATGACGTGATTGCCATGGCCAATGACACGATCTTTGGTCTTGCAGCCTACTTCTACGCCAAAGACCTCAGCCGGGTTTATAAAGTGGCTGAAGCACTAGAATATGGCATTATAGGCGTCAACACAGGGATTATTTCAACCGAAGTAGCTCCGTTTGGTGGCATCAAGCAGTCAGGCCTTGGCCGTGAGGGCAGTCATCATGGCATGGATGAATATCTTGAGATGAAATATATCTGCATGTCGGTTTAACCACTGCGGCCACATAAGCAAAAAGGCAGGGATTTTCCTGCCTTTTTCTTTAGGTTGTTGTTAGTTGAACGTTGTTACGCAGCAGCGGCTTCTGCCTTAGACGGCGCTTTGGATTGGATCTCTATCCGCCTCGGCTTCAGCGCCTCTGGTACTTCGCGGACTAAATCAATATGCAACATGCCGTCCACATGGCTTGCTCCAGTGGCGCGCACATGATCAGCAAGGTGAAACTGACGATCAAAAGTACGGGTTGCGATCCCACGGTGCAAATATGTTTTTTCTTCCGAAGGCTCAGGTTTTCGAGCAGAGACGTGCAGAGTATTTTCTTTGACTTCAATACCAAGATCAGCTTCCGCGAAACCGGCTACAGCAATTGAAATACAGTAACCATCTTCGGCAGTTTTTTCTATGTTGTAAGGGGGGTAGCTCGATTGACCAGTGTCATTAGTTGACACACGGTCCATCATATTAGCAATTTGGTCAAAACCAATTGTGGCACGGTAAAGTGGTGCAAAGTCAAATGAACGCATAGGAGTATCCTTTAAAAAGCGATTCCAAATTGGCCACCCCATTCGAGCGTGGCCTTCGATATAGATCCCCGTTTGGGCAATCTTTATTTTACTTAGGAAGCGCCTGTGAGCAGTTCAAGGGGCTTTGCCCAAGCTTCAGGGCCGCAAAAATCTGGCACCACGTGACCCTGTTGGATCAGCTGCGCTGGTCGATGCCACATCGGTCAAAATCACAATTTTCTCAACGGCTGTCGATCCAAGAGAAATTGGTTGGCCCAAGTAGGTCGACTTTGCTGAGATCACAGACACAATCATCGGCACTCCCAAGTCCAACCTAAACACTGGCGCGCCAGAGGACCCGTAATCCACCTCACAGCCGAACACCGATACCTTTTCTTTGCGACCCAAGACTTGACAACCATCATGAATCCGAGGGGCCTCACTGCGATCATGGGCGTAAGAAACTACAGCCACAGAAGCGCCTTTCAGTGGCATTTGCGCCACGGAAAACGGCTTTATGTCAGGCTGTTGGACCGGTGTGAGCAGGCGTAAAATTGCCAGATCGCTCGGCACCCGTTGTAAGCCCATTTGCCCAGTGAAAGAAAAATCAGGGTGAACTTCAATCGAGTCGACTTTACGATAAGCCTCCGCTTGGCCATTCTGCCAGCCAGCTCGGAATTCTAAGCGTTCGACATCTACCTGCCCTCCGGTCTTGGCATCATATATGCAATGTGCCGCGGTTAGGACGTGCAACCGTCCAATCAATGTGGCCGTACAAAAGCCACCATCAGCCACATTCAACCGCCCAACCGCCAGCCAAAGCTTAGCCTGATCAGCCTTGCTCAATTTGGACGCAGCATTTTGGGCCACAGCAGCCTGTGTCAGACAGAACAGAAGGACGGTGAGGGACGTAAATATGCGCATGAGGCCACCCTAAGACAAAAACATTTTGGAACGGAAATCTAAGCTACCCAGCTTAATGCGATTTAGCGCAAGATTGGAACTTTTCCTGGGCCTCGGGAGCCAGTTAATGACGCAGGTTTCGGCCCTCCCGTCGCCCAGTCTAGCAATTCGACCGTGTGCATGATTGGAATATCCGTACCGCTGCCAATTTGGATCATACAGCCAAGGTTGCCCGCTGAGATCATATCGGGGGTTTTCGCCTCTAATGTCTCAATTTTTCGGGCCTTCAGCTGGCCTGAAATCTTTGGCTGCATCAAATTGTAAGTGCCTGCCGACCCGCAACATAAATGGCTATCAGCTGGTTCCAACACCTTAAAGCCAACTCTGCGTAAAAGATCCTTTGGGTATGCCTTTATTTGCTGACCATGCTGCAAGGAGCAGGCGGCATGATAAGCAACCCGCAGGCCTTGATCAGGCAACGTCGGCAAATCCAAATCCATCAAAACTTCGCTGACATCACGTGCCAACGCGGCAACACGCTTGGCTTTGATCTCCAATGGCGTACCTGCAAACATATGGCCGTAGTCTTTCACTGTGGTGCCACAACCAGAGGTATTAATCACCACCGCATGCAACCCGCGCGCCGCGTCTTCAGCCGCAAAGGCCTCAATGTTCACAGCTGCTGTTCGGTGGCTTTCATCAACCTTTCCCATATGATGGGTTAATGCTCCGCAACAGCCCTGGTTTAGCACCACAACCTCAGCCCCATGCCGCGTTAGAAGTCGAATGGTGGCATCGTTGATATCAGTGTTCAGTGCCCGTTGCGCACAGCCCGTCATCAGTGCCACCCGCATTTTTTGCGGGCCTTGAGATGGAAATATTTGTGCGTCATCATTTAAGCTGCGGGCCGGAATGTGCTTTGGTGCCATTTCTAGCATCGCCTGCAACCGGGGATCTGGCATCAAGTATCGCAAAGGCCGCATGATCCTCGCGCCCAGCAAAGCCAGGCGAAACCTATTCGGATAGGGCAAAATACGCGCCAAGGTCCACCGCAGCAAGCGGTCAGACCAACTCCGTTTGTAAGTCTGTTCAATATAAGCACGCGCATGATCCACTAAATGCATATAATTCACACCCGATGGACAGGTGGACATACACGCAAGACACGACAAGCACCGGTCGACATGCTTCACTGTTTTGTCGTCCGGTATCCGCTGGTTTTCCAGCATATCTTTTATCAGGTAAATACGGCCGCGTGGGCTGTCCAGCTCATCCCCCAAAACCTGATAGGTGGGGCAAGTCGCTGTGCAAAAACCGCAGTGGATGCAGCTGCGCAAAATATCATTGGTATGCCTTATTTGTGGATCTTCAAGCTGGGTTTCTGTAAAATGTGTTTGCATCAGCTCATCCGTCCCAGGTTTAGAATGCCACGGGGATCAAACTTACCGCGTAGGGTTTGCGTAACTATTTCTATCGCCCGACTGAGGGGTTGGAAATGGAAAATGTTTTGCTCACGCAAAATTCCAGATTTTATCAAAGTGGCGTGACCACCCAATTGAGCCACAGTCCCCTGAAGCGCATTATGCAGCTGCACGCATGCGGGTAAATCACCGAGTTGTTCAGCATCAAGACCAAGCCACAAAAGCCCACCACCCCAATCTAACTGACACTTAAAGCCAAAATCTTTTTGAAATTCATGCATCGTAGCAATGACTCTTAAAGCATCCGTAGGTCGCACAGATACCTTCCAAACTGTGTCGAGAGGGGCCCATGAGGGGAGATCTTTCACCTCGGACCATGGGCTCAAAATTTCTTCTATCTCACCAAATTTAGCAAGGTGAGTTTTTAATTCGGTCATGCGGTAGCGGATTGATGCTTCAAATCCTTCAACCCGAATGATCACACCTAGCGCCCCATCAGCTTCTTGAAGCGTCGCAGCACCACTCACATCAAACGGCGTACCCAATGCCGCTGACATACAGGCCACTGCCTGCGCCCAAGATGACACATGAATTTTCAATGTCGCTTGGGTTTCACTCACCGGTAAAACCTTTAGCGCAACTTCACTCAGTACCCCAAGCGTGCCCCAGGAGCCCGCCATCAGTTTCACCAAGTCATAGCCTGTGACATTCTTCATCACACGACCACCATTTTTGAGTAACTGGCCAGAGCCATCTACAAAGGAGACCCCCAAAGCAAAATCACGCGCTGCCCCCACTTGGATGCGTCGCGGACCAGATACATTTGCAGCCATGACCCCACCCAGAGTTGGCGTGCCTTGCGTCCCCAACAGAATGCGATGATCCATCGGCTCAAAAGCCAACCTTTGATTTTCAGCTATCAGCACTTTTTCAATGTCTGCAACCGGCGTCCCTGTTTTAGCCACAAGAGTAAGTGCACCGGGCTCATATAGAACGATGCCCTTGAGCCGCGCTGTGCTTAGCTTTCGGCCCCCAGGAATCCGCCCAATACGGCGAGTGCCACCGCCTAAAATTTGCAAAGGCCCAGCTGCGTCTGAGATTGCTGCGGATAAAGAGGCTTCATCTTCAGGAAATATTGCCGTGCTCATGATGCCCGTCGCGTTTCAGATACAGACAGAGGGAAAACCTTCGCAGGATTGAGCAACCAACTCGGATCGAACACATCCTTTACTGCCATCTGAATTTCTAGATCATCGGCGCTGTATTGATCTCCCATCAAGTCACGCTTTTCGATGCCCACGCCATGCTCACCGGTAAGACAACCACCCACCTCAACACAAAGCCGCAAAACATCCGCGCCCATAGCCTCACAGAGTTCAAGGTCTCCCTCCTTATTTGCGTCAAACATGATTAACGGATGCATATTACCATCACCAGCATGGAACACGTTGCCCACACGTAGACCGTAATGCTCCGACAGCTCTTTAATTCGACGCAGAACTTCTGGCAGGGCCGAAACGGGAATAGTCCCATCCAAACACATATAATCCGCAACCTGACCCACGGCTCCAAAAGCTGATTTACGGCCCAGCCAAATTGCAGCACTTTCAGTGTCAGATTGACTTTGGCGCAGCTCCACGGGGCTGTGTTTCTGCGCAATAGTGCAGATTCGGTCGAGTTGATCTTGAATTTCGGCTTCTGAACCTTCCACCTCAACAATCAACAGCGCTTCACACTCTGGATACCCAGCTTTAGCAAAGTTCTCACAAATCTCAATAATTGGACGGTCCATAAATTCGATGGCCACGGGTAAAACACCCGCCTTAATGATATCAGCCACGCAGGCTCCCGCTACTTCATTGCTATCAAAAGCAATCATCACCGGGCGTGCACCCTCAGGTTTGGGTAAAATTCGTAGTGTGGCTTCAGTCACCACACCCAGCTGCCCTTCGGAGCCACAGATGACTCCCAAAATATCCAAACCAGATGCATCAAGGTAGCCACCACCGATCTCAACAATTTCACCGTCCATCATGACCATTGTGACGCCCAAAAGGTTGTTTGTTGTCACGCCATATTTCAAGCAATGCGCACCACCTGAATTCATCGCAATATTGCCAGCTATGGCGCAGGCCAGCTGGCTGGACGGATCCGGTGCATAAAAGAAATCTTCCTCCTCAACGGCACCAGAGACACTCAAATTTGTGCGCCCACTTTGCACGCGGATCAGTCGATTTTCATAATCTGTTTCCAGAACTTGGTTCATCTTGGCCACGCCTAGAATTACACAATCGGCCGTTGGTAAAGCACCGCCAGCCAGAGACGTACCGGATCCACGTGGTACCACAGGAACACCTTCGCGATAGCAAATCTTCAAAATATCTGATACCTGTTCTGTCGTGTCAGGCAAAACGGCAATCATCGGCGGACATCGGTAAGCCGTGAGCGCATCACATTCATAAGCGCGGGTTTCAGACGGGTTATCGATCACCGCATCATGAGGCAAAATAGCCCGCAATGCGGCAGTGACTTTTGCCTTTTTCAACAAAACTTCCGAATTCGGGCGCGGCATTTCCATATTAAAACCTCCAATTGGTAAATAAATATAACCAATTTTAGGGGATCGCAAGGATAAATACTCTGATACTATCGCAGTATGGTTTTTGATATAGTTTTTGCAGTTCTAATGCCTTGGGACATCTACGTAGTAGGTTTTGGCCTCTTAACCGCCCTGATCATGGGGTATTTAATCGAGAACCCACCAACGCGCCGGCCTTCTGTGACATCCTTAATGTCGTTTTATCGCCGTGCCTGGATGTTAACCTTTGTGGATCGTAACCCAAGAATTTTTGATGCACAAATCCTGGCCTCCTTACGTCAAAGTACAGCATTTTTTGGCTCAACCTCTTTGATTTCAATCGGCGGTCTATTGGCCATGATGGGCTCACCAGACCGTTTGGTTGAGCTCACTCATGCCCTGACACAATCGCAAGAGGCAACGTCGTTGAAGTTGCAAATCAAGCTGGCCTTTGCCGCTTTGTTTTTGGTTTATGCCTTTTTAAAATTCGTCTGGTCCAGCCGCTTGTTTGGCTATTGCGCTGTTTTAATGGCGGCAGTACCAAATGACCCAAACCACCCACAAGCCATTCCACGCGCCATTATGGCTGGTGAGATAAATATTCGTGCGGCTTTAAGCTTTAACCGTGGGCTAAGAGCCATGTACTTTGCCCTAGCCTCGCTGGCATGGTTGGCCGGAGCTCCGGTTTTACTGGCTGCCTTTTTAGTCACCCTTTGGATGCTGTGGAGCCGTGAATTTTCATCTCAGGCCAGTGCCCTTTTAAAAGCCGGCGTAAGTAACGACGACTGATCAGGAAGAGCGACGGCCTTCCCGCAGCCACCCAAACGCCATGCCTACCACATAAAAGAGTGGTCAGGACCAAATCCACCACCCGATCTTGACCAATAAAAACTTCCCAGATCATGCTGCGGGCCTGGTCCAGTTTTTTACTCAGGTCTTCGATTTGAGTAATCAGCGTATCAGCTTTAGTCATGACATTGCCTCGTGTTCATTTATGTGTGTTCTATATATATGTTAGCTTAAGAAAAAGGGATGACAAATGATATGAGTGGACAAACTATTGGGGACCCATCCGCAGAGAACCTTGCAGCCAACGTGTCGGCTGCCACCAAGGGCAAGGGCTTGCCACCAATCCATTTATGGAACCCGCCATTTTGCGGCGACCTTGATATCCGAATCGCTCGCGATGGGACTTGGTTTTATATGGGCACCCCAATTGGTAGGCCTGCGCTAGTAAAACTCTTTTCCTCGATTCTAAAACGTGAAGATGGTAACTATTTCCTTGTCTCCCCAGTTGAGAAAGTAGGAATCACAGTCGATGACGCACCATTTGTTGCGGTTGATTTTGATAAAATTGAGGGCAATCTACACTTCACAACACAGGTTGGCGACCAAATGATCGCGGGTCCCGATCATCCAATCCGGGTTGAGCGCGACATCCAATCGGGAGAGCCTTCTCCCTATGTGTTAGTGCGAACTAATCTCGAAGCATTAATCGACCGTAAAAGCTTTTACCGGCTCGTGGAAATTGGAGTGCATGAGGCATGGGAGGGCAAAAGCTGGTTTGGACTACGCTCCCAGTTAACTTTTTTTCCGATCATCCCATCAGCAGACTTAGACGCCTAGCCCACCAAAACCGCATCATATAAATTTTGGTGGTCGTTTGGCTAATCCGGCCATGACGGCCTCGATCTGATTTGGGCTGCCCATAATATTGGCCTGCATGTCAGCTTCTATTGCCAGACCCTCACCAGGTGGCAGGCTCCAGGTTTGGTCAATCAAGGCTTTGCTGCCATTAACTGCCTCAGGGCTGTGGGCCAAAATCTCAATAGCTAAATCCTGTGCCGCTTGGAGCGGACTAACGACAACCCGGGTAATCAGCCCCGCAGCCTGAGCGGTCTCAGCATCCAACATCCGCGCGGTCATCATCAGCTCCTTGGCGTGATCCCCACGCATCAGTTGTGGTAGGACTTGGGTCATGCCCATATCTGGAATCAAACCCCATTTGGCCTCCATAATGCTCATGCGCGTGGCAGGTCCTGCCAAACGAATATCCGCACAAAGTGCCAATTGTAGGCCCGCACCAATGCAAACTCCATCAATTGCAGCAATAACGGGCACAGCAAGTTGCCGCCAAATATAGCAAGGTCTTTGAAACCAATTTGCAACCTCACCCACCGGTGGTTTGCGTATTTTTGCCCGCACCTCATCCAACCGCGGCAGAAGCGATTGCAAAAATTGAAGATCAATCCCAGCACAAAAATCAGACCCAGCCCCAGTTAAAATGACTGCGCGTAGGCTCGGCGTTTGTTGCAAGCTCAATCCCGCCTCATAAAGTTCATCAAACAATAGCTCCGACAAAGCATTTTTCTTTACTGGGCGGTCCAGGGTTACGGTGGCCAGACCACCTTCTATTTTGAGATTTAAATGTTGCATAGGCCCATGTTACTCAACAACTTCGGTTTGCAAAGCCCTTATGTCGCGGCGCAATAGCTTCCAGATTTTAAATCTCCAAGGCTCCAGTCCCCAATTTGCGCTCGGATCAAACGCAAGGTTGGATGCCCCACGGCGGCGGTCATACGGCGCACTTGGCGATTTTTGCCCTCAGAAATGATCATTTCCAACCAACTGTCTGGCACAAATTTTCGAATACGAATCGGGGGATCACGAGGCCAAAGTGATCCAGGTTCAGCGATCAAACGCGCAGAGGCCACTTGGGTGCGGCCATCTTTGAGCATCACACCTTGACACAACTGCTTCAGGGCTGCCTCATCGGGGACACCCTCAACTTGGACCCAATAGATTTTTGGCATTTTATGTTTGGGCTGCGCAATACGCGCTTGCAGCTTACCATCATCAGTCAGCAGCAACAGCCCCTCGCTGTCACGATCCAAGCGGCCTGCAGGATAAACATTCGGCACAGGAATATAGGATGATAAGGTTTCTCGTTCGCGCCCCTCTAGGCTACGGTCGGTGAATTGAGATAAGACGTTGAACGGCTTATTGAACAGGATTAACACGCCAACGCCTGCGCCAAATCTGTGATCAAATCCTCCACATCCTCTATCCCAATCGATAACCGCAAAAGGCTCTCAGGAATACCAGTGTGCGGTTCGATCGTGTGGCGATGCTCCACCAAGCTTTCGACCCCACCCAAGGATGTGGCACGGTGAAATAAATCTAACTTACCCACAACCCGCAGAGCATCCTCCCCGCCGCCCTTCACGCAGAAGGACAAAAGCGAGCCAAACCCCCCCGACATTTGCCGCCGTGCAACGTCGTGGCCCGCAAAGCTTGGTAGGCCGGGGTAAAACACGGTTTCAACAGCAGGGTGAACTTGCAAATATTCAGCTACAGCCTGCGCATTTTGAGACATACGCCCCACCCGCAGGGGCAGCGTGCGTATAGCGCGGATTAACAACCAGGCGTCAAAGCTGCTGATGACTGCGCCGGCGTCATGGCGATCTGTGGCGATGGCCTGCCAATGGGCCGCCTCAGGCTCCTTTGTGGCCAAAACTCCTGCCAAAACATCCGAATGCCCGTTAATACCCTTGGTGGCGGAATGCATTACGATGTCTGCGCCAAAATCTAATGCCCGCGTCAAAATTGGTGTGGCGGCCGTCGCATCTACGACCAGCCGCCCGCCATGGCTATGCACGCAGCCCGCGGCATGGGCTATATCTGTAGATCGCAGCCACGGGTTTGAGGGGGTCTCAATAAAAACCAAATCAGGTTTATGCGCAACACAAAGCTGTTCCATTTGCGCGGGATCACTCAACTGAGCCTCCACCAAGACCAAACCCCGGCGCGTACAGAATTCGCGGAGCCATTTGGTTGTACCCCAATAGATTTGCGATTGCACAAGCACGCAAGCTTCTGTTGGCAACGCTCGAAACACTGCAGCAATCGCCGCCATCCCGTTTGGAAACAACAGCGCCGCCTGCGCATTGTCCAACTGCTCCAACAGCCCCTCAGCCACACGACCCACGTCATTGTCATCGCGGCTATAGATATTCCCAGAGGCATGCAGTGCGTAGTTACGATCGCGTGCAAAAGTTGTACTAGGCTGAATGGGGGGCACAACGCCACCACTGGCAGCATCAATATAACCACCCGCTTGTGCGGCTATCGTTGCCACAGAAAGACCACGTTTCACCATAGGTTCATCCCCTTAATTTCTAGCCTCAAGTTTTAATGCGCTAGCGCCCAGTTTGGCCCCGATCCAGATTCCACAATCAGCGGAACGTCCAGCTTGACAACTGGCAGGCTGGCCCCTTCCATCACTTGCTTGGCGATACGTGTAAGCTCATCAACTGCGGTATCCTCCACCTCGAAAAGCAACTCATCATGGACTTGCAACAGCATCTTCGCCGGCAAATGCGAGATAGCCAAAGGCATACGCACCATGGCACGGCGAATCACGTCAGCTGCTGTGCCCTGAATGGGGGCATTAATCGCAGCGCGTTTGGCAAACCCCGCATGTGGGCCTTTGGCCCCTATTTCCGGTGTATGAATGCGCCGACCAAACAGGGTTTGCACATAGCCATGCTCTTTGGCGAAGGCCACCGTATCGTCCATATAGGTGCGAATGCCCGGGAACCTTTCAAAGTAGGTGTCGATAAACGCCTGCGCTTCGGCGCGTGGGATCCGCAAATTTCGGGCCAAACCAAAACCAGAAATCCCATAAATTACACCAAAGTTAATAGCTTTGGCTTTGCGGCGCACCTCTGCAGTCATCTGATCTAACGGCACGTCAAACATTTGGCTCGCTGTCAGCGCGTGAATATCAATCCCATCGGCGAAGGCCCTCTTAAGGCTAGGGATATCCGCGATGTGGGCTAAAATGCGCAGCTCAATTTGTGAGTAATCTAAGGCCACCAGCGTTTTGCCAGTGTCCGCCACAAAAGCCTCCCGAATTTTTCGTCCCTCTTCCGAGCGGATTGGGATATTTTGCAGGTTGGGGTCGGTCGAGGCCAACCGCCCAGTGATAGCCCCAGCGATAGAATAGGATGTATGCACACGGCCAGTGTCTGGGTGAATATGGTCTTGCAGGGCGTCGGTGTAGGTTGACTTCAGCTTACTCAGTTGTCGCCAATCTAAAACTAACCCAGGTAATTCATGCTCTGTGGCCAGATCTTCCAACACATCCACACCCGTGGCATAGGCTCCAGTTTTACCCTTTTTACCGCCGGGAAGCGCCATCTCATCAAACAGAACTTCGCCCAGCTGCTTGGGGGATCCAACGTTAAAACTCCGCCCCGCCATCGCGTGTATTTCAGCCTCAAGTCCAGCCATCTTCTGAGCAAATCCATTAGACATACGGCTCAATGTATCGCGGTCAACTTTAATCCCATACATCTCCATTTCAGCCAGGACCGGCACCAAAGGCCGTTCTAGCGTTTCGTAGACAACGGTTACCTTATTACGGTGCAGGCGCGGTTTGAGGTATTGCCACAATCGAAGGGTAATATCGGCGTCTTCAGCCGCATATCGCGTGGCCTCATCAACAGGCACGCGGTCAAAGGTAATGGCTGATTTTCCACTCCCCAGCAGGGTTTTAATTGAGATAGGAACATGGCCGAGATACCGTTCACTCAGAAAGTCCATGCCGTGATTGTGCAGCCCACCATTTTGAGCGTAGCTCATCAGCATCGTGTCATCGATAGGCGCAATTTGAATACCAACACGCGCCAAAATCTTGGCATCATATTTCATATTCTGGCCAATTTTCAGAATTGTAGAATCTTCCAGCATAGTTTTTAGCATGGCCAATGCCGTAGCCTGCTCCATCTGACCCTCGGCCAATGCATCAGTGCCAAACAAATCATCAGCTTGGCCCGCCCTATGGCTGAGTGGTAAATAAGCCGCCTGCCCAGCATTAACGCATAAAGACACCCCCACCAGATCAGCACGCATTTCGTTCAAGCCAGTGGTTTCGGTATCCACGGCCACATAGCCACGCGCATAAATACGATCAATCCAGGCCTGCAAACTGACGGTGTCTCGGATTGTTTCATATTTACTGGGATCAATAAGAACGGATTGCGGCACATCATTAATGCCTTCACTCTCAATGATCAAAGGGGCTTCAACCTTCAGCTTTTCTGCCAAGCGCTTGGTCAGAGTCCGAAATTCCATTTTTGACACAAAATCAAGCAGGTCTTTGGGCTCTGGGTCTTGAACTTCCAGAGTATCAATTGTGAAATCCAAAGCCATGTTACAATCCAACTGCACCAATCGTTTGGACATCTCAATCTGGGCGCGGTTGTCCAAAAGGCTTTCCCGGCGCTTGGGCTGTTTAATTTCACTAGCCCGGTCTAAAAGCTCTTCTAGAGATCCATATTCGTTAATAAGCAAAGCTGCAGTTTTGATCCCAATGCCTGGCGCGCCCGGAACATTGTCAACACTGTCACCCGCCAAAGCCTGTACATCCACCACACGCTCTGGATATACACCAAACTTCTCGACCACACCTTCGCGATCAATTATCTTGTTCTTCATTGCATCCAGCATGACCACACCACCACCGATCAATTGCATCATATCCTTGTCAGAACTGATGATGGTACAGCTACCGCCCGCATCACGCGCGCGGCAGGCCAGAGTAGCAATGATGTCATCAGCCTCAAAACCCTCAACTTCTTTGCACGCAACATTAAAGGCCCGAGTAGCTTCACGGGTTAAAGGAAACTGGGGTATCAAATCTTCAGGTGTAGGCGGCCGGTTGGCTTTGTATTTATCATACATATCATTGCGAAAGGTCTTGCCAGAATGGTCAAAAATCACCGCCACATGCGTGGGTGCTTCTGGCCCAGTGTTACTTTCCACATAGCGTTGCAGCATGTTGCAAAATCCAGCCACAGCCCCAACTGGCAAACCATCTGACTTGCGCGTCAATGGTGGTAAAGCGTGATAGGCTCGGAAGATAAACGCCGACCCGTCGATCAGGTGCAGGTGATGTCCTTTGCCAAATGCCATGTTGTTAATATCCCTAGTTTATTCATTAATTAGGTTTGTGGGGTAGTCTATACCTTACCTTCAAAATCCTTATGCACAATTTTCGCGTCACAATAAGGGCATTCTACCCAGCCATGGTCATTTGGTATTTGTAGCCAAACGCGTGGATGACCCAAAGCGCCTTCGCCACCGTCACAGGCCACACGGAAGGCGTCTACAATTTTTGTCTCAGGTGCTTGAGTTGTCATTTTTTAGCCTTTTGGTTGCTGTCGGGCATTGCCCCGCATATGTCGCAGGCTAAGATACCAAAACAAGCGCAACCCACAAGCACTTTGAAAGGCCAAATATGTCACAAAATGCAATTGAATTGCGAGGGCTGCAAAAAACCTATGCTGCAACCAAGAAATCTGATGCTAAAACTGCGCTCTCGGGGATTGATCTCGACATTCCAAGAGGCTCAATCTTTGGCCTGTTGGGCCCAAACGGCGCTGGCAAATCCACATTGATTAATATTTTGGCGGGCCTGGTCAAGAAATCGTCTGGAACAGTAAAAATTTGGGGCTTTGATCAGGATGAGAACCCACGGCAATCTCGAGCCGCCATCGGGGTGATGCCACAGGAGCTGAACCTGGATCCATTTTTCACGCCTGGAGCTTCGTTGGACATGCAAGCCGGGCTGTATGGTGTGCCAAAAAATCAACGTAAGACTGCAGAAATTCTGCGTCTGATTGGACTGGAAGACAAAGCCAACTCCTACGCACGCAGCCTATCCGGCGGCATGCGGCGGCGTTTACTGTTGGGTAAGGCTTTGGTCCATAGCCCGCAAATTTTAGTATTGGATGAGCCCACAGCCGGCGTCGATATCGGGTTGCGCCAAATGCTTTGGGACAATGTGCGCCAATTAAATGCTGACGGCATGACAGTGATCCTCACCACCCATTACCTCGAAGAAGCTCAAGAAATGTGCGATCAAATTGCGATCATACATGAGGGGTCCCTGCGGGCTTTGGATACAACAGCGAACCTTCTCTCCAAGCTCGACACCAAAACCCTAGTGGTGCAGGCGGATGCCGCAGGTGTTATTGCATTGCCCAAAGGGGTCACAAAAACTACGCGGCCTGATGGCGGAATAGCTTTTACCTACAGCCGCAGCCGCACTTCCCCCGGCGAGATTCTAGATGCGTTGCGCCTGTCAGATGTGAAAATTCTGGACATCCAAACCGAACAACCTGATTTGCAGGATGTATTCCTGGAAATCACAAAATAGTTCTGAAACTGGCTTATCCGTCTCTCAACATGCGCCCAAGCGGACGGCCGGCCACCAGATGTACATGCAAATGTGGCACATCTTGCACCCCGTCTTTGCCAGTGTTGGCCAGCAATCTATAGCCATCGCCACCCGTGCCCGGGTCAACCTTAAGAGCTGAGGTCACCTGACCAATCGCGCGTGTAAAATCAACAATTTCCTCAGCGCTGGCCGTATTTGCAAAATGGTCAAAGCAGACATAGGGACCTTTGGGAATTACCAAAACATGCTCTGGAGCTTGCGCACTGATATCGCGAAACGCAAGGCAATGCTCGGTTTCCAAAACAGTAGTATTTGGAATTTCGCCCCGTAGAATTTTAGCGAAAATATTCTGGTCATCATACAGATATCCCATGGGTAAGCTCCTTAATCTAAAAATAAAAGTAGCCGTAGCCGGCCTTACAGTCCCGTTCACCCAATCCCCTGCGCCGTGAGTATTTCAGCAATAGAAACGGCTGGTCGAGGGCCGATATGGGCAATAACTTCACCCGCAGCAATACCACCAATTTTGCCACAGGTTTCCATATCGAACCCCTTAACTAAACCATATAAGAACCCAGCTGCAAATTGATCGCCTGCTCCGGTTGCATCAACCGGTTTAAGCGGTACGACAGGAACATCCCAACGCGATTCGCCTTGGCAAACCGAGACGCCTTCCGCCGAACGTGTGCAGACTACCAAATCACAATCCGCTGCGCCCAAGGCCAGTGCTGACCGTAAGGTCTTCAGTCTGATAGAGTGATTTTAACTCTTCCTCGTTGCACAAAAAGAAATCTAATGGGCCAGCAACTAGTGTACGAAAGTCATCGCGGTGACGATCCACACAAAACGGATCTGACAGTGAAATACCTGCGCGTGCTCCAGAGAGGCGGGCTTGATCAGCAGCCTTGCGAAACGCGGCTTTACCCGGATCTTTGTCAAACAAATAACCTTCAAGGAACAACACGTCACAGCTCGATACCACATCTTCTGATACATCCGCAGGGCCCACATCCGATGAAATTCCCAAATAAGTATTCATCGAGCGTTCACCATCTGGTGATACAAAAATCATCGAACGTGAGGTCGGCAAGGCAGCATTGGATACTGGTGGGTTGGGAAATTCTGTACCCTCTTTAGCCATAGCTACGGCATATGAAAGTCCTAATTCGTCATCTGCGACCCGCCCAATGAAAGCTGTACGCACACCCAAGGATCCAAGGCCAGAAATCGTATTGGCTACCGATCCGCCTGGTGTTTCCGTGCGCGCGTCCATCACAGAAAATAACGCCTCAGCCCTCGGCTGATCAATAAGCTGCATGATACCTTTTTCGACACCATTTTCAGCCAAAAATATATCACTAGTTTTGGCAATTACGTCCGACACGGCATTGCCAATGCCAACCACTTGATACGGCTTGCTCACTGGGTCTTCTCCTCAAATTGGCACAGATCATTGATGATACAGGCCCTGCACTTTGGCTTTCGCGCTACACAAATATATCTACCGTGCAATATCAACCAATGATGCGCATGCAACTGAAAATCAGCAGGGACATTGTCTTCGATTGCGCGCTCCACATGATCAACAGTTTTGCCAGGGGCAATTCCAGCGCGGTTTCCCACCCGAAAAATATGCGTGTCCACGGCTTGAGCCGGTTGGTGCCACCACATATTCAGCACGACATTTGCAGTCTTGCGACCAACCCCCGGCAGGCTTTGCAACGCAGCACGCGAGTTAGGCACATCACCATCAAAATCTTCGACAAGTATTTTAGCCATCTTCATAATATTGCGAGCCTTAGTCTTATACAGGCCAATGGTTTTGATGTGTTCCACTAAGCCGTCTTCACCAAGGTCCAGCATCTTTTTTGGGGAATCTACAATGGAAAACAAGGATTTAGTGGCTTTGTTCACACCCTTATCCGTGGCTTGAGCCGACAGGGCTACCGCCACGACCAACGTGTAGACGTTCAAATGATGAAGCTCGCCCTTTGGTTCAGGCTCGCTAAGTGAAAATCGCGAAAATATCTCACGCATTGCCGAATATGAAAGTTGTTTTGACATTTCTCAACTATACGCAACTTGCCTCAATGATTAAACAGCAGTTTTTGGGTCGTCATACTAGCACAAATGACTATTGTAGACCCTAGGTGGGGATGCAGATGCAGTCAGAAGATACATATAATTACGGAGTTATCCGACGCGCTATTGAAACGATCGATGCGGCAGATCACGTGTTGGGCCTCGAAGAGCTCTCCGGTTTGATGGATCTGAGCCCAGCACATTTTCAACGAAAATTCTCTACTTGGGCAGGAATATCGCCTCAAAAATATCAACATTATTTGACCGTAGGGTATGCCAAAACTCTCCTGCGTGACAAATGCACAACCCTAATGACTGCAGATTCAGTAGGCCTTTCAGGAAGTGGGCGCCTGCATGATCTGTTTATCCGCTGGGAAGCTATGAGCCCCGGCGACTATGCTATTAAAGGTGCGGGGCTCACCATATATGAAGGCTGGTTCTCAAGTCCCTTTGGCGAGGTTATCGCAATGGGAACCAACCGTGGCCTCTGCGGGCTCGGCTTTGCAAGCGAAATGGGGCGTGATCAGGCTCGCGATGATTTAGTGAACCGCTGGCCACTGGCACTTTTCGAGGAAAAGCCCAACCGTTTAGCATCCTGGGTTGAAGCCACGTTTGCAGGCAAAGGCAATGTCGACCTACATGTGATGGGCGCGCCACTGCAAATCAAAGTTTGGGAGGCGCTGATGCGCATTCCATCGGGATATGTCACGACTTACTCCAACATCGCGCAATCCATCCAAAATCCAAAGGCTGTGCGCGCGGTTGGCACGGCTGTGGGACGGAATCCAGTCAGCTTCATTATTCCCTGTCATCGGGTGTTACGAAAATCTGGTGAGCTGGGTGGCTATCATTGGGGAACCCCAGTGAAGCGCGCAATTTTAGCTTTTGAGGGCGCGCGAAGTAAGACAACGCAATAGGCTGAGCACCGCCACCATAGCAAGAGTTGAATTGCGTATTAGTCTCTATTTGATTAATAGTAAGGTTCTCTATTTCTACGGTGCCAATAAAGGATTTCAAAATGAGAAAATTAACTATTTTATCTACCCTTGTGGTGTCCACTTTGTTCTTGGCGACTGGCTGCGTGACACCAGAAAGCGCCGCCAACAGCAAACCCGGTGATAATACGACAGCAGGCACGGTAATGGGGGGGCTCATTGGGGCAATTGCGGGTATGGAAATGTCGAGCGATGGGGATCGTAGTAAAGGTGCAATCATCGGTGCAATCGTTGGCGCCGGTGCTGGCAACATGATCGGTAAAAATCTGGACCAACAAGCCGCAGACCTCCGCCAAGATCTCAACAATGATCAAGTGGGTATCACCAACACCGGCTCTGAACTAATTGTAACAATGCCCCAGGACATCCTCTTTGCACTGGATAGTGCTTCGGTACGGAGTGGCTTGAGGCGCGACTTGGGGGTGGTGGCAAACAATCTACAAGCCTATCCTAATTCAACCGTCAAGATCTTAGGTCATACTGACAATACCGGCAGTGGAAGCTACAATGAATCACTCTCGCAGCGCCGCGCAGATGCTGTGGCCAATATTTTGATGAACAATGGTGTCCAACCCGTCCGACTGCGAACTGTTGGCCGCGGCGAAGACGACCCAATTGCAAATAACCTAACAGCCGAGGGCCGAGCACAGAATAGGCGAGTAGAAATAATCATTCGACCAAGTTCTTAATCCGCAAAGGCTGTTGCTTTCTCGACGGTTGGTCATATAATTTGACCAATCCGAGGAGGGGCTATGCCGTTTCAAGAAATAAATTCTGAAAAGTTGTCAAAATCAGTTGTCCGTCAGGTGGAGCAATTAATTCTTCGCGGTATTTTGCGCCCTGGTGAGCGTCTACCATCTGAACGAGAGCTTGCGGAAAAACTTGCTGTTTCCCGACCTTCCCTACGAGAAGCCCTCAGCGAACTTCAAGGCTCTGGGCTCCTTACGTCTCGAGCTGGCGCCGGAATATTTGTGGCAGAAGTGCTTGGGTCAGCGTTTTCACCCGCCTTGATGCGGCTGTTTGGGACCCATGGTGAGGCGGTATATGATTATCTCGCGTTTCGCAAAGATCTTGAAGGGCTTGCAGCTGAACGGGCCGCGCGGGTGGGCTCTAATACCGACCTCAAGGTGATCAATGCGATCTACGTTAAGATGGAAGCAGCCCAATCAAAACGGTCTTCCGACGAAGAGGCGCGGCTCGATGCGCAGTTTCACATGTCGATCTGCGAAGCGGGCCATAATGTGGTGATGTTGCATATGATGCGTTCGATGTATGAGCTTTTGCAGACCGGTGTCTTCTACAACCGACAGGTCACATTTCGACAGCGCAGCGGTAGATCTGAACTTCTGGGCCAACACCGGGCAATCAACGAAGCCCTCCAAGCCCGTGACCCAGAGGCCGCAACAGCAGCAGTACATAATCATCTTGATTTTGTTGCATCTGTTTTGAAGACACAGGATCGAGCTAACAAGAACGAAAAGATAGCCGAATTACGCTTCGCGCATACGCAAGATCAGTAATGTAGTTTCCAAAAAAATAAGCCTAGGGACTAAACCCCAAGCTTATTGAAATAAGATTTAAAAATCTTAATGCAGTTTTGCACCTACTTGTTCAATCGCATCGTCGATCAGGCTATTACCGTTGGCAGCTGACATCTGACTTGCAATAATGTCCCGCGCCGCTCCAACAGCCACAATAATAGCTTGGTCACGCACTTCCTTCACTGCTGCAGCTTCCGCCGAAGCAATTTGCTCTTCAGCAGCAACTAAACGCCGCGCAACAGAAGTTACAATATCCGCTTTCGCTTGCTCAGCTGCCGCAGCTGCTTCAACACGAGCCGCCTCCAAAATTCGATCTGCCTGAGCCTGAACTTCAGTTTGCTTCTTCTCATAAGAAGCTAGCAATGCCTTCGCCTCTTCACGTAACGATTTGGCTTCCTCAAGTTCAGCTCGAATACCATCCGCGCGCGCATCAAGCATCTTAGCCAACATTTTTGGAACGCCAAGGTATAGAACAATAGAAACGAAGCAAACAAATGCAACTGTAACCACAAAATTCGTATTATAAAGCGAAAAGAATGGGCCACCAGCCGCGAGAACTGGTGAGGCCATGAGGGTAAATATTACAACAAATAAACGTATCATTTCCTACCCTTTCATCCGTAAATTTACAGCTGATGTCACAGTTTTAGCATCTGCTTTACCACCCATAACTGCAACAATTTCTTTCGCCGTTGCTTTAGCCACGTCTTTAACGCTGACCATCGCAGTGCTGCGAATTTTAGCCAAGGCGACGGCCGCTTCCGCCGTACGCGCTGAGATTTGAGCATCAGCTTTTGCTAATTCCACATCCAACTGCGCCTGAATTTCAGCCCGCATTGCTACGTTGATGCTTTGAGCTTCCGCACGTGCATCCGCCAAGGCTTTCTCGTACGCTTTTTCCGCCTCTAGTGCCCGTTGCTTCAGCTCTTCCGCTTCTGCGAGGTCATTCGAGATGGTTCCGGCACGGTCAGCCAATGCTTCACCAATACGTGGCAGCGCAATACGCGAAAGGATAAAGTAGATCACAAAAAGAGTGACGACTAACCAAAATATTTGGTTTGAAAAAGTCGAAAAATCTAACTGCGGCATACCAACTTTAGCGGTTTCCACCGCTGCTTGGCCTACGTCTTCTGTCTGGTTTGCCATATCAATTCCTCCAATACCTGAGGGCGAACCAGGACCCCACAGGGACCCCAGAACTTAAGGAAAGGATGGATTAAACTGCGAACATCAGCAACAGGGCTACGAGGAACGAGAAGATCCCCAAAGCTTCTGCAAACGCAATACCAATGAACATCGTTGCCGTTTGGCCGCCAGCGGCGGAAGGGTTACGTAATGCGCCGGACAGGAAGTTGCCCACAACATGACCCACACCAACGGCTGCGCCGCCCATGCCAGTACATGCCAAGCCAGCACCGATGTAAGCACCCATTTGTACAATATCGCCAGTCATTTCAAAGTCTCCTTGGTTAGATTTATAGCTAGATTTAGATTTCAAACCTTAATGGTGCGGATGCAAAGCATCGCGCAGATACACGCAGGTCAAAATTGCGAAAACATAGGCCTGAATGAAGGCTACCAGCACTTCTAGGGCATATATTGCGGTGATCGCGAGGATCGAGAGTGGTGTGACTACCAGACCTATACCCGTCGAAATAAGAACCAAAGGCGCAAAAGCTGCAAAAACTTTGATAACAGCGTGGCCCGCCATCATATTTCCGGCCAAACGAATGGAGTGGCTCACAGGGCGTACGAAATAAGAGATTACCTCAATCAGCGCCAGAATAGGACGAAGAATAAGAGGCGCAGATGAAATCCAAAAAACGCTCAAAAATCCAAACCCATTTTTGACAAACCCAAGGATGGTCACTGCTAAAAATACTGCCATCGCCATTACAGCAGTTACGGCAATGTGACTTGTGGTCGTGAAGGCCATCGGGAGTAGACCTAAAAAGTTCGCCACTACAATAAACATAAACAATGTCATAATGTATGGAAAAAAGACTACGCCATCTTTGCCAGTAACATCTTCAACCATTTTATAGATGAAGCCGTAAGCCAACTCTGCAATCGATTGGCTTCGCGTTGGGATCAGGGCCCGGCCACGTGCGCCAAAAACCATCAGAAATACAATTGCTAAGACGGTAAGGCCCATCCAGAGCGTCACGTTAGTAATTGTAAACCACTCCACCTTGTCAGCGCCAAACAATGACGTGACTTGGAATTGATCCATTGGGTGAAATACGAGCCCTGCTTCTGCTTCGCCGTGTGTTTCTGTTGCCAAGGCCTTAACCCTTTTTATCTTCTGCGGCTTGCGCCATGTGCATTTTTTGGACTTCTTCCGCGGTACGCATCATAGTACGAATACCAGCGGCCATGCCCAAACCTATAAACAGGATCAAGAAGATTGGCATCGTGCCAAACAGCCAATCTAGGCCAAATCCAATCCCAAAACCAATAGCAATTCCCGCCACCAATTCGATTACCATACGCCAGGCCATATTGGCCATTGTATGATGTTCCTCTTTCACCGGCTTAGGCGCATTAATAGCCCGAACCCTCGCAATGCGATTTTCAAGCTCTTTGAGCTTTTCTGGATCTGGCGACGCCACCTAAAACTCCTGATGAAGAGTGTTGAAGTGGAGATAGTCGGCACGGCTCTCAAAGTCAATTCGAGTTTGAAGCACGCAACATCGCTCAAGGCGCTGTATTATATTATAATTTAAAGATCATAAATTGCGTACCTTCTTATTGTACGCACGTTAGATTTAAAAAAGGGCCGAAAAGCTATATTCAACCATTTGGTTGACGATTGAATGTATATCAGTATCAGTCGATACCATGACCAAAATACTAGATCTTATTTTCTCATCGCTGGCTGACCCAACTCGGCGACAAATTTTATCTATGCTGCTAGAGGATGATATGGCAGTCACCGATGTGGCAGAACCTTTTGCTATGTCATTAGCCGCAATTTCAAAACATTTAAGGGTTTTAACAAATGCAGGCCTGATTCAGCAAGAACGCCGAGGGCGAGTAAAATGGTGCAAACTGGATCCGGACGCCATGCAAGTAGCCTGGACATGGATGCAAGGGTTCGGGCAATTTGATCACCTCGATCTTGACGGTTTAGAAACTTATATTGAGATGAACCTCCGGGACGATTAACCTAGATAGTATATTTCAAATACCATGTCTGGTCTTCTAAAAATTCTAAAAGTAGAGGCACAGCTAATCAACAAACTATTCTGATTTGTGGTATCATATTATTGAATATGATGAATTTAGTATCATTGAAATATCCTTAAATGATTAAAATTTAATCTTAATATATGCTCAAAATGCATAACAGCCTTGCAGTTTTATGCGTTGTCACATTGCGGCGTTCTAGAGTAAAAAGCTATTAACAAGATTTTCCTCCCGAAATGATTGTTTTTACTGGCGGCACCTTTTGGTGTCGCCTTTTTTTCGAAAGCATATCAGGGTCTCACATGTGGTGATTCAAAGTAATTAGGTTGTGACAGTGATCTACTGAATAGTAGAAATAGGCGGCTCAGGCACTATTAGAGTAGCCATGGAGCGTGGCAACGTTGAGTCTGCGAAAAAGATGGCTGTAGTGTCTGGTAATTTTCTGACCATTATGCAGATCAGCAAGGACTGCTGGCCACTTTGATTAACGAAGCCTGGGTGTCGGTCCTGATCTTGTCACTCAATCATAGCACTGATTAATTCTCTTGCCATAAATTATGGCTGTTTCACAGGTTTTCTTAGGTATATCTTCTGTCAGCAGGGTTAAGCACCAAAAAGCGTCAAACAGGTAACTTGAAGCACATTTGTCGAACTAGTCGTTTCACAGCCAATATTGATTGCCAAATATCTAAAAAAGTGGTGAGCCCTGATGGGCTCGAACCATCGACCTACTGATTAAAAGTCAGTTGCTCTACCAACTGAGCTAAGGGCCCACTGCGGCGGTGTCTAGGAAGCGTAGAGGCCGGGGTCAAGTGCTTTTCTGAGCTATTACTGGATTCCTTTTAATTAGATAGATATATGGCCATCATGACGAACCAGATTCCCTTTATGAAGATGCACGGACTTGGCAATGACTTTGTTATTGTTGATTCGCGAAACGGTGGTCCACAGATTTCGCCTGAAATCATCCAGGGGTTGGGTAATCGGCATCTTGGCATAGGCTTTGACCAACTGGCAATCATCCATGATTCGCCAAATTCTGATGTAGCTTTGACGTTTTACAACGTAGACGGTTCCACCGCAGGGGCCTGTGGGAACGCAACCCGCTGTATTGCGCAATATGAAATGGATCGACTGAACATTAATTCCCTCAGCCTAACTACCGAGCGTGGAGTTTTAGCGGCAATTCGCAGCACTGGCTTGGTCAGTGTAAATATGGGACATCCGCAATTGAAATGGGATGAAATCCCTCTAGCGCGGAGTATGAATACCCTACATCTGCCCCTAGATGGAAACCCAACCGCCACAGGAATCGGAAATCCGCATTGTACTTTCTTTGTGGAGGATGCCGAGGCCGTTGATGTGGGACATCTGGGGCCAATATTGGAAAACAACTCACTATTTCCTGAGCGAACAAACGTGCAATTTGCTCACGTGATCGGAAAAGATCATCTAAGGATGCGTGTTTGGGAACGTGGCGTTGGCGTGACCATGGCCTCCGGCTCATCCTCATGCGCCGCAGCAGTTGCGGCAGCGCGTTTGGGGCTGACAGGGCGAGAAGTTGCAATTCAGTTGGACGGCGGTCCAATCAATATAAATTGGCGAGATGATGGAGTTTGGATGACAGGTGCAACAATGCATGTGTTTAATGGAGCGCTCACAACCCAGTTTTTAGAAAGTTTAAGATGAGCTCCCCAGTTTTTTCAAATCATGGTTGCCGTCTGAACATGTATGAAACTGAAGCCATGAAAGAATTGGCCGATCAGGCCGGCTTGACTAACACTGTGGTTATCAACACATGCGCTGTGACAGCCGAAGCAGTGCGCAAAGCCAAACAGGACATCCGAAAACTTCGGCGTCAAAACCCGGAAGCCAAATTGATTGTAACTGGCTGTGCAGCGCAAACCGAACCTGACACTTTCATCCAGATGACTGAAGTGGATGTGGTGATCGGCAACACCGAAAAAATGCAGCCTTCAATATGGGCTGGATTAGCGGGTGATTTTGGGACCGAGCCCATACAAGTCGATGATATTATGTCCGTGACTGAAACCGCCAGTCATTTACTTGATGGCTTTGGCACCCGCAGCAGAGCCTATGTCCAAGTACAAAACGGCTGCGATCATCGTTGCACCTTTTGTATCATTCCATTCGGACGTGGAAATTCCCGCTCGGTACCCGCTGGTGTCGTGGTGGATCAAATCAAGCGCTTAGTCGATAAAGGCTATGCGGAAATTGTATTGACCGGTGTCGATATGACCAGCTGGGGCGCTGATCTGCCAGCAAAGCCACGATTGGGCGATTTGGTTTTGCGTATCTTGAAACTTGTTCCTGATTTACCACGGCTACGAATTAGCTCGATTGATTCAATCGAAGTAGATCCCGCGCTGATGCAAGCGATTGCGACCGAAAGCCGGCTCATGCCCCATCTTCATCTTTCATTGCAGCATGGGGACGATCTGATCTTAAAACGTATGAAACGCCGCCACTTACGTAGTGATGCCATTCGATTCACACAAGAAGCAATACGTTTGCGGCCTGACATGACCTTCGGTGCTGATATCATTGCCGGATTTCCAACTGAGACCGAAGCACATTTTGAAAACTCGCTAGATTTGGTGAGGGAGTGCAATCTCACATGGCTGCATGTCTTTCCCTATTCAGTCCGCAACGGCACCCCCGCAGCGCGCATGCCTCAAGTGAATGGACGCGATATTAAAGACCGAGCCGCCACGCCTGCGGGCCGCGGGAGAGGCTAAAGTTCCCTTCAACACCTTAAAGCCCAAGTTGGCCATATGCATAATGTCTTGTTGGAAAACCCAAACATGGGCCGCACACAACAATTTGCTGAAGTAATTTTTGCAAAACCCCAGCCCGAAGGCAAAATTATTAGCCACCGAGATCACGTCGGCTTCAGCAACCCAATTGCGAGGGACGGGCGGCTGTGAGCAGCGAACTTGCTCTTGCCTATTTTATACAGTTTTCGCCGCTGCCCCTATGCCATGCGTGCCCGCCTGGCTCTGATGGCATCAGGTATTCAGGTTGAGTTACGCGAAATCCTACTACGCGCCAAAGCCCCTGAATTTTTGGCCAGCTCGCCCAAAGGCACTGTGCCCGTCTTAGTGACGCAGTTCCCAGGTGATTGAAGAAAGCTTTGACGTGATGCGATGGGCCTTATGGCTCAAGCCGATCCCAGAACACTGGCTGCGCATGCCTGCGGCAGGCTACGATTGGATCAAGCGCTGTGATGGTCCATTTAAACAGGCCTTGGATCACATTAAGTATTCAGTACGCTTTCCTGACTTGGACCCCGTGCAAGAGCGCATCCATGCCTCAAATTTTTGCAAGACTTAGATAATCAGATTTCTGGGTCTACTTGGATATTTGGCACTGAATGTACATTGGCAGATATGGCTTTGCTACCATTCATCCGCCAATTCGCAAATATTGATCGGGTTTGGTTTGACCAGCAAGCATGGCCAAACCTTCAATGCTGGCTTGCCCAGTTTATGGCTTCCGATCGCTTTACAAACATCATGGTGAAACAAAATAAATGGGCTGCAGGAGACGCGGCAGTTCTGTTTCCTCATTAGCTCTAATTATTTGCGCCGCAACGTATCACCGTAAGAAATTTTAGGAGAGAGCTCGATCACGTTCTCCATAGGCTCCAATGATGGGTCGTTACGTGCCGCAATAATCTGCGCCGCCATCTGACCAATCTCGAACCGGCAGCTGTCCATTGTAGCCAGTTTCTGCGGCAAGCCATCGATCAGCTCAACTTTGTTAAAGCCAGCTAGTCCCATTTGCCTCGGAATCTCAACCCCTTGCTCACGTAGATGCAACAGACCGCCAGCACCAATCATATCATTGGAATAATAAATAAAATCTAACTCTGGGGACCGTGAAAGCATAGCAGCGGTCATTTCTCGCCCCTTCACCAATGCCGATCCACCAGTATAAAATTCCTGATCCATGATCTCGACACCCTGCTTAGCCAAGGCCTGTGTGAAGCCCTCAAACCGTTTTCTCGCCCGATGATCCAATGGCATTTGCGTCCCCATGAACCCAATATTTTGGTAACCAGATTTCAAGATCGCTTCAGCCATTTTACGACCTGCGCGTCGGTGAGAAATACCTACCATGGCATCAATTGGATCACCATCTATATCCATAATTTGCACCACGGGAATGCCGGAGTTAATTAGCATCGCCCGCGACGTTTCAGATTGCTCTAAGCCAGCGATAATAATGCCAGAGGGGCGCCACGACAGCATCTCATAGAGAACTTTCTCTTCGCGCTCAGGCAAATAGTTGGTGACCCCAACGACCGGTTGCAATTCTGTATTGTCCAACGCATCAGATATACCCGTCATAACTTCAGGAAATACCATATTAGACAGAGACGGAATAATCACGGCAACGAGATTGACTCGCTGCGACGCCAATGCACCTGCGATTTTATTGGGAACATAGCCCAAAACTTTTGTTGCATTCAAAACTTTGGCACGGGTGGCCGCAGACACATCCCCACGGTTGCGCAACACCCGGCTTACTGTCATCTCTGACACACCTGAGGCTTCAGAAACATCACGCAGTGTGAGTGGGCGTTTTTGTCGGGTCATTGCTCGATCCATATTTAGTTTAGTGTATGTTTACCCAAGCCAGTAAGAAATGTCCAAGCCTAGCATAACGCCTTCAGCAAAAATTGTACCCAACCACCTGATTCAAGGTCTGGCAATTTCTAAACTTTCTTGGCATTAGTTATTTGTGTGGCTCAGTGGCTCAACTGGATAGAGCAGCCCCCTCCTAAGGGGCAGGTTGGTGGTTCGAATCCACCCTGGGTCACCAATTTTAAACACCCAGTATTGCTGTGTGAGATTTAACTACCTCCAACACCCATGTTGGCACTCTGTCTTCATTGAGGCAACGACAAGATAACAGTCGTCATTCCAGTATTTTTGGGCTGGCTCAGTCGTGGTCTTTAAACTTTAGCCCGCGCACCAGAAGGATCATAAATCGATCGTCAACGACGCTTCAGCCTGCGACCCGCGTTCCAGCCACATCAATCTCATAGGTGGAAGCGAGCAACGTCTAGTGCTACGTTCTCACCCGCAGCATGGCACATATCCCAAACCAACAGCAGCGCCCAAATGGTGGCCATAATTACCCGACGACAGATATCCCACTATCTTGCCATCACGGATCACAGGTTCATTATGATATAAAAGTGGCTCAGGATCTGTGAGTTTAAACTGCACCATACGCGTATTTAGCCCAGTTTCTTTTTTACGCATTACAGCGTCCCGGCCAATAAAATTTAGGCTTTTCAGTTTTGACTGCAAAACCTAATCCAGCTTCCAAAACGTGGTCTTCGCAGGTGATGTCATGGCCGAAAGTGGCGGAACCCCTTTTCGATACGGCAGCTATCCATCATATGCATGCCACAGAGCTTCGCATTCAAGTTTTGGCCTGCCTCCCAAAGGGTTTCAAAGGTATGACCCGCCATATCGGCGCTCACATAGACTTCCCAGCCCAACTCGCCCACATAGGTAACCCGGTGCGCACGCGCCAAGCCCATACCCAGCTCAATCTCTTGCGCGGTGCCGAAAGGGTTGGTTGCGTTGCTGAAATCATTGGGAGACACCATCTCAAGTAATTTGCGGGCATTGGGGCCCATGACGGCCAGAACAGCTTCCCCAGCGGTCACGTCGGTAATGACCACGTTAAATCGCACCCTTATTGCGCATCATCCAGGTTTGATCTGCCAGTCTCGTCGCGGCGGGCGTCACCACCAAGTAGGCAGTTTCCGACATGCGGGTCACAGTCACATCTGCTTCGATACCAGCCCGATCGTTCAGAAATTGCGTATAAACAATCTTGCCTACAGGCACATCATATTGGCCCCCACCAATATAGTTCATGAAGGCGCAGGCACCTGGCCCCTCGACCCTGATCTTACCAAAAGACGACATATCATAAAGCCCAAGGTTTTCGCGCACGGCCTTATGTTCGGCGGCCACATTGTCAAAGAAGTTTTGCCGCTTCCAGCTATACTCATAGCTCAGGCTTTGACCTACATTGGCAAACCAATTGGCGCGTTCCCAACCCGCCAATTCGCCAAATACTGCCCCGTTCTCTTTGAGGTGGGAATGAAATGGTGAGCGGCGCACCCCGCGGGCAGTTTTCTTTTGCAGATAGGGGAAGTGATCAGCGTAGAGAAGGCCCAGCGTTTCTTTGGAGCGCTCAAATAGGTAATGTTTATTGCCCTGAAATGGCTGCATGCGGCTGATATCGACATCGCCCAAATCAAAGGGTTTTTGACCGTCCTCCATCCACTGAGCCAAGGCTTGCCCAGCGCCGCCTGCGGACTGAATACCCACTGAATTAAACCCAGCAGCCACCCAAACATTATCCATCTCTGGCGCAAGTCCAAGATGATATGCATCATCAGGCGTAAAGCTTTCTGGCCCATTGAAAAACGTGTGAATGCCCGCTTCAGCAAGCATCGGCATCCGCTCAACGGCTGATTCCAATATCGGTTCAAAGTGATCAAAATCTTCCGGCAGTTGATCAAATTCAAAATCCTGGGGAATACCCTCCATAGCCCAAGGCTTTGAGACTGGCTCAAACGCGCCCAAAAGCATTTTGCCCGCATCTTCTTTGTAGTAGGCACATTCATCAGGCACCCGCAGCACAGGCATTTGGGTCAGCCCTGCTATAGCCTCTGTCACGATGTAAAAATGCTCACAGGCATGCAAGGGCACATTCACACCCAACATACGGCCAACCTCATGCCCCCACATACCACCACAATTTATCACGTTTTCACAGTCAATTGAGCCACTCTCACCTTTCTCATTTTCCCATTTCACGGCTGTAATGCGCGGCCGTTGCGCATAACGCCCATCGCTTTGGTCCGCTCGATTACCTGAGCACCCATCTGGCGCGCGCCCTTGGCCAGCGCCAGCGCAATATTGGCCGGATCACCCTGCCCGTCCAGTGGCAACCAAACGCCACCAGTTACACCCTCAATATTGAGGTGCTCATATTTCGCCTTCACTTCAGCTGGGCTAATCTCTTCAACATCTACCCCAAAGGCCCGTGCCATTGCGGCTTGCCGGTAGATCTCTTCCTTGCGTTCCTCTGTGAGGGCCACCGTAATTGAGCCACACCGCTTGAACCCTGTCGAAACTCCAGTTTCAGCTTCCAAATCGCCATAGAGCTCTTGGCTATACTTCGCCAATTTTGTCATATTCGCCGTAGCGCGCAGTTGCGCAATAAGGCCCGCCGCATGCCAAGTGGTGCCCGAGGTCAGCTGTTTGCGCTCCAGCAAAACAACATCTTTCCAGCCCAATTTGGCAAGATGATAGGCCACCGAACAGCCAATAACTCCACCACCAATGATAACTGCGCGTGCTTTAGTAGGAACGTGAGCCATATGGCCCTCCCATGTTATTAGAAAATTGGATGACACAAATATGGTCCATCATATATACACCTGCGCATATTTGTCTTTTTACAGGACCATCATCTCAGCCTCGGTCACGACATCATCATAGGGTCAGGTTCCAAAATGCTTTGACAGAGTGGCAATGTGGTCCGGCCCCACTTCGCAGCAGCCCCCGACAACCGAATGCACCGCTCTCAGCCCAAGCTTTGGCAAAGGTCAGATATTCAGACCGGTCCCAAATCCTGTGCGAGCCGTCAACAGTTCCACCGTCGCCATCGATGGAATTGAAGTCCGAATGGATACCAGTGAATCCGTTGGCATACGCGCCTAAGAGTAAAGCCATGCCCCGCCAATATCGGCAGCCCTTGCGAGACCGCCTCTGGCAGTGAGCAATTGATCAAACACTGCCTGCTGGGTTAAATTCTTTGAGCATCTGCAATTGCATCTAGCCAAAGGCTCACCCGACCGCAACTTTGTGCCATCAGTGTCGTCCACCGATAAAGACACCCACACCGGCTTTCCAGTGACGCCTGCACCCATCAACCCACCACGGGCTTGATCAATCGAGGACATGGTTTCGAGCAGGTGAAAATCAACATAATCCGCATGCACGCGTGCCATATCTCGCATAGACCTCTGCGGCCTGCTCCAGCCGGTGGGGATTTGTCCGGTTGATAGGAAAACCCCTGCGGTCCCAAAGAGCCCGCAACTTGCCCGGATCCATGCGCATCACGCGCTGCCACAGCCATTTCACAGGCCAGACCGGGTCAAGGGCAGCAAATGCTCGCCCAAGCCCTTTGGTCTCCAACCGGTCAGGCAGAACTGCGTAGGTATTGGTGGTCGCAATCTCAGCGCCCGCAGCAAAATATTCGTCATGCACTTGGCGCACTACAGCAGGCATATCCAACAGAGCCTGCATCGACCAAAGGTCGGTTGCTTTGCCCGCACGCTTCACAAGTTCTTGGCCCATGCCACCGTCTAGGATAATCATAATTCGTTTCCACTTTTTTAACTTCTATTTCTGCTAAAACCCAAATTAATGGTGTGTACAAGAGGCGGCAAACTACAGGTTCACCGCATCCAAATTTATCTCCGCAACCGATCGTTGCTTGGGTCCCAAAGCGGTTGATCCGCTTGCACCACAGCTTTGCAACGCGTGCCAAAAATCTCAACTTCAACTTGCGTGCCCGCCACGGTCAAATCTGAGCGCAGCATGGCTAGCGCGATAGATTTTCCGACCCGGTGGCCAAAATCTCCAGAGGTTGTTTCTCCAACAACTTCACCAGCGTGCCATATCGTTGACATATACGGTGCATCCCAAGCTCCAGCTTCCACAATTAACGTCACAAACATCTTCTTACAGCCTTGCTGCTTCTCATTCTGCAGGGCTGTTTTTCCTGGGAAATCTTGTGGCTTGTCAAGTTTCACAAAGCGGCTAAGGCCACCCTCAAACAGACTGTAGTCTGTGGAAAGATCGCCCTTCCAAGCCCGATAGCCTTTTTCGATCCGCAAACTGTTGAGCGCATACATGCCAAAAGGTTTAGCCCCTGCCGCTATCACTGAGTCATAAAGAGCGGGAATTTTATCGTTTTCAGCATGAATCTCCCAACCTAATTCCCCCGCAAACGACACCCGAAGCAATGCACAGGCTTGACCCGCGACCTTGACTGCCTGATGGCTCAACCATCCAAGGGTCAAATCGGCATCTGTGCCCATTGCAGTCAGAACATCACGCGCTTTTGGGCCAGTAACGACCAAGGTTGAAAATTCGGTTGTATGATCTGTAAGCACAAGCCCCTCTGGCAATCTGGCATTCAACACATCAAAATCATGCCATTGCGCGCTAGCGGCGGTGATCAGAGTAAAGTGATCTTCACCATGGCGCACCATAGACATCTCAGTCAAAATCCGCCCACGAGTGTCCGAAAAATAAGCGAGATTCATCCGCCCAACCTTGGGTAAACCCCCAGTGATAAGCCCGCGCAGATATTCTGCAGCCCCCGCACCTGTAAGATTGAAGCGGCTGAAGCCCGGCAAATCCAACACACCGCAATTGTCACGGACGTTCTCAGCCTCTTGCTTAATCCGTCCGGCCCATGGACCTTCGCGTTCCCAACTACGCGTGGTCTCCAAAGTCGTGTCATCGCCCAGATGGGCAAACCAATTGGCCCGCTCCCAGCCATTATAAGCCCCCATGACTCCACCTGCAGCAATCACCTTTTCATGCACAGGTGATAGTTTTTTGTCCCGCGCAGCGGGCCATTCGTGATGCGGGAAATGGATTGCGTATTCGTGGCCGTAGACCTCCATTGCTTTGCGGTCACAGTAATCTTGGTCAGTGTAGTCAGTGTAACGACGGGGATCGATGGCCCACATGTCCCACTCGGTTTCGCCTTCGGTAATCCATTCGGCCAACACCTTACCAGCGCCGCCGCCTTGAGTTATACCAAAGGTAAATACACACCCTTCATAAGCGTTTTTAACACCCGGCATCGGGCCCACCAAAGGCAGGCCATCCGGCGCATATGGAATTGGACCATTGATCACCCGGCCAACACCTTGCGTGCCCAAGATCGGTACCCGTGCCATGGCATCCTCAATATACCACTCCAACCGCTCCAAATCATCTGGATAGAGCTGGAAACTGAAATCTTCAGGCATTGGATCTTCTGGAGTGATCCAATGGGCTTTGCAATTGCGCTCATAGGGGCCAAGGTTCAAGCCATTTTTATCTTGACGAAGATAATAAGACGAATCGACATCCCTTAGCAGAGGCACTTTACGGCCGTTACTTTCAGTCCATTCTCTGAGTTCAGGAATTTCTTCAGTCAGAAAGAATTGGTGACTCATCACTGTCATTGGTACAGTCCGGCCGCCATAGGGTTTGAACCACTCACCAACACGCTGCGCATAATATCCGGCGCAATTGACAACTTTTTCACAACGGATGTCACCTTTGTCAGTGTGGACAACCCATTCATCCCCAATTTGAGTGACACCCGTCGCCGGACAAAAACGCTGAATGCTGGCACCCAAATCCCGTGCACCCTTGGCAAGCGCTTGGGTCAGCTGTGCGGGATCAATATCGCCATCATCTGGATCCCAAAGCCCACCAGCAAGATCATGCGTTTCCATAAAGGGATAGGCGTCCTTCATATCAGACACCGACATCATTTCAATATCCAGACCCTGATACCGCCCCATCGTCCGGGCGCGTTCGAACTCAAGCATCCTATTTTTATCATGTGCCAGCCGGATCGACCCTGTCACATGGTAGTTCATTGGATAATCAACCTCATCAGCCAATCTGGCATACAAGCTTAACGAATAGCGCTGCATGTTCATAACCGCCCAGCTGGTGCTGAACGATGGACAATTACCCGCAGCATGCCAGGTAGATCCGGCCGTTAGCTCGTTCTTTTCAAGCAACACACAATCGCTCCAGCCCGCTTTGGCCAAATGATACAGTGTGGACACGCCAACAACGCCACCCCCAATGATAACAACGCGCGCTGTGGTTGGAAAATCGTTCATCGTGGTCTCCATCAGTTGATGATCAGACGGGTTGCAAGCCCACCGAATAGAATTGCAGTTAATTTGTTTAAAAAGCCAACGCAGGCCCAGAGAGCATTTGAAAAATAGCCAGATGTCGCCATCCCAATCCGAGGACCGTCAGGAATTCCACTTGTAGAGATCAAAATAAAATCCGCTCCGGGCGTAATGTTCAAAATCAACCCAGCCAAGATGAACCCCACCAATAGCGCTGGCTCGAATCCGATGATCACATCCAAAATCATACAGCGTCCATCCTCATAATCCCGATTGCACAGAGGCAGCTCCAAGCAGCGCCCCATAAACTACAAAGCAAATCGCCAACCCGCGCCTAATCATCACATTAAACACCTTGGCCATAGCCAATTTCCCAAACGCCACGCCCAAAGCAGTGTACCCCGTGTAGGACAGGGCAGTCAGACACAGCGCCGTGGGCATGAGCACAACCATCTGACCCCAAACGGGCACGTCCGGCTGCACAAATAGGCTGAAGGCCGCCAAATATCCTGCCACAGACTTGGCATTGATCGTGGCAATGACCAAAGCCCGCCCATATATTGATCCCACGGCCGAGTTTAACTTGAGTGGGGTGGCCGCAGTCATCCAGCCGCGCACACCGAGAAAGATCAAGAATAACGCGCCTCCAAACTTTGCCACCATAAAAGCCGTAGGGGAGGCCACAAGTAGCGCAGTAATACCATAGGCCGAGAGTAGCAAAAAGGCAGTCGCTTGGGTCAAAATTGCCAGTACCGCCCAAAGGCTCCGGCCTAGACCAAAGCTCATGCCGTTGCTCATACAATTGACTGCATTGGGCCCAGGCGTAACCACAAAAACAGCCCAGAAGCTTGCAAATATTATCCAGCCCTGCATTGACATCAATACACCGGCGGGGCGATCACCCAAATCACCTTACAGGGTTCATTTGTTAGGTTTTCCCAGCGAAAAAGCTCGCCCTTGATGCGAAAGCTATCGCCGGGAAACAAAGTAAACTCTACATCCCCAATCCACAACTTCAGTTGACCAGACAAAATATAGCCAACCTCTTGCGTCGGACGCGATACAGATGAAAACAGCTTTGCGCCCGGCTCAAACGTCGAATACAGCATCTCAAAATCATCAGTAAGATCCGGAGACAGTAACTCTTCTACCAGCCCCGCCTCACGACTTCCGATGGGGCGCCGACTGTCTTTACGCACCACAAAACCCACCTCATTTATCGGCGCGGATCCAGTGCCGAACAGCGATGACACGGAAATGTCTAAGGCTTTAGACAGATCTCGCAGATCATTAATACCAGGTTCTGACTTGTCGCGCTCAACTTGGCTCAACCAGCCGATGGATCGGCCTAGGATATCCGACAAATCTACAAGCGTCAGACCCCGCGCCTTGCGCAGGGCGCGGATATCGGCGCCAAGGGTGGCTGTGTCTGATCTCGCTTGATACATAGTGTAAAATTATCCTTCGTTTTTTCACGATTGCACGATTCGGTGAAAAAAAACAAGGAAATTTCATACCATTTCTAACGCGAAAACACCAAAGCAAGAATTTTGACCAAGGCGTCTGCATCGGTCTGGGTAAATGCATCTGGTTGATCGCTGTCGATATCCAGCACTGCCAGCAACGCGCCAGCTTTGTTCCACACAGGTAACACAACCTCAGAAAGGGTTGAACTGGCACATGAAATATGACCCACAAAGGCACCAACATCTGGCACTAATTGGGTTTTACCCAGTCGCGCCGCAGCACCACAAACTCCATGCGAAAAAGGAATTTTTAAACACCCATGCCCGCCTTGATAGGGCCCGATCTTAAGCATCTGCGGCGACACCACCCGATAAAAACCCGTCCAGTCAAATCGGTCATCACTGTGATGTAGCTCGCAAGCAACTGTAGCCATTAGCGCTATCACGTCATCCTCACCCTCAGTCAGACTTGCGATGGTTTTGGCCAGATGGGTGTAATCAACTCGGGTCATTGTTCAGCCCCTCACAAACGCTCAATGGCAATGGCCGTGCCTTCACCACCACCGATACAAATCGCCGCCACTCCACGCTTGAGATTATGACGCTCCAATGCATTGAGCAGTGTGACGATAATCCGGGCTCCAGAAGCACCAATTGGATGGCCCAAGGCACAGGCCCCACCATGAACATTCAGAACATCTGGGCTTAGATCCATCTCATGCATAAAGGCCATTGGAACCACGGCAAAAGCCTCATTCACCTCCCAAAGATCAACGTCTGAGACGCTCCAGTCCAGCCGTTCCAACAGCTTGCGTGCCGCAGGCACCGGCGCAGTTGTGAACCAACCGGGCGCTTGAGCGTAGCTGGCATGGCCCATGATCCGCGCCTGGGCTGTGAAGCCACGCGCATCAACGGCGGCTTGATTAGCCAAAACTAAGGCCGCAGCACCGTCAGAAATTGATGATGAGTTGGCAGCGGTTACCGTGCCACCATCGCGAAAAGCTGGTTTTAGATGTGGAATTTTTTTTGGCTGCGCATTGCCAGGCTGTTCATCAAATTCAATATGAGTTGTGCCTTTATGTGTGGTCAGTGGCACCCGGGCAATTTCAGCCGCAAAAGCTCCGCTGGATTGTGCCGCCAAGGCCCGCTCCAAAGATCGCAGGGCATAGGCATCTTGTGCCTCACGCGTAAACTGAAAATGCGTCGCGCAATCTTCCGCAAAGGTACCCATCAAACGACCTTGATCATAGGCGTCTTCCAGACCGTCAAGAAATATACTGTCTTGAACCTGACCATGTCCAAGCCTGGCACCACCACGCATTTTGGGCAGCAGATAAGGCGCTTGCGTCATACTTTCCATTCCGCCCACAACCATGACTTGATCGCGGCCCAGGGCCAGCTGATCATAACCCATCATTGTGGTTTTCATGCCAGAGCCACACATTTTATTGACCGTTGTGGCCGGCACATCCTCACCAAGACCCGCTGCAAACCCAGCTTGCCGGGCCGGAGCTTGGCCTTGACCCGCAGGCAAAACACAACCCATCAACAGCTCATCTACTTCCTCAGGCGCAACTTGCGCGGCCTCAAGCGCAGCAGCAATCGCCACCCCACCCAATTGACTGGCCGGCACAGATGCAAATGCGCCCTGAAGCCCACCCATCGGTGTTCGAGCAGTTCCAAGAATATAAACTGTTTCCATCAAAAGCCCCAATTCAACATTGTTTGATAACTTATGCATTGTTCCCCTCCCTAGGCGCAAGAGCAGGCATCACGCTGGCTGTTGTGTAAAAATTTACTACAACTACTCGCCACGACTGAGATAATGGGTATGATTGGAAGACTTTTGATTTCATGAGGCACCGATCCTATGCGAGACTTTCATCTTCCCGGCCGCTCAGCGGTTTTTGCGACCAACGGCATGTGTGCGACCTCCCATCCTTTGGCCGCAGCCGCTGCACTCGAAATTTTAAAGTCTGGCGGGAACGCGGTGGATGCAGCCATAGCCGGCGCGGTTTTGCTGGGGATTTGTGAACCGCAGATGACCGGTCTGGGTGGCGACATGTTTGCGCTCATTCAAAAGGATCCGAGCGCGGATGTTGTGGCTCTCAACGGATCAGGACGCGCGCCACAGGCCGCAAATGCAGCGACCCTACGGGCCAGGGGCTTGAGTGCCGTGCCAATCCACAGCACAGATGCGATCACAATCCCTGGCGCTGTTGATGGGTTTTGCCGCATGGCCAAAGATTTTGGCAACCTAAGCCTGGCAGAGGTCTTGGCCCCAGCCATTTACTATACGCGCTTAGGGGTACCAGTAGCCCCAAAAGTGGCCTTTGATTGGGACCAAAGCACAGCTTTACTGCAAGGCGCAGCCCGTGATAAATTTCTTATTTCTGGGGCAGCCCCCAAGGCTGGCCAAATTTTTTCATCCCCAAGCCAAGCGAACGCACTGGACTTGATAGCCGCCAAAGGGCGCGATGGTTTCTACTCCGGTGCTGTTGTCGAAGATATGGTAGCAAGCCTTCAGGCCGCAGGCGGTAGCCATACGGTTGAAGACTTTGCAGCTACCAAAGCAACCTATGGTACCCCTCTGCGTGGTAGCTACCAAGGATTTGAGATGTTGGAACATCCAGCTAATGGCCAAGGCGCGACGGCGCTCCTAATGCTTAACATGATGAAGCTTTTTGACCTCACTGGCATGGATCCTTTTGGCGCAGAACGCGCCCATATTGAGGCAGAGATCTCAAAACTCGCCTATGATGCCCGCAATCGCTTTATTGCAGATGCGGATTACACCACCCGCATCGCGCATATGATGGCCGATGAAACAGCAGCAAGTTTGGCTAATTTGATAAATCCCAACCAAGCTATGATGCATCCCTCAGATCTGTCTAAGGCTGTTCACAAGGATACAATATATATCACAGTGGTAGACAAAAATCGAATGGCCGTTTCTTTGATCTATTCCATATTCCACGCTTTTGGATCAGGTATTGCCTCAGACAAATATGGGATCCTATTTCAAAACCGTGGGGCAGGCTTCACCTTAGAAAAAGGTCATCCGAATGAACTGGTGGGCGGCAAGCGCCCAATGCACACCATCATTCCTGGAATGCTGGCTAAAAACGGGCGGGTCACTATGCCCTTTGGTGTTATGGGTGGTGCTTATCAACCCAATGGCCATGCTCGGTTCATGTCAAATATGGTTGATTTTGGTATGGACAACCAGGCTGCGATTGATGCCCCACGCTGTTTTTCAGACAATGGCCTGATGAAAATTGAACGTGGTTACGCACCACAGGTTCATCAATGCCTTATGGAAATGGGACACAGAGTTGAAATCCCAAACGGCCCAATTGGCGGGGCGCAGGCTATCTTAATTGGTGAGGACGGTGTTTTACATGGGGCATCCGATCCCCGAAAAGATGGATGCGCCCTCGGGTATTGAAGCTAGTTCATTTGGAATTGCAGTGGATAGGCGCCGTTTTCAAAAGGACCAAATATATCTTCAACATCTGGGTGGTCCACGGGGTCACCCGATATATCAGCCATTAAGTTCTGCTCAGACACATAAGCAATGTAATAGCTTTGATCATTTTCAGCTAAGAGATGATAGAATGGTTGATCTTTTACTGGCCGCGCTTCTTCAGGAATAGCCGAATACCATTCATCAGTATTTGAAAATTCTGGATCTACATCAAAAATTACACCCCGGAAGGGATGTTTTTTGTGGCACACTACTTGGCCCAGATGATATTTAGCTTCAGCTTGCACAACGCACCTTTTTATTCAGACCTTCTCTTAATAAGATTATGATCGAAATGTCTATGCTTACAAGAAAAATTGTAGTGTGCCAGTGGGCTACATTGAAGTAGTCGCAAATGTGAATGGCTTTTCTTCATCACGACGTTGCAAAGTAATAGAGATACCAGTATAATTATTTCTGTTAAATATAATAAAAAAAGCGACAGGCACCATGAGCAGTATCCTTCGCGCCATAATTTTAGTGACCCTACTTGCCGGTTGCTCTTTTTCTGGTGGCAATGTCAACGCGCCGCAGAACTTGGACAACGCTTGTTCAATCTTGGATCAACGCCGTAGTTTTCTTCCTGCTTTCAAGGCTGCAAAACGCAAATATGGTGTGCCTGTTTCTGTGCAGATGGCCATTATTTGGCAGGAAAGTAAATTCAAAGCAAAAGCCAAGACCCCACGAAAATATAAGCTTTGGATAATTCCAGCTGGCCGCCAAAGTTCCGCCTATGGCTATTCGCAAGCACTGGATGGCACTTGGAAAGAATACAAGGCTAGCGCAGGGCGCTGGGGGGCAAGCCGGACTAATATTCGCGATTCCGCCGACTTCATGGGGTGGTACATGGCACAAAGTCAGCGGGAGCTTGGCATTTCAATGTCAGATACACGCAACCAATATTTAGCCTATCATGAAGGCCGCACAGGATATCGCCGCGGGTCTTATAAATCAAAACGCTGGTTAGTGAAGGTCGCAAACCGTTTAGAAGATCGCGCAATTAGGTACCGTAGCCAGCTAAGACGATGTGTCAAAACATAAGATTAGGTATTCGCTACTGCACTTATTTTTGCATCTCAGCTTGAATATTAAACAAGATGTTTGGTATTTCTTGCCCTTGCACCCAATCACCCAAAATAATTTGAGTTTGGCTACCTGAGTTATCATCCACAATCCATTGGCTTAGTTGTACTGGATTATCCGTAAACATTAATTGAATGGAACCGTATTCCGGGCGATCCGGGTCTTGCAATACAATAAAAGTGATGGGACCTTCGCTTTTATGCATCACCACCATGTCTCGCCTCGCCAAATCCACAGTTCTCTCAAGAACAAGACTAAGGGGTGTATGGATCAAGGGGAACCGCGTAGGTTCAGCGTTGGCCTTCGGATCAAACACAGCAACCTGCCCACCACCCACGATGACCAGAGCTAGCTCAGGTGGATCATACTCAAACCGAATTCGGCCTGGCCGCTTGATATACATCCGACCAGTTGACTGGCTACCATCATCAGTAATCTGAATAAAGGCAGATTCTGCTGTGGTCATAGCATTTAGATAAGATGAGAGCGCGTCCAAACTGATTGTCTGGCCCGATGCAGGAGCGGCCAGGAGCAGCATCATGGCTATTATTTTTTTCATAGTTTATCCCTAACCCGAGATTGCACAAAACCAACCCCTAGATCGTCACAAAAGCTTTAAAGCAAGTCAGTCACAGCTAATTGACTAGTGTTGCTCAGGCATAAAGATCTCACGTTTTCCAACATGGTTGGCGGCGCTGACCAAGCCGTTTTCTTCCATTTTCTCAACTAAACCTGCAGCTTTATTATAACCAATAGCTAATTTACGCTGAATATAACTGGTTGAACATTTCCTGTCTTTAGCAACAATCTGTACAGCAGTATCATAGAGAGCGTCTTCAACGTCTGTATTGCCACCCAGTCCCAGCACAGCATCAATATCACTCTCCTTTTCGTCTGTTGGGGCTTCGACCACACCAGATAAATATTTTGGTGGTCCAAAGGCTTTAAGATGATTAACCACATCTTCGACCTCTTCATCAGAACAGAATGGGCCATGTACCCTAGTAATTTTACCACCACCTGCCATATAGAGCATGTCACCCATACCCAAAAGCTGCTCCGCTCCCATTTCGCCTAAGATTGTGCGGCTGTCGACTTTTGACGTCACCTGAAATGAAATCCGCGTAGGGAAATTGGCCTTGATGGTGCCCGTGATAACGTCCACCGAGGGTCGCTGCGTAGCCATGATAATGTGAATACCAGATGCCCGTGCCATCTGCGCCAACCGCTGGATACAGGCTTCAATTTCCTTACCTGCCACCATCATTAAATCAGCCATCTCGTCAACAATAACTACGATATATGGCAAGGTCTCTGGCTCAAACCTTTCAGTCTCAAACAATGGCTCACCAGTGCCATCGTCAAACCCAGTTTGCACAGTACGGCTGAATAGTTCGCCCTTAGATAAGGAATCTTTGACCCTACTGTTATAGCCATCAATATTACGAACGCCCATTTTTGACATTTTTCGGTAGCGGTCTTCCATTTCACCAACCGTCCACTTCAAGGCGACTACAGCCTTCTTAGGATCTGTCACTACCGGGCTTAGCAAATGGGGGATCCCATCATAGACGCTCAATTCGAGCATCTTGGGATCAATCATAATCATCCTGCACTCATCGGGCGTAAGACGGTAGAGAAGCGACAAGATCATGGTGTTGATCGCCACAGATTTACCCGAACCAGTGGTACCTGCGATTAGCAAGTGGGGCATCTTTGCAAGATTGGCCACAATCGGTTCGCCACCAATATCTTTTCCCAATGCCAAAGGCAGTTTCATATTAGCATCACCAAAATCACGGGCAGACAATATTTCACGCAGGGCACACATCTCACGGTGCTCGTTGGGTAGTTCGATTCCAATCACTGAGCGACCAGGAATTGTACTCACCCGTGCAGAAAGCGCGGACATCGAACGGGCAATATCGTCGGACAAACCAATAACCCGGCTAGCTTTCAAACCTGGAGCCGGTTCTAGCTCATACATAGTGACAACCGGACCCGGGCGCACACTTACAACCTCGCCTTTAACGCCATAATCATCTAAAACGCTTTCCAGCATCCGCGCATTACTTTCCAACGCGTCATCACTTAACACATGTCGCTTGATCGAAGATGCACTCATCAACAAATTCAGCGCTGGTTTTTCATAATTTTGAGCAGAAATTTGGGGTTCAAACTCTAGTTTTGGCTGTGCTTCTGAAATGGCCTGAGTGGAAGGTTGAATCGGCCTTTTGACTGCATGCTGCACAACCTGTTTAGATATTCCCGTCAGTGAAGGTTCTAAAGTGAAAGCTGGGTTTTGAATTTCAGGCTCTACAAAATAATTGCCGTCTTGAATATCTGAAGTGTCCTCCTCAAAGGCCGCTTCTGGAACGGAATTCTGCAAAAGCATTGGCTCTGGTCCCATCAGGCGACCTGGTTTGGCTGTGACAATCGGAGTTTGGCCCTGAGCGGACAGCACCGGCTTTGGATCACGCAATCGGATTGCATCTACAATCTTACCCCGAATACGGTCCTGCAGCGGATCTTTTGGTCCACCTTGACTATTTGCCACTATTTGCGGTTGGATCATTGGTTCAAACGGGCGTTTCAATAATGACGGCACGCTGTCAAATAATGACTTTGATGCCTGGGGTTGTGCCAGAAATGGCAACGTGGCCGGACCCTTGGGTGGTGATGGGTCAGCCCGAATTACCGGAGTAACTCGGGCTGACCCACTACCGGATTCTAAATTAAAACTAGGTTCAATATGATCCAGATTGCGTTTTTTCTGGCGCATTCGGATACTCTGTACACCACGTGACACACCGCTCGACGTCAAAGAAGCACAAACCAGCACAAACCAGCTGCCAGCTAGACTGACAAAGCGAAAACTAGTCTTCACTTCATTAATAACTAAGCCCATTACATAGCCCCCCGACAGCAAAACTAACGCGCCCAATACTAAAGCCACGATATTAGCACCCATTGCAGCCGAACCTGGCAAAACCTGCAAAAGCATAAATAATACTGTATCACCAAATAGCCCCCCCATTGAGAAACTATAGGCCCAGTTCGCGGTAGGGGTTACGGTTGCAGCACAAAGCGAACAAAGCGCCCAGAAGATTGGCGCATAGATCAGGCGTATCAGCAGGCGTTCCGCGCCCATATGGCTGATTAAACGCAATCCCCATGCACCGAACACAGAAGGGATGCCCCAGCTTCCAAGTCCCATGACTTTAATCAACGGTGCCGAAATTGTGGCGCCAATTTGGCCAGCCCAATTTTTAACCTCTCGAACACCTGAAACCGACCACGCAGGGTCCTCAGGCGAATAGCTAATAAGGGCCAGTGCGAGTACGACACCAACCAAAAGCAAAATTAAACCAAGAACTTCAACACCCCGCCTTTCTAAAAAAGCTTGGGTCGATGCGTCCAAAAGCGGATCACGTCCGCGGGTTGGATAAGCCATTTATACCTCAACATCATTTATACAGGCAGTCACGCATGTTGGTTAATCCGCGCTGCATTTCTTCTTTTGGAGCCACCAAAGCGACTCGGATGTAGCCAGACCCAGGGTTCTGCTCGTTTGCGACTTGCCCCAGATATGATCCCGGTAGCACCCGCACCCCTGTTTCAGTCCAAAGTTTTAATGCAGCTACCTCATCATCTTCGACTGGCAACCACAAGAAAAACCCGGCTTCTGGTGAATTATAAGACTGAATATTGGCAAAAATGTGGTCAGCCGCCTCAAACTTGCCACAATAAAGTTGCCTATTAGCAACCACATGGTCTTCGTCTGCCCACACTTGGGCAGAAACATGCTGGATAGGGCCAGCAACTGGGCAACCAGAATAAGCGCGTAGTTGTTTAATTCGCGCTATATTTTTAGCACCCGACGCCACAAAGCCGGAACGTAACCCTGGCAGGTTTGAACGCTTAGACAGCGAATGAAAGGCGACCACCCGCTCCGGATCCGCCCCCATCTGGGCTGAGACCTCCAGAGCCCCTGGTGGCGGGCTACGGCGGTAAATCTCACTATAGCATTCATCAGCAAAGATTTTGAAATCATAAGTCTCAGCCAATGCAATGAGCCGCATCCAATAGTCCACACTAGCCACAGCACCCTGTGGATTGGATGGTGAGCATAAAAAGAATGCTGATGTTTTGTTTAATTCTGCAGAAGTGAGAGTATCCAAATCAGGAAGAAATCCAGATTTCGTACTAGCCGGCAGATAGACAGGCTGCGCGCCAATAGCCATGGCTGCTACAGTATAGACCTGATAAAAAGGGTTTGGAATCAATATGTTGCTATTTGTTTGGCAAAGCGCAACAACAGCGTTAAACAAACCTTCTCGCGTACCGTTCAAAACCATAAGTTGGCTATCGATATCCATATTCACACCATAGCGGCGATTTAAAAACCCACCAATCGATTTGCGCAATTCTGGGGTACCGTTGTTGTCAGGATAACTGTTAAACTCCGCTATGGCTTCAATCAAGGTAGGGCCCACCCAACCAGGGAAGGGATGTTTTGGCTCCCCAATGGTCATATTGATTATACCTCCACCCGGAGCATGCCCGTCCAACAAGGCTCGCAAACGCGGCCATGTAGCTGTGGGCAAAGTATCAAATCGGGTGGGCATCATCAGTCAAGTCCTCTTAACCGCTGGATTAGGCCAGCCAGTACAACACTGCAAATCAAAAGTTCATGCCATAGCATTTTCAGCTGCAGCTCCGACGCGCAACAGGTGATGCTCCTGCATCGGCGGGCAGACCAACATTAATCCACAGGACGGAACGCCTGTCGGCAGTGTCAAAGAACAAGCCCCCATAAGATTGCTAATTCGAGTATTTCGAAGCGCTAATAGGTTTTCCGTCACGTAATAGTCGTGATCCTGATCCAAACGCGCAACATTTGGTGGCAAAATTGGTGAGCTGGGCATTAATACCGCGTCATAGCCAGCTGTCGCAGCGTAATATTCGATCCGTAATTGATCTAATTTTCTCCATCCCGCCACATAGTCTGGCGCCGATACGTTTGCACCGCTGCGAAACCGCAGAAGGATTTCCTTAAACATGGCCCCAGGATTAGCCTCTATTTGATCTTTCCAAGTCCCGTAGGCCTCTGATGCAAACAACACGCCCGAAAGTTCCAAGGCTGCCTGTGCCTGCGGAATTTTAACCCGCTCCACCACAGCACCCATTTTTCGCAAACACTCGATAGCGCTGTTGAAGCCCGCTAAAGGAGCCTCACGAATATCGTCAAACGCGGCAGTATCACAAATCGCAAAACGGCACCCCTCCAGCTTGACGTTGGTGAGATCAACGGGCTTGCTGCCCTCCAACGCTGCCAACGCAAGAGCTGCGTCTTCCACAGAGCGGCATAGAGGGCCCACCGTATCAAACCGCGCACAGAGCGGAACAACCCCTTGCAAAGACAGTCGGCCACTCGTTGTTTTCAGCCCAACTAAATCATTCCAGGCAGCTGGGATGCGAACAGAACCGCCAGTATCTGAGCCTATAGCCAATGGCGCCAATCCAAAAGCAACCGAGGCAGCAGCGCCCGACGATGACCCTCCCGACACAGCGGCATGATCATTTACACACGGCGATGTGGCAGTACTTGGGTTATGGCCAAGTCCTGAAAAAGCAAGCTCCGACATATGGGTTTTGCCAAGGCAAACGAGCCCTAAGCTGGTAGCAGTGCGCATCACTTCACAATCGGCATTCGGCACACGACCTTTTAACAATAAGCTGCCAGCCTCAGTGGCAACATCCACGGTGTCAAACAGATCTTTCCAAGACACGGGAACCCCATCCAACGGTGATTTTCGTTGCCCAAGCTTTGCACGTTCCGCAGCGCAAGCGGCCTCAGCCAAAGCGCGTTCATGAGTGACGATGGTATAAATACGATCAGAAAAAGGGTGTGCGCCGATAGCATCCAGATAGGTTTGGGCCAAAGCAACAGGATCAATATCACCACTGCCAATTCCGCGCCCCAGAGTTGCCGCACTCATTTTCAACCATCTGATCATCAGTTGTTCTCCTGAATTTTTTTCCATGCTAACGATGTCGCACCCCCTCGACAATATCGCTTTGCTACCCCATGTCTTCAATATGGATTATGATGTCATCATTGCTGGCGGTGGGCTAACTGGAATTACCTTAGCCTTGGCCCTGCACCGGACTGGCATTCGCGCCGCCATCATTGACAAAAATACTCCACTCGTAGCACCAAACAACATCTTTGATGGCCGCTCCTATGCAATTGCCGCCGCCAGCCAAAAAATGCTTAACGTGCTTGGCCTGTGGGACGATCTGGCAAAAAATGCACAGCCAATGGTGGAAATTAAAGTCAGTGACGGATACGCTGGTGAGGTGCCGTCCCCTTTCGTAATGCAGTTTGATCAACAAGATTTTACCGAAGGGCCAATGGGGTACATGGTTGAAGACCGGAATTTGCGACGAGTTTTGCAGGGCGTGCTTAAAGACTCCAAGGTTACATTTAAGTCTAATACAGAAGTTTTAAGCCAGACTGTCAAACCTACACAGGTGGCAGTAGAATTAACCTCGGGAGCTACAATCACAGCAGCGGTTTTAGTCGGAGCCGATGGCCGCACCTCAAATACAGCCAAAACCGCGGGTTTAACTCGTTCTGGTTGGGATTATGGGCAATCTTCACTCGTCTGTGCCATTGCCCATGAAAAACCTCACAACGGTATTGCACATCAATATTTCATGCCCTCCGGACCCCTAGCGATCCTGCCACTGACAGGAAATCGCAGCGGAATTGTTTGGACAGAAAAAACCGAAACGGCGCACCAGATACACGCGCTGGATAAAGCTGATTATCTCGACATTCTTCGGCCAAGGTTCGGCACGTTTTTGGGAAATATTTCACTGGCAGGTGAGAGATATATATACCCCTTAAGCCTTTCAACCACCCATAGTATGATATCACAGCGTGTGGCTTTGGTGGGGGATGCAGCCCATGAAGTACACCCCATCGCAGGCCAAGGCCTGAACTCTGGGTTCAAAGATGTAGCTGCCTTGGCACAGGTCCTATGCGATGCCAAACGTCGCGGCCAAGATTTAGGAATTGACACCACTCTTAAAGAATATCAACGCTGGCGTGGATTTGACAATGCTATGTTATGCACCGCCACAAATGGATTCAACCTATTGTTTTCGAACGATAATTTACTCGCACGCGGCCTGAGAGATTTAGGTTTGGGTTTGGTGGGCAGTACACCCATGCTGCGCCGCGCATTTGTAGCCAAGGCAGCTGGGACTACCGGTGATGTGCCTAGGTTGTTACAGGGAGAGCAACTTTAAGTGTCTCAATCAATCTCACGGGCTTCGCCTACCAACATGATCGGGATACCATCACGTATCGGGTAGGCCAGATGCGCCGAGTTGGAAATTAACTCTTGACGCTGAGCATCATATTTCAAAGGCGCACCTGTTTGCGGGCAAATCAAAGCCTCAAGCATTTTACCATCAATATCACTCATTGTAAAAAATCCTCATCAGCACCACCGCGCAAGGCGAATTCGATTAATGTCGTTAATGTCTCGCGCCGCGTGCTAAGGCTCGGCGCTTCAAGAAGGGCTTGCTTGTCTCCAGGTTCAAAAGGGCAAAGCATAGATAAAGAATTAATCAGCAACTCATCATCTGCCTCCTGCATGGTCTCCCAATCCGTTGACAACTCTTGATATTCAAAAAAGCGCTTTAGGCCCGCCATAAACGCCGGGCGGTCAAAGGTTTTATCCTTTTCAACCTTGCCTAAATCACGCTCAAAACCGTCCCAACTTACATGGCAGCGGCGATAGGGGGCAAAGCCCTCCACCTCTTCCTTGATGCGAAACCTGCTCACACCCGAAAGCGTGACCATATAGCGGCCATCCTCAGTTTCAGAAAATTGGTTTAGACGGCCGGCACAGCCGATAGAGTGCAACTTTGCCTCACCACCAGACTGATAGGTCTGCACCATACCAATAAAACGACTGGACGTTTTCATACAATCTTCGATCATGCTGAGATAGCGCGGTTCGAATACATGCAAGGGCAGCTTAGCCCGCGGCAACAGTAACGCTCCCGGCAAAGGGAACACTGGAATAACGTCGGGCATATCATATCTTAATGTCATGGATCTAACCTAGCTCCACTACGGCATCAGGCAAATATTAAAGATGATAATTTGCGACGGCCATTTAAAACAACTAGGTCATTTGCTGGTAGTGCATCAAAAATGGTGAATAATTGTACTTTAGCCGCACCATCATTCCATTCACGGTCCCTACGAAAAAGTTCTAATAATTGCTCAACCGCCGCTTCACTATCACCGCCCACATGCAGTGCTATTGCCATCTCCATTCGGGCTTGGTGATTATCGCTATCAGCATCAACTGCAGCTTGTAGCTCAGTCAAAGGCCCCACATTCGCCGCTTGCTTAGCTAACTCAAGCTGAGCATGCACAGCCTCCATCTCCGGGGCTTGGCTGATCTCTGCCGGAGCACCATTCAAAATCGCTTCAGCTTGTGCCAAATCACCGAGAGCCAAGTGCGATTGCACTAAACCGGTATAGGCACCCACACTTGCGGGCTCTTCTTCTAATATTGCGGCAAAGGTTTGAGCTGCATCCACAGCTTCACCTTCAGCCAGCATTTCTTGAGCGGCAATCAAGGCATCGGCCAAACCGCCGTCCACAGGCTTACCGCCACCCAGAACGATAACACGGTCAACAAAGGCCTGAATTTCGGAGCCAGGCACGGCTCCTTGAAAGCCATCCACTGGCTGACCCTGCCAAAAGGCATAAACAGTTGGTACTGATTGAATTTTCAGTTGCTCAGCAATGCCCTGGTTTTTATCTATATCCAGCTTCACCATCTTAATGAGACCACCGGCGGCGGTAACCGCGGCTTCTAACGCAGGACCAAGGGTCTTACACGGGCCACACCATGGCGCCCAAAAATCAACAATAACAGGCACCGTTTGAGACATTTCCACAACGTCCTGCATAAAGCTCTGCTCTGTTCCGTCTTTGATCAGATCCCCAGCAACGTCAGCAGTGGCTAGGCTGGTGGGTGTAGTGTTTGGTTCCAACATTATTAAATCCTTGTCTGTTACGCTCTATATGAGCGTCACTGTCCCTTTTGCCAAGAGGCAGTTATATATCAAAGGTGGCAAAGACTGGCACGTGATCTGAGGGCTTTTCCCATCCTCGTACAACCCGCATGACGCGACTGGAGTGCGCTGAAGCGGCAATATCAGAGGTGGCCCAAATGTGATCCAACCGGCGGCCCTTATCAGCCTCATCCCAATCTTTGGCACGATATGACCACCAGCTATAGAGCAACCCCTCGGGGATATCTTGCCGAGTAACATCCACCCAGTCACCAGAAACCATCACATTATTAAAATACTCTACCTCTATCGGAGTGTGGCTCACAATTTTCAAAAGTTTTTTATGATCCCAAACATCATCTTCACGCGGCGCTATATTCAGATCTCCAACCAAAATTGCGCGCTCAGGCTTTTGGACATTAAAAATATCGCGCAATTCGGTGAGGTAGTCTAGTTTCTGACCAAATTTTTCATTCTTCTCACGGTCTGGCACATCACCACCTGCCGGAACATAATGATTGTGAATAGTCACCCCATTAGGCAAGATCGCCGCCACATGCCGGGCATGGCCGAGATTAGCTAGATCAAGCCCCCCTGCATCCTGCAAAGGTAGCTTCGACAAGATTGCCACACCATTATAGCCCTTTTGTCCACGCGCCACCATATGCGTATAGCCCAGTTCTGCAAAACCTTTGGTTGGGATAAGTTCAACTGGACTTTTGCATTCTTGTAGGCACAAAATATCCGGGGCTTCATCCTGCAACAATTGCAAAACAATGGGTTCGCGCAGCCTAACTGAGTTGATGTTCCAAGTGGCAAGGGTAAAGCTCATTGAGATACTCCGTTAAGATCTGATCCCAACCATCTATAGAGCATGCAGAGCCACAACCAACCCGCTTTTGGCTAAATCATTTCTATAACATCTTTATCAATTGCCAATACATAGCCACGCCGGGCCACATTTTTAATCAAAAGCGCACTCACCATTTGATTACCCAAACTATCACGCAACCGTTTGACCCGCGTGGCGCCTGCTGATTCATCACAGTCAGCCGCAGGCTTGCCAGCAATCACAGCCTCCAGTTCCGCACCACTCAACATGTCACCATCCATACGGGCCTCCGCCAAAACCGAAAGAGTTTCAATGGCAGCTTGTGTAAGTTGGAATTCCATATTGTTCAAAATTACCAAGTTTTCCGCTCGACTGATTAACATGGAAGAGACCTGGATGCCCGAAGCCTCAATATTTATCATGCGTCGATTCAGCAGCAACAAAAGGCTAAGAAATGCTAAAGCGGCAAGCAATAAGGCTGCTGCCATAAGCATCAACACAAAAATGACCATGCGGTAGCTCGCCAAAGCATCCGAAAACGCTGTCCCAGATTGTGCCAAAATTTCTAGAATTTTGATCTCGCCTTTGCTGGTGAACGAATCATTCTCCACAAAGATTTTCTCAACTCGCGTGTTGAACGCATTAGCGTCTGGCAAAGTCCACAAAAGCCAGGCACCAGTCAATGCGAGCAATCCAATGATTCCAGACAACCCTGCGGCGATGACCCAACGTGTAACTTTTCGGGATTCAGTAGCGGAGGAAATTTTCACCAGCATTTTCTTTCTGTGTTGGCGTTGGAATATTAAGCGACACTGTCAACAAGTTCAGTAAAATCCAACCATGTGGCAAAAGCCGAAGCGCCAAAGCTTGTGTAGCAGCCTTAGGGGTGCACTGCTGATCCGGCAACTGCATCACTCCATAATGCAATTTTAGCGGGTCATCACGCTTTGCTTTGTAACTTGCGTAGCAGGCGGCATCTGCAACGGAAGAGATAAAGACGGCATAAATTAATATTAGGTATTTCATGCCTAAACCCTGACACCAACCCCAATGTTATTCAATGACACTAACCCGCAATCAAATAACATTTGGCAGTCATTGCTTGTCTCCAGAAATCCAAACGAAGTTAGATCATCAACTTCCACAGCGGCTATAAAGGATACAACATGCATAAGAAAATATTGGGGCTCACCATCATAAGTGCCATTGCCCTTGCGGGCATTGGCAGCTCTCCAGCCACAGCACGTGATAATGCGGCATTGGGTAAATTCCTCTTTGGGGGTTTAGCGTTTCTGGTCATCAGCGATGCACTAAGTACAAAAGCTTCAGTGGCGCAACACGGCACACCTCCAAAGCCCAAGTCTACGGCGCCCAAAAGGTTTCCCACAAAAGGCCAGCATCGGAAAGTCCTGCCCGCGGAGTGCGAGCGCGTGATCGAAACTCAAGTTCGCAGAATAAGTATCGTGTCCAACCGATGCTTGAATCGCAATTACCACCAGGCAAATCGTCTGCCTGAACAATGCCACCGCAAGTTACAAAAACGAAACGGGCGAATTATCCGCGGCTACAAGACCCGCTGCCTCAAGCACCATGGCTATCACTTTCAGTGGTAACACTTTGAGACACCACGGGTGCCAAGGCAATGGAAAAAAGTCTCTCAACATGAGGCTGGTTGCCCCTTTTTTATCTCAGACATTAACGGTATTATAAAGTTATGGCCGATTTACCGACATTTAATTTTGAGCAGGAACTCCATGCGCAAGGCTTTCAATGTATTGCTGGCATAGATGAGGTGGGCCGTGGTCCACTGGCGGGACCTGTATTTGCAGCAGCGGTTATATTGAACCCGAAGCATATCCCAGCTGGGCTAAATGACAGCAAAAAACTATCTGCTAAAAATCGAAATTTAGTTTTAGAAGATATTCTAAAACATGCGGATGTTTCCATAGCCAGCGCCTCTGAGCGCGAGATTGAACAGATCAACATCCTCCAAGCTTCACATTTGGCCATGGTCCGTGCCATAAATGGGCTGCAACGGCGGCCAGACCATGTGCTTGTGGATGGCAATTTAATCCCACGTGATTTAGATATTTCAGCCACCGCACTAGTCAAAGGGGACGCCCGTTCCGTGTCGATTGCCGCGGCTTCAATTGTGGCAAAAATCAGGCGTGATTTGGTAATGTGTGATTTAGGGCAACAGTTTCCAGGATATGGCTGGGAAAAAAACGCCGGGTATCCAACAGCTCAACACCTAAAGGCACTCCAAGATTTGGGGGTTACCCCTCACCATAGACGCACCTTCAAGCCTGTACACAATATCTTGTATCAAGCAAAAAATTTAAGTTGCTGATTAGAAAAAGAAATTGACGGCGAATCATTCATGATTCATCCTTAGCCAACCAACGAGTGCAGCAAATGCACCATAGGCAGAGGCAAAAAATGAACACAAAATCAAAATTCACGGTAGCCGAATCGCTGCCGCTCAATACTATTTTCGATGGTGATTGCATCGAAGTCATGAACAGTCTTCCAGAGTGTAGCGTGGATCTCATTTTTGCAGATCCACCATACAATTTACAGCTGAAGGCAGATCTTCATCGGCCAGACAACTCAAAAGTAGATGCAGTTAACGATCATTGGGATCAATTCGATAGCTTCGCGGTGTATGACAAGTTCACACGCGATTGGCTGAAGGCTGCACGTAGAATTCTTAAGCCACATGGCGCAATCTGGGTGATTGGAAGTTATCACAACATTTTTCGCGTGGGGACAGCGCTTCAAGATGCAGGCTATTGGATTTTGAACGATGTAGTTTGGCGCAAATCCAACCCAATGCCTAACTTCCGCGGCAAAAGGTTTACAAATGCACACGAAACCATGATCTGGGCGTCAAAGGCCGAGGGTGCAAAATATACCTTCAATTATGAGGCCTTAAAGGCTTTGAACGAAGGCATCCAGATGCGCAGCGATTGGGTGCTTCCAATCTGCACAGGGCATGAACGCCTGAAAGATGAAAACGGCGACAAAGTACACCCAACGCAAAAACCTGAAAGTTTATTGCACCGAGTTCTGCTGGGGGCCACCAATCCAGGCGATGTTGTTCTAGATCCGTTCTTTGGCACAGGGACCACTGGTGCAGTTGCCAAAATGCTGGGCCGTGACTTTATCGGTATTGAGCGAGAAGAAAATTACCGTAAAGTTGCGCAAAAACGAATTGATGACATCCGGAAATACGACAGCGAAGCTTTAGCCGTGACCATTTCCAAACGTGCGGAGCCTCGGGTACCTTTTGGCCAGCTTATCGAACGCGGCATGTTGCGGCCTGGCGAAGTATTGACTAGCCCACGCGGCAAAACTGCAAAAGTACGGGCAGATGGCACGTTGATTAGCGGTGAGGCCGCGGGGTCAATCCATCAGGTGGGTGCCGTTTTAGAAAATGCACCCTCCTGTAATGGGTGGTCCTATTGGAATTTTCGCCGTGATGGTAAGGTTGTTTCAATTGATCTGCTGCGGCAGCAAATTCGCTCAGAAATGCGACAGCGCCCAAACTAATCCTCTAAAAATAACTCAATTAACGCCTGTGCTTGCAACTATTTTCAAAGCGCCAACTTATGCCCCACCCTTTGTGGTGGGGGGTTATGTAGCAAGTTATTAGGCTTATTGCTTAAAAGGTATGCACTAATTTCTAATCAGCAGGGATGGTTAAATAACTCTTAAGTAGGTTATTTAGTGATTGATTTTTGCTCAACATAAGTACCTACGTAAATTGTGCTGACGCGAGCTATTCCAACCCAACAGCAATGCTCCAGACCTTGCGCATAACCGTTGGCAAATCCAGTGGACGAAAATCAGACTTTTCGATAAAGTGGCGGTTGCTGCGCTCTGGTAGCACAGATGCCACCATCACCCGCAGTCGCAAATGAAAGTGCGTGAAGGTGTGGCGAACCTCCTCGGGTGCTTCCACCCAATCAGCCCGAAAAGGTGGCATGAATTCCGGTGGATCTTCAGTCCAAGCACTGACCGGCCACCCCAACATTCCACCCAATAACCCCCGATCCGGGCGTTGCTCTAACAAAACAGCCCCATCGGTGCGGTAGGCCACATAGGCTATTCCTTGGCGTGTTGGCTTCATAACCTTGGGAGATTTCTTAGGCAGCTCCCGCGCGGTTCCACGCTCCATGGCCAAACAACAGCAGCGCCATGGGCAGAGGCTACAGCTGGGTGACTTAGGCGTGCAAATCGTGGCTCCAAGATCCATTACCGCCTGCGCATAATCGCCCGCACGCTTGCGGGGTGTTAGCTCCTCAGCCAATTTTGTCAGCGGCACTTTTGCCTTTGGTAATGGTAGGTGTACGTCAAATAACCGCGCCATAACTCGCTCAACATTGCCATCAACTACAGTCTCAGGTTGATCAAAGGCAATCGATGCTAAGGCGGCACTGGTATAGGGTCCAATTCCAGGCAGACCTTGCAGTTGGTCACGATCAAAAGGGAACTGGCCCTCAAATTCCACCACTATGGCCCGTGCACATTTTAACAAATTACGTGCCCTAGCATAATAACCAAGACCCGCCCATGCCGCCATGACTTCCGCATCATCAGCTGCAGCCAGATCAAAAATATTTGGCCAGAGCGTTGTAAATTTCACAAAATAGGCTTTGACGGCCGCAACTGTTGTCTGCTGCAACATAATTTCGGAAAGCCAAATGCGATAAGGGTCAGGCATTTGGCCTAATTTCCGGTCAGCAGGTGCGACACGCCAGGGCAAAACACGCGCATTATCGTCATACCAGGTCAAAAGTGTCTTAGAGTTCGGATAATCACGCAATAGTTAAAGTACCTTTTGTAAAAGAGGTGGCGTTAAGCCGTACTTAGGGTAAAATAGAGTAAATCAGGAAGAGTAAGAAAAATCGATGCAAAAAATTGCAGGGTCATACGAAAAACGTCGCGCTGGGTTTCGGCACACCTCGCTTTTGGTTGAGCAAAAGCTTCGGTCTGCCGGCGAAACACGCGGGTTTGCCATAACCCGACTGCTTACCCACTGGGACGAAATTGTGGGCGTACAGTCGGCACAAATTTGTACACCTGTAAAAGTAAGCTATGCTCAAAAGGGATTTGGCGCCACATTGGTTATACTTACAACCGGCGCACAGGCACAGATGCTTGAAATGCAACTGCCCCAACTGCGCGAAAAGGTGAACGCTTGCTACGGATACAATGCAATTTCTAGGATCCGTATCACTCAGACAGCACCTGTTGGCTTTTCTGATGGCAAGGCGCAGTTCAACGTAGCACCCAAACGCACAATCCCACCACCTTGTCCCGAAACGGCCGCAAAGGCATCTATAATTGCATGTGATATAAAAGATGAGGGCCTGAGAGCCGCACTCGCCGCGTTCGGTGAAAATATTATGAAACACGAAAAGAGATCATAAAATGAACAATAAAAATAATTATTTATTAGGTTTGGTTTTTGCTGCAGCTTTGGGCCTTGGCGCATACTTTGTAATGGCCCCACAACAGAATGGCCTAGTAGGCTCAAGCTTTGGGGCGGCGAATGCGACAACCGCGGGTGAAGCCGACACCTCAACCATTGTTGACATGGTCTTGGGCGCTGAAGATGCTCCAATCACCATAATTGAATATGCTAGCTACACCTGCTCACACTGCCGATCGTTTCACCAAGGTGCCTTTAAAAACCTCAAAGCTGATTACATTGACAAAGGCAAAGTACGTTTAACCTATCGTGAGATTTATTTTGACCGTTACGGACTTTGGGGATCGATCATTGCGCGCTGTGGCGGCCAGAATAAATTCTTTGCCATTTCAGATTTACTATACACCAAGCAAAGCGAATGGACCAAAGGTACTCCAGCCGAGATTGCAGACAATTTGCGTCGGATTGGGATAACTGCAGGGCTTTCGCAAGATGCCGTACAGGCCTGTTTCTCTGACGGGCAAAAAGCCCAAAATCTGGTCGCTTGGTATGAAGAAAATCGGGCTACGGATAGTATCGATTCGACCCCATCATTCGTGATCAACGGAATAAAATACGCAAACATGCCCTATGAAGATTTCAAAAAAATCTTGGACGCACAATAAGTTAGGACAAACCAAGATCGGCCAATTTTGTGTTGATCTTGGTCCAATCTTTAATCTCAAGCCGAACTGGAAGGGCCAAAACATCCAAGCGATACTCAGCGGGTAATCGCGCCGCATCTTTTTCGGTACAAACCAGCTGCGCATTTAGAGACTTCGCCTTGGCGGCTAGTCGCTTCATTAATGTAGGTGAAAGTGGCTCATGATCTGAAAGCGCCTCGTACCCCAGAATATTAGCACCCAACCCGCGCAGAGTTGCAAAGAATTTTTCTGGGTGCGCAATCCCTGCAAAAGCGAATACAGCCACCCCGTCCCACAGCATACCTGTGTGCAATGGTTTAATCTCAGCATCAATATGAGGTACTGTCAGCGGAGAAAGTAGACTCGCTTTAAAGCTTTTTTGCTCCACTTCTGAGCCAATGATGATACACAAATCAGCTCGCATTAACCCTTTGGAAGAAGGCTCACGCAGAGGCCCAGCAGGAATGCAAAGCCCATTACCAAACCCAAAGGCGGCATCCACTACAACGATAGAAAAATCCTTATAGACGGCAGGACTTTGAAAACCGTCATCCATCAAAATCACATCAGGGTTATTCATCAAAGCCAATTCCACGCCCAAGGCACGATCCGCAGATACCACCACTGGACAGAAGGCGGATATCAACAAAGGCTCATCACCCACATGCCCAGCCGTATGTTCCCGAGGGTTAACCAGAACTGGGGTTTTCACACTGCCCCCATAACCGCGTGACAAAACCACAACTCGCCAGCCTCGTCTTTGCAAATGCTCAGCCATAGCAATGGTAGTAGGGGTTTTACCCGAACCACCGGCATTGATATTTCCAATACAAACTACCGGGCAAATCGCGCGAGCGACATGGCTAGCTCTGCGTAAGCGCCAAGCAGTGGCCGCACCATAGACCCAGCCTAGGGGCCAAAGGCCAAAGGCCATAACACCCCGGGGTTGATACCAGAATTTTGGGGCGCGTATCATTTGTCCAAATCTCCAAATCCTGTTTTTTGTAGGGTCAACTCAACTAACCGGTCCGTCGCTATCGCTCCTTCAGACACAACGCGCCATCCTTTTGCCGCCATATCAGCACATTGATCGGGCCCCATCAACACCGCCACCCTTTTGCTCAAATCGCCCACTTCATGCAAGGGCACTGTAGCACCTGCCTCACGCAAGCGCTCATAGGCATGGTGGAAATTGATGATGTCTGAGCCATGCACAACGGCACTGCCTAGCGCAGCGGCAACCATGGGGTTGGGAAGATTGCCTCCAGAGAGGCTACCCCCCATGTAAGACACTGAAGCAAGACGGTACCAAAGCCCCGTATCGCTGTCATCATCAGTCAGAAAAATCTGAGTGCGCGAATTGGGCTCTCCTTCAAGCGCCCGTGCATGGGTTATCAAATCAAGCTCTTCACAAAGTTTTAAAAACTCCACTTCGCTTGAAGGTTCCGCCAGATCGAAGATCAAGAGCATCCGATGTGCTTTGCGTTGCGCTTGCAAAAAAGCCTTTAGGACCATGCCTATTTCTTGCGGTGGTACTTGATGTGCAAACCAAACTGGCCGCCCAGTCAAAATTTCTCCAAGACGGTCACGCTCTTCCTCATTACAGCTAGGCGCCACGACGCCCCCCAACAATGGTCCAAGCACTTCTATATTACGGGCCGGCAAACCAAGACTTCGCAAATGCCCACTAGATTCGCCTGTTTCGACGAATGCATAGGACACTGGCCGAAGGGCCTGCCGCGCAACAGTCTTACGCCATAGCCAAGTTCGACCCCGCAACTTCCGAGTTTTAGCATTAACAAGTATAATTTGAATAGAAAATCTTTGGATCAATTCAAAAAGTGGTATGCTAATATTATCATCTGCCCATAAACATAAATCTGGCAACATTTTACTTAAGAAGTCCTGCCCTGATTGAAGGTTCGCCTCCTGCAAACGGACGACTTCAATATCAAAAATATATTCAGATGCCGGGGCTGAAAGCACATATGACAAAGACGGTTCAATCATTTGAGCCCGCAAAAGTACCTCTAACATCGCATCAAGCGCAGCCGGTGTAGATGCGTGGGCCCAGATAATTGGTCCACCTGCACGCGTGACTTTTTTCATTCCAGAACCACCTTACCCAAAGACGCCTAGTATCATACATAAGCTTTCATCAAGTATTTTGTAATTAAGGGGTATCTGACCCAGAACTTACGTCAAGCCTGCCATAAGACCAAAATGGATATCAATGTTGCTAGCTACAATCCCATTTAATTGCCCAACCGGTGAATTAAATACTGGCTCTGCCCCAGCTTGATCGGTAACCAATCCACCAGCCTCACTCACAATCAAACACCCCGCCGCCACATCCCACTCCCACGTTGGTCGCAAGGTAAGCATACCATCAAACTCACCATTGGCGACAAGACAAAGTCGATAGGCTAACGATGAGCGAAAACTGCGCTTCAAGTCAGGGAAGCCACCGGGCCAAAACTCTTCTTGAAAATTGCCATTGGACGAAAGTATATTCGCGCCTAGCGTTTCACTGCGCGTCGAGACAGTGATCGGCAAGCCATTCAGATAAGCACCCCCCCCAACCGTAGCGGTGAACATCAAATCGATCATCGGCATATAGACGGATGCACTCTGAATATGTCCAAATCTTGCAATCGCTAGAGAATGTGCCCAATGCGGTGTGCCCTCAATAAACGCTCGGGTACCATCAATGGGATCGACAATGAACACATGCTCATGCGAAAGTCGGTCAGTGGAGTCCTCTGTCTCTTCAGACAGCCAGCCGTAGCCTGGCCTAGCCGTACGCAGATCACGAGCCAACATGCGGTTTACTTCTAGATCAGCTTCCGTGACAGGGCCTGCAGTCCCTCCCTTATCCCAAGTCTTTGGGCTTTTTTGGAAGTAGTGCTTGGCAATATCACCAGCAGAACGTGCAGCCTCAGTTAAGAGATTAAGATCATCCACCAGCAATCGCCATGCCCGGTATCAATAGCGACGGCACAACCCGTGACAGATGCAGACGGCCATCATTGGCTGGCACTATACGCATCAACATATCGCGCAAATTTCCTGCAATTGTGCATTCATTCACTGGGTAGGTGATCTCACCATTTTCCACCCAGTAGCCTGAGGCCCCACGCGAATAATCTCCAGTTGTGGCATTGATAGACGAGCCAATCAAAGAGGTCAGCAAAAGCCCTGTGCCCATATCACGGATCAAATCTTTTCGGCTCTGGGTTCCAGCTGTCAATTCAACATTACCAACACCGGGAGATGGTGGGCCTGATGGGCCGCGCATGGCGGAACCTGTGCTGGACAGGCCTAGCTGGGCCGCAGTTGCTAAATCCAAGGTCCATTGCTGCAACACCCCATCCTCGACAATATGGCGCAAAGCGACCGGCAGGCCCTCTCCGTCAAATGGCCGCGAACCGCCAGTGCGGATCCTAAGCGGGTTTTCAATCAATGATATACCTTGCGGCAAAACTGAACCCAGCATTGCGTCCTGCAACCATGTCGCGCCACGGGTAACGGCCAAGCCATTAGTCGCAGACAGCAAGTGCCCAATAAGACCACTTGAAATTCGTTCATCATATAAAACTGGAAACACACCTGTGGGCGGCTTGCGCGCACCTTGGCGCGCTACTGCCCTAGCGCCCGCTGACTGCCCAACTTCGGCCGCTCCGCGCAAATCAGAACGAAAGATACGTGAATCGCCATCATAATCACGCTCCATATGAGTGCCTGATCCAGAGATCGCTACGCAGGAAAATCCATGATCCGTCCGCACATAGCCACCACTAAAGCCATTCGACATGCAGAGATGGATGCGGCGCGATCCAAAACCCGCACCCGCAGATTGACACTTAGTTACCCCAACCACGTCAAGCGCGTTTGCTTCAGCCTCAAGGGCCGTTTGCTGTAATTCCGCCGCGGAAGGTTCCACTGCAGGGTCGGCAAGTTGCAAAGCGTTCACATCCCAATCAGACGTCAACTCTACCGCCGTGGCTTGGCGAATATAGGTATCATCTGGTGCGTGACGCGCCATTTCAACGGCACGTTCCGCCATCTCTTGGATCGTATCGGTGCTGGTATCTGACGCCGAAACACAGGCCTGCCGCGCGCCAACAAAAACCCGCAGACCAATATCCACCCCTTCAGAGCGTTCTGCTTGCTCAAGCTTTCTCGCCCGCACTTCTATTGAATGGGAAATGCCATCTACCGCCATTGCGTCACAACCGTCAGCACCAGCGCGTTTGGCGGCATCCAGCAACTGCTGGCCAAGGTCTGTCAAAGATCGTTTCATGGGTCATTCCTCTTCTCAGACCTAGGTAACCAGCAATGACCTGCCCTACAAGGCAGAGCAGTTTTAAGATTTGATTTAGTCAAATTTTTTTACAATATGTTCCTAAAAATCTCAGTCTTTGCTTGAAACGCCGGCGCAACTGCTTATCACGCCAACCAGATACCGCTGGACATGCGCTACGCTCTAAACTGAAGGAATAAGAAATGATAAGAATTGGTCTTTTAGGCGCAGGGCGCATTGGGCAAGTCCACGCGCGCGCAGTATCTTCAGTACCAACCGCGCAACTGGTGGCTATCGCCGATCCTTTGAGTGAGGCAGCCGAAGCCGTGCGTAACACTTATGGCTGCGATATTCGTACCATAGAGCAAATTTTGGTTTCTGACGATATCGACGCGGTGATCATCTGCACCCCAACCGACACCCACGCGGATCTGATCGAACAATTCGCCCATGCCGGCAAAGCCATCTTTTGTGAAAAACCTGTGGATCTCAGCCTTGAGCGTGTACAAGCTTGCCTTGCTGTAGTCGGTGAAACTAAGGCTACTTTGATGGTTGGCTTTCAGCGCCGCTATGATCCTGACTTCCAAGCCCTGCGCGCTGCCATCGATGCGGGCCAAATTGGTGACGTGGAAATGGTTACCTTAATCAGCCGCGACCCTGGCGCGCCGCCCTATGATTACATTGGACGTTCCGGCGGAATTTTTCGCGATATGATGATCCATGATTTTGATGTTGCGCGCTGGATGCTGGGAGAGGAAGTGGAAACCGTACAAGCCGCCGCTTCTGTCCTCACAGATCCTGAAATTGGTAATTGTGGTGATTTTGACAGTGCCAATGCTATTTTACGTACTGCCAGCGGCAAGCAATGCACCATTACCAATTCACGCCGCGCCACATTTGGATACGACCAACGTATTGAAGTGCACGGCTCGGCAGGGTCAGTGGCCGCAGACAATCACCATCAATCCCGGATCATCGTCGCCAATGAACATGGCTACACCCGCCCACCACTGCTTGATTTTTTTATGACCCGCTACATTGCGGCCTATACTGCAGAGATTAAACATTTTGTAGATTGTGTGGCCAACCGCGCCCAACCGCACACCAGTGGACATGATGGCTTGATGTCTATCGCTCTGGCCGAAGCAGCTTTAGAATCTGTGCGCACCGGCTCAGCTGTGCGCCCAGCGGACATCTTAAATAGAAAAAAATACTGAACGTCACAAAAAAAGAGTGACAGAAACCTGTGACATGTGCCACGATTTGATATCTTATAAAAAGGTATGGTAGATGACGCTGCATAAACGCATTCGACCTTTTAACACCAAGGAAACCTACCCAGAACAAAAGCTCGATAATGACTTATCGCAAGGTGTAGTTGCGCGCGGCACGACAGTGTTTCTTCGTGGACAAGTGGCACAGGATCTTGACAGCCGCATCAGCCTTCATGAAGGGGATGCCGCCAAGCAAACCAAAAAAACTATGCAGAATATTGCCTTACTATTGCAAGAGGCCGGCACAACAATGGAGGCCGTGTGCCGCATTGTCGTTTATCTAACCGACATTCGGTATCGTGAGGCTGTCTATCAAGAGATGGGCAAATGGTTAAAGGGCGTACATCCCTGTTCAACTGGAATTGTGGTCTCAGCATTGGCGCGGCCAGAATGGGTGGTTGAAATCGAAGTCACCGCAGTAATCCCAGATTAAAGAAATGGGCGAACGCCACCCCCAGCAAAGGATACCACATGACAATCTCCCTAACAGGCCGTTGCAGAAATACCGGAATGTTTGGAGTGGCTATCACCACATCCTCAATCAGCGTTGGGTCCCGCTGCCCACACGCTCGCGCAGGGGTTGGAGCGGTGGCGACCCAAAACATCACAGATCCACATTTGGCAACATTGGTTCTCAATCAAATGGAAGACGGTCACTCAGCTCAGGAGGCCATCAACCGCGTGACCACAAACCAAGATTTCATCAACTACCGGCAGCTTACAGCTATCGATCATAACGGCACTACAGCCCATTTCACCGGCACACATATACTGGGCACCCATGCCATACATGAGGCGGTTGACTGTGTTGCAGCCGGAAATTTGCTGTCATCATCTGCCGTACCAAAATCCATGGCAGCAGGATTTAACTTAAATCCAGAGGCTCATTTAGCCGAACGCCTGATCCTCGGTTTGGAAGCAGGCATAGCGGCTGGAGGTGAAGCTGGCCCAGTTCATTCTGCAGCTTTGATCGTTACTGATAAAATGCCCTTTTATTTGGTGGATTTGCGGGTGGATTGGGATGAAAAAAGTCCAGTCGCCCAGTTGCGGAAACACTGGCAGGCTTACGCACCACAAATGCAGGATTACCTGAACCGCGCTATCAATCCCATTGCAGCGCCGAGCTATGGCGTAGCTGGTGATCCCTAAAAATCCGGCCAGCACAATCGGTTGGACAGTCCCAGCAAAGATGTCATAACATTCCATTAGAAACGCGGAGTTCCCATGCCTATGTCTTTACCCCCCATCACAGCATTTGCCATCAAGTATGATGCTGTTGCCTTGGTGACCTACACCGCAACAAGGGCAATTCCGCAGCTGCCAAGGGCTCAGCCTGCGCCATGGTCGTGAACAATTAAACGCCACCACCCATTGGCGACGGAACGTAAAATTTAGGAAAACTGGCCGAGGTATTGAGATTGACACTACGGCTCTCACAAGAACTCTACTTCAGAAAGTGACTTAATATGCAATTGATCATGGCGGCGGCTTCTCCTTTTGCGCGCAAAGTGCGCGTGTTATTACGCGAAACAGACCTGTTAAAAGACGTGCAAGAGGTCTATGTGGCAACTTCGCCCTTTAAATCAGACCCAACCGCTCAAGCGGCCAATCCAACCGGGCGTATCCCGTCTTTGACCCGCCCTGAGGGCCCAGCGCTTTATGACAGCCGCGTCATTACACGCTATCTAGATGCGCGTATCGATGCTGGCCTTTACCCTCAGGCGGAGCTTTGGGACGTCCTAACGCTTGAAGCCACGGGGGATGCGATGATGGATAGTGCGGTTAGTATTTCCTATGAGACACGATTGCGCCCTGAACATATGATCAGCGCTGATTGGATCGATGCCCAATGGTCCAAAATCATAGGCGGATGCGATGCGCTGCAAAACAATTGGATGCCCCATTTGAACGGCCCTTTGACCATGGCACACATCAGCACGGCCTGCGCCCTTGGCTATCTTGATCTTCGCCATGACGTCCGTAACTGGCGGCAAGGCCACGATGTCTTGGCCACGTGGTTTGCGAGCTTCGCAAAACGAGACAGCATGGTGGACACGCATTTCGAGGGTTAAATTAGTCCTAAAACCGAATTTTTAGTGGCACGCAGAAATGTCACTTAAATGCGGCAAATTTACTCCTTGCGGGCTGCGCCCGAATGTCAGCTGGACGTGGCACGATCAGTGGTCTAGGAACCGCACCGAGAGACCTCGCGTTTATGGGGTCTGAGTCTATCAGGCCGTCGAAGGGCCGAAATTAATTTGGAGGAACCTCGTGGCGCATACAGAAGAACACGACGGCACCCGTAGAGATTTTCTCTACTACGCGACAGCAGGCGCAGGAGCAGTAGTAACGGGCGCAGCAGTATGGCCTTTGGTCAACCAGATGAACCCTTCAGCAGATGTACTGGCCTTGGCCTCAATCCGCGTGGATGTGGCTGACGTTGAACCAGGTACCCAAATCACTGTTCTATGGCAAGGCAAGCCTGTTTTTATTCGCCGTCGGACCGACAGCGAGATCCAAACAGCCCGTGCTACTAACATGGATGAGTTGATCGACGGCAATGGCCGCAACGACAACAAACCTGATCTGCCAGCTACTGACGAAAACCGCACACTTGATGAAAGTGGCGAATGGTTGGTAATGCTGGGTGTTTGTACACACTTGGGCTGCGTGCCTTTAGGTGATGGCGCAGGCGATTTTGGTGGTTGGTTCTGTCCATGTCACGGTTCGCACTATGATACGGCAGGCCGAATCCGTAAGGGCCCAGCCCCAGAAAACCTATTGGTTCCAGTGGCCCGTTTCGACGGTGAGACTGAACTAGTTATCGGTAAGGAGAGCGCATAATGGGCGGAATTCCACACGATCATTACGAACCAAAATCAAAATCGGCAAAGGCGTTTCATGCTCGCTTACCTATCGTTGGCCTTTTATATGACACATTGATGTTCCCAACCCCAAAAAACCTAAATTGGATGTGGATTTGGGGTATCGTTTTGACATTCTGCCTAGCGATGCAAATCGTTACCGGAGTTGTCCTAGTAATGCATTATACGCCACATGTTGATCTAGCTTTTGCCTCGATCGAACACATCATGCGTGATGTAAATGGCGGTCATATGATTCGCTATTTCCACATGAATGGTGCGTCTTTGTTTTTTATCGCCGTTTACGCACATATTTTTCGTGGCCTATATTATGGCAGCTACAAAGCACCACGTGAGGTCACGTGGATCATTGGAATGCTGATATACTTGCTCATGATGGCAACTGGTTTTTTAGGCTATGTGCTGCCTTGGGGTCAAATGTCGTTCCACGGAACATCAGTAATCACCGGGCTGTTTGGCGCTATTCCATTCATTGGTGAGTCCCTACAAACTTGGCTTTTGGGCGCAGGTGCTGTGGGCCAACCAGCTTTAAACCGCTTCTTCAGCCTGCACTACTTGCTTCCGTTCCTGATTGCAGGGTTGGTGATCGTACACATCTGGGCTTTCCACACCACGGGCAACAACAACCCGACGGGTGTTGAAGTGCGCCGTGGCTCCAAAGCTGAGGCTGAAAAAGACACACTGCCATTCTGGCCATATTTCGTGTTGAAGGATCTGTTTGCCTTGGGGCTGATCCTGACTGTGTTCATGGCGATTGTAGGCTTTATGCCAAATTACCTGGGCCACCCCGATAACTATATCGAGGCCAACGCATTGGTGACACCGGCCCACATCGTACCAGAATGGTACTACCTCCCATTCTACGCCATCCTACGCGCCTTCACATCTGAAGTTTGGGTCGTTCAAATAGCAAGCTTTGTTACTGGCGGCATTGTCGACGCTAAGTTCTTTGGTGTGTTGGCCATGTTTGGTGCGATTGCAGTTATGGCTTTGGCGCCTTGGCTAGATACTTCCACCGTACGCTCGGGCCGTTACCGCCCAATGTTCAAATGGTGGTTCGGTATTTTAGTAGCTGACTTCATTTTCTTAATGTGGTTAGGCGCACGCCCTGCAGAGGAGCCATATGCAACCTTCTCCTTGATTGGAGCAACCTACTGGTTTGCATACTTCCTAGTTATCTTGCCTTTGCTAGGTGTAATCGAAAAACCGTCAGCACCGCCGGCAACCATCGAAGATGACTTCAACGCCAAATACGGCAAACCCAGCGCAGCTGATGCTGCTAACCCGGCAGAGTGAGGGGGACTAAATATGTTCAAGAAACTCACAACAGGCGCCACGCTAGCTTTGGCCCTTGCCGCTGGCGGGGTGCAGGCTGCCGGCAGCGAAGGTCATGTGCATGACCATGCCTTCTCGTTCGAGGGCCCGTTCGGGTCCTACGACCAGGAACAGTTGCGTCGTGGACTAAAGGTTTACACAGAAATCTGCTCAGCTTGCCACGGCATGAAGTTTGTAGCCATTCGCTCTTTAGGTGATGAGGGCGGCCCACTTTTAAGCAAAGATGAAGTGCGTGCATATGCGTCCGAATTTGTTGAAGTTTGGGATCAGTCGCTCAATGACGGGGAAGGCGATTACCGCGAGGCCTTGCCGGCCGATCACTTCCCGAAGGGTGGCAATGCAAACGCACCAGACCTTTCATTGATGGCAAAAGCCCGCGCAGGCTTTCACGGGCCAGTAAGTACCGGCATCAATCAACTGCTAAAAGGTATGGGTGGCCCCGAGTATATTTATTCATTGCTTACAGGTTACACCGGCGAAGAAAAAACATCAGCGGGTGTGACACTATATGAAAACACTGCTTATCCTGGTGGTTGGATTTCAATGGGCCCCCCTCTTTATGGCGAAGACGTTGAGTTTGCAGATGGACACAAGAATGATCTCGAACATCTTTCTGAAGACATTTCTGCTTTTCTAATGTGGACGTCAGAGCCAAAACTCAACGACCGCAAACGCGCCGGACTGGTTGGAGTTCTAATATTGGGCTTCCTGACGCTGATGTTGTTTTTGGCAAACAAGGCGCTCTGGCGTCCAATAAAATATACAAAAGACTAAGTCTTTTTATAATGTAGAGGAAAACGCGTCTCAACTGAGGCGCGTTTTTTTATGTCCTACTGCCAAGGTAAGCGCGCAGTGCCGGTGGTGGAGCCTTAAAAAGTTGTTGGATCGGTTGCGGTGCCGTAGCACAGCGATCTGCCACTAATATCGCTTGATTTGCAAAAGCCAGCGCGTCCTTCGGATCGTGGGTCACCATCAACGCCGTTGTAGCCGTGGCGTCCAGTATCCCCCGCAAAACATCCAACATCTCATCCTTCAAAGCGGGTCCCAAAGCGGAGAAGGGTTCATCCAGCAGCAGCAAGGGACGTTGACGCAACAACACTCGCGCCAAGCCTACCCGGCCAAGCTGGCCACCCGACAGATCACGCGGATAGGTTGCTGATTTATCAGCCAATCCCACTTGGTCTAAGGCGGCGCTGACCTTCTCCCTTTGCGCCTGAGACAACCGCATATCCGGACTGATGCCAACCGCTACGTTGTCCATCACGCTCAGGTGCGGAAATAGGTTATTATCTTGAAACAGAATGCTCAACGGCCGCCGCCCCGGATGATCAGGCATCACTTCACCATCCCAAAGCACCTTACCCGCGTCAGCCGCAATAAATCCGGCTATCCCATTAAGAAAAGTAGACTTGCCGCCACCTGATGGGCCGATCACCGCCACACGAGCGCCGGTTGGGACTAAAAAATCCGCAGACAGCACAAAGTCACCCTGTTGAAAGCGAACCTTATTTAGAGCCAACATATCCACGTCCCCCTCGGTCAAATATCCAAAATAACACCAAACTTTGCGCCACCAAAACCACAGCCACGCCCGCCGCCTGATCCATGCGGTAGGCTCCCATCAGCCTATACAGCATCAGTGGCAAAGTTTGCAGATCAGGATCCGAAAACAGAGCAATCACACCAAGATCTCCCATAGATAACGCCACTGCCAAGCCCGCCGCAAAGCCAAGCGGGCGACGCAGACGCGGCAGAACAATCCGCGACAGCCAAACCCATTGGGTCATGTTGAGACTGCACCGCAGATGTAAGTAATCCGTATAGATCTCGCGCACCGCAGGCATCAACACTCGCAAGGCAAACGGAAGCGCCATCATAGCATTCACGCTGGCAGTAATCGGAACGGCAAATATCATTGGTTGGGCAAAAGGAAAGATCATCAAGAACAAGCCAGTTCCGACAACCAAGGGGCTCGTCGCCAATCCCAAAATACCAACACCCTCAGCTAAATTTCGTGCAGCTATACCCCTACACGCAAATGTAAGCGCAAGACTCAGCGCCATAGCTATGCAAACAATAGTAGATGTAAGAGCGATGAGCAGCGAGGTCAGGCTCGCGACAATCACTTGATGCGGCAGGTTGTGGATATGCCCAACGCCACGAAAAAGAATGGCACTGAGTGGCATAACCAGAAATGCGGTTGCACAGAAGATCCAGATACAATCAGCGGTCCGATGCCCGTAAGCATCAAACCGTTGCGGCAGACGGTCCAGCCCCAGCCCATCAGTTTGCGGCAAGGGCACAAGAAACGCCAGCACAGCGACACCACCACAGAGTGAGAATTGCACCACAGCCAGGCTCGCAGCCTTACTCAAATCAAAGTCCAGCCTGAATGCCTGATATATCGCCAGCTCAATGGTTGTGCCCTTTGGACCACCTCCAACCGCTAACGCCACGGCAAAGCTGGTGAGACAGAGAAGAAAAATTAACAAAAATGCCCCAGGAAGAACAGTCCTCAACAAAGGCCATTCGATCAAACGAAAGTATGCCCACGGCGAGGCTGCCAGACTATGCACAACCCGGAACCGCTCAGCCGGCACTGCGGCCCAACCCTGCAGTAAAAACCGGGTGGCCAGCGGTAGGTTGAAAAACACATGTGCAAGGATGACGCCAGGGGGACCGTATATTGACAGCCTTGCAAAGCCAGCCCACGTCAGAAAGTCACTGATCCAACCTGCACGGCCAAAGACCGCCAGCAGACCAAGAACCCCCACGATAACCGGTAAAATAAATGGCGCGCCCAGTAACGTGATGAGACCCTGTCGCCCAATAAAGCTCTGACGCGCTAAAGCGCGGGCCACTGGTATCGCAATCCCTACACTCAAGCCCGCGGAGATGCAGGCCTGCCAAAGGGTAAACCGAATGGCCAACCAGTCAGCCACACTCAAAATTCCAAGCCCCTGCCCTTGAGTAGCTACGGCCACAGCGGTCCCAATTGAAAAAACAAGCAGGGCGGCTAAAACCGCCCCACCTAGAATTATGCGCAAAATTATTGCGATAGTGCTGTCTGCCATTCCACCAAGGCTACGTTCCGCAGCGCAGCGGCCTCAGTGGGGGAAAAAATCAAAGATTGCTTGGCGCTCAAGGCTTTTGGAAATCCTTCCGGCAGGCCCGCTGCAGGGGTTACGGCTGGGAACATCCAATTTGTAGTTGGAATAATACTTTGAAAAACGTCTGAGACCATAAACTGCAAAAACTGATCCGCCAAGGCGCTCTGATCCGAGCTGGCAAGTTTACCCGCCACTTCTATTTGCATGTAATGACCTTCATCAAAGACAGCAAAACTTTTGGAAGCATCCCCTTCAGCGATCAGGTGATAGGCCGGAGAGGTTGTGTAAGACAAAACCAAATCTGCCTCGCCTTCCAAAAACATCCCATAAGCCTCCGACCAACCTGCCGTGACTGTCACAATATTGTCAGCCAAATCAGTCCAAACATCTGCCGCATCCACGCCATAGGCAGCTTTGACCCACATCAGCAGCCCCAGACCAGGTGTTGATGAGCGTGGATCTTGGATTACGATTTTGAGGTCACTGTCGGCCAATGCTCGAAAGTTTGTTGGGGTTTCAAGCTCTGCGTTTTTCACAAATGCAAAGTAGCCCCAGTCGAACGGCGCAAAATACGGATCGGCCCAGCCGCCGGGTACAGCATAATTTGCCGTAATCGAAATAGGGGCAAACAATCCGGTATCTGCAGCAGCCACCATCAAATTGGTGTCCAAGCCCAGGATTACATCGGCATCAGAGCGGCTGCCTTCCAGCTTCAGCCGCGCTAAAAGTGCGGCGCCATCTCCAGCACCTACCATCCGAAGATCACAGCCACAGGTGGCTTCAAATGCAGCCTCAACTGCTGGGCCAGGACCCCAGTCAGAGACAAAGCTATCGTAAGTTAAAATTGTTAAAACAGGTGTTTCTGCCACTGCCGTAGTTGTCAAAAACAGTCCTGCGAATAGTGAAGTGAGTCTCATAATATTCTCCATATCGCCGAACGGAGTCAGGGATTGGAGTATTCCAAACCTTCCCTCCGCCGGTACTAGCCGGTTCAGGTTCTACGGGTTTGCTAACGCATCTCAGCCCAAATGGGCGCCCCGAGGTAAGTTTTTGCTATTCTGAATTATGAGTGAATACAATCCTAAAATGGGAAACAGTGGCCAGGTTGGTCGACCTACCACACTGCTCCACCAGTCCAACGCGTTTGCCTTAAGGTTACCTTAAGCTATTCACCTAGCCCTTGCTCCGATTGCCCAGCAACGATATTGCATGCTCAAAGGAGCTGTCACATGAGCCTAAATACTTTTGGACATTTGTTTCGAGTCACCACCTGGGGCGAAAGTCACGGACCAGCCTTAGGGGCCACCATTGACGGCTGTCCTCCTGGGGTCGAGATTTCCGAGGCCATGATCCAACACTGGCTAGACAAGCGAAAGCCTGGGCAAAACAAATATACCACCCAGCGGCGTGAAGCTGATCAGGTGAAAATACTATCTGGTGTATTTGAGGGCAAAACCACGGGTACACCAGTTCAGTTGATGATCGAAAATACCGATCAACGCTCCAAAGACTATGGCGATATTATGGATAAATTTAGGCCTGGCCATGCTGATATTACCTATTGGCAGAAATATGGCATTCGCGACTATCGTGGCGGCGGACGCAGTTCAGCGCGTGAAACAGCAGCACGCGTGGCGGCTGGGGGCTTAGCGCGGCAAGTGATCAAGATGCTTGCACCCTCAGTAAAAATCACTGGCTTCATGTGCCAAATGGGCCCACATAAGATTAACCGCAAAAATATGAATTTAAATCAAATCGAGCAAAACCCATTTTGGACCCCGGACACAAAAGCAGCTGAAGACTGGGCCAGTTATTTGGACGGGTTGCGCAAATCAGGCAGTTCCATTGGAGCGGTGATTGAAGTGGTGGCAACTGGCGTTCCAGCCGGGATTGGCGCGCCTATTTATGGTAAATTGGATACAGATCTAGCAGCAGCCATGATGAGCATCAACGCCGTAAAAGGCGTGGAAATTGGGGACGGCATGGCCGCCGCTGAACTCACAGGCGAGGCCAATGCCGATGAAATCTCCATGGGCCAAGATGGGCCAAAATACAGCTCCAACCATGCGGGTGGCATTCTGGGTGGACTGAGTACAGGCCAAGATCTTGTGGTACGTTTTGCCGTGAAGCCGACATCATCGATCCTAACCACCCGAAAAACGATCAATAAATTAGGCGAAAACACCGAAATCATAACCAAGGGCCGCCACGATCCCTGCGTGGGTATCAGAGCAGTTCCAGTGGGTGAGGCCATGATGGCCTGCGTCATATTAGATCATCTGCTTTTACATCGCGGTCAAATCGGCGAGAATAAGGGAAAAATTGGCGCATAGGCTCTGGTATTAAGGTCGCGCGATCACTACAAATTTGATATCTAACGTGCCCGCGTTTTTAAACTGCAAGCTAGCCTCAATTTCGTCACCCTCTGCCCAGCCATCGGTAAGGCCCATAAACATCACATGATAGCCACCAGGCGAAAATTCGATTTGTCCCTGCCCCGGAACCTGGACCATCATGCGGTGCTGCATGGTCATAACGCCTTCCTGCATGAGGGATTCGTGGATCATGACCCTCGGAAAATCAGCTGTAACAGCCATCAAAACATCCGCCGTTCCGTAATTGATAAGCGTGAAATAACCTGCGCCACTGCGTCCATTTGTGGGATAAGAAAATGACTTTTTGACTGTAAGGTCGCCAAGATTGTAATCCTCAGCAGATACCGAACTACAAATTATCAAAAGGGCTGCTATTATATATCTCACAATGGTCTCCATTATTTGGCACAGGTTGTTTATATAAACTTGGCTTAAATCCAAGGGTTTAGAAAGTCTACGGTGCATGTTAATGAATTTTTATGGCTAAAATTCCAACTCAGGCGGACATTCTCGAATGGATCCGCGCGCACCCAGAAAAATCGTCTAAACGAGATATTGCCAAAGCTTTTGGCATCAAAGGCGCTGCGCGCATTGATCTCAAACAAACGCTGAAGGAATTAGAGGCCGAAGGGTACATTTCCCAACGCAAGCGAAAGTTTAGTGATCCAGATACATTGCCCCCAGTCTCGGTCCTGCAAATGCTGGGACCTGATGAACAGGGCGATATGTTTGCTGTACCTTTGGAATGGGAGGGTACCGGGGCCTTGCCCAAAGTCTTAATGCAGGTGCGCTCAGGCGAACCTGCACTCGGTCAAGGCGATCGTATTTTGGCTCGCGTGGCCACCACCAAGGATGAAGACAGCCATCAATATAATGGGCAACTGATCCGAGCGATCGGCGCCAACCCTAAACGAGTACTCGGCATTTTTCGCTCCAACGCCGAGGGTGGCCGTATTGTTGCCATTAACAAAGGTGAGGGCAAGGAATGGATCGTGGGTCCTGATGCCACAGGCGAAGCAAAAGACGGCGAACTGGTTGAAGCCGAACAGTCCGGCCCCAAAGGACGTCTTGGCCTTCCGCGCGCACGGGTTGTTGCGCGCTTGGGCGATCCATCAGCACCAAAAGCCGTTTCCCTGATTGCCATTCATCAACATGGGATTCCTGATGCCTTTCCTGATGCAGTTATGGCACAGGCCGATGCCGCCAAACCCGCGACCAGCAAAAACCGCGATGATTTGACCGAACTGCCTTTGATCACCATTGATCCCGCCGATGCGCGTGATCACGATGATGCGTGCTGTGCTGTTTTGGATGACGATCCTGTCAACCCAGGTGGGTTTTTGCTTTGGGTCGCGATTGCCGATGTCGCTCATTACGTCACGCCTGGATCCATCCTAGATACAGAGGCCAGACGCCGCGGAAATTCTACCTATTTCCCAGATCGAGTCGTGCCAATGCTACCCGACCGCTTATCAGGCGATCTGTGCTCTTTGCACGAGGGCGTCCCGCGGCCTTGTATCGCTGTTGAGATGAAGCTCTCTGCCACAGGCGAAAAACTATCACATAGATTTTTGCGCGGCATGATGCGCTCCCCAGCCTCTTTATCTTATGAGGAAGCACAGGCCGCGATTGATGGAAATCCATCCGAGCGAGCAGCACCTTTAGTTGACCCGGTCCTTACACCCCTATTCGCCGCCTATGACGCGTTGAAAATGGCCCGCGAGCGGCGCCAACCTTTGGAATTGGATCTGCCGGAACGCAAAATTATCCTGTCTGACGCAGGTAAGGTGGCGTCTATTAATTTTAGTGATCGGCTGGATGCCCACCGTTTGATCGAAGAATGCATGGTGCTGGCAAATGTGGCCGCTGCAGAAACCCTGATCGCCAAGCAACAACCGCTTTTGTTCCGAGTTCATGAGGAACCCAGCCCAGAAAAGCTTGAGTCACTGCGAGAAACGGCCAAATCCGTTGGCCTTGTTCTAGCAAAAGGCCAAGTTTTGCAAACCCGGCACCTCAATCAATTGCTGCAAGGCGCGGCGGGTAAAGATGAAGCAGAATTAATTAACCTTTCAACATTACGGTCCATGACACAGGCGTACTATAGCCCGCAAAACATGTCGCACTTTGGATTGGCCCTTCAGAACTATGCACATTTCACATCACCGATTCGGCGTTACGCGGATCTGTTACTGCATCGAGCTTTGGTTTCTGCGCATAGCTGGGGCAAAGACGGGCTGTCGCCGCAAGATGTTGAGATGCTGGACGAGACAGCCAAGCAGATCAGCGACACTGAGCGGCGTTCAATGGTGGCGGAACGGGATACAACCGATCGGTATCTGGCGAGCTTCATGGCCGAGCGGGTTGGAAATGAATTTTCTGGCCGTATTTCAGGAATCGCGCGTTTTGGCATTTTCGTTAAGCTGGATGAAACTGGGGCCGATGGCCTGGTGCCTATCCGCTCTTTGGGTCGTGAGTATTTTGAGCATGACGCCGAAACTCAAACCCTTCGCGGCACCGAGAGTGGCACCGTAATTGGGCTGGGCCAGCGCGCGGTTGTAAGGCTTTCCGGAGCAACCCCAGTGACCGGGGGCATTTTGCTAGAATTGTTGGAATTGGAAGACTCAAAGTTGCAAAAGCGCCCAGGAAGACGCAAAAACGGGTACTCAGGCAGTAAACGTGGCTCCCCAAAGGGCAAATCCAGAAAGGTTACCAGAAAGCAGCAATGACGTTTGAAAGCTGGAAATCCGACTTTTTAATACGCGCCGCAGATGATGGGGTGCCAGCGGCAATTCTGAATCAAGTTTCTCCTTTTTTGACATCCGCCACCGGTGCAGCGCAGGCTGATATGGCCCAACCCGAAGCACGAAAAACCCTGCAGCACTATGTTGAGCGGGCCGTCAGTGATAAACGCGTGGCACAGGGGCGGATGTCTATCGCGCAGTATGATGCAATTTTCGATCAAATTGAAACTGACTATCAAGTGGACCGCCATGTCATTGCGGCGATTTGGGGGATGGAATCCAACTATGGCAGCATCCGAGGCGATGTTCCGGTGATTTCGGCTTTGGCCACATTGGCAGCTCAGGGTCGAAGAGCCCCAATGTTTGAATCCCAACTTTTAGCTGCCTTTGAGATTGTCACCCGTGGCATCAAAACGCCAGAACAAATGCTGGGAAGTTGGGCTGGGGCTATGGGGCACACGCAGTTTATGCCCAAATCCTATATCGATTTTGCCGTCTCTGCCAATAATGGCCGCCCCGATATTTGGGCTGAAGATCCAGCAGATGCTTTGGTCTCCACTGCCCATTTTTTGGTGTGCCACGGCTGGAAGGGCGACCTGCCTTGGGGTACGCCTACGGATGTGCCTAAGACTGAAAACCTACACGGCCTGCGCCATCTTCCTCCTCAGAATCTCACCCATTGGAACTCACTTGGTATTTTACCACAAAGAGCGGGTGCTATTAATTATGAAGCGCGATTAATCTTACCCGGCGGCGTTGCCTCATTGGGTTTTGTCGTATCAGAGAATTTTGATGCCTTGCTGCGCTATAACAATGCAGCAGCTTATGCGATTGCCGTTGGCCATTTGGCCGATCGTCTAAAAGGCGCGCCGGCCCTCACGTTCCCACCGGGCGGTGATGCACGCGGCTTAACGCAGCCTGAAATGCGGTTTGTGCAATCACGACTAACCGAGTTGGGCTTTGATACCCTTGGGGCAGATGGGTTTTCTGGGCCAAAGACCGAGATGGCCGCAGAGGCTTTTCAAGCCGTACAGGGTTTGCCAGTGGATGGGTTTGTGGGTCTGGCATTGTTGAGGCATTTAGAAACGCTTTAACCCGAGACTATCTTCAAATTCTGCAGATTTTATTGCAGATCAGCCCCCACCCGTTGAGGTTGTCTTTTACCCACCTGCGCAACACCTTTCCCTACCACCACAGCCGCGACAGGACCCTGCCCCATGCCTGGGGTTAGGCGGTGCCGGATCAATGCCACAGGATGGGCGCGCAGAGTCAAACGCATGGATACGTAGTCTTCTACCACCTCCTCGCCCTCCGTCATTTGTGGCAAATGCACCTGTGGCTCAACAATGCCTTCCCCCTCTAAATTTTGTGAAAAAAGCGGTAAGGGGCGATCCGCCGTAATGACCTTAGCCGCCCACAGCGCTGCACGACGTGATAAGCCTAGGCTATGAAAGGCATCGGCTTCCGCCAAGGCTTGAATCATTTTTGGGCTGATGCCCGCCTTCCGCCAAACCGCATCAACATCCATATAGCCATTGCCGCGCGCGGCAGTCAGCCATGCCACCTCATCCTCAGACATGCTTTTGACTTGTCTAAATCCTAATCTTATCGCCAAGCCATCGCTCCCATCCGGCTCCATCACATTATCCCAATAACTGGCGTTGACGCAGACAGGCCGGACCTGAACCTCATGGGCGCGGGCATCACGAACAATTTGGGCAGGAGCATAAAACCCCATGGGCTGGGCATTCAACAAAGCACAGGCGAATATCCCCGGATGATGACGCTTCAACCAGCTCGAAACATAGACCAACAGGGCAAAACTGGCCGCATGGCTTTCGGGGAAACCATAGGCCCCAAAGCCTTCAATCTGGGCAAAACATCTGGCAGCGAAGTCCCCTTCATAACCGTTGCGCCGCATGCCACGCATGAAAAGGGATTTAAATTCACTAACATTTCCGTGCTTTTTGAATGTGGCCAATGAGCGGCGTAGGCGGTCGGCTTGCTCCGGGGTAAACCCTGCACCCACGATCGCGATTTGCATAGCTTGCTCTTGAAACAATGGCACTCCCAGTGTTTTTCCTAAGACGGCACCCAACGCATCCGAAGGGAAACTCACCGCCTCCTCCCCATTGCGGCGACGGATATAAGGATGCACCATATCACCCTGAATGGGACCGGGTCGAATGATCGCCACCTCAATGACAAGATCATAAAAGGTGCGTGGACGCATGCGCGGCAAGAAATTCATCTGCGCTCGGCTCTCAACCTGAAACACACCAACACTATCTGCCCGACACAGCATATCGTAAACGTCAGGATCTTCCGGCGGCAATGTCGCAAGACTATACGCCACCCCATGATGCATGGCGATCAGATCAAAGGCTTTGCGGATACAGGTCAGCATGCCCAGAGCCAAAATATCCACCTTCAAAATACCCAGGCTGTCGATATCATCCTTGTCCCAACAGATCACAGTACGCCCTTCCATTGTGGCGTTCTCGATTGGCACCAGCTCATCCAACCGTCCATCGGTCACGATAAACCCGCCAACATGCTGTGACAGATGTCGCGGAAAACCGATCACCTCATAGATCAAAGCTATGGTTTGGCGAAGGTGAGGATCACTGGCATCAAGACCAATTTCAGCCATACGGCTGGCCTCCAGGCCTTTGGCTGAGAAAAACCCCCAGAGCTGAGACGAGAGCGCACCAATTGTATCTTCAGACAGACCCATGGCGCGGCCCACTTCGCGAATGGCTCGCTTGCCCCTGTAATGCACCACCGTGGCACAAAGCCCGGCGCGATGCCTGCCGTAGCGCGCATAGATATGCTGGATCACCTCTTCGCGGCGCTCATGCTCGAAATCCACATCAATGTCAGGAGGCTCATTGCGGGCCTCTGAAACAAAGCGCTCAAACACCATGGTGCCCACCTCCGGGCTTACAGAGGTGACACCCAAACAATAGCACACCACAGAATTGGCAGCAGATCCCCGGCCTTGGCACAGAATACCACGCGACCGGGCGAAGGCCACAATATCATTTACGGTCAAGAAATATGGCTCATACTCCAGCTTACTGATCAAAGACAGCTCATGCTCGATCAATCCTTTGACCCTCTCGCTGGCGCCATTGGGATAACGCCACTCTAGTCCTTCATAAGCCAAGCGCCACAGTCGGTCTGCAGGCGTCTCGCCTTCGGTCAGCTCTGAAGGATATTCATATCGCAGGCTATCAAGAGAAAAACCAAGACGCTCCAACACTCGCCCCGTTTGGGTCAAAGCATCAGGATAGGTCTGAAACAAAACGGCGGCCTCAGCAGCAGAGCGGATGCGTTGCTCCGCATTCACCTGTGCCGCACGGCCCAAAGCATCCACCCGCACCCCAAGACGAATTGCGGTCAAAGCATCAGTTAAGCGTCGACGCGACCCATGATGCATTACCGGGGCGGCAGAGGCCACCAAGGGCACAGAAAGCGTGTGAGCAAGGGCAGCGATATTCTTAAATTGGTGGGTATCCTGGCCATCATAGGCAGGGGCCAAAAAGAGCATCACATCTTGGGGGAAGCGGCGTATCAAACTGCGCGCCTGTGACACCCATGAGGTTGCACCAGCCTGCACCTTCTCAGTTGGTGGCGCGTGCAGCACCATCAATTGATCGCCCCCAAACTCCAGTAAATCCGTCAAGCCCAATGTCGCAGGTCCCTTTCTCCGCTCGCAACCGACCCCGCGAAATCAAACGACACAGCCTACCCCACCCAGACCGGTTGACAGGCAAGAGTGTGGCCGCAAAACCGTCCCGCAATACGATCTTAGCCGCTGGAAGCAAGCGCGGCGTGTTATAAATCTGCGCAGAAGGGCTGGGCTTACACTCAAGCGGGGCGGGTGGTCCAATCAATCCGACGCCCCTATCAAAAGTCTGCCGTTCAGCCACTAAACGCGCGATTTCACGCGATCTTGTGTGTGCCCTCACAATCCCCGCAACAGAATTCACATCAGCAATCGCCACCGCAGACAGGCCCAAGAGTGCCGCACGGTCCATATATTCTTCAGGATGCGACCCACCGGTGAGAAAGGTGAAATTCGAGCAGGCCTGCAGTTCCGCCCAAGGGCGCTGCGGCTTTAGCAGGTGAATTACATCGGACAAAGGCATAACGGCAAACCAAGTAAGTGATTCCACCCAGCACTTTGTTCACACTTTGTTCTAACGTTCAATTCTATTGTCGTTAGGTTTCGCTTTTCCTCGATTGCCAAGCCACATAGACTGTCCAAAACGGAGGAAATCATGACAGACATCGTAATTCTAGGCGGCGCCCGCACCGCAATTGGCACATTTGGTGGCAGCTTGGCAGGGGTTACTCCCATCGATCTTGGCGCCATAGTGGCCAAAGCAGCCTTAGAGCGCGCTCAGGTTGAAGGCGGTCAAATTGGTCATGTAGCCTTTGGCCATGTCATCAACACCGAGCCGCGCGATATGTACCTATCACGAGTTGCAGCGCTTCAGGCTGGAATTTCCGACAGCACGCCTGCGATGAATGTAAACCGCCTGTGCGGCTCAGGCTTACAAGCCATAGTGTCGGTTGCACAATCGCTGATTCTGGGCGACATCGAATTTGGATTGGCCGGTGGCGCAGAAAATATGAGCCGATCTCCCTATATCATGCAATCGCAACGATGGGGTCAAAAGATGGGTGACGTCAAAACGCTAGATATGATGCTGGGCGCGTTGCATTGCCCCTTTGGCACAGGCCATATGGGCATTACCGCAGAAAACGTAGCGCAAGAGAATGCGGTGACACGAGCAGATCAAGACGCCTTCGCTCTTGAAAGCCAGAACCGAGCGGCGGCAGCCATCGCCGATGGTCGCTTTGTGGATCAAATCACGCCAGTGTCGATTAAGGTCAAGCGCGACATGGTAGATTTCATCACAGACGAACATCCAAAAGCCACAAGCGCTGAGGTTTTGGCCGGGCTGCGCACCGTGTTTCAAAAAGACGGCACCGTGACTGCAGGCAACGCCTCAGGCATCAATGACGGGGCTGCGGCTATTGTTTTGGCCCGCGCCGATGCGGCCGAACGCGCGGGACTGACACCTAAGTTTCGTCTGCTCGGCTATGGCCACGCTGGCGTGCGCCCTGAAGTCATGGGGATTGGACCAGTTCCAGCCGTTGAAAATCTAATGGCGAAAACAGGTCTCTCGATTGGTGATTTCAACGTGGTGGAAAGCAACGAAGCTTTTGCGGCACAGGCTGTTGCAGTGAACCGAGGCCTTGGCCTAGATCCAGCACGGGTGAACCCGAATGGCGGTGCCATTGCTTTGGGTCACCCAGTCGGTGCCACGGGCGCGATCATCATGGTGAAGTTGATGGCCGAGCTGGAGCGCAGTGGCGGCAAAAGAGGGCTGGCTACTATGTGCATCGGCGGCGGCCAGGGGATCGCTGTGGCGATTGAACGTATTTAATCTCAAGATAGGCGCCGCCTCTCACATAAGGGCGGCGCCTAGATTTATTACTCAGCAGACAAGCTGAACAAATACGCATAAACATTGCGCGCATCTTCTTCATCCCGCACTTTATAGCTCATCTTTGCACGGGCCTTTTTGTCATCCAAGAAAGTACGCAAAAAGCCTTTGGGGTCTTGAACATACGCCACAAAAGTTTCTTCATTCCAAATCAAACCATTTTCAGCACCAGCGGTCACAATGGATTTACCGTAGCGGTAATCCTTAACCATGCCAGCACCCGCCCCTGCAATATTGTAGAGGTTTGGTCCAGATTTTCCATTACGGCCCGCAAGCTTTTCGCCGTCATCATTCACAACAAGATGGCAGGCCACGCATTGTTTACCGAACACGGCTTCACCAGCAACAGCATCGCCAGTCGCCGCATGGCCGCCAGCTAGAACCGGTGAGGCCAGCATAAGTGATAGGGCTGCAATTAAAGTATGTTTCATTCTCAAGTTCCCTTTCGTTCCATTTTCTTGATTTAGCCCATCGACAGACCCACTCAAGCCCTTAGCTAAAAAGATAATCGTTTCGTATTAAGCTACGTCACGCGCCAGGGCACATTGCTTCCACAGCTCAGACAGTGCGGAAACAAGATGATCCACATCCGCATCTGTGTGAAGCGGCGAGGGTGTAAAGCGCAGACGCTCTGTCCCCTTTGGCACCGTTGGATAATTTATCGGCTGCACGTAAATGCCGAATTTATCCATCAGATAATCCGCCAGCATCTTAGTTTTCACAGCATCCTTGATCATGACAGGCACGATATGGCTGTCATTTTGCAAATGTGGAATGCCAGCCCGGTCCAAGCCGGCACGCAGGCGGGCCACTTGGGCGCGCTGTCCCAAACGCTCAGCATCACTGGTTTTAAGATGCACAATCGAGGTGCGGGCCGCAGCCGCCACCGCGGGGGGTAATGCGGTTGTAAAAATGAAACCTGATCCAAAGGAGCGGATAAAATCACAAGTCGCTTCAGAGCCAGTGATATATCCACCGACACAGCCAAATGCCTTGCCCAACGTACCTTCAATGATATCGATCCTATGCGCCAAACCTTCGCGCTCGCTGATACCACCACCACGAGGGCCGTACATGCCAACCGCATGCACCTCATCAAGATAGGTCAGGGCACCGTGCTGTTCGCAGACATCCAAAATCGCAGCCATTGGCGCAATGTCCCCGTCCATGGAATACACGCTCTCAAAAGCCACAAGCTTTGGGCGATCCCCACAGGCGGCTAATTTGCGATCCAGATCGTCCACATCATTATGCGCCCAGATCATTTTTTCGGCTTTTGAATGGCGAATGCCTTCGATCATCGACGCGTGATTTTCGCTGTCAGACAGGATCACAACATCCGGAATTTTAGCGCCCAAGGTGGTGAGTGTGGTCCAGTTGGACACATATCCCGAGGTGAACAAAAGCGCCGCTTCCTTGCCATGCAAATCTGCCAATTCACGCTCAAGCAGCAGGTGGTCATGATTGGTCCCACCTATATTACGCGTACCACCGGCGCCAGTGCCACAACGGCCCACGGCCTCTTGCATAGCAGCAATCACCAATGGATGCTGACCCATACCTAAATAATCGTTGGAGCACCAAACCGTCACATCACGGGTTCCTCCCTCAAAGTGATTGGTGGCCCGAGGGAATTTGCCCGTACTGCGTTCCAGATCGGCAAAGTATCGATAATTGCCATCTTGTTTCAGCTGGTCGAGCTGATCTTTGAAAAAACTATCAAACGACATCGCAGATTTCTTTCTCTTGCCTCGGTGAAGCTCACCTTGCCTGAAAAATTTTCACATGACAGGCTTGATCTTTGTATTATAAGGACCTCGCGCAAATATCCGCAGTTCTTCAACCATTTTTTACACAGTTGGCCGCGACATTTCAGCCGTCCTCAGGCTTAACTTATAAAATTTGTCCAACATAGGCACCAAACAAGGATGTCCACTGCTTTTGCTTAAATAAATTTATCCCTATAGACACTGCATAACTTGAGGGCAAAACCAATGGAAATTTTGATTCCCGCGTGGGTGGACGGTACGTTGCAACCGGTTGAAAAGCTGAAGACCCATCTGCGCGGCCTACGTCATAAGGCCGTGTCTGTCTTTGTGATGCGGGGCGGTGAAACACTTTTACAACGCCGTGCGTTGGAAAAATACCACACACCCGGCCTTTGGGCTAATGCCTGCTGCACGCATCCAGAATGGGACGAGACCGGGCTAGAGTGCACGATCCGAAGGCTGGATGAAGAACTTGGAATTTCCAAACAAATTCCAATGTATCGTGACACGGTGGAATATCGTGCCGATGTGGGGGGCGGTATGGTTGAACATGAGGTTGTCGAGATATTTTGTCGTCCAAGGCGATGACATTTCCGTCGTAGAAAATCCAGATGAGGTTATGGATCATCGCTGGGTCAGCTTGCAAAGTTTGGTTGGCGAGATCGCCGAGCGACCACAGGATTTCACTCCTTGGCTCAAAATCTACCTAGATCAGCATGCCACAAAAATATTCGGCGATCACACCGGATAGTCGCGCAAAAAAACTGGGGCTCTCAGGTGTGGATTGCTTTGGTTGATATACATATCCGCCCACGTCAAAATTCGCGATCTGAGCCACGTCTGCAAGCCTGTTTTGCACCACAAAGCGCGCCATAGCGCCGCGGGCTTTTTTGGCATAGAAGCTGACGATTTTAGCTTTTCCATCTTTAAACTCTAAAAATTGGGGCGTGACAATCTTTAGAGCCAGAGCAGTCGCATCAACTGCCCCAAAGTACTCTTGGCTCGCACAGTTGATCAAAGCTTTTGATCCCGTCACCTCAGCCTGCGCATTCAAAGCTTTAGAAATATCTTGGCCCCAATATGCATAAAGTGATCCGCCCCGCTCGGTCTTCAAACGGCTGCCCATTTCAAGCCGATAAGCTTGGATTTGATCCAATGGCCGCAGCACACCATATAGCCCTGATAAAATCCGCAGAGTGATCCTGAGCCCAGCGCATATCATCGTCACTGAAGCTCACAGCCTCGAGCCCCTGATAGGTGTCCCCTGCAAAGAGCCAAAGCCGCAGGGCGCAGAGCTTCAGCATCCGGTTCAGCTGCGTAATTACTAAACCTGTCACGGTTGAGGCTCGCCAAATTTTTGCTTATCGACATAAGTTTTTGCAAATCCTCAACGCGAAAGTGCCCGGGCAGTTTTTACGAGGCTCATGGCGTCCTGCAAAAACTCAGGTTGTGTGAGGTCAATGCGCTCCACCGCCGACCAATCCAGCTTTTTCGCCGGTGAAATACATACCAACATGGTTCGCTCTCCTATATCCAGTAACTCTAGCGCAGCTTACGCAGACTGCAAGATTTCCAAGAAATGCCGTGCCAAAACGTTCAGTGCGCGCTGAATTCATTCCCGTCATGTGCGCAAGCTGCTCCAAGCTTTTGGCCGGGCGTATTTTCGCAATATTACGCAGACGTCGCAGTAGAGCAGGCCAGACGCTTTTCTCCGTCAAATGCACGCCGCGTTCTAGCTCTTTCTGGCGCGCCACAAGCTGATCAAATACATCACCCTCAGGCCGCCCCGCCATTTTGCGGCGTGTCGGATGCACTGGGTTTCAACTCCAGTGATCACCGATAAAAACGCCTGCCCATAGCTTTCCAACTTCTTAGCACCGACCCCCCCGACAGAGGCCATCTCATCAAGCGTCGTCGGCCGACGCTCCGCCATCTCAATAAGTGTTTTATCATTGAACACTATATACGCAGGAACTTTTTGTTGTTCAGCCAAGTTCCGCCTTTTAGCTTTAAGAGCAGACAACAGCGGTGCATCTTCGTCTGACACAAGAGATTTAACCGTTGGGCGACGTTCACTAGCCGCAGCGTTGATGCTGTCTTTGCGCAGTTGGATTTCGGCCTCACCTTTTAACAAGGGCCGAGCGTTTTCGGTGAACCGTAGACCACCATGGCGCTCAGGATCCGGGCGGATCAAATCATAGCCCATCATTTGGCGGAAAATGGCTTGCCATTGTGCTTTGCTGATGGCTTTACCCACCCCGAAGGTTGGCAGCTCATTATGCGCCCGTTGCCGCACTTTTTCAGTATTGTTGCCTCGCAAAACATCAATCAAATGGCCGGCACCAAACCATTCACCCGTGCGCAAAATCGCAGACAGCGCCATGCGGACTGGCTGTGTGCCATCAAATAACTCAGGAGGGCTGTCACAAAGATCACAGTTGTTGCAGGTAGCACCGCTCTCCCCAAAATATTTAAGTAAGGTCGTGCGACGGCAGGTCAGGGCCTCCGCTAATCCTAGCAAAGCATTCAGACGGGCATGATCAGCCATTTTGCGATCTGCAGGCGCCACGCCTTCATCGATTTGAGAGCGGCGCAAGCGAATATCATCAGACCCAAACAGCGTCAGCGTTTCGGCTGGCGCGCCATCACGACCTCCCCGACCAATTTCTTGGTAATAAGATTCAATCGACTTGGGCAAATCAGCATGCGCCACCCAGCGAATATCAGGCTTATCAACCCCCATTCCAAAGGCCACAGTTGCCACAACGATCAATCCATCCTCACGTTGGAACCGGGTTTCTACAATTCGACGATCTTCGGCCTCCATGCCACCATGGTAATGACAGGCTGAATGCCCAGCCTCACGCAGAGCCTGAGCCAAAGTCTCAGTCTTGGCTCGCGTGCCACAATAGACAATGCCCGATTGCCCCTGTCGCAAGCCTGCAAAATTTAAGATCTGTTTGCGCGGTTGATCTTTTGCTGCAAAAGCCAAGTGCAAATTAGGCCGATCAAAGCCATGCAAAAAGCTGACCGGAGCCACCCCATCAAACAGTTTGTTGATGATTTCAGCTTGTGTTTCTTCATCAGCCGTAGCGGTAAAGGCCGCTAAAGGTACACCCAACGCCTGACGCAACTCACCAATACGCAGGTAATCAGGGCGAAAGTCATGGCCCCACTGCGAAACGCAATGCGCCTCATCTACTGCGATCATGCTCACGCCAACCCGCCGCAACATACCCAAGGATGAGCCAGCAGCCAGTCGCTCTGGTGCAAGGTAAAGCAGCTTCAGTGTGCCTTGCTCCAAAGCCTCCCAAACCGCGTCAGTCTCTTCAGGCGTGTTGCCAGATGTCAAAGCACCAGCACTCACCCCCACCGCTTGCAAAGCGCGTACTTGGTCTCGCATCAAAGCTATAAGTGGTGAAATAACAACCGTCACACCCTCACGCATCAGTGCTGGAAGTTGAAAACAAAGCGATTTTCCACCGCCTGTTGGCATGATGGCCAACACATTTTGACCCTTTGTTACAGCTCGAACGATATCCTCCTGCCCAGGGCGAAAGGCGTCGAATCCAAAGACATCCCTCAGGAGGGCAGTATGGGGCATGCAGATTCCGATGATTTATTGGCCGTAGTAGACCAGCGTGTATTGTAGCGCTGCCACCATCAGCAAGCCAATCAGCGGCGCAAGATCAAGCCCACCCATATTTGGAATATACTGGCGAATACGCCCATAAATCGGGTCCAAAATACGACTTAAACCCTGCCAAACTTGGCTGACAATGGCCTGATGGAGGTTGAGTACATTAAAAGAAATCAACCAGCTCATGATAAAATGAGCAACTATAAAAAACCAAATCACGTTTAGGATCATATAGGGTATCGCAAAAATAGGAGCCATTAGAAACCTCGATTTCATGTGTCTATGTTTATCTAATCGCTTCGGCTCGTATCGGCAAGAGACTTACGCTTAGATTATGGCCTAGGATCTTGACCTTGAAGTTTACAAAGGTGAATTGAAACAAAAATGGAGGCCTTTTCTGTATCCCTTTGTCCGCTTATCATGGCAGTCTTTTCTGCACCGTAAGGCAACGGCTCTCCGGGGCAGTGAAACTTATCACAGCACTCATTATTGCCTACCTTGGGATTTGGATATTTGGTTGGAGCTGAATAACGGCTGCACCCTATCAATTTACGACATGGGCCGCTTGCCAATAGTCACCACAGACCATCTTTAAAAAGAGTTAGGCCATGATGTAGGTCCCACTGAAATTTTTGGGTTGGGTAGCCGCTTAGATCACCGCCAAAAATCTCCCACCATGGCCTCGCATGCAGATAAAACCTTAAGAAATCCTTGCCTTGACATCACCTCTCCGCCAATATCGTTGAAAGAATGGGCGGAGACCAGAATTTCTGATATGATTATGCAAGAACAGTACCTTAAAAAACGCGTTCGAGGCTGGGTGATGTTTGATTGGGCCACCCAGCCGTTCTATACTCTTGGCCTTACATTTATTTTCGGTCCCTATTTCGCCAGTGTTGCAGCTGAGTATTTTCTTAACAGCGGCTTGGATTTAGCCAGCGCAAATGCCAGAGCACAAACCATTTGGTCTGGGGGACAAGCGATTGCTGGTTTATCTGTAGCAGTAATTGGGGTTTTAGCCGGAGCTTATGCAGACAGCTCGGGACAACGAGGGCCCTGGCTTTGGGCAACTTCCATCATCTTTGTAATTTGCTCATGGATGCTTTGGTTTATGGTGCCAGATGGCTCTACCATGTGGTCATCTTTAATCTTATTCTCAATTGCTTTCGTGGCCGTAGAGCTGGCGCTAGTGTTTACAAATGCCGTGCTGCCCAGTCTTGGCGACCGGTGCGAAGTGGGTAAAATTTCAGGAAGTGGCGCTGCGTTAGGTTATATGGGCGGTATTTTAAGCCTATTCATAATGCTATTTTTCTTTTTCGACGAAACCGGCAAAACTTTCTTGATTAGCCTTGATCCAGGGTTTGGCCTTCTAGACCCAGAGGCCCGCGAAGGTACGCGTGCAGTTGGGCCCCTTATCGCAATTTGGTTTATAATCTTTATGGTACCTTATTTCATATGGGTGCGCGAAGACAAAACCTCAAAACGCCAAGGCGGGTTTTTTCAATCCATGAGTGCGCTACAACTGTCACTGCGAGGTATTGTTAAACGCCCCAGCCTATTCGCCTTCATGGGCTCACAAATGTTTTATCGTGATGCGTTGAATGGGCTCTACGCATTTGGCGGTGTCTACGCAGTTCTGGTGCTAGAGTGGGAACAAACACAGCTTGGGGTCTTCGGTATAATCGGTGGGATCTCAGCCGCACTCGGGACATGGATCTCCGGAAAGTATGATCATAAAATTGGCCCCCTTCCGGTAATCCATTTCCACATTATGGTACTAATCATCGTGTCTCTGTGCATAATAGGGATGTCCCGCACCCACTTTTATGGCATCGTTTTGGCTGATGGCTCCGACCTTCCAGATATTCTCTTATATGCCTGTGGCTCAGCTATTGGCGCGTCTGGCGGTGGAATATATGCCGCAAGTCGTTCAATGATGGTACGCCATACCGACCCATCCCGCCCGACCGAGGCGTTTGGGCTATTTGCATTAGCAGGCAAAGCCACAGCATTTTTAGCACCACTTCTTATAGGAACATTTACCTATTTTCTGAACGACACTCGCTTAGGCTTTGCGCCTATAGTGGGTCTATTCATTTTAGGCATGTTTCTACTGCGTTGGGTGAACCCAGATGGAGATCAAAAAAAATGGGAAACGTCCTCTATGCCTGCTCATTAACATTAACCTTTTTAATCGGCGGGCTACCCAGTTTCTTAGTTGCACAAACGCTGGCCGATAAACCGCAAGCGCGCCCCAGCCTTGTAGCAAAAACTCTAGCTAAAGATCTATTTGGCGTGGCAGAATTGGGCTCTCAACAAAAACCACAGTCTTTTGGAGGTTATGCAAAAGGCTGTTTAGCTGGCGGCACCGTCTTGCCAGAAACTGGCCCAACATGGCAGGCAATGCGTTTGTCACGCAACCGAAACTGGGGCCAACCAATCACTGTTGACTATTTGCAAGATTTATCTCGCAAAGTAGCCAAACATACCCGCTGGTCTGGGATATATGTAGGTGACATCTCACAGCCACGCGGTGGGCCCATGCTTTCTGGCCATGCCAGCCATCAGATTGGGCTAGACGCTGATATTTGGCTCTTACCTAAAACTGATAAAACCCTGACACCGGCTGAACGAGAACAAATTTCCTCCATTTCAATGCGTCGCGCGTCCGGCGCCTTTACCAATGATCAGTGGACCAAAGATCACGAAAAGGTGTTACAATTGGCCGCGTCTGATCAACGTGTAGCACGGATTTTCTTATTTCCTGGAGCTAAAGTCGCAATGTGCAAATCTGCGACAGGTAATCGATCTTGGTTGCGCAAAATTCGTCCTTGGTATGGGCATCACTATCATTTTCATGTTCGCTTAAAGTGCCCAAAAGGACAAAATTCCTGCGTTAACCAAGCCCCACCACCACCAGGCGATGGCTGTAACGAGGCCGGAAATTGGGTGAAGCGGATCTTGAACCCGCCACCACCAAACCCCAACGCCAAGCCACGCAAACCAAAACCGCCTATAACACTTGCTCGATTGCCACACCAATGTACCAAAGTTTTATCTGCTCTATGATGTCTCAAACGAGACTGAATTATTCCTAAATAGACCTCAGGCTCATCTTCTTTTTAAATTAACCTTGAAAGATTGCCACATGCCTCGTAGGTGGGCCCGTCAAACCTGACCAAGTCGCCGCTACCTTGGCTAAAAAACGGAACTGAAAATATGAAAAATACATACCTCCCTGGCATTATTGCCATGGCCACCGTCGTGGTGACCTCTAACATCCTTGTACAATATCTCCTTGGAAATTGGCTGACATGGGGCGCCTTCACTTATCCGATTGCTTTTTTAATTACCGATATCATGAACCGCGTCTATGGCATTTCTGCGGCGCGGCGCGTTGTGTTTACAGGCTTTGTCGCTGGCGTTTTATGCTCTCTGATTGGCACACAAATCATGATGCAAGGGGATGGCTATACGTTCCCAGCAGTCACATTACGTGTGGCTATTGGCTCAGGCATTGCTTTTCTAGCGGCACAACTGCTGGATATTCAAATTTTTGATCGCCTGCGCAGTGGTTCTTGGTGGCGTGCACCGTTGGCGTCAACCCTGATTGGCAGCGCACTGGATACGTTTTTATTCTTTAGTATATCCTTTTCAGCCATGTTTAACGGTTTGGAAACTGCTAATATTCCAGACTGGGCTCAGGGTGCTGTGCCCCTGCTCGGCAGCGGTCCAGAATTGCCACTTTGGACCTCTCTAGCGCTAGCCGATTGGATGGTGAAACTCGCTTTATCCTTAATAGCTTTAGTACCATTCCGAGTGTTGGTACTATATCTTGTGGAGCCATCTGAACAAAATCATTGACTTTGTGTTTTCCTCTGACAAGTTGGTGATAACTTTAACCAGCTGAAAGGAGGTGATCCAGTGTCAAGAAAGGTATTGGAGAATGGTGTCGTAACAGGTTTGGGGGGTACCCTCTGAGGCAACCCTTGGTGGATGACCACCAAACTTGGGCGCAGGTGTCCTAAACGACCCGGCCTCCGCACAACTTTCGAAGGGCCGTCCTATCTGGGCGGCCCTTTTTCTTTATGGCATAGTACACACATGTTACAAATTAATGATGAGATAGTGATTCACGACTGGGAGCTGACTGAAAGCTTCACCCGCTCCCAAGGGCCGGGGGGACAAAACGTCAATAAGGTCTCAACTGCGGTGGAGCTACGGTTTGAAGCGGCCCGCAGCCCAAGCCTTCCAACGCATGTGAAAGTACGACTCAAAAAACTGGCTGGCCGAAAATGGACCCTTGAAGGTGCTTTGATTGTGAGAGTGGAAGACACTCGCTCGCAAGCCCGCAACCGCGAAATTGCCCGTGACAGACTAAAAGAGTTGATCCTCCAAGCAGCCATCCGCCCAAAACGACGCATCGCAACCCGGCCAACCCTCGGATCTCAAAAACGTAGGTTGGCCAGCAAGGTCCAACGTGGCACAGTAAAATCTCTCCGTGGGAAGGTAAAAGATGACGAATGATATAATGGCGCGCCGCGAGGCCGTATTGGGCCCAAATGTACCTACTTTCTACAAGAACCCAGTTCATTTAATCAGGGGCGAGGGGGTTTGGGCCTGGGATGCTGCGGGCAATAAATATCTTGATTGCTACAATAATGTGCCTCATGTGGGCCATTGTCACCCACATGTTGTGGCTGCAATTGCCAATCAAGCTTCAATATTAAATACCCATACCAGATACCTGCACGATGGGATCATCAACTATGCTGAACGTCTCACAGCCAAGTTTCAGCCACAATTGGATCAGGTAATTATGGTCTGTAGTGGTTCAGAGGCCAATGATATTGCGCTACGGATGGCACAGGCCATGACCGGAAAAACTGGTTTAATTTCAACTGATAACACTTATCACGGCAATACGATGGCGGTGTCACAGCTTTCATCACGCAAGCCACCGATCGGGGGATATGCGGCGAACATTCGTCATGTACCCGCGCCTGATACACTCCGTCCGGTCGGGGGAACTGCAGATGGCCAAGCACAGGCCTTCGCACGTGAAATTCAAACGAAAATTGATGACTTGGAGGCGTCTGGTCACGGCTTCTCAGGTTTTCTGTTTTGCCCGACCTTTGCAAATGAAGGCCTACCAGATTTACCCAAGGACTTCATGCTGCCTGCAGCCAAGGTGATCCATGCGGCAGGAGGGATTTTAATCTCTGACGAGGTTCAACCCGGTTTTGGCCGTACCGGTGACACATGGTGGGGCCATGATTGGCTTGGCTTATCACCAGATGTGGTGACATTGGGTAAACCCATGGCAAATGGTCACCCAGTTGCCGCAGTTGTGGCAAAATCAGAAGTTATGGCCGCATTTCGAAACGCTTTTGGGTATTTCAACACGTTTGGCGGAAACCCAGTAAGCTGTGCCGCCGCCGCAGCTACTTTGGATGTAATCGAGCAAGACAATCTTATAGAAAACGCCAAGGAAGTTGGCGCGGAATTTTTGCACAGCCTGTACAGTATCAACCATACTAGCATTGCAAATATCCGAGGTCGTGGGCTTTTCATAGCGTTGGAGTTGGAAACCGACGGTGTTGCCGACGAAGCGCTAGCGGCCCATGTGGTTGAATATGCACGCAACAACGGCATGTTGATGGGTCGAACTGGGCGCAAGCGTAATGTGTTGAAATTACGGCCCCCTATGCCGTTCAGTGCCTCTAACGCCATAGTGGCCAGTGACATTATGGCCCGAGCCTTTAAGGCTACTAAAGTATGAAAAACCTAAATGAAATTGCAGCTGAATGGGGAGCAATTGGCTCAGTTGAACTGGTCGCAGAACGAGAAAATACAGTCTACCGGATAATGCGGACTGACGCGCCAGCAGCTCTCCGACTGCATCGAGCTGGTTATCAAAATGAAGCTTCTATCCTATCTGAGCTACAATGGACCAAACGCTTGGCTGAAGCAGGCTTTCCCTGTCCAAAGCCTATAGCAAAGCCAGATGGGACGTTTCTCACACCACTTGCGGATGGCCGCTTCGCTTCAGTGGTCTCTTGGGTGGAGGGCGCCCAGATTGGGGCTGCGGATGAACCATTTGAAGGCAGCATTACGCAGCACTGTGATCTCTATAGCAACTTAGGTCGCCTGCTGGCTCAGCTACACAACACAAGCGATGGGATTAATACAGACGGCATTACTCGTCCCACTTGGGATCTATCAGGTTTACTTGGGAAAGTTCCATTTTGGGGGAGGTTTTGGGAAAATCCTGCCCTTTCAGCCAGTGAGAGTAATTTCATGATCTATGCCCGAGACACTGCACATGCTCACTTAAGGGATATGAAAAATGCAGATTTTGGATTAATTCATGCAGATGCTTTACAAGAAAATGTCTTTATAAATGAGGCCGGTCTTACACTTATAGATTTTGATGATGCAGGGTTTGGCTATCGCAGTTATGATCTCGGGGTGTCCTTGTCGCAGCATTACACCTTGCGATATCTGGACGATCTAATTGCAGCAATTCAGACGGGATATGGCACACTCCGTAAGGCCCCTAGCATTGAAGATATAAAATTCTTCTTAATGCTACGTTGCTTTGCCTCATCCGGTTGGGTTATCTCGCGGCAAGCCAAGAAAAGTCCTACGCAACGAAGGTATGCTGAACGCGCCTTACATATGGCCCATCAGTGGTTAACCACCCCTTAAACGATAACCGGCTGTGATGATTGCTCATCCAAGTTGAATACCCTTTTATAACGCTCAATCTCATCTACTGGCCCCATCGCTTTGTTTGGGTTGTCAGACAGTTTAACCGTCGCTTGACCGTCCGCCTTGACTGCTTTGCAAACTAGAGAGAATGGCTTCAAAGCATCATCTGGGACCAAACCGCGAAAATCATTAGTGAGCAAAGTTCCCCAGCCAAAGGACACCCGAACCCGCCCACAAAACATAGCTTGAAGTTCAGAGATTTTAGCGACATCGAGGCCATCTGAGAAGATCACCAGCTTTTGGGTGGGGTTTTCGCCACGGCTCTTCCACCACTTTATAGCCTTTTCAGCACCTAAAAATGGGTCTCCAGAATCAATTCGAATCCCAGTCCATTTCGCCAGCCAATCCGGCGCATTATTCAAAAATCTTTCAGTGCCATAAGTGTCAGGCAAGATAATGCGCAAATTACCATCATGTTCATCATGCCAGTCAGACAACACATCATAGGGCGCTTGCCGCAAAGCCTCATCAGATTGGGCCAATGCCGCATAGATCATGGGTAATTCATGTGCATTTGTGCCAATGGCCGCTAAATCACGGTTTTTCGCAATTAAGCAATTGGAGGTACCTACAAATTTATCACCCAAGCCTTCAGTCATCGCCTGTACCGCCCAATCCTGCCAAAGAAAAGAATGGCGCCGGCGAGTGCCAAAATCTGCAAGTCGCAAATTTTCGATCTTACGTAGATGTTCGATCTTTTCCCAAAGCTTAGTCATCCCACGCGCGTACAAAATTTGTAGCTCAAACTGCCGCATACCACCCAGAACAGCACGGCCACGCAGTTCCATTAATACAGCTAATGCTGGGATTTCCCAAAGCATCACCTCAGGCCAACTACCCTCAAAAGTGAGTTCGTACTGCCCATCTCGTTTTTCAAGATGATAGGGAGGTAGGCGCATGGTTTCAAACCAATCCATAAATTCCGACGAGAACATTTGGCGCTTACCATAAAATGTATTGCCACGCATCCATGTACTTTCACCACGGGCTAAAGACAAAGATCGGACATGATCTAGCTGCTCTCGCAATTCTCCCTCATCAACCAAATCCGCTAGACGAATATCATTCGAGCGGTTGATCAAACTAAAGGTAACCTGGGTACTCGGTTTGCTACGAAACACCGATTGGCACATCAATAGTTTGTAGAAATCAGTATCTAGTAGGGAGCGTACAATGGGATCAATTTTCCATTTGTGGCTCCAGACGCGTGTGGCAATATCAACCATTAGACGACGCTCACTTTTGCTGATTCCATTTTACTTAGAGCAAGTTCAAGAGATTCACCCATATTAATTGCGCGGCATAATCTCGTATCAACAGTCACTTTAAACCCTTGACGTATGGCATCCAAAGCAGAAAAGGCAACGCAGTAATCAGTGGCCAGACCTGCAAAAGTGAGATCACGCAAGCCCCGGGAATTTAAATAACCTTCCAAGCCTGTAGGCGTTATTTGGTCATTTTCAAAAAAGGCAGAGTAGCTATCAATAGCTGAACGGTAGCCTTTGCGGAGAACTAAATCTGCACGGTCACTTCTAAGGGCTCCGTGAAACAACGCCCCAGTAGTGCCTTGTACACAATGATCCGGCCAAAGGACCTGTGGACCATAAGGCATTTCAACTCTGGAAAAGGATTCCGCGTAATGACCACTGGCAAATGATGAATGCCCCACAGGGTGCCAATCTTGAGTTAAGATCACAGCATCAAAACCTACCATCGCCTCATTAATGGGATCCACAATTTCATCACCACCCATCACCGGCAACGCGCCCCCAGGACAAAAATCATTTTGTACATCGACTACAATCAAGGCGCGCATTAAGGTCTCCCACCTTAGCTTATTCCCAGAGTTAAAGACCACAGTCCCTAAGGTCAATATTACCTGCGACAACATAACAGTCCATTTTCAAAACCTAGGCAACAGCAGTTAGCGGTAGCTTACCTGCAACAGATCTTGCGGGATGCCAGACTTCAGACTATGACCCTGCGCATGTTCACAGTTTCAGCACTTTACCACTTCACCCGCTTTGATGATCCTGCTGCTCTTTGCCCACCAATGCTGTCATTGTGCGAACATGAAGGCATTAAGGGCACACTCTTGATTGCAGCTGAGGGCATCAACGGTACCGTCGCAGGTCCAAAACAAGGGATTTCACGACTGTGGCAGCATATTGGAGCACTTCCAGGCTGCTCAGATTTTGAACATAAAGAAAGTATAGCCCAATCCATGCCTTTTAAACGTATGAAGGTTCGACTAAAAAAAGAGATAGTCACAATGGGACAGCCTGACGTAGACCCGCACGCCACAACGGGCCATTATGTGGAAGCAGCGGAGTGGAACGCCTTAATCACCTTATCTGACGTAGCAGTAATTGATACTCGCAATGATTATGAGGTGGAAATTGGCTCTTTTGAAGGTGCGATTAATCCACAAACCAAGACCTTTCGCGAGTTTCCCGAATGGTGGGCTAAGAACAAGCATCACTTTCATAACAAAAAAATAGCTATGTTTTGCACAGGTGGTATCCGTTGCGAAAAATCTACCAACTTTTTGTTGAGCGAAGGTGTTGAGGACGTTTACCATCTCAAGGGTGGAATTTTGAAATATCTTGAACAAGTGCCGCAAGATAAAAGCACTTGGGTTGGAGAGTGTTTTGTTTTTGATAATAGAGTTTCCGTCGGCCACGGCCTTGCAGAAGGCAATTATGATCAATGCTATGCTTGCCGTCGGCCAATAACTGCAACTGATAAACAGCGCCTAGATTACATCAAAGGTATGCAGTGCCATCAATGTGTAGACGAGTATACAGACGAAGACCGCGCTCGGTTTGGCGAACGTCAGAGACAAATCGATGCAGTATCTAAGTAAGTATAGTTAGAGCGCCCTTTAGCCATTCCTCAAGCTTTAGAATTAGAGATTCGCGCTGCAGCATCATATGCTGTAATTAATAGACAACTACGGCCCTCACGGCCAGATACACTAAACCCTGCGAATTTTCTCTAAAATGATAATGTTGAGGGAGGGATCTGCTTTCTTCAAATAATAATCCATCCAAAGCCTAGTATAGTCCACACCACTCAATAGGGCATCGTAGGTATAGTTTTGTTCAAAATTAGGCACGACTTTAGAAGCCCACCCAACTTTTTATACCAAAATTAAACTGACCACGTTCTTAGATCCTAGTTTTAGTAGGATTAGAAATCTAGATTAGAAACATTCAGTGCGTTCGTTTGGATAAACTCACGACGTGGCTCAACCACATCACCCATTAGTTTGGTAAACAGGTCATCAGCCTCAGCCAAATCCTCAACCTTCACCTGCAGCAACGTTCGCGCATCAGGATCAAGCGTGGTTTCCCAAAGCTGATCTGGATTCATTTCACCCAGTCCTTTGTAGCGCTGAAGTGATAAACCTTTTTCGCCTTCTTCAAAAATTGCACTCAGCAAGGTGAGCGGCCCATTTACAACTTGAACACGGTCTTTACGGACCAGTGTGCAGGGGCCACCATAGGTATCTTGTAGACTTTGACTCAACTGTCCCGTGCGACGCGCCTCACCAGAACGTAGCATTGCCCCATCAAGATTGCGTACTTCTTCAACACCGCGCAAAATACGAGCTAATCGCATGCCGCGATCTTGGGTTGGCCTGCCCTGCCAGCCACGTTCATATTCAAGGGCAATAAGGTCTAAACGGCGAGCTACGGCATCAGCCATACCCTGAAGATCCCGATCGACAGCACCCGGAACAAAAGCCCCAGCAATAGCCGCTTGCTCCAAAATATGCCGTGGATAATGGGTTGGGAAAGCATCAACAATGCGTTTCAACTGGCGGGCCTCATCCACCACACGCATCAGGTCAGCTCCCAAAATCTCTTCACCATTGCTGAGACGCAATAATGCACCTTCAATGCCTTGCTCAATCAGATACTCATCTAACGCAGGTTGATCTTTAAGATAGACCTCAGACCGCCCACGGCTCACCTTAAACAGTGGTGGCTGTGCAATGTATAAAAATCCACCTTCGATCAGCGCGGGCATTTGCCGAAAGAAGAAGGTGAGGAGCAAGGTTCTGATATGCGCCCCATCAACATCCGCATCAGTCATAATTACAATTTTATGATAACGCAGCTTTTCAATATTGAATTCATCACGCCCAATACCTGTTCCAAGCGCCATCACTAGGTTACCAATCTCCTGACTGCCCAGCATTCGGTCAAACCGAGCTCTCTCTACGTTGAGAATTTTACCGCGCAGCGGCAAAACTGCTTGGGTCAAACGGTCTCGGCCAGTTTGAGCAGAACCACCAGCACTGTCCCCTTCCACCAGAAAAACTTCTGTTTTTGATGGATCTTTTTCAGAGCAGTCTTTGAGCTTACCAGCCAAGAAGTTAACATCCATAGCCGTTTTACGACGGGTCAAATCTCGGGCTTTACGAGCAGCCTCACGGGCCATCGCAGCTTCCACGATTTTACCAACAATTATTTTGGCCTGCGCCGGGTTTTCTTCAAACCATTCAGCCAGTTTTTCTCCCACTAAGCCCTCAACAGCAGGACGAACTTCAGAGCTCACCAATTTGTCTTTAGTTTGGCTTGAAAACTTTGGGTCCGGCACTTTTACCGACAAAACACAGGTCAGGCCTTCACGGGCATCATCTCCAGTAAAACTTATTTTTTCTTTCTTCGCGATGCCACTAGACTGGGCATAATTGTTTATGGTCCGTGTTAAGGCACCACGAAACCCAGCCATATGGGTACCACCATCGCGCTGTGGAATATTATTGGTGAAGGGCAAGACATTTTCGTGATAGGTATCGTTCCACCACATAGCCACTTCAACACCAATATCATCACGGGTACCGTTTACATAAATTGGCTCTTCCATGATCGACGACTTGGAACGATCAAGGTATTTCACAAATTCACGCACACCACCGTCATAGTATAGCTCGCTACACAGTGGCTCAGCAGGGCGCAAATCTTCCAAAATGATCCGCACTCCAGAATTCAAAAATGCTAATTCTCGCAAACGTTTTTCAAGGATTTCGAATTTATACTCAAGATTTGAAAAGGTGCCCGTAGAAGCAAGAAAACGCACCTCGGTACCAGTCCGGTCTCCACACTCACCAACCACCTTCAAGTGCTCAGCAGTATCCCCATTCTCAAAGCGCACCACATGCTCGTTGCCATTTCGCCAAATTCGCAGTTCCAGCCAAACAGAAAGCGCATTAACTACGGACACGCCTACACCGTGTAAGCCGCCTGACACTTTATACGAATTGCTGTCAAACTTACCACCCGCGTGCAGCTGAGTCATAATAACTTCTGCTGCAGAAACACCTTCTTCTTCGTGGATACCAACCGGTATACCACGGCCGTTATCCGCAACCGAAACCGAGCTATCTGCATTGATACGGACCAAAACGTGGTCCGCGTGACCTGCCAAAGCTTCATCAATGCCGTTATCGACACATTCATAAACCATATGGTGCAAACCTGAGCCATCGTCAGTATCACCAATATACATACCTGGGCGTTTCCGAACAGCCTCTAAACCTCTGAGAACTTTAATAGAATCGGCGCCGTACTCTTCTTTAATTTGGGTCTGTTCGGCCATACTGCTCACCTTTTCTATGTTACACAACAAATAGCGTATTTCGAAGCCGTTGTCACGCGAATGACACAACAGATAGTGGTCTAAGCGTATATATTTTTTCAAAATGACGTTGCCAAATTTCAACGGCCTATTGGCTATGAACATTGCTACCACAGCGCAAATACATACGCGTGAATTGCGCATCGCTGCAGCAAGTGTAGTGCAGGCGATCCCCAACATCAGTGTGGAATTTGGGAAGAGTGTGATGCTCTAAATGAAAATACCAGGGCCGCTGGAACGGTAACAGCAGCACAAGACCACACGCCTAGACGGTCCTTACCTTAAAGTTGTAATATGCAAGGAGCGTTTTATGGGTTCATTCACGCTCAAGCACAAAAAGACTAAAAATCACTTGTGGAAGCGTAACTAGCCACCAAAGAGGCCACACCAGTCGCTGCATGTGGTCAGTCCTTACTTTTGGTCCACAGAAAATTGACTAATGAATGCAATATTCGTTAATCTTTTAGACAAATGGGATCACCAGCCTAACAGCAATCAGCAGCATACCAGATACGGTGTTGAGGCGCCGCACAGTGCGTGGTGGCTGCAAAAATGCCCGCGCCTTATTCACAAAAATAGCTAAAGTTAAATTACCTAAAAGTGGTATTGAAATGGAAACCACAACAATAGCAATGATGTCCATCGGAACCACTTTAGTTAAATCAAAAAATCCAGGCAAAACCCCCATATAAAATAAAATAGCCTTAGGGTTTCCCAAAATTATCAAAACCCCAGAAATAAAACCTGCCCACATACCAGGGTGGGTGAGGCGGCTATCATTGCCCAAAACGTTTTATGCTTTTAGATTTAATAACAGACCCATAACTAAAAATACCATAGCGGCCACGTAGCGCAGAATAGCTATGATGCCATCGATCTCGTTAACCACCCAGCTTACGCCTAAAATAGCGAGGGTCGGCCATATCGCATCTCCAAGGGCTCCGCCTAGCGCCAGAGGCCAAGCAGCTTGAAACCCACCAGCAATTGCGCGCGCCAAAAGCGCCACCCAGACTGGTCCAGGCGTGAGAAATAAAATTAAAAGGGCTATGGCATAGAGTGCTAGATCCGAAGCTTGCAGTGTCATACTCACTGAAATTTTACCTGTGATTTTCCATCCGCTTCAGACACCAATAAATGTTGCGCGCGGGGACCCAACTCCTCAAAAAGCTCTGGCCCCGTGCCAGTCATCCAAGCCTGTGCCCCAAGCGCGCAAATTTCATCATAAAGAGCAGCCCGGCGACCAGCGTCCAAATGGGCAGCGACCTCATCTAGAAGCAGTACAGGTGGGATGCCTGTTTGCTCATTCAACGCACGCCCATTCGCTAAAATCAAAGAGATCAACAGCGCTTTTTGCTCTCCAGTTGAGCTATCTTTGGCTGGCACATTTTTTGCTGCAAAAACGCCATAGATATCATCACGATGTGGCCCAGCAAGGGTTCGACCCGCTACAATATCACGCCCTCGGTACTCAGCTAAAATAGCGGCTAAATCTTCACTATTTTTGGGTATTTCAATACTTTCAGCATTAGTAAGCGTCAGATTTGCAGTGGGAAAGGATGTTTCGGCGTCCTCCTGAGAAGCATGGATGTGCATTAACGCCTCTTTACGCGCAGCCCATATTTTTATGCCCGCCACCGCCATCTGCCCTTCAATGGCCCGATACCAGTGTGCGTCTTGAACTTGTTCCTTTAATAATCGATTTCGTTCCCGCATATTTTTTTCATAATTCAAAACATTTTCGGCATGGCTCGGGTAAAAAGAAAGTGTCATACGATCCAAAAACCTACGGCGACCATCAGCGCCTTCGGTCCACAAACGATCCATGGCTGGTATCAACCATAACACCCGCGCAATACGACCTAGCGTCACCTGTGTGGCGGCCTTACTATCTATGCGGACCTGACGAGCAGCACCATTCTCAGACCAAGTTTCAATTTCATGCATGCGGTCTTGAGACCGGAGAATAGCCTTTACCTTCCAACCAACGGCCTCTGGCCGACGAGTCATGTCTTCAGCACTAGCACGGCGCACCCCGCGACCGGGCGACAACAATGAGACAGCCTCCAAGATATTGGTTTTACCGGCCCCATTAGCACCATAAATAGCAATAGGCCTCGAATCACAGGCAATATTAACCACGTGATGTGATCTAAAATGAGATAGTCTTAGGGATTCGAGGAAAAGATTGGGCATTTGCGCCCTTCACATTTTATCAGCTTAAACTCGCATTGGCATAACGACATATATTGCCGAAGTATCATTACCTTCTCGCATCAAAGTAGGGTCACCCGCAGTATTGAATAGAAAAACTGCGTTTTCCCGATCAACTTGGCTAGCAATTTCAAGAAGATACTTCGCATTAAAGCCAATTTCTAATTTCTCATCACCATAAGCTACTGCCAGTTCTTCTTCAGCAGCGCCACTGTCTGGCGCATTTACTGATAGAATCAAACGATCTTCATCCAATGATAATTTCACAGCACGTGAACGCTCAGACGATACCGTGGCCACACGATCAACCGCTTTTGCAAATTCAGAGGCATCGACCTCAAGCTTGCGTGTATTACCGGATGGAATAACACGGGTATAATCAGGAAACGTGCCATCAATAACTTTTGAAGTCAGTGTTACATTCGGTGTGGCAAAGCGTACTTTAGTCTCAGAGACAGACACGGCAATTTGCGCATCATCATCATCTAAAAGTTTACGCATTTCACCAACTGTTTTACGCGGCACAATAACGCCCGGCATATCTTCGGCATTTGTAGGCAGGTCAGCATCAATCCGCGCTAAGCGGTGACCGTCAGTGGCCACACAACGAAGTTTTTGGCCTCCATCACCTTCAGCAATATGCATATAGACGCCATTCAAGTAATAGCGGGTCTCTTCTGTAGAAATCGCAAACTTTGATTTATCAAACAACCGGCGTAGCATCATGGCAGGAGCTGTGAAATTAGAAGTGTATTCTGAAGAGGCCATAACCGGAAAGTCTTCTTTTGGAAGCGTCGCCAGCGAGAAATTGGATCTACCAGCTTCCACTGTGAGGCGACCCGCTACACCATCATCAACCAGGTTTACAAGCGCACCATCAGGCAGTTTGCGAACGATTTCATGCAACATTACGGCAGAAACCGTGCTGGCCCCCCCACGCTCTACCATTGCAGTCACACGATCAACAATCTCTATATCAAGATCCGTAGCTCGGAAGGACACATGGTCTCCATCCGCTTCGATCAAGACATTCGCCAATATTGGAATCGTATTTCTGCGCTCCACAACGGACTGTGCTTGGGACACAGCCTTCAACAAAGTTGAGCGTTCAATAGACAGTTTCATTGCCGTTCTCCGTCACGTATTTTGAAGCTAAACCGTAAAGAGTTTTCCACGGGACACAAGGCTTTGTCGACGGCGTTTGGGAGTTGTGGGGCTAGAAAAGGTTTTAACCCTCTAATGAACGCCGAAGCATATCAAGATCATCTGACATTTGACTATCTTGGTTACGAAGATCATCGATTCGACGCACGCCATGCATTACTGTTGTGTGGTCTCGCCCTCCAAACCGGCGGCCAATTTCAGGCAAAGATCTGCTTGTAAGTTTTTTACATAGATACATCGCAATTTGCCGAGGACGCGCATAGCTGCGTAGCCGTTTGGGACCCAACATATCAGACAAGCGAATGTTATAATGCTCACTTACTTTGCGTTGAATCTCTTCAACTGTAACCTTGCGGTCAGAGATCCGAAGAATGTCTGACAAACAGTCCTGTGTCATCTCAACAGTAATTTCGCGACCAACCAATGATGCAAAAGCAAATAAGCGTGTCAAAGCACCCTCAAGAACTCGGACGTTTGCAGAAATACGATGGGCTAGGAATTCAACTACGTCCTGACGCACTTCGATGCCAGGATAGCTTGACTGATACAACCCAATTTTTGACTGCAGAATGCCCAAGCGGAGTTCATATGTGGTAGGATGAAGATCGACTACCAATCCACATTGCAGACGACTAGCAATACGATCTTCCAGGTGTTTAATCTCACCAGGGGCTCGATCTGCAGATATAATGATCTGCTTATTTTGATCGACCAGCGCATTAAAGGTATGAAAGAATTCCTCTTGCGTGCTGTCTTTACCCGCAATGAACTGAACATCATCAACCATCAAAACATCAACTGATCGGAATAGTTCTTTGAAATCCATCATCTTTCGTTCGCGCAATGATTGCACAAAACGATACATAAATTGCTCCGCAGACAAATACATAACGTTGATATCAGGTCGATTTGACTGCAGCTGCCAAGCGATGGCGTGCATCAAGTGGGTTTTTCCAAGACCCACACCACCATAAAGAAAAAGTGGATTAAACGTAACAGGGCCGGCTTCTGCAACCCGTTTGGCCGCAGCATGAGCTAGTTCGTTGGGTTTTCCGACCACAAAATTGTCAAACACAAATCTTGAGTCCAATTTTGCACCTTGAATCTCCCGCAGTTTAGCGGACTCAGACACGGTCTGCGCTGCATTAACGGCCAGAATGGCACGATCAGCGCGCCCAACAGAAAAAGAAACTCGCTGAGCTTGTAAGCCCGACGCACATATTTGAAGTAATATTTGATCCCCAAAATGCTGCTGTACATAATTTCCAAAAAAGCTTGTGGGCACAGAAAATTCGGCAGTTCCACCAGTTTCATTAATAAATTGTAATGGCTCAATCCAGGACTTAAAATTGTTTTGACCAAGAGTTTTGCGTAGACGGTCAGAAGCGATACCCCAAATTTCTAGTGTCATGCGTTTCCCCTGAACCCCAAAGCTTATAGCCAAATTACAGCCTAAAAAGTGCTCTGCAATTACATTGCATCACAAACAAAAAAGTAGCCACCTACCGAAATAGTAGAATTCTTTCCTAGTAAATACACTTAAATTATCCACTAAAATGGATATTTAAGTAAATTTCTGGACCAAAGTTTTGTCGCCGTTCAGCAGCGGCAATCGCTAAAATCCATCATCCCCAAGATTCGTTATGTGACTCGTACTACTTTTTATCCTCGAGGCAACGGGCTCTGCAATAGATCTTAATTCTTGACTCCGTATTTTCAGAAAAAGAATCTCCAGCTCACATATTAATCTTTGGAGATTTTAAAAATAATTCAACTGTTTTCTGAGACTTAAATAAAAAAAGGCGCTGTAAAAAATCTGCGCCTTTTTTTATAAATTTATAACAAGCCTTATGAGATAGCTTTGACCCGGGATGCCAAACGAGAAACTTTCCGTGAGGCTGTATTTTTGTGGAATATACCTTTTGTCACTCCGCGCATTAACTCTGGCTGAGCGGCACGAAAAGCAGAAACTGCTGCATCTTTATCACCAGATTCAATAGCTTCTTCAACTTTGCGTAGAAAAGTCCGAATACGTGATTTGCGATTTTTATTTACTGCGGTCCGGCGCTCTATTTGGCGCGCTCTCTTTTTAGCTTGTGGTGAATTTGCCATGATATCAGGTCCTGTTTTGATCTTGTGCCACACGTACTACCGCTAGGCCCATACCGAATTGGACCGGATCATATAAAGCCAAGCGGGCCACACGCGCATTTAATTAAGGCGCGTATAGCGAGTTTTTCTGAAGTTGCAAAGTGATTCTAGACTTACTTATCCCGAAAATGCGGCTCGCGTTTTTCTATAAAGGCTGACATACCCTCTTTTTGATCCTCGGTTGCAAACATCGAATGAAAAACCCGGCGCTCAAACAACAGGCCCTCTGATAATGTTGTCTCATAAGATCTATTCACAGCGTCTTTTGCGGCCACAGTGGAAAGTTGAGATTTTTCAGCTATTTTAGCAGCCACTTCGAGCGCAACCTCCATTAAGCGCTTAACCGGTACAACACGGCTAACAAGCCCTGATCTCTCAGCTTCTTCAGCATCCATGAATCGCCCAGTCAGATTCATATCCATTGCCTTAGACTTGCCTACAAAGCGGGTCAGCCGCTGAGTGCCGCCAATGCCTGCAATAACACCAAGGTTAATTTCAGGCTGGCCAAACTTCGCATTTTCAGCACAGATGATAAAATCACACATCATCGCCAATTCACAACCACCACCCAGCGCGTAGCCAGAAACGGCTGCTATAACGGGTTTTTTCGCAATCTGAATTGGCATCATGCTCGCACCAAATAAATCACCAGTAACAACTTCAACAAAAGATTTTTCTGCCATTTCGGTTATATCAGCGCCAGCAGCAAAAGCCTTTTCAGATCCAGTGATAACCATGCAGCGCACTTTATCGTTGGCCTCAGCTTGAATTACAGCATCACCAAGTTCAGCAACTAGTTGACTATTCAAAGCATTAAGAGCCGTTGGGCGGTTTAATTTTATTACACAGATGTGATCTGCTATTTCGACAATGATTGTCTCATAAGCCATGCTTGGCCCCTGAATTGCTTCTTTAAGATAATAACGCCTATCAGGTTCACATTCGATAGCAAGTTATCTTTGACAGATTGGACAGTAGAAGCTGGATCGCCCCACTTGAGTGACACGCTTAATAACACCAGTGCACTCATCGCTTGCGCAGGGCAAACCTTCCCGGTCATAAACTTGGAAATTGTGTTGGAAGTAACCTAATTCACCACCAGTTTGACGATAATCTTTAAGACTTGAGCCTCCTGCCAAAATGGCCTCTTCAAGGACCTCTCGAATAATGGGTAAAATTTTGCCAATACGGGACTTGGAAAGCCCCCCCGCCTTATACATTGGTAAAATCTTGGCGCGGTAAAGCACTTCACAGACATATATATTGCCAAGTCCTGCAATGATTCTTTGGTCCAAAAGCAATGATTTTATTGGAGCGGTTTTCCCTGCGAACGCAGATATGAGGTAAGCTTCATCAAAAGAATTGCCTAAAGGCTCCGGCCCAAGTGATGCCAAGAGCTTATGTTGCTCCACAGCCGCCGTGACTGCCAAATCCATCATGCCAAAACGGCGGGCATCGTTGAAGGTGATCCGCGCATTATTTTCCATATGAAGCACGACATGGTCATGTTTTTCAACTGCAGGGTGGTCTAGAAAAAATTGGCCGAGCTGAATACCAGACACCAACATCCGACCAGACATTCCAAGATGCACAATTAATGTTTCATCCGAATCCAGATCAATGAGGATATATTTTGACCTGCGACGCAATCCAAGAACCCGCGCACCGGTTAAGCGGTCTGCCAAATTCGGTGGGAAGGGCCAGCGCAAATCAGGGCGGTTAACATCAGCCTTAGCAATCAATTGATTTTTCATGGCGGGTTCCAGTCCGCGGCGGACTGTCTCAACTTCTGGTAATTCGGGCATCTAAACGCTTCCTTATGGTAGTTCACATTGTATCAGCCGTTCCGCACATTATAAGGGGTGCTATACACACAAAAGGGTCTGTCCTATGCAAGGCACTGCTGAGCAAACAACACACTTTGGTTTCGAAACCGTTCCAGAGGCCGAAAAGGCTGGCAAAGTGCAGAACGTTTTTACTTCTGTTGCCAGTAAATACGACATTATGAATGATATCATGAGCGTGGGCATTCATCGTATTTGGAAAGAAGCTATGATGGATTGGTTGGCCCCAAGGCCTGGCCAAAGGCTGCTCGATGTTGCAGGTGGCACCGGCGATATTAGCTTCAAATTCCTGAAGCGTGCTGGTTCTGGGCATGCCACTGTGCTTGATATAACTGAAAACATGCTAATTGAAGGTCGCAAACGCGCAGAAACCGATCAAATTCTAGATAGTTTGGATTGGATAGTAGGTGACGCAATGTCCCTGCCCTTTGCCGACAACAGCTTTGATGTTTACACTATAAGCTTCGGCATCCGCAACGTCACGCAACCGCAAGAAGCGCTGAATGAAGCTTTTCGGATTTTGCGGCCCGGCGGGCGTTTGATGGTACTGGAATTCAGTCAAATTCCAGTACCCTTAGCGCAAAAAGCCTACGATCTTTACTCGTTCAATGTGATTCCAACTATGGGAAAACTGATCACAAATGATCGTAGTAGCTACCAATATCTAGTCGAATCGATTCGTAAATTCCCCGATCAAGAAACTTTTCTCAGCATGGTGCAGCATGCTGGGTTCAAAAATACTAGCTATCGAAACCTATCACTTGGTATTGCGGCACTTCATTCAGGTTGGAAAGTTTAGATGCGCGGTCCACATAATATATTTCGTTTGATCCGCACGGGCGCCACACTGGAGCGCACAGGCGCAATGAATGTTATTTTAGATGCCTATAATGCCCCTTGGGGTGTACGTCTCGGAGCAAAAGTTTTAGGCTGGCCATTCCAATGGCTTGGCTACAAGGGCGATACCACCATGCCACCGGCAACCCGCGCGCTTACAGCCTTAGGACCTGCCTACATAAAGTTTGGGCAAATTTTGTCAACTCGGCCCGATGTGGTGGGCGAAGAGTTGGCCGTTCAGATGCGAGTGCTACAAGATAAGCTTCCCCCCTTCCCCATGGCGGACGCCAAACAGATGATTGAGGCTGAGCTTGAACAGCCCTTGGAGGGACTTTTTAGCGAATTTAGTGAACCTGTTGCAGCAGCATCCATCGCACAAGTTCACCGTGGCAAGCTAATCTCTGATGGGTCTAATGTTGCAGTCAAAGTACTTCGCCCCGGAATTGAAAAAGCCTTTCGCCGCGACATAGATGCTTTTTACTTTGCAGCCAGAATGATTGAGACCTTAGCACCCAGCGCCCGACGTCTGCGTCCTCTGGATGTGATCGCCCACTTCGAAGGCGTGGTAATGGGAGAGCTGGACTTGAGACTAGAAAGCAGTGCGGCTGGTGAATTCGCAGCCAACACTGAAGCCGACTTAGGATTCCAGTTGCCAAAGGTCAATTGGAACTTATCTGGCAAGAATGTAATGACAATGGACTGGGCCGAAGGCATCTCGGCTGGAGATAATGCCGCATTGGACGCTGCGGGCCATGACCGGAGAAAAATTGGCGAACGAATCTTACAACTATTTTTATCCCACGCACTGCGCGATGGGTTTTTCCACGCTGATTTACATCAGGGGAATATTAAAGTCGCCGCTAATGGAGATGTGATTGCTTATGATTTTGGCATCATGGGGCGCATCGATGAATACACTCGCCGGGTCTATGCCGAAATCCTCTTTGGCTTTATCCGCCGTGATTACAAGCGCGTGGCAGAGGTGCATTTTGAAGCTGGTTATGTTCCAGCTGATAAAGATGTCGATGAATTTGCCCGTGCACTTCGGGCCGTAGGTGAGCCAATTTTCGGTATGGACGCCACCCAAATAAGTATGGGCAAAGTTTTAACATATCTTTTTGACGTCACAGAGCAGTTTGGTATGGAGACTCGCACAGAACTAATTTTATTACAGCGCACCATGGTTGTAGTGGAGGGAGTAGCTCGCAGCTTGCACCCTCAGATCAATATTTGGGAAGTGGCCCATCCAATTGTGGAAGATTACATCAAACAAAGCATTGGGCCCAAGGCCCTGATGAAAGATCTGTTAAAAACTGCACGTATATTGTCGCGCTTTGGTCCCAAACTTCCACAAATGGCAGAGGCAGCACTAATTAAAACATACAACACATCTCATAAAGGCCTTAAGCGTTCCTCTCACACAAAACGTTGGTTTTTTATGGCACTTGCCTTGGGCCTATCTGTCGGCTGGATCACAGCGCAGGTACTTTGAGTTTTTAGTAATTTTGTATCAATAACATAGATAGTAATTTGCCCACATCGGATGTATCAATTTGAAAGTGGATAATGTACTTAGTAGGCCTGAGAGGAATAAAAATGAAACGTACCCTGTTTGGAACAGATGGAGTGCGCGGAACCGCGAATACTTATCCGATGACAGCAGAGACTGCGTTGCGGTTGGCGGCGGCCGCTGGGCGATATTTTAGGACAGACAAAACGCAAGGTCATAAGGTCGTTATCGGGAAGGATACGCGGCGGTCTGGCTATATGATTGAAAGTGCATTGACTGCTGGGTTTTTGTCTACTGGAATGGACGTAGTGCTTTTGGGCCCAATCCCCACACCAGCGGTTGGCATGCTTACACACTCAATGCGCGCTGATGTTGGCGTTATGGTTTCAGCCAGCCATAACCCACATCATGATAATGGAATTAAGTTTTTTGGGCCTGATGGCTATAAGCTTTCAGACACGGCAGAAGCAGAAATTGAATCTCTATTTCACAGCGGTGTTGATCTTTGCTTGCCTGATAATATTGGTCGCGCAAACCGTATTGAAAGCGCAACAGGGCGTTATGTTGAAGCGGTCAAAACTACTTTTCCCATAGGCCGGCGCTTAGACGGGATGAAAGTGGTTATTGACTGCGCCAACGGTGCGGCTTATCGAGCCGCCCCAGAAGTGCTTTGGGAATTAGGTGCAGAGGTTATCCCCATTGGGGTGGAACCTAATGGCTACAATATCAACAAGGCTGTAGGATCTACTGCTCCACAGGCAGCAGTAGCCTCAGTTTTGAAATACGGTGCAGATCTTGGTATTTGCCTAGACGGTGATGCTGATCGCGTCGCAATTGTTGATGAAAAAGGCCAGATTGCCGATGGTGATCAAGTTATGGGGCTGATTGCGGGACGTTGGGCAAAGTCTGGCAATTTACGTGGTGGCGCTTTGGTTACCACAGTCATGTCAAATCTTGGTTTAGAGCAGTGGCTGGAGGGCCAAGGCATTGGCATGCATCGTACAGACGTAGGTGATCGTTACGTAGTAGATGCAATGCGCCAAGGCGGATTTAATCTTGGGGGTGAGCAATCTGGCCATATCGTCATGAGCGATTACGCCACAACAGGAGATGGCCTGCTCGCAGGACTTCAGTTTTTAGCTGCTATGGTTGAAACTAATAAAACAGCAAGTGATTTGGCCAAGGTCTTCACGCCCTGTCCACAAGTTTTAAAGAATATCAGATTTGTACCAGGTAAATCACCACTTGAACAAACCAAAGTGCAGGCCGTGGTCAAAAACGCTGAAGCCTCTTTGATCGGCAAAGGCCGGTTACTTATTCGCAAATCAGGCACTGAACCACTAATCCGTATCATGGTTGAAACCCAAGATGAGGTTTTGCTAATGCAAGTTGCCGAGGATGTATCGCAGGCGGTGCGTAACGCGATATAAAACCACCATTTACGCTTCATTAAACCACCCAGCCACGTTTAAAATCATTCTGATAACTGTTTGATTTATGCTTATCTGGGATGTAATCTTGCAAAGGCTTGCGAACAAAGTCAACCAGCAGTCCTAAGCCTTCGCGCCCCTTAGCATTTCAATCGCTTATTGAGGCGTTATATCCAGTTGGGTTGAATTTTATCAGAACATGCTGGGGAGTTGCTTTGATTTTATATAACCGCTATTGATATAATACGTAGAAAAAATAAATGGATACGAACAATGCGGAAACTTGGAACTCTTCTTCTAATCTGTAGCACACTTGCTATTTCAGCGTGTGCCTCACCAAATGCAATGGTAGAACCAGCAGTTGCATCAGAGACTAAAATGAACAAACTCTAATATATTATAAAATATTGTTTCAAAACAATATTTTTAAATAAATAACCTAGGCTTTTCTAAAAGCCCGGGTTATTTATTCTTTAGGTTATTTTCAATAACCTGAGCGCCTTTATCAATTAGGTTAATCAAAGCGACTTAATTTTTTGACGACAGCGCCTCAAAGCCTCCCATGGCAGTGCTTGAACTTCTTACCCGATCCACAAGGGCAGCTTTCGTTACGCCCAGGATTACCCCAAGTGGTGCGGTCTTTTTCATCAAATACACTGGATGCGCCAACTGTCTTTACTTCCTGTTGTGGGGCAACTTGCGAACGCAATTGTTGCTCCATCAATGCTTGTTGTTCTTCCGCTGATCGCATGCGTACATGCCCAAGCACCTGGGTTACCCCCTCGCGCAAACCATCTAATAGACTTTGGAACAATTGAAAGGCTTCAGACTTATACTCATTCAACGGATCACGTTGGGCATAGCTTCTAAATCCAACAACAGAGCGTAAGTGCTCCAAGGTCAGCAGGTGCTCACGCCATTTTCTATCAATAGTTTCAAGCAGAACTTGTTTTTCGATCATCCGCATAGTCTCAGGCCCAAAATCAACAGCTTTCTTCGCCATAAATTCGTCACTGAAATCTTCCAGCTTTTCGCGGATTGCGTCATCATCAACACCTTCTGCAGCAGCCCATTCAACCACTAAAGCTTGAAACCCCAAATCCTCAACAACTGCAGCTTGCAGGCCCTCAGTATCCCACTGATCCGAATAAGACTTCGGTGGCATAAATTGGGTCACCAAATCATAAATAACCTGATGGCGCATATCCTGTGTTATTTCAGCCAAATCTTCTGCTTCCATGATTTCACGGCGCTGACCAAAAATTACTTTTCTTTGGTCATTCATCACATCATCAAACTTTAATAACTGCTTGCGGATATCAAAATTTCGGCCCTCTACCTTGGCTTGCGCACGCTCCAGGGATTTATTGACCCAAGAGTGCACAATCGCCTCACCTTCCTTCATGCCCAAAGTATTTAGAACTTTTTCTAAACGCTCTGAGCCAAAGATCCGCATCAAATCATCGTCAAGCGACAGGAAGAACGAACTGCGCCCTGGGTCCCCTTGCCGGCCTGAACGGCCACGTAACTGATTATCAATACGCCGCGACTCGTGCCGCTCTGTCGCCAAAACATATAACCCACCAGCCGCTATCACCGCATGTTCATTGCTGATATGCTCTATCTCAATTCGCCTGCGAATTTCGTCAGGGTTGGTACTTGGGTCAGCGGTAATCGCTTCCATGATTGTAAATTCGACATTGCCACCCAGCTTTATGTCAGTCCCACGACCCGCCATATTAGTTGCTATCGTCACCGCACCAAGTTTGCCCGCATCAGCCACTATTTGTGCTTCTTGCTCATGTTGACGTGCGTTCAAAACATTGTGGATCACGCCTGATTCAGTCAACAGACTAGAAAGAAATTCAGATTTCTCAATCGAGGTTGTACCTACCAAAACGGGCTGATTTCGACTGTTTGCAACTTTGATCGCCTCGACCACCGCTGTGTGTTTTTCTGCCGCTGTGCGGTAAACTTGATCATCTTCATCTACACGTGATACCGGTTGATTGGTTGGAATCTCCACAACACCCAGACCATAAATTTCAGAAAATTCATCTGCCTCAGTCAAAGCAGTACCAGTCATGCCGCCTAATTTATCATAAAGGCGGAAATAGTTTTGAAATGTTACAGAGGCCAGTGTCACGTTTTCTGGCTGTATTTGGCACCCTTCTTTGGCCTCAATCGCTTGATGCAAACCATCTGACAAGCGGCGACCTGCCATCATTCGGCCTGTAAATTCATCAATCAGTACAACTTCATTGTCACGCACGATATAGTCCTTATCACGGGCAAACAATTTATGAGCCCTAAGGCCTTGGTTTACGTGATGCACGATTGTTGTGCTTTCAGGGTCGTAGAGAGACTGACCCTCTGGTAAAATCCCTTTTTCGCTCAAAATCCCTTCAAGCCAGTCATTACCCTCATCAGAAAAAGTCACATTTTTGGTTTTTTCGTCGAGTGTATAATGGCTGCCCTTTACGTCTGGTATCAATAAATCAATAGTCTGGTAAAGCTCAGAGCGGTCTTGCGCTGGGCCAGAAATAATCAACGGTGTTCGCGCTTCATCGATCAGAATCGAATCTACCTCATCCACAACAGCAAAGTTGTGAACCCTTTGATGCATTTGGCTCAACTCAGATTTCATATTATCCCGTAGGTAATCAAAACCAAGCTCGTTGTTTGTGGCATAGGTCACATCACAGGCATAAGCAGCTGCTTTTTCTTCGTCCAGCTGCTGCGGATACACGACGCCAGTGGTCAGCCCCAGAGCACCATACACTTTTGACATCCAATCTGCGTCACGGCGCGCGAGATAATCATTAACCGTTACAATATGGACACCTTTGCCAGTCAGCGCGTTTAAATAGGCTGGGAAGGTAGCAACCAAAGTTTTCCCTTCCCCTGTTTTCATCTCAGCAATATTGCCCTGATGCAAAAAAATTCCACCCATGAGCTGCACATCAAAGGCTCTAAGGCCCAATGCGCGCTTGGCGGCTTCCCGGCAATTGGCGAAGGCTTCAGGCAACAGGCTTTCTAAGGTCTCACCAGCCTTGGCACGATCTCCAAGATCCTTAGTTTTTATGATCAGCCCTTCATCACTTAAGGTTTCAAATTCTACCTCAAGCGCATTAATTTGATCGACAACAGGTCGAGTGGCTTTGATCTTACGATCATTTGGTGTGCCAAAAACTTTTTTGGCAAATGTTCCTAAACCCAGCATATTCGCTCCGCATGGTTATTCAAATCATATGAGAGATCTGCTTGCCCACTGCGCCACCTCAGCTTATTAAAAGTGAAAGGCGTATACACCGAACTCGCTAGGCCCCTCATGGCCGCCTAATCGATGTATGGGCCCTGCATTACAGTGTCAACGGCGCGGGCTATTCCCCGCGTAGCAAAGGATGAAACAATGGTAAAATCACACTCTATTTTGCATGGGGTAGCGTTCGCGATAATATTTTCATCTTCGCTAGCCGCCGAGGAGGTAAAGCTCAGCACAGTGGTTGCCACGGTTGCTGGCACAGAAATTACCATAGCGCACATGCTTGACGTGAAGCGCCAGCTACCAGAGCAGTATGAGTCTCTTGAGGACAGTGTATTGTTCAACGGCATTATAGATCAATTACTGCAACAAGAGCTGTTGGCCAGTTCAATAACTGAAGATCCTAGCTGGTTGGCCATTGCCATGCAGAACCAGCGCCGCAACCTTCTGTCCTCCGTTGTAATCAACGATCTTCGCGCCAATTCCGTTACAGAAGATATCTTAAAAAACACATATGCCGCTAAATATCCAGCTGGCGCAGGCGAACAGGAATATAAAGCTTCTCATATTTTAGTTGAAACAGAACAAAGAGCAAAAGATCTCCTGGCGTTGCTAGATGGCGGCACCGATTTTGGCGGCTTAGCGATTGAACATTCCACTGGTCCCTCAGCTCCAAGCGGCGGGGATCTAGGCTGGTTTGGTAAGGGCCAAATGGTTGCACCTTTTGAATCCGCTGTTACGGGTATGGAAGCGGGCACATACACTGGCCCTGTGAAAACGCAGTTTGGCTATCATTTAATTTTTTTAAACGACCGTCGCGAAACATCTCCGCCATCCTTTGAAGATGTACGTGGAGAAATTGAAGTTGAAATTCAAAATGCAGCTGTTGAAGCACATCTACGTGGGTTAATGGCAAATGCTGATGTTTTGATGCCCACTGAGGAAATTGATCCGTCTATCCTGTCAATATTAGATTTTACTTCCGAATGATAAAAAAGTCGCCTCTAGCCCCTAATTCCTTTCCTAAACTTCCAATCATTGACGGAGTGCGATTTGCAACGGCCGCAACAGGTGTAAAATATCGTGACCGCACAGATGTTATGCTTGCGTCGATTGCCGCAGGCTCAACCGTTGCGGGGGTGTTCACTCGGTCCGCCACTCGCGCTGCCTGTGTGCTGGACTGCCAATCCAAGATTGGAGGAGATACGTCACGCGGCGCTGCGATCTTAGTCAACTCAGGCAATGCTAATGCTTTTACCGGCGTAGCGGGTCAAGAATCGGTTAGTCGAATCTGTGCCGCTGTTGCAGAAGGTCTTGGCTTACCAGTCAGTGCTGTCTTCACATCTTCAACTGGCGTCATTGGCGAGGTTCTACCCGACCATAAAATCACAAAATGTATCGGTAGTTTGACCAGGTCTATGCATAGCAACGCAATTGAGGATGCGGCAAATGCCATTATGACTACTGACACTTTCACAAAAGGATCTACCGCGTCAGTGGAGGTCTCTGGTAAAACCGTGAAGATTAGTGGGATCGCCAAAGGTTCTGGAATGATTGCTCCAGATATGGCAACAATGTTGGTTTATATTTTTACAGATGCCAAAATTATACAATCAGAACTGCAGACCCTACTCACAGATTTAACCGATAGCAGCTTCAACTGCATCACAGTTGATAGCGACACCTCAACTTCTGACGCCGTGATCTGTGCCGCAACAGGTACTTCTGGTGTGGACGTTACTAGAAATGAAAGTTTTAAAAAGGCGCTGGGGCATGTGATGCTGGATTTAGCCCATCAAGTAGTCAAAGATGGAGAAGGCGCAACAAAATTTGTTGCAGTGGAGGTCACAGGTGCAGCCTCAGACGGTGACGCGCGCAAAATTGCAATGTCGATTGCCAACTCACCCTTAGTAAAAACAGCAGTCGCTGGTGAAGATCCAAATTGGGGTCGGATCGTAATGGCCGTTGGAAAGTCTGGAGCGACAGCGAATCGTGATCGCCTTTCAATCTGGTTTGGGCCACATTTGGTGGCTGAAAAGGGTTGGGTTTCTAAAAGCTATAACGAAAAAACCGGCGCCACTTATATGAAACAAAACAACTTAATTATTCGCGTGGACCTAGGGTTAGGTAATGCCACCACCACAGTTTGGACCTGCGACTTGACCCATCAGTATATTGAAATAAACGCGGATTACCGCTCATGAAAACTATACTGGTCTCAGCTGTTGCCCTAATTGACCAAGATGGTCGCGTGCTATTGGCACAACGGCCTAAAGGCAAATCAATGGCCGGCCTCTGGGAATTTCCCGGCGGCAAGGTTGAAACAGATGAAACTCCAGAAGCAGCTCTAATCCGGGAACTTCAAGAAGAGTTGGGAATTAATACTTGGAAAAGTTGCCTTGCGCCGCTGACCTTCGCAAGCCACGCCTATGATGGCTTTCACTTGTTGATGCCACTATTTGCATGCCGAAAATGGGAGGGTGTCCCACTTCCACGCGAGAACCAAACCCTTAAATGGGTCAGAAAGCAGGACCTGCGAGCATATGAAATGCCTGCTGCAGATGTCCCACTCATCCCAATATTATATGATTGGCTATAAGCGGTAAACAAGTGTCACTGTAATAAAGAGGGTAAAAATGGCGCCTAATTATGACGTCATTTTTATTATAAATAACAGGCTTAGGCCAGATTGCGCTCAACCTCTTCACGCTCAAAGATTTCGATCACATCATTTGGACGAATATCATCATAATTTTCAAACGCCATTCCACACTCTTGACCTGATTGCACATCAGAAACTTCATCTTTGAAACGTTTTAGTGTTTTTAAGGTACCCTCATGGACCACAACATTATCGCGGAGCAAACGCACCCCTGCAGACCGGCGCGCCACGCCTTCCGTTACAAGACAACCCGCAACCTTACCAACACCAGTTACTTTGAAAACCTCTTTAATATTCGCATATCCAATGAATGTTTCACGAATTTCCGCACTCAGTAAACCAGACGCTGCAGCCTTTACATCATCTACTAAATCATAAATCACAGAATAATAGCGAATCTCAACACCTTTTTGGTTAGCGGTATTGCGCGCCGATGTGTTGGCACGGACATTAAAGCCAAAAACAGGGGCTCCAGATGCCTCGGCTAAACCAATGTCTGTTTCTGTAATCGCACCAACACCAGAATGCAGAACACGCACTCGCACTTCGTCATTACCAATCTTAGCCATGGCTTGGACAATCGCCTCAGCCGAACCTTGGACGTCAGCTTTCAATATAATTGGTAACTCACTTACGTCTTCGTTAGCCTTTGCGTTGGCCATTAATTGTTCCAGCGTTGTCGCAGCACCAGCAGCTGCACGTTTATCTTTAGCAGCTTGTGCGCGATATTCTGCAATCTCTCTCGCTTGTGCCTCAGTATCAACCACGTTGATAACGTCACCAGCTTCCGGCGTACCATTTAAGCCCAACACTTCAACGGGTGTCGAAGGACCGGCAGTTTGGATTCGAGCACCAGCATCATTGATCAATGCACGAACCTTACCCCACTGCTCACCCACAACAAAGATATCACCAAGTTTTAGAGTGCCGTTTTGAACCAAAACAGTTGCAACTGGACCGCGGCCAATATCAAGTTGCGCCTCAATCACAGCACCAGATGCAGCACGATTAGGGTTAGCTTTAAGTTCCAAAATTTCAGATTGCAGAGCAATCGATTCTAGCAAAAGATCCAGTCCTTGACCTGTGGTAGCCGATACTTCAACGTCCTGAACTTCACCCGACATTTGCTCAACAATAACTTCATGTTGCAGCAAATCAGTACGCACCTTTTGGGCATCAGCCGCGGGACGATCCATTTTGTTAATCGCCACAATCATTGGCACCTTAGCCGCTTTGGCGTGGGCAATTGCCTCAATAGTTTGTGGCATAACAGCATCATCTGCCGCCACAACTAAGATCACTATATCCGTAACCTGTGCACCGCGAGACCTCATGGAGGTAAAGGCTGCGTGGCCTGGAGTGTCCAAGAAGGTAAGTAACCCACCATTTTGTTCAACTTGATACGCACCAATGTGTTGCGTAATTCCACCTGCTTCACCAGAAACGACTCGCGCATTTCGGATCGCATCCAAAATCGATGTTTTACCGTGATCAACGTGGCCCATCACTGTAATAATTGGCGCTCGCGTCATCAAGTCTTCAGGGTTATCAATAACTTGGTCTATAACATCTTCAACATCAGCATCTGAAACACGGACCATTTTATGGCCAAATTCTTCGACAATCAATTCGGCAGTATCTTGATCTATTGTCTGGTTTTGTGTCACCATCATGCCCATTTGCATTAATGATTTTACAACATCAGCTACTCGTTCTGCCATCCGGTTAGCCAGTTCTTGTACCATAATACCATCAGGCACCTGTACATCTCGTACAATTTTTTCACGTTCAACTGTGCCGCCCATCGCTTTTTGACGTGCCCGCTCCTGCTTTCGCTTCATCGAAGCCATTGAGCGATGCCGACCGTCACCACCTGTGCTCGCTTGATTTACAGTAAGCTTACCAGAGCGCCGATTGTCCTCACGGCCTTTATTGCGATTTGGACGTGCGGGTTCTTCACGGCGTGGTGGCTCCGCAACCTTGTTGCGCAGAACACCAGACTTTGCAGCACGCTCTTCAGGTGTTGGCGGAGGAGCAGCCGCAACGATTGCGGCAGCCTCAGCTTCACGGGCTTTGGTTGCTTCAGCTTCTACTTTAGCTTTGGCGCGTACTTCACGCTCACGCAGCTCAAGCTCTTTGGCTTCACTTTCTTCACGACGCTGCTTGCGCTCAACCTCACGGCTGAGGTCTTCTTGAGCGCGGCGTTCTGTATCTTCTGTTTCCCGCGCTTTTGCAGCTTGAACCGCCTTCAGACGGCGGTCCATTTCTACATCTGAAATCCCAGCAGGGCGACGCGCAGGGTCACTGCCACGCACAGCACCAGGTGCTGCGGGTTTAGCTGCACCTGGTTTTGGCACAACGACGCGTTTACGTTTAGTTTCCACTACAACATTCTTAGTTCGGCCATGGCTGAAACTTTGTTTCACATTTCCCGAACGTGGTCCGCCCAGCAAACCCAATGTCTTTTTACCGTCGTCGCTCATAAAGCTCTATCGTCCTTTTCAGAGGGCAAATGCCCTATGCCACTGTAGTGGCTTCTCGTAATCCGCGCAATCTTGCGGCCTCATGTACTACACGTTCGCTGAGTTTGCCACCCGAGAGTGCGCAGTGTATCGCATGCCCGCGCCCAAATGCCAAACCCAATTCCTGTGCAGTCAAACAACCGAAAAACCTACCACCCTCCGGCGTCCATAATTTACCTTTTCCACGTTCAGATCCATCACTGGCTTGAAGTAAAATTTTGGCACGGCCTTCGGCCAACCAACCCTTTACCTTTTCAAAGCCCGTTACTGCTCGCCCAGCCTTGCGCGCAATAGATACCAAATCCACAACACGACGTGCCAGCTGCCGGTCAATCTCTATAATTAGATTTTCAGGAATAGTAACTTGGGCCTTCGCTCCACGAGAAAAAACTTTTTGCTTTACGGCCTCTTCCAAAACGTTGAAATCAGAGGTCACATAATAGCCTCGACCTGGCAGCTTTTCCATAACATCAGGTACAACCACCCCATCAGGGCTGGTCACAAAACGAATTAGACCCGCTTTAGGACCAGATTCCCGGCTGACCAGACACTTACGCTCAGCTAGATCTTCAGAATTATGCGCACCACCACGACTCATTTAGTTCTCCTGAACCGTGTCGTCATCAGAAGCTTCAACCACCTTTTCAGCCAACTCTGCAGGATCAACCCAACCCAGCATAATTCGGGCCGTCATCACCATATTTTGCGCTTCAGCCAAATCTACCTCAAACTTCTCAAGTACACCTTCGTCTTTGACACGCTCACCATCGACTGTGGTCCAACCACCAGCCAGCTCCCAGTCAGCACAAGTAGCAAAATCCTCAAGGTTTTTTACGCCATCGTCAGCCAAAGCTTCAATCATCTGCGGAGTTAAGCCTTCAAAGTTGACCAAACTATCTTCCACACCCATTTCACGTGCACGTGTCATTGCACGAGTATTTTCAGCTTCAAGCACATCACGGGCACGAGCTTGCAGCTCTCCCGCCGTGGCCTCGTCAACACCATCAATCACCAGCAACTCATCAACTTCAACGTAGGCAACCTCTTCGAGGCTAGTGAACCCTTCAGATACCAAGAGCTGGGCAAAGAATTCATCAAGATCTAGATTATCGACAAACAGCTTGGTACGCACCTCAAATTCAGCCTGGCGCCGTTTTGATTCTTCCTCTTCAGTCATAATATCAATATCAAGGTTAGTTAGTTGGCTGGCCAAGCGAACGTTTTGACCACGACGGCCAATAGCTAGGCTCAGCTGCTCATCCGGCACCACAACGACAATTTTACCAGCTTCCTCATCCAAAACAACTTTGGTGACTTCCGCTGGTTGCAGCGCATTCACCAAAAATGTTGGCTGGTCTTCGTTCCAAGGGATGATATCAATTTTTTCGCCCTGCAGCTCATTAACCACAGCCTGAACCCGGCTACCGCGCATACCAACGCAGGCACCAACGGGATCGATTGAGCTGTCATAGGAAATTACTGCGATTTTGGCCCGTGAACCAGGATCCCTAGCCACCGCTTTTATCTCGATGATGCCATCATAGATCTCTGGAACTTCCATTTTAAATAGCTCGGCCATAAATTCTGGGGCTGTCCGTGAAAGAAAAATCTGCGGACCACGCTGTTCGCGGCGCACCTCCTTGATGAAAACCCGAATACGATCATTGGGGCGGTAACCTTCACGACCAATTTTCTCATTGCGGCGCAACACGGCTTCACCGCGGCCGATATCAACAATCACATTGCCATATTCTTCACGCTTAACCAGACCATTGATAATGGTGCCGGCCCGGTCTTTGAATTCTTCGTATTGACGGTCCCGCTCAGCTTCGCGGACTTTCTGCAAGATCACCTGCTTTGCTGCTTGTGCTGCAATGCGACCCATCTCGACTGGGGGAACTTCTTCCACCAATTGCTGACCAACTTCAGGGTTTTCCATATACTGCTTTGCTTGCTCAACAGTAAATTCTGCTTGGTAATTTTCTAGAAGTTCTTCTGTGACAACTGTCCGAACACGAGTGAAGGTTGCGCGACCAGTTTTACGGTCAATGGAAACACGAATATCCATCTCAGCGCCGTAGCGAGACTTGGCTGCGCGTGCCAAGGATTCTTCCATTGCTTCAATCACCAATCCTGGGTCGATCATTTTTTCACGAGCAACAGCTTCAGCGGTTTGTAACAGCTCAAGCTGGTTAGCAGATGTAATAGCCATTAGTCTTCCTCTCCATCAACGATGGTTTGCACTTCATCATATTGGGTTTCATCAATCTGACCCGCATCTTTCCGGCCCTTTAGGACCGAGCGAATCAAATCATCTGTTAAGATCAGCTTCGCTTCTGCAAGCCAGTCAAATTTCAGTCCTATCGTGCCTTCGTCGATGGTGATCAGTATTTCGTCACCTTCTGTGCCTGCAACTTCACCCTTAAAACGGCGGCGGCCATCAACCAGCTGTTCAGTTTCAACCTTGGCGGCATAGCCAATCCATTGGTCAAAATCTTTGAGTCGCGTAAGTGGGCGGTCAATTCCAGGGCTCGACACCTCCAGAGTATATGCTTCAATAATAGGATCTTCGACATCCATCAAAGCAGAAACTGCTGTACTGATCTCAGCACAGCCATCCACTTCCATAGTGCCATCAGGCTTTTGTGCCATGATTTGCAGGATAGGCGTATTGCCTGTCATCAGACGTAACCGCACAATCTCATACCCCAAACCCTCAATCATTGGGTTCAGGATTGTGAACAGGCGCTGGTCCATCGCTGCTTTTGCAATCAGATCTGTCATAGGCACCTTTCAGGCACAAAAAAACGGGCGCGCGGCCCGTGGTATTTTCCGGTGGAGCCTTGGGGGTGGAAGCCAATGCGCCGCTATTCAGATCCAGTTACAGAGTTTGCTGGGAAGTTTCAATCCCAGATAAAAAAATGTTTCTTTAACCTAAACTTTGACCCAACTGGAAAAGGCCCCGGAAAACCGGAGCCTTAAACTTAAGAAGCCCAATAGGACTATGCAAACCACCAGCGCTCTGTAAGGCGGCTAGAATCCATCATCCAAACATTCCCAATGTCCGGACCGTGGGCTAGCTTCGATGAGGCTGCATCAACAAAATTAGCAAACATCGGAATGATTACTCCGCCTTCAGCGGAAGCTAACATCTGCATTTCTCCATATTGCTCACGGCGTTTGTCGCTATCAAGCTCGCCACGCGCACTGAGCAGAAGCTCCTGGAATCGAGCATTTTCCCAATGAGAATCATTCCACGGAACACCAGTTGCCCAGCTGGTCGAGAACATCCAATCTTCTGTTACACGGCCAGACCAATAGCATGCACACCAACCTTTTTTCAGCCAGACATTTGACCAATAACCATCAGAAGGTTCCTGTACCACATTGATATTAATTCCAGCTTCTTTTGCAGAGGCTTGATAGAGTTGTCCCGCATCAACCGCCCCATTGAAGGCTGCATCAGATACCGACATGTCCAAATTCAGTTCCGTTAAACCCGCCGCTTTCAGGTGGAATTTAGCTTTATCGATATCCATTTCGAGCTGTGGAATATCTTTAGCAAGATATTGGTTCGCTGGGCCAATAGGATGATCGTTACCAATCGCACCATGGCCTTGTAGAATTTTATCTACCATCTCTTGGCGGTTAAGGCCGTACTTCAGCGCCTTACGAACATTGATGTCATCAAATGGCGCTTGATTTGTCAACATTGGGAAGGTGTATTGCATATTACCCGTCATCTCAAAAATGTTCACATTTGGATTGGCGCGCATCAAAGGCTCTGTTTTATAATCCACTTTGGACACCGCATCGACCTGTCCAGTCATCAAAGCATTCATTCGTGCAGATGAGTCATTGATGGCAATAGCTTCGATATCGTTAAACCAGCCGGCCCGCCCATCTTTATAGTGGCTATCCACGCGGGTCAAAACGCAGCGTACACCAGGATCAAAGCTGACCACTCGATAAAGGCCCGTGCCAATACCTTTTGCAATTGCTTGTTCCACCATGCCCGCCGGGAACATCAGGATGTGATAATCTGACATCAAGAATGGGAAGTCAGCATTTCCAGCCTCCAAAACAAACTGGACCTGGTGCTCACCTAACTTTTTCATTTCAGAAATTGCGGCAACAATAGGCTTGGCAGCAGATTTTGCTCCTTCCGCTGTGTGCATATTCAAAGACTCAATGACATCATCTGCGCCAAAAGATTTTCCGTTGTGAAATTTAACGCCTTTGCGTAGGTTGAACGTCCAGGTTTTCGCATCGGCAGAGGCTTCCCAGCTTTCCGCCAATTCGCCAATTAATTCACCTGAAGCTGAAATTTCGGTCAGGCAATCGAATACTGTGCCATGACCCATGTGGATCATGAAATGGTCAGAATGTGTTCGGCCATCCCAGCTATCAGATGTATTAGCTCCAGATAGGCCGAGACGCAGTGTGCCACCAGGTTTTGCAGCGGCTTTGGCTGGAAGGCCAGTTGCTGCAATGATACCCGCAGCAGCGCCACTCTTTAAAAGACCACGTCTACTTAGTTGCGACATTTTTTTCTCCCTTGTTAAACGTCATTATTGGCAGGTTTCCCTGCACCCCCTGATACACAGGGGGGGTGATTCGATACTACATCTTCTGGACAGCCGCGTCACCGATGTTATCAACTCCGCGTATTTTAAGCAGGTTTGTGAGCCAATCTGGGTCCATTTCGGGCACAGATGACAGTAAAAGATCAGTATATGGATGATGAGGTGGCCGGAACATTTCAGCTTTTGGCCCCTGCTCCACCACACGGCCGTCTTTCATAACCACAACTTCATCACTGATAGCGCGTACAGTCGCCAAGTCATGGGTGATAAACATGTAAGACAGGCCTAGGTCATCCTGCAGCTGCGCCAAAAGCTTCAAAATGCCCTCAGCCACAAGCTGATCCAACGCGGACGTAACCTCATCACAAATGATAAATTGCGGTTCAGCGGCCAAAGCGCGCGCAATACCAATGCGTTGCTTTTGGCCACCTGAAAGTTCCCCCGGCAAACGGTCGATATATTGGCTCGGCTCCATTTCAATTTGAACTAAGAGCTCCTCAACCCGCTTCCGCTTTGCTGGTCCTGTAAGCCCAGAATAAAATTGAACCGGCCTGCCAATAATGTCTCCAATACGGCTGCGCGGGTTTAACGCCGTATCCGCCATTTGATAAATCATCTGCGCCTGGCGCAATTGCTCCTTGCTGCGCTTGCGGTAATCTAACGGCAATGCTTCGCCATTGAACTCGATATGGCCCTGCTTTGGCGGCAAAAGTCCAGTGATGCAGCGGGCCGCCGTCGATTTTCCAGAGCCAGACTCGCCCACCACAGCAACCGTACGCCCAGCATGAATCTCAAAATCCACATCAAACAAAACGGGGGATTTCCCATAAGCCGCAGATACGTTTTTTAGTGACACAATTGGCGTGGCGCCTTTAAGAACTGCAGGTTTTGAGGGTCTTTGGAATGACCGCACGGCCCAAAGTGATTTGGTGTAATCTTCCTTAGGGTCTGTTAACATATTCCTGGTGTCGGCCTCTTCTACCTCATCACCGCGCAGGAGCACTTTAATTCTATCCGCCATCTGCGCAACAACTGCAAGATCATGGGTGATATAAATTGCAGCGGTGTCAAATTGTTCAACAATATCACGGATAGCTGCCAGAACTTCAATTTGAGTTGTCACGTCCAGCGCGGTTGTTGGTTCATCAAATATGATCAAATCTGGCCGGCACGACATCGCCATAGCGGTCATCGCACGCTGCAATTGCCCACCAGACACTTGGTGCGGATAGCGAAACCCAATGTTGTCTGGGTCTGGCAAACGCAGGCGACGGTACAGCTCAATTCCATCCAATTCGCTATCGGCCTTCAACTGCAACCCATGTTGGGTGGGCGCTTCGGTGTGTTGGTCCATCAATCGGTGAGCTGGATTAAAGCTAGCAGCAGCAGATTGCGCCACATATGCGATTCTTTTTCCAAGCATGCCGCGCTTTACTGCAGCCGAAGCTGTAACCAGATCAATCCCAGCAAACTCAACCAATCCGCCAGAGATCCGACAGCCATCTCGGGTAAACCCCATAGCGGCCAACCCAACTGTAGATTTACCAGCCCCAGATTCGCCAATCAACCCAAGCACTTCACCTTTTTTCAGATCAAGATCTATCCCGTTTACAATCGGGTTCCAGATTTCATCTGATTTACCTTCAATCTTCAGACCACGTATTTTAAGAAGCTGTTGTGTCATGCCCTTAGTCCTTCAACCCCGAAGATTTGTGCAGCATCCAGTCCACCACGAAATTCACCGCCACAGTCAGCAGGGCAATCGCCCCCGCCGCCAGTAAAGGTGCTGTGGCCACATTGGGAGCAAAGGCAGCAAAATTGATGAATTGTGATAAATCTTTGACCATGGTGCCCCAATCAGCCAGCGGTGGCTGGATGCCCACACCAAGAAAGGACAATGACGCAATTGTTAGGAACACAAAGCAAAAGCGCAGACCAAATTCAGCTAAAAGCGGTGCCAGAGCATTAGGTAGGATCTCTTTGAAGATCAGATATCCCATGCCCTCACCGCGTAATTTTGCAGCCTCAATGTAATCCATCACCACAATATTTTGACCCACAGCCCGCGACAGGCGATACACCCTAGTACTGTCAATCATCGCTATAATCAAAATCATAAATATGGTGCGGTCAATACCAAGCTGATTGGACCAAACGCTGGCGATGGTCATCAACAATAACGCAAAGATCAAAGCAGGAATTGCCATTAAAACATCCACAGCGCGCGACAGCAGCTGATCTATCCATCCACCCAAAATTGAAGCTAAAAAACCCAAAGACCCACCCACAAAAAAAGCTAGGCATGTGGTCGCAAAGGCAATGCCCACGGTATTCTGGGCACCATAAATCAGGCGGCTATAAATATCACGGCCAATTTGATCAGTACCCAAAGGAAACTCAGGATTGCCGCCCAAAAGTGGGTTGCCGCCCGGAACTATATTAGAACCGGCCAAAATCTCCTCCTGGCCGTGGGGCGCAATCGCCCCAGCAAAAATTGAAACAGCCGCATAAATAATAATGACCAACACACCAAAAGCTGCAGTCAGCGGCATGGAGCCAAACAGCTTGCGTGTGCCCGCTGTACCCACATAGCGTCCAAAAAGGCGAAACAGGTAGGCCGCAATCGCAAAGCCAACAAACCCTTGCACGGCCCAGCGGAAAAAGATCACCCCAGCTGCAGGCACACCATTTTTGTCGGTGGACTGCAAATAATAGATCATCGCACCCACCAAAACCACGCCACCAAAGACATAGCCAAAGGCAATTACAAATGGCATATCACGGTAAAACGGCCTATTTTCAGTAAGCTGTTGACCGGCGAACCGAAACACCCAAGCGACAGCACCCGTCGTGGTTAGGATCAATATCAGGTAAATCCACCAGCTCATTTTGGGTGCCTCAGTCTTGGGTTGGAGAGAATAGAGAGAATGTCTGCAATCAGATTCAGCAAAATATAAGCTGCGGCAAAAATCAAACAACAGGCTTGTACCACAGGAATGTCTCGGATTTTTACGCTATCGACAAATAACTGACCAATGCCAGGATATACAAACACCACCTCAACCACGACCACCCCAGTGATTAGGTAGGCCAGATTAAGTGCGATCACATTGATGATCGGCGCTAGAGCATTGGGAAGCGCATGGCGCACAATCACCCGCATCGGGCTAATGCCTTTAAGTCGCGCCATTTCAATGTAGGGGCTGGCCAAAAGGTTGATAATCGCTGCCCGGGTCATCCGCATCATATGCGCGGTCACCACCAGCGTAAGCGTCAACGCTGGCAACATGGTCCGGTTTAACTTTTCGCCCAAAGCCATACCCTCATAAACATTCGACAGAGATGGAAACACCGGGTTTAACACAGCAAGCAGGAGAATCAGGATATAGGCGAGGAAAAATTCAGGGCTGGAAATTGACGACAACGTGGCAATGTTGACAGTTCGGTCAAACAGAGAATTACGATACAAAGCTGCCAAAATACCTAAAGTGATAGAAATTGGCACCGCAATCATAGCTGTCACACCAGCCAAAAACATCGTGGCACGAAATCGCGGGGCTATTTGCTCAGCCACGCCTACCAGTGAAACTTGGTCGCCACCCATGCCAGAAGCGAAATTCATTTGCGCAAAGCTGATACCAAGGTTGCCAGTCAAAACGTTCCCAAGCCACCCAAAATAACGCAAGAAATAATTCTGATCCAGGCCTAGGTCAGCCCGAATCTGCGTCACAGCCTCATCGGTCGCACCTTGGCCCAAAATCGCCTGAGCAAAGTCTCCAGGCAAAGCGTTCACTGCTACAAAAATAACCATCGAAACTATCAGAAGTGTCACTAATCCCAGTGCTAGCCGATGAAGAATAATCTGAAAGATAGACCCCACCAGACATCCTCTTGTTTTAAATTAGTGTTTAAAAGAGGTTAACCTCTGCGAGACTTATGTAAAGCCCTTAGTCCAACTTTTGAGCTATACGCGCAAAGCATCCATGATTTTTACCAATTCCGCGCTAATAGGAGTATCTGAAAGTGCGTGGCCAGCCTTTGCGACCATTTTCAGCTGGGATTTTGGCCAAGCCTGCGCCACACGCCAAGCCGTTTGCGGTGGGCAAATCATATCATAGCGACCCTGCACAATGTGGCCTGAAATATCAGAAATCTTAGAGATATTATCTAAAATGGCCTGACCAGGTCCCAAAAATAACTTGTTAGAAAAGTAATGGTTCTCCAGCCTGGCAAAAGCGCGGGCATATTGAGGCGGAGCATCTCCCGACATACCGTTTGACTCAATTGAAGCCAAAGCATTTTCCCAGCCCGCCCAGGCACGGGCGTAGCAAGCTTCAAGCATTACATCCCCGCTGAACAGCCTCTTGGAATAGGCCGCAATCAAATCACCGTGTTCGTCAGTAGGGATTAAATTCGAGAATCGCTGCCAAGCCTCTGGCCAAAACTGCCCCGCGCCACCACCATAAAACCAATCCAGCTCAGCCTGTGTTCCCAAAAAGACCCCACGCAAGATCAGATGGCATACGGCATGGGCATGTGACTGTGCATAAATCAACGCCAGGGTTGCGCCCCAACTGCCGCCAAAAACCATCCAACGATCAATATCAAGTGCCGACCGAATTTGTTCTATATCCGCCACTAAATGCCAGGTGGAGTTGTGCATCACCTCCGCATGAGGGCTCGAACGACCACAACCACGCTGATCAAACAAAATAATTCGATAATGGCTTGGATCGAAATATCGACGCATTGCTGGGCTACAGCCGCCCCCAGGGCCACCATGCAAAACTACGACTGGCACCCCATCAGGCTTGCCACATTGCTCAACATAAACGTAATGCCCATCACCAACATCTAATGTTTGCTGATCAAAAGGCTCAATCGGTGGATAGAGAAATTGCACTGTGCGTTTTTGATCTACGACTTTGTCCATAGCTGCCCTATATATGTCAGAGGTAGAGTACCACTCTGCGGTTTAAGTTAAATCCATATGGAGATCGGAATGCAAGGTAACCAATCAACAGTCGACCCAGCAGAAGTCGCAAAGTTTGAAGCGATGGCCATGGAATGGTGGGATCTTGAAGGTAAGTTTAAACCCTTACATATGCTCAACCCCTGTCGCTTGGATTATATAACCCAGCAGATTGCTACCGAATTTGGTTGCGACCTTAAGGGTGACTTACCGTTCAAAAAACTGCGTATCTTGGACATTGGCTGTGGCGGTGGTCTTTTGTGCGAACCCATGGCACGACTTGGTGCAACAGTTGTGGGCGCCGATGCTGCAGCTAGAAATATTCCAGTGGCACAATTACATGCTCAAACGTCTGGTCTTGAAATTGATTATCGCCACATCACCGCCGAAGCCCTGGCAGAGGCTGACGAAAAATTTGATATAGTTTTGAATATGGAAGTTATTGAGCATGTAGCAAGCCCCGAGGCATACCTTTTGGCTTGCCAGAAATTACTGCGCCCAGGCGGACTACACATTTGCTCAACCCTGAATCGCAACCCAAAGAGCTTTCTATTTGCTATTATTGGTGCTGAATGGGTGATGCGTTGGTTGCCAAAGGGCACTCATGATTGGAATAAATTCATAACGCCAGATGAATTATTTGCCCTGATGTCTGCGGCAGGCCTGAACCCGGTTGATCGCAAGGGCTTTGTATTCGACAAACTAAGATGGAGCTGGTCGCTCTCAACGCACGACCTCAGCGTAAATTACGTAACCGCAAGCATAAAACCCACTTAAGGAGCTTTGGCCAAATTTGTACGCAGCTCTCGTAATATAGGTAAAATACTTTTAAGGTTTTCTGAGCCTGCAGCGCCAGTTGCTTTTGCCAAAATTGGGCCAATTTGCGCGAAGGCATGGTCGCGGGCAGATCTACCCGCTGGACTAATCACAACTTGCTTGCGCCGCGCATCATCCCAATCTGGCCGGATGTGTACATAGCCAGACCACTCAAGTTTAGTCAGCGTATTAGTAATGGCGCCGCGGGTTAAATTAAATGATTTTGCCAAATCAGCTGGTGTTCGCTCCCCACCAACATGGGCCAGGTGATTAAGTACAGAAAAGTGCGACAGCTCCATACCCCTTGGTAACCCCTTAGAAATCCGACTGCGGAGCAATTGATCAAGCGCCAGTATTTCAGAGAACAGGCTTATAGAAAGAGTTTCAATCGGATTTGTCATGACTGGGATAATATCTCACCTCAAAGGGCCGGTCGTGTTGCAAGGATGCCATGCGTGCCCTTGCTTTGTCCACGCTACTTAGATCAAGTTTAGCAAAATACAAACCCGGTACTTGCCCGGCGTCCAAAATTACCTGGCCCCATGGATCCACAATTAAGCTGTGGCCATAGGTTTTACGTCCAGAACCTGAGTGCTCGCCGGTTTGTGCCGCGGCAATCACAAAGCACCCCGTTTCAATAGCCCGGGCCCGCAATAAAACATGCCAATGAGCCTCTCCCGTAGTTTGCGCAAAGGCAGATGGAACAACCAAAACTCCAGCCCCGGCCTGCGCCAAAGTACGGTAAAGCGTTGGAAAACGTAGATCATAGCAAATACTCAACCCCATCCACCCCCAAGTCGTTTGCGCCAATACAGCAGAATTTCCTGGCCTATAGCTCCTCGACTCGTGATACCGCTCTGTGGCAGAAAGATTGATATCAAACATGTGAATTTTATCATATTGCGCAACCACCACCCCAGATGAATCAATCAGAATAGATCTATTCGCATAGCGGCCATCTAGATCATGCGTTTTCAGTGTAATCGAGCCCAGCGCCACCCAAAGGCCCATCTCACGAGCCTTTTTACAAACAGCTTCAACAAACCAGTTATTGTCAAAATAATCCAAAACTTGGGCCTGATGTGCCCAATCCAGCGACACACAGTTAGTAACTTCTGGCAAAAACAGAATATCTTGATCGGCAGATTGATCAATTAACTCCAGAACTAACGCTAGGTTTTCCGCCGGTTGGTCGCTCGACGTTATCTGTCCAACCGCTACCCTCAATCCGCCAACATAGCCCCTAACTTGCCAGAACGCTCCAACGCGTGCAGCTCATCACAGCCCCCAATATGCTTATCGTTGATAAAAATCTGTGGTACCATATGCTTACCATTGGACCGCGCCAACATTTCTGAACGCCGTCCCGGATCCCGTGAAATATCAACCTCTTGAAAAGTAGCGCTTTTGCTAGTGAGTAGCCGTTTCGCCGCATGACAATACCCACAATAGGGGGAAGTATATAATTCAACAATTGACATGCGCTTAGTCTCCTTAAATCTATTGCTAGTTTATGCCTATTTTACCGCACAGGCCAGTGTTAAGATGAGCAAAGTTTTAGCCCAGCCAGCCACCAAACACGGGTAGCTTCAGAAATGTCGCGGCAGGGGTGAAAGCATCGCTATCACTGCCATCACCCAGCTTTTGTCTGTGACATATATTTATCTACGGCATATTTGGATTACCACTTTGAATACGGTGAGCTGTCCACCAAAAATCTGGTCAAAAGCTTGGGGCCAATTTCATTAGCACTCGGTATCCATAGCATTGACGTAGATAAATCAGTCTCAACAGCACTTGCAATATAGGTGGCCCCCTTTTACCCAAGCCCAATGACACCGCCCAAGCTTTTCAACATCAAAGTCCAATCTGCTAAGCGCGCCCGCACGACTCTGGAGGGTATGTTTTTGCAGGAATTGGCTCGTGATGAAATCTTAGAAAGGCTGGACGCTGTTAACAGATCTTTTAGTGCGATCGCGATTGTGACTGGCCATCCAAAGATTTGGGCTTCAGCCTTGCCAAATGCAACCATTATACCTGATGACGATGTGCTAGATTTGGAGACAGCGTCCTATGATCTGGTAATCCATGCCATAACACTGCACCATTGCAATGATCCCGTTGGCCAAGTCGTACAATGCAGCCGTGGCTTACGACCAGACGGGCTTTTCTTGGCCGGCTGCTTTGGCGGGCAAACTTTGACCGAGTTACGCGCAGCCTTGTCTGTGGCAGAAACTGATCTTCGTGGAGGATTATCTCCAAGAGTATCACCGATGGCTGAGATTCGTGAGCTTGGAACAATTTTACAGCGCGCTGGCCTGGCATTGCCTGTTGCCGATTCCCTAAAAATTCCGACCTCTTACCGTGATATATTCCACCTGATGCGAGATCTCCGGGCCATGGGGGAGACCAATATCATGAATGCCCGCGCCATGGGCCTTACCCCCAGGGCACTTTTTGAGCGCGCACAAAAAATCTATGCCGTAGAATACTCCAACTCTGACGGCCGGTTGACCTGCACTTTTGAATTGGTGTTCTTATCTGGATGGGCGCCTGATGCCAGTCAGCCAAAACCTCTAAAGCCCGGATCAGTGAGTAAAACACTGCAACAAGCCCTAAATGAGGTAAAAAATTCATCCAACAATTGACGGGACAGCCTATCCAGTTACTTGGATAAGGAAAACATCAAGGAATTAGCAGTGACAGATCATCAACCAACTTATTTGCCTCTTACTACAGCTCCAGCTGAACACCCAAAGGTTAAGTCTCCTAAGATTGGAGTTTTGCTATCGAACCTAGGCACGCCAGACAATTATGATTATTGGTCCATGCGGCGCTATTTGGGAGAATTTTTATCAGATCGCCGGGTCATAGATTACAGCCCATGGCTTTGGCAGCCATTGTTGCAGCTAGTTATTTTGACCAAACGCCCATTTTCATCTGGCGCAGCCTATAAATCGATCTGGAACAATGAGGCCAATGAAAGCCCCTTGGCTACAATCACTAAGGCGCAAACCGACGCCGTGCGGGCCGAAGTTATCAAACGTCATGGCGACGAGGTGATTGTTGAATATTGCATGCGCTACGGTAAGCCATCCATTCAATCAATTGTGCAAAAAATGGTTGATGCTGGGTGTCAAAAAATCTTGTTTTTTCCACTCTACCCACAATATGCAGGTGCCACCTCTGCCACCGCTAATGATGAATTTTTCCGCAGCTTGATGAAGCAAACTTGGCAGCCAACAGCTCGAACCGTCAGCCCCTACTTTGATCGCCCCGATTATATTGACGCTTTGGCGACCTCAATCGAGCAGGCCTATGCTAAAGCAAAAATTCGCCCAGGTGTCTTGGTGTGTTCATATCATGGGGTGCCAAAACGCTACCTAATGCAGGGCGATCCTTATCATTGCCAATGCCAGAAAACCACGCGCCTGCTCAAAGAGCGGTTGGGTTGGGACGACACACAAATCGTCACCACCTTTCAATCTAAATTCGGACCAGAACAATGGTTGCAGCCTTATACTGTTGAGGAAGTGGCTCGTATGGCGGAAAAAGGACAAAAGAATATTGCAGTCTGCGCCCCTGCATTCTCTGCAGATTGCATTGAAACGTTGGAAGAGATTAACGAAGAGATCAAGGAAAGCTTTGAGCATGCAGGAGGGGAGCACTTCAACTATATTCCATGCCTTAATGACAATGAAAATCATATCTCAGTTTTAACTAATATAATTTCAGAAAACCTACAGGGTTGGGAGCAACCGAAGGGTTAACCCCGCATTTACCATAATAACACCCACACAAACTGCAGGTATTTTGATCTCTATTAAGCAATTACTTAACCGTATTCATTGCGGCAATGGCGAGCAATGCCATTATAATATACGTAGCTGCAGATGAAGTGGACGGTACTCGGTCCATTGTAGCTGCCACAACCTGTACGTCCATTGCGGGCTTACTAACATTTCCAGCAAGTACTGTTGTTGCAGATAATGTGAATACTGTCGCCAGAACTAAATTTTTCATATTGCCCTCCAGAGCATCGATTTCCTTTTTTATTTAATAAACAAATTATTAAACTAAAAAATACCGCTCTTCAAATTATTAAAACTTGGGTACCAAGTTTCGTCAAATTAAATAATTCTGCAATTTGCTCATTATAAAGCCCGATGCATCCGTTAGAAGATTTTCGCCCGATTTTGCGAGTATCATGTGTTCCATGGATACGGTAATATGTCCAAGACAGATATAGCGCATGCGATCCCAGCGGATTTTCGGGACCAGGCCCAATGAATTCAGGCCATTCTGGATTACGTATGAGCATCTCGGGAGTTGGTCTCCATGATGGGCCTACCACCTTTTGCACCACCTCGGTCCGACCTTTTCGTGTCAAATCATCTGTAATAGGAACAGACGTTGGATATAATTTGTAGATCGATTCATCTTCTGACCAGAAATGTATTGTTCGAGAACTAATATCAGACAGAATTGCCCCATTTCTTAAGCTCTTAAAATAAGGGCGCCAGTCTAACATTCGAAAACTGCTAATATTACGCCGAGACACACCAGAAACTACTTTCTCTTGCTCAAGATTACTTGAGGACCCCACGTTTTGTGCAATGGCAACAGTACCAGTCAGTGATGTCACACCAGCCAAAAATACGCGCCTCGGGATCAGTCGGCTAGATTTACTCATTACTTCACTCCACATATGGTAACGCCTTGTTACGCAAAAAATGTGCCTTGCACAAATCAAAGAAGTGTTCCTTAACCACTTTTTCCTAGTATTGGGTTTGATTGGAGACACATTCGGTCTATAGCACTTTGAAAAACAGGAGTTTAGCATGGGTTTTCGCATACTAGTGGCAGTTACTTTACTAATTCTAGTAGGATGTACTCAAAATACTGAAGCTAATTTGGGTCCAAACGGCCTTCCATATCAGCGTACGTATCTTATTACAGAGTCAGATATCAGCCGAATCCAGTTTAATATGTTGGACGGCATAAATAGTATCCGCACCGCGCGCAGCCTTAAAGCCCTGGTACTCAACCCACAACTCAACGCCGCAGCGGCTACACACTCACGCGATATGTCAATACAAAACAGGGCTTGGCATTTTGGATCAGACGGATCCTCGCCCCCGGAGCGCCTTCTACGAGTTGGCTATGAGGGTAATCTGTTAGGTGAAAATATTTCGGAAACCTTTGAATCTGAGCTGGAAACTTTAGCTGCATGGATGGAAAACCCTGCGACCCGAGAGGTTGTCCTTACCGGTTCTGCTGAAGAAATAGGGTTTAGCTGGTTTCAGGAAGATGGTGGCAAAATTTGGTGGACCCTGGTCATAGGCTCTACAAAATCAGATTAGGGAAATATCCAAATAGTCGTTCCAATGTCAACCATCGCATAGATTTCCTCAATATCTCGATTGCTTACTGCGATACAGCCCCAAGTCCAGTCCTTAAACATAAATCGAAATAGCCGAGGGGTTCCATGGATGAAAATGTCACCGCCAGGGTCTTTGCCATTTGCTGCCGCACGGTCAGCGGCATTTGGATAAGAAATTCCTACTGAAAGGTAATAGCGGCTGTTTGGGTTTTTGCGGTCAATATAGTACTTTCCCTCTGGGGTTTTCCCATCACCCTGAAACTGCTTGTGGCCAATAGGCGCAAAACCAAGCTTAAACTTATACTCTTTGACAACCGTATTTCCATTAAGCAACACCATCCGATGTTCTGCTTTAAACACCTGAATCTGCGTCACCTTTGGCAGCGCTTGCCGGTCAAGAGATGAACAGGACCCAAGCGTCATAGCTAAACAAATCATCATAATATATTTAATTAGCCGCATCGTGCTTACCCCAAATCATCCAAAGGCACCTCTATCTTAACTTGGCCAAAAAGCAACTCAGCCCACAGCGTCCATCCGCGCCTCAATTGTGCTGCGGCAGCTGTCTATTTTTGGCCAGCCTTAACGGCTGTAATAAAATTTAGAACGTGCTGAAATTCAAGGGCTTTGTGTATAAAAGTCATAACGCTTTAGGCCTTGTGGAAGTGGGCAACAATCTCAATATGAGGCGACCAACGGAATTGGTCAACCACCTCCACCCATTTTAACATATATCCACCGGCGCATAAAATATTAGCGTCACGAGCAAAGCTGACTGGGTTGCACGACACCATTGCGATATCAGGCACACTACTTTGAGCCAATTGCTGAACCTGTTTTTCGGCCCCAGCTCGCGGAGGGTCAACAATTGCGGCATTAAATTTTATCAAATCGGTATGATCAACCGGGTTGCGATATAAGTCACGGGCAGAGGTGGTTACGCTTTTAATTCCCTGGGTATGGCGCACACCATGGGCAAGCGCATCCAATAGGCCTTTGTCATTTTCCACACAATGCAACGTCGCAACCCCCGCCAAAGGCAGGCTAAGTGTACCCACTCCCGAGAACAAATCAATCACCTTATCTGCCCCAGCCAAAGCCAGGCCGACAGCGTCTTGCAATGTTTTTTCACCCTGTGGAGTAGCCTGCGTAAATGCCCGCGGCGGGGTGGAAACAGTAACCTTGCCAAAGGTCAACTGTGGTGCTTGATGTTGACAAATTATTTCATTACCAATCGAAAGACGCGCTATTCCATTTGATCCAGCCCATAGCGCGAATAACCCAAGATCCTTTTCTAATTGATGCTCCATGCCCTCAACCGAGAGGTCAATTCCAGTATCCGTCGACAACACCCAAAAACCAAGCTGCCCCTTACGGGAACCAAACTGCACAGAGAATGTCTGAAGGGCTGGAATAATCGCCAAAATTTCTGGTGCCAAAACCTTGCAGGGCTCAATGGCTTGAATGATGTTGCTAGCCTTACCAAAAAATCCAACCGTTGCACCCTTTTTGGTGCGCCTACCACTAAGTTTTGCACGCCTACGGCTATTTTCTGGTGAGGTGTGGATGGCTTGAATTTCAACCGTTACGCCCTGAGCCACCAATGCGCGGGCTACCACAGCTTGCTTCCAATCTGCTACAAAATCAGGGTGGGCGTGATGTAGCGAGCAGCCACCACAGCGCTTGAAAGCGGCACAGCTTGCCACAATACGGTGCTCAGAGGGCTGAGTGATACGAACGTTTTCTAATCGGTCTCCAACCAGCTCTCCAGAAACTACCTCTCCGGGTAGCGCACGGTCCACGAAGATTGGCCCTGCAGCCAAACCATCACCCAGATGTCCCAAGCGCCCAATAGTGATTTCCATTAGTTTTTTTCCATTGCCAAAAAGCCACCAGACTGATGCTTCCAAAATTCAGCATAGGCCCCTTCCGCCGCCAATAAGCTGGCATGCGTTCCCTCTTCCACAATATGCCCTTTATCAAGAACAATAATACGATCCATGCGTGCAATCGTGGAAAGTCGGTGTGCGATAGCTATTACTGTCTTACCAGCCATCACTTTATAAAGTGTTTCTAGAATTTCAGCCTCCACAGCACTGTCGAGTGCTGATGTTGCCTCATCCAATACCAAAATTGGCGCATCCTTCAAAATCACGCGCGCTAAAGACACCCGTTGGCGTTGGCCACCGGAAAGCTTCACCCCACGCTCACCAACTTGTGCATCATATCCAATGCGTCCTTCTGGATCTTGCAAGGTCAGGATGAAATCATGTGCTTCAGCCTTCTTTGCCGCTTCAATCATTTCAGCTTCAGAGGCATTAAGCCTACCATATAAAATATTATCCCGCACCGAGCGATGCAAAAGCGAGCTGTCTTGCTGGACCACACCAATCTGCGCACGTAGGCTGTCTTGGGTAACTTGCGAAATATCTTGACCATCAAATTGAATTTGGCCCGATTCAATATCATAAAATCGCAACAACAGCTTTATAAGTGTTGACTTGCCCGCACCACTGGCCCCAACCAGCCCAACACTTTGCCCAGGCTTGATCTCAAGCGAAACTCCTTCGAGCCCACCAAAGTCTCGTCCATAACGATGGGTCAGGTTTGAAACCACAATTTTTCCCGCCCCCATCTGTAAGGGCTGCGCATCAAATACATCCACAAGCTCAATAGGGGATGAAATTGTTTCCATCCCCTCACGGATTACACCCAATTGACGAAAAACTGTTGTTAACGCCCACATAATCCAGCCAGACATGCCATTCATACGGGTGGTAAGAGCAGCGCCTGCCACAATTACTCCAACACTGGCGCTGCCAACAGTCCAGAGATAAATTCCCCAGCCCACCACACTGACAACTAATAATCCGTTAAGCATCACAAGCCCAATATCCATAAGTGTATAAAGTCGCATTTCATACTGGAATGTGCTGCGAGCCCTTTCAATAGCCTCAACCCCGTAATTCAACTCCTGATTATTTTGCGAAAACATCTTCACCGAATGGATGTTTGTATAACTATCTACCACCCGCCCAGTAACGGCACTGCGTGCATCAGAAGAGGCTGTCGATGCTGGTCCAACCCGTCGCACAGTCCAAAAAACTAGCGCCCCATAAAGCCCCGCCCAAATAAGCATGGGGATGGCCAGCCGTGGATCAGCCTCCGCCAACAGAAAAATTGCACCGATTAGGTAGGCAATCGAAAATGTGACCGCATCAAAAGCTTGAAATACAACCTCACCAGTCGCGGGTGGAGTTTGCATAATCCTGTTGGCAATACGACCCGCAAAGTCATTCTCAAACCAGCTGACCGATTGTGATAAAACGTGCTTATGCGCCCGATAGCGCACCAAAGTACCAACATTGGGCAACATCGCATTATTTTGTAGCAATGTATCAATAGCTTGAATAAGTGGCCGAAGTGTCAAAATGGATACGGCTACTAAAATAAGCTCCACTTTATGTGCCGCCCAAAACACAGTGGGCGTTGTATCGGACAATAGGGTAACGAGCCGACCTAGATACCAAATCAACCCAATCTCAATGGCGGCCACGACAGTTGAAAAACACCCCAAAAACCAAAATATTTTTTTGAAGGGTAAAAGGTAATCACGCAAAAATGGCCCAAGCTGTTTTGGCGGCGTGTTGCTAATAGGATAGGCTTGATAGGGATCAACTAATTTTTCAAAAAATCTAAACATGGCCGCTTTCAATGCATACAGACAGGTTTTGAAAAAAGACAAGGCCCATCCTATTCCTGCTCCAGACGCATCTGTGCGATCAATTCAGCCCTTTCAAGCTGCATATGTGAATTAATCCAAGCTGCTTGCGCCTGCTTCAATGCCCCCCCAAGCGCCGGGCCCTCAAATAGGTCCTTGAGGTCTTCAGCACTCACTGGAAATTTGGCCTGGGCCCCTGCTGTAACTGCATGCCAATCCTCTGGCGTTGGGGTTTTCTCTAACCAAACACAGCGCAGCAACCAAGACGACCAGCCACGATCAACACCCAGTGCAAACCCATGCCCCAAGGCCAAGTCAGTATTCTGCCCATGATAACGCAACTGTTGTACATGTTTTGCCACAGCGTTACTGAGCCGCAATTGTGGTTGTAAGTTTTCGCCACCCAAAAGGGCTAACCGCCGCAGAGCATCCGGTTTCGCATCATTTTCCAGCTCTACTAAAAGCGCCACTCCCCTAGCCGTAGCCCCAGGAATAATCCGCATAAGAATACCTGTCGCCTCCATCGCTGCCAAAGCTGGCGCTGGGTGTGGAGCTGCCAAAAGCTTTAAGAGCTCGGCGCCAATACGTTCTTTCGAGACGCCATCAAGTCCAGGCTGCAACCCTGCACAGGCCGCAAGGCCATCAGGGTCTATGCCCAGGTTAGGATCCCCGTACCAAGCCCAAAACCTAAAAAACCGCAAAATGCGCAAATAATCTTCCTCAATGCGGCCACTAGCAATACCTATAAACTTAAGCCTTTGGCTTTTGGCATCTTCCAATCCACCAAGAGGATCTATCAGATTGCCCATAGCATCTGCGTAGAGCGCATTCATCGTGAAATCACGGCGAGCCGCATCCACCTCAACCGATGTCCCGAATGACACTGTTGCGTGTCTGCCATCAGTACCAACATCCTGACGAAAGGTAGTGATTTCGTACCCCGTTTTGCCCAGCTGGAAGGTCAAGGTGCCGTGCTCCTCTCCCGTTGGAACCACACGGACGCCCAGCGCCTCTGCAATTTTACGCATCTGAAGTGGCGTGGCATCCGTGGCCAGATCAATATCTGTGGCATCTGCCACCATCACAGCGTTTCGAACACAACCGCCAACGTAGAGCAGCTTAAAACCAGCATTGGCAAAACCCATAAATATCGGTGCTAAAACGGTTTGATCCAACGTAGCTGTATTGATTCTCATGATGCACTCATCTGTTCTGCAAAGCCACGAAGAATGCGGGCCGTCGCCCCCCAAATATAATAGGGGCCGTATGGCACGCTGTAATATGCACGGTTTTGCCCATTCCATATTCGCGTTTGAACCTGAAAGTTCCGCAATTGTAAGACATGGCAAAGGGGAACTTCAAAAACCTCAGAGACCTCGCCCGGAGCTGCCACTATCTGCCAAGGTTGCGAAATCCAGCCAATCGTTGGGGTCACTTTAAAGCCAGTGACAGTGTAATGCACAGGCAAATGCCCCAAAACATGAACAAGCTCCGGATTCAAACTAATTTCCTCATGCGCCTCACGCAGTGCTGTAGCTGAAATATCCACATCTTCTACATCTCTTTTACCGCCTGGAAAAGCAATTTGGCCTGGATGAACGGCAAGATGGGCGGCGCGTTTGGTCAGGATAAGATGCATTCCACATGGCCGCTCAATTAATGGAACCAAAACTCCAGCTTCCCGCATTGGGACAACACGACCTACTAGCTCTGGGTTCAGATCAAAATCTGAGGATGCCGCCGCAGGACGGTCCAGCGCACACAGGATATTAGCTTTTTGCTGGATCATTTTTTTCAGAAAGTTTGGCTTCAAACCCCAATGTCTCAGGATCAAGGATGTAATGCGCGCCACAAAACTGACAATCAGCGGTAACCTGATTATCATCAGTGGTCATATGACCAATATCTTTAGCTGAATAAATCGATAAGCTTTGTCGCACACGATCGTCAGAACAAGTGCACCCAAAGGTGACAGGTTGAATGTCATAAATCCGTGGCTGTTCTTCATGAAATAGGCGTAACAATAATTGTGCCGGCTCAATCGATGGGCCTACAAGCTCAAGCTGATCTACCGTATCAAGCAAGATATTAACTCGGTTCCAGTTTTCGTTTGCATCACCATCCAACAAGTCAGCTGCACTCAACAAACCACCTTCTCCCGTGCCTTCTTCAGACGTTACATTTGCACCACCTGATGGCAAATGTTGCAGTATAATACCGCCCGCACGCCAACCATTGCTGCCGTCTGCTTCCTGAGAGTGTCCAAAGGCTAATGAAAACCGGGTGGGAATCTGTTCCGATTGCGCAAAATATGCCTCAGCACAGGACGAAAGCGAGGCGCCGGCAATTGGTGTAATACCTTGATATGGTGCCGTATCTTGACCCTGGTCAATCAAAATTGCGAAATAGCCAGTGCCTACCTGTGAAAACCCACCAGCATTGTGATCGATTGAATCTGCATCATAGCTTGCATACGCACGGATCCGGGCGGGTTCGCCATCATCCGTTGGTCCATAGTAATCTGTTGCGATCAAGCGAACCGGCCCACTACCACGCACCTGTAGCGACAGCTTCCATCGTAGCTTCATGGTTTGACCGATCAATGCCGTCAATAAAGCCATCTCCGACACGAGTGCTTCTACGACAGGCGGGTACTCATGCTGTGCAAGCACTTGATCTAAAACCCCATCCAGGCGCGCTACGCGGCCACGGATATTTGATGCATCCAATTGAAACGGCAAAACCGTATCATCCCAACTAATTTTTGCAGAACGTGTCATAATTGCTTTCCATAGATTGGCCTTGCCATAACTTGTAAATATAAGCAGGTCCAGATAGACGCCAACCCTTGGAGATCAGATTGAAACGTTTTGGCACCACACCAGACCCCGCACGCGACTATACAACCCGCCCTGGTGTCTATGCAATTTTGCCCTATTCAAACGGCATCCTAACAACGTTCCAAGCTGGGGTACATAATGAATATCAATTGCCTGGGGGTGGCGTAGATCCTGGTGAACAGCCACTACAGGCCCTTTACCGTGAGGTTTTTGAGGAAACTGGCTGGCATATCACACAACCACGCATGTTTTTTCGCTTCAAGCGTTTTGTGTTCATGCCTGATTATGATCTTTGGGCTGAAAAAATATGTACAATCTACAGCGCAAAGCCGGTTGGGCGATATTTAACAGCGCCTGAGCCGGAACATCGCCCTGTTATTTTGCAAGCCTCTGAGGCAATAAACTGCCTCGCTGTTTCCGGTGATCGCCATGCAGTATCACAATTTTTTAAGCTTAAGCCTGGGCCCAAAACTGCTCGTGGACAGACTAAATAATCAGGTCCACCATAGCTTCATCCCCAGTGATATCACGGATCGACATTCCAGCATTTTCCAAACGCTCCAAAAGGCTGACAAAGTTTTCAGGTGATGAGGTTTCTACCCCCAGCAGGACGGTCCCAAAATTTCGTGCTGACTTTTTAAGATACTCGAATCGTGAGATGTCGTCATCTGGTCCCAAAAGACCCAAAAAATCTTTCAACGCACCAGGTCTTTGCGGCATCCGAAGAATAAAGTACTTCTTAACACCTGCGAAGCGCTGGGCGCGTTCTTTAACTTCTGGCAAACGCTCAAAGTCGAAGTTCCCACCAGATGACACACAAACAACCGTTTTGCCTTTTATCTTTTCTTTCAAATCTTTTAGGGCATCCAGGGCCAGAGCTCCGGCAGGTTCTAGTACCACGCCTTCAATGTTCAGCATTTCCAATATCGTCGTACAAATACGGTCCTCAGGAATCGCTAGGACGTGGTCAGCGTCAATGCCTTTAAGGGCTGCAAAGGTATGCTTGCCAATACACGCTACCGCGGCACCATCTACAAATGTGTCAACATTTTTAATCGTTGTAGGCTCGCCAGCTAGTACAGCTGCCGCAAGACTTTTTCCTCCCGTAGGCTCAACATAGAATATTTCTGTGTCAGGGGCCCGCTCCATCAAAAGACGGCGTGCAGAGGACGAAAGACCGCCCCCACCCACAGGTACAACCAAAATATCCGGCGCACCTTCAAGCTGCTCGAGCAGCTCATGGGTCACCGTAGCCTGGCCCTCGATCACATCCAGATCATCAAAGGGCGATAAAAAATGCCCCCCCACTTCAGCGCAATAGGTTTGGCTGGCGCGTAAGGTATCATCAAAATAGTCGCCTACTAAGCGCACCTCGACCCACCCCCCACCAAACAACTTTGTTTTGCTTATCTTTTGCTGTGGAGTGGTCACAGGCATGAATATCACACCACTTTTGCGCACGTGCTTACAAACAAAAGCTACGCCTTGTGCATGGTTTCCAGCACTCGCACAAACAAATACTTGCTTATCCGCCTGCTTGCTCATCGCGTTATAGGCACCGCGTAGCTTATACGAGCGCACCGGGGAAAGGTCTTCACGCTTGAGCCAAATATCAGCGCCATACGCAATCGACAAATAATCGTTGCGTTGTAGTGGTGTTGCGGGAAACAATTTCCGCATACGAAGAGTGGCCTCAGCGGCTTGGGTACTAAAGTTTGTCATAACCGTGACTAGTGACCCAAACTACCGAAATGCGCAAGTTCTAGGTCAGAAACGCTTTTTCAGGCGGCAAACCATTAGAGCTGGTAGGGGTCCTCAAAAATTAAGTCCATCAACTTGCCGTGCAACCAAAAACCATATACCTCCGCGCGGATCATACTTCAGCATATTTGAATTGGAAAACACATGTCAGTCCCTAAGAAAGTTGTTCTGGCCTATTCAGGCGGATTAGACACTTCAATCATTCTCAAATGGTTGCAAATCGAATATGGTTGTGAAGTTGTAACGTTTACAGCAGATCTGGGCCAGGGTGAAGAGCTTGAGCCAGCACGAGCTAAAGCTAAACTAATGGGGGCCGCTTCAATCTATATTGAAGATGTACGTGAAGAATTTGTTCGTGATTTTGTGTTTCCAATGTTTCGCGCCAATGCTCTTTATGAGGGCCTTTATCTTCTTGGAACATCAATCGCACGGCCCTTAATCTCAAAGCGCTTGGTTGAAATTGCAGCAATTGAGGGTGCGGACGCTGTAGCACATGGCGCCACTGGAAAAGGCAATGACCAAGTGAGGTTTGAGCTAGCGGCCTATGCACTGAACCCAGATATAAAAGTGATTGCTCCCTGGCGGGAATGGGATTTGTCCAGCCGCACCAGGCTAATCGACTTTGCAGAAAAAAACCAAATACCAATCGCTAAAGACAAGCGTGGCGAAGCGCCTTTTAGTGTAGATGCAAACCTACTGCACACTTCTTCAGAGGGTAAAGTTCTAGAAAATCCAGCATTAGAAGCTCCAGAATACGTGTATCAGCGCACAGTAAACCCTGAAGATGCCCCAAATACCCCAGAATATGTTGAGCTTGGTTTTAAAGCTGGCGATGCTGCGTCTATCAACGGCATTGAAATGTCGCCTGCCACTATTCTAACAGAGCTAAACGCCCTGGGAGGCAAGCATGGTATTGGACGGCTTGACCTGGTTGAGGGCCGTTTTGTTGGTATGAAGTCTCGCGGCATATATGAAACTCCAGGCGGCACTCTACTCCTTGAAGCCCACCGCGCCATTGAATCTATAACTCTTGATCGTGGCGCAGCACATCTTAAGGACGAGCTAATGCCAAAATATGCCGAGTTGATTTATAATGGCTTTTGGTTCAGCCCTGAGCGCGAAATGTTGCAAGCAATGATAGATAAATCACAAGAGCATGTGACCGGCACAGTGCGTTTGAAGCTATACAAAGGGTTGGCAAGCACTGTTGGCCGTTGGTCAGACTATAGCCTATACTCCGAGGCACATGTGACCTTCGAAGATGATGCGGGCGCTTATGATCAAAAAGATGCGGCCGGTTTTATCCAGCTCAACGCTCTGCGATTAAAGCTTTTGGCCGCTCGAAAAAATCGAGTTAGCTGATTTCATCATATCTTTGAAATGAAGTAAAACTTAAGGGACTTTTTTATATTTTGCAGTGGTTGCATAAGTCAAAGATTCACAACCGAAATGGCCTCAATGTTTAACATGCCGCCCAAGTTGTCGGCCTCAATCATACCTATTAGGCTAAGAAGATTCATATCTTAGGTTCCTTGCTAATCACATCAAATTTTTGGTATATTTCTTTTGCTTGCTCCAGAATTTCTGAAAACTCAGGGGCCACAACTGGTATAGGCCCCGGCACAGCACCAAATCCAGTAGATTGGTGCACCGCATCATACCAATGAGACGCCCAAACACCATCTTCAGCGCGGGGCCCAGCCGTCCAACTTAGCATTGCCGAATCAAACCCGATTCCAAGGCCAGCACAAAGCCCCAAAAGGGCCGTTCGTGGGTTGGAAAGTATATCATCGCTATCAATCACGATTGGCCTCTGTCCCAGAGCCACACAATGATCATAAATCCGCTTTTGTTGTACAAACCCAAGATCCTCTAGAGTTAGAGTTTCACGTTTGCGCTCATAGCTCGCAATTACTCTTGCAGGCTCTCTTATCAAAAACACATTTTCTTGCTGTGCAACCCAATCCACCGAAAACTGTGGAAGCATATGGTGGGTAAGTTGCTTTTGGTACCATATCGCATGACCACCGGGCACAGGGCCTGTGACGTGCGCACTTATCAGCTCTGGATCATGCGGCAAGCTTTCAAGGATTGCATCGTTCATCGGGTGCTGGATTCCAGAGTGGTGCAAATAGGCGCCATAATAAGGTTCATCCACAATAGTCGTATCTGCACGATTTCCAAAAGCATACATCATAGCCGTAGAGAGGTTGCGCGGCCCAGACCACATAGCAATTCTCATGCAGTGACTCTCCCAATAAGGTCTTTATACAGCCCATGGATTTTGGTCGTGACCAGCCCCATACCTCCACCACCAATAGGCCGTCCATCAAGTTCAATCACCGGTGTTTGAGCACCAAACGTACCCGTAAGGAAGGCCTCATCAGCGCCATAAGTATCAACTAAACTATAGTTCCTTTCATAAATAGGAATATCATTTACACGACACAAATCGATCACCTTTTGGCGGGTGATCCCATTCATGCAATAATCACCCGTACTAGTCCAAACGGCCCCCTTGCGCACAATGAAGAAATTGCAAGCGTTCGTCGTGTTTACAAAACCATGGGTGTCGAGCATCAAAGCCTCGTCCGCCCCAGCCTTTTCCGCAGCAATACAAGCCAAAACACAGTTGAGCTTTGAGTGCGAGTTAAGCTTTGGGTCTTGGGTCATCGGTAAACCCCGCAAATGCGGTACCGTCGCCAACCTTATTCCCCGCGGCAAGCTAGGTTGTGAGTGCTCCATAATAATCGTGACGGTCGGGCCTGATTGAGAAAGTGCAGGGTGCTGAAATGGGCGCCTTTTCATACCTCGCGTAACCATAAGACGCGCGTGGGCATCTGTGTGCATATCGTTGGCAGCCTGTGTGTCCAGCAGAGCCTGCACTACACCAAAACGGTCCATTCCAATATCAATATCGACAGCCTTCGCAGCCTCGAAAAGCCGATCCAAGTGTTCATCAAGAAAGGCCCAAGTTCCATTATACAGACGCAGCCCCTCCCAAACGCCGTCTCCCAGCATAAAACCGCTGTCATAAACGCTGACTAAAGCACGCTCCTTAGGGACCAGCGCACCATTCAGGTAAATCTGGATATTTTCATTGCGAATATCTTCCGCGGCTTGGTGTGTTGTTACATAATTTGTCATAATTGAGACCGTAGGCCGTGAAACAATTGCCGCCAAGTGGTAAAACAATTTGTAATACAAATGTTGTGATGTACCAAAAAACTGCTTGGGGGTTTTTAAGATATGTTGATCATCAACCTGCAATAGCCAGGCTAAAAAACAACCACAAATATATTGCCAACTCTGGTAGATTATACAGGTGTCAACTTAATAGCCTGAACGACAAACTCTATCTAAAATAAATGTGAAACTAACCCACCACACCTTTAAAAAATTATTTGAAGCTGCTCAAACCCCACAGAAAAATGGAAATTGCATTCTAGATATCTTTTCGATTATGCTTAAAAAATGAAAGAAAATAATAAGCCCCGCTTCGCTGCGCGCCTCAACGCTTTCAAAATTGGTGCTGCTGAATATTGGCCAGGAAAAAATTCGATCACGACGGCTGATCTTCTGGCCCGTGCCGCAACAGCTGGCTTGAATGCCGCAGATTTGAATTATCCAGATCATTTCCTTGATGATAGCACAGCTGATCTAACGCGCGCCCTAGATGATAATGGGATGATACTCAACGGCTTGGCGATGCGATACTATACCGAGTCTGGCTATAAGTTGGGAGCGTTTACGCATCCAGATCCTACAGTTAGGCGGGCTGCAATTGATGAAACAAAACGTGGGTTAGACGCCTTGGCCGAGATGGGTGGCAATCTGATGACGCTGTGGATGGGGCAAGATGGTTTCGATTATTCTTTCCAGATGGATTATAAGCGAGCATGGGGCGACACGATTGAAGCAATGATTGAGGTGGCCGACCACATGCCTGCAATCAATATTGCTTTGGAATATAAGCCCAACGAGCCGCGAGCCTTTGCGTTGATGCCTGATGCAGCAACAACTCTTTTGGCAATCAAGGAGATTGGGCGTGATAACACTGGCGTCACTTTAGATTTTGCTCATGTGCTCTATGCTGATGAAATGCCTGCCTTTGCTGCCGCCTTGGTTGCACGCCACTCGCGTATACTTGGTGTACATTTGAACGATGGCTACGGAAAGTGGGACAATGGATTAATGGTTGGAGCGGTTCACCCAATCCAAACGGTGGAATTGCTCGTCGAGCTAGAGCGTTTGGGGTATGATGGCGCTATCTATTTTGACACATTCCCTGACCATTCGGGCCTCGACCCTGTTGAAGAGGCGCGAACAAACATTGAGGTTCTAAAGCGGCTGCGTGCGACGGCTGAGAAGCTGGTAGGCAGTGCCGAACTTCAGTCAGCGATTGCGCTACAAGACGCGCCAAAGGCCATGCGTCTAGTTCAGGCAACAATGCTGGCATGAGCTTACTAGTTGCAGGATCATTACACTTAGATGTCGTGTTACGCGCCCCACACTTCCCGGGTCTCGATGAGACTGTGTCAGGGAGTTCTGTCGACTACGTATTTGGTGGGAAGGGTGGAAATCAGGCGGTTTCTGCTGTGCGCATGGGGACTAAAGTTCATTTCGCTGGGCGTGCGGGCAGTGACTCTTTTGGCGATATGATACGTGAAACACTTGCGGCTAGCGGTATGGGTTTGTCACAGCTCCAGCGCGACGATGGGCCCAGCGGGATGAGCGCTGCTATTGTGGATGCAAATGGTGAATATGGTGCAGTCATCGTTTCAGCGGCTAACCTCAATATCGCAGCGCATGAGGTAGCCATGCCAGAAGGGACATCACTTGTTCTTCTGCAGAATGAAATCCCTGACGATGTTAACTTGGCTGTAGCCCTTAAGGCCAAGGCGTCCGGCGCTAAGGTTTGGCTGAATGCCGCACCCGCACGGGAGATTTCAAATGGTTTGGTTGAGGTGATAGATTTACTAATTGTAAACAAAGTGGAGGCAGAATTTTACGCAGGTGCAGGGTTTGTACTAAATTTATTAAAGACCCTTGGCGCAGAGGGTGTTTCTTATAATGGTGTGCAGTATTCAGGCTTTCCAGTTGATGTGGTGTCGACCCATGGGGCCGGCGATATGTTCGTGGGTGCACTAGCCTCCCAAGTGGTTTGTGGTGCCAATATGGTCGATGCGATCAAATTTGCACAGGCTGCTGCAGCACTTCATGTTTCATCTCAACTAGATAAGCGTAAAAAGTTAAACAATCAGGCCACCACTGCGTTTTTAGCCACTCAAAATAGACGATAAAACCTGGCAGCCGTACCACCAAAAATTTCTGCACGATCAGAGTCAGACAAGCTTTGGGTTAAGTCTTGCGCGATGTCATGCCAGTCGTCATATTCTGTCTGCAAACGGCAGACAGGCCAATCTGACCCCCACATGACTCGTGTTGACCCAAAGGTACTCAGGACGTGTTCTGCGAATGGGCGTAGGTCATCTATTGTCCAACCTTCACCCGCCTCTGTGACGATCCCAGAAAGCTTGCAACAACCGCTAGTTTCATTCGCCAGTCTGGAAATGCCAGCTGCCCATTGCAAAAATACCTCTTTGCCTGCGCGTTGATCACAAATTTGCGGCTTCATGCAGTGATCATAGACGACACGCATCTCTGGGTAGCGCGTTATAAGTTTTAGAAAATTGGTCAGGTGCACGGGAAAGCCAAGTGCGTCAAAGGTTATGTCCAAATCGACCACAGCTCGAAACGCCCACTGTACGTCGTCACGCAACATCCAGTTCACATCTGGGATGTCTTGGATCATTGGCCGGACACCAAGAAACTTCGGGTGTGCTGCAAACCGTTCAAGATGCATCACGTCACTTGGGTTTTCAAAATTGATCCAGCCCACGACGCCTAAAATGTATGGCGTGGCGTCAGCCAACCCCAACATATATTCTGTTTCATGAATGGTGGCCGCGGCTTGGACAATAACAGTGCCGTCTATGCCATGCCTTTCCAAACTTGGGCTAAGGTCGGAGGGGCCATACGCACGGTTCAAAACTAGGTTTTCGCGCGGCATCCAATCATAGTCGCCGCGCAAAGGTTGCCAAAAATGTTGATGTGCATCAATTTTCAGGGTGTGCTTTAAGGTGGGGCTCATGTCGGAGCATCCTCACGCATGAGACCTGCTGCCTTCAGGTCTACCCAAAGTTCTGCGGGAATATCCGCATATGCTGCTTGCAGGTTGCCGGCCATTTCGGCCACCCCTTGCCCACCAGGGATCACGGCAACATGTGCTGGATGCAACAGTGGGAACTGGAAAGCAGCGTCAACCATGCGAACATTGTGATCACTGCAAACGACTTCTATCGCATTTACTCGGTCAATTATGTCTTGGGGCGCCAGGTCATAGTTGTAGAAGGACCCAGGCTTTGCTCCAGTGGCAAGAATACCAGAATTATAAGGACCTCCCGTTATGATCCCAATTCCGCGCGTCTCACAAAGTGGTAAGAAACTATCAAGCGCGTTTTGCTCTAAAAGAGTATATCGTCCAGCGAGCAAAAACAGGTCGAAATCGCCGCGTTCAGCAAGGTTTTGGCAAACTTCCCACTCGTTCACGCCACCACCAATAGCTTTGATCATTCCTTGGTCACGCAAAGAGATCATTGCCTCATAGCCTCGGCCAGCAAAGAATTCTTCAACACGCATGTCCGAGGCGGCTTTTGACCCGTGGGAAAATGCGCACAGGTCATGGACGTATAGAATGTCAATCCGATCCACACCAAGACGTGAAAATGAATGTTCAAACGAACGCATCACGCCGTCATAAGTATAGTCAAAATTCTCGCGCCGTTGTGGAACGTTAAACCATTTGCCAATGCCTGCGCGATGTTCTGGATGACAGTACTCAATCAGGCGACCCACCTTACTAGATAAAATATATTCATCACGCGGTTTGTCACGCAAAAATGGATTCAAGCGTGTTTCTGACAATCCTAGACCATAAAGCGGTGCGGTGTCGAAGTAACGCACACCGCCATCCCAAGCGGCCTCAAGTGTCGCACGTGCCTCATCATCCGAGATTGCCTTATAGAGGTTTCCCAATGGTGCGGTACCAAACCCCAATTCAGTGAATGTTAGGCCGCCATTCCCAAGCCTGTCCCAGTGTCGTGTTTTTAACTTCATCGCAATCTCCCTACATCTCTACAGTAACTTAGCCAGTTTTTCTTTGCATGAATAGACTACCAGTAATAAGGTTTAAGAAGGGAGAAGGTAACTATGAGTATGAATTTTAAAAGTGTCTTTGGCGAAACCAAACCAGTCATTGGTATGGTCCATATTGGGGCTCTGCCTGGATCTCCCCTTTTTGACCCAGCACTTGATTTGGTTGCAAGCGCGCGCACTGATCTTCTGGCTTTGCAAAAAGCGGGCTTTGACGCCGTAATGTTTGGTAATGAAAATGACCGCCCCTACGAGTTTGACGTTGATACAGCCTCAACCGCAACGATGGCAGTAATTATTGGCCAGCTTAAATCAGAAATTACGGTGCCATTCGGTGTGAATGTTCTATGGGATCCAATGTCGAGCATTGCACTGGGTGTGGCTACAGGAGCTGCTTTTGTGCGTGAAATTTTTACAGGCACTTATGCGTCTGACATGGGCCCATGGACGCCAGATGCGGGACGCGCTATGCGTTACCGCAATCGGCTGGGGCGCCCTGATATGGCTATGCTTTACAATGTTTGCGCCGAATTTGCGCATTCTCTTGATCAACGTTCCCTACCTGACCGTGCACGCAGCGCAGTGTTTTCGTCGGTCCCAGATGCCATTCTTGTGTCCGGTCAAATTACTGGCGAGGCGGCGGCCCTTTCAGATTTAGAGGCAGTAAAAGCCGTTCTACCTAAGACGGCGATTATGGCAAATACCGGTGTGAAGCATGATACCGTCGCGGATGTTTTGGCAATAGCAGATGGATGCATAGTGGGATCATCGCTAAAGTTTGACGGGGACACGTGGAAGTGCATCGACCCAGACCGCGCTTCAGATTTTATGGACCGAGTAAGAGCGGCAAGAAAATGAAGAACCGCATAAAGCACGATTTGATGGACTTAATGATGATCCCGGGCTTATCAGGGCATGAGGACCGCGTGCGGCGAGATCTAAGTGGCCGGTTGAGCGCGATTGGCGTTGAGAGCAGGTCAGACCGTTTGGGGAATCTAGTGGCGCATTTTCCAGGTGATGGGCCGCGCGTTATGTTGTTCACACATATGGATCAGCTTGGGTTTATTGTGCGCCAGATAGAGGCAGATGGATTGATCCGTTTAGAGCGACTGGGGGGTGTTCCAGAACGTGCATTGGCCGCTCAAGAAGTTTTGATTTGTGTCGGTGAAGGTCTTGATGTTTCAGGTATTATCGCAAATAAAAGCCACCACGCAACTACACCTTCAGAGAAAAATCAGGTGGTGCCCTACGCCGAGCTTTATGTAGATACCGGCCTTTCGTCCACTTCTGAGGTTGAGGCGGCGGGTATCCGCATTGGCTCACCGGTTGTTTATGCGCCTCAGGCTTTAGAGTTGGGCGATAGTCGTATTTGCGGGACCAGTATTGATGACCGTGCCGGATGCGCTGTTTTGCTTGAGGTCGCACGTTTATTAAAGAACCGCACGAGTGGGCCACCAGTTGATCTAGCCTTCACTGTGCTTGAAGAGTTCAACCTTCGTGGAGCCCTGCCGTTGGCGCAAAATTTGTTGCCTGATATCGCAATCCAGCTTGATTTGATGCTCGCAACAGATACGCCAGACATGGACGCGCGTGGTGAAATGGTGCTGGGTGGTGGTCCAGGAATGAGTATGTATTCCTTCCATGGGAGGGGGACTTTGAACGGTGTAATACCCCATCCGGCAATGGTTGACCTATTTGAGCGAGCGGCCAATGCTAAACAAATTTCTTTGCAACGAAGTGCCCAAGTTGGAGTATTAACTGACTTATCTTACGTGCAGCTGGTTGGTGAGGGTGTGGCTTCAATCGATATGGGGTTTCCAATGCGATATTCGCATTCTGCGCGTGAAATTTGCGATCTGACCGATTTGGTTTCGCTGGCCAAGTTGCTGGATGCCGCACTATATCAGATAGGGCAGAAATTCTCGTTAAACCGGGATGATTACACCTGATGGACTATACGCTCGGGATTGATATTGGAACCTATGAAACCAAGGGTGTTTTGGTAGATGGGGCTGGCGTGATCCATGCACAAGCTGCGCGCGCGCACAAAATGCTGGTGCCTAAGCCCGGTTGGGCAGAGCACAACCCAGAAAAGGATTGGTGGGGGGATTTTGTTTTTATTTGCAAAACTCTTTTAAAAAAAAGCGGCGTAAACGCATCTCAGATCAAGGCTGTTGCATGCAGTGCGATTGGTCCTTGTATGCTACCCGTGGATACAAACGGCGATCCTTTAATGAACGGTGTTTTATACGGAGTTGATGGGCGAGCCGAAACCGAAGTCCATGAGCTAAACGAGCGCATCGGCGAAGAGACTATAATCGCCCGTTGCGGTAATGCTCTGACATCTCAATCCGTTGGACCTAAAATACTCTGGCTGAAGCGGCAGCGTCCTGAAATATACTCAAAAACATCCTATATTCTTGGTTCGACCAGTTTCATTGTAATGCGCCTCACAGGTGAGGTGGTAATCGATCATTATACAGCAGCAAATTTCTCTCCACTCTATGATGTCACTACACAGTCATGGGTTGATGATCTGGCTGATGACATCCTACCATTAGAAAAACTGCCTCGATTAATGTGGTCAGATGAAATTGCGGGCCACGTCACCAATGAGGCAGCAGAAATGACGGGCCTTGCCTGTGGCACGCCCGTTACGGTGGGCACTATAGATGCGGCCGCAGAAGCGCTTTCAGTTGGCGCGGACAAGCCGGGCGATATGATGATGATGTATGGTTCGACCATTTTTATCATCCTTCGGGCACAATCTAGAGTTGCCGACCCACGCATCTGGTACGCACCTTGGTTGTTCAAGGGCGAGCATGCATCAATGGCAGGGCTGGCCACGTCTGGTACACTTACCCATTGGTTTCGTGACCAAGTGGCGCGAGATCTATCCGTCCAAGATGCGTTTCCAGCCTTGGCTGAGGAAGCATCCAAGTCTCCGCCTGGCGCCAACGGACTGTTGATGTTGCCGTACTTCTCAGGTGAGCGTACACCTATTCATGACGTAAGCGCCAAGGGCGCTATGTTCGGCTTTAACCTTACGCACACGCGTGGAGACATGTATCGTGCTTTAATTGAGGGGATTGCCCACGGTACACGGCACGTGACCGACACCTTTACTCAGCTCGGTCAGGCACCCACGCGTTTGCTTGCAGTTGGCGGGGGAACAAAGAATGCTCTTTGGCTTCAAGTGACATCTGACATAACTGGTATTGATCAAATCGTCTGTGAAAAAACTACAGGGGCAAGCTATGGCGATGCATTTTTAGCGGCAATTTCTATTGGTTTGGTTGAGCGAGATGCTATCTCAACGTGGAACCCCGCGGTGAAGACGATAATTTCTCAGCCAAGCGCTGCCTATGACAAAGCACACGGTTTGTTTCATAGGCTTTATGAGCAGACCAAAGATATTGCGATAGAGCTTACTTAACTGCACCTGCGGCCATGCCCTTGATAATATATTTCTCAAGAAAAATAGCAACAATCACGAGTGGTAGAATTGCAGCTGATGAAAGTGCCGCCATCGACCACCAATTGATCCCCTGTGACCCTGTTTGTGAAGCTACCATGACGGGTAATGTTGAGGCATTGCTTGACGTTAGTAGCGCTGCAAAAAAGTATTCATTCCAGCAAAGCACTAGCGACAGAATAAATGCAGCTACCATACCTGGAAGCGCTATGGGCAAAACAATCTGCGTGAAGGCACCCCAAATGCCGAGGCCATCGACAAGGGCTGCTTCTTCTAATTCAATCGGAATGCCTTGGAATTGGTCACGCATAATCCAGATAACAATGGGCAGGACCATTAAAGTATATAGTAAAATCAATCCGATCCTGCTGTCTAACAGTCCCAAAGATTTGTATAAAATAAGGAATGGCAGAGCGAGAACTACGGGCGGTAAGATCATTTGGCTGAGAAAGAAAAACGAAATGTCTGAGTTTTTCATAAATCCAAACCGGTAACTGAAGCGTGATAGGCCATAAGCTGCTAGGGACCCCAATATTACTGCAAGAAGTGCTGCAGAAATTGAAATAATAGTGCTATTCCAGAAGCGTTTAAAAAACTCCTCGCGGACTGTAGAGACCTCCCCAATCAACCGGGGCGAAAGGCCTATAGATTCCCAACCCTTCCATCTTGGCGTAAAATCCCACCACGGAATTAGATTTCCCTTCATAACGTCTGGAGCAAGTTTAAAGGATGTTGTGATTGTCCACAAAATTGGGAACAGGCAGACCACCATCCATACAAAAAGGGCAGTGTATATTGCTATACGGCTAGCCCACCATTTAGTGTTTACCCGCAGGTCAGCTTCGTGTTCTTTGAAAATGGCAGTCATGCGGGCCGCTCCATCCATCGGCTAACCAACTTTAAAAGCAGGGTCACAAAAATTACGATTAGCACCAAATAGACCATTGCCAATAAAGTACCATAGCCCACATTTGAACGGTCTCTGTATTCGCGGAAGATAAAGCTTGTGACACTGTCGGTTGCACCACCTGGGCCGCCGGAGGTCACATTGATAATCACGTCAGCTAATTTTAACTTAAAAATAATTCGAATCACTACCGCTGTAACAGAAACAGGCAGCATCAGCGGAAATACAATCTCCCTAAAGCTCTGCCAGCCAGATGCACCATCGACTTTTGAGGCTTCCAGAACCTCACGCGGTAGAGCCTGAAGGCCAGCCAAAAGCATAATCATCATAAACGGAATAAAAGTCCACGCATCCATAGCCATTATCATAAAACGCGCAATTTCAGGATTTCCAAAGAATGTGGGCTCCCCCCCAAACTCACGGATAAGGCGAGAGACTGGCCCGAACCGGACCTCAAACATGGATTTCCCAATCATCCATGAAACTGCTACGGGACTTAGCATTAAGGGCAGGAGGAAAACGACGCGAAAGAACTTACGCGCCCGGATTTGGGCGTTCAGTAGGAGGGCTAAGCCAAACGCGATTACGTATTCCACGCCCACAGCCAGTACATAATATACCATATTTTTTAGTGCATTCCAGTAGAAGCTATCATTCCACATCTGAACAAGATATTCGCGGAAGATAAAGCTTGTGACACTGTCGGTTGCACCACCTGGGCCGCCGGAGGTCACATTGATAATCACGTCAGCTAATTTTAACTTAAAAATAATTCGAATCACTACCGCTGTAACAGAAACAGGCAGCATCAGCGGAAATACAATCTCCCTAAAGCTCTGCCAGCCAGATGCACCATCGACTTTTGAGGCTTCCAGAACCTCACGCGGTAGAGCCTGAAGGCCAGCCAAAAGCATAATCATCATAAACGGAATAAAAGTCCACGCATCCATAGCCATTATCATAAAACGCGCAATTTCAGGATTTCCAAAGAATGTGGGCTCCCCCCCAAACTCACGGATAAGGCGAGAGACTGGCCCGAACCGGACCTCAAACATGGATTTCCCAATCATCCATGAAACTGCTACGGGACTTAGCATTAAGGGCAGGAGGAAAACGACGCGAAAGAACTTACGCGCCCGGATTTGGGCGTTCAGTAGGAGGGCTAAGCCAAACGCGATTACGTATTCCACGCCCACAGCCAGTACATAATATACCATATTTTTTAGTGCATTCCAGTAGAAGCTATCATTCCACATCTGAACAAGATTATCCCAACCATTGGGCTGTGGCCCGTTTGGGGATGCAAGGTTCCAATCAGTGAAAGAAATATAAAGCGCAAAAAGTAGAGGGAAGACAACAAGGCTTATAACAAAGAGCGCTGCTGGAAGCACAAAAAGTGTGCGCTTTCCTTTCTCTCCATTGACGATCACCTGTGCGAAACATAGGGCCGTAGCCCAAAGCATATACGCATATAAAATTGGGCGCCACGTTTCGAAGCCAATACTGATACGCTCGGCCTGATATGCCGCTTGCAAGACTGCCAGTGAAACACATAGCAGCGCAGAGCCCCATACCATTGACTTGCCAAGACGTTTACGACCGTCCGAAATATTATCGGCGGTTACCGTGTGTAGAAGGTCGCCAACTGTATTCATAATGTGTCTCTAGAAAAATGGGAGGTGTGTAATTATTGATACGCGTAAACTCTCAGAGGTGTTTGTTCAGTAAAAAAAACAGGCGGCCCCGAGGCGCCGCCTGCTCAAAGTGTATAGAATTATGATCACATGCCCAGAGAGGCTTTGTACACTGAGATCTGGCTGTCACGGCCAATCTGGTCTGTGATTTTCTCCCAAGCTGCCGCAATGGCATCCGCAGTTTCCTGCGCAGAGCTATACTGGCCAGCATAGCCTTTTGCCAACTCATCTTCGGCCACAGAGTAATATTGGAAGATGCCTGGAATTCGCGGTTCAATCGCCGCGTTCGGGTGATTATAGCTATCTGCGTTGGAGCCGAGATAATCCTCGACATATTCGCGGTCGTAGCCAGCCTCTTCCCACTCTTCATACTGGAAGTGTGAGTTGCGGTAGGGCTGAAAGCCCGACGGGTATGCAGATGCCCAGAGAGAAAGATCTTTACCACCAAGATGGGCAGCAGCAGACCAAGCCGCTTTTTTCTTTTTCTCGTCGCCGTCTACTCTTGCCATGACGTAAACGCCCCAGCCAATATAGGCCATGTTTGGCGCTTCGTTTCTGGTCTCTTCCCAGGCTCCAGCTTTCGCGTTGTAAACACGGTCTGAAGCTGGGTTGATACCAAAGCCTACAACATCACCTACAACAGATGTATCAGATGTCCGTGCGCTTGAACCCACATCGCCCCACCAAGATAGCATTGAACCAGTTCCAGCGAGGAACTGTTGGAATGCCGTTGTGCCAGGGTCTGCGTTGATTTGGTCAGTGGGATATGCACCCGCTTCAATCAGATCCATGACATCTTGGATGGCTTGGACCCAAGCTGGATTGTTTACCATTGGCTTCATTGTGTCTGGCTCAAACAACCAAGCTGGGCTATTTGGGTGCTTAGCATATGCTGAAGCACGGTTTTCAAGGAAGTAGAAGCCGAAGCCGCCCCAGCCTTTGAGTGGGTCGAGGTAACCGTGTGCTGGAAGTCCAGTAAGCGGATCTTCTTTGCCAATCAATTCCTTAGAGATCTCATTGATCTCCTGCCAAGTGGTGGGCACATCACGCCCAGTTATAGAGCCTGGGCCAAAATAATCTTTACGATAAGCGAATGTGTGACAATCACCATCAATAGAGACCCGGTATGTTTTACCACCCCAAGTACCAACAGGCGCCTTTAAGTAATCTACATAGTCGTCCATGTCGATTTGCTCTTTGACCCACTCAGGCATTTCTGAAGCAAGGCCCTTACCGAGCACATCACCCTCAAACGGTGCGCCCATTTCAATGATATCAAAATCAACGGTACCAGTAGCAATGGACTGCTGAAGGCGCGCGTTATAGTCGCCTTGTGCTAGATCGATCCAATTGATCTTCGCACCAGTGTAGGCTTCCCACGGCTTCAAGAATCCACGGAAAAGAAAGTTGTGTAGATTTTGGTTGTTCAAGCCCATAAAGGTCAACTCAACCCCATCAAACTCACCCTCAGCAACATTGCCCTTGGTGGCGCCTAAGCACATCTTCCCAACTTTTTGCCAATCACTATCGGTGGGCGACCCAGAACCGACACCTGGAATTTTTAATATCTCGGCCCGAACATTACTGTGCCCATCCGCCAATGCTCCCTGAGGCATCATTGCAACGGCTCCAAGTGCTGCTGAACCCTTCAGCATTTGACGTCGGTTCATTTTTTGAGCAGCTTTAATGTAATTATATAGCTCTACTTTCACGTGAATCCTCCCAAGAATTATCAAAATTAATTACATGCAAGAAATGTAATGGTGCACAGAATAGTTATTTATTTGAATAAATTATTCCCCAGTATTTCAAACATAAAAAATACTACGACTTAAAATTACGAAGAGTCAACAATGGGTCCGTATATAAAACCCGGTTTCACTCTTGGGCGTGGACAGTGCTAAATTGTTTAGCTAGAATTACAGATCACAGGAGGCGCATCAAAATGGCAAACGTCACAATAAAAAAAATTCGTAAGTCCTATGACGGCTTGGAGGTCATCCATGGACTAGACATTGATATTGCCGATGGTGAGTTTGTAGCGCTAGTTGGTCCATCTGGTTGTGGTAAGTCCACACTTTTAAGGATGGTCGCTGGGTTAGAGGCTATCGATAGCGGTACTATCGCCATCGGTGAGCGGGTGGTGAACAACCTACCACCCTCCGAACGAGACATTGCAATGGTGTTCCAAACCTATGCTTTGTACCCACACAAATCAGTAGCAGAAAATATGGGCTTTGCGCTAAAGGTTGCTAAAACCAGCAAGTCAGAGATTGACCGCAGGGTAAAAGATGCCGCTGAAATACTAAGCCTGACAGAATACTTGGGCCGTAAACCTCGTCATCTGTCTGGTGGCCAACGCCAACGTGTTGCAATGGGTCGGGCTATTGTGCGCGACCCTCAAGTGTTTTTGTTTGATGAACCACTTTCTAATCTTGACGCAAAACTGCGCATTCAGATGCGAACTGAAATCAAAGAGCTGCACCAACGCTTAAAAACCACAACGATCTTTGTGACCCACGATCAGATTGAGGCCATGACATTAGCAGATCGAATTGTGGTCATGCAGGGCGGAATTGTAGAACAGGTTGGCACACCGCTTGAGTTATACGACAACCCTGCCAACCAATTTGTGGCGACATTCATCGGTGCGCCGTCAATGAACCTACTTGGTGGCGTACTGTCAAAGGGTATTGTGAAGGTTGGTGAGGAGCTGTTTGTGGGCCCAAAGGGGGCGGGCAAAGTTAAACTTGGCGTGCGGCCAGAACATTTAATCTTGTCTAAGAAAGGCGGCTTGCCAATGCAGGTCAAGGTTGTCGAACCAACGGGTGCTGAGACTATGGTTTTCTTGCGTTTTGAAGGTCAGGACATAACCGCAGTCTTCCGGGAACGCCATAACTTTGAAAGCGGTCAAACAATTTACCTAAAGCCCGATCCAGACCACCTGCATGTTTTCGACGCTGATACTGGCGCACGGCTGTAATAATTACTTTTAGGGGGCCCATATGCTTAAAAATATTAATCCAATTCTGAATGCAGACGTGCTTTATGCATTGCGCGCAATGGGGCACGGGGATGATTTGATTATTACAGATACTAACTTCCCGTCAGACAGCGTCGCACGAGAAACTGTGCTGGGAGAGGTGTTGCGAATAGAAAGCTCGGCAGCAGAAGTGGTGCGCGCGGTTCTCTCACTTTACCCACTTGATACTTTTGTAGACGATGCCCTGGCAAGGATGGAGGTAGTGGGCGAGCCCAACAAACTCCTACCAGTAATGGAAGAGGTTCAGGCCGAAGTGCTTGCTGCCGGTGGCACTACAATGATTGGAATTGAACGTTTCGCCTTCTATGAGCGTTCAAAGAAGGCCTACGCAGTAATTCAAACTGGTGAGCGGCGTTTTTATGGCTGCTTTGCTTTCCGCAAAGGTGTTGTGCCACCGGATGCGAATTAAACCATGGGAAGGGTTGTCATCCTTGGCGTTTTTGTCGCTGACACTGCCTATCGAGCAGCACGTATGCCGAAGATGGGCGAGACCATCATGGGCAACTCTTTTGCTCTTGGTCCTGGTGGAAAGGGCTCTAATCAGTCAGTGGCCTCTGCCCGCATGGGGGCCGAAACACACATAATCTCAAAATTAGGCAAAGACGACTTTGCAAAACTTGCGCTTGATACTTGGGAACAGGCTGGTGTCATACCACATGTGAAACAGGTCAGAGGTAGCTATACTGGTGCTGCATACATCTTTATCGAGGACAGTACGGGCGACAACGCGATTATTATTGCGCCAGGCGCAGCGGCATTGATTGGTGTTACTGACATTAACTCTCATGCCAAGTTGATCGAAAGCGCAGATGTTTTCGTAACACAGCTTGAGCAGCCAATGTTAGCCGCAATGCGTGGGCTAGAAATTGCACGGGAGGCGGGCGTGACAACGCTTCTCAATCCGGCGCCGGCAGCATCCCTGCCTGACGGTATGCTGGCTTTATGTGATTACATCACTCCAAACGAGACCGAGTGTGAAGCATTAACCGGCATCGCAGTACGTACACAGGTAGAAGCAGAGCTGGCCTGTGAGGCGTTGCGGGATCTTGGCGTTGGAACGCCTATCATTACCATGGGTGACCAAGGAGCTTTTTTGTATGGCCACGGACTTGTCCCCGCGGTAACTGTAGGTACAGTAATTGAAACGACAGGAGCTGGCGACGCATTCAATGGTGGCTTTGCAGCAGCTCTGTCTGAAGGATTATCGACATTAGAAGCTGTACGCTACGGCTGTGCCACTGCGGGAATCTCAGTCACTAAATCTGGCACAGCGCCTTCAATGCCCAATCGTGACGCAGTAGACTCTCTTATTAAGTCGAGCAGCTAAAGTTTTAACACCAAAATATATTTACGGAGTTTGAATCTCTTGGTTAAAGGAAAAACACCATGTCCAATGCCCTGTCAGACCAAGATACTTGGCGACCAGCGTCTCGCTATCCCGACCCAGCAGTCATGTCTCTGGATCCAAGATTCGACGAATACAAGCTGCCTTTGGCCTCGATCGAGAGATTAGCTACAGGTTGCCGGTGGTCCGAGGGGCCGATTTGGTTTGGAGATGGGCGCTATCTTTTATGGAGTGATATCCCAAACAACCGAATTATGCGCTGGGATGAGGTAACTGGACAGGTTTCTGCTTATCGAGAACCATCAAATTTTGCAAACGGACAGACGCGCGACCGGGTAGGCCGGCTCATAACCTGTGAACACGGTGGTCGACGAGTGACCCGAACCGAATACAACGGCTCAATCTCAACTCTTGTCGATAACTATAAAGGAAAACGCCTTTCTTCACCGAATGACGTGATCGTCAAGTCTGACGGTTCAATCTGGTTTACTGATCCACCGTTTGGTATTCTGGGGAATTACGAAGGCCATAAAGCTGAACCAGAGCTGGGTGAAAACATTTATCGCCTTAACCCCGAAACTGGATCTGTAACGGTCGTTGCCGACAACGTTTTAGGACCTAACGGGCTTGCGTTTTCGCCAAACGAAGATCGGCTGTACGTGGTCGAGTCTCGTGGCAGCCCTGCGCGAAAAATATTGGAGTATGATGTCGCTAGCGATGGGATGAAAATTCTGAATAAGCGGGTTCTAATCGATGCTGGGTCCGGAACCCCTGATGGGCTTCGTGTGGACGTTGACGGTAATCTTTGGTGTGGCTGGGGTATGGGTTCAGATGATTTGGATGGTGTGATGATCTTCGCACCCGACGGCAGCCCAATCGGTCGCATAGCACTACCAGAGCGCTGCGCAAACCTTTGCTTTGGCGGGCGCGCAAACAGTCGGTTATTTATGGCAGCAAGTACGTCTATCTATGCGCTGTATGTGAATGTAGCGGGCATTAAGGGAGGGTAATGTTGTGGAAAAAAGAAATGTGGGAAAGACCCAACTCAAAATAGATGTCCTTGGCCTTGGTGGCGCCCCGCTTGGAGGCAATTTCGCCGATCTTGATTATGCGCAAGGCATAGAAATCATCTCCGCTGCTCTTGATGCGGGTATGTCTTATTTTGACACAGCTCCATGGTATGGGTTCGGGCGCTCAGAACGTGTCGTAGGTGACCAGTTGCGCGGGAAAAATTATATACTATCGAGTAAAGTGGGACGGCTACTAGCTCCTGGTGCTGTCGCAACGCCTATGGATTTTGGGATGATTGATCCACTCCCGTTTCATCCTGTTTATGATTATAGCTATGATGGTGTGATGCGGGCTTTTGAGGATGGCCTACAGCGGCTTGGCTTGGACCGTATCGATATTCTTTTGGCCCATGACATTGGAACTTTTCAGCATGGCGATGACAATGCAAAGCACTTCAAAGACCTACAAGGGGGTGGTTATAAAGCTATGGCTGAATTGCGTGCTGATGGCCGCGTACAAGCAATCGGTCTTGGGGTGAACGAAAACCAAGTGTGCCTAGATGCCCTAAATATCGGTCGGTGGGATGTTTTTCTACTTGCTGGTCGCTACACGCTTCTCGAACAAACAGCACTTGATGAGCTTTTCCCCGCTTGTGACGTTGTTGGAACTACCATTATCTGCGGTGGTCCTTTCAATTCTGGTATATTGGTTGGGCGCGAAATGTGGAATTATAATAATGCTCCTAAAGCTGTTGTAAACAAGGTCAAAGCGTTGGGCGCCGTGGCAGACAAATACGGCATACCTCTTCCAGCAGCCGCACTTCAATTTCCGTTAGCGCATAATACTGTCACTTCAGTGATTCCTGGACCGCGTTCAAAAGTAGAGTTGGAAGAAATTTTACAATGGCAATCAATCAAGATTCCAAATGAATTCTGGGCCAGTCTAAAGTCGCAAGCGCTTGTTCATGAGGATGCTCCCACCCCAGGCCATGCTTTGTGACTTGCCACAAAATTTATCAAATAAGTTTAAATTAGATCGTGAACCACACTCCACACTTGTAGACCGTTATCGAATATTACAGGCTGCAATAACAGCCATGTTGAGAATATCGTTCGCCGAAGACACCGTTGAACAAATCTGAATTGGCTTATCAATCCCAGTCAAGATTGGACCAATGACCGTAGCGCCTCCCATTTCCTGCATCAACTTAACCGAAATTGACGCAGAATGCCTCGCAGGAACAACCAACACATTCGCAGGGCCCGTGAGGCGGCTGAAAGGGTATTTCTTCATTTCGTTGACATTCAACGCCACATCCACAGCCATCTCACCTTCGAATTCGAAATCAACGCCGCGCTTGTGCAAAACTTCAGGAGCGATCCTCATTTTTTCTGCGCGTTCTGAGATGGGGTAGCCAAAAGTTGAAAAGCTTACGAAAGCCACGCGGGGCTCAAGGCCCAACGCCCGGGCCACACTTGCACCACGCTCTGCGATATCAGCCAAATCATTTTCGTCTGGCCATTCATGCACCAATGTATCCGAGATCAAAACAATTTTGCCCTTCGACAAAACGGCCGTCACCCCAACTGCGCCATCATGTGGTCCCACATCATAGACGTGGTTGATCAAATCCAACACATGTGCTGACTTACGTGTCACCCCTGTAACCAAACCATCACCGTGATCGTGCGCAAGCATAAGCGAGCCAAACACATGACGATCACGGGCCGCCAGCCGATGAACGTCCGTTTTGTCAAAGCCTTTGCGGTGAAGTCGTTCGTAAAGATACTCTTTGTAAGTGTCTAAATGCTCCGTTTTCCCCGCATTCACAATTTCAAGCTCATTCATAGCATCTGCAAGACCAGCGGCCTCCAACCCAGCAAGCACGTCACTTTCACGTCCCACAACAATGGATTGCCCAAACCCTTGGCGTTGGTACATCACAGCTGCGCGCAATACACGCTCATCATGCCCCTCAGAAAAAATCATCCGCGCTTGTGAAGATCGAGCACGGGCGTTAATTCCACGCAGAATACTGGCTGTTGGATCCATCCGAGTTTTAAGCGACAACTCATAACCCTCCATATCCACTATCGGACGGCGCGCTACACCAGTGTCCATGCCAGCCCGCGCTACCGCTGGAGGAATACGGTAAATCAAGCGTGGGTCAAAGGGTGTAGGAATGATGTAGTCTCGGCCAAAACTCAATTTAGTACCATAGGCTAACGCAACCTCGTCTGGCACCTCCTCACGCGCCAGCTCCGCCAAGGCCCGCGCGCAAGCAATTTTCATCTCGTCGTTAATCGCACGGGCATGAATATCCAGCGCGCCGCGGAATAGATAAGGGAAACCCAAAACATTGTTTACTTGGTTGGGGTAGTCTGAGCGTCCAGTAGCTACAATTGCATCAGGCCGTACTTCATGTGCTTCTTCTGGTGTGATTTCAGGATCTGGATTAGCCATAGCAAAAATCACTGGGTTGGGGGCCATGCTCACAACCATTTCTGATGTGACGGCGCCCCTCACAGACACACCTAAAAATACATCTGCGCCCACCATGGCCTCGTCCAAAGTACGCAAAGGCGTAGTAATAGCATGAGCAGACTTCCACTGGTTCATACCCTCAGTTCGGCCCTGATAAATGATGCCCTTGGTGTCACAAACCACACAATTGTTATGTTTTGCACCCATAGACTTAAGTAGCTCAATACATGCAATTCCGGCGGCGCCCGCGCCATTCAACACAATCTTTACATCTTGAATAAGTTTACCTGAAAGGTGCAACGCGTTGATTAGGCCTGCCGCACAAATTACAGCTGTGCCGTGTTGATCGTCGTGAAACACAGGGATATCCATGACCTCTTTAAGAGCCTGCTCGATGATAAAGCATTCTGGCGCCTTAATGTCCTCAAGATTAATGCCCCCAAATGTGGGACCCATTAACTTAACTGCATTAATAAATTCGTCAGGGTCCTCCGTATCAAGTTCAATATCAACTGAGTTCACATCAGCGAAGCGCTTAAACAAAACAGCCTTGCCTTCCATAACGGGTTTGCTTCCCAGAGCGCCAAGGTTTCCAAGGCCCAAAACAGCGGTGCCGTTGGAGATTACTGCAACCAAGTTACCTTTATTAGTGTAGTCATACGCAAGCTCAGGGTTTTCAGAGATCGCCAAACAAGGGACGGCCACACCGGGGGAATACGCAAGAGAAAGATCACGCTGTGTTGTCATTGGGACTGTCGCGGTGATTTCAAATTTTCCTGGGGTTGGCTCAGCATGGAACGCAAGCGCGTCTTCATCTGTTACTTTGTTGCTGGCCATTCAAAAACTCCCTACTCGCTATCACTTGTACCCTCGCAACAAAGCCACGACAACCGCTTCCTTTCAGCGAAAGTTTTGCATAATACTGGTGACAAACGGAGATCAACCTTTGACTAAGTCTGAATATTCCATAACGCCTATGATAGCACAGTTTCTAGAAATAAAGGCGGAATATCCAGAAGCCCTACTATTTTATCGGATGGGTGATTTTTATGAATTGTTTTTTGATGACGCCGTTTTAGCAGCACAGGCTCTCGATATAACGCTCACACGGCGCGGAAAACACCTTGGCGAAGATATTCCGATGTGTGGCGTTCCCTTTCATGCAGCAGAGGGCTATCTGCTCAATCTCATCCGAAAGGGCTTTCGTGTTGCGGTTTGCGAACAATTAGAAAAACCAAAAGAGGCCAAAAAACGCGGTCCTAAGTCCGTAGTGAGGCGAGGTGTAGTGCGTCTTGTTACCCCAGGGACCCTAACAGAAGATAGCCTGTTGCTTCCGCGTCAAAGCAATTTTCTTGCGGCCTTTGCACAAGTACGAGACCAGAGCTGCTTAGCTTGGCTAGACATCTCAACTGGCGATGTGCGCTATAGTTCCTGCCCTGTTGTACGTCTTGGCCCAGAGATCGCTCGGATCGCCCCAGCAGAGGTTTTAATCTCAGAGAACACAGTGCCCAGCTTACTTGAGGTGATCACAGAAACTGGTGCTGCCGCAACGCCCTTGGTGCAGTCAATGTTTGATAGTTCAATCGGATTAGAGCGGCTCTCATCAGCCTTTGGCGTCACTACACTTAATGGTTTTGGGGATTTTTCTCGTGCTGAAATCGCAGCACTCGGTGCGCTGGTTGAATATGTATCAATAACGCAAAAAGACCAGCAACCACTGTTGCGTCAGCCAGTTTGTGAAGATCGGGGTGATTTTGTGACAATTGATGCTGCAACTCGCCGTAATCTTGAGTTGACCCAAACCCTGTCTGGTGAAAAAAAGGGGTCGGTGCTGTCAGTTGTAGATCGGTCAGTAACGGCTGCGGGAGCACGGCTTCTGTATCATAGGGTGACAACTCCATCACAAAGACTTGGCATTATTGAGGCGCGAGCCTCAGCTGTCCAGTTTTTCTGCGAAAACAGTAGTGTGCGAAAAGCTATACGCAACACCTTAAAAAAACTACCCGATACCGAACGCGCTTTAGGCCGGTTGGCTCTTGCGCGCGGAGGTCCTAGAGACCTTGTAGCAATCTCAAACAGTATGTCTCAAGCTACAGAGATCTATCACCTTTTAGTCAGCCACAAACTACCAAATTTGCTGGACGACTCAAAGTCATCATTAATGGGGCCCACAGCGCTCTTGAACAAATTAGACTTGGCCTTGATAGCATTACCGCCTCTACTGCTCAGGGATGGTGGCTTTATATCAGTTGGCTATTCAGTTGAGCTAGATGAGGTAAAGTCTTTGCGTGATGAGGCACGTTCTGTAATTGCGGGTATGCAGACCGATTATGCAAACCTTACTCAGGTCACAACGCTAAAAATCAAACACAACAACGTGCTTGGTTACTTCATTGAAACAACCGCCACACACGCTGAGCGGATGCTGGCCGCCCCCCTAAATGAAACCTTCATCCATAGACAAACCACCGCTAATGCAGTGCGCTTTACAACTGTGAATTTGAGTGAATTAGAGACCAAGATCCTGAATGCCGCAGGCAGGTCCGCGGAATTAGAGTTAGAAATATTTGATGATCTACGCACTCAGGTTTTAAGCCATGCCTCCGCCCTACAAGGCTTAGCCGTTTCTATAGCTGAATTTGATGTGGCTTCCGCACTGGCTGAGCTGGCAATGAATGAGGGTTGGGTGCGGCCGTTGTTAAATGACAGTCGTAACTTTGTAATTGAGCAGGGTCGCCACCCGGTTGTGGAGGCGGCGATAAGAGCAAAACCCTCTTCAGTGTTTGTGGCCAATGACTGTACGCTGAGAAGCTCTGATGACATGATTTGGTTACTTACCGGACCAAATATGGCTGGGAAATCAACATTTTTGCGTCAAAATGCTTTAATCGCCCTACTAGCACAAGCGGGGTCATACGTTCCTGCAAATCGTGCAGAAATTGGGGTTGTTTCTCAAATTTTCAGCCGCGTGGGAGCGGCAGATGATCTAGCGCGCGGCCGTTCAACCTTCATGGTTGAGATGGTCGAAACTGCCGCTATCTTGAATCAAGCGGACGACCGGGCCCTGGTCATCCTCGATGAGATTGGCCGTGGCACATCAACTTATGACGGGCTATCAATTGCTTGGGCCACCCTAGAGCACTTGCATAACGTGAACAAATGCCGCGCTCTTTTTGCCACTCATTATCACGAACTGACGCAACTTTCGACAAAGTTGGAGCATGTGGACAATGCCACCGTAATAGTTCGTGAATGGCAGGGGGATGTGATCTTTTTACATGAAGTTAAGAAGGGGGCTGCAGATCGATCTTATGGCGTACAGGTGGCAAAGCTGGCTGGGTTACCTCAATCTGTTTTGGAGCGAGCAAAAGTTGTACTAGAGGCACTTGAACGAGGAGAGCGCGAAGGACACAGTAAGCAAAGAGCGCTAATTGATGATCTGCCACTATTTTCAACAATACCCCCACCAAAACCTGCTAAGATCACAGCTGTAGAGGAGGCTTTAGAAAGTATACAGCCAGACGCCCTAAGTCCAAAAGAGGCACTTGATCTAATCTATGAGCTTAAATTAAAATTAGAATGATTAATTAAGGGCGGCCAAGGCTGCCCTTAATTATGTTTTCTAATAGGCGCGTTGCAAAGTTTTAGCCCGGTGTAGACGAAACGCCAACTTGGGCTGGCCGCAACAAGCGATCATGCAACATAAAACCCTCAGCCATCACCTGAATGATGTCACCAGCTTTTGTCCCCGGAGCTGGGGCCTCAAACATAGCCTCGTGGTTCTGTGGGTCAAATCTATCACCCATCTCAGGCATAATGGGCTCAATACCATGCTTTTTGAACACGTTAACAATTTCACGCATGGTCAGTTCAACTCCCTCTATTAAGGCTGCCGCTATCTCTCGGTGCTCATCTGTAGTCACCTCTAGCCCCCGCTTAAGAGAATCATATACAGGCAGCAAATCACGTGCGAGCTTAGATCCGCCATAATTTTCAGCCTCACGACGATCCCGCTCACTACGTTTGCGTGAATTCTCAGCATCGGCTAGGCCGCGCATCCACTTATCTTTCAGAGCATCACGTTCAGCCCGTAAAGCGTCAAGCTCGAGCTCTTCTTCGGTGTGCTCTTCTTCACCATACTCTTCTTCTTCAGCAAGACTAATGTCTTGAAGAAAACCATCTTCATTTTCTGTCGCCATCTGGACCTAACCCCGTTCAGATAAAACTCGCCCAACCATCTGGGCGGTATAATTAACAATTGGCACAATTCTGCCGTAATTCAAATGTGTTGGCCCAATTACCCCAATTGCACCCACCACCTTTCGATCCGCGTTCATATAGGGAGAAACTACCAAAGAGGAACCCGAAAGTGAAAAGAGTTTGTTTTCCGACCCAATAAAAATGCGAACCCCATCCCCCTCATCAGTCAATTGCAGGAATTCTGCAATATCACGCTTTCGTTCTAGGTCGTCAAAAAGCACTCGAACACGCTCCAAGTCTTCAGCGGTACCCGCTTTTTCCAAAAGATTCGATCTGCCACGCACGATAAGGCGCTCATTGTCTCCACCCGCATCTTGCATAACAGCAATTCCAGCTTCAACAAGGTTAGTTGTCAAAATATCTAGTTCGGTGCGGTGTCTTTTTATTTCTAAAACGATTGTAGACTGTAGCTCTTGCAAGGTCCTACCCTGGCCAACAGCATTTAAAAAGTTCGCAGCCTCGCGCATTTGGCTCGGGGTTTGACCCAACGGTGGACGAAAAATACGGTTTTCGACCTCACCATTTGCAAAGACCAAAACCACCAAAGCGCGGTCTGTGGCCAAGGATACAAACTCTATATGCTTTATTGGCGATGCTTTTTTTGGCGCCAAAACCAGTGAGGCCCCCTGAGTTAGTCCAGACAGGGCGCTCGACATACGATCAAGCATAATTGTAATGCTATCACTTTCATCCATGCTGGCTTCGATTTTACGCTGGTCAGCTTCATCAGGGTCACCCACCTCCATAATACCATCCACAAACATTCGAAGGCCAAGCTCTGTAGGCTGGCGACCCGCTGATGTATGCGCGCTGTCGAGCAAGCCAAGAAGCTCCAAGTCTTTCATTACGTTGCGAATGGTGGCGGCACTTACCTGCTGGCTCATGTGCTGTGTCAGTGTATTACTGCCCATTGGCTCGCCTGAGGAAAGATAGCTTTCCACAATTCTCTGAAACACTTCGCGGCTGCGTGTGTCCATGTCTGAAAATAGTTCTGCTGACGAATCCATTCACCTAGCCCTTGCCATTTAGGGTGCGCATCGCATATTCGCTCAAGAAAGCTGAGAGGACAAGCTATGCGACCATCCAATCGAAAATTAAACCAAATGCGCGACATTATAATCGAAACGGGAGTCACCCGCCATGCGGAGGGATCTTGTTTGATAAAGGTCGGAGATACTCATGTTTTATGTACGGCGAGCCTGGAGGAGCGGGTTCCATCGTTTTTGCGGAACTCTGGTCTTGGTTGGGTAACAGCTGAATACGGCATGCTACCACGGGCTACGCACACCCGTATGCGCCGGGAGGCCAAAAACGGGCAATCTGGCCGCACGCAGGAAATTCAACGCCTAATTGGCCGCAGCTTGCGCGCAGGGGTGGATCGAGTGGCTTTAGGTGAACGGCAAATAAATATTGATTGTGATGTGATTCAGGCTGATGGGGGAACCCGCTGTGCTGCGATCACGGGCGGCTGGGTGGCTTTAAAACTGGCTATTCAAAAGCTGATGGAGGCAGGGGATATTCAAACTGATCCACTTTTAGATCCAGTAGCAGCTGTAAGTTGCGGAATATATGCAGGTCAGGCTGTTTTAGATCTGGATTACCCAGAAGATAGCGAAGCTGGTGTTGATGGTAATTTTGTAATGCTGGGCTCAGGTAAAATCGTTGAGGTGCAAATGTCAGCTGAGGGCTCAACCTTTTCACGTGATCAAATGGGCCAATTAATGGACCTGGCAGAAGCTGGTGTTACACAATTAGTAGCAGCACAAATGGCTGCTGTTAAGTGATGCGTAAGCTTACAGATTCAAAAATCGTACTGGCTACTCACAACAAAGGAAAGCTCAGTGAAATAAAAGTTCTTTTCAATCCTTTTGGTATTGGGTGTGTGAGTGTGGGAGATCTTGGGCTGAAAGAACCAGAAGAAACCGAAACGAGCTTTGTCGGAAATGCGCGCTTGAAAGCACATTTTGCCGCAAAGGAATCAGGCTTGCCCGCTTTATCAGATGATAGTGGAATTTCGGTAGACGCCTTAGGTGGTGCACCTGGCGTTTACACGGCCGATTGGGCAGAAACCCCCAACGGTCGGGATTTTTCAGTGGCTATGTCTAAGGTGTGGGAAATGTTGCAGGCAAGTAATGCGCCCCCGCCACATATGGCCAAATTTAATTGTGTGCTTTGTCTGGCTTGGCCTGACGGCCACGATGAGATTTTTAAGGGTTGTGCGCTAGGACAGGTCGTTTGGCCAACGCGGGGCAACCACGGCTTTGGGTTTGATCCTATGTTTCAACCTGACGGGCATGTCTTAACATTTTCTGAAATGCTCCCCTCTGAAAAACAACCACTTACACACCGTGCAGACGCTTTTGCCAAGTTGGTGGCCAACTGTATTGAGTGATGATTGGCGCCATGGTGGCTTCGGTCTCTACATCCATTGGCCATTCTGTGAAGCTAAGTGCCCATACTGCGATTTTAATTCCTATGTTAGCCCTAGTGTGGATACCGGCATTTGGGAAACAGCTCTTATGTCGGAGCTTGATCGCCACGCAGAACTGATGCATGGGCGTTTGTTAAACTCCATATTTTTTGGCGGTGGTACACCTAGCTTAATGCCGCCCGCTTTAGTTGAGCGGCTAATCAGCCGCGCCCTACAGCATTGGACGCCCGCTAATGATATTGAAATTACACTAGAGGCCAACCCGTCTTCCGTAGAGGCTGCGCGCTTTGCGGGTTTTCGAGCAGCAGGTGTTAATAGGGTTTCGGTTGGAATTCAAGCACTTAACAACCCAGACCTGAAGCGCCTTGGTCGCCTTCACTCCGTCGATGAGGCGACGGCCGCTCTCAAAGTAGCAAACCTAAACTTTGACCGTGTAAGTTTTGATCTAATTTATGCAAGGCAGAATCAATCTCTCGAACAATGGCAGTCTGAACTATCGGCGGCGATAGACCTTAAGCAATGGTCACCTATCTCTTTATCAGCTTACGATTGAGCCCGGTACGGCCTTTGGCTATCGTGCTGAGGCAGGCAGGCTGCAGGGTCTACCCAACGAAGACCTGGCGGCAGACATGTTTGATCTTACTAACGAAACCTGTGCAGCAGCCGGTTTGGAGCCTTATGAGATATCCAATTATTCATGTAGTGGTTTAGAATCAATACATAATATTATCTACTGGCGGGGTGGGGACTATATTGGAATTGGCCCAGGAGCCCATGGGCGTCTGACGCTTAGCGGTGAGCGCCTCGCGACGCAAACAGCGCTTTCGCCCTCTGCTTGGCTAGATAGGGTTTCCCTGAACTCCAGTGGTACCGTAAAATCAGAAACCCTATCAAAAACAGATCATGCGAATGAATTGATAATGATGGGATTACGTATGAGGGGGGGCATATCCCGCTCAAGAATACAGGCCGTTTCCGGTCAGGCCATTCAAATTCCTAAGCACTTAGTTGATCTAGGTTTCATTGAAGTATGTGAGGATTGGGTGCGCGCCACAGAGGCCGGACGTCCCCTGCTTAATCAGCTTGTTCAGGCTCTTATGTATTAAGTTCTGGCTAGATGACGGCACAGCTCGTCAAGCTGCTCAAGGTCTTGATACTTAATGGTAATAGATCCACCCTCTTGTCCCGGACCGTGCGCAATAAATACACTCATTTTCAAAGCGGCCGATAGATCGCCCTCCAATGCCCTTGTGTCGGCGTCCTTTCTGGGGAGCACCAAACGATCTTTGCTAGGCACTTTTGGCTCCCGCACAAGCTTTTCCACCTGGCGTACGGACAAACCACGGCTAACCACTGTTTGGGCTAGCTCTGATGCATTACTAGCAGTAACAAGAGCGCGGGCGTGACCACTTGAAAGCTTTCCCATCACCACTAGAGCCTGGACATCCTCTGGAAGCCCTAAAAGTCTTAAATTGTTGGCAATCTGGGGCCTGGACTTGCCAAGCGCCACGGCTATTTGTTCTTGGGTATGGCCAAATTTATCCATAAGCTGCCGATAGCCAATTGCCTCTTCGATCGCGTTGAGATCTGTGCGTTGAATGTTTTCAATAATAGCAATTTCAAGCACGTCACTATCTGAAAGTTCCCGAACAACTACGGGCAGAGTGTGCAGCTGCGCTATTTGAGAAGCACGCCAGCGCCGTTCACCAGCAACTATCTCAAAATCCCCAACCCTGTTTGGGTGAGAACGTACCACAAGTGGCTGGATAATGCCCTTTGACCTTATAGATTCGGCAAGGTCGTTCAAATCATCAGCATCAAAATTTCTCCTTGGCTGATCTGGATTTGGATGTATTTTCTCAATTGGAACAAGCGTATCTCCACGAGTGGCACTTGACCCGCCTGCTGCTTCACCTTCTGCAGGCTCGATATCAGCCATTAGGGCTGAAAGACCACGACCTAACCCGCGTTGACGCTTAACTGTATTGGGCATGATAATTTCCTAACTCATTAGTTTTGGCGCAATAGCACCTCTTCTGCCAATGCACGATAGGCCGCGGCACCCTTAGACCGGCTGTCATAGCTTAAAACCGGCATAGAAAACGAGGGGGCCTCGCTGATTCGCACATTCCGTGGAATCATCGTTTTAAATACTAGTTCTCCTAAGTTTTCACGCGCATCCTCCTCTACCTGCAAGGATAATCGATTACGCCCATCAAACATAGTGAGCACTATACCTTCAATTCTAAGAGATGGATTCCCAAGGCTTCGAACCTCTCGGACCGACATTAGCAGCTGGGAGAGACCTTCAAGCGCAAAAAACTCGCTTTGCAGAGGAATAATCAGGGAATCCGCAGCAATGAGGGCATTTACAGTCAAAACATTAAGAGATGGCGGACAATCAAAGAAAATATAGTCATATTTGGATAAGTCAGAATTATTTAAAACCGTCCTAAGCAACTTGCTTCGGTTCTTGTTCGACGCAAGCTCAATATCTGCTGAGCTCAGATCTGTGGTTGAAGGTATCAGGTAGAGGTTTTTAAGCTCCGTCTGAATTACAAAGCACTCCTCTATCACTTCTCCAACTAGGACATCATATGTTGTAAACTCACGCTTATCGGCAAGCGACCCAAGCCCTGTAGATGCATTACCTTGCGGATCAAGGTCCAGCACCAACACCCTGTGGCCTACCTCCGCGAAGGCAGCGGCAAGATTCAGGGTGGTTGTCGTCTTACCAACCCCCCCTTTTTGGTTTGCAATAGCTATAATTTTTGGCTTATTAGGCTGCACGCTGTATATTCCTAACTTCGAGGATCGCCGCGTTGGCATTTGTTAGGCTTTTTATCACATCGCAGTCAAATGACCATGATTGACGGGCGGCATCAATCTCCTCCCGATAGCTTTGGCCCTTCATAAGCAAGCAGACCCCCCCCTCCTCTACCAATCTTTCAGTAAATTGTAGTAGCTTTGGTAATGGCGCGAGCGCCCTTGCCGACACCGTTGCAGCACGGGGTAGATCAAGAGACTCAACCCGTGCATTGTGAATTTGACAGTTTAGACCCAACATTACCGATGCCTGACGCAAAAAGGTGGCTTTCCTAACATCGCTTTCTATCAAAACAACCTGGGTTTCCGGTGCAGTTTCTTTCAGAATAATAGCGGCGACGACTCCTGGAAACCCACCCCCACTACCTACGTCGATCCAATGCGCTCCAAGTTGTGCCAAGGGTATAATTTGGGCAGAATCTTCTAAATGACGATGCCAGATGTCTGAAACACTGCTTTTCGCAACCAAATTAATGACTGGGTTCCACCTCTCAACAAGCGTAATAAACGCCTCTAGACAATCTCGTGTTTCACGTGAAACATTCATTTCGATATTGTTTTTTCCCTTTTTCATATGGCTTCTCTTAACCCCTGGGTCTTCAGCCTTAGAAAAACAGCCGTTAGAGCGGCGGGCGTAATGCCCTCAATATTTTTAGCGGCCCCCAAAGTCTGGGGCCTTGCCTCTGATAGCTTTGCTATCATTTCAGACGATAACCCAGATATCCCAGCGTATTCAAAGGCTGTTGGAATTTGGATGCTAAGGTCGCGCGCTAGCGCCTCGATATCCCGTCCCTGGCGCTCAATATAAGTCACATAGAGCGCTTCACGGCCAGCTTGCTTTAACGCCTCGATGTCGCGATCAATTAGTGATGGCTCTAAAACCCTCAGCTGCTGTATTGAAACACCGGGGATTGCTAACAATTCATGACCGTTTCTACGACGGCCGTCTAATCCCAAGTCGATTCCTGCGACTCGGGCTTGGTTGGGGGATACCGCCATGTCTGACAGCGAATGTCTGCAAGCCGTTAGTTTCTCAATTTTTTCAGTGTATTGAGCAAACCTTTCCGATGACACACACCCAGAGGTGTAGCCCTGATCTGTTAATCTTTGGTCTGCGTTGTCTGCACGGAGCTTGAGGCGAAACTCAGCACGAGACGTAAACATTCTGTAGGGCTCTGTAGCCCCACGAGACGTCAGATCGTCTATCATAACACCTATATAGCTTGTGCTTCGATCAAACTGTATGGGCGCAGCTCCAAGTAAGCGCTTCGCTACACCAATTGCAGCCACCAGCCCCTGAGAAGCGGCTTCTTCATACCCAGTTGTCCCGTTAATTTGACCAGCTAGAAACAACCCACTAAGCAAACCAGATTCCAAATCGCTAGACAGGCCCTGTGGGTTTAAAAAATCATATTCGATTGCATAGCCAGGTTGTAGGATTTCGACACCCTCAAGACCTGAAATAGACCGAACATATTGATATTGAATATCTTCTGGAAGCGATGTTGATATCCCGTTTGGGTATACGCTATTGGTGGACAAACCCTCCGGCTCAAGAAATATCTGATGACTGGTTTTATCAGCAAAACGAACGACCTTGTCTTCAATTGAGGGGCAGTACCTCGGTCCGATTCCACTTATGTGACCACCATACATAGCTGATCGGCCTAGGTTTTTTCTGATAGTGTCGTGTGTGTTGGCATTTGTATGGGTGATACCGCAAACAACCTGTTTAACAGAGGGGGATTTAGACAGAAATGATAGCATGACTGGATCATCATCTGCCGGTTGAACCTCTAAACACTGCCAGTTTATGGTATCTCCATTTAGCCGTGGTGGCGTTCCAGTTTTAAGGCGCCCAAACGTTGCGCCCAGAGATTCCATCTGTACTGATAGCTCATTAGCAGAGGCCTCTCCCATCCGCCCCGCAGACACTCGTTGGTCTCCTATATGGATAGTTCCACGCATGAACGTTCCAGCAGTTAGAATAACAGTACGCGCACAAACCTCCGATCCGTCTGACAGACGGACCCCGGTTACAACGCCCGAACCAGACATAAGCGCCGACACCTCTCCCTCAATTAGGGCAAAGTCTTCCTTGGCCAATATAGCCTGTATCGCTTTGAGATATAGCCCTCGGTCAGATTGAGTCCGGGGGCCCTGAACAGCAGGGCCCTTGCTCCGGTTTAAGAGGCGGAATTGGATCCCAGACACGTCGGCTGCTAAACCCATTATACCGTCGAGCGCATCAATTTCACGAACAAGATGGCCCTTACCCAACCCACCAATCGCGGGGTTGCATGACATAACGCCTACCTTAGTTTTATCCAAGGTGACTAAGGCGGCCTTAAGCCCATAACGACAGGCTGCGTGAAGCGCCTCACAACCGGCGTGCCCACCACCGACAACAACAACATCAAATTGTTTCACGTGAAACACCCCCCTACTTCCCTAGACAAAAGCTTGAGAAGATTTCATCAAGAACACCCTCTATATCAATCTTACCAAAAACAAAATCCAATTCAGTTAACGCAAAATAAAGCTCCTGGCACGCTAGTTCGAAGGCTAGTGGTTTTTGTTCGGTTAACACCATTACGTTCGCGAGAAGGGCATTAGCTGCATGCAGGCCTTTGATTTGCCGCTCTCGGATAGCAACTACGTCTAAAGAAGTCTTTTTCAACAGCCTTTCTGCAATTAGATTCAGTAGCTCTGATACTCCCTCACCAGTTTTTCCAGATACTGATAAACCGTTTTTTGCACCGAGATCGGCCTTATTCAAAACAACAAAATCATCCGGTCTTGCAGGAAACGGTAATACCTCGTTATCCCGCTCAACCAAAAATATACGGACATCGGCAGCATCAGAGGCTTTGTATGCCATTGATATACCAAGATTTTCAATAAAATCGTCGGATTCGTGCAAACCTGCTGTATCAAGAAATGTCACCGCGAGGCCCTTGAGATCAACACGCGTCTCAATAACGTCTCGGGTTGTACCAGCCACATCTGAGGTAATGGCAGCTTGCCGCCCGGCAATAGCGTTAAGGAGAGTTGATTTTCCAACATTGGGTGTCCCGACAATAGCAACAGTAAAGCCTGACCTGATCTTTGAGGAGATCGACGACCGATTTAAGACCGAAGAAACCGACACCTTTGTTTTACGCACCAGGTCTAAAACTTCCAAATACAAATCATTTGGGATTTCTTCGTCTGAAAAATCGATGCTGGCCTCTAAGAGGGCAACTGCTCGGAGTAAATCTGCGCGCCACACCTTCCCCAACTCCCCAAAGCTGCCCTCCAGCACGCTAATGGCCTGTTTTCGCTGCGATTCAGTTTCTGCATCAATCAAATCAGAAAGCGCCTCTACCTGATTTAAATCAAGTTGCCCATTTTCAAGCGCCCTGCGGGTAAACTCTCCAGGGCTTGCAAGCCTACAGCCATCAAATGCAGAAAGCTCCGATAGTAGTTTGGCAACCGTCGCCAAGCCACCATGCACGTGAAATTCAATTACCTGCTCTCCAGTGAAGCTTGCACCGATTTCAAAAAAAAGCACTAAAGCCTTATCTATCAGAGAGTTATCTGCTGCTTTAAGCGAACGCAGCCCAGATCTGCCGGCCAGTGGTATATTACAAAATTCGCTTGCTATACTATAAGCTTGAACGCCCGAAAGGCGAATAATCGAAACACCCGCCCGTCCGGGCGCTGTAGCCTGAGCAAAAATAGTATCCATAGATCACTCTATGTGTTCATTGAGTCAAAAAATTCAGAGTTAGATTTTGTCTGTTTTAGCTTGGAAATTAGGAATTCAATGGCGTCTGTAGTACCCATTGGGTTTAAAATACGACGTAGTACGTAAGTTTTTTGAAGATCAACCTTATCAACCAAAAGCTCTTCTTTACGAGTTCCAGATTTCAAAACGTCCATTGCAGGGAATACCCGTTTGTCTGCGACTTTTCGATCCAAAACAATTTCGGAATTACCGGTACCCTTGAACTCTTCAAAAATGACTTCGTCCATCCGACTACCAGTATCAATTAAAGCGGTAGCGATGATAGTTAATGAGCCGCCTTCTTCAATATTCCTTGCAGCTCCAAAGAAACGCTTCGGGCGTTGCAGCGCATTAGCGTCCACACCACCTGTTAAAACCTTTCCTGACGACGGGACCACTGTATTGAAAGCCCTGCCCAATCGAGTAATAGAGTCCAATAAGATAACCACATCGCGCTTGTGCTCTACAAGGCGCTTAGCCTTTTCAATAACCATTTCAGACACTGCGACATGGCGTGTTGCTGGCTCATCAAAAGTAGAACTCACAACCTCTCCCTTAACGGATCGTTGCATATCAGTAACTTCTTCTGGTCGTTCATCAATCAACAAAACAATCAAATAACATTCTGGATGATTTTTTTCAATTGAATTGGCAATATTTTGAAGTAAAACTGTTTTGCCTGTCCGTGGTGGAGCGACAATCAATGATCGTTGGCCTTTGCCTATAGGGGCAACCAAATCAATAATTCGCGCAGATCGATCTTTTGATGTTGGATCTTCAAGTTCCATATTGAGCCGCTCATCGGGGTAAAGCGGTGTCAAATTTTCAAATGCAACTTTGTGACGTGCATGTTCTGGAGCTTCAAAGTTTATTTTTTCTACCTTAGTCATGCAAAAGTAGCGCTCAGTGTCCTGTGGAGCCTTAATAACGCCATCAATGGTATCTCCAGTCCTTAAAGAGAGCTGGCGGATCATATCTGGAGATACGTAAATATCGTCTGGACCTGGCAAATAATTGGCCTCTGGAGATCTCAAGAAGCCAAACCCATCTTGAAGAACCTCTAGAACACCGTCGCCCGAAATCTCTGCGCCATCTTCAGCCCGCTCCTTAAGAATAGAGAACATCATGTCGCCCTTACGCATGGTCGACGCGTTCTCAATCTCGAGCTCTTCTGCCATAGAAAGCAAATCTTTAGGTGTTTTGGCCTTCAAATCAGCTAAATTCACACGGTTTATTGTCATAAAATCGCTTCCTGCCCAAAAAGTATTTAGACACCACAGATATGTTTATAAAAATGCAATCCCGAATGGGTGCGGCTTATCGGTACTCAAATCAGTTAGCCGAGTCAATTAATAGATTCAATTTTCTAAAAGGGCCGAACCACAACCATTATAATAATGATGAATAAAAGCACGGTGGGTACCTCATTCATGATTCGATAAGTTCGCCCAGGAAGTTTGTTTTTTTCTTGTTCAAAAACCTTTTGGCGTGTCATCAACCAAAAATGGAATGCGGTCATGCATAAAATACTTAAAAGCTTCACCCAAGGCCAGATTAAACTCCAGTCAATGATACCAGGGATTAATGCTAACCCAGTACCAAACCCCCAAGTAGCAATCATTGCCGGAGTCATAATAATATTTAAAAGTTTCTTTTCCATCATTCTAAAAAGAACATCTGTTGGAGATGGAACAATTACGCTTTCACTATGGTGTACGTAAAGTCTAGGTAGATAAAATATACCTGCCATCCAAGTGATTACAGAAATAATATGACCAACCTTAAGCCAGGGGTATAATCCTATTAGATAATCGCTCATCTTCCATTACCTTTATTCTATATAATAATATATATAGTATATAAGTTTAGTAGATAGTTATAGAGACGTTAAAATCTGTAGATAAAATGATTTACACAAACTTACACACAATATAAATAAATTATTGGAATGAAAAAACTTTTTTAATAAGTAAAAATTACAATTACTTAAATTATTTCTATTCTTAAAACCTCTGTATAAAAACGGTACTAACTTTTTAGCTTAATATAACTAACAGTTAAAATTTATACATATACACTTGTGACAATTTCTTGGAACGATCTTGGGAACCGGTGAAAAGAATAAGAATTCTTGCGTTTGCAATATATCGCAATTACCCCCACTGTTCTAACACCAACACCACAACAACTTATCCACAGGATTACCCCCCATGGATCTCATCATCGCCTCTAAATCTGAAGTACGTCAGCGTATTCTGAGCTGTACAAAGATTTCTATAATGGCCGTTTCACCCCAGATTGATGAGGAAAGTATTACTAGGTCGTTGGTTGCAGAAAAGGCCACACCTCGGGATATTGCTGATACTCTTGCTGAACATAAAGCTAAAAAGGTTTCAGTAAAAAACCCAGGAACTTGGGTTTTGGGCTGTGATCAAATATTGGCTTTTGAAGGTGAAATATTTGGAAAACCAAAAACGCCCAGCGCATTAAATAGCATGCTTTCTCGTTTTTCTGGACAAACGCATCGCCTGATAACCGCGAACGTGATCTATAAAAATGCTAAGCCAGTATGGCGCTATGTTGCGATAAGCCACATGACGATGTACCCGATGACTAAAGCAGAAATAGAAAACTATGTTGCAGAAGCATGGCCAGACGCCCAGCATACCGCTGGCGGTTATTATTTTGAAGAAAACCCACATTTATTTTCGGAAGTAAATGGAAATTGGTTTGATATAATGGGACTATCCATTAAGCCGATTGTGGAGTTTCTGAACCAGCACACCACAAAATCAATACTCCAATCTCCAAAATTAGTAGCAGTATTGGGTCACCCGATTTCCCACAGTAAGTCACCCCGTATGCATAGGCATTGGCTAAAAACTAATGCGATTTCAGGAGACTATATTGCTATTGATATTCCACCACAACGTTTTGTAGAGACCCTAAGGGTGTTAATCGGCGCCGGCGTTTCTGGTTTTAACGTAACAGTACCACACAAAGAAAAAGCGCTGTTACTTTCTGACAAAAGGAGCGCAAGAGCAGAAAAGATAGGTGCCGCAAATACGCTGGTTATAGATGCTAATGGAAAAATTAATGCCGATAACACGGATGGATACGGTTTTATTACAAACCTACGATCCCATTGTAAGCACTGGGTTCCAGCAGCGGGCCCTGCCTTGGTTTTGGGCGCTGGCGGCGCCTCACGTGCTATAATTGTGTCTTTATTAGAGGCAGGGGCACCTAAAATTTATCTAAGCAATCGAACTCAGCAGCGAGCATTAGATGTGGCCTCTGAGATATCACCCATAATAGAAGTGGTATCTTGGGCGCATAAAGAGCAGTATCTCACAAAAGTCATGACTGTGGTAAACACAACATCCCTTGGGATGACGGGAAAACCCCCACTTAAGATTGATATCTCAAAAATAAATCCAGGAGCCCTTGTAACCGACCTGGTTTACTCCCCGATCGAAACGCCGCTTTTAAAGCAAGCAAAAACTTTAGGATGTAGTGTAGTTGGTGGCATTGGAATGCTTTTGAACCAAGGAGTTCCGGGGTTTGAAGCTTGGTTTGGAATTCGCCCAGTCGTTAATGCTGAAATAGAAGCCATAGTGGTCGAATGAGTTATTTATTGGGATTAACGGGCTCTATTGGCATGGGGAAATCCACAACCTGTGCTTTATTTGCTGAACGTGGATGCCTTATTTGGGATGCTGATTTAACAGTACATCAAGCATACCGACGCGGTGGAGCGGCAGTTGATCCAGTTAGTAGTATTTTACCACAAGTGATAGAAAAAAAACAAATTAATAGAGAAAAACTGCGTAAAATTATATCAGAAGACCCAACTATTCTACCACAGATTGAATCTATTATTCATCCCTTGGTGCAGCAGGATCGCCAGAACTTCATTTCCGCTAACCCATCGTCGATCTTAGTCTTCGATATTCCACTGTTGTTTGAATTGAACGCAGAGGCTGACTTTGACGCCGTTGCTTGTGTATTTTCTGAGCCAGAAGTACAAAAGGAACGCGTTATGAATAGACCTGGTATGACAAAAGATTACTTCGAAATGATTTTGAGTAAACAACTACCAGTCGCAGAAAAGGTTGCTAGATCGGATTATGTAATTAGCACAGCCACTTCAAAAACTGCTGAAATTGCCGTAGATATTATTGTAAAAAATATTAGAAGAAAGTTGGAAAATGCGTGAAATAGTTTTGGATACTGAAACAACTGGTTTTGAGCCAAATGAGGGTGACCGCATTGTCGAAATTGGAGCGGTTGAATTACTCAACCATCTTCCAACTGGCCGCACTTATCATCAGTACATCAACCCACAACGCAGCATGCCTGAGGGTGCGTTTAGTGTACATGGGTTAAGCGCAGAGTTCCTATCAGACAAGCCGGTTTTTAAAGATATCGCCCAAGAATTGATTGATTTCATTGGAAATTCTAAGATCGTAATTCATAATGCTGCGTTTGATATGAAGTTTTTAAATGCTGAGTTGGGCTGGGCCAGCCGTCAACTTTTACCAAAAGACCAAGCAATAGATACTTTGGCAATGGCGCGGCGCAAGTTCCCGGGTTCACCCGCCTCCCTTGATGCACTTTGTAGAAGGTTTAGTGTTGATAACACATCTAGAACTTTGCACGGCGCACTTTTGGATTCTGAGATATTGGCTAAGGTTTATTTAGAGTTGGTTGGTGGCCGTCAGCCAGATTTAGTGCTTTCGGGTCCAACAGCAAAAAAAACGGCAGACGGCACAGAACCACTTGGGTGGCGGCCAACGCAAAGACCCACGCAGCTTCCATCTCGACTTTCAGTTACAGAAAAAGCAGCACATGAAAAGTTTATTGCTGCTTTCGAAGTTGATACCCTTTGGCCGAACTAGAGCTAGTTGGCCTTTTCTTTTGAGCCTTCCGCGGAACGACGTTGAATCTCACTACGATATAGGGCCACGAAATCAATTGGCTCAAGGTTCACAGGTGGAAAGCCGCCATCACGCGTGATGTCGCTAACAATCCGGCGCAAGAACGGAAATATCATCCGGGGACATTCGATCATCAGATAGGGGTGCAATTGATCTTCTGGTAGGTTTTCAATGTGAAAAATTCCACCATACTCAAGCTCTAATAAGAACATAGGCTCACCTTTTTCTTTCGTCTTTGACGAAATAGCGGCTTTGATAATCACTTCAAACTGGTTTTCAACAGGGCGCTTTTTGGCATCTAAATTCACTTGAACAGAAATTTCTGGCTTTACATCGCCATTAATACCTTTTTGAGCCAAAATGTTTTCAAACGACATGTCGCGAATATACTGAGCTAGAACTTTTATTTTAAGTGGTTTTGGTGTAGTTTCTTCTTCGTTCTTAGCGTTTTTAATTGGCTTTCTTGCCATCCCAGTCACTCCTAAAAATATGTTTCAGATTGTATAACAGAATGCTGATGGACGCTCAATCCTTTGTCCAACCAGATGGGTCCTTTTCGGGGGAAACCTGCTTAAATTTGCCCTCAATAACATCATCGTCTGAGCTGGGATGGGTTGGCGCAAAATTGAAATTGCCTGCTTTCAGTTTTGATTTTATATTGCGCATTACAAACACGCGAAAGGGGGGAAAAAGTAGTAGAAAACCTGTGGCATCTGTAAAAAAACCAGGGGTAAGCAATAGGGCGCCAGCTAGAAGAATCATGGCACCATGGGCCAATGGCTCTGTGGGATCTTTCATATTTCTTAAAGAACCTTGCAAATTTTGGAGAGTTTGTGTCCCCTGGCTTCGTACTAACCAAGTTCCTGCTACCGCGGTTAATAGAACAACCAAAAGAGTAGGCCAAAGGCCAATTGTGCCCCCGACCTGAATAAATAATCCAATCTCAATCAAGGGTACAGCGATAAAAGCAAGTAACAAACGCATTAAGTGTCTCCAATTCAAGTATGTGCTGGTGGACTTGACCCAACTGCTGTCCTACATAAGTACAGACAATGCAAATTTCTATTCCTCATGAGGCAACAGATAAACAATGAATATGCAATTAATCCAACTTTTAGCCTTGGCGGGCATCGCGGTATATCTGGTTTTGAAGTTACGCGGCGTTCTTGGAACCCGCGAGGGCCACGAAGGCTCCCGAGCTGATATGTCCACTTCAGGGGGAAACAGACCAAAGTTTGAGGTGATTGAGGGTGGTCCTGATGAAGATATCACGGACCATGCAGATGAAGACAGTGATGCCGCACGGGCGCTCTTGAGTATGAAGTTAGCTGAACCTTCTTTTTCTGTTAATGAATTTCTGCTGGGCTCAAAGGGCGCCTATGAAATGATCCTAATGGCATTTGAGAATGGTGATCTTGAAAGCGTGAGGTCTTTCTTGGGTGCTGACGTTTATGATGCCTTTTCTTCAGTAGTTGAAGCGCGCAAAGAGCAAGGCCTGACGATTGAAGCTGAGTTCATTGGCGTTCGGGAAACGGGCCTTATGGGGGCCAGTTTCGACCCCAAAACTAACCGTGGTGAGGTTGTTGTGCGATTTGTTTGCGATCTCTCCACGTTGGTGCGCAACGCCAGTGGCGACATTATTGAGGGTAGCGAAACAAAGGTCAAACCGCAGCGAGACATTTGGACCTTCGCCCGAACAATGGGATCGACTGACCTAAATTGGCAACTTACAGCTACGGGCGAATGAGGTCCAAGGTATTTGTTTTCATGCTGCTGCCTGTCTCACCATGGATCTTGGTGCTTTAGTGATGGTGAGAAAGCTTCGACCAGAGGAACGAGAGCTGTGGAAAAAAGTTGCAGATACGGCGACACCCATAAGCTCTGCCGCACCGGCCGCGACGTCTAATTTGGTATTACCTGGACAGAAAAAAGCACACCCAGCGCCAATCCAATCTAAAATCACGGCTTTTCAAGTTGGCGCCAAATCACAATTCAGACCTGTTACAACACATATGGACCTATTTCCTAAAGTTCGTTTGAAAATGGACGCAAAGTCATTCGGAAAACTTACTCGTGGTAAGCTGAACCCTGAGGCACGGCTCGATCTTCATGGCATGACCACTTCAGAAGCGCATTCTATTTTACAAAACTTTATTTTAGGTTCAGCGCAGTTGCAACGTCGCTTAGTTTTAGTGATTACTGGAAAAGGTAAGTTCAAGCCTGACCGTGGCCCAATTCCCGAACGTCATGGCATTTTGCGCCATAACGTTCCAATCTGGTTACGCCAATCACATCTTGCAAACGTAATCTTAGAGGTTACCCCGGCACACCAAAGGCATGGTGGCAGTGGAGCACTTTACGTCTATCTGCGCAGAAGACGTTAAGTCGGTGTGGAATTTCTTGCGCGTGATACACCAACCCACATTAATAGTGATGAAGCCCCAAAAAATACTGAAACACCAACATATTGGGCTTCAAGCGGCAGACTAAAGTCTAATAAAACACCAGTTAAAGCAGGTCCTATTGCCGAACCTAGGACCATTGCTGCAGCGGCAGCGGCCTTAATTGACCCAAGGTGCTTGGTTCCAAAATTCTCAGCCCAAAATGCATTTGGAAGTGTGGCGGTCGCTCCAGACGTAAGCCCTAAAAGTACGAACCCAACCAACGCCGCAAGAAGCGATTGACCATAGGCAAACAGCAAAAAGGCAAAAATCATCGGCAGCTGAAAGTAGGGAATTAAACGGGCAGTTCCAATTTTATCGAGTAAAACCCCTGATAAGATCATAGACCCAATGGCCACACCGGTATAAACTGGAAACATGGCCACCAATTGAAAATGATCCCAGCCCTTAATTTCTGAAAAGTGTACCTGAAGAAAAAAGAAGGCAGTATTAAAGGCGGACTGGCCCACAAAAGCTGGCATCATAAACCAAAATAAGGGGTGAGCCAAAGTCTGGTTTCGTGTCCAATGGCGGCCATTCATCCCCACAGACTGATCCTCTGTAGCCATGGATTCAGGGCTACGCTCTTCTCGTAAAAGCCAGACAAGGGCGGGAATTGATAAAACAGCTATGAAAGCCGCCAAAACCCAAATGCCCTGCCAGACGAAAAGCATCATTAAGGCTACAACCAACAGTGGGTAGGTGGCCTCTCCAATTGAAAAGCCAAGGTTTGCTACAGAGAGTGCCTTTCCACGGTTTGCTGCAAACCAACGCGACATGCCCACAGCAGCGATGTGTGTGGACATGCCCTGTCCTGAAAATCGCAAACAAAAGATAACAACAGGCAATAATGCGACCCAAGGGTTGAATGCCATAAACAGGCATGATGCGGCCAGAGCGGCGAGCACAATCGGTCCAAGACGCCGCACGCGCATAATGTCGGTTAGACCGCCGGCCCAAACCATGGCTATGGCTGAAGCGAAGGTCCCAAAGCCATAAATAGCGCCCCAATCGCCGTGAGATAGATCGAATGTTGTCCTAATTTCTCCTGCGAATATCGAGATAAAATAGGTCTGCCCAAAGCTTGACATCAAAGTGAGCAGGGCACCTGCAGCCAGCCAGCGGCTGTTTTGGATTATAAATCTGAACATAGCGCAATTGTCAGACCAAACTCTGGCGCTTGCAAGGGGTTACAACACGTAGCGCGAAAGGTCGCTGGATTTTAAAAGGGTGTCCAGATGCTTGTTCACATATGTCTTATCAATCACGATTTCGGTTCCCGGCTGATCGGGTGCCACAAAGGACAGCTCTTCAAAGACCCGCTCGATAACTGTATAAAGCCGCCGAGCACCAATATTTTCAACGGAGCGGTTCACCTTAGCTGCTGCATTAGCGAGAGCAGCTATTCCGTCTTCGCTGAATGATACGGTCACGTTTTCAGTTTTCATCAGGGCTGAGTATTGCAATGTTAATGCGTTTTCTGTCTCTGATAATATGCGGACAAAGTCTTCTTCGGTCAAATCGCGCAATTCTACCCGAATGGGCAAGCGGCCCTGAAGCTCTGGCAGTAGGTCGGACGGCTTGGCGACATGAAATGCCCCAGAGGCAATGAACAGAATATGATCGGTTTTAACTGGGCCGTGTTTTGTTGAGACTGTTGTACCCTCAATCAGCGGCAATAGATCTCGCTGTACTCCTTCGCGACTGACATCTGCGCCCCTGGCGTCAGCTCGCGCACAAACCTTGTCAATTTCATCAAGAAATACGATCCCACTTTCCTCTACGGCGGTTACAGCGGCCTTGGTCACAGCCTCATCATCTAAGAGCTTGTCAGCTTCCTCACCCAGCAGCACACCGTAGCTTGCAGCAACCGTTAGCTTTTTGCGGGTTTTGCGGCCACCCATAGCTTTTCCAAAGATATCACCTAAATTCATCATACCCATTTGACCACTGGGCTGCCCGGGGACATCCAGCATCGCCATTGGGTTAGAGGTGTCTGCGACCTCCAACTCTATGATTGTATCGTCCAGCTCTCCACTGCGGAGTTTTTTACGGAACATTTCACGCGTGGCTTCGCGCGCGTCTTCGCCGGCAATGGCTTCAATGACGCGTTCTTCGGCGGCGACCTTAGCTCGGGCACGCACGTCATCTCGCATATGATCGCGGGTCATGGCTATGCTGGAATCCACTAAATCACGGATGATTTGTTCTACGTCACGGCCAACATAGCCTACCTCGGTAAACTTGGTGGCTTCAACCTTTAGGAATGGAGCGCGGGCCAGTTTCGCCAACCTTCGGCTTATCTCCGTTTTACCTACGCCAGTAGGGCCGATCATTAAGATATTTTTTGGATAGACCTCATCTCTCAGATCATCTGCTAGCTGTTTGCGTCGCCAGCGGTTACGCATTGCCACGGCTACAGCGCGTTTTGCATCATTTTGGCCAACTATATGGCGGTCTAGTTCAGAAACAATTTCTCGTGGAGTTAGGTCGGTCATTTAGAGATCGCCTCTACAGTGAGGTTGCCGTTTGTATAGACGCAAATATCAGAAGCAATAGCCATGGCTTTTCTGGCTATTTCCTCAGCGCCAAGGTCTGTTTCCTGAAGACCACGAGCTGCAGCAAGTGCAAAGTTACCCCCGGATCCAATCGCCGCAATACCATGCTCAGGTTCTAATACGTCGCCAGCGCCCGTGATTATTAGAAGCTCTGTGCCGTCCGTGACTATTAGCATAGCTTCCAGTTTTTGCAGGTATTTATCTGTTCGCCAGTCTTTGGCAAGTTCTACGCAGGCTCTCTGAAGTTGGCCAGGCGTGGCCTCTAGTTTACCTTCTAAGCGTTCTAGAAGGGTGAAGGCATCTGCGGTAGAGCCTGCGAACCCAACTACAACATCATTTCCACCAGGCGAAAGGCGCCTTACTTTCTGCGCGGTTCCCTTGATTACGGTGGGGCCAAGGCTCACCTGTCCATCACCGGCAATCACAACCTGGTTGCCTTTGCGCACGCCAATAATCGTTGTACCGTGCCACCCGGGAAGTTTTGTATCAGTCATGCGCGTCTCCTCGATATGGAAGCTATATGGGAAGTGCCCAGGCTCGCGACAAGGGCAAGAAAAAGGCGCCCATAGGGGCGCCTATTATCTTATGTTTTATATAATACTAAATTGCGTCTTCGATCCAACTTTTCAGCGCAGCCTTTGGCGCAGCACCAGTCTTGTTTGAGATTACTTGACCGTCTTTGAATAAAAACAATGCCGGAATGCCGCGCACTCCAAGAGCGGCTGCTGCGGAAGGGTTGCTGTCAACGTCTACTTTTACAACTTTAATCTTACCCTCCATCTCGGTAGACAGCTCTTCTAGTGAAGGGCCGATTTGTTTGCAGGGACCACACCACTCGGCCCAAAAATCTACAACAACAGGCAGGACAGAATCTTTGACGATAGTATCGAAAGTTGCGTCGGTGGCGGCTACGGTGGCCATAAGATATACTCCAAATTTAATAATATTTAATTTAAGAGTTAGAGTCGCAAGGGCCCAGCGTCAAGCACGTGATGTACTTTGTAGCGATGAAATTACGAGGTGATGCGGTAGTTGCATCAGATGCTGTGATTTTGTCCATAAAACAGCAGTTTCAATTTTATGGTTTGGATAAATCTGAGACAGTGCGGATGCATATGCACCCATTTGGCGCAATATGCCATCAGGAACCTGATCTGCCGTGTCGGGTACAACCTGGTTGGTTTTGAAATCAATCGCCAAGACTGTTTTTTCTGATATGATTAGTCGGTCGATTGACCCCTGGACTGGATCACCACCCAACTCGTCAAGATGTGCCGATATGCTTACCTCAGCCAAGGTGTCTGATGTAAAGATATGGGCAAGATTGGGGTGGGTAAGAATTTCTATAGCCTCCACCCAAGCCAGCTCCAAAACGTCATTCTCAACAAGTAGTGTAGAAATGTCTCTCCAGTTTTCCTGTGGGGCGTTTGGCAAGGTTTCCAATAGAAGGTGGACGGCCGTTCCTAGGCGTAGCGCATTTGGATTGGCCTTAGCCAGATCACTATTTATAACCTTATCGCCTCCAAGTTCTGATGGTGCGCGCGTCTTGGTCTGCGGTGCAGGGGTGTTGGCTCTGGGCGTTACCCAATCTGGCACGTGATAGGTAAGTCCTGGGGTTTCTTCTGTTGGCTTTAGCGCACCGGTTTCCCAAGGGGCGGGTTCATAGCGCAAACCGATGCCGGCCGTGGTAACCAAGGGCGAGGCCTCTTTGGCAACGGCCGCAGCGTGAATGGTGTTGTGCCAACACTCTTGCCCCTCTTTTATATCACCAGAGCCCATTACAATCAGCCAACTCTCTGCGCGCGTGAGGGCCACATATAAAAGCCGGTCACGCTCCTCAAGCTGGCCCGTTCGTAATTTATCTAATGTGGGTGTTAGGACATTTGGAACCAGCTTTGAGTTTGGCTTCCACACCGCCATGCCGAGATGGTCAACTACATCACGAGTTTTGGGGGCCTTACGGGTGGCTGTGTCCGGTAGGATCACAATGGGCGCCTCTAGCCCTTTGGCGCCATGCACTGTCATAACTCTAATTTTGTCGCCAACACTATCCATTTGGCGTTTAATTTCGAGATCATCGGCACCTAGCCATACTAAAAACCCGGTTAGGTTTGGGACATTACCCCGTTCATATGCCAAAGACTGGCTAACCAGTGCGTCAATACCCTCTGCCGCCTCGAGGCCCAATTGACCCAAAAGTGTGGAGCGGCCACCTTGGGTGGTTAATATATGCTCTATCAACTCAAACGGCCGCTTGAAATCAGCAAGATTTCGCAGGTCTACTAAGCGGCGCACGGTATCAGGAAAATCTGCTTGCCGGTTTTGCAAGCTACGCCACAAAAACGGTGAATCCCGCCCTTGCGCAAGATTAAAAATGTCTTGTTCTGACCAACTAAACAGTGGTGACTTTAGAGCCTCAGCCAATGACAAATTATCTTCGGGGAGAGCCAAAAACGAAAGTAGTGACTGGATATCTTGCACTGCCAGCTCAGCTGCCACCTTAAGTCTATCAGCCCCAGCGATGGGAAGGCTAGCTTCCTTACAGGCGCGGTGGATTTCACGAAACAACAGTTTCTGGCGGCCCTGCACCAAGATTAAAAAGTCCCCGGCTGTGATCTTTCGTCGAAATAAAACACCGTCTTTATCAATTTGTGGCAGGGTCTCAGTTTTAATCAGGTCTTGAATGTGTCTTGCTAGCGTATCCGCCAATTGCTTATCTTGGTGATCGTTCGATACTTCGTCGACAGGGTCGGTCCAGTGCCGAGCTTCGGCTTTTTCTGGTTTTTGAAACACTGGCCAAATATCAACACGCCCTGGAAGTTCAGATTTATAAGCCAAATGACTGGAGCGAGACCCCAGCCCAGTGCGATTACAAAAAACCTGATCTACTAGCTCTAAGATAGCTGGTGATGAGCGAAACGAATAATCGAGTGTGGTTGACTGAAATGGTTGATCAATTTCTAGAAGCCGTGCGGCAAACTGATCTCGCATCTTGTCAAACCCCTCGGGGTCGGCGCCCTGAAAAGAATAGATCGATTGTTTTTTATCACCAACAACAAATATGGTACGTTGCACGTCGGCTCGCGCGCCCTGTCCCGATGTAAATTCTTGGGCCAACAGCCTGATTACATCCCACTGGGCTGGGCTTGTGTCTTGGGCCTCATCCACTAAAATATGGTCTATGCCGCCATCCAGCCGGAAGAGAACCCAAGCAGCCACACGCTCATCTGACATTAGCGTCCGGGTCCGCAGAATGAGATCGTTAAAATCCAAAAAGCCCCGCGTTTGCTTGCGATCATGATAGGTTTGCAAAAACTCAGTTGCGAATTCGTAGAGTGCCTTAGTGCGCTCTGCGGTGCGCAGTGCCAGCCGGCTTTGACGAGTATCCTCAACCCGCATCATTAATGCGTCTAACTGTGTCATATAGGGCAGCTCAAGTTGTGTTTTTTTGGTGGGGAACTTGCCAACTTTTGCTTTAAAGGGATTTGCGCCAGATTTAGTTAAAAAGACCGATTCCAAGATAGGCATATCAGTTACGGTAAGATCTGGTCCCTTGAGCGCTTGCAAATTCACCCCGGCTTTACGGTCATTGCCAACCTTGTTTAGGAGCTCTGCTCTTAAATCAAACACAAGCTGGGCGTCGGTTGGTAAAAAACAGTCCATTGCCAGATCTTTATCTTTATAACCAGGCCGCAAACCAAGGCCTTGCCATATATCTTCTTGCGTGGCAGGGACCTCAAAGAGGTGGGCCAAATCCAAAATTGATTGCAATAGATCCTGAACGTCCATTCCAGTGAAGTGATGTGCGACACCGTCGAAACTGGAGTGCTCGGTGCCATCAGCAATGGTTTCAACCACCTCATCCAACAATAGCTTCTGAGCCCTTTCGTCGATCTCAACAAATTGAGGATTTACGCCAGCCTCGAGAGGAAAGCGTCTGAGAATAGATGCACAAAATGAGTGGATGGTTTGGATTTTTAAACCGCCGGGTGCCTCAACGGCGCGGGCAAAAAGTGTGCGGGCGCGGTCAATGTCTTTGGGGTTGAGGCTACGCTCAACACCCAGTGCCATAAGTTCATTTAGCAAATCGGTATTGTTCAACATGGTCCAGCGGCCCAAACGCCGAAATAGGCGGTTTTGCATTTCTGAGGCGGCGGCCTTGGTATATGTCAGGCACAAAATGTTTTGTGGCATCACACCATCCAGCAACAGGCGTGCCACCCGGTCGGTGAGTACACGGGTTTTTCCCGAACCGGCATTTGCTGCCAGCCACGTAGACCTGGCTGGATGGGCGGCCTCAACCTGCCTTTTAGTTGCGTCATCCATCTTCATTTTGACACCTTGATTAAAAGAGCGGACTGATTGGTGCCCCACTCTCCATAGCGCGCAAGATGGTCATAAACTGAGGACGCATCCGCCATAAGCATAGCACGCCGCGCGGAGTATCCCTGCTCGGGGTCTTGGTAAGCACGTATCAGATCTGAAAGCTCGGCCCAAACATCAGTTTCATCCATGGGCGCTGCGGCATCTTCGGGATCATTGCCAAGGCCGATATAGGTTGCACCTACAACTTGCCGCGCACCAAGCCTCTCAAACCCACCCTGCCGTAACATTTCTACCTCAAGCAAAAGTTGCTTATCGAAGTGGAGCTGTTGGTCTTTGCTGGGAGGCTTGCCAGTTTTATAGTCGTAGATATGTGCGGCGCCGTCGTGCAAAACATCTACGCGATCTGCTTTCCCCACCAAGGTGAATCCCAGTGTGGGTAGAGCCACTTCACCCCACACTTCAGTTTTTGAATATAGCAACGCCTCCTGTCTTTTAGTTTCTCCTGCAACAAACCAATCTGCAAACCGCGCAACTCGCGCCTGCCACATCCGACGCGCGGCGGGCCAGGGGACTAGGTCTTTGAGCATTTCACTGGATAAATTTAACAGTGCCGTCTTTGCCTGAGGCGCATCCACCCACGGCCCCATATTTATAAAAACCTCTAATACATCATGAATAACAGTGCCTCGCAAAGGTGCGTCTGGGGACTTGGTCAGTGGATCGAGGCGCCGCAGATTTAAGACGTACTTTGCGTATATTGCATAAGGGTCGCGAATAAGATGTTTGATGTCAGTTACGGCCAATTTTGTAGGCCTGGTGTGGATTGGAGGGGCAATTGAGGGTCGGGGTGTTGGACTTGGCTCCACTGTCGCTTCAACCGCCTCAACCAATCTAATCCAATGATCTCCACGACTGCGCATATCTTTCGTCCAAGAGCCACCAACTTGCCTTGGCAAACCATCCAGCAGGTTTTCTATTCGGTTCAACCAACGGGAAGGCACTGTTTCCGCATCATCTGACCGCAGGGCTCGAGTCACCCAAACAGTTTTGGCGCCTATGGCCTGCTGAAAGTCGTGGGCGGAAAGTCCGATCCGGCGTTCTGGCAATAACAATCCAGCCTGAAGCCGCAAGCTACGGTTAAGCCAAGGATCAGGGGCCGCCGGTTCTGGCCACGTTCCGTCGTTCAATCCTGCAAGGATCACTAGGTCAGCACTTTGGACCCGGGCCTCAAGTGTACCCCATATGAATATATTGGGATGCGCTGTATTTTGATCCCGCGTTTCCCCAGCGCCCAACACTCCTCGCAAAACTGCGCTGTAATCTAGAAGCTCAACATCACCGGCAGAAGCGGCATGTAGTGCCAACTCATCAATTGCTACTTTTGTGTCACGCCCGGGGGCCTGTTCCCAAAGGCTGCCCCCTGCTCCGGATGGGCCATCAGACAGGCTTTTAGCCGCAACGCAATGGTGATCCAGCCAGCGTGCCAGTGGTTGGTTGGCTGTTGGCCATCGAGTAAATACGCAGTCAATAATCCAATCCACCCAAAGGGTACAATTATTTTTATCTTCAGCCCATTTCAGCAAAGCTTCTGGTGATAAAAATGCGGGGCCGCTGCGGCGGAGGTATATTTCTAAATCGCGGGTGTTGAGCAAGTGTTGACCGCGGTCTGCACCCGAGTGCGTAAGGGGGTGTTTCAATAAGACCAGCAAGGTCTCAGAAGTAATTTTGGGTTGAGCCAGGTCCAAAACGTGCAGTAAAAACCGCCCTGGAGCAGTCAGATTAAGTGGAATTCCAGCGCTGTCATCTGGTATTATGTTCCAGGCGGATAGGGCGGCAGCAATGCGGCGTGTAAGGTTTCGATCTGGCGTGATTACGGCTGCCGTTTGCCCCGTTTCTGCCGCCTGCCGCAATCGCAGGGCAATTGCCATGGCTTCAACGCGCTGATTTGGCGCTTCCAGCCAAGTTATATTACGAGTTGCTTCATCTAGATTTTCAAGCGCAGGCCCCTCTTGTCGCCAATGATGTGTGACTGGGGCGGGGCGCAGGGCTAGGGAAATGAGCTTATTGCGAGCTGGCGTTTCTGGTGGTGTAGCGGCCCATGTTTCTACTTGTGTTGGCGCCAGTCCCAGTGACTTAAGAAGGCGCGAAAACCTAAATTGTGGATGATCTTCACTTGTTTTAGGATCTGCGAGCTTGTCCCATACGGGGGCGGGCATATCAAAATCAAAACCTGGCAAAATGAGGGCACCCTGTGGTAGCCCTGCAATGGCCATCATAAGCTGAAACGTTGTTCCTCGTGATCCTGTTGAGCCGGCCAGGATGACCGGGTGTTGAGGTGGTGAAACCTTCCAGCCTTCTGCTAGCGACAAGACGCAGGCACGCTGGCGTGCCTCAACGTCTGGTTTTGCCCCACCCTCAAAATAATGCTGTACTATATTAATGAACTGTAGTGCCCGCTCCCAATGACCAGACACATCTGAAACATCTAGATTGGCGATTGCTTCTGGCGCTATTCCTTCGCCCTGCATTTCATCCATTAGGGCGGCCAAGCTTTTGGCAAGATCAAACACCGCACTGCGCGGCGCCAAGCCATCCACCCTACTGAGCAGCCCACGCACCAACTGGGCAATTTCTAAACGTCTTTGTAGCGCAGGCACTGGCATTGGCAAACTGGACAAAGTCGCGCTCTTTGCTAGGTCTGTGATCAAGTGGATTTTAGGCATTAATCTTGCTGGGCCTTGCAAAAATAGATGGAACAGCCGCCGCTGCATCCTGCGCGTATTGACGTAAACCTCAACACGGGCCCAGTCTTCCGGCGGACTTGTCCCGAGTCTTTCAGCGATGCCTTGGAGCAATGCTGCTGGAAACTCTTGCCCAGAGTGAGTGCCAAATATGCGTGGCGATCGGTGATCTCTAAACATCGGCCTGTCCTAAAACCTTTACACCCAAGGCAACATTTTCAGGTTTTCCAATGTCACACCACTGGCCGGAGTAATGGGCCACGCGCAGTGTCCCACGGTCCATAAGTTGGTCCCAAACAACGTTCAAAGAAAATGCTTTAGCGCCGATCTCATCCAGTGTGTCCAATCGTATTATTTGAATGCCGAGATAAACCCAATCTCCACCACGTGTGACTTTGCCGCCCTCTGAAACTGAAAAATCCCCCGGTGGTGACCGGCCATCTATTTGATTCACGGGCGCGCATAACAACAAAGCATCGTAGTCATTGCGCCACTGCAGAGCCAGCGTTGAAAACGGGTTTGGCCCGGACCACACGGCGTCGCCGTTGCTGGTAAAAACTGTAGCCTCCTTAAAAAGGGCCTTTGCATTTTTAAGGCCACCACCAGTATCTAAAATCTCTGGCTCATGAATAACCTTAACAGGCCGACCCTGAAGGTGATTGCGGATTTTATGGCCAAGATAGTGTGTGTTCACAACAACTTTTGATATTTCAGCGTCATGGGCAAGCGCTAACGTCCGATCCAACAGACTTTGGCCCGCAACATGAATTAACGGTTTTGGTAAGTCGATTGTGAGGGGCTGCATGCGACTACCAAAACCTGCGGCAAAGAGCATTAGTTCGCTGGGTGGGTCAGACATTTTTTCTCAAGTCTGATCGAAACTCTGCGTTTGGTTTGGGCAATGCCTTACAGAGTTTGGCTAGCCTTGAAAGGCGTGGGTGTTTTAGGTCTTGCCAAAGATTGTTCCAAACGCGTGGCATCAAATCAAGATACCCAGGCTTACCATCGCGTAGGTAAAGGCGCGCAAATACAGCCAAGACACGCAAATTGCGCTGGGCGCTTAATGTCGAAAAGGCATGCAAAAAACCGTCTGAGCGACCATATTTCAACTCAAGGTCCTTCTTGAGTTGCATCGCCACAGCTGGATTTAAGCTGCGTCGCGCATCGTGGATTAGGGAGGCTGCATCATAAAGGGGATGACCTAGTTGCGCATCCTGAAAATCTAGCAAGCCCATCTGGGCGAGGCCAGCCTGCTCTTGGCGGTATATCAGGTTTTGCGCATGATAGTCGCGCAGTACTAAAACGGGGTTGGACCAGTCAAGCTCTTTGAGCTCATGTAAAAGCCCCACACCAACTTCTGCAGCTAGGTCTGCGCTGCAATACCAAGCTAAAGTGGTTCCTGCAGCCTTTGCCATTTCTGCAGCCATATAATTTCCAACCCCAGATGGGGGTGAGTTCTGGTGCAGCTGATCCAAAGCTGCCAGCGCAATGCGGTACAATTCTAGCTCCAGAGATGGTGATTTCTCTGCTATGTTAAACAATAGGGTATCGCCAAAATCTTGCATTAAGATTAGACCCAGGCTTTTATTTTCTGCAAATATTTTTGGTGCTGAAAGACTACAGGTACTCAGATGCATAGCTATTTTTAAAAAGGGCTCAACATTTTCACCCATCTTGGGATCTGCATCCATTAAAACAGCCTGCCCTTTGGTGGGGTTAGCCAATCGCTCATATCTTCTATTACCAGCATCGCCAGCTAGCACGGTCCGTTCAGAGGCGCTCCAGCCGTTTGACATTAAAAACTTTTGAATCTCACCTGCCCGGCCCATTAGGTCGGACTCCTATGGGTCCATGGTAACCGCAAAGAAAACTTGGCCAAAAAACATTTTTTAAGACCAATAAGGCACACAGTTTTTAACAGTTTGTACATGAGGGTATAATAAGGTGGGCAGTGGATGCTGCAAGTGAAAATTGCACTATTGAAAGGGATGCTCAAGGTGGATGTGCCCTAGCAGTGGCTAGCGTTGCCAGTCCATAGTGGTTGTGTGGTGGTCTGCAGTGGCGGGTACGATAGGATTTTTGTCACTTTCGGCCCGTTTGTAATTTCTGACCAAGATACCGGAACAGTATCAGGTAAGAGTATAAGGTTTTCGAGTTTAAGCATATGGACCTGCGTCTGTAACGGGTATTTTAAAACTTTAGTAACGCACGTCTAAATTTTTAACTAACACCAATGGGTCGATTTTGACCAATTGGAAGTTTGGCAGCCTCTAGTTTTCCACGTGGCCAAACCCCACGCACAACAGCTCCTCGCAGGGAGTGATCTGTTGATGCGTTCAGAAATTCGAGCTCGGACCCAGAGCGTTCCAAAAGGGTCTTTGCGATGAATAGCCCAAGGCCCATACCGTCATATCCAGGGCGGGCTGAGCTTTGTGCATCATGCTTTTTGCGGCGCATAAAGGGATCACCTATACGATTGATGACTTGGGGCGCAAAACCGCTGCCATCGTCAGATATTGTAACAAAAATCTCAGCCTCACTCCACCCAACATCTATTCTGACCTCTGATTGCGCAAAATCAACAGCATTTTGGATCAAGTTGCGCAGACCGTGAATAACCTCTGGTTTTCGAAGGGTTTTTGGCTGGTCCATATCAAACTCAAGGTTTTGACTAAAAACGAATTTCACATTCTTACCACGGTCTAAATGTGGCTCTGCTGCCTCACGTACCAAGGCCGACCAGGGTGTAATTCGCAAATGCAAATCATCTTTTCCAGCACGCCCCATTGAGCGCAAGATATCACCGCACCGTTCCGCCTGCTCATGAATAAGCTGGGCATCAGAGTGAAGGTCTTTGGCGTCTTGAAGTTCTTCCATCAACTCTGCGCTAACTAGTTTAATGGTAGCAAGCGGTGTGCCCAGCTCATGAGCTGTTGCTGCTACAACCCCTCCAAGATCAGTCAATTTCTGTTCGCGCGCTAGCGCCATTTGTGTTGCTAAGAGGGCTTCGGACATCGAGGTCATTTCAGCCGTTACGCGCCGAGTATAAATTGAGATGAAAATAATGCCAGTTACGATCGCCACCCAAAACCCAAATACAAAAACTACAGGCATTTCGAGCAAGTTATTATTTTCTGTGCGCAGTGGGATGTGGACGAGGCCAACAATCGTGACCATGCCTACTGCACAGCTAGCTAGCAAAAGGGTGGATCTGGATGGCAATACGGTTGCAGCTATGGTGACGGGTGCAAGAATAAGCAGAGCGAATGGATTATTAAGGCCACCAGTGAAGGCCAACAGCAAGGAGAGCTGCAGTGTGTCGAAAAGCAATGTTAATACGGTTTCGGCCTCTGATAGACGGCGGTTATCAGGAAAAATAACGACAGCCAATAAGTTTGTGAGAACTGATAGCCCAATGGCTATTGCACAGGGGCCAAGCGCAAGCTTCAAGCCGTATAGCTGTTGACCGATGACCAGCGCCAATACCTGTCCTGCAATTGCAAACCACCGCACCAATACAAGGGTGCGAAGCCGCATCCAGTTGCTGCGGGCGTTTTGGTCAATATAGCCAATACTGGGCTGAGACATTTTTTGCTCCTGTGACGATCTGAGGCTGAACAAATCACTCTATATGTCGTAAGTAATAAACTAGAAGCATCTGAGGGGCCATAATGTCAGTTACGAAATTTACATCCATCGCGGGGGCTGCACTGATTGTAGTTCTCGGGGGTACATTTTTAATTACGCAAGTGATGGCACCGGCAAAGCGGTTTCAGGCCTGTGTGGGTGGTGGGGTTGTTGGTGGTGCGATTGGTGGCCCGTTTGCGTTGGTTGACCACCTAGGCCAAAATGTGTCGGATGTGGAGGTCTTGGATCAACCCGCTCTAGTTTATTTTGGTTATACGTTTTGCCCAGATGTCTGTCCGATGGACGTAGCGCGCAATTCAGCCGCTGTTGAAATATTGGCGGAAAGTGGCCTGCAGGTTAAGCCTGTGTTCATAACGATAGATCCAGAGAGGGATACGATAGATTATTTGGCGGCCTTTGTCGCCAATAACCACCCAAACATGGTAGGACTGACCGGCACGGCCGAACAAGTGGCGAAAGCGGCTCGGTCTTATAAGGTCTATTACCGTAAACAGCCAAGTGATGACCCAGACTATTATTTGATGGACCACTCTAATTTTACCTATCTGATGATGCCAGAAATTGGGTTTGTAAATTTTTTGCGAAGTGATATTTCACCCCAAAAAATTGCTGATCTGGTTGCCTGCGTCATAAAGGCTGCTTGATACTGGCGTTCTGCCAACCAATTTGATATCTTAAGGCAAATCGGAAGGATTAGATTATGGCAACCGAACCACTCGAAATTGGCGAAGATAAGACTTTGCTATTGGTGGATGATGATGAACCATTTTTGAAGCGACTCGCCAAAGCCATGGAGAAGCGAGGGTTTTCTGTTGAGCAAGCCGGATCTGTTGCTGCAGGCTGCGCCATCGCGACCGCACGGCCCCCTGCTTACGCAGTGGTTGATTTGCGGCTTGAAGATGGCAACGGGTTGGATGTGGTTGAAGCAATACGCGCGAAGCGTCCAGATAGTCGAGTTGTGGTGTTGACTGGCTATGGGGCGATTGCGACAGCAGTTGCGGCAGTTAAGATTGGTGCCACCGACTATCTTTCCAAACCGGCGGATGCCGCTGACATTACCAACGCTCTTTTGGCTATTGGAAATGAATTGCCACCGCCACCAGAAAACCCAATGTCTGCGGACCGAGTGCGCTGGGAGCATATTCAAAGGGTGTTTGAGCTTTGCGACCGCAATGTCAGCGAAACCGCGCGTCGCTTGAGTATGCACCGCCGGACACTTCAGCGCATCTTAGCCAAGCGCAGCCCGCGCTAGGCTAAAGATCAAAGCGCTTTTGAATGCGGTCAACTTTGCGGCCGTCAGCCAATGGCTTATTGGGCAGGCGGTTGTAATCCACAAATCCAAGGCTGGCGTAATAACGAAGCCCTGAAATATTATCGGCCCGGATTGTGGCATCGATAAAGTCTAGCCTGACAACTGTGGCCTGAGATTTAGTGTGTTAAAACAGTGCTTGGCCCAGACCCAATCCCTTTGCGTTTTCTTCAACAAAACTGGCTATAGACCCTTAGTGCCCAGCGGGACTTTGTGCAGCAGAGGGCTTGGCAATGACATCCCTCAACATGCGCGTGCTATCGAACGGTGCGCTACGGGTTGTTGAGTTGCCTTCTTCAATTAGTGGATTGGGGACTTCGCACATGGCTTCAGCATCTCCTTGCGCCGCGGGCCTTACGATGATCTGCGTTACAGGCCTCCCAACAACACCGCGTGCCGACTTGTGAAGTCCTGTCTGACCTCGATGGGTGGCCGTAGATGCAAGATCAGACCGTGGATAATTGTCGCATCAAACTTACAAAATAGCTTATCCGCCTCTACCTTTGAAAACCCCGCCAGCTGGGTTGCCTCAAGCCATGCGCTCACCTTGTCTGCCTTTTTAATTTGCTTTTTTAGGGCCAAAGGTGTCATTGCCGGTAGGCCAAAGCGGATGTGAATCGCGGCGGTGAGGCGCCTGTCCAACTCTTCGTACCCTGGGCCAACGGATGATTTCACGGGTGAAATCATATCCCCAATCACATATTCTGGGGCATCGTGCAGCAAAGCGGTTAGTCTTTGACTAGGTGTTGCGTTTGGCACAAGACGTAGAAAAATTTGCTCAACTAGTAGCGAGTGCTCAGCAACGGAATAGGCAAAATTACCTATGGTTTGACCATTCCACCTGGCGACAAACGCTAAACCATGTGCAATATCTTCAATTTCTATATCCATTGGGGTTGGATCCAGGAGGTCTAATCTGCGACCAGAGAGCATACGTTGCCAAGCGCGGGGCTGTTTCATTTTTGCGTGCCTTTTTATTTGCTAGAATAATGCAACCGGCACGCTATTGTCGAGCGGTCTTGAGGGTGTTATGCCAGCCTGAAATTTTGTAAATATCAAAACTGTATGAGGAAAGCTAAGTGACAAACGACTATATAGTAAAAGACATCTCTTTGGCAGGCTTTGGCCGGAAGGAATTGGATATTGCAGAAACTGAAATGCCTGGCCTGATGGCTTGTCGTGCAGAATTTGGCGAAAGCAAACCGCTTAAGGGCGCGCGCATCGTTGGCTCTTTGCACATGACCATTCAAACTGCTGTGTTGATCGAAACTCTTGTAGAGCTGGGCGCGGATGTGCGCTGGGCTTCTTGCAACATTTTCTCAACACAAGACCATGCGGCGGCAGCGATTGCAGCGGGCGGCACCCCAGTTTTCGCGATCAAAGGTCAAAACCTAACCGAGCATTGGGACTATCTTGACCGTTCCTTCATGTTCCCAGAAGGCGCGAATATGATCCTCGACGATGGTGGCGACGCCACGCTGTATGTGCTTTTGGGCGCACGGGTTGAAGAAGGTGAAACAGATCTGATCGAAATCCCGACCTCCGAAGAAGAAGAAGCAGTGTTCGCGCAGATCAAAAAACGTATGGCCGAAACACCGGGCTTGTTTGTCAAAACCCGTGCTGCGATCCAAGGCGTTTCTGAAGAAACAACGACCGGCGTGCACCGCCTGTATGAATTGGTCAAACAAGGTCAATTGCCCTTCCCTGCGATCAACGTGAACGACTCTGTCACCAAGTCAAAATTTGACAACAAATATGGCTGCAAAGAATCTCTAGTCGACGGCATTCGCCGCGCCACTGATACGATGATGGCCGGTAAGGTTGCTGTTGTTTTGGGCTATGGCGATGTGGGCAAAGGCTCCGCTGCTTCTCTTAAAGGTGCAGGCGCCCGTGTGAAGGTGACTGAAGTTGATCCTATCTGTGCTTTGCAAGCGGCTATGGATGGGTTTGAGGTTGTTTTGATCGAAGATGTTTTGTCCAGCGCCGATATTTTCATCACCACGACCGGCAACAAAGACGTGATCCGCATTGAACATATGCGTGAGATGAAAGACATGGCGATTGTTGGCAACATTGGTCACTTTGACAATGAAATCCAAGTGGCAAGCCTGAAGAACCACAAATGGACGAACATCAAAGAGCAGGTCGACATGATCGAAATGCCGAACGGCAATCGCTTGATCCTGCTGTCCGAAGGCCGTTTGTTGAACCTTGGCAATGCGACAGGCCATCCATCATTCGTGATGTCAGCTTCGTTCACCAACCAAGTTTTGGCGCAGATCGAGCTGTGGACCAAAGGCGATGATTACAACAATGACGTGTATATCTTGCCCAAGCACCTAGACGAAAAAGTGGCGCGTTTGCACCTGGATCGCATCGGCGTGAAGCTGTCTAAGCTGAACAAAGAGCAGGCCGATTATATCGGCGTGGGCACTGATGGCCCGTTCAAGCCAGAGCATTATCGATACTAAAAATCGGAAAATATAAAAATTGTGGTTAAATACTATTAGGTGAGCGTTGTGGGAAACTGCAGCGCTCAAATTCCCTATGCTTAAAATACACTTGATATAGCGCGAGGATTCAAAACCTGATGGGTTACTGACCAATTACTTTTTTCCATATTTTGAGAGTAACATTCTCAAATAACCCAGCTTTATTATAGGGATCATTCTCAGCCCAAGCCTCAGCGCTGGCCATGTCTTTTATTTCTAATATAATGAGAGACCCGCACATTTTCTCATCAGCATCCAAAAAAGGACCAGCCATTTCAACTACACCAGTTCGTTTTATATAGGCCAAATGGGCTTCACGGTTTTCCATGCGAATGTGCAAATGATCTGGCTTGTCATGAGTCATTAGAGCTATGCGCATTATGATTCCCTTCTGAGTGGCCGCGCCATAAGAGCGGCCAAGGCCTGTGAGACAGTTACCGTTCCGGAACATAAATCTGCAACGGCTTTTGTTATTGGCATATCAATATTAAGGCGCTGCATAATTGGAACCAAGGCAAGAGCAGTTGCCTTACCCTCAATGGTAATAGCTGGGTCAAAAGCTTTGCCCTGGCCCAATGCATGCCCGTAGCGATAGTTGCGGGATTTGTCTGAGGTACATGTCAGGCATAAATCGCCAAATCCAGACAGACCAGCCAAAGTTTCGGGGCGTGCACCACGTTGCGTAGCATATCGCATAATTTCTGCCTGGCCGCGGGTAATCAATGCCGCGCGCGCGCTTTCACCTAAGCCAGCCCCAATTGTGGCGCCACAAGCAATTGCAATCACATTTTTTAGGGCGGCCCCAAGCTCTGCCCCGATGGGATCGTGAGATACATATAGGCGCAGTGTGTCGTTTGAAAGTTGAGCCTGCCAGTTACCAACTGCCTGTCTATCTTCCGAGGCAAGGGTAAGTGCTGTTGGAAGGCCGCGCGCGATATCAGCCGCAAAGCTTGGACCCGTGAGTAACCCAATGGGTCCGCCTGGGTAGCTAGTTTTTAAAATAGAATAGCCACCCTGCCCAGTTGTTAAGTCCACACCCTTGCTACACCCAATCAAAGGCTGTCCTTCAAAATATCCAACAAGGCTTTTTAGTGTGGTGTGGGTAGATTGCAATGGGACCGCGCTCAAGATAAAATCAGCGCCTTGAATGGCGGTTTGACTGTCTGATGTTATCTTTATACTCGCCCCCAAAACAGGGCCGGGCAACTTGGAATTATTACGCGTGGCCTCAACCTTAGCCATTTCCTCCGCATTGCGGCCCCAGAGGCGAATATCGTTGGTTTCAGATAAAGCAATTGCCAACGCGGTTCCAAAGGCCCCAGCGCCAAGAATGCACACAGTCATAGCTGCACCCTGTTTGTTATGCAGCTTTTGGCCATTGCCCCACCCCTGTTGCGCAAATATAAACCAGAGCTTAACATCCTTGGTGTTTATCCTCAATCCTATGGTGGCCCTTTGTCCTACATATTGCTCACACGGCCTCGTGACCAAGCCCTTAGCTTTGCTGAAGAACTAGTCAAACTTGGCATGATTCCGAAAAACATAGTGATTGATCCAATTCAGAAGATTGAGGGTGTTGAGATCTCTTATGACTTCACATCGGTGAGGGGGCTGTTGATCACTTCGGCAAATGGGGTAGCATATCTACCTGCTGATTTGATTGGTTCAAACTTACCAACATTTTGTGTGGGTAAGGCTACCACCCGTGCGGCACTCAAACGTGGGCTTATGGCGCAGCATCTCGCCGCAACGGCGCAGGGTCTTTGTAATGTTTTGAGTGCACAAGTCCCACAAGGCCCCCTTCTGCATTTGCGAGGGACGCATACGTCACTAGATTTTGAAGTGTATTTTTGTGATACTCCCGTAGGGGTACAAAACCTGATTACTTACCGGCAAACTACGCAGGAATTGGGGTTTGAAACTTATAAACTGCTGCGAGGCACGAACCCTATTGTTCTACCGGTATTTTCCGCCAGAACTGCACGTCTTTTATGTGAATTAGATCTAAATTGGGCTCTACATACTTGTGTGGTTATCAGTGAGGAGGTGGCGGACCCATGCCGGGCAGCGGGGTTTGGCAAAGTTATTGTTTCCGCTGAGCCAACTGCCGGCTCTATGCTTGGCGCACTAACCCCATTCTTGGTTGCGAAGGGCAGTTGAGAGATTTTACTTGTATAGATAAGCCTTAAGGCTATGGCATAAGGAAAAAAGGCAGATATTGTGGCAGATAAAAAACCTATTGACCCTAAGACGCCAGTGAAGCGTAGTGCTAAAGTGGCGCGCAATCCTGGGATTGATGCAGCGCTTGCGCCAACTGAGCCGCTTACAGGGCTTTTGCAAAAAACTGTGGGTATCTGGCAAGCACCAGGATTACTTTCGTTGCTTTCTGGCGGGTTTCTGGCGGGTGGCCTTGGTTTTTTTGCAGCCATTCTTTTTGGGCATTTTTACTCCAGCGATCCTTTGGTGCCGCTCTTGAATGCACAAAGTCAACTATATGAAAAACTTGAGATCCAGGCAGTGCAGATAGAGACCATCAGAGGCCGACCTGTTTCGGCGGACCTATCAGGCACACTTGCAGCACTCGACGTCTCAGTAACTCGGCTTAAGGTGGATATAAAGGCGCTTTGGGCAGCCCAGGCTGAGCAAGCCAAGGCCCTATCCCAGCGGATCAATGTGCTTGAAAAGCTACCCCTGACGCAGGGCGTTTCCCCAGTGGCGATAGCGGCCTACGAACGTGAATTGGCTCAATTGCGCACTGACGTTAGTCAGATGGCCAGTTACGCCACCACTAAGATTGAGCAAGCCAAAGTTATGGCTGAAGTGCTTGAAGTTACCAATGTAAAGCTGTCTAGTAATGGCCCTGCAACTGGTGCGCTTAACAATATTTGGATGGCTGTGGAGGGTGGTGAGGGTTTTGAAGGTCCTCTGGCTGATCTGACGGCCGCAACTGATCTTGATGTTCCACCAAGTCTTGTTAAAAGCGCTTCGACGGGCGTTGTGAGCTTGATTGTTTTACAGAGCCAATTTCCAGTGGCGGCTCGGGCTGCGCTAAAATTGGCGCGACAAGAAAATGGGCCACAAGAAGGCGAAAGCAGGATCTTAGCCTTTCTTAAAACCCAGCTGGGCGTTCGATCTTTGAAAGCTAAAGATGGCGCTTCTGCCGACGCCATTTTATCTCGTGCGCTGGCGGCAGTCGACCGGGGTAATCTTGAACTTGTGTTGTCAGAGATTGCAGGGCTTCCAGATTCGAGTAAGGCTCCGCTGCAAGTCTGGTCTAAAGCTGCTGGCCGCCGGCTTAGGGTTTTAACCGCACTGCAAAAGCTCTCTAACGCGTTGGCTGCTAATTGAGGAATACATGATGCTTTGGTCTCTGATCAAAATCTTAAGTTTTGTAGTATTGGTGACGGTGATCACGTTTGGTACCGAGATGCTTATCGAGGCGCAGGGTGGTGTAACAGTTCAATATTCAGGATTTGAGTTGTCCTTTGGCCCACTTCAGGCGGTGATATTGATTCTTGTGCTAATTGCCATTCTTTGGTTTCTCTCAAAGGTCATTGGAGTATTTTTTGCCTTGCTTCGTTTTATCAACGGGGATGAAACGGCCCTCTCTAGGTATTTCGATCGTAATCGCGAACGTCGAGGTTTTGAGGCTTTGTCCAGTGGTTTGATGGCTTTAGCCAGTGGGGATGGTCGCGAGGCGATGGCGAAAGCTAAGAAGGCGGATAGATTGCTTAACCGGCCAGATTTGACCAATTTGATTGTGGCACAAGCAGCTGTGGCGGATGGGGATGAGGCCACCGCCAAGGCGACATTTAAAAAACTGTTACATGACCCTAAGACGCGCTTCGTTGGGGTTTATGGCCTACTGCAACAGAATCTTCAGGCGGGAGAGACAGGTATCGCTTTGAAACTGGCAGAGCATGCGTTCGCCTTAAAGCCAAAGCATATTGAGACGCAAGATTCCTTGCTTAAACTACAGGCCGGTGAAGAAGATTGGCAGGGCGTTCGCGCAACTTTAGATGCAAAGTTGAAACATGGAGTCCTCCCGCGGGATGTTCACAAGCGCCGCAATGGAGTGTTTGCGCTTTCCCAAGCTCGGGAATTGCGGGTGGCCGGCAAGATCCAAGAAGCGCGTAAGCTAGCGGCTGAGGCCAATCGCCTCTCGCCCGCCTTGGTTCCAGCAGCGCTTCTGGCAGCCCATGGGTATTTTGAGCAGGGTAAAATAAAGCTGGCCACTCGGACCATTTGCGCTGCCTGGTTGCTTGAACCACATCCAGAGCTGGCTGCCGGGCTTGCTGCGATTGTACCTGATGAAAACCCCGCAGAACGCTTGAAAAGATTTATGATAATTACCAAGATCAAACCGACACACCCGGAAACTAAAATGTTATTGGCTGAGTTAAATATTGCTGTGGGTAAATATAAGGCTGCACGCTTGGCGCTTGGGGGTCTTGCTCAATCCGATCCAACGATGCGCTCTCTTACAATTATGGCTGCGATAGAACGTGGTGATGGCGCGGATGACCAATCGGTGCGCCAACTTTTGACACAAGCTATTTCAGCGCAGCGTGATCCACAGTGGATTTGTGATAATTGTGGTGATGTTCATCAAAGCTGGGAGCCTCTCTGCCTAAACTGCCAGGCGATCGACACCATTGGGTGGAAGCGGCCACCGCAGTCTGATGCCGTTAGCCCCCAGATATTACCACTTATAGTGGGGCATCTGTCACCATCAGATCAGAGTATTCCAATTGTGGTTCTGGAGGCAGAAGTCGAGGTATTGGATGAATTGGGCCCAACTGATGTTGAGACAAAAACTTAGGCGACTGGGACTGCTTGACTGCCCGGGAGTCAGGATGCGATTATGGATCTATCGACCCACAGGTGAGCAACATGAAAACTAAGCCAAATTTTTCAGGGCCTGAATTATGCAGTCTTGAGGCGCATACAGTCGTTTCCATGTTGAAGGCAGGGGATGTTTCAACTGCAGATCTCATAGATGCTGCGACGCTGCGGATTGCTAAAATAGGTCCACTTATCAATGCCACCCCAACATCTTGCAAGGAGCGGGCGTTGGGGGCGATCTTAAGTCTTGACGAAAATGGCCACGCTGGCTGGTTGGCGGGACTGCCGATTTCAATCAAAGATTTGAATACTGTGTCTGGAGTGCGGACAACATTCGGCACCAAAGGGTTCTCTGATTTTATTCCAGAAGAGAGTGACCCACTTGTTGAGCGTTTGGAGGTACGCGGTGGTGTGGTTTTAGGCAAAACCAACACGCCAGAACTTGGCGCCGGTGGCAATACGTTTAACGATGTTTTTGGCCCAACACTGAACCCTTGGAATACCGATTTAAACCCCGGTGGTTCATCCGGTGGTGCTGCGGCGTCTCTTGCCGCAGGTGAGATTTGGCTTAGTCAAGGCTCGGACCACGGTGGGAGCTTGCGCACGCCAGCGGCTTATTGTGGTGTTGTTGGGCTGCGCCCCAGCCCTGGAATTGCAGGTGGCCCTGGCAAGGATAATTCGTTTATGATTGAGAGTGTACAGGGCCCGATGGCCAGATCGGTTGCTGATTGTGCGCTATTCTTGGATGCAATGTCGGGCTTTGACCCCAGAATTGCTATTTCATACCCCGGCGCGAGCACATCCTATCAAGAGGCGGTATCTAGTGCAGATGGCAGGGTAAACATAGCGTTTGCGCCTGACCTAGGTGGCTTTGGCCAGGTGGATAAAGAAATGGACACGCACTTGCGGGCTGTTTTGATACAGCTGCAAAAAAACGGCGCCAACGTGGAAGAGACTTGTGTAGATCTTTCAACTTTGGAGCACACGTATCACAGCTTGAGAGGGCTCATGTGGGCGACTGTGGCGCGGCGTTTGCCACAGGAAATTCAGCGGCACTTCAAACCCACCCTGGCGCAAAATATAGCCTTTGGACAGGCGTTGACTATAGATAATATTGTAGATGCAAATCTTAATCGTTCTCAAATTTTCAATAGTATGCTCAAGCTTTTTGAGAAGTTTGATGTTCTGGCCTGCCCCACTGTGGGTTGCATGCCGCATTTAAGCTCAGAGGAATGGGTGCATAATGTTGGTGGTGTTGACTTTTTTGGTTATATGGATTGGCTGCGGTTTGCGTTTTTGGCTACAGTGACAGGACTGCCAGCAATTTCTGTGCCGGTCGGGCTAGGCCCACGAGGTCTGCCGGTAGGTCTCCAGCTAATTGGAAAGCCACGGGGAGAAGCGGCACTGCTTGCCGCAGCTCGCCTTGTTGAGATGACAGTTGGTGGCCCTTTAGGACCGATTGATCCTATTTTTTAATAAACTAATACTGATGAGTTTTTATTTATCAGGTTAGAGCAATGTATACGCGACAGCATGATTAAAGACAGATAAGCATTTTTACTCACGGCTCTTCATACCATCCCAAAACCCCTTGACCTTATTAAAAAAGCCGAGACTCTCTGGGCTATTGTTTGTTGAAAGATCCGCAAACTCTTTCAACAGCTCTTTTTGACGAGTAGTCAAGTTTACTGGTGTTTCAACTTTCAGTTCGATGAACATATCGCCCAAAGCACCGCCTCGTATGGCGGGCATCCCTTTAGATCGTAGGCGCATTTGACGGCCAGATTGACTGCCTGCAGGAATTTTAACCCGGCTACGGCCACCGTCTATATTTGGCACCTCAATATCTCCACCCATGGCTGCTGAAGTCATGGAGACTGGAATATGACAAAATAAACTTGTGCCCTCACGTTCAAAAATTGTGTGATCATCAACTTCAATAAAAATATATAGGTCACCTTGTGGGCCACCGCGCGGGCCGGCCTCGCCTTCGCCTGACAAGCGGATACGCGTACCTGTCTCAACTCCCGGTGGAACGTTCACGGATAGCGCCCGATCTTTTTCAACTCGGCCAGCGCCTCGGCAGCTTGAGCAGGGATTTTTGATTACTTGCCCAGCGCCAGAACATGTGGGGCAGGTTCGCTCAACTGTGAAAAATCCTTGTTGCGCGCGAACTTTTCCCATGCCGGCACAAGTCCCACATTTTGCGGGTTGAGTGCCGGCAGCCGCGCCAGAGCCATCGCAGGTTCCACAAGATACTGCTGTCGGTACATTTATTGTTTTGTGTTGACCTAGAAAGGCCTCTTCCAAGTTAACTCGCATGTCAAAACGCAGATCAGAACCACGACTTGCACGCTGACGGCCACCGCCACCACCGAATAGATCATCAAACACATCAGAAAAGGCACTTGAAAAATCGCCTTGACGACTGGTTCGGCCGCCGCCGCCACCCTCAAAAGCCGCATGGCCATAGCGATCATAAGCTGCTTTCTTATCGTTATCTTTTAAAACCTCATATGCTTCGTTGGCCTCTTTAAAGAGGCCTTCAGACTTAGGGTTGTCAGCATTACGATCAGGGTGCAGCTCTTTCGCTTTGCGGCGATAGGCTTTCTTGATCTCATCCGCGTTGGCGCCTTTGGCGACCCCAAGTGTTTCGTAATAATCACGTTTTGACATCTGGATTGTCCCCTTTGGAACGGAAAAACTGGCAGGCAGTATCGCGGGCCAGTTTAACTAGTTCCTGCTTGGCGTTAGCCGCGCTTGTCGCCATCCAAATCTTCGAAGTCTGCATCAAGAATATCGTCATCCATGACGGGACCTTCATCGACATCACCATTGGCTTCTGCTTCTTGACTTGTCTTGTAGATAGCTTCGCCAAGCTTCATCGCAGCCTCTGTTACGTTCTGGATACCAGCCTTAATTTTGCCAGCATTTTCTGTTTCTAGATCGTCTCTCAAAGCCGCCATTGCCAATTCAATGGCCTCAAGTGTGGTTGGGTCTACTTTGTCACCATGTTCTTCCATAGCTTTTTCTGTTGAGTGGATTAAGCTTTCGGCTTGGTTGTTAGCCTCAACTAACTCTTTACGGTCTTTATCAGAATCAGCATTTTCTTCAGCATCCTTTACCATTGCATCGATATCAGAGTCGCTGAGACCGCCTGATGCCTGGATCGTGATCTTCTGCTCTTTGCCAGTCCCCTTATCAGCGGCACCAACAGCCACGATACCGTTGGCATCGATGTCAAAGGTCACCTCAATTTGTGGCATTCCGCGTGGAGCTGGTGGGATGCTTTCCAGGTTAAACTGTCCCAGAATTTTATTATCGGCCGCCATCTCCCGCTCACCCTGAAACACACGAATTGTCACAGCGTTTTGGTTATCTTCGGCTGTTGAGAAAACTTGTGATTTCTTGGTTGGGATAGTGGTATTGCGTTCTATCAACCGGGTGAAAACTCCACCTAAAGTTTCTATTCCTAAGGATAGTGGTGTTATGTCAAGCAATACAACGTCTTTTACATCGCCCTGCAAAACACCAGCCTGAATAGCGGCGCCCATAGCCACAACCTCATCAGGGTTCACACCTTTATTTGGTTCCTTACCAAAGAATTTGGTAACCTCTTCAATAACTTTTGGCATACGGGTCATACCACCCACCAAAACTATTTCATCAATGTCACCAGTTGACATGCCAGCATCTTTTAATGCGGCTTGGCAAGGCTTCAAAGAGGCTTTGATCAGATCGCTCACAAGGCTTTCCAGTTTTGCCCGAGTCATTTTTACAACCAAGTGCAAAGGCTGGCCTGACGATCCATCCATGGAGATAAAGGGTTGGTTGATCTCAGTTTGGCTGGAAGAAGAAAGTTCAATCTTTGCTTTCTCAGCGGCCTCTTTTAAGCGCTGCAACGCCATCTTGTCTTTGGTTAGATCGACGCCATTCTCTTTTTTAAATTCTTCAGCTAAATAATTTACGATTCGCATGTCGAAATCTTCACCGCCAAGGAATGTATCGCCATTGGTGGATTTTACCTCAAACAGACCATCGTCAATTTCCAAGATCGTAACATCGAATGTACCACCACCAAGGTCATAGACTGCAATTATTTGAGTTTCTTTTTTGTCGAGACCGTAAGCCAAAGCTGCAGCTGTTGGCTCGTTGATTATCCGCAAAACTTCGAGGCCCGCAATTTTGCCGGCGTCTTTAGTTGCCTGCCGTTGTGCGTCGTTGAAATAAGCTGGAACTGTAATCACTGCCTGCGTAACTTCTTCACCAAGATAGCTCTCGGCAGTTTCTTTCATTTTTTGCAAAACAAAGGCGGAAATCTGTGACGGCGAAAATTTTTCGCCTTGTGCCTCAATCCAAGCATCGCCATTGCCACCATCGATAATAGTAAATGGCAGGTTCTTCATATCTTTTTTGAGATGCTTATCGTCAAACCGGCGACCAACCATACGTTTTACACCGAAAACAGTATTTTCTGGATTTGTGACTGCTTGGCGTTTGGCGGGCTGACCCACTAGGCGTTCACTCTCGGTAAACGCAACAATCGAAGGCGTGGTCCGCGCTCCCTCGGCGTTCTCTATTACTCGAGGTTGTGACCCATCCATGATGGAAACGCAGCTATTCGTTGTTCCTAGGTCAATCCCAATGACTTTTGCCATTTTCTAGCATCCCTTCGCTCTGGCGATACCGAGGCAGTTAGCCCGCGGTGCGGCGCCTTTGCCCCAATTTTTGAGTAGTTCCTATAAACTACCAGCTCATCGCGCTATATAGGTGTGGTGAACATCCCCTGCAACCATCTGGAGGCAATGAAATTTGGATTTTTTGAACTTAAATGATAGCTGTGCCCCACAGCCAACGGTTAAAGTAGGCGAAGTATCTGTATATAAAGGATTTTTATCAAAATCTGATCAGCTTCTTCTCGTGGGGGACTTACGCCAGGTTGCGGAACAAGCCCCAATCTTTTCGCTGAAAACTAAATCTGGAAAAGCTATGTCGGTGCGCGTTACTGCTGCAGGTGAATTTGGCTGGTTTTCGAATCATCAGGGGTATCGATATGTGAGTGAGCACCCCTCTGGCGCGACATGGCCTGAGATCCCAGCTTCTATAATGAGTATTTGGCAGGCCATGGCTGGCCATGCGCCAAGTCCGGAATGTTGTTTGATTAATTATTATGGGGAAGGTGCGAAGATGGGCTTGCATCAAGATCGGGACGAGGCCAATTTTAATTGGCCCGTAGTGTCTATTTCATTGGGAGACGATGCTCTATTTCGTGTAGGTGGTCGGGAGCGTAGTGACAAAACTTCGTCGATTTGGCTTCAGTCTGGTGATGTGGCTGTAATGGGTGGTGGAGCGCGGCTTAACTACCATGGCGTTGACCGTATTAAATTCGGTAGTTCGCGATTGTTAAAAAGTGGTGGGCGTCTAAACGTCACATTGCGGGTGGTGACCTAGTGAATTGTAGTGATTAACTGTCACTGTAATGCTAACCCCCACTTGCATGCGGTGAGTTTACATAACAGCTGATCTATTTGCACTCTTAATATTGCGATTAAAGCAACTTTGATAGAGTAGTAAATCCTACAGTGCGTTAGCTTCGGCGAGGTCTAAGCTGCAGCAGATGATGGCCCTTCTTGCAAAATAGCAAGCAAGGTGCCCGCATCATCATTGTTACGGAGCTTCATGCAAACTTCAGGATCACGCAATGTGCGTGATACTAGCGCCAGTGCTTTGAGGTGCTCGACACCGCTTTCCAAGGGTGCAAATAATGCAAAAACTAAATCAACAGGCTGGCGGTCTACCGCATCAAAGTCAATTGGCCGATCAAGTTTAATAAAACAGCCAACAATTTGATCTAGGCTTTCAATTCTAGCGTGGGGCAGGGCGACCCCGCGCCCCACACCCGTTGGACCTAAAATTTCACGCTCAAGAAGGGCCTCTACTGCGCCCTCTGGATCAATTCCATAGTTTTGAAAAGCAATTGCAGCCAAATCTTGGAAAAGTCGTTTTTTACTGCTCACAGAGTGTGAGTTACGCACCGCGTCAGCATGCAATATTTTATGTAGATCCATAGTTCATTTGTTGTATTTGAATTAAGCGGGATCAACCCACCCAATGTTGCCGTCTTCGCGGCGGTATACAACGTTCACTCCATTGTGGCCTTCGTTCCTGAAGACAAGGGCCGGCGCTCCGGCTAATTCCATTTGCATTACTGCCTCGCCAACTGACAGAGACTGAATTTTTTGTTCCATCTCAGCTACGATTAAGGGTTGCAGTGTTTCTGGCTCAACGTCATTCGACTCGTTTTGCGTTGCGAGGATATACGAGGATGCAAGAGAAAGTTCAACGGGGTGCGCATGTTTTCGATGATGATCCTTCAACCTGCGCTTATATCTGCGCAATTGGGTCTCCATTTTTTCTGATGCTGCATCAAAAGCGGCATAGATTTCGCGGTCATGCGCCTTAGCTTGAGCTGTGAGACCTGTAGATAGATGCACACTAACTTCGCAGACAAATTCGTCTGAACTTCGAGAAAAAACTATTGTGGCATCTGTTGGCCGCTCTGCATATTTTTCTATTATTATATCCACTACAGACTTTACATGACCCTGTAGAGCTGCGCCGACATCAATTTTTTTACCAGTAATTTTATAAAGCATTTAGTCTCCTTAAAATCAGCATCACAATACAAACCTTAAGTTAGAAAGTTTATGAAGCCACCTAACCCAGTTTGTTTGATTTAGCTGAATAAAATGACAGCATGTAACAACTTCATCTGGTCAAATAAGAGGGTCTTCTGTCAACTTAAAATTGAAGCTACCCTAAGCGGAAATTTTCACCCAAATAGACGCGTTTTACATTTTCATCTTCAACAATTTCTTTGGTGGTACCGCTCATCAAAACTTTGCCATCATGAAGTATATAAGCACGATCTACAATTTCTAGGGTTTCCCGTACGTTGTGATCTGTGATCAACACACCAAGCCCACGTTTTGTGAGAGCGGATACCAATTTTCTAATTTCGCCAACAGCAATTGGATCGACGCCAGCAAAGGGTTCATCGAGTAGCAGGTATTTTGGATTAGCAGCCAAACAGCGAGCAATTTCTACGCGCCGCCTTTCTCCACCAGAAAGTGCAAGCGCTGGAGTGCGCCGAAGGAGATCAATGGAGAATTCATTCAGTAATTCTTCAAGGCGGTCATAGCGGTGTTTGCGGTCAGGCTCGCTTAACTCAAGCACTGCAAGAATATTATTTTCGACAGTCATGCCGCGAAAAATGGACATTTCTTGTGGTAGGTAACCAATTCCAAGCCGGGCACGTCGGTACATAGGCAAACGTGTCACATCGTGCCCGTCTACACTAACTTTTCCGCTTTCTGGGGTTATTAGACCTGCAATAGAATAAAAACACGTGGTTTTTCCGGAACCATTTGGCCCTAATAAGGCGACGACTTCGCCGCGATGCAGCTGCATACTCACATCTCGGATCACCAACCGTTTGCTATAGCTTTTTCGGAGCGAGTCTATTTTAAGGCCACCATGACCCTCGGCCACTTCAAAAGAATGCTCAGTCATTATTTTGTCTCGCTAGACAAGACTGTGCGAACGCGGCCTTCAATAACCGCAGCGCCTGTTGTGAGGTTGATATTCATGGTGTCGGAGGAAATCATGCTTTGACCCTGTGTGAGCAATACATCGCCGCTCAGCGCTAAGCTGTGGCTGCTCAAATCATAGTCAGCAAATTTGGCTTCGGCAGATTCTGTTTGGGTCACTACGGTCACCCCACCGCTGGCGCTAAGTTGGTCGATGCCGCCACTTTCTAAGTAGGTTACTACCACTAACTGCGCCATTATTTTTATATTTCCTTGGGCAATTACAACATTACCATCAAACCGAGCTGAGCCATCAGTCTGACTAACTGTGAGTTTGTCTGCGGTCATTTCAATCGGTTCATCTGGATTAGAGCTGAACCCACCCACAGATAAGCTCGTTTGTGAGAATGTTGGCAAAGCGAGACAACACGATGAGACAAGTATTGTAACAGTGAATATAAAGTGCCGCACAGGTTACCTCGATCAGTTTGATTTTGGGTAGTATATCAGGCGTACACCATTTGTGAAAACGATTTGCTGATCATTGGTGATCATTTTTACAAGCATATTGCCCGCATCGATGGTGCCGAGAGCTGTTATGCTCTGAAACACAGTATCTGCCGTAGCTACACCTTGCTTAAGGTCGACTGTCAAACCGTTTGTTTTGAGCCAGAAATCCGGCATTGCAGTAAGGTAAACGTTTCTTGAGACTATGGCTTTTTGCTTGGCTGCGTCTAGAACGCCAAGGCCTGCAGTAATTCGTACTGTCTTGGCGTTTTCAGATGTTAAAATAATTGAAAGGTCCGTGATATTTAAAATATCAGAATCCTGTTTATCTGATGAGGCGTAGGCTGCCGACAGCGTAATCTCGGTACCATTATCAGAAACACCAGAAAAATATGGCTTTGTAATCCGCTGTTCACGAACAATTTCAGCTATATTCAATTTGGCATAAGGGAGTGACTGGGTGACATCAACTTTTCCGGAGAAAAGAAAAATTGTTGATAACATGCCTAGTGCTACAATTGGTAGCAAGGTTTTGACCCAAACTACAAAAGCGGAATAGCTGTCACCAAACGAAAAACGCATATCACCTCTTACCTATATTGTGGGTTACGAGTGGGCAAAAATATCAGTGTCTGGCCAGCCAGCCAAATCAAGCTGCGCGCGAGTAGGTAGAAAGTCAAAGCACGATTGTGCCACTTCCATACGCCCCTCTCGGATCAGCATCTGGTTCAAAGATTCACGCAGTTGGTGCAGGTACAAAACATCAGACGCTGCGTATTCAATTTGTGCCTTAGACAATCTTTTTGCACCCCAATCTGAGGACTGTTGCTGTTTCGAGATATCAATTGCCAGCAATTCTTGCAGAAGGTTTTTCAGCCCATGTCGGTCCGTATAGGTACGGATCAAACGACTAGCAATTTTGGTACAATAAACAGGAGCGGTCAGGGCTCCAAAAGCCTCAAACATTGCGGCTATATCAAACCGACCAAAGTGAAACAGTTTCAACACATTTGGATCTTCCAACATACGGCATAGGTTGGGGGCTGATGTTTGCCCCTTATTGACTTGCACCAGATGCGCATTGCCATCGCCGCTAGACAGCTGCACTACGCAGAGCCGATCGCGCTTAGGGTTCAAGCCCATAGTCTCGCAATCAATGGCAACGACTGATCCTAGGTCTAAATTGACTGGGAGGTCGCCTTTGTAAACGTGGTTTGTCATATTTGATCCTCTTTGAGAGCTTGCCTTCTGCCTGCCTTTCTGGGGCGGCAGTGTCAATATAAGTATCTTGTGGGCGCTTGTTATGGCCGATGCATCGCTTTGATCTAGTCAGCTTGTTAAAAATTATCTATTTGCGGGGCAGCACGCCAAAATTTAGCATTTAAATCGGAGTCTCAGGATGAACAATACACAAAAAACAGTTGTGAACAGCTGGAATGAATGGGACCCGCTGCAGCATGTGATCGTTGGACGGGCGGATGATTGTCACATTCCTGCTGAAGAGCCTGCGCTGGAAGCGAAAGTACCTGAAGATAGTGATATGCGGGGCCAATGGGGCCGCAGACCACAGGAAACTATTGATCGGGCCAACGAGCTGCTCGATAATTTTGCATCTATGTTGAAAAAGCGTGGTGTGCGGGTGGATAGGCCTACCTCTATCGATCACTCGGAAGCCGTTATCACGCCTGACTTTCAAACAGAAAGCCAATTTGGGTGTATGCCTCCGCGGGATGTATTATTGACAGTTGGCTCTGAAATTTTAGAAGCTACAATGTCATATCGTTGCCGTTGGTTTGAATACTTGAACTATCGGCCGCTACTTCAGAAATATTTCAACGAAGATCCCAAGTTTCGGCATGAAGCTGCGCCCAAACCACGTTTGACTAATGCTGACTATCATCCTGATTATCTTTCGGACAAAATTGGAGTTGAGAAGCGTTTGAAGTGGGCGGCAGAAAAGTTTTTTGTTACAACTGAAGAAGAGCCCTTATTTGATGCCGCTGATGTGCTGCGTTTCGGCCGTGATCTAGTTGTTCAACATGGTTTTACCACAAATATGAAGGGTATTGAATGGCTGCGTCGGCATTTTCCTGACCACCGGGTGCACGCGGTGAACTTCCCTGGTGACCCATACCCGATCCATATTGATGCTACCTTTACACCCTTACGACCCGGACTAATTTTGAATAATCCACAAAGACGTTTGCCAGACGAGCAGCGTGAAATGTTTAAGAGAAATGATTGGGAAATTGTGGACTCAGCGCAGCCCGCGCACAACGCGCCACCACCTTTATGCTATTCATCAACGTGGCTAAGTATGAATGTATTGGTTTTGGATCCGAAAACGGTTTGTGTTGAAAAGTCTGAGGTCTATCAAGCTGAGCAAATGGACAAATTAGGCATGGAGGTTGTCGAGGTTGATCTGCGCGATGCCTATGCTTTTGGCGGTGGTCTGCATTGCTGCACTGCAGATGTTTATCGGGAAGGTATTTGTGAAGATTACTTCCCAAAGCAATAAACTTTTCTTGGGCCAAGCTGGCCGTGGCCCAAGTTTTTCTAAAATAAGACAGCCCTTGTCACCTTCGACGTAGCCCGCACCCAATTTTTGGTCAGTAGCTTGATCGTCACTTCCGGATATTTTATGTGGCGAAATTACATGCCACGTGTGGTAGATTATAAAGTATTATGTTTGTCCAACTTATAGATCACAAGGGCTAATGTGCTGGTTAATTTACTACCCCGAGACTCCATGTGGTTTTGAAAAATACTCCGCTCTGGGGGTAGTGCTAAACTAGTGTTCGCAAAATAATACCAGTGTTTGAGTCTTGCTTAAAATAGACAAGGCTAAACCTAGCAGGATTCCTATCTATATATTTGTAACCAAATACAAAACTTGTATTTTTATTATTAAAATAATGGTTTTAACGTGGGGCCTCCAATCCACGTAAGTACCTCATTTGGCTAACTATTTAATACGAAAGTGGGTTGCCTATGGATTTTTTAGGGCTGGCCCTGGTGAAAGTTTTTTTAGGGCTGGCCCTGGTGAAAAAGGACTGCCCACCATCCGCCGAATGGTGGTGCATCTAGGGGGAACCACATCCCTTATTATTTGTACAAATATTGCATTAATCTAATCAAATCAGAATAAATATGCTTGAAAAGTATTACCCTTTGAAGCAAATATATTTGTTAAGAGGGTTAATTTGGTCAACATTCTGTGCACAGGTTGAACCAACAACCGTGATTTCAGGGAGGATAACATGAAATCTCTATTTAACACCGCTGCTGCTGCAGCGATTGCCGCCACAGGCGCAACCGCTGTATCCGCTCAGGACCTAACCATTGCTATCGTAAACAATGGTCACATGATCAACATGCAAAAAGTTGCAGAAGCATACACTGCGGATACTGGCGTAAACCTAAATTGGGTTTCTTTGGAAGAAGGCGTACTCCGCGAGCAGGTCACATCCGACACTGCAACTGGTGGCGGCCAGTACGACATCATCAACATCGGCATGCAAGAAGCACCAATCTGGGGCGCTGCTGGTTGGATTGAGCCTCTGAACTTTGGCGCTGACTATGATGTTGACGACATGCTGCCTGCGATGCGCAATGGCTTGTCACACGACGGTACATTGTATGCGGCACCATTTTACGGCGAATCTTCAATGGTTATGTACCGTAAAGATTTGACAGATGCTGCTGGCGTTGTTGTACGTGACAATGACTCATGGGCAAACGTTAAAGGCGCCGCAATGGCGATGCACGACCCAGACAATGGCGTTTACGGTGCTTGTTTGCGCGGTAAGCCAGGTTGGGGCGACAACATGGCGTTCGTCACAACTATGGTAAACTCTTTTGGTGGTGCTTGGTTTGATGCGGACATGCGTCCTGCTTTAAATTCAGCTGCATGGAATGAAGCCATCAACTTCTACGTTGATCTGCTTGGCAACTACGGCCCTCCAGGCTCTGAAGGTAACTCTTTCAACGAAATCTTGGCTTTGTATAACGAAGGCAAATGTGGCATGTGGATTGATGCGACAATCGCCGCATCTTTCTTGACAGTTGATGGCGTTGCTTACGCTCAATCACCAAATGCTGGTAACCCAGTTGGTGCCAACTGGTTGTGGGCATGGGCGATGGCTGTTCCAACAGGTTCACCAAACTCAGAAGCTGCACACGCATTTATCGAATGGGCAACTTCAAAAGCATACATCCAAGCTGTAGCAGATCACCCAGATTTCGGTTGGGGATCTGTTCCAACAGGTACACGTGCCTCTACGTATGCATATCCTGAATTCCAAGCAGTTGCTGGCTTCGCCGCAGCTGAAATGGCCGCAATCGAATCTGCAGCACCTGCAGCTACAGATCTGAAGCCATACGTTGGTGTTCAGTTCGCTGCGATCCCTGAGTTTCCAGAAGTTGGTTCAGCTGTAGCACAAGAAATGGCTGCTGCTTTATCTGGCGCAAAATCAGTAGAAGATGCATTAGCTGCTGCACAAGCTGCTGCTGTATCTATCATGAATGAAGCTGGATACTAATAGCTAAATCAATTTTAGAAGGGCCTAGATTAATCTGGGCCCTTCTTTTTAAGAAGATCTCAACATCGTTAATGTATTATATTTTTGAAATCTAAAATGATTTTAATATTACAAATGCAAACCTTCGCTTTCAAAGGGATTACTTGTATCATGTCAAATAGAACGCTACCGCGCTTCTCCAAACACCGGCCGTGGTGCTCTTGTTGATTTGGATGTTGGTCCCACTAGGTATGACCCTGTACTTTTCCTTTATTCGGTATGTTTTGATTAATTTGAGAAGGCCTGAGTGGGCTACTCCGAGCCTAAGCAATTGGCGCGGTTTTGGAAATTATAAATACGTTTTGGAGGCCAAGGATTTTTGGATGGCGATCCAGAACAGTGTTTTAATCGTATCCAGCATTCTCATTTTGACCGTCATCTTGGGACTTCTGATTGCGGTTCTCGTCAACCGAACATTTCCTGGGCGCGGAATTGTACGTGTTCTGCTTATTTCTCCGTTTTTTGTTATGCCAGCAGTTAATGCGGTTTTATGGATCAACATGATACTAGATCCAGTTTTGGGCCTAAATGGCCTTGCTGTTTCTGGTCTGAATGAGCTTGTTGCTGGCCTGCGCGACTTCCCCGTGATCGGTGGGTTCTTCGCGATGTGGCCTGAACTTCATCCTATTTCATTTCGCGCGACTCAAACCTCAGCCTATGCTGTGATCATGATGGTCACCTGGCAGTGGACGCCCTTTGCGGTTTTGATCTTCATGACATCTTTGCAGTCTGAGGATGAATCTCAAAAAGAGGCTGCAATGCTGGACGGCGCGAACGCTTGGTCACAATTCATTAACTTGACCGTCCCACATTTGGCGCGCCCCATTGCAATCGTGGTGATGATCCAGTCGATTTTTCACCTGTCGCTTTATGCGGAAATTGAGATTGTGAGCCGCGGCAATGGGAATAAAAACCTGCCGTATCTTATCGGTGAATTTACTTCGAATAATATTGGTGCCGCAAGTGCCACTGGCATCTTTGCTGTAATCCTTGCCAACGTCGTCGCAATTTTTTTGCTGCGTATGGTAGGCAAGAGTTTGATGGATTAGGAACGAGACAATGGCAGCAGTCGCTCAAACATCCAAACTCGGTAAGGTCCTGTGGCCCGTCTTGGCTTGGACAATCGCACTCATCTTTTTCTTCCCCATTTTTTGGCTGGTCTTCACCAGCTTCAAAACGGACGCCGATGCGGTGAAGCCAGAATATTTGTTCTTCTTCACGCCAACGCTCGAAAACTATACTAATATGACGGAAAACTACGACTATTGGCGGTTTGCCATTAATTCGGTGATCACGTCGACGTTTGCCACTGGTTTTGCCTTAATTGTGGGCGTGCCGGCTGCCTATGCGATGGCGTTCGATCCGAGCCGCCATACCAAAGACATCCTCGTTTGGATGTTGTCTACTAAAATGCTGCCGGCGGCTGCGGTACTATATCCTATGACATTTTTGACCAAGAATTTGCTCGGTCTGTTCGACACACATTTTCTGGTTATTATGGTGCTGTGCTTGATCAACTTGCCCATCGTGATTTGGATGCTGTTTACCTATTTCAAGGAAATCCCCAAAGACATCATCGAGGCCGGTAAAATGGACGGCGTCAGCACTTGGGGTGAGATCAAAGATATCCTTATTCCTTTGGCCTGGGGTGGCATCGCATCAACGGCACTTCTGACCTTTATCTTTTGTTGGAACGAAGCCTACTGGACGGTTCGCTTGACCACGATAGATGCGGCGACACTGTCGAAGCTGATCGAGGGCAATCGAGCGCCTGAGGGTTTATTCTTTGGACGCTTGTCTGCGGTTTCCACTGCTGCCGTAGCACCTATTGTTGTCTTAGGCTGGTTTTGTCAAAAGCAATTGGTCCAAGGCCTAACCTTTGGAGCTGTAAAATAATGGCACTCAATGCAGACCCTACTGATTTGACTGGAAAAACCTGCATCGTCACGGGCGTCAATGGTGGCATCGGTCAGTCAACTGCGGAACACTTTTTGGCGCAAGGTGCGCGGGTTTTTGCGACTGATGTGGCTGGCAGCTATACCGGAGTTCCACATGCTGATTTGATTTATGTGAGGTTTGATCTGTTGCTGGATACGGGTTTAGAGGGTGCTGTACAGTGGGTGCAGGCATGCCAACCAGACGTTTTGTTCAACAATGCTGCTCTTTTTGACATGGGCTCAGTACTGGATGCAGATTTGACCCAAATGGACCGCTTGTTTGGGGTGAATGTTCGGGCATTTTACGCGCTGCTTCAATCTGAGGCCCGTGGATTGTTATCTAAATCAAAAGGTTCAATTATCAATATGGCCAGCCAAGCCGGCCATCGTGGCGAGGCTCTGGTTGCGCATTACTGTGCCACTAAAGCGGCAGTGATAAGCTATACCCAATCAGCAGCTTTGGCGCTTGCGTCGCATGGTATCCGGGTAAATGCAATTTCCCCGGGTGTGATCGACACGCCGATGTGGAAAACCGTTGATGGACTATTTGCCAGATTTGAAGGCAAGGAGCCGGGCCAAAAGAAAAGAGAAGTGGGCGAGGCTGTACCCTTGGGCTATATGGGCGCGCCTGAAGATGTGGCCCGCGTGGCTGTGTTCTTGGCCTCCCAGCAATCAGAATATATTACAGCGCAAACCATCTGTGTAGATGGTGGAAATGTTCTGAGGTAACTGATGTCAATAATCCGCCCAGAAATCGAATTTATCGACCGGAGCACCCGAAGCATTCGCTATCTGGAGCATGGCTGGCCGACAGATTTATGTCGCTGGCACAGTCATGAAGAATATGAACTGCATTTTATTGTGGAAACACGTGGCAAGGCTTTTGTGGGTGACTACATTGGCGACTTTGGCCCTGGCGCTTTGTACCTGACAGGGCCAAATTTGCCGCACAATTGGATGACTGATGAAGTTTGGACCCGCAAGGTTGATACTCGCGATATGCTGGTTCAATTTAATCAATCTAGTTTTGATGCCTTGCTGACAGCTTTTCCAGAGTTTTCCAATATGCGGCGCATGCTGACCTTGTCCCAGTCTGGAATCGAGTTTGTTGGCTTTAACCCCTCCTTTGCCCGCGGCCATATGGAAGCGATTCGTGATGCTCGTGGGCCTGAGCGCATTGTTGCGTTTTTGCGATTTATGGTGCGGGTGAATGAGCATGCTGAAAAGAAGGCGTTGTCGGTCAGCAAGATGGTTCAAATTGATGGTAACGGCAAGCAGGCGAGAATTGGTGAGGCCATTGATTTTATCGTGAACAACTTTTCGGATGAAATCTCAATTGACCGCGCCGCGAATATTGCGGGCATGTCGCCGGCTGCATTTTCGCGCAATTTCCAATCAACAACTGGACATAAGTTTGTCGAGTTCGTCAACCGCATTCGGATAGGTCAGGCCTGTGGAATGCTCTATGCAACTGATGCGCAGGTTTCCACAATTTGTTTCGATGTTGGGTTTCAAAACTTGGCAAATTTTAACCGCCATTTTTTAAAGATGAAAAACATGACTCCAACAGAATATAGAAATACAGCCCAAACTGATTTAGCGCCAAGCGCGGGTACTAGCAGATGAGCCACCTGGTACACCCAACGTTGTTTGAAACGTCATACGACCGTGCCATCTGCGACATTGGAATTGTGCATCTCGGGTTTGGTGCGTTTCATCGCGCACATCAGGCGCTTTATGTTGATGACTATATGGACCAAACCGATGATCTACGCTGGGGCATCGCTGCGGTTAACTTAAGGGCTGCTGACGCTTCTGCATTTTCTGGCTTGGAGGTCGAATCAAATGGCTATGTGGTCAAATCCATGTCGAGCAGTGGCAAGGTGGATTTCCGCCGCGTACGCTCACATGTGCATTTCGCAGATTGGACGCAAAGCCCTGATGCAGCACAGGCTCTGCTGGTTCGTCCCTCAGTTCATATGGTCACGATCACTGTGACTGAAAGTGGCTATTATCTAGATGAGGCTGGCGCCTTGAACATAGAAGACCCCGTGATTAAAGCCGAATTATCTGGTTGCAACCCAACAACAATTTATGGATACTTAAGCCGTGCTTTGGCCTTGCGTAAGGCTGCCAATCTGGACAAAATTTCAATTTTGTGCTGCGATAATATTCGTCAGAATGGTAAAATGTTGCAACGAAACCTTTTTGCTTACCTCGATATTCAGGGGGATTCTGAATTGGCTGACTGGGTAAGGTCTTCTGTAACTTTTCCATGCTCAATGGTGGATCGCATCACTCCTCGTAGTACTAACGCTCTACGGCTCGATGTTGAATCGCACTTTGGGCCTAGCCCCTTTGCACCGGTTATGGCCGAGGATTTTCTTCAGTGGGTTGTTGAGGATGATTTCATAGGCGTACGACCGGATTTGTCAAAAGTGGGCGTCACATTTACCAAAAACGTAGATCCCTATGAAGAGGCGAAAATACGCATCCTGAATGGTGGTCACACTTGTCTTACATATCTTGGTGCATTGGCCGGGCATAATACCTTTGATCAAGTGATGGCTGACCCAGAACTTTTTGCGCATTTTGAAGAGTTTGAGCGCAAAGAAGTTTTGCCTGCGCTTACAGAGTCACTGCCGTTTGATAAAGACCAATACCTGGATCAAATCATCGCCCGTTTTAAAAATGCGTCGATTGGTGATACAGTGGAACGGATCTGTTCGGACGGATTTTTGAAGTTTCCCATTTTTATTCGCCCCACCCTACAGGGTTGCTTATCGCAGGGTATTTTGCCACGCGCTGGGATACGCTCAATCGCCAGCTGGTATGTGTTTTGCAAACATATTGAAGCGGGAAAATTGCCAATCAAATATGCTGAGCCCTATTGGAATAATGTGCGCGTGTTGTTAAGTGACGGTCAGATTGAAGCTTTTGCGGGCTCTGTCCCACTGTGGGGAGACATTCCTCGTGATTACCCTGAATTTATGCCTGCGCTGACGGTTGCAATTAAAGAAATGGATATGAAATGGCCAGTGTAACAATTCGCGATGTCAAAAAGTCCTATGGTGGTCAACAGGTCATGCATGGAATTGATTTGGATGTGAACGAGGGTGAGTTTGTTGTATTTGTGGGGCCTTCGGGCTGTGGCAAATCCACGCTGTTGCGCATGATTGCAGGTCTGGAAGAGACCTCATCTGGAGAAATTTTAATTGGTGATAAAGTGGTCAACAATGTGGCGCCCGCTAAGCGCGGCGTGGCGATGGTGTTTCAATCCTATGCTTTGTATCCACATATGACAGTTTTCAATAATATGGCGTTTGGTCTCAAACAGACCAAAACTGCGCCGGACGAGATTGACCGCCGAGTGCGTGAGGCTGCTGAGGTTTTACAGATCACAGACTACCTTGATCGCAGCCCCCGCAACCTGTCGGGTGGCCAACGCCAACGGGTTGCAATTGGCCGTGCGATTGTCCGTGATCCTGAAGTATTTTTGTTTGATGAACCTCTGTCTAATCTGGATGCAGCCTTGCGTGTGCAAACCCGGCTTGAAATTGCACGCTTACATGAGCGGCTGCAATCCACCATGATCTACGTGACTCACGATCAAGTGGAAGCGATGACACTGGCGGATAAAATTGTGGTGTTGCGTGACGGCCGGATTGAGCAGGTGGGCTCGCCGATTGATCTATATGAGCGACCGGCATCCATGTTTGTTGCTGGATTTATTGGCAGCCCGAAGATGAATTTTTTCACATCGGCTGAGCTCGTGGTAAATGCTATCAAAAAGCTAGCGGCAGTTGCTGTGGTGGCAAATATTGGTATTCGGCCTGAACACTTGACCGCCAGCACAGAAAAGGGCGCATTGATTGGTGGAACGTTGGATTTGGTCGAGCAATTGGGTGAGTATGCTTTGGTGCATTTGAACACAGCTGCAGGCGTGCCCTTTATCGCTAAAATGGAAAAACCCCCTGAAGTCACTAAGGGCGCGCAAATGTGGTTCACCGCCAATCCTAGTTTGGTGCACTTTTTTGCTCAAGAATCCGGTCTTCGGATCAATACCTAAACAAAGACCGCCATCGCCCTATTGGGCGTGACGGTTGCTTTGTTCAAGCCTGCGCCCGTAGTTTGTCAACAAGAACAAGATCATTCCTTGCCATTTCTGTCAGTACAGCCATTATTTGCGCAGAGGATTGGAAGGAAATCACATGCCACACCTTATAATTCAATATTCAGAAAGCCTCGGTGAACGGGTGAATATGACAGAGTTTTGCGCTGTGATGAGTAAAGTGATGCAGCAAACAGGCCAGTTTCCTTTGGCAGGCATCCGTGTGCGTGCGCATCCCATGCCGCACAGCTCCATTGCGGACGAGCATCCCGAAAATGCTTTTGTGGATATTATCCTGCGGATTGGTGAGGGGCGCAGTGACGCGCAGAAAGCGACTGCGGGCTCCGCTTTGATGGAGGGTGCAAAATCTGCCTTTGCGGCACAGTTGGCACACCCGCACTTTGCCCTATCGCTCGAAATCATCGAGATATCCAAGTCGTTCAGCTGGAAAACCAACAGCATTCATCCTCGGCTTAAGAATTAATGCACGCCCCCAAAGGAGAACTTTATGAAATTTGCTACAATTCGCAGTCAGGGCATAGAGCTTTACGGTGCCGCGACCGACGCCGGTGTTATAGCGCTGTCGCAAGACTTTCCACAATGGGCGACACTGAAAGATGTGATCGCGGCTCAGGGGCTGCCCATCTTATCTGCGGCCGCTGAAGGTTTGGCTGTGAGCCATCCAAACGGCAGTTTCTCCTATGAGATGCCTGTGGCAAATGGGGAGAAGATCATCTGCGTGGGGGTGAACTTTCCAGACCGAAATGCGGAATATAAAGATGGCACTCAAGCGCCGGCTAATATGTCGTTGTTTCCACGTTTTGCCCGAGGGTTTGTGGGCCATCGTGAGGCGCTGGTCCGGCCGCCTGAATCGCATCAGCTGGATTATGAGGGTGAGATTGCAATTGTGATTGGAAAGCAGGGGCGGCGCATTTTGCAGGCCGATGCCTATGACCATATCGCGGCTATTACGCTCTGCAATGAGGGGACAATCCGCGACTGGGTGCGACATGCGAAGTTCAATGTCACACAGGGCAAAAACTGGGACAATACAGGGGCCATGGGGCCTTGGTTGGTTCCGTTTACCGATGCAGCCCAACTGGATGATGTACGCCTGACCACCCATGTGAACGGTGAGTTGCGCCAAGCAGACCGTACCAGTCGGATGATGTTTTCGATACGCCGCCAGATTGAGTATATTTCAACCTTCACAACACTTATGCCTGGAGACATCATTGTGACGGGCACCCCCACAGGCGCCGGTGCACGGTTTGATCCGCCAATCTACCTCAAGCCCGGGGATGTGGTGGAAGTGGCTGCAGAAGGCATTGGGGTATTGCACAACACAATTGAGGACGAGGCATGACGCCCGCAGAAATCACCAAGGCTGCGCAAGATTTATTTAACGCGGAAAAAACCCAGAAGCAAATCGGCCTATTGACTGTCGCCAACCCCAATATGCAGATGGATGATGCCTATGCGGTCCAAAAAGAATTAGTGGCCCTAAAAGTTGCGGATGGGCGCCGCGTGACCGGCTGGAAAATCGGTCTAACATCCAAGGCAATGCAATATGCGCTGAACATCGATATTCCAGACAGCGGGATTCTACTTGACGACATGCATTTCGAAGATGGCAGCACTGTCCCGAAAGGCCGGTTTCATTCAGCCGCGTATTGAAGCTGAAATTGCTTTCGTGATGAAGAAAGATCTTGACGGAACCGCCACCCGTGCACAGGTTTTGGCCGCTACAGATTATGTTTGCCCCTCATTGGAGATCTTAGACACACGTATTTTGCGATCTGATCCCAAGACGGGCCAGACCCGCAAGATCTTTGACACGATCTCAGATAATGCCGCTAATGCTGGAATTGTGGTTGGAGCGAAGCGCCATGATCCCAAGCGCGTTTGATCTGCGCTGGGCTGGCGCAATTTGTAGCCGCAATGGCGAAGTTGAGGAAACTGGTCTCGGTGCGGGCGTGTTGAATGATCCCGTGATGGGGATTGTTTGGCTCTCCAAGCGCTTAGAGATCTACGGTCAATCAATTAGGGCTGGAGATGTGGTTTTGTCAGGGTCTTTCATACGTCCTGTTGAAGCTCGCCCTGGTGACAGCTTCCATGCAGACTTTGGGCAGTTTGGTGACGTATCTATAAATTTTGCCTGATTGTAATATTGCTCTGACGCGGACATTACTTTCTAAGTAGGACACCGGCCGACCTGCTGGCACCAGTTATAATAATGAGTTAACCAATTTATGGAAATGAAAACCGAAGCAGCGCTTTAGAAGAGAATTAAAGCTAAACCTTTATTGCCCATTTAGCTAATTGCTGGGCTACTTAACTGTGTTTGAAGTGACGCCCCCCATAGGGGTCTCAAAAACTTGCTTGCAGGGCTCTGTGTTCGTTCATAAAGCCAAGCGATATCCACCACTCTCTGTCACTAATAGGCTGGCGTTTCTGGGGTCCGGTTCTATTTTCTGGCGGAGGCGATAAATATGTGTTTCTAAGGTATGTGTTGTGACGCCTGCGTTATATCCCCAAACTTCATGTAAAAGCGTATCTCTTGGTACTACGCTCTCAGGGTCGCGGTACAAAAACTTGAGTATGTTGGTTTCTTTTTCAGTTAAGCGAATTTTTCTGTCACCTTCAGCTAACAGCATTTTGATGGCTGGTTTAAAAGTATAAGGGCCAAGGGTAAAGAATAGCATCTTCTGATTGCTCATGTTGGCGCAATTGAGCAAGGATGCGTGCAAGCAATATGGTGAACTTGAACGGCTTGGTAATGTAATCATTGGCGCCAGCGTCGAGCCCTAAAAGAGTGTCGGAGCCAGCGTCATGGCCGGTGAGCATAAATATTGGGCATTTTACGCCCTGTTTGCGCAACATACGACACAGTTCGCGGCCATCAATATCTGGCAATCCAATGTCCAAGATAACCAAATCGTATACTTGTTGTTTTACTTTTTCCAAAGCATCGGCTCCGTCACTACTTTGGAAGACAGCGAAGTGCTCGGTCATAATCAACTGTTCGCTTAGCACTTCACACAAATCTTACATCATCGTCGATCAGAAGAATTTTTTTTAGTTGGGCCATTATAGCTTTCTGTCCTTTTTTGGTGATTTAATAATTGCGCTTTTGCGAGCTGCATTGCAAGATTTGTAACATTGATTTCATAACGACGTGTCACAGATGCAGGAATTGTTTCAATTCTAGGGAAAAAGAATGTATCGGAGGTTTCATGAGTTTAACCCCATCTCCCATTGAGCTTCGCGCCCGGGCTTTGACCGACCTTAGGATGGGTTTGCCGGTAGTTATTGATATGCCTGAACCTATGGTAATTTGTGCGGCTGAAACTCTAACACAGGAGCGGCTAAACTCATTGCGCGCTTTGGGGGAGGTGCAGGCCGTAATCTCCAAGTGGCGAGCGGATACTCTAAAAATTAGTGCATATGATGATGATGTCGCCCGCTTTTTAGTGCCTAATTCAGCGGATGCGCGTTGGTGCAATGCGGTGGCAGACCCCATCTTAGATATGAGTTACCCCATGAAGGGGCCGTTTCAAACTGTTCGCGGGGGTGAAGTGCGCGGCCAGCGTGCAGCTGTCGCATTGCTGAAGGCAGCACATTTGTTGCCTATGGCGATCACCGTGAGCACAAGCCAGCCTCTAAGCACACTCACTCATTTGCCGGTTGAGGTTCTTCTACATACGGGATTTGGGCATGTGGCCTCTGCGTCCTTGCCGTTGCAGGTGTCTCAGGCGGGGCGTTTGCATGTGTACCGTCCCCTATGGAGGGGGGGATGAACATTATGCGGTTGCGATTGGCACTCCTGACCGTGCGACACCCGTATTGACCCGCTTGCATTCGGCCTGCTTTACTGGCGACATTTTGGGATCTCTGAAATGTGATTGCGGACCGCAACTGAAGGGCGCTTTGGCACAAATGGGTCATGAAGGCGCTGGTGTGCTGTTGTATCTCAATCAAGAGGGCCGTGGCATTGGCTTGGCCAATAAGATGCGCGCCTATGCGCTGCAAGATCAAGGCTTTGACACCGTCGAAGCCAACCATCGCCTGGGGTTTGAGGATGACGAGCGAGATTTTCAAATAGGGGCGGAGCTTCTCAAGAGCCTGGGGTTCTCAGAAATCCGCCTTATGACGAACAATCCCAGCAAGGTGGCGCGACTGCAGGATCAAGGCCTCAAAGTGGTTGAGCGGGTGCCGCTGATTGTGGGCGCGACCACTCAGAACCGTAGCTATTTGCAGACAAGGCTGAAAAATCTGGGCATATTTTGTGAGTGCTCTGGATATAGTCTACTCTGCTGGACGATTGCGATACCGCGGTCGGTATATAGCCGCGACCTCTGGACTTGGTGGGACCACGGATCTCAAGGGGGAGGGCGATGGGGCAACGCCGCGGGGAACACATTTGATTGTGGGCCTGTTTTACCGTCCGGACCGGGTGGCTTTACCTTCAGGTTGGGCCCAGCCTATATACCCTGGGGATCTGTGGTGCGATGACCCCAAACATCTTGCCTACAATCACCTGTGCCGCGCGCCGCTAGATGCCAGCTTTGAGCATATGCGGCGAAGTGATCCGCAATATGACGTGGTTTTGATCACCGATTGGAATTGGCCCGAGGCCGTTCCGGGGCGTGGGTCGGCTATCTTTATGCATCAATGGCGCCGGCCTGGCGCACCAACCGCAGGTTGCATTGCAATGTCACGCTGTGATCTGCATTGGCTGGCGGCGCGGGTGACCCCGGGCTGCCAATTAATTATTCGCTAGGCTGTTCTGTCGGGCTGGTGGGGGCTCTAGCGCCAAAGATTGCGGAGCCCACCCGCACGTGTGTGGCCCCAAACGCAATGGCTTTGACAAAGTCACTGGACATTCCCATTGAAAGTTGTGTCAAATCATTTCGCTTGGCCAACTTGGCCAAAAGTGCAAAGTGCATGCTGGCCTCTTCGTCTACTGGCGGAATGCACATCAAGCCCACAAGTGGCAGGTCTAATGCCCTGCAGTCCGCAACAAAGGCATCCACGGCATCCTGGTGCAATCCCAGCCTTCTGGGCCTCAAGCCCTGTATTGACTTGGGCAAATAGGGGGGGGCACTGGCCAAGCTCTTGCGCTAACCTTGAAAAGGTAGTGGCTAATTTGGGTCGATCCAATGTGTGGATGCAATCAAAGAGCTGTAAGGCTGCGCGGGCCTTGTTAGATTGGAGTGGCCCCAAGAGGTGCACCTTAGCGTCGGGAAAGCTGGATTTGAACTCTGGCCACTTGCCTTCTGCCTCTTGCACACGGTTTTCGCCAAAAACCTGATGGCCCTGATTGAGCACTGACAAGACCCGCTCATTTGGCTGAACCTTTGATACAGCAATCAATTCAACCGTGCCTTTTGTGCGGCCCGATGCCTGAATAGCTTGAGAAATTTCAGAATACACCTGGTTGAGTGACATATTATTTGACCCTTTTGTTATTTTTTTCAGTTTAATTTGTTATCGAGCGGATGTCATTGGCAGAATATGGCCACAATTTGTGTGACATCTCTGCACCATTTTGCGGCAGAGCCATATCTGGGCCGCTCTCTCCCCTTGACCTGAGGCCCTACGCACGGCAATAACACCCTAATGCCTAACTAAGGTTTCGATCTAGGAAGGTATTCTTTTTTGGATAGCAACTCGAGGAAAAAAATATGAAACGCATCCTACTTACTTCTACAGCTCTCGTCATGGTAGCCGGTATTGCCGCTGCTGATGGCCACGCTTCAGTTTCTTGGTCTGGTACAGCAACAGCTGGTGTAGCCCGTAATGGTGGCGCCGAAGCCGCTGCAGCAGTAGCAGCGACAGCACGCAGCTCAGCAGCGCACATCAGCCTGCGTAACGCCGCAGACGGCTATGGCTTTACAGTGCTCGTCCGTGGCGCGACCACGAATGTTGCAGACACAGCAGTGTACAGCAATCAGCTGCTGAAGCAGCAAATGCGCAAGCGCTTGCTGACTACATGCGTTGGCTCGTGCAACTGCAGCCGGTACGACACTGCAGCTCTTGCAGCAGCAAGCAGCTGCTACCAACGCTCACGACGTTAATTATGTTATGGTGGCACCGCTGCTCGCTAAAGCAACCGCAGGCGACTTCAGGCATATTCAGAAGTTAACGCTACTGTAACAGGTACCGTTACTGCTGGTGGCATGACATTGTCAGCTGGCATGTCTGTAGACGCTGGTGACGGCTATGACTTCGCTGACGACGACACTTTGACTACGCCAGCAGGTACGTAGGTCTTGACTCTGTGTCCGTGGACATGGGTTCTGCTGGTAAGATCACATTGGACCAGAATGCAACTACACACTTGGTTGATGGTGACGACGATGCTTCTGGTGACGTCTAGTACACAAACACATTCGGTGGTGCTACATTTACCGCTGTATTGGATTTGGACAAAGACGACTCAGACATATCAGCGCTAGCGCGGTACAAGTTGCAGCAGCTACTGCACTGTACGCCGCAACAGCAACAACAGCAGCAGTAGCTGGCGTCAATGCGATGTACCTGGCGCAGCAGCAGTTGCAGCTGACACTCAGTGGTCTGCTAAAGTATCGATGCCGCTTGGTGGTGGTTCCGTTTACGTAGCAATGGACGAAGAAAGCGGCAACGCATTCGGTGGTTCTGCTATGGTATCTGGCGCGACTGTCTCTATTGACAGCAAGCTGGAAGCTCTGGCAGCAGACCTTAAGGGTCTCCGTAGCACCACACTTGGCGTATCTTACCCCATGGGTGCACTTACAGCTGGAGCGACTTATGACTCCATCAAAGACGGCGACCAGTGGGGCGTGAGCGCTTCCTATGCAGCCGGCGACATGACTGTTGGTTTCAGCACAGACGAAGGCTCTGATTGGGCAGTAACTGGTGCATACGCACTGGGAACTGGTGCAACTATCAACGCTGGTGTTAACTACACAGAAGACGCATTCTTGGGTCTTAGCTTCGCATTCTAAATTGGCCCCGGTCAATTAGATAGAAAGGCGGCCCTCCTGGGCCGCCTTTTTCTTTTGGGACACCTATTTTCATATGATAATTCACACCCACCTAGCAGTTATGGTGAATTACAACGCGCTGGCTCTAGAAACTTAATCCAAAGCGCCCTATGACTGAAAGCGGGCTCTCGTTCAGGGTTTGGCCCTAAATTGTGTAGACGAGGTGCAGCCCATGACGACCTATTCACCCACCGAGATTGAGGCTAAGTGGCAGGCAGCCTGGGCTAAAAGTGAAACCTTTAAGGCCATAGCAAGCGCCGACCGGCCCAAGTACTATGTCTTGGAAATGTTCCCCTATCCCTCTGGCCGTATTCACATGGGCCACGTGCGCAATTACACCATGGGCGATGTGATTGCCCGCCATAAGCTGTCTACGGGCCACAATGTGTTACATCCGATGGGCTGGGATGCCTTTGGGATGCCCGCCGAGAATGCCGCAATGGCAATTGGCGGCCACCCGAAGGAGTGGACCTACGCTAATATCGCTACGATGCGCGACCAGATGAAGCCCCTGGGGCTGTCGATTGACTGGTCACGCGAGTTTGCCACCTGTGACCCTGAATATTATGGCCAGCAGCAGGCTCTATTTCTAGATATGCTCGCCAACGATTTGGTCTACCGCAAAAATGCGATGGTAAACTGGGACCCTGTAGATATGACCGTGTTGGCCAATGAGCAGGTGATCGATGGCAAGGGCTGGCGTTCAAATGCTGAGGTGGAGCGCCGCGAATTGACCCAATGGTTTTTTAACATCTCCTCCATGTCGGGAGAGCTGCTGGATGCTTTGGATGATCTTGAGAACTGGCCGGCCAAAGTACGTCTGATGCAAGAAAACTGGATTGGGAAATCCCGTGGTCTGGAGATGACTTTTCCCTTATCAGTACCCCAAGATGGCTACGACGGGGTTACCGTCTATACCACACGCCCTGACACCTTGGTGGGCGCGTCCTTCATCGGGTTGGCGCCAAACCACCCGCTTAGCCAAGCCTTGGCTCTGAAAAACAAAGACTTAGCTGCCTTCTGTGATGACTGCAAAAAGATGGACACAACCGAAGCCGCTATGGAAAAAGCTGAGAAGAAAGGCTTTGATACTGGGATCACTGTCCAAAACCCCGTAGGTGGCCCACCACTGCCCGTTTGGGTGGCTAATTTTGTGATGATGGATTACGGCACCGGCGCAATTTTTGCCTGCCCCGCCCACGACCAGCGTGACCTAGATTTCGCCCGCAAATATGGTTTGCCAGTGATTGACACGTTCTTCGATTTGAAAAATGACGCACCCGTTGAAGACAAGGCTTTTGTCCCGCAGAAATCTGAGAAAGTACGCTGGGTTGGCCAGCCGGCTGGCTTGACTGAGGCCACTGGTCAAGAGGCTATAGACGCCACAATTGATTGGGCCGAGGCAGAGGGCCTGGGTCTGGGAAAAACACAATACCGCCTGCGCGATTGGGGCTTGAGCCGGCAGCGCTATTGGGGCTGCCCTATCCCAGTGGTACACTGCAATAGCTGCGGTGTTGTGCCTGAGAAGAAAGAAAATTTGCCCATTAGTCTGCCAGACGATGTGACTTTTGATATCCCAGGCAACCCGCTGGATCGCCACCCAACGTGGCGGCACTGCGCCTGTCCTAAATGTGGCAGGGATGCACGCCGTGAGACCGATACGATGGACACTTTTGTAGATTCGTCATGGTACTATGCCCGCTTCACCGCCCCAAATTCATCAACTCCAACAGATATGGAAGAAGCTAGCTACTGGATGAACGTTGACCAATATATTGGTGGTGTTGAGCATGCGATCTTGCATCTGCTGTACGCTCGCTTTTTTGCGCGTGCCATGCAGATTTGCGGGCATTTGCCCAAAACGGCGATTGAGCCGTTTGATGCTATGTTTACCCAAGGCATGGTCACCCACGCAATCTACAAATCTGACGGTGAGGACGGCCGACCAATCTATCATTATCCTGAGGATGTGGATTTGAGGGACGGCAAGGCATTTTTGAAGGAGGGTGGCGCCGAGTTGGCGGTTGTGCCGTCTGCCAAAATGTCGAAATCAAAAAATAATGTTGTGGATCCAATTAATATAATAAGTAGCTATGGTGCTGATACTGCGCGCTGGTTTGTCCTATCCGACAGCCCTCCTGAGCGGGATGTGGAGTGGACGGCTTCAGGCGCAGAAGCCGCATTCAAACATTTAAATCGGGTTTGGCAAATGAGTGATAAAATTGCTAAAATGGATCGACAGGATGAGGGCGAAGGTGGGCAGGACTTGCTGCGCGCGCTCCATAAAACCATTCAAGATGTGACGACTGGAGTGGAAAGTTTTGGCTTTAATGCAGCCATTGCAAAACTTTATGGCTTCACGGCTATATTGTCTAAATCCAAAGCGGGGTATGCCGCACAGCATGAAGCAATTGTGACGCTTGCACAATTAATGGCTCCAATGACGCCGCACCTGGCCGAGGATATCTGGGCTCATCAGGGCGGAGTGGGGCTGATTGCCAATGCAGTTTGGCCCGTGGCTGACCCAGCAATGTTGGTGGAGGATGACGTGACGCTGCCCATCCAAATCAATGGCAAGCGCCGTGATGAGATCACAGTACCCAAGGACATGAGCAAGGAAGAGCTGGAACTCTTGGTCTTAGCTAATAATGCTGTAATCAAAGCGCTTAACGGCGCTATAGCCCAAGAAGTTGATTATCGTACCGGGACGCATCGTAAATGTTGTTATCTGACCGACGTGCATTTTTACTTGCTGCACTTGCCCTTGACGGGGTGTGGTTTCGCGCCTGTGCATGGCCGTGGCTCTAAATCACTGATTGTCCGCAATGCAGTATTAGTTCAAGCCCCTACAAATCGGGTTGAGTTTGAACTGGTGCGCAATCTTGAAGTTCAACTTGGGCAGCCAACGGCCAAGCGCTATGATTTGCGCTACACGCTTACCGTCGACGAGCAAGTTATCGTTGTGTCAGCTGCGCAAGAGATCAATCGTTTCAGTCTTGTTGGGGTGTTAAATTTTTCATTGGTTGATGCCGATGGTGTAGTTTTTCTGCGTGAGACTGCTAAATCATTTACTGGGTACTCTGCCACTGGCACGACCGTTGCGACTGAACGTTCAAAGCGTGATGCGTATGATCGGCTGATGGTGATTCTAGCGAAGCAGGTGTTAAATCACCTTTGGGCAGTGGATCGCGCATGAAACTGTCGGCTCGTGACGCACTGGGCATTTTTGTGAGGCCAGATCCCCATAAAACGGGCGTGTTAATTTACGGCGCCAATGCCATGCGCGTAGCGCTTAAGCGCCAGCAGTTGGTGAGGGGTTTGATTGGCGCGCAAGGTGAAGAGGAAATGCGCCTAACGCGGTTGCAAGGTGGTGAATTGCGCCGGGATGGTGCGGCACTGAATGATGCGATCAAAGCCATCGGGTTTTTCCCTGGGCCGCGTGTGGTTTTGGTGGAAGACGTCAATGAGAATTGTGCGGATGCCGTTTTAGCTGGCTTGAAGGATTGGCAGAAGGGTGACGCGCAGATGGTTGTCATTGGTGGAGCGTTGAAGCCCACATCTAAAATTCGCAAAGCCTTTGAGGCCCATGCCAATGCATGGGCAATTGCCATCTATGATGAGCCACCTAGCAAAGCTGAAGTGGAGGCGGCGCTCGCCAAGGTGGGCATGGGTGATCTTAGCCCAGAGGCTAGTCTTGCAATCTTTGATTTGTCAAAGGCTTTAGACCCAGGCGACTTTCACCAATTTCTGGAAAAACTGTCACTTTTCTGTATGACCCAAGCCGGCCCTGTGACGATAGGCAGTGTTGAGCTTTGTGCGCCACAATCCACTGAGGCTGACTTGGATGATGTGATTGGCTTGGTCGCCGATTTGAAAACCAATGAATTGGCGCCAGTTTTGCATCGGGTGATTGCCCAGGGTGGCACGGCGACTGGCCTGTGCATAGCGGCCTTACGCCACTTTCGCATGCTGCACACCGCGGCCTGTGATCCGGCTGGAGCTGCTCAGGGTATTGGAAAATTACGTCCACCAGTTTACGGGCCCAGGCGTGACCGCATTCAACGTCAAATTGGTTCCTGGAGCCGAGACGGGTTGGAGCGGGTCATAACGCTCTTGCTGGAGACAGATTTAAAGCTGCGTTCTGCCGGGCAAACTGCACCGCAAATGGCACAGGTTGAGAGGTGTTTTATTCGAATATCGATGATGGGAAAAAGATAAATGTATACAGTTTTAGGATCTACAAAGAACCGAACACTACGCGTGATCTGGACCTTGGAGGAGCTGGGCGTCCCCTATAAGCAAGTGGTCGGCAATCCTGGATCGGCTGAAGTGAAGGCCCTCAACCCAACTGGAAAAGTTCCCGCTTTAATTGTTGAGGGCGAAGTCTTAACTGACAGTGTGGCGATCATCACGTTCCTGTCTGATCGCCACAACTCCCTCACATTTCCAGCGGGTTCGGTTGAGCGCCTGCGCATGGACGGGCATATCCATTTCTTATTGGAAGAATTCGACAGCCTGCTATGGGTGGCCGCTAAAAATTCATTTATCAACCCAGTTGAGCAGCGTGCAGAGGCCGTGAAGCCCGTACTTAAATGGGAGTTTGCAAGAAGCCTTCAGCGCCTCGAGGAGCGTTTGCAGGGCGATTACTTGATGGGGGACACCTTCACAATTTCTGATATAGTGGCGGCGCATTGCCTGAACTGGGCCCTTATTGCGAAATTCCCTGAGCCTAGTGAAGCTTTGAAAACTTATGCCAAGCGGTGTCGTGGTCGCGAGGCTTACAAAAGGGCTTTGGCCGACACATAATTGGCAGCCGCGCGTCCGGCCCAGCGCCCGGTGGCGAGGCACGCTGTGATCAAATAGCCGCCTGTTGGTGCCTCCCAATCAATCATCTCGCCTGCGCAAAAAATACCAGGATGAGATTTCAGCATTAGCTCGGGTGTGAGCGCGTTCCACATAACCCCGCCAGCTGTGGAGATTGCCTCGTCAATTGGGCATGGGCCCGATAACTGCAAAGGCGCATTTTTTATTGCTGCCACTAAGCCGTTGCTGTCGCGGACCATAGGTTGGGTTAACTCAAAGACCAAGGCGCGTTTAGTGGCACCTAACTTGACCGATTTTCGCAAGAAGTTACTTAAGCTATCTTTGAGCTTTCGGCTGGCGATCATCTTGTGCAAATCGGCTGCGTTTATTTGTGGAGCCAGGTCGAGCTTTGCGGTCGCGCTCTTACGCAACATGCGTCCAAGCGCATATACGGCCCCACCCTCGATCCCTGTCTTAGTAATTACAAATTCCCCACGGCTTTGAGCGCCAGAAACAGAAAGTCGCACATTCTTGAGTGGATTGCCAAAGTAAGGCGCCATGTGGTCTGACCAGGCAACTTGCATGCCAATATTTGCGGCTAGAAAGTCTGATTGTGGGATGCCCGCCTGCGCGAAGTCTTTCGCCCATGCCCCGTCAGAGCCCAACCGTGCCCAACTGGCGCCGCCCATAGCAAGGATAAGGGCGGGGGCCTGGATTTTAAGGGCGCCTTGCGGTGTTCGAAATCTATGGATTCCGCTGGTTCCTATAGGCCCTACCCAGCGATGCCTGCGCAGTAGTGTGACGCTCAGAGATTGCAGCCGTGCAAGCCATGCCCGTAATAGGGGAGACGCCTTCATAACCTTCGGGAACACCCGGCCTGTGCTTCCTGTGAAAACCTCTTGGCCCAACGACTGCGCAAAATTGATAATTTCTTTGGGTCCAAACTCGTTCAGCATTGGACGTAAAGGCTCAACGGCATCATAGTTTTTTATAAAGCTGGCTAAGTCCTCATGTTTGGTCAGGTTTAGGCCTGATTTTCCTGCCATAAGAAATTTGCGGGCTGGTGATGGCATTGCGTCCGCAATAGCAACCCTCAAACCGGCAAGGGCTGCCTGCTCAGCGGCCATTAATCCGGAAGGGCCAGCCCCAACGACAAGAACATCATAGTGGAAGTCAGCCCTTGGCCCGTCCTCAGCGGATGTGTGATTTTGGATTTCCAAGGAATGCTCCAAACTAAATGTAACTGATCTGACAAGATCTTAATTTGGTCATCATTAGCTCCATTCAATTAGTCCCAGATTGTATCGTCGATACTGGTCTCACTAAAGCCGTGCAACTCGCAATTTGGTTTGCTGGTCGTATTTTTAGATATAGCGCCGTGTTTTGGGCTCACAAGCTGAGTGCCTTTTGAACTAAATCTTCCTTGTTATGACTTCTTTTCAAGTCTATCCCGCGACCAGTCAGGGCATCGCGTAACTCATCTTCTGATAGTGCTTCTATGGCGTCGGCTGTCATATTCATAAAATTAATTTTACGTTTTAAAGGTGGGTTGATCTCTCCAAACGTCTCTAAGTTTTTGAACCCAAAGTCTGTGGCATATTTAGCAAAAAAATGGGTCAGAAATGTGTTGAGGCTGGGGCGCACCCGCGGATCATCCGTCATCAGGTGTTGAGAGTCTTCAAGCGCCTCCACCATCAGCTTGACCCAACGTTTTGCGCCCTTCTCATTCATCAATTGGTGGGCATTGTGGGTGTGGTGAAAGCTCAGCCTGTATTCGGCGCCGTGATAATAGGGACCGCCACCCATCACATCAACCCACATGCTGGCTTGCGTCCCGATGTGGTGATTAACGCCACCCACATTTGCAAACACCGAGCGGAACCAATCCTCATTGGCAAACACCCTTTGGTAGAAGTTGCCCACGATCCCAACAATGCGATCTTGCCCTAAAATTGAATATAGCTGCCAAAATTGAATTGGTTTTTTGATGTCGGTTGATGCCTCTAGTGACAATATTTCTGGGATCCGATGCGCGTCTTTAGGCAACAACTGTGATGACATGGCAGCTGTTATATACTTTTGGCGAATAGTTTCGGTTAGATACCCATGCTCGGTCGGATAATTTGGATAACTTAGTTTGTTCAAGGCGCAGGCTTTCGAGTGGGGTCACTGTTGGAGTATTTTTAAATACACTTACAGTCGCGATGTAGGCATTCGCAATAGGACAGTGGGCTTCCCAATTCGATTATGTCGTTTGACCTTGGCGCAGGTTGGAATACGATGGGTTAAAGCTGGTCATGATCACGTGGCCTGGCATGGAGACTAAAATATGATATTTGGAAAATCTGTTGTTGCTGTCGTGTCTGGTGGCGCTTCTGGCCTTGGAGCGGCGACCGCTAGAAAATTTGCTTCTATGGGTTTGCATGTTGGAATTTTTGACGTCAACGTGGCTGGTGGTGAAGCCTTAGCACAGGAACTAGGCGGAGTTTTCCAGTGCGTAGATGTGGCAGATCCGGCTAGCGTTGCTGCTGGATTTGAGTCTGTCGTTGCAGCGATTGGTGCACCGCGAATTATGATCAATTGTGCGGGGATCGCACCAGCAATAAAAACCGTGTCGCGGGGAGCACCCCATGATGCCGAGGCATTCGCCAAAACCATTCAGATCAATCTCATCGGTAGCTTTAATTGTGCCTCGCAAGCCGCAACGCTGATGGCTGTAAGTGACCCTTGTGGCCCAGACGGGGCTCGGGGTGTGATCGTTAACACGGCGTCTGTTGCCGCCTATGATGGGCAAATTGGACAGGTAGCCTATTCAGCATCGAAGGGTGGGATTGTGGGGATGACCTTGCCGATGGCACGAGATCTGGCGGATAAAGGCATTCGCGTTTGCGCTGTGGCTCCTGGCATTTTTGCGACCCCCATGGTCCAGGGTATGCCTCGGGAGGTTCAAGATGCGCTTGGCGCTCAGGTACCCTTCCCAAGCCGTTTGGGGGCAGCATCAGAATATGCAAACTTAGTGGCGCATATTGTGGAAAATCAAATGTTAAATGGTGAGGTCATACGCCTCGATGGAGCCATCCGCATGGCGCCAAGGTGATATCATAAGTTGATGTATAAGATGCAGCCTGAAAGTAGTACGTCACAAGATGTTCAAGTCCCAGTCGCCATACTTGGTTGTGGCTTGATTGGTATTAGTTGGGCAGCTTTGTTTTTGCACCATGGTATAAATGTGCGTGCCTGGGACCCCAATCCTGCAGCGCGCAACGCACTTTCTGAGAAGGTTAAGGCTCCGATGGCCCAACTGGCGGATATGGGCCCTCCGGCGATCACCTTGGGTATTTTGAGCGTATTTACTGAGATGTCTGCTGCGCTTGAGGGCATCTTGTTCGTGCAAGAAAGTGCACCTGAGGTGATAGATCTGAAGCACGAGATTTATCATAATTTTGAGTGCTGTGCCGGTCCTGATGCTCTGATTGCCTCCAGCGCCTCTGGTCTATCCTGGTCCAGCCTAAGTTCTAAAATGAGCGCCCCAGAGCGGTTGCTTACCGCTCACCCCTTTAACCCACCACACCTTGTGCCATTGGTGGAGATGTATAGCCCATTAGATGCAGTCTTAGACCGGGCTGAACGTGTATATTGCCAAATTGGTAGGGTGCCTGTCCGCATGAAGCGGGAGGCAACAGGGCATATCGCCAATCGGCTGGCCTCTGCTCTGTGGCGTGAAGCGGTCAATATCGTGGTGGAGGGCATTGCCGATGTTGAGGCAGTAGATCTGGCTTTGGTCAATGGCCCAGGTCTGCGTTGGGCAGTGGCTGGTGCGCATATGACCTATCATCTTGGTGGGGGAGAGGGTGGAATGGCCCAATATCTCAAACATTTGGGCCCTAGCCAAGAAAGCCGCTGGGAAGATCTCGGCAGTCCGACCCTAACTCCAGAGGTCTGCGCTACATTGATTTCTGGTGTGGAGGCTGAGGCTAAAGGTAAAAGCATAAAAGAGTTGGAAAAAGCTCGTGACGCCGGATTGATGCGCCTATTGGCAGCGCGGGACGGTAAGGTTTAGATCGCCGTTATTTGAATTGGCTTGAATTTGGGTTTGGTGAGCTGGTAAAATAACAGTACGCATATTGGGGGCCGGCATGAATATCTTATTTATAATGTATGATCAGCTCCGATTTGATTATCTTAGCTGCTCTGGGCACCCTCACTTAGACACACCAAATTTTGATAGGGTTGCGGATATGGGCGTACGCTTCACGCAAACCTATGTGCAATCTCCAATCTGCGGCGCCAGCCGGATGTGTTATTATACCGGACGCTATGCGAGCAGCCATGGGGCGCAATGGAACGGTTTCCCACTTCGTGTGGGAGAGCAAACTATTGGAGACCATCTGCGCAAGCTTGGCATGAATTCTTGGATCATTGGTAAGACCCATATGACAGCTGACGCGGAAGGTATGGCACGGCTTGGGTTGGCGGCAGATAGCGTCATCGGTGCACGGCAATCAGAATGTGGGTTTGACAATTGGGTGCGTGATGACGGGCTTTGGAGTTATGGGCCGGACGGGTTTTATGATGAGCGCCGCAGTCCCTATAATGAGTATCTTAAGTCTAAGGGCTATGATGGTGAAAACCCTTGGGCTGATTATGCCAATGCCGGCATCAGTGATAAGCAGATTGCGTCTGGCTGGATGTTTCGTAATGCTGATAAACCGGCCAATATTTGTGAGCGAGATAGCGAAACACCATGGCTGACTGGACAAACTATCGATTTTATCGATCAGGCTGAGGGTCCGTGGATGGCGCATGTGAGCTACATCAAGCCCCACTGGCCATACATTGTGCCGGCGCCTTACCACAATATGTTTGGCTCCAACCACGTAAAGCCAGCCAGGCGCCATGAAGTTGAGCGGGAAGATCCCCACCCAGTTTATGGGGCTTACATGGGCAATAAGGTTGCCTCGGCTTTTCAGCGAGAAGATGTGCGGGACAAGGTGATCCCAGCCTATATGGGGCTGATTAAGCAATGTGATGATCAACTTGGACGTCTGCTGGACCACCTTGAGGCTACAGGTCGGATGCAAGACACAATGATCGTGCTGACTTCTGACCATGGCGATTATCTTGGTGATCATTGGCTTGGGGAAAAAGATCTGTTCCATGAGGCGTCGGTTAAAGTTCCCCTGATTATTTATGATCCGCGTGTTGAGGCGGATGCCACGCGGGGCACCACATGTGACGCCTTGGTTGAAAGTATTGACCTGGCGGCCACCTTTGTTGAAGTGGCTGGTGGTCCAGTGCCAGATCATATTTTAGAGGGCAGATCTTTGATGCCTTGGCTGTGTGGTGAAACGCCCGACTGGCGGAAATATGTGATTTCTGAGTATGATTACTCTGCCACACCACAAGCTGCAAAATTGGGGGTAGCTCCGCGTGACGCGCGTTTGTTTATGGTGTACGATGGCCGTTATAAAATGATGCACGCAGAGGGGGGCATGCGCCCCATGCTATTTGATCTACACGAGGACCCTGAGGAATTTCATGATCTAGCGAAGGGATCTAAGCATAATGAGATCATCGACAAGCTTTATTTAGATCTTCGCCATTGGGGTCTTCGGATGTCACAGCGCGTGACAAAATCTGAGAGTGACATCATTGCGATGCGTGGGCGCTCCTTGCGGCGTGGAGTTTTGCCATTTTTAGTGGATGGGAGCGAAGTGCCTGATGAACTCACGGAAAAATACCGTGGCCCCATCCGTCAAGATCACACTAAAGATTAATCACCTGTGAAGTTTGGCGAGCGTTTTTCGTTAAAAGCCAGAACGCCCTCTCGGCGGTCTTGGGTTGGGATGGTGCGGTTGTAGGCTTCAATCTCAAAGGCCAGCCCATCGGCAAGCGCCATACTTGACCCTTTGGAAATCGCCTGTTTAGCTTGCCACACTGCCACTGGGGCATTGGCTGCGATCGCTTCGGCGGCCGCAATCGCGGCAGGCAGAAGATCTTCCAGAGGATAAATTGCATTGGCCAGACCCCAGTCAAGGGCTTGCTGTGCATTGAAAACCTGGCCGGTCAAGATCAGCTCCTTGGCGCGGCGCTCGCCTATGGCGCGGGGCAGAGTTTGAGTTCCGCCTGCACCTGGTATAATGCCAATCTTCACTTCAGTTTGTGCAAATTTTGAGCCTTCGGCCACATAGGTAAAATCTACCGCCGCCGCTAGTTCACATCCACCGCCATAGGCTGCGCCATTGATGGCGCCAATTATGGGGATTGGGCAATTTAGGATTGCGCGGGCCATACGTTCGTAGATCAAATGCTGTTTTTCCCAAGTGGCGTTGCTCATGCCATTACGTTCTTTTAGGTCGCCCCCTGCGCAAAAGGCGCGAGTACCTGAGCCGGTGAGGATAATGGCGCGTATGTCACCTGGCTCCATCGCAACAGTCTCAAAGGCTGACACTAAATCTAGTGCCATTTGCGTATTGAAGGCATTAGCGGCTTCTGGCCGGTTCAAAGTAACTTGCAAAACATGCGGGGCCGGTTTGCTTATAAGCAGAGTTTTGAAGGATGTCATATCAAGTCTCACTTGAGGTTGGAGTGCAGGGCTAAGGAATCGACGGTAGCCTCGAAATCATATTGCGGTTCCCAGCCCCAATCTTGCCGCGCGGCGCTGTCGTCAAAGATATTGGGCCAGCGTCGGATCAAATCTTCCGTTGGGCTGTCCTCGGTAAAGCTACACGTAAAATCAGGATAGCGCCGCTGAATTGCGGCCACGAGATCTTGGGCCGTAAACATATAGCTGTGCAGATTATAGATATGCTTGCGCAGAGAGGAGCGATCGGCTGCGCAAATTTCAACTATGCTGCGGGTGACATCATTAAGATAGAGCGTCGACATTCCAGTATTCTTAGAAACGGGGAAAACAAAGCTCTCTCCCTTGGCGGCGGCGGCAATGGCATGGCTGGGGTAGGCGGTCATTGCACCGGCAGGTGCAAAGGGGGACAACACCATTGGAAAGCGCAGGCAGCGAAAATCAAAACTCTGTTTGAGTTTTAAATAAACGCCCATCCGCTCCACGGCGACCTTGGTTGCGCCATAGATATTCTCCGGCCATTGTGGTGTATCTAAACCCACGGGGCTGGTCAGGTCTGGGCCATAGGTTGCGGCGGTGCTTGCAAAGAAAAATGGGCCAGTTTTGTGGTTGAGACACATATGCATAAAGCGGATGGAGCTGGAGGCGTTCACCTCCCAAGCCAAGCTTGGGTTGGCCTCAGAACTTCCAGACAGCATTGAGGCAAGGTGAATAACTACATCTGGTTTATGGGTTCTGATAGTCTGTTCCAGTAAAGTATGATCTCGTATATCGCCTAAAACCACGGCGTGGCGCGGATCCGAATGCGCGCCTTCGCTTCCGGATAAATCGAAACTCACCACTCTGGTGCCTGTCTTTTCAAGATTTTGGGCCACCAAACGGCCAAGATTGCCGTTTCCGCCTGTCACAAGGGCTGTCTTAAACATGATAAATCTCCAAGGTCGTGCTGTGCTCATCATGCAGGGAAGGTGGCTTAATAGGCAAGTTTGAAAAGAGAGTTTCTCCCAAATTCCAAACGGCAGTGACCTATGCGAGTGCCAGCCCATGATTGATCAATCTGTTGCCATCGTTATACTTCGGTCACTAAATTTGTGATCACAAATAAATGTAATCAATATTTTGTGATCACAAAATAAATAAAGGCATTTTACGCACTCTTTTTGGACCATTGGATCGCCCGACCTTTGGTGCTGGTGTGATAGGCTGCATCGTAGATTGGGGTTGTGGTAGCCTTATCATGGACTTTTTGAAGGATCGCTCTGCAATTATAAATTTTGCATCTTTGTTCTGATGCGCTACCCGAATGAGCAAAAACTACTTAATTTTTGAACCACCGATCGAATATATCCAGCACAATAGTACAGAAAACGTCATCATTGATATGACCTTGAGTTTCATGCCATTCAACGTCATTTGATAGTTTCGAACGCAAGGCAGTAGCAAATATCTTGGGGCCGTCCGGATTATGCAATGGTGCGCCAAGCCGGTCCCATTCGTGGGACCCCCCCATGGGCATAACAAAAGCTGTTTTGCCATGGGCGATATTCAGCTTTTCTGCGTGAGTGTGGGCAACGTTAACGCGATCATCGTTCGTCAACACGATCGAGCTAACCAAACGATTGTGCGCATGGCTATCGTACCCATCCCAACGGTCTGAGATTGGTGCCCAACCGGCAATATCCACTAGGTCGTGACAGCCGGGAGCTACAATTTGTGGGGTTCCATTCTGCCCTGCGTTGGTCATCCGATCAGCGCCAGCTGATACGCTCGACCCAAACAAGTGGTTTCCCACTTCTTGAGTTGCAAAGTCCAATACGCAGGCAAATCGCCCCTGCCTGGCAAGGTCTTCAAATGCCCGGCCACCCATACCGGTAGGATGGAAAACCGCTACATCATACCCGCGTTTTTCAAGTGCTGGCTTCAGCGTCACCATGAATTTCATAATAGCTGTCCCAAACGACGTCATGCCGATTAAGGGCTTGGAAGTATCAATGCTTTTAGTGGCCTTGGCTGCGCCTAGGACTGCACCCGCAGCCTGGCTGAGCGAAGCCTTGCATATGGAGTTCAACCCGAAGAGCCCACCGGCCCAAAGAATCATTTGTACATCTGCCGCAATGCGATCTGGCGGCAAGAGTGGGGAAAAGGCGACAGTGGAGACGATATATTTTGGTACGCCGATCGGCAAAGAGAGGCACACATCCAGTGCCAAATCCGTGCCCATCGTACCACCTAAAATAATTACACCGTCGATTGAACCATCGCCATAAGCCTTTGCAGTTAGGCGGCTGGCCCCAAGGGCCATAACCTGCATTGCTACGTTTTCATCACCCAGCGCGATAATAGCGTCAATGTCGCTGTCACCAGCTTTTGCGACGTCATGTTTTGAAGTGTCAGTTGGCTGTCTGGGGTCCTTTAGAACGCTTACATCCATCGTCAAAGTGTGACCGCCCTGGTCGTGGATAACGTCTTGAATAAAGCGCAGCTCGTCATTCTTGGTGTCAAAGGTGCCCACGATCAAAATTGTTTTATTCATTGCAATACCCTTCTTATGCGGGAGCGGTTTTCAAAGAAGTGGGTCAACCATAATTTATTGGCTAACTGCCGTTAATGCCGTGTCCAGAGCTGCGATTACAGTGTTCACTTCGGCTTCCGAAATGACTAAAGGTGGTGATAGAATAATGTTTGGGCCTGAGACCCGGATCATCACACCATTTTCGTAAACTCTCTGATAAATGTCGTCTACCGTGGCCTTAATAGGCTTAGCCTTAGTCTTGCGATCTGAGGTTAATTCAAGTGCAGACATCAGGCCATACCCGCCCCGAACATCGCCGATTATTTCATGTTTTACTGCAAGGTTTTTTAAACCTTTAAATATCTGCGTTCCGCGTGCCGCTGCATTCTTTGTCACGTTTAAACGTTTGGTTTCGGCGATACAGGCTAGAGCCGCAGCTGCGCCCACTGGGTGGCCGGAATAGGTATATCCAGAACCAATAGCCCCTGCACCGGTTGTGTCCCTTTCAAAAATTTCTGCAACTTTCCAGTTCAGCATGACGGCGCCAAACGGGAAGTAGCCATTAGTGATCGCTTTGGCGGTACACATCATATCGGGTGTCACGCCCCACAGCCGTGATCCCGACCAAGCACCGGTGCGCCCGTAGGCTGTGATGACCTCATCTGCAATTAACAAAATGCCGTGTCGGTCACAGATTTCACGAACTCCAGGCATAAAGCTCTCGTGGGGGGGTATCACACCGCCAGCACCAAGGATTGGCTCCATTATGAAGGCAGCGATAGTAGTCTCACCCTGAAAAACTATCTCATCTTCTAATGCGGCGAGGCAGTGCTCTGCCAATGCCTTCGGATCGGTTTCATTGAATGGATTGCGATAGGTGTACGGCGCGGGGATATGAAAACATCCCGGCATTAAGGGTTCGTATTGGGTGCGGAAGTTGGCATTGCCATTCACCGATGCGCCGCCTGTGTGGGTTCCGTGGTAGCCTTTCTTAAGGCTTAGGTATTTTGTTCGCCCAGGCTCACCGCGTAATTTATGATACTGTCGGGCGAGGCGTAGCGCGATTTCAACACTATCGGACCCTCCCGATGTAAAAAAAGATCGGACCATTCCTTCGGGCGCGAAAAAGTCTCGAAGGACCTCACTGAGTTCAATGATCTTGTCATTTGTTGTACCACGAAAAATTGAGTAATAGGGCAGATCGTTGAGTTGGTCCGTAATCGCCTGTTTGACGGGCTCGCACGAGTAGCCAAGGTTTACGTTCCACAGCCCGCCAACAGCGTCTATAAGCTGAGCCCCATTGATGTCTTTAATTACACAGCCTTCGCCGCCGGTAATGATTGCGGGTGGCTTCGCCTGCATTTCTGCTGGATGCGCCATGGGGTGCCAGAGATGTTTGGCATTATGTGCCTTTAAGAAATTGGAATCTTTCACTGTTACGACACTCCTGTCACTAAATTTTTTGACCTAGGTGTTGAAGGACCACAATCTATGTAGTGGGCAAATCCAATTTTTCAAAATCACTGGCATTATGGCGCTCTTCCAACTTTTGGGATTCTGGTCCATGTGTCCGATTCACCATGCGCCCTCTTTGGAAGGCAGGGCGAGCGTAAATCTCATCTGCCCAGCGCGTCACGTTCTTATAGCTTGAGACGTCAAGAAATTCAGCCGCACTATATAATAAACCTTTCACTAAGGCACCATACCAGGGTGCAGTTGCAATATCTGCAATTGAGTAGGTATTCCCAGCTAAATATTGACGTTCGGCAAGGTTACGATCTAAAACATCAAGCTGGCGCTTTGCCTCCATTGAAAATCGATTAATTGAGTATTCATATTTTTCTGGTGCATAGGCGTAGAAATGACCAAAGCCCCCGCCCAAATACGGTGCAGATCCATGCAACCAAAACAGCCAATTCATTGTCTCAGCGCGCTCTTTGGTTTTAGTTGGTAAAAACGCATCAAATTTTTCAGCAAGATAGAGTAATATTGCCCCACTCTCAAAAACATTAACCCCTGATTGTGTGTCCACAAGAGCTGGAATTTTGGAATTTGGGTTCACCTCTACAAAGCCACTGGAAAATTGTAGGCCATCACTAATGTTGATCATCCACGCGTCATACTCAGCGCCTGAGTGACCCAATGCCAACAGCTCCTCCAGCATAACAGTGACTTTTACACCGTTTGGCGTGCCCTGAGAGTAAAGCTGCAGTGGGTGTTGCCCGACTGGGAGTTCTTTGTTGTAGGTAGCACCTGCAAGTGGTCGATTTATGTTAGCGAAACGGCCACCGCTATCAGCGTCCCATATCCACACTTTAGGAGGGATATAAGTCATTAGCTTCTCCATATACTTAAGTATGTATGCTTAAATTATAGAACTGAAATTACAATAACTGAATATTAGTGTTCTACAGTGAGGTTTTTGTTATGGAGGCATGGGCCTGAGGGTTGAACAATTGAATTGTCAATAACTCTAAGAACAAGCTTTTACCTAATTAACCCCTCTTTCAAACTCTGCTGAAAGAGGGGTTAATTTTAGCTAATAATAGAATTCAGGATTGCAGAGGGGCGCATAATTGCTTCTGTTTTTGCAGCATCGCAGTGAAAATAACCACCAGTATCAGCTGGATTACCCTGAAGTTCAGCTAATTCAGCCAAAATTGCAGTTTCATTTTCTGCCAATGCCTTAGCAATAGGCGCAAAATGGGCAGCAATTTCTAAATCTGCAGCCTGCGCAGCAAGTGCCTGTGCCCAGTAGAGTGCAAAAAAGAAATGGCTATCACGATTGTCAGGCTGGCCCACTTTGCGGCCTGGTGACTTGTTGTGATCCAAAATACCCTGCGTGGCCAGATCTACAGCATCACCCAAAACTTTGGCTTTTGAATTGCCCTTAACCTGAGATAGATATTTTAGGCTTTCGCCCAGTGCACAAAACTCTCCCAGAGAATCCCAGCGTAGATGGTTCTCTTCCATGAGCTGTTGGACGTGTTTTGGAGCTGACCCACCCGCGCCAGTCTCGAACATACCGCCACCTTGCATTAATTTTACAATCGATAGCATTTTTGCTGATGTGCCGAGTTCAAGAATCGGAAACAGGTCTGTTAGGTAATCGCGCAATACATTACCGGTTACAGCAATTGTCATCGCACCGGTACGGATAGTCTCAAAGCTTAGACGTGTAGCCTCACGTGGAGCTAAAATCTTGAACTGATCAGCTGCACCAGCTTCCACCAGTATGGGTTTCACGTATTTGATTAATTCGGCATCATGTGGGCGGTTTTTGTCCAGCCAAAATATAGCCGGACAACCCTCAAGGGCTTGCCTATCAACCGCCAACTTAACCCAGTCTTCAATTGGAGCTTGGCGCGTGGCGGCGGCGCGCCAGATATCACCTTGCTCGACGTTATGTTCATGCAATACATCGCCATTGGCTAAAACGATACGAACTGTTCCACTTGTGGGTACCTCAAACGTAGTAGGGTGTGAGCCATATTCTTCGGCTTTTTGTGCCATCAAGCCAACGTTTTGTACTGTGCCTGATGTGGTTGGATCGAGCGCACCAGTTTCTTTAAAATACTTAATAGTTTCGTCATAAACGGGCGCGTAAGAACTGTCTGGGATAACGCAGTTTGCGTCGGAAAGTTTATTATCAGGCCCCCAACCTTTACCGCCGGCACGAATTAAAGCAGGTAGGGAAGCGTCAATAATTACATCAGAAGGTACATGCAGATTGGTGATACCCTTATCAGAATTCACCATATAGAGTGGCGGATTTTTGTCTATCGCAGTATTTACAGCGGCCATGATTTCATCGGCCTTGGGAGAGTTTATAATCGATTCAAGTACCGATCCCATGCCTGAGTTTGCATTGGCGCCAACATCGGCTAGATCTTTTGCATATTGAGAAAATACCGGTGCCAGATATGCCCTTACTGCATGTCCGAAGATGATGGGATCAGAGATTTTCATCATTGTGGCTTTCAGGTGGATCGAAAACAGGACGCCAGTGGTTTTAGTACTGGCATATTGTTCGGTCAGAAACGCACCGAGTGCTTTGGCCGACATAAATGTTGCGTCAACCACTGTTCCTGAGTGATACTGAATACCAGATTTTAGGACGGTGACAACGCCATTCTTAGCCTCTAATTCAATTCGAGCTTTACCGGCCTGATCTGCGCGCAGGGTTGAGGATTTTTCATTACTGAAAAAATCATTGGTGGACATGGTTGAGACATAGGTTTTGCTATCAGCCGCCCAAACACCCATCGAATGTGGATTGGCCATGGCATAGTTCTTAACTGGGGTTGCGGCGCGACGATCTGAATTACCCTCGCGCAATACAGGGTTAACCGCAGAGCCCTTGAGGGCATCGAAGCGGGTCCGAACGGCCTTTTCAGCATCTGTGGTTGGAGTTTCAAGATAATCTGGCAGATTGTAGCCATTTGCCTTGAGCTCGGTAAGGGCCGCGACGAGTTGTGGCACGGAGGCAGAGATGTTGGGTAGCTTGATCACATTCGCATCGGCAGTTTTCACTAATTCACCTAAAATCGCTAAATCATCTGATTGGCGTTGAGCCTCAGTGAGATTCTCTGGGAAGGCCGCAATGATGCGTCCTGCAAGAGAAATGTCACGGGTGCCGACGGTCACATTTGCGGCTGCGGTGAAGGATTGTACAATGGGAAGCAGGGAGGCTGAGGCCAATTGTGGGGCTTCATCAACTTTGGTGAAAACAATATCTGGATTGATGTTATCGATCATTGAGCAATGGTCCTTTGAAAAGTCATGACCCCATATCTAATATAGGCGGGTAGGTCCATAAGGTAGCCGCAGATTTACCTTAAATTTATCGTTCTAAAGGGCTATCGTAGTATTACTTGTTTAGCCAATTGATCAAAACTTTTTAAGTTACCAGCGCGCGTTTTTGAAATTCAGGCTTGGCCCAAGCCTTGGTAACTAAGATCTTCTCCAAAATCACCACGGCTTGTTTGATATCGTTGAGATTAAGAAATAGTGGTGTGATGCCAAAGCGCATTATGTTGGGAGACCTGAAGTCTCCAATTACCCCCTCGGAAATCAGGGCCTGCATGCAGGCATAGCCATGCTCAAACTCAAATGACACATGGCTTCCCCGTTGATTAGGGTCGCGCGGGCTGGCCAGCTTCAAATCGGAGCAACGCGCTTCAATCTCGCGGATAAAGGCTTCGGACAGCTCAATGGATGCTTTCTGCAGATCTTTCATGTCGACGTGATCCCAGATGTTGAGGGCAGCATCCAAAAGAGAAAAGGCGGCAATCGACGGTGTACCGATCCGCATGCGATCAATTTTTCCGGGCATAGGCCTAAAATCCAGATCGAAAGCAAAAGGCGCTTCATGTCCAAACCAGCCTGATAAAGCGGGTTGGACTGTATCCAGCAATCGTGGGGCTACATAAATGAATGCTGGCGCGCCTGGGCCTGCATTGAGATATTTATAGGTACAACCCACTGCAAAATCGGCGTCAGTGCTCGCCACATCTACAGGCAGCGCGCCAATGGAATGGGCTAAATCCCATACCACGGTGGCCCCAACGCTGTGGGCTTTAGAGATGATAGCCTGCATGTCGTGCTTGCGCCCTGAGCGGTAGTCTATCTCGGTGACCATCACCGTGGCGACTTCCTCAGTGATCTGGTCCAAAACATTTTCAGGTGCGGGTGTGCGTAAGACATAGCCTGCGTCACGCAGGGTCATGAGACCCTCAACCATATACAGATCTGTTGGAAAATTACCACTATCTGATAGAATTATACGGCGGTCAGGCGTTAAGGCGAGCGCTGCCGCCACGGCCTGAAATACTTTGATAGAGAGTGTATCACCCACCACGGTTGAGCCTGGCGCTGCCCCGATCAGGTTACCGACTCGGTCCCCCAAAGTATTGGTCTGCATAAACCAATTTTTGGTGTTCCAGCCACTGACTAACTCTGTACGCCATTCGTCCAGTAAAAAAGAGTTAATCGCTGCTGGTGCAGCTTTGGGCATAGGGCCAAGTGAGTTGCCATTGAGGTAAATCATTCCTTCAGGAATATCAAACATTTCACGGGTTCTCGCAAAATCGGTCATTGGGCTTCACTTTCGGGCAATATAAATTTCGGAAATAGTAAATGATATGTTGGGTGTGCCACTATTTAATCAATAGGGCAAACCAACATAATTTTCCGCCATTGCCTGCTGGGCGGCTTGATTGCCATGCAAAAACTGCAGTTCAGCAACCTGTATTCTGAAGTCAAACTCGCTATGATCTGGATAGCGGTGCATTAGGGATGAAAACCACCAGCTGAACCTTTCAGCTTTCCACACACGCGACAGAGCAACTTCGGAATAGCTGTCAATCCCAGATGTGTCTCCGGTTTCATAAAACTGTCGTAGTGCCCTATAGAGATAGTTTACATCAGACGCCGCGGTATTGAGGCCCTTAGCACCGGTGGGTGGCACGATATGGGCAGCGTCTCCACATAAAAATAGTTGGCCCCAACGCATGGGCTCACTCACAAAAGAACGAAGAGGCGCTATGCTTTTCTCAATCGTAGGCCCAGTCACCAATTTTGATGCCACATCTGGTGGCAGGCGAAGTTTTAGTTCAGTCCAAAATGCGTTGTCACTCCAATCTTCAGGGCGATCTGACAAATCACATTGAATGTAGTAGCGGCTTAAATTTGTGTTGCGCATCGAACAAAGGGCAAACCCACGTTCAGAATTTACGTAAATAAGCTCATGGCTTACTGGTGGTGTTTCTGACAAAATCCCAAGCCAGCCAAAGGGATAGACCTTCTCGTATTCCTTGCGTACCTTTTGGGGAATAGTTTTACGGCTGATCCCATGGAAACCATCACAGCCTGCAACAAAATCACAGGTAATCCGATGACTGGTCCCTGCTTTTTTATAGGTTACAAATGGTGCATTAGTTTTTGCATCATGTATTTCGACATCCTCTACATTAAAAACAATCTCCCCACCCGATTTTTCACGAGCCTCATAGAGATCGCGGGTTACTTCTGTCTGGCCATAAACCATTACAGAATGGCTAGTATGGTGTTTGAAATCCACACGAAACATTTGATTACCATAGCAAATCAATGTGCCATCATGTGTAAACCCCTCACGCTCCATTCGGTCCGCAACTCCAGCTTCGCGCATTAAGTGCAACAAGCCACGCTCTAAGACGCCTGCCCGAATGCGACCGAGCACGTAGTTTTTTGTTTTACGCTCCAAAACAACGCTTTGAATCCCACACACATGCAGAAGTTGAGATAATAGCAAGCCTGAGGGCCCACCACCAATAATCACAACCTGAGTTGAAAGTTCACCCATCTTCTATTCTCTTATTAAGTAATTTGAACGCCGCACAGCTGTTACCCGCGACACTGTGTCAAGGTTTCGTTGAGTTCAAGGTTCTTCGGCAAAGAATAGATATGGGCTCTGGCACTGTTTATAACCAAAAATCTACTGGTAAAAGTTCAAAAACTATTTTTGATATGCTACCAATTATGGCTATAGCGTAGTTACGCAGGAAACCTAAGGAGTGGGGCCATTATTGTTGTTGGTGGGGATAATTTGATCGACTTGATTGAAAGCGCGCGGAGTGACGGTGTAGTGTCATTTACTGGTGCTCGGGGCGGCTCTGGCTATAATACCGCCCGTGCCGTTGCCCGGCAACAGCAAGTGGTGGGTTTTATCACGCCGATCGCCATGGATAACTTGGGGCATTTCCTTGCTGATAAGATGCTCGCAGACGGCGTGGAGTTACTGAGTCCACGTTCAGAAAAACCTTCGTCTCTGGCGGTCGTGACCTTAATTGATGGCCAGCCTAGCTATCAATTCTATCGTGATGATACAGCTGAACGGCAAGTAGATTTACCATTTTTACAGAATAACTTTCCGGCCAAGGGTCGGGCGTTTCACCTTACGTCATTGGCGATCATCGACGGTTCTGATGCAGATGCCTGGGCTGATTTCTTTGCTGAACAACATCGTATGGGCATTGTTACAACTTTGGACCCAAATGTGCGTCCTATGCTGATAGCAGATCGTGAGGCTTATCTTGAGCGGCTTTGGCGCTTAATGAACACCGCAGATATTCTAAAGTTAAGTGATGAAGATTTGGAGTGGATTTTCCCTAATTTTGATTTTGATACAGCGTGCACAGCGGTCTTGAGAAAAACTTCAGCTAAGCTGAGCATTGTGACCAAAGGAGCCAAGGGTGCCATTTGCTATTGCAACGGCCTTAAGATCGCCGTGCCAGCGCATCCGGTGCCAAATCTAGTGGATACAGTTGGGGCGGGTGACACTTTTATGGCTACGGTACTGAGCTATCTCAATTCAGCTGATCTTTTATCTCAAGATGCTTTGACAGGTTTGGATCAGGCTACTCTGATCGCGTTGCTCACTCGGGCCGCAAAGGCTGCCGCGATCAATTGTGAGTGTGAGGGCTGCCAACCACCAACAGCCGATGCGTTAAACTAGAATTCGACGGTCACATTTGGTAGGTTCAAGGCTTTGATTAATTCACGAAGCTCTTGGCGGGCTGCGATATTTGAGATGCTGAGTTGATTGATGCCCACGTCTTTGAGATCAAGAAGGGTAAGGCCGCGTGGAAACAGCTCGCGAAAAACAACGCGCTCACTGAAGCCGGGCGCCACCCTAAATCCAATGCGCTCGGCTAAATGCGCAATCGCATCCCCCATCTTTTGCTTGTTGATCATGTTTTGAGCGCCCAAACGGTTGCGCACCACAATCCAATCCATTGGCTTTAACCCTGCCTGCGCCCGCAATTGCCGGGCGCTCCAAACCATCTCGGAATAGACCGACGGCCCTTTGATAGTGGTCCCGTCACTTTGTACCTTGGCTAAGAGATCGAAATCCACAAAGCTGTCATTAAGCGGTGTGATTAGTGTGTTAGCCATGGCATGAGCCATTTGTGACAGCCGGGTGTGGCTACCGGGGCAATCTATAATGACAAAATCACAGCTTTTTTCCAAAGTTTCTACGGCTGTAGACAGCCGCTGATCCATCAGGTTTTCACCGGGCCTCAGACTATCTTCAGCGACTTCGGGCAGCTCCATGTAATGTGGAGACAAAAGCGTAATATTGCTTTCAGCTGCAAACCGGGACCGATTGCCTACATATTGACCAAAGGTTTTCTGCCGCAGGTCTAAGTCCAACCCACCCACACGATGCGCCATCCGAGCCAAAGCTGTTGCCAAATGCATGGTTGTGGTCGACTTGCCCGACCCACCTTTTTCATTTCCCACGACAATAATATGCGCCACTAGATGTCTCTCAAATTATGTTGCTTGTTTTGCCTCGGCTATAGAGCGCGGCTGAGGGCAAGGGAAGCGAGCTTGATGACAAACTTTACAACTTAACGAAAAAGACCGGTTCCTTGGAACCGGTCTTTTCACACGTTTCATAAGCGTATGGCTTAGAAGCCAAGGCCTTCGTATTTCTTTTTAAACTTCGACACTCGGCCGCCAGTATCCATCAAACGCGCGCCACCACCAGTCCAAGCTGGGTGTACAGTTGGGTCGACGTCCAAGGACAGTTGATCGCCTTCTGCGCCGTAGGTTGAGCGCATTTGTATAATGTCGCCATTTGTCATTTTGACATTGATGAAGTGATAGTCTGGATGGGTATCTTTTTTCATGGTCCCGCTCCTTAAGACTTGGGTTTGTAGTTGGTTTGCTCTGAGATTCGAGCGGATTTTCCACGGCGATCGCGCAGATAATATAGCTTTGCGCGACGCACGCGGCCACGGCGAACAACGGTGATGCTGTCGATGTTTGTGGAATGCAGTGGGAACACACGTTCTACGCCTTCACCAAACGAAATTTTGCGAACTGTGAAAGAACCAGCTATGCCAGTACCGTTGTTGCGGGCGATACAAACGCCTTCGTAGTTCTGAACCCGGCTACGTGTGCCCTCAGTTACTTTGAAACCAACGCGCACGGTATCTCCGGCTTTAAAATCAGGAATATCTTTCCCGAGGGCGGCAATTTGCTCCGCCTCTAGATGTGCAATCAGATTCATCTGATGCTCCTTTGGTTGCTCGTGGTTGTTCCACGAAGTTTGATTACCACCTCAGAGCTCTTGGTCTTCTTCCGGGTCCACCGCAGTGCCCGCCAGAGTTCAAGTAGTAGTTGCTTATAGCTCTACCCTAGCATCATTTCATCCACTTACCCCGAAGAAAGGATTTACGTATAATGGAACGTACAATAGCAAAGCAGTCCGAATCCATTACTAGATCAGACTTGTGCCGTATATTTCGAGAATGGAGGCGAAGCAATAGGGAGTTTAAAGGCAATTTTAGTCGCCAAACGCCTCCCATAAATCTGGCCGCCTCTCTTGAGTGAGGGCTTCTGATTGCTGCTTTTGCCACTCTGCCACTTTGCCGTGGTGGCCGGACATCAGAACTGCAGGAATTTTTAGGTCTTCCCAGACTGGGGGGCGCGTGTAGTGTGGGTGTTCAAGTAACCCATTGGAGAAACTCTCGTTCTCGGTGCTAATTTCGTTGCCTAATACTCCTGGAATTAGGCGAACGGCAGCATCAAGCATTACCTGTGCGGCTAGCTCGCCACCGGAGAGCACATAATCACCTATGCTCACCTCTTCAATTTTGAAGTGGTCTATCACTCGTTGGTCAATTCCCTCAAAGCGACCACAAAGTATTACTGGACCGGGCCCGTCAGCCAAGACTTGTGTACGGGTTTGTGTCAGAGGTTTTCCCCTTGGGGACATATAGATGATTGGGCAGGGTGGGCGGTGGCGCAGTACCTCAGAGATTGCACGTCCCAGCACATCTGCCCGCATTACCATGCCAGCGCCGCCACCTGCGGGCGTATCATCAACATTGCGATGCTTGCCCTCGCCGTAAGGGCGAAGATCATGGGTGTGCAACTGCCATTTGCCGTCTTTTAGGCCTTTGCCTGTTAGTGAAGCGCCCAAAACGCCTGGGAAGACGTCAGGAAAGAGAGTGATAACATCGGCTCGCCAAACCCCGGCCAAATCAGGTGATTCCCCATCCAAGGCCCTTGGTTTGAGGCTGGCACGGATAGACTTGCGTCCGTGGGACCGATCAGGCTCGCTCATAGCAGCCCTTCAGGCGGATCGATGACAATCCGGCGCGATGCTAGATCAACAGTAGGCACGATTACTTTAGTGAATGGAATAAGTGCTGTGTCAGAAGCGCCGGGAACTATGACCTCTAGTAGATCATCAGCACCGTGGTTCATTACAGATTTGACATGGCCTATAACAGTACCGCCTGCATCTGCCACTTGTAAGCCGATTAGGTCGGAGTAATAATATTCATCATCTGGCAAGGTTGGAAGATCCTCACGCCGGGCAAAAAGTGAGATGCCACGCAGCGCATCGGCCTCATCCTTGGATTCGACACCGACAATGCGAGCCGAAAAACCATTCTTGATTTGCCCAATCAACGAAATTTCAAAATTTTGGTCACCATCTTCTGTCAGCAGGGGCGAATATGTTTCCAAATCGCTGGGATTGGAGCAAAAGCTCTTCACCCGTAATTCACCACGGACACCAAAGGCGCCTGCAATCATGCCAACACAGATCAACGCAGTCATTGGTTCACTCCTAAACAATAGCCGTTCTTCATTGTGCCACCATCCTTACCACAGTTTTCAAATGCCTGGTTGCGGGCATAAAAATAACCCATCAGAAAACAAATTCCAATTAACATCAGAGAGCGGATAGGGCGTAACAACATGGGTTACCCATAAAGGGAAAGCTTAAAATGGAAAACCCCGCCTATGTGGCGGGGTTTTTTATTTTGACCAAGCTATGCGAATGTTGTCCATAGGCCACAACCGCTTCGGCTGGTGCTTCTTCAGCCACAACCGCTTCGGCTGGTGCTTCTTCAGCCACAACCGCTTCGGCTGGTGCTTCTTCAGCCACAACCGCTTCGGCTGGTGCTTCTTCAGCCACAACCGCTTCGGCTGGTGCTTCTTCAGCCACAACCGCTTCGGCTGGTGCTTCTTCAGCCACAACCGCTTCGGCTGGTGCTTCTTCAGCCACAACCGCTTCGGCTGGTGCTTCTTCAGCTGGGGCAGCTGCTTTTGCTACTTTTTCTTCAGCACGAGCTAAAGCCTTTTTGCCTGGAAGTGCTTTTACTGGATTGCTACGTACTTTTGCAGGAATAACGCCAGCTGCCTCCAACATACGGGCGACGCGATCAGTTGGTTGTGCGCCTTGGCTCAGCCAATGCTTAACCCGTTCAAGATCCAATTTAACGCGCTCTTCGCTGTCCTTGGCTAACAAAGGGTTATATGTGCCCAGCTTTTCGATAAAGCGGCCATCACGCGGCATGCGGGCGTCTGCAGCTACAACACGGTAAAAAGGGCGCTTCTTGGACCCACCACGGGCCAAACGGATTTTCATAGCCATTGTTATTCTCCTTGAAAATGGCAAATAGGGTGCAAGTATTGCATCCTATTCTTGATAAGTTTTGTGGTTTTGGATGACTTCTTGAACAATAAAGTTCAGAAATTTCTTGGCGAACTCGGGGTCTAGATCAGCGCGTTCAGCGAGATCTTGCAGACGGGTAATTTGTTGGGATTCACGCGCCGGATCAGACGCGGGCAGGTCATGGCGTGCTTTGAGCTGCCCTACTGCCTTTGTATGAGCAAATCGCTCACCCAGCGTATAGATCAATACTGCATCCAAGCGATCAATGCTGGCGCGATGGGACTTCAAAAGCTCGGCTGCCCGAGCAACGGCATTGGTCATGACAGTACCTCTGATTTGGGGTGGCGGTAAACGAGGCAAGGATACACCTCAGGATTTGAACGCTGAGCATGTTTGTCCAGAGACGCCCCTAGACGCTCAGCCAAAGCGATTGAACGGGCATTTTCATGCATAATATAGATTTCCGTGATTAGTTTTGGCATGGGTCATCACTTCTTCTTCCCCAAGCCACTTAGTCCATTAGGCAAGCCACTGCTGAAACCCGAAATACCTCCCAAGCCTTTGGGCAGGCTCATACCTTTTGGCATACCTCCACCCATTGCACCGCTGGTAATTTGTTCTTGTGCTGCTGCCAATTCGGCTTGGCTGGGCGCACCTTGGCCGCCCATCATACCTTTGAGTGCACCAAGGCCACCGCGTTTACCAAGCTTTTTCATCATATCTGCCATTTGCCGGTGTTGCTTTAGTAACTTGTTAAGATCGCTCACTTCCATGCCTGAACCGGCCGCAATCCGCTTTTTGCGACTCGCCTGTAACAAGCCCGGATTGGCGCGTTCTTTTTTAGTCATTGAACTAATCAAAGCAATTTGACGTTTTAGCAGGCTATCATCTAAGCCGGCATCTTCAATTTTTCCCTTCATCTTCGCCATGCCGGGCATCATCCCCATAAGCCCCTGCATGCCGCCCATTTTTTGCATTTGCTCTAACTGGCTGCGCAGGTCGTTCATATTAAACATGCCCTTTTGGAGGCGGCGCATCATTCGTTCAGCCTGTTCGGCTTCCAGAGTTTCTTGGGCTTTTTCTACCAGTGCGACGATATCGCCCATGCCTAAAATACGGCCAGCTACCCGCTCAGGTTCAAACGTTTCAAGCGCGTCCATTTTCTCGCCGGAACCTACAAACTTTATAGGTTTTCCAGTTACTGCGCGCATTGAAAGGGCTGCACCGCCGCGACCGTCGCCATCCATACGGGTCAGGACGACGCCAGTTATGCCAATTTTCCCATCAAATTCTTCTGCCACTTCAACAGCAACTTGACCGGTGAGGCCATCTACCACCAGCAAGGTTTCACGAGGGGAGACGGCATCGCGCACGTCTTCCACCTCCTGCATCAATGTGGCGTCAATTTGCAGACGCCCTGCAGTGTCGAGCATATAGACGTCATACCCACCTAGGGTTGCCTGTTGCTTGGCGCGTTTAGCAATCTGGACAGCGGTTTCGCCCGCCACGATTGGCAGAGTGTCTACGCCAACCTGTGTGCCTAAAATTGCGAGTTGCTCCATCGCTGCTGGGCGATAGATGTCCAGCGAGGCCATCAAGACCTTTTTACCTTCACGGTCTGAGAGACGTTTTGCTAATTTACCACTGGTCGTGGTTTTGCCTGAGCCTTGTAAGCCTACCATCAAAATAGCAGCGGGCGGATTGTCAATTTTGAGATCACCCGGTTCACCCTCGCCGCGCAGGGTGTCGATCAAGGCATCGTGAACAATCTTAATAACTTGCTGGCCGGGGGTCACAGATTTGGTGACTGCAGACCCAGTGGCTTTGGCTTGGACTTTTTTGACGAATTCACGGGCTACTGGTAGACTGACATCTGCTTCCAAAAGTGCCACACGCACTTCCCGCAGGGCAGTTTTTACGTCGTCTTCAGAAAGTGCACCTTGTTTGGTCAGCCGATCAAAGACACCGCTTAGGCGTTCAGATAGGTTTTCAAACATGCCCCTGCCCCTCTCTCAATATCACGATACATCCAATATGGTGTTTCGCTGCGATTTTCCCAAGCTCAAACCGAAAAAGCACCCGTGGGCGCAGCGCGCTGACGGGTGGCGATCCTGGCAAAAGCCTAAGGACCGGAAGAACAAAGCTCCCGGAATTAAGACGCCACTACACGCTTAAATAGATTAGAGTCAAGCTTACATGAGAGATTATAGCCTCTGGCTATGGGTCTATTCTTCAGTTGGAAACTGCATGCAATATCATTAAGCAGGGTCTCAAGAACCTGATACGCGGATATTTTCGCTTTGTTGGCGAAATAATGCGCTGCACGGTGATCAGATGTAGGATGAGGGAAGCAGATGCTAAATTCAGTAACGGCTGAATTCGCGGGGCAATTGCAGCATATATTGCCTGCAGCGGCCTTTCCGGATCTCAGTGACAAATACCTTATAGAACCACGTGGCCGTTATCACGGCTCAGCAGGACTTTTAGTCGCCCCAGAAAACACGGAGCAGGTGTCACAAATCATGCAGACTGCGGAGCAAGCTCGAGTTGCCGTACTGCCCTATGGCGGCGGAACGGGTCTTGTTGGCGGCCAGGTTTTGACTAGCATTGCGGGCGGCCCGCCCGCCCCGCTGATTTTGAGCCTAGAGCGAATGAGGAGGATCAGAGGCTGCTACCCAGAAGAAAATGTTTTGGTGGTGGAGGCTGGCGCTGTTTTGGCCGAGGTACAGGCTGCCGCCGCGCAGGTGAACCGTCTGTTTCCCCTGTCTCTGGCCTCTGAGGGTACCGCACAGATAGGCGGGCTCTTGGCGACCAATGCCGGGGGAGTGAATGTTTTGCGATATGGCATGGCCCGGGACCAGGTGCTTGGCATTGAAGCTGTCATGGCTGATGGGCAAATTTTCAACGGCCTCAAGCGCCTGCGAAAAGACAATACTGGGTATGATTTGCGACATTTGCTGATTGGATCTGAGGGCACGTTGGGTATTATCACAGCGGCGAGCCTTAAACTTGCTCCGCGTCCAAGCGCTGAGGGCACGGCGCTGTTGACGGTGCAAAGCCCCCGCACGGCGCTTGAATTGTTGAGCCGCACAAAAGAGATCATGGGAGAAGGTATTTCTGCCTTTGAGATCATCTCAGCACAGGGTCTGCAGTTTTTGGCTGAGACATTTCCGCAGATGCGCCAACCTTGGCCTGAGCCTCCGGAATGGTCTGTCTTACTACACGTTGGGTTGTCTGGAGGCATGGAGCCAGAGCAAGCTTTTGAGATGCTATTTGAGCGGGCCTCTGATTTGATACTAGATGGCGTGATTGCGCAATCTCAGCAGCAAACCAAGGATCTTTGGGCCTTGCGTGAAACCATCCCACTAGCCAATAAGGCGATTGGTGCGATTTGCTCGTCTGATATATCGCTACCGCTGTCTGAGGTGCCGGGGTTTATTGAATCTGCCACTCGGCGTATTGCAAAATTTGGCGCGGTGCGTGCCAATTGTTTTGGACATTTGGGCGATGGAAACTTGCATTATAACATCTTCCCCCCGGCAGGGGGGAATGTTGCGGATTACGTAGATATTCGGGATGATCTGCAACAAGAGGTGCACTGCTTGGCCCATGAATTGGGTGGGTCGGTCTCTGCGGAACACGGCGTTGGGCGGTTGAAGGTAAACGATATAGCAACCTTTGGGGATCCGGTAAAATTGCACCTTATGCGCCAAATCAAAGATACGCTGGACCCACAAGGCATTTTAAACCCAGGTGCGGTTTTACCACAAAAAACATAGGTTGGATTTAGAACTTTGCCTCGATCTCATTAGCAAGGTATACTGTAAGATCGTCTGGCCAGCTTGATGTCACCACAGAGGCGTAGCCGTATCCAAAGATTGTCATAAATATATTTTTTAACAAATACTTAACTTACCTTTCGGTATTTGAGTTTGTAAATATGACTTTGCCACATGTGCTTTTTATCTATGCGGAATTTACCTGTGGGCGCTAAGGGGCTATGGGGCATGACATGACACATTATTTCCCGCCCATGGACCCGCTTGACGTTGTTCACCTTGATCATGAAATTTTGGTGGTCAACAAACCCTCTGGCTTGCTGTCTGTGCCGGGGCGGGGGGCGCTGTTGGCGGATTGTTTGATTACCCGCATTCAATCGGAGTACCCCACGGCCTTGCTGGTCCACCGCTTGGACCGGGACACTTCTGGGGTGATGGTCTTTGCTCTGTCGCCCAATGCGCAACGTCATTTGGGGCTGCAATTTGAGAAACGCCAGACTAAGAAAACATATGTTGCGAGGGTCTGGGGACAGATTAAAGCGGATACAGGTACGGTTGATTTGCCGATCATCGTGGATTGGCCTAACCGCCCGAAACAAATGATCTGCCACGAAACCGGACGTGCCGCAGTAACTGACTGGCAAGTGATCAACCGCAATAGGGGCGAAACCCGGGTGAAGCTGAGCCCTAAGACTGGACGCTCACACCAATTACGGATCCATATGTTGGCGCTGGGCCACCCGATTTTGGGTGATCCTTTCTATGGAACCCCTGAAAGCCAAGAGGCAACACGTCTGATGCTGCACTCCCATCGCCTGCGCCTGCGCCACCCGGATGGTGGCGAAATGATGGACTTTAGGGCTAAGCTGCCATTTTAAATTTTTTTTGAATGGATGGCTCGCAACGATGAAGAATTACTAAATTTGTAGAAATTTTTAGACTAATTTTAATTACAATTGCTTGACCAGCCGATGTATCTTTACATATTTATTACCAATGGTAGTTGCACGCCAAACCCCGGTTGCAGAAAAGCCCTGTCTCTCCGAGAAGGCACGCCCTTGGGGTTGATACTCAACACGGCAAGAAACAGTTTCTGCCCCCCTGCCTGTCGAGCAAGGTATTCAACATGGTCAAGAAATTTTATACCTATTCCAGAATTTTGCGCCCATGGACCAAGCATCATGAAACCAAGATATGGATCGCCAATTTTTGGAAACCCAAAGGATAATTCTGCCAGTCCCGACAGACGGTCATCCAAAAAAAGCCCAAGACGAAATGATCGGTTTGGCTCGCAATTTGGCTGCTGCATATTGCGTGTCTCCAAGGGCCGAACTCATGCAAAGATGCGGCGTGCGCTTCCACGCCGCATCTAGCGTTTTACGCGTCTTCCCAGCAACTCACGGCTTTGATTTCCATGAATTCGTGAAGACCGAACAATCCACCTTCCCTGCCGTTACCCGATTGCTTGTAGCCACCAAAAGGGCTGCCCGCGCCAAAGCCTACGCTGTTGGTTTCGACCATGCCTGAACGCAATTGGCGCGCAACTCGTTGGCGCTGCTCCTGGTCACTACATTGGAGGTAGTTGGTCAGTCCATACTGGGTGTCATTGGCAATCTCTATGGCCTCTTCTTCCGTATCAAAAGGCATAATGGACATCACGGGACCAAAGATCTCTTCTTGGTTTATTCGGGCATCATTGCCTACATCTGCAAAGATGGTCGGGCGTACATAGTAGCCACGGTTTAAGCCTTCAGGGCGACCAAGTCCCCCTGCGATTATGGTAGCCCCATCCTCTTTGATACCCACTTCGATCAGGTTCTGAATTTTATCATATTGAATTTGGCTAACAACGGGCCCGATGTGATTGCCCTCTTCAGATGCAGGGCCCACTTTAGTAGCGTTGGCTGCGGCGGCTGCCTGTTCTAGTGCCTGTGAATAGCGTGATCGCTCTACCAGCATGCGGGTGGGAGCGTTACAAGATTGACCTGAGTTGCGCATGCACCGTGCCACGCCATTAGTGACTGCGTCTTCTGGGGCATTGGCGAAGATTATATTTGCCCCCTTGCCGCCCAATTCAAGGCTGACGCGTTTCAAAGTATCGGCGGCTGCTTTGGAGATGGCGATGCCTGCGCGGGATGAGCCGGTGAAGCTGACCATGTCCACATCGGGGTGTATCGAAAGCTGAGTGCCCACACCCAAGCCATCACCATTGACCATGTTGAATACTCCTGCAGGGAAGCCAGCCTCATGCACCATTTCAGCAAAAAGTAAGCCAGAGAGTGGTGCGATTTCAGATGGTTTTAAAACCATGGTGCAGCCGGTTGCGATGGCTGGTATAGCCTTCAACACAATCTGGTTCATTGGCCAATTCCAAGGGGTGATCAAAGCAGTGACGCCAATAGGCTCCATCACTGTGCGTTCATTCGGGGCTTGTGTGCCAAGAGGGCGATCAAACTCAAAATCACGGAAGGCGTTGATGAAGCCCTGCAAATGCCATGTTCCGGCACCGACCTGCTGATTGCGGGCCAGCTTTTGTGGTGCGCCCATCTCGAGGCTGATGGCCTGTGCCATTTCGGCTTGGCGTGATTTGTAAACCTCAAGCAATTTTTCCAGCAGCATGAGCCGCTCGTCTTTGGATGTTTGCGACCAGGTAGGAAAGGCCGCTTTGGCCGCTGCAACCGCTGCATTGGTATCTTCTTGACCACCAAGTGAAATTATCCCAACAACATCTTCAGTACTTGGGTCTATAATATCAAAATCATTGGCTTTTACTGGGCTCACCCATTGGCCGTTGATGTAAAATTGGCGCTTATCGATCATGTCTGCCTCCAGCAAGTTATAAATTTTCGTGAGAATGTCATCGCAACACTAATTCTGCAAGCATCAGAATTTGGGTGGTGCTATTTTGATGTGATGCTCAGATTCTATTTATTATCTAACCTAACAGTTATTATTCCTCGAACGCAAAAAGCCCCACCAAAGCGGGGCTTTTTGAGACTTGAATACGGGAAGACCCGATATAATTTAGCCTTCTTTGTTTTCTTCTGGAGCCATCTCTTCGCCAGTTTCTTGGTTGACCATTTTCATAGCCAAACGCACCTTACCGCGATCGTCAAAGCCCAAGAGTTTCACCCAAACTTCCTGACCTTCTTTGAGAGCGTCAGATGGGTGGTTCAGGCGTCGATTTTCGATTTGGCTAACATGCACCAATCCATCACGTTTACCGAAGAAGTTTACGAAGGCGCCGAAATCAACAACTTTGACAACTTTACCTTTGTAGATCGCATTTTCTTCTGGCTCAGCCACAATAGCATAAATCAAGTCGTAAGCTTTTTTGATGCTATCAGCGTTTGGGCTGGCAATTTTGATCACGCCTTCGTCGTTGATATCGACTTTGGCGCCAGACAACTCAACAATCTCACGAATTACTTTACCACCGGAACCAATCACTTCACGGATTTTATCAGTTGGAACCTTCATTGTTTCGATGCGTGGGGCGTGAACTGAGAACTCTTGCGCGCCAGTGATTGATTTCGACATCTCGTTCAGGATATGCAGACGACCCGCTTTGGCTTGTGCCAAGGCCTTCTTCATAATGCCCTGGGTAATGCCAGCAACTTTGATGTCCATCTGCAAGGATGTAATCCCAGCTTCTGTACCAGCAACCTTAAAGTCCATGTCGCCTAGGTGATCTTCATCGCCCAAGATGTCGGTTAGAACTGCATATTCGCCATCGTCTTCTAAGATCAAACCCATTGCCACACCAGCAACTGGTGCCTTTAGTGGCACACCTGCATCCATCATGGACAAAGAGCCACCACAGACAGACGCCATGGATGACGAGCCATTAGATTCAGTGATCTCTGACACCAAACGAATGGTGTAGGGAAAATCAGTGGCTGCAGGCAAAACCGCCTGAAGCGCACGCCAAGCCAATTTACCATGTCCAATTTCGCGACGACCTGGAGGGCCAAAGCGGCCAACTTCGCCAACTGAATAAGGAGGGAAATTATAGTGCAGCAGGAAGTTTGATTTATACATACCGTTTAAAGCATCGATCATTTGCTCATCATCGCCGGTACCCAATGTGGTCACAACCAGACCTTGAGTTTCACCACGGGTGAATAAGGCTGAACCATGGGTCCGTGGCAACAGGCCAGTTTGGCAGTTGATCGCACGCACTGTGTCCAGAGCCCGACCATCAATTCGCTTGCCGTTTTTCACAACATCGCCACGCAGAACTTTGGATTCTAGTTTCTTCAACGCAGCGCCCAGATTTTCATCTGCGAGCTGTTCATCGTTTAAGCCTGCTTTGATGGTGTCTTTCACTGCATTAACAGCAGACGTCCGCTCTTGCTTGTCAGTTATAGCATAAGCTGCGCGCATTGCATCATCACCAGCGGTGGATATAGCGGCAAACAGATCCGCATAATCTGGAGCTTGGTAGTTGAACGGCTCTTTTGCGCAATCTTCGGCCAGATCAACAATCAGGTCGATCACAGGTTGAATTTGCTCATGGGCAAACGCAACAGCGCCTAGCATTTCGTCTTCTGTCAGCTCATAAGCTTCGGATTCAACCATCATTACGGCGTCTTTGGTGCCGGCTACGACTAGATCTAAACGCTGTTCTGGACTTAAGCGGAGATTGTGCATGTCATCAATCGTTGGATTGAGAACATATGCGCCGTCCACAAAGCCGACACGTGCGGCTGCAATTGGGCCCATGAATGGCGCGCCGGAAATTGTCAGAGCGGCAGAGGCTGCAATCATTGCAATCATATCTGGATCATTGACTAGATCGTGCGACAAGACAGTACAGATCACCAAAACTTCGTTTTTGAAGCCAGGCACAAACAACGGCCGGATTGGGCGATCTATCAAGCGTGATGTCAGTGTCTCTTTTTCTGTCGGACGTGCTTCACGTTTGAAAAAGCCACCTGGAATTTTACCAGCGGCATAGTATTTTTCGTTATAATGAACGGTCAAAGGAAAGAAGTCTTGACCAGGTTTTTGGTGCTTGGCAAAAGTTACGTTCGCCATTACCGAGGTTTCGCCTAAAGTGGCGATGACAGAGCCATCGGCCTGACGCGCAACCTTACCAGTTTCCAGAGTGAGAGTTTCTTCACCCCACTGCATGGATTTTTTTGTTTCTATAAACATTTGTTTTTTCCTAAATGGCCCATTGGCCAGTCACATGGCGGCCCCATTGCCGCCGACCCTGGTATCTTATTTTCGGGCGCTGGGGTCCTCGCACCACGTTTCAGATAAAGCGCGTGTACATGAAGAATCACTGTGGGGAAAGGGGGACTATAATTTAGCAGAAAAATCTAGTTTTTGGTTGAGGTTAAGTCTCCACCGGGTGCACCAAGATTTCCACAAAACAAGCCCCAACAATTAAGGTTGCCCCAATCCATTCGATCAGCCCCATGGCCTCATTTGGCAAAAATAGGCTAGCTGTGAGCGTAGCGACCAAAACTTCTGTAATCATGAGTAAACCAACCCGGCCGGGAAATAGAAATTTTTGGGCCCAAAACATGATTAAAATTGATGGTAATATTAGGCCGATTGAAATAGCCACGGATGCGGGAGCAACTTGCAACAAAAACATAAGGCTTGGGGTTGGAGCAAGGCCGGCGGCGGCACCTAAGAGCCAGGCAAACACAGAGGCCAAGAGAAACTGAAAAAATAATAAAGTTGGCATGGGAACTTCGCCGTAGCGCTTGATCATAGCCCCGCCGATGGCCCAAGTTATGCCGGATACAAAGCCATAGAGATCACCAATATTCAGTGGCACTTGCCTATCACCCTGCGACATTAGAAAGAGCAAACCCAAAAGACCGATCCCTATGGCTAGCCAACGGCCACGGGTTACGGGCTCTCTAAGCCAATAAACTCCAATCATTGTTGACCAAACTGGCGTAAGGTAAAATAGCAACGTGACGCGCACTACAGAGGAATAGACTAACCCAATGGTGAACATTGCAACGGTCAATCCCATGAAAATTCCAATCATTACCCCGCGCCGCAGATGTGGTCGCTGTGCTTTGAATTGGAACATAAAGATCACGCCTATCACGACGGCCGCGGGTATGTTAATCATCACGACAGTCCAAGCCTCGGCCACGCCCAGGCTTTTAAGATACCGCAGTGGGATCCAATACAGCCCCCAAATTGCTGATGAAATGACGACAGCTGCAGAGGCCAAATTGGTGGAAGGATTGCGAATGGTCATGACGCTGTTTTCCACGCTGTCTATGGATTTGTCCAGATAACTGTTTACCACACACCAGACACACACTAGAAAAGATTCCAATTAAGCAGGATGTCTTAAATTCTAGGCACAAAAAAGCCGCAGCCCAAGGGTTGCGGCTTTGATTTCCTCAGTACGGGATATCGCTTAGCGGCGCAGACCCAAACGCTTAATCAAACCTTGGTAACGTGCTTCGTCTTTAGCGCGTGCATAATCCAACAGCTTACGACGTGTAGCTACCATTTTTAATAAACCACGGCGGCCGTGGTTATCTTTTTTATGGGTTTTGAAGTGTTCGGTCAAAGTCGCAATACGTGATGACAGGATTGCAACTTGGACTTCAGGTGAACCAGTGTCACCCTCGGTAGTTGCGAATTCTTTCATGAGCCGTGCTTTTTCTTCAGCTGTAATCGACATCGGGGTCTCCTTTAAAAAGGTTAAGGGTTATGGCGCAGGCCGGGATGTCGTCCAGCAAGGCCCGTGGAGGTATCACACAGAATCTAGGCGATGGCCGCGTATAAGAAACTTCCACTAAAAAGGAAAGAGGGTTATTACTGGTATGATCAAAGTGACCCGTTATCAAAGAATGGCACAAAAGCATCTAAAACTGCTTGGTGGTTCTCTTCCATCACGAAGTGGCCTGACTCGCAGACGCTGGCCTCCACATCCTCCGCCCAGTCCCGCCATAGTTCTGTAGCATTTCCACTTTTAGCAGGAAACCCATTTGCACCATATAAAAAACGGATTGGTGATGTGATGCGCTTTCCGTTAGCTTTATCTTGCAGATCCAGGGTACGATCAAAGGTGGCTCCGGCACGGTAATCGGAGCACATGGCATGGATCCGAGCAGGGTCACGGGCTTGCGCGCGATAGCTTTCCAAGGCTTTGGGTGAGAAAGTGTCAAGCATGTGGCGCAGGGTCCATTGCTTTAGTGTCCAATCGATATAGCCTTCAGGATCAGCACCAATCAGCCGCTCAGGCATGGGAGTGGGCTGCGCTAGAAAGGTCCAATGATAGGCCGCCATGGCCAGATCGGCATTCCAATTGGCCCAGAAATCTCCAGTGGGGACAATTTCGATGATGCCTAGTTTCTCAACACGCTCAGGATGGTCCAAAGCCAAGCGATAAGATACCCGCGCCCCACGATCATGGCCCAGAACATCAGTACAAGGGATTTCCAGTGCGTTAAGCAGATCTGCCATATCCTGCGCCATTGTCCGCTTGGAATAAGTGGTGTTGTTCGAATCATTAGCCGGGGCGCTACTGTCGCCATAGCCGCGCAAGTCTGGAATAATTACATCATGGTTTTCCGCCAAGATGGGGGCTACCCTCTCCCAGCACATATGATTTTGTGGATAGCCATGAAGTAGCAGCAAGGGCTTTCCCTTGCCCGCCCGATGCAGGGCGATATCAACGCCATTACAACGCTGCATAGATTTTTTAAAACCTGCAATCATTTCCAAGTCTCTGGCTGTTGGCTGTAGGCGATGTACAATGGGTGTTTGGGGTGGCCCTGTTTTGATAGGCCTAGATGCAAAATAGGTCGACCAGATCCGCGCAAAAGTTTGATCACCTGTGCTCCACGCTCGAGATAAGCGCCATGGTTACCCCAAGCGGCGATCACCTTATCGGCCCAGGTGCAAGCCTCTTGAATAGTGGTATCGTTTTCAGGGCCAATAGGCGCCTTGGCCATCCGCATATTTTTGGGATCAGTATCGCGCCAGGCAAATATATTGGCCACTCGAAAGCCACCAAAGCCCAGCGCCCGCGCCCGGCGTTCGCAGCGTTCCACCGTGGGATCGTTTTGCATCTCGGTAGCAGTCGAAGGGTTGAGCATCACAAAGGCCACCCGGCCAGCGTTTTTGTCCCAAATTCTAGTGAGGGCATAGCGATACCGCTCACAACTGGAGTACACCGCAACGCTGGGCGCATCGCCTTTGATATGGGATCTGGTAATCACGCCCCATGGTGAGTGATTGGCTGTCGGAGATCAAGAGGCGCTTTGGCGTTAACCTTTGGGTTGCAAGATCACCCGCGTGGGATGGATCTCACCAGATTTATAGCGACCAATGGCCTGGGCCCGGCCCTCATGGCTTACCCAAACTTCATCACCATATTCAGCCTTGGTAAAGCAAATGGCTGGGTTGCCATTACGCAGTTTGGTGGCACCTTCGGCATTGGTGGTGCCCTGCTGTAGATCGGTAAGACCCTCTTCTAACGGTCGCAAAAATTGGTCAATCTCTGACGTCTTGGCGAAGGGTTCAATCTGTTCTAACGTTACCGCATGTTCAAGATCAAACGGTCCCGACCAGATGCGACGTAGACGGGCCACATGGCCATAGCACCCTAATTTTATTCCCAAATCTCGCGCAATTGCCCGTACATAGCCGCCCTTGCCACAGGTCATTTCTAGAACTGCGGTGTCTGGCGTTGGCCTGTCTGCTAAAATTAGCTCTTCCACCAAAAGGGCGCGCGCAGCTATCTCAACCTCTTCACCTGCGCGGGCCAATTTATAGGCACGCTGACCATCTATTTTTACAGCTGAGAATTGTGGTGGGACCTGCATAATCTCACCCAGAAAGCCCTGCAGGCCGTCCACAATTTCAGAATCGCTGGGACGCTGGTCAGAGGTTGCGATGACCTCGCCTTCAGCATCATCGGTATTGGTGGCAGAGCCCAAGTTTACTGTGAACTGATAAGCTTTGGTGGCATCAGTGATATAGGGAATAGTTTTTGTGGCCTCGCCTAAAGCCACAGCCAAAATTCCGGTGGCTTCAGGATCAAGTGTACCTGCGTGCCCAGCTTTTCTGGCGTCAAAGGCCCAACGGATTTTATTGACAACAGCAGTGCTGGTGAGGCCTGCGGGTTTGTCGACTATTAGCCAACCCGAAATATCCCGGCCTTTACGTGTACGTCCCATTATGCCCTCTTGAGTTTCAGGCGGCTGCCCTAGCGCGCCCCTTGTCGCAGGTCAATCTATGTCAGAAGTGGTGTCTGGCTCAGGGTTCGTGGCTACGTCAAGATCGCGTCGAACCTCTTCACGTTCAAATAATTGGCGGGTGCTGTCTATCCGGTCAAACGTCTCATCTATGCGAAACCTCAAATCAGGTGCATATTTAAGTCCGGCCTTGCGTCCAACGATACTACGCATTTGGCCCTTGTTACGCGCCAATGCGGTGATGGTTTCATCATATAAAGTGCCGCCCAAGGGCATAACGTAAACCGTTGCGATCTGAAGATCTGGAGAGGTGGTGACCTCAGATATAGTAATTGAAATTCGGTTCAATTCAGCATCGTGAATTTCACCCCTCACCAGAATTTCTGAGAGGGTGCGGCGTATAACTTCACCGACTTTAAGCTGTCGTTGAGACGGGCCTGATTTTTTGTATAATCTGTTTTTTGCCATATTTGGGACATAGGCCCTGTGCCAATAGGTTTGCAAGTGGCAAAACTTTCCGCCAAATACGCATCAAAGGAGGACGTCATGACTGAAATCCCAGGAATAACGATCACTGGCGCATCCGGGCGCATGGGGCATATGCTGCTCAAAACAGTTTCAGAGAGTGATCGTGCGCATCTAGTGGGCGCGGTTGAGCAGGTGGGGCACCCATGGGTTGGCCTTGATGTAGGTGAGGCTATGGGTGGGCGGGCCAATGGTGTAATTGTCACTGATGATCCTTTGGAGGCGTTTGCGGTTTCTCAGGCGGTGATTGATTTCACTGCGCCATCTGCCACGCTTGAGTATGCTGCATTGGCCGCACAGGCACGCACTGTGCACGTGATTGGGACAACCGGCATGAGTGATGCGGAAATTGCAAAGCTAGAGCCTGCAAGCCGTCACGCGGTTATTGTGCGGGCTGGGAACATGTCTTTGGGTGTGAATTTGCTGACAAAATTGACTGAAAAAGTGGCGGCCGCGTTGGATGCAGATTTTGATATCGAAATCATTGAGGCACATCATCATCACAAGGTAGATGCCCCCTCTGGTACAGCTCTAATGCTTGGAGAAGCCGCGGCAACTGGGCGCGGAGTAGATCTTGCCAACGTTCGCGACGTTGGTCGTGATGGCATCACCGGCGCACGCAAGCGTGGTGATATTGGCTTCACAGCGATTCGGGGCGGCGATATAGTAGGGGAGCATGATGTGCTGTTTGCTGCCGCAGGTGAACGAATAATTTTGCGGCATATGGCAACGGATCGTGGTATTTTCGCCCGCGGTGCACTGAAAGCTGCTCTGTGGGGGCAAACCCAAAAGCCAGGACATTACAGCATGATCGATGTTTTGGGGCTGTGATCCAAATTTAATTTTTCTGCGTATAAAAATTTGAAATACATAGTTTAGGTCCAAGATGCGCCACGCCCTTTTGTTATTGCTACTGGTTTTGTTTGCCTCATCCGCACTTGCAAAAGACGGAATTTCAGACCGTACTACCTTTTTAAATTTAGTTTTAGACAAAACACTTAGTTTGCAATTGTTTCGTGTGCGACTGCACGTCAATGAAGATGGCACAATACAAGGCAAGGGTATGGGGCGGCCGGTTCGTGGGTTTTGGGAGTGGCAGGATGGATATTTCTGTCGCACTTTGATCTGGGGCAATGTTGATTTAGGTAGAAATTGCCAAGGCGTGACCATAGAAAACGGAAAACTGGTATTCACCAGTGATCGTGGGACCGGTGCTAGTGCAAAGTTTTCACTTAATTAACTGAATAATTTTAGGTTCGGTCAGAAATCAACTGCAATGCCTCTGCGTTCCCAATCTCCGAAACGTACAGGCTCAGGACCATCCCTGCCACCTAATTCAAGGGGCAATTCCTTGGTATCGGTAGCTTCTTTGCGGGCCAAGGCTTCGGCAAGTGCGCGTGTACCTGCTGCTTTGAGATCAGGTTTCTTGTTTTCTGTCATGAGACTGATATATGCCGCTTTCATCAGATCGCAAGGATAGCACATGCTCCGCCCCCCACAAAATTCAGGTCGTCCCGGAACTTCTCTGGCTGGTAAGACGGAAAAACGAATTGTTCTGAATATTGCGCGTTTTGCTGCGATACGTATTTTGAATGGGGTTATGACCGACCAAAAACAGCTCTCTGAGATGATACAAGCCGAAGATTTCAAGGCTTTAGCCCCGGAAGACCGTGCTCGCACTCAGCGTTTGGCAACCCATACTCTGCGCCATGTTGGTCGGGCAGATCGTGCTCTGAGGCCACATTTAGCAAAGTTGCCGGCTGTTGAGGTGTTGAATATATTACGTTTGGGCGTCGTTGAGATTGCTGGCCTTGGTGCGCCAGCACATGCGGTTGTTAATGATCTGGTCTCCATTTGTGGTTCTACTGGCCAAACTCGTCCATACAAAGGTTTGATCAACGCTGTTTTACGTAAAGCTGTTGCTGATGTTTCTGGAAAATGGGATAAATCTCCAGTACAGATGATGCCAAAATGGCTACGTAGCCCCCTGCGAGAGGCTTACGGAAACGGCACAATCATGGCTATTGAAACGGCCCACATGCGTGGCGCGCCAGTAGATTTAACCGTAACCGCCGACCCGCAAACTTGGGCTGAGACGTTGGGGGGTTCAGTGCTGCCTAATGGTTCGGTGCGGTTGAATGACATGGGACAAATTTCTGCTCTTTCTGGTTTTGAGGATGGTAAGTGGTGGGTGCAGGATGCTGCTGCCTCTTGGCCAGCTGCTTGGCTTGCACTGCAGGCTGGTGAAACAGTTTTAGATGTTTGTGCGGCGCCAGGTGGGAAAACTATGCAAATGGCTTTGGCCGGCGCAGAGGTTACGTCCCTTGATATTTCGGCCAAGCGTATGGAGCGGGTCGCGGAGAATCTTGGGCGTACGAAATTAGAAGCTGATTTAGTGGTGGCTAATGTTTTGGAGTGGCAAGACGCTCGCCAGTTTGATGCGGTATTGCTTGATGCACCATGTTCGGCGACAGGAACGATTCGCCGACATCCTGATTTACCTTTTGCGAAAGATGGTACTGGAATTACTGAGCTGATTGGCCTGCAGGCTGAGATGCTGGTGGCAGCTGCAAGGCGCGTAAAACCTGGTGGGCGTTTGGTGTTTTGCACCTGTTCCTTGATTCCCGATGAGGGAGAAGTTCATGCTGAAAATTTCTTGAACGCCCATAAGGACTTTGTGGTTGATACCTCTGTTCCGGAGGGGATGGAGGCTGAATGGCGCTCTGAGGAAGGCGGATATCGCCTGCGACCGGATTTCTGGGCTGATCGGGGCGGTATGGATGGATTTTACATTATCCGGATGAACCGTGCTCCTTAGGATTTACTGGGGTGACAACGAGTTGGATTTAAGCCTATAATTTGGTCAAAATTGTGACAATTTAAGGTCGCCTACTCTAGTGAAAAAACGTCCACATCGGTTGTCTCCGATAACCCAACTAAAGTATCGATGGTATTTACGCCGGGCGGTTTGGTCGAAGCCCGTTGTTGGTTTGGTCAGTGCACCAGAGCCACGGACAATTGGCTCTTTTGAACGTGGCCAGCAGCTGGTTTCAGGTAGGGTCTTGATCACTGGTCATATAATGGATTTAGGTGATGGCTCAGTTTGGAGCTTGCCACCACCCTCGGATTTGTTCGCAGCTGAGTTGCATGGCTTTGGATGGCTGGATGATTTGGCTGCCTTTGGTGATCAGGGCGCTAAAACTAAAGCACAAGCTTGGGTGCTTGAATGGATCTCAGGATTTGGTATGGGCAAGGGCCCGGGGTGGAGCGCTGATCTGACTGGACGTCGGTTAATCCGTTGGATCAACCATTCTTCATTCTTTTTGAACCAACTTTCAAAATCAAAAAAATCTATTATTTGTCACTCGATGGCACTTCAAACACTTCTGTTGGTGCGATCTTGGCACCAGACATCGCCAGGCCGTGCGCGATTTGAAGCCTTGTGTGGGCTTGTTTGCGCGACGCAATTTCTGGCAGGCATGGGGCAGTTATTAGGGCCAGCTCTAGGGGCGCTTGAGGTGGAGTGCCAAACCCAAATTGATGCAGAAGGCGTTATAAATTCGCGCAATCCAGAAGAACTTTTGGACGTGTTTAGTTTGCTGACATGGGTCAAACAAACTTTGAATATGACCAAAATACCGGTCCCGGACATTTTGACCGATAGGGTTGCGCACATAGCGCCAGTTTTGCGCTGTCTGCGTCACGGCGACGGGACATTGGCGCGGTTTCATGGAGGTGGACAGGGCAGTGAACATATCTTGGACCAAGCGTTGGCAATTTCTGGGGTTCGGCCATCTGTGCCGCAAGATCGGGCGATGGGATTTGCTCGTCTAAATGCTGGGGCCACTAGTTTAATTATGGACGTAGCCGCCCCGCCCTTGGGGCCTGCAAGGTTTAGTGCCCATGCTTCCACCTGCGCGTTTGAGTTGTCGGTGGGGCGCAATCGCTTAGTTGTAAACTGTGGCTCTGGATTAAGTTTTGGTGATGATTGGCAAATCGCCAGTAGGAGTACTGCATCTCACGCCACAGCGGGTATTGAGGGACTATCATCGTCGAGGTTTTCGCATACAAAAACTGGCTATTTTCAAGCGTTGAAAGAGACGCCTAAAATAGTATCGGTCCAAAAAACCGAGGCATTCGACGGGGTTCGGTTGCACGTCAACCATAATGGTTACCAAGCCAGTCATGGATTGATCCATGCCCGGACGTTGGATCTGCCGGTGGACGGTAAGGGTTTGGTTGGTGAAGATGCGCTTTATGCGCCAGATTCAGGCGATATTAAACGTCTCGATGCGATGCGTGAAAAATCATCTGATGCGTTGCAGTACTCTGTTCGCTTCCACCTTCATCCAGATGTAGTGCCTAGCTTAGAGTTTGACGGTAATGCGGTGTCACTGACCCTCGTAAATGGTGATGTCTGGGTTTTTCGACATCAGGGAGCAAATCAGCTTTTATTGGAAGACAGCGTGTATTTTGAAGAAGGGCGTCTGCATCCGCGGCCCACTGCTCAAATTACTTTAGTTGGTGAGATCAAAGAAATTACCACCCACGTCCGTTGGTCACTGGCCAAAGCGAGCGAAAACCCGCAAAAGGCTATTTAAGAAGCCACGCGATAAGTTTTGGCATATCAGTAGGATTACTAATGACACAGCTTGTAGAGCTCAAACGTGCGCTAATTTCTGTATCGGACAAAACAGGTTTGCTGGAACTTGGGCGAGCGCTTGCAGATCGTGGAGTTGAATTGTTGTCTACGGGTGGATCAGCCAAAGCTCTGCGTGAGGCAGGACTTGTAGTTATTGATGTAGCCTCTTTGACAGGATTTCCAGAGATGATGGACGGGCGGGTTAAAACTCTGCACCCAAATATACATGGTGGTTTGCTTGCGCTACGTGACAATCCACATCACGTTGCCGCAATGGAAGAGCACGGTATTGTCGGGATCGATTTGCTAGTAGTAAACCTTTACCCATTTGAAGAAACCGTTGCCGAAGGTGCAGATTATAAAACTGCAATTGAGAATATCGATATCGGAGGGCCTGCAATGATCCGTGCAGCTGCAAAAAACCATGGCTTTGTGGCCGTTGTTACCGATACGCAAGATTATGCTGCACTATTGGAAGAGTTGGGCGAAAATAAAGGTGCGACAACCTATGGCTTTCGCCAAAACCTAGCGCTGAGCGCCTATTCGCGCACTGCGGCCTATGATTCTGCTGTTTCAAGTTGGATGGCTAAGACGCTAGATGTGATTCCACGTGGCAAAACGGTTGCTGGCATTTTGGCCCAAACCCTGCGCTATGGTGAAAACCCACATCAGTCAGCGGCCTTTTACACCGATGGACAAGAACGCCCAGGCATTGCAACTGCTATGCAGCATCAGGGTAAAGAGCTGTCTTACAACAACATCAATGATACTGATGCGGCGGTTGAGCTTGTGGCAGAATTTGATCCAGCCAATGGCCCAGCTTGCGTGATAGTCAAACATGCTAACCCTTGCGGTGTTAGCCAATCATCAAGTTTGGTTGAAGCCTATCAGGCAGCCTTTCAATGCGATCAAACCAGTGCATTTGGCGGAATTGTTGCCTTAAATCAAATATTGGATGGGGCCACGGCCACTGAGATTTGCAAGATTTTCACCGAAGTAGTAATTGCGCCCGATGCGGATGAAGATGCTCGCCGCATTTTTGCACAAAAGAAAAACTTGCGCCTTTTAACGATTGGCGCTTTGCCAGATGTGAGAGCTGCAAGCCAAACAATTCGTCAAGTGTCTGGGGGATATTTAGTACAAGACAAAGATGTGGGGCAAGTCTTGTCTAGTGATCTTAAGGTTGTAACTAAACGAGCCCCAAGCTCGGAAGAACTGCAGGATATGCTATTTGCTTGGAAAGTTGCAAAACATGTGAAATCCAATGCGATTGTATATGTGAAAGATGGCACCACCGTTGGGATTGGCGCTGGGCAAATGAGCCGCGTTGACAGCACCCGAATTGCAGCTCGTAAGGCACAAGATATGGCCGAAGTCCTAGGCCTTGATGCGCCGCTGACCCAAGGGTCGGTTGTGGCATCAGATGCATTTTTTCCCTTCGCAGATGGCCTTATTACAGCCGCAGAAGCGGGCGCTACGGCGCTTATTCAGCCTGGTGGTTCTATGCGAGATGACGAGGTAATAGCTGCAGCAGATTTGGCTGGCCTCGCAATGGTATTTACTGGAATGAGGCATTTTAAGCATTGATATGAGTAAAATTTTACTTTGGACTACTTCGCTTACTTTAGCATTGGACCAGATCACAAAAATAATAGTTGTGTTCTGGATGGGACTAATTTCTAAAGGACAGATCGATATTTGGCCGGGTTTCATCCATTTTCATATGGCGTGGAATACTGGTATTAACTTTGGTCTTTTTGCGGATCAGGGTGAGCTCGTGCGTTGGCTGTTGATTGCCATCGGCTTGGTGGTTTGTGGGTTTGTCGGCTATTGGATGCGTCGAGAACAAAAGCCAATTGCTTTGATTGCCGCAGGGTTGGTAATAGGTGGGGCATTGGGCAACTCTTTGGATCGTATTTTATACGGTAGTGTTGCAGATTTCTTAAACGTTACATGCTGTGAGATCCGTAATCCTTATGCATTCAATGTGGCTGATATAGCAATTTTTACTGGGCTCGTTGGCCTTGTTATTTTTTCAACGGATCAGCAGAAAACTTGAGCGTTAGGTGACGGAAAAGGGTGTTTCACAGTCTGAATATTGGGCAAGCTTGTATAAAATATAGTTAGATCAAGTTTTAGTGAACCTTGATTAAAATGGGTGCTTTGCTCTTGTAGACGTAGAATATGGGCCTATTTAGTATCACAGTAAAAGAGGCGCTCATGTTATTCAGATTTCTTACAGTTTTAGGTCTTTGCCTGCCTATTCAGGCGGTTGCTCAGGTTTCGGATTTCATGCTCGACAACGGCATGCAGGTGGTTGTGATCGAAGATCACAGAGCCCCGGTAGTTGTTCAGATGGTATGGTACAAAGTTGGGGCTGCAGATGAGGTACCAGGAAAATCAGGCATCGCTCACTTTTTAGAGCATTTAATGTTTAAGAAAACTGGAAACCTAGCCTCGGGTGAGCTTTCGGATACGGTTGCGGCCAACGGTGGCTCTGACAATGCCTTTACCAGCCAAGACTATACGGGATATTATCAACGTGTTGCTGCAGATCGGCTTGGATTGATTATGAAAATGGAAGCGGACCGGATGGTTGGTTTGCAGCTTTCTGTGGATGATATTGCAACTGAGCGTGATGTGGTGATTGAAGAACGCAATCAGCGCACTGAAAGTACGCCCGGCGCCTTGTTTAATGAGCAAAAACAAGCGGCCCTCTATATGAACCACAATTACGGCGTGCCGGTGATTGGCTGGATGCATGAAATAGAAAAGCTGAACTTTGACGACGCTATTGCCTTCTACAAGCTTCACTACGCGCCCAACAATGCAATTTTGGTGGTGGCTGGTGATGTGACACTAGAACAAGTTAAGGCTCTGGCTGAACAATACTATGGTGTAATTCCTGCGAACCAGTCCGTCAAACCTCGCCAGCGGACGCAAGAGCCACCGCACCGATCTGCACGACGAATGACTTATTATGATGAACGTGTGGCACAGCCTTATGTGAGCCGCACTTATTTGGCGCCAGAACGGGACAACGATGATCAAAAAACTGCAGCGGCGCTAGTTTATTTGGCTGAAATTATTGGGGGGTCCGCCGCTACGTCGATCTTGGGTAGAGCGCTACAATTCGACACGCAGAAAGCGATTTATACTAGTGCTTACTATAATGGAACGTCGTTGGATGATACGACATTTGGTCTTATTGCTGTCCCCGTACCCGATGTCAGTTTGCAAGAAGTTGAAGATGCTATGGATGCTGCAATTGCCGGATTCATGAAGAATGGAATTGATCTTGAGACTTTTGAACGCATTAAACTGCAAATGCGCGCCAGTGAGATTTATGCAATGGATAATGTACAAGGCATTGCCAATCGCTATGGTGCCGCTTTGACCCAAGGCTTAACAGTTTCTGACGTTCAGGACTGGCCTCAGGTTTTGCAAGATGTGACCACGGAAGAGATTATGACCGCTGCACACTTAGTCTTTGAACGAAAGTCTTCTGTGACCGGTTGGTTGATGAGCCCGAAAGGAGACTCAAAATGATCCGAATTCTTATAGTATTAGTCGTTCTATGCTCCGGGCCGGTTCAGGCTGAAGTTAAAATCAAAACTCTGACCAGCCCGGGTGGTATTGCGGCTTGGTTGGTGGAAGAACCTACCATCCCCTTCACCGCGTTGGAAATCATGTTTTCAGGTGGGGCTGCGCTGGATCTGGCCGATAAACGTGGTGCGGCCTATTTGATGATGGGACTGCTTGAAGAGGGGTCTGGCGATATGGATGCGCAAGCTTTTGCAGCTGCGCAGGAGGCTCTAGCTGCGTCTTTCAGCTTTGATGTGTATGATGACACGGTCTCAATTTCGGTCCGGTTTTTGACCGAAAACCGTGCGGAGAGTTTGGCGCTTCTGAAAACGGTTCTGACACAACCCAGATTTGATCCTGAGGCCATAGAGCGGGTACGCGCGCAGGTATTGTCGATCTTGGCATCTGATGCGCAAGACCCGGAATCTGTTGCTGGCGCAACATGGTCCCAACTTGCCTTTGGTGACCACGCTTATGGGGCGTCCCGTAAGGGAACAGTATCTTCAATAGCAGCCTTATCGCGCGATGATATTGCTGCGGCGCATGCAATGTTATTTGTGCGTGACACTCTGTTTGTCTCCGCTGTGGGTGATATTTCTGAAGCTGAACTTGGTCCCCTGTTGGATAATTTGCTGGGGGGCCTTCCTGCGGGTGGAGGTCTAAAAACTGCGCCTGTAGAGTTTGCAATGAAGGGTGGTCTGACTGTGGTTGATTTGCCTACACCGCAATCAGTTGCTTTATTTGGCCATGCTGGGATTGATCGTGACCACTCAGATTTCTTCGCAGCGTATGTGCTCAATACTATTTTGGGTGGCCGGGGCGTAGAAAGCCGCCTTTCTGCTGAAGTACGAGAGAAACGTGGGCTTACCTATGGTGTGTCTTCATTTTTGGTAGGCAAGGAAGAGGCAAATATGTTGATGGGGCAAGTGGCCAGTGCTAATGACCGTATTGGCGAGGCGATTGAAGTAATCCGCAATGAATGGGTTAAGATGGCGCGCGATGGAGTGTCTCAAAGCGAGCTGAACGATGCGCAAACCTATCTCACGGGCGCTTATCCCCTGCGATTTGATGGCAACGCTAAAATTGCAAATATTTTGGTTGGGATGCAGCGGCAGGGTTTGAGTACTGATTACATAAACACTCGCAATGATGAGATTAATGCCGTGACGTTGGCTAAGATAAACCGCGTGGCGGCTGAATTGCTACAGCCAGATGCCCTGCATTTTGTGGTAGTGGGCCAGCCAAAAGGACTGAACGAAGAGTAGCAGAATCGGATGAGAGCATGCTATGTTTTGTAGCATGCTTAGATCTAACCCCAACATAAGCCAATTCCAGCCCGTTATCAGGCAATTAAACGAGACCGCAATCAACCAGATTGCGGCGGGTGAAGTGGTGGAACGTCCTGCTTCTGCCATTAAGGAATTGGTTGAGAACGCAATTGATGCAGGGGCGACCCGTATTGAGGTGGAATATGCCGATGGGGGCAAAAGTATTATTCAGGTAACTGATAACGGATGTGGGATTGCGGCGGATGATTTGCCACTCGCCATGTCGCGCCATGCCACTAGTAAGATTGATGGCTCGGATCTGTTGAACATCCAAAGCTTTGGATTTCGTGGTGAGGCTTTGCCGTCTCTTGGCGCGGTGGGCAAACTTACACTCACCAGCCGCACTGCGAGCGGGATGGGAGCGGAGCTGCAAGTTAATGGTGGTAAGCTGAGCGCTGTGCGGCCTGCTGCGATGCAGACTGGCACACGTTTAACCCTGCGCAATCTTTTTTATGCCACACCGGCACGCTTGAAATTTCTACGTTCAGATCGCGCTGAAGCGCAGGCCATTTCTGATGTTGTGCGCCGCTTGGCTATGGCAGAGCCTGGGATTGCTTTTTCTTTGCGCGATGTGGGTTCGGACCGGATGGTCTTTCAGGTACAGGCTGAGCAGGGAGATATGTTTTCGGCTTTGCGTGGCCGGTTGGGCCAGTTGATGGGCCGTGAGTTTGTGGAGAATGCGATTGCAGTGGATGCAGAGCGTGAGGATATTTCTCTTACGGGATTTGCGGGTCTTCCCACCTATTCGCGTGGTGCTGCCGTGGCCCAGTTTATTTTTGTGAATGGCCGACCCGTGCGTGACAAGCTTTTGCTTGGGGCTTTGCGTGGTGCTTATTCCGACTTTTTGTCGCGGGACCGCCACCCTGCGGTGGCGCTATTTGTGGAATGTGATCCCACCCGTGTGGATGTAAACGTTCATCCTTCTAAATCAGAGGTGCGGTTTCGTGAGCCTGCGATAGTGCGGGGATTGATAGTGTCTGGTTTGCGCCATGCCTTGGCTGAAGCGGGGCACCGTGCTTCAACCACCGTATCGGATGCAGCATTAGGAGCGTTTACCCCGCAACACCAGCCGCGTGTGTATCAAATGGACCGGCCGCGCAATGCACCAGGCTATTCAGGACTAGCTGAGACCCAAAGCATGTTTGACGCGCACCCCTCAGCGCGGATTGAGAAGCATCCACAGGTTGGCGACCAACACAAACCTTTGGGGGCTGCCCGAGCGCAGTTACATGAAAATTACATCCTATCGCAAACCGATGACGGTTTGGTGATCGTGGATGCGCATGCCGCCCACGAACGGCTTGTCTATGAAAGGTTGAAAGCTCAATTGACTAGTTCTGGCGTTCGGGCGCAAGCGCTGTTGATCCCAGAAGTGATCAGCCTGTCAGATGGGGATATGGCCCTTTTGTTGGAGCAAAGTGAAACACTCAGTCAACTGGGCTTGACCATTGAACCTTTTGGTCAGGGAGCTGTGGCCGTGCAAGCGGTGCCTGCTATCTTAGGGCATGTGGACGTAAACCGATTGGTGCTCGATATTGTGGATGAGCTTTCTGACGGTGGGCCATCACAAAGTTTACGATCGAAGCTTGATGCTATTTTGAGCCGGGTGGCCTGCCATGGCTCCGTGAGAACTGGCAGGCGGATGCAGGCTGATGAGATGAATTCGCTGCTACGTGAGATGGAGGCGACGCCTCATTCTGGGCAATGCAATCATGGTCGCCCCACCTATGTGAGCCTTGCATTGGCTGATATTGAAAAATTGTTTGGACGCACATGATACTGACACCTGATATTATTTTGATGCTGTTGGTGGGTGCTGGGGGCTTTGCCTTATTGGTGGTCATTTTGCTGCTTGTGGTGGCGCGGGCTGCAGGACGTTCGGCACATGCAACAGCGCCTTTGACCAGCCAAATGGAGTATCTCAACCAAAGGGTTCAGACCATTGGAGATGGTCAACAGCAATTGGCCGGTGGATTGACCCATGTCTCGGAAGCGCAAGCGGCGCAGCAAAGCAATATGATCAAGCTGATGGAAGCCAGGCTTGCCGCAGTGCAAGAGCAGATGACCCTAAATCTCAATTCAAGTGCCAAGAGCACAGCTTCGTCTTTGGGCGCATTACAGCAAAGATTAGTCACTATTGATAAGGCACAGGACAATATTCAAAAGTTGTCTGGCGACGTGTTGAGCTTGCAAGATATTCTGTCAAACAAACAAACACGAGGGGCCTTTGGTGAGATCCAGTTGCAAGAGATTGTTAGCAAAGCCTTGCCATCAGACGCCTATGCTTGGCAGGTGACGCTGTCCAACGGGAAACGTGCTGATTGTTTGATCCATTTACCTAATCCACCGGGACCTATTGTGATTGATAGTAAATTTCCGCTAGAGGCCTATGAGGCCCTTCGCAATGCAACGACAGATTGGGAGGCTAACGAAGCTGCTAAATTTATGCGCACCAGTGTGAAAGCGCATATCAAAGCCATCTCTGAGAAGTATATTCTTGATGGTGAAACTGCTGATGGGGCCCTGATGTTTTTGCCGTCGGAAGCAGTTTATGCGGAGCTACACTCAAATTTCCCTGAAGTGGTGCGCGATGGATTTGAGGCTCGTGTTTGGATCGTGTCACCAACTACCTGTATGGCAACGCTTAATACGATGCGCGCAATCTTGAAAGATGCCCGCATGCGTGAACAAGCCGGTGCTATTCGAACTGCTCTACGCTTGCTGCATCGTGATGTGGAGTTGGTGGTGGACAGAGTTGATAAACTTAATACACATTTTACTCAAGCTCGCAAAGATATCGAAGGAATTACTACTGCCGCTGAAAGGGCGGGCAAACGTGCCCACAAGCTTGATAATTTTGACTTCGAAGAGATAGAGGCAGCTGAAGCAGTGGTGCCCCTAACCAAGCCATAGCTTAGTTAGGGAATGACTTTAAATTCGCAAAAATGGCTGCGCTATTCGGGGTATCCAGGAGTTAAATCGTAACGGCGCATCTGTGGCCGCTAAGCAGATACAATCTTCGCCAATTTCTGCCACAGGTGTGTGGTTTAAATCTTCATTTGCGACTTCCACGTCACCTGCGGAAAACAGTGCAGTTTCGTCACGAAAGGCGCCTTGAAGCACTAAAGTCAATTCGGTTCCGCGATGGCCATGATCTGGCACTATGGCCCCTGCGGGAATATACAGCAACCGGGCAGTGGCAGTTTTTGACGTTTTCAATACTGCCTGGCGAACACCCATCCCAACCGAGCGCCATTTAACATCTCGCAAACTACCACCAACATAGTCCCTCAAAGGGGTTGGCACGTCACTAACTACGGTGGGCTTTGTAGCTATTGAACCTTTTGCAATCATAGCCAGCGTTCCGGCGAGAGCATCCGCCTCCAAAGTGGTTTGTGTCTCTGTATCCAAAATCGATCCGCCGATGGCCTCATACGCTTGGGCTGAGGCGCGGCAGGTGTCGCACATAGATAGATGCGTGGCGACAACCAAGCTAAACGCTTCGGGCAGCGTGCCGGCGGAGTATCCAATCAAAATTTGATCGGTGAGGTGATGTTTAATCTGGGTCATTTCATTCATTTCATCGTTTTGCGTAGTTTTGATAAGGCCAATCTAAGGCGTGATTTGATTGTGCCAAGGGGCAGGCCGGTTTCAACCGCAATTTCGCTGTGGCTCAAATCTCCAAAATAAGCTTTTTTAATCAAGTCGCGCTGCTGGCTTGGAAGGGCTGACATTGCTTGGGTTATTAGATTTGCCTCTTGTTGCAGAACCAAAATATCGGAAGCTTCAGGTTCTGATTCTGGTCCCCACTGCAAATCTTCCGGTTCTGGTCTGCGTTGCTTGCGTAGCGCATCAATCCTTTTGTTGCGTGCAATCGTAAAAATCCAGGTGGCGACGCTGGCACGGCTTGGGTCAAACAGATGTGCTTTGTGCCAAAGCGTGACCATAACCTCCTGCGTACACTCCTCGGCCATGCTGGGGGAGGCTCCAGATTTCATTAAAAACGCTTTGACACGCGGTGCGAAATAACCAAATAATTCTGCAAAAGCCTTTTGATCTTGATCCAATTGGATACGTCTCAGGTGCTGGACCCAAGTATTTTGCGGCACAATCTTTTTCACAACGGATATGATCGCCTTCTGATAAAGCAATTGAAATCTTCTGAACTCAATATAGGGAAGTTGATACACAAATGCACCTGGTTCTTGAGGTCTATCCAAAATCTTTAACATACTGTAAGTACGCCCAAGAAATTAAACTGGATCACATTTAAATCAAAGTTTTCAAATGTAATCCAAATGCACGGTACCTACGTAAAAAAACTAAAACATAATTAAAGGACGTGCGAATGCCATTTGAGAATGCCCAAGCTGGAGCGAAACGTATTGCAGTAATTGGGGGTGGTATCTCAGGCATGGGGGCCGCCTACGCACTGCGCCATTCGCATCATGTGGTGTTGTTCGAATCCGCACCGCAATTGGGAGGACACGCGCGCACGGTCATGGCTGGTAAAAACAATGATATGCCAGTTGATACTGGATTTTTAGTTTTTAATAACGTAAATTACCCGCTCTTGACGCATTTTTTTGACGAGCTCTCTGTGCCTATAATCGACTCTGACATGAGCTTTGGTGCATCGATCGATGGGGGTTGGTTGGAATACGGTGTTGTGGCTCCTTCAGCGGTCTTTGCGCAAAAGCGTAATATGCTGAGGCCCAAATTTCTTGGTATGATCCGTGATATTTTAAAATTCAACAAACGTGCCAGTACTGAAAAGATTGACCCTACCATTACCATAGGTGCCTTGATTGAAAAATGGCAACTTGGAGATTGGTTCCGTGACTATTACATAGCGCCATTTACCGGCGCAATATGGTCGACGCCAATAATAAAAATTTTGGATTTCCCTGCCCAAGCCATGATCACCTTTATGAAAAACCACGCATTGCTTGGTGCTGGTGGCCAGCATCAATGGCGCACTGTGAAGGGCGGATCCCGTGAATACGTGAACCGTGTGGAGCATGCCTTGGTAAGAAATGGTGTCGAGTTACGAATATCGACAGCTGTTGATGCTGTGCGCCGGACTCCTGGAGGCGTTGAGGTTAAATCTCTGGGTGGGGAATATGAAGCGTTTGATGACATCATTTTTGCTACGCACTCTGATGTTACCTTGGCTTTGCTCAGTGATGCTAGCGTCTTAGAGCGCGATGCGCTGGGTGCAATAAAATATCAGCCCAATGACATGGTCTTGCACGCTGATACCTCGATTATGCCGAAGCGCAAAGCTGCATGGGCGTCTTGGGTTTATACCGAAGATAAAGACCGGCAATCAGACCGGATTGATCTGACCTATTGGATCAACCGCCTCCAAAGCTTGCCAAACGATGATCCATGTTTCGTGACACTTAATACCCAAAGGGATATTGATCCTGCTCTGATCTACGATCAATACACCTTCTACCATCCGGTTTTTGATGTATCAGCTTTAAAAGCGCAGCAAGTACTGAGTGATTTAAATGGCTCCAATTCCACTTGGTTTTGTGGTGCTTGGATGCGCAATGGCTTTCATGAGGACGGACTGGCGACCGGCATCGAGGCTGCGCGCCGCCTGATGGTACAAAATGCAACCACGATGGCGGCTGAATGAAGGGCATCGATCATATCCACGCTCAGACCTACCACGGGCGAAAAGGGCCAGTTAAAAACGACTTTAGTTATGCAATCGACTATGTGTTGATTGACCTGAACAGATCAGTATCGTTGCCGACATTATTTTCACACAATAGTTTCAATTTGTTCAGTTTATATGACTTGGACCATGGTGGCATGCCAAAGCAGGGTCAAGGTTTGCGCTGGGTGCAAGAAATTTTGCAGGCGCAGGATCTTCCGGGGCAAGAGCGTATTTTACTATTGGCGCAACCGCGGACGCTCGGCCATGTTTTTAATCCGGTGAGTTTTTGGCTGTGCTTTGATCCGCAAGACCACCTTCGGGTAGTGATTGCCGAGGTGAGCAATACCTTCGGACAACGCCACAGCTATCTATGCCACAGAGATAACTTTGCCCCAATTGCGGCACAAGATAAAATCAGTGCACAAAAGATTTTCCATGTATCACCATTTCAGCCAACCCATGGTGATTATCAGTTTCAATTTGATATTAAATCTGAACTCATTAATATATCAATAGAATATTTGCGAGAGGGTGGTGGGTTGCTAGCAACCCTGGCGGGGCCGCGTCAACCACTTACAAATAGATCCATGCTGCAAGCTTTTTTGTGCCGACCTTTTGGGTCACGGCGTGTCTTGGCGTTGATCCATTGGCAAGCTGTTAAATTATGGTGGCGGAAGGCGACGTTTAGATCTTGTCCAGAGGCGCCGCAAAGCGATGTTAGCCGATGACTGTTTTGCCGCGCCCCTCTTTGCCATCCTTTGCCTTTTTTGGTGGGTTTTTGGCGGCGGCTGGGCTGCCAATTTATATATTTGCACCCACATTCTACGCGGAAAACTATGGTGTAGGTCTGACGGCTATTGCTGCAGTGCTGTTTTGGTTGCGTTTAATTGATGCGATCCAAGACCCCCTGTTTGGCTGGTTATCTGAACGGCTGGGACGGGATCGTGGGTTCTGGATTGGGTTTTCAGTTTGCATTTTGGTGGGCTCGATGGCCTTGCTCTTTGCCATTCCACCGCAAACGGCTCCTTTACTTTGGTTTGCTATTTCTATGACTGGATTGTTCAGTGCATTTAGTTTTTTAACCATTAATTTTTATGCCCAGGGCGTCACGGCCGCCACCAACTTGCTTGATGGGCATATGAAAATAGCTGCGTGGCGCGAAACTGGGTCGTTGATTGGGATTTGCGTAGCGGCTGTGGCGCCGTCGCTACTTATGTTATGGAGCAATGCACCGATGCTAAATTTTTCACTGGGCTTTGCTGTGCTGGGCTTACTTGCCATTTGGGTGATGCGTTGCGAATGGACCGTTCCCACACGGCGGGTACCCTCGAACTTCAAGCTAATTTGGCAGGACCAACCTGCGCGGCGCTTGTTGATTTTGGCCTTTATAAATGCTTTGCCGGTGGCGGTTTCATCATCACTATTTTTGTTTTTTGTTACCCATAGGTTACAGGCTACGGCTTGGGCAGGCGCCTTGCTTCTGTTGTTCTTTCTATCGGCTGCTTCATCGGCACCAATTTGGGCCGCTTTGGCGCGCCGCTTTGGTACGCGTCGTGCTTTGCTTTTTGCGATGAGCTTGGCAATTATTATTTTTGCGGCCGCGGGCTTTTTGCGCGCGGGCGATGTATCGATGTTCGCCTTGGTCTGTGTGATCTCTGGTGCAAGCATTGGGGCAGATTTGACCCTCATGCCTGCGGCTTTCGCCCAAAGATTGGGAATAATTGCTCCCAATGGTGCTCAGGGCTTTGGGCTATGGTCTTTGATGAACAAGCTGACCTTGGCGCTGGCTGCTATCGCATTGTTTCCGGTTCTTGAATTGGCTGGGTTTGATGCCACAGCAGCAGAGCAAACTGGGCAGGCGCTTCTTACACTCACATTACTCTATGCGGTTTGTCCGCTATTTCTAAAATTGGTTGCGATCCTGTTGTTGATCAAAACCCCATTGCAGGATGATCAGATATGACAGTGACATTCATAAGCTTAGGCCTGTTCGTTGCGGTACTTTTTATTAAATATAAAACTGGTTTCATGGCGCAAAAGTCAATTAACTATGCCGCCATGACACCTGTGTTTGATATTCGGGAACATCTTAATGGCGAGATGCTCTGTGAAGGTGTCATTTATGGCCCCTTTGGTCGCGTGACATCGCGCTTTGTGGCCCAGATGCATGCAGAGTGGCAGGGTAATACTGGACGGATGACTGAGGACTTTCGTTATGAAAGTGGCAACATTCAGCACCGTGAATGGACGTTTATAGTGAGTGATGACGGCCAAATTCAAGCCGAAGCGCCTGACCTGTTCGGTACGGGTAAGGGTCAGCAAGCCGGCTCGGCGGTCATGCTGAATTATACAATTCAACTTACCAAAGAGGCTGGTGGTCATGCTTTGAACGTGACTGATTGGATGTATCTCATGGAGAACGGTTCTGTTATGAATCGTAGCCAGTTCCGCAAATTTGGGATTAAAGTGGGGGAGCTGGTGGCTACAATACGGCCCATTCCTTCGGAGGAGAGCCTTGCAAAATGAGGTTTGACGGAAAGCGATATTGGTTGGTTGGGGCCAGTGAAGGGTTGGGCCGTGCTTTGGCTATTAAGTTGAGCGCTGCTGGGGCCGAGTTGGTTCTGTCGGCCCGCGCGGAGGGTCGTTTACATTCATTGGCGGATGATCTGCCGGGTAAGGCCCAAGTTTTGCAGCTGGATCTGGCTGATGAGGCTTCTGTCGCGCAAGCTGGGGCCGCTTTGGGGCGTGTGGATGGGGTTGTCTTTCTGGCCGGAGTTTATTGGCCGATGTCGGCGCAAGAATGGGATGGGCCTTCAGTCTTGGCCATGGCGGATATCAACTTCATCGGCGCGTTTCGCGTGCTCAACCAAGTCATGCCACAGTTTTTAGAACGCGGCGCCGGTCATATCGTGATCACGGGCAGCCTGTCTGGGTTTCGTGGCTTGCCCGGCGCCATTGGCTACGGTGCGTCCAAGGCTGGTGTCATGGCTCTGGCGGAAAGCCTGTATGCTGATTTACGCCGCACGGGCATCAAGGTGCAAGTGGCGAACCCTGGCTTTATTAAAACCCGGCTTACGGAAAAAAATGCTTTTCACATGCCGTTTTTGATGTCCCCAGATGAGGCGGCGGACCATATGCTGCACCATATGGCGAGTAAGCGGTTTAAACGCAGTTTTCCAACGCTGTTTTCTTGGCTTTTTCGATTCAGCCAGTTCTGGCCTGACTGGCTGTATTACTGGGTATTTCGTTAGTTTAAAGCTGCGATGTGTTGATCAAAAATACACCGTGCCTTACCCCAAACGCCTGATTCGATGTCCTGCAAAGACAATAGGCTAGGCAAAAGTTGCGCGGCGAAGTCTTTGGAGCTGTCACACGGCAGTATCGATGGCAGATTGTCGATGGCTGTGACATCCAATATGGGGGTGTTATGGACGCGCAATGCGGGCTGTTGCCACGTGGTTGTGCTTTCGTAAACCTTGATTGGCGAATAGGTACTGTCAGGATCACATGCTATATCTCCAATTACCATAAGCTCCCGCGCCGCTGTTTTCGCAGATGCGGGCACAAAAACTGGCGTGCCTTGATTTGCTAAAATACAGTTGAGAAAAATATCATGTGCAAGAATTTCAGGGTAGGGGCCACCGTGGGCTGTTTCTTTCATATCCCAGCAGGTCAAGGATGTGCCGAGGGCTGTGCAAAAATCGATAGCTCCGTTACCTACCCTGCCATTGGCACCAATTATGATAACCTTGGGGCGTGCTTGGCCAAGATCTGCGGCCACATGTGCTTCGAGATCTGCGGCTGAGGCGAAGGCGTAAACATGGCCAGACAGGGCGCCAGATTTCGCCGCAGCCCAGCTTTTGATTGCCACGGCAGCCCCTGAAAATCCTGCCCAATAGCCAAAAGCTGCAACCCTGTAGCCGGTATCATCTGTCAGATACTCAAGATCATAAAGAGCGCCGCCTCCAGATTTGAACCGAGTTAAAAGTCGCTGGCCATCTGGCTGACCTTTAAAGGCATGGCCGAACATTATGTGGCGGTGTCGCAGGGCCATGTCATCATCAGGTAGTTCTTTCAGGCCCAGTATAATAGCTTCTGTGGGGGCGGTTTGCCAATCGCCTGCGCTTGCAATTTGGGTGCCAGAACAGGCCTCGAGGTCAATGGCACGGGTGGGGTCGCGTTCGATTGTCACTTCAAAGCCACGGTTTAGCAAAGATTGTACGCCAGAGGGGGTCACGCCTACGCGTTGTTCATTGGGGCGTTGCTCCGCACGAATCCAGATATGGGTCATGGCAGACCTTTCGCGCAAACTGCTGCCACAGATGGCTGGGCCGCAAAAAACTTAAGCATGCTCATCTCCTAAATGATTGTGCGTGCGTGGCGGCGTGCTGCGCCGTCTAAATGTGGAGTGGCATTATAACCGGCCATATGAGTTGTCCCGCCCCTGACATCAAAGTGGTGCATCGAAGAGTTGTGAATAGGCAACATCACTCGCGCAAACCCCTCCGGTCCAAGGGCCAGATGCTGCGCTATGGCCATGCCAATCACTCCGCCGGATGTTACGACTAAGCTACGTCCGCCAAGTTCAGTAAGCTCAGACATCACATCTTTGAAGCGCTGTGCAAAATTACCATAACTTACGTGGGCACTATCCAATGTCCCGCTTTGCCAAGCGGTCAAGAGGTGTGGCAAGTGCTGGGCAAATTCCTCTGCTGAGTTAGGGGCTGGTGTTTTAGTTTGGGTGTGGAACTCATTAGCCAGATCAAAATACTGCATTTCGTTAGCACGTGGATCAATGGTTACCTGGTTTGGCAGTTCTAGATCTGCCGCAGTTTCACGATGCCTACGCAGGCTCCCGCAAATTACTCGGTCGAACTCTTCCCCATGATACCGCAAATAATCCCCCAACCAAGTTGCTTGTTGGTGGCCAATATCGGAAAGTCGATCATAACTTTCCTCATCCTTAGCGCCACTATTTGCCTGCCCATGGCGAATAAGAATTATTTCTGTTTTCATCATGGGCTTGCAATATCCTGTTTCACAATCTTTGCAAATCGGCTCCTTTCAGGCGAACTGAGAACCCTGCTTGGCGCAAATATGGTGATGTCTGTCGCGTATGGCATGTGTTTTAGAGTTTTGTTTGGTCTAAACAGAAATAAATATGCAGGAGCTGCCCAATGTCAAATACAGTCACCTTTACCCTAGACGGCGCAGAAGTCTCGGCGCCAGTTGGACAGACAATTTGGGATGTGACCAAGGGCCAGGGTTTCATTATTCCGCATTTGTGCCATCGAGATGAGCCTGGATATCGGGCTGATGGCAACTGTCGGGCTTGTATGGTTGAGGTTGAAGGTGAACGTACTCTGGTTGCTTCCTGCATCCGGCCGGTATCTGAGGGTATGGTTGTGCACACCCGCTCAGATCGTGCCACGCAAGCGCGTCGGATGGTCATGGAAATGCTGGTGGCTGACCAGCCAGATCAAGAGGTGGCACATGATAAGTCGAGTCATCTGTGGGATATGGCAGCAGGCCAAGGTGTGCTGGGAAGCCGGTTCCCGAAGCTGGAGGACGGGCGTATTCCTTTGCTGGATGATAGCCATGTTGCGATGTCTGTCAATCTGGATGCTTGCATTCAATGCGGCCTGTGCGTGCGGGCCTGTCGCGAAGTTCAAGTAAATGATGTGATTGGCATGTCAGGGCGTGGCCATGATGCCTACCCTACTTTTGATATGGCTGATCCTATGGGTGATAGCAGTTGCGTCGCTTGTGGGGAATGTGTGCAAGCCTGCCCTACTGGGGCCTTGCTGCCTGCATCTGTCACTGATGCTAATCAAGTTGGCGATAGCAAGGACTTTGACAGCGAAGTTGAAAGTATTTGCCCATTCTGTGGTGTGGGCTGTCAGGTCAGCTTAAAGGTCAAGGATGGCCGTGTGAAATATGTGGACGGGATTAACGGCCCGGCTAATGAGGGGCGCTTATGTGTTAAGGGCCGCTTTGGGTTTGACTATATCCATCACGATCACCGTCTTACCAAACCACTGATCCGTCGTGACGATGCACCGGAAAAAGGCTTAAATGTGGATCCAGGCAATTGGGGTGATGTATTCCGCGAAGCAAGTTGGGAAGAAGCGCTTGATTTCGCTGCTGGGGGCATGGCTAAGCTAAAACAGGCCCGAGGCGGCGCATCTGTAGCGGGCTTTGGTTCGGCCAAATGTACGAATGAAGAGGCCTATTTATTTCAAAAGCTGATCCGTCAGGGCTTTGGCCACAATAACGTCGATCACTGCACTCGACTGTGCCACGCCTCGAGTGTAGCTGCGTTGATGGAAAATGTGGGATCTGGTGCTGTGACTGCCACATTTAATGAGATTAAAAATGCCGATGTAGCGATTATAATTGGGGCCAACCCGATTGAAAATCATCCTGTGGCCGCAACCTATTTTAAGCAATTTACGCAGCGTGGTGGCAAGCTGATTGTGATGGATCCGCGCGGTCAGGCTTTAAAGCGTTTTGCCAGCCATATGTTGCAATTCCGCCCCGGTGCAGATGTGAGTATGCTCAACGCGATTATGCATGTGATCGTTGAAGAAGGGTTATACGACCAACAATATATTCAAGCCTACACTGAAAACTGGGAAGCTGAGAAGGTACACCTGAAGGATTTCAGTCCTGAGAAGATGGCGGGAATTTGTGGTATTGATGCTGAAGTTCTTCGCGATGTCGCTCGGACCTTTGCCGGTGCTAAAGCGGGTATGATTTTCTGGGGTATGGGCGTGTCACAGCATATTCATGGTACTGACAATTCGCGCTGCCTGATTAGTCTTGGCTTGATGACAGGCCAGGTTGGACGGCCAGGGACGGGTTTGCATCCTTTGAGAGGGCAAAATAATGTTCAGGGTGCTTCAGATGCGGGGCTGATCCCAATGTTTTTGCCAGATATGCAAACTGTAGTCAGTGATGAGGTGCGTCAAAAATTTGCCGATGTGTGGGCACAGGATGGTGGCGTGAACGAACCTTTAGATCCAAATAAAGGCCTAACGGTGACTGAGATTATGGCCGCGGTGCACACAGGCGACATTCGTGGGATGTATGTTCTGGGAGAAAACCCAGCAATGTCTGATCCTGATGTGGCGCATGCCCGCGACGCGCTGGCGAAGTTAGAGCATCTGGTGGTGCAAGATATCTTTATCACAGAGACTGCTAATTATGCGGATGTGATCCTGCCAGCCGCAGCTTTTGCAGAAAAGGCAGGGACTGTGACTAACACTAATCGACAAGTGCAAATGGGGCGCCCAGCGGTTTCGCCGCCGGGTGAAGCGCGTGCGGATTGGTGGATTGAAGTGGAGCTGGCCAAGCGTCTTGGTTTAGGGTGGACTTATGATCATCCAAGCCAGGTTTTTGCTGAAATGAAGTTGACGATGAAATCCTTCGACAATATCAGTTGGGACCGTTTGGAAGACGAAAACGCAGTGACCTACCCCTCGTTGTCACCTACAGACCCCGGTCAGCCGATTGTGTTTGGCGATGGATTTCCGCGCGCCGATGGGCGGGCGCGATTTACGCCTGCCGACCTGATTGCACCAGACGATGTGCCGGATGACGAATACCCGATGATCCTTACAACCGGGCGGCAGTTAGAGCATTGGCATACGGGCTCTATGACCCGACGCTCTAAGGTGCTGGATTCTGTCGAGCCCGAGGCAAATTGTTCGCTGCATCCTTCCACACTGCGCAATCTGGGTGTTGCTCCAGGTGGTTTGGTGCGCTTGACTACAAAACGTGGCAGCATTGATATTATGGCGCGCGAAGATCGTGGTGTGTCGCCTGATATGGTTTTTCTGCCTTTTGCGTTTGTTGAAGCAGCAGCTAATTTATTAACAAATTCTGCGGTGGACCCATTTGGAAAAATTCCAGAATTTAAATTTTGTGCTGTTAAGGTTGAGAAAGTAGCGAATCAACTCGCTGCAGAATGAGATTAGCCTTGGACTATTAATGGCGCCACTTGCATTGGCGAAGCGGCTACTGCTGAGCATAGTTTGTGCGACAAATTGATACATGATCATTTGGGCTTAGAATGGTTTATTACCAAGCTTAGGTGATATTTGAATATTATTTTAACTGGCTTTAAGTGAGAGCGTAAATCGCAAAGTTTATAAATAACTTGGATATTTAAATAAACTGTCTTTGAATTCAAAACGATATTTTTAGTTTAGGCACGGATAAAAACTTACTAATTATATTTTATTCACCCAACAGTAGTAGTGTTAGGAATTTGGTCCTAAGATTGAAAATAAATTTGCTTGGGATGGAATTGAACGCCTGTTCAAAAAAACTGATTGACCTTTGTTTGATGGCAGTTGCATTGTCCCGGACGAGCTTGTTTAAAAGCCGCCGGGAAACGGCATTGGGAGGATATTATTGTGACTGCGACTGCGTCCGCGGATCTGATTTCTATGCCGGAATTATTGGCAAGAAATGTGCTCAAATTTGGTGCCAAGGCTGCCTATCGAGAAAAAGAGTTTGGCATCTGGCAAAGCTGGACCTGGAGCGAGGCTGCAGAGCAAGTCGAAGCTTTAGCGCTAGGGCTTTTGACGCTAGGTGCGGCCAAAGGTGATCATGTAGCAATCGCGGGCCGCAATCGTCCCTATCTTTACTGGACCATGCTGGCGGCACAATCAATCGGTGCGGTGCCGGTGCCAATTTATCAAGATTCTGTGGGTGAAGAGCTTGCTTATGTGTTGGACCACTGTAACGCACGTTTTCTTGTTGTGGGTGATCAAGAGCAGGTTGATAAGGTCCTTGATATCAAAGATAACTTAAAAAGTTTACAGCAGATTATATATCTCGATGCACGCGGCATGAGAAAATACGACCACAGCAAACTTTCGCAATTTCATAAATTACAAGACGCAGGGCGGGCTGCTAAGTCTGAATTAATTGATGAATTGGCGGATCGACAAGCGAAGCTGACTTATGACGATACCTGTGTGATGCTTTATACTTCCGGCACCACTGGCCGACCTAAGGGTGTCGTACTGTCCAATCGCAATGTGATTGAGACATCAAAAAGCTCGGCTCAATTTGATGGCTTGGTTTCTGATGAAGAAGTAGTGGCTTATCTTCCAATGGCGTGGGTGGGAGATTATATTTTCTCTGTAGGGCAGGCGTTGTGGACTGGGTTTTGTGTGAATTGCCCAGAAAGTCCTGAAACCATGATGACTGATCTGCGTGAGATCGGGCCAACTTACTATTTTGCTCCGCCTCGGGTATTTGAAAATCAGCTAACTGATGTGATGATTAGAATGGAAGATGCTGGGCGTTTTAAGAAATGGATGTTCCATAAGTCGATGGCCCTCGCCAAAAAAGTGGGCCCGGAATTGTTGAATGGGCACCCGGTGAGCACAATGGATCGCGTTAAATACTGGTTGGGTGATAAATTCATTTATGGACCACTCAAGAACACGCTTGGCTTAAGTAGGGTGCGTATAGGCTATACTGCGGGTGAAGCCATTGGGCCGGAATTATTTGATTTTTATCGCTCGCTTGGGATAAACCTCAAGCAGCTCTACGGCCAAACAGAGGCGACTGTTTACATTACTATGCAGCCCGACGGAGAAGTACTTGCGGATACTGTAGGTGTGCCGGCACCAGGTGTCGAGGTCCGAGTGGGTGATAATGGTGAAATTTATTATCGTTCGCCTGGTGTGTTTGTGGAGTACTTTAATAACCCAGAGAGTACGGCCTCGACCAAAGATAAAGACGGCTGGGTGGCCACGGGTGATGCTGGATTTTTTGAAGAAAATAACGGTCATTTACGTATAATTGATCGCGCTAAAGATGTAGGAAAAATTAAAGATGGGCGCATGTTTGCGCCCAAATATGTGGAAAATAAGCTGAAGTTCTTCCCAAACATCCTTGAGGCAGTAGTCTTTGGTAATGACCGCGAATTTTGCACTGCATTTATCAACATCGATCTCAATGCTGTCGGTAATTGGGCTGAACGCAACAACATTGCTTATGGTGGGTACCAGGAGCTGTCGCAGCATTCAGCAGTCCTGGAAATGATTAAGAGCCATGTTGAAGAAACAAATTTAAGCGTAGCTGAAGATCCTATGTTGTCGGGCTGCCAAGTGCATCGTTTTCTCGTCCTGCATAAAGAATTGGATGCGGATGACGGGGAATTGACCCGTACGCGCAAAGTGCGTCGTAGGATTGTGGAAGAAAAATTTTCTGATCTGATTGAGGGCCTCTATGATGGCTCAGAGCGCGTTGCGACCACCACTGAAGTGACCTATGAAGACGGTCGGAAGGGCTCCATTTCTGCGACGCTGGAAATGCGGGATGCGGCCACAGTGGCGACCCAGCGGATTGCTGCAGAATGACCCTTTATTTTTCCGGTGTGTTTATCAATATTTGTCTGGAGTGTCTGGCCCATGTTTGACCAACCCGAAAGCTTTGAAACCGTAGATGGCCGCACCATCGGTGGCGTCATGATGGAAATGAAAAATATCACCTTGCGGTTTGGCGGAGTGGTCGCGATCCAGGATATCTCTTTTGATATTCGCGAAGGTGAAATTCGTGCAATTATAGGCCCGAATGGTGCTGGAAAATCTTCAATGCTGAATGTAATTTCTGGGTTTTACAATCCGCAAGAAGGCGAGGTTTGGTACAAAGGCGAGCTTCGCCCCTCGATGAAGCCGTTCGAAGTTGCTCGCCAAGGCATTGCACGAACATTCCAAAATATTGCTTTGTTTGAAGGCATGAGTGTTTTGGACAATGTGATGACAGGCCGTCTGAACCATATGAAGGCGGGCATATTGAGCCAAGCCCTTTGGTATGGAAACGCGCAGAGGGAAGAGACTGAAAATCGTGAGGTAGTTGAGCGTGTGATTGATTTTCTCGAAATCCAAGACATCCGCAAAACACCTGTAAGTCGTTTGCCTTATGGGCTAAAAAAGCGGGTTGAATTGGCGCGGGCGCTTGCTGCGGATCCAAAGCTGTTGCTTTTGGATGAGCCAATGGCGGGGATGAATGTCGAAGAAAAAGAGGATATGAGCCGGTTTATTCTGGACGTAAATGACGAATTTGGTACCACAATTGCTTTGATTGAGCACGACATGAGCGTGGTTATGGATATCTCTGATCGGGTGGTTGTGATGGACTATGGCAAAAAGATTGGTGATGGCACCCCAAAGGATGTGCGCAGTAATAAAGCTGTGATCGACGCCTACTTGGGGGTAGCCCATGATTAAGTTCAAATATTTAGTGAAGCCGCAGCAAATGTTGCTAATCCAAAACACCGGCGTGGAGGCGTAAATCATGTTGCCAGATCAGTTTTTATTCGGTGTTGAAGTTATGCTCAACGGTCTGATGGCTGGGGTGCTCTATGCGCTGGTGGCTTTGGGGTTTGTTTTAATTTTTAAAGCCTCAGGTATTTTTAACTACGCGCAGGGTGTGATGGCGCTGTTTGGAGCACTCACGCTGGTGGGGATCATGGATGGCCAGGTCCCCTTCGCCCATTTGATTAATGCCATCTTTGGTACGGATGTGCACCACTTCGGTTGGCACGTCCCCGCCTTCCTATCAATTCTACTAGTAATGGTCGTGATGGTTGGACTGGCGTGGTGTGTTCAGCATTTCATATTTAGGCATTTGGTTGGCCAGGAACCAATTATTTTGTTCATGGCGACTATTGGGCTTGCCTATTTCATGGAAGGCTTCGGTGACCTAATGTGGAATTCTGAAATTAAAAAGTTAGACATAGGCATCCCGCAGGGTGGCAGCATTTGGATCGAAGAGGCGACCTCCTTCCTTGGTGGTTCCAATTTTTATGGGTTCTTCATCGATAAGTTGGAAATAGTAGCGTCTGTGGTTGCCATTGTACTAGTTATTATATTGGTGGCCTTCGCCCAGTACACTAAGCAGGGGAGAGCGATGCGGGCGGTAGCCGATGATCACCAGGCAGCTTTGTCGGTTGGAATTTCCCTTAGTTTTATATGGGTCTTAGTTTGGTCGCTAGCAGGTTTCGTGGCTTTGGTGGCAGGTATCATGTGGGGCGCAAAATCTGGTGTGCAATTCTCGCTCTCCTTGATTGCCCTCAAGGCTTTGCCCGTTCTTATGCTGGGTGGCTTTACATCTATTCCTGGCGCGATTGTTGGTGGGTTGATCGTGGGTGTTGGTGAGAAAATATTTGAATTTCTGATTGGTGCGCCCTTCTTAGGCGGCGCAACAGAGAATTGGTTTGCGTATATGTTGGCGCTCGTCTTTTTGGTTTTTCGTCCTCAGGGCTTATTTGGGGAGAAAATCATTGAGCGTGTTTGATACGATTGGCATAAGGCGCAGCGTCTATTCTGGCTACTTTGCCTCAAAAACCATAACCACTGACTTTAACTTGAAAGGGATGGCGCATGTTTTATCGTGAATCTGGCGATTTTAGCGAAACATACCCGGCAGACAGTCAAACATTTCCAATAAAGTTTGATCGCTACCGCTACTACGCAGTTTTAGTAGTTGCCTTTCTGATCATCCCCTTCATCGTTAATGATTACTGGGCAAATGCGATTTTAGTGCCATTCTTAATTTACGCAATTGCGGCGATTGGGCTCAATATCCTCGTGGGGTATTGTGGTCAGGTGTCGCTGGGCACTGGCGGCTTCATGGCTGTGGGCGCCTATGCCTGCTATAAGTTGATGACGACCTTCCCTGATGTGAGCATAATGTTTCACATCTTGATTTCGGGGGGCATAACGGCGGCGGTAGTGACCTTGTTTGGCTTACCTAGCCTGCGGATTAAAGGCTTTTACCTTGCGGTAGCCACGCTGGCTGCTCAGTTTTTCTTGGTGTGGCTATTTAACCGGGTTGCGTGGTTTTACAATTATTCTGCGTCTGGTCAGATTAATGCGCCCGACCGCACAGTGTTTGGCCATCTGGTGACGGGTCCAAATACAGAAGCTTGGGCTCAGTATATGATTTGCCTTGTATTTTTGACCTTTGCGGGCATCATTGCACGCAACTTGACCCGCGGATCCTTGGGACGTAAATGGTCGCTATTCGCGATATGGATATTGCTGCTGAGATCATTGGCGTTAATCCACTTTCTGCGAAGCTTTCAGCTTTTGCAATTTCTGGCTTCTTCATTGGTATTTCAGGCGCTCTGTTCTTTAGTGTCTATCTGGGCGCGGTAGAGGTTGGAGAGGCATTCGGTATTCAAAAATCATTCTTGGTGCTATTCATGATTATCATTGGTGGCTTAGGGTCAATATTCGGCAGCTTTGCCGGAGCAGCTTTTATGGTTTTGCTGCCCGTACTGCTCAAGAATATTTTAGTCGGTGGCCTTGGCTGGGACACGGCGCTGGCCGCACACCTCGAATTTATCATTGTGGGGGCTTTAATCATTGTATTTTTGATCGCAGAGCCGCACGGTTTGGCACAGCTTTGGCGCATTGCTAAAGAAAAATTACGACTCTGGCCTTTCCCACACTAGGGAGCGGTTAGCTATACGAACCGGTAAAACCGGCATATTCGGACAACCAAGGGAGGATTAATCCGATGAAAAGACTAGCAACAGTAACAGTGGCCGCCGTCATGGCAGCAGCTCCAGTGATGGCTGATCTCGTGTTCCCATCACTATCTTATCGCACTGGCGCTTATGCTGCGGGTGGCATTCCATTTGCGGATGGCTACGCAGACTATATGACGCTCTTGAATGAACGTGATGGCGGCATTGGTGGCGTTATGACTCGCATTTTGGAATGCGAAACCGGTTATAACACCGAAAAAGGCGTTGAGTGCTATGAGGCGACTAAGGGTGAAGGTTCCCTAGTGTATCAACCGCTTTCAACGGGCATTACGTATCAGCTGATTCCAAAAGTAACGGCCGATGGCATTCCTATGCACACTATGGGATATGGCCGGACGTCAGCAGCCAATGGCAAGGTGTTTTCTAACGTGTTTAACTACCCTGCCAACTATTGGAATGGTGCCTCACTGGTTGTGAACCACCTTTTGGACATCAATGGTGGTGATATTAAGGGCAAAAAACTTACCTTGGTCTACCACAACTCTGGCTATGGCAAAGAGCCAATCCGGACTTTCGAAGAGCTTGCAAGTAAACACGGTTTTGAATTAACCTTACTTGCAGTTGACCACCCAGGCCAGGAGCAGAAATCCCAATGGCTACAAATCCGCCGTGAACGTCCTGATTATGTCACCATGTGGGGATGGGGTGTGATGAACGCAGTTGCAATTCAGGAAGCCGCAAATATAAAATTTCCAATGGAAAACTTTATTGGTGTATGGTGGTCGGGCTCTGAAAATGCCGTGCTACCGGCCGGAGATGGAGCCGATGGCTACAAAGCTATAACGTTCCACAATGTAGGTAGTGACTTCCCAGTATTTGATGATCTAACAAAATACGTCCTTGATGCTGGTAAGGCTGCGGGTGCAGGTGACCAAATTGGTACTGCTATTTACAATCGGGGTTTCTATGCTGCGATGTTAGCTGCTGAGGCAGTGAAAACTGCTCAAAAAATACATGGTGTTGCAGATATTACACCTGCAATGATGCGTGATGGAATGGAAGCCTTGGAAATAACTGAAGCAGTTATGGCTGACTTGGGCATGCCAAACTTTGGCCCATCATTCAAAGTGTCGTGTGAAAACCATGGTGGCCCAGGTACTGGTGCTGTGGCACAATGGGACGCGACCAACAAAAAATGGTCTTTGATTAGCGATTTTGCCGGGTCTGATATGTCAGTTATCCAGCCACTAATCGATGCTGACTCTGCAGCCTATGCTGCAGAAAATAGTATGGAAACTCGCTGTAACTAAGACTTTTAAACAGCGCTCTGGCCCAAATTGGGCCAGAGCATCCCATATAGGATTATAGCCATGCTTGATGCCACTCCAGAGAATGAAACTCTTTTAGAAGTCAATAATATTGAAGTGATTTACAATCACGTTATCTTGGTACTGAAAGGTGTGTCTTTAAGCGTGCCCAAAGGCGGTATTACTGCTCTGTTGGGCGGCAACGGCGCTGGTAAGACAACAACACTCAAAGCCATCTCTCAATTGTTGCACTCTGAACGGGGTGAGGTCACCAAAGGATCGATTGAATATCGTGGCCAATCTGTTTCTGGTTTGAACCCGTCCGATCTTGTGAAGCGCGGTGTTATTCAAGTCATGGAAGGTCGGCATTGTTTTGAGCATTTGACGATCGAAGAGAATTTGCTGACTGGAAGCTATACCCGACGCGATGGCGCGACTGCGGTGGCAGCGGATTTGGAAAAAGTATACGCATATTTTCCGCGGCTGCGTGAACGTCGCAAAAGCCAAGCTGGCTACACTTCCGGTGGTGAGCAGCAAATGTGTGCCATTGGGCGGTCCTTGATGTCGCGCCCTGAAACAATTTTACTGGATGAGCCGTCAATGGGATTGGCGCCGCAGTTAGTAGAAGAAATTTTTGGTATTGTGAAAGATTTGAATGAAAAAGAGGGTGTGTCCTTCCTGCTGGCTGAGCAAAATACCAATGTTGCCCTGCGCTTTGCGCATTATGGCTACATTTTGGAGTCTGGCCGTGTGGTTATGGATGGTCCTGCGGCAGAGCTCCGTGAAAACCCGGATGTGAAGGAATTTTACCTTGGGATGTCTGACGAGGGGCGTAAGTCATTTCGTGACACCCGCAGTTACCGCCGTCGAAAAAGATGGCTGAGCTAATCTAAAATTTCGAGGATAGTTATTAAGGAATGGTGGAATGACCTTTTACGATGATTTGGAAACCCGTTCCGCTGATGCACGTGCAGCCTCCCTTGTGGAATGCTTGCCCGCGCTGTTGGCCCATGCGCAAACCCTGCCAGGCAATGCTGGTTTATCGGATTTTGATCTCACAAACATAATATCTGCTGCTGATATTGCGCGATTGCCGGTACTGCGAAAATCCGAACTTGGTGCAGCGCAAAAACAACGGCCTCCTTTTGGTGGTTTTTCTGGAGCAGATTTTGAATATGCGTTTCAATCGCCGGGTCCATTGTATGAACCGGGCCGAACCACTCATGATTGGTGGCGGTTTGCCAGGTTCTTGCATGCCACTGGGATAGGCGTTGGTGATATTGTACAAAATTGCTTTTCTTATCACCTAACCCCAGCGGGTACGATGTTTGAGAATGGTGCGCGCGCAGTGGGTGCTGCCGTTTTACCGGCTGGTACTGGGCAAACTGAACTGCAAGCTCAGGCAGCCCATGATGTTGGTGTGACGGGTTATGCCGGCACGCCAGATTATCTTAAAATCATTCTCGAAAAAGCGGATGAGATGGGGCTACCTTTGGCTATTAGCAAAGCCGCTGTAGGAGGAGGTGCGTTGTTCCCGTCTCTGCGGGAGTGGTACTTGGATCGTGGAATCGCGTGCCGGCAATGCTATGCGACTGCTGATCTTGGCAATGTGGCCTATGAAAGCGCCGCGATGGAGGGCCTGATTCTTGATGAGGGGGTAGTTGTAGAGATCGTGACACCAGGAACGGGGAATCCAGTACCATTTGGTGAGGTGGGCGAAGTTCTGGTTACTACACTCAACCCAGATTACCCTTTGGTGCGGTTTGCTACTGGTGATCTTTCGGCGTTTATGCATGGTCACAGTCCCTGTGGGCGCACTAATCTGCGGATCAAAGGCTGGATGGGCAGGGCCGATCAAACGACCAAAATCAAAGGGATGTTCATTAGGCCGGAACAGGTGGCGGCGTTTGTTGCCAAACACCCTGAAGTGGCGCGCGCTCGTGTGATTGCTAGCCGAGCAGCTGAAATAGATATTATGACCATGAAAATTGAAGGTGACGTTGGCCATACTGATGTCTATGCGGCCTCAATTTTTGAGGTGTTGAAATTAAAGGCGCAGATTGAGGTGGTGGGCATAGGCGCGCTGCCCAAGGACGGTGTTATAATAGAAGATCAACGCAGCTATGACTAATAATTATTGTGAGCCTATTTCAGGTTACGCCATTTAATAGAGCGCGCCTTCTGCTATGTTCAAAAACTAAGACAAAAAAAGCCGCCCCAAAGGGACGGCATTTTTAAAACCTTGCATCAAAGATTAACCCTGACGCGCCTTAAAACGGGGCTGTGTTTTATTGATAACATACACACGGCCTTTGCGGCGTACCACACGACAATCGCGGTGGCGGCTCTTAAGCGAGCGAAGCGAGTTTTTGACCTTCATGGCCTTCTCCTTCAAAACCGGGCCGCGGAGTAGCCCTAGCTAAATTACATGGTGGGCACGACTGGGATCGAACCAGTGACCCCTTCGATGTCAACGAAGTGCTCTACCGCTGAGCTACGCGCCCGTTGAACCGAAACAAACCGAGCGCCCCACATAAAGAGGACGCAGAAATCAGCGCCGGTAGCGGCCGTATATGCAGCGGATGCCGAGTCTTCAAGCTGTAATCGCAGATCAGCACAGAAATAGAGTAGCTTCCCATAATTTTTCTACTTTAAGTATGAAATGCTTCCCCAATTTGGGTCTCATGCTATATTAAGCAAATGAGAGTCGATCCTTTTATCCTTTATGAGCCTGCACAGCTCACCAGCAGCATCGTGTTTGCTACGCCACATTCGGGACGCAATTACTCGCAGGACTTCGTAGATCGCATTATACTTGATGCCCATGCGATCCGTGCATCAGAAGATGCCTTTGTTGATCAGTTGTTTCTGCCTGTAACTGCTTTGGGTGCACCGCTGCTGGCCGCGTTAGTTCCACGCGCATTTGTAGATTTGAACCGTTCTTGTGAAGAACTTGACCCTGCGCTGATTGAAGACATGCGATCCACTGGGTCGAGTGCACGGGTGACATCAGGACTGGGTGTTGTGCCGCGTGTTGTGGCGGCTGGCCGGCCAATTTATCATGGTAAGATTTCTATGAAAGAGGCTCAAGCGCGATTGCAGGATGTCTGGCACCCCTATCACCAGCGCTTGCAGGCATTGCTGGATGTAACGCGCGCTAAGTTTGGTCACGTTGTGTTGATCGATTGCCATTCTATGCCGCATGAGGCTGCAAACCCTGGATTACGCAGCAAAACTTCACCTGAGATTGTAGTGGGAGATCGGTTTGGTGCCGCATCTGATCCAAAATTTGTCGAGTGTGTGCATGCGGCTTTCGCTGATGTGGGTTTTCGGGTGTCTCGCAACATGCCCTTTGCTGGGGCTTATATCAGCCAGCATTATGGTAAGCCCAAGCGTGGGCAGCATGTTATTCAAATAGAGATTGACCGTAGTCTTTATTTGGATGAGGCATCAATTGAACCTCTAGCGAGCTTTGCAGACTTCCAAACCCGCTTGCGTGTGGTGATCGAAAAAATTGTAGAGGTAGAGAAAGGGAAGGACCGGATTGCGGCCGAGTGATCTACCGTAAAGATCGCCCCTTCACTATAGCATCACTACCAAACTTGGCACGTATGGCATCAGTGGCACGCTCGGCCTTGGTACGCTTAGCGGCGTTGGGATCCAGTAGATCACTGGTGAGGTCGCTGTCTGCATCACCAACCAAATCTGACAGACCAACGCCGATTAATCGATAGGGGCCTTGTGGTCCGACCTGGCCAAACAAATCACGTGCGGTTCGATAAATGCGGTCTGCGATTTGGGTAGGGTCACGCAAAGTGACCCGCCGTGACAGAGATTTATGGTCCTTGCGCTTCAGTTTTAACGTGACTACCCGCCCGGCCAAGTCTCGCGCTTTGGCCCGATCGCTTACTTTCTCTGCCAAGCGCCAAATATGACCATCCAAGATGTCAAAATCTGATGTATCTTTGAAAAAAGTGGTCTCATTGGAAATGCTTTTGACGGGTGAATCTGGTGTGACACGCCGAAGATCATGCCCACGTGCCAGATGCCAGAGCCTATCTCCCAAAGAGCCAAAGCGCTGGTTAAGGTCTTGCCGGTCCCACCGCAACAGATCGGAAAAGGTCTGAATTCCTGCTTTACCAAGGGATTCTTTTGCCACTGCGCCAACACCCCAAATGAGTCCGATAGGTTTGTCGAGTAGAAAGCTGTTTGTTTCTGCTTTGCCAATCACTGAAAATCCGCGAGGTTTGTCGAGATCGCTAGCTACTTTGGCAAGAAATTTATTATGTGACAAACCAATAGAGCCAGTCAGCCCAAGTTCGCCTTTCATGCGTTTGATCAATTTTGCTAACATCACAGCCGGCGGTGCGCCATGCAGTTTGTTGGTCCCAGTCATATCCATAAAAGCTTCATCGAGTGATAGTGGCTCAATGGCTGGGGTTAGGTCCTGCATCATTGCCCGGATGGCTTTACTAGCTTTTACATATTCTTCCATCCGTGGCCGCACCACGATAGCCTCAGGACAAAGCTTGAGGGCCTGAAACATGGGCATGGCTGATTTCACACCTCGCACGCGGGCTACGTAACAGGCGGTACTTACCACTCCACGTTGCCCGCCACCAATTATTACAGGTTTACTCGCTAGTTCAGGATTATCGCGCTTCTCGACTGAAGCATAAAATGCATCGCAATCCATATGGGCAATAGAAAGTGTGAAGAGCTCGGGATGCACGGTTATGCGTGGCCGTCCACACTGAGAACACCGCTTAGGAGCAGTTTCAAAGGTGGTGAGACAATCTCGGCATAGTGCGGGCATGTATTAATGATACCGTGGAACAGAAGAGGCGTCCACGGGCAAGACAATTACCCAAATACATTTGTAATCTTCATTTCTACCAAATTACCCCTATATATAAACCAACAAGGGGAGATTCGATATGAATTTTGAAGGTGTAATTAATCAAGTAGGGCAGAATGGATTTTATATCGCTTTGGCGATCATCATCTTTGTTATCCTTTTTAAAGGGGTTCGCATTGTCCCACAATCTGAAAAATATGTTGTAGAACGCTTTGGGCGGCTTAAATCTGTGCTTGGACCAGGGTTCAATTTCATTGTTCCATTTCTTGACCGTGTGCGCCACGAGGTTTCGGTGTTGGAACGCCAATTGCCAACTAATAGCCAAGACGCCATTACCAGTGACAACGTTTTGGTGAAGGTAGATACATCTGTATTCTATCGCATCACTGAACCCGCGAAAACAGTGTACCGCATTCGCGATGTAGATGGAGCGATCTCAACAACCGTGGCCGGTATCGTCCGCGCGTCGATTGGAAAGATGGAATTGGACGAGGTCCAGTCTAATCGTTCACAGCTGATTGTGGCTATTAAAACTGCCATTGAAGTAGCTGTTGGTGACTGGGGGGTCGAAGTTACCAGGGCAGAGCTGTTGGATGTTAACCTTGACCAAGCAACTCGTGATGCGATGTTGCAGCAATTGAATGCTGAACGTGCACGCCGGGCACAGGTAACTGATGCTGAGGGTAACAAGCGGGCTGTTGAGTTGAACGCTGACGCCGAACTTTATGCCGCTGAACAGGCTGCTAAAGCTCGCCGGATACTGGCTGACGCTGAGGCTTATGCCACGGCTGTTGTTGCTGAAGTCATTTCTAAAAATGGGCTTGAAGCGGCACAATATCAGGTAGCGCTAAAACAGGTTGAAGCTCTTACGGCCTTGGGCGGTGGCGAAGGCAAGCAAACCATTGTGCTTCCCTCAAACGCCATGGATGCTTTTGGAGATGCTTTTAAGATGTTTAGAGGTTCAAAATGATGCTTGTGGCGATAAATTTTACTTGGTGGGCCTGGGCCATTGTTGCACTGACCTTTGCATTTTTTGAGATCATCTTGCCCGCATTTGTATTCTTAGGTATGGCCATCGGTGCCGCCTCCGTGTCGTTGTTTATGCTGTTGGGTGGCGCCGAAGTTTTGGGCGGCTCGGTGGCCGCCACTCTGGTAGTTTTTGCCGTAGCCTCACTTATTGCAACTTTGATTCTGCGTAAAGTTTTTGAGTTACCTAAAGGGCAAGTCAAAACCTTTGACAGCGACATAAACGATTAGCACTAAGCGTCAGAATTTATGACTTGTGGACTGCTTAACTCTGCCAGAATGGCTAGTGCTGCGGCTCGCGGCGATGGTGATTTCCAGATTGGACGGCCCACAACCACATGATCAGCACCATTGGCAACTGCCTGAGCTGGGGTCGCCACGCGTTTTTGATCGCCTAAAGCCGCACCTGCTGGACGCACTCCAGGAGTGACGATTAGCTTTCCCTTTGCTTCTGGCAAGGCACGGATCAAAGCGGCCTCTTGCGGGCTGGCGATGACACCATCGGCGCCTGCGTCAAAGGCTTTACCTGCGCGCTCAACCACCAAATCCGCAATTAAGCCTGACTTTATCAATGCGCCATCAAGGTCTGTGCGGTCTAGAGATGTCAGGATGGTCACAGCCAAGATCTTAAGTTCTTTGCCTGCGGAGCCCTCTTTGGCTGCGTGGACAACATGTGGATCTCCGTGAACCGTTAGGAAATCGAGATCAAACTGTGCCAAGCCGCGCACGGCATGTTCCACGGTCGCACCGATATCAAAAAGCTTCATATCTAGAAAGATTCGCTTGCCAAATTCGGCTTTTAACTCATTTGCCAAGGCCAGCCCGCCGCCGGTCAACATGCCAAGACCGATTTTGTAAAAGCTAACGGCATCGCCCAGTTGTTCAGCCATTTTAAGGCCATCAATGGCATTAGGTACATCCATCGCAACAATTAATCTGTCATCTGCCATGGTTACCTCCAAAATCGCTTTCAGTTTGGGTTAGCCGCTGAGTTGTGGTCTGTCCATGCCCGTTTCAACATATTCCACAATGGTCGATTGTAGCGTTCCTGTTCTAAAGGCTAGTCATTATTCTGAAGAATACATCTGCTAATGGAAGCGCATCCGCACCATCGGCTACTGCTATAAGTGCGTCTTTGTCGCTGCGCCTTGCACTTTTGCAAGGCCGTGACTTATGAGATTAATGTAAAAGGCGAGGGCCCAGTTTGTGTGTTTGTTCACCGCCGGTGTCCATATCATAGCCATCGGAATTGTAAGTGAGTAGATAATCATGATTGACACAGTAAATCGTTAAACCTAACAAATGTTAGGTAGGGTACTATCAATGGAACGCTGATGTCAGCCGCTTTGACAAATACAATAAAATCCGAGGTTGGGCGCGAAGGCATCCTGGACGCTGCAGCATCGCTGTTTCGTCAACGTGGATATGGTGCGGTATCGCTGCGTTCGATCGCGCAAGCTGCTGGTATTAAGGCTGGCAGTATCTATTATCACTTTGCCTCAAAAGACGAGATAGTTACCGAAATTCTGAATGCGGGTATTCTTGCGGTTCACGCCGAGGTGGTTGCAGCGGTTGATGCGGTGCCCGCCTGGGAGTCGGCTGATGTGATTGTTCGTGCAGCCTTGCGTGGCCACCTGCGCACCTTGTTGGAACATGGTGATTATACCTCCGCCAACGTACGAATATTTGGCCAAGTTCCCCTGGCTGTGCGGGATGCTAACCTGTCTGCCCGTAGAGGTTATGAAAAATACCTTGATGTGCTGCTGTCGAAATTGCAGGCTGATGGCGCCATTCGTAGCGACGTCAATATTGGCCGTTTTCGTCTGATGTTGATTGGGGCCCTGAATGCGACACTTGAATGGTTCGATCCAGCCAAAGGCAGTGCTGAGGAATTGGCCGATGATTATGCTGATGCCTTTTTATACGGAATTTTAAACCAGACTGGAGATTCCTCATGAGCCGTATCGTGTCCAGGATAGACCCCCGATCCCTTACGTTCAAAAAGAATCAGGGGCATACGCGGGAAATGCTGAAAGTCCTTCGCGACCGGATTGCCCATACTACCGCTGGTGGCCCCGAGCGACTGCGCAACCGGCATCACGAACGTGGCAAGCATTTGGTCCGCGACCGAATTGAGCGCATGATCGACCCTGGCACTGCGTTTCTGGAGCTGTCGCCGCTAGCGGCGTGGGGGCAATATGACAATGAGGTTCCAGCGGGAGGTATCTGCACCGGCATTGGCATCGTCGAAGGCAAGCCGGTCGTTTTCATCGCCAACGACGCAACCGTCAAGGGGGGCAGTTTTTTCCACGAAACCGTAAAAAAGCATCTGCGCGCGCAAGAAATCGCTGAAGATAACCGCTTGCCCTGTATTTATTTGGTGGATTGTGGAGGCGCGTATTTACCTGAACAGGATAGGGTGTTCCCTGATCGTGATCATTTCGGCAATACATTTCACCGGCAATGCCGTATGTCGGCTTCGGGCCTACCGCAAATCTCGGTTGTGTTTGGCGGTTGCACTGCAGGCGGTGCCTATATTCCAGCGCTATCGGATCAAGTGATTATGGTAGAAGGCATCGCCCGCATTCATCTTGGAGGCCCGTCGATTGTCAAAATAGCTATCAATGAAGAAGTAGACGGTGAAACCCTTGGCGGCGCAGCGATGCATACTCGCGTTTCGGGCGTATCTGACCATTTGGCAGAGGACGAAGATCAGGCGCTGGCGCTGGCGCGCAAGCTATTAGGCCATGCCAACCTGAAACGATGCGAAATCACACCGGCGCAGGTTTTGCCACCGCGTCTTGACCCAGGCGAAATGGATGGCATCGTCAACGTGGATACTAAGATGCCTTATGACGTGCGCGAAATCATTGGCCGAATGGTGGATGACAGCGTGTTCAGTGAATTCAAGCCTGAATGGGGCGAAACCCTTGTCTGTGGCACTGCGCATATTCATGGTCTGCCTATCGGCGTACTTGGCAATAATGGGGCGCTCTTGTCTGAATCTTCGCTAAAAGGCGCAAATTTTATCTCGATGTGCGACCAGCGCAATATCCCGCTGCTGTTCTTGCATAATGTTCCAGGCTTTATGGTTGGCACCGAAGCTGAACGGGGTGGAATCGCCAAGAACAGTGCCAAGATGGTCTATGCTCAAGCGGTGGCAAGAGTGCCCAAGCTTTCGGTGATTGTTGGCGGCTCTTACGGGGCCGGTAATTACGGTATGTGTGGGCGCGGCTTTTGGCCTAACTTTATGTTTGCATGGCCCAGTGCGGTGTTGGCCACCATGTCTGCAGACATAGCGAGCAACGTAATGCTGGAATTACGTCGTACTAATCTTAAGGCAGCTCCGCCGACCCAGGACGATTTGGATAAAATCGAGGCCCGGGTGCGCGCTCAGTATGGCGAACAGTCTGACCCTTATTATGCTACCTCGCGGATGTGGGATGATGGCATTATCGAGCCAAGACAAACCCGTGATGTCCTGGGCTTATGCCTATGGCTGATCGCTACTACGCCCGCTAAAACTAACTATTACGCCCCTGTGTTCCGCATGTGATTGAAGGAAAATACTTAATGACTAATTTGAACCTTGAGACCGTTATCATATCGACCGATGGCCGTGGCGTTGCGACCCTCACCCTGAACCGCCCCGAAAAACACAATGCTTTGGATGGTGCGATGATTGCTGACCTGCGCCAAGCGGCTGCAGTGTTAGGTGCTGATGACGATGTGCGCGTTGTTGTACTTACCAACGCGGAATGTAGTTCGTTCTGTGCAGGCGGTGATGTTAACTGGTTTAAATCAATGGCTGACGCCAACCGAAGCACTAGACGCAATGGTAGTCGTGAACTAGCCCAAATGTTTGCGGACCTTGATCGCTTACCCAAACCTTTGATCGGTCGGATCGAGGGCTCCGCCTACGGTGGCGGTATCGGGATGATTTCAGTTTGCGATTATTCGGTTGGGGTAATTGGCGCGCAGTATGGTCTGACCGAAGTGCGCCTTGGCCTAATTCCTGCCAATATCTCGCCCTATGTGGTTAAGCGTATAGGCGAGCTCAACGCCCGTGCGGTGATGTTGTCCGGTGCGTTGTTTGATGCTGACCGTGCTGTACAAATTGGTCTTTTGACTGAAGCTGTAGCTGCTGCTGATTTGGATGCTCGGGTTGAAAAGATAGTCTTAGATCACCTGGAGGCCGCTCCTGGTGCGGTTGCCATGACTAAAGAGCTCATTTCATTTGTCTCGACTCACGGCCATGATGATAACCTGCTTTATACGGGTGATAGATTGGCCGACGCGTGGGAGACTGAAGAGGGCGCCGCAGGCATTATCGCGTTTCTTGGTAAAACGTTGCCCCCATGGCGGAATAGAAAATGAGTTTTGCCAGCGTTTTGATAGCCAACCGTGGCGAGATTGCGTGCCGACTAATATCTGCCTGCAAGGGATTGGGGCTACGTACTGTTGCGGTGTATTCTGATGTTGACCGCACCGCGCCTCACGTTGTTGCCGCCGATTGCGCAGTGCATATAGGTGCGCCTGAGGCGGCGCACAGCTATCTCAATAGCGCTAAGATTATCGCTGCGGCGAAGAAGGCAGGGGCAGAGGCCATTCACCCTGGTTATGGTTTTTTGGCCGAAAATGCTGAATTTGCACAGGCTTGTGCCGATGAGGGGTTGGTCTTTGTCGGGCCGTCACCAAAAAATATACGGTTAATGGGTTCAAAAATTGCTGCCAAAGCTGCGGCAGTTGCCGCCAATGTGCCGGTTGTGCCGGGCTATTATGGCGGCAACCAATCGGATGATTTGTTGCTGGCCGAGGCGCAGAAAATTGGCACGCCGCTGCTAATAAAAGCTAGCGCGGGTGGTGGTGGGCGTGGGATGCGACAGGTTCATGATCTTGCTGATTTTGTGGTTGAATTGACATCGGCACGCGCCGAAGCCAAGGCCGCATTTGGTGACGTGCGGGTGCTGCTGGAACGCTATGTTAGCACTGCCCGCCATATCGAGGTCCAAATTTTAGCAGACCGTATGGGCAATGTGCGACATTTGTTTGAGCGGGATTGTTCCTTGCAGCGCAACCACCAGAAGGTGATCGAAGAGGCCCCGGCGCCTAACTTGGCACCGGAGATTCGCGCCAACCTCTTAGAAAGTGCTGTGCGCCTGACGGCGGGTATTGGCTATGACAGCGTTGGCACCGTCGAATATCTTTTTGACGCAGCAACTGGTGCTTATTATTTTCTGGAGATGAATACTCGGCTTCAGGTGGAGCATCCGGTGACTGAGGCAGTGACTGGCATTGATATTGCCCAATGGCAATTGCGTATTGCGGGTGGCGAGACTTTGCCGTTTTCCCAAGGCGACATTACCTGCACTGGCTGTTCGATCGAGGCCCGGATCGCCGCCGAAGATCCAGCCAATGGCTACCGCCCCGAAGTTGGTCTGATTACTGGTTACATCGAACCAGATATGCCTGGATTACGGATTGATAGCGGTGTGCGTGTGGGGAGCATTGTTAGCCATTATTATGATTCGATGCTGGCTAAGATGATCTCGTTCGCGCCTGATAGGTCGGCGGCCATACGGCTACTGGACCGTGGGCTAGAAAAGTTTTACATCGCTGGTCTGGGCAGCAATATTGCGTTTTTGCGGGATCTTCTTGAGATGCCGGAATTTGTAACGGGCACTCACAATACCGCTGCGCTGGAGATCACTTATTCCGAGGGCTGGAACGCACCAATCACTGTGCCTCAGCAGCTGGTCGAAGCAGTGCTTAGCCGCTTCCTTGCTCAGTTAGGCTCACCGGGCCCCAACCCGTGGATGGCACTTGGCGCGTGGCGCATAACCGAACCATCCGGGCGTCGCGGTGCAGCGATCTATCGTCTCGGTGACAGCGAAGCACGCATCGAAGGGCGTGCTGGAACCTACACCATTACTCTGCCGGAAGCGGTAACTTTTGAGGTGAACAATGCATCCCTGACTGGGGGCACCCTTTCTTATGAGATCGATGGGCTCCGTCATAGTATCAGGATACGTATCGACGGAAGCACTGTCACTTTGCATGGGAAAAGTGGTCAGATTGTTCTTGATGTAATGGCTAGCGATGGAGTTTTACAAGAGGCTAACGAAGCCGGTGGTATATCAGGAAATCAGGTGTTGGCCCCGATGCCTGGTTTAGTCATAGAAGTGCTGAGCAATATTGATGATAGGGTGAATGCCGGTGATCCTGTAGCTGTGATTGAGGCGATGAAGCTTTTACAGACCCTGACAGCGCCTTGTGATGGTGTCGTTAACCAGATTAATTTTATCGCCGGAGAAAGCGTCGGTTCGGGCGCAGTTCTAATAGAAATCAAACCCAATGAATTTGAGGATTAAACATGAGCAAATCGCTATACTTTTCTGAAGAGCTGAAGATGCTTCGTGACCAGATTCGTCGTTTTATCGAAACTGAGATCGTGCCCAATGGCGACGCCTGGGAAGAGGTAGGTAAAGTGCCACGTGAGGTATTCGCCAAAATGGGTACCCTCGGCATTCTGGGGATGCGTTACCCAGAAAAATATGGTGGCGCTGATCTGGACATGATGGCCAGCGTGGTATTGGCGGAGGAACTAGGCCGTTGCACCTTTGGTGGCTTTTCAGCGGACGTTCTCGTGCATACCGATATGGCCAGCCCGCATCTGGCAAACGTGGGCACCTCCGAACAATTGGAGCGGTGGATGCCCGCTATCACAAGCGGTGAGAAAATCTGCGCCGTTGCTGTGACTGAGGCTGGGGCCGGTTCAGACGTGGCTGGCATGCGTACACGGGCGGTGCGCGACGGCAATGGCTGGGTCATCAATGGGACCAAGATGTTCATCACAAATGGGGTACATGCAGATATAATATTTGTAGCGGCTAAAACGGATCTCGAGGCTAAAGGGTCTCGTGGAGTGACAATTTTCGCGGTTGAAAAGGATACGCTCGGCTTCTCAGTAGGTAAAAAACTTAATAAAACCGGCTGGCTGTGTTCTGACACCGCAGAACTGGTGTTCGAGGACGTTCGCGTTACCGGAGATGATATTTTGGGCGAGGTCAATAAAGGCTTTTACGCTATCATGAAGAACTTTCAGAACGAGCGTACGGTGATGGGTGCGATGGCTATGGGCGAAGCCCAAAAGGCGATTGAGCTAACTTTAGATTACGTTAAAAACCGCCCCGCCTTTGGTGGCGTTCTGTGGGATAAACAAGTGATCCGTCAAAAGCTGGCCGAACGCTCGGCACAGGTAGAGGCCGGGCGGCAGCTAACCTATCATGCCGCTTGGATGGATGCACAAGGTATGGATTGTGTGAAAGAGGTTTCCATGGTCAAGGCCTATTGTGGCGATCTGGTGAACAAGGTCATGTATGACTGTGTGCAGTTTCATGGTGGCATGGGTTATATGCGCGAAACCCCCGTTGAACGCATGTCACGTGACGCTCGTATCCAGTCTATCGGTGGCGGTGCAACTGAGGTGATGTTGGAAGAAATCGCCAAAAGGCTGTAATTAACAGCTACTCCCAAATGGATAAATGCCGAGAGGGCCATAAAATTTGTGAATAATACAAGATTTCTAGCGACATCTGGCATTTTAATACTGTCTGAGAGAAATCATGGTAAGTTCCCCCCACGCACCCTTGCCGTGGCATCCGTTCGTCCCCAAGTAGTAAGTGAGGCCGCATCGGAGCTTCACTGAATGTAGGCTAGATACCAAACGCGGTGCTTGTCTAGGGAGTAAAACCATGAATTTAGAGAAATTCACTGAACGGTCGCGCGGTTTCATTCAGGCGGCCCAAACTATTGCACAAAGAGAAGACCATGCTCGTTTGGGGGCGGAACATCTGCTCAAAGCGCTTTTGGATGACAAGGAAGGTTTAGCGAGCAATTTGATTGCACGCGCGGGTGGCGTACCTGCGCGGGTGGTGGAGCATTTGGACGTCAGCCTGTCCAAGATTGCAAAAGTTACTGGTGATGCGCAGGTCTATTTAGACAGTACTACCGGTAAGGTTTTGGCCGAAGCGGAAAAGTTGGCTCAGAAGTCTGGTGATAGTTTTGTCCCTGTAGAACGTATTTTAATGGCGCTTAGCATGGTGAAGTCCAAGGCAAAGGATGCTTTGGATGCAGGGGCGGTGGCGGCACAAAAGCTCAATGAGGCGATAAACGATATTCGCCAAGGGCAAACCGCTGACAGCGCAAGTGCCGAAGACAGCTATGAGGCGCTGAAGAAATACGCGCAGGATCTCACAGAGCGGGCACGAGAGGGCAAGATTGACCCCATCATTGGTCGTGACGAAGAGATAAGGCGCACCATGCAGGTGCTGTCGCGGCGCACCAAGAACAACCCGGTTTTGATAGGGGAATCCGGCGTGGGTAAAACGGCGATTGCAGAAGGCATGGCGCTCAGAATTGTCAATGGTGACGTGCCTGAAAGCTTGCGCAACAAACGATTGCTGGCGCTTGATATGGGGGCGTTGATTGCTGGTGCTAAATATCGGGGTGAATTTGAAGAGCGGCTCAAGGCTGTACTCAATGAGGTGACCGTTGCCGCAGGTGAAATCTTGCTGTTCATCGACGAGATGCACACTTTGGTGGGTGCTGGCAAAGGTGATGGCGCAATGGACGCGGCAAACCTGATCAAACCGGCTTTGGCGCGCGGTGAATTGCACTGCATTGGGGCCACAACTTTGGATGAGTATCGCAAATACGTCGAGAAGGACGCAGCGCTTGCGCGGCGGTTTCAACCGGTGCAGGTCGATGAGCCAAGCGTTACTGACACGGTCTCTATCCTGCGAGGGATCAAAGAGAAATATGAGTTGCATCACGGTGTGCGGATTGCTGACGCGGCTTTGGTTGCAGCTGCCACATTGTCGAACCGCTACATCACTGATCGGTTTTTACCAGACAAGGCTATCGACTTGATGGATGAGGCTGCAAGCCGTTTGCGTATGCAGGTGGACAGTAAGCCTGAAGGGCTGGATGTGCTCGACCGCGATATTTTGCAAAAGCAAATTGAGGTCGAAGCCTTGAAGGTGGAGGATGATGCGGCCTCTAAAACCCGTTTGGTGGTGCTTGAGAAAGCTTTGGCAGAACTTCAGGAACGCTCCAGCGAGCTGAATGCTCAATGGCAGGCAGAGCGAGATAAATTATCCTCGGCACGTGATCTAAAAGAACAATTGGATCGAGCCCGTGCTGATTTGGATATTGCCAAACGAGAAGGTAATCTCAGTAGGGCTGGCGAGCTGTCTTATGGGGTGATTCCTAGCCTTGAAAAGCAATTGAGCGAGGCTGAAACCGCTGACGGTCGTATGGTGGAAGAAGCCGTGCGGCCCGATCAAATAGCAGGCGTGGTGGAGCGCTGGACCGGCATACCAACCTCACGGATGCTGGAAGGTGAGCGGGACAAGCTGCTCCGTATGGAAGTTGAGTTGCATACAAGGGTCATCGCTCAGCATGCGGCGGTGCGGGCGGTGTCAAACGCGGTGCGCCGTGCGCGGGCGGGTTTGAATGATGAATGCAGACCGCTGGGCAGCTTTCTATTTTTAGGGCCAACGGGTGTTGGGAAAACTGAGTTAACCAAAGCAGTGGCGAATTTTCTATTTGATGATGACAACGCCATGGTGCGGATTGATATGTCGGAGTTTATGGAAAAACACAGCGTGTCGCGGTTGATTGGTGCGCCTCCAGGCTATGTTGGCTATGAAGAGGGCGGTGTTCTCACCGAGGCTGTGCGGCGCAGGCCCTACCAGGTGGTGCTGTTTGATGAAGTTGAGAAAGGGCATCCGGATGTATTCAATATCTTGCTTCAAGTGTTGGATGATGGGGTGCTGACCGATGGTCATGGTCGCAAGGTTGATTTCAAGCAGACCCTGATAGTTCTAACGAGCAACCTTGGTGCGCAAGTTTTGAGCCAATTGCCAGATGGGGCTGATGTCTCGGATGCGCGCCGGGGTGTGATGGAGGCAGTGCGGACGCATTTTCGTCCAGAATTTCTCAATCGCTTGGATGAGACGATCATCTTTGATAGGCTGGGCCGCAAAGACATGGATGGGGTCGTGGATATCCAGTTGGCGCGTTTGGCTCGTCGTTTGGCGTTGCGTGATATCACCTTGGTGCTGGATCAGCCTGCCAAAACGTGGCTGGCTGATGAGGGTTATGATCCGGTATTCGGGGCGCGGCCTTTGAAGCGCGTTATTCAATCGGCCTTGCAAAACCAATTGGCGGAGATGCTTTTGGCAGGAGAGATTGACGAAGGAGATACTGTATCAATCTCGGCAGGGACAGAGGGTTTGATTGTTGGCGACCGCGTGAGCAGCTCCAATCTCCTACCACCACAAAATGCAGTGGTGCATTAGAGCCTGGGCTCAGTAATCGCGTGGAGATCACTCTGCATGAGATATTATTTGCAGCTTTTGTAGTTTGTGGTGCAGGGTTGAAATGAAGCGAAATCTAGGAGCGATTATGCCTAATCTGACATCCCTACCGAAGCTTGTGATTTTTGACTGTGATGGCGTGGTGGTGGATAGTGAACCCCTTACGCTGCAGTTGATGTGTGATGATCTGGTATCTCGTGGTTTGGAACTGTCACTTTCCGAAATGATAGATTTGGCCCTTGGCGGCACCATAGCCGGGGTGGGGGAGCAAGCCAAAGCCTTAGGTGCAGATATTCCTGATGATTGGGCCAATCAGTTTTACGCAAAAATGTTCACTGTCTTGGGACAAAGCGTGAAGTCGATCCCGGGAATTGAGGCAGTATTAGACGTTCTGGATCATCATGGAACTCCCTATGCGATCGGCTCAAATGGTTCACATAAAAAAATGGAAATCACCCTTGGGCGATGCCTATTGGCAGAGCGTTTTGCTGGGCGGGTATTCTCGCGTGAAGATGTAACTAACCCGAAGCCTGCTCCAGATGTGTATCTTTTGGCTGCCGCCAAGGCTGGGATAGCACCGCGTGACTGTGTGGTGATAGAAGATAGTGCGGCAGGCGCTCGAGCAGGTATCGCCGCTGGCATGGCGGTAATAGGATTTACACATGAGACCGCTGCGGTGAAATTCGCCGGAATCACGGATGCGTTGTTTAAGGATATGGCGGATCTGCCTGCCCTATTGGGGATCACCGCGTAGTGACGGTAGGCCGATTCCGGTGCTTTCAAATCCACCATCCACTGAGATGTTTTGGCCGGTGACGAAGCTGGCTTGCTCTGAGCATAAAAACGCAATTACCTGTCCTATCTCGGCCTCTCTGCCATATCTATTTAGAGGAATGGCATCATGATAGGCGTCTATGATGTCTTGGGTGTGGACTGCAATGGCAAGCTTTGTGCGGACTGGACCTGGCGCGACGGAATTTACGCGCACACCAAACTCGCCAAGCTCTGCTGCTTGTTGTTGGGTTAGGTGGATCACCGCGGCTTTTGATGTGCCATAGGCAACACGCAGGGTAGAAGCCCGAAGCCCAGATATAGATGCAATATTGACTACTGCACCTTGGCTTTTCTTCAAGGCAGGCATTGCCGCCTGCGTGCATAAAAATACTCCATCAAGGTTAGTTTCCATGACTCTCCGCCAGCGCGCAAAGGTTGTGTCTTCTATGGTTCCAAAGTCTGCAACCCCGGCATTGTTAACCAAGGCATCAATTTGACCATGGGTTGCCAAGGCCTGTGCAACCATGGCCTCAACTTGTTTGGGATCTGATATATCATAGGAGGCGGTGGTCACGTTACTGCGCTGTGCGGCTTGCAAGACAAGCTCCTCTTCGTCCCGGTCAACCATCATCACCTGCCAGCCTTGGGCGCATAATATATCAGTTGTAGCAAGCCCAATGCCTCTAGCGGCACCGGTTATGATCGCTGTTTTCATGATATTCCTCAATATTTATACAGATTGTATTGCCCAATTATCATAGGCAAGTGGCTGTTTTTTTTCAATCCACTAGCGCAGGTGTGATTTGAAGTGTCTTGGCCTGAGGCTGTGTTTAGTTTAGCTATTGACCAAACAAAAGGAGTTCTACCATGGCACATCGCTGGGAAAATAATCTGATACAGGCTGATGTAACCCCTGAACCTTTGTGGTTGAACCGTCGCAAGGTTATTGGGGGTGCGCTATGCGCTGGGGTATTAGGCTCAATTGCTAACCCTGCCATGGCGCAAGCCCTAGAACCAAATAGCTGGGAAGATATCACAAACTATAATAATTATTATGAGTTTGGGACCAACAAAGAAGATCCTGCAGCAAATGCGCACCGTTTGAACACGGCAGATTGGGTGATTGAGGTGAACGGAATGGTTGAGGAGCCCGGATTGTATTCTGTAGCGGATTTGATTGAAGGGCTGACTGAGGAAGAACGAATCTACCGATTCCGCTGTGTGGAGGCCTGGGCAATGGTTGTACCTTGGAATGGATTTGAGTTGAAAGATATTCTTGATAAGGTAGGCGTGCAATCTGATGCTAAATATGTGGCGTTTGAAACTGCGTTGCGGCCAGATGAGATGCCTGGGGTTAGATATAATGTGCTGGATTGGCCCTATCGTGAGGGGCTGCGCTTGGACGAAGCCCTGCATCCGTTGACCATGATGGCCACTGGGATTTATGGCAAACCGATCCCCAATCAAAATGGCGCACCTATCCGGCTGGTTGTGCCCTGGAAGTATGGGTTTAAATCCATCAAGTCTATAGTCCGGATCACGCTGACTGATAAAGAGCCACCTACTAGTTGGAGCACGTCTAATTCCCGCGAGTATGGGTTTTATAGCAATGTGAATCCTGCTGTGAACCATCCACGTTGGTCACAGGCCACCGAACGTAAGATTGGTGGAGGCCTGTTTAACCGCCGGCATCCCACGTTGATGTTCAACGGATATGAAAATGAGGTTGCGAACCTTTATGATGGAATGAATTTGAAGAAATTTTTCTAAGCAATCTTGATTCGGTTGATTCAGTTATATTACAAAAATTCCGCAACTTGCTAAGTTCTGGCCTATTAAACCAAATGGATTATCTCATTTGCTTATTCAACTTGTGAACACTTGCCTACGCAAAATCCCTACTTGGGTGCTCTACGTTACTTTGCCTATCCCTGGGGCCCTTGCCATATTGGCGGGGCTCACTGATAATCTTGGGGTGGAGCCAATTAAGGAGCTTGAGAAAGCGCTGGGTGGGTTTGCGCTTAAGTTACTTATTGTGGGCTTGGCTGTTTCTCCGGTTCTGCATTTTACCCGTATCAACCTTGTGAGGTTTCGCAGAGCGATTGGTTTGGTGGCATTCGGCTATCTTTTAACGCACTTTCTGACTTGGCTTTTGCTTGATGTGCAGTTGCTCAGCCAAATCTGGGCGGATATTCTGAAGCGGCCTTATATTACCGTGGGCTTTGTAGGCTTTATGGCTGCTGTGCCCTTGGCATTGACGTCGAACAACTGGTCGGTGAGAAGGTTGGGGCAGTTTTGGCGGACTTTACATCGCCTTAGTTATATAGTGGGATTTCTCGGGGGGGTGCATTATATTATGTTGGCCAAAGGATTTCAGATTGAGCCCTTGGCCTACATGTCTGTGATCCTAGCTTTTCTTGCTGTGCGTGTGCCGCATGGCCGCCGTTCTTTGCAAGCTATGACACAAGGCTTAGGAGATATGTTTTGGCGGTGGTGGGAGCGAGTTGTAGGATTCTGTAAGTGGAGGTAGCATTGCTGGTAGATTAGCCGATCAAGGCTTCTACATATTGATTTCCTTAAACACAATATACTGCTTTGTATTTTGGATCTTTTGCCATTACCATAATTTTAAAAATAAGATATTGATTTTTATATATAAAAATTCATTCTTAAAAAAGTAACATTTTGTGAAAAAAACCGCTTGCGGCTTTCGGTTAGTAACCTTAGAAGCCCCCTACTGGCAACGCAAACAAGCGAAGTTGGTGAAAATTAGAGATAATGTTGAGCGGGGCGCGCTTTTAGTAATAAGCGCACCTTGTTTAGTTTTGTGTCACGCTATTTGAAACTACTGATATCTGAAGAGATATGTGGGCGGTTTGGTTCATTCGATGAACAGACAACTGCATATCGACTTACTAGGGCTACCGCATTTATGTAGATGTCCGATGATGTAAGGTCAGCTTCACTGTTTGTTTGGTTTTTGTTTCTTTTGAAACTGAAGCACAATAAACAGATTAAATGATGTCCCACCTGAACAGTGGGACGATGTGCAGAGGTTCGAACGTCAAGGTTATACAAGTAATTGTATTTCAACTTGAGAGTTTGATCCTGGCTCAGAACGAACGCTGGCGGCAGGCCTAATACATGCAAGTCGAGCGCATCCTTCGGGATGAGCGGCGGACGGGTGAGTAACGCGTGGGAATATGCCCTTCTCTAAGGAATAGCCTCGGGAAACTGAGAGTAATACCTTATACGCCCTTCGGGGGAAAGATTTATCGGAGAAGGATTAGCCCGCGTTAGATTAGGTAGTTGGTGGGGTAATGGCCTACCAAGCCTACGATCTATAGCTGGTTTGAGAGGATGATCAGCCACACTGGGACTGAGACACGGCCCAGACTCCTACGGGAGGCAGCAGTAGGGAATCTTAGACAATGGGGGAAACCCTGATCTAGCCATGCCGCGTGTGTGATGAAGGCCTTAGGGTCGTAAAGCACTTTCGCCAGAGATGATAATGACAGTATCTGGTAAAGAAACCCCGGCTAACTCCGTGCCAGCAGCCGCGGTAATACGGAGGGGGTTAGCGTTGTTCGGAATTACTGGGCGTAAAGCGCACGTAGGCGGATTAGTAAGTTAGAGGTGAAATCCCAGGGCTCAACCCTGGAACTGCCTTTAATACTGCTAGTCTTGAGTTCGAGAGAGGTAAGTGGAATTCCGAGTGTAGAGGTGAAATTCGTAGATATTCGGAGGAACACCAGTGGCGAAGGCGGCTTACTGGCTCGATACTGACGCTGAGGTGCGAAAGTGTGGGGAGCAAACAGGATTAGATACCCTGGTAGTCCACACCGTAAACGATGAATGCCAGACGTCAGCAAGTATACTTGTTGGTGTCACACCTAACGGATTAAGCATTCCGCCTGGGGAGTACGGTCGCAAGATTAAAACTCAAAGGAATTGACGGGGGCCCGCACAAGCGGTGGAGCATGTGGTTTAATTCGACGCAACGCGCAGAACCTTACCAACCCTTGACATCCTGTGCTACTACCAGAGATGGTACGTTCCCTTCGGGGACGCAGTGACAGGTGCTGCATGGCTGTCGTCAGCTCGTGTCGTGAGATGTTCGGTTAAGTCCGGCAACGAGCGCAACCCACATCTTTAGTTGCCATCAGGTTATGCTGGGCACTCTAGAGAAACTGCCCGTGATAAGCGGGAGGAAGGTGTGGATGACGTCAAGTCCTCATGGCCCTTACGGGTTGGGCTACACACGTGCTACAATGGCAGTGACAATGGGTTAATCCCAAAAAGCTGTCTCAGTTCGGATTGGGGTCTGCAACTCGACCCCATGAAGTCGGAATCGCTAGTAATCGCGTAACAGCATGACGCGGTGAATACGTTCCCGGGCCTTGTACACACCGCCCGTCACACCATGGGAGTTGGTTCTACCCGACGACGCTGCGCTAACCCTTCGGGGAGGCAGGCGGCCACGGTAGGATCAGCGACTGGGGTGAAGTCGTAACAAGGTAGCCGTAGGGGAACCTGCGGCTGGATCACCTCCTTTCTAAGGATGTTCTTAGCAGACAAGTTCGCTTGTCTCGTAGTTCACTTAGCATGATATGTCCTTTGCATATCAAAACATCAGTACATCTTCGGATGTACTTGGGCCGAGCCGTCCTCATATCTCTTCAGAAAATACACGGGGTACCGCCCGTACATGGGTCGGTAGCTCAGGTGGTTAGAGCGCACGCCTGATAAGCGTGAGGTCGGAGGTTCAAGTCCTCCTCGACCCACCATAAATTGCACACACCTTTACAGGGGCGTTAGCTCAGATGGGAGAGCACCTGCTTTGCAAGCAGGGGGTCATCGGTTCGATCCCGATACGCTCCACCAAGGTTTAAGGTAAAAGTTTGACTGTTAAGCAACATAGTTGCTTTGCTGTCCAACTTGGACAACTAGCTGTTAATTCTTTATGAATATGCAGCATATTGACATCGTTAAGAGAGATACAAACATCAGAATTACTGATATGCCGCGTAAGGTATATCGTGATGTTGTTTGGTATTGTGTTACGTGGATATGAGTAATTATATCTTCTGAATGGAATGCCAAGTATAGCAACAGTTCACAATGTAATTTTGTTCCAAGTTAAGTACAATTATACCAATGTATAGCCTTTTGAGGTTATACTTTCTGTTTCTACTCGTAAGAGTAGAAGCGGCACGAATGTAACCCCCTCTTTGAACCAGCGGGGGTTGCGGGAATAATTTTGTATGACTTTTGGTTCAGAACTAGGCCATCTTCGGATGGTGTCGATGGGACACGCAAAAGGCCTGTCTTCTTCTGGATCAAATCAAGCGCGAAAAGGGCGTTTGGTGAATGCCTTGGCAGTAAGAGGCGATGAAGGACGTGATACTCTGCGATAAGTTATGGGGAGCTGAGAATAAGCTTTGATCCATAAATTTCCGAATGGGGCAACCCACCTGATATTCTACTATTGTTGCACTTCGGTGCATTCAATAGTCGGGTAAACCAGGTATTTATAACTTGAATACATAGGGTTATAAAAGCAAACCCGGGGAACTGAAACATCTAAGTACCCGGAGGAAAGGACATCAATTAGATACTCCCCTAGTAGCGGCGAGCGAACGGGGATCAGCCGAGCCATGAGTGTGACTAGAATGTGTTGGAAAGCACAACCAAAGTGGGTGACAGTCCCGTATAGGAAGCATGATTGGACGTATTAAGTAGGGCGGGACACGTGAAATCCTGTTCGAAGATCGGAGGACCACCTCCGAAGGCTAAGTACTCCTTACTGACCGATAGTGAACCAGTACCGTGAGGGAAAGGTGAAAAGCACCCCGACGAGGGGAGTGAAACAGTTTCTGAAACCGGACGCCTACAATCAGTCGGAGGCCCCTTGAGGGCTGACGGCGTACCTTTTGTATAATGGGTCATCGACTTAGTGTATCTAGCAAGCTTAAGCCGTTAGGTGTAGGCGCAGCGAAAGCGAGTCTTAATAGGGCGATTGAGTTAGATGCATTAGACCCGAAACCGAGTGATCTAGGCATGAGCAGGTTGAAGGTAAGGTAACACTTACTGGAGGACCGAACCCACATCTGTTGAAAAAGATCGGGATGACTTGTGCCTAGGGGTGAAAGGCCAATCAAACTCGGAGATAGCTGGTTCTCCGCGAAATCTATTTAGGTAGAGCGTCATCCGAATACCCCGGGGGGTAGAGCACTGGATGGGTAATGGGGCCTCACCGGCTTACTGATCCTAACCAAACTCCGAATACCCGGGAGTAATAGATGGCAGACACACTGCGGGTGCTAACGCCCGTAGTGAAAAGGGAAACAACCCTGACCGACAGTTAAGGCCCCTAATTCATGGCTAAGTGGGAAAGCAGGTGGGACGACCATAACAACCAGGAAGTTGGCTTAGAAGCAGCCATCTTTTAAAGATAGCGTAACAGCTCACTGGTCTAATTAAGTTGTCCTGCGGCGAAGATGTAACGGGGCTCAAGCCATGAGCCGAAACTTCGGATGCATTTATGCATGGTAGCGGAGCGTAGTGTGACATAGTTCCATGCGTCTTTAACTTCTTTCGGGAAGTATTGGACGCAAGGAGCTTTCTGTGAAGCCGGCCTGTGAGGGATCCGGTGGAGAGATCACTAGTGAGAATGATGACATGAGTAACGACAAAGGGGGTGAGAGACCCCCTCGCCGAAAATCCAAGGGTTCCTGCTTAAAGCTAATCTGAGCAGGGTGAGCCGGCCCCTAAGCCGAGGGCGAAAGCCGTAGGCGATGGGAACCAGGTTAATATTCCTGGGCCAGGAGGAAGTGACGGATCATGAAGATTGTTGGATCAGGCGTAGTTGCCCCAGCAGTTAATTGGTTCCTGGAAATAGCCCTCCATCAGACCGTACCCTAAACCGACACAGGTGGATAGGTAGAGTATACCAAGGCGCTTGAGAGAACTATGTTGAAGGAACTCGGCAAAATACCTCCGTAAGTTCGCGAGAAGGAGGCCCGGTTTCTAGGCAACTGGAAGCTGGGGGCACAAACCAGGGGGTGGCGACTGTTTACTAAAAACACAGGGCTCTGCGAAGTCGTAAGACGACGTATAGGGTCTGACGCCTGCCCGGTGCCTGAAGGTTAAAAGGAGGGGTGAGAGCTCCGAATTGAAGCCCAGGTAAACGGCGGCCGTAACTATAACGGTCCTAAGGTAGCGAAATTCCTTGTCGGGTAAGTTCCGACCTGCACGAATGGCGTAACGACTTCCCCGCTGTCTCCAACATAGACTCAGTGAAATTGAATTGCCTGTCAAGATGCAGGCTTCCCGCGGTTAGACGGAAAGACCCCGTGCACCTTTACTACAACTTTACACTGATAACAGGCACAGCGTGTGCAGAATAGGTGGTAGGCTTTGAAGCAGTGACGCCAGTCATTGTGGAGCCTCCTTTGAGATACCACCCTTGTTTTGCTTGTTATCTAACTGCGGTCCGTTATCCGGATCCAGGACCCTGTATGGTGGGTAGTTTGACTGGGGCGGTCGCCTCCTAAAGCGTAACGGAGGCGCGCGAAGGTTGGCTCAGAGCGGTCGGAAATCGCTCGTTGAGTGCAATGGCAGAAGCCAGCCTGACTGCGAGACTGACAAGTCGAGCAGAGTCGAAAGACGGCCATAGTGATCCGGTGGTCCCGAGTGGAAGGGCCATCGCTCAACGGATAAAAGGTACGCCGGGGATAACAGGCTGATGGTGCCCAAGAGTCCATATCGACGGCACCGTTTGGCACCTCGATGTCGGCTCATCTCATCCTGGGGCTGGAGCAGGTCCCAAGGGTACGGCTGTTCGCCGTTTAAAGAGGTACGTGAGCTGGGTTTAGAACGTCGTGAGACAGTTCGGTCCCTATCTGCCGTGGGTGTAGGATACTTGAGAGGAGTTGCCCCTAGTACGAGAGGACCGGGGTGAACGATCCACTGGTGGACCAGTTGTCGACTACGGCAGTGCTGGGTAGCTATGATCGGACAGGATAACCGCTGAAAGCATCTAAGCGGGAAGCCCCCCTCAAAACAAGGTATCCCTGAGGACCGAGGTAGACCACCTCGTCGATAGGCCAGAGGTGTAAGCGTGGTAACACGTTCAGCTGACTGGTACTAATGGTCCGATAGGCTTGATTTGATCCAGTAGAAGGCAGACTAGCCAATACTAGACCGAAAGCCATACACAATAATAAATGCCGCATATGCGTATTTGACTTGGAACCTTCTGAATTTGACAAAGGGTTAAATCCCTAATCAAACTAAGTTCTATCTTGGTTTGGTGATCATAGCGCCAATGAAACACCCGATCCCATCCCGAACTCGGCAGTTAAGCATGGTCGCGCCGATGGTACTGCAGCTTAAGTTGTGGGAGAGTAGGTCATCGCCAATCCTAGGTAGAACTCAGTATTAAGTATCTCTCGTAACGATGATTAATAACGCAAAAAATCCCAGTAACTAAAATTACGTAAAAACAAACGTTGTTAAACGTGAGCCTGAGTGCGTTACCTCTTGTGTAAATCGCCGGTGTTATTACTAAGGAGGCAAAGGAGGCACAAATGTTTGCACGAATCTACCAGCCAGCTAAGACAGCAATGTCTTCCGGCACTGCTAAAACAAAATTTTGGGTGTTGGAATTTGCGCCTACTGAAGAGCGGTATTTAGATCCATTGATGGGCTGGACGTCAAGTGATGAAACCCAAACACAGGTGCGCTTGGAGTTTGAGACCAAAGACGCTGCGCTCGATTATGCTGAATTGAATAATATCTCTGCGACAGTACAGGACTCTCAAAAGCGGGCACTAAATATCCGGGCTGGTGGCTATGGTGAGAACTTTGCCACATATCGTCGTGGAATTTGGACGCATTAGAAGTAAGCTACGTAGCATATTGTGTTTAGATTTTATCTTAAAAATTGTTCCGCATGATCTAAAATTTCCTTTTGCCTATTAACAGTAATTTGAAATCGAATTTATTATTCATTCCAATATGCTAGGCTGTTTCAGCCCTGTTTTTATCCACAATATAAGCGTATTTCTGATGTAACCCTGTTAAAGTCTATTGGTTAGGCTACTTAAGAGGATTAAGCCAAAGGTTATAAAGGCTGATTATCTGGGAGGATATTATGAAAAATTTAGTAACTAAAACGGCTGTGGTGGCGCTTGCTGTTGCCTTTGCAGGCGAAGCTATCGCTACCGAGTGGAATGTATCGGTTTGGGGGAAGCGTCGCGCCTTTACTGAGCATGTTGAAAAGCTAGCCGAACTGGTGTCGGCTAAGACCAATGGTGAATTCACAATGAACGTGAGCTACGGTGGTCTGTCAAAAAACCGTGAAAACCTGGACGGTATTTCTATTGGTGCATTCGAAATGGCTCAATTTTGTGCAGGCTATCACCCTGACAAAAATCGGGTTGTGACTGTTTTGGAGTTACCATTCCTGGGTGTTGCAAATTTGGCGGAGGAAGTAGCTGTGAGTCACGCAGTATATGCTCACCCGGCGGCGGTTGAAGAAATGGAACAGTGGAACGCACGCTTGTTAATGACATCGCCAATGCCTCAATACAATTTGGTTGGCACTGGCGAGCCCCGTACTAAGCTGGCTGATTTTATTGGCATGCGCGTACGTGCAACTGGTGGACTGGGTAAAGCTTTTGCCGCTGTCGGCAGCGTGCCCACATCTGTGACAGCAACAGAAGCCTATCAAGCGATGGAATCTGGTGTTGTAGACACGGTTGCCTTCGCGCAGCATGCGCACCTTTCCTACGGTACAATTAACCGCGCTGATTGGTGGACTGCAAACCTCAACCCAGGCACTGTGAATTGCCCAGTTGTAGTTAACATAGATGCTTATGAAGCTTTGTCAGATGAGCACCGCACTATTCTGGACGAGTCAGTCGACGAGTCAATTGTTCACTACCTTGCCAACTATGGTGATCTTCTAAAGCGTTGGGATACCGTACTGGACGAAAAAGGCGTTCAAAAAGTAAAAATCAGTGATACTGAGCTGGCTTCTTTTCGCTCGACTGCTGCGGATCCCATTCGTGCTGCATGGATTGCTGATATGGAATCGCAAGGCATTCCAGGTCAAGAGCTTTATGATCTTGTGATGTCCACTTTGGAAAATACACGTAAGGGGAACTAGACCCATTCCACCTGCCCTCAAACATGGGGGGCAGGTGTCTAAATTTATTTTACTGAAAGGCAGAAAATTGTCCTCATCTTCCGCCGTGCTCCAAGATAACTCGTGGCTGAGCCGTGCCGATCGTGCTTTACTGCCGCTGGAGAGAATTTTTGCTTTGGTGAGTGGACTTGCTGTTTTTTCACTGATGTTTTTGGCGGCCTATTCTGTAACTGGCCGTAAGTTTTTCAATCATCCGCTTTCAGGCTACGTTGATTACATTGAAGCCGCGATGCCGGTAATTGCCTTTATGGGCGTGTCTTACGTGCAGCGCTTTGGTGGTCATATCCGTATGGACATGATCATAGGTAAGATGCGTGGCCGCCTACTTTGGGCTATGGAGTTGTTTACAATCATACTTATGCTCGTGGTAATAGCCGCGCTGATCTGGGGCTCTTGGGCTCATTTCGACCGCAGTTTTGATCTCACCAAGCCGATGTGGAGCCGTGATAGCTCAATTGACATAGGAATCCCAATGTGGCCGTCGAAGCTTTTGATCCCGGTTGCGTTTGGGCTTTTGTTTGTAAGACTATCATTACAGGCGATAGGTTATGGCAGGGCTCTCGTGCTGGGGCTCGAGCATCCCGTGGCAGTGCCTCTGATCCTGAGTATTGAGGAGCAGGCCATGGCTGAAGCAACGCATTTGGCGGAGCAAGACTGATGGATCCTATCGCAATTGGCCTTTGGACCACTGGTGGAATGTTGGTTATGGTATTTATTGGCATGCGCGTAGCCTTTGCGGCGGGCATGGCCGGTTTTGTTGGCTTGTTTTGGCTGCGCTGGAATGGCTTTGACTATGACCCAGCCAAGCTGGGTAAGGCGCTGACAATCAGTGTTAAAATTGCTGGCCAGGTGCCACATTCCAAAATATCGTCACAGGCATTGAGCTTGATCCCAACTTTTATTTTAATTGGCTATTTGGCCTATTATGCGAAGCTCACTACCGCGTTGTTTGAAGCGGCGAAGCGTTGGATTGCATGGGTACCGGGCGGCTTGGCTGTGTCGACAGTCTTTGCCACCGCAGGTTTTGCTGCAGTCTCTGGTGCATCGGTGGCAACTGCTGCTGTATTTGCGCGGATTGCGATCCCTGAGATGTTGAAAATTGGCTATAATAAACAGTTTGCAGCTGGGGTTGTAGCGGCGGGTGGCACTTTGGCTTCACTCATTCCACCGTCTGCTCTTTTAGTAATTTATGCCATTATTGTTGAGCAAGATGTAGGAAGATTGTTGTTGGCAGGTTTCATTCCGGGAGCGTTTTCGGCACTGGTGTATGCTGGTTTGATTATCGGAATTGCTGTAATTTTCAAAAATGTGGGCCCGCCGGTCCGTGGTTTCACCTGGAAACAACGCTTTGAGTCTTTGCCGCCTGCGTTACCTATTGTTGCAGTCGTCGTGATCATCATTTTCTTTGTCTACAATCCTTTTGGCGATGCTTGGGGTACCCCCACCGAAGGTGGGGCTGTTGGGGCATTCATCGTGTTCTTGGTGGCGCTTTATCGGGGTATGCGGTGGGCAAAACTTAAGGATGCTTTGCTGGAGACCGCCAAGCTGACAGTGATGATTTTCTCCATAATCTGGGGTGTGTTGATTTACGTACGCTTTTTGGGATTTGCAGATCTTCCTGGTGTTTTTTCTGATTGGATTACCAGCCTTGATATGGCGCCGCTTCTGATTCTGATCTGTATTCTTTTGGCCTATGCGGTGCTGGGGATGTTTATGGATGCCATTGGCATGCTGCTTTTGACCCTGCCCGTCGTTTACCCAGCAGTTATGGCATTAAATGGTGGCGAATACGTAACAGTGGCGGACAGCGCGTTTGGAATGTCGGGCACCATGTGTGCGATTTGGTTTGGTATTTTGGTTATAAAAATGGCGGAGTTTTGTTTGATCACCCCACCCATTGGTCTCAACTGCTTTGTGGTCGCTGGGGTACGTGATGATTTGACCGTGCAGGATGTGTTCAAAGGGGTAACACCATTCTTTTTAGCTGATGGCGTCACAATTGCATTGCTTGTTACGTTCCCTGGGATCGTCCTGTGGCTTCCATCTCTGGTAGGCTAGTGCCGTATATTTGTTTTCTTGCCTATCTGGCTGGGGCGTGAGAACCGTATGTTATGACATTAGGAAAACTAGATAAACCAATCACAGGTGCATTATGGATGGGGCTTTGTGGGCTCTGTTTTATAGGCGTTTATGCGGGCGTTAAATACGTAGGCCCGCGACTTCCCGCAGCCGAAAGTGCCTTTCTACGCTATGCTTTGGGCCTCGTATTCTTGATACCTGTGGCGCGAAGGCTTTTGCGTGAGGGCCTGCCGCTTAATGTAATTAAACTTGGGGCAGGTCGGGCGCTTTTGCATACTTTTGCGGTTACACTTTGGTTTTATGCTATGGCCCGCATTCCAGTGGCGGAGGTCTCGGCCATCGGATACCTCACACCGATCTTTGTGACATTAGGCGCGGTTTTGATCATGGGGGAGCGTTTAGCTTTGCGGCGTGGCCTGGCGATTTTTGTAGCAATTATGGGTATGTTGGTGATCCTTCGTCCCGGTTTTCGAGAGGTCTCCATGGGCCACCTTGCGATGCTTGGCACCACGCTGTGTTTTGGAGTGAGTTTTCTGATAGCAAAACGGTTAACAGACTTGGCCAGTGCTGATATGGTGGTAGCTCTGTTATCGATTGGGGTCACAATCGGGCTTATTCCGCTCACGATTCCGGTCTGGATTGCACCCACAAGCTTTGAGGTAGGTACGCTCTTAGCCGTGGCCATCTTTGCCGTTGCGGGGCATTATTGTATGACATTTGCGTTTCGATCTGCTCCACTTACAGTAACGCAGCCCGTAGGATTTTTGCAACTTATCTGGGCTGTAGCGACTGGATACTTATTATTTGGTGAGAGTATTGATGCTTTTGTTATTCTGGGTGGTGTCATAATTATTGGAGCAGTTCTCTACATCACGCTGCGAGAAGCGCAGCTCAAGCGAAGATATAAGGAGATCAATCTATGATTGACCCAAAACCCACTTCAAGCCATTTTATCAATGGGGCCTATGTCGAGGATACCTCTGGTAGACCCATTGATGTGATTTATCCGGCCACTGGGGAAGTTATTGGGCGAGTTTATAGTGCCACGCCGGCGATCTTGGAGTTAGCATTTTCAGCAGCGAAGGCTGCTCAGCCCGCCTGGGCTGCACTCACGGGAACCCAACGAGGCCGGATCTTACGCCGCGCGTCAGATATGATGCGTAATCAAAATAGAGATCTGTCGGAGCTGGAAACTTACGATACTGGCAAACCCCTACAAGAAACCTTAGTGGCTGACGCCACTTCTGCTGCTGATGCCTTGGAGTATTTTGGTGGGCTGGCTGGTAGCCTAACAGGTGAACATGTGCAATTTGGTGAAGATTTCATCTATACGATTCGAGAACCGCTAGGAATTTGTGTTGGTATTGGGGCGTGGAATTACCCTACGCAAATTGCTGCCTGGAAGGCTGCACCCGCTCTGGCCTGTGGCAATGCTATGATTTTCAAACCCTCTGAGACGACACCGCTTTGCGCCTTGAAGGTTGCCGAAATTCTGTATGCTGCTGGTTTGCCAGCCGGCTTATATAATGTGTTACAGGGTTTGGGCGATGTTGGGGCGTCCCTGGTGACTGATCCGCGGGTGGATAAAGTCTCCTTGACTGGCTCATTGGCCACTGGCCGCAAGGTCTATGCGGCTGCGGCTGAAGGCATGCGCAATGTGACGATGGAATTGGGTGGGAAATCGCCCTTGATTATTTTTGATGATGCCAATCTTGAGGACGCTGTCAGCGGCGCAATCCTGGCGAATTTCTATTCTTCGGGCCAGATTTGCTCGAATGGCACTCGAGTTTTCGTACAAAAAGGAATCAAATTGGCGTTTTTGGCCAGATTGGCCGAACGGCTTGATACAGCTGTTTTGGGTGACCCTATGGACGAGGCTACTAATTTTGGCCCGATGGTGTCACAACGTCAGCTCGATATTGTGGAAGGCTTTATTGCTAGCGGTAAAGCGGATGGCGCGCGGTTGATCTATGGCGGTGAACGTTTGAGCCGGCCAGGGTTCTGGATCACGCCGGCGATATTTTCCGATGTGACCGATGATATGTCAATTGCGCGTGAGGAAATTTTTGGCCCCGTGCTATCGGTGTTGGAATTTGATGATGAGGCTGAAGTCTTGGCCCGCGCCAATGAAACGCAATATGGTTTGGCGGCTGGTGTTTTCACCCTCAACCTGCCTAGGGCCCATCGTATGGTGAAGGCCCTGCAAGCCGGGACCTGCTATATCAACACCTATAATGACGCCCCTGTGGAGGCGCCTTTTGGGGGAACAAAACTCTCTGGAGTTGGCCGCGAAAACTCAAAAGCTGCAATCAATCATTATTCACAACTCAAATCCGTATATGTGCGGATGAGTGAGTTGGAAGCTCCTTATTAGGTGGGCGTAGTTAGGCGTGGATTGAGCGACCAACAACCTGCCTGCGGGCCTCTGCTCAAAGCTAAAAAATGCTGATGAAGCGTATTGAATAGGATAAAGTCTTTTGGGTCAGCTTACCTGATAGGGCAGCACGCCCCGAAGGTCTGGATCTACCTTTAGGTTACGCTCCAGAGGGGGCACTGACCGTTGATGGCAATTGCGGCGCTCACAAATTCGGCAAGAGATACCGATGGGTTCAAAACTGGCGCTTGCGCTGGTGTCCAAACCGTCTGCATAGATCAGCGAACCTGAATGGCGCATTTCGCAGCCAAGTCCAATTGCATAGCGCCGTACCGGTGCGCCCCATGCGCCGCCGGTTTTTGTCACATCGCGAGCCAAGCAAAAGTAACGCTTCCCGTCGGGGGTCTCAGCCATTTGCCGCAGAAACTGCCCTGGTGTTTCAAAAGCGCGGTGCACATTCCATAAAGGGCAGGCCCCGCCGAAGCGGGCAAATTGCAAGGAGGTGGCTGAGTGGCGTTTAGTGATGGTGCCCGCTTGATCAACGCGCACGAAAAAGAATGGCACTCCTTTGTTGCCGTTGCGCTGTAAGGTGGAGAGCCTATGGGCCACTTGTTCAATACTTGCACCAAACTCTCCAGCCATACGTTCAAGGTCATGCCTAAGTAGGTGCGCGCTCTCTAAAAAGGGAGCGTAGGGCATCAAAGCAGCACCGGCATAATAATTGGCCAAACCCAGCTTTGCGATGTCACGGGCGGCTGGTGACTGGAACCGTGCAAAATCTAAAGTAGTGTCCAGAAGGTCGTTTTGGGTGAGCAAAGCTAATTGGATGAGTAATTGAAAAGTGGCCGTAGGCTCAGGAAGCTGTACGGACAGGGTAAGCGTTTTGGTTGTTGGATCAAAGCTCCGCAATGCAGTTTCTGGGCCACGTTGGATTGATACTACCACAGGCTTGTAAGGCTGTGATGGCATGTGCTTGCATCGCACCCTGAGCCTTACTGGCAAAGTGCTCAGCAGCGTGATCAATGGCATCTATATAGTTATTGCAGTAGTGGAAGAAGTCTCGCACTTCCTCCCATGGACTTGACTGTAGCCGACTGTCGCCACGGCCTAAGGCTTCGTCCAGTGAGGCAAGACGTTCATGGGTTTCGCGGTAGACTCGGTGCAGTTGTAGAAAGGCTCGGGCCAAACCTGGGGCGTTGTTTGCTGTCATCCTAAGGTCTGCCAAATGTGGGGCATCATCTCCGAAAATAGGGTCGGCGGCTATCTCTCGCATATCACTGACTAACCTGGCATTGTCACCAGTCACTAGCTCCGTAACGTCAAAACCAAATACATCTGCAAGCCCCAAAATAACAGCGGCTGACACTGGTCTATTGTTGTTTTCCATTTGGTTGAGATAAGGCAAAGATACTTCAAGCCGTTCGGAAAACTCTCGCTGTGTGAGATTCACCTTGCGTCGCAGTTCACGCAGTTTTGTTCCAGCATAGAGTTTTTGTTTTGCCATATTTCAAACTAGCATAACGAGTTTGCAAACTCAAATTAGCTAGTTAGCGATACTTAAGTCTTTTGTTCTTTTAATTACATATGTAATTGTAAAGACCGACAGAATTGTGCTGGCTAACATAATAAACAGCAAAGGCAGAGTACCCGTGCCTGGGATTAAAATTGCACTTGTTGCAGTCGCTATCGAGGCTCCACCTGCAGTGTTGATGGTGCCGCCAATTCCTGATGCAGAGCCTGCCAAATGGGGCCGCACAGACATCATACCAGAGGTTGAATTGGGCAACACCATCCCATTTCCAATCCCCATGAAAGAAACGCAGCCAAAAAATGAGAGAGGAATAGGTATTGTGAACAAAAATAAGCTAATGCAAAGCAGCATGCCGAGCGCGGTTATTAAAGTACCAGTCAAGATCATTTTATTTACACCAACGGCAACAGAGAGCTTGCCAGATAAACCGTTGCCAATAATGTATCCAATGGCCGGTGCGCCGAGATAAAACCCCAATACGGCTGGGGAAAGGCTAAATATTTCGCGCCCAACATAGGCAGCGCCGCCAAGATAGGCAAAATATGCACCAGCGCTAAATGTGGCGGTGAGGCAATAGCCCCAAAAACGGCGGGAACTGAGAAGTTCTGGATAAGCTTGAAACTGAGCGACCATTGAGGTGGTTCTATGTTTATTGGTCTCGCCCATATCCAAATAGGCTAGTACAAATACAAAGATACCTATCCCAAACAATACCCAGAAACTAGCTATCCAGCCAAACTGAACTTCCAAGCCACCGCCTACAGCTGGCCCAATCAAAGGTAGAATGGCCATGCCCATGGTCACATAGCCTATTACTGAGGCCGCTTGGTCTTGGCTATGTACATCGCGGATTGCGGCGCGCGAAAGCACCAGACCTGCTACTACAACAGATTGTAGTAACCTGCAGACAAGGAAAATTTCAAAGGATGTTGCCAGAATGCAGCCAAATGAGCTGAAACAAAATATAATTAGAGATGCAAGAACGATAGGTCTACGGCCAAAGCGGTCTGAAAGTGGTCCAACAAAAAGTTGGAAGACCGCATTCATAGCGAGAAATAGTGTTACTGATAAGGTAGCGGCTGCGTATGTTACGTCAAATGTTTCGGCCATGGCTGGGAGAGATGGCAGGAATATGTTCATCGCTAAAGCGCCAATGGCTGAGAGGCAAATCAACGTAAAAATGCTAGGTGGCGTTAGGTTGTTTAAAAATCTGGGTTGTAATTCTTTACTCATCCAAAATCGCTATATCTGACTCTGTATATTGTCCAGAGATATTGCAATTATTCATTTTTGCAAATTTGTAATGCAAAATATTTGCAAATATTCAAAATTCAACTTCGTTCTGAGGCCATTGAGGGGTATATACCGGACAAAGAGGATCTAATATGAACAATATTTTGACTAAATTAGAGACACGACGTGACGCTGCACGCCTAGGTGGTGGCCAGCGACGCATCGATGCGCAACATGCCAAAGGTAAACTAACAGCACGTGAGCGTGTTGAGTTACTGCTGGATGAGGGTAGCTTTGAAGAGTTTGACATGTTTAAAGCGCATCGCTGTGTCGATTTTGGAATGGCAGACCAGCAATATTCCGGTGATGGGGTGGTAACGGGATGGGGGACCATCAACGGTCGAATGGTATATGTGTACAGCCAAGATTTTACGGTGTTTGGTGGGTCCTTATCCGAAACCCACGCCGAAAAGATTTGTAAGATCATGGATATGGCAATGCAAAATGGTGCGCCTATTATTGGATTGAACGATTCTGGCGGTGCACGGATCCAGGAGGGTGTCGCTTCTTTGGCGGGCTATGCTGAAGTATTTCAGCGAAATGTAATGGCCTCTGGTGTCGTACCGCAGATTAGCGTGATTATGGGTCCGTGTGCTGGTGGCGCTGTGTACTCTCCTGCCATGACTGACTTTATCTTTATGGTCAAAGATAGCAGCTACATGTTTGTGACAGGCCCTGATGTTGTGAAGACCGTGACCAATGAGATTGTCACAGCAGAAGAGCTTGGTGGGGCTTCCACTCATACTAAAAAATCATCGGTTGCAGATGGCGCCTTTGAAAATGATGTGGAGGCACTCACGGAAGTACGGCGGCTGGTGGATTTTTTGCCGTTGAACAATCGTCAGAAACCACCTGTGCGGCCATTCTTTGACAATCCATCACGGGTGGATGCCAGTTTGGATACGTTGATTCCAGCCAACCCAAACCAGCCCTATGATATGAAGGAATTAATCATAAAAATTGCTGATGAAGGCGATTTTTATGAAATTCAGGAAGAATTTGCCAAGAATATCCTTACAGGGTTTGTCCGCATGGAGGGGTCAACTGTTGGAGTTGTTGCCAATCAACCTACCGTTCTGGCTGGATGTTTAGACATTGACGCTAGCCGCAAAGCTGCGCGCTTCGTTCGGTTTTGCGATGCGTTTGAAATCCCCATTCTCACCTTAGTGGATGTCCCTGGCTTCTTGCCTGGCACTAGTCAAGAATTTGGTGGTGTGATCAAACACGGCGCTAAACTTTTGTTTGCTTATGGCGAGGCAACCGTGCCTAAAGTTACTGTAATCACCCGCAAGGCCTACGGAGGTGCTTACGATGTGATGTCCTCTAAGCATTTACGTGGAGATTTCAACTATGCTTGGCCCACAGCAGAGATTGCCGTCATGGGCGCCCGAGGTGCAACAGAGATCATTCATCGTGGGGATCTTGGTGATCCAGAGAAAATTGCACAGCATGTTGCTGATTATGAAAAGCGGTTTGCTAATCCTTTTGTGGCTGCTGAAAAAGGCTTTATTGATGAAGTTATCACCCCCAGCTCAACCCGCCGCAGAGTGTGCCGTGCATTTGCTAGCCTACGGGGCAAGTCCCTGCAAAACCCATGGAAAAAACATGATAATATCCCACTTTAAGACTGGAGTAAGCCTGTAATGGAAAAACATCGTGGGTTCCCTGGCCGTTTGGCGGGTACCGATGCTCAATTTACCATTCGCCGAGCGAGCAAGAATGGCGCGACTAAAATCATTCGGCGTGAGCGGTATGCAGACCGTAGGCCACCAGACCGCCGGGCGGATGAAGCCTTTTTACGAGCTTTGGTGGAACATTTTGGTGCTGACCCCTTTGAGCGTGGAAATCTAGATGGTGGCCGCCTGTCTTGGTTTTTTGAACGTGAAGTGGTGGCGGCTCAGGATGACTTTGACCCCGAATCCTATGTAGCTTTGTTGCGCGTTGATCTGGACAAGGCGCAAACAACCTTCCCACAAATCTTTGTAGCTGGGTGGTCGGCGTGAATTCGCTTATCTTCCCTAGGAGTAATGCGCGGCTTTGCGCCCAGTTGGGGGGGGGGCGCCTTTTCCCTCTTGGCGCGCAACAGAAGGCGTTTCATTATATGAATGCGGTAGTCTCAAAATTGATTCCATTAGTTATGATAATCTACCAATCCCTTCTTTCCTCAACCGGTTCTAGCTTCTGCTGGGACCGGTTCTTTTTTATGCCCAGTATTTTATCAGCGGCTACTGTGCGCCAAGAAGGACTCTAAAATGTTTGACAAAATTTTAATTGCCAACCGTGGCGAGATTGCTTGCCGTGTGATTAAATCAGCACGGGCTATGGGAATAAAAACTGTTGCGATTTATTCCGACGCAGATGCGCAGGCCTTGCATGTAAAAATGGCTGATGAAGCGGTTCACATCGGCCCTTCGCCTGCCAATCAATCTTATATCGTAATTGAAAAAGTGATGCAGGCCATCCGTGAAACGGGCGCCCAAGCGGTGCATCCTGGCTACGGGTTTTTATCCGAAAATAGTTTGTTTGCTAAGGCATTAGAAGCTGAAGGTGTTGTTTTTATAGGCCCCCCAGCGCATGCGATTGAAAATATGGGTGATAAAATAACATCGAAAAAATTAGCTCAAGAAGCTGGTGTCAATACGGTTCCAGGATATATGGGTGTGATCGCTGACGCAGATGAGGCAGTCAAAATTTCCAATGAAGTAGGGTACCCAGTTATGCTCAAAGCCAGTGCCGGTGGTGGGGGTAAAGGCATGCGGATTGCTTGGAACGATGCAGAGGCACGTGAGGGCTTCCAGTCATCTAAGAACGAAGCTGCTAACAGTTTTGGTGATGACCGGATTTTCATTGAGAAGTTTGTCACACAACCACGTCATATTGAGATCCAAGTTCTGGCCGACAACCATGGCAATTGTATCTACCTAAATGAACGGGAATGTTCGATTCAGCGGCGTAATCAAAAGGTGATAGAAGAGGCCCCAAGCCCGTTCCTCTCTCCAGAGGTGCGTAAGGCCATGGGTGAGCAATCCTGTGCTTTGGCTCAGGCTGTTGGCTATACCAGCGCGGGGACTGTAGAATTTATTGTTGATCGGGAACAAAACTTCTATTTTCTGGAGATGAATACCCGTTTACAAGTAGAGCACCCAGTGACTGAGTTAATTACCGGTGTTGATCTGGTTGAACAGATGATCCGTGTAGCCAATGGGCAAACACTTAGTTTAACGCAGGACGAGGTCCAAATAAATGGATGGGCCATGGAATGTCGCCTCTACGCTGAGGATCCTTACCGAGGCTTTCTACCATCAATTGGCCGTCTTACCCGGTATCGTCCGCCGGTCGAAAGCCACAATGCAACGACTGTAGTTCGCAATGATACTGGTGTTTTTGAAGGTGGTGAGATTAGTATTTTTTATGACCCGATGATTGCAAAACTCTGCACTTGGGCGCCGGATCGGGCAGCGGCTATTGCAGAGATGCGCAATGCTTTGGATGCCTTTGAAGTTGAAGGCATTGGCCATAACATCCCATTTTTATCAGCTGTTATGGATCACCCTAAGTTTTGTGCAGGTACTATTACAACTGCCTTTATCGAGGAAGAATATCCTGATGGATTTGAGGGGGTAGAGTTGTCTGCTGACACCCTAAAAGTCGTCGCGGCGTGCATAGCTGCCATGTACAGATTGGGTGAAATTCGGCGTACGCGGGTGTCAGGCCGCATGGACAATCACGAACGCCGCGTGCGTGATGATTGGGTTGTCAGCCTACAAGGCCATGATTTTCCTGTGGTGATTTCTGCTGATCCAAATGGCTCAACGGTTCGTTTTGAAAATGGCAACTACAGAGTTGCTAGTGATTGGACGCCAGGAAAATCTATAGCGTTGATGAATGTGGATGGTACGGACATCGCGTTGAAGGTTGAAAAATGTACTAGTGGGTTTCGCATAAGGTTTCGTGGTGCCGACATGAGGGTTACTGTTCGCAGTCCCCGCCAAGCCGAATTAGCCAAGCTGATGATCGAAAAAACACCACCAGATACTTCAAAGCTTTTGCTGTGCCCAATGCCCGGCTTAATTGTAAAAGTAGAAGTTTCTATTGGTGATGAAGTTCAAGAGGGCCAATCTCTTTGCACGATTGAAGCGATGAAAATGGAAAATATTTTACGAGCTGAGAAAAAATCAATCATAACTAAAATTCATGCGACGGCAGGCGATAGCCTAGCTGTGGATGCAGTTATTATGGAGTTTGAGTGATCCGGGCCGTGGAGCTATCGCAGCAACCGGTTTGCTGTAGTTTGGGGGCTCTGTGCCAGAGATCTCAGGGCTTGCTAACCTCTTGCTGGCGCATGGGCATTTTATCGATGACGCGGCTTAGTTCGCGCATGTTCCACGCAAAAGGTTTCCGTAGCTTGACCATACCATCTTTACCAATCAAAACCCAAGCAAAGCCCTTGGGATGCAGCGTTTTACGAAGCTGTGTTTGTGCGCTGGGATCCGTATCGACGATAATCATTACGTCGCGTTCTCGAGCTGCTTCTAAATCTGCGCGCCATAATGCAATTTGCTTTTTAAATATGGGATCCAGTGGGCTGTCAGCAAAAATTATCCAAGGGCGTGCCGCCCACATAACATCGGTCAAATCCACATTTTGTGCTTCAACAATGCTTGTTGGATTAGAGCGCCATATATTTAAGGTCTCTCCGGCCATAGCTGGAGAATGTGCGGCAGCAAGGCCTAGGAAAATCGCAAGAGTTTGTTTAAACATAATATCCCCTTTATACTTTTATATAGGGTCTTTGCTCTTACAAGCGAAGGGGTGCGTTGAAAAAACACTTGCTTCAACCGCCATGATAAAGGGAATGCAGTTATGACAGATAAGATATCTTGGAGTCAGATGGCTGAAAAAGAACTGCGCGGAAGGCCCTTGGGATCTCTGACCTGGGACACGCTGGAAGGTATTGGCATACAGCCTATTTATACTGCTGACGATCTAACGGGCTTGGATCATATGGGTAGCATCGCGGGGCAAGCACCCTACACACGGGGTGTCAAAGCCACAATGTATGCGGGCCGACCTTGGACTATTCGGCAATACGCCGGGTTTTCCACAGCGGAAGAATCTAATGCCTTTTATCGTCAAGCGCTTGCTGCGGGTCAGCAAGGGGTTTCGGTTGCCTTCGATTTAGCCACGCATCGCGGCTATGATAGCGACCATCCGCGGGTGGTGGGCGATGTGGGCAAAGCAGGTGTTGCCATTGATAGCGTTGAAGACATGAAGATTTTGTTTGATGGAATTCCACTCGACAAAATTTCAGTCTCTATGACGATGAATGGTGCGGTAATTCCCGTTTTGGCAGCGTTCATTGTGGCGGGCGAAGAACAAGGCGTCAGCCTAGAAGCCCTTTCAGGCACAATCCAAAATGATATTCTCAAAGAGTTTATGGTGCGCAACACCTATATCTATCCACCGGAACCCTCGATGCGGATGGTAGCAGATATCATTGAGTTTACGGCTGCCAAAATGCCAAAATTTAACTCAATATCAATCAGTGGGTATCATATGCAAGAAGCGGGTGCGAACCTGGTGCAAGAGCTGGCCTACACTATTGCTGATGGCCGCGAATATGTCCGAGTTGCAATCGCGCGTGGGATGGATGTTGATGCTTTCGCTGGTAGATTGTCGTTCTTTTTTGCCATTGGCATGAATTTTTTCATGGAATCTGCTAAACTAAGGGCGGCAAGAGTGCTTTGGCACCGAGTGATGACGGAATTTGAACCTAAAAATCCAAAGTCCAGTATGTTGCGAACGCACTGCCAAACGTCAGGAGTTAGCTTGCAGGAACAAGACCCATATAACAATATTGTCCGTACTGCTTTTGAAGCCATGTCTGCGGTGCTGGGTGGTACACAATCATTGCACACAAATAGTTTTGATGAGGCGATTGCATTACCCACAGATACTTCCGCTCGGATTGCGCGCAACACCCAATTAATCTTGCAGGAAGAAACTGGCGTGACCAATGTGGTCGACCCACTGGCAGGTTCGTATTATGTAGAAAAGCTCACTGCTGACTTGATTGATGAGGCCTGGGCTTTGATGGAAGAAGTTGAAGAAATGGGCGGTATGACAAAAGCAGTAGCTAGTGGCTTGCCCAAACTGAAAATTGAAGAAAGTGCGGCGCGTCGCCAGGCTATGATCGACCGTGGTGAAGAGGTGATTGTTGGGGTTAATAAATACAAATCAAAAACCCAGCCTGATATCGAAATCCGTGATATTGACAATAATCAAGTGCGTGATGCGCAACTGGCTAAGCTCAAAGCTATTCGAGCCAGCCGTAACAAAGCAAATTGTGACGCGGCTTTGTTAGAGCTGGGGCGGCGTTGTGAGGAGGGTGGTAACCTTTTGGAGGCTGCTATTGAGGCGGCACGCCATCGCTCGACTGTGGGCGAAATTTCATTGGCGATGGAAGGCACATTCGGCCGGCATCGTGCGGAGGTCAGGACATTGGCAGGGGTATATGGATCAGCCTATGAGGGTGATGAGAACTTTGAGGCCATCCAGAGGTCGGTGGAGGATTTTGCCAAAGATGATGGCCGACGGCCACGCATGTTGGTAGTTAAAATGGGCCAAGATGGGCATGACCGTGGCGCGAAGGTGATTGCGACTGCTTTTGCGGATATCGGATTTGATGTGGATGTTGGGCCCTTGTTTCAAACACCTGAAGAAGCTGCGCAAGATGCTATCGATAATGATGTACATGTGGTGGGCATTTCTAGCCAAGCTGCTGGTCATAAAACTCTAGCCCCCAAATTAGTTGAGGCCTTGAAGGCTGCGGGTGCTGAAGAAATTATTGTGGTCTGTGGTGGGGTCATCCCTCAACAAGATTATGACTATTTAAAAGCTGCAGGCGTGGCTGCAATATTTGGGCCTGGCACCAATATCCCCGATGCGGCACAAAATGTGTTAGATCTAATCCGAAAGTCTCGAGGGTAAATCTTCATGGCGCAGAGGATTTAAGGTGTTGGTGCTGGATCACATTGCGGTTGCCGGGATGAGTCGCCAAGCTGCCACAGGGTTGGTACAGAAAAGCCTAGGTGTCGCACCGCTGGCGCAAGGAAAGCATCCGCATTTTGGCACCCATAATCACCTCTGGGGCATGGGACCGGACTGCTATTTGGAATCCATTGCCATAGATCCAGAAGCACCTTCTCCCGCGTATTCACGGTGGTTTGGGCTCGATTGGTTTTCGGGTCCCCCACAAATTGTTAGCTGGATCCTTGCAACATCAGATATTAAAAAAACCCTGGCGCAGCTTGGGCCTAGTTTTGGAGAACCTGTAGGGCTACAACGAGGCAAGTATAGCTGGGACATTTCTGTATCGGCGTCTGGTAAGTTGCCATTCGGAGGATTTGGCCCGGCCTTGATCGAGTGGCAGCCACCTGCACATCCATGTCAGGATTTGCCAGATAGTGGTTGTAGGTTGCTGAATTTACGGGTGCAACACCCACAGGCAGGCAGCATGCAGCTGCTGTTGGGTGATCTTTTGAATGATGGACGTATCAGTTTTTATGAAGGCTGCGCGCATATTTCTGCTGAAATTCAAACAGATCACGGGGTAGTGATCCTAGGGTAGCTAGCTTTGCTCTTTCGTCTTTTGAATTGTGCTTCTATGATTAAGCATGTCTATTTGGTCCCGCATATCTGACGCACTTGCAGCTCTCGCCAGTGGTGAAGGTCTTTCCACTGTATTTGAAAAACTACGTACGCCGCCAGAACAGACAGTGGGTTTTACAATTGCTGTAATTGCGCTGAGTGCGAAAATGGCTAAAGCGGATGGCTTGGTCTCCCGCGCAGAAGTTTTGGCATTTCGAGAGGTATTCCACATTCCCTTGGCTGATGAAGCGGGTGCTGCAAAAGTTTTCAATCTTGCGCGGCAAGACGTTGCTGGCTTTGAAACCTATGCACGCCGTATTAAATCCATGTTTGGTTCAAGGATGGAGATTTTAGAAGATCTGCTCGAAGGTCTATTTCATATTTCTGTGGCGGATGGACGTTATCACGAGCAGGAAGATGCCTTTTTACGTCGCGTGGCAGGTATTTTTGGCCTTAGTGCGCGATGCTTTCGTGTGACGAAGGCGCGCTATGTCAAGGGCGCGTCAGCTGATCCCTATGACGTTTTGGGGGTACCACCTTCGGCCAGCCATGAAGAAATACGCCATGCTTGGCGAGCGTTAGTGCGCCATAACCATCCAGACCAATTGATAGCACGGGGGGTGCCACGTGAAGCTGTAAAGCTGGCTGAGGTGAGGCTGGTAGCGATCAATAGGGCTTGGGATGAGCTCACTAAAGCATGGGCTCAACCACACTTAAATGTGACGACATCACAATCTAGGTGAGCTTCATATCCACATAGGCGGTCGCGTCTAAGACTTTTGCTAAGGAATATAGTCTGAGTTTGGCCACTTCTCCAAACAAGGGCGATGCTTCCACTGTGACGGTTAACGACAGACTTTTTTTCTTTGGTAGCCAGTTGAGTTTTGCCGTCTCATTATCCGGATTGGCCCAAAGCATGGCGCCCAATCGCATGGCTTTGCCTAAGACTTCTGCATCTTTTCGACCGTCATCATTGAGTAGTGAAAATAGTTTTTCAAATTGTGTCCCATCCCGCTTGTTGCGATAGCGGTGCAGTAGGGCCAGACCCAAAAATACCCGTTCCTTATGACTTAACCCGCCTAAGTTGGCTCGCGTGGCATATTCAAAACACACTTCGGCGCGGAAATCTGGATGTGCGCGCCAGCTGACGTCATGCAACAGACAAGCTGCGCGAACTAAACGTGCTCGGTCAGGTGCACTATTCTGAAACAGTGGAAAAATAAATTTATGCAAACGCATGCCAAAGCCCGGCAAGCGAGCATCTTTGCGTTCAGCAAAATGGCAACTCTCAATCAGAGGATCGCGATCCCGCATGATTTGCGGCATCTGCTCATAGAGTATCCCCTCTCGAATTCCATAACTTGAAACAGCTATATCATGTGGCTTGAACCGTTTTGCGATTCCCTTAAGAATTTGTGCAGCAATAGGCACAAGTGCCATCCGGCTGGAGGGAATACTAATAGCTGATCGCAGTTTTTCTAGGTCGCTTGCATCGATATATTTTACTGTTTCTCGAATGTCGCGCGCGGTCATGCGGTATTCATGCATAACATGCAGAGGATATCCGCGCCGATGCATATCTATTCGGGCAATTGCCCTCCAAGAACCCCCTACTAGAAACAAACGATCTGACTGTGGGCCCATTGTCGCTCGCAAATCATCTAATGTTTTTGTGATGAAGGCTTTTCGACCCTTTTTGCCACCCTTAATATTGATAAGCTTGAGTGGTCCCAACGGGGTAGTAAGTCTTTGGCCTACTTCACCATCAGAAATTTCAGCCAATTCCATGGACGCTCCGCCAATGTCGCACACTAAACCATAAGAGCCTGGCCAGCCCAACAAAACACCCTGTGCGGATAGGCGCGCCTCCTCTGGTCCGTTAATAACATGGATTTTTAAGCCGGTTTCTTCAAAAACTTGTGCTACAAATTCGGGACCATCACTAGCCTCGCGCACAGCTGCAGTGGCAACAGCGGTGAGATCTGGTAGGCCAATGCCTTTGGTGATGCTGCAGAATCTACGTAGCGCCGATAGGGCTCTGGTCCGTCCTTCTGGATTTAGTTTGCCGGTTTCAGCCAAGCCAGCACCAAGTGCACACATGACTTTTTCGTTGAAAAAATACGCAGGTGACCGTGCTGCCCCATCAAAAACCACCAAGCGCACAGAGTTGGAACCAATATCAATAACTGCGACTCGTGACAGGTCACGGGTTTTTGGACTTTCAAAAAGCGGTCGGTTAAAGGGTTCCCATTCTTGTGCGGGTTCTTTTAATCCGTCCATTAAAGTTTCAAGACTCTTTGGCAATGGTATCAACTTCCTAAGTTAGCTCAATCCGATCACGCTATAGGGATTATTTGAGAGTCATCGGCGTGGGTCAATTTTGGTACATCGCTCGCACCTGCACTGCCGCGGCCTGATAAAGAGGGGTTTTCCATAAAGAACTGGTGGCAATTGAACGCAAACCTGCCCTTAGTCCACGTGGACCGTTTGTAAGAACCGTCGGGCTGCATCACCCAAGATTGTGCTACGTCTGCCAAGTTTGCCGCCATTATTTGGCTGACAATTTGTGCTTTTGCCGTCGCATTTTTGATTTCAACTAAAGTTTCTACCCGACGGTTTAGGTTGCGGCCCATCCAATCGGCTGACGAGATATAGATCCGCGCGTCTGGGCTGGGGAGGTCCTGCCCATTGGAAAAACACACGATGCGAGAGTGCTCCAGAAAGCGCCCGATGACAGATTTAACCCTGATATTTTCTGATAGACCTTTTACCCCAGGGCGCAAACCACAAATACCCCTTACAATCAGGCTAATTTTTACGCCTGCTTGCCCAGCTGCATAAAGTGCATCAATGACATCCGCATCAATCAATGAATTTAGCTTCGCCCAGATGGCTGCTGGTTTGCCTTTCTTTGCATTAGCACCCTCGGCTCCAATGCGACCTAAGAGTGTTGATTTGAGCGATAGAGGAGAAATAGAAATATTTTCCAGTGCTTTTGGTTGTGCATAACCTGACAGGTAATTGAACACTTTAGTTGCATCACGACCCAAAGCGGCATCACAGGTGAATAGGCTAACATCTGTATAAATCCGGGCGGTAATCGGGTGGTAGTTGCCAGTACCGTAATGGGTATAGGTAACCAAGCGATCGCCTTCGCGTCGCACGACAGTACTTATCTTTGCATGGGTTTTCAGGTTCATAAACCCGTAAACGACATGGGCGCCGGCACGCTCGAGCCTGCGTGATTGCCGGATATTAGCGGCTTCATCAAAGCGGGCTTTGAGTTCGACCAAAGCAGTGACTGATTTTCCGTCTTCTGCGGCTTCGCAAAGGGCTTCCACAATTGGGGAACGTTTTGAAGTGCGATAGAGGGTTTGCTTGATGGCCAAAACATTTGGATCATGGGCTGCTTGTTGCAAGAACCTCACCACCATATCGAATGTCTCATAGGGGTGTTGTAGTAGCATGTCTTTTTGCCGGATCGCAGCAAACATATCACCTTCATGATCGGATACCCGCTCTGGAACCCTTGGTGTGAAGTTTGGCCAGAGTAATTTTGGTCGATCATCAATTACCAGCTCACTTAGATCAGGCAAGCCCAGCATCCCATCAACTTCCACTACTTCAGTCTCGGTGACCGAAAATTCTGCCATTATGGCTTTGCGGAGGGCTTTTGGAGCCTTGTTACTAATCTTCAAGCGAATTACTTCCCCGCGACGTCGGCGTTTGAGTGCCACTTCAAATTCACGGACTAGATCTTCTGCCTCGTCTTCCACTTCGAGATCACTGTCGCGGAGTACGGAAAATGCACAATGACTTTTGAGTTTGTAACCAGGAAATAGCTGTTCTAACTGCATCAAAATTAACTCTTCCAGTGGTAGATAGCGATAACCATCACCGGGAAGTCGAACAAATCTATTAACTTGCTGTGGCACAGGTACCAATGCGCGTAGACTGCGTTTGTCAGACATTCGTTCCAGCTGAAGCGCTAAGGCAAAACCAGCATTTGGAATGAAAGGAAAGGGGTGTGCCGGATCAATCGCTAATGGTGAGACTACTGGAAACACATCGGTTAAGAAAACTTTCTGCAGGTAGGCATAATCTTTGGCTGCTTGGATCTCTGTTAAGATGTGGATATCTTTCTTAGCCAGCTCAATACGCAAGTTTGCCAAAATTGATTGTTGTTTAGCCATCAAATCGCGGGCTTCGGTGTCAATCAGCTCCAACTGCTCGGCGGGGCTTCGTCCATCGATGCCAGGTGTGCTGCTTCCAGCGCGGGCCAATTCGCGCAAGCCCGCCACGCGTACTGAATAAAATTCATCAAGGTTGGTAGCTGAAATTGATAAAAACCTCAGTCTTTCTAACAGTGGAACATTTACATTATCGACTTCCTCTAAGACTCGCCAATTAAATGCTAGCCAAGATAGCTCGCGGTTCAAAAACCTGTCTGGCCCAACCATATCTATTCCACAGCTGCGCGCTGAGGGAAAATCACTATTCAGAAAGTCAGCTGAGTTGATCATATTTTATCCTGAGTGCAGAATTTAATTTAAACAGGTTGATGATAAATTGTAAGGGCTAAGATCACAGTACTAAAGAGTTGGTTTGCTAGGCGAGGATACTTGCGGCCATAGCTCGAGTAATGGGGCGTCCAATCGACATACTTTGAACATCCAATTGGGCCACAATATTGCTTACGGCATCAAAGCTTCGGTCTATATTTTTAACAATATACGCCAGAACTGCAGGTGGTGGTGAAAGCTGGCGATCCATAAAGGCCTTTAGCAAAACCGCATGCAAAAGTGCGTCATCGGGACGGTCGATTTTGGCACAACTAGTACCTTCGAGACGGCTAAGGAGGTCGGGCAATCCAAATCCGGCCTGGCGCACTGCCATATTGGATGCCATCAGCAATTTGCCACCAGTAAATTGTAGGTGATTGTGAAGATGAAATAGCCGCGTTTCTGCAGGAGAGATTCCTGCCAATTTCTGCAGGTTATCCACTATAATGTTTGCACCTGCATTAGGTTGATGAAAATCCCTAAGCGGATCAATTTTTTGTGCCTTGTTTTCACTTAGCCAAATTTCCAATAGATGGGATTTTCCGCAGGCCTTTGGACCAAGCAGGATCATTTTGCCCTGCGGCCAAGTTTCAGGATCTTCTAAAGTAGCCACGGCGTTTTTATTGGCTTCGGACACAAAGAAGGCATCGCGTTCGTGAGCAACTTTTATTGGCAATTTGAAGCTCAGTTGCTCAGACATTTTTATCATCTTCAGTAGTGAGCCCCCGATATAGTAGGCCTGATTTGTATTGAGTTATAAAGAATCTGGCCAACACTCCAATCATCGCTGCGACGGGCACTGCTACAAGCATCCCCACAAAACCAAACAGGCTACCAAATACTGATAAGGCAAAAATTAACCAAACGGGATGCAGTCCCACAGAATCTCCAACTAATTTAGGCGTGAGAAAATTGCCTTCTAAGACCTGCCCCACCATGAAGATGGTGGCTATAATACCGATAGATGTCCAATCGCCCCAAAATTGGAACAATGCCAAACCAAGTGCCAAGCCGCCGCCCGCCAGTGCGCCAACGTAAGGAACAAAGGAAATTACGCCTGCCAAAAACCCTACAACAACGCCATAGTTGAGCCCGGCCAGCATCAACGCGATAGCATAGTACAAACCCTGAATGAAGCATACGGTTCCCTGCCCACGAATGAAGGAGGCGAGGGTAGCATCAATTTGGTTACCTAAATGACGTACGTTCTCAACATGGTCGCGTGGCACCAGTCCGTCGATTTTGGCTACCAAATTATCCCAGTCTAACAAAAGGTAGAAAGATACAACTGGTGCAATTACAATCAAAACCACAATATTCACGATTGAGTTTATAGATGAGGCTAACCCATTCACCAAATCTCCACCGCGAGATTGAATAGTTTCACCCAGCCTGGTTAGGGATTGCCGAATGGTACTGCTGTCATCCAATAGGTCTGGAAAGTGATTTGTCAGAAAACTCCACACCTCCGCTGTAATAGCTGGCGCAGTGTTGAAAAGTGCAAATGCCTGTTCCACCAGTAGGGGCGCAATTAGTAAAATGGAAAGTACAAAAGCTAGCATGGCGACCAGTGTGATGATTGTTGTGGAGGCCAGCCTCGACAAGCCAAACCGTTGCAGTCTATCAGCAACAGGATCAAGGCAATAGGCAATCGCACCGCCTAATATGAATGGCAGAAGTGTATTGCCTAAAAACCATAGAAGTAGGCCAAAAATTACTGCTGAAATACTCCAATAGCGCAGTTGTGAAGATACTGGTAATGCCATTATCAATCCCCCTTTGCCATCCAACTTGCTTATTGCGCCGCCCCTTGCAAGGGGCCGTGGTTAAAATATGTATTCTAAAGCTCTCGTTTTGACCACTTTCGCTTGTGACAGGAGCATTGGAGCTCTAAACATAGCAGAGAATTTAACCGGAGTGTTCCATGCGCCTTAGCCGCTATTTTTTGCCCGTCCTGAAAGAAAACCCAGCTGAGGCCCAGATTGTCTCACACCGTTTGATGCTGCGATCGGGCATGATCAAGCAATCTGCAGCGGGAATTTATTCTTGGTTGCCTTTAGGGCTCAAGGTTCTTGAAAAAATTGAAGATATCGTGCATGAAGAGCAAAAAAAAGCTGGCCATTTGGCGATTCTAATGCCTACGATTCAATCTGCTGATCTGTGGCGTGAATCTGGGCGCTATGATGATTATGGCGAAGAAATGCTACGGTTCAAAGACCGTCATGATCGTGACATGCTGTTTACACCGACTGCTGAAGAATTAGTTACTGACATCTTTCGTGGCCACGTGACAAGCTACAAAGATTTGCCGTTGACCATGTATCAAATACAATGGAAATTTCGCGATGAACGCCGTCCACGCTTTGGGGTGATGCGTGGGCGTGAGTTTTACATGAAAGATGGCTATAACTTTGACCTCACCAAAGAGGACGCGCTGCACGCCTATAACCGCCACTTGGTGAGCTATCTGCGCACATACGAACGCATGGGTTTGCAGGCTATTCCAATGCGGGCAGACAGTGGCCCAATTGGTGGTGATGACACCCATGAATTTTTGGTCTTGGCTGAAACTGGTGAAAGTGAAGTTTTCTATGATAGTGCCGTCACTGATCTGACCTTTGGGGATCGTGAGATTGATTTTGATGACGTGGTGCAATGCCAGTCGATTATGGAAGAGTTTACCACAAAATACGCTCGCACGGATGAAACCCATGATGCTGCGCTGTTTGCGGATGTACCTGAAGAGCGGCGCAAAGTGGCACGTGGCATTGAAGTGGGGCAGATCTTTTACTTTGGCACTAAATATTCTGAAGCGCTAGGCGCTTCTGTGCAAGATGCGGAAGGTAAGAAAGTTCCAGTTCATATGGGCAGCCACGGCATTGGTGTCAGCCGTCTTGTTGGGGCCATTATCGAAGCTAGCCATGACGACAAGGGGATCATTTGGCCAGAGGGTGTGACACCTTTTCATTGTGGAATTGTGAACCTTAAGCAAGGTGATGATGAAGCTGATGCAGCTTGCGAAAATCTATACAAACATTTGACCAAAGCTGGTCTCGAACCTCTATATGATGATCGCAACGAGCGGGCCGGTGGAAAATTTGCAACGATGGATTTGATCGGCCTGCCTTGGCGCATCACAGTTGGGCCACGTGGATTGAAAAATGGTGTGGTAGAATTGACCAGTCGCAAGACTGGTGTCAGTGAAGAAATGTCACCTGAAGTTGCTATTAAAAAAGTAATAGCTCAATATTGTTAGGCTAGTTAGAAATTGGCTTTTATGAACAAAAGGTTGAAAAAGTAGTGACCCAATATGCACCAAATTTCACTGATTGGCGTATTAGCCTGCTGTTTGGTGACCGCGCCACCGCCGAGACGTGCTGATGAAGCGCGCGGCTCCGTTCTCTGGATTTGAGTTCTTGGTTGCTTGGCGCTATTTGCGGGCCAAACGGGCTGAAGGTGGTGTCAGCGTTATGACCATAATCAGCCTAATTGGCATTGCTCTGGCTGTAGCTGCATTAATTATTGTTCTTGCAGTACGCAGTGGCTTTCGTACGGAGTTTGTTGATGCGATTTTGGGCGCCAATGCACATATAACTGTTTATGAGCGCAAACTTGATCCTCAAACTGGAAGTCTTGACCATGTAATAAAAGATTATGCTGCTTTGGTTGATGACATTGTGGGAGTTGAAGGTGTCACAAGCGCCGCCCCATTAATCCGAGGTCAAGTTATGGGCAGTGCTAATAATTTTAATCATGGAATCATGGTGTTTGGCATCACTCTAGATAAGTTGAAAGCCATTCCAAATGTGGTACGATCCAAGCGGAGTCAAGGGGACATTGATAACTTTCCTAACGGTGTCGCTATCGGGTCTGGCGTGGCCAAGGCGTTGCGCATAAGCATTGGCGATCGCATAAAGTTGATTTCACCTAATGGAATACGCACCGCTTTTGGCACCAGCCCCAGAGTGAAATCATACGCGGTTGCATATATTTTCACAGTTGGGCACTACAACATTGACCAAACCCGTCTATATCTACCATTCGAGGAGGCACAAAGCTTTTTTAACCGTGAAGGTGGCGCTGATCAGATTGAAATTTTTGTTGATGACCCTGAGGCGATCGATGAGATAAAATCCGCATTACAGGTCGCCGCTGGTGACAAAGCGGTGCTGGAAACCTGGCGCGATTATGCAGGTGGGTTTCTTAGGGCTCTAGCCATCGAAGACAATGTGATGTTGGTCATCATGATCGTTTTGATTTTGCTGTCCACGATGAATATTATTTCTGGCCTGATAATGTTGGTGAAAAACAAGGGTCGTGATATTGGAATTCTGCGGACCGTGGGCTTGACAGAGGGTTCGGTGTTGCGGGTCTTTTTTCTCTGTGGTGCTGGGATTGGTCTGGTAGGCACACTTTTTGGTGTGTTGTTTGGTGTGTTGTTTGTGCTCAATATTGATAGTATTTTTAGCCTAGTGAACTATCTGTCGGGCGGCGATGTATGGGATCCTTCTATTCGTGGCATTTATCATTTGCCCTCAGAACTGCGAGGGGTGGATGTCGCCAAGGCTATGGGAATATCCGTTTTTTTATCGTTTGTTATCACTATTTTTCCGGCTCGCCGCGCTGCGCGGATGAATCCAGTTGAGGCTTTGCGCAATGAGTGACCCAATACTAAAAATGGAGGGTATATATAAATCCTATAACTCTGGCCGAGCGAATGAAGTACCGGTTTTGCGGAATTGTGATTTAACGTTGAATGCTGGGCAAGTGGTGTCCCTTGTAGCCCCTTCAGGTGCTGGTAAGTCAACGCTGCTCCACATCGCGGGCCTTCTAGACACAGCCAATAGCGGCAGATTGCAGATCGTTGGTCAAGATATGACCCATGCGGGGGATAAATTACGTACCGATATGCGGCGTATGAAGATAGGGTTTGTATATCAGTTTCATCATCTTTTGCCTGAGTTTACGGCAGTGGAGAATATTATGTTGCCCCAGCAAGCTACTGGGCTGAAGCCCTCAGCTGCCCGCATGCGAGCCTTGGATCTGTTAGCACAAGTGGGTCTTTCTGATCGTGGTCATCATCGGCCGAGTGAGTTGTCTGGTGGTGAGCAGCAACGGGTTGCTTTTTGCAGGGCCTTGGCTAACGCGCCAAATCTTTTGCTTGCTGATGAACCTACTGGAAACCTTGATCCCGAAACATCTGATCACGTGTTTAGTGTTTTGATGGAGCTTGTCCGCGCCACAGGCATGGCGGCGCTCATCGCTACCCATAATATGGATCTAGCAGCGCGGATGGATAGACAGGTTAGGCTTGATAAGGGTCAGATCCTTTAGTCTATTAGTTAAAGTTTTTGTTGAATGCTAATGTTGTGAATAATGACAGGCGTTTAAGAATAGTTATCGTGCTTATATGAATTGGAAAGACTATGCCTCTTGTCTCAGTCACTGATATTGAATACGCCAGTAAATCAGCTTTGCAAGCTTTTGGTGCTAAAGATTGGATCGCAGCATCCGTTGCGCGTGCAGTTGCGGATGCCGAGTCCTTTGGAAATGTAATTTGTGGCCTTTACTATGTGGAAAGCTATTGTAGCCAGCTAGCTACAGGACGCGTAAATGGCGCAATTGATCCGCAGGTCTCTGCGTCTCGACCTGGATCAATACTGTCCGACGCAAAATTTGGTTTTGCGCAGCCTGCATTTGAAGTGGCACTGCCTACAGTGATTGCGGCAGCGCGCGCGAATGGGACGGCATCGCTTTCTGTGGCACATGCCCATACCTGCACATCTCTTGGATATTTTACTAGTCAATTGGCTGCGGATGGTCTTCTGGCCATTGGTTTCACTAATGCAAGTCCCGTTGTGGCGCCTCCGGGTGGAAATCAAAAGGTGATAGGCACTAATCCAATCGCCATGTCGGTTCCCGATAGTAACGGCGGTTTGGCGGTACATTTTGACTTTTCAACCTCTGCTGTAGCGCTGGGTAAGATCACCATGGCAAAGGCGGCCCGTGAGCCTATCCCTCTTGGCTGGGCTGTGGATGCGCAAGGCATTCCCACAACGGACCCGGAGGCGGCACTGGCTGGGGCCTTGGTGTCGGCCGGTGGATATAAGGGCTGGGGGTTTGGGATTTTGGCTGAGCTGTTAGCTGCTGGCATCACTGGATCGATGAATTCGCTCGATGTGAGTGGTCTGAAGCTTCCTACTGGTGGACCGCATGGATTAGGCCAGTTCTATTTTATCATTGACCCGAGCACGCATCATGCGGATTTTTCTGAGAGGTTGGCGCGTCTTGTGGATGCAGTAGCATTACAGGACGGCGCGCGTCTGCCTGGAAGCAATCGGGTGCCTATGATCGAGATTAATGTACCCGACACGCTTTGGGATTTGGTAAAATCATTAGAAAGTGGTCCGACTTAAGCTTTCTGGGTGAGCAATACACCGGCAGCCATCAATAATAATCCGCCGAGCCTTGGCCAGCTTAGGGCTACGGGCTGCGCACCAAACAGACCAAAATGATCAATTGTCGCAGCAGATAAAAGTTGCCCAATTAGAACAAAGAAAATTGCATTACCAACCCCAAACTTGGGTGCAATGGCTGTGATTGATAACACATAAAACGCAACCAAAATGCCTGCCAAAAGTAAGTGCCGTGGTGCGGATGCCAGTTTTACAATAGCCCCTGGCCCTGTGATTAAAGTCACCACCAGCGCAGTGAGAAAGCCAACTGCAAGCAGGATTGCCCCAGCCAGCATCGGCGCCCCAAGGTGCCGGCCCAAGGCCGCATTCATTGCCGCAAGTACAGGAATACCAATTCCGGCGGCGAGCATGGTGATTGCATAAGTTGGCATTGAGGAGGCTCCGTGAATGTAATTTGTGTTAGGCTTTTGGGTTAAACATCCAACTCTTCCACAAACCTGGCATTTTCTTGGATATATTCAAAGCGCTTTTCTGGCTTTTTGCCCATTAACCGTTCGATCAAATCGCCAGTCTCGCCAGGCACATCTTCATCCACGGTCACTCGGATCAATTTGCGGGTGGCAGGATCCATGGTGGTTTCTTTTAAGTCTTTTGAGTCCATCTCGCCCAAGCCTTTAAATCGGCTGACGTCAATTTTACCTTTGCCACCGAGGCCTTTTTCTAGCCACATGGCTTTTTCGGCTTCATCCAAACAATATACGCGTTTAGCTCCTTGAGTGAGACGGAACAATGGTGGGCATGCCAGATACAAATGGCCCTTATCAATCAGAGGCCGCATTTGTGAGAAGAAGAAGGTCATCAACAGGCTAGCAATGTGTGCGCCGTCCACATCCGCATCCGTCATAATGATAATTTTATCATAGCGCAGATCATCAACATTGAACTTTGATCCAATACCTACGCCTAGGGCCTCACAAAGGTCGCTGATCTCAGCATTGGAGCCAAGCTTGTTGGAGGCCGCACCGAGTACGTTAAGAATCTTACCTTTCAAGGGGAGCAATGCCTGGTTCACGCGGTTGCGCGCACCTTTACCAGAACCGCCAGCACTATCACCTTCCACAATAAATAACTCTGTGCCTTCCCGAGTTTTTGAGGTGCAATCGGTCAGCTTTCCGGGCAGGCGCAGTTTTTTTGTGGCTGATTTGCGCTGAGTTTCTTTTTCTTGCCGGCGGCGTAAACGCTCTTCGGCGCGCAGGATAATAAAATCAAGAATAGCACCAGCAGATTTTGTGTCAGCGGCAAGCCAATTGTCAAACCGGTCACGCACAGCATTCTCTACTAAGCGCTGGGCTTCAACGGTAGCTAAGCGGTCTTTAGTTTGGCCTACAAACTCTGGCTCACTGATAAAACATGATACTAAAGCACAGCCACCAGTGGTGAGGTCGTCACGGGTAATATTGATGGCTTTACGATTGTTGACCAATTCTCCATAGGCTTTGATACCTTTCAATATAGCAGCCCAAAATCCGCTTTCATGGGTGCCGCCTTCAGGTGTGGGTACTGTGTTACAGTATGATTGAATGAACCCGTCACGCGATGGGGTCCAATTGACCGCCCATTCCACTTTGCCAGGTACATTAAAACGTTCCTTAAACTCTACTGTTCCCGCGAAGGGCGCATCGGCATAGGTGCTGGCTTTACCTAGGGTTTCGCTGAGATAGTCAGCCAAGCCACCGGGGAAGTGAAAGGTTGCCTCTGTTGGTGTTTCACCATCATCGATCTGGCTTTTCCAGCGGATTTCAACGCCAGAAAACAGGTAGGCTTTGGAGCGGATAGAGTTAATTAGCCGCGCTGGCTTAAAACGATGCTTGCCAAAAATATCTGCATCGGCATGGAATGTGACTGTCGTGCCGCGTCGATTAGGTGCTGCACCAATTTTTTCGATTGGGCCAAGAGGTACCCCGCGCGAAAACCGTTGCTCATATAGCTCGCGATTACGGGCCACTTCCACAATCATGGAATCTGACAATGCATTTACAACTGATGCCCCAACACCGTGGAGTCCGCCAGACGTTTGGTAAGCTTTACCAGAGAATTTTCCACCCGCGTGCAGCGTGCAAAGTATCACTTCGAGTGCAGATTTATTTGGAAATTTTGGGTGCGGATCAACTGGAATGCCACGGCCATTATCACGGATCATCACCGAATAATCTGCCAAAAGTTCAATCTCAATACGATTGGCATAGCCTGCCACTGCTTCATCCATCGAGTTGTCCAGTACTTCTGCCACGAGGTGATGCAGTGCTCGCTCGTCCGTCCCACCAATGTACATGCCTGGGCGCTTTCGAACTGGTTCGAGTCCTTCCAGAACCTCGATCGATGACGCGTCATATGTTGTGTCATCGGCTGTGGATAATAGGTCACTTGCCATGGGCCCGCTCTTTCTTTGATTGTAGCTATCCATGGCAGAAGTTGCGTCGCAAGAAAAGGCCTCCACTACATGATGACTTATATTCTATGCAAAATATTTTTTTAGAGCGCTTTAACCTTAACAGCCTGTCCCATTTGAGTAAGGTTTGGCAGGATTAAGCTTGAACGAAGCGTCCTCGTCTCTATTTCTCCTAGATGTTTTTGTCACTGGCCAGGAGCCCAATCGCTGAATAGAACGGACGCATGAGTAAATCTATTAAAATCAAGCAAGAGGCACGATCCTTGCTATTTCTAGGCCTGCCCCTAGTAGGCAGTCAAGTGGCGCAATTTGCGGTCCATACAACTGATACGCTGATGTTGGGATGGTATTCCGTATTGGCGCTAGCGCAAGTTACATTGGGTGCGCAGGTATTATTTATTGCCTTTATCACCACCTCTGGGTTTGCTTTTGCTATATTGCCAATGGTGGCAAAATCCATGGCTGAGGATGATTTAAAATCGGCACGGCGAGTGACGCGGATGGGGCTGTGGTTATCGACTGTGGCGGCTGGTTTTCTGTTTCTCCCAATGTGGTTTTCTGCTCCAATCCTAGTGTCTATGGGGCAAGACGTAGTTGTGGCACAGGGCGCGCAAGATTATTTACGTATTGCGGGATTTGGCCTTTGGCCAGCACTGTGGGGCCTAGTTTTGCGTAGTTATCTTTCAGCGTTGGAGCATACGGGTGTTGTACTCTGGATCTCCTTAGGTGTTTTGGTCGCTAATGCGTTGATAAACTATGCTTTGATTTTTGGATATTGGGGTATGCCTGAGCTTGGTTTGCGGGGAGCGGCGATTGCCTCGGTGATTGCGGTGAGCCTATCCCTGCTGGGATTTGTGATTTATATTCAAATTTATTTTCCCGAGCAAGAAATGTTCGCCCGGTTTTGGCGCTTTGACCGCATGGCCACAGTGTCTGTGGCAGGTCTTGCCCTACCTATTTCCGCCACGGCTTTGGCGGAAAGTGGTTTGTTTGCAGCTTCTGCCTTTATGATGGGCTGGCTTGGCCATTTGGAATTGGCGGCGCATGGGATTGTTCTGCAATTAGCGGCGCTGACCTTCATGGTGCACATGGGGTTGTCGCAGGCTGGCACCATACGGGTTGGCAAAGCTTTTGCACGTAGAGATTGGGCGGCGGTGCGGCGCACTGCTGTCGTCACAATGGGTCTCTCGGCGATTGCTGCTTTAACCGCCATCTTCTTCTTTTTGGTAACACCGCATATGCTAATCAGTGCGTTTTTGAATGTGAATGATATATTAACACCTGAGATTTTGCGGATTGGGACGTTGCTCTTAATCGTGGCTGCCATGTTTCAGTTTGTGGATGCGGCGCAGGTCGTTGCCTTGAGCCTGCTACGCGGGCTTCAGGATACCAAAGTCCCCATGCTGATTGCGACCGTCTCGTACTGGCTCATCGGTCTGCCGATCAGCTATGTCTTGGGCTTTGTTCTGAATTACCGTGAAATTGGCGTTTGGTTGGGCTTAGTATTTGGTCTTGGCATTGCCGCAGTACTGCTTTGGGCGCGTTTCAGCGTATTGACACGCCCGGGGTTTGTACGAGTTTGAAGACAGTTAGTTGCCTATTTTCCATACTTTAAAAATGAGATTAATTTTAAATTAAACATTTACAAAAATCTTGGATTCGTTTGCAGGCCTCTCGAAGGTTGTCGTCTGAGGTGGCGTAGCTAACGCGGAAATATGGTGACAGGCCAAAGGCCGCTCCAAAGACAACTGCTACGCCTGTATCCTCCAACAGGCTGGTGGCAAAAATTTCATCATTCGTAATCACGACCCCGTTTGGTGTGGTTTTTCCGATCACGCCAGAAATGGACGGATAGACGTAGAAGGCACCTTCGGGTTTGAGGCAGGAGATACCCTTGGCATCATTAAGCATTTTTACCACTAAATTGCGCCGGCGGGTAAACAACCTATTGTTGGAAGCCAAGAAATCTTGGGTTCCATTGAGGGCCTCTAATGCCGCCCATTGGCTTATTGAACATGGGTTTGAGGTGGATTGTGACTGTACCTTGCGCATGGCCGCTATCAGTGGAAGTGGTCCGGCGGCATAGCCAATCCGCCAACCTGTCATGGCATAGGCTTTAGACACACCGTTGCAGGTGAGGGTGCGCTCATACAAGGCGGGCTCCACCTGTGCAGGCGTGCAGAATTTGAAGTCATCATAGGCTAGATGCTCATACATATCGTCGGTCATTACCCAAACATGGGGATGGCGCAGTAAAACGGTTGTGAGGGCCCTCATTTCGGCCCAGTTATAGCCAGCTCCAGTTGGATTTGAGGGAGAATTGAAAATAAACCATTTAGTTTGTGGCGTAATAGTAGCCTCAAGTTGATCTGCGGTGAGCTTGAAATTGGTTTGGACGGAGGTTTCGGCTATGACAGGGGTTCCTCCAGCGAGTAGGACCATATCAGGATACGATACCCAGTAGGGTGCTGGTATCACCACCTCGTCACCCGGATTCAAAGTGGCCACCAGGGCGTTGTACAGGATCTGCTTTCCACCAGAGCCCACACTTACCTGAGCAGGGGTGTAGCTAAGCGTATTGTCGCGCAAAAATTTTTCGCAAATAGCATGTTTAAGTTCTGGCATCCCATCAGGAGCAGTGTACTTTGTTTTGCCATTTGTAATGGCCTTAACGGCTGCGGCTTTGATGTTGTCTGGAGTGTCAAAATCAGGTTCGCCAGCGCCCAGCCCAATAACATCAAATCCGGCCGCTTTTAGTTCGGCGGCTTTTGTTGATACAGTAATGGTGCTAGACGGTTTTACACGATCAAGTGTTGTGGATAAAAATGACATGGTTACCTCAATCTGAGAATTTATCTGCAGAAGTCTTAGGTCTCTGTTCAAACACCTGCAAGCAGAACTGATTAGGAAGAGTTATGATATGACGGAAAACACTTTGGAAGCGCTAATTGATTGGTATGGCCCTGATTCAGCAACTTTTGGTGACCGTGTTGTGGGTGCCCGAGAAAAATCTGGTATGACGCAGGCAGAACTGTCACGCAGGCTTGGGATCAGGCTGACCACACTGCAGGGCTGGGAGGAAGATCGATCTGAACCGCGGGCCAATAAGCTGCAGATGTTGACGGGCATGCTTAACGTATCGTTGTCTTGGTTGCTGAGTGGCGAAGGAATTGGGCCGGAAGAACCCAGTGCGGTGCCAATGTCTGGTGGCACCCAAGCCATTTTAATTGAAATGCGTGCAATTAAAACTGACATGATACGTACCGCTGAGAGGTTAAGCCGGTTGGAGAAGCAACTGAGGTTAAATCTAAAATGAGTGAGCTTCATGAGCATAAAATCAAACGTCTAAAAATGCGATCCATGCGGCGTGGAATCAAGGAAATGGACATAATATTGAGCCATTTTGCCAATCAAAATCTCAAAGTTATGAGTGGTGCTGAACTGATAGCCTATGATCACCTGCTCGAAGAAAACGATCATGACCTCTACTCTTGGGTGACTGGCGCGGCAGCGGCCCCACTAGAGTTTTCAGGGTTGATTAGTGAGATTGTGGCAGGGCTACAAATTCAGACAAATTAGTTTTAGCCTGTTGAAATTATATTCATGAATTCTCTTAACAGATATCTCGTGCAATAGATTGATTGGATCGTGAAATTTGTCTGAATTATTGACTAAGACGACTGAGGCCGATGAGTTCTAACTCGCGCAGTAATTTAAAGATCATAGCCTGCTCACAGTCATCAAGGCTTACGGCTATCTCAAAAAATGCTCCTGGCCCCGCCACAACACGGTTGGAAAAATAGGTGGCCAACTCGTCCACAGATAATTCTTCATGAGACAGTCGTGTGGTCGCATCGATACCAATTACCAATGCATTGATCACAACATCACCAATTTTTTCAGGTAGATTTACCGTATGTGGAGGTGGACCCGTATTACTTTTACCGTCACCTGAGATGTCTAATGTGCGCTTTCAACAGCTGGGTTATTGGTTCAAATACCTGACCCCTGTCTGTATGGCTTTGCCTAATGCTCTGGTGGGTGGGGCGCCGCGGCGCTGTGTGAGGCACAATTCAGTTGATAGGTTTTCCAGGACTTCTATATTTGAAATGTCTGTCCAAGGTATTAGAATGCGTTGATAATCTTGGCCACTCCATTCAAATACTAGGAGCCGCACAGGGAATTTTGGCATAGTTAAAATGCTGGATGTTACATCTGGGCTGGTCAGCGTAGCGGCCAAGCCTTTTAGCTGTAGCTGATATTCTTCCGCATCCACTGATTTAGATACATCCAACCCAAAAGCCAGGGCTTGCTGGCAGGCTGCTTGTGCAGTGGAGTGGCTTGCAGCCACTAGGGTAGCGACTGCAAGCCATCTGAAAACCCTTGATATTACCAATGGCCGATGTTTTCCATGCTCGCCCAAGGCTCAGCTATGGGCAGGTTGTCCCCAGTCTGTAAAAGCTCAATGGAAATATTGTCTGGGCTGCGTACAAAGGCCATCCGGCCTTCACGCGGTGGGCGATTGATTATGATCCCACTGTCCATAAGGTGCTGGCAAGTTGCATAAATATCCCTAACCTCATATGCAAGGTGCCCAAAGTGGCGACTGTCTGAGGGTAGATCTTCGTCTCCATCCCAATTATATGTAAGCTCAATTGGGCTCTCATGCTGGTTGGGCGCAGCCATGAAAACCAAAGTAAATCGCCCACCTTCATTATCCCATCGCCGCGTTTCTTCGAGACCTAAAAGGGCAAAAAATGCCATTGAGGCGTCCAGATCAGCTACTCGGATCATCGTGTGTAGGTATTTCATTTGCATTTACCTTTATATAGTAGGTTCATCCTTTGCTTTACTCCATATATAGTGTTCAAGGAATCGCTCCGGATGGGGTTATCTTAGGGGATACTGATGCTGCTGACACCAGAACAACAAGAAGAAATTGATCAGCTGAGGTCAAAGCCTCAGCCAACCCTGAGGGCTGTGGCGCCAGGGATGGAAAACCACCTCTATAAAGCGCAGCCTGTTTTGGATCATGGTTTTGTGCGGGTTGTCGACTATATGGGTGATGATGCGGCGATTTGTCAGGCGGCCCGCGTGAGCTATGGCAAAGGTACAAAATCAGTCCAAAATGATGTGGGTCTCATCCGCTATTTGATGCGCCATTGGCACTCTACGCCTTTTGAAATGTGCGAGATTAAGCTGCATGTTAAGTTGCCGGTTTTTGTGGCGCGGCAATGGATTCGACATAGGACCGCGAACGTAAATGAATATTCAGCGCGCTATTCAATTCTCGACCGAGAATTTTATATTCCTGAAGCGGATTCGTTGGCGGCTCAGTCCGCAGTCAATAATCAGGGTCGTGGGCGCGTGCTGCAAGGTGCTGAGGCTGCACGTGTTCTTAATATTCTGAAAACTGACAGTGATCGAGCCTACGATAATTATGAAGCGATGATCTCTGACGAGGGCCAAGATGGTCTAGCGCGAGAATTAGCACGGATGAACTTGCCTGCCAACATCTACACGCAGTGGTATTGGAAGGTAGATTTGCACAACCTTTTTCACTTCCTGCGTCTGCGGGCTGATGCTCATGCGCAATATGAAATCAGGGTCTACGCTGATGTGATTTGCGATATGGTACGTGATTGGGTTCCTGCCGCTTATGGTGCGTTTGAAGATTATCGCTTGGGTGGAGCTGTGCTGTCTTCTAAATCACTTGACTGTGTTCGCCGCATGTTGGCAGGTGAAAAGGTGACGCAAGAAACCTCTGGAATGAGCAAAGGGGAATGGCGTGAGTTCGAAGGGGTTATTGGGACATAGTTTGCTTCAAAACACATTTTTAAAGTCAAAAAAGGTACACAAGGCGGGCCCAGCTTAATGCGAATGTTTCTTCGCGCGCAATGAACAGCGCTAAGGTTAGTCGGCGATGGTCAAGCCACCAGCCATCTCACGGCCATCGCGGCCTTCGACCAACTCATAATTTATTTTTTGACTGTCAGCCAAGCTCGTCATGCCAGCCTGTTCTACTGCTGAGATATGAACAAAAACATCATTGCCGCCACCTTCGGGTTCGATAAAGCCAAACCCTTTTGTAGTGTTAAACCATTTTACTGTGCCCAGAGGCATATCTTATTCTCCTGCTTCATAGTTGCGCACCAGATATTTTGCTGGTGGCGTGACATGATACTAAAAACTAAAATTATTTAGAATAATTGATCGCTTTCCAGATGTCATATCCCCACAATTGTGGGATTATAAATAAAATCAAGGAAAAATTGATGCAACTCTATGGTTTAAATTCATGTGACAGCTGTCGCGCGGCACGAAAAGCTCTAAAAAATATGAATATTGAGTATGTTGATGTGCGTGAGGCAGGGGTACCAAAAAATATTCTCGAGGCGGCGTTCTCTCAGTTTGGGGCTGCCTTAGTTAATAAATCTTCGACTACTTGGCGTGCCTTGGATAACGCGGCACGGGCCGGAGACCCTATCGATTTGCTACAGGCGCATCCCACATTGATGAAGCGCCCTTTGATTGTGAACGGTGCCAAGATGACCTTGGGGTGGAAGCCAGATGTGTTGGCTTCTTACGCAGTGCTTCCTGAAAATTCAAAGACTTGAGTAGTTTTTAGAGCATAAATTGCTCCAGGTAGCCACAAGAAAGGCCACTCAATCTGAGTGGTCGTTTAAATTATTATACGTACCGTCACATGTTTTTAAAGCAAATCAGGCGGGGTTGATTCGACTTTAAGAGCAGAAACTAGCTGTTCCAAGCTCATCACTTCGCTTTGTTTGCTGCCAAGGCGGCGGACAGATACGGTGCGGTCTTCCACTTCCTTCATTCCAATTGCCAAGATCACAGGCACTTTTGCTACTGAGTGTTCGCGGACTTTGTAGTTAATTTTTTCATTGCGAACATCAGCCTCTGCGCGGACCCCGGCGGCGCGCAGAGCCTCCACGGCTTCACGCACAAAGTCGTCAGCATCTGACACGATTGAGGCTACAACCACTTGCCGTGGTGCCAACCATACAGGTAGCTTTCCGGCATGCTCTTCGATTAAAATACCTATGAAACGCTCAAACGAGCCAAGACAGGCTCGGTGTAGCATAACGGGACGATGCTTGTTGCCATCTTCGCCAATGTAGCTAGCGTCCAGACGCTCAGGCAGAACAAAATCCACCTGATGGGTACCACATTGCCAATCACGACCAATGGCATCGGTGAGTACAAACTCAAGCTTTGGTCCGTAAAATGCACCCTCACCGGGGTTCATTTCAGGTTCAACTCCCGCATTGCGTGTTGCGGCTAAAAGAGCTGTTTCTGCACGATCCCAAACGTCATCTGAGCCAGAACGGTTTTCTGGGCGATCACTGAATTTTACCCGAAATTTTTCAAAGCCAAGGTCTTTGTATACGGAGGTGAGGTAATTGATATAAAGTGCAGTTTCCTCTTCGATCTGATCTTCGCGGCAGAAGATGTGCCCATCATCTTGTGTGAAGCCCCGCACTCGCATAATTCCGTGCAGAGAGCCTGAAGGTTCATACCGGGCGCAACTGCCAAATTCGGCCATGCGCAGGGGTAAATCCCGATAGGATTTTAAGCCTTGATTGAAAATTTGAACATGGCAGGGGCAATTCATCGGTTTCAGGGCATTTACTGCTTTTTCGCGTGCATGATCTTCATCCACCTCAACGATGAACATGCTTTCCTGATATTTATCCCAATGGCCCGAGGCAACCCAAAGTTTGCGATCTACCACTTGAGGAGTATTCACCTCAACGTAACCCCCAGCGCGCTGTTTGCGACGCATATAGTCTTGCAGTTCGGTGTATATGGTCCAGCCGTTGGGGTGCCAGAAGACTTGTCCTGGGGCCTCTTCCTGCATGTGGTATAGATCCATCTCTCGACCCAGCTTGCGGTGATCACGCTTGGCGGCCTCCTCCAGCATATGGAGATGCGCTTTAAGCTTTTCTTTGTTAGTGAATGCTACGCCATAGATGCGTTGCAGCATCGCTCGTTTGCTGTCGCCGCGCCAATAGGCTCCCGCCACACTCATTAGTTTGAAGGCATCGGCAGGCAACTGGCCTGTGTGCTGCAAATGTGGTCCGCGGCACAGATCTTGCCAATCACCATGCCAATACATCCGCAGGGGTTCGCTGCCAGGGATCGAATTGATCAATTCAACTTTATAAGGTTCGCCAGCATCTGAGTAATATTGGATTGCGCGGGCCCGATCCCAAACCTCTGTACGCACTAGGTCACGTTGGTTAATGATATCTTTCATTTTCTTTTCGATTACACTGAGGTCTTCTGGGGTGAAGGGTTCTTTGCGATCAAAATCATAGTACCAGCCATCTTTTATCACTGGTCCGATAGTCACCTGCACATTGGGCCAAATTTCTTGTACAGCCCGGGCCATAATATGGGCTAGGTCATGACGAATTAGTTCATCGGCCTGAAGCTCATCTTTCATAGTGTGTATAGCAATTGCAGCGTCCACCTTGATTGGCCAAGCAAGATCAAAGTGTTGACCATCAACGGTGGCTGAAATCGCTTTTTTGGCTAGTGATGATGCGATATCAGCAGCGACATCAGCCGCCGTAATGCCAGCCTCATAGTGGCGAATGGAATTGTCAGGAAGGGTGAGTGATATCTGGGCCATCAAGGGCACTCCTCGTCAGTTTGGCGCCTACGGAACGCCCGGTTGCGGGTATATGTTACGTTATCTGTTTGGCGCTTTTGATTTTGCCTGTCAACTGGGGAAGTGGCGTGTGATTGCGTCTGAAATGACACACGCATTGTGTATGGCGCTGATAAAAATTTGAAATACATGTATAATTGTTGGGCTCTTGTATACGGTAAAGTTAATGATCTGAGGTATGGGTTTAATGGAATTTTTGACAACAAAAACTGGCCGCAGGCTTGCCTATGTGCAGACTGCGGGTAGGGGGCCTGGTGTAGTTTTCTTGGGTGGGTTTATGTCGGATATGTCCGGCACTAAGGCGCTCCATCTAGAGGCTTGGTGCAAGGAACAAGGCTGCGCGTTTTTGCGGTTTGATTATTCGGGCCACGGCGCCTCATCAGAAGTTTTCACTGATGGGTGTGTTGGTGATTGGGCAGAGGATGCTCAGGCAGCGATTGAGGTGCTGACGCAGGGAAAGCAAATCTTGGTAGGATCATCTATGGGCGGTTGGATATCTATGTTGATGGCGCAAAGATTGCCTGACCGGTTAGCAGGATTGGTAACCATAGCTGCGGCGCCCGACTTTACTGAAGATGGATTTTGGGCTAGCTTCAACGAGGATACACGAAGGCTTTTGCTGCAGGAAGGCGTCGTCAATATACCCTCTGATTATGGTGACCCCTATCCGATCACCAAGCGTTTAATAGAAGATGGCAGGTCACATCTTGTGTTGCGCAAACCACTTTCGCTGCCGTTTCCAGTACGGTTGCTGCAAGGTGATGAAGATGTGGATGTCTCCGTTGAACTGGCAAACACTCTATTTTCGCATATAAAAGGCCCTGATGTGCAGTTAAGGTTGCTAAAGGGCGCTGACCATCGCTTCTCAACACCCAAAGCATTGGCGCTGCTGGAAGCCGCAATTTCTGATGTGATTTATGCAACTGAACATTAGAGACGTTTGTAATTTATAAGGAGCTAGATTTGACGCATTATTTATTAACATATTTAGGGTAACCTCAATTTAGTAGACGAGAATAGAGCCAGCCTCGTATGGGCAAGTGGATGTCATGGATGAATGGTTTGGGTGATGTCGTTGTGCATGTGGCAACTACTTTGCCAAGATCCAAAATGGCTGGTCCGGATGGTGTCGTAGATACTGGAGTCATAGGCATTGGATTTTTGGTTGCACAAGTTGTGAATATGGACGCTGCTACAGAGATTGCACAGTCTGAGTCCTTTGCAGTGCTAGGGTATCTCAAATTATGGTAATGGGCGGATGACCGTCTCAGCTTAAGCAGAAGAGGTGCACGTGGACCAATCAATTGATATAAAAGAGTGCCGATATGAATTTTGTGTGGGCCACGGCTCGTTTTTTTTGAGTTAAGAAGGTGCAAATTCCCTCACTTGATCGATTGTCTACTTGGTTGGCTGCGCGCGAGGCGCAGGTGCTCGGACTTGAACCGGATGTTTGTAAGAGGATAATTTGGGCTAGTGGTCAGGCGGAAATCAGTGATCTCTCTATTGTCTATGTCCATGGGTTTTCAGCAAGTTCTGAGGAACTGCGCCCGTTCCCTGATGATCTTGCCCGTGGCTTGAGCGCCAATCTTTATTTTTCCCGCTTGGCAGGCCATGGCCAAGAGGGGTCCTCACTGGGTCGGGCCACATTGGCTGAGTGGCATAAGGATAGTCTTGAGACATTGAATATAGGCCGCACCCTAGGCAAGCGAGTTGTGGTTATTGCCTGCTCGACTGGAGTGCCGCTGGTGCTTCGGGCTTTGGCAGAAAAGCCTGAAGCTATTGCCGCCTGCATCTTTATCTCGCCTAATTTTGGCCTTGCACATCGTGGGTCTAACTTGATGCTGCAATTGCCATGGGTAAGGCATTGGGGGCCTTTGATCATGGGGCGTACTCGCGAATATGAACCGCGTAGTGAAGGCCATAAAAAATATTGGACCACGCGCTACGATGTTCAAGCGATATACACGATGATGGAAGCGGTGAGCGCTGCGGCTAAGCTAGATCTTGCCACATTTTTGGTACCTTTGGCTACGCTATTTTGCCCTGAAGATCAGGTAGTGAGCCCCGAGAAAATACGCATGGCTCTGCAGCGGTGGGGTGGGACGGCTAGAAATGGACAAGGGCCGTGACCCTTCGGGGCACTTGCTCCTTGGGACTGTGATGAACCCTGAGCAAACGGATGTTGCGACGGACTTTGCTCTTGATTTTTGCCGTAGGTATTTGGGTAACCATCTGTAATCATGAGATAGGTACACAAGCCTCCACAAGGATAAGCGACATGGCCCTAGAGGCGTCTCTTTTGTTTTGGTGACGCCAGATGATTAGCTAAGTATAGAAAATAAATGGTTTATTATGGGACACGCAGGCCTCTTTGTCTTGGCAGGCACAAAAAAATTTGTAACAAGGCCTTATGAATTCTGAACCAATTATATTTCTACCCGGTATGATGTGTGATGCGCGGCTCTTTGCGCCTCAAATCGATGGGTTATCGCATGAGCGCGCTGTGATGGTGGCACCGGTTCATCTGGGCGAGCGGATCGAAGAAATTGCTAGCACGGTATTGGACACAGCCCCGCATCGTTTTGCATTATGCGGGCTATCTCTTGGCGGAATAGTGGCGATGGAGATCATACGTCGTGCGCCAGACCGTGTGAGCCGCATTTGCCTTATGGGTACCAACCCTACTTCTGAGACGCCGGAGCGAGCTGCCGAACGCGAACCGCAGATTATTGCAGCACAGACGGGTTGTCTTGAATATATCATGCGCCAAGAGGTTGTATGTAATTATCTAGCGGAGACCCCGCTAAAACCGCACATCTTGGAGTTGATGGTCGATATGGCCCTGTCCTTGGGCCCCGAAGCATTTGTCCGCCAATCTCGTGCCTTGCAAAAACGTCGTGACCAGCAATCTTTGTTGTGCAATATAAAATGTCCAACTCTGGTTCTCTGTGGTGCAGAGGACCAGATAACTTCGCCTAAACGTCACGAGTTTATGGCTGAACTGATAGAATCCGCGGAGTTGGTGGTGATTAAGAATGCTGGCCATCTCCCCACGTTGGAGCAGCCGGAGGCTACCACTGCAGCGCTGAGGGCTTGGCTGGGATAGTACCCAAATTGCTCTATTTGTTATTTTTGTGGTTTTGAACGCCTTTAATGGATTTGTTTTTGGATTTGTCTCGTACGCGCCGCCTCGTAAGGAGCCTAGTATTCTCCAAATCCTCTGCAACAAGCTTTAGCCAGCGTTGTGTGCGTGGCACGTCAATTGCACCGCTAGCGATTGCAGCTTGGACAGCACAGCCAGGTTCCTTGTCATGGGCACAATTGTTGAAGCGACAATCTTGCCGCAAGGCATGTAAATCTGCGAAGGTTTCTCCCAGCCCAATGGAGACATCTGTGAGCTGTAATTCTCGCATGCCAGGCGTGTCTAGAACGGCGCAGCCTATTGGCATAATGTGCAGCTGCCGGCCCGTAGTGGTGTGGCGACCCTTGTCATCGGTGGCGCGCACTGTTTGTGTTTTTATTGCCTCGTTGCCAGCCAAGGTGTTGGCTAATGTGGATTTGCCCACGCCGGACGAGCCTAGGAAGGCAACGGTTTGTCCAGGCCGGCACCACGGGGCTAGATCTGCTTGAGCGGAAGGGCTGCGGGCGTCCAAGCTGACCACAGCCACGCGCTCTGAGATGGTTTTGGCTTGTGACACGAACGCCCCCACATCTGCGACCAAATCGATCTTGGTCAATATGATCACGGGGGTTACATCGGCCTCATGAGCCATAGCCACATAGCGCTCCAACCGAGCCACGCTGAAGTCATTGTTGCAAGACGACACGATAAATGCAGTGTCCAAATTGGCAGCGATTAGTTGCTCTTTGCGATCATGGCCTGGGGCGCGGCGCTTGATCAAGCTTTTCCGGTCTAACAATTGGCTGGAGCGGGGATCTTCTGAATTGAACAACAACCAATCTCCAACCGTGACTCCATTCAATGATGGGACCATCAAATCCAGATCTGCACCCTGGATATGTATGCTGTTACGGTGAACTTGGGTAATGCGTACTGGGGGTGATTGCGTGAGCTCTGGTGGATCCACTTGGTCCCAAAAATAATCATGCCAGCCTAAATCCCTGAGCTGGGTTGCGGCATCTCGGGTAATCGGCGGGTCAGCCTGTGAGGTGTGTTGTGAAGTATCGCGCACCATTGCTTGTTCTTTCTCCAGCGCGAACCGCGCTTTAAATGCATAGTGTCACATTTTGTACAGCCTAGGCCAGCGCTCTTCATTAAGTGCTGACTTAAGGTTGATGATATCCAAAAATGGTGTCCTTTACCCTAAAATGGTTTCGAAGCTGGAAGCTCTTAGTGCTTATCAATGAATTTAATTTCTTTTTGTGCTGCATTTGCATAATCTTGCTGCAGTGCCGCGTGATAGTGGTGAGTCGCTGCTGGAAAGGGCCAAATATGTCCGAAAAGAACAAGCCACTTTTAATCAAACGCTATGCGAGCAGGCGCTTGTATAATACTGAATCGAGCGATTATGTGACATTGGAAGATGTTGCTGGTTTCATTCGAAGCGGCCGCGATGTTCAACTCATCGATCTCAAATCTGGTGACGATTTGACCCGCCAATATTTGCTCCAAATTATCTCAGAATATGAAGGCCGTGGTGAACACTTGTTGCCAGTTGAACTGCTGGTGGATTTAGTCCGCTCCTATGCTTCTCAGGCCACATCGGTTGTGCCACAATTTTTAGCTGCAAGCTTCGAGATGCTTCGGTATGGGAATTCAAATGCGATGGAAAATTTGAATGTGGCTAACCCTATGGTGACCATGCCAGGGTTTGAAATCATGAAGGAGCAACAAGAAGCGTTTATAAAGGCAATGACCGGCGGGCTTGCGGGCTCTCCTGCGCCGGGCACTGGCCCTGGCAAGAATGATTCCGCCGATAATTTAGATGATATAAAATTACAATTAACGGCGCTTCAGGAAAAACTCTCTAAAATGTAAAGCTATGCGGCGAGTGGGGGCCTGCCCCACCTATAGCTACGCAACCTCCGCGAAGACCTGTTTCAACGCAGCCTCAAGCTTTTCGAACATCTCATCTATATGGCTCTCGGTAAAGATAAACGACGGGCATAGCACAATAGATTGTCCAAGGGGCCTGCAAATTAATCCATGATCAGTACAGGTGTTGGCAATGCGTTCACTCACAGAGAGATCTGTCGCGAAGGGTGTTTTGTTTGATTTGTCTTGCACTGCCTCCAAAGCTCCCATCAAACCTTTTCCTCGGGCTTCACCAATATTTGGATGTTCCAGTAACCGCTTCATATGTGCCTCGAAATAGGGTGTAAGCTTACGTACGTTTTCTGCCAGGCCCTCGTTCATGATCACATCAATGGCTTTAAGAGCGATTGCTGATCCAACTGGGTGTCCTGAGGCTGTGAACCCATGTGGAAATTCCTCAATCGCTTCAGAGGCTGATTGTAACCTTTGGGTTAGTTCTGGGCCTAAGATCACTGCCCCCATTGGAAAATACCCTGCTGTCAGGTTTTTGGAACTTATGATGGCGTCAGGAACAAAATCATAAGCCTCACAACCCCAAGTGTGGCCGGTACGTCCAAACCCACAAATGACCTCATCTGAGACCAGGGGAATGTTATGTTTTTGCAAAATGGGTTGTAGAGCCTGAAAATAGCCGGTCGGTGGTGGAATAACTCCACCAGCCCCGAGAACTGGTTCAGCAAAAAAACCTGCGATGGTGTCAGTACCTTCGGCAATTATCATGTCTTCCAACTCTTTTGCCAGTCGGGCGGTAAATTGTGCCTCGCTTTCGCCCGTACGCCCCTCCCGCCAATAATGTGGGCAGGTCAGGTGTAAAAACCCTGGCAAGGGCAGACCAAAAACCCCATTATAGGGTTTGCCTGTCATGGATGCCGAAACGGCCGTCACCCCATGATAGGCATTCTTGCGGGTGATGATTTTGCGTCGCTCTGTGTTGCCCTCAGAACCATGTAAAAACCAAAGCATTTTGACCATAGTGTCATTAGCCTCGGACCCTGAGTTGGTGTAGAAGACTTTGCCACTGTCAAAGGGGCACACTTCAATAAGCTTCTCAGAAAGCATCACAGTTTGATCTGACATTCGCCCAAAAAAGGCATGATACCCAGGAAAACGATCATATTGATCTTTGGCGGCTTGCGCTATGCCTGCGTGGTCAAAGCCCGCAACCATATTCCATAGTCCAGAATTTGCATCTAGAAATTTCCGGCCGTGCACGTCGAAGACATGGGGCCCTTCGCCATGGGTTAGAATTGTTGCGCCGCGGCTCTCGATTGTTGGCAAGTCGGTAAAGCCATAGAAGGAATTGGCGTCTGCGCGCGCTTCCCAGCTGTTTGGGGATTGGTCTTTCATGTGGGGACCTCTGGTAGATGTGGCCGGTGCCTATGGCCTCCGGCGGGCATATTTTTCGGCTAGAAATATTTAAAGCCAGTTTAACAAGCGGCAAAGCGCACACGTATTTGGCTGGGTGGCGCACCCGCCCAAGCCCATGTTCCGTTGGCCACAGTAAACCGGCCAGCGACGGGCATATTTTTGGTGGTGCTGAGACAAGGGGCCATATCTCTCATAGCCCTAGCTTATCGCGCAGGGAGAACCATGTCATTGCCAAAGTCATAATTGGATTGCGCAGCACCTGGCCACCAGGAAAGGCTGGGCCAGGAAGTTTTGACAGTAGATCAAATCGCGTGGCGTTGCCTGCGATTGTTTCGGCTAGTACCAGTCCTGCAAACCCAGCCAGGGCAACCCCATGGCCGGAATAGCCGGAGGCTGTAAGTTGCTGGTGGCCCACTCGCGCGAACATTGGCAAGCGCGTAGTTGTGATGCCCAGGGTACCTCCCCAGGCGTGGGTCAGATCTATATTTGCGAGCTGGGGAAAGATCTCAGTGAGGGGGCGGCGGACTTTTTTAAAAATGTCCTGTGGAAACTTTGTGCCATAGCTTTCCCCACCGCCAAAGATAAGTCGATTGTCATCGCTAAGGCGATAATAGTTCAATACAAACCGATTGTCGGCTACGGCAATGTCTTGGGCCAACACAGATTTTGGATCCTCTAGGGGAGCTGTGGCAACCAAAAAATTGTTGATTGGCATCACGCGAGCGGCCTGCTTGCGGTTGAGGCTGCAGTGATAGCCGTTGGTCGCATGCACCACGTAGTTGGCCTTTACCTGACCACGATCAGTTTGCAGAATATTGGGTGACCCCTCTCGTACCGCCAGGACGGGACTATCTTCGTAAACTGTGGCGCCTGCGGCCTCGGCTGCCCTTGCAAGGCCTAGAGCATAGCGCAAAGGATGCAGGTGTCCCGCGCCCCAATCTATTAAGCCACCAGCGTAGCGAGGCGATTTTATCAAATCTGAAATTGCGGACATGTCGAGACATTCCATCTCGCCATACCCATAGTTTTTTTCTAAATGTGCCACCTTGGCGTGGCTGTTGTCACAATCTTTTGGGCTGAAATCGGCCTCAGCAATGCCGGGTTGATAACCGGCCTCGGGGGCGAATTGGGTGACCATGCTGCGGGTCAGAGATTTGGCGTCTTGGGTCATCTCCCAAAGCCGGTGTGCGGCATCTTGGCCCATGGTTTTCTCTAGCTTGCGTTGGTCATGGTTTAAGCCAGATCCCATCTGTCCACCATTGCGCCCGGACGCGCCAAACCCCACTCGATGAGCCTCAAGCACGGTGACGCTGAAGCCTTTTTGTGCCAGATGCAGGGCGGTCGACAATCCAGTAAAGCCCGCGCCAATGATGCAGACGTCGCATGATACTGGCTGTTCAAGTGCCATGCGCGGGGGCGTGTCGCCAATGCTCTGCGCATACCAGCTGGAAGGATAGGTGGCGCGGCTGTCGTTAGCATATAGGAAATTAGACATTCAACAAAAGATGTTCGCGTTCCCAAGGGGAAATCACCTGGAGAAACTCGCTATACTCTGTGCGTTTCACAATCGAATATACACGAGCAAACTCAGGGTCGAGCACTTCATGCAGGCGATTGGCCTTGTCGAATAAATCAAGCGCAGTGAATAGATCATAGGGGATGGCCTCTTCCCCATCATAGGCATCGCCGCGGTATTGCTTATCGGGTCGTTCTTGATCTTCCAACCCAAGGTAGCAGCAGGCCAAGGAGGCAGCTATTCCAAGGTAGGGATTACAATCCATGCCCGCCAACCGGTTCTCGATCCGCCGCGCCTGAGGATCAGACAAAGGAATTCGAATGCCGGTAGTGCGATTGTCGCGCGCCCATTCAAGGTTGATTGGTGCTGCGTGGTCTTTTACATAACGCCGATAGCTGTTCACATAGGGCGCCAACATGGCAATCACTGACGGTAGGTGGTTCTGCAAGCCTGCGATCATGTGGTAGAATATATCGGTTTCCCCACCCTGGGGTCCCACAAAAATATTCTGTCCCTCAGTATCTAAGAAGGAGTGGTGAATATGCATGGCAGAGCCTGGCTCTTGGGCGATGGGTTTTGCCATGAATGTGGCAAAGCAATCATGCTTAAGAGCTGCCTCCCGGATCAGACGTTTAAAATAGAAAACCTCATCGGCAAGTTTGACTGGGTCGCCGTGCCTTAGATTGATTTCAACCTGCCCCGCACCGCCCTCTTGGGTGATCCCATCAATCTCAAAGCCCTGCGCCTCAGCAAAATCGTAGATATCGTCGATTACTGGGCCGTATTCGTCCACCGCGGACATCGAATAGGCTTGGCGTGCGGCAGCGGGGCGTCCAGATCGGCCCATCATTGGCGTGATGGCTTTGGCAGGGTCGATGTTCCGAGCTACCAGAAAAAATTCCATCTCAGGAGCTACAACAGGTTCAAGCCCCTTATCACGAAACAACTGCACGACACGTTTGAGCACATTGCGTGGCGCGGTGGGAACGGGCATGTCATTGCGGCCATATGCGTCATGGATCACTTGCAAGGTGACATCTGCGGTCCAAGGTGCAGCGGTTGCTGTATCGAGATCAGGGCGTAGGATCATGTCTGGTTCCACCCAACCTTCTTCTCCTGCTGCTTCGGCCCATTCACCTGTCAATGTTTGTAAAAATATCGAATTAGGCAAATAGAAGTGGCTCTGCTTGGCAAACTTTGAAGCAGGCACCGCTTTGCCGCGAGCTACGCCGGGCAGATCTGAAATGATGCATTCCACCTCATCCAGTTGGCGGTCACCAATATAAACTTTTGCGGCTTCAGGTAAATTATTTTTCCAGCTCATGCGAGCACCTCAGCTTTAAAAGTCCCCTTGAAGAAGCCTGCAATGTCAGCGGCGATTATGGCATTTTGTGTGGGAACATTTTTCATTTGATCAGCGCGGTCCATCAACTCAGGTGGATATGCAGTGCTGCCACGGCGCGCACTGACATAATCTGTGAAGATAGAATTGCTGAATTCAGGGTGTGGTTGAATAGTGTAGGCTTTTTTGCCATAGATTAAACCTGCATATTTGCAGAAATTATTTCTGGCAATTACCTTAGCGCCAGGCGGCATAGCTGTGACTTGATCTTGATGCCAGGCGTTAAGGGTGACGGCACCATGGGTGCCGAAGGTATAATCTTGACGGCCTATGGCCCAGCCACCGTTGAACTTCTCAACTTTCCCACCCAAAGCCTGAGCGATCAGTTGGTGACCAAAACACACACCAACCATGGGCCGGGTGCTTGCATAGATGTCTTTAATCAATTTAGTCAGAGACTTGATAAACGCATGGTCCTCGTAAGCTCCATGTTTTGACCCAGAGATCAGCCAGCCATCAGCCGCCAGTGGAGAGAAGGGGTAGTCGTGATCCACGACGTTCCAGGTTTTGAAGGTGAAGTCTTGACCCTGCAGTAAGTCTGCAAACATAGTATCAAAATCACCATGTTGGGCTTGAACGTCATCGGGCGCGTGGCCGCACTGTAAAATGCCAATAAGCATGGAACTCTCTCTCAGATATTATGGTAACCTAGGCCTGAATTGGTCAATTGAAAAGACATGATTATGCTGTGTCGACCAAGGCCAAAAGCACCTCATGGTCTGACATCTTTTCAAATAAATTGCGCTCTTGTGTCTTGGTAGCTGCGAGATTTTTCAAAATCATGGCGGGCATGAACTTAGTCAGGAGGGGATTACCAAGCCCTTTTATCGCAGCAGTCAAATCTGGAAGCAAACCGGGCATCGCCACAGGTTGAGTGTAGGCATTTCCGATTGTGGGTGTGGGAGGTTTTGCATTGGCTTCAATTCCCTCCAAGGCAGCACCAAAAATAGATGCAAACATTAGGTAGGGGTTTGCATCGCCACCTGCCACCCGGTGCTCTATGCGAGTAGCAGCCCTGGGGCCGCTGGGAATGCGCACGGCTACAGTTCTGTTCTCATAGCCCCAAGTGGCAGAGGTTGGCGCATGCGCACCAGCCACAAAGCGCTCAAAGCTGTTGGCATAAGGAGCAAAAAATAATGTGCTGGCCTCAAACGCTTGCAAGCAACCAGCCACGGCCGATTTGAGTAGGGTCTCATTGCAAAAAATGTTTTCGCCAACAGCATTTAAAACTGAGAAATGAGTGTGTAGCCCATTGCCGCTTTCGGCTGCAAAAGGCTTGGCCATGAAAGTGGCAGCCATGCCATGGTTGCGGGCGGTGCCCTTGATCAACTCTTTAAGAAATATCACATTATCTGCAATATGAAGTGCGGGTCCGTGGGCCATTGTCACTTCGAACTGTCCAATGCCGGCCTCGCCCGTTATAGTCAGATCGCCAAGGCCCATGGCTCTTGCGCCCTCGGTGACGTCATTGAAGAAGGCGTCAAAGCCGTCGAGTTCACGCATCGAAAGTATTTCTGTACTGGACAGGCGACGACCTGTTTTGGGATTGATGGGGGGGGCCAGATTGCCGCCATCTTCAAGCAGGAAGAATTCCAATTCACAGGCGGCAATGACTTGCCACCCTTTGTCCGAAAAACAGTCCAGCACGTTGGTGAGCGCAATTCGGGGGTCCCCTCTGAAAGGAGTACCATCCTCGTTGTGCATGACCCTAAGGTCTAAGAATGCCTCGCCCGCCACCCATGGCAGGGGAATAGGCTCACGACCCACGGTCTCCATAATGCCGTCTTGATCACCAGTCTTAAATACAAGTGGTGAAGCCTCAATATCGGCACCAAAAATATCAATGTTAAGTACAGACAGCGGCATGCGCATCTGCTTGGCTGCCATATCTGTTGAGACGCGTTTGCCGCGGAGCTGACCGTTTAGATCGACAGCTGCAATGCGGAGGGATTTGGTCATCTTATTACCTGCGGGCGATACCGCAGCCGTGGACGCGCGTCTTGTGGAAGGTGGCGGTTTAGCCGGTTATTGATTATCCCAAAACCCCCAATGATCACAAAGGTAAGAAGAACAAAATAAAATGCCAAAATTGGGTAGGGTACAAAGGGGTTGAATGTTTTATCAGCAAAGTAATTCGCATAATATAACGCATCACCCCGCTGTTGCCACGCTGGAAACCCGGAAAAGAAAACTAATGTTGTGGCATGAAACAGGAAAATAGCTTCGTTTGTGTAAGCTGGCCAAGCCAGACGCATAGTTGTGGGCCAAATGATCCGCCTAAACCTTTTCCAGCCGGCCAGACCATAGGCATCAGCAGCCTCTACCTCACCTTTGGGGACTGAGCGTAATGCGCCATAAAAAATTTCAGCGGAATACGCCGCAGTATTTAGAATAAGAACGACTAACGCACCGACTTGTGCAGCGGTGAGCCAGGGCAGAATGCCTTTTTGTTTAAGGCGCAAAAAGATAAAATAAGCCAAGAAAAATTGGATAAATAGAGGTGAGCCTCGAAACACTAAAACAAACCATTCTGCTGGCTTGCGAATTATTGAGTATGGGCTCGCTTTGGCGAGGGCCACAGCATTAGCGATGAAAAAACCTACTAAGAGAGCCAAAAAGCCAAAGTAGATGTTCCAGAGTAGGCCAGAGCCAATCAAAGTGAAATGTTGGCAAAGAGTAAAGTCTGTCTTTGGTAAAAGGCGTGCACCATAGCCAAGCGAGCGCAGGCCATAATCTAGAATAGTTTGGCCACAACTCATGCAGCACCTCCCAAGGTGCCTTGCCCGTGGGTGAGACGTTTCATTAACCGCTCAAGAAAAATTTCCGAAACCTTAGTGAAGGCCAAGTAAAAGATGAGCAAAAATAGGAAATAATACATTCGCCAATCTTCGTGAGGATAGGCAGAGAATTTGGCTTGTTTAGTCCCTCCCAGCTCGCGTGCCCAATAAACAATATCTTCCACACCAAGAAGGAACAGTAGTGGTGTGGCCTTAATCAATACCATCCAGAGGTTAGACAGGCCGGGCAGTGCATAAACCCACATTTGCGGGACTAAAATCCGCCAAAATACTTGGCTTTGCCGCATACCGTACGCTTGAGCTGTTTCGATTTGCTCCTTAGGAACAGCACGCATTGCACCGTAAAGCACATTGGCGGCAAATGCGCCAAAGACAATGGCGAAGGTGAGAACGGCGGTGAAGAACCCGTAGATCTCATGCACATATTGCGGAGCACTACCCAGGGGTAGTTTTGCCGCTGTACAGACAACAAAATCGCTGCCCTGGCGAATGGGATCGGGCCAATCAGGGCAAAGGGCTTGGTGGCGCAACCACTCAAATCCTTGGTCTAGCGCAATTACAAAAAAGAGAAAGAAAGCGATGTCGGGGACCCCTCGCACTGCGGAGATGTAAATCTTACCCAACCATCGCAGTGGGAAAAACTGCGAACGCGCTAATGTTGCGCCCCCAAAACCAAAAATTAGAGCCGCTGGTGCGGTGATCGCAAGTAGGCTCAAAACAGTGCCAAATGAATAGTAGAACAGAAAATGTTTGCCGGTCGTCAGGTAGCAACTAAGCCATGATATGCCAGTTAGAGCGCTTGGGTCTGAGCAGAAACTAAAAATTGAACAAAGCCCTTGGCTGTGGTGCTGGACGGCACCTCGTTATGTTTAATCTTGAATGGATAAAATTAAGGGCGAGTATTTCACCTCGCCCCTAATTCTAGATAAAGTGACTAGAACAGTTCTCCAACTTCCCATTCGGTGATCAGAGCGTTTAGTGTTCCATCTGCTTTCATTGAAGCAATCGCAGCATCGAATTTTGCGCGCAAAGCACCGTCGGATTCACGAACACCAAGGCCAATGCCACCGCCGATAAGTTCAGTTTGTGCTAAAAGTACTAAATCTGCGTCTGCGTCTGCTATGGGTGCAAGATAGTTAAGATCAGCTAAAACAGCATCTGCTTCGCCATTTCTGACTGCAGAAATAGTTTCCTCTGGTGTCGAAAATTCAACCAAGGTAGCGTCTGACGCGGCAATGAAACCTGACTGAATGGTGTTAGTCTGAGCCGCAATAACAGCACCGGAAAGATTAACATCAGCCGAAAGAGCCATGTAGGCAGACGCATCGGGTTGCGTGTAGTTTTGCGTGAAATCAATCACCTCATCACGCTCTGCAGTGATCGACATGCCGGCGATGATGGTGTCATAGTTACCAGATACTAAGTTTGGAATGATGCTATCCCAATCGTTCACGACCCATTCACACGTTAGTTTGGCACGGGCGCAAAGCTCATCACCTAATTTGCGCTCAAAGCCGTCGACTTCGCCGGCGTCATTGATGAAATTGTAGGGGGGGTATGCACCCTCTGTGCCCATACGGACGGTTTCGGCAAAAGATATGCCTGCGCTAAGTGCCAGTGCGGCGGTAGTTAAGATCAGCTTGTTCATGGTTATCTCCCTAAGATGAGTGGCTGAGTGGTTTTAGGCAACAGCAGCTAAAAATTGCTGCAGCCGTTGTGATTTCGGTGCGCCAAATATAGCGCTGGGTGATCCTTGCTCTTCAATAAGCCCCTGATGAAGAAAAATAATATGATCTGCAACATCTCTGGCCATGGCCATGTCATGTGTAACAATCAACATTGTTCGCCCCTCCGCTGCAAGTGCTTTGATAACCCGGACTACTTCTTGTTCGAGTTCTGGATCAAGTGCAGATGTAGGCTCATCAAATAACAGAGCTTGCGGTTCCATGGCGAGAGCTCGTGCAATTGCTGCGCGTTGCTGTTGCCCACCTGACAGCTGGGCTGGGTAAACGTCACATTTCTCGGCAATGCCAACCTTTTGCAACAGCGCGCGTGCGCGTGCTTCCACAGTAGATTTGTCTTGCTTAAGCACAGTAACGGGTGCCTCCATGACATTTTGCAAAATGGTCATATGGGCCCAGAGGTTGAATTGTTGAAATACCATGGAAAGATTGGTTCGCAGGCGGGTGACTTGAGCAGGATCGGACGGCCTGCGGTTATGGCCGGTGCCCTTCCATTTCACGGCTTCACCCTGAAAGTGGATAGCGCCCCTTTGGCTCGTCTCAAGCATATTGCAGCAGCGCAAAAGTGTTGATTTCCCTGAGCCAGAGGAGCCAATAAGTGCTACAACGTCACCACGTTTTGCGGTTACGTCGACACCTTTCAGAACCTCCAAAGCTCCATAGGCTTTGTGAAGTCCTTTGATCTCAATCACAGAGGCGTTGTCATCCAGCACAGATATCTCCATCAAATCCAAGTCATACTAGGCCGCGGACACCGGTTCACACAATCTAAAAGCAGCATTCGAATGAATTATGGGGCAGCAGGCAGGGGTAATTGTAAATACTTGTCTACTTTTATGTCGACCAGCCCAAAAATTTGCAGAGTTTCGCGATCTTCCTGGTCAAGTGAGAGAATCGCTTGAGTAAAACTAAGCTTCAGGGCGCTCGCGTTTTGGTTTAGCGAGGTTATATAAGGCAATGTTGGTGTTGCGGGGGTTGTGGCTAAGATGGTGAGCCTAGATGCTTTGTCCCAATCGCGAGATAAAAAATGCCAGGTCAGTGCATCGATGGCGGCCACATCTGCCCGGCCGTCAACCAACGCTTGGGCAGAGGCGGCATGTCCACCGGTTTGCAGTCGTGATGCGCCTGTGATGCCGATGGACTGAGGGGCGGCCCAGCCTGATTGCGACATCGGCTCATTATAAGCTAAAATGAAATCATTGGCTGCAAGATCTGGTATATTGTCTGCGCGGGCTAAGATTACCGAATGATAATATCCTGGCGCACAATTTGAAATTTTATTGTCGGGGGTGGCCACCATCTGCACCAAGCCATGTAACCTTGCGCGGAATGGCAGGCTACAAGTTTGTGACAAAAACAGGTCAGTGCTCAGCCAGTCTGCCATTAGGTTATCCCCTGCATTTGAAAGCTTTGGGGCGTGGGGCTGAAGATCTTGAAACGCCTGCCACAACCTCAGATGCGCTGGGCGATTGGCTGGCACATCATACATAGGGAGGTGGGCAAACATAGGCTTTAGGCCCGTTGACGCGCAATCGCGCTGTCGCGGTCATTTACGCCCAACAGGCTGGCCAAGAGGCGCATGAGAGCATCTTCCTCATGGTCGCGCTCCCCGTCTGCCAATACCACCTGCCAAAGGGCACGCACCACGTCAAAGCGTTCCTCATATGGAACCTCCTCCTTGATCGCACGTGTAAAGCGAACAGTGTCGGGAGCATCGGCCTCTAATGTTTCGGCTTGCAGGCGCAGCGCCGAGGCCTCAGATGTGGAGAGGCTATATAGGACAGAAAGAACGGCGTCGATGCGCTCACATTCTGCTACCGCATAGTCGTCATCTGATTTCGCGATCCGCACCATAAGGGCCGCCATCGCCTGGCGGGCACTAATCTCGTCCTGTTCAGGATTGAGTTTACGTGAAAATAAAGTTTCAAACATTTTAGCCTCTAACTTTTTGGTTGCTATAGGTTAGCCGTCATAACCTTCGACGATGACAATATCAGCCTCTGAGACAGCCTCTCTGATTGCCTTGGCCGCTTTGTAGGTGTCACTGGCGTAACAGTCCTGTGCGGCTTGAAGGCTAGGAAATTCAATCACAATCGTGCGAGGGCGCAGGCTGCCTTCAGGAAATTCTGCCGAACCGGCCCGGACCAAGAACTTTGCACCGTGGGCCCGCAGTGCTGGAGCCGCCGCGACTTTATAGGCTTCATAGGCATCCACGTCGGAAATCTGATTGTGAGCGATCCAATATCCTTTGGCCATGACTGTGTTCCTTTTGCTTGTGCTGAGCCCTTTTAGACTAGGCGGCTCATGTCCTTTGCTGCCCGCACAAAATCGCGAAACAACGGGTGGGGAGCGAAGGGCTTGGATTTCAGCTCTGGGTGAAACTGAACCCCTACAAACCATGGGTGATTTTTTACTTCCACGATTTCGGGCAAACGGCCATCTGGTGACATCCCAGAAAAGATTAAACCCTTTTCTTCGAGCTGTTCGCGGAATTTGATATCAACTTCATAGCGGTGTCTGTGACGTTCTTCGATCGCGGTGCTGCCGTAGATTTTAGCCACGAGGGAGTCTGCGCTGAGGGTCGCATTATATGCACCAAGACGCATGGTGCCGCCTTTGTCGTCGGATTCTTTTCGACGCACCTTGTGATTGCCCTGGACCCATTCTTTGAGGTGATAAACGACTGGGGTAAAACGTTTCTTACCAGATTCATGGTCAAATTCTTCAGAGCCCGCATCTGGTACGTCAATCAAGTTTCGGGCGGCCTCTATAACAGCCATTTGCATGCCGAGACAGATGCCCAAATATGGCACCTTACGTTCGCGTGCAAATTGTGCGGCCTTGATTTTACCCTCGGTTCCCCGCTCGCCAAAACCACCAGGTACTAAGATTGCGTGGAAGCCCTCAAGATGGGGTGCCGCGTCTTCATGGTCAAACACTTCGGCATCAACCCACTCGACATTTACTTTGACTCGGTTGGACATGCCGCCGTGGGTGAGGGCCTCTTTAATTGACTTATAGGCATCTTCCAGTTGCGTGTATTTACCTACAATTGCAACTTTAACTTCACCTTCAGGATTGTTCACTCTGTCCTGCACATCTTCCCATTTGCGTAATTCAGGCTTTGGAGCTGGCGAAATATCAAAGGCGTCCAGAACTGCTTGGTCTAAGCCCTGAGCGTGATAAGCCAAAGGGGCTTCGTAAATGGATTTAAGATCATAGGCTGCGACCACAGCTTCTTTGCGCACATTACAAAAGAGTGCAATCTTTGCGCGTTCTTTTTCTGGGATGGGATGCTCGGACCGGCATACTAAAATATCGGGTGCGATCCCGATAGACTGTAACTCCTTTACGCTGTGTTGCGTAGGTTTGGTTTTCAGTTCACCGCTGGCGGCAAGATAGGGCAGCAAAGTGAGATGCATGAAGATACATTCTCCTCGGGGCTTATCATGGGCAAATTGGCGGATAGCTTCAAAAAATGGGAGGCCTTCGATATCCCCAACAGTTCCACCAATTTCACATAACATAAAATCAACTTCATCATCGCCAACCCTTAGAAATTCTTTAATTTCATTGGTTACATGTGGTACTACTTGGATAGTTTTGCCAAGGTAGTCTCCACGACGCTCTTTTTCCAGCACAGTGGAGTAAATTCGGCCGGAAGATACAGAATCAGTCATGCGCGCGGCCACACCTGTAAAACGCTCATAATGGCCCAAATCTAAGTCAGTCTCTGCGCCGTCATCGGTGACAAAGACTTCCCCGTGTTCGAACGGAGACATCGTCCCGGGATCTACATTTAGGTAGGGATCAAGCTTGCGCAGCCGGACTGAAAATCCGCGGGCTTGCAGCAAGGCACCCAGGGCCGCTGATGCCAAACCTTTGCCAAGAGATGAGACTACACCACCAGTAACAAATACATAACGCGCCATAAAAAAGAGATCCCCGTGTTTCGAGTTTTGGCAAAAAAATTCCACCTCACCACGGGAGTAAACTGTTAGCAGCACGGTGGTGATTCTGCAATGTTCGTATCAATATAAAGCTGCTAAATTTATATTAGCACCAATATTTAGGGGTCGGACTAGTCAGCGACTGGTAGCAGTGGTGCAGAATCAGTAGCCGATGGTGGCAACAGGTCTTCTGCACTTGGTGTACTAGTTTGCTCAGAGGCTGGCATCAATTGGTCGAGCACTGAGCTCCCAGATGATTTCTGAACTTGTAAAATTGTGAGGCCAAGCGATGTACAGATAAATGCAATAGCTAGGATCCAAGTAAGCTTTGTCATTGCTGAGCCTGCAGCGCGACCGGTCATCGCACCGCCACCGCCACCGCCACCGATGCCCAAGCCGCCGCCCTCAGAGCGTTGCAACAGAACAAGACCAATCAGAGTGACGGCCAAAAGAAGGTGAATGATCAAGACAACGTTTTGCATGCGGATTTCCTGGTTCAGGTAACGGGCTGTCTAAGGAAGGATAACTAGTTTGCCAAGTGAAAACCTAATTATGGCGTGAGCTCTTATCAAGTGGGTTTTAGAATACTACCCCAGTCATACGCTCAACTAGCCATGGCGAAGCTAATTTTGCAAACCTCAGAAGTTTGTCAACATCCATTTTTTGGATTGTGTGGGTGCGTATTGCCGGTTAATTTCTAACATGAATGCCCCACGCTAATTATCCAGTTTCCCTTATTTAATATCCCAGCTATACCGCACACGGTTTTATCAGACCGAAAGAGGACTAATTATGGCTAATGTTGTTGTAGTGGGCACCCAATGGGGTGACGAAGGCAAAGGCAAAATTGTCGATTGGCTTTCGGAGCGTGCCGATGTGATAGCACGTTTCCAAGGTGGCCATAATGCAGGGCATACTCTGGTTATCGGTGGTGAGGTTTTTAAGCTTCATGCGCTGCCTTCGGGCGTGGTCCGAGGTGGCAAGTTGTCTGTGATTGGCAATGGCGTAGTTTTGGACCCTTGGCATCTGATCAAAGAAATTGATGGCATTCGGAGGCAAGGTGTTAATATTACACCCGAAAACTTGATGATTGCTGAAAACGCCCCCTTGATTCTGCCCTATCATGGTGAACTTGACCGAGCCCGTGAGGGTCAAGTGTCTGTAGCTAAAATAGGCACCACCGGCCGCGGTATTGGGCCGTGCTATGAAGATAAAGTTGGCCGCCGTGTTATCCGCGTTGCGGATTTGGCCGATGAGGCCACCCTGGAACTGCGTATTGATCGGGCTTTGCTTCATCATGACCCTCTGCGCAAAGGCCTTGGCCTTGAGCCTGTGGACCGTGTCGCTTTACTGGATGATTTACGCGCCATTGCGGCGAAAATTCTGCCCTATGCGGCTCCCGTTTGGAAGGTGTTGAATGAAAAGCGCCGAGCCGGAAAACGTATTTTGTTTGAAGGTGCTCAGGGTGCGCTATTGGATATTGACTTTGGCACCTACCCATTTGTGACGTCATCTAATGTGATTGCAGGCCAGGCGGCCACAGGTACCGGTATTGGACCGGGCGCGATTGATTATGTGTTGGGAATTACTAAGGCCTATACAACCCGTGTTGGAGAAGGTCCCTTTCCAACGGAACTTGATGATGCTGATGGCCAGAGCTTGGGTGAACGGGGCCATGAATTTGGCACCACAACAGGTCGCAAGCGACGCTGTGGTTGGTTTGATGCATGTTTGGTGCGCCAAACATGCGCGACATCTGGTGTGAACGGCATTTCGTTGACGAAGCTGGACGTCCTTGATGGGTTTAAAGAGCTTAAAATCTGTGTGGCGTATGACTTAGATGGCCAACGGTTGGACTATTTGCCGACTGCGGCTGACCAGCAGGCGCGCGTGGTTCCAATTTATGAAACTATTGAAGGCTGGTCAGATAGTTCGGCTGGTGCTCGATCTTGGGCAGAATTGCCAGCACAGGCGATCAAATATGTGCGCCGCATTGAAGAGTTGATTGATTGCCCTGTGGCGCTTGTTTCAACTTCACCTGAACGAGAAGATACGATCCTCGTCACCGATCCTTTTGCTGACTGATGGCGCTGAGCTACAAGGCACGCAAGCGTTGGTCACTTGTGATTTTGGTGATTGGCCTGCCGCTCTACGCGGGTTTGGCGGTTAATCTCGTTGCGATTTTGCCGGCCCTGCCAAAAGCGCTGGAATTCATCATGTATGTCGTTTTAGGCACCGTATGGATAGTGCCGCTGAAATTTGTTTTTCAGGGAATAGGACAGGCTGACCCGGATGCCGATGATGACAAAAATTAAGGTTTGAGCGCCGTTTACTTCTGACCGAGGTCGGTCATTTTATAATACCGCACGCGGTATTAGCCACGCAAAATATTAATACTGCGCGGTTGCATCTTTTGTTTTTGTCCCAAATACCTTAGCCACATGGAGTTAGGTGAAATCAATAATGTCCTGCCCTATTTTGCATAAATCTCCTATTATATTGCTTGTGGGGGCCGGTCCAACGTCCTCAACTGTGATCCAAGCGGCCGCGATGCATGTTGTGACTGTGGTGGCGGCGGATGGTGGTTTTCAATCTGCACAAGCCGCAGGTCTGGATGTTGCGCTGGTTGTGGGGGATATGGATTCGCAAGTGAGCCTGCCTAAGTCCCAGGCCTTTGCGAAGATAGACGATCAAGACACAACAGATTTCGAAAAATGTTTGCAGGTTTGTGCGGCGGATATATTTCTGGGAGTCGGTTTTTTGGGCGGCCGGCTGGATCATCAGCTGGCAGCATTTTCGGCCTTGCTGAAGGAACCAAAGCCAGTTGTGTTGATTGATGAACACCAATTGGTGTTCGTGGCCCCGGCACAGTTTCACCTTGAGCTTGAGGCTGGGGCACCTGTGGGATTCTATCCGATGCTGCCAGTTCATGTGAACCTGCAAGGTGTGCAGTGGCCACTAGATGATGCTGAAATGAGCCCACTGGGACAGATTGCAACCTCAAATAAATCTAATGGTGAACTACTCACCCTAAAAGTTGATGGCCACGGCCTACTGGCCATATTACCCGTGCGGTATTTGGGTGCCGTTTTGGACGTTTTACGGGGCTGAAAGTCTGCTGTAACGGACGACCAAAAGGCCTGCAGAGATCGTGATAACGATACCAATGGCAGCCAGCCCGTTTGGTAGGTCTCTGAAGATAAGCCAGCCATAAAGAGCCCCAAAAGGGATCTCAATGTATTGCACTGGCGCCACCGTGGGCGCGGAAGCAAACCGGAGGGCCCATGTCATCATAAGATGCGCAAGGGTGCCCAAAACTCCTACTCCGATGAGATATAACAGCTCAACATTACTCACCGGGATCATAGTAACCATCGGGACATTCATAGCCCATCCAAAAAAGGCAATGGGTAAGAGAATAGCCATGGCGCAAATGCCATTGGCGGCTTGGAGGTCGACGGGGTCGATGTATTTGGACACTTTGCGGGTGATAAACATGAAGCCAGTAAATAAGACGGCTACTAAAACAGGCAGAAGTGCTGGCCAACCGAACCTCGGCAAAGCTCGGCTGAACCACCATTAAGGTACCAAAAAACCCAAGAAGGCAAAGTGCCAAGGTCAGTGGGCTGGCACGATCGCCGGTGAACCATCCAACACCCAAGACCAAGAATGGAAGTACATAAGCGATTGCAATGGCATCAGCTAACGGTAGGTAGCGCAATGACAAAAATAGACAGGCTATCGCCACCAAGTGCAAAATTGAGCGCAGTATCACCAACCCAATGCGGTCGCGGCACATCCAAGTATTATGCCGGCTGGTCCATAGGTTGCCCCTTAGCAGCAGCAATTGTGCTATGAACCTTGCGATGAGGACTTGAAGCAATGGAATAGTATCACCTAAGATCTTCACCAAAGCATCACTGGCTGGTGCCAGGGCGCAAAACCCGATCATCATTAAAATTCCCAACCGGGCGTTGTCTTTGGGCATTAGATTGCTTTCAAATTATGTGCCATGTTAGTTCAGCAGTTGGGCACATTTACCGCAAGCCCGCCAAGCGAAGTTTCTTTATATTTCTCATGCATATCAACGCCGGTTTGGCGCATTGATTCAACACAAGCATCGAGAGATACCAGATGAGTGCCATCGCCACGCATCGCCAAGCTGGCGGCAGATACGGCCTTTATGCAACCTAGACCGTTGCGCTCAATACACGGCACTTGTACCAAGCCTTTCACTGGGTCGCAGGTCATTCCGAGGTGATGCTCTAGCGCAATTTCTGCGGCATTTTCCACCTGCAAAGCGGTCCCACCCAAAACTGCGCACAGACCAGCTGCGGCCATGGCGGCAGCACTTCCCACTTCTGCTTGGCACCCACATTCCGCGCCTGAAATACTGGCGTTGAATTTGATTAATCCACCAATCGCAGCAGCCGTAAGAAGGAAAATTGGTATTTGGCGGGGGCTTGCTCCTGGCACATGATCCAACCAATAGCGGATCGTCGCAGGTACAACCCCCGCGGCGCCATTGGTTGGGGCCGTCACCACTTGACCGCCCGCTGCGTTTTCTTCGTTCACGGCCATGGCGTAAACGCTCATCCAATCGTTGATGGTGTGGGGCGCTGACATATTCAGGCCACGTTCGGCGAGCAACGCGTCATAGATGCCTTTGGCGCGGCGCTTCACGTTTAATCCACCGGGCAAGATACCATCACGCTCTAATCCGCGATTGATGCAGGCGTTCATCACCACCCATATTTCTGCCAATCCTTTTTCCAACTCAGTTACGCTACGGCGGCTCAGTTCATTTTCGCGTTTGACCTCGGCAATTGATTTGCCGTGTTTGGCGCAGAGGTCCAGCAATTCATTTGCGGAGTTGAATTCATAGGGGTACGGTGCGATGTCGCCGGTTGTGGTACCGCTTGCCATCTCTTCTTCAGTGACCACAAAACCACCGCCTATTGAATAATATGATTGCTGCAAAATGACATCACCTTGAGCATCTGTGGCCATAAAGACTATGCCGTTGGCATGCCCAGGCAAAGCTGGGCCATAGTCAAAAAGAATATCGCTGGCCGGATCTAATCGGAGGCTGGGCAAGCCTGCTGGATGAACAACTTTCTCTTGCTTCATGGCTTCGAGGGCTGCTTCGCCCTTGGTGGCGTCAAATGTCGAAGGTTGAAAGCCTGCAAGCCCCAGAAGGACAGCTCGGTCGGTGGCATGTCCAACACCAGTAAAGGCCAAAGATCCATGCAGACGCGCTTGTACACCTGCGGGTTCAAATGGACTGGCGCGCAAGAGGTCCAGAAACATCCCAGAAGCCACCATAGGGCCCATGGTGTGCGATGAGCTTGGCCCGATACCAATTTTAAACATATCGAATACAGACAAAAACATGAACTACCTCGCAGGTTTGTTTAGGTAGCGTTGATCACGCTTTTGGGCACGGTAACCGGAAAAATACGACCGTTTCTCCGGTTCCCGCGCCTGAGTTGCACAAAGCTGATCAAATCGGCCCTCGCGCCCGATGTGTGGTTCGGTTTATACAGAAAAAAACTCTAAGGAATCGTATTTAATGTTTGCTGAGTTATCATCTGACGATAGGGCCAAATATGTAGCGGCTAAACGAGCTGTTGAATTTGTTGAAGACGGTATGAGATTGGGTCTGGGCACCGGCTCAACGGCGGCATGGATGGTGCGGTGTTTGTCGGAGCGTGTGCAGAAAGAAGGGCTTCGTATTCAAGGGGTACCAACCTCCACTCGTACGGCCATCCTGGCGCGTGAGCTGGGTCTTGAGGTGATTACCTTAGATGAAGCGGGCCGTCTCGATATCACCATTGATGGCACGGATGAATTTGATGCTAATCTCAACCTGATTAAAGGTGGTGGTGGGGCTTTGCTGCAGGAGAAAATTGTGGCGTCCGCTAGTGATAAAATGATTGTGATTGCAGATTTTGACAAGTGCGTCACGCATTTGGGTCAGTTTCCATTGCCAATAGAGGTTTTAGGTTTTGGTCTGAAATCATCACAAGACCAGATTGCTAGCCTCTTGGCAGCACACGACGTTGCAGGGCGCGACATCACCATGCGGATGGCTGGGAATGCGCCATTCGTGACAGATGAGGGAAATTACATCCTCGATCTACATTTGGATCAGATTAGTAATCCTGCAAAATTGGCCTTTGCGCTAAACCAAGTGCCAGGTGTAGTTGAAAATGGCTTGTTTATTAATATCTGTGATCTAGTGGTATTGGGGGCGAGTGACGGCACGCTTGAAGAGTACTCCAAGAACTAAAACCCAGAATTATGCTGGGCAAGTATTTATGAAGGCCGACAGGTCTAAACGATTTAGGTAAATGACTATGTCTTTCGATTATGATCTTTTTGTGATTGGTGGTGGTTCGGGAGGCGTGCGCGCAGCCCGTGTTGCGGCTGCCGATACTGGCGCAAAAGTGGGTATGGCTGAGGAAAGTCGCTACGGTGGCACGTGTGTGATCCGTGGCTGTGTGCCAAAAAAGCTTATGGTCTTCGCCTCCAGTTATGCGCCAGCGATGAAGCAAGCGGCTGCTTATGGGTGGGATGTTCAGAGTGGGGACTTCGACTGGCCAGCTTTTCGTATCAATTTGGAAGGTGAGCTAGACCGTCTAGAGGGCATTTATCGTAATCTCCTTAAAAACTCTGGCGTTGAAACCTATGATTTTCGTGCGACGGTAACGGGCCCAAATACGGTCCGTTTGTCAGATGGCCGTAAATTTTCGGCAAAAACGATTTTGGTTGCTACTGGTGGCTGGCCTTCTGTGCCTCAAGTTCCAGGCGCGGAGTATACTATAACCTCGAATGAGATTTTCCATCTTGAGACACTGCCCAAGCGCATATTGATTGTGGGAGGTGGTTACATAGCCTGTGAATTTGCTGGCATTCTTAATGGCCTCGGTGCTGACGCCCATCTTTGGTATCGCGGTACGAAAGTTTTGCGTGGTTTTGATGAGGAAGCGCGTGATGTGATTTCGCAAGGTATGCAGGAGCGTGGTATTACGATTGTGACTGAAACCAACATTGCTCAGATTAATAAATCTGAGGGCGGCTTGCAGGTAACGGACACGCAGGGTGCCGTCCATGATTTTGATCTGGTGATGTACGCTACTGGCCGCGCGCCCAATAGTGCGGGGCTTGGTCTGGAAGCACTGGGCGTGGGTCTGGATCCGGTCGGCGCAGTGGAGGTAGATGTATATTCCCAAACAGCAGTTCCGTCGATCTATGCGATTGGCGACGTGACCGACCGAGTGAACCTCACCCCCGTAGCCATTCGTGAAGGTATGGCTTTTGTCGAGACTGCGTTAAAAGGTAACCCAACTCGGGTGGATCACGCATTGATACCCTCGGCGATTTTCACTCAGCCAGAATATGGTACGATTGGGCTAAGTGAAGAGGATGCTCGGGCGGAAGAGGCGATCGAAGTTTATGCAACCTCTTTTCGTCCAATGAACACCTCTTTCATTAATGATCCGCATAGAGTTTTGATGAAATTGGTGGTGAGCCAGGCAACCCGTAAAATATTGGGCTGTCATATAGTCGCGGATGGAGCTGGCGAAATGATCCAAATGGCTGGTATCGCAGTAAAGATGGGGGCTACAAAAGAAGATTTTGATAGGGTTTGCGCTGTGCACCCAACAATGTCAGAAGAACTGGTAACTATGAAATCTCCCGTGCGTACCGCTTGAATATTTTGATGTGGACCACAGGTATGATAAACACGCAGAATAATTGTGAAGGGAAAATGCTGAATGTCGGATAATAATGGTGGTCCTTGGGGTGGCGGCGGAAGCGGCGGCAATAAGGGCAATAACAATGGGAATGGCGGCAATGACCGCAAACCAGACGGGCCACAAATCCCGGAAATAGATGAGCTGATGCGCAAAGGCCAAGAGCAATTGCGCGTATTGATGGGCGGTAAAGGCAGCGGTGGAGGTGGTACCTCTGGCGATGGCGGCGCTGGAGTTCCCCGCAGTACGTTTCTATTTGCAGGTCTTGCAGCCGTAGCCCTGTGGCTTTTTGCATCGTTTTATACGGTCAAACCGGAAGAACAGTCGGTTGAACTGTTTCTAGGGGAATTCAGTAAAATTGGTACTAATGGCTTGAACTTTGCACCGTGGCCACTTGTGACCTATGAAAAATTCAACGTTACCACAAACCGTACTGAGTCCCTGGGCATTAATGGAAGCCGTGACAGTGGCTTAGGATTGATGCTGACTACTGATGAAAACATTGTCGATATTGATTTCCAGGTAGTATGGAACATTAAAAACGCTAGTGATTTTTTGTTTAGTCTTAAGGAGCCTGAGCTCTCCGTTCGTGCCATCTCCGAGGCGGCTATGCGTGAGGTAATTGCACAATCTGAGTTGGCTCCAATCTTAAACCGTGATCGAGCGTCCATTGAAGCTAATGTTCGTCAGCTAATTCAGAAAACGCTTGATGAGCGTAAAACTGGTATTTCTGTATTGCGGGTCAACTTTAACAAAGTGGATCCTCCAAGCCGGCAGGTAGTTGTTACTGCCGTTGACGGATCTCAAAAGCGTGTTTCGGTAATCGATGCTTTCCGTGATGTTCAAGCTGCGGAGCAAGAGCGTGACCAACGTGAACGCCAAGCGGATGCCTACGCAAACCAACGGTTGGCTCAAGCTCGTGGTGCTGGAGCGCAGATTTTAGAAGCTGCAGAAGGCTACCGCGCGACAGTCGTAAACGCGGCTTTGGGTGAGGCAAGCCGGTTCTCAGCGGTATTAAAAGAATATACAGTTGCACCAGAGGTGACACGCCGTCGGCTCTACATTGAAACTTTGGAAAAGGTTTTGGGTAACGTGGATAAGATTATAATGGATAACGGAGAAGGAGGTGCCGGTGTCGTCCCGTACTTGTCTCTCAACGAATTGCGCAAAAACTCACAGGGAGGGTCTAACTAATGTCGATGAAATCTCGTATTGCAGTGATCTTCGCCGTGGCAATAACGGTTTTGGGTTTGATGTCTTTGTTTATCGTGGACGAGCGTGAAAAAGTTCTGGTACTTCGGTTTGGTCAGATAAAACAGGTTAAAACGGACCCTGGTTTGGGTTTTAAATTTCCTTGGTTGGATCAAGTTGTTCGGTTTGAGGATCGAATTTTACAATTAGAGACCCCTCTTATAGAAGTTACACCGGCCGATGACCGTCGTCTCGAGGTGGATGCTTTTGTAATGTACCGAATCGCGGATATTGTGCAGTTTCGGCAAGCTTTGGGTGCCGGTGGCGAACGTGAAGCTAGCATTCAGCTGAATGACATATTGGACGGTCAAATTCGGGCAGTTTTGGGTGCGGATGGGGTAACGTCTAATGCCATCCTTTCGCCAGAACGAGCTAATCTGATGGAAAGTATCCGTGTGGCAACACAAGTTCGTGCTGCAGACCTTGGACTTTCCGTAGTCGACGTAAGGCTGCGTCAAACAAACCTACCCGAGCAAAACTTTGATGCTACTTTGCAGCGGATGATTGCTGAAAGAGAACGTGAAGCAACTGATGAGAGGGCACGTGGTCGGGAAGCTGCCCAACGAGTTACTGCTGTTGCCGACCGAACCTATGAAGAATTGTTATCAGAGGCGCGGAAAGATGGGTTGATAATTGAAGGTGAAGCTGACGCTGAAAGAACAAAGATTTTGGCAAAGGCTTTTGGCGCTGATCCAGAGTTTTTTGATTTCTACCGGTCTTTGCGAGCCTATGAGACTTCAATAACGGCTGAAAATTCAACTTTAGTGATCCCACCGGATCATGAGTTTTTGACTTATCTTCAGTCTTCCTCACCACGCGTGGCTAAGTGATCCAAAATCTATTATTCGGCCTTGCGGCTGTAATGATTGCTGAGGGGCTAGTATACTTACTGGCCCCTTATGCTATTGAGGAAGTGCTTAAGGCATTGAAGTCTTTTTCAATTTCCGTGCGCCGAAAGTTGGGAGCTTTGTTGCTGTTGGCGGGGCTTATTCTATTACTTTTGGTGACTTAATCTGAGCTTTGATTCTACATATTCTGCTCACGTCTTGCTCGGCGTTTGTAACGTGCCATTGAGTTGAAAACCTGGTGGGCTATATCTATCTCAACATGATAAAAATGGCTTTATCTGCTCGATGCAGGGGGCCTTAAAGGAGATAACGATGAAATCTGTTACTATGTGCGCACCCAATACATTCAGCCAGATGCGTTTGGCCTGGATCTTGACTGGCGCCACACTTCTTTTATTGCTGCAAGTGCTGCAGACGTCAGCTCAAATGATGCCGAATACTTTTGCAGATCTTGCAGAAGATATTAGCCCCTCAGTGGTGAACATTACTACTACAACCGTCATTGCAGGTCGCGCGGAGCAAGTACCGCGTGGGATTGTGCCCAAGGGTTCGCCTTTTGAAGACTTCTTCAAAGAGTTTGAAGATCGCCGGCGTGGCGGCGGAAAAGGAGGGGCAAGGCGATCATCTGCTTTAGGATCAGGGTTTGTGATTTCAGCGGATGGTTTCATTGTAACAAACAATCATGTCATCGATGGCGCAGATGAAATTGAAATCGAGTTTTTCTCTGGTGAAACATTAACCGCTAAAGTAATTGGCACGGATAAGAACACGGACATTGCAGTGTTGAAGGTTGAGTCCGCCGTGCCGTTGCCATTTGTGAGCTTTGGCGACAGTGACACTGCCCGTGTTGGTGATTGGGTCGTTGCGATGGGCAATCCCTTAGGGCAGGGATTTTCAGTCTCAGCTGGGATTGTATCAGCGCGCAATCGGGCTTTGGCAGGAATTTATGACGATTATATCCAAACTGACGCCGCAATAAATCGAGGGAACTCAGGTGGGCCGTTGTTTAATCTGGGTGGTAAAGTTGTGGGTGTGAATACTGCTATTTTATCCCCTAACGGTGGGTCCATTGGTATCGGCTTTTCCATGGCATCAAATGTGGTGAGCCGAGTTGTGGACCAACTTACTGAGTTTGGTGAAATTCGCCGTGGTTGGCTGGGTGTGCGCATTCAGGATGTGGATGAAGATATCGCCGAAAGTATTGAAGGTTTGGACCGCGTCGCTGGGGCGGTCGTAACAGGTGTGCCCGACGGTCCAGCCAATGATGCTGGTATGCTGCAAAGCGACGTAATTATAATATTTGATGGCCATGAAGTTGAGGATGTGCGCGATTTGGTCCAAACGGTGGGTAACACGGAAGTGGGCAAGGCGGTTGATGTGGTCGTGGTGCGCGATGGTGAGAAGGTAACTCTTAGCGTCACTCTAGGCCTTCGTGACGATGAGAAATTGGCTAGTACAGGGGATGCACCTGTGACAGAGGATGCGCCGAAGGAGTTTGAACAGTTTGGGATAACCTTATCCAACTTGACTGATGAAATTCGTGAGGGCCTTGGCCTGCAAGCGGATGCTGAAGGTTTAGTTGTTGTGGGTGTGCTCGAAACTTCAGAGGCGTTTAAAAAGGGCCTAAGGTCTGGAGATTTGATTACTGAGGCGGGGCAAGAAAAGATTACGTCAATCTCTGAATTTGAGGCGCAGGTTGCGGCCACAATTGATAGCGGCCGCAAGACCATGCTTTTACTTGTACGGCGTGACAACGACCCGCGGTTTTTGGCTTTGCCACTCCAAGAATAGTGCACGACCAAATGGCAAAAAAGGTGGCCGTTGAGCCGCCTTTTTTGTTTAAGGTGTCCTTTTATCCTGCAAGAACATTCCATGTAATTTAGGGCTGCTCTGTGGTGCTACTTGCCTGTGGAAGTAATAATTCGTCCAGCATGAAAGAGATATCCTCCACATGCTCAGCGATTACATGACAAACAGCGCCCTCACGCTGAATGCGCCCCGTGACGCGCAGCATGCGCCCAGAAATCACTGCCCTGCGGTATGTTTCATAAAGTTTGCGCCACACAATCACGTTGCAAACTCCAGTTTCATCCTCAAGTGTGATGAAGATCACCCCATTTGCAGTTCCGGGTCTTTGTCGCACTAATACTAAGCCTGCCACTGCAACACGCGCGCCGTTGGGTGGGAGGTCTAGCATTGCGTGGGGTAGGGCCGCAGGTGGAACGGGCCAAGTTTTAGGCGTACTTAAATTCATGGAACAGAAATAGAACATTCATACGATACGACAAGCAGAATTATAACTTTCTGAATGGGGCTGGAAATTTTTGAATTAAATGATACCTGAGAGATGAAACATTCTAGAGAGATAAATGAAATGGCCAAAATTACATATATTGAACATAGCGGTGCAGAACATGTGGTGGAGGTGGCTAATGGGCTCACGGTCATGGAAGGTGCACGTGACAACAACGTTCCAGGCATTGAAGCTGATTGTGGCGGCGCATGCGCTTGCTCCACCTGCCATGTCTATGTGGATAGTGCTTGGACAGATAAATTACCAGCCATGGATGGCATGGAAGAAGACATGCTCGATTTCGCATTCGAACCCAAGCCTGGCCAGTCCCGGCTTACCTGCCAAGTACGTGTTTCAGACGCTTTGGATGGTTTGGTTGTTCGGATGCCTGAGCGTCAAATCTAAAGAGGCTTAACTGTGAATTTGTCGATACCCTGTTGAACTTCAAAAGTGGACCCAGATGATCCGTTGCCCAAGCGAAACCTGTTGCTGTTTACAGTGCGCGCCAGCCGATATCACGACGGCAAAAGCCTTCTGGCCAATCAATTTGATCGACCATGTAATAGGCTTGGGCCTGTGCGTTGGCTAAAGTGCTAGCCCTTGCTGTGACATTCAAAACCCGTCCGCCTTGCGCAGTGGTGCCCACGTCTAATTCGGCGGTGCCAGCATGAAAGCACATGGCAGATGAAGTGGCAGGTAGGGCGTCTAGCCCACGGATGACACTGCCCTTGGCATAGGGCCCTGGATAGCCATCGGCTGCGATAACAACTGTCAAAGCGTAATCTGCAGCCCAGTTTACTTGCACTTCAGCTAGCCGCTCTTCGGCGCAAGCTAGCATTAGGTCAAGTGCTTGTGCCCCAAGCCGCATCATCAAAACCTGACATTCAGGGTCGCCAAATCGGGTATTGTATTCCACCAAACGTGGCACGCCATCTTTGATCATCAGGCCTGCATAGAGCACACCCTGATAAGGGGTGCCGCGCTTTGCCATTTCAGCCATGGTTGGTTTGATTATCTCATTCATTGCCTTTTCAGCAATCGCATCGGTCAAAACCGCCGCTGGGCTATAAGCGCCCATGCCGCCTGTGTTGGGGCCGGTATCCCCTTCGCCCACGCGTTTGTGGTCTTGTGCTGTGCCGACTGCTAAAACATCTGTGCCATCACATAGAATAAAATAGGATGCTTCTTCCCCGTCCATAAACTCTTCTATTACCACTTCGGCACCTGCGCCGCCGAACTCACCACCAAACATATTGTCAAGTGCGTCCAGAGCTTCTTTCAGGGTCATGGCGACGATAACTCCTTTGCCGGCGGCTAAGCCATCTGCCTTGACTACAATAGGTGCGCCGGTTTGATGCACATAATCTTTGGCGCTTTGAATATCTATAAAATGGCCATAGCTTGCTGTGGGGGCGCCTGCGGCATCACAGATGGATTTAGTAAAAAACTTAGAGGCTTCGAGTTGCGCTGCCGCTTGGCTTGGGCCAAAGCATAACACGTCAGAAGCGCGTAACAAATCTGCAACCCCTGCGGCTAGCGGCGCTTCTGGGCCAATAATCACGAAATCAATTGCATTGATGTGCACAAACCCCAGCACTGCGGTACCGTCTAAAATATCTAATGAAATGCAGTCTGCTATCTTGGCAATACCCGCATTTCCCGGCGCTACGAACAATCGATCACATTTTGGATTTTGGTTCACGGCCCAAGCCAAAGAATGCTCGCGGCCACCGCTACCCAATATTAAGATATTCATTACGCGCACTCCCCTTGGCCTTTGCTCATGGGCGTTCTAAGCTGCATCAACTCTGGTCACAAGGTGCACAATGTCTGATCTAATTGATGATCCCCGCGCAGGCGAGAACGCTCCGGAATTTACGGTTTCGGAAATTTCTGGGGCAGTAAAGCGCTCTCTGGAATCAGAGTTTGGCCGCATCCGAGTTAAGGGTGAGGTCGGTCGGGTTATTCTTGCACGCTCGGGGCATATGTATTTTGACGTCAAAGATGATCGAAATTCACTGGCGTGTACAACCTGGAAAGGGCAAGTCTCAAAGCTCTCCGTGCTTCCTGAAGAGGGCATGGAGGTTGTAGTAACTGGAAAAATGACTGCTTTTGGTGGGCAGTCAAAGTATAATCTCAACGTGGATGACGTGGCGGTGGCTGGCATAGGTGCCTTAATGGCCATGCTTGAAAAACGCAAATTAGCTTTGGCGGCAGAGGGACTATTTGACCCAGAACGCCGACAGGCTTTGCCCTTTTTACCTGAGGTTATTGGGGTTGTGACGTCACCCACCGGTGCCGTTATTCGCGATATTTTGCACCGATTGCGCGATCGGTTCCCGCGCAAGGTGTTGGTCTGGCCTGTGGCCGTACAGGGGCCAAATTGTGCGTCTGAGGTGGCCCGGGCTATTGCAGGTTTTAATATACTTACAACGGGTGGAGCCTTACCGCGGCCAGATTTAATCATCGTGGCCCGTGGTGGTGGTTCTATCGAGGACCTTTGGGGTTTTAACGAGGAAATTGTGGCCCGTGCGGCAGCGGCATCGGAAATTCCGCTGATATCTGCAGTTGGGCATGAAACTGATACCACTTTGATCGATTTTGTTTCAGATCAACGTGCCCCGACACCCACTGCCGCGGCTGAGCTAGCAGTACCTGTGCGGCTGGATCTTTTAGCTGAAACTAATTCGATGGGCGCCCGATCGGCGCAGGCTTTGGCCAATATCATGACGCGGCGTAAGCAGCGGCTTGCTGATTTGTCTCGCGCTTTGCCGCGGTTGGAAGCTTTGACTATGCATGCTCAGCAAAGACTGGATGTGTGGGAGGGACGGCTGCCCTTGGCCTTGCGCAGCTTGGTGCAACGCCAATACTTACGGTTGGGGACTGCAGCCGTACAGATTAAACCCTCGGCGCTAATCCGTGTGTTGACCCATGAGACCCGACAGCTGCAGGCCCTGGGCAATCGCCTACCACCAGCGTTGAGCCGCCGAACGATTGCTGGCCGTCAAATGTTGAACGCTTCTGCTGCACGGTTACGGCCTGCGCCTTTGGCCGAACGCAGTCAAAGACTGCGCAAGGATTTAGATGATCTCAATTTTCGATTGGCGCAAAATTTTGCACGTCAAATTTCAGAGCAGCAACAGCGATTACAGGCAACCGATCGATTGCGCGAAACCTTAGGATATCGCGAAACTCTGCGCCGTGGTTATGCAGTTGTAAGATCTGGTAAGGTTTTGATTACAGATGTGACTGCTGCTAAATCGGCCAAATCTCTTGAGATTGAATTTTCCGATGGCCGTTTTACCATGGCCCAACGAAGCCTGACCAGCAGTGCTAAAGCACCAAAACAAAATCCGCCTGAACAGGGCCAATTGCTCTGAAGTTGTTCTGATGAGCTGCATTCTGGCATTAGAGAAACGCATCTGAAGCAAGTGGTGTCGTATTTCGGCCTATATCACGGTGTTGATGCAGGTTAAACCACCTCCAATGAGTTGAGGAAATGATGATGGGCAAAGAAGAATCAAAAGGCGTTTGGAAATCTGGTTCTGGGCGTGGCCGTGTGCGACCGAAAGGCCGTCAGGTTGAAGACCTAGCTTGGTCTCAGGTTCAAGGCCTGCTCGGTGATCAGCCACGTCGGCGAGATCTTCTGATCGAATTTTTGCACCTGATCCAGGACGCTTATGGCCATATTTCGGCGGTTCACATGCGGGCTTTGGCAGAGGAAATGCGTCTCAGCCAAGCCGAAATCTACGAAGTTGCAACGTTCTACGCACATTTTGATGTTGTAAAAGAAGATGAGACTCCTCCACCGGCTCTGACGGTGCGAGTTTGTGATAGTCTGTCATGTGAATTGGCCGGGGCTGCAGACTTGCAAAAGGCTTTGGAAACTGGCTTAGACCCGTCGCAAGTGCGGGTTGTACGAGCGCCCTGCATGGGCCGCTGCGATATGGCGCCTGTGCTTGAGCTAGGGCATTTTCATATTGACCATGCCACCCCTGAGAAAGTTTTAGCCGCAATCGGGGCTGGTCATACTCATGCAGATATCCCTGACTATGAGGGATTGGTTGCTTATCAAAATTTGGGTGGCTACGCACACCTATTGGAGCTGCGCGCTGAGGGTGATTGGGAAGCGGTTCAAGCTCAAATCAAAGAGAGTGGTTTGCGCGGCCTTGGAGGTGCTGGTTTCCCGTCTGGCACTAAATGGGGATTTGTCCGTGGTAACGAGGGGCCACGCTATTTGGCTGTGAACGGGGATGAGGGTGAACCGGGCACCTTTAAGGACCGTTACTACCTAGAACGGACACCTCACTTGTTTTTGGAAGGCATGTTGATTGCCGCTTGGGCGGTTGAGGCTGAAACCTGTTTTATTTATATGCGTGATGAATATCCTGCAGTGCTGCAGATACTTGCGACCGAGATTGCGGCGTTGGAGGCTGCGGGTCTGGTGGCTAAGGGGTACATTGAGCTGCGCCGCGGGGCGGGTGCTTACATCTGCGGTGAAGAAAGTGCGATGATCGAAAGTATTGAGGGCAAGCGTGGTTTGCCACGGCATCGCCCACCATTCGTGGCAGCGGTGGGAATACATAATCGCCCTACTTTGGTGCATAACGTGGAAACCCTGCTGTGGGTGGCGCGGATTGTGCGTGAGGGGCCGGAATGTTTGAACACGGTTGAACATAATGGCCGTCGAGGACTTCGCAGTTATTCGGTATCTGGCCGGGTAAAAAATCCAGGTGTTTTTCTTCTGCCATCCGGATCAACAATCACTGATATAATTGCGGCTTGTGGTGGCATGTTGGACAATCATATCTTCAAAGCCTATCAACCTGGCGGTCCGTCATCAGGTCTGTTGCCTGCGTCTATTCATGATGTGCCGTTGGACTTTGACACTCTCCAACCCTTGGGTACCTTCATTGGGTCTGCGGCGGTTGTGGTGCTGTCAGAGCAAGATAGCGCCCGCGGCGCGGCCTTGAATATGTTGCGGTTCTTTGAGGATGAGAGTTGTGGCCAGTGCACCCCGTGCAGGGTAGGCTGCGAAAAAGCAGTGAAGCTGATGGGCGCCAAATCCTGGGATCAATCGCTTTTGACTGAACTTACCAGCGCCATGGCTGATACCTCGATCTGTGGCCTTGGGCAGGCAGCGCCAAATCCGATCCAATCTGTGATTAAACACTTCCCTGAAGAGATCTAAATGGAGAGTGCCTGCCTTAGGGTAACCACTTGTATAGGAATTTCATAAAAGCGCGTTTCTAAATCCATACGCCATTGGCATTGCTTAATGGTCTGATTATATTCAGCCTACCGACAGCGTGCATGCATTTGGGGCGTGTGTGATAAATGCAAGGCTATGGAGCACTTCGATGTCCTTTTTCAGAAAACTTAAATCTAAGCTTTTTAAATCTTCTGCGAGGCTGGAAGAGGGGCTAGATGCGATTGTGCGAGAGGATGTTGCTCTAGAGGATATTGCCGAAGATGAAGCGCCTATTGTAGAAGTCTCTCAAGCCGTCGTTCAAACTAAGATTGAACCCGTTCCAATGGCTGAGCCCCCAGAGGACGACGAACCTTTAGTCAAAGCTATAGCGGTTATTGAAGCGTCTGAGACGCCGAAAGTGACGTTTGAGCCATTGGAAATTGACACCACACCGCTCAACCCGCTGCCTGAGAAGTCTAGCGTGTTTGGCCGTACGCCGCGCCGGGTGATGGATGACGATATGTTGGAGCAACTGGAAGAACTGTTGATCTCTTCCGATATGGGGGTTGATACCGCGTTGCGGATTACGGCGAATTTGGCTGAGGGCAGGTTTGGCAAGAAATTGTCAACCGCTGAGATCAAAACCGCATTGGCAAAAGAAATTGCCCGGGTCATGGAGCCTGTTGCGCGGCCGTTACCAATATACAATAAGAAGCCACAGGTTATTTTGATTGTTGGAGTGAATGGCTCTGGCAAAACCACCACGATTGGCAAACTCGCGAGCCAATTTAAACAGGCGGGCAAGTCCGTTGTGATTGTGGCTGGTGATACGTTTCGGGCTGCCGCCGTGGGCCAGCTCAAGGTTTGGGGTGATCGGGCTGGCGTGCCGGTGATGACCGCGCCGGAGGGGTCGGATCCCGCCAGCTTGGCTTTTGATGCGATGACACAAGCTGAAGCTGATGGCGCAGACCTTTTGATGATCGACACCGCTGGGCGTCTGCAGAACCGCACAGATTTGATGGAAGAGCTGTCTAAAATTATACGGGTAATCCGCAAGAAAGATCCCAGCGCGCCTCACAACACGATTTTGGTGTTAGATGCGACGACAGGGCAAAATGCCTTGAACCAAGTCGAAGTTTTTCAAAAGCTGGCCGATGTATCTGGTTTGATTATGACTAAATTAGACGGCACCGCCAAAGGCGGTGTACTGGTCTCGCTGGCAGATAAATTTGCACTGCCAATCCATGCAATTGGCGTGGGTGAACAGATTAATGATCTGGACGCTTTTGATCCCCAGGAATTTGCTAATGCCTTAACCGGGGCCTAGGATTTTGACTGAGTGGGTCTTGGCCGTTGAAGGTACCGAAATAGGCCGACATTTCGCCATGATTTTGGCACTTATGGCGGGAGTTTTTCATGCAGTTTTTGCAGCGATGCAAAAAGGACGTGTAGACCCTTGGGTGATGCGGGGGGCAATGGATGCGAGCTATGGATTGATTACTTTGCCTGTGGCTCTTTTCATGGTGCCTTGGCCTAGTCTGCATCTTTGGCTGATTTTGATAGGTGTGTGGGCCATTCACACCCTTTATAAAACACTTCAGGCAATGGCCTATACCCGAGGAGCCTACACGGTTGTTTATCCGATAGTGCGGGGGACGGGACCTCTGTTTACCGTGATTGGCGCCTTTCTTCTGTTTGGGGAGGTATTCACGATCGGGCAATGGATGGGGATGGGCGTATTGCTGTGCGGCATCTTCGGGCTGGCCGTGTACAATTTGCGCACTGTAACCCTGGAGCGTGAGACTTTGAAAATGGCCTTGGGCTTAGCTTTTTGCACGGGGTTGTGTGTGGCGCTATACACGACTTATGATGCTTATGGCATCCGTGCTGCGGCTGATCCCTTTACCTTTCTGGCTTGGTTCTTTGTAATCGACGGTTGGGCGATGCCAATTATATCTTTGGTTTATGCAAGGCGTAAGGGGATTACTTTAAGAAGGCAGGGTCTTTGGTGGCGGGGGCCCATAGGGGGGCTGCTGGCAATTGTGTCTTTTGGTTCAATCCTGATGGCTACACGTTTGGATAAAGTGGGGGAGGCAGCGGTCTTGCGCGAAACATCTACGATTTTTGCCGCTTTGATTGGCTGGTTTTTTCTTAAGGAGACAGTGGGTCCGCGCCGGGTGGTATTGATGGCTTTGATTGTGCTGGGTGCCGTGATAGTTGAATTTTCAGGATAATAGGGACGATTGATTATGTCTGATGATAAGTTGCCAAAATGGGTGAAGCCACTGCTGGAATTTGGGCCAGTAGTTGCCTTTTTCTTTGCCTATATGCGAATGAAAGAGGCAGTCTACACTATTGGTGGGAGTGACTACCAAGGCTTTATTGTTGTGACCGCCTTGTTTGTGCCGCTGCTTTTAATTTGCACTGCTATCCTTTGGAGGTTGACTGGTAAAATCTCCCCGATGCAGATTATGACAGCGATTTTGGTAACGGTTTTTGGTGGACTAACGGTTTGGCTGAACGATGCACGCTTTATCAAGATGAAGCCAACGATCATATACCTAATCTTTGGTGGGCTTTTGGGGATTGGGTTGCTACGTGGACAATCTTATTTGAGAGTGGTGATGCAAGAAACCTTGCCGATGCAAGATATGGGCTGGATGATTCTAACGCGACGGGTGATGGTGTTTTTCTTTGGCTTGGCCTTGTTGAATGAGGTGGTATGGCGCTGTTTTTCAACAGAAATTTGGGTTTATTTCAAGACCTTTGGGTTGACCGTGGCGTTGTTTGCATTCTTCATGATGCAGGGGCCTTTACTCACTAAATATGGAATACAGAAAGCCAGTTGATTGAGCAAATTGGTGGGGCAACTCTGTATGTCTTCGTTAGATTGGCTTTAGCACTCTAGAAGCCGTTGGTTTACACGGGAGATTGCCAGGCCATACTTAACTTTCGGAGTTGACCGTGCCCAATATGCGCTTTACGCACAAGGGGTGGCGATTTGTTACCGGATTGCGGGCCACGTTAAATAAGCTGCTAAAAAGGTTTGGGTAGATTTGTAGCACCCCACCTTTTACCGGTGGGTTTTTTTGTGCTACCAAGGAGGTTCAAATGACACGCGATAAACGTACGCTCGCGGTGCATGCCGGCACCCGTCGCTCACAATACTCTGAGATGTCAGAGGCTATTTTTATGACCCAAAGTTTTGTTTATGAAAGTGCTGAAGCTGCTGAATCTCGGTTTGAGCAGGCGGGAGAGGATGAGTTTATCTATGCTCGTTACGGCAACCCAACTGTACGCATGTTTGAAGAGCGGATAGCTGCTCTGGAAGGCGCAGAGGATGGGTTTGCCACGGCCAGCGGTATGGCGGCAGTGCATGGAGCTTTGGCCTCGATGACCCAAGCAGGCGATCATGTGGTCGCTGCGCGGGCATTGTTTACATCCTGCCTGTATGTGTTGGAAGATGTGTTGGCGCGGTTCGGTGTGCAAGTCACATTAGTTGATGGCTTGGACCTTGATGCTTGGGCACAGGCTATCACGCCAGACACGAAACTAGTATTTTTTGAAAGTATCTCGAATCCCACTTTAGAAGTAATTGATATTGCCGCAGTCGCAGGTTTGGCCCATGCTGCTGGTGCATTAGTTGTGGTGGATAACGTTTTCTCAACTCCTGTTTATTCCAACGCGATCCCATTGGGCGCCGACGTGGTGATTTATTCGGCGACCAAACATATTGACGGCCAAGGCCGCGGTTTGGGTGGTGTGATTCTTGGCACAAAAGAGTTTATTCGCTCAGTTGTTGAGCCCTTCATGAAGCACACCGGCGGTGCGATGAGCCCGTTTAATGCCTGGATGATGGTCAAAAGTCTTGAAACATTGGATCTACGTGTCCGCGCACAGGTGGCGACTGCAACAGAGCTGGCTGAAGTCCTCGAACGGCGGGAAGATTTACTGCAGGTGATCTATCCTGGCTTGAAAAGCCATCCACAATTTGACCTCACGCAGGCACAGATGGGTGCTGGTGGCACAGTACTGTCTATCGATGTCGGTAGCAAAAAGCAAGCATTTTTGATGATGAACACACTTGAAATAATTCTTATTTCTAACAACTTGGGAGATTCAAAGTCAATTATTACGCACCCGGAAACCACAACCCATCAACGCCTTTCGCAAGATCAAAAGGATCTGCTGGGGATAACGCCTGGTCTCTTGCGGCTGTCAGTTGGATTGGAAAGTGCGAAAGATCTCAATTTTGATCTGCAAGCTGCGTTGGACGTTGCGTTCATTGACAAATAAAACCCAAAGATTACTTGAATTTGTATGCGATACGCTAAATCTTCAGAAAGAAGTTGAAACTTGACCTGTTATTCCTGCATATTTATGGGGAAGGCCCGCACCTGAGAGAAGGGGAAATTGCCGTGAATATTCGCTTTCCACATATGGACGACGCGCCTACGCGTGCCGAAGCTGATGCAGCGAAAGCATTGTTGCTGCGCTGGGCTGCTTCAGCGAGCCCGACAGAACTGATGGATTTTGATACAGTGCAGGAAGATTTTTTTTCGGCTGGCAGATCGCCTGAACTTAACCGTATATACCCTAATGATTTTGTAGCTGATGCTGACTATGTCCGTGGTCTGCCAGATCTCCAAAATGGTCCATCCTCACTGATCCGTGGCGCAAAAAAACGTATTCAGCATGTAGGAATTTCTAATTTTCGCCTGCCAATTCGCTTTCAAACGCGCGACAATGGGCCACTGCAGCTGGAAACCTCTGTTACCGGTTCTGTGTCACTTGATGCTGGCAAGAAAGGCATAAATATGTCGCGTATAATGCGAACTTTTTATCGCCATTCTGAGGAGACCTTTAGTTTTGATGTGATTGAGCGTGCCTTGGATGATTACAAGGCGGATCTTGAGAGCTTTGATGCCAGAATCCAGATGCGCATGTCCTTTCCGATGAAGGTGCAAAGCCTACGCAGCGGATTAATTGGATACCAATATTACGACATTGCACTTGAGTTTGTTGAAATTGATGGTCAGCGCCACAAGATAATCCATCTTGATTACGTTTATTCTTCTACATGCCCGTGTTCGCTTGAACTGTCTGAACACGCGCGTGCCACCCGTGGACAGTTGGCGACGCCGCATTCACAACGATCAGTGGCGCGAATATCTTTGCTAGTTGCGCCAGGTGAGAGTTGTTTGTGGTTTGAAGACTTAGTTGATTTTTGTCGGCGTGCTGTACCCACTGAGACTCAGGTGATGGTCAAACGTGAAGATGAGCAGGCATTTGCGGAGTTGAATGCTGCTAACCCAATTTTTGTGGAAGATGCGGCGCGGTTATTTTGCAAACAATTGCAATTAGACCCCCGGGTAAGTGATTTTAGGGTGATCTCGAGCCACCAAGAAAGCCTACATAGCCACGACGCAATCTCGGTTTTGACCGAAGGCCCGACCTTCGCTCAAACCAGCCTTGATCCGCGTACCTTTGAAAGCCTGTTTCACATCGGCTGATTGCTTGACTTGGGGCGCATTCAACGCCAACGCTGGCCTTATGTTTGATCTACGCCCAGTTTTCAATGTGGTTGGATTATTGGTAACTGGTCTCGGCCTTACCATGCTATTCCCCTTTGCCTTGGATCTCTCACGTGGCAACGGCCACTGGGGGGTGTTTCTAGAATCTGCACTCATTACAGTTCTGATTGGCGGCATGATGTATTTGGCTACGCGGCGCGAAGAGGCGCGTGGGCTGACGTTACAACAAACGTTTTTATTAACCACTGGCGTTTGGGTAGCACTACCAATCTTTGGTGCCTTGCCATTCGTTTTGGGTGCGACAGACGCCAGCTACACAGATGCATTTTTTGAGGCGATGTCGGGCCTCACCACAACTGGGGCAACGGTATTTTCTGGCCTTGATTATCTTCCTGATGGTTTGCTGTTGTGGCGCTCGATTTTGCAATGGCTGGGTGGTATTGGGATTATTATTGTGGCCATGGTGTTTTTACCAGAGTTACGCGTGGGAGGGATGCAGATTTTTCGATCTGAGGGATTTGATACTTTTGGAAAAATCTTGCCACGGGCAACAGAAATTGCATCACAAATTGCCTGGTTGTATGTGGGACTGACAGCAGCTTGCGCTGTGGCCTATATAGCCTCTGGAATGCGGGCGTTTGATGCGGTTTTGCATTCTATGACAACAATCGCTACTGGTGGATTTTCGTCTTATGATGCGTCTTTCGTTCGGTTTGGGCCCGCTACGGAATACGTGGGTGCTCTATTTATGTGTTTAGCAGCCTTGCCATTTGTGCGCTATGTTCAATTGATCAATGGTCAGCCGAGGTCTTTGTTTAAAGATACACAAATTCAGATGTTTTTCATAATCCTAATTATGGGTGTTGGCTTTTTGACGCTGGTGCTGTGGCAAGGCAGTGCTTTGAATGGTGAATTGGGATTTCGTAAAGCGCTATTTAATATTATTTCTATCGTAACTGGGACAGGCTTCACCAGTGCAGATTATAGCAGTTGGGGCCCAGTCGCTGTGGTGGTGTTTTTTTATGCTGGGTTGGTGGGTGGCTGCGCTGGATCCACATCTTGCTCGGTGAAAGTATTTCGTTATCAGCTCTTGGTCTCGGCAATCCACATGCAGTTGCGCAAGATCAACAGCCCGAATGGGGTGTTCAACCTGCGTTATCAAGGCCGGATTGTGGATATGGATGTCATAAACTCGGTGATTTCGTTTTTTGTGATATTTTTTGTGTCGCTTGGCGTCTCTGCTATGGCTTTAACCTTTACGGGGTTGGATATGCTTACAGCTTTTTCTGGTGCCGCGGCCGCTTTAGCAAATATTGGACCAGGCTTGGGTGAGGTGATCGGACCCTTTGGAAATTATGGCAGTCTCAATGATACAGCCAAATGGATTTTGGCTATAACAATGTTACTTGGCAGGCTCGAGTTATTGGCTGTTTATACTTTATTTACGATTAGGTTTTGGAGAAACTGATGCAAGAGACAAAGCCACTGGGCGCACAAATTTCCCATATGTTAAAAAACAGAGGCGTTGATGTTATTTTTGGCATTCCTGGGGTGCATAACCAAGAGATGTATCGCGGCATCGAAGAGGCTGGTATTCGTCATGTTTTGGCGCGACACGAGCAAGGCGCTGGTTTTATGGCGGACGGCTACTCGCGCGCCACTGGTAAACCCGGAGTTGCTTATGTGATTACTGGTCCAGGCGTTTGTAATATTATGACTGCCATGGGCCAAGCATATTCCGATTCGGTGTCGGTACTGGTGTTATCCAGCTGCTTGGATGAGACCGCTGCCCGCCGTGGGCAGTTGCATCAAATGTTGGATCAGGAAGCTGCCGCACGTACGGTTTGTGATTGGTCGTATCAAGCGAACAGCGCTCAAGCTGCTTATAATCTCGTGGACCGTGCGCTAATAGAATTCAAAACACAACGCCCCCGTAGTAAGCATATTCAGATCCCGATTGCACTTTTAGAAGGCGAAGCTGTGCCAGCGCCTCATAAACTGGGAAGCCTCACCAAGGCTGTTGACGCCGCGAATTTAGATATGAGCGGCCTGTCTACAGCGTTGGCTCAGGCTTCCCATCCGTTGTTTGTGATTGGCGGCGGCGCTGCAGATGCGGCCACCGCCCTGCGCGAAGTTATTACTGGCTGTAGCGCAGCCTGTTTTGAGACCTTTGCCGGTCGTGGGATTATGCCTTGGGACTATCCACTCAACTTCGGTGCAGCTCTGGCGCGGCCCAGTTCATCTCAAGTCATGGCGCAAGCAGATTGTATTGTCGCCGTTGGCACAGAATTAGCTGAGGTTGATCTTTGGCGGAACCATATGGGCCATGACTGTCCTCTATATCGAATTGATATAGACCCTGAGTGTTTGAGTGATGAGCATCGTGCTGACGTGTTCATGCATGCTAAGGCCAAGGACGCAATGGCAAGCTTGCTGAAATGCTTTGTTGCTTCAGACTCGGAATGGCAGGTGGCTGCTGTCGCTCACCAACGAGATCTATGGCGCGCTGAGAGCGAAGCTGAGCGTCCCGGAATTATTGCCATTGCTGATGCTCTGCGCACGGCGGTTCCTGAGGATACAATGATTTATTCTGATATGACGCAATTTGCTTATGTGGCGAATGAAGTCTGGCCCATGGCTCGGCCAAAGCATTGGCATCATCCGTCGGGATTTGGAACTTTAGGCTATGCTTTACCGGCCGCTATTGGTGGCGCAACTGCTAGGCCAAATCAGCCGACTATGGCAATTGCTGGCGATTATGGTTTTCAATACAGTGTACAGGAGCTTGGGACGGCTGTTGAGCTGGGCCAAGCCTTGCCAATTATCCTATGGGATAATGGCAAGCTGAAAGAGATCGAGGACAGTATGCGCAGTGCTCAAATAGCGCCTAATGCTGTGATTGCAAAAAATCCTGACTTTGTAAGCCTTGCAAAAGCCTATGGTGCCTATACTGCGGCACCTATAAATTTGACTGTGATGCAGAAAGCTGTGGCAGAGGCTTTTTCTGCAGATGGGCCAACCTTGATCTATATAACTCCTGATATCCTTGCACAGTAGGATGGGATAATTGGGTAAACGATACTCGAATATGTGGGTTTGGGCTTTAAAAGATTATTGGATATAAGAATGCAGGGCTTATGAAGCTGAGTGTTGGAGATTTGCGAGTTGATTTTGTCAGCGGTGCGGTCGCGCATCGACTTCGCTTTGGTGGGGGCCGTGGGCAAGCTCTTGCAAAAGCGATGGGGTTACGGGCTGGAAAAACTCCAATGATCATTGACACCACTGCAGGCTTAGGGCGAGATTCGTTTTTACTGGCATCGCTTGGGGCGAAGGTCATTATGATTGAGAGGTCAGAGAAAATGCATTTATTGCTGGCTCAAGGCATGAAGCGCGCTGTGAAAGAGGGTGGTGAATTCCGCGAAATCATTGGCCGGATGACTTTACTAAAGGGAGATGCTAAGGATTTGCTGGCCGGACTGTCACCCGAAGCGATCTTGATTGACCCTATGCACCCTCCACGCAATAATTCGGCGCTGGTGAAACGAGAGTTGCGCCAAGTTCGCGAGATTGTTGGAACTGATGATGACGCCGCTGATTTGGTGCGGGTAGCGCTTAAGCATGCAGGAAATCGTGTAGTGTTGAAATGGCCCGCAAAGGCTGAACCGATTCCAGGGATACAGGCATGCTCTCATCAAATAATAGGAAAATCCACGCGTTACGATGTTTTCATGCTGGGGTAATTTCCTTTATAACTATATCGAATAACATCATAAGCCAATCTCCACTTCTGGTAATATGGCTCCAGGGACACGAAGTATCGCGCCTTAGAATTTAACGTCGCAACCAATCAATAGGGTTTGACGATTTGCGTGCAATATGATGATTGCTTGCGCAAGCATCAAATCAACTAGAGGGTATCACTATGGCATTCATTGTTATTTTAAAGTTCTTCCATTTTCTATCGCTGTTTCTTGCTGGTGGAGCAGGGGTTGCAAACGTCCTGATTGGTAAAGAGCACCAAAAAGCCAAAGAAGCGCCATCAGCAGTTGTTCAGCGCTCTATGATGAAACTTGCACGTATTGGGCTTGTTGCGATGGTGCTGCTATGGGTCACCGGAATTGGTCTCGTCTCTCAAATCTATGATGGGAGCATGAACTTGGGATGGGCCTTCAACATGAAGCTGCTTGGGGCCACAGTACTTTTGGCAGTTATTGTTTTCATGAACTACTATTTGCCGGCCATGGCAAAAAAGGCTCAAGCGCCTGACCCAATGATCATGAAAGTTGTGCCAATGGTTGGACGTGCCTCTATGGTTTTAGCCCTATTGGGGATTGCGATCACTACAACAGCATAAGATCAATCATTTCGTACATCTGTTGTATCGCCCAACCAAGTTACTACCAGCGGGGGGGGCATACCAGAAGTCGTGGGGTTATGTCGTCTTAACTAATATGGAGCGTTTGCCAAATAATCGAAAGGCCTTTGATTCGTATTAACGAGCTGGCTATCGTGATTTCTAGACCTATTACTGCGCAAAATTCTGGATTTTTAAGGGAATGTTGCGCTCTACACAGTATTTTATGGTCTATATAAGAAAGTTTGAAAAAATGTAAGATTTACGAAAATATCTCTTGCGACTCCTTACAGCTAACCTTAAACCCACCTATACCGGAGCCGACGAGAGATGCCGGAACGAACGACGGGTCTTTAAGGCTACGCTTCGGAACAAAATTAGAGATAATGTTGAGCGGGGCGCGCTTTTAGTAATAAGCGCACCTTGTTTAGTTTTGTGTCACGCTATTTGAAACTACTGATATCTGAAGAGATATGTGGGCGGTTTGGTTCATTCGATGAACAGACAACTGCATATCGACTTACTAGGGCTACCGCATTTATGTAGATGTCCGATGATGTAAGGTCAGCTTCACTGTTTGTTTGGTTTTTGTTTCTTTTGAAACTGAAGCACAATAAACAGATTAAATGATGTCCCACCTGAACAGTGGGACGATGTGCAGAGGTTCGAACGTCAAGGTTATACAAGTAATTGTATTTCAACTTGAGAGTTTGATCCTGGCTCAGAACGAACGCTGGCGGCAGGCCTAATACATGCAAGTCGAGCGCATCCTTCGGGATGAGCGGCGGACGGGTGAGTAACGCGTGGGAATATGCCCTTCTCTAAGGAATAGCCTCGGGAAACTGAGAGTAATACCTTATACGCCCTTCGGGGGAAAGATTTATCGGAGAAGGATTAGCCCGCGTTAGATTAGGTAGTTGGTGGGGTAATGGCCTACCAAGCCTACGATCTATAGCTGGTTTGAGAGGATGATCAGCCACACTGGGACTGAGACACGGCCCAGACTCCTACGGGAGGCAGCAGTAGGGAATCTTAGACAATGGGGGAAACCCTGATCTAGCCATGCCGCGTGTGTGATGAAGGCCTTAGGGTCGTAAAGCACTTTCGCCAGAGATGATAATGACAGTATCTGGTAAAGAAACCCCGGCTAACTCCGTGCCAGCAGCCGCGGTAATACGGAGGGGGTTAGCGTTGTTCGGAATTACTGGGCGTAAAGCGCACGTAGGCGGATTAGTAAGTTAGAGGTGAAATCCCAGGGCTCAACCCTGGAACTGCCTTTAATACTGCTAGTCTTGAGTTCGAGAGAGGTAAGTGGAATTCCGAGTGTAGAGGTGAAATTCGTAGATATTCGGAGGAACACCAGTGGCGAAGGCGGCTTACTGGCTCGATACTGACGCTGAGGTGCGAAAGTGTGGGGAGCAAACAGGATTAGATACCCTGGTAGTCCACACCGTAAACGATGAATGCCAGACGTCAGCAAGTATACTTGTTGGTGTCACACCTAACGGATTAAGCATTCCGCCTGGGGAGTACGGTCGCAAGATTAAAACTCAAAGGAATTGACGGGGGCCCGCACAAGCGGTGGAGCATGTGGTTTAATTCGACGCAACGCGCAGAACCTTACCAACCCTTGACATCCTGTGCTACTACCAGAGATGGTACGTTCCCTTCGGGGACGCAGTGACAGGTGCTGCATGGCTGTCGTCAGCTCGTGTCGTGAGATGTTCGGTTAAGTCCGGCAACGAGCGCAACCCACATCTTTAGTTGCCATCAGGTTATGCTGGGCACTCTAGAGAAACTGCCCGTGATAAGCGGGAGGAAGGTGTGGATGACGTCAAGTCCTCATGGCCCTTACGGGTTGGGCTACACACGTGCTACAATGGCAGTGACAATGGGTTAATCCCAAAAAGCTGTCTCAGTTCGGATTGGGGTCTGCAACTCGACCCCATGAAGTCGGAATCGCTAGTAATCGCGTAACAGCATGACGCGGTGAATACGTTCCCGGGCCTTGTACACACCGCCCGTCACACCATGGGAGTTGGTTCTACCCGACGACGCTGCGCTAACCCTTCGGGGAGGCAGGCGGCCACGGTAGGATCAGCGACTGGGGTGAAGTCGTAACAAGGTAGCCGTAGGGGAACCTGCGGCTGGATCACCTCCTTTCTAAGGATGTTCTTAGCAGACAAGTTCGCTTGTCTCGTAGTTCACTTAGCATGATATGTCCTTTGCATATCAAAACATCAGTACATCTTCGGATGTACTTGGGCCGAGCCGTCCTCATATCTCTTCAGAAAATACACGGGGTACCGCCCGTACATGGGTCGGTAGCTCAGGTGGTTAGAGCGCACGCCTGATAAGCGTGAGGTCGGAGGTTCAAGTCCTCCTCGACCCACCATAAATTGCACATACCTTTACAGGGGCGTTAGCTCAGATGGGAGAGCACCTGCTTTGCAAGCAGGGGGTCATCGGTTCGATCCCGATACGCTCCACCAAGGTTTAAGGTAAAAGTTTGACTGTTAAGCAACATAGTTGCTTTGCTGTCCAACTTGGACAACTAGCTGTTAATTCTTTATGAATATGCAGCATATTGACATCGTTAAGAGAGATACAAACATCAGAATTACTGATATGCCGCGTAAGGTATATCGTGATGTTGTTTGGTATTGTGTTACGTGGATATGAGTAATTATATCTTCTGAATGGAATGCCAAGTATAGCAACAGTTCACAATGTAATTTTGTTCCAAGTTAAGTACAATTATACCAATGTATAGCCTTTTGAGGTTATACTTTCTGTTTCTACTCGTAAGAGTAGAAGCGGCACGAATGTAACCCCCTCTTTGAACCAGCGGGGGTTGCGGGAATAATTTTGTATGACTTTTGGTTCAGAACTAGGCCATCTTCGGATGGTGTCGATGGGACACGCAAAAGGCCTGTCTTCTTCTGGATCAAATCAAGCGCGAAAAGGGCGTTTGGTGAATGCCTTGGCAGTAAGAGGCGATGAAGGACGTGATACTCTGCGATAAGTTATGGGGAGCTGAGAATAAGCTTTGATCCATAAATTTCCGAATGGGGCAACCCACCTGATATTCTACTATTGTTGCACTTCGGTGCATTCAATAGTCGGGTAAACCAGGTATTTATAACTTGAATACATAGGGTTATAAAAGCAAACCCGGGGAACTGAAACATCTAAGTACCCGGAGGAAAGGACATCAATTAGATACTCCCCTAGTAGCGGCGAGCGAACGGGGATCAGCCGAGCCATGAGTGTGACTAGAATGTGTTGGAAAGCACAACCAAAGTGGGTGACAGTCCCGTATAGGAAGCATGATTGGACGTATTAAGTAGGGCGGGACACGTGAAATCCTGTTCGAAGATCGGAGGACCACCTCCGAAGGCTAAGTACTCCTTACTGACCGATAGTGAACCAGTACCGTGAGGGAAAGGTGAAAAGCACCCCGACGAGGGGAGTGAAACAGTTTCTGAAACCGGACGCCTACAATCAGTCGGAGGCCCCTTGAGGGCTGACGGCGTACCTTTTGTATAATGGGTCATCGACTTAGTGTATCTAGCAAGCTTAAGCCGTTAGGTGTAGGCGCAGCGAAAGCGAGTCTTAATAGGGCGATTGAGTTAGATGCATTAGACCCGAAACCGAG
>CAJJAW010000003.1 GCA_905182195.1 Alphaproteobacteria bacterium UBA4588
ATAATAAAAATGCCACTCAGATTTGTCTCCAAATACCCATCCATGCAATTCATTAAATACTATCTTGGGGCCCCATAAGAGATTATACAGCCTGTGGTTATAACAACAAAGCTAGCCATGCTGCACGTTAACATCAGGAGACTTGGCGTAGTAGCCCTTTTGTACCTCCAAGCCATAAGAGTTAATAATAATGAGTATAATAATGAAGATGAAAGGCTAGGCTATTCATCGACTGAACGAGAACACTGACATCCTCAAGATGCTCCACTTCCGCCAGTGTCAAAAAAAGATTAACTCGGCACTCCATCTGTGTTAAAATATTGTATCGTTTCTAGGCCCACTCCGTTTAGCATTAACAGTTCGCAAAATTTCCCCCACGATTCGGACCCGCTCGTCTTTCGAAGTGTGTTCGAAATTATTTCGGTTTTGGCGATTTTGGGGAGCAAACTCAGCAATATGGGATTCGATCTGATGCAGATCGTAAAGCCTATCAAAAAAGAAATTTACCTTAGACAAGAAGTGCCACGAAAGAGACCAAACAGTTGAAAAGTACTGCGGTTGCTAGTGCGAATGATGTTGATATTACTATTATTTTCAACAAATGTCCCTTAACCGTTTCAATCACGGGTAGCAATAGGTAGCTGATCGCTGCTGGTTTAGACACTTTTAGGCGTACTGCCTACACGGATGAACCCTCTTTCAATTAACTCTTAAATTAATTTAATCTAATGCTTATACGGAACGAAGGCTATGGGTATACTTTTGTTTTTTTGCTTACAAGTTCGATCAGAGCTGCGTGGAGTCAAAGCCAAACACTCATTACATTTAGGCTCTAAACACTTCAGCGTGTCACGTTGGGTCTTGCACTTCAGCGCCAAGATGGAGACGGTCCTAGGCTTTCAATCGTGAGGTTTCAGAGGTGTCACATACCCGTGCAGCACTATGGATGATTGGCGCAATCATTTCATTTACGTCAATGGCTGTTGCAGGCCGGGCTATATCTGGACAACTCGACACCTTTGAAATCATGCTTTACCGATCAATTCTGGGCTTTCTTATTGTAGTTAGCATGGCCGGGATAACGGGTACCTACTCGCGAGATAAATTTCAAGTTTTTTCGAATACATTTAGTTAGAAATATTTTTCATTTCATTGGGCAAAATTTATGGTTTTTTGCATTACCTTTGATCCCGCTAGCACAATTATTTGCATTGGAATTCACTTCTCCAATCTGGGTTGTTCTCCTGGCACCTTTTTTTCTTGGTGAAAAGTTGACCGTTAAAAAGCTAAGTATAGCCGCATTAGGCTTTTTTGGTGTTTTGGTTGTCGCACGGCCCGAGTTAAATGCACTTAATGTGGGCATTTTGGCTGGAGCAGTTGCCGCTATTGGCTTTGCAGGTGCTGCCATTTTAACTCGCAAACTAACTATCAATAATTCACTAACTAAAATCTTATTTTTTCTAACTGGGTTACAGGTTATTATTTGGTTTGATCTGTGCAGGTTACGATGGTGACATCCAAATCCCCTCTTCAGAAACTTTTCCGTGGCTGACTTTAATAGGGATAGCAGGCCTTACAGCACATTTTTGCATGACTAAATCACTCGCATTAGCCCCAGCCAGCATCATAATGCCAGTTGATTTTGCACGTCTGCCCTTAATTGCAGTGATAGGCATGCTATTTTACGGAGAAGCCCTAGATATCTACGTCGTACTGGGATCAGTTTTGATATTTATTGCTAATTATATAAACCTAAAACAGCGCGAATAGATCAAGCCCTTTTCCAGAGTTTGATATTGGCCTATGAGTAAAGTGATAATGAGGAATATTTGTGATGATCTACGAGACTGGGCTAGCTTGGGAAGAAGCCAAACAGAAGAAAGTCTTGCTGTTTGCAATGTCAGGCTTGGGCAAAACCCATGTCTCATCCATGCTGCGCTCTGGAGGTGACTGGTTCCATTACTCCGTAGATTACCGCATTGGCACCCGCTATATGGACGAGTATATCGTAGATAATTTTAAAAAAGCAGCGATGGAGGTACCTTTTCTAGCTAATTTGTCGTTCGGATTCATATATATTGCCTCGAATATCACTTTTGAAAACTTGGCCCCTTTGTCCACATACCTTGGAAAACCAGGTGATGTTTCGCAGGGTGGTATTCCGTTTGCAGAATATTGTAGACGTCAGAGGCAACATGAGGCTGCTGAAAAATCAGCCCTCTTAGACACACCACTTTTCATAAATCGAGCCCTGGAGCTCTACAATTATCAAAACTTTGTGTGCGACAGCGGCGGTTCAATTTGTGAGGTGGTGGATCCTTGGAACTTAGCAGATCCAGTCCTTAAAGCCCTTTCTGACAATCTAATGATGGTTTGGATTGAGGGCACAGCTGCGCATACACAGGAGTTAGTACATCGGTTTGATAAATCGCCAAAGCCGATGTGTTACCAGCCAACGTTTTTATTGGAGTCCTGGAAAGAATATCAAAGCGAAACAGGTCTTAACCCTGACAAAGTGAACCCAGATGATTTTATTCGATGGACCTACGCGCGCGCTTTAGCTCACCGTCAACCGCGCTACAAACAAATGGCTAAATGGGGTATAACTCTGCATGCCGACGATGTTAAAGCAGTGTCATCGCCCAGAGGTTTTGAAAATTTAGTAGCTTCGGCCCTAGATGCGAAGACTGTTAAATCTGCCTGAAATATCGATTTAGGAGTAAAAATGCCTATTACAATACCTTCCAATCTTCCTGCCCATGCAGTTTTAAGTGCAGAAGGTGTAATGGTAATGGATCTAAGTCATGCAAGCAGGCAAGATATCCGACCATTGCGCATTGCATTACTTAATCTCATGCCGCTAAAAATCCAAACGGAAAACCAATTTGCTAGGCTGATCGGCGCGACCCCGCTGCAGATTGAACTGACGCTACTACGGATGACTGAACATCAGGCTAAAAATACGTCAGCGGAGCACATGGAGGAGTTTTATAAGCCCTTTAGTACTATTAAAAACGAAAAGTTTGATGGTTTAATCATAAGTGGTGCACCTATAGAACATTTAGACTTCACTGATGTCACATACTGGGATGAGATGGTCGAGATCATGAATTGGACCCAGACCAACGTTCAATCTACATTGGGCGTTTGCTGGGGTGGTATGGCGATGATTAACCATTTTCATAGTGTAAAAAAATACCAGTTACAGCATAAGGCCTTTGGCTGCTTTCGACACCAAAACCTTGAGCCATCATCCCCCTATTTACGCGGATTTTCAGACGATTTTGTAGTACCAGTCAGCAGGTGGACTGAAATGGTGCAAGACGAGATAGATGCAACTGATGGTCTGCGAACTTTGCTTGGATCTTCTGACACTGGGCCATGTTTGGTGGAAGATGTAGCACATAGAGCACTATATATTTTTAACCACTTCGAGTACGATAGCACCAGTTTGAAACAAGAATATGACCGTGATATAACTATGGGTACTTCGATAAATGTACCTAGAAATTATTATCCTAATAATGATCCAAGCAAAAAGCCTTTGAACCGCTGGCGCTCGCACGCTCATCTTTTATATGGAAATTGGATAAATGAGATTTACCAATCCACCCCCTTTGAAAGCCACAAGATTGGTATTTGAGGCTTTAAAGCTAAATATTATTCCGTGTTTTTTTCATCAATTTATAATTACTAGTTTTAAAATATAAAATTTCTGCCATGTCTAAATAGATATAATTAAACTAATCACTCCATAATAGTTTGTTCGACCATAAACTAGATTTGAATAGAGACCAAAGAAAAAGGGGCCAGCAGAATGCGGCCCCTTTTAAATATTTTATATATAAGTTAAATTAACGCTTTGAGAACTGGAAGCTTGCACGTGCTTTGCGCTTACCAAATTTCTTACGCTCAACAACACGACTGTCGCGAGTCAGGAAACCAGCAGCTTTCAGAGCACCACGAAGGCTCGGTTCATAAAGCTGCAAAGCTTTCGAAATACCGTGTTTCACAGCACCAGCTTGGCCAGTCAGACCACCGCCTTTTACCGTGGCAAATACGTCGAACTCACCCTCAACTCCAGCAATTTGCATTGGTTGACGCAAGATCAGCTGCAACACAGGTCGCGCAAAATATACGTCCTGGTCTTTGCCATTGATTACAACTTTACCAGAACCAGGTTTGATCCAGACACGGGCCACGGCATCTTTCCGTTTACCAGTTGCGTAGGTGCGGCCTAAAGAATCGCGAACAGGCTCACGCGGCGCTGCTATTTCGACCACAGCAGAGGTGCCTTCGGCTACCGTTGCAAGGTCTTCTAGGGATGTTATTTGATCTGACATCGCTTATACCCGTGTGTTTTTCTTGTTCATGATTTTTACATCTAGCACATCTGGCTCTTGTGCCACATGTGGATGCTCGGCGCCTGCATAAACACGCAAGTTAGTCATAACCTGACGTGAGAGACGGTTGCCTGGCAACATACGTTTAACCGCTTGGGTTAGAACGCGCTCAGGATACTTGCCCTCCAGGATAGACCCTGTTGTACGGGATTTAATCCCACCAGGGTAGCCTGTGTGCCAGTAGTTTTCTTTGTTGCGTTTGTTACCTGTTAGCTGAACTTTTTCAGCGTTAATAACGATCACATTGTCGCCCATATCCATGTGCGGTGTAAACGTGGCTTTGTGCTTACCACGTAATCGTACTGCAATAATCGAAGCCAAACGACCCAGAACAACGCCTTCAGCGTCGATCAGGATCCATTTCTTGTCGATATCTGCAGGCGTTGCAGAGAAGGTTTTCATTTTTAATACCCATATAGATTGGTGATAGCCGAGTTATAGACGTTCAGTGGGCGCCGTCAATACTTATAAAAACTGTAAAGTACTTTTATAACAGTTACTTAAAATTATGGTATTATGTTACCCCATCTAAATATCAATTATGTTCCTGTGGCAAAGAATAAGTGAGATTTGCGCGGGCTACTGGCATGGAGTCCCCTATTGAATATAGTAAACATTGGGTAACCGCTAGAGAACGTCCCAATTTCAAAATTTGGCTTTTGGCAATTAAATCACAATTAGCCAACGGCTTGCGCATAAAATCAATTCCACAATTAGTTGTAACGGCCAACGCTTTTGGCCCTATCATCGACAAGATATTCAGATAGGCCGCGACATCCGCCAGTGCAAACATCGACGGGCCAGAGACTGTGCCGCCAGGCCTCAAATGTTTATCTTGTACCTTTAGCGTTACCTCTAAATAGTTTTCTTCTATTTTGCGAATATCAAACTCACCTGATACCTCAGGAAACACCCTTTCTAAAAAATCTCTGAGTGCCGCTGCGTCCATTTTAAGTGCCATTGTTGAACTCTCCTTATTCGGGTTATGTTGTCTGTGAACCTATTGGAGGGCAAGATGGCAATTTTAGAACGTCGCGACTCTAACGCAGTAGCCTATATTACTATGAACGCGCCGGACCGGCTTAATGCCCTGTCTGATGAGATGTTATCTGCCCTTCAAACTACCTTTGACAGCCTACATGATGACCGCTCAGTGCGCGCAGTTGTGATTTCAGGGGCTGGCAAGGCATTTTGTGCTGGGCATGACCTCAAACAAATGACAGACTCACGTAAAGCTAAGGACGGTGGGGCCGCAGCCTTTAAAGACCTCTTCGATCGCTGCGCAACGTTTATGCAAAGCGTTCAAAAAATTCCTCAACCTGTGATTGCAAAGGTGCATGGTATTGCCACTGCAGCCGGATGTCAGCTGGTCGCAAGTTGTGATCTTGCCATTGCTACCGAAGACGCTCGCTTTGGCGTGAATGGTGTGAACATCGGACTGTTTTGTTCCACCCCAATGGTAGCCCTATCACGCAACATACATAGCAAACGGGCGTTTGAGATGTTGGTGACAGGTGAGTTTATGCAAGCCTTTGAAGCCAAAGAAGCTGGTCTGATTAACCGTGTTGTGCGGGAGGCCGATCTGGATACATCAACGCAAGCGCTAGCGGAGCTAATCGCAGCTAAATTGGGTTCTGCCGTAAAAACTGGGAAGACTGCCTATTATCAGCAAATCCAAATGCCATTAGAGCAAGCCTATGCTTACACTGGTAACGTTATGGTTGAAAATATGCTTAATGTAGACACTAAGGAAGGGATTGCCGCATTTATTGAAAAGCGTGATCCCAATTGGTCGCAAGACTGATCCCTTCCCTTCCAAAGATAACGGTACTACATCGAATTTCATGACACAAAGATTAAATATAATTGGCGGTGGTATGGCTGGGTGCGAAGCAGCTTGGCAGGCGGCTCGGCTTAACGTGCCGGTCACGATCCATGAGATGCGGCCCAAAGTAGAAACTTTTGCCCACCAGACTGGTGATCTTGGAGAAATGGTCTGCTCCAATTCCTTTCGCTCAGACGATGATGAGCATAATGCCGTAGGTTTGGTGCATTGGGAAATGCGGGCATCCAATAGCCTAATTATGACCACAGCAGATAAGCACCGCATTCCCGCTGGTGGCGCGTTGGCAGTGGACCGCGAACCCTATGCCAAAAGCATTACAACCGCTATCGAATCACATCCACTAATTCATGTAAGCTATGATGAAATTACCAACCTGCCAGGGGATGGACACTGGATAGTGGCGACTGGACCTTTGACTTCAGGCGCTTTGGCAGAAGCCATTCAGGCGGAAACAGGCGCAGAGGCCCTGGCATTTTTTGATGCAATAGCACCCATCATCTATGCTGATAGCATTGATATGCAACGAGCGTGGATGCAGTCGCGCTATGATAAGGGCGACACCGAGGATGAGCGTACAGCCTATCTGAACTGCCCGATGACTAAAATTCAGTATGAGGCATTTATAGATGCACTCCTTTCCGCAGAAAAAACAGAGTTTAAACCGGGTGAAACGGCAGGGTATTTCGACGGTTGCCTGCCTATTGAAGTAATGGCCGAACGGGGGCGCGAAACCCTTAGGTTTGGACCTATGAAGCCTGTTGGGTTGACTAACGCTCATGATCCAGAAAACAAACCCTATGCAGTGGTGCAACTGCGACGTGACAACGCTTTGGGCACACTTTTCAATATTGTTGGTTTCCAAACTAAAATGAAATACGGGGCTCAAAAAGACGTGTTGCGCATGATCCCCGGGCTTGCAGATGCGGAGTTCGCGCGTTTGGGCGGCATTCACCGCAACTCGTTTATCAACTCACCAACTTTACTTAATAGGCAAATGCAACTGAAATCAAAACCTAATATCCGGTTTGCTGGGCAAATCACAGGTGTTGAGGGTTATGTAGAAAGTGCGGCCATGGGCATGGTTGCCGGCCGTATGGCAGCTGCTGATATTTTGGGTCAAAAACTACCACCACCAGACACCAATACCGGTTGTGGCGCCTTGCTATCCCATATTACTGGCGGAGCGGATGCAAAAACTTTCCAACCAATGAATGTAAATTTTGGCCTCTTTCCACCTATAGATACGGTCAAAGGCGGTCGCAAACGACGCAAGGAGCGGTATAAAGCCTATACGGATAGGGCCAAAGAAAGCTTCTCGAAGTGGCTGGCGCTGCAAACTACTTGATAAAACTACTACAAAACGTAAGCTGTTGCTATGTCTAAAGAAACCAACCTTGATATGAAATTTCCACTCTGGGAGCGACGACCTGTTGAAGAGACTTTGGAAACCTATGCCAATTGGTCCACCAGACATGATGATGACTTGACCAAGGCTGGTTATGAAACACCAAGACGTATTGCAGCTGTGCTAGCAGAGTTCGCTCAATCTTGACAGTCGTATCTTAGATTTTGGTTGTGGTACTGGGTTATCGTGTTGAAACGTTTGTGATCCGTACTCGCTTTGCACCCTCACCCACAGGACCGCTGCACCTTGGGCATGCCTATTCAGCTATAACTGCGCACGACTTTGCTCGTGTCCAAGGCGGTGAATTTTTGCTTCGTATTGAAGATATTGACCAAAGTCGTGCTCGGCCCGTTTGGGAAGCTCAGATACTTGATGACTTACACTGGCTGGGATTAACTTGGCATGGCCCGGTTCTTCGCCAATCGGAACGGCTGACAACCTATTCTGAAGCTATAGAAATACTTAACGCTGCAGGTTTACTCTATTGCTGCACTTGTACCCGCCGCGACATCGCCCAAGCAGTATCAGCCCCACAGGAGGGCGTTTTAACCCATTCATGCCCTGATAGCACCGTCTATCCCGGCACCTGCCGTTCCAGTGACGAGACCATAAAACGGATTGAGGGGGCACCGCTGCGACTTAACATGGCGCTAGCATTAAATGGCAGAAGTTCAGTTAGTTTTATGGAGCTGATTTCATTACAAAGCTTACCTAAAATTAACATTAATAATACTAAATATATTATTGATAAAATTGGTGATATCGTGATTTTAAGAAAAAATGAAGAGGCTGCCTACCACTTGGCTGTGGTGGTAGACGACGCAGCACAAGACATCACACATGTGGTGCGGGGCGACGATTTAAAATTAGCTACTCCAATCCATGCTGTACTCCAACAGCTACTCGGGCTCCCAACTCCCACCTATATGCACCACCCGCTAATCCGCGATGAAACTGGAAAACGTTTAGCAAAGCGCGATGATGCAAAGGCTATCTCAAAATTTAGAGCCGAAGGGGCCACCCCGGCGGGGATCCGTGCTATGATCGGACTTTAGAGTATTGGTTTACTTAATACACGCGGCTGACCCATTATCACGGAAGTATGAAAACAGCTGCGCCGGTTGGTGTGGCAGGCAGGACCCTCTTGTAGGACAATTGCCAAAAGGCAATCTTGGTCACAATCATAGCGCAAATCCACCAAGGCCTGCGTGTGACCGCTGGTTTCGCCTTTAATCCAAAACTCCTTCCGTGAGCGAGACCAATAGGTGACCTTTCTTGTTTCTAGCGTTTGTACAACGGCATCAGAATTCATCCATGCCAACATAAGCACCTCACCGTTTTTCGCGCATTGAGCAATCACAGGTAAAATACCATTGGCATCATATTTTAGGGTTTGCGGGTCAAACATCACGGTCATCCTATTGCAATTCGTCTCTGCGGCTTATCTATTGAACAGAGATAGGAATGTCCAAACAATGACCGAACAAACTGATATGATCAAACTATACTCGACGCGCATACTTGCTCTGGCAGCGGATATGCCCCACGTTGGAAGACTTGCAAACCCTAACGGCAGCGCAATGCGCCGTTCGCCGCTCTGCGGATCAAAGGTGACTGTCGACGTTACTCTTCTAGACGGTCGGATAGTAGATTTTTCGCAGGACGTAAAAGCCTGCGCCTTAGGGCAAGCAGCCGCCAGCATTGCCGGATATCACATGATAGGTAGAACTTTGGCACAGGTTGAAACCGCTCGAGATGAGCTAGCCGCTATGCTCAAAGGCACCGGTACGGTTCCCGCAGCACCCTTCGACGGATTTGAAATATTGACTCCTGCCGTCGATTACAAAAACCGTCATGCCAGTATACTTCTAGCCTTGCAGGCAACGGCTGACGCATGCTCAATCGCTGCGAAAACCTCTAAAATATGTAAGTAACTGCTGCTGGTATAACGGAAGGCCATGCGCCTACTGGCTCTGTTATTAGGTTCACATAGGACAATAAAGAAGCGTTAAACAGCTTACTGTCGGTACAAATATCACGTTAATACATTAAAAAGATATACAAAAGTTATTGATTTAAAATTTAAAACAGAAATTAATTTAATACTAGCTAAACACCTGCAGTCCTGGATAAAAAAACACCACACTTTGGTTTTACCAAAGGTGGCGAGGTGGGCATACAAGGCAAGCATTCAGTATACTAAAACACTATGAGCAGGTTAATAACTAAGGTGCTTTAAAATGGCATTCACGTCATAAGCTAGGAATAAATAGGCCTACATAAAGCATTACTATAATAGCAAATGCTCCTATGGCATCTTTTACTGTTTCTTTGGCCTCTAGGCGGCGGGCATCTGCTGCGCGGTCAATGTGTTTGTTGGATAAGACATTTTTCATTTTCTGCTCCCAATAATGTTTGTTCTTACTTTGTTCTCACAGACCGCACAGTTTGTAAAGAACAAAATAAGAACATTATAGAAGATAAAACTAACCTACTGAAATTAAACGAATAGATTTGTCTTGTTCCATTAACCAAAGTAACGTTCTAGCGGCTTTACCCCTAGGGCTGGTAAGGCTTGGATCACTTTGCAACAACATACGGGCGTCTTGATGGGCGATTGCCATCAAACTAGTTTGAACATCTAGGTCCGCCACTTTAAACTTTGGTAGGCCGGATTGAACTGTGCCTATCACATCCCCGGCACCACGCATTTTCAGATCTTCCTCAGCGATCCTAAACCCATCTTCGGTTTCACGCAGTATAGCCAGCCTTCGGTCACCAGACTCAGTTAACGGATGTTGATAAATCAGTAGACAGGTCGATGCAGCCTCGCCACGACCCACGCGACCACGTAGCTGGTGTAACTGTGCCAAACCAAAATTTTCAGCGCGTTCAATCACCATGATAGTAGCATTGGGTATATCTACTCCCACCTCAATGACCGTAGTAGCCACTAAAACTTTAGTTTTGCCTGCTACAAAAGCCGCCATAGCGGCGTCCTTCTCAGCCGGTGTTAATTGTCCATGGACCAACCCAACGTGATCATCACCGAAAGCCGCCCGCAATACTTTGAACCGCTCTGCTGCAGCGGTGAGGTCCATAAACTCACTTTCCTCCACTAAGGGACATACCCAATAAGCCTGTCGGCCTAAGCTAATAGCCGTTTTCAATTTAGTAATCACGTCAGGCAAGCGCGCAAGAGGCACAGCAGCGGTGATTATTGGTTTACGGCCGGGTGGTTTTTCATCCAGAATTGACACATCCATATCGCCATAATGCGCCAACTCTAGAGAGCGTGGGATTGGAGTAGCAGTCATAGTAAGAACATCCACCTTGATGCCCTTCTCACCTAGAGCAAGACGTTGATTCACTCCAAAGCGATGCTGTTCGTCAATAATCGACAGGCGAAGATCATAAAATTCAACATCTTTCTGAAAAACTGCATGGGTGCCCACCAAGATGTTGATGTCACCAGAGCGTAAATCTGCCAGTTTTTGGCGCCGCACCGCATTCTTGTCTCGCCCAGTCAAAATCTCAAGCCGTACACCGGCAAAGTCAGCCAACGGACGCAAACCTTCGAGATGCTGGCGCGCTAGGATTTCTGTGGGCGCCATCAAGACACCCTGGCCTCTGGCTTCAACCGCCTGCAGTAAAGCCATAAACCCAACTAAAGTTTTACCAGCACCCACATCACCCTGCAATAAACGGTTCATCCGCCGGGGACTGTCCATATCAGCACTAATCTCAGCAATAGCCCGCGATTGCGCACCAGTTGGCTTATAGGGAAGCTGGGCCAAGATTTTTCGTTTGCAAGCGCCCATCGCCCTCAGTCCTGCGCCCAATATTCATCCGCGCTTGGCTCCGCGCAATGGCTTTAGTCAGCTGATGCGCCAGAAATTCATCGTAAGCCAAACGCTCACGCGCTGGAGCCTGTGCAGAAATATCAAATGCTGCTTTCGGGCCGTGAGCAAATTGCAGCGCAATTTTGAATCTTGGCCAATGACGATCGCGAAGCAACGATGGCTCAATCCACTCATCAAGGTTGGGAACCCTAGTCAACGCTGCAGTAACCGCTTTCAGCATAACCTTAGGGCTTATCCCGGCAGTGAGCGGATAGACTGCCTCGAAGCTAGGAAGCGAGCTTTGTTGATCCAGAGGAAGAACATAATCCGGATGCACCATCTGCGTGCGATTATCAAAGGCCTCCAGCTTTCCTGAAATCAGCCGCTGCTCTCCAACAGGAAGTAACTTCTCAAGATAATCACCGCGGACATTAAAATAGATCAACTCAATAGTGGATTCTGCGTCCTCAACAATAATACGGTGAGGTTTGCCACGACTATGCGCCAAAATATGCTGTATAACGGTGACTTGCACCGTTATGATTATAGCCTTAGGTAGTCCTTGGACACTTGGGACAATCCGGCGGTCCACCACTGAATGGGGCAAAGTAAATATCAAATCGCGTGGTTTGGAAATTTTGAGAGTTTCAAAAGCGGTCGTAGTTTTTTCACCCACGCCTGGTAAACTAGTGAGGTCGGAAAACAACGGGAACAGGATTTCAGGACGGCAGTTCATGAGCCAGCAATCAGAGAAATCCAGCCATCCTCATCTAAGGTATTAACCCCCAATTCTGCTGCTTTCTTTGCTTTTGCTCCCGCGCCGGTACCAGCTACCAAGATATCCGTCTTTGCACTTACCGAGCCCATTACTTTTGCACCAAGTGTTTCCGCCCCAGCTTTTGCCTCGGCACGGGTCATTTTCGCTAGCGTACCCGTGAACACAACAGTTTTCCCTACAACGGGACTGCTGGACGTGTCCATTTGCGCTGCTGGTATCACATCAAGCTGCGCCACAAGCTTTTGTACTTCAACTAATCCAGCAGGGTCTTGAAATAATTTGACTGCTGACCCAGCCATAACGGCACCAATACCGTCAACATCTACTAATTCTGCCCACGCATCGCTGTCCGGCAACGCAGCACACATGGCGGCCTCAAAAGCAGACCAGGATACAAAGCGCGTTGCTAATAGCTTGGCAGCTCCCTCGCCCACATGCCTAATCCCAAGGGAGAAAATTAATCTATTAAGTGGAATACGGCGTTTTTCATCGATACTGTCAAACAGATTTTTCGCAGATCTTTTGCCCCAACCTTCAAGGCTACTCAACTGCTGCAAGTTATTAAGACCAAATCGCTGCTTGAGGGTAAAAATTTCAATTGGCGTACGAATCCAGCCCCGATGATAAAACTGTTCAATCTGCTTGGCTCCGAGGCCTTCAATATCAAACGCCTGCCTTGATACAAATGTCTCAGTGCTTCAATAGCTAAATCAGACAACGGCTCTGATCCAGAATAGCGCCAAACAGCATCACCCACTGCCCGACTGCCTTCAATACCTTCCAGTTTCAACTTACTGGCAAAATCAAAAGGCTTACTGTTTGAGGCCCTGCGGGACAAATCCACATCGGCAATTTTGGGGATCACATCTCCCGCACGGTAAACCTGAACCCAATCGCCAATCCGAATGTCCTTACCTCCACGGATTTGACTGCCTTTACCATCGCGGCCAGCAATATAATCTTCATTGTGCAAAGTTGCATTTGAGACCACAACGCCGCCAACTGTGACCGGAGCAAGCCGAGCAACTGGGCTGAGAGCGCCTGTGCGACCAACTTGAATATCAACGTCTAATAATTCAGTCCAAGCTAATTCGGCAGGAAATTTGTGCGCAATTGCCCAACGTGGCGTTGTGGAACGAAAGCCTAGCCGTGACTGTAGTGATAGATCATCAACTTTATAAACCATGCCATCAATATCGTAGCCCAGCACAGAACGGCCTAATTCAATCTTGTGATAATGTGCCAGAAGCTCTTCAGTTGTGTCGCACTGCGCAAAGAGTGGATTTATGGTAAACCCCAAGCTTGCTAGGCATTGCACGGCTTCAGTTTGTGTTGTACCCAAAGCCGCGGACAATTCTCCCCAAGCATATGCAAAAAAAAGCAAAGGCCTTGCTTGAGTAATTCTTGGATCCAATTGCCGCAGTGAGCCAGCTGCGGCATTCCGGGGGTTTGAAAAGGATTTTTGGTTGGCTCGCGCCCGTCCTACGTTCAAATCAGAGAAAGACTCATGGGACATATATACTTCACCACGGACCTCCAACACATCGGGAGCATCAATTAGGGTTTGTGGAATATTGGCAATGGTTAGAGCATTAGCCGTGACATCTTCGCCGTGTTCACCATCACCGCGCGTCACAGCGTGCACCAGTTTTCCATATTCATAGCGGATAGCTAGCGACAAACCATCAATTTTTGGTTCTGCCGTCATTAGCATTTTTTGATTTGGGGCTATATTGAGAAACTTTTTCAACCGGGCAATGAAATCTTCCACATCACCGTGATTAAAAGCATTGCCAAGCGACAGCATTCGCTGGCTGTGTCTAATTTTTGCAAACCCATCTTTTGGCTGCGCCCCCACCTGATCGGAGGTGCTATCGGGCCGTTTCAGTCCAGGAAACCTAGTCTCAATCTCGTAGTTCCTTTTTTTCAAGCTATCAAATGTAGCGTCATCCAGTTCAGGTGAATCTTCGCTGTGATAGTTGATGTTAGCCTTACTCAATACCATAGCTAAACGCGTCAACTCACGCTTTGCCTGCTCTTCGGTAAGATCTAGTACTGGTAGATTGTGCGGCATGTAGGCCCCCGGATTCTCAACTCTAAACTACGATTAGGATCTGAGGTCGTCCATAGTGGTTATCCCTAAATTTGTGATGTTAGCCAAAATAATGCATTGTTAATACTAACAGGTTTTAAGCTACAAAATAGTTAGTCAAAGCTCCAAACAGTCTCAATGAAGCCTTTACAACGGCCATCTTGCGCAGCGTAGTCAAAAATTTATATTTTATGCAGTAAGCTTAACTCATTTAGCAGACGTTCGGTACTTTTATCTACGTTAGCTCTCAACCTTTTAAAGAGTAGATATAGTTACTTTGTTAGCCAATACTTCACACTAAAAACTTAATGTGTTGTGGAACACTAAATTTTGTTATTATAGATGACCCTAAATTCAGTAGAACTGACAGGCTCAAAATGCCCAATGATTTTCCAGTAAATTCTCTTGGCTTTGCCAAGGCCCCAAGAGACACGCGTGTAGTAGTGGCAATGTCTGGCGGAGTTGACAGCTCAGTTGTGGCCGCTGAATTGGCACAACAAGGCTATGACGTGGTTGGTATTACCCTACAACTGTATGACCACGGCGCTGCCTTGGCTAAAAAAGGTGCATGCTGCGCTGGCCGTGATATCCATGACGCGCGTCGCGTGGCGGAAGATTTAAATTTTCCCCATTACGTGTTGGATTATGAGAACAGGTTTCGCGAAGCGGTAATCGACGATTTTGCAGAAAGCTATTTAGCCGGCGCTACACCAGTGCCATGCATTCGCTGCAACGAGCGTGTGAAGTTTAAAGACCTATTGCAAACAGCTAAGGATCTGGATGCAGACTGCATGGCAACTGGGCATTATATCCAGCGCAAATCTGGCCCATTAGGCGCAGAGTTGCATATGGCTGCTGATCACCAGCGCGATCAAAGTTATTTTTTATTTTCTACCACTAAGGAGCAACTTGATTACCTGCGGTTTCCCCTTGGTCACCTGACTTCCAAAGCCGAAACCCGCGCCTTGGCCATCAAATATGGTCTAGGAGTCGCAGATAAGCCAGACAGCCAAGATATTTGCTTTGTGCCCGATGGAAATTATGCAGCTGTTATCGAAAAGCTGCACCCTGGCTCAGCACAACCTGGTGATATAGTCGATCAACAAGGAAATGCTTTAGGCAGGCATAATGGTATAATTCATTACACCATAGGCCAGCGTCGCGGCTTGGGTATTGGTGGACTAACAGACCCTATTTACGTGGTCAGACTAGATATTGATCGCAAGCAGGTGATAGTGGGGCCCAAAGAATTATTGGCCACAAGGCAAGTACCACTCAAAGAAGTTAATTGGCTGGGAGATCAGCCTATTACCTCTCAAACTGAATGGAAAATTTCTGCCAAGGTGCGCTCCACTCGCCCCCCCAAAGACGCCATCTTGCGCCCAATTTCAGATACGGAAGCGGTGGTTGAGTTGATGATGGCCGAAGAAGGTGTGGCTCCAGGCCAAGCTTGCGTATTTTATAATCCTAATAGCAACCGAGTTTTAGGTGGCGGCTGGATCAAAAGAGGCTAAAGCCGCGCTAATAGTGCTTTTGCAGCGCGGTCTGCAAGCGCAGTATCTCCACTTCCTAGCAACTCCATCGTTCTTTGCATGGCATGGTCCTGCGCGTGTGGATCTTCCAATAATTTAATCAATGCAGTAGCGAGTAAATCAGCCCTGCAATATTTTCCAATAAATTCTGGTACATCGCGTGTCTCTGCTACTAAATTAACTAAAGTAACAGTATCCACACGTAGCATGGCGCCAATGATTAAGCGTGATAATAGCCCTAAATTATAAGCAATCACCATCGGCGTTCCAACTGCCGCCAGTTCGAGCGAAACTGTACCAGACGCAGCCAAAGCTGCTTTTGCAGCTGAAAATGCTACAAAACGCTGCTCTGCGGCCTCATTTGCACTCAGACCCTCACCTGTAACTACAAAGCAATCTTGGGACAAAATTTGAATATGGTCTCTGACAAGCGCCGCCAGATGCGGTAATGTTGGGAAAATTAACTGCATGCTGGCAAAATCTGGTTGTGAAAGCGTATTACAAAAAATAGGTAAAAGACGCTGTATTTCAGAACGGCGAGATCCCGGCAAAATAACGAGGGCTGGACGGTTTGGTCGAGCCCTATCAGCTCTTGAAACTCGGAAACCTGTTCTGATGATACCTTTGGTACTGCTGCTATGGGATGCCCCACAAAGTCACAATCCATACCTTCAGCCCTGATGTAGGCGGGCTCAAACGGAAATAAAGCTAAAACATGGTCGATGAAGCCTGCCATTCTTTTTGCGCGGTTTGGCCGCCAAGCCCAAACAGTAGGCGCTACATAATGCACAGTTCTAACGAGTGGATCGGATTTACGCACCGTCTCGGCTACGCGCAGACAGAAATCTGGGCTGTCTATAGTGATCAAGACATCTGGTTTGAATTTGAGCACGGCCGCAACTGTTTGGGACAACCGTCGCTTTAGTCCCCTATATTTTGGCAGTATTTCAGAAACGCCCATGACAGAGAGTTCAGACATATCAAACAAGCTCTTTATGCCATGGGACTGCATTTCTGGCCCAGCCACTCCTTGAAATTCTATTTCTGGAATATTTAGACACAGCCCCTTAATCAAGGCTGCTCCCAACCTATCGCCAGAGGCTTCGCCTGCAACCATAAAAATTTTCACAGTGGGACCTCACAGACCCAAATAAACAAATCCAATCGATCGGCTTCGGCAATCACATCCGCCACATCCAATACCAAAACTCCGGCATGCGCTATCACGATCCCACTTAGGCCCGCTTCTTTGACTTTCTGACAGGTTTCCGGACCTATGCAGGGTAGATCAAACCGCCGGTCTTGAGCTATTTTAGGCGCCTTAAACAACACTCCACCCAATGGCCAAGAACCAACACGTTCTGTTAACGAATTAAGCATCCAATCGGTGCCTCCATAGGCCTCCATCGCTAACACTTGCCCGTTTGCAATAGCGCACGCTTGCCCAACATCCAAATTAGACACACCGGCAATAATCGCGTGCCCTCGAGTAGCATCCGTGTGATCTTGCAGTGTTGGCAAACGCTTGGTTAAAACACCTACTGGAGGCAATAAATCAGGTACAATATCGTCGGCCCCTATTACGTCAAACCCCGCCTGTTCAAAAATTTCTATCATAACTCTTAAAGCACCGTCATCCCCTTTAGCCATCGCCTCTGAAATGCTGGCTGCCAAAGGTTGCGTGAACTCATCAATAAGTGTTGAATTAATATCTGGTCGTCGTATCCCACCTGCAAAGCACACCGTGGTAACCTCACGCTGATTGAGCAGATCTAAAAGCGTTCCAAGAGTTTCCAAGCGAAAGTTTATATCAGGGACCAACTCATCAGGTTGAAATTGGGTAAGGGAGACTATTAATGGACGCATATAACAGTTTTTTACAATCCGCGTCGGGAGTGCTCCCTGACCACATATTAGTGCCAACATCCGATCAGCCCGGCGTTAGGAATGAACGGCCACTATCGCCCATCACAAAATCAACAATTTCTTGCACGTAGGCGCTATCAGTTTCTTCACCCAAACGTTTAGCACGATCTTGAAAAGCACCTTCACCCTGCGCCAACATCTGAAACGCAGCTCGCAAAGAGGTGATATCTACGCGATCAACCCCACGGCGTTTAAGACCTACCAAATTTAAACCATCTAATTGTCCTCGCGGTCCTTGTACCAAACCGTAGGGGATCACGTCGTTTGCAACCATTGTAACCGCCCCAACAATTGCTCCCTTACCAAGGCGTACAAACTGATGCACACCACATAGCCCACCAACAATCACGTCGTCCTCAATCACAACATGGCCAGCAATAGCTGCAGAATTCACTATGATGATCCTATCCGAAAGACGGGCATCATGTGCTATATGACAGCCTGCCATAAATAAGCAATCGTCACCAATTGATGTTAGGCCGCCACCACCCTGCGTCCCTAAATTAATTGTGACATGTTCGCGAATAGTGTTGCGCTGACCTATTACCAGTGCTGTATTTTCTCCATTAAACTTCAAATCCTGTGGAATTTCGCCAATTACTGCAAACGAAAATATCTTAGAGTCAGACCCAATTTTGGTCTGCCCCTTAATCACCACATGCGAGGCACAACTCACATTTTGAGCCAACTGCACACTAGGCCCTATCCAACAGAAAGGACCAATTTTGCTGCCTGCTCCAATAGAGGCACCCTCTTCAATAACAGCCGAAGGATGGATGTCTGCTGAATGATGGATGCTCACTTAAGTTTCTCCGGTATATCCATCATGGCGGTAAACTCGGCTTCAGCAGCCATTTCACCGTTTACCAAGCCACGTCCTTTGAATTTCCAAATTTTAGACCCGCCACCACGTAGTGTTTCTATATGTAATTCCAGAACGTCTCCTGGTGTAACTTTACGGCGAAATTTGCATCTGTCGATAGCCATGAAATAAATCAACAAATTTCTGTTGGCAAGTTCATGGGTCACGCCAACCATAACAGCTGCTGTTTGTGCCAAAGCTTCGACGATTGTTACCCCCGGCATTATTGGTGTACCAGGGAAGTGGCCCTGAAAATGAGGTTCGTTCATTGTCACGTTTTTGATACCTCGTGCAGACTTTACTCCATCAATATCTTCCACCCGGTCCACTAATAAAAATGGGTAGCGATGCGGTAAAATCGCCTGGATGAGTTGAATATCTGCACTTGCTAATTCTGTCATGTGTCTGTTCCTTGATTGCGCCACAGTTAGCACGCCCAACAATCTGGTGAAAGAATTGCTAGTCTTGCCGGTCGGTTTCTTTGATGTTTTGGTCAACCAGAAACGCTTGATCTACCCGCTCTACTAATAAATTTGTAATATCAATGGCATCATTGCTACGAACCACAGAATTTTTCTCTAAAATAGCGGTTGCGTTAAATTCTAGCATCAACTCATCAAAAAAACTATCAATCCGCCGAAAAAACATTGGTTTTAAAAGATTAAAGCTCTCTTCAACCAGCCTAATTTTTTCTAGCCTAGTTTTTCTAATTTCTTGCACCTTCATGTCAAACGCATCCGCAGCAACAGCAAATTCTTCCTGTGATAAATTAGTGCGGTCTGCTGTTAATTGGATTTCTTCATCTTTAAGACGATTCAAAATAACTTTATTTTCCTCGTTGAAAGACTGGTTTTCAGAATTAAATGCATCGCGCATAGATTCGCCAAATCTGGAGGTTTTGTATGCCCGTTCTAAATCTACCACTAATATTCCTGAGGATTGCGCAGCTGCAGGCTGAGAAAACGTTATCAAAAGACAAGTCAAATAAACAAGACTGACATTTATCCTGAGCCAAAGCATCGTAATCAAAACGAGGTCGATACAGTCAGATCAAATGACTGTTCTACATCGCCAGGTGCTTTTTTCACAGCATCACTCCAATTAAACCGCAACGGACCAATGGGTGTTGTCCAAAAGATAGATACCCCAGCAACAGCGCGTAAGGTAAAATCATCATAAAGTACCTGGCTCGGTGTCGACGCGTTAGCCGCTGTAGTTAATGACGAGGCATCCAATCCCCAAACAGAACCAGCATCAAAAAAAGCACCTAACTCAATTCCGTACTCTTCAGGCAAGCCAAGAGGAGATTTTGATTCAAATCGTGCGACAGCATAATAGTTACCCCCTAGACCATCATCTATTAGGGGGGACCCTAAAACATTTTTCTCTCGGGGACCCAAACCACCTGCAGCAAATCCGCGGAACAAGTTATTGCCCAAAAAGTATCGGTCAGTTACACGGCTAGAGCTGCTACTATCAAATAGCAAAGCACCAAAGTCAAATATTCCTGTTAGTTTAACATCTTCATTCAACACATAAGTTTCCCCACCCAATTTCATATTAGTGCGTAGGAACGGGTCTTTTCCGGTAAACGCAAAGTCTTGTCCAAATTTAATGAAAGTTCCGGCCTTGGGGTTTAAGCCTGTTCGGCGATTATCAAATGAATATGAATAACCCAACCCGAAATCAGACCTTCTACCTTGTAAAGCCTCATTTAAAATAATGTTTGATCCTGTAGTGACATCGGAAATAAGTTCTGATTCCCAGAAAACTTTAAGGCCAAGAGCTTCTGTTTTACTAATAGGAAACCCTAAAACGGAAGAAGTATTTAAAGAATCGGTATCATATTTAGCATTGTTGCTATCTGTACGCTGGTATTCAAAATTCAAATTCAAGGCAATATCCCGGGCCAATGCCGCTGGCTCTTGGAAGGAAAAGCTAAGTTTTTTAGTTTCAGATGTAGTATTAATTGAAGCATTGGTAGCCTGCCCTCGTCCAAGAAAATTACTTTCCCTAAAACTTGCAACTAGGCCAACCCCGTTAGAAGAATTATAGTTGGCCCCAAAACTTAAGCTACCAGTAGGTTTTTCAGTTACAGTAACATCTAAAATTCTTTGATTTAAAAATGAACCTTCACGCGTACTCACGTCAACGTCGCCAAAAAAACCAAGAGCACGAATTCGTTCTGCACTTGCACGGATTTCGCGTGGATTAAGCGCATCACCCTCAACAATCTTAAACTGTCGACGGATCACCCTATCCGATGTCGTTGTGTTTCCTGAAATATCTATCCGTTCCACGAAAACTCGTGGCCCACGGGACACAATAAAATCAATGTCTAAGGTCAAACCAGCGTCGTTGCGCATTACCCGCGGTTCAACTCTTGCAAAATCCAAGCCTAGCTCAAGTGCCAACCGCTCCATTCGAACAATCGAATTTTCAACCACTTCAGGTGAAAAGATTTCGCCTTTTTCAGCTTTTACTGCGCGTTTAAATAATTGTGGATCTATATCAGATAAACTTGTTGAGGTTGTAATTTGACCAAATTTATATTGCTGCCCCTCTTGGACGTGAAAGGTTACAAAAAATGAATCCTTAGTTTTTGATAATTCTGAGTTTACGGATAAAGTTTGAAAGTCTACATAACCACGCGAGTTGTAAAAATCCTTCAAAATCTGCTGGTCAAATTCTATACGATCTTCGATCAGAGTATCCCGCTGGACCAACAATCGAAACAAACCTGCCTGCTTAGTCCCTAAAATACGGCGCAGGCGACTGTCAGAAAACATGCGGTTCCCTACGAAGGAAATACGTTCGATTTCAACAACACCTCCTTCAATAATTTCAAAAACAATATCTACACGGTTATCTGTCCGGCGAATAATACGCGGCTCTACACTGGCTGAAATATGGCCTCGGTTAGCGTAAGTAGCTGTTATAGAATTTGTGTCATCACTAACTTGGCTAGCAGAATAAACCCGCCTTGGAGACGTCCGGACCAGGTTCTTCAATTCAGTTTCGTCTAAGAGTTTGTTGCCCTCAAATGTGACTACATTTACCGTAGGGAACTCAACAACGTTTATTATTAGCGTCGTTCCCTTAAACTCTGCAGCGACTGATTCAAAAAGCTCCGAATCCCGAACCAATTGTATCGCATCATTAACATCGCCAACACTTAAAACACTGCCCTCCTTAATGCCAGAAAATGACTGGATTGTGGCAGCTTCAATCCTGCGATTACCCTCAATCATTAGGGAAGATATTTTAAATTCCTGCGCATGCGCAATTTGGAAAAAACAGACTACAAAAAGAGCCCCGCCAAAAAGACAGCTTAGGAGATCAACAACTTTAATTCTTATGGCTCCAAATAACTTCATCACATCGGCCCCCAAGTATTGGTATGCATAATTTCAAAAGAACTTACCCCGTCGCCACGGACGTGTCAAAACCAACTACAGTCTAAAGGCCCTAATTTAGCTTTGATTTTAATCATGGGCAGATTTGGTTCATGACAACCGCAAAAACAGTCAAGGATAATACAATAATGAGTCCAAAAGTCATCAAAAACTGCAACACAGAATCGCTCGGTTTGCGGCCAGTGACCGCTTCATATGCACAAAAAACCAAATGGCCGCCGTCTAATATAGGAATCGGAAATAGGTTCATAAGACCAACAGCAGTAGAAAGACCGGCAATAAGAGCTAAAAAAGGTAGAGCCCCTTGGCTCGCCATTTGCCCTGCAGTCTCTGCAATAGCCACGGGCCCCGATAAGTTGCAGGCGCTAATTGAGCCGACAACCATTTGCTTCAGCCCAGTTAGTGAAATTTTTATAATAAACCACGTTCTTTCAATAGCCGCTTTAATTGCAACTATAAAGGACTGCGGTTCTGTGCCCGGTTCAAAGAAAGTGCCGCCTGTTATGCCCACCAGTCGGCGGCTTTCAAAACTTCCATTAGGCCCCGGGATTGCAACAAGTTTTGAGCGTAAAACGACATCAAATTTTGCACCAAAACGCCAGATTGAAAATTGCATTTCGTCTTTGTCAGCAGCTGCCACCAAACTTTGTAGATCCGCAAATCCAAAAATCGGTTGACCATCAATATGTGTAATTACATCTCCAGATAGGATCCCCGCCTCAATTGCAGCCGATCTTGGCTGTACCTGATACACTAATGCGGGGAACGGCACAGGGCCTTGTGCCTGAACCAGTTTCCCTTTGCGTTTTACTGTATAAGTCACGAAGTTTTTAACGTCCTGGCCTGCCAAAAGAAACTCGCCAAAATTATGAACATCCAAACCGTTCACCGCAGTGATCTCATCTCCAAGCTCTAACGTAAATTCCCCTGGGATATTGAACATCTTGTTAATTTTGAGGGAATCCGAGAATTGTCCCTGCCACATAAATAGAGTACAAAAAAGAACTATTGATAAAATGAAATTAAACGCTGGCCCAGCCGCGGCCGTGGCCGCTCGTGCCCAAATTGGTGCCCCGTGCATCGTACTGCGCAACTCAGTCTGATTAAGACTATTCAAAACCATTCCATCTTGCGCGCTTGTAGCATTAGAATCTGCCTTGAATTTAACATATCCACCAAACGGTAGTGCTGCGATCTGCCAACGTGTACCGTATCGATCTACCCGCGAAATTAATACAGAACCAAAGCCCACCGAAAATACTTCTGCGTGGATGCCACACCAGCGGCCTACTATATAATGACCATATTCATGCACAGCGACAACCACCGAAAGTGCCAGGATAAAGAAGAACATCACCCACAAAAATCCACCAAAAGAGGTAAATACGGTCGCAAAATCAAACATTTAAATTCCTAGCTATCCGACGCGCCACTTCATCGGCCTTGAGTATATCCTGTAAATCTCTTGGCACCAAATTCATACTTCCAGTTTTATCTAAGTCATTCAAAACATTTTCTACTAATATAGCCATATCCAAAAACCCAATTTCGCATGCGATAAAGCGATCAAGAGCCACTTCCTTGGCAGCATTAAAGCTTGTTCCCCAAAGATGACCCTTGTTCATGACCTCACGCGCCAAACGCAACGCTGGATACCGAACATCATCCGCCACTAAAAATTGAAACTGACCGATTTTTGCGAAATCTAAACGGGCGACATCCAGAGGCATTCGTGTTGGATGGTGTAGAGCAAACCCAATAGAATGGCGCATATCAGGCGGGCCCACATGCGCCATCATCCCGCCGTCGTTGAAACCGACTATAGCATGAACCAAGCTCTCAGGATGAATAATGGTTTCAATACACGTTTCTTTAATTCCAAAAAATTCTTTTGTTTCAATTAATTCCATAGCTTTATTAAACAAAGATGCGCTATCAATTGTAACTCGCTGTCCCATAGTCCAATTTGGATGGGTTTGGGCCTGTGCCGGTGTGGCTTTAGCTAAATCTGCCTGCGGCCAATCACGAAATGCTCCTCCACTAGCAGTAATTATAATGCGCTCAACAGTAGAAATGTCCTCTCCAAGCAAAGCCTGAAAAACCGCAGAATGTTCGCTATCAACAGGTAAAATAGTTGCACTGTGCTTTGCCGCTTGAGCCAGAAGAAGTGGGCCAGCTGCAACCAGTGACTCCTTATTGGCGAGTGCCAATGTAGCCCCTTGCTTTACAGCATTTAAACTAGGTACCAAACCGGCAATACCAATTATCGCCGACATAACCCAATCTACCGGCCTATCTGCTGCATCAGAAATGGCCAATTCACCCGCAGTTGCCTCGATTCCCAGATCAGATACACCAGCACGCAAGACAGGCAGAAATTCACTAAAGGCGGTTACAACTATTTCAGGGCGAAACTCACGAGCGTCTTTTACCAATTGCTTAATATTTCGGCCGCCGGTTAACGCTACAATATGATACGATGATGGGTCTTTACGCACCAAGTCAAGCGTGTTTTGTCCAATGGAGCCCGTTGAACCAAAAATGGAAACGCGCCTCATCAGTTAATAAACACAGCTGAAATCATACCAAGCACCGCAGCGCCACCAATAAACCCATCAAATCGATCCAAAAATCCACCATGCCCGGGAATAAGGTTTGAACTATCTTTCACACCCACCCGGCGTTTAATCCAACTCTCTGCGATATCCCCTAATTGTGCACCAAAAGCCACAGCAACAGCAACAGCAACCATCCACTCCTCTCCAGAACTTTGCACTAGAAAAAAGCCCAATAAAGCAGATAGAATCCAACCTGCAATAGTACCACTCCATGTTTTTTTAGGACTAATTGATGGCCAAAATTTTACTCCACCGATTATTCGGCCTGCTACATAGCCACCAACGTCGGACAAAACTACCACTGCCGCCAAAATACCAATTCCAAAACTGCCAAAATTTAGCGCAAGATACCAAAATGAAACCATCCCGAGCGTAACAAAGGCACCATAACATATATATATCCCTCGTTGAGATTTAACCAAAGCAGCCCCTATAAGTATAGGTAAAAAGCCAGCAACGCTGGGTAAAGTCAGTACCCGCATACAGAATTAAAGGCTGCACAATCATCGGCAGCCAACCCAAAGCCGCAACAGCCGTCACAGCAAATAATTTCCGGCCAGACAGACCAAACATTTGCGCCAACTCCCATTGCATGGCCACAATAACCACAAACCCAAAAGTTAGAATACCATACGTCCAGCTGTTAGTGCGATGGCAAATACAATTAATAGGGCCGCCGCCGACACAAAACGTGTGGGAAGATCAGCCCATTTTTTAGATGCCATGCTGCGCTAACTCCCAGGTGTGTCCAAAATTCGATGTTGGAAATCTATTTCGTTAATTTTTTGCTTGTAAATTTGGCCGAAGCGGGTTCAAAATTCATATTTGGCTCAATATCACCAACCATTTTTATCATAATTTAAACCATCATAATTTCTGCTTGTTTGGTTTCCAAAGAAGAATCCACCAATTTGATTTGAGTATCGGTAATTGACTGCACTTCAGTTTCCCAGAGTTTTTGATCATCCTCAGACAAGCCAGCTAGTTTGGCTTTTTTGATCTTGTCCATGCCATCACGACGAACATTGCGCACCGAGACACGGCAATGTTCCGCATAACCAGCCGCCACTTTGGTGAGCTCACGACGCCGTTCTTCATTAAGTTCTGGAATTGGTAACATTATGATTGTGCCATTGGTTTGAGGATTGATACCCAAACCACTTTCACGAATTGCCTTTTCAACAATGCCTACAAGACCTTTGTCCCAAACATTTACTGTTACCATCCGCGATTCAGGCACGTTTACGGTACCCACTTGGTTGATAGGAGTCATCTGACCGTAAGCATCTACCATAATAGGGTCGAGAATGGATCCACTAGCGCGTCCAGTACGCAGAGATGCAAATTCTGTTTTCAGTGAGGACATCGCGCCGTCCATACGACGCTGCAAGTCGTCTACGTCAATATCTAAAGCGTCATCAGACATAATCAATTCTCTCTTTTTTATGTTATCCGTGAACCTTAGTGTAGGTCCCTTTTCCCGACAATATCCCCTTAAAGCCGCCCGCTTCATCCAGTGAAAATACGATGATAGGCAGATTATTATCACGTGCCAAAGCAATCGCGGAAGCGTCCATCACTTTTAGGCGTTTTTGCAAAACTTCATCATAACTTACTGTATCATAGCGTACAGCATCCACATATTTTTTGGGGTCTTTATCATAGATACCGTCCACCTGCGTACCCTTGAATATTGCCTCACAGGCCATCTCGCTAGCACGCAATGTTGCGGCTGTGTCAGTTGTAAAATACGGATTTCCGGTGCCTGCAGCAAAAATGACAACACGTTTTTTTTCCAAATGACGAACAGCACGGCGACGGATATAGGGTTCACACACTTGATCCATAGGGATGGCCGATACGACGCGTGTGTGAACTCCCTGCCCTTCTAAAGAGCTTTGCATGGCCAGTGCATTCATTACCGTGGCTAACATGCCCATGTAATCTGCAGTAGTACGCTCCATACCTTGCGCTGAACCTTGTAAACCGCGGAATATATTACCTCCACCAATTACCATACAAATTTCAACGCCAATGTCGTGAACTGTCTTCACTTCAGCTGCGATGCGTTCCACTGTGGGCGGGTGTAGGCCGAAGCCCTGATCGCCCATAAGTGCTTCACCAGAGATTTTTAGAAGAACACGCTTGAATTGGCCTTGAGAAACGGGAGTATCGTGCATTGTGACCTCATCAGAATTTTCCTTAAGATGTCGGAAAACTCTGGTAAGAGCAACGGCGTGTTGGTTGGCAGATGAAAAAAAGTAGGAATAAGCTAAAATGCTAGCACAAATAGTTATCTCAACTCTAGATGAGACCCGACCCGGTTCTAATTTCAGGGGCAACTGCAAGTGGGAAATCAAACTTAGCTCTGAAAATAGCTACCGAATTGGGCGGCGTCATCGTAAACGCGGACGCATTGCAGGTGTATGGTGGCTGGCGGATCCTCACTGCACGCCCCAACGTTGAGGAAGAATCGCGCGCGCAGCATCTACTGTATGGTCACATCGCCAACCAAAATGTTTACTCCGTTGGTGACTGGCTTCGTGATATTGCTCCCATTCTTAAATCTGGTCAACGTCCCATTATTGTTGGGGGTACAGGACTCTATTTCCGAGCATTGACAGAAGGACTTGCCGATATTCCCCGGATCCCACAACACATTAAAGAACAGGCAAAACAATTTTTGAGAGATGGTGAAGTGCCCTTCATGCTGGAAGCATTAGATAGTTACACCCAATCTAAAATTGACGTACAAAATCCAATGCGCGTCTCCCGTGCTTGGGAGGTGTTACAGGCTACGGGGAAATCGATTGTGTCTTGGCATGAACATACACCCCCGGCTCTGATCCCTCTTAAGAGCTGTGACGCGCTGCATCTGAACAGCCCAGTTGATTGGTTAAATACCCGCTTGGAGACCCGATTTAATATGATGATGTCGGCAGGTGCTCTAGACGAAGCCAGAGAAAATTTGGATAATTGGGATCCTAGTTTGCAGTCATCGCAAGCAATTGGCGCTCCCGAATTAATAAATCATCTCCTGGGACATAGCAGTTTAGCTGAAGCAAAAGAACTAGCCGTGATCGCGTCGCGCCAATACGCCAAACGGCAGCGCACCTGGTTTAGAAAGCGTATGTCTGACTGGCGCAGTATCGAATCTCATAACCTATAAAAATGACCAACATTGCCACTAGACAATACAGCCCATTCTCCGTCCATAGAATTTAGTATAAAAAAATCACTTATTAACGCCAGGTCAAGCGTCTGCTTTGCTTACCATATTTAAAAGTGTTCAACCTTAGCATTGGCATTATCGATAAAAAATAGCAAACTCTTGATGGTCAGCTATTGGGCAGTTAATTTTAGCGCTAACAGCGACCCCCGAGTGTCGTTTATTGTCGCAATTGCCGAACTTACAGTTGACCTAAGGTTCATTATAAGACTGAATAGTTAATATTCAGGAGCACTTTAGACTTCTTTAAAGTGGCAGTATAGTGCACCCAACAGGACTTTTTTGAAAAAAATCGGGAGATAACAATGACACAAGACAATAATTTATGCATCCAGCTGCGGAAATGTATGCCTCAGAAGAGAAATCTGGCAAGCTTGACCGCCGTGAATTTCTAGCACGCACTACTGCTTTGGGAGTTTCAACGTTGCAGCCTATGGCTTGCTCGGACTTGATGCGCCAGCCATAGCCGGAGGACATGCAAAAATGGGCGGCACCATCCGTATGCAGATGGATGTCAAAGCAATGAAGGATCCACGAACCCATGACTGGACACAGATCTCGATTTTCTCAGCAGGTTGGCTGGAGTATCTCGTAGAGTACAACAACGACGGTTCATTCACTCCAATGTTGCTGACCAGCTGGGAAGCCAATGCTGATGCGACGCAATATGTATTGAAAATCCGAGAAGGTGTTAAGTGGAACAATGGCGACGACTTCACCGCAGAAGATGTTGCGCGCAACATTATTGGCTGGTGTGATAAAGGCCTTGAAGGCAACTCCATGGCCGGTCGTATGGCCTCGTTGGTTGATGAAGCGACAGGTCTGGCCCGTGAGGGTGCCGTCGTGGCTGTAGACTCTTCCACAGTCCACCTGAACCTTTTGCAACCAGATATCACAATTGTTCCTGGCATGGCAGATTACCCCGCTCAAATCGTACACAAGTCGTTTACAGTTGAAACCATGGTTTCCAATCCAATTGGCACAGGCTTCATGTTGCCAGAGAACTTGGAAGTCGGCGTAAAAGCATCCATCGTCCGCAACGAAGGTTTTGAATGGTGGGGCTATGCCGCGGGCAAGGGTGGATATGTAGACCGGATCGAATTCATTGACTATGGCAGTGATCCTGCAACCCATATGGCGGGCTTTGAAGCTGAAGAGTTTGACCTCAACTGGGAATCCACTGGCGAATTTGTTGAATTGTTTGATTCACTTGGCCTCGTGAAAACTCAAGTTGCCTCCGGTGCCACAATCGTTGTGCGTCCAAACCAAGACCACGCACCGTACGACAACAAAATGGTGCGCCAAGCTTTAGCTATGGCCGTTGACAACAATGTCATCAACGAATTGGGCAATGCAAGCTTGGGTGTCGCGGCTGATAACTGCCACGTTGGCCCAATGCACCCAGAGCACAATCCAGATGTGACCCGTGCACCGTTTGATCCAGTCAAAGCCAAAGCGCTCATGGATGCCTCCGGTCATGGCGACTTCGAACATGAGCTGCGCTCATTGGATACAGGCTTCTGGAAAGACACCTGCGATGCAGTAGCCGCCCAGCTTCGTGATGCAGGCATTAAAGTGAAGCGCACTTTAATGCCAGGCAGCACCTTCTGGAATGACTGGACTAAATTCCCTTACTCTGCCACCAACTGGAACCATCGCCCTTTAGGCACACAGGTTCTTGGTCTGGCCTATCGCTCAGGCGAAGCTTGGAATGAGTTCGCGTGGAGCAATGCCGAATTTGACAGCTTGCTGGCAGAGGCTAACTCTTTGGCAAACGCCGATGAACGCAGGGTTGTGATGGGAAAAATACAGGCAATTGTAATCGACGAAGGAGTTACATGTCAGCCATACTGGCGCTCGGTTCAACGGCACAATGTTGCGGGTCTGGTCGGCGTTGATATGCATATCGCGTATCTGCCACAAATCTATAAGTGGGGCCACGCAGCCTAAATAGCAAAAACTAATGAGGCCACTCCTATTTTTAGGAGTGGCCTTTATTGAGCGCCAATCCTACTGGCACAAAATTAACTGACGGGACCGCTCACCATGGGGATGTTTATCCTGCGAAGAACAGGTGTCATGCTGCTTACAGCCATTTGCCTTACTTTTATTGTATTCATAATGACAAATCTTTACCCTAATCTTGAAAAACTTGCCAAAAACGAAGGCAATTTTAGAATGTCCGACGCCGAAGTTGCCAGCTTTTTGGGTAACCGAGGTTATACGCAAGGCAAACTACAAAACTATGGAGAATGGCTTGGCGTTCTGCCCGGATACGTAATCGAAGGTATTGACGGCAAGACCCGCGGTCGCTGCTCAAATCATGGAGCTATAGTGGAAGATGCTGGAAGATATTGCGGCGTACTCCAAGGGGATTGGGGCTTTTCTAGTCGCTTCAAGGAACCAGTATTAAAGATAGTCGCGACACGCCTTGCTCTTACAGGTAAGCTGATGTTTTGGGTACTGGTAGTGATGGTCCCAGGTGCTTTGCTTATTGGGGTTATGGCCGGCATGCGAGAAGGCTCTCGGCTTGATCGCTCCTTATCCACTGGGGCAATTGTGACCACCGCCACACCAGAATATGTCTCAGGCGTAATCTTTATTGCAATCTTTACCTCTTCAGCTGTGGGCCTCAAATGGTTCAAAGGGTCAGCCACTTCAGCTATGGAAAATGCGACGCTCGAAAATTTTCTGCTGCCGGTGCTCACCATTGCTATCTACGGCATGGGCTATATTGCTCGAATGACCCGCGCCTCAATGGCTGAAGTCATGACCGCGCAGTATATCCGCACGGCGAGATTAAAGGGAGTGAGCTTTGCAAATATTGTTTTAAAGCATGCGCTTCGAAATGCGTTAATTGCCCCGTTCACTGTAATTATGCTGCAAATCCCATGGCTATTGAACGGTGTGGTGATTGTTGAGGTTTTATTTAATTTCAAAGGATTCGGTTGGGTTTTGGTGCAAGCGGCCAGCAATAACGATATCGATTTGTTGCTTGCTGTATCAGTTGTTGGTGTTGTTGTTGTTCTATTGACGCAGTTGATCTCTGACATCGGCTATGTCTTCTTGAACCCTCGCATTCGCATCTCTTAAGGAGGCCATATCCATGCAGAATCTCACCTGGACCGGCACCTTAGGTGCATATATAAATCCTTTTTTTCTGACGGCATTATGTGCATTTTTAATTTTTGTGGTGGCCGCAGCCGCGCGTGGATTTTCGCGCGCTGACGGACCCAACCCAATCAACCCCACACCGCCCTCCATCGCGTTGTTTGGGCCTACCTTGATCATAGGCCTTGTACTTTGGCTTTTAAGCCTATCCGGCCTATCGCCTTTTGAGATCCTGGGTCTTGGCAATATGTGGCTCTCATTAGCTGTCTGCCTGTTGATTGGCGTGACCGCCGGGTTTGGCCTGTTTCAGATATCCTCTGAACTCGTTTTTAAACTTGTCTGGGGCACATTTTACGCGGCACTGGGATTATTTTTGATATACTTAGTTGTGGGACTATTCGTGCTTCCTGAAACCATGGGCATAGTAGGAGCTATCTCGAAACGGCTCACCCCAACCTGGATTGCTTTGTTAGTCACCTTTTCCGTGTCCATCTATTTCAAACGCAGCTTGGGTCTTTATGGCAAATTATTTGACAGCCCTGTTGGCATGATCGGTCTTGGCTTGGTCTTGTTCTGGGTGTTCACAGCGCTGTTGGGGGCGGGCTTTGACTTAATTGCAACCCATGACCCATTGGGACAGGTCTCCGGGATGAAGAACAAGCACCCCGGCATTCCGCTGCGCGGCGCGGAAGCGGGCGACTACCCCTACTATCTCTTTGGTGGCGATACACTGGCGCGTGACGTCTTCAGTCGTGCAATCGTAGGCAGTGGAATTGTAATCGTTATTGCTCCGGCAGCCACAGTATTTGCGTTCATGGTCGGCATTACACTTGGCCTACCAGCTGGCTATTTTGGTGGGCGTTTGGATACAGTGCTCAGCTTCCTCTCCAATATGGTTTTGGCTTTTCCAGTAATCTTACTTTTTTTCCTTCTGGTTACACCTGAGATCATTGAATCTGGCCTGCCAAAATATCTGGCTGTAATCTTATTTGTGTTTCCAGTAATTTTTGTTGGAGTGGCACAGTATTCGAAAAATCGTTTGAAACCAAACTTTTTAACCCTGCAGTTTCCTATTATGATGATCATAGCTATTTGGCTGTACTTGAGCTTGATTTCGGAGGCAGGTGCGGTGATCTCTATTTTGCCCCCGCTCCTTGATCTGTTTGATGTGCCATCTGAAATCTTAGTGGTTTTTGTATCAGTCGTCTTCGTCAACTCCCCTACCGTATTCCGGATAGTGCGCGGCCTAACTTTGGACGTGAAGACGCGCGACTATGTTGCCGCGGCGCAAACTCGTGGTGAGAGGCCATGGTATATAATGCTTTGGGAAATTTTACCGAACGTCCGAGGCCCACTAATTGTGGATTTCTGTCTGCGTATTGGCTACGCTACCATCCTTTTAGGCACGCTCGGCTTTTTCGGTTTGGGACTGGAATCAGAAAGCCCAGACTGGGGTACGACCATCAATGCCGGGCGCAAACTACTCTCAGTTTATTTAGCACCTGTTTTAGTGCCAGCCTTCTCCCTGATGAGCTTGGTTCTGGGCCTTAATCTACTGGCTGATGGTCTGCGTGAAGAAAGCTTGAGGGATTAATCTAATGGTAAAGCAAGACTATGATGGCCCCATCCTTGAAATTGACCAATTGTCAGTTTCCTTTTTCACGCGGCTAAACGAAATTCCTGCGGTTATGGATTTCAGCTGCACGGTTCAGCCTGGGGAGGCCATGGGTCTGGTCGGCGAATCCGGGTGTGGAAAATCCACAGTGGCCCTTGGCGTGATGCAGGACCTGGGCGTGAATGGCCGCGTGGTGGGCGGAACAATCAAATTTAAAGGCCGTGACCTTAACCTTATGAGCCCAGAACAGTTGCGCGAGATCCGTGGCTCTGAGATTGCCATGATTTATCAGGAGCCAATGGCCTCCCTCAACCCAGCGATGAAAATTGGTCAGCAATTGATGGAAGTGCCTATGATCCATGAGGGGATCAACAAAGAAGACGCGTATGCACGGGCTTTGGAGGTTGTCGAAGACGTAAAACTTCCTGATCCCGAGCGAATCTTGAAATCCTTCCCGCATCAGCTTTCTGGCGGCCAGCAGCAACGCATCGTGATTGCCATGGCGTTAATGTCAAAACCAAGTCTGTTGATTCTTGACGAGCCCACAACAGCGTTGGACGTGACAGTGGAGGCCGCTGTAGTAAAATTGGTGAAAGATTTAGGTAAGAAATACGGCACCTCTATGTTGTTTATCTCGCACAATCTTGGATTAATCTTAGAGACATGCGACCGGATTTGTGTGATGTATTCCGGAGAAGCAGTGGAAACTGGGCGTATCGAAGATGTATTCGACAAAATGCAACACCCATATACGCAGGCGTTGTTCCGCTCGATCCCACTGCCGGGGGCCAACAAAAACGATCGCCCCTTAGTGGCCATCCCCGGCAACTTCCCATTGCCGCACGAACGACCCAACGGTTGTAACTTCGGTCCAAGGTGTGACTATTTTGAGGCCAGCCGCTGCGACCAAGGTACCATTAGCATGAACACCGTGCCCCATGGAGATCGCCATGGTTCTCGATGCTTGAAATGGGGTGAGATTGATTGGGACGCCCCGCTAGAATTGGCAGAACAGAAAACAAAGACCAAGCCTGGCCGCGTAGTACTAAAAATTGAAAATTTAAAAAAATACTATGAAGTGGCCGCCAACGCACTGTTTGGCGGGGCTAACAAAAGAGTTGTAAAAGCTAATGAAACTCTCAGTTTTGAAGCCCGTGAATCTGAAACTCTAGCGATCGTTGGAGAATCTGGTTGTGGCAAATCAACCTTTGCTAAAGTGCTAATGGGACTGGAAACTGCCACCGAGGGTGAGATATTGCTCGAAGGCCAAAATATCGAAGGCATCTCGATTGAGAACCGTAACACCAAAACGGTCGCTGATGTTCAAATGGTATTCCAAAACCCATTCGATACCCTCAATCCATCTATGACCGTTGGCAGCCAAATCGTACGGGCTTTGGAAGTGTTCCGAGTTGGTAAAACGTCTATCGACCGGCAAAATAGAATGTTGGAGCTGCTTGATTTGGTGAAACTACCGCGCGACTTTGCGGATCGCATGCCGCGTCAGCTTTCTGGGGGGCAGAAACAAAGAGTTGGTATTGCACGCGCCTTCGCAGGTGACGCTAAAATCGTAGTAGCCGATGAACCCGTTTCGGCATTGGATGTATCGGTGCAGGCCGCTATTACTGACCTATTGATGGAAATTCAACGTGAGCACAAAACCACCTTGCTGTTCATCAGCCACGACCTCTCTATTGTTCGTTATCTCTCAGATCGGGTTTTGGTAATGTATCTCGGTCATGTCGTTGAAATGGGCACCACCGAACAAGTGTTTCAGCCGCCCTATCACCCGTATACTGAGGCGCTATTAAGTGCGGTCCCAATAGCTGACACCTCAATCCAGAAAAAACACATTGTGCTTGAGGGCGATATCCCGTCTGCGATGAACCCTCCATCGGGCTGTCCGTTCCAAACCCGGTGCGGTTGGAAGGCCGAGGTTCCAAATGGACTGTGCGATAGCGAAGTCCCTATAGTGCGTCAATTGCCAGGCGCACATCAAATTAAATGCCATTTAGCCGATGACATTCTGGCCCGTATGGAACCTGTGATTAAAATGGCTTCAGAATAACGCCACACAAGTTTTAAACCAGTGGTATCGCTTGGTACAGTCGATTTTTAGCGTGTTAAGTCCTGGCAAGGAAACGCTACAAACATAAGAAATAAATCTATCTATATACATATATGAGGTTGCACCGTGACGCAGATACAGAGATATATAGATAGAATTAAGTGTCCTAAAGTGAGACTCGCCGCATGAGAGTATTTTTAGTACAGAATAAGCATTAAGGCTTAATTTTTAGAGCAAATAACTTGGGGGCAATTGCAATGGCCGGATCAGTAAACAAAGTCATCATTATCGGGAATTTGGGACAAGACCCTGAAGTTCGTAACTTCCCAAGCGGTGGAAAAGTTTGCAACTTTTCGGTTGCTACCTCCGAAAACTGGAAAGATAAAAACACAGGTGAGCGTCGCGAGCGAACCGAATGGCACCGCGTTTCTATAACTTCAGAGCCACTCGTTCGGGTTGCAGAGCAATATTTACGCAAAGGCTCCAAAGTTTATCTAGAAGGCCAATTGGAAACTCGCAAATGGCAAGATCAGTCTGGGCAAGACAAATACACCACTGAGGTTGTGTTGCGCCCATACCGGTCTGAACTAACTATGCTCGATAGTAAAAGCGAAGGCAGTCAAGGAGGTGGTGGGAATTACATGGCTAATCAAGGTAGCGGTCAGAGTGGTGGTGGATCTTTAGCAGATCAAGGTGGTAGCCAAGCCGACAGCTACAATAGCCCTCCTCCATCAGCAGATCTTGATGACGAAATTCCATTTTAGAACCTTAACGCTGTCGCGGTAAACTCCTTGCGCCAGAGTTTTTTGCATCGTGTAATACAGACAAAACAATTTCAGTTGGAACATCAGAAGTCATAAACGACTGCCCAATTCCGCTTACCATTATATAATTTAATTGACCTCCAACAACTTTTTTATCCTGCCCCATCAAAGCCAAGAGTTCAGTTGCATTGGGCATTTCACCATCAATATCACAAATATCTGTCTTCATCCCCATTGCCCTGAAGTGAGCGCGCACGCGAGATGGATCTTCCTGGGAACATAAGCCCAAACGTGCGGATGTCTCGAACGCCAAAGCGCAACCAATAGCAACACCCTCACCGTGCAATAGCTTATCTGAATAGCCTGCCGCCGCTTCCAAGGCATGACAAAAGGTATGTCCGAGATTAAGCAACGCGCGCTCACCCTGCTCAGTTTCGTCGCGAACTATAATATCAGCCTTCATTTGGCATGAAATTCGTACTGCCTCAATCCGCGCAAAGATATCTCCTTTGGCCAAGGATGGCCCATTTTTTTCTAACCAGGTAAAAAATGATTCATCGCCCAACAGACCATATTTGACCACCTCTCCATAGCCCGCAATAAAATTGCGCCTGGTTAAAGTATTCAAAACATCAATATCCGCAAGAACCAAAATTGGTTGATGAAATGCACCTACTAAGTTTTTACCCTGTTGAGTATTTATCCCAGTCTTGCCGCCCACGGAGCTGTCTACCTGCGCTAACAGGCTAGTTGGGATTTGTATGAAACGTACCCCCCGCCGCAAAATAGCTGCGGCAAAGCCCACCAAATCTCCAATAACGCCACCGCCCAAAGCAATTACCACGTCGCTCCGCTCAACATTTTCGTTTAGAAAAAAGTCGATGGTTTGACTAAGAAAAGGCCAGCTTTTGGTGTTTTCCCCTGCTGGTAGAGTCAGGGTGGAATGAGCTATTCCAGACTTATCTAAGGCCTCCTCTAGAGAAGACAAATGAAGCCGCTCCACAATGCTGTCTGTGACAATAACCACTTTTGAGCGTCTCAAAAAAGGTCTTATATATTGGGCGCTTTTACCTAAAAGGCCTTGACCTATCTGAATATCATAGGCCCGATCGCCCAAAGGTACATGTACACAAACACTCATATCTGGACCCCCACTGTATTTAACACGTCCGAGCGCTGGGCCAATGCATCTAATACATTCTGCGTGGTTTGCGCAATAGAACAGCTGGCACTCGAAGTGATTGTAAGCTCTGCCTGATCATATTGAGTTTTACGATCTTCAAAAATTTTGGTCAATGTTGCCTTTGGATTCGAAGTTTTGAGTAACGGGCGAGAGCTTTTATGCCGTACCCTTTCCCACAAAAGTTGCAAATCGGCTTTTAAAAATACAGATATCCCTAGTTCCGCGATCAAGGCTCTATTTTCAGTAGACATAAAAGCACCACCACCCGTTGACAAAACGCAAGGCGATCCATGCAACAGCCGCTTAATTATCTGAGATTCAACTATACGAAAAAAAGCATCCCCATCACGTTTAAATATCTCAGAAATACTTCTATTTGCCGCGACAGAAATCTCATGATCGGAATCCAAAAAAGAAACGTTCAAAGCCGTAGCCAAAGCCTTGCCAACTGCGCTTTTTCCGGACCCCATCATACCGACCAGAACAACTGTTTTATTGAGTAGCATGTGAATGGTTCCACGTTTTAAGATTAGCTTGCCTTATATCTTCAATGGCGCGATTGTTACAAAAAGACCATAAGAAATTATATAATTAAAGAAAGCTCTCCACCATGTTAAGAATGTTAAAGTATTTTATCTACTTATTAATGTTGACCAGTCTCTTATTTGTGGCGTTTGCCTATGCAGGACCAACGTTGGGAATTAATTTTAGTGCAGATATGCAATTGATTGAACTACCATTTAATCTGAAATTCAATTGAATTGAGATTTTTTATATACATAATAATTTTGCTTTGGGCTAAGCCACTATTAGCGCAAACCAATACCCCTATATCTGCAATTGATTGGCTGTCGCAACCAGGTCTTTCGCCCCTTAGCGAGGATAACCTGATAGAAAGTGATCCACCCATAGGCGCAGTAATCAACGAAGTTACTGTCATCGAACTGGATACGCCAGTGGATAAAATTTATGGGCTAATACCAGCTAAGATTTCGGGTATTCAACAGAATTTTTGGACTGATCTAGATCCAAATACCACTCAGCAAATCATCAGATCTTTGTCAAAACCGGGGCTACCGGCTACCGACGACCTTTTACTGCGTGCCTTATTGGCCGAATCCCTCGGAGGAGACGTAATATTAGGTGTACGCGCAAAAGCTTTAATTGAACGTGGCGCTGTTCATGCCGCTTACAATCTCTTAGGTCAGTCCCAGGTTGATAATTTAGAAAATTTTAGTTTATTTGCAGAGGCTTCCCTACTGACAGATAATGTTGAAAGAATGTGCAGCCAGCTCAATTCTGCACGCCATTTTTCGAATGATGAAGCTCTACAAGTCTATTGTCACGCGCGGGCTGGCTCTTGGGATACCGCTGTTTTGAATTATTTCACTCTTGACACTTTGGGAGCGTTTCCGCCAGCGACTTCAGGCTTGCTAGCGGCCTATCTTGACCCTGAACTGGCAAATAACCTTATTTTACATAAAGTCGACCGAGCCACGCTTACACCATTAGAATTCAAGCTTAGAGCCAACGTAGGCCAACCAGTTTCCACCAGATCACTTCCATTAAAGTTCGTTGCATCTGACTTAAGCAAAGCGAACAGTTGGCGACAACAAATCGAAGCCGCAGAGCGCTTAGGCGCGATGGGTACCCTATCGGCCACTCAGCTTCTAGAAAAATACAAATCTGGTAAAACATATGGCTCAGGTGGGATTTGGGATCGCGTTTTAAATGTACAGGGGCTAGATCGCGCACTTTCAGATCCCATTATTGACCCCAGCAAAGAATTACAAGCTTTTTGGACAACTATGAAGGATACTAAACTCGCCTCACCCTTAGCAAGGGCATGGGCTGATGAACTCATAGAATTTGGTCAAGTCCCAGAAGAAAATGAAATTCTATTCAAAATGCAGGTCCTTTCAAGAGCTAACGTTTTCGAATTCAAACCTACAATGGCCAGACTACATCGCTATAATCCAGACGTATTAGCCATAGCTTATGAAAATCTCATGTTGCAATTAGAACAAGACGTTTCGACCTCCAAGCCGTTCAGATCTGCTAATATGCTGAGAGGCATGAGGCTGATATCGGATGCATTAGAGGGCAATGAGGCCGCTTTTTTTGAAGCTATAGTACACTATCAGGCAATGGGTCTCACACAGCTTGCAAAGCAATTAATTATTGAGTTTATGATCTTGGCGCCCACAACATGAGTGTACAATGGATTTCAAGCTTTTTAGAAGCTAAAGCTGCGGAATTAGGCGCTGCGCGAAATACACAAATAGCCTATGCAACCGATCTTAAGGACTTCTTAAAATTTATCGAAGATAGGGACTCAAACTTTGCTACGGCAGACCGTTCTATAGTTGAAGAGTATTTGGTACAATGTGCCTCTATTGGTCTGGCAACAGCTACCAAAGCGCGTAGACTATCCTCGATCAAACAGCTCTTTTGTTTCTTATTTGAGGAAAACCTTCGAAAGGACAATCCTGCTATTCAGGTAAGAGGGCCCAGAAAGGACAAACATCTGCCTAAAGCGTTGAGCGTTGCAGACGTTGAAAAACTACTGCAAGGTGCTCGAACAATACCAAAAAGAAAGTCCGACAAACTTCGGCTAACCTGTTTAATGGAGATGTTGTATGCCACAGGCATGCGGGTAACAGAACTGGTTAGCCTGCCGATCGCAGCGGCCCGCGGTGACCCGCAAATGATATTGGTGCGCGGCAAAGGTAGCAAAGAACGTATGGTACCACTGTCTGCAGTCGCTCGACAATCGATTATGGGATGGCTTTTGTTCCGAGATACTGACGTGCGCAATGCAAATTCTCCTTTTTTGTTCCCGTCACGCGGTAAGGAAGGACATTTGACCAGAGTTTGGTTTTTTCTACAAATAAAAAGCCTTGCATTTATGGCTGGTTTAAATGCTGAAACAGTTACACCACACAGTCTACGGCATGCTTTTGCTACCCATTTATTAGCCGGTGGTGCAGATTTAAGGTCAATTCAGATACTTTTAGGACATGCGGACATTGCGACCACGGAGATTTATACCCATATCCAAGATGAAAGGCTACGTAATTTGGTGCTAAAGCACCATCCTTTGGCGTACCCTCTAATAACAGGCGAGTAATGGAAAATTTTGAGTTTGGAAGAGAGTTTTGGATTACCGTTGGGGCGGTTTTTATCCTTTTAATAATGTCTGGTTTTTTTTCTGGCTCCGAGACAGCATTAACTGCTGCTTCCCGTAGCAAATTGCAGACCAAAGCAAATAAAGGCTCTGCCGGTGCTGCGCGGGCATTAAATGTTACAAATGACACAGAGGGACTGATTGGCTCGATCTTACTGGGAAATAACTTGGTTAACATTTTAGCAACGTCACTGATCACAGCCCTGTTCACACAAATGATGGGCGAAAATGGTATTCTTCTTGCTACTTTGGTCATGACATTTTTAGTACTCGTTTTTGCTGAGGTCCTTCCCAAAACCTATGCCATCACCAATGCCGAGAGCGCCGCGATCAGCGTGTCGCGGCCGATTTCAGTATTCGTATTTATTTTTGCTCCTATTGTAAGTTTTGTGCGCTTTTTGGTTCGGGGGGTGCTGTGGATATTTGGTGTAGCCACAGACCCTGATACCAATATTTTGGCCGTTCGTGAGGAAATTGCAGGTGCGCTTACGCTTGGACACCAGGAGGGCGTTGTCGAAAAGGAAGATCGCGACCGCATCTTAGGTGCCTTAGATCTGTCAGACCGTACGGTTGAGGAAATAATGTTACATCGATCTGGAATTGAGATGATAGATGTTTCCCTGCCCGCAGAAGAAATTTTATCACAATGTCTAGAAAGTGCACATACACGCCTACCACTTTATCGCGGCAATCCTGAAAATATAGTAGGTGTGATTCACGCAAAGGATTTAGCACGTGCTATGGTAAAGCTGACGCGAGATAATAAAATTCGTGAAAAAGCTCTTGAACAGTTCAAAGTACTTGATGTGGCCATGGAACCTTATTTTGTTCCTGAAACTACTCCACTAGATGATCAAATGAGGCAATTTTTAAAACGACATACGCATTTTGCTTTGGTGGTTGATGAATATGGCGCCTTGCAGGGGCTAATTACTTTAGAAGATATTTTGGAGGAAATTGTTGGAGAAATCACAGATGAATTTGATACTAGCGGCAATTCAGTGACTAAAGCACAAGACGGACATGTGATTGTTGATGGGGCTATGACCATCCGAGATCTGAATCGGGCGCAGGAGTGGAATCTTCCAGATGAAGAAGCAAATACCTTGGCTGGTCTAGTGATACACGAGGCACAGATGATTCCCTCTGAGGGCCAAGTATTCGTGTTTTATGATTTTAGGTTTGAAGTAGTGGGACGCAAGGAAAATCGTATTATAAGTCTAAAAATACAAAAACTCTAACATAACACAAGTAAGCATCTTCAAAAGGAGATAACTATTTTATATTAATTGAATTAACATTAATATTAATGATGGTAATGTTTTTGTCGAACAATGTCTCAGATTGATATTATTGATTAATGAAATTTAGATTTAGATGGTAAGGTTGTTTTTGTGTTTTTTTTAAAATCATTTTTTTTCACAGCCTTAATACTATTTTTTTCTGAAACTTATGTGTTGGCTCAATCAGCACCAACTCCGGAACCATTACTATCTGCAGAGACTTTTAGCACTGGAACAATTTTACAAGATCTGCCAATTCTTGACACCTACTATGACAAGGGTAAATTTGAAGATTGGACGCTGAGATGCGTCAAAACCAATAGGCCAGTAGATCCCTGCCAATTATTTCAATTAATGTACAACGCAGATGGAACACCAGTTGCAGAATTCAACTTGAATGTAATCAAATCAAACGGCACAGTGGTTGCTGGTGCAAACGTCATCACACCTTTGGAAACATTGCTGACAGCGCAACTCATTATACGTATTGATGAAAAAAAAGCTAAAGCATATCCATTCCTATTCTGCCTGAAAATGGGTTGTGTGGCCCGTATTGGTCTCACAACGAACGATATGGAAAGTTACCATACCGGCAATCAAGCAACCGTCACTATGGTTCCTGCAGGTGCACCAGGCCAACAAGAGAATCTAATACTTTCCTTGGCCGGATTCACTGCGGGTCATAAAGCTTTAATTGGTAATTAAGTAGGGCCTACACAGCTTTCAAAGCCAATACGGCATTCATACCACCAAATGCAAAAGCATTTGATAGCACCCCATCGACCCGTGCGTCACGGGCCACATTGGGCACCACATCTAGTGCACATTCAGGGTCATAGCTTTCATAGCCAATGGTTGGCGCAATAATACCATCGCGCAAGGCCATTATACATGCTAACATTTCTACTGCACCAGTAGCACCAATCAAATGACCATGCATAGATTTAGTGGATGAGACCATTAGCTGATCTGAGTGGGCGCCAAAAACATCAATTATCGCTGTACATTCAGTTTTATCATTGGCCCGTGTTCCCGTACCGTGAGCATTAATGTAGCCAATCTCCTTCACATCCATTTTGGCATCAAGCAGCGCACCGCACATCGCCCGAGAACCACCTTGTTTGCTAGGCAAAACAATGTTCGCCGCATCTGATGTCATAGAAAACCCTACAATTTCTGCGAAAATTTCGGCATCACGGGCTTTTGCATCCTCATATGTCTCCAGAACGAATACCCCAGCCCCCTCACCCTGTACCATACCAGAACGATTAGCGGAAAAAGGACGACAAGCAGTTTTTGACATCACACGTAAGCCTTCCCAGGCCTTCATTCCACCGAAGGTCAGCATCGCCTCTGAACCACCAGCTATCATCGCACGAGCCATACCACTACGCACCATCTGAAAAGCCAGACCAATGGCGTGGTTCGAACTAGCACAAGCTGTTGAGACAGTGAGCGATGGGCCTCTAAGATTAAACTCCATTGAAACATGGCTAGTTGCAGCATTGTTCATCAATTTAGGAACTACAAAGGGATGTACTCTATTCTGTCCTTTTTCATAAACAGCCCGATAATTGTCGTCCCAGGTATTCATTCCACCCGCAGCTGTGCCAAGAATTATACCAGACTTTTCTGCAAGTTCACCTGAAAACGAAAGTCCAGACTGTGCCATAGCTTCGCGTGCTGCTAAAAGAGTAAATTGGGTGAACCTATCATAGAGCGCAATTTGCTGCCGGTTAAAGTGGTTAGCCTCATCAAAATTTTGAACCTGCCCACCAATTTTAATTGATAAACGCTCCACATTAGGACATTTTAAGGGACCAATGCCACAGCGTCCTTCACGCATCGCTCCCAGCGTTTCAGGCACATTTTGGCCCAGAGCATTAATCGTGCCTGATCCAGTGATCACCACCCGGTTCATATGCTAAGCTTGCTCTGCAACCAGTTTTTCCACTGCTAAAACGATCGAAGCCACAGAAGAAATATCGAAATCACCATCCGCAGGTGCATTTGAATTAAACGGCACCTCAATATCGAACTCTTCCTCCAAAGAGAAAATACTTTCCACCACGCCAAGGCTGTTGATGCCGAGTTCGTCCAAGGTAGATGCAAGCGTCACGTCAGCCACATCAATAAGGCCCTGGTCAGCAATGATTTGAATGACTTTTTTCTGAACGCTCATAACCAACCCTTTTTGGAAGAATTTACGGACTTCATTCCGATTTTGAAATAGCTTTTGTGAATTTTGCCATTTGTTGTAGCACGCGCGGTAACCGTCGTAAGCTCTTATAAATTTTCAATTGTGTTTCCATTTCAATCGCAGGATAGCCCAACATAACACGACCAGCTGGAATGTTGCTAAGCACCTTAGTTGCACCCCCAGTAATCACATTATCACCAATAAACAGGTTATCACTTACACCAGTTTGGCCGCCCAAAACTACATTTACACCAAGAATAGATGACCCAGCAATGCCAACCTGTGCACAAATTATGCAGTTTGAACCAATTTTTACATTATGCCCAACCTGCACCATGTTATCAAATTTGCAGCCATCACCAATAATCGTATCCCGAATTGTTCCACGATCTATGCAGCTGTTGGCCCCAAGTTCCACGTCATCCCCAATCTGCACAGCCCCAAGGGAATGAATACGCGCGTAGGCCTGCGGTACTGCATCTCGACTGTTTCCCAAAGTCTCGCGTACACTTTCAACTGCTGAGTATTTTGGAGTTACGAATGAAAAGCCATCAGTGCCTATAACCGCACCCGCGTGAGCAATAAATCGATCACCAATACGCACATTTCGCCCAATTCGAACACCGTCCAATAGTGTTGCGTCGGCACCAATCTTACAGCCATCTGAAAGAGAAATATGCGTACCTAGCCATGCGTTTTCACCCAGTACCACCCCTGGACCAATGTAACAAAAAGCACCAATTCGTGCTCCTTTTGCTATGTCTGCCGTCCCGTCTATCACAGCTTGCGGATGAACCCCCATAGCACCAGAACGCCAGTGACTATCCAATCGACGGGACAGAGCTGCCATGGCAAAACGTGGCCGTTCAACTAAAATTGCAGCATCTAAACCAAGGCTTTTCCAATTAGTCCCAGCAGCCAACAAAGCCATTGAAGCCCGTCCCATTTTTAATTGTTCAACATATTTGGGAGAGGTGGCTATAGCCAAACGCCCGCCGCAGGCATCCTGTGGTTCAGATGCCCCTGTTATTTGCATGTTAACATTGCCAACGGCTTGGCCGTTAAGTGCATCCGCAAGATCTTGTATGTTAAAAACTGTCATAACAGGTCGCCCTAAACTTCCTCTACCTACTACCCTGTGACATCATTCAAAACCACCCCTTCCACTTGCAAAGCTTCCCAAATCTTTGTGTCTCGCCCATAAATGTCGCGTCGGAACTCTAGCCCACCCCCCGGAATAGTTACTGCTGTTCGATAAATCAAATGTACTGGCACTGGGTTTAGTAAATCTATTTGTACTTCATCCTCAAACTCCAAAGCAGCTTGAATTACCAATTTAGGATTAGGCGTTTGCACTTCTAAAAGCGCATAGGCAAACTTAAAAGGCTTAGCAAGTCGAACACAGCCGTGGCTAAAAGCTCGTACTTCACGATCAAACAATTTTTTGGCAGGCGTGTCATGCAGATAAATGTTGTTTCTATTAGGGAACATGAATTTTACCAACCCCAACGCATTAATAGCGCTAGGCGGTTGGCGCATGGCATAGGGAAAAGTTTCCTCATCAAAACTTTTGAAATCAACATCGGCTCGATCAACAACAATTCCTAAATCGTCACGCAATTCCAGGAAATCAACAGCCTCTGGGTCTTCCTGTAGCATTGGCAGGTATTCTTTTATGATAATCGACCTCGGGACATGCCAGCTTGGGTTGACAATTATATGCTCCATCATATCCGAAAATTCCGGACTTCGGCGATCCTCATCATGTGCACCAATTACTGAACGAGTTTCAAATGTAACCTTACCAAAATCAACAACTTTTGAAGTGAAATCGGTCAAATTAACTAAAATGTGGCGGTCCCCTAGCTCCCTATTCAACCAACGTTCTCGTTCCATAGCAACCAAAACAGACATAAGACGCTCAGACGCCGAAACGTTAATTTCGTCAATTGTCAAAGTGCCTGCAATACCTGTAACAAAAAGGCCATTGGAAGCTTGAAACGCACGTATAGCGTTTTCTAGTGGAACATCATACATCACTGACAATGTACGTCGTAGATATCCCATACCTACCAAACGGTTTCGTAATGTAACAACAGAAGCCCCTTTTGACCCAACCTTAAGGGTTGGTGTTGCTACCGGAATTCCCCAACCACCAACCGCCACAACGCGTTCCAAACGCTTTTTTTCTTTCAACAATCGAGCATACTCCATGCTTTGAGGAGGAAGAGCTCTAAAAAACATTTCAGCACTTGATGATTTAAGCGCCTTGAGTATTTCACTGGGATCTTGGTAAGCAACCTTTCGCACAATCCCTTCATCTACTGCAGACGGCACCAAAATACCTGACTGAACTGCCCGAGCATATCTCAAAAACTCAATTGTCAGACTAACATCAAACTTACCCAGACTTTTACCAGTCTTCGCCGCCAAAAGTCCTGAAAGGAGGGCGTTTGCATTAAATTTATGGGCAGGTAGCCCATGCACTGCAGCGTTTGAGAAAGCCATAAGCAGAGCATCAAATCGCGCCCGATCTGCACGCGTATCACCGGTCCAGAATGACTGGAAATTGTGGGCTTTATAAAATTTAAACACTACGGGATTAGTAGATGCTGATTGTGCTACAGCTTGCTTAAAACTAATTGATTGAGCGCAGGCCGGATGCCATGCAAAAAACCACATAGAGACAAGGCCGAATAAGAAAAAGGGCCTTAAACTAAACAAAAAAGATTGCACAACAAACTCCACAACATAGTATACCATGCCTACAAATTGCTTCAGTAAAAGTAAATGTGTAACACCTTTTAGGCCTTTCGTTCAGACGTTTTGTAATTGTATGGCTTAAGTAGAACTGGATCCGTGCACCCCATGTGTTAGAATTTTCTTATCCCGTATTTTTGCTCAGACTTTATTGCGGTATGGGGCTTTGCTGATCGATCTAAATGTGACATACGAAATAATTGTATAATAAAGTTTAGCGTACAAATGGAAGCCCCAGACGCACGAGTAGGACAAACAATGTACCACAACAATATTAGGTTTTCGCGACGTGGCTTACTGGGTGCATTTGCGGCTACAGCACTGGTTGCCGCTCCAACATATACTAGTGCGGCCGGCTTTTTACGTGGTGCTGGTGACATACGCCGCATAAAAATGTATTCAACACAGACAGGTGAAGCTCTCGATATGGTATATTGGATCGAAGGTGCATACGTTAGAGAAACTCTGACTGAAGTTAACTGGTTCATGCGCGACTGGCGTCAAAATAAGGCGCTAATGATCGACACCCGTACTTTGGATATTATATCTGCATCACAACAGCTTCTCGAGACATCGTCGCCGTTTCTTATGCTATCTGGATATCGCACGCCCGCAACTAATGCACTTTTGCGCTCAAAGTCGGGTAAAGTTGCCAGAAAATCACTGCATATATCTGGTCAAGCTGCGGACCTTCGGATGCACGGTAAATCAGTCCATCAAATAGCCGAGGCAGCGTCGTATTGCGCAGCTGGTGGTGTAGGACGTTATTCCAGATCAAATTTTGTGCATATCGATTGTGGCGAAAACCGCCTCTGGGGTAAATAGGCTAAATGGCCGTCACAATCATGTACCCTAGTTTACTAATTTTATTTCAAAAATTCAATGTTTAAGGCAACAAAACTAAACTTTATAAAACGGGTTGTAAGGCCCAACTGGCTTGATGTACAATCAAAAGAATTGAAATTATGACATTGATCGCTAGGTTGGACAGGTCGTGCAGTAGGACGGTGTTTAACCAAGTAATTAAGATATCTTAGATATAATTCTAAAATAATAAGTATATAATTCTGTTCAGTTTCAACATAAGCTGGCGTAGTTTTATAAAATGGTCCCGTAGCTCAGCTGGATAGAGTACTCGCCTCCGAAGCGAGGGGTCACAGGTTCAAATCCTGTCGGGACCACCATTTCGAAATATAAGTAACTCCAATAATCTAGATGAACACAAACTCATACCGCCCCACCGGAGGGCCCTAATGCCTTTTCATATTAATTCATTCTGTCTTAGCGCACAATTAAATTGGATTAAGTATAATTATAAACATGTGTCTCGGTACTATTTTTTTACTAGTTATTTACAGAGTGTAATAATTAATTTTAGTAGGGCGCATTTTAATCTTTTTTACAAAATACCTAATACCCAAACACCTATTTGCCTGCACATCTACCAACTCCCACCATGGGCGCTATATAAGCATTTAATAAGTTAAGCGGTAAACATGGTAAATATAGACATAATAGAACCAATTGATGCAGTGATCACATGGGTCAACGGTGGTAATGATACCCACCGCATAAAACGCCAGCATTACATAGAGTTATCAGATAAACCCTTGCACGAAAATGCTGTGAATCCGCACCGTTGGATCTGTAACGATGAGATCTTATATTGCCTAAAGTCTATTGAAAACCACGCACCCTGGACACGTAAAATTTGGATAGTAGTGGATAACATCACGCCAGATCTCTCAAGTTTATCTGATTTTTTGAAATCTAAGATCCACATCGCTTATCATCATGAGATTTTTGTGGGCTTTGAGGAAATGTTACCAACATTTAATTCTATCGCGATAGAATCAATGCTGTGGAGAATTAAAGGGCTAGCAGAACGCTTCATGTATTTTAATGATGACGTATTTCTGACTGCGCCACTGGCCCAGCAGGATGTATTTGTTGGCCAAAAAACAGTATTGCGGGGAGAATGGGCGGATTACAGCCATTTGGAACATGACAGCGCCCAACAAGAGAACCCAGCCAAATTCAACCACTACATGCAAATAAACGCTGCAAGAGTGATGGGTTTTTCCGCCAGCCGACTGTTCAATGCGGCCCATGTGGTCCATCCATTTCTGCGCTCAAGGATGGAGCAGCTATTTACAGATCATCAAAAGGCATTTCTTGCGAATATTTCATACCGGTTTCGGGACTTAAGGCAGTTTTTACCCCAGGGTTTGCACAACCACGCCAGCATTTGTAATGCTCAGGCTGTTTTTCATAAGGTTAACGATTACCTACATATTCATAGTGGCCAGGGTAATGGACGGCCTTCAGAAGAAATTTGGTCCTTGTTGTATCCTGTCACCAAGACAACTGATATTAAAATGCTTTGCATAAATGACCTACCCCAACTGATAGCTTTAATCCCAGATGTGGACACATGGCTTAGCCAAGCAATCGGAGATTTTTAACAGTTTCAGGGTAGACAGCACCGGGGCTAAATCCAAGCTTTTAGGTTGTAATACTCTAACATTTAAAATATATTGTAGTTTAATTTTGGGGCGAGTTTCAACTTCAGGTTCAGAAATTTTTATGATGGCAAAGGTAGCGGGGGCTTCTGAAAGTGGTGCCAAGGTTACCCATGCGTCCAACCCTTTTGAGCCTAAAATTTCGTTGGACACCGAGACGGCGGCTAGTGCGCTCACACCAATAATAGTGCCAAGGATCACTCCATTAAGGAACGGTAGTCGCATCTATTGCCTTTCAAATACCAAAATTGTTCAGTTACTCTTGACGGTAGCATAGTTCCCAGAGCATCTATACCTCAACCAACCACCAAATTGCGAGACCAATTGCCCTGCAGAAATCGAGTAGGTGCCAAAAACACAAAGGACGCCAAATGTTATTGCTGATCGATAATTATGACAGCTTCACATATAATTTGGTACACTATCTAGAGGAGCTGGGGGCTGACGTTTTGGTGAAACGCAATGACGCTTTGGACGTACAAGAAGCTATGAGTATTGGTGCGTCAGCAATTTTTCTTTCACCAGGTCCTTCAGATCCGTCACACGCAGGAATCTGTTTGAAACTCACCAAAGCCGCCGCAGAAACTAAAACTCCATTGATGGGCGTTTGCTTGGGCCATCAAACTATAGGTCAGGCCTTTGGAGGCAAAGTGGTGCGCTGTCATGAGATTGTACACGGCAAAATGGGCACGATGCACCACAGTAACAAAGGGCTATTTGTTGGTTTACCAACCCCATTTGAAGCAACACGTTATCATTCCCTAATTATAGAGCGTGATTCTATGCCTGAGTGCCTCGATATTACTGCTACTTTAGATGATGGTACCATCATGGGGTTGCAGCACAAAACTCTACCAATTCACGGAGTGCAATTTCACCCGGAAAGCATTGCCTCACAACATGGACATCACTTGATCCAAAATTTTTTATACCTAGCAAAGGACGCCGCATGATCTCTGCTCTTCAACCACTGATTGGCATCGCTGCAGATCGCCCACTAACCCTAGTTGAAGCCAAAACTGCATTTGAAGTGCTATTCACCGGTGAAGCTACAGCCAGCCAAATTGGTGGGCTGTTAATGGCACTCCGCACCCGCGGGGAGACCGTGAATGAATATGCTGCTGCTGCTGCTGTTATGCGCTCTAAGTGTAATGCGGTGACAGCACCTAAGGGTGCAATGGATATTGTCGGAACGGGTGGTGACGGCAAAGGCACATTGAACATCTCAACCGCCGCAGCATTTGTAGTGGCAGGTGCTGGTGTTCCCGTAGCCAAACACGGGAACCGCAATTTGAGTTCAAAATCTGGCGCGGCAGATGCATTGACCCAAATGGGTATCAATGTAATGATCGGTGTCGATATAGTGGAGAAAGCCTTAACCGAACTTGGTATCGCCTTCATGATGGCGCCGATGCATCACCCAGCAATAGCACATGTAATGCCGGTGCGAGCGGAATTGGGCACCCGTACAATATTTAACATATTGGGCCCTCTCACCAATCCAGCAGGTGTGAAACGCCAATTGACCGGTACTTTTGCACCAGAATTGATCCATCCTATGGCCGAAACATTGATGGCCTTAGGATCAGAGAGAGCTTGGTTGGTGCATGGGTCAGATGGGACTGACGAACTAACTATTACTGGTACCAGCGCAGTGGCTGTGTTGGCTAATGGTAAAATCAGTGATCTGGAAGTGCATCCCGAAGACGCTGGCCTGCCAGTTCATCCGTTTGAAGCCATACTTGGGGGAACACCTGTAGAAAATGGCAAAGCCTTCATGCATCTGCTTGCTGGGGAAAACTCTGCATATAGAGACGCTGTTTTACTTAACGCCGCGGCCGCATTGCTGATTGCGGGCAAGGTTGACAATCTACGCGACGGCGTTGCCTTCGCCACAACCTCTATCGATAGCGGTGCCGCCAAAGGCAAAGTAACCGCATTGGCCAACCTCACCAGCGCAGCATGATAATTGGACATACCTATGACTGAGACTATTCTCGAGAAGATCAAAGCCTACAAGCTAATCGAGGTAGCCAAACGCAAACAAATGTGTGGCCTATCCGATTTGGAAACAGCGGCGCGAGCCGCAAGCCCTTTGCGCGGCTTTGCAGCCAACCTCACCACTGCAGCGCGGACTGGCTATGCGCTTATTGCAGAAGTCAAAAAAGCCTCCCCCTCAAAAGGTTTGATCCGAACTGATTTTAATCCACCAGAGCTCGCGAAGGCCTATGAGGCTGGCGGGGCTGTTTGCCTGTCTATCCTAACCGATACGCCATCTTTTCAAGGCCATGACAGCTATCTGGCCACCGCACGGGCTGCCACCACCCTGCCTGTGCTGCGCAAAGATTTCATGTATGACACCTATCAAGTGGCCGAATCTCGCGCACTGGGTGCGGATTGCATTTTGATAATAATGGCTTCGGTGTCTAATGTTCAAGCCGCGGAGCTGGAGGCTGCCGCTATTGACTGGGGAATGGATGTATTGGTTGAAGTGCACAATGCTGAAGAGCTGGAACGTGGCTTGTCTCTTAAGTCACCACTTCTTGGCATCAATAATCGGAATCTCAATACATTCGAAGTAACCCTCGACACCACACGAGAACTGGCCCGCCAGGTGCCTGAAGACAAAACCATTGTGGCTGAGAGCGGGATCTACACCTCCAAAGATCTTGCGGATCTAGCGCGCTACGGTGCACGCACTTTCCTCATCGGCGAAAGCCTTATGCGCCAAGACGATGTGGCCCATGCAACTCGGGCGCTCTTGGCCAACCCACTCATGCCAGATAGGTTATAAATGTCAAAACTTACCCACTTAGATGAGGCCGGTCACGCTCATATGGTAGATGTATCGGAAAAAGCCGAAACTGCTCGCATGGCCCGCGCCACAGCCACAGTGCAGCTGACAAAAGCCACCATGGACCTTCTCATTGCGGGCAACTTGAAAAAAGGAGATGCACTGGGCGTAGCGCGCGTGGCGGGCATTATGGGGGCCAAGAAAACCTCTGAGCTGATCCCGCTTTGCCATCCTTTACCCATCACCAAAGTCACCGTCGATTTAGATCCCGATCAGGACAGCAATCAGGTGTTGATCACCGCCACCGTAAAAACTAAAGGCCAAACCGGTGTTGAAATGGAAGCGCTCACCGCCGCCACCACCGCCGCCCTTACCCTCTATGATATGCTCAAGGCCGTTGACAAAGGCATCGTCATTTCAGCCATTCTGCTGGATGAAAAGCAGGGTGGGAAATCCGGACTCTGGAAGCGCCAAGAGGCATGATCACCGTCAGCGCAGCCCTAAATCACGTATTGGCGCTGGCACAACCTCTCGCGGCGGAACCTATCGCATTGCAAAATGCTATTGGGCGTATTTTGGCGCAACCCGTTATTGCAGATCGCAATCAACCACCCTTTGCCGCCTCAGCCATGGACGGCTATGCCATTTGTGCTGTCGACCTGAGTGCTGGGCGCACGCAATGGGATGTGATTGGCGAGGCCGCCGCTGGCCACCAGTTTGACAGTCCCGTGAGCACCGGCCAAGCCACCCGAATATTCACTGGCGCCCGCCTGCCGCAAGGTACAGATCATGTGTTGATCCAAGAGCACGTGGCTGCAGTGAAGGGTAGTATCAGCCTAACCGATGGCCCCAATGACAAGCCACACGTACGCCCCGCAGGCAGCGACTTCACTGTTGGATATAAACTGACCAGCCCACGCAGGCTAACCCCGCAAGACATCGCACTGATGGCCTCAATGAATGTGGCGCAGCCGATGGTTGCACGCAAACCCCAGATTGCTATTATTGCAACCGGAGATGAGTTGGTGCAGCCTGGCGAAAACCCGCGCGACGATCAAATTATTGCCTCAAACACCTACGGACTGGCAGCCATGTTGCAACAGGTTGGCGCTGAAACTCGCATTTTGCCTATCGCCCGTGACCGGCTCGGATCCTTGGCGGAGGTCTTTGCTCTCACCACAAGTGCAGATCTAATTATCACCATTGGTGGCGCCTCAGTTGGGGATCATGATTTGGTGGCCCAAGCAGCGGCTAATTTTGGCATGCAGCAATCTTTTTATAAAGTCGCCATGCGGCCTGGAAAGCCACTTATGGCGGGGCATATGTCACAGATCCCCATGATTGGGCTGCCTGGAAACCCTGTGTCAGCCATGGTCTGCGGTGAAGTGTTTGTTGTGCCATTGGTGCAGAAAATGTTGGGATTGCCCAGTGGCCCCCGCACGCGCCTAACCGCGCCTTTAGCCGGTGATTTGCCCGCAAACGGTCCGCGCGAACACTATATGCGTGGAAAAATTGTAGATGGTGAATTGCATGTAGAACAACGCCAAGACAGCGCCCTTCTTACCGTATTAAACGCAGCGAGGGTGCTGGTGGTGCACAAGGTGAACACCCCAGCCCAGCCCAAAGGCATGCTGATGGAGTATATTCCTTTATGACTCCACCGCATGGTTGACACAAAAGGAGAACGTGAATAGAACATAGAGACAACATTGTGCGAAAAGGAGCAAGCCATGCTGACCAAAAAGCAATTGCAACTGTTAGAGTTCATTCATGCCCGGACCAAAGTCGATGGGGTGTCACCGTCTTTTGATGAGATGAAGGAAGCCCTAGATCTGCGTTCTAAATCGGGCATCCATCGTTTGATCACAGCGCTGGAAGAACGTGGCTTCATCCGCAGGCTGCCCCATCGGGCACGCGCCATTGAGATCATTCGCATGCCTGAACCAATGTCATCACCCTTACGCAGATTTGAGCCCCGAGTGATTGAAGGATCACGCCCAGGTCGGCCTAAGGAGGCATTAGATCTTGACGAGAGTGAAATCAGATCCCTGCCAATGATGGGCCGTATTGCTGCCGGTGTGCCTATATCAGCCATTGAAGATTATTCCCGCAACATCGCTGTGCCCAGTGAAATGGTGTCGAACAGCGGGGAGCACTATGCACTGGAAGTCAAAGGCGATTCGATGATCGAAGCTGGTATCAACGATGGTGATGTTGTCGTGATCCGTGAAACCAGCATCGCCCAAACCGGCGATATAGTGGTGGCCTTGGTGGATGATCACGAAGCCACATTGAAGCGGTTCCGCCGTAATGGCAGTGCAATCGCACTGGAAGCCGCAAACCCCGCCTATGAAACCAGAGTGTTTCGTGATGATCAGGTTAAGGTTCAGGGCAAATTGGTAGGCCTCATCCGCACCTATTAATCGCCGCTTGCAGGTAACCCAGCATCATTCCACAACCTGCACGCCGGGTTGTGCGTCTTTCGTGCTCCATACCACAGCGCTAAACTAACAGCATCGTCGAAGCCCCCGTTCGCGAGATAGATCTCACATCAATTGTGCCGCAGGCGGGGTTTTACAACTAATCTTGGAAAATAATCGTCCCAGATGAGCAAACAGGTCCAATCACATCTCCGTTTGGCACAGTCAAAACCCAATAAGAGATATCACCAAAGGCAGCAGGTTCATGATCCCACGCAAAGAACGTTGCAATACCTGAGCCGAGAAATACATGTGCCCACCATATCAGCTGCAGCATCTACCCCTGCTGCACGGCCGCAATCAGAGTCGAAAACAGAGACCAATGGTGCACTTGTCCTCTCTGCGGATGCGCCATAGGAAGCATGCAGAATACTTCTATCTACTTAGCGAGATTACATCATGCCCGTTTCTTCAGTGGTTACACGCTTTGCCCCGTCACCAACCGGCACATTACACATTGGATCTGCACGTACAGCCTTGTTCAATTGGTTATTTACCCGGCGTCACGGCGGCCAGTTTTTGTTGCGGGTTGAAGATACAGACAAAGAGCGTTCAACCGAAGCATCTACCCAAGCGATTTATCGCGGCTTGGAATGGCTAGGGTTGGATTTTGATGGCCAGCCAATCAGCCAAGCGGCCAATTCAAAACGCCATGCCGAAGTGGCCCACGCCATGCTTGATGCGGGACATGCCTATAAATGTTTTGCGACGCAAGACGAAATTGCAGCCTTTCGCGACGTGGCTCATGCGGAAAAAAACTCAACTCTGTTTCGCTCAACTTGGCGCGATGTGGCAGATTGTGACCATCCGGATTCACCCTATGTGGTGCGCCTAAAAGCACCCCGCGATGGGCAAACCGTGATCAAAGACCAAGTGCAAGGCGACGTGACCATTCGCAATGATCAGTTGGATGACATGGTACTACTGCGCTCGGATAGCACGCCTGTATATATGTTAGCGGTGGTAGTGGATGATCACGATATGGGTGTTACCCATGTAATTCGTGGCGACGACCACCTTAACAACGCTGCGCGTCAAATTCAGATATATATAGCCATGGGGTGGGATCTACCGGTCTATGCGCATATCCCGCTGATCCACGGCCCCGATGGCAAGAAAATGTCAAAACGCCATGGAGCGACAGGCGTAGAAGAATATCAAGCGCTTGGCTATTCCGCCGCCGGAATGCGTAATTATTTGGCCCGCTTGGGCTGGAGCCATGGCGATGACGAGTTTTTCACCGATTCACAAGCACAGTCTTGGTTTGACCTAGAGCATATAGGAAAATCCCCATCGCGGTTTGATTTCAAAAAATTGGCAAATGTCTCGGGTCAACATATAGCGCAAACTGAAAATGCTGCACTGCTGCATGAATTGCAGGGCTATCTCGCAGCCACCGCTGCTCCAACTCTAAATGATGCGCAAAAATTGGCATTTTTGAAAGGGGTGTATTGTGTTAAAGACCGGGCCAAAACTATGGCTGAACTGCTTGAGAAATCTGCATTTATGTTAAATGCAAGACCCTTGGATTTTGACCAAAAAGCTAAACAAACTTTGGATATAGTATCCATCGGTATATTGATCGAATTGACGCCGCAATTGCAAAATGTTATTTGGAACAGAGAAGCACTAGAAGCTTTAGTAGGCATTCTCGCAGAATCCCATAATACCAAATTGGGAAAGTTGGCCGCGCCTTTACGGGCGGCTCTTTCTGGGCGTGTAGTCTCGCCGAGTGTATTTGACATGATGCTGGTTTTGGGGCGTGATGAAACAATCGCGCGGCTAAACGATATAAGTTGAGCAGCCCTTTGTGGCAAGGGTCTGCTAGGAAGATGAGAGTAAAATGACCGATAAGGCGCAAAAGATTGCCAGCCTAACGCTGGACGGAAAAACCTATGAATTACCCGTGATGTCCCCCACTGCAGGGCCGGACGTAATTGATATCCGCAAGCTATATGCCCAAGCCAATATATTCACCTATGATCCAGGTTTCACCTCTACGGCTGCGTGTGATTCGACTATCACCTTTATCGATGGAGATTTGGGTGAGTTGTTGCACCGCGGCTACCCAATTGATCAGCTCGCTTCCAAAAGTCATTATTTGGAGGTGTGTTTTCTGCTGCTTTACGGCCATCTGCCACAAGCTGCAGAACTGGAAACCTTTGAAAGCCTGGTTACCAACCACACAATGCTGCACGAGCAAATGGTGCATCTGTTCCGCGGCTTCCGCCGTGACGCGCATCCTATGGCGATTATGACAGGTGTTGTTGGGGCAATGTCTGCATTTTACCACGATTCAACCGATATTAATGACCCGCATCAACGCGAAGTCGCTTCAATCCGATTAATAGCAAAAATGCCAACGATTGCAGCGATGGCATTTAAGTACACTGTTGGACAACCGTTTGTATATCCGCGCAATGACCTCGATTATTCATCAAACTTCTTGCGCATGTGCTTCGCAGTGCCAGCAGAAGAATATGAAGTGAACCCAATCTTGGCACGCGCCATGGATCGGATTTTTACCCTACACGCGGATCACGAGCAAAATGCCTCAACCTCTACCGTAAGGCTGGCCTCATCCTCTGGTGCCAATCCATTTGCTTGTATTGCTGCTGGTATTGCCTGCCTTTGGGGCCCAGCACATGGTGGAGCCAACCAGGCATGCTTGGAAATGCTTAATGAAATAGGTACTGCTGATCGCATTCCAGAGTTTATTGCGCGCGCCAAAGACAAAAGCGATCCTTTTCGTCTTATGGGCTTTGGCCACCGCGTTTATAAAAATATAGATCCACGCGCAAAGGTTTTGAAAGAGTCCGCCGACGAAGTCCTTGAACTTCTTGGCGTCGACAATAACCCAATCCTGCAAGTAGCTAAAAAACTGGAAGCTGCGGCATTTTCTGATCCCTATTTTGCAGATAAAAAACTATTTCCAAATGTGGATTTTTATTCTGGTATTATTTTGGAAGCCATGGGGTTTCCAACATCAATGTTTACACCTATTTTTGCGCTATCTCGCACAGTTGGGTGGATATCACAGTGGAAAGAAATGATCTCAGACCCCGCAATGAAAATTGGCAGGCCACGGCAATTGTATCGAGGCGAAAGAGCCCGGGACTACGTGGATATTGAAAAACGCTAACTAAAAAAACCTGTAAGGCTTTTTTTATGATTATAGTCGAGATGGAATGGTACGTTAACGGCCTTCAAATTTTGGGGTACGCTTGTCCAAAAAGGCCGTCACACCTTCTTTGAAATCGCGGGTGCGGCCACAATCGCCCTGCAAACGCGCCTCTAAATCCAGCTGCTCTGCTTCAGAATTTGAAAAACTGCTGCGGATAGCTGTTTTAACATAGCCATAAGTCAACGTAGGACCGACAGCCAAATGGGCCGCTCGGGCCTGCCAATGACTGACAAACTTTTCATCCGCTACCGCCTCCCAAATCATCCCCATAGAACTGGCGTCACGGGCAAAAATCTTATCGGCAAACAGCGCCGCTCCAATAGATTTTGCCAATCCCATTTGGCGCGGCAGGACATACGTGCCACCAGCGTCAGGAATTAGGCCAATGCGGGTAAATGCCTGCAGAAAATAGGCAGATTCAGCGCCAATGACCACATCAGCCGCAAGTGCCAGATTAGCTCCGGCCCCCGCTGCAGGGCCGTTTACGGCGGCGATTGTTGGAACCGGGCAAGTGGTGATAGCCTCTAACATGGGCATATATTCATCTTTGAGGGTACGCTCCAGGTCAATATCGGCCGGGTTGGCCTCGGCGCCCAAGTCTTGGCCCGAGCAAAACGCCCGACCAGCCCCAGTCAACACAACCACACGTGCGATTCTGCCACTTTCACGCACCGCATGGGTAATTTCGGCACGCATTTGTTTATTTAGTGCGTTCATCACATCAGGCCGATTAAGCGTGACCACTGCTATATCATCGTTGATCTCACAGGTAATTGTTTCGTAAATCATGGCAACCTCTTTTTGATGGTCAAACCCTGCCGGTTTGTATCAGACACATAAATGGAAACTTTACGTCAAGAAGACAAAAGTTTTTCAATTTCTTTCTCTTCTTCTTCACTCAAACCTTCGGTCAAAGCGTTGCGTTTACTGCGGTGTTGTACAGCAAAGAGCCCAGCTAGGGCTATCAAAAACAGCCCAGGCCCCGCCAACCAAAGCACCAGATTGATCCCAAGACCATTCGGGCGCAGCAAAACATATTCACCGTAACGCATGACAATATAATCCATCACCTCGGTGTCACTGTCGCCCTCAACCAGCCTCGCACGGACCAAAAGCCTGAGATCTTTAGCAATGCCCGCGTTGGACTCATCAATGCTCTCATTGCGACATTGCAAACACCGCAGACCCTGAGAAATTGAGCGCGCCCGGTCCTCAAGCACTGGATCTGGCAACACCTCGCCCGGCTCCACTGCGTGCCCTGTAGCGGCCCAAACCAGCAACATAACCAAGAAAAGCTTTTGTTTCATGCATCACCCTCCACTGGATCGCGACGTGCAGTCACTGATCCAATACGGTAGCGACGATCAAATAGGCTTAGCAAACCACCCATTGCCATGATAATAGCGCCGGTCCAAATCCAATTGGCCAAGGGTTTGATGAATGTGCGCACCGCATACCCGCCTTCTGGCTGCGCATCGCCCACTACCACATAAACATCACGCCAAATGCCGCTATCAATCCCTGCTTCTGTCGTTGGCATCTCCGCCACCGGATAGTAGCGCCGTTCCGGGTGGAGATTGGCAATAAACTTACCATCACGGGCCAGTTTTATATCTGCCATTGTGGTCAAATAATTTGGGCCACGAAGCTCCTCGACGTTATCAAGAGTTAAGGTAAACCCAGCGATCTCGGCACTGTCACCAACCGCCATCACTCGAATATCTTCGGCCTGCCAAGCTGTGATACCGGCCACGCCGAATATGGTGATCCCAAGTCCCGCATGGGCTGTCGCCTTGCCCCAGTCAGCCAAAGGCAATCGCAGCAAGCGGCGCCATTTGCCCATGCCACGCCCGGTGCGTTGATAAAGTTCAATCAACACCCCAATCACCAGCCAAACCCCAAGTCCTAACCCAACCGGGCCTATGAGCGAACGCCCAGTCTGCATCGCCCAAGTCAGGCCAACACATGCCAGACAGAAAACCGCAACACCCCAAAGCCGGGACAAATGCGCTCGCTTGGCACGTTTCCACGGCAGCGTTGAGCCGATGGGTAAGATCACCGCCAGAGCCACAATGAAGGGCGTGAAGGCGACGTTGAAAAAGGGTGGTCCAACGGAGAGTTTACGGTCCATCAAAAGCTCTGCGACCAGAGGCCAAACCGTGCCAACAAAAACCACAAAACAGCTGATGGCCAGCAGTAGATTGTTGGCAATCAAAGCGCTCTCACGGCTCACGGTGGCAAACACGCCTTTGCTGTCCATGGCATTGGCGCGCAGGGCGAATAGCAACAATGCCCCACCAAAGAACACGCCCAAAATCATCAGAATAAACACACCGCGCTCAGGGTCATTGGCAAAGGCATGCACCGAGGTAAGTACGCCAGAGCGCACGATGAAGGTCCCTATCAAGGAAAAGCCAAAGGCTAAAATTGCCAATAGAATGGTCCAAGCTTTCAGCGCGTCACGTTTTTCAACCACAATGGCCGAATGTAACAGCGCCGCGGAAATCAGCCATGGCATGAAACTGGCGTTTTCAACTGGATCCCAAAACCAAAAACCGCCCCAGCCCAGCTCATAATAGGCCCACCAACTACCCAGACCAATACCAATGGTGAGGAATACCCATGCCGCCAAAGTCCAAGGACGCACCCAACGGCCCCAAGCCGCGTCAACCTTGCCTTCCAATAGGGCGGCAATGGCGAATGAAAATGTAATCGAAAGCCCTACATATCCAAGATATAAAAACGGAGGATGAAACGCCAAACCAGGATCTTGCAAAAGCGGGTTAAGCCCCTGCCCGTTAAACGGCGGAAATTCGACACGTGTGAACGGGTTGGATGTAAATAAAACAAAGGCCAGAAAGGCAGCAGTGATGGAGCTTTGTATGCCCAAAACCCGCGCCAACAGGCTTTGCGGCAACGTCTTACCAAAGACAGCAGCACATGCGGCAAAGAGCGTGAGTATCAACACCCAAAGCAGTAGAGATCCCTCATGATTACCCCAAACACCTGCTATCTTATACAGTATCGGCTTGAGCGTATGGGAGTTCAACACCACAACCCTTAGCGAGAAATCCGAGTTCACAAAGGCCACAGTGAGCGCACCAAAGGCGAAGGCCACTAATAGAAATTGGAGCGTCGCAAAGATCGGCGCCAGTTGCATCCAGCTAATACGGCGCAATGCCGCCCCAGCAAGCGGAACGATAGTCCCCACAACTGCAAATCCAAGTGCAATGTTCAGACTGAAATGAGCGAGTTCATTAAGCATATCCCTGGTATAGTGGTCCGGCGGCGCTTGGCAAGAAACACCTGTCTATTTTTGCGGCGCAAATGGTCACAACCCCCAGCTCTGTGACAGGCCCCAACGGTGTGGCAGGACTAGGAGCCCTTTGGCTCTTGATAAACGCCCTGCTCTTTCAGGGCATCAATGACCTCTTTGGGCATGTAGGATTCATCATGTTTTGCCAAAATTTCAGTGGCTTCAAACAGACCATCTTTAAAGGTGCCAGTTGCAATGGTACCTTGGCCTTCTTCAAACAAATCTGGCGGCAGGTCGGTGCCGACATATTTCACAGCGACTGTATTGGCACCATCAGTGATATCAAAAAAAAATTGAACCCCTTCGCCAGCGCTGATGCTGTCATCCGCCACCAAACCGCCGAGGCGAAAGATCTCTCCCGGCAACGGCGCAAGCTGTGCCACCTGAGTCGGCGAGCGAAACAGATTAATGCCATCACGCAGCGCAAAGCCAATCAAAGCCGTGGCCCCCGTCAGACAAACCAAAGTCAGCGCGATGACTTGGATGCGGCGCTGTTTTTTAAGTCCGCGCATTATGGAAACACCGGAGCCATCATCAAGCCCGACGTCTCAGCGCAGCCCAACATCAAATTGGCGTTCTGCAAAGCCTGCCCTGAGGATCCTTTGGTGAGGTTGTCCAAAGCAGCTACCACAACCACACGGCCCGCAACTCGGTCAGCAACCACGCCTACGTGGCAAAAGTTTGAACCTCGAACATGGCGGGTGCTGGGGTGCTCACCCATCGGTAAAACCTGCACAAAGGGCTCATTTTCATAAGCGTTTTGTAGGGTTTTATAGATTGCCTTAGCATCCCCCTGTACATAAACTGTCGCCAAAATACCGCGATTTGCTGGCAAAAGATGTGGAGTGAATTGAACACTTACCGGTCGGCCCGCGATCTTCGAAAATTCTTGATCAAACTCCGCCAAATGCCGATGCTGCCCACCAACGGCATAGGCATGAAATCCCTCTGACAATTCCGCATGCAGGAGACTTTCTTTGACCGAACGACCCGCACCAGAAACTCCAGTTTTAAGGTCAATAATAATTTGATCAAGATCAATCACACCAGCTGAGATCAAGGGACGCAAAGCGAATTGTCCCGTGGCCGCATTACAGCCCGTGCCTGCCACCAGCCGCGCCTTGGCGATGTCTTCGCGATAAAATTCAGTTAGACCATACACCGCCGTTTTTTGTAGATCTGGCGCGTCATGGGGTTTGCCATACCATTGGCTATAGACGTCAAGATCCCCAATCCTAAAATCGGCTGAAAGATCCACTACTTTCACATGCTCCGGTAGAGCCCGGATCACCGCTTGTGACGTGGCATGCGGTAAGGCGCAAAACACCAAATCCGCCTGTTCCACATGAATATCAGCTATTTTTTGTAGCCTAGGCAAAGACATATGACGCAGATGAGGAAAGACATCTGCCATCGCAAGCCCCGCTTTGCGGTCGGCAGACAGCGCTGTAATATCCATATTAGGATGCGACGCAATCAAGCGAACCAATTCTGCCCCGGTATAGCCGCTTGCGCCAAGAATAATAACCTTATGTGCCATTGCTAAATCCTTTATTACCCTACCGATATGCGACGAATGCGCATAGATTTCAACTACTGTTTGATCGCAGTGTTAGGCGGATTCGAAAGTCAAAGACCGTTTGAGAAACTGGGTGGCCCGTTGTGACACTTTCATTGGATCCCCGGTCGTCAGCAATTTGCCCTTGGTCTGTGTGCCCAGCTTGTCAGGGTAGCGCTGCAGGTAATCCTCGAGGCTTTCGGCGACTAAGTGGGCTTGGGAGAAGATTTTCACCTTTGGGCCAAGTACTTTTTGAAAGGTATCATGCATCAGTGGATAATGCGTACAGCCTAAAATGGCAGCTTGAGGGTGGGGCATCTTGCGGTGTAGAGCATCTACGTGGCTTTGCACCAAAGCCTCTGCCAGAATAAAATCACCGTCCTCAATCGCGTCCACAACACCACCACAGGCCTGCGCTTCAACATCGACGCCAATAGCCCGAAATGCCAATTCACGTTGAAAGGCGCGGCTAGAAACGGTTGCGGGCGTCGCAAACAGCGCCACATGCTGAACCGCCACCTGTGTGGGCGGAGAATTGTCGCCCCATTGCCGCTCCGTCAGCGCTTCTATCATCGGGACGAAAACCCCCAACACGCGTTTATCCGCAGGCAGCCAATCCTCTTGCATCCTGCGCAGCGCCACAGCGGAGGCGGTATTGCAAGCCAAAATAACCAGATCACAGCCTTGATCAAATAAAATTTGTACCGCTTGGGTGGTGCAGCGAAAAACATCATCTGCGCCACGCACACCGTAAGGCGCGTGTTTATGGTCCCCAAGATAAATGATGTCCAAATTCGGCATATGCTGTTGCACCGCATCAAACACGGTCAGCCCACCCAGACCACTGTCAAAAATACCTATTGCCATAGCTCGTAACTTTCATCTTCACCGCCGCAGCGTCACCGTCTTTTAAACAAGCCAGTGGCCCTTGACCACAGATCACCTGATAACTGACCCCTTAAGCGGCCGCTTGCGCGGACTGGTGCCCTTGATCGATTGCCGCCAACAGTTCGGTCCGCCGCTTCGCCATGGCCTGCGCATTGGCCAGCTTCACCGGTCCAAAGCCCAGAATATGTTGCGGCAAGCCAATGAGCTCGAGCCAAATATCGTGATGTTTTGGCTCATACTCGCGCTGCATCCGCGCCACCAATGCCTCAAAATCTGCAATCAACTGGCGCTCCATGCGCCGCTCAGCCGTATAGCCAAAGATATCGAGCGGTGTTTCACGAAAAAACTTGAGACGTGCCAAGCCCCGGCTAGCCCGGTCAAACCATGCACCAAATTGACGTTTTTGCGGCCGTCCATTTGGACCCATCCGTGACAGCAAAGGCGGCGCTAAATGATAGGAAATCTCAAAATTTCCCTCAAACTGCTCTGCCACCCGCTCTTTGGTCTCACCCAGCAAGCGGGCCACTTCATATTCATCCTTATAGGTCAAAACCTTGTGGTAAGATTCCAAAACCTGCGCCGCCAAGGGCGCATTAGCCAGCTGAGTACGCATTTGAGCATAGCGCTCTGAACGCCCGGACCCATAGGCTATGAGATTGGCCAATCTCGCGTTCTCACCGTCCAGGTTCACTGGTTTTTGCCTTTGAAACTGAGTGGCTATCTCAGGATCCAACACGCTCCAACGTCCAAGCGCGAAAGCCTGTTGGTTTTGCGTGATCGTTGCACCGTTCAGCGCAATAGCCTCCAGCAATGCGGCTTCCGACAAAGGCAATAAGCCGTGTTGAAACGTAGCTCCCAGCAAGATCATATTGGCATAAACCGTATCGCCCAAAGCATTTTCAGCCAGCTTCGTGGCATTCATCAAAGCCGCCCGAGTATTCAGACGTGCAGCAATCGCCAGTTCAAGCTCAGCGTAGGGAATGCGAAATCCAGTGTCGCGGGTGAAATCGCCTGTGATGATCTCGTGATTGTTAACAACAGCGGCTCCAGCCGGGGCCATCAGGCCCAAAGTACTGCCCTGCGCAGAGACCACCAAATCACCACCAATCAGCGTATGGCATTCACCCGAAGCCACTCGGATAGCTGAAATATCCTCTGGGGTCTCGCCAATCCGACAGTGGATATGCACCGCACCGCCCTTTTGCGCCAATCCGGCCATTTCCATCACCCCAGCTGCCTTGCCGTCCAAATGTGCGGCCATCGCCAGCAAAGCACCAATGGTCACAACGCCAGTCCCTCCCACGCCGGTGATCACCACGTTATGGGTGCCATGGATTGCAGGCAACCTGGGCAGTGGCAGATCGGGCACTGTGATATCTTGGGTCACAGGCCGCCGCAATTGGCCGCCTTTGACGGTGGCGAAAGAGGGACAAAAACCATTTACACAGCTAAAATCCTTATTGCAGCTAGATTGATCAATCTGGCGCTTGCGCCCCAGGGGCGTTTCTAAGGGCAACAAAGACACGCAATTGGATTGCACACCACAATCGCCACAGCCCTCACAGACGGAGGGGTTGATAAACAACCGCTCTGGTGTGTCTGGAAAAGCGCCTCGCTTGCGGCGACGACGTTTTTCAGCAGCGCATGTTTGCACATAGACAATCACGGATACACCTTCCAAATTGCGAAAGCTCTCTTGCACAGTGATCAGCTGGTCCCGCTGATGCAATGCAGTCCCAGTGGGAAATTGCACAGCGCTAACATCTTCTTTTTCATCATAGACTACCGCCAAATGTTGCACCCCAATACCGCGCATCTCCTGCACAATCCGCGCTGCATTCAACCCCCCATCATTGGTTTGCCCACCCGTCATCGCCACCGCATCATTGAACAAAATTTTATAAGTCATGGTGGTGCCGGCGGCCAAGGCGGCGCGAATGGCTTGGATGCCAGAATGATTATAGGTGCCATCCCCAATATTTTGAAACACATGGTCGCGGGTGGAAAACAGAGATTCCCCAATCCAGTTGGCGCCCTCACCACCCATTTGGGTGAAACCCAATGTATCACGATCCATCCATTGCACCATATAATGGCAGCCAATTCCCGAATAGGCACGACTGCCTTCGGGGATTTTGGTCGAGCTGCTGTGCGGGCAGCCTGAGCAGAAATAGGGCAAGCGGCTGGCTAAAGTAGGGGCATTGTTGGCGTGTTTGGCCTCTTCGATCTTTCGCAAAGCGCCATTAAGCTGCTCAGACCCGCAGCCCTCAGCCACCAATATTTTTCCAATTTTTTCAGCAATCACCATCGGATCAAGCGCATAACTATCAGGAAATAGAACCCTACCCACCGCATCCGTAGCGCCCAAGACCTGCCGCCCACGGCGGTCATTAAATAGGGCCTCTTTGATCTGAACTTCTATCAGCTTGCGCTTTTCTTCCACCACTACGATAGTATCCAAGCCTTCGGCCCATTCTGAAAATGTGTCTACATCCAAGGGCCAAGTCATTGCTACTTTATAGGTGGTCACCCCGTGCGCAATGGCCGCCGCTTGATCCATGCCTAATACCTGCATTGCATGGGCCAAATCCAACCAGTTTTTTCCAGCAGCAACAAAGCCTATCTTGGCACCGGCCTGCCCCAATACGCGTTTGTCCATCTTATTGGCCCGCGCGAAGGCCTGAGCGGCATGGCGTTTATAGTCAATGATCCGCGCTTCTTGCGCCTGTGGCGTGTCAATCAGTCGGATATTAAGCCCGCCTTCGGGCATGTCAAAGTCCGGTAAGACAAACTGCAAACGCTGCGGGTCACCATTTACCACTGAGGTCACTTCAACCGTGTCTTTGATGCATTTGAGCCCCACCCAAACACCGGCAAAACGCGACAAGGCAAAACCGAACAGGCCGTAATCAATGATTTCTTGAACCCCAGCTGGTGACAAGACAGGCATAAAACTGTCGATCATCGTCCATTCTGATTGGTGTAATGTGGTTGAGCTTTCCCCAGTATGGTCATCACCCAAGGCAGCGACAATGCCGCCAAGGGGCGACGTGCCCGCCATATTGGCGTGGCGAAACACATCTCCAGACCGGTCAACACCAGGCCCCTTGCCGTACCAGAGGCCAAACACACCTTGATGCTTGCCCTCACCGCGCAGCTCAGCTTGCTGACTGCCCCAAAGCGCGGTTGCAGCCAAATCCTCATTCAGACCTTCCTGAAAAGTAATCTGTGCCTTGTTCAGCTGAGATTTTGCACGGACCATTTGAAAATCTACCGCACCCAGTGGGGAGCCTCGGTAACCCGTTACATATCCCGCCGTGTCGTGGCCCGCCAATTTATCGCGCGCAGATTGCATTAGCATCATCCTAACTAATGCTTGCGTACCATTTATAAGGACCTGTTTTTTGGTTAGGTCATATTTATCGTTCAAAGAAACATCATGCTGCATGGTCGAAGTGCTCCCGATATATACTTGAATTTTATTTTAGGTCAAAAACTATGACCTAACAACGAAAAACTCCGTGACCTGCCCTCAAATGACATGCTACTAATTAAACTTAACATTATATGGAGTGATGCTGTGGACTGGGACAAATTAAGGATTTTCCATGCTGTAGCGGATGCGGGTTCCTTAACACACGCCGGTGATACCCTGCATTTGTCGCAATCGGCAGTCTCTCGGCAAGTGCGCGCTTTGGAAGAAACTCTTGATGCCATATTGTTTCACAGACATGCACGCGGACTGATTCTGACAGAGCAAGGAGAATTGCTATTTGAAGCCACCCGCGCAATGACCAAGCGACTTGACGCGGCCTCAGCACGGATTCGTGACAGCGAAGATGAAGTTTATGGTGAATTGCGTGTCACTACCACGACAGGTTTTGGTACGCTCTGGCTTGCGCCACGGCTACCGCAACTTTACGAAAAATATCCAGATCTCAATGTAGATCTAATGTTGGAAGAACGCGTTCTTGACCTACCAATGCGTGAGGCCGACGTCGCCATCCGTATGAAAGAACCAAGCCAAGCCGATTTAATACGCAAGCGTTTAATGTCAGTGCATATGCGCCTTTTTGCGAGCTCAGATTACTTAAAAGAACGTGGCCATCCTAAAACTCTTAATGACGTTTCAAACCACCGATTGATTTGTCAAAATCCTAGTGCGCCTCAAGTCGCCGTGAGCGCAGCGCTAGTGCAGAAGTTGATAAGCTACCAGCCAAAATCGACGCTAACGGTGAACAACTACTTTGGCGTACTTCAGGGGGTAATCAACAATCTTGGGATCGGCGTTTTGCCCGATTATGTGACCCATGATTTTCCAGAGCTAGTTAGGGTTTTACCAGAAATTGAAAACGCCGAAGTTCCTGTATTCCTAGCCTACCCTGAAGAGCTGCGCCATTCTCGAAGAATCGCAGCTTTTCGCGATTTTGTGCAAGATGAGATTATAGCTCGACGTCGTGCCAAACATAAACAAGAATAAATTTGTTAGGGCATGCAGTAATTGCATAACGGGTTTGCATCGGAGAGCCTAGAACAGTCCACTAAATACTCAAAGCTAAGAGACATGAATGTACGGGAGACGTGCAGAACTTGATACCTCCTATTGACCCGAAGCCGGGCCTAGTACACGGCATTTTTGTTAATGACCATTTTAAGTAAACTTCCTTAATCTTTTGAACAGCAGCTTAATTTAAAAGTCATTCCAACCTTTCCCCCATCGAAATTCTTTCGTATTAAAAGACAACTTGTACCTTTAGGGATGACGACTTGCTAGATCCAGAGATTACGCCTGACCTTATTGCCGCGCATGGGCTTAGCCCGGAAGAATATGAACGCATTCTTCAAATCATCAACCGTACGCCTTCCTTTACTGAGATGGGCATCTTTTCAGCCATGTGGAACGAGCATTGTTCTTATAAGTCCTCAAAAAAATGGCTGCGGACCCTGCCCACGGAGGGACCGCAAGTTATTTGTGGCCCAGGCGAAAATGCAGGAGTTGTAGATATAGGCGACGGTCAGGCTGTAATTTTCAAAATGGAAAGCCACAACCACCCTAGCTATATTGAGCCCTACCAAGGTGCGGCAACCGGTGTAGGCGGTATTTTACGCGATGTTTTCACCATGGGCGCGCGACCAATTGCGGCAATGAACTCGCTATCCTTCGGCAGCCCCGATCACCATAAGACCAAATCACTCGTCGGTGGAGTTGTGGCTGGCATTGGAGGTTATGGAAATTGTTTTGGCGTGCCAACCATTGGGGGCGAGGTCCGGTTTGACCCTGCCTATAATGGCAACTGTTTGGTAAATGCTTTTGCAGCTGGATTGGCTGACACTGATAAGATCTTTTACTCTGCTGCCTCAGGTGTAGGAATGCCTGTTGTTTATTTAGGTGCTAAAACTGGACGTGACGGTGTCGGCGGCGCAACGATGGCTAGTGCTGAATTTGACGACACAATTGAAGATAAGCGCCCCACTGTGCAAGTTGGCGACCCCTTTACCGAAAAACGGCTGATGGAAGCTACACTAGAATTGATGGCCACTGGTGCCGTAATATCCATCCAAGATATGGGTGCAGCTGGTCTCACCTGTTCTGCGGTTGAAATGGGCGATAAAGGAATTTCGGTGTCCGCTTGGATTTGGAAAAGGTTCCAACCCGCGAGCTCAATATGACGGCCTATGAGATGATGCTATCAGAATCACAAGAACGAATGCTGATGGTGCTGAAACCTGAATTGGAAGACATAGCGAAAGCAGTCTTTGACAAATGGGACCTTGATTTTGCAATTGTTGGTGAAACAATCTCAGAAGATAGGTTTTTAATTGCTATGAACGGTGAGATTAAAGCGGATCTACCTCTAAAAGCCCTATCGGGTACAGCACCTGAATATGATCGCCCCTGGGTGGAAACCCCTGCGGCCGCGGCTATTAGAGATGTCCCCCATATAGATGCTATTGATGGTCTTAAAATACTAATCGCATGCCCAAACTATGCTGCAAAACAGTGGGTATATGAGCAGTACGACAGTCAAGTTATGGCTGATAGCATGCGCACACCCGGCTTTGGCTCTGGTATTGTACGCGTCCACGGGACGTCTAAAGCATTAGCATTCACGTCAGATGTAACACCTCGCTATGTAGCTGCCAATCCGTTTGAAGGTGGTAAACAAGCCGTTGCAGAAGCTTACCGAAACCTAACGGCTGTGGGTGCCCTGCCCCTTGCAACGACAGACAACCTGAACTTTGGAAACCCAGAAAAACCCGAAATTATGGGCCAATTTGTTGGTGCAATCAAAGGTATCGGAGTAGCTGTGAAAGCCTTGGACATGCCTATCGTCTCCGGCAATGTGTCGCTATACAATGAGACTGACGGTTCCGGCATCCTCCCAACCCCAACCATTGGCGCGGTTGGTCTGATCACAGACACGGATGACGCCATTGTTGGCGTTGCCCGTGAAGGTCATATGGCTATATTGATTGGAAAAACCCTTGGACATCTGGGCCAATCAGCTCTTTTGGCCGAAGTGTTCAACAGAGTTGAGGGTGATGCACCACCGGTGAATCTCGCTGATGAGAAAAAAAATGGTGAGTTCATCCGTGAAAATTCAACATGGATAACAGCCTGTACAGATTTGTCCGACGGGGGATTGGCATTGGCCGCTTTTGAGATGGCCGAAGAGGCAGGTGTTGGTATCAGCTTAGATACTGACGATACAGCCGAATTGTTTGGCGAGGATCAAGCCCGCTACTTGGTGGCTTGTAACTTTGATCAAGCCGAAGCCTTGATGGCAGCAGCAGGGAACGCTGAGGTTTCTGTGAGTTGCGTAGGGTCTTTTGGCGGCACAAATGTACGGTTTGGAAGATCACAGGCTGATCTGGCCGAACTCAGCGAGATTTTCCGTAGCAGCTTTGCGGCCGCAGTCACTTGAAACCAGACACTCAGTGCTCTAGGTTTGATCTGTAATTAATTAGGAACAGTCCTATGGCCATGCAGGCGAAAGACATAGAAAGCCTTATTCGAGAAACATTCTCAGAGGCTGTAATAACAATCACAGACCTCGCGGGCGATGGAAATCATTACGCAGCAGAAGTTACTGATGCAAGCTTTGTTGGCAAAAATAGGGTACAGCAGCATCGCGCAGTTTATGCAGCACTTAAAGGCAAGATGGATGGTGCGCATGGTGAGCTGCATGCTTTGGCTCTGACAACAAAAATACCTGATTGATATGTCCAGCTGGGTCCTATTGTTTTCTATTTCTTGCAATCTTGGCGTTGTTGCTGATCCGTGATATCTGGGTAGCATGGTATGAAAAATGCTAGGGACGCGGTTGTTTGCCCGGTGACGGAGATCATGAAAGTCGATCAGATTACTTTTCCGGTAGAGTAGGTGGTGGACATTCGAGCAGTTTTAGGGTCCCAAAGGACCCACAGAAATACGCACAGCAATTTGTGCCCAACGGCAAAAGGTCAAAAGATGAGCGCTGAAGATCAAATCCGCGAAACAGTGACGTCCAACGATGTTGTTCTGTTTATGAAAGGCACCGCCACGATGCCACAATGTGGCTTTTCAAGTCAAATTGCTGGTATATTGAATTATATGGGTGTTGAATATAAAGATGTAAGACGTCCTTGCGGATGATGCCGTGCGTCAGAGCATCAAAGAATATTCGGATTGGCCGACAATACCGCAGCTATATGTCAAAGGTGAGTTTATTGGCGGCTGTGACATCATACGGGACATGACCCTATCCGGTGAGTTTGACGGTATGCTTGCTGAAAATAATATTAATTATGATAAAGCCGCCGCTAAAGAAATTCGCAAAGCTAACTCAGCTTAATTAGATCTTCGCTAGTCTGTTAAATAACCGGGCTGGGCTATTTTTTGTTCCAAGTCATCCGCGGCGGCTTCAGCGCGCGCTGACAGTTCGGCTAAGCTTTCAAGTAATTCTTCTGGCACCGCAGTTACCTTAACTTCCTTTATTACCGTTTTGATTTCTGGTGTTATATTTTTATTACTTTGGCGCAAACTGCTCATTTCAACCTCAGCCGCTTTTACTTTTTCTTCCAACGCAATTGCTCTATCAGCAAGCATTAAACCGGACATTAACAACATCTGAGATTCTGGCACTCTACCAGAATGAGCTATTAAAACTTTAGCTTCCACATTTAATTTGGCCGAAGCAGCCTCTAACTGGTTTTCCTCGCCCGCGGGACATGCAACTTTAAATGGGCGATCGCCGATCTTAATGGTAACTTCAGGCATTCTCTTTCTCCTCCGTCACATCGATTGAAGCCGCTTCACTTAATGCTGTGATCAAAACCTGCAGATGGGCTTTATCCGCTGCTCGTTCCGCACTCAAACTGTCAATTCCAGATTGAAGACCCGAATTGATCAGCCCAGCATCACCCAAGCCTTTGGCATTTGAATCTCGCAAGTTTTGGTTTGCCTCACGCAGCTGCGTGTTGGACTGTGTCAGTTGCGACAATTTAACTTCTAGCTCCGAAAAGGCATCCGCTAGAAAATTATTTTGAGAATTTTCACCACCGACGGGGGAAACCTGATTCTCACGAGTATTCTCCAACTCCTGAACAAGCATTTCAATTTTTTCTTCTTGCACTGTAAGTTTTGAGGTTGCTGCGGCAAGGCTAGACCTAACTTCCGCCAAGGCTACATCATGTGATTTTTGATTAGCCGCACGTGTTGGATCAATACTCAACGATGCCCCCCCCATTATCACTGCTTTTGGCAAGGATTCAGTAGCCGTTGAAATACGCCTAAGCGCTGCCGCTAGCCTTTGTTCTAAATCTGAAATATCACTCATGCTTAATCCTTTAACAACTTCAACGCTCAAAAGGCGCAGAGCTCGAATCGGCCACCATTACTAATAGCGTATGTGAAGTTGACCATAAGGTCCAAGACCCCAGTGGTGAAAAATTTTACAGGAAATAGTTTAGTTTACTTGATCTTCCCTCTTCACTTGATAGGAAGCATCAACTTTAGACCAAATAGAAAGTTATTACCGTGGATCTCAAAGCACTCGCAGCCAAGAACCCTGAACACTGGAAAAAAGCCACTGCAATTCGAGCGCTGACGCTAGATGCGGTTGCTGCCGCCAATTCAGGTCACTCAGGTATGGCCATGGGCATGGCTGATGTAGCTACAGTTTTATTCGAGAAACATTTGAAATTTGATGCTAAGGTACCAAATTGGCCAGATCGCGACAGGTTTATTTTGTCAGCTGGCCATGGGTCCATGTTGCTCTATTCGCTACTCCATCTTACCGGCTATGCAGATATGACGCTCGAAGAAATTAAAAACTTCCGCCAGTGGGGTGCAAAAACAGCAGGTCATCCAGAATATGGGCATGCTAACGGCATTGAAACCACCACCGGACCGCTTGGCCAAGGACTTGCAAATTCGGTGGGCTTTGCAATAGCAGAAGAAATTTTAGGCGCCACTTATGGTAAGAAGATCCAGAGCCATAAAACCTATGTGATCGCTGGTGATGGTTGTTTGATGGAGGGGATAAGCCAAGAAGCTATTGGTCTTGCCGGGCGCCATGAACTTAAAAATCTTATTGTGATGTGGGACAATAACAATATCACCATCGACGGCACTGTGGAATTATCAGATCGTACTGATCAAATGCAGCGTTTTGCAGCCTCTGGCTGGCATGTTCAGGCCATTGATGGCCATGATCCAGAAGCAATTGACGCGGCTCTGACAAACGCCCGCGCAAACGATAAACCCTCAATGATCGCCTGCAAAACTCATATAGCGTTAGGCCATGCGGCTCAAGATACGTCAAAAGGCCATGGTGCTTTAACTGATGCTGCGCAACTAGCCGACGCGAAGGCGGTATACGGCTGGAAGCATGGAGCCTTTGAAATACCCGCCGATATCAAATCTAAATGGGAAGCCATCGGCGCGCGCGGTGCGGCAGAGCGGGTAGAGTGGGAGGAGAGATTTTTGTGCCTACCTAGCTCACGCCAAAGTCAGTTCAACCGAACTTTTTCCGGTGAAGTGCCCAAAAAGCTTGGTGTTGTAATACGCGCAATTAAAAAAGCGGCGGCTGACACACTTCCCAAGGTAGCCACCCGCACAGCTTCTGAAAATACTTTAAAAGTAGTCAATCCGGTGATGACTGAAACAGTCGGCGGCTCCGCTGATTTGACTGGATCAAATAATACCAAGACAGACGACATGGGAATTTTTGAGCCAGAAAACCGCGGCGGCAGGTATATATATTTTGGGATTCGGGAACATGGTATGGCGGCGGCCCTTAACGGCATGGCGTTGCATGGGGGCATTCGTCCCTACGGTGGTACGTTTATGTGCTTCACCGACTATGCAAGAGGTGCGATGCGTCTTTCTGCTTTAATGGGTGTACCTACAGTCTACGTAATGACACATGATTCCATTGGTCTGGGCGAAGATGGGCCAACTCACCAACCGGTAGAGCACCTAGCTATTTCGCGTGCTACCCCCAACACATTAGTATTCCGACCGGCAGACGTCACCGAAACAGCTGAAGCTTGGGAGGTCGCCCTTAGCCAACCGGACACCCCAACGGTGATGGCATTGTCACGCCAAGCAGTTCCAGCAGTGCGCACAGAATATAAAACTGCGAACCTCAGCGCGCGGGGCGCCTACATTTTGGCGGAAGCTAATGTTAAGCGCGACGTTATCTTGATGGCCACAGGAACAGAGGTTGCACTGGCTATGCAGGCCCGTGAAGTGCTGCAGGCTGAAGGGGTTGGCACACGCGTTGTTTCAATGCCCTGTATGGAATTGTTTGCGCAGCAAGATGCCTCCTATCGCAAGAAAATTTTACCAGGGGGTGCAGTACGTGTAGCCGTGGAAGCCGCTGTTCGCATGGGCTGGGATCAATGGTTGTTGGGCGAGCGTGGACGAGAATCAAAAGCAGGCTTTATCGGTATGGCCAGTTTTGGCGCATCTGCGCCAGCAGAACGGCTGTATAAGGAGTTTGGAATCACAAGCGAAGCGATCGTTGCAAAAGTCAAATCACTGTTATAATTGCTATGAGGCTGTGGCTTTGTAATAGCTTTTTTTCCACCTCGGAAATTCTACTTCCAGTGTTACCGCAAGCGGTTATCGCTAACGGCAATGTTTACGCTAACAAACTGAAATTTTCCAAGTTTTAAACTTTATTTACTTCGCCCCCCTTGCTACTAAAATTTTAAAATATGTTGGGGTTGATCATTTTGACTGTAAAAATTGGTATAAATGGTTTTGGCCGCATTGGCCGATGTATTCTGGCTCATATTGTTGAGAGCGGCCGAACAGATGTGCAGGTTATTAAAATCAACGCTACAGGCCCTTTAGAAACAAGCGCCCATTTGATGCGTTATGACAGCGTACATGGAAGGTTTGCTGGCGAAATTAAAATTTATGATCATAAAATGGATCTTGGGCTTGGTCCTATCCAAATGTTCTCGACCTATAACCCCAGTGAGATTGATTGGTCAGGTATTGATGTAGTGCTGGAATGCACCGGCAACTTCAATGACGGTGAAATCGCTAAGGTCCACCTAGCCCAAGGGGCCAAGAAAGTTCTCATCTCGGCACCTGCCGAGAATGTCGATCGCACAATCGTTTTAGGTGCCAATGAGCAAATGCTTTTAGCAAGTGATACAATGATTTCAAACGGATCGTGCACTACCAATTGCTTAGCTCCGCTGGTCAAAACCCTCAATAACGCCATTGGAATCGAACGTGGGATTATGACTACGATACATAGCTATACTGGCGACCAGCCCACCTTGGACCGCCGTCACAGTGACCTTTATCGCTCCAGAGCAGCTGCCATGGCCTTGATCCCTACATCTACTGGAGCGGCCAAGGCCTTGGGCGAAGTATTGCCCGAAATGGCAGGTAAACTGGATGGCTCTGCTATTCGCGTCCCAACTCCAAATGTTTCTTGTGTGGATCTCACCTTTGAAGCGTCTCAGGCAGTGACTGTTGAAGAAGTAAACGCCGCCGCCGCCGCCGCCGCCGCTGGGCCAATGGCAGGCATCTTGGCCTATGACCCTGCCCCAAAGGTTTCCATTGACTTTAACCACACCCCACAGTCATCAATTTTTGCACCAGAACAGACCAAGGTTGTTGGGGGGACTACCGTGCGTGTCCTGGCATGGTATGACAACGAATGGGGATTTTCCGTTCGTATGGTTGATTTGGCTGCAAAAATGGGTAACCTAGTTTAATTCCAAGAGGTTAAGAAAAATTGTCTATCAGTTATAATAAATGCCGTCTTACCTAGGATAAAGTTATCACTTTATTCTTATTAGATATTATTATTTTATATAATATTGATTACAGATTTATTTAATTAGCAGGATATATCAAAGCTTGGAGCTAGACAGCGTTGTTGACTTTAGATGGGAACCATGATGTTAGCGCTATCAAATCTACGGTTTAGGACGGTATAATGACACTCAAAGTTGCAATTAACGGATTTGGCCGCATTGGCCGAAATGTTCTTAGGGCAATAATCGAGTCTGGCCGTACCGATATCGGGGTAATTGCGATAAACGATCTTGGCTCAGTAAAAAATAATGCTCATTTGCTGAAATACGACTCTGTACATGGCCGTTTTCCGGCAACAGTGACAAGCGGTGTTGACTACATTGATGTGGGCAAAGGCCCTATCCGCGTCACTGAAATGCGGAATCCTGCCGATCTGCCTTGGTCCGATATTGATGTCGTAATGGAATGCACTGGCATTTTTACTTCAAAAGCCGCCTGTCAGGCCTATCTCGACAATGGTTCATCGCGAGTTTTGATCTCTGCGCCGGGAAAAGACGCTGATAAAACCATCGTTTATGGCGTAAATCATGACACCTTGACCACCGATGATTTGATTGTCTCAAACGCCTCATGCACCACCAATTGTTTGGCACCCATTGCCAAGGTTCTGCATGCAAACATTGGAATCAAACGCGGCTTGATGACCACAATTCATAGCTATACTGGCGATCAACCGACTTTGGACCGCACCCATAGTGATCTTTACCGGGGGCGGGCTGCCGCTTTGTCTATGATTCCCACCACCACCGGAGCGGCAAAAGCTGTCGGCTTGGTGTTGCCAGAGCTGGACGGAAAACTGGACGGTGTGGCGATGCGTGTGCCAACTCCAAATGTTTCTGCGGTCGACCTGACATTTGAAGCGGGCCGTCATACGGATATCGCTGAGATTACCGCGATGATGCAGGCAGCAGCAGCAGGTGCGCTCAAGGGCGTTTTAAACGTGATTGACGAGCCACTTGTGTCATCAGATTTTAACCATGACCCGCATTCCTCGGTGTTTCACGCCGATCAAACCCTAATCATGGGCGGCGATATGGTGCGGGTTTTGTCATGGTATGACAACGAATGGGCCTTCTCAAACCGCATGGCTGATACCGCAGTTGCCATGGGGAAATTGATCTAAACGGTAGTTTAACGTTCCGTGGCATGCAGGCGGTCCTTTAGAGCCGCATCAATCTCTGGGGTGACAAACTTCGACACATCCCCACCCAAGCGGCAAATCTCTTTGACCAGTTTAGAGGCAATTGCCTGATGCTGCGCTTCGGCCATTAAAAACACGGTTTCGATACTGGAATCCAGTTGCCGGTTCATACCAACCATCTGATATTCATATTCGAAATCTGCCACAGCCCGCAGGCCACGCAAGATAATACCAGCGCCCACATCCCGCGCGCAATCGATCAGCAGATTTTCAAAGGGATGCACCACAATCTCGGTGCCAGTTTCCGCATTCAACCGCAGTGCTTCTGCTTCGATCATTGCCACACGTTCATTGAGGTCAAACAATGGGCCTTTGTCGCGGTTGATGGCCACGCCAATCACCAAACGATCTACCAAGGCGCAGCTGCGACGGATGATATCGATGTGACCAAGGGTGATAGGATCAAATGTTCCGGGGTAAAGGCCTGTGCGCATCTGGTGTTCTCCGATTTGATGCGACCAACAAGCCATATTTCACCAGAATTGCAAGCGCGTGACAGCGCTAACCTGAAAATAACGGGCCCTAAGCCAAGGCCAAAGCTTCCAAACGCGAAATTTCGGTACGAATTCCAGACAAAAGCACCTCCGCAAATAAGTTGAGCCGCCGGTTTAGCCTATCATCGGCAGAACGGATCAAAAAGAAACTGCGGGACAAGGACAGCTGGTCAATTAAAATGCGCCGCAACTCAGGCGCAAAGGGCAAGGCAAAATCATGCACAATGCCCACCCCGGCCCCCTGCCGGAGTAAATTCATTTGCACCGAGATTGAATTTGACGCCAGCTGTACCCGACGCAACCCCAACGGCTCCAGATAATCCAATTCTTTGTCAAAAATCATATCCTGCACATAACCCACCGTCGGCAGCCCACGCAGATCGTTGAGTGTTTTGGGTTCTTTAAATTTGCCCCAAAGCTCCACTGACGCCGCCAAATGCAGACGATAATCTGCAATTTTTTGGACTATCAAACGCCCCGCTGTCGGTTGGCTCACGCCGATGGCCATATCCGCTTCGCGGCGTGTCAGGTTTAACACCCGTGGCAAAGCCACAATCTGAATATCTAGCTCTGGGTAGTCCTTGGTGATTTGCCCACAGACCTGGGGCAAAAGAAAGTTGGCGCAGCCATCAGGAGCACCAATCCGAATTTGCCCCATCAACCCTTCGCCGTCACCCCGCAACGCCCCAAGCCCCGCACTAAAAGAAGATTGCGCCGCATCCACATGCGTCACCAGACCGTGCCCGGCTTCAGTCAACTCATAGCCCTTAGGCGATTTTGAAAATAACGGCGTTGTATGGGCCATTTCCAATCGGGCAATCCGTCGGCTAACCGTGGCAGGATCAATTTTAAGAACCTGCGCCGCAATTGTCAGGCTACCCGCCTGCGCTACCGCTAAAAATATGCGTAGATCATCCCAATTTTCCATAACACCCTTACATTTTTGCAGTATGATTTTGGCTAATTGCCCCTTTTATTCACATAAATGCAAGACTACAAAGGGTTAAACTTTAGGAGAGATACGATGCAAGAACTCACCCACTATATCAATGGCGCCCATGTTAAGGGCACATCTGGCCGTTTTTCGGATATTTACAATCCAGCAACCGGCGAGGTGCAAGCCACTGTGCCGCTGGCAAATGCTGCTGAAATGGATCAGGCCGTTAGCATCGCCGCCACCGCTCAACCCGCTTGGGCCGCCATGAACCCGCAGCGCCGCGCCCGCGTTTTGATGAAATTCGTGGATCTTTTAAACCGCGACATGGACCAATTGGCCGAGGCTCTGAGCCGAGAGCATGGCAAAACCATACCCGACGCTAAAGGCGACGTGATCCGTGGTTTGGAAGTTGTCGAATATTGCATCGGCGCGCCACAATTGCTCAAGGGTGAATATACAGACAGCGCGGGCCCGGGCATTGACATGTATTCCATGCGTCAGGCCTTGGGGGTGACAGCGGGCATTACCCCGTTCAACTTTCCAGCCATGATCCCAATGTGGATGTTTGCCCCTGCTATTGCCTGCGGCAATGCCTTTATCCTCAAACCATCCGAGCGTGATCCATCGGTGCCTTTGATGCTGGCAGAACTGTTTGAAGAGGCCGGCCTACCAAAAGGTATTTTGCAGGTTGTGAATGGCGATAAAGAAGCCGTAGATGCGATCTTGCATCACGATGTCATCCAATCCATCGGCTTTGTCGGTTCAACCCCGATAGCTGAATATATTTATGCAACCGGCTGCGCGGAAGGCAAACGGGTTCAATGTTTTGGCGGCGCCAAAAACCATATGATCATCATGCCAGACGCAGATATGGACCAGGCCGCTGATGCGCTCTTGGGCGCGGGTTACGGTGCGGCGGGCGAACGCTGCATGGCCATTTCAGTAGCGGTACCCGTAGGCGACGAGACCGCAGATCGATTAATGGAAAAACTAATCCCAAGAGTAGAAGCCCTAAAGGTTGGGCCGTACACAGCGGGCAGTGATGTGGATTACGGTCCAGTGGTCACAGCCGCAGCAAAAGCCAATATTGAGCGTTTAGTGCAAACTGGAATTGATCAAGGCGCAAGTTTGGTTGTAGATGGTCGTAATTTTAATCTTCAAGGATATGAAGACGGCTTCTTTGTTGGCGCGCATTTATTCGATAATGTCACCAAGGATATGGATATATATAAGTATGAAATATTTGGCCCTGTGCTCTCCACTGTGCGTGCTCAAACTTATGAAGAGGCGCTCGGTCTGGCCATGGACCACGAATATGGCAATGGCACCGCTATCTTTACCCGTGATGGGGATACAGCGCGTGATTTTGCCAATCGCGTCAATGTGGGCATGATCGGCATCAACGTCCCTATTCCAGTACCTTTAGCCTATCATACCTTTGGCGGCTGGAAAAAATCAGTATTTGGTGATTTGAACCAGCATGGTCCAGACGCGTTTAAATTCTATACACGTACAAAAACTGTGACCGCCCGCTGGCCCTCTGGAACCAAAGAAGGGGGCGAGTTCTCTATTCCAATCATGGAATAAAAAACTGCTCTACAAATGATTGGGGCCCTTCTAGTCCCAAATTGCCATATGGGACCGCCCACAATTAGGAGCTAGATTCCTGCCTCGGGATTTGCTTCACTTGATTTAAGCAACCAAAGGAACCGGCACATGGATTTTGCGCTCTCCGAAGAACAGACAGCCATTTTTGACATGGCCCGTGATTTTGGCGTCACCCATATCGCTCCCTTTGCGCGGGAGTGGGAAACGGCTGGCGAAATTCCAAAAACTCTTTGGCCAGAATTGGCTGAGCTGGGCTTTGGTGGGCTTTATGTGGGTGAGCAAAATGGTGGATCCGGTCTGACACGGCTGGATGCAACCTTGGTATTTGAGGCGCTGTCGATGGCCTGCCCCTCTGTGGCGGCATTTCTGTCCATTCATAACATGTGCGCGGCCATGATCGACAAGTTTGGATCTGATGACCTGCGTGCAAAATACCTACCCAAAGCGCTGAGCATGGAGATGTTTTTCTCCTATTGCCTCACCGAACCGGGATCGGGCTCTGATGCCGCTGCTCTGAAGACCAAAGCGGTGAAATCCAACAAAGACTACAGCCTCACCGGAACCAAAGCCTTCATCTCTGGCGGTGGCTATTCGGATGCCTATATCATCATGTCGCGCACTGGCGATGACAGCCCAAACGGCGTCACGGCCTTGATCGTAGAGGATGGGGCGGAAGGGCTATCCTTCGGCGGTCTTGAAGAGAAAATGGGCTGGCGCTCGCAGCCCACCCGCCAAGTGCAGCTGGACGGGTGCAAAACACCCATCGAAAACCTACTTGGCGAAGAGGGCCGCGGCTTTGCCTATGCGATGGCAGGGCTGGACGGAGGTAGGCTCAACATTGCGGCCTGCTCCCTCGGCGCAGCACAGCAAGCCTTTAACCAAACGCTTGTCTATATGGCGGAACGTAAAGCCTTCGGCAAATCCATCGACAAGTTTCAAGCGCTGCAGTTTCGCCTGGCGGATATGGAAATTGAGCTGCAATCAGGCCGCACCTTCCTGCGGCAAGCGGCCTGGAAGCTGGATAATGGTGCGCCCGATGCCACGCATTTCTGCGCCATGGCTAAGAAGTTAGTGACAGATATGGGCAGCAGAGTGGCCAATGATTGCCTGCAATTACACGGCGGTTATGGCTATTTGGCCGATTATGGCATCGAAAAGACCGTTCGCGATCTGCGAGTTCACCAAATCTTGGAAGGCACCAATGAAATCATGCGTGTGATCATAGCGCGAAGCCTCAGAGCATGAGCGATCTGATTGCTCGGATAGATGGCGCGGCAGGCCGCATAACTCTCAACCGGCCCAAGGCTCTCAACGCGCTCACCTATGATATGTGCTTACAAATCGAAGTCCTGCTAGATCAATGGGAGGCTGACCCCAATGTAGTGGTCATTATTCTGGATGCCGCGGGCGAACGCGCTTTTTGCGCTGGCGGCGATATTGCTGTTATGTATGAAACGGCCAGTGCGGGCGATTTTGAATATGGGCGCAGGTTCTGGACGGACGAATATCGCCTCAACGCCAAGCTCGCAGCCAGCCCCACACCCATTGTCAGCTTCCTGCATGGTTTTACCATGGGCGGCGGCGTGGGGCTTGGGTGCCATGTGTCCCATCGTGTTGTTTGTGAGAACAGCGAAATAGCGATGCCGGAATGCGGTATTGGCCTGGTCCCAGATGTAGGCGGGTCCTTGCTTCTGGCCCGCGCGCCAGGATATTTTGGCGAATATCTTGGTACCACCATGGGGCGCATGGGGCCCGCTGACGCAATTTTCATGGGCTTTTCAGATCACTATATCCCACAAAGCCACTGGCCCGCAGTAATCCAATCAATTTGCGACACGGGCACAGTGGACGCCATCACAAAGGCCGCCATAGATCCCGGCCCTGCCCCGCTCACACAGATTGAGTCGGAGGTCGCTAAGTTTTTCCGCGGTGAGTATTTCACCGATATAGTAATTAACCTGCAGCACTCCGGCGGTGTCTTTGCCATTGAGACCTTGAAAAAGCTGTCCAAACCGTCCCCCCTATCGATGGCGGCAACAATTGAGATGATCCACCGGGTGCGAGTATTAAATGGCATCATGCCCGCTTTAGAAATGGAATACCGCTTCACCTATAGATCGGCGGAACAGGGCGACTTCATCGAAGGCATACGCGCCATGGTCATCGACAAAGATCGCAGCCCAAAATGGCAGCACAGCCTGACCGACTCGCTTCTGCCTGCTGCCACCGCCATGCTGCGCCCCCTTGGTGCCCAAACCCTACACCTCACGGAGACATGATATGAAAATTGGATTTGCAGGACTTGGAAATATGGGTGCACCGATGGCCGTCAATTTAGTCAATGCCGGTCATGAGGTGACAGGATTTGACCCCGTAGGCGTTGTACCGGAAGGCGTTAGTGCAGCGCGAAGCGCCCAAGAGGCTGCCCGCGACGCGGATGTGGTCATCACCATGCTGCCCAATGGCGCAATTGCCCAGTCTGTGGCTAATAAAATTCTGCCGGCCATGACACATGGCGCGGTCTTGCTCGATTGCTCAACCATTGACGTCGCCTCAGCGCGGGCGATTGATCAGCTGGCTCAGGATCATGGGGTTGGCTTTCTCGACGCACCAGTCTCTGGCGGAGTTGGTGGCGCTGTCTCTGGCACCTTGACATTCATGGTTGGTGGAACAGATCAGGCTTTAGAAATCGCCGGGCCTCTTTTTGATGTTATGGGGCAGAAATCTGTGCATTGCGGTCCGGCAGGCAATGGCCAAGCGGCCAAAATTTGCAATAATATGATTCTAGGAATAACCATGATTGGTACCTGTGAGGCCTTTGCGCTGGCCGATAAGCTGGGACTGGACCGTCAGGCAATGTTTGATGTGGTCAGTACGTCGTCCGGCTACAGCTGGACCATGAACGCCTACTGCCCAGCCCCAGGCATTGGCCCACAAAGTCCTGCGGATAACAACTATAAACCCGGTTTTTCCGCTGAACTTATGTTAAAGGATCTGCGCTTGTCACAGCAAGCCGCCGGGGATGTGGATGCGGATACCCCAATGGGGGCCGCGGCAACAGCTCTTTATCAAACTTTTGTGGAACAAGAAGACGGCGCAGGACAGGATTTTTCAGCTATGCTGCCAAGGTTTGAGAAACGCAACCGCACATAGGAGACGCCATGTTAATGCAGGATTTTGCCGCTGGTCTGGCCTATAAGGCCCTGCCCGAAGATGTTCTGCAGGTCTTGCGTCGTTCCTTGCTCGACACGCTTGGGGTGGCGGCCATTGGGTCGCGAAGTAAAATGGCACAGATTGGCACCAAAGCCGCACGCATGATGTTTGGCGCCACCACCGAATCTTCAGCCCGCTGCCTCTTTGACGGAAACAACGCCAGCGCGGCAGGGGCCGCCATGGCTGGGGCGATGGCCATCGACAGTGTGGACGCCCATGATGGCACCTCCCCCTGCAAAGGCCACGCGGGATCCGCTATTTTTCCTGCCCTCTTTGCAATGGTCGATAATCGCACCATTACCGGCCAAGACTTGGCAACCTATTTGGCGCTGGCCTACGAGATATCCTACCGCGCAGGCCTCACGCAGCATGACACCTGCGCGGATTATCACACCTCTGGCGCTTGGACCGCAGTCGGGGTCGCAGCTATGACAGCGCGGATATTGGGATGCAGTCCGAGGCAAATTCATGAAGCAGCCGGGATTGGAGAATACCACGGCCCCCGCAGCCAGATGATGCGCTGCATCGATCATCCTACCATGGTCCGCGATGGCGTGGGCTGGGGCGCACCGACGGGCGTTACGGCCGGATTTTTGGCTCAGAACGGCTTTACAGGCGCGCCGGCACTCACCTGCCAGGGCCCACATTGGCAGGGACTGGGACAGAGATGGAAGTTGGTTTCCGACACCCATTACAAACCCTATCCCTGCTGCCGCTGGTCACACCCAAGCATCGATGCCGCGGCTGAATTGATGGGGCGGCACAGTCTGTCGCATCATGATGTTGCGTCGGTGGAGATTAAAACCTTCCACAACGCCGCACGGCTTGCGGGCCATAGGCCTGTGAGCGCGGATGAGTTTGCCTACTCCATTGCCTTTCCAGTGGCGTGCATGATTGTGCGCGGTCAGGTTGGCGTGCAGGAGCTGGATATATTGTCGTTCAAGGATCCCGACATCCTACGGATCAGCACCGCCACAACCCTCATAGATGATCCGCATTTGACGCAGATCAGCGACGGCAAACGCTGGGCGCAGGTCTCAATCCTCATGCGCGATGGCACCCGCCACGATGCGGATCCGCGTACCCCCCGCGGGGACACGGATCTGCCGCTCAGCGATGCAGAGATATCGGCCAAGTTTCACCTGTTTGCCGACCCTATTTTGGGCGCGCAGACCGCCGCCAAAATAGAAGCTCTCTGCGGCAGGTTTGACCGGTTGAATGCCACAGAGGTGCAAAGCCTCTTGGATATTATCCTAAACAAGCCGCAGGCTTAACCCGCGACGATGCGCTTTGGCTCCAGCATCTGTTTGAGATAGCGGCCAGTGTGGCTTACTGCGACCTTTGAAACTGCCTCAGGCGTGCCTTTGGCTACAACTTGCCCCCCACCATCGCCGCCTTCCGGGCCTATATCAATGATATAATCAGCCGTTTTCACCACATCTAAATTATGCTCAATCACAATCACAGAATTACCTTGATCCACCAATTCGTGAAGCACTTCCAGAAGCTTGCGAACATCCTCGAAATGCAATCCTGTAGTGGGCTCGTCCAGAATATAGAGGGTCCGGCCGGTGCTGCGCTTGGACAGTTCTTTTGACAGTTTTACCCGCTGAGCCTCGCCGCCGGAAAGGGTCGTAGCTTGCTGACCAACTTTGATATATCCAAGCCCAACGCGCACAAGAGCGTCCATTTTCTCCCGAATGGATGGCACGGCTTTGAAAAATTCCTGCGCCAATTCGACAGTCATATCCAAGACGTCGGCAATCGATTGTCCCTTAAATTTTACCTCAAGCGTTTCACGATTGTAGCGCGCACCTTTGCAGGTCTCGCATTCCACATAGACATCTGGCAAAAAGTGCATCTCAATCTTGATCAGACCATCGCCGGAGCAAGCCTCACACCTTCCGCCTTTCACGTTAAAGGAGAATCGCCCCGGTTTATAACCGCGCGCCTTGGATTCCGGCAGACCGGCAAACCAATCGCGGATTGGGGTGAAGGCACCAGTGTAGGTGGCAGGATTTGAACGCGGCGTGCGGCCAATGGGGCGCTGATCAATGTCGATGACCTTATCAAGATGCTCCAACCCTTTTACGGCCTCGCAGGGTGCAGGGGTCTGCCGGGCTCCGTTCAGGTTCATGGAGGCGGTTTTAAAAAGGGTTTCAATGGTCAGCGTTGACTTTCCGCCCCCCGAAACGCCTGTGACGCACACAAATTGCCCCAAGGGGAAGTCCACCGTGATATCTTGTAAATTATTGCCACTGGCCTTGCGCACGGTGACTTTTTTCCCATTTCCACTCCGGCGCTTGCTGGGTATATCAATCTTACGCCGGCCGGCCAAGTAATCGCCAGTGATTGACGCGCTGTTGGCGATGATCTCACCTGGCGTGCCGCAGGCCACAACTTCACCACCATGAATGCCCGCGCCCGGCCCTATATCAAACACATAATCGGCCTCGCGAATGGCCTCTTCATCATGCTCCACCACTATCACCGTATTGCCCTGATCACGCAGGTTTTTCAAAGTCGTCAACAGCCGGTCGTTGTCGCGTTGATGCAGCCCGATGCTGGGCTCATCCAAAACATAAAGCACTCCTTGTAGGCCAGATCCAATTTGACTGGCCAGGCGGATACGTTGGCTCTCACCGCCCGAAAGCGTACCAGAATTGCGCGCCAAGGTGAGATACTCAAGACCAACATTGTTCAAAAACCCCAGACGTTCACGGATCTCTTTCAAAATAGGCCCGGCAATCGCAAGCTTTTGCTTGCCAAGTTGCTCTGGCACCCTTTGGCACCAATCAAAGGCTTCTTTGATTGACATTTGCACAACCTGCCCCGCATGCAGGCCAACGATTTTGACCGCCAAAGCCTCAGCGCGCAGACGATACCCGCCGCAGGTGCTGCAAGAGCGATTGTTTTGGTAGCGTTCAAATTCTTCCCGAATCCAATTGCTGTCCGTTTCGCGGTAGCGGCGTTCCATGTTGGGGATCACGCCTTCAAAGGTGCGGGTAACCTGATAAACGCGGCCACCTTCGTCATAGCGAAACAAGATTTCTTCGGTACCCGATCCATAGAGAAATACCCTTTGCACCTCTTCAGACAGTTCTTTCCATTTCGTAGATCTATTGAATTTATAATGTTTAGAAATAGATTCAATCGTTTGCAGAAAGTATGGGGATTTCCCTTTGCGCCAAGGCGCCAATGCCCCATCGTTTATTTTGAGAGTTTGATCTGGTACGATTAAGCGTTCGTCAAAGAATAATTCAACCCCCAGCCCGTCGCAATCCGGGCAAGCTCCAAAGGGCGCATTGAAGGAAAACAGACGCGGTTCAATCTCAGGAATGGTAAAGCCAGAGACCGGGCAGGCGAATTTTTCGCTAAATGTGTGGCGTTCGGGATCGCCTTCAGCGGGGGCAGTTTCCAAAACCGTGATGCCATCCGCCAAATCAAGCGCCGTGCGGAAGCTGTCCGCCAGACGGGTTTCCACCCCTTCACGCACCACAATCCGATCGACCACTACGTCAATGTCATGGCGAAATTTCTTGTCGAGAGTTGGTGGCTCATCCAGATCATAGAATTCACCATCAACTTTCACCCGCTGAAACCCCTGCTTACGCAGCTCCATGAACTCTTTGCGGTATTCTCCTTTGCGGTCGCGGACGATGGGCGCAAGCAGATAACCACGGGTGCCCTCCTCCATGGCCATCACCCGGTCTACCATATCTTGTATCTGTTGCGCCTCAATGGGCAGGCCTGTGGCCGGGGAGAACGGCGTACCGACGCGCGCGAATAGAAGACGCATATAGTCGTAAATTTCCGTGACCGTGCCCACGGTTGAGCGCGGATTTTTCGAGGTGGTTTTTTGTTCGATAGAAATGGCTGGGCTTAACCCACTGATGTGATCCACATCTGGTTTTTCCATCATATCAAGGAATTGCCGCGCATAGGCCGAGAGGCTTTCTACATAGCGGCGCTGGCCTTCAGCGTAGATGGTATCAAAGGCCAAGGAGGATTTACCAGAGCCAGACAGGCCAGTGATCACCACCAATTGGTCGCGCGGGATATCCACGTCAATATTCTTGAGATTATGCTCGCGTGCCCCGCGGACTTCAATTTTCTTCAGCTCAACCATAACGAACCCCGATCTTTGAGTCTCAACATAGTGTTAAGTCGCGACAGGGCCAATCGATAAGTGAGAACTTTTAGCGAACATTAGAAAAATATCAATACTCAGACAAGTAAATGCCTATTGCAGTTAAGGCATCAGGCCAAGGCCTGTGAATTTTACCCAATATTGGATGTTATATTTAAATGTGGATGGCTCTGTCCCAAGCATCCAGAACGCTTTCATGCATCATCTCGGACAGGGTTGGGTGCGGGAATACTGTCTGCATGAGATCCTCTTCCGTGGTCTCCAACTGTCGGCCTACGACATAGCCTTGGATTAGCTCCGTCACTTCAGCGCCGATCATATGCGCGCCAAGCAGCTCGCCTGTTTTGGCGTCAAATACGGTTTTAACCATGCCTTCCGCCTCGCCCAGGGCGATGGCCTTACCATTGCCCATGAAGGGGAAACGGCCCACGCGGATGTCATAGCCCGCTTCACGGGCCTGCGCTTCGGTATGGCCCACACTGGCAACCTGCGGCGTGCAATAGGTGCAGCCGGCAATACTTTCAGCTTTCACAGGATGCGGCGTGCCGCCGGCAATCATTTCCGCAACCATTACACCTTCATGGCTTGCCTTGTGCGCAAGCCATGGCGCCCCTGCCACATCGCCAATCGCATAGACACCCGCCACCGCAGTCCGACAGTAGGCATCAGTGGTGATATGTGTCTGGTCAACCTCGACCCCCAAAGCTTCAAGCCCCAGATTTTCCACATTGCCCACGATGCCAACAGCAGAGATCACCGTGTCAAAAGCTTCAGTAGTGATTTTTCCATCTTGTTCGATATGCGCCGTCACCAACCCCGCACCCCGATCAAGCTTTTTAACCATGGTTTTGGTCCGGATCTTCATGCCTTGCTTTTCAAATGCTTTCTGCGCGAAGGCTGAAATCTCTGCATCCTCCACAGGCATCACCCGGTCCATGACTTCCACCACCGTGGTGTCAGCGCCTAGTGTGTTGTAAAAATTAGCAAATTCAATTCCGATGGCTCCAGAGCCAATCACTAGAAGCTTTTTCGGCATTCTCGGCGGTGTCAGGGCTGTTTTATAGGTCCAAACCAGATCGCCATCACCCTCAAGTCCGGGCAATTCGCGGGCCCTTGCGCCAGTGGCAATGATGATATGCTTGCCGATGAGGGTTTTCTGGGCCTTCGCAGTTTTTACTGTAACCTTGCCTGGCGCTGTAATAGTCGCCACCCCCATAAGCGCGGTAACCTTATTTTTCTTGAGCAAATGCGTCACGCCGCCGTTGAGCTGTTTGGCAATGCCGCGCGAGCGCGCCACAACTGCATCCAGATCATAGTCAATTCCTTGAGCGGATAGCCCAAATTCCTTCGCCCGATGCATCAGATGGTAGACCTCAGAGGATCGCAACATAGCTTTGGTCGGAATACAGCCCCAGTTAAGGCAAATTCCGCCCATATGCTCACGTTCCACGACAATGACGCTTAAACCAAGTTGCGCAGCACGAATAGCGGCAACATACCCGCCAGGGCCCGCGCCTATAACAATTATATCATATGCATCATCAGTCATAACTGGAACCTATTTTAATTTAGTTTAATATTAAACTATTATCTTGAGCCGCGCAATTCAAATATTACGCCCCAAGTCTAAGCTTGTCATACATTCGAAGCAAAAACTTAGGGTGCTTTTGACACAGCCTCCAAGGTTATTCGATAGCCACCAGAGAGCTGATATGCCTCCTCCGGCGGAGTTGACCTTCTGCACAAAGCCTCATTCCTTGCAGGGAACCGGCCAAACTCACGGATGATATCCCTATGCGCCTGAGCATGGGGTAACTGTGTGGCCTTACCATTAGGCAACCGAGTAAGGATTAAGCGGACAGCCCGTTCCTGATCTGTCAGGCTTTCTGAATGCATCAATGGCATATAGAAGAACTGGCGGGCCGGCTCATCTATTTTGAGATCCCAGGAGTTTTGTAGCGCAGACTTTGAGGCTGCTAAAGCCTGTCTATCAGAACCAAAAGACCTTGCAGTCCCACGAAACATATTACGCGGCATTTGATCCATTAAAATCAAATAGGCAAGCGTACCAGTAGCATGGGTAAGCCATAACCCGTTTGCACCATTAAGAGTATCCCACCAGACCTGCTCAAACCGGTTCCTGATCTCTTTGTCGAGACCATCACCTCCCAAATACCAGCGCGAGGAACCTACCTCGTCTAACCAATAATTTACTACGTCATTTGCGGCTGTCATGTGCATGCCCCGATTTTTTAACTCTGAGACAATTTCTATGCATCTAAATCAAAAGTGCAAAGGTAAATGTGATGCTAAGTTTAATTAGATTCTTCTTCCAGAGCAGTTTCAATGTAATACTCCGATGCAACCTCAACAGAAACAAGACTGGCAGAGGGTAAAACAGGGGCATAGGCGCCATCTTCGATCCCATCACGCGTTCGCTGTGTCATACGATATCCAGCATAACCAGTCAAAGAGAGCATCAAAATGGCAATAACCATAAAAAAGGCCTGAGTACCAAAGGTATCCATCATCCAACCTGTTACCAACGGTCCAGAAATTGCCCCCATCCCATTGATGAAAATCAACCCTCCGGCGGCTGCAGCCATGTCATCTGCCTCAAGATAATCGTTAGTATAGGCGATCAACAATGAATAAAGTGGGTTAGACGTGCCACCAATCACAAAGGCTGCCACCAGAAGCACGCCAAAATAGTGATCAAACAAGAAGGCCACAACGGACATCGCGCCGCCCATTGCTGCAACAAGCAAAATAACCAAACGTCGGTCCACACGGTCTGAGAACCAGCCGATAGGGTATTGCATCAACAACGCACCCACATAGATGCTAGATACAAATATGGAGATCTGCGCAATTGTGAGACCGGCTGCAACACCATAGACGGCAGACATGCCAAACTGAGCTGAAAACACTCCACCCAATAAAAACATCCCAAAACAGCCAAGAGGCGAGGTTAACATTAGAGTTTTGAGAGGCATTGGCTTGGCAGTTTCAAAGGCCGGTGTCGGTGAAATAGACAGCAAAATTGGAGCAAATGAGATCGATACCAAAACTGAAGATACAATGAATAGTGCGTATCCACTCGCATCACCAAGTGTCAGGAGGACTTGCGCACTAACAATCCCGAACATCTGCACGATCATATAAACCGATAATGCCTTACCTCGATTTGTATTATCCGCTGAGTTATTCAGCCAGCTTTCAGCCGTAACGTAAACCCCTGAAAAACAAAACCCAATAGCCGCTCGCCCAATAGCCCATGCAACCGGATGCGCAAAGGCAGGATAGAGAATTAAGATTGCTGAGATAAAAGAGGCCAACGCCGCAAAGACCCGCACGTGTCCAACACGGCGGATCATCTCGGGTGCCAAACGCGAACCGCCCAAAAATCCCGCAAAATATGCCGACATAACAACCGACATCTCAAAGGTAGAAAATCCTTCAAGTCCACCACGTACTCCAAGCAGAGTGCCTTGTAAGCCGTTGCCAACCATTAACAACATCATACCTAGTAGCAACGCCCATGAAGATGAAAATACCTGCAACATAACAGAACCTCAAAGTCAAATAATCTGTAGGTGAAGAGTTATAGCAAAAGCTATAGAATCAGTCTCTTCACCCAAACGCCTTTATTGCGGAAATAGCAATGAAGCATCGCCATAACTGAAAAACCGGTATCCATTGGTAATAGCGTGGGCATAGACCTCGTCGAGCTGTTGTTTGCCAATCAGGGCTGCAACAAGCATCAACAATGTAGACTTGGGCAGGTGAAAGTTAGTCATAAGGCCGTCAGTGACTTTAAAGTTAAATCCGGGGTAGATGAAAATATCCGTATTACCTTTAAATGTTTTTAGGGTTCCAGTTTTAGCAGCAGTTTCAATTAGCCGCAGCGCAGTGGTTCCCACGGGAATGATGCGTCCCCCCCTTGCCTTTGTAACTTCGATTTCGTCGACAGTCTGTGAACTCACATGCCCCCACTCGGCATGCATTTTGTGGCTACTAATGTTTTCAACCTTTACTGGCAAAAACGTACCAGCACCAACATGCAAAGTGACAAAACTTATATCCACACCGCACGCGGCAAAACTCGCCAGAGCAGTTGCGTCCAAATGCAAAGAGGCCGTTGGCGCCGCAACCGCCCCACGCTGTTTAGCCCAGATTGTTTGATAATCGGTTTTATCTTGTGCATCAGCAGCTCGCTTCGACGCAATGTATGGTGGTAACGGCATTTGCCCACTGATATCGAGAGCTGCATCTAAAGCGTCACCTTCCACTGAGAAAGCCAATGTGGCCAAGCCCTCTGTTTTATTTGTACAGATTGCCGATAGCCCAGCAGAAAATACTACTGTTTCGCCGACTTTCAACTTGCGCAGGGGTTTTACCAACGCATTCCAATGCCCAGCCGAGAGAGGCTCTAGCAATGTGATTTCAATTTTAGCCTGCATAAGGCCTTGTGCAGACTGCCGAGCACGAGTGCCGGACAAGCGCGCTGGGATAACTTTAGTATCATTTAAAATCAACCTATCTCCAGGTAGCAAAAAACTACAGATATCGTTTACATTAGTATCGTGAATGTGAGCGCCAGAGCACACCAACAGTTTGGCATCACCGCGCGGTATGATGGGACGTATTGCTATGAGCTCCTGTGGGAGTTGGAAATCAAAGTCAGAAAGTTGCATCTATTCCTGCTCGGGTGGTTTGCGGCGGAAAATTTCTCGAAACATCCCAGGGGTAAACAAAGACAGCGGGTTCACAGCCACATCAGGCTGCGCGGTGCCACCACTCAAGTTAAAGTTGAACCCAATCAAGCCTTCACCCCGCCGAGTTAAAATGGCACCTATCCCATTCAACATGTAAAAAGGCGACAGCACGCCTTGCAGATCCAGTTGTTTGCTTTTTGTATTTATATATCCATCCAAAGACATCCCAAGTGAGGGCCCAACCGCGCTGGATTCATATATAGTAAATAGCTCGTTTTTGAGGTTGAATTTACTATCTAGCGTATCAAAAAATATGCCCCTTCCATCAAGTTGGTCAGGTAATCCGATTATAGATACCGCGCTCAAAAGCTGTGCAATCTGTGGCGCATCCTTTATCCGGACAGAACTAATTTTAAGGTCCCCATTCCAGCCACCTTCCGCGGGCGTCAGTTGAAGATCCATGACACCTCCTGTCGCTTTGCGCAGCAACCCTGCGTCGCGAAGAGCACCGCCCCCATCCTGGGAATTAATATCAAATTGTAATTTTTTGCCACTGCCCATCGCTGATCCAGAGATCAGTGTGCCTCCATTGATCTGACCGGAGAATAATCCACCTGAGCCTATGCCGTTAGGAAACTCCGCTGAAACATCAGTGAGAGCTATACTGTCAGAAATCTGCAAACGAGTTAAATTTGCCATCAGTGGGGCTGCAATTGCGGAACTAGTCTGACCCTTGGTCTCCCCCTGTGGAAATTTTCGCAGGTCCAAGCTGCCATCGGTCACCAAAACCTGCATCGGGACATTAGTGCCCCGGTTGGTCAATGTTACTTCAGCAGTAAGCCAGTCAGCCACAATCAAATCAGATAAAAAAATACTTTCCAGCCCATTTGCATCAAAGTTGATGCGGCCCCTGGTCGACAATCCAGGCGCAGTAAATACAAAACCATCTATTTTCAACGGTTTTGAGAAAGTACCTTTAAAATTAATTGCGCCCAATACAGATTTAGGTTTTCGCCATTTCAATGTAGGGATATTTAAGATGACACCTTTAAGGTTAGAGCTAATATCGAAGAAAGTTGGCTTATTTTTTACAACTTTTAAGGTCAGTTTGGCAGTTGTTTTTCCGGCAATGACACCACTCGGAACTACAACATTTAAAGTCTTCAAAGTCTCTGCGGACAGCTCCAGAGATACATTTACTCGACCCGCAACATCTGGAGCGCCGACAGGTTGCACCCAACTGCCCGAGAACGGGATACCAGAAAGTCTGCCATCCCCAGAGATCTGCAGTTCACCGGGGTCAGCAGAAAAGGTCATGGATTTTGCAGTTAATACTTGCCGAGGCACTAAAACCTCACTGCGGACATTCTGTAAAGTTCCTACGACATCATAAACTACATTTTTGGGTTTTACGCCTTTTTTAAGCCAAGTCTCCAATTGCGCCTTAAAGGTTATCTGCCCTGACACATCAGCCACATCCCGATTGGCCTTAGCAACAATCTTAAACGGCTCATTGTTCAGCAAAGACATTGCCGCATGAATTGGCCCACGGCCATTAATTGTGAACAACGCAGGCGGATCCGGCTCCCTGGTGTCAGGTACGGTCAGGACAGAGCCATCAAAGGTAATTTTGCCACCCTCTGCAGCTTTAACATGACCGTTTTGCAGCACCAGAGTAAACACACTCTTTGCAAAGGTTCCATATCCCGCACCATTCAAAATTCCCGGCATAGAGCGCATAAATCGTACGTCAGTATTATCAAACTGGAAACTACTGGCCAGAGTAGGTACTGCTCCTGCTACTTGTCGAGCATCCACCGTTAAGTTTTTAACCATACCACTCTTCACATTTCCCTCAAACCAGCGACGGCTTTTGGGTTTTAGGTTCTCCGGCCATAGGGAAATTACATTATTAGCTCCCAAGGCAGGCGCCCTACCCAGCAAGTTAAAAGACCAACCCAAGGGCTCCAAGTTTGCTTTGCCCGACATGGAAAATTGTGCACCATTAACTTCAGCTTGAAACTGACCCACGTCAATCTGAAGTGGATCATAATTAATTTTTAGTTGGCTTGAGGCTTTGGAGACCGTCACAGGATCCTGCCACCACGGCGTGTCCATTAAAACGGAATCTTCAACATTTAGATGAAGTACCATACCGCTTGAAGACATGTCATTGGCCAAATCCGACTCCAACAATGCATAACCATCCGCGGACAAAGCCCCCCAATCGCTTTGGACAGAAACGCGTGCTATGTCCAAACGACCTGGAGACGGCAAATACGAAAAATAAGTTTTTGCTTCAGAATATGCTATCGGAATACGGCTGGGGCCTGCAATTAAAGTTCCCTGACCAAAGTCCAAAATTGCATTGAGCACTCCCAACCTCCCAAGAGCCCGGGTACTTCTAAAACTGCCAGACAAATTGCCATTAATTAAGCTTAACCAAGTCAAGGCAGGCGATTGCAGAGCCAAATCCTGAGCTGGTAAATTACTGAATTCCGCCCCAAGGCTTCCCTCACCCAATGCTTTGCCATCGTAAAACAGCCCCAAGGTTGCCACATCACCCCCACCGGTTAGTAAAGCCAAGTCACCACGTAAATTTAATACCCCGCCAGCGCGCAATGCGCTGACACTTCCACCGTCGAATGTCCAAGCCCGGTTATTAATCCGATCAACATAATTCACCGTGAGCTGATCGAGCTGGCCAGACTCAAGACTGGAAAATTCCGTTTGTCCAAAGAATGCTTCGGTTTGAGCCAGAGCATCGTCTATTGAAAAAATTGCGTCGGCACCGTACAAAATATCAAAACCAAAATCAAAACTACCATTTTTTTTCCGGGTGATGTCAAAATTTGCATCCGACAGCCGGACTGATTTAGGCGCAATGTTGCCAAGAAACAGCGCTGGCCCATCAAAAACTACAGCCAAAGTGCCAAAACGCACACCCGTGCCTGTTTCAACGTTTGAAAACTGTGCGCTACTCAAAATTAATTTAGGATGAAGCCATCCAGTCAAGCCCACTTCTACACGGTCAAATGTGATATTGGGAATATTTGACTTAGAGTTTATGGCGGCGTGTAATTTTACTTGTAAGCTATCCGGTAAGGGTAACGTGCGATCTTGCATGACCGCTCCCAAGAGCCCAACACACAAAAGCACAGACCAGAACAGCACAAAAAAAGTCAAAGCCAAGCGCGACATCGGTCTGCGCCTCAACTCAATTTTAATTTCCTCTGGTTGCGTAGGAATTTGCGTCATCTTGCAGTTAGCCCTTTTAATTCAAACATCGTGGCCTAAAACTCTTAATGCAACAATGGCTCTCAAATATTTCGAGGATATAATGATCTCAATCGGCGATAAAGCACCAAAATTCAATGTCTCAATCAACGGTTGCGCAGCATTTGCGCTATCAGATACTAATGGTAAGAATATTATTCTATACTTCTACCCTAAAGACGATACTCCCGGCTGCACAAAGGAAGCCATAGAATTTTCTGAACAGCTTGACGCGTTCGACGCACAAAAAACCGTTGTTATTGGCGTTTCACGGGATACCACAAAAAAGCATGATAAATTTATCGGCAAATATGACCTAAAAATCCAATTAATTTCTGATGAAGACGGCAGTCTATGCGAGGCATTCGGTACTTGGGTTGAAAAAAAGATGTATGGGAAATCATATATGGGCATCGAACGGGCTACATTTTTGATTAATTCTAAAGGTAAGATAGCCCACATTTGGCGCAAAGTAAAAGTTCCTGGCCATGTTGAGGATGTTTTAGCTACTTTGAAAGCACTAAAAACATGATGCCGTTAGCTCAAATGGCCTGTGAGGTGCTTAACACCGCAGATGGGCGAGAAAAAACATCTCTTTCACGAAGGTTTGCAGCAGAATGGTTTGCAAACCGGAATGCAGGACTACCTGTGGAAGTTGCCTTAGCACCCCCCCCAACAGGCCCGCACGCCCAAATGCGCCAGAGCTTTTAGCACCCAGAGATGCTCCACGGCGTAAGACTGGATCTGAGGCCGGCCGTAATGCGCTATTACACGCGGTGGCCCATATTGAATTGAACGCAGTTGACCTTCATTGAGACCTTATTGCCCGATTTTGCAATACGCCGATGCCAATCGGATATTATGATGATTGGGTGAAGGCTGCCGATGAAGAAAGTAAGCACTTTAATATGATGTGTGACTGTCTTGAATCACATTCCAGCTTTTATGGCGCGATGCCCGCACATGTCGGAATGTGGCGCGCAGCAGAGGACACAGCCAATGATTTTTTGGGTCGTTTGGCGGTTGTTCCCATGGTATTGGAGGCCCGTGGTTTAGACGTCACCCCTGGAATGATCAAAATATTTGAGGCCGCAAAAGATCAGCAAGTTGTAGATGCATTGAATGTAATCTATAGTGAGGAAGTTGCGCATGTAGCGTATGGTTCCAAATGGTTTCATTATTTATGTGGCAGAAACGAAATTGACCCCAAACCAAAGTTTCATGAGTTGGTTCGCAAGTACTTTCACGGATCGCTTAAACCGCCCTTTAATGAAGAAAAGCGTGCCGAGGCCGGCATTGCACCTGATTTTTATTGGCCATTAGCCAATGAAATGCAGCCACCTGCAATGCGATAGCAAGACGTTGGTATGATTACCCCGTATAAAAGAATTTACTACTATTTAATGCCAATATTCACATCATAATCGTTGCAGCATATTGGTTGGTTGTTTATTGACAGGCTAGAAGACCGAATGTGAGGTCATATTCAAGATTAGGATCGGGACTTGTTCACCACACTAAGACTTCAATTGCATAAATCACTAGAACATTTTGTTCCTGAAAAGCGGCTTTTTCTGCGCACTGGTTCTGAAACACGCTTTGTCCGTCTATCACCCACTACGCAAATAATTGCAGTATTAGGCTCCACTTCATTCATAGCTTGGACAATTATTGCAACTGCCATTGTACTCATGGACACAATCGGTTCAGGAAATTTTCGTGATCAAGCTCGACGTGATCAAGCTATATACGAAGAACGGTTAAATTCAATCGCATCTGAACGAGATAACCGGACAAGTGAAGCGTTGGCCGCACAGCAAAGATTTAACACCGCTTTGGCTCAAGTTTCGAGCATGCAGTCAGAACTTCTCGCCTCCGAAGATGAGCGCAAAGAACTCGAGCGTGGAATCGATGTGATTCAAGCAACCCTGCGGAGAACTATGAATCAACGAGAAGTCTTAAAAACAGAGTTGGAAGTGATAGTATCTAAACTTGATACAGAAAGTGGGATAATCTCCAGCACCAGTACCGCCAGTGGCGTTTCAAACGCAATGGATTACGTTAATGACACTTTGGAAGATGTTGCTCGGGAGCGCGATTCTGCCAACGCGCGCGCGCTACAGGCGCAATCACAAACGTCTGGCTTAGAGTTGGAAATTCAATTCCTTGAAGAAAAAGCCAATCAGATTTTTAGGCAACTAGAAGATGCTATGACCATCTCAGTAAAACCTCTGGACAAGATGTTTCGTAATGCCGGTCTAGATACAAATAGACTACTTAAGCAAATCCGACGCGGGTATTCGGGCCAAGGTGGTGCAATGTCGCCAATTTCTTTTCATCAAAATGAGTTGGGACCTAGTGATATTACTGTTGATCGCGCCAACAGTATACTGGCGCAACTCGACAGACTGAATATTTATCGCATCGCAGCTGAAAAAGCCCCTTTTTCAATGCCTCTCAAGGGGTCATTTAGGTTCACAAGCGGCTACGGGCCTCGTTGGGGCCAAATGCACCGTGGTACTGATTTTGCTGCAAGGAGTGGAACCCCCATATATGCGACTGCCGATGGCGTGGTTGCCCGGGCAGAATGGTGGGGGGGCTACGGACGCGTGGTGTATATTAAACACGCCTTTGGTATAGAAACGCGCTATGCCCATCTAGCGAAAATCCGCGTAAAAAAGGGCCAGCGCGTTTCTCGTGGACAAAAGATTGGCGATATGGGAAACTCAGGTAAATCTACTGGCACTCACCTTCATTATGAAGTGCGTGTAGACGGTAAAGATGTTAATCCGATGATCTATATCAAGGCAGGAAGAGATGTTTTCTAAAAGCAAAATAAATAACCCATCAGAAGCAAAAACTGATAATAAAGAAGTTGCACCAGCAGCGCCTATCGGCAAACCGGCGGCAGAATTCAAACCGGCCGCACCGAAGGCAAAACCACCCGCGTCCATTCTATCTTCAGACCTTCTCATCACAGGGAATTTGAAAACTACGGGTGATATTCAAGTAGAAGGTCGCGTTGATGGTGATATCCGTGCACACCTTTTGACTATAGGTGAAGGTGCTACAGTTAAGGGCGAAATCATTGCTGATGACGTTGTAGTTAATGGCCATGTAATCGGCCGTGTCCGTGGACTAAAAGTACGCCTAACATCAACTGCCGAAGTTGAAGGTGACATTATTCACAAGACCATTGCTATCGAAAGTGGCGCTCATTTTGAAGGCTCAGTTCAGCGACAGGACGATCCACTCAACCCAGGTTCTGCCAAAAAAGATGTTACTCCAGTACTAAAGCAATAATTAAATTAAAAAATATAAAAAGGCCAGCTGTAAACGCGCCTTTTTTTATTTAATCACTTCTAATTTCTTTTGATTTGCCAGACGCATTCATAGCCAAAGTAGCTGCCATAAGCCCGTCAAGATCACCATCCAGCACACCTTTTGTATCAGACGTCTCATAGGCTGTGCGCAAATCTTTAACCATTTGATAAGGCTGCAAAACATAACTACGAATCTGATTGCCCCAACCTGCGTCACCCTTATTATCATGAGCCTCGTTAATAGCAGTATTGCGGCGATCTAACTCCATTTGATACAGTCGAGATTTTAAGGCTTTCATGGCAATATCACGATTTTGATGTTGGGATTTTTCAGAACTGGTCACCACAATCCCAGTTGGGTGATGGGTGATACGTACCGCTGAGTCAGTAGTATTAACGTGCTGCCCACCTGCACCAGAGCTACGATAGGTATCGAGACGAATGTCAGAAGGGTTAACCTCAATGTCAATGTTGTCATCAACTACTGGATAGACCCAAATCGAGCAAAAAGACGTGTGACGTTTAGACGCTGCATCAAAAGGGCTAATCCGCACCAAACGATGTACACCAGACTCAGATTTTAGCCAACCATAGGCATTATGACCAGTAATCTTATAAGCGGCTGATTTAATGCCAACTTCTTCGCCTGCTGTTTCCGATTGCAACTCAACAGTGTAGCCCTTCTTCTCAGCCCACCTCACATACATACGAGCCAACATTAGCGCCCAGTCACAACTTTCCGTACCACCAGCTCCTGAATTTATTTCCAAAAAGGTATCATTACTATCAGCCTCACCGTTCAAGAGCGCCTCCAGCTCTTTTCCCGCCGCCGTCTTCATAAGCGCCTTCAATGCATCTTCCGCATCCTTAACTACCTCATTATCACATTCCAGCTCCCCTAATTCAATCATTTCAAGATTGTCAGACAAGTCTTGCTTAATACCCTCATAAATTGAAATGCCATCCACTAAAAACTGACGATCTCGCATCAACCTCTGCGCGCGATCTTGATCATTCCACAGGCCTGGATCTTCGATAATTGCATTAAACTCTTCTAAACGATAAGGCGCTGTTTCATAATCCAAACGCTGAGATAAAAGCGTGAGGGATTTAAGAATGGATTCCACCACATTGGACATTTCTGAGCGCATAAAAAACCTACCAATAATTATAATTAAGCTAAGTCAGGTCTACCTAAGCCTGCCACAGTTGCCAAGCAGGCAGTGACTATTGTCCTCAGTAGAGACCTCCAGAGGATATCGATCCAAAAGAGGCCTGTGGCGCCACGTTAATTTTCCGACCTGACGAAGTAATTACCTGCTGTATCTCTTCGGTTTCACCTAATTCAAACAATGGCATATTACCACTGACCTGAAAGCCGCCGTCAAAAGCAACCCCAAAAACTGGTTCGCTCCCATCTCTAAAAAACTCAGCAACCACATGATCCCCTTCGGTATCCTCTTGCAATCGCGCGCCAGTAAAGCGATCGATATTGATAAAGGTACCATTGTCGGGCACTTTAAATTTGCCAGCGCCATGGCGCTCGATTGCCACCTCCATAAATCTATTAAAGACTGGTCCACACATGCCGCCACCACCTGCACCACGGCCCAGAGGTGCAGGTTGGTCCATACCCATGTAACAACCTGCAACAATGTTGCTGGTGAAGCCCACAAACCAAACGTCCTTGGCTTCATTAGTGGTGCCTGTTTTGCCCGCAACCGGTACAGGTAGGTTCACAGTTCGCCTCGCTGTTCCCCGCTCAACCACACCCTCCATCATGGAGGTAAGCTGATAAGCCGTCACCTGATCCATCACCCGTTCACGATTGGAAACAATCTCAGGCAACCACCCCGCCATAAGGTCAGGACGCTTACAATCTTCGCAGGTGCGTTTGTCATGCAAAAATACGGTCCCGCCTTTTCTGTCTTGCACACGGTCAACCAATGTAGGCATCACTCGCTCTCCACCATTGGCAAACATTGCATAAGCAGAGACCATTTTATAAAGTGTAGTTTCCTCAGACCCCAGAGCAGCCGCAAGATATGGCTTCATGTTATCATAGACCCCAAATTTCTCAGCATAGGCCGCAATGGTTTTCATGCCCAATTGTTGAGCCAACCGCACGGTCATTAGATTGCGCGATTGCTCAATACCAGTCCGAACTGGAGTTGCCCCATAGAATTTGTTAGAATAATTTTTAGGGCGCCATAGTCCTTGTGGGGTGTCCACTTCTATGGGTGCATCAATCACAATGGTTGCAGGGCTATATCCGCTATCGAGGGCTGTAGCATACACAAAGGGTTTAAACGAGGAGCCTGGTTGGCGCTTGGCTTGGGTGGCTCGGTTAAAAACAGAATCCTGATAAGAAAAGCCGCCCTGCATTGCCATAACCCGCCCCGTATCCACATCCATCGCTACAAAGCCACCTTGGATTTTGGGAATCTGGCGCAAAGACCAATTAAGGAATGATCCGTCAGTCTCATCTAAAATAGGAGCTACAAGAATGACATCTCCAACTGATAAAATATCTTTTATCCGCTTCGCAATATTTTGGCTTGTAACCCCATCCTTCAGCTGTTTTTTGATCCATTCCACATCTTTGGCTGGTAGCCAATGATCCTCGCCATCCAATCCTTCAATGCCCAAACGTCCGTTATTTTTTATCAGTTCAAGTACCACTGCAGGTCGCCATTTTTGGTTAATTGAGATATCACGCGGGATGGCTATATCTCGCAACGCATCCCGCCATGAGCCCAACTGATCTTTAGGAATGGCCTGTTGACCAACGCGGTAAACACCTTGCTTACGATCATAATCCTCCAGGCCCAAACGTAGACTTTGTGCTGCCACCTCTTGCAATACTGGATCAATCGTGGACCGCACTGAATAGCCACCAGTAAAAAATTCTGCTTCTCCAAAATCACGTGTCAATTGCCGGCGGATTTCATCCGTAGGATAATCGCGAGTCGGCAGGCTGCTGCGAAAGCTTTCAAAATCTCCATTTTGCACTGTTTTTAATGGCTGCTTCCGGGCCATTTCATAGGCAATATTTGACAAAAATCCATTCTCATTCATCTCGCGGAGCACAAAGTTTCGCCGCAATACTGCACGCTCACGTTGACGAACGGGATGATATTGCGACGGGGCTTTGGGAAGTGCTGCCAAATAAGCAACCTCTTCAGGCATTAAAGCATTGAGTGATTTGTTGAAATAAGTCTGCGCCGCCGCAGCTACACCGTAAGAGTTTTGTCCCAAAAAAATTTCGTTGAGGTATAATTCAAGAATACCTTCTTTGTCCAAGGTGCCCTCAATACGCGTGGCAAGGATGATTTCTTTTATCTTGCGTTCTGCCGAGCGCGACCCATCGAGAAGGAAGTTTTTCATTACCTGTTGAGTGATTGTTGACGCACCCCGCAAATTATCACCTCGAGACACGATAGCATCACGCAAAGCTGCTAACATACCCGCTGGGTCATATCCTGCGTGACTATAAAAATTTTTATCTTCAGCAGAGATAAAAGCCACCTTTACCAAGTCAGGAATTTCATCAGTGGCTGCAAACAAGCGGCGTTCAGTTGCAAATTCATCAATAATATGGCCCTCGCTAGAATAGATCCGGCTGATAGTTTTAGGATTGTAACTTGCCAAATCATCATGACCAGGCAATCCTTTTCCATAAATTACGAACACAGCCGCCAATATTAAAGCTACAAACACTGCTGCAAGTGTCATTGTAGAAAAAATAGTTCCAAATATACGCATCACTAACATCACTAACCTTAGGCAAAGCTGCGTTATGGATTTTCTGACAATACTCAAAATTGGCATAGGTCAATTAGCTCCTTTGTTTTAACTTCTATATGTAGAGCGCAGTCTCAGGTCAAAAGTAATAGCTTATATATTGAGCTGTAGGCTTCTCCAATGCATACGCACACCTTTATCTTAGCAAATTCTATCTCACTCTAAATGTAATGAGCCTGCATAAAAGCCTTCAAACGGTATAGACCATCAACAATTTCCGGTGTGGATTGCGCATAAGAAAACCTAACTGTCTGCCCTCCGCGTAGCCGATCAAAATCTAAGCCTGGCGTAATTGCAACACCAGCTCCAGTTAAAATTTTTGCTGCAAAAGCTCGGCTATCAACACTAAATTCAGAAATATCTGCATAGATATAGAACCCGCCATCAGGCGGTGCTATCTCAGTGAACCCTGCCAACGGCAAGCCTTTCAACATCAGGCGGCGATTTTCAGCATAAACTTTTAAATTTTCAGCCGTCTCCACCTTGCACTCCAAAGCAGCTAAGGCAGCAATTTGGCTTACATGCGGGGGGCAGATGAACATATTCTGCGCCAATCGTTCCACGCTCCTTACATGATCCTCAGGTACAACCAACCATCCAATACGCCAGCCTGTCATCGAAAAAAACTTTGAAAAGGAATTAATTATATATGCTCGGTTTGTAACCTCCAACGCCGTGGTAGCTTTTTTATCATATTCTATTCCATGATAAATTTCATCAGATATAAAGCCAATGCCCAACCGCTCTGCGTGATCAGCAAGTGCTTTCAGAGACCCCTTATCCAGCATTGTTCCAGTAGGGTTAGCCGGTGAGGCAACCAGCAATCCATCTAAACTATACTCCGCCACATCCTCAGCCCGTAGCTTATGGCCAGTTCTGGCTTGCGTGGGTATATCTATTGGCTGTAGCGACAAAGCCTTAAGAATTTGCCTGTAGGACGGATAACCAGGCGTGGCCACACCGACCTTATCATCAGCATCAAACAATGCGGTAAATGCTAGTAGAAACCCTGCAGATGACCCTGATGTAATCACAACTCGGCCCGGATCCAAATCGACCCCATACCATTCCAAATAAAGCCGAGCAATTCCTGCGCGTAACGCAGGAAGTCCAAGCGCAACTGTATAGCCCATCGGATTAGCCTTCAAAGCGTCAGCGACTGCCTGCCGAGCTTTATAGGGGGCTGATGTGCTTGGTTGGCCCACTTCCATATGAACTATTCGGCGGCCTTCCGCCTCTGCTGCACGAGCGGCTTCCATCACGTCCATAACAATGAAAGAGTTAACTTGGCTTCGTTTAGACAGCTTCATGATTTAACCTTTTTATCTAATGCTGAGGATTGTCCATGGACACGTCAATGTTGATTACTCGTTTAAAAACCATTTTAGTAGTGATGATTATAACTGTGCACGCAACCTCTGCACAAAGTATTGGCCTCTTGCGCGATCCGGACATAGAGCACGGGTTGCAAGAATTAGCTGACCCAATTTTTCTTTCTGCGGGTATTAAAACAAATAATATCAAAGTTTTAATAGTGAACGACTTGTCACTTAATGCATTTGTGATCGATAATTACCATATCTTCATACATGCGGGTCTAATTTTGAAGCTCACGAGCGCAGAGCAACTGCAGTCCGTTATTGCCCATGAAGCTGCCCATATAGCTAATGGCCACATCGCACGACGAGTAGCCAATATGAAACGGGCCAAAGTATCTTCAGCGTTTGGTGTATTACTGGCAGTCGCAGCTGTAGCAGGCGGAGACTCAAAGCTCGGAGCGGGTATTGCGTTAGGTACTGCAAACTCAGCCCAACGGGTATTTCTGGCGCATACAAGAGTTGAGGAAGCTTCTGCTGACCAAGCTGCACTGCGCTATCTGAAGGACGCAAAAGTAAATCCAGCTTCTATGTCTGAGGTTTTTCAAATTTTCAAAGGGCAGATGACTCTGAGTTTAGAGCGACAGGATCCCTACACACGCAGCCACCCTTTGAACCGTGACCGCATTCGAGCCGTAAACGCCTATACATCAGCAGCCCCCATATCAAACGAAAACCAGACACATTCGTATTGGTTTAAACGAATCCAAGCTAAACTATCAGGATTTTTGCGAACGCCGAAATGGACATTGGCCCACGCCAAGGGTGACGACGAGATCAATTTAATGCGTCAAGCAATAGCTAATCATCGTATTGGCAAGGGGTCTTTGGCTAAACGCAAAATAGATCAGTTGACAAGCCTACACCCCAAAGACCCTTACTATAAAGAGTTACAGGGGCAAATATTGTTGGAGAACAATGAATATACAGCGGCCATAAAGGCCTATGCAGAAGCGGCACAGTTAGCTCCTCTTAACGCCCAGATTCTTGGTAGCTATGGGCGATCATTGTTGGCTATAAATACTAAAAGTAACAATCTAACAGCCCTAAAAAACTTACAAAAAGCAAGAGGATTAGACAATAGAGATGCACGAATTTTGCGTGATATCGGAATAGCATTCGCCCGCGCTGGTAATGAGGGGCAAGCAGTTTTGGCCATTGCCGAGCGTTACGCCCTATTAGGAGATCTAAAAAATGCTACTTTACAGGCTGCAAAGGCGGAGAGTTTACTGTCACACGGATCAACCGCCTGGCAAAGGGCACAGGATATTTTGGATACGGTCACAGGACCCTAACTTTGAGCCATAGCAGAAGCGGCAATCTCAGACTCTAAAATAGCGGCACGTGTTTCTACCTGCAATACAATATGTTCCACCATCTGTTCATTTGAAAGCTTATGGCTTTGTTGGCCAGCTAAATAAACCATTCCTGATCCGTTACCACCGCCAGTAAAGCCCACATCAGTCATCAAGGCCTCACCGGGACCATTTACGACGCAGCCAATTATAGACAGTGACATAGGTGTTTTTATGTGTTCCAAACGTTTTTCAAGTGCCTCAACTGTTTTGATCACATCAAACCCTTGACGCGCGCAGCTTGGGCAAGAAATGATATTAACTCCTCGGTGCCGCAGCCCCAATGATTTTAGAATGTCATAACCGACCTTAACCTCTTCCACCGGATCGGCTGACAGGCTAACTCGGATGGTGTCACCAATCCCCATCCACAACAAATTACCAAGACCAACTGCAGACTTTATGGTTCCAGACATTAGCCCACCCGCTTCGGTAATCCCAAGGTGAATAGGGGCATCAGTGGCATCCGCAAGCGCTTGATAAGCTGCTGCGGCCATAAAAACATCACTAGATTTGACGCTGATTTTGAAGTTAAAAAAATCATTATCTTCCAAAATCTTTATATGCTCCAATCCACTTTCGACCATGGCATCCGGACATGGCTCACCATATTTATCAAGCAAGTGCTTCTCAAGCGAACCGGCGTTCACGCCAATTCGCATCGAGCAGCCATGATCCCGAGCAGCTTTAATAACCTCACGAACGCGGGCTTCACTGCCAATATTTCCAGGGTTGATGCGAAGGCACGCAGCACCAGATTCTGCAGCTTCAATGCCTCGCTTATAGTGAAAATGAATGTCGGCAACTATCGGCACAGGGCTTTCCCGCACAATCTCTTTAAGTGCCTTTGCTGAGGACTCATCAGGCACAGAAACCCTAACAATATCTACCCCAGCATCTGCACATGCTTGGATTTGGGCAATGGTGCCCGACACATCGGTTGTGAGCGTGTTAGTCATTGTCTGAACTGTTATAGGAGCATCTCCACCAACTGGCACAGAGCCAACCATAATCTGCCTACTTTTGCGCCTGTAGATATTTCGCCATGGGCGGATATGGTTGAGGGACATGTCGAAATTCCAATCAGGGCATTTTTTTGAGCCCTATTGCATCAGGCTACCAGCTTCAAGATCTCGCACAAAACTATAGAAAGATGATTTCTTATCTGGACTATAGACATCATATATTTGTGTCAGGCTTTCCGGTAACAACTCTATATTTTTAACCGTACTCGTACCATTTCCAGCCGGCCCATATAGCTGACCATTGATCAGAAAAAATAACGCCCCCGAATTTCCAGCTCGTTCAATTACCGAAGGACTATCTGTTAAGGGGACATCGAATGGATCCTGCGCATCCATAATTTGTTCATAAATTATAGAGCCTGTTGCATCTTTGACGCGCAACCAAACCCCTTTTTCCGCAACTAGCTGTACGCGACCGGGCATTGCCGCCACCACCTGCAACCCAAGTTGTGGTCCAGTTCTCACAGGCGACCCTAGAACTGTTTCAAAGGTGGTGTTGTCCACCATGCCCATGGGAGTCTCTTGGAACAAAAACATTCCTTGACTATTTTTGTTCAAACTTGAAATAGGGCTATCACGCGGGATTAAGATGGGAATATCTAATGCCTGTGGCTGATAAATTCGACTGTATATTTCATCATTATTTTTTTTGTCTTGATCAAAGTTTAAATCCGAAGACACATCTAGCCTGAGTGGATCAAGATCTAACGTCATTAAAGGCGGTTGGTTAATAGGCATCATTTGGACCCGTTGAATTTGATGCACCACCGTGTAAGCACCAAACCCTAAGCCGGCCAACAAACAAACCAATACCGACGAAGACACTATTGCCTTAATATCCAAACTGGAAAAAAAACTAACTTTGATTGGTCCGAATGGAGTTGTGGAGCCACCCAAGCCACTAGACGGTCTTGCGGCCGAAGCAACCAACCTTTCTTCGCGGCTCAGCCTATTTGGTAAAGCATTAACTGACATACCGTGAATAGGCTTAAATCCGCTTTCCTTACAGAAAAGATTAAATGCTTTTTCAGGATCCATACCAAGGTACTTGGCATAAGAACGTACATATCCCGCAATAAAACCTGGTGTATCAAAAACTAAAGGGTCAGCGTTTTCCACCCCAGCTATATAGGTTGCTTTGATTTTAAGCTCACGTTGCACATCCATTAAGGATTTGCCTAGCGTTGCACGCTCACCTCGCATGATATCACCAAGAAATACTTGGAAGTCATCAAAACCTTTCAGTTTTAATGGCATTTCAATATTTTCAAGCCGTGGTGATTTTCGACCAATCATGCACCTACCCTAATTATTAACGAGAAGCCGCCCGAATGTTCGCAGCAAAAATTAATACTTTATCTTATCAACAAAGCGCAAAAAAATATAGTGTTACCAGGCATAAAAACTGGCCATAATCGAAGTTAAATCAATATGATTAGGTTTTATAATGCTCTTTTGTCACTAAATTAGTCTCAAAATCATTTTTTTAAAAGTATTCTCAACTGATTCTATTCAATTATTAGACTAGACCTCAGATCCACAGACGCTAGTTTCTAAAAAAATTATGTCGGAGATTTCATGTCAGGATCCAAACTTGAGCCCGTTTTAGCCCATATAGACGCCAATATTGAAATAGCGACTGAACATCTGTTTGATCTTCTACGCATTCCTAGTATTTCAACGGATCCAAACTTCAAAGTCGATTGTGATACGGCGGCAGATTGGCTAGTCCAGGATCTTAAATCTATTGGGTTTGATGCAAGCAAACGCACTACCCCTGGCCATCCGATGGTGCTAGCACATGCGGGTGACAGAGGCATCCATTTAATGTTTTATGGCCATTATGATGTTCAGCCAGTTGATCCTCTAGGCCTTTGGGACAGCCCTCCCTTTGAACCAGTGTTAGAATCTGGAGATTTGGGACCCGTAATTCGCGCTCGTGGTGCTTCTGATGATAAGGGACAATTGATGACCTTTGTGGAAGCTTGCCGCTCTTGGAAAGCTGTTCATGGCAACCTACCTGGTAAAATAAGTCTATTTTTTGAAGGTGAGGAAGAATCTGGCTCGCCTTCTTTGGTACCATTCATGACTGAAAATTCAGCTGAACTTACCGCAGATATTGCTCTTATTTGTGACACTGGCCTTTTTGGCAATAATACTCCAGGAATTGTGACCCGTCTGCGCGGAATGTTGGGAGAGGAGTTGACCATAACTGGACCATCCAAAGACCTGCATTCCGGCATGTATGGTGGCGTAGCAATAAACCCGGCGCGAATCTTGGCAAAGATTATTTCCACTTTGCATGATGACAATGGCCGCATCACCATCCCAGGATTTTATGATGGAGTCCCTGAACTTTCTCCAGAAATGATTGAGCAATGGGACGGTTTAAACTTCGATACAGCCGGCTTCCTCGACCAAGTAGGCCTGTCTAAACTCGCTGGCGAACACGGCCGTACTGCTTTGGAGATGATCTGGTCACGCCCCACCTGCGAGGTGAACGGCATATGGGGAGGCTATACCGGTTTAGGTTTTAAAACAGTACTACCAAGCCACGCCTCTGCAAAAATATCCTTTCGCTTAGTTGGCACGCAAGACCCTAATAAAATCCGAGACAACTTTCGAGCAGTGGTGCAATCAATGTTACCACCCGATTGTACCGTTAAATTTAAAAGCCATGGCTCTTCCGCAGGCTCGGAAATGGCTATAGATAACCACGCCTTTGAAGCCGCACGCGTGGCGCTGTCGGATGAATGGCCTGAACCAGCTGCTTTTGTTGGCTGTGGTGGATCGATCCCAATTGCTGGGCACTTCAAAACGATCCTAGGTATGGATGCCATGCTGATTGGATTTGCGCGCGATAATGACGCGATCCATAGCCCTAATGAGAAATATGATCTGCGAAGTTTTCACAAAGGTATCCGCAGCTGGGCGCGCATTTTGCATCAACTTTACGACTAAGTCCAACGGAACTGCAGTGAACAGATGCATAAAACCTTGGGTGTTCACCACAAAATAATTTAAATGTAATGGCGCGGTTGACGGGACTCGAACCCGCGACCCCCGGCGTGACAGGCCGGTACTCTAACCAACTGAGCTACAACCGCGCATTAGTCTCCCAAAACTCACAGTGGCGCGGTTGACGGGACTCGAACCCGCGACCCCCGGCGTGACAGGCCGGTACTCTAACCAACTGAGCTACAACCGCTGACTGTGTGTCTAGTAAGACGTGAGATGTCTCTAGGGAAGGTCCCAACCAGCGTCAAGCGGCGCAGTAGGGTTTTGATCATTATTTTAGAAAAGTTTCTCAAAACTATTTTAAGTTATACAATAATCTGAAAGCACAACACTAGCTTAGCCTACATCCTAATGGCAAACCTGCACCCTCTATCACTCCAAATTTAACCCACCGCCAGATTTCAGTTCCTCCATACTCAAAAGTGCAGTCACGTTGAACACCCGCACGTCTGCAATAAGCGCTTGATAAAATGTATCATAGGCTTTTGCATTGGGTACTAACACTTTGAGGATATAATCAATCTCGCCAGCCAAACGATGCGCTTCCAGAACCTCAGGGCGGTCCTTCAGGGCAGTGAGAAACCTGCCTTGCCAATCCGCTTCATGCTCAGAGGTGCGTATCAAAACAAAAAAGCAGGCCTCAAACCCCAACGCCTCAGCGTCCAGTTCAACCGTCGTCCGTTTGATCACACCAGCGGCACGCAATTTCTTGATTCGGTTCCAGACGGGGGTCTTCGAAGCGCCAATTGTCTTGGCAATCTCATCCAAGGAGCGGCTAGCGTCCTTTTGTAACTCAGACAGAATTTTGCGATCAACCAGGTCTAGGCGAACAGCCATTTGGCTTTCCTTTCAATATTAGAACAAGCGGCCACCAGCGCGCTCAGCTTCGTGCATTGCGTCCTTATTATCCCGGCCTACTGGCCAAATACCAGAACAATTTTCTATTATATATGTAATGGAGGCGAGATTATGAAATATTTTCCTATTTTCCTGAATATCGAAAATCAACACATTGCCGTGGTGGGCGGTGGCGATGCCGCCACTGCCAAGCTCCGCTTGCTGCTCAAAACCGAGGGCCAGATCACAGTCTATGATGATGCCCCTGCCCCAGAAATTATGACATGGGCTGACGCGGGGCTTTTGACCGTCTCGCCGGCCCCTTTGAGCGTTGAGCAGGCGCGCCATGCCTCCCTGATCTATGCCGCCGCCGAAGAGGACAGCCGCGACGCTGCCACGCACCAAATCGCAACAGACGCCAGCACCCTGTTCAATTGGGTCGACAACCTGAAAAACTCCGATTTCATCACCCCAGCGATCGTTGACCGGGACCCAGTGACCATCGCCATAGGGACCGAGGGAGCAGCACCTGTTGTCGCCCGCGCCATCAAGCGTGATATTGAAGGCCGTCTACCACAAGCCTTGGGAAAATTGGCAAAAATCGGCCAAGCCTTCCGCCCCCATGCCGATGCCCTGACCTTTGGCCGAGTGCGGCGCGATTTCTGGTCGGCCTTCTACTTTGGGTCTGGCTCCGCCGCCTATGACGCCACCGGTCCGGAGGGCGCTCAGGCAGCCTTGGATAAGCTGTTGCAGGATTTCACCCAGCAGGCCCCAAAGCCGGGACATGTGGATTTCGTGGGCGCAGGCCCCGGTGATCCGACTCTGCTCACCTATAAGGCCCGCATGCTGCTACATGAAGCCGATGTGGTGCTCTATGACCGGCTGGTTGATCCGCGTATTTTGGAATTAGCCCGACGTGAGGCCCTGCTGATTGAAGTGGGTAAAACCGGCTTTGGGTCTTCTATGGCGCAAAGTGAGATCAATCAGCTGATCATTGATCATGTGGGCCGTGGCGCGCAGGTGGTAAGGCTCAAATCCGGTGATCCATCGGTCTTTGGGCGCTTGGATGAAGAATTAGAAGCCATCGCCGCCCATGATATCTCTCATAGCATCGTGCCGGGCATCACCGCAGCCTCTGCGGCCGCCGCCAGCCTTGGCCGCAGCCTAACCCAACGTGGGCGCAACTCCAGCGTCAGGTTGATCACAGGTCATCATATGGCCGGGTTTACAGACCACGATTGGGGCAGTATGGCCGAGCCGGACGTTGTGGCCGCAATCTATATGGGCAAGAAAGCTGCACGCTTCATTCAAGGCCGCTTGATGATGCATGGCGCGGATCCTGAAACGCCAATCTCTGTGGTCGAAAACGTCTCACGCCCGGATCAAAGGACTATTTCAACGCAGCTAAAGCTTCTCCCACATGCCGTCAGAGATCTCACCGGTCCTGTCGTGCTTCTTTATGGAGTTTACCCACGCACAAAATCTATAAAAATTATTTTAGAACAAGTTCTGAAGATGCAATTAAACTCATTTTCTAAGGTGGTCACCGCGAATGATCTGCGCTCAGGTGAGGTCATCTATATGACCTTAAACGGTGGATGGGTTGACCAGTTAAGCGATGCCGCCGTGATTACCGATCCCGATCTTGCCAAGGCCAGCCTTGCCTTTGCAGAGGGTCAAACTGATGTCGCAGTGGGTGCCTATTTGAGTGATGTAACAGACCACGCAACCGGCCCAATCGCCACACATTTTCGTGATAAGTTTCGCAGCCACGGCCCTTCGAACTACGCCCATGGCAAACAGGAGATTTAAGATGTATCGGTATTCCAGTTTTGATCAGGGTTTTGTCACCAACCGCGTGGCACAGTTTCGCGCACAGGTAGCACGACGGCTAGACGGCAGCCTGACTGAGGATGAGTTCAAGCCCCTGCGACTAATGAATGGCCTATATCTGCAACTGCACGCCTATATGCTGCGCGTGGCCATCCCTTATGGCACGCTCAACAGCCAGCAGATGACACAATTGGCGATGATTGCAGAGCGTTGGGACAAAGGCTACGGCCACTTCACCACCCGTCAAAATATTCAATTTAACTGGCCCAAGCTGGAAGATGTCCCAGATATTTTGGAGGCTTTGGCCGAGGTTCAGATGCATGCCATTCAAACCAGCGGCAACACCATTCGCAATGTCACCGCAGATCATTTCGCCGGTGCCGCCGCCGATGAGATTGCCGACCCCCGTCCGATTGCTGAGTTGTTGCGGCAATGGTCGACAGATCATCCAGAATTTCAATTTCTACCGCGCAAATTCAAGATAGCCGTCTGTGGCAGCTCCACCGACCGGGCCGTGACCCGCGCGCATGACATTGGCCTGCGCATCGTCAGCCAAGGAGGTAAACCCGGCTTTGAGGTGATCGTCGGAGGTGGGCTTGGCCGCACGCCGATGATTGGCAAGATCCTGCGTGACTTCCTGCCTGTGGCAGACATCCTGCCCTATGTGGAAGCAATTGTGAGCGTTTACAATTTTCTGGGACGGCGCGACAACAAATACAAAGCGCGGATCAAAATTACCGTTCATGAAAACGGGATTGAGGCGATAAAAGCCCAGGTTGAAAAGCGCTACAGCGAGATCAAACCACTCTTTCAGGGGGCCGATCAGCAGCTTTTGCGTGAGATTGAAGAACATTTCAAAATCCCAGATTTTTCAAGCGTACAAGCCTCAAGCCTTGCAGATTTCAAAGACGAAAGCCCCGCCTTTCACACTTGGGCGGGCACCAATCTCACCGCACATAAGGCTCGAGGGCTATGCTATTGTCTCCATCAGCTTGAAAAAGCATGGCTACACGCCTGGCGACGCGACCGCGGCACAAATGCGGGCCATGGCGCAGCTGGCGCGTGAGTTCAGCCACGACGAGCTGCGAATCTCCCATGAGCAAAATGTGATCTTGCCCCATGTTCATCGTTCAGATCTCCCCGCGGTTTATCGCACTCTGCAGGCGACAGATTTAGCCACGGCAAATATTGGGTTGATTTCGGATATTATTGCCTGCCCCGGTATGGATTATTGCGCTTTGGCCACAGCTCGCTCGATCCCCATCGCCCAACAAATCGCAACCCGCTTTGCAGAGCTGAAATTGGAGCATGATATTGGCCCACTGAAGTTAAAAATATCTGGCTGCATCAATGCCTGTGGCCATCATCATGTGGGACATATCGGCATTTTGGGCTTGGAGCGCGCAGGGATGGAAAGCTACCAAATCACCCTTGGTGGCGATGCGGGGGCTGAGGCAAAAATAGGCTCGCGGGCCGGTCCAGGGTTTGGGGCCGACGAAATTGTGCCCGCGATCGAGCGTTTGGTGCTTGGCTATCTAGAGCTGCGGTCTGACCCCTATGAGACGTTTTTGCAAAGCTACCAACGTTTGGGCGCCGCTCCGTTCAGGGCTATGATTTACCCAGCCCAAAAAAAGGCCGCGTGACATGCCCCGTTTGAACACAATCCTGCTGCAAAGTCGTGCCAGGGCAGCAGGCGTTGGAGTCATTTTTCGCGTTGATCACCGGTCCCAAACAGCATCAATTAGCAACCCGAGCCGATCTGGCCATATTGGAAGATGATGGTGCCGGCAGGCTTAAACTCAACCCATTGGCTAATTGGAGAAAAACGAATCTTGCCGCCTATTTTGAACACCACAACCTTCCCCGCCAACTGCTCAGGAACAAGTGCTATCACTCCATTGGCTGCGCACCGTGCACCTTCAAAGTGACGCCCAGCATGGACTACCGTGCAGGACGATGCGCGGGCAAGACCAAAACAGAATGTGGAATTCATTTTCCGTCCAAAGCACATAAGCAGTCAGGGGCCCCATGAGTATCATCGTGACAGACCACGGGTTTCGCAGCCCCATCACAGAAGACAGTGCGAATGAAAATCATCGTGGCGCGACGATAGATCTGCCATCAGATTTCAATCTGGTCGCAATCACTCCGGAGCTTATGCAAGCTCGCTGCATTCGCATTGAGCTGCCCAGCTTTGCCGATGGACGTGGTTTCACACTCGCCATCATGCTGCGCAATCACGGCTACACGGGACATCTGCGAGCCTTTGGTCATGTTCTGGCGGATCAATATTCAATGGCGCGGCGTTCAGGGTTTGACGATGTGGAAATCAGCGTAGAACTGGCCGCACGCCAGCCTGAAGGCCAATGGCGGGAACGATCCGATTGGCGCGCACATGACTACCAATCGCGTCTGCGCCAGCCTGCCGCATACGATCCAATCGGTAAGCAATTGAACTTTTTACAGCCGGAGCGTAAACCCTCCCAGGAAACAACATGACCGAGCACAGTACTGTGACCCTAGAGACCGCAACACCCGTGATATCACCTGACACCCAAACAGTGACAGAAGTTGAGCACTACACCGATAGCCTGTTTCGCTTTCGCGTGACCCGCCCCGCATCGATGCGGTTTCGTTCCGGTGAGTTTGTTATGCTCGGACTGATGGGGGATGCACATCCAGAAACCGGCAAACAAAAACCCCTGCTGCGCGCCTATTCCATTGCATCACCGGCCTGGGACGACACATTACAGTTTTACTCTATTAAAGTAGACAACGGCCCGCTCACCAGCAAATTGCAGCACATCAAAGTGGGCGATCAGGTCATCCTGAAGCCAAAATCTGTAGGCACATTGGTGCATGACGCTTTGACACCCGCCAATCGAATTTGGTTTTTCTCAACCGGTACTGGCATAGCACCCTTTGCGTCTTTGCTTCGCGAGCCAGAAACGTATGAGCGGTTTGATGAGGTGGTTTTGACGCATTCCTGCCGCGATCTGGCAGATTTAAAGTTTGGCCAGGAGCTAATCAAGGAAGCCAGAAACGATATTTTGATAGGCGTAGCCGCACAGCATAAATTGCGTTACTACCCAACGACGACCCGTGAGATCTCTCCTAAAATGGGACGTATCACCACTTTACTGGAAGATGGCAGCTTGTTTTCAGATTTAGGTATCGCAGGTTTTAACGCTACTAGCGACCGTGCGATGGTTTGTGGGTCAATGGGGCTGAATAGCGACATGAAACGTATTCTCGAGAACTTCGGCCTGCGTGAAGGTGCTAATTCAGACCCCGGTGACTATGTGATCGAAAAAGCTTTTGTAGGATAGCTGAGGACAATTTAAAACCTTCATTTTAAAGTCTTTTCTAAAATGAAAGCCATATCCGTTAAACTTGAGATTACACGTGGCTTTTTCCACACTAAGCAACAATGCTATAATTACACCATCATTGGGCGTTCGCTAAATATTCACCTTGAAACTATACCCTCAGGAGGCTAGATAGGCCAAATTAATTTATCCACAAAAGGACGATAGCCATAGCCCGCAGACCTCACAACGCGCCTCCACAGCGCGAGACCGGACCCCGCATTAATGATCGAATTCGTGGCCCGGAGCTTCGCTTAATTGACGAAGATGGCGAAAATATCGGAGTAGTTACTCCGGAACGTGCAATGATTATGGCAGAGGATGCTGGTCTGGACTTGGTGGAAATTTCCCCAAACGCAAACCCACCCGTATGCAAAATCATGGATTTTGGGAAATTCAAGTATGAAACACAGAAGAAAGAAGCAGAAGCACGGAAGAAGCAAAAGATAATTGAGATTAAGGAAGTCAAATTCCGGCCAAATACTGATAAGCATGACTATGAAGTAAAAATGCGTAATGTGTTTAAGTTTTTGGAAAATGGCGACAAAGCAAAAATTACGCTACGATTTAAGGGCCGTGAAATGGCGCATCAAGAGTTGGGTCGTCAGCTCTTACTTCGCGTTGCTGAAGATACTAAAGAAATTGGTAAAGTTGAAAACATGCCAAAGATGGAAGGACGCCAGATGATTATGCTCATCGGCCCCCTACCCAAGTAATTTAGTTTAAATATCAGCTTTGGAAGCCCGGGGAGTGACCTCCGGGCTTTTTCGTTTTGAATCCCACTTGCTACAACTCTTCTTTTTACCGACGGGGTTGTACTTCAGGCCGGGTTGGATCAGAAATCGGTCAATTAAGTTAAATAGGATGAATTGAAATGGCCGAACTCAAACCACAACTTGCAGACTTTAACTGGCAGGACCCGTTCTTACTGGAAAATCAGTTGAATGAAGATGACCGCATGCTGCGGGACGCAGCTGCACAATTCGCGCAGAATGAATTGCAGCCATTGGTGATTGAAGCCTACCGTGAAGCACGTGTGAGTCCAGAATTATTCCCCAAAATGGGCGAAGCAGGACTGTTGGGGGCCACAATCCCTGAAGAATATGGTGGCTTTGGTGCGAGCTATACCGCCTATGGCTTGATTGCGCGCGAAATTGAACGCGTGGACAGCGGCTATCGATCAATGATGTCCGTGCAGTCCTCTTTGGTGATTTACCCGATCCACGCCTACGGCAGTGAAACCCAGAGAAAAAAATTCCTTCCAGGCCTGTGCTCTGGAAAATTAATTGGCTGTTTCGGCCTAACTGAACCCGATGCGGGATCTGACCCGGCAGGTATGAAGACGCGAGCAATAAAAACGGCGACGGGATACCGCCTCACCGGTTCTAAAATGTGGATTTCAAACGCGCCTATTGCCGATGTTTTCATTATTTGGGCCAAATCTGAAGAACATGGCGGCACAATTAGAGGTTTCATTCTAGAAAAGGGAATGAAGGGTCTGACGGCTCCAAAGATTGGTGGAAAATTGTCCTTGCGTGCCTCAGTCACCGGCGAAATTGTAATGGATGAAGTTGAGGTTGGTGACGACTCTCTGTTACCGAATGTTCAAGGACTTAAGGGACCGTTTGGATGCCTTAACCGCGCTCGCTACGGGATTTCCTGGGGTGTTTTAGGCGCAGCAGAATTTTGTTGGCACTCTGCTCTGCAATATGGGCAAGATAGGAAACAATTTGGAAAACCACTTGCTCAAACTCAATTATTTCAGAAAAAACTAGCCGATATGCAAACCGAAATCTCGCTGGGACTGCAATCTGTATTTCGCTTGGGTCAGATGATGGATGACGGCACAGCCAGCCCCGAGCTGATTAGCCTTATGAAGCGCAATAATTGTGGCAAAGCACTTGATATCGCACGTATCAGCCGGGATATGCATGGTGGCAATGGTATCTCAGAAGACTTCCAGATAATGCGGCATGCAGCTAATTTAGAAACAGTGAACACCTATGAGGGGACCCATGATGTACATGCTCTTATCTTAGGGCGTGCGCAAACTGGGCTGCAGGCCTTCTTCTGAAATAGACCTCTGTTTCAAATCTTTACATTAACGCTCTATCTTCCTATTCAAACAATGTACATTTGTGATCACATAAAAATTAACTGTGATCACAAATGTACGAAAAATAGTATTTTAAAAAAATAGCTATATTGCAGAATTTAAAATGCCTTAAAGGTGCTAAAGAACAAACTGTGGGATCATCTCTATGAACATTCACGAGTATCAAGCCAAAGCGCTCCTTCGCGGCTACGGCGTACCAGTTAGCGACGGCAGGATTGTACTACGAGCAGATGAAGCCAAAGCGGCGGCAAGCGAAATGGGCGGCCCGCTTTGGGTTGTTAAGGCGCAAATCCACGCAGGCGGCCGTGGCAAAGGCAGCTTTATAGAATCTGACGCAGGCAATTCTGGAGGTGTACGTCTGGCTCGCTCTGTTGAGGAAGCTGAAAAAGCAGCTAAAGCCATGCTAGGCCGCACTTTGGTTACTAAGCAGACCGGTCCATCTGGCAAACTGGTAAACCGCATATATATCGAAGATGGCTCAGGCATCGAGAAAGAATTCTATTTGGCAATTTTAGTGGATCGCCAGTCTAGCCGTATTTCTTTTGTAGCATCTACCGAAGGTGGCATGGATATAGAAGAGGTGGCAAAATCCACTCCAGAGAAAATTCTTTCCTTCCCCGTCGATCCCGCTTCAGGCTACCAAGGTTACCATGGCCGCCGTATTGCATTCAACTTAGGCCTAGACAGCAAGCAAACAAAGCAATGCGTAGCTTTGATGGGCAAACTATATCACCTGTTTGTCGATAAAGACATGGAAATGCTTGAAATTAACCCACTAATAATCTCCGACAGTGGCGACCTAAAATGCCTAGATGCCAAAATGAGTTTTGACGGAAATGCTATGTATCGACACCGTGATATTGCTGAACTTCGCGATACCACTGAAGAAGACCCAAAAGAGCTAGAAGCCAGCAAATACGACCTGAACTATATAGCTCTAGATGGTCAAATTGGCTGCATGGTAAATGGCGCCGGCCTGGCAATGGCAACCATGGACATAATCAAACTCTATGGTGCAGAACCTGCAAACTTCCTTGACGTCGGCGGTGGTGCCACCAAAGAGAGGGTCACCGAAGCATTCAAAATCATTACTTCTGACCCCCAAGTTAAAGGCATATTAGTCAATATCTTTGGCGGTATTATGCGTTGTGATGTGATTGCTGAGGGTGTGGTCTCCGCAGTGAAGGAAGTGGGCCTTAAAGTGCCGCTTGTCGTGCGTTTAGAAGGTACCAATGTTGAAGAGGGTAAACGCATCATCACCGAGAGCAACCTGAACGTGATAGCCGCCGATGACTTGAAAGACGGCGCGCAGAAAATTGTGGCAGCTGTTAAAGCTTTATGAAAAAACGTAACTAGTGACGCCAAACTCATCACCTTGGATACTGGGTCCAAAAACCAGAGATTTTTTTTTGCGCAACCGTTTCCAAATATATTAATTAGGAGCGCCTCATGGCCGTACTCATTGACGAAAACACTAAAGTTATCTGCCAAGGATTCACTGGAAGCCAGGGTACGTTTCACTCAGAACAAGCCATCACCTATGGTACCAAAATGGTTGGTGGTGTGACACCCGGCAAAGGTGGGCAATCACACCTAAACCTACCAGTGTTCAACTCTGTGCACGAGGCAAAAGCCATAACAGAAGCCAATGCGACTGTGATTTACGTCCCACCACCCTTTGCTGCAGATTCAATTCTCGAGGCAATTGACGCACAAATGGAGGTGATTGTTTGTATAACTGAGGGAATTCCTGTGCTGGACATGATGCGGGTCAAACGTGCGTTGGAGGGCTCCTCCAGCCGGTTAATTGGCCCAAACTGCCCAGGCGTGATTACACCAGACGCCTGCAAAATAGGCATTATGCCGGGACACATCCACCGTCGTGGCTCTGTAGGAGTAGTGTCACGCTCAGGCACGCTTACCTATGAAGCCGTGAAGCAAACAACTGACGTGGGCTTGGGCCAGTCCACCTGTGTTGGAATAGGTGGCGATCCTATTAAAGGAACAGAGCATATTGACGTGTTGGAATGGTTTTTAGCGGATAACGAGACACAAAGCATTATCATGATTGGTGAAATTGGTGGTTCAGCCGAGGAAGAAGCAGCACAGTTTTTATCCGACGAAAAGAAAAAAGGCCGTTGGAAGCCAACAGCCGGATTTATTGCTGGCCGCACAGCCCCTCCCGGTCGACGTATGGGCCATGCTGGCGCAATTGTTGCCGGTGGCAAAGGCGGAGCAGACGATAAAATCGAAGCTATGAAAATAGCCGGTATTACCGTGGCCGAAAGCCCCGCTGGTTTAGGAGAAGCTGTTTTGAAAGCGATTGGTTAAGCTAATGCAGGCGTCTAAGTGTTCAACATTTAATCCTACTACAGCATCGGTGGGCGCGCCGCCTAACTTTATATTAAGAGATGAACCAACACTCCCACGCCATAATCATAAGTTTTTGTACCCCTTCAACTGTGCCAGACAGTTTATGGAACCAGCATGTCACACTTTTAGTCAGATAAAATACGCTTAAAAAATTCTAGTTCTCACCAAGGTAGCAATCGATGACAGATCATCCAGCAAACGATCAATTTCATGCCTCCAGCTTTATGCAGGGTCATAACGCCGAATATCTTGAAAAAATGTATGCTCGCTACGCCACCGACCCCACGTCGGTGGATACACAATGGGCTGAATTCTTTGCCGCGATGGGCGATGCAGAAAGCGATGTAAAAGCCCAAGCTGCGGGCCCATCATGGGCGCGCAATGATTGGCCACCAACTCCGATGGACGATCTAACGGCCGCCTTCACCGGGGAATACCTTGTCGCCATAGAAGCGCACGAAGCAGGCAAGCAAAATAAAACTAAAGTTACCGAAATCGGTACTCAGCTCAATGAAGAGCAACTCAAACGTGCTGTTCTCGATGGCCTTCGGGCGCTGATGTTAATCCGCGCCTACCGGATTCGAGGGCATTTGGCCGCTGATCTTGATCCCTTGGGCATGCGCGAAGATGACGCCCGGCCTGAGTTGGAGCCGGCCAGCTATGGCTTCACACCAGCCGACATGGACCGCCCTATTTTCTTAGATGATGTGTTGGGTCTGCAATTTGCCTCAATGCGCGAAATCATCGAAATTGTTCGCCGTACTTACTGCGGAACCTTTGCAATTCAATACATGCATATTTCTGACCCGGAGCAATCTGGTTGGCTTAAGGAGCGTATTGAAGGTTACGGTAAGGAAATTAGTTTCTCGATAGAAGGCCGTAAGGCCATTCTTAATAAATTAGTCGAGGCTGAAGGCTTTGAAAAATTTCTACATGTCAAATACATGGGAACCAAACGTTTTGGGCTAGACGGTGGCGAAAGCCTAATCCCCGCTATGGAACAGATCATCAAACGTGGCGGCGCCTTAGGTGTGAAAGACATCATTATAGGCATGCCACACCGTGGCCGATTGTCGGTGCTGTCCAATGTGATGGCCAAACCTTACCGAGCAATTTTTAACGAGTTTCAGGGCGGCTCGTTCAAGCCCGAGGATGTGGATGGATCTGGTGATGTGAAATACCATCTTGGCGCATCGTCTGATCGTGAGTTTGACGGTAACAGTGTACACCTGTCGCTCACCGCAAACCCAAGCCATCTTGAGGCTGTAAACCCAGTAGTTCTTGGCAAAGCCCGCGCCAAACAAGACCAAAAAAACGACACTGAGCGCACAAGCGTTTTGCCAATCCTCCTACACGGAGATGCCGCATTCGCAGGTCAAGGCATTGTGGCAGAAGGCTTTGGCCTGTCAGGGCTCAAAGGCCATAAAACTGGCGGCACTATGCACATTGTAGTTAACAATCAAATAGGTTTTACAACAGCTCCACATTTTAGCAGGTCTTCACCGTACCCCACAGACATTGCGTTGATGGTTGAAGCGCCAATATTTCATGTGAATGGCGATGATCCCGAAGCTGTAGTCCATGCCGCGCGCGTGGCCACAGAATACCGCCAAAAGTTCAAAAAAGATGTGGTTTTGGATATTATTTGCTACCGTCGCTTTGGCCATAACGAAGGCGATGAGCCGATGTTCACCAATCCAGTGATGTACAAAAAAATTAAAACTCAGAAAACCACTTTAACGCTTTATACTGACCGTTTAGTCCGTGATGGACTAATCCCAGAGGGCGAAATTGAGGACATGAAAGCGAGTTTTCAGTCATTCCTTAACGCTGAATTCGAAGCGGGAAAAGACTATAAGCCGAATAAAGCCGATTGGTTGGATGGCCGCTGGTCCAAAATGAACCGCTACGGCGAAGAATACCAACGTGGCGCAACAGCTATGGCGGAGGAAACATTTGACGATGTGGCTGAAACTCTATGCAGAGTTCCAGAAGGATTTCCCGTACACAAAACCATCCAGCGCATGTTGACTGCCAAGTCTAAAGCCCTGAGTGCGGGTGAAGGCATTGACTGGGCCACCGGCGAAGCCTTAGCCTTTGGGTCCTTGCTGACCGAAGGACATGCTGTGCGCCTCTCAGGACAAGATAGTGCAAGGGGCACCTTTAGCCACCGCCACTCCGCACTGATACATCAAGACACCGAAGAGCGATACTATCCACTCAACCATATCCGCGAAGGCCAAGGCCAGTATGAGGTCATCGATTCAATGCTCTCAGAATATGCAGTTTTGGGTTTTGAATATGGCTACACCCTCGCTGAACCCAATGCTTTGGTGATGTGGGAGGCTCAGTTTGGCGACTTTTCTAATGGCGCACAAATTATGTTTGACCAGTTTATCTCCAGCGGTGAAAGCAAATGGCTGCGAATGTCAGGGTTAACAATGCTGCTGCCACATGGGTTTGAGGGCCAAGGTCCCGAACATAGCTCCGCGCGCTTGGAAAGGTTCTTGCAGATGTGTGGCCAAGATAACTGGATCGTAGCTAATTGCACCACACCAGCGAATTACTTTCATATTTTGCGCCGCCAAATTCACCGCACCTTCCGTAAGCCTCTTGTTTTGATGACTCCAAAATCTCTACTGCGCCATAAAATGGCAGTATCCAAGCGCAGCGAATTTACCATCGGATCCAGTTTCCACCGCGTGTTATGGGATGACGCCCAGTACGGTAATTCCGATACTAAGCTGGTATCTGACAAAAAAATTAAGCGTGTTGTCATCTGCTCAGGCAAGGTTTATTTTGATCTTCTCGAAGAGCGTGACGCCCGTGGGATCAATGATGTCTATCTACTGCGTATCGAACAGTTTTATCCTTTTCCAGCCATTTCGATGGTCAGTGAATTAGAACGGTTCAAGAAAGCTGAGATTGTTTGGTGCCAAGAAGAGCCAAAAAACCAAGGGGCGTGGAGCTTTATTGAACCCAATATTGAATGGGTGCTGACCCGCATTGGCGCCAACCATGCCCGCCCAAGCTATGCTGGTCGTGCCACATCTGCATCGCCCGCAACGGGCCTTGCCTCGATACATAAATCACAACAAGCCGCGCTCGTAAATGAAGCGCTTACGCTGAAAGGATAAGACTGTGTCCACTGAAATTCGCGTCCCCACATTGGGCGAATCTGTAACCGAAGCTACCGTTGCCACTTGGTTCAAAAAGTTAGGCGATCAAGTTGCTGTTGATGAAATGCTCTGTGAATTAGAAACTGATAAGGTCACCGTCGAGGTGCCCAGCCCAGTGGCAGGCACAATCTCTGAAATAGTGGCCCCAGAAGGCACTACCGTCAACGCAGACGCCTTGCTTGCACAAATTAGTGAAGGCGAGGTGGCTACTGCCCCCGCCACCAGTACCGCAGCCCCAAAAGTAGCAGTTGAAGCGGTCAACGTGATGGTTCCAACTCTTGGTGAAAGCGTCAGCGAGGCCACTGTTGCAATTTGGTACAAGCAACCTGGGGACACCGTAGCGCGAGATGAAATGCTCTGTGAGTTGGAAACTGATAAGGTAAGTGTCGAAGTCCCAGCCCCAGCAGCTGGCGTCCTCGGTCAAATTCTGGCCCCACAAGGCAGTACAGTGCAAGCCGGCGGTGAATTGGCTATAATAGGCGGTACGGTTTCTGTAGATTCAGCGGCTGTTCTTGAAATCAACAAGCCAGAACTTAGCAAAGACGTAGAAGACGCCCCCTCTGCAAAGAAATTGATGGCTGAAAGAGGGCTAGACCGCACTAAATTAGTGGCGACCGGTAAAGATGGACGCATTATGAAGGAAGATGTGCAAAAAGTACTTGTCGCAGCCCCCACATCCCCTACTGACACTGTCCCCCGAGCCGCTGTGTTAGTGGATGATGCCGCTCGTGAAGAACGGGTAAAGATGACCCGCCTGCGCCAAACTATTGCGCGCCGCCTTAAAGATAGCCAAAACACTGCAGCCATGCTGACAACCTACAACGAGGTAGACATGACGGAAGTCATGGCACTGCGGAACGAATACAAAGACCTGTTTCTCAAAAAGCATGGTGTAAAGCTTGGGTTCATGTCGTTTTTTACTGTGGCTTGCTGCCATGCGCTCCGTGAGGTACCCGAAGTTAATTCCGAGATCGATGGAACAGACATCGTCTACAAGAATTTCGTCCACATGGGTATTGCCGCCGGCACACCTACAGGTCTTGTGGTGCCCGTTATCCGTGAGGCAGATTCTATGTCTTTTGCTGAGATAGAGGGGGCCATTGCAGAAAAAGGCGCCCGCGCCCGTGATGGCAAGCTGTCCATGGCCGAAATGCAGGGTGGGACCTTCACTATTTCAAACGGGGGCGTCTATGGCTCCCTGATGTCTTCACCTATCCTCAACCCACCACAGTCTGGCATCCTTGGCATGCATAAAATCCAAGATCGCCCCATGGCGTTAAATGGCCAGGTTGTTATTCGGCCAATGATGTATCTGGCGTTGAGTTATGATCATCGAGTAGTAGATGGCAAAGGTGCAGTTACCTTCTTGGTGCGGGTGAAAGAAGCGCTGGAAGATCCTCGGCGTCTATTGATGGATTTATAGGCGGCCGCGAAAATGATACAAGAACTTACAGCATTCGCGCTGGCCCGAATTTTACAAGTACTTCAGTTATGCGCCATGGCCATCTATAATTTGGCTTGTAGGGCTTGGCGCAACACTATTCAGTGTAGTGGCTGCTCTTCTTTGATATCCTTCCAGCTCCAAATACACTTGGGTTTGGCGCAGCTATCTAATTTAATTATAACCGCGTGGCGTTTGCCCATTTTTCCCAAAGCAAAGGACGTTTTCTATGGCTTCTTATGATGTAATTGTGATTGGCTCTGGCCCAGGCGGCTACGTCAGCGCCATTCGTTGTGCGCAATTGGGCTTTAAAACAGCCTGCGTAGAAGGGAGTGATACACTTGGCGGTACATGTCTCAATGTGGGCTGCATTCCTTCCAAAGCCCTCTTGCATGCAAGTCATCAGCTGCACGAAGCCGAACATAACTTTGCTAAAATGGGCTTAATTTCTGACAAACCAGTTGTAGACTGGCAAAAAATGCAAAACTATAAAACTGAGGTAATCGACGGCAATACCAAGGGCATCGAGTTTTTATTTAAGAAAAATAAAATTGACTGGTTGAAGGGTTGGGCCAGCATCCCAGCCGCAGGTCAAGTTCTTGTCGGAGACAAGACCCACAGCTCTAAACACATCATAATTGCGACCGGTTCGGAACCATCAGTCCTGCCAGGGATAGATATCGACGAAAAAAATATTGTAACTTCCACCGGCGCGCTCACCTTAGGTGAAATCCCAGCTAAGATGATAGTTATTGGCGCTGGCGTGATTGGTCTAGAACTGGGATCAGTTTATGCTCGACTAGGCAGTGATGTTGAAGTTATTGAATTTTTGGACGAAATCACACCAGGTTTGGATGCGGAGGTTCAAAAAGCTTTCCAGCGCATTTTAAAAAAACAGGGGTTAAAGTTCATAATGGGGGCCGCGGTAAAATCTGTCACTGTCAAAAATGGCAAGGCTACCGTTAGCTATACCAAACTTAAGAAAGACACAAAGCATCAGGCCCAAGCCGATGTTGTGCTAGTCGCAACTGGGCGCAAGCCTTTTGTGGATGGCTTGGGCCTAGAGACACTAGGCGTTGCCCTAACCGATCGCGGGCAAATTCAAACTAATGCCAATTATGTCACCTCGGTGCCAGGGGTTTATGCGATAGGCGACGCAATCACTGGACCAATGCTTGCGCATAAAGCAGAAGATGAGGGCATAGCCGTGGCTGAGATATTGGCAGGCCAAGCCGGGCATGTAAATTACGGAGTAATTCCCGGCGTAATCTATACACACCCAGAAGTTGCCAGTGTAGGCCAAACAGAAGAACAATTAAAAGCCGCAGGGCTTAATTATAAGGTTGGTAAGTTTGCCTTCATGGGTAATGGCCGTGCCAAGGCAAATTTTGCGGCTGACGGCTTTGTCAAAATACTAGCCGACGCAGTTACTGATCGTATTTTGGGCGCACATATCATCGGGCCGATGGCGGGTGACTTAATCCATGAAGTCTGTGTTGCAATGGAGTTTGGGGCCGCTGCTGAAGATTTGGCGCGTACATGCCACGCCCATCCAACCTATTCTGAGGCCGTACGTGAAGCCGCACTTGCCTGCGGGGTTGGGGCAATACATATCTAAAACAGTGATTTATGAATATTTTTTAATTTGCTAGCATCCTTAACCCTTGCGTCACATCGGCGCGCACCGCTACCCTAAGTCCTGGTTCGTCACCCGCCCTCAGAGCAGCTAAGATCAACCTATGATTGACTGGTGGGTCTTTGCGCTGCAGCCGGCCATAAAGCGCCCGCATCGTTGGTCCCATTTGTAGCCAAACAGTTTCCACTGTGGCCAACATCGCAGGAGCTTGTGCCCGCAAGTAAAGTGTTCTGTGAAACTCAAGATTAGTTCGGATGTAAGTGACCGCATCAGCCTTGGCCACAGCCACTGCAATTGCACTATTAATTGTCTGCAAACGTTCTACCAATGCCATGTGCGCACGTGGCAGGGCGCGCGTGGCGAGCTCCACCTCTATCAGCGCCCGAAGGGACGCTAATTCTTCAATACGATCATTTGACAACTCAGGGGTCTGGAACCTCCCAGTAACTGATATACTCAGGGCACCCTCTGCCGCCAAGCGTTTCAAAGCTTCACGCACCGGCGTCACAGATACACCAAATTCAGACGCTACCCCACGAAGAGTGATAGCCTGCCCTGGACCCATCTCACCATACATTATCCGCATCCGAAGCGTTCGAAACAGCTGGTCGTGCGCTGCAAGGTAGCTGTCTTGTAATTTCTCTGCCATATTTATTTGTGATCACATTCTAGAATGTATGTCAAATACGGACCACTTAAAATTGGTAACTGTGTAACTCTTCACCATGATCTTTCAACCAAGCCCGGTAAGTAGCATAGGCAGGATAGAGATGCTCGACTACTGCCCAAAATTGTGGCGAGTGGTTCATCTGCACTAAATGCGCGACCTCATGCGCCGCCACATAGTTAAGTACCTCTGCTGGAGCCATAATCAGCCGCCAAGAGTAGTTGATATTTCCTTTTGTAGAACAGGAGCCCCAACGCGACGTGGTATCTCGCAACGTGAGCTTCCCATAAGATTTTCCCAAGGCCGCTGAGTAGCGGTCAGTAGCTTCTGCCAACCGCTGACGGGCTTGCAGCTTTAGAAAAGCTTTAACCCGAGCAGCAACCATGCCGTCAGCTCCAGGCACCAAGAGCTTAGCGCCAGTTTTGCGCACTTGCCGGCCCTGCCACCTACAAATGGTCAGCAACTCACCCTGAAATAATACCATGCCACCGAATGCCGCCTCAGCACTTTGCGGTAGATCTGCTAAGTGGGCGCGAATCCAAGATTCTTTTTCAAAAACAAATTTTTCTGCCTCCCTAATTTGGCAAGACACCGGCAAACTTAACGTAACAATGCCTTTGAGCCTCAAAATACGTAACGACATCCGCTTTGCCCGTTTGGATCGCCTCAGAATAATGGTAATCTTGGGGTTTCCAGGCAATATTATATGCTGAACCGAGACAATTGATTCAGAATTCATCCAAGACATCCACGAATTTATAGATTTCACCTTTGACACCGCCTCTTCTCTATGGCACTCGACACAGATTGTCACCGATTGCAAGAAGGGAAAACCCATGCCGAAAGAAGAATGGGGTACCAAACGTATTTGCCCCACCACAGGCAAGCGTTTTTACGACCTGAATAAAAATCCGATTATTAGCCCCTATACGGGTGAAACTGTTGCACTTGATGCAAACAAAGGCCGCACCATGGTGGCTGATGCTGAAGATGCGCAGACAACAAAACTACACGAATCTGATGCGGATGCCGATGAGGTTGTGTTGGAAGACGACGATGATGTTGAAGTAGATTTGGGCGATGATGTGCTTGATGACGACGATGATGACACCGTTTCACTTGACGAGATCGCCGATGTCGCTTCAGACGACGACGATGGCTAAAATTCCTTGCTTGGCGCGCTGATTTACTCTTGATCCCGCGCCAAGCCTTGCCTAGAATTACAAAGTGTTAAGGGCCCTTAGCTCAGCTGGGAGAGCGCCTGCATGGCATGCAGGAGGTCAGCGGTTCGATCCCGCTAGGGTCCACCATTCCACCTAAAACCTAATAAGACAAAGCAGATATTGCCCGCAGGGTGCAAAATGCGCCTAAATAATAACAATAGGTTATGATAAAGGTGCCCCACAAAGAAATCCACAAGCTTACTAATGCAAAACCTAACCGGCTGGGGAACGCATATTAGTTTAAAGTTGAAAAATAAGTCAAATTTTAACACCATAGGCTCAATTCTCTCGCCATACTGATATTATGCGGGCGTCGGGGACCCCTTGTACGCAAAACGGGACGTGTGCTCTTAAAAATGGTGAATTGCATAGACCGTAAGATTTCAAGTAGCTAAGCGGCTGGAACACAAGGTGTATGATGCGGGACTTATAACTGATCATTAAGACTTCATATAAACGGTAATTGTGGTCAGTTTAACACTGTTACAAATTTAGGTGAGATGTGAGTTCTGAGGGGGCTATGAGAATAAAATGGCTCCCAATTCACAATCAAGTTGTGATATCTTGCAACCCAAGGTCACAATAAATTCAGTGGGGTATCAAATAAATCATTGACTTATATATAAATACCTCGCACCAATTCCAACCATAAATAAAGACAAGCCATCAGTTTTTTTCAGTTAAAACACCTAGCTTAACGTCCGGCGGACAGCATCTTTCCAGCCATCGTATAGTGCATCACGCGTCGCGTCAGGCATTTGAGCTTCAAAACGCTGATCCAATGCCCATGTTTTAGCAAAACTAGCTTGTTCAGGGTACACACCCGCTTTGGATCCTGCCAACCATGCTACCCCAAGAGCGGTGGTTTCCTGAACCTTTGGCCGATCAACAGCGGATCCTAGAATATCTGCAAGAAATTGCATCGTCCAATCACTGGCGGTCATACCGCCATCCACGCGCAACAACGCTTGCGCGGCTACTCCCATGTCTTCCTGCATCGCTATCAACAAGTCGCGGGTTTGGTAGCCCACACTTTGTAGGGCCGCCTTGGCGAATTCTTTTGCTCCAGAATTACGGGTCAGTCCAAATATAGCACCACGACACTCTGCATCCCAATAGGGCGCGCCAAGACCAGTAAATGCAGGAACAATATACAATGATTGTGTTGCATCCGCCGATACTGCCATATCCGACGTTTCGCTAAAATCACGAATTATCCCCAGTCCATCACGCAACCACTGCACAACCGCTCCTGCGATGAATATTGAGCCCTCAAGAGCATAAGTTGGCTTGCCGTCAAATTGATAGGCAATTGTACCGAGTAAACGGTTTTTAGATTTCACCAAAGTATCACCTGTATTCAAGAGGGCAAAACATCCCGTGCCATAGGTGGATTTCAACATGCCTGTCTCAAAACAGGCTTGGCCTATTGCAGCAGCTTGCTGATCCCCAGCCACACCCAAAATCGGGATTTCACCACCAAATAAGGTTGTTACCCCAAACTCAGAAGCGCAATCACGCACTTCAGGCAGTATGACTTGCGGCACATCCAAAATACCACAGATTTCATCATCCCACTGGCCTTTGACTATATCATACAACATAGTGCGTGCTGCATTGGTAGCATCAGTCAAATGCATGGCACCCCCTGTCAGTTTCCAGATCAAATAGCTGTCCATCGTACCAAAAAGTAATTCGCCATTTTGCGCCCGTGCCAAAGATCCTGGTACATGCTTGAAAATCCAATTTATCTTAGTTCCAGAAAAATAAGAATCAATCAAAAGTCCAGTTTTATTGATGATCATCTCTTCATGACCAGAGGCACGAAGCTCATTGCAAAAGGGGGCTGTACGGCGATCCTGCCAGACAATAGCTTTGTGAATAGGCACCCCAGTAACCCGATCCCAAATTACAGTTGTTTCGCGCTGGTTAGTAATTGCGATGGCAGCAATATCGACATGGTCACAGGTTGCTTTTTGCATAACAACCTGAACCACCTCTAAGACAGAGGCCCAAATTTCTTCAGCATCATGCTCTACCCAGCCCGATTGTGGAAAATGCTGAGTGAATTCCTTCTGGCTTATGAAAGCAGGGTGCATCTTGCTATCAAACAAGATGGCACGGTTGGATGTCGTGCCTTGGTCAATCGCCAGCACAAATGTCATAGGATATCCCCTTAGCTTAGAGTGACCAAAACGTACCCACACTGACCTATAAGTACCACTTTTTCCACGCGTCTATGTAAAGAACAATATGCTAAAGTTGCCACAATAAATTCTATTTCGTCTAAAGCTGGGTTTTGCTACCTATTAGGCAGAAAACCTTACGATTATTTATCCACGGAAACCCGTGGCAACAACAAATTTTTCTGATGAATTGGAGCGTGAAGCTGGTGGCTTCATGTTCGAAACCTTAGTAAACTTTTTCTTAAGCAAGGCTTGCAATTCGCCCTCTGCACCCCCGGCCAAAACCTTTGCAATAAAAGTGCCACCTGGAGCCAAAACATCAAAGGAAAAATAAGCTGCGGCCTCACATAGCGCAATAATGCGCAAGTGATCAGTTTGCTTATGTCCAGAGGAGGCCGCAGCCATATCAGACATCACAACATCCGCCTTTCCATCCAGCCAAGCTTTCACCTTATCATCTGCTCCCTCATCCATGAAATCTAACACGTGGATCTCAGCACCAGGAATAGCTTCTATTTCTTGCAGATCAACACCCAGAATAGAGCCAACCTTTTTGCCTTGTCGGTCCCCAAGTGCGTTAATGCGGCTAACCGCCACCTGACACCAACCTCCTGGGGCGCAGCCCAGATCTACAATCCGGGCGCCCGGCACTAAAAAGCGGTATTTGTCGTCAAGCTCAAGAATTTTAAAAGCCGCACGCCCCCGATATCCCTCAAGCTGTGCCCTCTTTACATAGGGGTCATTTAGCTGTCGTTCCAACCAGAGCGTGGAAGAAAGTTTTCGACCACGTGCTGTTTTAACCTTCACTCGGAGTTCCCGTTGACCACGACCACTGTTATTTTTAGGTATTTTTGCCATGCGACTCAGCTCGTTTGTTCACGCAAAGCTCCATCTGCGCTCATTTGTGAATATAGTAAACCCTCGCGTAGCCCACGATCAGCAACAGAGAGCTTATGTGTAGGCCAACTACGCAGCAAAGCCTGTAAAATTGCAGCGCCAGACATAATTAAAGCATGGCGGTCGGTACCAATGCGTGGATCATTTTGCCGACCTATCGGCCCCATCTTAAGATAATCAAGAATCACTTTATCAATTTCAATAGAAGACATCGACAGGCCATCTACTTTATTTCTATCATAGCGCCGCAGTCCCAAATGACTGGCAGCAACGGTCGTAATAGTGCCGCTAGTTCCAATGATTTGAAAATGCTTCATTTTATAGGAACGCTCATAGGGAATGAATTTCTCAAGCTTTTCTTCAAACATTAGGCTCATCAAGGCGAAGCGGCCAGCATCATCATCCACATCATTAAAAAGATCACGCAAGGTGGCTACACCCAGGGGTACAGATATCCAGTCCACAACCTTTGCGCCATACTTATTCTGCCGCTCCCCAGAGCTTAAACCCTTGTGCATATGCATAATAGAACGGCTCCGCATCTTAGGAAGAACATCAACCAAATCTATCCAAACTAGTTCTGGTGGATCCACCACCAATATCCACCACAAGCAACTGATCAGTATCAGTTGTCACTAAAGGCGCACAGGAAATAACCGCTAACTGCGCCTCCTCCTCCGCCCGAATAATCTCTAGATTCAAGCCAGTTTCCTTGCGGATATGGCGTATAAGCATTGCGCCATTGTCCGCACGCCGACAGGCTTCAGTGGCTACCAAGCGCATTTTTTTAACACGGTATTGTTTTAGCTTTTGGCTGCAAATACGTAGAGCCTGCACAGTACGGTTCATCGATGTGCGGCTTAGCCGCCCAGTTTCTGCCAAACCAACTCCAAGTTGAACCGATTTTGAAAAACTGTCCACAATTTTAAATTGCGCACCGTCAGGTTGCGCAATAAGCATGCGACACGAATTTGTACCTAAGTCCAAAGCCGCATAAAGCGGTTGGACTTGAGCCTTGTGGTCGACGTTGGGTTCAACCGTATTAGGAACCGCGCCCGCAGACCGAGGACGCTGTGGCGTCATAATTATGCGCCTTTCAGATTTCGAGTTGAGTTCAATCTAAGCGCATCTGCGGGCCCATGCAATCGTTCATAAAGTTATTGCCAATTTTCCAAAAACCAGAGCTATTAATTCTAAGGTATATTTGTAATGACATCAAAGTCGCTAGCACTCATTCAATTGTCGAAAATCGACTCTGGTTTGCAAACAGTTGCACCTAGAAATCAGAGAAAGACTGATGAGGAATCAAATGGCAGACGTAATTGTTGTATATTGGCGAGATATCCCAGCCCAAGTGATTGTCGGCAAAGGTCGCAAAGCATCTAAGGCTCAATTACCAGAACGTTTTGAGCAGGCCATCGATCGTGCGGCGATGAAAATTGGAGCGGAAGATACAGATTCCTATTTGGCCGAATGGCGCAAAGCACCCGCTTATGCAGTGGACGGAGAGCAATCTGCGGTGGCACAATCTGAAGCCAATCGCATAGAGGCTGAATACAACCAAGAAAAAATAAAACTGCTGATAGCAAACGATGGCTGGGCTATTTGACCATTTAAAAATTGTTCAAAGGAGAGGCCAATGGCCCTGCTGAATTTTGGATCTAAAGATACGACTAGTGTCGAAATTAATCCACAGATTGAGACCTTTCTCAAAGATTTTTCAATCGAGGTTATGCCCCGCACCGCTGCAAAAATTGAGAACCTACGTGACCTTCTTCCCAGGGGAACACGCGTCTATGTTGCCCATATAGAAGGAACACCTATCCAAGAAATGATAGCAACAGCCAGACGGGTAGCGGCTGAAGGCTTCGATGTGATGCCACATTTTCCAGCGCGCATCATCAAAGATGAAACCACACTGCGTAATTGGATAGCCATGTATCAAGGTGAGGCAGGAGTGGATCAAGCTTTGTTGTTGGCAGGCGGCGTCACAAAACCACACGGAGATTATGAATGCTCAATGCAGCTATTAGAATCTAACGCCTTTGGTGACGCGGGCTTTAAGCGACTGCATGTTGCAGGCCATCCCGAGGGCAATAAGGACATCGACCCTAATGGCTCGATGACTAATGTCGACGCAGCGCTGCGTTGGAAGCAAGCCTTTTCTGAAACATCGAACGCTGACATGGCTATTGCCACACAGTTCTGCTTTGAAGCTAAATCAGTAATTTCTTGGGCAGATACTTTGGCCACCAATGGTATCACACTACCAATTCATATTGGTGTGGCTGGTCCTGCAAAGCTGCAAACCTTGATCAAATTCTCCATCGCCTGTGGAGTGGGGGCATCTTTGCGGGTATTGCAACGCCGCTCCAAAGATTTAACCAAACTGCTCCTACCCTTTACACCAGACGAGTTTCTGGCTGAATTGGCAGCCCATAAAACCAAAAAACCAGAATTTAATATTTCTCATGTGCATTTCTTCCCTCTTGGTGGAATTAAAACTAATACCAAATGGACCATTGAAAATGGTGGGTCCTCTGCTGTTCCTGTTTCTCAATCCTAAGGATTTCCAAGATGACCCGCACTGTTGTTGAGTCGAAAACAAAAACTGCAATCATCGGTTTCGACGAACCGTTCTGCGTTATAGGAGAGCGGATAAATCCAACTGGTAGAAAAGTTTTAAATGCTGAACTTGAGGCTGGTGATTTCTCTCGGGTAGAAGCAGACGCTATTGCCCAAGCAGCCGCAGGCGCCTCGATCTTGGACATCAATTCTGGCGCAGTCTTCTCCAATAAGATGGCCGAAGATCCCCGTTATGCAGACAATAATTTTGTTGAACCAACGTTGATGCGAGAACTCGTGTTGCGAGTACAGGCCATCGTTGATACACCACTTTGTATCGACAGCTCGGTTCCCGGCGCTTTAGAAAATGGCTTGGCCGCTGCTGAAGGCCGTCCCCTATTAAATTCCGTGACGGGCGAAGAAGATCGGCTTGAGTTGGTCTTGCCGCTGGTCAAAAAATACAATGTGCCAGTAGTGGCTATTTCTAACGATGATACAGGTATTTCTGAAGATCCCGACGTACGGTTTTCCGTAGCTAAAAAGATCGTAGACCGAGCGGCAGATTTTGGCATACCAGCCCATGACATTGTCGTTGACCCACTGGTAATGCCAGTTGGCGCAATGGGCACAGCTGGCCTACAAGTTTTCGCTTTGGTGCGTCGCCTGCGAGATGAGCTGGGCGTAAACACGACCTGCGGCGCCTCAAACATCTCGTTTGGCTTGCCAAACCGGCACGGGATCAACGACGCCTTTTTACCCATGGCCATGGTGGCCGGTATGACATCTGCAATCATGAACCCAGTAATGTTACCTGTAAACAAAAAGAAAATTTTAGTTAAAAAAGAAGCCATCGCCGCAGCCGGTATTATTCTGCCAGAAGATTTGGATGATGAAACTTTTGTAAGCTTATTTGGAATGGGCTCCACCCTGTCAAAAGCTGGCAAGGAGATGGCAGCCATCCGAGCCGCAAATTTTTTGATGGATAATGATCCAAGCGGTGGTGCGTGGATCAAATTCAACAAAGTGCCAGGTGACGATGCCGGTGGCCGCGGCGGGCGCAAGCGCCGCCGGGGGTAGCTGAAAAAACATAAGAGCCCAGTCTCACACTGCGCCCTTATCTAATTATAAACTGCGCGCTGCGGCGACAGTAGCTTTTAGAGCGGCTTGCAGCGTGACCACATCAGCCGCCACCCCCAAAAACTTACCACCCTGCGCTACAAAACGCTTTTGCTCCTCTATGGCTAGGCAAATCGTACCTGCACACAGACCCGCAGCAGTAATATCAGCCATGCCTTGCGCAATAACTTCCAAGACTTCTGGATGGTTAAAACTTCCAAGATGACCCATATCTGCACTCAAATCTGCTGGGCCTATGAAAATACAATCCACCCCAGAGACTTTGGCAATTTCAGGAATGTTGCGCATCGCAACCAACGTTTCTACCTGTAAAATCACACAGATCTGATTATTAGCTGTCTGAGCATAGTCTGTAATCGCATTGTAACCACTGGCGCGGGCCAATGCATAGCCGACCCCCCTATTCCCTTCTGGCGCGTATTTGCATGCCTTAACTACTTTTTCCGCCTGATGCGCCGTTTCGACCATTGGAACTAAAATACTTTGCGCACCTATATCCAATACTTGTTTTAAAATCCAATCATCACCTTGAGGTACACGCACAATCGCGCTCGCGGGGAGACCATGTAAAGCACGTAGTTGCGTCTCAATTAGTGGTAAATCATTGGGACCGTGCTCTCCATCGATTAAGCACCAATCAAAGCCTGCGGCCCCCGCCATCTCGGCCACTGCAGGACTAGTTAGCCCTAACCAAATACCCCTCTGCATCTCCCCCGCCAAAATCGAGGCTTTCAATCTATTAGTTGGTGCAGGCATAATATATTCCTAAAAGGGTTGACCTCAAATCAACGATATATCTTCCTCAATGACAAGGCTTTTTCAAACTATCCTGCTCTACGGCCTTGCACGAATTGCCCATAATAAAGTATGTAACTACATGAAAATCAAGAGAGTTGGATAGAGAATATGGGCATGCAATATTTGGTTGCGGACGTGGGCGGCACCAATACCCGTGTGGCGCTAGCCAATGAAGGGGTATTGCAGGCCGACAGCGTTCACCGTTATCGCAATGCTGCTCAATCTGGCGTCGTAGAAATTTTGCAGGATTACATGCGCAACCATGCACCCCAAGCACGCCCCTCAGCGGTTTGCATAGATGTGGCGGGCCCTGTGAGCAAAGATCAGGGCCATCTGACAAATCTTGATTGGACCGTGACGAGTACTCAGCTTTGTGCGGCTACTGGCGCACAGCACGGCGCCATTATAAACGACATGCAGGCCCAAGGTATGGCCCTGTCGCACTTGCCAGCTGAGTCGTTCCGCACAGTACTCAAAGGCACGGCCCAAAGTGGCAACTGCATCGTGGTCAATATGGGTACTGGGTTCAATTCAGCTGTAGTTTTGGGCGATGGGTCAAAACTCACCGTTCCGGGTAGTGAAACGGGTCATGTGAACCTCCCCGTGCCCAGCACCGAGATATTCGAATTGCACCAATATCTGAAAGCCCGCTTTGGCTTTGCTTCTGCGGAGGAGGTATTATCTGGCCGCGGATTGGCTCACACCTATGCCTTTCTGGCACAGCACAACATATCTGACCCCCTGCTCAGTTCACAACATATAATGGCGCATTTGGACAGCGATCCCATTGCCGTCAAATCTATAGCCATATTGTTAGAAGTGTTTGGCTGCATATGCGGTAATCTTGCCCTGACCCATTTGCCCTTGGGAGGCATTTATTTGGTTGGCGGCATGGCGCAGGCCCTGGCAGATCACTATGCCAACAGCCAATTTCAGAGCGCATTCGCGGCAAAAGGACGGTTTTCGGAGTTTATGAACCAATTTTCGGTGCATTTGGTGCAAGATGACCGCGCGGCTCTTGTAGGCTGCATGGAGTATCTGCAACTCTATGAACATGACATCCACTGATCTGCTTTCCAACAAACTGGCCCGGCAGCATTTCCTAGATCGCAACCGCCTACGAATACCGCCGCTTAGTACCTCGCTCCAAATCGTATTGGGCCAACTCAACTTTGTGCAAGTCGACAGTATCAACACAATGGCGCGGGCCCATGATCTAATCCTATGGTCGCGGCAACAATCCTACCGCCCCACTGATTTGCGCAAGATGGTGGATATGGACCGCAGCGCCTTTGAAGCCTGGACGCATGACGCCTCGATCCTGCCAATAGTGGCCTTCCCCCACTGGCAGCATAAATTTATTCGCGACGCGGCATTGTTACAAGAGCGCTGGAAATCTTGGCACCAGGGCGATTTTTTACCGCAAAGCCAAACGGTATTGGATCAAATTGCCAGCTAAGGCCCGGTTGGGTCAGGCGATGTTGGTGCGCAGGAAAAACGCGGCAATGGCGGTTGGTGGGACTGGCATCCATCCAAAACCGCACTGGAATATCTATGGCGCACCGGCCGCATTGCCGTCACTCGCCGCGAAGGTTTTCGCAAGATTTACGATTTGGTCGAAAACGTGATCCCCAACGCCTATTTGCACCAACATCCCTCCCCAGATGACAGCACCGATTGGGCCTGCCGCTCGGCCCTTCAGGCCATGGGCTTTGCCACCAAAAAAGAAATCGCCAAATTTTATGATTTTGTGACGATTTTAGATGTGATGCGCTGGTTGGACCCAAAGCAGGCTGACGGGGAAATCCGTTGGATCCATGTTGAGGCCGCAGACGGCACGTCTCGCACAAGGGTTATATTTGAGCAGGATTGGGAGACATTGCAAACTCCGCTGCCATACTCCCAAAGAGTGCGCATCCTAAGCCCCTTCGGTCCAGCTCTGTGCAACAGGCAGCGCACGCAGGAGCTCTTTGGGTTTTCGTACAGGATTGAGATATTTGTTCCCGCAGCCAAGCGCGTCTACGGCTACTATGTCTTCCCGATGTTGGAAGGCGACCCATTTATTAGCCGCATTGAGGTCAAAACAAATAAACTAGAGAGAACAGTAGGCATTTTAGGCATATGGCCGGAAGACGCAACACGCCTTTCTCCCGCACGCAAGGCCCGTATTCAGGTCGAATTGACCCGACTGTGCGGCATGGCAGGCTGTGAGGGATTGAGTGGCCTTGAAGTCTTAGCCAACGCCTAGAGCGCTAGATATCCAATTTTAAAACCCCATTCGCCTGCAGTGCCCGGCTTTGGCATAGGATGATGGTGGTTTCACGTTGCGCCGCGGAGAGAACAAAATCTCGATGCTCCACCTTGCCTGAGGTCACCGTGCATTTACACACACCGCACAGACCATCCGAACACTTCACATCCACAGGGATCCCCGCCGCGATCAAGGCATCACTTGCCGACTGATCAGCTCTCACAGTAAGTCTTTGACCATTGCTGCGCTCAATCTCAAACGGCAGATTGACCCAATCAGGCATATCAGGCAAGGTGAAGAACTCCGCATGCATTGCCGCATCAGGATACCCTAGGGCACGGGCATGATCCAAAATTGCGCTCATATAGGCATCCGGTCCGCAGACATAGATATGAATGTCCGGCGCATAGGGCGGAACCACAGATGCAATATCTAAACGGCTGCCTTGATCGGAATAATGCGTGCTGGTTTTTGCGGCCCAAGGCTGCGTTGCAAAATCACCGTCAAACGCGGCTAAGGCCAGCGTACTGGCAGAATACATCAGCTTAAACTCACGCCCTGCATGATCCAACTCATGGGCAAAGGCAATCATCGGTGTGACACCAATCCCGCCGCCAAAGAGCAACGACAGGTTGGCCGAGGGCGCAAGATGAAAATGGTTGATAGGTTTGGAGACAAACACCCGCCGGCCTTGCTCAAAAATACGTTGCATCAGCTTAGAGCCGCCACGGCCGTCAGGCTCGATCAACACCGCAATTTCATAGCAGCTACGATCCAAAGGATTCCCACACATTGAATATTGTCGCAAAAATTCCGGCGCCACAACAATATCCAAATGCGCCCCTGCGGTCCAAACTGGCAGATCCGCGCCATCAGCGGCCACTAATCTATATTTTTTCACACCGCCTGCGCAGTCTGTCACCTGATCCACAGTCACCTGAATAACTGGCGCTAACTGGTCGCTGTGGTATAGATGCAAGTGATCGCGCGCGCCAGAGGCGGATTTAGCCTGATAGGCCTCTGCGGTAATCATGGCTTGATAGGCCTCAATGCCAGCTTCACGGTCCATTGGGGCTGGATAGGGATAGGGGTGTGGCGCCAAGGGCGCAGGATAAACCGCCAAGGTTTGATCGGCGTACTTAAGATCCAGATCCTTTTGTAGCGCCCGCGCATTCGCCACATGAGGGCTGGGCGCATAGGCCCCATCATCGGTCAGTTCCAGATCCCACCACCATTTTTTTACAGGGTTCAACTCACCGTGGCCGGCCACATCATCGAGCTTAGCCAAAACAGACGCCATCTGCGGCACATTCATCGCGGCCCAGCGGAACGGCGCTTCCGAAAACAACCCCTCAAGGTTCCAAGGGCAAGTTTTCATGCAGCGCCCACACATCGCCCCACCGGGGGTGTTGATCCGGTAGGTCGCACATTTTTGACTGTCAGACTTCCAAATTTCATAGCCATTAAACATCAATTTTGGTCCGGCGGTGATCGCCCCAGACGGGCATTCGCGCGCGCATTTGTTGCAGCTGTCACAGAATTTTTGTAGGCCAAAATCAATAGGTTTGTCATGGGCCATGGGCAGTGAGGTGGTAACTGCACCTGATTTCAATCGTGGGCCCAGAAACGGGTTTAAAATCACCTCACCAATTCGGCTAACCTCCCCCAGCCCCGACAGCAGCAGCAACGGTGGTTGCAGCACCTCGCCATCCATCACCGTATGGGCCTTGGCCGAATAGCCCATATTGCGAATATGTTGGGCCAAAATGCCCCCGAGCAACGAAAAACGTAGATAGGCTCGCATGGATTGCGCCACGCTGATCCAATCATCACCCGAAGCCCCCTCCATGGTCTCGAACCCTTGATCGACAATCATGCTGACCGCATGGTCATGCGGCGGAATGATTGGCGTGCCGCGGGCATCATGGGAATACCAGCTCCACTCCGGGCAGCGCGACAGACCGGTGGCGTCAATGCCCAAAAAGTAACTGGTCCCTTTTATGTTTTTGGCCGCAAGCTCAGGGGGAATTTGTTGGACCTCTTGGGCCGGATCACCGTCCTGCAACAGCACAAAGGCCCCCAAAAGCCGCCGTTGCGCACTGCTGGGCGCAGCTTTGCGGACATAATGGCCTCCCGTTGCGCCTTTTTGTACCTGCGGACCCATATCGCCAAACTGCGCTCGCGCAAACATATCGGTTCGTTTAGGCACCCGCGCAATATTCGGCTCATCCATATAAGTAGTGGGTGTCTCCACCCGTTTGAGCGTCTCAAATGGATGCGCCCCACTGACATAATCACGCCCCGCATAGGGGTCGTGATTGCCACGGCTGGCACCACCATGCCGTCCCATGATCCAATCGAGGGACTTCAGAGCCAATTTGGGCTGTGTCGCCACTAAGGGCTGATCATAGGCCAAGGGCATATCTGTCGTCACAGCGGCCAAGCCAAAGCGGTTGCCCAGCCAAGGATGAGTGATTTCATCTCCCTCAACCTGTGCTAAGCCCGCTTTTACCGCCAACCGGGACAGCTCGACATCACTAGTGGTGGCCGAATGCGCCCGGGCACTGAACCCCAATACCCGAAGATAATTGGCCAGTACGGTTGCGGTTTCTGTGCTCAAAACCGCAGCGCGTTCGGCCTGCGCATCTTGCACCCAGTCACAGCCAACCTCATCAGGCCCAGGGTCGCGGCGGTAGTCCACCAAAAACACCAAAGCCCCGGTATGCTGGGTGATAGGCATGGGCTTTGTAGCCATGCTTTCCTTGAGATCGGCCATAATCATATCAATGCCCGCAGCCAAGGTTTTGGTCTGTCTTGTACTCAAAGCATGGGCCAGACGAGCCACTTCAGGATTAAGGCGCGCACTTGCCAGATGGTCATCAGCAACCAACTCCGTAATTCCCACAATTGCTATATCGTTGAAATAGGCAAATGCCTTTAGGTGATTGGACCGTTCTTGCAAATCTGCTGGAATGTCCGAAATCACCGGGTGTGCACTGCCATCGCGCACCGCATCCATCATGGCTTGAAATTCCGCCATCGCAGGCACAATACTGGCGCTCCCAGCAGGACGCTGGAAATCCAACATCGGCCAAGGGGCGAGGGTCGAGAGATCCGGGTACTGCTCGCTGCGCATTAGCCGCTCGGTAGGAAAGCGGCCCATATGGATGGGGCGGTTCCGATCTGAAAACAGCTTACTCATGGGGATTTCATCCTCAAACACTGAGTGATTTCCGCCAGAATTGACAAAGCAATCTCAGCCGGGGACTTGCTGCCAATGGGTAATCCTACAGGCCCCTGAATACGGTCAAATTGTTTAGCACTTACGCCTAACTCCATCATCGATAAGCGTCGTTTTGCATGAGTTCGGGTCGAGCCCAAAGCCCCCACATAAAATGCATCAGTCTCCAAAATAGCTCTCAGCGATGGCGTGTCCATTTTCGCATCATGGGTCAATGTCACCATGGCTGTGCGGTCGTCGATAGTGAGGCCTGCCAATGCGTCCTCTGGCCAATCTATAATCAGCTCGTGGTCCGGAAACCTCTGAGGGCTGGCAAAGGATTCGCGTGGGTCGACGATGGTCACGTGATAGCCGGCCATTTGCGCCATAGGCGCCAGGAACTGTGCAATATGCACCGCACCAATCAACACCAAGCGCAGGGGAGGGTTTTGAATATGGCTATAGATATTTCCCACAACACCGCCCAGGCCTCCAAAACTCTCAGAGTGGGTTTGCGGCGTGATAACGGCATGCTCCCAAGTCTCCAAGTTAATCTGCAGGCCCAAGGCTTGTCGAGAGGCCTCGGCTTGGGCCAATGCGTCCAGTGTCGCTACCGCAATTCCCTGCCCAAAGCCTACGGGCTCGACCATGATCTTTATGGTGCCACCGCAGGCTAATCCCACCGCGAAGGCATCCGCATCAGCCACACCGTATTCAAGCAGTTTGCACTTGCCATCCAGCAAGACCTCTAAAGCCTCCAGCACCACAGCCCCCTCCACGCAGCCTCCTGAAACCGAGCCATGAAAAGATCCATCCTCGCAGACCACCAATTGCGCACCCACAGGGCGCGGCGACGAGCCCCATGTGCCCAGCACAGTTGCTAGAGCTACCCTATGCCCCTCTCGGTGTAAGCCGCCGCAAGACCGCCCATATGCTGAGATACGTTCATTTTAGCAGTCCCATCAATCTGTTTTTGTGATCCGCGCGCAAACCATTTCTCAAACCATCTGACAATTCTTGCAGGCTGTCCAGATTATGACAGGCCACGAAGCTCGACACATGCGGCAGCATGGTACGAATGCCGGCCGCTTGCGGGGAAAACTGGTTCCATCGCAGCAGCGGGTTAAGCCAAATCAGCTCACGGGTTTGCAAGGCCAGCCGCGCCATTTCAGCCTCCAGCTGGTCAATGCCTTCACGCTCTAATCCATCGGTAATAAGCAGTACCACCGAAGGGGTTGAGAGCACCCGCCGGGCCCAATGCCTGTTGAAATCTCCTAGACTACTCGCAATCCGCGTCCCCCCTTCCCAATCACATACATGACTTCCAATGGCCCGTAGAGCCGCGTCAGGGTCTTTGATGGTCAGCAAGGGGGAGATGTTGTGCAGCCGCGTCCCAAAGGTAAAACCGTGCACAGCTGCCCAAGACTGACCCTGCGCCTGCGCCATAGAATGAACAAAATGCATCATCATCCGGCTATAATTGGTCATAGACCCTGAGATATCACTGAGCACCACAAAATTGAGCCTTCGCGGTTTGGCGCGGCGCTTGGGCAGGTGTATCAGTTCACCGCCGCTCCGCCGCGCGCTTTGCAGGGCTTTACGGCGGTCAATTTGAACAGCGTTGGGCGCCAGCCCATACCGTCGCCCAAGAACATTGGGCAAATTCAGCCACATTGTACGGATTGCAGTTTCAGCTACGCGGATCTCTGCCGCAGTCATGTCGTCAAAATCTTTCTGGGTTAATTTTTCCACATTAGAATGAGAAAACTGTGCGTCGATGTCCAATTGTTCTTGTTGTGGCATTTGGCGTGGCTTGCCGCCCCCGTCCGCCATGGCTTCAGCAGCCCGGCTTTGCGCCGGCTTCAATGGACGATCAAGCGGCGGGACTGTTATAACGGGCAAAAGATTAGTGATCATATTCTCCAAAAACTCAGGATCGCGCCAGAACATCGAAAAAACCTGATCAAATACCAGCAGATACTCTGCGCGGGTCACAATCATTGCGCGCAAGGTAGTGTGAAAGTCAATGCGGTTGGTGAACCCGACCGCTTGCACCGCGCGCAGGGCCTCGAGTATTTGCGCCGTGCCCACTGGCACCCCAGCCCGCCTTAAAGCGCGGGCGAAATAGACAATATTATCCGGCAGCGTTCCGGCGGTTGATGTCATTGAAGCTCCTGCATGTCCTGTTTAATTTGCTCCAAAATACGCGCAGCGGCTCCGCCAGTGATCTTGGCGATGTCATCTTGATATTTAAGTACCGCACCGATTGTGTCGGTGATCACATCCGGTGACAGCGCCACAACATCCAACGCCACAAGGCATTTGGCCCAATCAAGAGTTTCTGCTAACCCGGGGCGTTTAAACATATCTTCTTTGCGCAGCTTTTGGATGAAAGCCACAACCTCAAGGCTCAGGGCCAGTTTGGCCTCTGGCACGCGAGCAGTCAGGATCTCCATCTCACGGTCAAAATCTGGAAAATCCACCCAATGATATAAGCAGCGGCGTTTCAGGGCGTCATGTACTTCCCGGGTTCGGTTGGAGGTCAGAATAACAATTGGCGGATCTTGGGCTTTTATCACACCCAGCTCAGGTACGGTAACTTGAAAATCCGACAATGCTTCCAACAGGAATGCCTCAAACGGCGCATCTGTGCGGTCGATCTCGTCAATAAGCAAGACCGGAGGGCCGGAGGCATGTGGTTCGACCGCTTGTAATAAGGCGCGCTTGATCAGATATTTTTCGGCATAGATATCCTCTTCGCCTGCTCCGTCGCGCATGGCCAGCATCTGTGCGGCAAAATTCCATTCATAAACTGAGGTCGCCGTGTCCAACCCTTCGTAGCATTGCAATCGTATAAGATCTCGACCCAGCCCTTCAGCTATCACTTTGGCCAGTTCAGTTTTGCCAACGCCAGCCTCACCTTCTAAAAAAATAGGGCGATTAAGCGTCAGGGACAGATAGGTCAGTGTGGCCAGGGAACGATCCGCTACATAGCCCTCTGAAGCCAGCATAGCAGAGGTCTCGTCAATTGATTTAGGCAGATTTTGCACGATATTTATCCCTAAACAGGCAACACCAGCCCCAAATTTTGGAGCTGGTGCAAGACGTTAATCAGCGGGTTATGCCAAAGCGCGTTTGGTCATAACCTTGATCAAATTAGCCCGGTAAGCCGCATTTCCGTGCAGGTCAGACATGAGCCCATCCGCAGAGACCTCGACCGCCTCCACCGAAGCAGCAGACCAATCTGCAGACAGAGCAGCCTCAAGTCCCGCGTGGCGATAGACGCCATTATCGCCCGCCCCAGTAACTGCAACGCGTACGTCACCTTCAACAGATTTGGCTACAAACACGCCGGCCATGGCATAGCGCGACGCTGGGTTAGGGAATTTACCATAACCAGCCACGGCCGGGGCCTGAAAGCTTACCGCTGTGATGATCTCATCATCCGTCAATGCAGTTGCAAACATGCCCTTAAAGTAGTCAGCGGCGGCAATCTCACGGGCGTTGGTGTGGATTGTAGCACCCAGAGCCAGCAAGGCTGCAGGATAATCCGCAGCGGGGTCGTTATTGGCGACAGATCCACCGATGGTGCCGCGATGACGTACGGCGGGATCACCAATATTGCCCGCTAATTGGCAGATCACTGGGCAAACCTTAACCAACTCCGCGTCACCCGCCACTTCCGAATGGGTAGTCATGGCGCCAATGGTGATTGTCTCGCCGCCTTCGGCTTTCATGATGCCCATCTTTTTGCGCTTGGTAATGGTAATGCCGCGCAGCGCAGATACTTGGCTCAGATCGATCAAATCTGACGGCGCGGCCAGCCTTTGCTTCATTGTGGGGATCAAAGTCTGCCCCCCGGCCAATATTTTTCCATCGTCTGATTTGGCTAATAGTGCTGCCGCGTCTTGCGCCGTGGAAGCTTTATGAAAATTGGTCTCATACATCGTCCAAACTCCTTATTCAGCTGCTAATTTTATGCTGACATCCTGCAATGCGGTCCAAACCGCAGCGGGGGTGGCAGGCATAGAAAGGTTATTGTTGCCAATGGCATCTGTGATCGCATTAATCACCGCGGGCGGTGATCCAATAGCTCCGGCTTCGCCACACCCCTTCATCCCGAGCGGATTGCCGGGACATGTGGTGGAGGAGTGATGCACAGAGTAATTTGGCAAATCGTCTGCCCGTGGCATGGTGTAGTCCATGTAGCTGGCAGACAATTGTTGTCCAGCATCATCATAGACCACATTTTCAAACATCGCCTGGCCAATGCCCTGCGCAATCCCGCCATGCACCTGGCCTTCCACAATCATCGGGTTTATGATCGTTCCAAAGTCATCAGACGCAACAAATTGAACAACCTCAGTGACGCCGGTCTCTGGATCCACTTCAACCTCACAGATGTAACATCCAGCTGGGAAGGTGAAATTAGTTGGATCGTAGAACGCACTTTCCTTGAGGCCCGGTTCCATCCCTTCAGGAATGTTGTGCGCGGTATAGGCGGCAAGTCCAACTTCATGCCAAAGCATCTGTTTGTCCGTTCCAGCAACTTTCACAGCGCCGCCTTCAATCACGATGTCATCTTCGCCCGCTTCCAAAACATGTGCGGCGATCTTTTTGACCTTTGCCTCCACCTTGTCCATAGCTTTCACTATGGCGGACATACCCACTGCACCAGAACGGGACCCATAGGTGCCCATACCAAATTGTACTTTGTCTGTATCACCGTGCACAATTTGGATATTCTCTGTTGGAAGGTCAAAACGTTCAGCTACAATCTGTGCAAATGTGGTTTCATGGCCCTGGCCATGGCTGTGAGACCCCGTGAGTATCTCAATTGTGCCGACAGGATTGACGCGAACTTCAGCACTCTCCCACAGTCCTACACCTGCGCCCAAGCTGCCAACAGCCGCTGAGGGTGCGATGCCACAGGCTTCGATATAATTTGAATACCCCAAGCCGCGTAGCTTGCCTCGCGTTGCCGCTTCTGACTTGCGAACCGCAAATCCCGCCACATCGGCAGCATCCTGCGCCTGTTTTTGGTTGGCCGCAAAATCACCGCTGTCATAGGCCATAATTACTGGCGTTTGATGCGGGAAAGACGTTACAAAGTTTTTGGCGCGTAACTCAGATGGATCAACGCCCATTTCACGCGCCGCCGTTTCCATAATGCGCTCAATCACATAGCAAGCCTCTGGCCGCCCCGCGCCGCGATAAGCATCAACCGGTACGGTGTTAGTATAGACCGCCTGCACATTGCAGTAAATATTGGCAATATTATATTGTCCCGAGAGTAGAGTGGCGTAGAGGTAAGTTGGGACTGCCGAGCTGAACAGGGACATATAAGCGCCAAGATTGGCCTTGGTTTCAACCTTCAAACCCACGATCATGCCGTCTTTGTCAAAACCGATTTTTGCCTTAGAGACATGGTCCCGGCCATGGGCATCGGTTAGGAAAGCTTCAGTGCGATCTGACGTCCACTTGATGGAGCGCCCGGATTTCATCGCCGCCCACAGGCAGGCAATTTCTTCTGGATAAATATAGATTTTAGACCCAAATCCACCACCAACATCAGGTGCGATCACGCGTAATTTATGCTCAGGCGCAACATTATAAAATGCTGATAATACCAACCGCGCCACGTGGGGGTTTTGACTGGTCGTATAAAGCGTGTAGTGATCTTCAGCCTCGTTGAACGTGGCAATGGCCGACCTTGGTTCCATCGGATTAGGCGCCAAGCGGTTGTTGGTAATATCCAGTTCCGTCACATGCGCCGCCGCAGCTAAAGCAGCGTCGGTTGGGGCCAAATCACCTATTTCCCAATCAAAAATCAGGTTGCCGGGAGCATTGTCATGCAGCTGCGGCGCACCTTTCTCAAGAGCCTCAACGGATCCAACGACTACCGGCAGCTCTTCATATGTGACGACCACAGATTCCGCGGCCAATTTAGCCAGTGACTTTGTATCGGCCACAACTATGGCCACGGCATCTCCAACATAGCGCACTTTTTCAGTAGCCAAAGCCGACCATGCGCCCATATTCATTGGGCTACCATCTTTTGAAGTTACACCCCAGCCACAAATAATATTGCCAATGCCATCGGCAACCAATTCTGGGCCCATGAGAACTGTTTCAACACCTTCCATTTTCATGGCCGCAGTGGTGTCGATCGACACGATACGCGCATGGGCATGCGGGCTGCGTACAAACGCGGCGTAGGCCTGGTTATCCTCAACTATATCGTCTGTATAGCGGCCTTTGCCAGTTATGAATCTTTTGTCTTCTTTACGTAAGACGCGGGCTCCAATTCCTTCGGACATGATCATTCCCCCTATACAGTTGTCATCTTGGACGCGCCGTCCGCGATGGATTTCACAATATTATGGTAGCCAGTGCAGCGGCAAATATTGCCTTCCAGCTCATGGCGGATAGCGTCTTCTGTGAGCTCTTTGCCCTGAGATTGATAACGTGTCACCATATCTGTGGCGGTCATAATCATGCCAGGAGTACAAAATCCGCATTGCAAGCCGTGGTTTTCTTTAAATGCCACCTGCATGGGGTGCAGGTCGTCTTTTGATTTTGCCAGCCCCTCAACAGTGGTGATGGCGGCACCCTCAGCGCTTGCCGCTAGCATCGTGCAGGATTTCATAGCTTGGCCGTCAACGTGGACCACGCAGGCGCCACATTGGCTGGTATCACAGCCCACATGAGTACCCGTTAAACGAAGATGGTCTCTGATGTATTCGACAAGCAAAGTATTATCTGTCACGTCACGGGACACAGACTTCCCGTTCACAGTCATCGCAATTTTCATTCTTTATCTCCCTAGCTATTTTTTTTGCTGAGTTAGTTATCAAATTATTATTTTAAACATCCTTAATAATCTTTGCCAAAGGCTACTTTTTTGTACCAGTTCTTTGTTAACTGGTACATTGGACCCCTCCACCTGAGTTTGAAAGGTTTCGAAAAACTGATCAGCCATTTTACTGACAAAGCTGTCAATAATTCGGGAACCCAATTGAGCCAATTTCCCACCGATTTGGGCCGTTACAGCGTAGCTTATTTTTGTGCCAGCACCATCAGCAATCAAAGTGACATCTGCGCCGCCTCGGGCAAAACCGGCAACTCCGCCCTCGCCTTTGCCACTTATACGCAGGCTCTGCGGAGCGTTAAGGTCACTCAGTTGAACAACACCTTTAAATGTAGCCTTTACTGGCCCCACCCGTTGCACAACTGTCGCCTCAAACCCTTCATCGACATTGCCGGTGAGGCTTTGACACCCTGGCACACATTCTTTTAAAACGCTTGGGTCAAGCAAACACTCCCAAACTTTTTCAGGAGTGGCTGCGATGGTGCGGTTATCTTTAAAATCCAAATACTATGCCTCAGCATTATTGTGACAGGGCAAAGATAAGCCATGCCCTTTTATAAACGTTGACTCGAGGGTAAGTGGAAATATTTATTATGCAAGCTGCACATGATATTTAAAAAATTTAAAAGATATTTTTCTTAAAAATGAATATATTCATAATGTGTTACGCTACCTGATTATAATTTTTTTAAATCACAAAAAATAGGGCTGGTACCAATATCGAATCAAGTATGCTATTGAAGACTACAAACTCAAAATTACTGGGCGGAGTCAAACCGTGTAGATATGGCACCGCCATATGAGCCATATTGCATAAATCTCCCTGTAAAGGAGGCCACACCCTTGGGCCTATTTACCCAATAGTTTAATTATCAGTTCTATTAAAAAGTTATTTCAAATGGCTTTATAAAACATCAAGCCCGTTTTGATCGCATAGTTCCAGGTAAAGAGCTGAGTGATCAAGTTTTGCGCCGCCTAAGTCATTCACTAATCTTCGAAACCGGTCACGGGTATTGACCAAAGTTGGCAATGTAATCCCAAAACTTTCGGCTTCTGCCAGTGCATTTTCAAGATCCTTTAACTGCAATTCACTCAACCCACCCGGGATGAAATTACCGTCTGTCATACGCGCGCCATGCTGCTGCAATATAATACTATCGGCGAAGCCACCCTTCAAAGCCGCCCGCACTGCGGCCGGGTCCGCCCCACCTTTTTGCAGCATCAACATGGCCTCGGCGACAGCCGCGATTGTGATTGCCACAATGGCTTGATTTGCTAATTTAGCCAATTGACCCGCCCCCACGGGGCCCACATGTACAGGCGTTCCCATGGCACCCATTGCAAACCTGACGGTTGCAAAATCCTCCGCTGCACCACCTGCCATGATAGCAAGGTTTGCCTCTTCGGCACCTTTAGTACCTCCAGACACCGGAGCATCCACATAATGCACCCCCAGCAGCCCCAAATCATCGGCCGCAGCGCGGGCTTCTTCTGGCTTGATCGAGCCCATCTCGACCCAGACTGTTCCCGGGCTCAGAGCAGCTCGCAATTTGGGATCTTTTTGCACTAAATTCCCCGTTGGACCATCCGAAAGCATCGAGATTACAATATCCACACTCGCAACGGCATCGGCGGCTGCTAATGAAATTTTAGCCCCGAAAGTAGCTAACGGTTCCGCCTTAGCGGCAGTGCGGTTCCAGACAGTTGTATCCCAGCCGGCTTGGCAAAGGTTTTGTGCCATCGGCGCCCCCATCAAACCTGTGCCTAGCAAAGCAATTTTTTGTACTGACATAAATTTATAACCTTTTTCAAATTGAGGCTTTACTGCTACCAACCAGATAAAGCCAATGTCCGTTTACGAAGAACGTGGGGCTTCTACAAAGAAAAATCACATCTACCATTAAGATAAAAGGGTCACACGTTGGTTTATATATTTCCCTAACGTTGCGCCGCGTTACCCGAGGATTTTTTTGTTGGGCGGATAGTATAGCTGCAACTAATTGTATTTCGTAAAAGAAACATAGCGCCCCCAGTTTTAAAAAGCTTTTATGAATATGTTAGACTGTTAAAATAAATATTTGTGTAATTGCATCGCCTGTCGCCGAAGATAGCTTAGATGCTTTAAAAGGAACCGCAATGGCCAATCTTTTGAGAAAACCCACTAACACATCGAGTAAATGCCACAATATAACTACAGAGAGTGCCAACTGGGGATATGTAGGGTTCGGCCTTTATAAACTGCAGGCTGGCGAGACAGTGAAGGAACCCACAGATGACCTAGAGGTCATATTGGTTTTGGTCGAGGGCAAAGCGATGGTCACTGCGGCAGGCCAAGATTTTGGAGAAATGGGTGAACGCATGTCGGTGTTTGAGCGCCTGGCACCACATTGCCTTTATGTGCCCAATGGTAAGATATGGGAGGCCACAGCCACTACAGCCTGCACCTTGGCAGTTTGCACAGCGCCTAGTAAAGGTAGCCACAGCGCGCAACGCTTGGGGCCAGAAGGCATCACGCTCACCCAACGCGGCAAAGGACAAAACACCCGTTTTATAAACAATATTGCCATGGAAGACCGCGACGTGGCCGACAGCCTGCTGGTTACCGAGGTTTTTACGCCAGCGGGCAATTGGTCCAGCTACCCCAGTCATCGCCATGATGAAGACAACTACCCAGACATGACCTACCTGGAAGAGACCTACTACCACCGCCTGAACCCCTCCCAAGGGTTCGCGGTCCAACGCGTCTATACCGAAGATGGATCCTTGGATGAAACCATGTCAGTTGCGGATGGGGACGTAGTCTTAGTGCCCAAAGGCCACCACCCGTGTGCAGCACCTTATGGTTATGATCTCTATTACCTCAACGTGATGGCAGGCCCCTTACGCAAATGGCGATTTAAAAACGATCCTGCCCACGACTGGATAGCGCAACGAGATGCAGACGCCCCATCGCCCTCTTGAGCGCCATAAATATAGCGTGAGATAAAACCTTTATGTAGCCCAAGTATTTAGCTATGAAGCTACGCATTGCTCCAAACCGTAGTTTTAGTCCAAATTAGGTTATACACGCATTATTTTGTTACTTAATAAGTCATTTTATACCCCCTATCTTTGCTATACAAAATCTGGGCTCTGCTTTTGCAAACTTAGTTAAATGCTGCCGGTACTTCAACGGCCGAAGCACTGCGGGAGCTAGGCTCAAATACAGCTGATCAACTCTAATTACATGCAGGTACTCCGCCCCATGTCATCAGCTGTTACGTCTTGGAAATGGCACTACAAGCCAGTCCCGGTAATGACTGTAAAGGAGATGAGAAGGCCACTTTCTGGATAAAGTTTGACGTCATCGCCAAAGATTGCACATCCCTAAATGATCAGGAGATTGAAAATGCCTTGAATGGGATAGTACGGGCACAAAAAGCTAAAACAAAAAAGGGCTGTACTCCTCACATAATACAGCCCCCTATCAAAATTTTTATGACGCTTAACCCACCAGTTCTAGGCCAGAAAAGAAATATGCAATTTCTAATGCTGCTGTTTCTGGGGCGTCAGAGCCATGTACTGAATTTTCACCCATCGATTCTGCAAAGTCAGCGCGGATAGTACCGGCTGCTGCATCAGACGGGTTCGTCGCTCCCATCACTTCGCGATTTTTTGCGATGGCACCTTCACCTTCCAAAACCTGAGCTATAATTGGAGCAGAGGCCATAAATTCACACAATTCATTATAAAATGGACGTTCTTTGTGGACAGCATAAAATTCGCCTGCTTGTTCCATGGTCAAATGAATTCGCTTTTGCGCAACGATACGTAGCCCAGCATCTTCAAATTTAGCATTAATCTTGCCGGTGAGGTTCCGTTTGGTTGCATCTGGTTTGATAATTGAGAATGTGCGTTCCAAAGCCATTTTGGTAGTCCTTTTATGTATTAGGTTATCATGAATGATTGTCTGGCCGCGCGGTAGCATGGCACAAGCGCGATGAAAAGGTATGATTGACGCGCGGCTAAAGCTAGGCCATGGGTGCGGCATGTTAAAAATCCAAGATATCACCTATGCCATCGACGGTCGTCGTTTGTTTGAAAACGCCAGCGCCACTATACCAACCGGCCATAAAGTTGGCTTTGTAGGTCCTAACGGAACCGGAAAAACCACACTTTTTCGCATTATCAGAGGTGAGTTGGCCTTAGAGGGTGGCGAGATTGAACTGCCGCGTCGTGCAAAAATTGGAGGTGTAGCTCAGGAAGCACCTGCAACTGACCTGTCTTTGCTGGAAACAGTACTCGCAGCCGACATCGAGCGGGCAAACCTTTTAGCAGACACCAGCCAAGATCCTAATAGAATTGCTGAAGTGCAAACCCGTCTTGCGGATATAGATGCCTGGTCTGCTGAAGGCCGCGCCTCAGCGATACTAAAAGGGCTTGGCTTTGACGATTCTGCTCAAAAGCGCCCCTGCGCAGATTTTTCAGGCGGTTGGCGGATGCGGGTTGCTTTGGCAGCCGTGTTATTCTCTGCGCCAGATATTCTGCTGTTGGATGAGCCTACCAACTATCTCGATTTGGAGGGTACTATTTGGCTGGAATCCTTCCTCGCAAGATATCCGCACACGGTTGTGGTAATTAGCCATGACCGTGATCTTCTAAATCGCGCCGTGGGTGGGATCCTACATCTGGAAAATAAGCAGCTAACCTTTTACCAAGGCAACTATGACACGTTCGCTAAAACACGCGCTGCCAAGCGCGCAGTACAGGCTGCAGCTGCTAAAAAACAGACAGCTCAGCGAGATCATTTACAAAGCTTTGTTGATCGCTTCAAAGCCAAAGCCTCCAAAGCCAAACAGGCTCAGTCGCGGGTAAAGGCTCTTGAACGTATGGAGCTGATTACGCCGCCTGAGGAGGTGGCTAAGCGCGTATTTACCTTCCCACAGCCTGAAGAGCTTTCACCACCCATCGTGGCAATTGAAAACGGCGCCGTTGGCTACGGTGGGCCAGATATTCTGTCCCAACTGGAACTGCGCATCGACCAAGACGACCGCATAGCTCTTTTGGGGAAAAACGGTGAGGGAAAATCAACCCTATCCAAATTAATATCAGACCGGCTAAAAACCTCCTCAGGGCGACTCGTAACCCATAACAAGCTGCGCATTGGATATTTTGCGCAGCATCAAGTGGATGAGCTACATCTTAACGAGACCCCACTGCAACACTTACAATCGGAACGTCCTGATCACAGCCCTGCCCGTTTACGTGCCATGCTGGCAGGTTTTGGTCTTGGTCCAGATCAAGTGGATACAGTAGTTGAACTTTTATCAGGTGGTCAAAAAGCCCGGTTATCACTTTTACTCGCCACCTTGCCACATCGCCAAGCCTACTTTTACTGGATGAACCAACAAACCACCTTGATATTGAAAGTCGTGAAGCCCTAGTTCAAGCTTTAACTACATATTCGGGCGCTGTTATCTTGGTCAGCCACGACATGCACCTACTTTCCTTAGTTGCTGATCGCCTTTGGTTAGTTTCCGATGGCCGCGTTACCCCTTTTGAACAAGATTTGGCCGCCTACCGGGCCTTTCTATTGGGCGGGCCCGCCCAGAAAAAATCGTCAGAAAAGCCAAAGATTAAAAAATTTGGTCGTGAGCACCTTATAGCAGCGCGTAACGAAGTACGGCGTAGTGAAGAGCGCATTGAAAAAATCACAACTATGCATTCCAAGCTTCAGGAAAAACTGGCCGATCCTAAGCTCTATGAGGATCATAATGTTGTTGATCTGGCCGTATGGCAGAAAAAGTTCCATGAGGTGGAGACTGCTCTTGTACGTGCCGAGAAGCTTTGGCTCGCGGCAAGCAACACAGTGGATAAACTAGAAAATGGTTAGCGTTATCGATTATGCGGCATTGTTTACTGCGTTTGCTACACTATTTGTGGTTATCGATCCGATCGGCCTGGCCCCTATATTTGTAGCATTAACCCAGGGCATGGCACCGCAAAAGCGCAAAGCTATCGCCCTGCGGGCCTGTGTAATAGCCTTTGTGATCTTGTCTTTATTTGGCCTATTGGGAGATTCTGTTTTAGGCTTTGCTGGCATTTCAATGCCAGCCTTCCAAATAGCTGGTGGAGCTTTGCTATTTCTGACAGCTCTAGAAATGCTGTTCGAACTGCGCGGCAAACGGCGCAGTGATAAGCGCGAAGACGATGACCGAGACCCATCAGTTTTCCCTCTAGGAATTCCTTTGATCGCCGGCCCTGGTGCTATTGCGTCAATTATTTTACTCACTAATGACGCGCGTGAAAATAGTTGGCAATTTGTGGGCGTTTTTGGAGCAATGTTTGTAGTTATTTTGGCAGTCGTAGCCCTATTTATGATGGCAGGGGTAATAGAGCGTGGCCTTGGTAAAACAGGTATTTTAGTGGTGAGCAGGCTTTTTGGTATGCTCTTGGCAGCACTCGCGGTTCAATTCATTTTGAATGGCCTTACCAATTTTGGTATTGCTATCAATTAATATGCTCCCACCTCAAAGTTTAAGGAGATCTACTATGGGCGATCTAGTTGCTAGTTTTGGATATCTGACCCTTCTCTTATTAGCGGTGGGCGGCTGGTGGGTCGCAAGCAATAGGCCCTCGATCGGAAAAACACTTCAAATGGCTCTAGTTTGGGGAATGATCTTCATGGGGGGTATGGCAATATATGGTTTATGGAATGATATAAGCCACGACTACTCTACTCAAATTACAAGAAATGACGGCGAAATCAGTATACCTCGAGCACGCGACGGACATTATTATGTAAAAGCTAAAATCAATGGTGTTGATATCAACTTTCTTGTTGATACAGGGGCCAGCGATCTAGTGCTCACACGTGAGGATGCTGAGAAGGTTGGAATTAAAGTCGAAAATTTGCCGTTCCTAGGCAGTGCCAATACTGCAAATGGCACAGTACCGATAGCTTACACTCGCCTAGCCGAAGTCCGCCTCGGATCTTACCTCGATCGCGCTGTTTCTGCATCCATAAACGGGGGTGAAATGGTAAAAAGTTTGCTTGGTATGAGCTATTTAGGGCTCTATGATAGAATTGAAATTTTGAGCGACCGGTTGGTTTTGTATCGCTAATAATCCGCGTGTTGGGAACGTAATTGGGCATTTCAGTATTAATAGCATTTTTTTAAACACCTAACTACTAGCATCGTCTGCTACATCTCCGACAGCAGGTTTCTCGGCTTGAAGCTCCCACCTTCCGCTCGATTGGCTCCAATACTTGGCTGCGAGCCCAGCTTTGGTAAGAGATTTCCATTGACTACGGGCCGTTTGCATATCTGCGCTGTTGTCGTCTTGAAACACTATACACACCCGCTTGGCCTGCGCCACTTCATCCTCCGAAACGGGCGCGCCAGATATGCATATCAAACAGTCATGGGGAGGTATTTTTGCCTCAATAGACAGCAGGATTGGTTGTTCATCCGCTCCTACAGACCCAGCGAGACCATGAGGTAAAAATGAGTCATTGGCGCCTTGCCACAGTTTGTCGTCCAGTTTTTCTAATTGGTGTAGATCTTGGCCCCGGATTACCACCCTCCAACCGTTATTCAAGCACTTGCTAAGCAATGGCAGCAAAGCTTGGGATACGGTTTGGCGAGTCAGGTGGTAGAAATAGATCTCACCCACCCGGTGTATCCTCGCGCGGTTCATAATGATCTGCAATCATCCGGTTTAGCGCGCGCACGCCCCAGCCGGTAGCACCTTTTGGAGAGAAAGCACTCTCGGTTGCAATTGATGCAACACCAGCAATATCGAGATGCACCCAGGGCATATCGTCTTTAACAAAGCGTTGCAAAAACTGGCCTGCAGTAATTGATCCCGCAGCCCGCGAGCCTACATTTTTCACATCCGCAATTCGGGATTTCAGCAATTTATCGTATGCAGGTGCCAAGGGCATGCGCCATGCGCCTTCACCCTCAGCCATGGCCGCGTTGATGAACTTCTTGCATAGCTTGTCATTATTAGAGAATACCCCTGCCATTTCATGGCCCAAGCCGACGATGATGGCGCCCGTCAAAGTAGCAAGGTTGATCATTCCAGTCGGATTGAATCGCTCCTGAGTATACCACAAGATATCTGCGAGAACGAGCCGACCTTCAGCGTCAGTGTTGATCACCTCTACTGTATCGCCCTTCATGGATTTGACTCACATCACCCGGACGATCGGCATTGCCTGACGGCATGTTTTCGACCAGACCAACCACAGGCCTACCACATTAGCCTTGGCTTTGCGCAGCGCCAAGGCTTTCATAGCACCGGCCACTACACCAGCACCGCCCATGTCCATAGTCATATCTTCCATGCCCCCAGCAGGTTTCAATGATATACCGCCCGTATCAAACACCACGCCTTTGCCAACGAAGGCAAAAGGTGCTTCATCGCCTCCTCCATTCCATTGCATCACAACTACTTTGGACGGACTTTCAGAGCCCTGGCCCACGCAAAGTAATGTGCGCATTCCAAGTTTTTCTAGCTCAAGCTCATCTAAAACTTCAACCGTGATACCTAACTTGGACAAAGCGGAAAGTTGATTAGCAAAGGTTGTCGTAGTCAACACATTGGCAGGAGCATTGATCAAATCACGAGTGAAAAATACTCCGTCCACCACCGCTAATTTAAGATCAATCTCAGTAGCCTGATTTTCAATTTTATGCACCATAACCCCCACATCCAGAGGCTTGGGATTAGTATTGGTTTTCTGATCTAGGTATTCGTAGTTGCGCATGGATATGCCTTCAACCAGATCCGCAATCCGCTTAAATTTATCGCTAACCAATAGGATTTTCTCGCAAGTTGCTATTTTAGTAATTTCCACACCGCAGTTTCGAGTTTCAGAGATTGAACTGTTAGGATCGATTTTAGCAACAGTCACGGATTTCGCCATCAAACCTGTGGGGTAGGACAAAGAAAGCACCTTCCCTAGGGATAACTTTTCAAAAACTTCAGAATTTAAAAATCGACCAAGAGCACCATCCATCATTTTATTGATAAAACTTGCAATCATATCCATTTCCCCATCATCGGGGACTAAGATAATAATTTGTCCATCACACTCTAACAGAAGATCAAAATCTATTTCCATAACTGAAAATTTTGGGAGAGGTGTCATACAAGTTCCTTTTCAAAAGTTGATGGAAAAAGCTTAACCTGTGCATACAATATTGACCAGATTCATGTTTCTGTTTTGATCAAATTCCTTTAGCAATGATTCAAAGATTAAACTGAGGGAATAATGGTACGTATCAACACATATATTCTAACCCGGTTGGTAGCGTTGTTCGGCTTTTTTGCTCTGGTATTGGTGCTCATCTATTGGGTCAACCGCGCCGTGCGGTTGTTTGATCGGTTGATCGCTGATGGCCAATCGGCAATGGTATTTTTGGAATTTACCACTCTTACCCTGCCTTGGATGATTTCCGTAATTTCGCCCATCGCTGGTTTTGCGGCCGTTGTCTATGTTATCAACCGCTTGACCTCAAATGGGGAGTTGGTGGTCTTGCAGACAGCAGGTCTTTCTGCCCGAGAGATATCTAAGCCCGTCTGGATATTTGCAGTTGGCTTGGCAGCTTTGATAATGGTTTTGACCAATATTTTGATTCCAATAAGCCAAGCTCAATTGCATCAACGGCAATTGGAAGTATCTGAGAACCTAACTGCGCGGTTGCTAACTGAAGGCACTTTTTTAAGCCCAAGCGATGATATAACGTTTTATTTGCGCCAGATTACTGCCGATGGAGAATTGGAGGGAGTATTTCTCAATGACACGTCCGATCAGCATAAGAGTTTAACGTATTCAGCCTCTAAGGCTTTTTTGGTTCGCTCTGATGATGGCCCACGTTTGGTGTTGATAGATGGTCTTATCCAGAGCCTTGATTTGACCACAGATCGGCTGGCCGTTACCAAGTTCAATGACTTTGTGATCAATATTGGTGAGATCGTTAGTCCACGTTCTACCGCCGGAAAACACATAGATCACTTCTCGAGCCTTGAGCTTATCGATCATATAAGGAAAGGTACCACCCCTAAAAATACCACACAATTTATAACCATATTTACAGTACATCAACGCATCGCCGGGCCCTTATTGAGCATTTTTTCAGTACTAATTGGCTATGCTGTTTTAGTCACAGCTAAGTTTAGTAGGTTTGGCCTCTGGCGACCTGTTATCACGGCAATTTTTTGCTTGATTATCTTGAATTTTGTCGAAGGATTGTGCCTAGATTACGTGCGCCGCATAGAGCGCGCTCTTTGGGTTTTATACCTGCCGTTGCTCTTTGGCTTATTATCCGTTTCCTCAATTATTCTAAAATACGATCGACCTTGGGTAGCGTCAAAGGAGTTTGAACAATGATCCTCCACCTTTATTTTGCTCGTCGGTTTAGTATGGCCTTCCTCTTCGTAACTGGGGCTTTCTCAGTCTTAATAGTGCTGCTTGATTTTATCGAGCAGCTGAGGCGTTTTCGTGGACACGATGTGGCCTTCGGAAAAATTTTACATTTGGTCACACTCAACGTGCCAGCTACCCTTTACCAAATGCTACCTCTGATTATGGTCTTGTGTAGTATAATGCTGTTTCTGAGTTTAGCGCGGAGTAGCGAATTAATCATTGCCAGGGCTTCTGGGCGCTCTGCGGTGCGGTCCTTAACCGGTCCATTGCTAACTGCACTTGCAATTGGAATTTTTGCTGTATTGGTTCTCAACCCAATTGTTGCTGCCACACAAAAAAAATATGAAATACTATTTACCAGCTTTTCTAGCAAACGAGTCAGTCCAGTATCTTTATCAGCAAACGGCTTGTGGCTTCGGCAGGGCAACGATGAGGCACAAACAGTGATCCATGCGCAACGCGCAAACCTTGATGGCACCCAACTTTTTGATGTGGCACTTTATGAGTTCAATCTTTCTGGCAAGGCAACGCGGCGGGTGTCAGCAGAAACGGCCACCTTAAAAGAGGGCTATTGGGACCTTTTGAATGTAAAAGAATGGCAGCTCCAACTTGGAGAAAACCCAGAGGCTGGTGCTAATCAAATGCATAAATATAAAATACCAACAGAGCTAACAAAGGAACATATCCATGACAGCTTTGGTACCCCTGCTTCTATTCCAATTTGGCAATTACCCATGTTTATAAAACAGTTGGAAAAAGCAGGGTTTTCAGCGCGGCGCCATATCGTATGGTTTCATATGGAATTAGCATTACCCTTATTTTTAGCTGCAATAGTGATGATCGGCGCCGGGTTCACAATGCGCCAGGGGCGTCAAAATCGAATAAGTATGATGGTGTTAATGGCAATCTTATTTGGGTTTGGCCTGTATTTTCTGCGTAATTTTGCGCAAATTCTTGGTGAAAACGGCCAACTACCAGAAATTTGGGCAGCTTGGATCCCCCCAATAGCGGCAATTGGCCTGTCACTTGCCTTTCTTTTGCACACGGAGGACGGATAAATGCGTCTGTTCCTCGCTATTATATTTTCATTGTGTAGTAGCCTCGCAGTTTGGGCCCAACCAACCGCTAATCTTATCGCAGACAGAATAGAAATCGCCCCTAATGGGGTTCTGATAGCAAGTGGATCGGTCACGGTTTGGTACGGCGACACACGGATCACAGCAAGTAAAATTTCTTATACCCGTAAAGGTGAACAATTAAAAATTACGGGACCAATTAGCCTAACCGACGGATCTAAAACTGTAATTTTGGCTGAACAGGCAACCCTAACACAAGACTTAAGTCAGGGTATCATCAAAAGCGCTCAAATTATACTAAGCCAGAAAGTACAAATAGTATCCAATCAGGTTTCACGGGTGAACAGCAGATACTCCCAAGCCTATAATGTGGCTGCGACCGCATGCTTTATATGCAAAGGAGAAGTCCCACTTTGGCAGATCAGAGCAAAACGTATTGTACACGATAGTTTGGAAAAACAACTTTATTTTGATCAAGCGCAACTAAGAGTTCGGGATGTTCCTGTATTCTTCTTTCCTTACTTACGTCTGCCGGATCCATCCTTGAAGCGAGCAACTGGCTTTATGATCCCCAAACTTAGCACATCAACTACCCTTGGCGCAGCAATAAGAACACCATATTTTATAAAACTAACAGCTAACAAAGATCTTACATTAACCCCAGTTTTGTCTTCCAAAACCGATACTCTGAACTACAGATATCGCCAAGCCTATAAGGCTGGAAATCTACAACTAGAAGGTGCGCTATCATCTGACAAACTTTTACCTGGTAGAAGCCGTGGGTACTTACTAGGGAACGCAGATTTTGAACTAGACCGCGGGTATATACTGGGCATGAAACTCCAGGCTGTAAGCGATCCCTCGTACCTGTTTGAGTATGACGTGTCCGAAATTGACCGACTGGAATCTAACATCACCCTAAACCGCACTCGGCGGGTCAAAAGTTCTGAGCTACGGTTTTCAAATTACCGATCACTGCGCGATAGCGAAAATAATGCTACACAGCCAACTTTAGTAACAGAAGGTAATGTCCAACGCCGACTTTATCCACGGTCAATCGGTGGGGCTCTCGACCTCGAGACAAGTTTCCTCGCAAGTTACCGATATTCTGATCAAGACGTTAATGGATATGACAACGCCCGCCTATCTTTGATTACAGACTGGCACCGTAACTGGAAATACCAGAACGGTATTGTACTAGATGTCGAAACCGAACTTGAAGCATCACAATATATTATTCGCCAAAATCAAACCGTAAACCCAAACATAACAAACATAAGCGCAGCCCCAGCTATTGGACTCCGATGGCCATTTTCACGCAGCCTCCAGGACGGCGGAGTCCAACTACTTGAACCACGCATTCAACTGGCAGGACTAAAAAGTTTTGCCAAAAAACTACCAAATCAAGACAGCACAAGAGTAGAATTCGACGAAGGTAATCTTTTTCGATTCAATCGTAGCCCAGGATTTGATCAAACTGAAACTGGGACACGTCTAAATGTTGGAGTGAGTGGCGTACGAAACTATAAAAATGGCTTAAATACCAGCTGGGAAGTTGGGCGCGTATATAGAGAAAGAAATATTGCAACATTCTCTGAATCATCTGGCTTGTCAGGCTCAGTTTCTGACTGGCTCGTAGTCGGCTCCTTTGGAACCACCTCAGGAATTGAAATAATTGCACGGGCTTTGTTGAAAGACGCAGGCGATGTGAACAAAACTGAGGCTCGCTTGTTATGGCAAAACGCAAAACATAAAATAGCTGCAACTCATGTTGGGCTTAGCGCTGATATAAGAGAAGATCGCACGACATCGTCGAGCTCATTGGCCTTAAATTGGCAATATGACTTTATACAAAACTGGCAATCAAGTTCAGAGTTTCAGCTTGATTCTGCGGTTGGAAGGCTTTCAAAACTCAACATGGGGCTAAGATACGTAAACGAATGCTTGAAAATTGACTTTTCGGCCTCGCGTCGTTTCTCTACTTCAGCTACATTAACAGACAAAACAGAATTTGGTTTGACCATAGAACTACTGGGTTTTTCCTCTGGAGTCCTGAAAACAAAAAAAAACCGCCAATGCGGCACATCATGAAACGAGGTTCGAGATGGTTAAATTAAACCTTCAAAAATGCATAGCAGTTTTTGTTTTAGTATACAGTGTTGGCAGTCCCGCCATGTCGCAAAGCTTGTTTGATTCCGTCATCTCAGTTGACCGCGCAGCCATAACAAAATATGAACTTGATCAACGAATTCGGTTTTTTGAGCTTCTCAAACCTTCCAACAATGTTGAAGATGAGGCTCGTAACAGCCTCATTGAAGATCGCCTAAAAATAGCAGCTGCGCGTCGGGCAGACATTCAACTCACCCCAGAGGCTCTCATGGCGGCGATGTCTGATTTTGCGAAAAATTCAAATAATAATCTTAACCAACTGTTAGACGATCTTGCCCAAGATGGTGTGGATGAGCAAACATTTCGCGATTATGTTGAGGCTGGTATCACTTGGCGTCAGTTGGTTCGTGGGCGGTTTGCATCTCGTGCCAACCCCACCGAAGCTGAAATAGATCGCGCTTTAGCCTCTGCTGGGGCACAAGGTGGCATTCAGGTTTTACTCACAGAAATTGTTTTGCCTGCACCGCCAGATCAAATGGCGGCAGCCCGAAAAATAGCAAATCGCCTAACACGTATCGAGTCCACAAATATATTTTCTGAGCAAGCCCAACTTTTATCAGTCGCACAATCAAGAGCAAATGGCGGAAAATTGGAGTGGACAAACCTGAATGATTTACCAGCTGGTTTACGACCAATCATCTCCGGCCTGCGCCCAGGGCAAATAACAAAACCACTTGAAATTACAAATGCAATTGTACTATTTCAACTACTTGATATCGCAGAAACTGCATTCCAGCTACCCAAGATCTCCGCAATTGAGTACGCGCAACTTGCCGGCCCAGAATCAGCCGTCGTATCTGTGAGTACAAGGGCTGATACCTGTGACGACCTGTATGGCTTGGTCAAAACTGATGCTGCCTTGACTTTGACTATTCAATCTCACCCGCAAGATCAAATAACACAAGCAATTGCACTGCGTTTGAACGGCTTGGACAAAAACGAACAAAGTATACGGCCAACCACCGAGCCTAATCAGGCTGATATGATCATGTTATGCGCTCGAATTTATTCAATAGTTGAAGATGTATCACGTAGCCAAGTAGCTGGAAACTTACGTTCTGCACACCTCACAAGCCTGGCCGATGGTTATTTAGCTGAATTACGTTCAAACTCAGATATAACTTACCACTGATGATACAGCGCCCCCTTGCAGTCACCTGCGGCGACCCTTCGGGCATTGGGCTTGAAGTTTTTTTTGCTGCCCACAAACGGATAGGTAATGACATTCCTATGGTGTTATTTGCTGATAGAAAACACCTGCCAAATAACATAAATGTGACCCCCTGGTATCCGAATGTAACCAAGGATTTTGGGAGCAGTGTAGTTCTTTATCAGATTGATTTTGTCAATTCGGCGGTACCTGGTAAATCTGATCCACAAAACGCCGTCGGAGTTATACAAGCTATTGAAAGTGCAGTTTCTTCTGCGCTCAAAGGTAACGTGGCGGGCCTATGTACTGCGCCAATTAACAAAGAAAATCTCAAAGTTGGCGGAAATTTTAAGTTTCCTGGTCACACTGAGTTTCTGGCGCATCTGTGCGGCGTTGAAACAGTTGTTATGATGCTGACGAGCTCTACCTTAAGCGTTGTACCGCTTACAGTCCATATTCCTATAAGTGATGTGCCGCAGGCCATCACTCGAGCGCTGTTTCATAAAACAGCTCATATCATCCATAATGGATTACAGAAGGATTTTGGGATACAAAACCCACGAATCTCTGTGGCCGGTCTAAATCCACATGCCAGCGAAGGCGGTAATATAGGCCGGGACGACATTGACAAGATTGCACCTTGGATCGCTGAATTGCAAACTCAGGGCCTGTCCATTACCGGACCCACGTCCGCCGATACCATGTTTCATCATGCCGCTAGATTAGGTTATGATGTGGCTCTATGCATGTATCATGACCAAGCGCTTATTCCAATTAAAACACTAGATTTTTCTGGGGGCGTCAACGTCACACTTGGCTTGCCCATTGTGCGCACTTCCCCCGACCACGGCACTGCTTTAGACATTGCAGGCCAAGGCATTGCAGATTCGACTTCAATGATCCAGGCGATCCAAACCGCTGATCGCATAATAAAGGTCCGCAAAAATGCAAATTGATCAATTGCCAGCGCTTCGTGACGTGATTACTAACCATGGCCTGACTGCCAAAAAATCATTAGGTCAAAATTTTTTACTAGACCTCAACCTTACATCAAAAATAGCCCGTTTGGCCGGTGACCTAAACGGTCATGATATCTTGGAAGTGGGCCCCGGCCCCGGTGGTCTGACACGCGGGCTTTTGGCATCTGGCGCACGGCGCGTTGTGGTGCTGGAGAAAGACTCACGATGCATTCCGGCGCTTAATGAGATTGCTGAAGCCTACCCAGGTCAACTGGAGATTTTTAATGCGGATGCCCTTGGTTTTGATATACGCACCAATTTAACAGCTCCAATCCGAATTGTGGCAAACCTACCCTACAATGTGGGCACTGAATTATTGATACGTTGGCTCACACCTAAGGAGTGGCCACCGTTTTGGAGTACATTAACTCTGATGTTTCAAAAGGAAGTAGCCGAACGGATCATCGCAACGCCTGGATCCAAAGCCTATGGAAGGCTTGCTATATTAGCGCAGTGGAAAACCAACCCAACAATTGTTATGGAACTGTCACCCGAAGCCTTCAACCCGCCACCAAAGGTGCATTCTGCGGTAGTACATTTTGATGCTTTACCAAAGCCGCGGTTTCCCGCGCCTGCTAGTCTACTTTCCACAACAGTGGCAATGGCTTTCAATCAAAGACGTAAAATGCTTCGCTCGAGCCTTAAATCCGCCTCACCTAACATTGAAACTGTGTTGCGCGACGCAGGCCTCAATCCTACTGCCAGGGCCGAAGAAATTTCATTAGAAGGATTTTGTTCTTTAGCAAGACGTTTAGCGGAGTATTAATTTTCTCTTATAGGCTCTTGCGTCACTAGGGTCTCTGCAACTTCAGCAACAGGCTTAGGCAGCCTGCGCCTTACACGTGATTTTGGGCGTTCCTCTAGTTGTGGTGCAAGATTCTCCGGCTTTTCATCCTGTTCAGCTGAGGGTGGAGGTCCCAAATCTGGCTGCGGAGCTACCCCAAAATCTGTTGAATCCGGTGCAGATACAACAGGCTGTTTATCTTGCTCCACACGCTCAGGGCGCTGCTCAGAACGATCATTCCGTTCTTGGTCACGCTGAATTTGCTTTTCCCGATTTTCACGATCTTGTTGCTCACGGCGGGCATCAATTTCACGTTGGGCCTCAGCCTGCAGGCGCATGTAATGTTCAGCGTGTTGTTGAAAATTTTCCGCAGCGACCCTATCACCAGATAATTGGCAGTCACGCGTTAATTGTTGGTATTTTTCAATTATTTGCTGTGGTGTACCACGCACTTTTCCCTCGGGACCAGAGCTGTCAAAAACACGGTTCATAACATTTGTTACCGACCGATTATTATTGTTATTACGATTATTCTTCGAACGAGGACGCGGTTTTGAAGATCTCATGTTATGAAAAAGCCTATTTGGCGACGGACCTATCAAGCAATAACTGCATTGGGTCATGTTTGGGTTAAGTGTCGTACATGTTTACGCATGTTGCCGACGCCACATTAAAATCATGCTCAACACAATACAGCAAGTAAAAAATATAAAAATATGCATTATTTAAGTTTATAAGTCTGAAGCCCGGCACGCGACAACCCTGGGGTGATTATTTAAATCTTCCAGTATGATAATATCATAAAACTTCTGCTGTGACAAAATCTCTGAGACGGCGGCCCCTTGATCAAATCCGATTTCAAAAATCAGCCGCCCATTTGGAGTCAAAAAGTCATGCGCTTGCTTCGCAATATTAAGATAGTGACTTAAACCATCATTGTGATCCGTCAGGGCCATCTCTGGTTCATGCAACACTTCTGCCGAAAGAGCTGCCATAGCGTCAGGGTGAATGTAGGGTGGATTTGAAACTATCAAATCAAACGTTGTCGTGGGTACTTCTGAAAACCAATTAGACACCATTAACTGAACGCGTGCACTGAGGTGCAATTTTTGTGCGTTGAGCTTTGCTACAGCGATTGCTTTGGCTGATTGGTCCACACCAATCCCTTGCGCCAATGGTCGTTTAGCCAGTAGAGATAATAAAATACAGCCTGATCCGGTACCTAAATCCAGCACGGCTTCGAAATCTTCGCATAATGCATGAGACACTAGCTGTTCTGTTTCAGGTCTTGGGTCCAATACATCAGGCGTCAAAATAAAGCGGTTTTCGAAAAAGTCGCGATAGCCAAGTATATGCGAGATGGGCACACGCGACGCACGCTGTTTAATGGTTGCCATGAATGCCAACTCTTGATCCACATCGAGCATAGCATCACGATGCAAGGCAACTTGGTGTGGTTCAAACCCAAGTACAAATGCCATCAACAGCTTAGCATCCCGCTGCGCTCCCGCAACTCCAGATGATACCAGAATTTGACTTGCCTGCTTTAGTACCGCCTGTACGCTTTGTGTCATCCGTTCATATCAGCCAGTAATGCTGCTTGCGCTTCTGCGGTGAGCGCATCAATTATCTCATTCAAATCTCCCTGGAGAATTTGATCTAGACGGTACAGCGTCAGACCTATTCGGTGGTCAGTCATGCGTCCTTGCGGAAAGTTATAGGTCCGAATCCGTTCTGAGCGATCACCCGACCCCACTTGAGACTTGCGATTGGCCGACCGCTCACCATCCACCCGCGCACGTTCTAGGTCATAAAGCCGAGTTTTAAGTACTTGCATGGCAATCTCACGATTACGATGCTGCGATTTTTCAGCGCTAACCACGATCAAGCCTGTGGGCAGATGAGTGATGCGCACAGCCGAATCGGTAGTGTTCACGTGCTGACCGCCAGCTCCACTGGCTCGCATGGTATCAATGCGAATGTCGCCTGGATCTACATGGATATCCACATCTTCCGCTTCAGGCAAAACTGCAACAGTTGCAGCGGATGTGTGGATGCGGCCTCCACTTTCAGTGCTGGGCACACGCTGAACTCGGTGAACGCCAGATTCATATTTTAGCTTGGCAAAAACCCCATCACCTTTAATATGAGCAACTAGTTCCTTAACACCACCCAACTCCGTAGTTTGGTTTTCAATCACGTCAAATACCCAACCTTGAGTTTCAACATATCGTTGATACATCCGCATCAAATCACTAGCAAACAGCGCGGCCTCGTCGCCACCAGTACCCGGACGGATCTCCAATATTGCAGGCCGGGCATCGGCGGCGTCTTTCGGTAATAGTGTGAGTTGCAAGTCGTGTTCAGCTTTGGGAAGTGCTGCGCGCAGGATTGGCAATTCCTCAACCGCCAGCTCGCGCATATCCGGTTCGTCCATCATTGCCTCAGCATCTAAGATGTCACGCATTAAGTTCTGATACGCGAGCACCTCATCAACCACTGGTTTGAGGTCAGAGTATTCTTTTGCTAATTTTGCAATATCGCTGGAGCCCTCAGCCATCTGCGCTTCGAGAAACTCAAAACGTTGAGTGATTTGGAGTAATGTGTCTTCTGATATCATGCTTTTAGGTCACCTATGTAGGCTTCTGGGTCAAGGGCTGCTTTTATCTGATAGGCTGTTTTTAAATATCAAGCCATGTTTGGATGCGTTTTTTGTTGCTGCCCATATCCCAAGAGCCAATAACCGAATGTCCACTGATATGAACTGCGCCCATATCTTCCCACACCTCAATCACATCAGGAAAACCCCAAAACCATGAACGATACACCGCAACCATGTTCTGGTCATCTTTGATTATTTTTACCCGCGGCGTAGCAGAAATTCGGTCCTTCAGCTGGGAAAAAGAGACGCCGTCACTCCAAGCATAATATCCACCAAATGCTATCAATTCGGATGCGCCTATCGCCATAATACCAACACGCCGAGGCGTATCAGGCAGCGGCCAAAAACGGACGGCCACCTGTAGGCCTGCAAAGGCTGCGATCAAGATCAATACTATCTTCACCCCAGCCCCTTTGCGGCGTTAGCGAAATTTTACACCCGGTAAGATGCTAAGGATTTCAAAAATTAGATTAGCCGCGGTCAACGCAGTGTTACCTGATGTGTCGTACATAGGGCTTACTTCGACCATATCAAACCCGATGATGTTCAACCCGCGGAGTGCGCGTATAAATTCCATTGCCTGCGGCGTGGTCAATCCACCAATTTCCGGGGTGCCCGTGCCCGGCGCGTAAGCCGGGTCCAGGCTATCTATGTCATATGTCAAATAGCACGGATGATCGCCAATTGCTTGTCGAATGTCATTACCCAATGGAGTTAGGGATTTATGCCAAATCTCCGGGGCGGTCGTCATATTAAAGCCCCAGCTGGCAGCTTCAGTAAAATCCTCAGCTGTGTAGCCAGTGCCACGTAGGCCCACTTGAAACACAAGTTCCGGCACCAACAGGCCTTCCTCATAAGCTCGGCGGAATACTGTTCCATGAGTTTCGCGCTCACCAAACATCTCGTCATTAATATCGGCGTGGGCATCCACGTGCACCAGAGCCACCGGCCCATGTTTTTTTGCTATGGAGCGCAGGATCGGCAAGGTTAGCGAATGATCCCCACCCATAGTTGCTGGCAAAACTGGGTAGGCATGCAACTTATCATACGCCGCCTCAATGATCTTCAAGCTTTCAACCAGAGAAAACGGATTGATTGCTACATCGCCCAAATCTGCCATTTGCAAACTATCAAAGGGTGCAGCTCCCGTTTGAATATTATATGGTCGGATCATCGCGCTTTCTTGGCGAATTTGCTTAGGCCCAAAGCGGGTTCCACTTCGCCAGCTGGTTCCAATATCCATAGGGATACCCATAAAACATACATCCAAGCCTTTAGGGTTTGTGGCCTCAGGCAATCGCATAAAAGTTTGAGGGCCAGCGAAGCGGGCCAGATCATTTCCAGAAATTGGTTGATTGGGCATGAGGTCCATCCTTTATTTTCTAATCTCAAAGTAGTGATTTGGCGCGCAGGTTCCAACAGTAAAGGCATATCAGTTCCATGGCAGCATGGGCGCCAGCCACTGCAGTCGCCCCAGACGCGTCATATTGTGGGGAAACCTCTACAACATCACCACCAACCATGTTGATGCCACGGATATCGCGTAGAATGGTGGCAGCCTGCGCTGAGCTGAGCCCGCCCCACACCGGCGTGCCGGTGCCCGGTGCGAAGGCAGGATCTAAACAATCGATATCAAATGTCAGATAGACCGGGTGATCACCCACAATATCTCTAATTTGGGAGGCTGTAGTGGCGGGTGTCTGGCCATGAACGTTTGGCGCGTCAATCACATGCACGCCTGCATCATAATCATTTTGGGTACGAATGCCAATTTGAACAGATTTTTTTGGCAAAATTAGTCCTTCTTTTACAGCTTTGTAGAACATCGTGCCATGGTCAATTCGCATCATGTCATCATCTGGCCAGGTGTCAGAATGGGCATCAAAATGCACCAAGGCGAGCGGGCCAAACTTCTCCGCATAGGCGCGCAGTATCGGGAAAGTAATGTAGTGGTCCCCGCCGAACGATAACGCGCCTACACCTTCAGCCAAAATTTCACGGATATGGTCCGTCAAACGTGCGGGGAAGGCCGCCACATTGGCATAATCAAAGGCAAGATCACCGTAATCTACTACATCGAAATCTGCCAGTGGGTTGATGTCCCAGCCATAAGGCGAATCACAGGGCTGTAGCGTACTCGCCTCACGAATGGCGCGCGGTCCAAAGCGCGCTCCCGGTCGGTTGGTCACCGCTTGGTCAAATGGAATGCCGGTGATCGCGAGATCAACACCAGTCAAATTCTTTGTGTAGCTGCGCCGCATAAATGACAGAATGCCACCAAAAGCGTTTTCATATGACATGCCACGATGCCCATCACGGGTAATAGCATTGTCCACATCAAAGGCCGAATCTTTCAAAGCCATCTAGGTCTCCATCGGTTGGGCTCGTTCAACTAAACGAGCAAAGAATGAGGCTCCAACCTGAGCAACGTCATCATTAAAATCAAAAGCCGCATTGTGCCACCCCGCCCCGTCACCCTGGCCAAGAAATAAGTAACAGCCAGGGCGCTTTTGAAGCAAATATGAGAAGTCCTCTGCTCCCATTTCCCGCGTACGGCTGGCAGCAGTAAGTGCGTCACCGCATATCTCGCGAGCCACATCCGTGGCAAAAGCGGTTTCGGGCGCTGAATTGATCGTAGCGGGATAGCCACGCGTGTAAATGCAGCGCACATCCACCCCAAAGGATGCGGCATGGCCGGCACAAATTTCCGACATGCGCCGCTCAACCATATCCTGAACAAGCCCCTCGAATGTACGCACTGTGCCTCCGACAAAAGCATCATCATTGATCACATTATCGATCGTACCAGCATGAATTTGCGTCACACTGACCACCAGATCCTCGACTGAATTGTGATTGCGGCTTACGATGGTCTGAAAGGCCTGGGTGATAGAGACGGCTGCAGGTATTGCGTCCACCGCAAGGTGCGGCATAGCTCCATGCCCACCTTGGCCGGTAATATGGATCTCAAATGTATCAACCGCCGCCATAATCGGCCCAGGCGTAGTGCTCAACTGACCCAAAGACGCATTAGGTTCAGTGTGCAGCGCATAGACCGTTTCAATGCCGAAGCGCTCCAAAATCCCCTCCTGCACCATCAACTCACCACCGCCACCATTCTCTTCTGCAGGCTGAAAAATCAATGCCACAGTACCAGTAAAATTGCGGGTTTCCGCAAGATAGCGCGCCGCTCCTAGGAGCATCGTGGTATGACCATCGTGGCCACAGGCATGCATTTTACCAGGCACAAGGCTGGTATGGTCAGCCCCGGTGGCCTCTTCAATCGGCAGGGCATCCATATCAGCACGCAGCCCGATCACAGGCCCCGCACCGCGGCCCCTGATCAGGGCCACTAAGCCCGATTGCGCAATGCCATCGTGGATTTCGGTGATCCCAAACTCCTGCAACCGGGCAACCACAAACGCAGCCGTCTCGTGGCACTCAAATCCAAGCTCCGGATTTTGATGCAAATGACGGCGCCAGGCTTTCATTTCCTCAGCAAATTCAGCGATACGGTTGACGACAGGCATGAGCTAACTCCTAATGGAATTAGAAAATCGGAAATGCAGGGGCAACGCAATGGACAATGATGATCTGGTGCACGCAAAAGACGGCGGCATTGAGCGGCTATTGCATATCATGCGACGCCTGCGCGATCCCTTAACCGGCTGTCCTTGGGACATAGAGCAAACGTTCGCGTCCATCGCGCCTTATACCATTGAGGAAGCCTACGAGGTGGCCGATGCCATTGAGCGTGGCGATATGGTAGATCTAAAGGGCGAATTGGGTGATTTGCTGCTTCAAACCGTTTACCACACAGCTATAGGTGAAGAAGGCGGACTGTTTACATTTAACACTGTAGCTGATGCCATCAGCGACAAAATGGTTGCGCGGCATCCTCATGTGTTTGGCGATCAATCCCGCGATAAATCTTCTGAACAGCAGACCACTGACTGGGAAGCCATAAAGGCCGCAGAGCGTGCCAACGCAGATCAAGCCCGCGCTCTGGATGGAGTAGCGCTTGGGTTGCCGGCCCTTACGAGGGCAGTCAAATTGCAAAAACGCGCCGCAAGAGTGGGCTTTGACTGGCCAGAAGTTGAACAGGTTTTAGATAAGGTGCGCGAAGAGATTCTCGAGCTGACAGAGGCCGAAAGCCCCAAACATAAACATGAAGAATTTGGCGACCTGATATTTGTAATGGCCAACCTTGCGCGACATATGAACATTGATCCCGAGCAGGCGCTGAAAGATGCAAATAATAAATTTTCTCGTAGATTTAGATCTATAGAAGATAAACTTAGTTTAAAAAATAGTGCCCCCATTCACTCAAATTTAGCAGAAATGGATGCGCTCTGGGACGAGGTTAAGCGGGACGAAAAATAATCTTATTGTTTTAGTCAGGTATTGCCATGAATATTTTAATCATTTAATAACTTATAAAATTTTCTGGAGATTATTATGAAAATTCGTGTTTGCGCCACTGCCTTGCTTTCACTTTGCGTGCTTTCTACACCAGCAACCGCTAAAGAGGTGAACGTCTACTCTTATAGACAACCGCACTTGATAGCACCGCTAACAGACGCATTTACTGAAGCTACTGGAATTACTGTAAACGTAGCCTTTCTAAAAAAAGGCTTAATTGAACGCCTGCGCGCTGAAGGAAGCCGGACACCCGCTGACTTAGTCTTCACCGTAGATATTTCTCGGCTATATGCAGTTGTTGAGGCCGGGTTAACCCAACCGTTATCAAAAAAGTCTATAAATAAAAATATCCCACCAGATTTTAGGGACCCCAATGGCCATTGGTTTGGCCTTACCACTCGCGCGCGCATCATTTATGCTTCTAAAGACCGCGTAGCCCCTGGAGAAATTACGACGTATGAAGATTTAGCAAGCCCTAAGTGGAGAGGTCGTATTTGTACACGATCCGGCACACATCCATATACATTGGCACTAACTGCAGCGCATCTTTACCATCATAATGAAGCTGAGACACTGGCCTGGTTAAAAGCTATTAAAAAAAATCTGGCCCGTAAGCCCCAAGGTAATGACCGTGCACAGATTAAAGCCATTTGGTCTGGAGAATGCGACATAGCATTAGGTAATACCTATTACATGGGAAAAATGCTCGCCGACCCCGAACAGTCAGCATGGGCAAGATCGGCATCTATTGAATTTCCAATATTTGAAAATGGTGGCACCCATGTCAACGTGTCGGGCGTTGCTCTCACTAAAGCTGCCCCAAATCTAGAATTAGCGATCCAATTAGTAGAATTTCTTGCCTCCCCAAAAGCACAGGAAATCTACGCAACAGAAAACTTTGAATATCCAATTGCTCCCGGCACCCAAGCCGCACCACTAGTGCAGAGCTGGGGTAACTTTAAGACGGATCCAGTCAACCTCACAGCTATTGCTAAACTGCGCGCCAATGCGCTTAGGCTGATAGAAATTTCTGATTTTGATGGTTAATTAGCTTACTTGAATTAGTCTCATAAAAAGGGGAATGATAGTTTTTTCTTCTCATACCCCTTTTTATTTAAAATCTCTGACGGCTACTAATCAGTTACAGTAACTTTTTGCATCATGTCTGGTTGCCCATCGATGGCGCCAGATCCCTGATGGCCCAGTTTGAGCTTGTCAACAATATCCATACCTTCCGTTACGCGTCCCACAACCGTATATTGATTATTGAGAAAGTAGCCCGGCGCAAACATAATGAAAAATTGGCTATTGGCACTGTCTGGGCTTTGCGAACGCGCCATTCCAACGACCCCGCGATCAAACGGCACGTCTGAGAATTCAGCAGAAATATTAGCGAGATCCGATCCGCCCATACCAGCACGCGACATGTCGCTGGCATCTTTTCCAAACTGCACGTCACCTGTTTGAGCCATGAAACCATCAATTACACGGTGAAACACCACCCCATTATAGGCCCCGTTGGCCGCAAGGGTTTTGATCTGTGCCGTGTGCAAAGGTGCAATATCTTCCAATAGGTCAATGTTGATTGTGCCATTCACATTCTCACCACTAACTTCAATTTCCAGCCCAACAGAAAATGCCGGGCCCGCTAAAAATAACAGTAAAAAAACAAGCTTACGCATTTTGATTACTCCTTCTTGGCTGCTGGCTTCTTAGCTGCTGGCTTCTTAGCTGCTGGCTTCTTAGCTGCTGGCTTCTTAGCTGCTGGCTTCTCATCTGCAGCAACTTTCATGCTGATCATTCTATCAGGGTTTTCTGCAGGTTCGCCACGTGTGATCGCATCCACATGTTCCATGCCTGAGATAACCCGACCGTAAACAGTGTACTGGCCATTAAGGAAATGATTATCAGAGAAATTGATGAAAAATTGACTGTTCGCAGAATCAGGGCTCTGCGACCGTGCGGCGCCAATGGTGCCGCGGTCATGGGGCAGCTTGGAAAACTCGGCACGAACATTTGGCAGGCTTGATCCACCAGTTCCAGCAGAGCGGAGATTGAAACCATCTTCCATATCACCATGCTGAACATCGCCAGTTTGCGCCATAAAACCATCAATTACACGGTGAAACGCAACGTTGTCATACTGCCCAGTGCGCACAAGATCTTTCATCCGGTCACAGTGCAGCGGAGCCACGTCCGGTAAAAGTTCGATGGTTACTGTCCCAGCTTTGAGTTCCATCAAGATTGTGTTTTCGGGATCTTTAATTTTGGCCATGGGGCACTCCTTTTCATTCGAAGTGTAACTTAATGAGCTTTACACCAAAGGAAAAGACCCAACCGGTTGACCAATCGAGCCATATCGGGTGTTAACGATGCAATCAATTCAGGAGCAAGAACGTGGGCTGGAAAATATTAGATGAAATGAATCTCATGGGTAAGCGCGTATTGACCAGGGTCGACATCAATGTGCCCGTTGAAAATGGTTTGGTGAGCGACACCACACGTATTGACCGGATTGCTCCCACTGTGCGTCATATCCTGCAGTCTGGTGCCACTCCTATTTTAATCGCGCATTTTGGCCGCCCAAAGGGCAAGCCTATGCCTGAAATGTCCCTCTCCGTGACCTTGCCAGCCTTAGAATCTGCTCTTGGTGTGCCAGTTAAATTTACCACACTCGATAAAGCCCGAGAAACCATCGCATTTTCGAAAAACCAAGTGGTCTTGATCGAAAATATACGCTTTGAGCCTGGCGAAGAGCAAAATGACGCCGCTTTGGCGCAGCGTTTAGCGGATTTGGGCGATATCTATTGCAATGATGCCTTTTCAACAGCCCATAGGGCCCATGTGTCCACAGAGGCCTTAGCACGTCTACTACCTAGCTGCGCTGGCCGCTTGATGGCGGAAGAGCTTAGCGCTTTGGAGGCAGCATTAGGAGCACCACAGCGGCCTGTTGTGGCGGTTGTAGGCGGCGCCAAAGTATCTTCCAAACTTGGTCTCCTGGGGAATCTGGTGGCCAAAGTGGATCATCTGGTCATAGGCGGTGGAATGGCCAATACTTTTCTGGCAGCATTAGGGCATGGTGTGGGCAAAAGCCTGTGCGAGCATGATTTAGCAGATACCGCACGTACTATTCTTGCCATGGCGGAAACATCCGGATGCGAGATCATTCTCCCTTCGGATGTGGTTGTGGCACACAGCTTTGCGGCGCATGCTGATCATGAAACTGTCGACGCAAGCGCCTGCCCTACCGACGCGATAATCTTGGACGCGGGTCCGGCAACTGTTGCACGTGTTGGAGCTTGCTTTGCCCAGGCCTGTACCGTGATCTGGAATGGACCACTTGGTGCATTTGAACTAGAGCCCTTTGACCGCGCCACAAACGCCGCCGCGCAGGCCGCCGCAACCCTTACCAGAGCGGGCAAGCTGATTTCTGTGGCCGGCGGAGGTGATACTGTGGCCGCATTAAATCAAGCTGGCGTAGCGGACGATTTTACTTATATTTCCACTGCAGGCGGTGCATTTTTGGAGTGGATGGAAGGCAAAGAACTGCCTGGCGTCGCTGCGTTGACAGCATAAATGAATTTAATTTTAGGCTGTTAGCGCCACCATTATTGAAGCTTTGCCTCAAGCACCATAAACTAGTTAAATATATGCATCTTTTTTTGGGGTATACGAGATGGCAAATCAAGAGCAAATGGATCTCATTAAGTCAGGCGAAGGCTTTATCGCAGCGTTAGATCAAAGTGGCGGCTCAACTCCAAAAGCTCTGGGTGCTTATGGCATTGAATCAAGTGCTTATGCCTCTGAAGCTGAAATGTATAACCTGATTCATGAGATGCGCGCCCGTATTTCGCGATCTCCTAACTTTACAGGTAAGAAAGTTATTGGTGCCATATTGTTTGAAGATACTATGGATCGCGAATTTGGTGGCAAACAAGCCCCAACTTATCTCTGGCAACAACGCGGCGTGGTTCCCTTTCTAAAGGTGGATAAAGGTCTTTTAGATAATGCTGACCATGTACAACTTATGAGGCCAATGCCAGGTTTGGATGCTCTGCTGATCCGTGCTAAAAATCTCGCCGTGTTTGGCACTAAAATGCGTTCCGTTATCCATGCTGCCAACCACAACGGTATTAGAAAAATTGTTGAACAACAGTTTAAAGTTGGCGCGCAAATCACAGCACATGGATTGGTACCAATCTTGGAACCGGAAATCATCATTACAATATCTGATAAGAAAGAAGCAGAAACAATACTGCACGCCTCCTTACTGGAAGCTTTAGATAAACTTCCTTCCAATCAAATAGTTATTCTAAAACTCACACTGCCCGAAGTTGATAACCACTATTATGAACTGTGCCAGCATCCACGCGTTTTGTCTGTCATGGCCTTGTCAGGCGGCTATAGCAGGAGCGAGGCCATTGCACGTTTGGCTAAAAATACATCGATGATTGCCAGCTTCTCCCGTGCGCTCACTGAAGGGTTAACAGCCCAACAAAGTGATGCCGAATTTGATCAAGCCTTGAGCCAAACAATCGATGGCATCTACCAAGCGTCAATTTCTGGATAAAATGCGAATCAGGGGATTCACAGCAGCGAATCTGTATGCCATAGTGCTTTAAAGCCCGAGAGAGGCAGAAGGCAGTAAATGGCAAATCGTAATGCTCCCCCTATTGGTCCCTTGGCTGTAACAGTCGTGTCCCTCACCCTGGCGGCATATTTCGTATTTTCTGCGGTACAAGGCGACTATGGTGTTTTACGGCGTGCTGAGTATCTTTCCGAATCTAAAGCTCTAATTCTGCATTTATACCAGCTGCAAAGCTCAATATCCTTACTGGAAAATAAGACACTGCGCTTATCTGATCACTATCTTGACCTTGACCTTTTGGACCAACAGGCACGGGACGTTTTAGGATTAATTCGTCCAGACGAAATTGTTATTCAATAAATAATAATTTATAGTATTCTGATTACATGTACTATTTTCTTAAGAAAATAAATTGTTCCTATTTCTTATGTATATGTGATAGAAGGTAGTTTAACGCTAAACTATTTATTGCGAGGTCCCAATGGCGGCTAAAAAAACTAGCAAAGCAAATGTATCAAAAGACGACTTGATGCATTTCTATCGTGAAATGTTGCTTATCCGGCGCTTTGAAGAAAAGGCTGGGCAGCTGTACGGCATGGGATTAATCGGCGGATTTTGCCATCTATATATCGGACAAGAAGCTGTTGTCGTCGGCTTGGAAGCTGTCGCAGAAGAGGGTGACAAGCGTGTAACGTCATACCGCGATCATGGGCACATGCTGGCCTGTGGCATGGAGGCCGACGGCGTTATGGCCGAATTGACCGGGCGGAGCGGCGGATATTCCAAGGGCAAGGGCGGCTCGATGCACATGTTCTCGAAAGAGAAACATTTTTATGGCGGCCACGGCATTGTTGGGGCACAAGTTCCAATCGGTGCAGGCCTAGCCTTTGCAGACAAATACCTTGGGAATGGCCGCGTAACTTTCGCCTACTTTGGTGATGGAGCAGCCAACCAAGGACAAGTTTACGAGACCTTTAACATGGCAGCTCTTTGGGACTTACCTGTAATATTTGTGATTGAAAACAATCAATACGCAATGGGCACATCACAGCAACGCTCCACTTCTTCCGCTGAAATCTACGAGCGTGGGCACGCTTTTGGTATTCCCGGTGAAGCTGTCGATGGTATGGATGTTCTAGCGGTACAAGCCGCTGGCGAGACCGCTGTCGCACATTGTCGTTCCAGTAAGGGTCCCTACATCCTAGAAATTAAAACCTATCGTTACCGCGGGCATTCAATGTCAGACCCGGCGAAATACCGCACCCGTGAGGAAGTCCAGAAGATACGTGAAGAAAAAGACGCCATTGAACATGTGCGTGATCTTCTTTTGACCGGAAAACATTGCAATGAAGACGATCTAAAAGTGATCGACAAAGAAATTAAAGCGGTCGTGAATAAAAGCGCCGAATTTGCAAAAGAAAGTCCAGAACCCGCCTTGGAAGAACTTTGGACAGATATTTATGCACAGGTGGAGGATTAACCCATGGCTATTGAAATATTAATGCCCGCTCTATCGCCCACGATGGAAGAAGGCACATTGGCTAAATGGCTGGTGGCCGAAGGCGATAAGGTCAGTTCAGGCGATATCCTTGCAGAAATTGAAACCGACAAAGCCACGATGGAATTTGAGGCCGTTGATGAAGGGATCATCGCTAAGCTGTTGATTGCTGAAGGTACTGCTGCTGTGGCCGTCAACTCCGCTATTGCTGTATTGCTGGAAGAGGGGGAGATTTTATCTGACGCAGCCCCTGCTGCTACCATTGCATCAGCCCCTGCCCCAGTGCTCGTAGCCGCATCCGTTCCAGCACAAGTTCAGGCGCCAAAGCAAGGCAATGTAGTCGAACAAGATCTGCCTGAAGGTACCACATTCAAAACACAGACCGTGCGCGAAGCAATACGGGAGGCCATGTCCGAAGAGATGCGGCGTGATCAGACTGTTTATTTGATGGGCGAAGAAGTAGCCGAATACCAAGGCGCCTACAAAATCTCACAAGGCATGCTTGATGAGTTTGGTACAAAGCGCGTGATTGACACGCCGATCACCGAGCATGGTTTTTCTGGTATAGCCGTCGGCGCGGCTTTTGGAGGTCTTAAACCTATTGTTGAGTTTATGACCTTTAACTTTGCCATGCAGGCGATGGATCAGATCATTAACTCGGCAGCCAAAACACTATACATGTCCGGCGGCCAGATGGGTGCACCTATGGTGTTTCGTGGGCCCAATGGGGCTGCTGCGAGAGTTGGTGCGCAACACAGCCAAGATTTTGCTGCATGGTATGCGCATATTCCTGGCCTGAAAGTTGTCCAGCCTTACTCCGCCGCTGATGCTAAGGGCCTTCTAAAATCCGCCATTCGTGATCCAAATCCAGTGATCTTCCTGGAAAATGAGATGCTTTATGGTCAGAGTTTTGAAGTTCCTAACTTGTCAGATTACATTGTGCCTTTGGGTAAGGCGCGGATCTGGCGCGAAGGAAATGATATTACACTGGTGAGCTTTGGCATTGGCATGAAATATGCCCTTCAGGCCGCTGATCAGTTGGTAGAAATGGGTGTAAGTGTTGAAGTAGTCGACCTACGTTGCTTGCGGCCACTGGACACAGAGACAATTGTGAATTCCGTCAAGAAGACTAACCGTTGCGTCACGATAGAAGAAGGTTTCCCGGTATGTTCTATAGGTAATTATATTTCCTCAGTATTGATGCAAGAGGCCTTCGATTACCTTGATGCGCCGGTGATCAATTGTACCGGCAAAGATGTTCCGATGCCCTATGCTGCTAATCTTGAAAAATTGGCCTTGGTCACCACTGAAGATGTGATGGCCGCTGCTAAATCAGTCCTATATCGTTAAGGAGCGCCCTATGGCACTTGAAATTCTTATGCCTGCCCTATCGCCGACTATGGAAGAAGGCACTCTCGCTAAATGGTTTGTGTCAGAGGGCGATTTAGTCCAATCTGGGGATCTGTTGGCCGAGATTGAAACTGACAAGGCGACCATGGAGTTTGAAGCCGTTGACGAGGGCGTTATTGGCAAGCTATTAGTGGCCGAAGGTACTGCCAATGTAAAAGTAAACACCGCAATTGCGGTTTTGCTTGAAGACGGGGATGCAGCTGACGTGAAGGTACCACCTGCAATACCCGCTGTGGTCGCTGCTGAGGTTACCGCGCCCAATGTAGAATTTTTAACTTCAGCGGCACCCGTGACCTCAACTGGTACCCGTATTTTTGCCTCCCCCCTTGCACGGCGCATCGCATCTGACAGTGGCTTGGTTTTGGCAGATATTACTGGGTCTGGCCCTAAGGGTCGGATTGTTAAGGCTGATGTACGCACGAAAATAGCACCATCAGACACCCTAACAGCGCCTGAAACTGCTAGAACCATCCCAACCTCAGCCAACGCAACTGCAGTTGAAGCGATGTATGAAGGGCGAGCGTTCAAAACCGTACCGCTGGATAGCATGCGAAAGATAATTGCCGCGCGTTTGACCGAAGCCAAGCAAACCATTCCACATTTCTACCTGCGTCGTGACATCCACTTAGACAATCTTCTAAAGGTCCGTGGTGAAGTCAACAAAACTTTAGATGCCCGCGGCATCAAAACTTCAGTCAACGACTTTATCATAAAAGCCTGTGCTCTTGCATTGCAAAAGGTGCCCACCGCCAATGCAGTTTGGGCTGGAGATCGGATTTTGCAGATGAAAGCCTCAGATATCTCCGTGGCAGTAGCCATTGAAGGCGGCTTGTTCACCCCTGTTTTGCTGGACGCCGACACCAAATCTCTATCACAAGTGGCAGTTCAAATGAAAGATCTCGCCGAACGAGCGCGAAACCGCAAACTGACCCCACATGAATACCAAGGCGGCAGCTTCTCAATCTCTAATCTTGGCATGATGGGAATCGACAATTTTGACGCTGTGATTAATCCACCGCAAGGTGCAATCTTAGCGGTAGGTGCTGGTAAAAAATGTCCTGTGGTTCTTGGCGATGGTAGCCTGTCTGTGGCCACAGTTATGTCGGTAACCATGTCAGTGGATCACCGGGTGATTGATGGAGCTTTAGGCGCTGAATTGTTGGATGAGATTGTTAAAAGCCTTGAAAACCCCCTGTCTATGCTAGTCTAAACAAGGCTCCCAAAAGGGAATGTCTGCGCGATTAGATCAGACTATTAGTTTTTTATTTATTAAAGTATTACGTTACCCTAAGAGCTGGTTCATCATCACTGATGGCTGGTCACAGCCAGCCGTACCCACGATTTTGGCTGGTACGCCCGCCACTGTTTTGCATGGTGGCACCTCGTGCAAAACTACAGAACCAGCCGCAATACGGCTACAATGTCCCACCTTGATGTTTCCCAGCACCTTTGCGCCTGCTCCAATCAGCACACCGTCACCAATCTTTGGATGACGATCAGAATCTTGCTTTCCCGTACCACCGAGGGTTACAGAATGCAGCATAGATACATTATTGCCAACAACGGCAGTTTCGCCAATTACGATCGAGTGGGCATGGTCAATCATCAAACCTTTACCGATAACCGCTGCAGGGTGAATATCTACGCCAAAGACTTCAGATATTCGGCTTTGAAAGAAATAAGCCAAATTCTTACGGCCAGACATCCACAGAAAATGTCCAATGCGATAGGCTTGAGTGGCCTGAAACCCTTTGAAAAACAATAAAGGCTGGGTGAGGTTATGGCAGGCTGGATCACGCTCTCGTACTGCTACCAAATCAGCCCGCGAAAAGGCTCCAATCTTACCAAACTCGATAGCTTCATCAGAGATTTCTCGCAGCATCTGCTCTGGCATCTCTTGCGAGGCCAACTTCAAAGCAATACGATAAGATAAAGCCTGATCCAGGCTGTTATGGTGCAGAATGCTGGAATGAATCATGGCGCCAAGTAGGGGTTCTTGCTCAATACCATGCTGTGCCTCAATCACCATTTGATTCCAAACTGGATCAAGTGATTCAACTTCTTTGACTATTTGTGCCATAATAATGGTCCCTCAATTAAGAGAATTAGTTAACATTGAAATATGCCTAATGCAAAGATTTTTGAGTGTGTGTGTCAAACCGTAAAGCCATGCATGTTTTGAGTCCTGAAAATAGAAGCTTACGGAGATATTTTCTTTTTAAGGTTTCATAAGATAATTGAATATCAATGTTAATTACTTACTTAGGCACTTTGTCTACTCTGAAATGGAGTTCACCAATGCCGCTATATTTACTTTTTCTAGAAATTATTTCTTTAAAAAAAATATCTTGAATGCAAAACCTGTCACTCAATCACAATATTTATAAAGCAGATCATCAATTATTGCAGGTTTCAACTTAGTCAATATATGTTTGTCTCAAACGCTTCAAAGCGCAATAACGTGATACATATATGCTACCCGTGTCTAAAGCAGTTCGATTGATCTTAACAGAACTATTGATTGCGCTCTGCTTCAATTTTGCGCCAAGTCGCCACGTTGCGGTTATGCTCTTTAAGGGTTACTGCAAAGGCATGTCCGCCTGTCCCATCCGCTACAAAAAATATATAATCAGTCTCAGCAGGGTTAAGAGCAGCTTGCAAGCTAGCAACGCCAGGATTGGCGATTGCTGTTGGTGGCAACCCTCGGTTTAAATAGGTATTCCACGGCGTATCGCGTCGTAGTTCGCTTTTACGCAGCCCCCGACCAAGAGGGCCCTTGCCCATTGTGATACCATAAATAACGGTGGGATCCGTCTGCAAAGGCATGCCTTGCTCCAAACGATTAGCAAACACAGAGGCCACCTGAAAACGCTCATCAGAGACACCAGTTTCTTTTTCTATGATGGAAGCAAGAACCAAAAGCGCATCAACAGATTTTACGGGCGTGTTTGCATCGCGTGCAGCCCACACCTTAAGAAGACGTTGATCTTGAGCCAAAGCCATTTTAGCCAAAATATCTTCGCGCAGATCACCGATCTTTATTTCATAACTATCAGGAGCCAGTGAGCCCTCAGACGGAATTTTAAGGATATCACCGTCCAGGGCATCAATTGACTTTAGAGATTCTACAATTTGCCAACTCGTAGTGCCCTCAGCTACAGCAAACCTTATGCGGGTATCATTTACGGCCAAACTGCGCGAGTAGACCTCAGGAGCTACCCCTTCTTCAGCCGGATTGAAACGCGCAACTTCCACATAGGCGCTTGTTGCTGGGTCCAGCTCACGCACCAATACCGTGGTGCGTGTAACACCCACACGGTAGACCACCTCAGCGCCACAGGTATTGCGACCACTAGTAGTAATTTGAACAGCAATCTCGGACATTGAGGCACCTGCAGGAATAAGAAAGTTTCCTGCCTTCAGATCATTAGCTTTGTCAGTATAATCGACGCCAATATGAAACAAATTCTTACTTATAACGGCGCCTTGATTTCCAAGTTGCGCAGCAATTTTAGACATTGAACTGCCCGATTCAACTTTTAGGCAAATGGCCTGGACCAATGGTCCAGGCGCATAGTACTTAGACTTCATTAGCGACGCCAACCCTCCCAAAAGAAAAAGGCTGACGACAAAAATTGTAAGTGCATTTGAAGCAATATTTCGCCACATATTATTGATATTTTCCGAAAACTATACTCGCATTAGTACCGCCAAATCCAAAGGAATTTGATAGGGCTATATTGATTTCGCGTTCAACTTTTTTGTTAGGCGCCAAATCTATATCTGTTTGCACCGCTGGATTAACAAGATTGATAGTAGGTGGAGCTACTTGGTCACGAATCGCCAAAATGCTAAAAATAGCCTCAATAGCGCCCGCCGCCCCAAGCAAGTGCCCAGTAGAGGATTTTGTTGACGACATGGTCACTCTAGATGCTGAAATTCCCAATAACCGCTCCACCGCTGCCAATTCAATAGTATCAGCCATGGTCGAAGTGCCATGCGCGTTGATGTAATCAATGTCAGACGGCTGTAGACCTGCATTCTTCAATGCTGCACGCATGGAACGCTCTCCACCCTCGCCCGTCTCTGATGGAGCGGTGATGTGATAAGCATCACCCGACATGCCATAGCCAAGAACTTCTGCATATATTTTTGCGCCGCGTGCCGTCGCATGTTCAAGCTCTTCAAGAACCAGAACACCAGCACCCTCACCCATCACAAACCCGTCCCTATCTATATCATAAGGCCGGCTTGCTTTAGCAGGATTAGCTTCGCTCTTAGTTGACAACGCCTTACAAGCGTTGAAACCCGCAATACCAATTTCGCAAATTGAGCTTTCCGCACCACCAGCAACCATAACATCGGCATCACCAAACATTATCAAACGGCTCGCATCACCAATTGCATGCGCCCCAGTTGAGCAGGCCGTTACAACTGCATGATTAGGACCTTTAAAACCAAATTTAATACTCACGTGCCCCGACACAAGATTGATTAAAGCTCCAGGAATAAAGAACGGCGAGACCCTGCGCGGGCCTTTTTCTCGGATTAAAAGAGCGGTAGCAGCAATTGATTGCAATCCTCCAATACCGGACCCAATCATAACGCCAGTGCGTTCCCGATCGGCATCTGCCTCTGGCATCCAGCCGCTATCTACAACGGCCTGTTGTGCTGCTGCCAGGCCATACAAGATAAAATCATCTACTTTGCGTTGCTCTTTTGGAGCCAAATATGAATCTGCATTAAAAGTACCATTAGATCCGTCGCCCAAGGGCACTTCACAAGCGTATTTGGTCACCACTTCACTCGCATCAAATTTTTCAATCAAGCCGGCGCCAGACTGACCTGCAAGCAACCGCTCCCACGTCGATTCCACCCCATCAGCCAATGGGGAAACCATTCCAAGTCCAGTAATTACGACACGCCGCATTTTGATCTCCAATTTCAATCTATGTACCAACTATGACCCAAACCAAGCAACAGGTCTGCCCCAATTTCTCAAGTATTTGGTGAATAGAAACAAAAACGGCATCCTAATTGGGATGCCGTTTTCAAAACTCTGTGTTCAGTTATTAAACTGCGGCAGAGATATGCGTTACCGCATCGCCAAATGTCTGAATGGTTTCAGCAGCGTCATCTGGAATTTCAATTCCAAATTCTTCTTCGAATGCCATTACAAGTTCGACTGTATCGAGGCTATCTGCCCCTAGATCATCAATAAAAGATGCATTTTCAACAACTTTATCTTCTCTCTACACCCAGGTGCTCTACAACGATCTTCTTAACGCGGTCAGCGACATCGCTCATATCTCAGGTCCTTATTAGTTCCTGGGCCTTGGCCCGTGGTTCTCCGCAGCTGAGCTGCGATCTTGAGTTGCTTCAACATCGAAGCGGTGGAGCCCCATTTGTTGACGGGGCCGATGTGCGCACTTTTCAGTGCAGTTCACTTCGTTATGCCGCCTATAACACAGGTTTGCCTAGGGGCAAATGTTTTGTAGGTAGCAATTTAAAATAGGTAGAACGCTACTAAAGCATGGCCATACCACCATTTACATGCAGGGTTGCGCCCGTGATATAGCTTGCTTCTTCGCTTGCAAGATACAAAGCCGCCGCCGCAATCTCGCCTGCTGTGCCCATACGCCCAGCAGGCACTTGTGTCAAAATTGCAGACTTTTGGTCATCAGTGAGCTTTTCAGTCATCGCAGTAGTTATAAAGCCTGGGGCTACACAGTTAACTGTAATTCCACGAGTGGCTACCTCATAAGCAAGAGATTTAGACATAGCTACTACACCAGCTTTCGAAGCTGCGTAATTGGCTTGACCAGGATTGCCAGTCGCACCCACGATCGAAGACACATTAATGATCCGCCCCCAACGCGCTTTCATCATGCCACGCAGTACACCTTTGCACAAACGCATGGTGCTGGTGAGGTTAATATTTAACACAGAACTCCACTCATCATCTGACATTCGCATGAAAAGATTATCACGCGTCACACCAGCATTATTTACCAATATGTCAACTTCTCCCATGGCCTCAGCGGCCCGTTTGGGCAGAGCTGCCACCGCCTCACCGTCGGAAAGGTTGCATGTCAAAATATGCGCACGATCGCCCAGCTCAGCTGCCAGAGCTTGAAGAGGCTCCAGTCTAGTGCCCGATATAGCAACAGTTGCTCCTGCAGCATGTAGGCTTTTTGCAATTTCCCCACCGATGCCGCCTGAGGCCCCTGTGATCAATGCGGTTTTTTTATCTAAACGAAACATATACTCTCCTAAATTCGGCTTTGATAGCAGACTAAAAGCGTAACTTTTTTTCTAGACTTCCCACCAGTGCCAACTAGACAGTTTTAAGGGGTTTAAAGTGCTAAAATCTTGACAATGTCTTCGGGAGTGCCAACAACTTGGCAATCCAAAGTCCGGTCGACCCGTCGGATCATACCAGAAAGAGCTTTACCCGCACCTATTTCCCAAAACTCAGTCACCCCTTCAGCTGCCAAAAACATAACTGATTCCCGCCAACGCACAGATCCTGTAACCTGCTCCACCAGCAAAGACCTAATTATTGATGGACCACTAACTGAGCATGCACAAACGTTAGCCACCAATGGCAAAGACGGAATCATAATATTAATCTCTGCTAACGCAATCGCCATCTGCTCAGCTGCAGGCTCCATCAATGAACAATGAAAAGGAGCGCTTACCGGCAACAGTATAGCACGTTTTGCACCGGCCTCTTTCGCCAAATCTATTGCTCGCTCTACCGCAGCTTTATGGCCAGAGACCACAACTTGCCCCGGATCATTATCGTTTGCCGCTTCGCAAACTTGCCCCTGAGACGCCGCTTCTGCCACAGATTTCACAGCTGCAAAATCCAACCCCAAAATTGCAGCCATGGCTCCAACACCAACTGGCACAGCCTCCTGCATCGCAGTTCCACGGAGACGTAGCAGACGTGCAGTATCAGAAATTGAAAAAGCGCCGGCGGCAGCCAGAGCTGAATACTCCCCCAAGGAATGCCCAGCAACAAACGAGGCTGTATCGAAAGCAATACCCTCCGCTTCCAATGCGCGTAGCGCTGCAAGTGATGTGGCCATTAGCGCTGGCTGCGCATTTTCGGTTAGTGTAAGCGTTTCAATATCGCCTTCCCAAATTAAGTCTGAAAGGTTCTGTCCTAGAGCATCGTCGACCTCTTCAAATACATCTTTAGAATCTCTGTAGTGATTAGCCAAAGCCTTCCCCATACCTATCTCCTGAGCACCTTGGCCCGGAAAAACAAACGCCCGCATTTTAGATCCTCTTCAGAAAATTCGGCTTTCAATGTGCATATCTGCTGTCCTCTCATGGTGCAACGGCTTAGCTAAATCTGACTACTAACATATTTGATAAATATCTATGATTCTGAAGCATTACAAAGTCAGAACAGTTCAATATTGACCAAGTAAAACTTACTTATTTACTGCCAATTTACTTGCACACTGGCGCCACCTGTGGCAAACGCAGCCATCCGCAGATTACATTTTCCCGTGCGGCCTCTCGTGATCAGACTGCGGACTAAACTCTGATCTTTGAAGCGCACCTAAAAAAGCAGGAAAGCACATGTCATTTTATGAGCATGTCTTTATCATGCGTCAGGACCTGTCAAACACGCAGGCTGAAGCATTGATTGAAGAATTTTCCACTGTTCTGAGCGAAAACGGCGGAGCCGTAGTCGAGCATGAGTATTGGGGCGTCAAAACCATGGCGTATAAAGTTAACAAAAACCGTAAGGGCCACTATGCCTTTCTGAAAACAGACGCGCCTTCGGATGCTGTTAAGGAAATGGAACGCCTGATGGGGCTGCATGAAGATGTCATGCGCTTATTGACAATTCGCGTGGACGGCCATGAAGAAGGTCCATCCGTTCAAATGCAAAAACGTGACGACCGTGGCGATCGTGGCGATCGCGGCGAACGTCGCGAACGTCGGACATAAGGAGCGCTAAGCTATGGGAACAAAACCATTTTTCCGCCGCCGGAAGGTCTGTCCTTTCTCTGGTGAGAATGCACCAAAAATTGATTACAAAGACACACGTTTGCTACAACGCTATATCTCTGAGCGTGGCAAAATAGTACCGTCTCGTATAACCGCAGTCTCGGCCAAGAAACAACGTGAGTTGGCTCGCGCCATCAAACGCGCTCGCTTCTTGGCCTTGCTGCCCTACGCTGTGAAATAGGGAGCCAAGCACATGCAAATCATCCTTATGGAACGCGTGGCCAAATTAGGCCAAATGGGCGATGTAGTTAACGTGAAACAGGGTTACGCTCGTAACTTCCTGATCCCAACTGGCAAAGCGCTGAGAGCATCTGAAGCAAATATTGCGGGCTTTGCAGCACAAAAATCACAGATGGAAGCGCGTAATCTTGAAACAAAATCTGAGGCAGAATCTCTGGCGGCGAAATTGAACGGGCAACAATTTGTTGTGATTCGCTCAGCTTCAGATGCGGGTTCACTTTATGGTTCCGTCACAACTCGTGATGCTGCAGAAGCGGCGTCTGAAACTGGCTTCAGCCTAGACAAAAAACAAGTTATTTTGTTGCTTCCAATCAAAGACTTGGGAATCCATGATCTTTCCGTGCGCCTACATCCAGAGGTAGAAGCTAAAATTCAACTGAACGTTGCACGTTCAGTTGAAGAGGCCAAGTTACAAGCTGCAGGCAAGTCAATTCAAGACTTGGCAGCTGAGGAAGAAGCGGCAGCAGAATTTGAGATACAGGAGCTATTCGATGATATTGGCGCTGCTGGCATGGATGATTTTGGTGATGCAGAGCCACGTGAAACTACTTCGGACGCGTCTGACAAAGAAGCTTAAAAAATTCTATGGATATTACTTGAATGTGCCGCCTTATATTTTGGCGGCACATTTTTTTGTTACTCAGCTTATCTATTAAGGTTGGCCAAAATTTTTTAGGAGCATTTAACATGAACCTAAAAATTATTGGCTAATAAATATTGATACTTATGGAAATTTTAACGCTAACCAACGCAAAATATTTATAAATACTAGGCGCTGGTTAGTCTAACGTAACTATCAAAAATTACACCGTGTCGAGGGCTTCAACAGCTTTTTGCAACTCTTCTTTGTTCACTTTTTTGTCTGTCACCAGAGCTAATTCAAATATATAATCCACTACTTTATCTTCAAACAACGGTGCGCGCATTTGTTGCTGCATTTGTTCATTTTTCTGTACAAATTCAAAGAACTCACGCTCTTGGCCAGGGTACTGGCGAGCTTGGTTCATCATCGCCTGCGTCATTTCGGCGTCTGTAACTTGAACCTCTGCTTTATGACCCAGCTCTGCCAATAATAATCCAAGGCGCACACGGCGCTCTCCAAGTTGTTTGTGCTCGTCTGTTGTATTTATTTCAGGGTGATCATGACCCTCAACCTCAGGGTTATCATCGTGCCACAACTGATGGGCAATTTGATCCGCTTCTGCTTCAACCAAAGAGGGTGGGAGTTCGAATTTCACCAGTTTATCTAAGGCATCCAACAACTCACGCTTTTGCACAGTACGTGCAGCACCAGCATATTCTGTTTCCAAACGCTCAGAAATTTGAATTTTTAGTCCCGCCATGTCTTCGGCACCAAACTTCTTTGCCAATTCATCATTGATCTCAGCAGCTTTGGGAGCTTTTACAGCTTTGATTTTGCAATCAAACACTGCGTCTTTACCAGCCAAATTCTCGGAACCATATTCCGCCGGGAAAACAACTTTTACTTCAATATCTTCTCCAACCTTTACCCCAACCAATTGCGCCTCAAATCCAGGGATGAACGAATTAGAGCCTAAAACTAGTGGGTAATCTTCTGCCGCACCGCCCTCAAAAGGTTCACCGTCAACTTTTCCCAAAAAGTCAATTGTAACCTGATCACCGTCTTTAGCTTTTGAGCCTTTTTTTCGATCTGAAAAGTCTTGAGCAGTTTCTGCTAGATTAGCCAATGCCTCGTCAACAGAAGCTTTATCCACTTTTGTAATTAACTTTTGGAGTTCAATCTTTTTCAAATCAAATTCAGGAATGGTTGGAAGAGCTTCGTAAGACATCTCTACGTTGATATCCTCGCCCTCTTTCCAATCGTCATTTGTCATCTTAACGGCAGGCTGCATTGCAGGGCGATCGCCACTGCTTTCAAAGTGAGTTGCCATTGCACCATCAATGCTCTCTTGCATTGCTTCACCCATCAAACGCTGGCCATACTGTTTTTTCAGCAGAGCCATTGGGACTTTTCCCTTTCGAAAGCCCTTCATTTCAATATCAGGCCGGGCTTCAACCAGCTTTTCGTCAACTTTTGTAGCCAACTCAGCTGCTGTTACAACTATGTCATAACCGCGCTTCAAGCCTTCGTTCAGCGTCTCAGTGACCTGCATAATCAATCCCTTTTCAAACCATGGTGCGGGTAGAGGGACTTGAACCCCCACGCCTTGCGGCGCTAGAACCTAAATCTAGTGCGTCTACCAATTTCGCCATACCCGCAAAAGTAGTTGGCAGCTCCGAGGAGCCGCCATATTCCGCGTTTCTCTAGCAAAGCTAGAACGAGGATGCGAGAGGAAAAATGCTAGTTTCAAAGCTAATTCCATGCCTAGAGTGAAATTATTTCATTTCGTGCTCTATCACGCAGGATTCTAGGCATGATCACACCATATTTTCTAGATTTGATTCCTATGAGATCAAAAATTATACGTTATGCTTAATTTTTAGGCGTTTTGCAAAATTATATAAAATTTAATGACTATACACAGACTGAGGAATTGCCCGGCCTTTCGAAAAATGAGATTTTAGATTGTGGAATAAACAATCGGGTATTCAAATGAAAAAGATCGAAGCCATAATAAAACCGTTCAAGTTGGACGAAGTAAAAGAAGCGCTGCAAGATTTGGGCGTGCAAGGGCTATCCGTTATAGAAGCAAAAGGCTTTGGTCGCCAAAAGGGGCATACAGAACTGTATCGTGGTGCAGAATATATAGTCGATTTTTTACCAAAAGTGAAAATCGAAGTTGTCTTAACAGATGACATGGTGGATGGAGCAATTGAAGCCATAACCATGGCTGCTAAGACTGACAAAATAGGCGACGGTAAAATTTTTGTATCGTCTATTGAGCAAGCTATCCGCATCCGAACCGGTGAAATTGGTGACGACGCAATTTAATAATGTCAAAAAAGAAAGACAATCCAATGAGCAAAGCGCTTTTATCAATGATCGCCGATGAGGGCGTCGAATACGTAGATATCCGTTTCACTGACCCGCGTGGTAAGTTGCAGCACGTAACTGTTTGTGCAGACCAAGTCGACGAAGACTTTATTGCAGATGGCTTTATGTTCGACGGCTCTTCAATCGCTGGTTGGAAATCAATTGAAGAATCCGATATGAAATTGATGCCTGACGCATCATCAGCTTATCTAGACCCATTCTATGCTGAAAAAACAGTTTGCATCCACTGCACAGTAGTTGAGCCAGATACAGGCGAAAGCTACGCACGCGACCCACGCGGTTGTGCGCAGCGTGCAGAAGCATATCTAGTCTCTTCAGGTATTGGCGATGTAGCCTACATGGGTCCAGAAGCAGAATTTTTCTTATTTGACGACGTACGTTTTGAAAACAAAATCAACAAAGTGTCTTATGAAGTTGATGCCGTAGACGCATCTTGGAACACAGATAGTGCCTATGAAGTTGGCAATATGGGTCACCGCCCAGGTGTTAAGGGCGGATACTTCCCTGTAAACCCAATTGATGACGCCCAAGATATACGTAGCGAAATGTTGTCTACCATGAAGCGCATGGGCATGAAAGTAGACAAGCATCACCACGAAGTGGCCAGCTGCCAACATGAACTTGGCCTGATTTTTGGACCACTGACCCATCAAGCTGATGAATTGCAGAAATATAAATATGTAATCCACAATGTGGCGCATGCTTACGGAAAATCGGCCACATTCATGCCAAAGCCAATCGCGGGCGACAACGGAACAGGCATGCATGTGAACATGTCAATTTGGAAAGATGGGAAGCCACTTTTTGCGGGTGACAAATACGCAGACCTCTCAGACGAAGCTCTTTATTTCATAGGCGGAATTTTGCAGCATGCAAAAGCTCTGAACGCTTTTACCAACCCAGCAACAAACAGCTACAAACGTTTAATACCCGGTTTCGAGGCCCCTGTGCTGCGTGCTTATTCTGCACGTAACCGTTCGGGATGTGTTCGGATCCCGTGGGCAGAATCAGCAAGTGCTAAACGCGTGGAGGCACGTTTTCCGGATCCAGCCGCAAATCCATACCTGTGCTTCGCAGCACTTTTGATGGCTGGCCTTGACGGCATTAAAAACAAAACCCACCCAGGCGAAGCCTCTGACAAAGATCTCTACGATCTGCCACCAGAAGAATTAGCTGACATCCCAACAGTTTGCGGCTCCCTGCGCGAAGCGCTGGACGAGTTAAAAGCGGACATCGGCTTTTTGACTGAAGGTGGCGTGTTCACTGAAGATCAAATCTCAGGCTACATCGACCTGAAAATGGAAGAAGTTCTGCACTATGAGCACACGCCTCACCCAGTAGAATTTGGCATGTATTACAGCTGCTAACTCCGCAGCAGTAAGGCTTAAAAAGTGCCTAGCAATGGGCGCTTTTTTTATCGCTAAAGCCAGAGACCTTAGACATCGATCTATGAGGGCTGTTTCACCACATAGGTATGAATAGCAAACAACACCGCTCCCGACTTAGGCATACGCACCAAAGCTTGATGTTCGGTGCGCGTATAGGCCCCGCGTCCATAGTCTTCATCCGTGCTGCGAGCATCATTCTCACGCCGAGGTTGGAATAAATCTGGTCTCACATATTGCAGCACATTAAAGCGCCACATTGGACGGCCCGCTTGGATGCCGTCAAACAATCGCTGAACACGCTTGGCAATATCGGTGTTATACTCATCCACAGTCACATGCAGCCCGCTCAAGGGGCGTCCAATTTTCTCGTCCAAAGTCCAACTGGCGGGAAAGCATAAGACCGCAGCGGTCAACACATGCTCGTCGCCATGCTTTTCATGCAGGCAAAGATCCTCTTGCACCAATCGCGCGGCTGTCAGCAATGGATCCCCATCCAACGGAATCCTTTCCCCATCTGGGCGGATCACATCGCTCGGGTTGACCTGATAGGACGCGCGTTTGCGCAGGAGCGCCACAACCTCGTCCAAAACTTCCTGCTTGGCCTCTGGCGTAGCCCCTGCATCTGCAAACACCCGCTCAGGCATCTGTGACAGAAGGCGATCCCGCTCCGCCATTTGGCCGGTGAAAGCCTCATCCTCAATCAACCAGCCCTCCGCAGCCAATGGGGCAATTCCAGGCAGACTTTTCTTGATGCTCACGTCATAGGGAATGCGTGATTGTAGAATTTCAGGCATGTTACACGGCTCACAGGACGGGATATTACAAAAGAGATGTCGCAAACAAACCTGACACAGTCAATCTGCAAACGCAATCTTGCAGGGCATAGAAAGGCCAGCCATGACGCAGACATTCAACGCGACCCGTAAGATTGACCCAACCAAAGGCGTCATGACCGGCGACAACACACCCAATGATATGGATCGGGTTGAAATTGGCCCAACCAAGCTGGCCTTCGATGAATGGGCAATAGCGGGACTGGAGCTGCCCGATCTACAACAGATGCGCAGGTTTCGCCATCAACAATTGGTGCAGGGCATTAATGCCCGTGACTACGGCGCACTGTTGGTGTTTGATCCTCTCAACATCCGCTACGCCACCGACAGCACCAATATGCAGTTGTGGAACACCCATAACCCGTTCCGCGCCCTGATTGTCTGTGCGGATGGCTATATGGTGATGTGGGACTATAAAAACTCACCCTTCTTGTCGCAATTCAACCCTCTGGTACGCGAACAACGCTCGGGCGCAGATTTTTTCTACTTTGACCGAGGGGATATGGCGCATTTGGCTGCCGAGAAATTCAGCAAAGAGGTGTTGAATTTGGTGCAAGAGCATGGCGGTGGCAATATGCGATTGGCCGTGGATAAGATAATGCTGGTCGGCCTGCGCGCGCTTGAGGCCTTAGGGTTTGAGGTGATGGAAGGTGAAGAGCTGACCGAGAAGGCCCGCGTCATCAAGGGGCCTGATGAAATAAAAGCGATGCGCTGCGCCAGTCATGCCTGCGAAACCGCTGTGCGCGCCATGGAAGACGCGGCCCGCGCTGGCGTGCCTTCAGGGCAGATGAGTGAGAATGATATCTGGGCGGTGCTGCATGCGGAAAATATCCAGCGCGGCGGCGAATGGATCGAGACAAGGCTTCTGGCCTCCGGACCCCGCACCAACCCTTGGTTTCAAGAATGTGGTCCCAGACTGGTGCAGAACAATGAAATTGTCAGTTTCGACACAGATTTGATCGGCAGCTACGGCATCTGCGTGGATATCTCGCGCAGCTGGTGGATCGGAGATCGGGCCCCACCGCCTGATATGATATCAGCCATGCAACACGCCCATGAGCATATCCATACCAATATGCAAATGCTGGCCCCAGGCGTCTCGATGCGCAGCCTTTCGGAAAACGGCCACCGCTTACATGACCGCTATCAGGTACAAAAATACGGCTGCATGATGCATGGGGTGGGTCTGTGCGATGAATGGCCACTAATCGCCTATCCCGACCAATTGGTCGATGGCGCCTTTGAATACGAGCTTGAGGCTGGCATGGTGCTCTGCGTCGAGGCGCTGGTGTCATCCGAGGGCGGCGATTTTTCCATCAAGCTGGAAGACCAAGTTTTGATCACCGAAGACGGCTTCGAGAACATGACCACCTATGAGTTTGATAGGGTTTTGATGGGCGGGTGATCTCATTACTATAAGGAAAAACCAAAAAAAGGCACAACCTCAGTTGCGCCTTTTTCATTGAACCGAAATTCAGAGTTATTTGCGTGCGGCGCCGACGAGGCCCCACACAGCTGGCAAAAGCAAAGCAGCCAGTGCCAGTTTCACCAAATCGCCCAGAAGGAAAGGTGTCAGGCCCCAAGTGAAGATTGGCGCATCGGCGCCATAAAGCACAGCCAACCAGGCCAAGCCCGGCACGTAGACTAAGACATTGCCCAAAACCATCGCCAACGCCATTTTACCAATGGAGCGGTCCCAGCCTTGGCGGGCTGCGTAGCCCAACGCCAAAACGGCCAAAACATAGCCCACCAAATATCCACCTGTGCCGCCCCTCATATATTCATAGCCCGGAAAATAACCGCCAGTGCCACCCATCACATAGGACATTTTAAAGGACACAGCGCCAGAGCCTGCAAAAACATCAAAGCCCAAAGCACCAATCAACATATAACCGATGATTGTGGCCAGTCCCAAGCGCATACCATAAGCCGCACCAATGCCCAGTACTGCAAAAGTGCCCATGGTCATCGGAACTGGAAACATTGGGATTTTGATCTTCGCGGCTACAGCCAAAGCGGCTATGCCAGCAATAACCAAGATGATTTGTTTGACCCGCATCGCCTGCCCGGTCAGCGGCAAAACTGCTTCTGCAAGAACGCTATTATGTGTGGTGGTGGTCATGTTTAAAGTCCCTTATTTAACTTTTCTTATAACGTTTAGCCTTTGCAGATAGGGTGTTGCAAGCACTCAAAGCGTAAGTTTATGGTAAATACTGTGCATTTCGTAGTCTTTTCGCGGTCCCTTAACCTTCCAGAGCGATGTCCAGACCGGCCATTGCGTGAATTCATAGGAGACTGCGTAATCATCAGGATCACAGAAATGTCGGGCCTGTGGTGCGGCATGGGACAAATCGATTCCGTGGAAAAACCGCCCGTCGTCAAAATGCACATCCACCCCCTCCAAAGTGGCATCCCAGCGATAACGGCGGGTGCTCGACAGGGCTTGCCCATGTGGCAGCACCATCTGCCCACTCTCCTGATACCACCCGCCGCACACTTCACAACGACCTATAAATTTAAGCTTGGCGTCTCGGGTATGGTCGATGATTTGGCGCGAAATAGCCCAAAGACAGCCGGTGAAATCTTCTATTTTCAGGGGCGTAGCCCCTTGATGATTGTCCTGAGAACTCACGCGTCTGACACCCTATCTCTCATCACCACAAATCCAGCAGTGAAAACTTTTCCAGTAGGTCATAGCATAAATGATGCCGGCCTCAATCAAACTCAGGTTATGAAACGAGATTGATCATCTCCAGCCACCCCCCTTGTGCTTGAACCTCCAAGCCCAGCAGTCTATGACGCGGCCAACCGCTCCCCTATCCAAAAGGCCTTGATCCCATGATCGAACGTTATTCCCGCCCCAAAATGGTAGACATTTGGTCCTCCAAAACCAAATTCCGCATTTGGTATGAGATTGAAGCCCATGCCTGCGACGCACAGGCCAAACTTGGCGTGATACCACAGGCCAGCGCAGATGCGGTTTGGAAAGCCAAGGACGTTGAATTTGACGTGGCCAAGATTGACGCAATTGAAGCCGTCACAAAACATGACGTCATCGCATTCTTGACCCATTTGGCCGATATCATTGGCAGTGATGAGGCGCGTTTTGTGCATCAGGGCATGACCAGCTCCGACGTTCTGGACACAACCCTCAACGTGCAGCTGACCCGCGCTGCCGATATTTTGATTGCCGATATTGAAGCCTTGCTAACCGCATTTAAGCGCCGAGCATTGGAGCATAAAGACACCATACGCATCGGTCGCAGCCATGGCATCCACGCCGAACCTGTCACCATGGGCCTAACCTTCGCGCGTTTCTACGCCGAAATGAAGCGCAACTTAACCCGCCTACACACTGCGCGAGCTGAGATTGCTACCGGCGCTATCTCTGGCGCTGTGGGCACATTTGCGAACATCGACCCATTTGTCGAAGAGCATGTCTGCGAGCAGTTGGGCCTAAAAGCCGAGCCCATCAGCACGCAAGTGATCCCACGTGATCGCCACGCCGCATTTTTTGCGACTTTGGGCGTTGTGGCCAGCTCAATTGAGAATGTCTCAATCGAGATTCGTCATATGCAACGCACTGAGGTTTTAGAGGCAGAAGAGTTCTTCTCAAAAGGTCAAAAAGGCAGCTCCGCCATGCCGCACAAACGCAACCCCATTTTGACAGAAAACCTAACCGGCTTGGCGCGGATTGTCCGCATGTGCGTGGTCCCTGCGATGGAAAACGTGGCGCTCTGGCATGAGCGGGACATCTCGCACAGCTCCGTTGAGCGCGCCATAGGCCCGGATGCGACCATCACACTCGATTTTGCCTTGGCCCGTCTGACTAGCGTGATCGACAAGCTGGTGATCTATCCAGACAATATGATCGCGAATATGAACAAATTCCGTGGTCTGGTGCATTCGCAGCGGGTTTTACTGGCGCTCACCCAAAAAGGCGTCAGCCGCGAGGACAGCTACAGTTTGGTGCAACGCAATGCGATGCGGGTTTGGGAACAAGGCGCTGATTTCTTGGCTGAGCTCAAAGCAGATGCAGACGTCATGGCTGTGATGTCTGTGGAGGAGATCGAAGACAAATTTGATCTGGCCTATCACACCAAACATGTTGGCACGATTTTCAAACGCGTTTTTGGCGATTGATCAGCAACACGGCTCCTCGGCACACCCTGCTAGGGAACGGTTTGGCCCACTTATATTACATCAATTTATAACTTGAGCGCTTGTTACGGACGCTGGACAAACGCGAGACCCGAGCCTAGTTTTATCCTATGACAGAATTTTTTGGAAAAAGATGGCACGATATGGGCGGCGACCCTGCCGGTGATATCAACCATGAACAACACGACTTTGCGCTTTGGGAAAAACGCGTGGATGCGCTTATGGTGCTGGCGTCTTCGGTGGGTTTGATGAACACCGACAGCCTACGCCGCGTTCTAGAAGATATGGGCAAAGAATCCTATGAAACCATGAGTTATTACGAACGCTGGATTGCATCTGTGAGCCAAAATATGGTTGAAGCCGGTGCGTTTTCCACAGCCGAACTGGCCGATAAAATGGCGCAGGTGAAGGCACGTGGTGCGACTTATGGGGACGCGACGTGAAAGTGCGGGTACATAACAATTGGCCTCCAGGCCATATCCGAACCCCAGCCTATCTGCGTGGCAAGGCTGGGGAAGTGGAGCGTGACATTGGCCTGTTCAACAACCCAGAGCAAAACGCCTACCGCCTGCCACCGCAGAAGAGCCACTTGGTGAGGATACGCTTTACTATGTCGGAAGTTTGGGGTGATGCGGCCGAGACTCCCGATGATGTCATCGAAGCTGAAATTTACGCCCACTGGTTGGAGCCTGCATAATGCCACATGACAACCACGACACACTGTCGACCTCAGGTCATCCCTACCGCAAAGATGATGACACCGCGTTGAGCTATTGGCAGGTGATGGAAATCGCCGTGCGTGAACTCTTAATCGAGAAAGGCCATATCACCGCAGTACAAGTTCACGATCAGATAAACACAATGGACGCGCGCAGCCCAGCCCATGGAGCGAAAGTTGTGGCTCATGCTTGGTGCAATCCAGAATTCAAATTAGCACTCTTGGCCGATGCAGCTCAAGCCTCGCGGGATATGGGATTTGACATAGGGCCAATGCATCTGATTGCCGTCGAAAATACAGCCTCAGTGCATAATGTGGTTGTTTGTACCCTATGTTCTTGCTATCCCCGCAATCTTTTAGGACTACCGCCTGATTGGTATAAATCCCGCGCCTACAGATCACGCACAGTGATTGAACCGCGCAAGGTCTTGTCAGAATTTGGTGTTGATATTGCACAAGATGTACAAGTACGGGTGCATGACAGCACCGCAGATATGCGCTATATTGTTTTGCCAGCGCAGCCCGCGCGAACTAGGGGCTTATTGGAAAATGAACTGGCCCAATGGGTGACGCGCGACAGCATGATAGGTGTGGGTCTGCCCCAAGCGCCCAATTGAAATTAACCGCGGCTCAAAAAGGCGCCGCGCTGGTTGTCTTTGGGATATTGGGCCACCTGTTGATGATCCGCGCTTTTGCCACCGCTCCTGCCAGCGACATCGCCCCCTATGGCTACGCCGGGCTATTGTTTGCAATCATCTTTGGCCTTACGCTGTATGATGAAAGCCCAGACTTGATTACCCTCTTGGGGGCATTTGTTATTGTGGGGGTGGGCTTATATGTTTGGTCCCGCGAAAGACTAACTCAGGCACAGAAAACCCATGGCTAATTCGATACAACCTAGTGGCACAAAGAGGCAATGGCTCGAGAATAAAGCTATAATGGGGGTATTCGCTCTTATGAAGCTTCTACCGTACCGGCGCCGCAACCGGCTAATGGGCGCCAGCCTTCGCGGATTTTTGGGGAATATCATCGGCTATCGAAACCGGATCATGAACAACCTCAACCTAATCTATCCTGATATGGCTCAGAAGCGCAAAACAGAGATTGCAGATCAAGTGCTCGACAATGCGGGCCGCACATTTATCGAGAACGTCTACCCCGCAGCCTTTCTAGCCAATAATCTTGAGGTTGAACTCTGGGGCGAAGGCTTAGAAGAAGTTCTCAAGGCACACGCCAGCGGGCGACCAATTATGTTTTATTCAGGTCATTTTGGAAATCATGAGGCATTTCGAGCAGCTCTATTCCAGCGCGGAATTAAGGTTGGAGGCATGGTCAGGCGAATGGCAAACCCTTATTTTGATATAAACTATAAAAATATACTGGACATCGATGGAAGATCGGGACCGGTATTTGAAGCACACTCCAAAGGAACTCTTGGGTTTTTTAAGGCCTTAAAGACAGGATCCGCCTTGGTCCTTTTGATTGATCTAGCGGTAAGCAATGGAAAGTTCATCAGCTTCATGGGTAAACCTGCCTGTACTTCCCTCACCGCGGCTAATTTTGCACTCAAATCTAATGCGCTATTTTTACCTTATTTTTCTATGCGGAATCCAGATAGTGAGAGCTTTCGCGTAGAAATCGGGGTACCAATAGATCATAGTGATCCACTCACGATGACCCAAGAAGCAACTAAATCTTTAGAAGATCGTATTACAAAGGATCCAGGCAATTGGTTCTGGGTACACCGACGCTGGAAACATTCACCTTAATCATAGTGCAAGCGTAAGCATTTTCAGACTGGCCAATCAATAAATTTCGCACAGATGGTACGATAATTCAAACTTCGGTATACAAATGTATGCTTAATGCCATGGAATGCCTTGCGAGCCCACCGCTGTAGGTATACGGAACTAACCAAAAGGTTAATAAACGCTAAATGTTGACCGTACTGGCATTCTTGCCGCATCAAATACTTATTAGTCGAGACACCCATGAATTTTTACACAGACTACGTAAATGAAATTTCCAAACGCAAAAAAAAAGGTTTGAAGCCCGAACCTATTGCAGGCGGTGACCTTACAATTGAGATTATCTCACAGATTAAAGATACTAAGCACAAACAAAGAGAGGCTTCTCTTAGATTTTTTATTCACAATATCTTGCCGGGTACAACCGGTGCTGCTGATGTCAAAGCAAAGTTTTTAAAAGATATAATTCTTGGACAATCTGTTGTTGAGGAAATTTCCTCAAGTTTTGCCTTTGAGATGTTGTCTCATATGAAAGGCGGGCCCTCTGTCGAGGTGCTTCTCGATCTTGCCTTGGGTAACGACCAATCAGTTGCTTGGCAATCAGCCGAAGTTCTTAAAACCCAAGTTTTTCTTTATGACGCAGATACAGACCGACTTAGGCAAGCGTACACTGAAGGCAACAAAGTTGTACAAAATATTCTTGAAAGTTATGCAAATGCTGAATTTTTCACGAAACTTCCCGATATCGAAGCAGAGATAAAGGTCGTTACCTATATCGCTGCTGAGGGAGATATTTCCACTGATTTGCTCTCCCCAGGCAACCAAGCGCATTCTCGGGCGGATAGGGAACTGCACGGTAGGTGCATGATCTCTGCTGCCGCACAAGTTGAAATTCAAGATCTGCAGAAACAACACCCTAACACGCGAGTTATGCTGATTGCTGAAAAGGGAACAATGGGCGTAGGGTCCTCTCGGATGTCCGGAGTTAATAACGTTGCTTTGTGGACTGGCAAGCAGGCCAGCCCCTATATTCCCTTTGTGAACATTGCCCCTATTGTTGCAGGGACAAATGGAATTTCTCCCATTTTTTTAACAACTGTTGGAGTGACCGGCGGCATTGGCATTGATTTAAAAAATTGGATCAAGAAACTGGATTCTGATGGAAAGCCAATCTTGAATAATGACAACAATCCTATTCTTGAGCAGAAATACTCTGTCAAAACTGGGACCATTCTAACTATCAATACAAAAGACAAAAAGTTATATGATGACGAAGGCGGCAAAGAGCTGGTTGATGTACGGTCATCATTTACTCCTCAAAAAATTGAATTCATCAAAGCTGGCGGTTCTTATGCAATTGTTTTCGGTAAAAAGCTTCAGAGTTTTGCGTCTGAAACACTTGGGATTGAACTGAAACCTGTCTATGCGCCCTCCAAAGAAATTTCTCATGAGGGGCAAGGTCTCACAGCTGTAGAAAAAATCTTCAACAAAAATGCTATGGGTGTAGCTATCGACGGTGCGTTGTATTCAGGCTCAGATGTTAGGGTGAAAGTGAATATTGTTGGTTCGCAGGATACTACTGGCTTGATGACAGCTCAAGAGCTGGAGTCTATGGCCGCCAAAGTTATCTCACCAACTATTGATGGAGCCTATCAGTCGGGTTGCCACACGGCATCAGTTTGGGATTTCAACGCACAGGCCAACACTCCAAAACTAATGAAATTCATGCATAAGTTTGGCCTGATCACAGCACGAGACCCAAAAGGCGTCTATCATTCTATGACGGATGTGATCCATAAGGTGCTGAATGATCTTACAGTTGACGATTGGTCGATCATTATTGGTGGAGACTCTCATACCCGGATGTCCAAAGGCGTTGCTTTTGGTGCAGACTCCGGAACAGTAGCACTTGCTTTAGCTACAGGCGAAGCAACGATGACTATTCCCGAGTCGGTGAAAGTGACCTTCAAGGGAGTAATGAAGGACCACATGGATTTCCGTGATGTTGTCCATGCGACACAAGCTCAAATGTTAAAACAGTTTGGTGACAACGTCTTTCAGGGACGCATTATTGAGGTTCACATTGGAACCTTACTTGCTGACCAGGCCTTTACTTTTACGGACTGGAGCGCAGAAATGAAGGCAAAAGGAGCGATCTGTATTTCTCAGGATGGCACCCTCGTTGCATCCCTTAAGATAGCAAAAAGTCGTATTCAGGTTATGATCGACAAGGGGATGGAAAATGAAAGCTGTACGCTTCAAGGCCTAATGGATATTGCTGAAAAGAGAATTTCCGAAATCCAATCAGGCGAAAAACCAGCTCTAACTCCAGACAATAATGCAAACTATTTTGCAGAAGTCGTTATAGACTTGGATAAGATTGATGAACCTATGATTGCAGATCCTGATGTTAATAATGTGGATATATCTAAAAGATATACCCATGATACAATTAGACCAATTTCATTCTACGGAGCAGAGAAAAAAGTCGACTTGGGATTTGTTGGGTCATGCATGGTCCACAAAGGGGATATGAAGATCGTTGCTCAAATGTTGAAAAATATGGAAAAGACACTTGGGGATGTCCAATTCAAAGCCCCTTTGGTCGTCGCAGCACCAACTTACAACATCATCGATGAATTGAAGGCAGAAGGTGACTGGGCTGTCTTACAAAAATATTCAGGGTTTGAATTTGATGATAAAGCACCAAAAATGTCGGCCCGCATTGATTATAAGAATATGTTATACCTTGAAAGACCAGGCTGCAATCTGTGCATGGGAAATCAGGAGAAAGCAGCCAAAGGGGATACCGTTTTGGCCACTTCTACGCGTCTCTTCCAAGGTAGGGTCGTGGAAGATAGTAAAGAGAAAAAAGGCGAATCTCTGCTTGCGTCTACACCAGTAGTTGTCCTATCGGCTATCCTTGGTAGGACGCCAAATATTGACGAGTATAAAGCTGCAGTAAAGGGAATTGATCTTACAAAATTTACCCCACCACTAGAAAAGCCCAGGCGTACATCTTCTACTCATTTTTAGGGTTTATCAGTGATAATATCCGCAAACTACGAATAGCACGAAAGCTTGGCCACTACTTAGGCTGGGGTCGCGCAAAGGCCAAACATATATCTAAATATACTGCTTCCGGCTTCAATCCCCAAGTTACGAAAGTCGTGTTAAAGCAAGTGGAGACTTTAGTTTCTACGAATTATAAGATTAGGAAAGTCCAACCCTGCCGCTTTTATAGCAGGCAAAACCCGAGTTTTTAAATTTCGTTGGGTCAAAGGCCCCGTCACACGCAGCAAAACAGTGCCGTCCGGTCCCAAAATAAAAGTCTCAGGCAGGCCATAAACGCCCCAATCCAACGCCATTCTAGCTTCTGGATCAGAACCGGCCAAGGTATAGGGGTTTCCCAATTCATTCAAAAACGCCATGGCGTTTGCCGGATCATCTTTGTAATTAACCCCATAAACCGGAATGCCTTGTTGAGACAGATCGATCAATGTCGGATGCTCCGCTCGGCACGGCGCACACCAGCTGGCCCAAAAGTTCACCAGCTTCACCCCCCCACTTGATAGATCATTTTGCGCGAAGGGCACATTTCCCTCAAGTGGCTGTAATTGCACCTTTGGGGCAGATTGTCCTGTAGCCATGCTGGGCAATGCATTGGGATCTTCACGCTGCATGCCAACAAAGGCAAGACCCGCAAAAATTATAAACACCAATATTGGCAAGCCAAGAAGTAGTTTACGCATCTTTGCCCGCCTCCGCAGCGATTAGCGCACGTTTCACGGATCGACTGCGCCGGATGTAGACAAAACATACAAGCACCAAGGCCAGAAAACTCATCCCATATGCGCCAATCACTTCAACAGCATATTTTCCTAAATCTGGTATCATTGCATCCGCTCCCGCGCTTCCAAAACCTTAAGCCGCCGCGCCCGCAATTCAGAACGTGTACCAATTAGCAACAGTGTCAGAAACAACAGCCCAAACCCCACCATCGACAGCAAGAGCGGCTGAAAAAATACATTCGAAATGTTCTCTTGCTTCGCGCCATCTACAAAAGTGACCGTCGTCCCCTGATGCAGGCCCTGGTTCCAAAACAACACCGCGTAGCGACTCAGCAGGGCAAATACCAAGCCAACAAGTGCCAAAATAGAGGTCAGATCAGCCGCAGTATCATCATCATCAATCGCGGCCCAAAGTGCTATATATCCGGCATAGAATAAAAACAGGATCAAAAAGCTGGTCAACCGCGGGTCCCAAACCCAATAAGTACCCCACATCGGCTGACCCCAAATTGCTCCCGTGCCCAAGGCGATTAAAGTCATGGTCATGCCCACTGGTGCGGCAGCCTTCGCCGCCAGAACCGAAACATGTTGACGCCGGATCAACCACACGAGAGAGCCAACAAACATAAGCAGATAGCCGTTGATCGCCATTAATGCTGCCGGAACATGCAGATAAATGATTTTTACAGTCGAGCCTTGACGCATATCATCAGGGGTGAAAAAGAACCCCCAGATCAACCCAGAAGCCAAAAACAGAACTGTAAGCCCCACAAGCCAAGGCAACCACCGGCCCGACCAGCCCATAAAGACCTTAGGATTGGCCAATTGCCAAAATGCATCCCAAAGACGTTTTGAAGTTGAAGTCGAGTTCATAAGCTCAATCCTATACTAATTTACGCAAAGCGGCAGCTAGTTCACCGAAGATTGACACGCAGTGCAACGCCAGAGGCAAAGGGCAAAATAGCCGCAGCCCCCAAGGATATCGCTAAAATGAGAACCAAGGGTACATCGAAAGTCTGCCCTAATGACGCTGAATGTACAGCCTGGGCACCAAAAATTAACGTTGGCACATAGAGCGGCAGCACCAGAAGCGACAGCAACAGGCCCCCGCGCTTAACCCCAAGTGTCAGGCTGGCCCCAAAAGCCCCAATCAAACTCAATGCGGGCGTGCCTAGCAACAGAGAAAAACACAGTACCTTGCCCGATTCAAAGCTCAGGTTCAGCAAAATCCCCAGCAAAGGCGCCGCCAGCGCCAAGGGCAGACCTGTGGTCAACCAATGGGCCGCGGCCTTCGCGATGTATACCGACTCTAGCGGCAATGGCGACGTGGCAAGAAGGTCTAAAGAGCCATCCTCATAGTCTAGCCCAAATATTCGATCCAGAGACAGCAAGCAGGCCAATAAGGCCCCAAGCCACAGAACACCAGGGGCCACCAAAGCCAAAGCGGACTGATCCGGACCCAATGCAAAGGGGATTAGCACCACCACAATCAAAAAGAATATCAAAGCCAGCCCGAAACCACCGCCAGATCTTACAGCCAGACCGATATCACGCGTGAAGAGCTGGATCATTCCAACGCCTCCTCAAATGCGGAAGATGGACTTTGTGCCGTTGCGATATAGCCCGTCAGATCCAAACTCTCCACTGACAACTCCAAATCAATGTGCGTAGTGAGAACAGCGCCACCACCAGCTTGCAAATGCGCTTGCAGCACAGTGCGAAACTTAGTCACATTCTGAACGTCCAAGGACACGGTAGGCTCATCCATCACCCAAAGCGCACAGCCCGTGACCAACATGCGTGCCAATCCCAGCCTACGCTTTTGGCCCGCAGACAGGTTTGCCGTTGGCCGCTGCGCAAGATCTTCAAGGTCATAAGCCAGCAGCGCAGCCTCAGGGCCGCGCCCGCCATAGATATCAGCCCAAAACTTAAGGTTTTCCAGCACGCTCAACTGTCCCTTGAGTCCATCCGCATGAGCCGCATAGGCCACACTTTCTGGTGCAGAGATTTCCCCCGATGTTGGCGTTTGTAGTCCGGAAATGCAGCGCAGCAAGCTGGTTTTTCCAATACCATTGGGACCACGCAACACTAGCGCCTGACCAGCTTGCACCTCGAAAGTCACATCCTGCAAAAGAGATACCCCACCCCGCGCAACGCTTAGGTTTGAGACCTTCAACATAAGCTATACCGGCAATAAGGCTAAGCCAATGCGGCGGCCCTCAGATAGTAAAACATTATATGTCCGGCATGCGGTCGGTGAATTCATAATCTCAACCCCGATATCTGCCTCTTCCAAAGCGGCAAGAAAACCTGCAGGTATATGGGTTATATTTGCCCCCATCCCCACCAGCAACACATCAAGATCTTTCGCTACATCAACAAAGGGTGCTGGATCATCAAAGCCTAACCATGGGCCACATGACTGCGGTAGCAAGGCGACTTTACCCTCAAAAACCTTACCGGCAATTCGAAAAAAATTTGGTCCATAGCCATCTACTGGCTGGCCGTTATCAAAGCTGATCTCGGTTAGCTGCATTTACGCATCAATATTGGCAAACTGATTGCCATCGGTGTTACTAGGCTTAGACCAATCACGCTTCACGCCAAGACGCAGCAATGTTGAACTTGCGACGAACACAGACGAATATGTACCCACGAGAACACCCCATATCATGGCAAAAACAAAACCACGGATTACATCACCCCCGAGTATAAACAACGATACTAATGCCAGTAACGTTGTGACCGAAGTCATTACTGTCCGGCTCAGCGTTTCATTTATAGACAGGTTTAACACTTCGGTTAGATCTTTTTTCTTATAGCGGCGCAGATTTTCACGCACGCGGTCAAACACCACAACCGTATCATTCAGAGAGTAACCCACAATAGTAAGCAGTGCCGCAATAATTGCCAGATCAAATTTGATTTGCAAGGCCGAGAATACGCCAATTGTTAGAATGATGTCGTGCACCAAAGCGCCAACAGCCCCTATTGCAAATTGCCATTCAAAGCGCAGCCAAATATAAATCAGTACCACGGTGATTGCTATCACAACCGCCAAAGCTGCTGATTGTATCAACTCACCAGAAACCTTTGGTCCAACAGATTCTACTGATGGAAAGCTAATCCCAGGAGCCACGCCCTGCAAAGCGGCTTCAACCCGCAACACTATATCTGAGGCTATTGATTCCTGGCCTTCTTGGGCCTGGATACGGATTTGCGCAACGTATTGATCATCCCGAAAAGATGGATCAAAGACTTCCGCAATCGAAATGTCACCAAGCCCCAGAGGCTCAAGCGCAGCCCGGTAGTCGGCAATATCGACCGCAGTACTACTTTCCGCACGAATGGTCGTGCCGCCCTTGAAATCAATTCCAAAGTTCAGGCCCATTGTTAAAGTTGATACAATTGACAGCACGACCAAAACAGCAGAAATACCAATCCAAATTTTCCAGCTTTTGAAAAAATCGACTGTCGTATGTTTTCTTACAAGCCTTAAGCGCATGGCCTATACCTCCAGTGTTTTTGGCTTGCGCCATTCGAACCAAATAACAACCATGATCCGAGTTACAAAAATAGCAGTGAAGACCGACGTGATAATACCCAACCCCAGGGTAATCGCAAAACCCTTAACCGGACCAGCCCCCATCACGAACAGGATCGACGCAGTCAAAAACGTGGTTATATTGGCATCAATAATGGCCGACAACGCTTTTTCATAACCAAGCTCAATAGCCCTCGCCGGGCCTTTGGCAGTTTTAAGCTCTTCACGGATACGTTCGAAAATCAAAACATTGGCGTCAACGGCCATACCGATTGTTAGTACAATACCCGCAATACCAGGAAGGGTCAGCGTAGCTCCAATCATCGACAATAGCCCAAAAATCAATCCAATATTTATAATCAAAGCAATATTAGCAAAAATTCCAAAGGTACCATAAGACATCGCCATAAAGATCAAAACAGCGGCAAAGCCAATGATGCAAGCAATTTTACCTGCATCAATGCTGTCTTGCCCCAATTCCGGGCCGACAGTGCGCTCTTCCAAAAATTCTAAACTTGCTGGCAATGAGCCTGCCCGTAGTAAAGTAGACAGGCGGGTGCTTTCAACCACATCAAAGTTGCCAGTGATAATGCCTGACCCTCCAGTAATTGCTGACTGGATCACTGGAGCCGAGATAACTTGGTTGTCCAGCACAATAGCAAAGGGCTCTCCAATATGATCAGTAGTATATTGGCCAAACTTCCGCGCACCGGTAGTACTAAAGCGAAAGTTCACCGCAGGCCGACCGTTCTGATCAAACGCAGGCTGCGCGTCTGTCAGCTCTTCACCAGTGACAACCGGGTTGCGTTCTAGGATGTAGTAAAGAGATTGATTTTCCGCCGATTGTACGAGCTCATTGCCGATCCCAGCACTACCATTGGGGTTACCAGTTTGGCCCACAACTGTTTGAAAGGTCAAAAGTGCAGGAGTACCAATAAGATCCTTCAACTCTTGTGCCGAGCCAAGGCCCGGCACTTGGATCAAAATCCGGTCTATCCCCTGGCGTTGAATGGTCGGCTCGCGAGTGCCGGCTTCGTCGACCCGGCGACGAATGATTTCCAACGATTGAGCCATGGTTCGATCATCAGTGGCCAGCTTTTCAGCTTCAGACAGCATAACAATTAGTTGATCTCCAATTGCGGAAACAACTATGTCGTCGGTCAAACCGCCAGTTAGAGAAGTCACAGGGCGAGCCAAGCTACGAACGGCTTCCATCGCACTGTCCATTGCGTCTGGATTACCAATTCGAACCCGCAATTCACCCTCGCCACCATCCTGCTGCCGGATGGCTCCGATTGTGGCACGTTCCTCACGCAAAACATTACGCACTTCTGGCCAAAAAGCCTCAATACGTGTGGTGTAAACCTCTGCCAATTTAATTTCACCCAACAGGTGAGCCCCACCGCGCAGATCCAACCCAAGATTAACCAGGCCAGAAGGCAAAAAAGAAGGCCATCCCATGGCGTCTAAGCCAGCTACTTTGCTATCATTGTATGTCTCAACTTTGGAATAAAACCCATTGGGTAGAGCAAATATAAGCCCTATCACGCAGGTTGCCCATATCAACACCCGCTTCCAACCTTCTATTTGCAGCATAGTATGGCTCCTGGCCTATAGGTTTTCAGGCGTTTAGCTTGCTGGAGTCGTTTTACTGCGAACATCTGAAATGGTAGCCTGTACGACGTTGACACGCACGTCCTTGGCGAGTTCAACTTCGACTTCATTGCTATCAGCTTTGATCTTGGTCACCTTCCCGATCAAACCACCAGCGGTAACTACTTCATCACCTTTGGCCAGATTATTGACCATATTCTGATGTTCTTTCATCTTCTTTTGCTGTGGCCGAAAAACAAGCATATAAAAAATGCCAATAATCAGCAGTGGAAACATAAATGTGCCTAAAGTGTCCATAAAGACCTCGTAATTCTGTCATACGGCACCGCGCCGCAGGTTCTGTCAGAATGTATGGTTTGAGGGGCCGATTTGCAAGCGTATTGAAGCCCCAGGCATTGATGTTTGAAGCAATATTCTTGATTATATTATTATGCCCAGCAGTCTTTCAAAGCCAGATTGCTAGCCCACTGGGAAATTGCCCCGTGACCCCCACGCCACCTTTGGGCATATACAATGCAGTGATTCTATTAAAGGAGACGAGAAATGCATGATATCCGTGCCATCCGCGAAAACCCTGCCGCTTTTGATACCGCCTTGGCGCGCAGAGGAAATACGCCAGTCTCTTCGGACATCTTAGCCCTCGACTTAGCACGACGAGCCTGCATTCAAGCCACTGAGGCCGCTCAATCTGAACAAAACAGAGCCAGTAAGTTAGTGGGTGCTGCCAAAGCCAAAGGCGATGAGGCTGAGTTCAACCAGCTGCGTGCTTTAGTGTCTGAAAAAAAAGTGGAAATGGCCAGCCTTAGTGAAGAGGCAAAGGTCAAGGATGAGGCATTGACCGCTATGCTAATGGATATCCCAAATCTGCCATATGATGATACACCAGATGGCGCAGACGAAAATAGTAATGTGGAGATACATCGCTGGGGTATTCCGCCATCGTTTGATTTTAACCCAAAAGAACATTTCGAATTGGCCGCTGCCAAGGATGGACTAGACTTTGAAACTGCAGGAAAAATTTCTGGTAGCCGCTTTGTGATTATGTCTGGGGCAATTGCCCGTATGCACCGCGCATTAGCGCAGTTTATGTTGGATACTCACATTAACGAAAATGGGTTAACTGAGACCAATACCCCGGTTTTAGTGCGTGATGAAGCGATGCGCGGTACCGGGCAATTACCAAAATTTTCTGAGGACAGCTATCAAACCACGAACGGCTGGTGGTTGATCCCCACCTCAGAAGTGACGTTGACCAATATAGTATCTGGCTTAACCGTGGATGAGACTACCTTACCGCGCCGCTATACTGCACATTCTTTGTGTTTCCGCTCTGAAGCTGGCAGTGCCGGGCGGGATACCGCAGGGATGTTGCGCCAGCATCAATTTGAAAAAGTTGAGATGGTGTCTGTTACTCACCCCGATCATTCTCGCAAAGAGCTGGACCGTATGACCAAATGCGCTGAAGGAATCCTGGAGCATTTAGAACTGCCCTATCGCACGGTAGCCCTTTGCGTGGGCGATATGGGTTTTGGCGCACGCCGAACGCATGACATTGAAGTGTGGTTACCTGGGCAAGATTCTTATCGTGAGATAAGTTCCTGTTCAGTCTGTGGCGACTTTCAAGCCCGCCGGATGAACGCGCGCTTCAAACCAGCTATGGGCGGCAAGCCAGAATTTTTGCATACGCTGAATGGCTCTGGCCTGGCCGTAGGCCGCTGCTTGATTGCCGTCTTGGAAAATGGCCAACAAGCAGATGGCTCGGTTACAATTCCGCAGGTTTTAAGGCGCTATATGGGTGATGCAACAATAATCAAAGCCAACGGAACATTATCGTAACCAACGGAAACGGGAACTAAAATTTTTCATCTAAAACGATACAAACCCAGGCTATTTAAAAGGTTTTTTTCCAAGGTGCTTTCGCAGCCGTGATGGGGTGGATTTCTTTTTATCTTTATAAGGGTTTTGATCGCCCTGACCGCGCATCCACATGCGGATGGGTGTACCAGGCATATCAAAGTCTTCGCGCAAACCATTGACCAAATACCGCGAATAGCTCTCAGCAATCTTATCAGGATAAGAGCACATCACTACAAAACCTGGTGGCCGTGTCTTTGCTTGGGTCATATAACGAAGCTTAATACGGCGCCCCCCTGGAGCGGGGGGCGGATGCGCCTCAACCATACCAGCCAACCATCTGTTCAAATGGCTGGTCGCAATGCGGCGGTTCCATACTTCATGGGCCTTCATCACAGCTTCCTGCAAACGGTCCAAACCTTTACCAGTTTTTGCAGATACTGTGACCAACGGCGCGCCACGAAGCTGAGGAAGCAATCTTTCAAACGACTCCCTCAAAGTGCGCAACTTGGCCTGCTTTTCAGGTTCCAAATCCCATTTATTTACAGCCAATACCACAGCCCGTCCTTCACGTTCGGCCAGATCTGAGATACGTAGATCTTGTTGTTCAAAGGGGATATCTGCATCCAGCAGAACCACCACAACTTCAGCAAATTTGACCGCACGCAGGCCATCACTCACAGACAGTTTTTCCAGTTTTTCTTGGACCTTGGCCTTCTTGCGCATGCCCGCTGTATCAAAAATACGCGTCGGAATCCCGCCCCAATCCAAAGTAAGCGAGATAGCATCACGAGTGATCCCAGCTTCAGGGCCAGTCAAGAGGCGATCTTCCCCCAAAATTTTATTAATTAGGGTAGACTTACCTGCGTTGGGTCTGCCAATTACCGCTACTTGAAGCGGTTTCTGCGGAGTGGGTAAGCGATATTCTTCTTCCGCGTCACCCTCTTCAAGAACTAAATCAACAATAGGCGCATCCTCCTGCGCTTTTTCGTCAGCGGCATCGATCAAAGGCGCCAACATCATTGCCAGCTCACCCATACCTTCACCATGCTCTGCAGACATCCGCAAAGGTTCTCCGAGGCCCAAAGAATATGCCTCCAAGACGCCTCCATCGGCGGCACGCCCCTCGCCTTTGTTGGCAACTAAAAATACATGTGCGTTTCGTTTACGCAGAATATCCGCAAAGACCTCATCCGTAGGGGTGATCCCACTACGAGCATCAATCATAAATAGGCACGCATCAGCCATATCAACTGCACGCTCTGTGAGGCGGCGCATACGGCCCTGAAGACTTTCGTCCGTGACTTCTTCCAAACCAGCAGTATCAATCACTGTAAATTTAAGATGACCAAGACGAGCACCTCCTTCGCGCAAATCTCGAGTCACACCCGGTTGATTGTCAACCAGCGCAAGCTTGCGGCCCACTAACCGATTGAATAATGTGGATTTTCCAACATTTGGACGGCCAACGATTGCCAGAGTAAAGGACATGTGAGCCCACTTTCAATAAATTAAAGTCGAGCGTTACACCATGTTTTGCTTAACGGAAAGCCAGTAGATCACCTTTGGTGCTCAAAACATACAATGTACTATCAACAACAATAGGCGCACTGGCAGCTCCCGAAGGCATTTTAAGTGTTGAGATTAACTCACCATTCGCTGGATTAAACCGTCGAATTTTTCCATCTGAGGACGCAATAACCAGCCCACCCCCAGCCAATATAGGCCCGTAATGTGCAAAAACCTTTGCACGACGGTTTACATTATCTTTAGTAAAGTTAGGCAAAGGAGTAGACCATAGAAGACTACCATCGTCTTTCGAAACACGTATCAAATTACTTTGATCACTCACGGCAAAGATAGAACTCCCAGCAACAAAAATATCACCCCGACTGCCATACTTGGCTGTCCACATTCGTAATCCTGTGTTCAAATCCACAGCGGCCATGCGGCCAGCAGAATTAGCCAAGTAAACCACAGAGCCCTCGACAACTGGCTGGCCAGTGATATCTTGTACCTGACCCCAAGCACGACCCAATCGCCCACCGGTTAAAAGTGAACTCCAGCTTCGCATACCACCTTGTCGGAAGGTCGCAAGCACATCGCCGGAACCAAAAGGAAAAAGTACGTATTTATCAGAAATTGCGGCTCCAGGACCGCCAACATGTCCAGACCTTACAGCTGGGCCAACAACTTGCCATTTGATCCGTCCATTTTCTGTTTCAATGGCCCAAGCGGCTCCATCTCGTGCCGAAATATATAGTAGATTATTATCAACAGTAGGAGAGGACCCACCATAACTGGCGAGATCTTGAGCCCAAGATTCTTCACCACTAGCCACACTCAACGCTAAAACTGTGCCAAATCCTGTAGTGACGAAAAGTTGTTCTCCCTGCACGGCCAAACCGCCTCCAGAGGCATCATTCGTATCATCATATTTTTTACTTACATTTTTCTGCCAAATAATTTTTCCGTCTAACCCTAAGGCCGTGACCAAAGATCTACTATCCAATGTAAAAATACGCCCCGACTGCATAATTGGTGTAGCAGTCATTTGATGACGCCGCCCGTCGCCCTGTCCGATCTTTATTGACCACTGCAGGGTCAACTCAGGTGCTAATTCCAAATGCCCTGGAAAATGCTGCGCATTTCCGCCTTGATGGGTCCACTGAACATTAGCACGTGCTTGAGGCAGCTCTAATGGAGGAGGGTTTTCAATTATAAAACGGTCCATGTTTTCAACAAAAACAGAACCATCGAGCATTTCGCGTTCGCCTTCTAAACGCGATGGATCATTTGAGCAGCCAACACCCAAAATCATAAGCCCAGTGTAGAGCACAGCCTTAAATTTCATGCATGGCTCCTAAGTAACTCGTTATTGCGCCCTAATCTTCAATACCAGAACCAAATTGCGTTGCCAACTCAGGCTTTGACCCCAAGGCCACGATCAACTCACCCATGCGCTGGACTTGAGCCTGAGAGGCTTCAGTATCCTGAATATGCGATTGCAAGAGAGCCAAAGCTACATCCAAATTACCTCGCTCCAGCTCAACAGCTACCAGCATCTCGGTTGCCACATTTCGGTATAACCCACCCGGTACAGATAGATCAGACAAGATCAAAATAGCCTCATCTAGTGACACTGCGTTAGGCGTAGCTGCTAACTTTAGACGCGCTAAATCTCTAACATACTCAGGCTGATCTGTATTAGTAGCTATACCCCTCAATAGATCCACAGCTTGACTTTGGTCCCCGCCCGCAGCCAGAAAACTAGCGACAACGTTACCGCTATCTGTTAGAGCAATAGCCGTAATAGCTGCGTTACTTTCAACCTCACTTTCAAGATCCAACGCAGTTAACAACGCGTCACCTCGAACCTGAGCAACTTCTTCCGCAGCAGATTTGTACCACTCGTTATAGGCGGTAGATCCTACTAGTATCAAAATTACTACAGCAGGGATCCAACCATAGCGGCGGAAATAGCCGAAAAGCCTGTCGCGACGGACTTCCTCTGTAACTTCGTCAATAAAACTGTCTGTATCGGACATTTTGAACCACCATGTTAGTGTTTCTTTTATATAGTCAAAACCGAAGACGGCGTACAACCCCTCAAGAGCAAGATTGGCAGGTCAAAGCTCCAGATCCAACGCAGTACCCGTCAAAGGCCAGATATTGCCTGGTTCTCTCCATGTACATCTGGTCTGATACGAGAAAAACGAAGTTTTACTCGCGTCAACCAAGCATTAACGTTGTCGCCAAGTACTAATAAAGCTGGAGTTGCAAGCAATGTAAGTATTGTTGCAAACGTAAGGCCACCAGCAATTGTACTGGATAAATCCGTCCACCACTGTGATGACGGCGCACCAGACAAAATAGATCTTTCACCAAACTGGATGGTCAATCCAAACACCATTGGCAGTAGCCCCATAATAGTAGTTACAGCAGTCAACAGCACAGGTCTAAACCGCGCAAGACCAGCATGAAACGCCGCCTGCTTTGCTCCATAGCCTTTAGCCCGAAACTCGTTAAACGTGTCTATCAAAACGATGTTATTGTTCACAACAACCCCCGCCAACGCAATAATACCCAACCCTGACATAACTATTCCAAAAGGACGATCCATCAGCCATAACCCTAAAAATACTCCACCAGACGATAAGATGATCGCTGACATTGTTACAAACGTTTGCCAAACGGAATTAAATTGGATCATCAGAACAAGGATCATGAGACACATAGACAAAGAAAAAGCTTGACCAAAAAAGGTCTGAGTTTCCGCAATATCTTCGTTTTCACCACCAAAAATAATTGAACTAGACAACGGAATTATTTTATTTTCTATTACCGCACTTTGAAGTGTCTCAACTTGCTTGGCTGGCAAAAGGCCTTCTTTGACATCGGCATCAATCGAATAAAACCGCTTACCATTTTTTCGTTCAATATCACCTCCCCTGGGCCGTGGTATTAATTTGGCAAATACGGACAAAGGTACGTATTCGCCCACGGCAGTTGGAATTCGGATCTCTTCCAGATGATCAAGATTGCGTTGATCGCTCGGAAAGCGCAGTTTTATGTCCAGTTCGCCGTCAATATCGTCGGGACGGTAGTCAGAAATACTGACGCCTCCTGTCAACAATTTTACCATGTTTCCGAGCGCATCAATAGAGACCCCATGGCGACTAGCTTCGTCACGATCAAATTCTATCGTCCACTCGATACCAGGTAACGGACGCGTATCTTTAATATCTATAAAACCACCAATTTCGTTCATTAAACTAACCACAGAGTTCGTTGCTTGCGCAGCCTTTTCTAGATCATTGTCAAAGACCTCTATATGGATTGGAGCTCCACCGCCCGGGCCCGCTTGTTCTTTTTGGATGTTGACTTTAATTCCAACCACCCCCTCAAGCCTTTGGCGCATTTGCTCCATCAAAGTGTTGACCGTTTCACGCTGTTGCCAGTCATCAAACACCGTACGAATGGATCCAATCGAGTCTCTGGGAGCCTGTTCATCTGACCCCAGTTTAGCATAATTTGCGGATACACCAGTTAAACCCAACACTCGGGATTCTGCCTGTTTTAAAAGATCATCACGCTCATCCGCAGCAAGATCACCACGGGCTAAGACTTGAATTGCAGCTTGGTCTGGTTCTACGTCGGGGAAAAAGCTCACCCCTAAGCCAGCCGAAAAATAACCTCCAAAAGAAACAACCATAAAACCTATAATAAACAATACGACAAGCATTGGGTATTGAATAGCTCGCTTGAGAATCCAGCGGTATGAGCGCGGTGCTGAATGGTGGACGGCCCCACCGACAGAGACTTTTTTACCAAACATACCGCCTAACACTGGAATGAATATTAATGCCATTAATAAGGATGCCGATAATACGCAAATCACAGTAATAGGTAAAAATTTCATAAAGCTGCCAACAATACCAGGCCAAAATAGTAGCGGGAGAAATACCATTAATGTAGTAACTGTCGAAGCTATAATTGGCCAAGCCATTCGAACAGCTCCCTCACGGTATGCTGTTGCCCGATCTACTGATTGTGCTATCCTTCTGTCCGCATATTCAATTGTGACAATCACCCCGTCCACAAGCATACCAGCAACAAGAATAAGCGAGAATAGTACAACAATATTGAGCGTAATACCCATGTTGTAAAGCAAGGCTATACCAATCAAAAAACTACCAGGGATTGCCAGCGCAACCAGAGCAGCATTTCGCAGTCCAAGGCTTGCAACGACGACTATCATAACGATCAAAACTGCAGCAGTTACGTTATTTCCAAGATCACCAAGGGTTGAGCGTACATTTTTTGATTTATCCAAAAGATAATTAACTTGCACATCGCCAGACATAGCGGCAACTTCAGTGTCAATAATCTTACGGGTCGCTTCTGCAACTTCAATAAGGTTGGCGCCTACCCTTTTCTTTACATCTAGAACCAGAGAACTTTGGCCATTAACCCGCGAACGATTGTCTGAATCTACAAACGCCCGGCGTACCCTTGCAATATCTTCGAAATGAATAGTATTTCCGTCGCCAATTTTGATTGGCAACTTCATCAAATCCTCGATTGTTTCAATTACGCCGGGCACTTTGAGCGCAAGACGTCCCGCCCCAGTGTCTATGGAACCAGCCGTAACAAGCTGGTTATTGGCCGATACAAGGCCTATGACCATTGCAGGGTTAAGACCGTAGCTTTCCATAGCACCGGCATCAATAAGTACTTCGACCATTTCCTCACGGTCACCGCCAATCTCAACTTCCAGAACTCCTTCGACCGCTTCAAGTTTGTCTTTTAAATCGCGAGCGGCCAAAATCAGTAATTTTTCGGGTACCTCGCCATAAATAGCAGCTGTTAGAATTGGAAAAAGAGACAATGAAATTTCAGTGATTTTAGGGGCGTCAGCGCTTGGAGGTAGATCTGGTTTAGCATCATCAACAGCTTTGCGTACGTCCTCGAGAACCAAGTCAATATCTTCTCCCGCAAGAAACTCCAGGGTTACTGACGCGTATCCTTCACTTGCTGCACTAGTCATTTTATCAAGACCTGCGACCGATCTAAGTTGCTTTTCAAGCGGCTTAACTAAGAGCTTTTCCGCATCAGTTGGTGAAATGCCAGAGTAGCGGACCGAGACATAGGAAATCGGAATATCAATATCAGGTTCAGCTTGCTTCGGAATATTATTCCAAGCATTTAAGCCAACGCCAAATATTATCATTATCATGAAAATAATTGCACCAGGCCTTTTGAACGCCGCGTGGATTATAGATTGCATTAGTTTGCTTCCTCGCCGATTTGGTAAGTAATTTTCGAACCTTCACTAACGAAGGCCTGGCCCATGCCCAAGAGCAGCGTACCGTCGGGTAAGCCTGATACATAAGCCGCATTACCAACAGTTTGGGCAATCATCACTGGCATAGTTTTCACAATACCACTGGACACCACTGTTTTTACACTCAATAATCCCCCCTCATCGACGTTAAGATGAGCCGGAGATATTTTAAACGCAGGTACTTTATCGATTATCACACGTACGCCAGCACTCATCCCAGCGCGCAAGTTTCCATCATTGTTATCAAGCAATATTTCAACATTGAATGTCCGGGTTGCTTGGTTAGCAGATGTCGCAATCTTACTTACACGTCCCTGGCGTTTGCCTGCACCATCAATCTCTAAGTCGACAATATCACCGATTTTAATTTTACTGATCTGGGTTTGGGGTATTGGAGCATCTAAAATGAGAGACTTCAAACCTAAGATACGCGCAACGGGAGCGTTTTCTTTAATTGTTTGGCCCACTTCTACATGATACTTCTCCAGCCAGCCACTTTGAGGCGCTGTCACATCGGTAAATTTTAGCTGCTCTAACAGCTGTGAAATACGGGCATCGACAGCCTTAATTTGAGCATAGGACGCTGAAAGCGCAAGCTCTTCAGATTGGTTTTGTAACTCAATCAAGCGCATTTCTGCTGCTTTAAGCAAAGCAATTTGTTGAAGTTTAGCGAGTGGTTTTTTAACACCCCGATCCACTAATTTTTTTGTCGATTCATAATTACTTCGTACGGCCTCAAGGTCTGCTGTTGCAGCTGCGATCTGAGCCTCCCAAGCACCTCCAATGCGGAAACGCTTTTTAACGTCCTCGTATGCTGCTAGCCTCGACGTCCGCTCAGCACGAGCAGCTGCAATATCAGCTTCCAGTGTTCCCTTATCAAGTTTAATCAATGTCGCCCCAGACTCGACCCAGCCACCTTCAAGAGCAACTTGAGCAAATACAAACGCTTGACGACGGCTTATTACATCAATTTCAAATTCTGTACGCGTCACGCCCCTTGCACGGATTTGCAATGGGACCAGTTCATTTACCACTCTAAAAGCCTGCGTGATCAATTCAGGCGCGGCAGTTACATTTTCTTCCACTTCAAGGGTTGCTAATTTTTCCTGATCGGTTTCACCGCTGGAGGAAGTCCCAAGCACATCATCTGAATACATCCAACCAATAATCAACACAGCAATAATAAGAGCCGAAATGTATGACTTACGAATTTTCATTTTATAATTTAACCTTTAGTTTGGCAGGAACTGATGCAGTCACGATGGTTAGAGAGAGTTTGCACCAACTAAATGTCGAGGAAGCTAGTGTCAAACCGGGAAACCATGTGGGTAAAGGTCTTTTGAGACCAATAATTAGAAAATCGTGATTAAAATATAGGCAATTAAGAAATATTTTTGGGGTAACTTAAAATCACTTTCAGTGTAGAGTAACCGATTAAACTTAGGGTAGTTTTTTTACAGCAAAATCTTCAAACTAATTCATTATGCCGACTGGCTTTGCCATTTTCAGCTAATTGTAAATTCCACAGGTGGGCATAGCGACCAGCCTTTAACATTAATTCATCATGGCTACCCTCTTCCACAATCTGGCCATGTTCCAAAACCACAATGCGGTCAGCATGCACCACCGTCGACAGGCGGTGCGCAATAATCAGCACCGTACGCCCCTGCCCCATTTGGATTAAGCTTTCTTGAATTTCATGCTCCGTCTCAGTATCAAGCGCTGAGGTAGCTTCGTCCAACAGCAAGATTGGTGGGTCCTTTAGTAGGGTACGTGCTATGCCTACACGTTGCTTTTCGCCGCCCGATAGTTTGAGCCCGCGTTCACCTACAGTCGTGTTGTAGCCCTTAGGTAGGCTCTGAATAAAATCATGGATTTGAGCGGCCTTGGCGGCTTGCTTGATCTCAGCAAGAGTAGCATTAGCCTGACCATAAGCAATATTATAGTAAATGGTATCATTAAACAGCACCGTATCCTGCGGCACAACGCCGATCGCTTGATGCAGGCTTAACTGTGTGACATCCCGAACGTCCTGACCATCAACCAAAAATGTTCCTTTAGTCACGTCATAAAACCGGAATAAAAGCCGACCAATGGTAGATTTTCCAGACCCCGACGGGCCTACTATTGCAAGAGTTTGACCCGGCTCCACCTTAAGGCTAATGCCTTTTAGGATAGCCCGCTCAGGATCATAGGAGAAATGAACGTCAAATAGCTCAATACTCCCACCCAGAACCTGCAAGGCTTGCGCGTTTGGCCTATCACGGACCTCCGGTAGTTGTTCTAAAAGTCCAAACATCTCTGACATATCCACTAAGGCTTGGCGAATTTCGCGGTAAACAAAGCCCAAAAAATTCAAGGGCATCATCACCTGCATAATATAAGCATTTACAGTCACAAACCCACCTACAGTGACTATGCCTGCGGCAACGTCCTGCACCGACATCAGCATGACCACAACCATAGCTGTGTTGATGATCAAGGCCTGACCAATATTAATCACCCCCAAAGAATAGGAGGTTTTTAAGGCAGCAGCCTCATAGCCCTCCATCGCGGAATCATACCGACCAGCCTCGCGGTCCTCAGCTACAAAATACTTTACTGTTTCAAAGTTCAGCAAAGAATCGATTGCCTTTTGATTGGCATCATTATCTTGGTCATTCATCTCTTTACGAATTTTAACCCGCCATTCGGTTACCACAGCGGTAAACCAAACGTAGGCCACAACAGCTACAGCAATAACAATAAGATAACGCACATCAAAAAATGTAGCCAAAGCCGCTGAAATCAGGACCAACTGCAACACTAAAGGGCCAATCGAGAATAGTAAAAACCGCAGTAGGAACGATACGCCTTTGACGCCACGCTCCATTACACGGCTGAGGCCACCAGTTTTGCGGCTTAGGTGATAGCGCAGGGACATATTGTGGATGTGTTGGAAGGTCTCCAAACCCACCTGGCGCAAGGCTCGTTGTCCAACCTTGGCAAATACCACATCGCGCAGTTGTTGAAATCCACTGTCTAGTATTCGCGAGAGACCATAAGCAATGGTTAGACCGACGGCTCCCAGCACCAACAACCTACTGCCTTCATCCACACCCGAAAGGCTATCAACCGCAGTCCCAAGGATCATCGGGGTCGCCACAGCCACAAGCTTCGCTGTCACCAAGCTGGCCACAGAGATCACGACCCGCCATTTGACCCAAGACTGATCTTTTGGCCAAAGGTAAGGCATTACCCGCGCAATTACACGAATTTCGACCTTTTTGTCATGCGGTTCGCCGGAGGTGCCGAGACTTTTCATTATTATTAAGTATTTAAAGCACCAATCAAAAATTGTAAGATCAAATCAATCAGGAATTTCGAATACTTGCCCCGGATAAATCAAATCAGGATCCCGGATGCGCTCTTTATTGGCCTCAAAAACTTTGAAATATTCGATGCCCGCGCCATAACTCTCTTTCGCAATAGCCCAAAGAGTTGAACCCGGTTGTACCGTCTTTACGCGGAAGGTCAGGGATGGCGTTACTAAAGCCCTCTCAGCTTTTGAAAGCTCTACCACAGTTACTTTGGAAGTAGCGCCAGAAACTGTCGCCTCTGAACCCATGCCACTTATGGAAGCAATAAGTTCTTCAACTTCAGCTTGAACCTCAACCGTTAATTGGGTGATTTCAGTCTGTTGTTGCGTTTCGACTTCGATCGTAGTTGGTGTTTCTTTCGCCGGAGTATCATCTGTAACATCCATCAAAGCAACCAAATCTTCTTGTTCCTCACGCTTAAAAGGGGTTTCCGCCCGCGACAAAACCTCGCCGGCCGAATTTAACTCATCAACGCGCAAAGTGTAGATCCCTGCCCCCACATCTGGAAGATCAACTTTCCAATAGCCGCTGTCCGAGATCTCTGACGTAGTGATTAACTTGTTATTAAGGTAGACCCGTACAAAACCCCGTCCAGCCGCACGCCCACCAATGGATACTTCGCCCAGTAAATCGTAAGATATCGTGTCAATAGCGACCGAACCAACAAACTCGTTTTGACTGGAATCTTGAAGTACCTTCACACCCAATTCATCTGCCAAAATGACAGTTGGCTGATTTGCAACCTCAACTGCCTCAATTTGCGCATCAGCTGTTGTGGCAGTCTTATCATCAGGCTCTGCAGCCCCATCGGTACCGCCAGCAACAACGACATCTTGCTCTTCAATTTTTGGAGCCGCGGCAACGAAAATAGTCTCTGTCGAGACGATCACAGAGCTCCCATCTTCCGTGTAAAGATGCAGCCTTAGGGCCTGTGGCACGTGCGTCGACGGCAAAAGTGCAAAAATTACAAATTGGCCACCCCCATTTAAATTTGCACGCGCCTCTGACAATTCCACACCATCAACACTAAGAACTACAAAGCCCATTCCGTCAGCCAATCCAGCGATTACGGCAGAGCCATCTTCGTCTATGCGCACGAGATCGAACTTGGGTGCAGCCACAGGGTTCATTTTTGGCTGTACTGCCGCTAAGGGCGTATCCGTTTCTTTCGATATTTCGTTCTGGTTTTGCTTGAGCGGTAGAATAGTCGGAGCACCTTCGGTCGGCGGCGAAGCCACAGCCACCTCTTGCGCTTCCACCGTTTCAGGTGCGTCAGTAATCTTTGCATCAACACTATCCACAGTTGCTGGTACTTCACCAACAGCAGCAGGTAGCTGCGTTTCTTCAGCCGCCTCTTGAGAAACATCCGAAAGACTTTCGGGCTCAACCAAAATACGAATTTGCGGATAAAACCACCAGGCAAGACCCAAAATAACTAAAATAGACCAAATAACATTGGAAAATCGTTTTTTACTAGCGTCCACACTCTTCTCAGAATCGCTCATTTAGCTGCATTCCCCCAATGGCTAACTTATGCTATCAGGCACAGGATACCTGTCCAGCAAGAACTGAGGAAATTATTAGTATGACGAAATCAATATGTGTGTTCTGTGGGGCGCGGATGGGAAATAACTCAGATTTTGGCCAATCGGCACTAGATTTAGGTTACGTAATAGCCAAAAATGAATGGCGCTTGGTCTATGGTGCGGGCGACGTAGGTCTTATGGGCGCAGTGGCAGAAGGAGCTCAGGTTTCGGGAGCAGCCACCTTTGGGGTGATCCCCGAACATTTAATGTTGCGTGAAGGAGGCAAGCGGGATCTTGACAATTTCATCATCACCGATGACATGCACAGCCGCAAAAAGCTGATGTTTATCAACAGTGATGCCGTCGTTCTTTTGCCGGGCGGTGTGGGCTCTATGGAAGAGTTTTTTGAAGTGCTCACATGGGCTCAACTGAAATTGCACAGCCGACCAATCGTTGTGGCAAATATCGCCACTTATTGGCAGCCAATGCTAGATCTCATCGATCACATTATTACCTCTGGGTTTGCTGATCCTAGTTTGCGCGAACTGTTTTCAGTGGCTCAAACTGTTGGCGAGATTGAAACCACCTTGCGCTCGGCTTTGAACACAGCAACCGTATAGAAGGCCAATGCTGTCCAGATCAAACCAATTGCAATCATGTGCCACCCAGTCAGCACCTCACCCAGCAGCACTATTGCGCAGAAAAATTGCAGCACAGGGTTAAGATACTGGACTAAGCCGACCGTGGCCATGCGTACGGTTTGGGTGGCATAAGTCATTAGCATTAACGGTCCGGCCGTGATCAAACCTGAAAACATTAACAACGCCAGGGTTGGTGCATCTGGCATACTACCAAACCACCACAAATATGCTACTGCAAAGGGCAACAACAGCACAACCTCCAGGGTCACTGATACTACAGAATCGACCTTAATAATGCGTTTTAACAGGCCATAAATTCCAAATGTAATCGAGATGATCATCGCCAACCAAGGCGCGCTGCCTAAGCCATAAGTCAAAGCCATAACTGCGATCACAGCCAGTGCTACCGAGACCCACTGCAATTTGGATAGGGTTTCACGAAACACAACCAACCCCAGAAGCACCATCACCAAAGGAAAAATGTAATAGCCAAGAGAGGATTCCGTGACACGCCCGGCCCCCACAGAGAAAATAAACACATACCAATTAATTCCAATCATTACCCCAGCCAGAAGTATTAAAGCCATTGTTTTTGGCAATTTCATGACCCGTAAAGTTTCACCCCGCCGACCGGTGAGCGCAATCACGACCGCAAATGTCACGACAGACCAAAGTGTACGGTGTGATAAAATTTCCTCAGGGCCAAGATGGCTCAGAAACGAATAATAGAGAGGCGCAAAGCCCCAGGTGAGACAGGCCAGGAGCATCGCAATCGCACCTTTAACAGGTTGTGTCATAATCAGCCTACCACTTAAATTAAGCCTATAATTTGGAACATAAAAAAAGCCTGCATAAATAGTTTCCTGCAGGCCTTCCTAAGTTAAACTTTGTTTCTCACCAATTACATACGGCTTGCAACATTCTCCCAGTTAACAAGCTTATCAAGAAAATTTGACAAATATACCGGACGTTTATTGCGAAAATCTATGTAATAGGAATGCTCCCAAACGTCACAGCCCAAAAGTGCTGTTTGACCAAAACAGAGAGGGTTTACACCATTTTCTGTTTTGGTGACAGCTAAGGACCCGTCTGCATTTTTTACCAACCAGCACCAGCCAGAACCAAATTGACTAGCACCTGCTGCAGCAAATGAGGTTTTAAAGTCTGCAACAGAACCAAAATTTTCGACTAGCGCAGCTTCCAAAGTGCCGGGCATTTTGCTCTCTCCTGGGCCCATCATTTCCCAAAACTGGTTGTGATTCCACAGCTGGCTGATGTTGTTGAACGTACCGTTTTGCGCAACTGACGAAGCGTCGTATGTACCTACAATGATTTCTTCAAGGGATTTACCATCCCAATCCGTACCCGCAATCGCAGCGTTGCCATTTGTTACATAGGCGTTGTGATGCAAATCATGGTGGAATTCCATAGTTTCTGCAGACATGCCTTTTGAGGTCAATGCATCATGGGCGTAGGGAAGATCTGGTAGTGTGAAAGCCATAAGGGCAATCCTTTCAATGTTAGGTTAAAGTGGGTTATTTTGATCATACGAGGTAACGCCACAGAACAAAATAGCCTTTAGAGATGTTGTTAAAAATAAGATTTCAACTCTATTGGAAAACCTCTGAGCCATGTGCTGCAGCCGCAGAGAACAACGCAAAGACATAGTCCTGAACAGATCGAAAACAGATCAGACTGATCATATCATCTTTTTCCATGAACACTGCCCCCGCGACTTGCGCAAACCGTGTCCTGTTAAAACTGCCGACCGGGAACTGCGCCGGATGGGTGTCCATGGGTGCTAGCTTTGCTAGCACCTCACGTACATGTGCGCCAGTTAAGATGAACTTAGCCCGTGCATCTGAGACATCCTCAAGCAAGACATGCAGCCCACTAAGGGCGGTATCAAGGCTGGAATATAGTTTTTGCGCCTCTGCACTTGGGGCAATGATTAATAACTCATCAGGAGACATCCACGCTAGAGTGCATGCGCCGGCGGTCGCACATGCGCCAGGCTTTGGTAACGCCACGCTCATTGCTAATTTCAAAGCCGCCTTGATCTTTGTTGATGCCAAATTAGCACGTAGCGTAAACATACTTTGATCCATAATTTGGCTGACGTTAACATATCCCTGAAACTCACGATTAGGCATTTGGCTTCTCCCCTTCCGGATCATAAAATACCGGACTGACAATCTTGGCCTTTACGGGTGGCGCTCCAATTTTTGTAAAAGACAGCACTTCGCCCATCCGATCGGGTCCATTATGCACCAGACCCATTGCGATGCCCTTACCTAAGGTTGGCGAATGATAGGTTGAAGTCACCCGACCTTCGGTGTTGGTTTGACCGTTAGCGTTTTGACCCTTAGCAATGGCATAAGATCCATCCTCCAGGACAGAGCCATCGAGAGTTTCCAATCCAACCAGCTGCCAACGATTTGGATTGTCCATGAACGGGCGCTGTTGCGCACGTTTGCCAAGAAAATCTTCCTTTTTCTTGGAAATAGCCCAGCCCAAGCCAAGATCCTGGGGGATAACGGTACCGTCGGTTTCATCACCAATCATAATAAAGCCTTTTTCAGCCCGCATGATGTGCAAACACTCAGTGCCATAGGGCATGACGCCAAATTCAGCCCCGGCCTCCACCAGCATTTCCCAGAATTCTAAGCCACGACTTGCTGGGACTGCAATTTCGTAAGATAGCTCACCCGAAAAAGAAATCCGGTAAGCCCGGCAGGTAATCCCACCGATCTCACCATCAGCCCAAGCCATAAAGGGCAGAGCGTCCGCAGAGACTTGCATACCACCTAGCTTTTCCAGAACTTTGCGGGAATTTGGGCCAACCACTGCCACTTGCGCCAATTCTTCAGTAATATTGACTACCCAGACTTGCCAGTCCCACCATTCAGTTTGCAACCATTCTTCCATGTGGGCGTGAATGCGATCTGCGCCACCAGAGGTTGTGTGGCATAACCACGTTTGATCATCAATCCGCGCCACAACCCCATCATCCGACAAAAACCCGTTTTCTGAACACATTAACCCATAGCGACAGCGCCCCAACTTTAAATTAGACATCATATTCGTGTACATCATGTCCAGAAACTTACCCGCATCAGGGCCTTTGACTACAATTTTCCCAAGAGTAGAGGCATCGAGAAGACCCAGTTTTTCACGAGTGTTGATCACTTCACGCCACACCGCTTGGTCGGTGGTTTCGCCTGACTGTAAATAGGCATAGGGGCGCCGCCATCCTCCGACGGGCTCCCAGTCTGCTCCATGATCATCATGCCACTCATGCATGGCAGTTTTACGAATTGGTTGGAACAATTCGCCACGCGCTTCGCCGGCCAAAGATGCCATGGATATGGGCGTATAGGGAGGACGGAACGTAGTAGTTCCAACGTCCGGGATGTCTGCATTTAAAGCTTTAGATAATACCGCAAGACCATTGATATTGCTTAGTTTTCCTTGGTCTGTTGCCATGCCCAATGTGGTGTATCGTTTGGCATGCTCCACACTTTCAAATCCTTCTTGGGCAGCCAATTGCACATCGCTAACTTTCACGTCATTTTGAAAATCTAGCCAGGCCTTGGACCGCAATTTATAACTCGCACCCTGTGGCATTAACCAAACGGGAGATAGTGGTACTTCTTCAGCATCCTCTGCCTCTGCAGTTTTAATTTTTTTAACTTTTCCAGTGGCATTATACGCCGCAGCGGTTCCCTGGATGGCTGCATCTACCATGCAGCTAGCACTGCGCAAATGGCCATTGGCCAACCCAGCCACCCGCACAAATCCTGCACCGTCTATACCCAGGGGTGGCTTATCTGGATCCGGGCGGAACATGGCTTGATCCACATCCCAAAAAAGCTTGCCGCCACAATGTGACCATAGATGTACAACGGGAGACCACCCACCCGACATTGCAACAACATCGCAGCCAATTTCCTCTAACACAGCACCTTCTCCAGCCTGCGCACAAATTTGAACTCCAGTTACGCGTTTACTACCAATCACTTTGGCGATGCCACGACCCAACTCAACTCGAATACCAACTGCAATAGCCTCAGCCATCAACACCCCCCCCCCTTCGGCGCGCGCGTCCAAGATCACGGGCACATCAAGTCCAGCCTTTTTTAGCCTTAGCGCGGTACGGTATGCATCATCGTTGTTGGTAACAACAACCGTACGGTCTCCTGGCGACACTGCATAGTTCACCACGTAATCACGCACAGCAGAGGCCAGCATAACGCCAGGAATGTCATTTCCTGCAAATGACAAGGGGCGCTCAATAGCGCCTGTAGCTGTTATGATTTGTTTGCAGCGTACCCGCCATAGCCGGTGCCGAGGACGCCCATCTCCAGGAGTATGGTCTGCAATCCGCTCGTAAGCGAGCGCATAGCCATGGTCATATACACCAGCTCCTTGGGTACGGTGTCGTATTACTACATTTTCACATGCAGAAAGAGCCACCACAGTTTCATGTACCCAATCCTCAGCAGATATACCGTCTATCGTGGCACCATCTACCGGAGCGCGCCCACCCCAATGCGCAGTTTGCTCAACCAGTAAAACTCGAACCCCAGTAGCGGCTGCAGATTTAGCAGCTTGAAGGCCCGCAATACCACCACCAACGATCATTACTTCACAAAAATGATAATAGTGCTCGTATTTATCAGAATCCCGCGCCTTAGGTGCCTTACCGAGACCCGCAGATTTACGGATAATGGGCTCATAAACATGCTTCCAAAAGGACCGTGGATGAATAAACATCTTGTAGTAAAAACCTGCGGGCAAAAACCGAGCCAGCTTTGAATTTATTGCACCAACGTCAAATTCCAGTGATGGGAAATGATTTTGTGAAGTAGCAGTCAAGCCGCCAAACGTTTCTGTGGTAGTAGCCCGGGCATTAGGTTCAAAATGACCCTCTGCGCCCAAATTCATCAGTGCATTAGGCTCTTCCCCACCAGAGGCCACCACTCCACGTGGACGGTGGTATTTAAACGACCGCCCCATGAGCATTTGGTCATTAGCTAGAAGGGACGCCGCGAGGCTATCTCCCTCAAAGCCGGTCATAACCTTGCCATTAAATGTGAATTTAATAGCTTTGGACCGATTAATTAGCCGGCCGTGGTTGGCAAGACGGGTGCTCATTGGGCAGCTCCAGATTGGCTGACGTAAAGTACGGCTCTAACTAAACTATTTTGAGTTAGAAGAAAAATCATGAGAAATTCCTCCAAGACCAGCCGGGCCGTTTGGCAGTTATGGCGTCCTTGATCACTCGGGGCGGCTCGAGCGTTTGTGCCTTATAGGTTCCAAATACCTCCAGCGTCGCAGTGCAGCGGGCTGCATGGAACCATTTCCCACACCCCGCAGCACAACGCCAGCGTTCGAAATGTAGACCTTTGGGATTAGCGCGGCCGAAGAGGTAACCTTCAAAGTCTTGATCAGATGAGCCAGGCCCAAAGCGTGTGAGATGCGCCTCACCACCAGCGGCAAGTTCGGTTTCGTCTTTATCACGCCCACAGTAGGGGCAGTTTAGGATGAGCATATTGAAGCTCCATGTTTGAACTCTAAATGAGCAACTCCAAGCGCGCTCATGACAATGTCATTGAAAATAACATACGGGTGTATACATTCCATTAATGCGCCACCCCTGCAGCTACACTTTCGTCAATGAAGCGGCCGGCGCGGAAACGGTCCAGACCAAAATCGGCTGTCAGAGGACTTTCCCCTTTAGCCATCAGCTCGGCAAACCCCCAGCCAGATCCAGGAATAGCCTTAAAACCGCCAGTGCCCCATCCACAATTGATGAAAGTATTGCCCAGTGGGGTTTTACTAAGGATCGGTGAGCGGTCGCCAGTGACATCAACAATCCCACCCCAGTGGCGCAGCATTTTTAGGCGCGAGACCATTGGGAAGGTTTCAATAAGCGCACGCACTGTTTCCTCAAGATGGTGAAACGAGCCACGTTGCGTATAGGCATTATAGGCATCTGTACCTCCACCTATTACCATTTCACCCTTGTCAGATTGGCTCATATAGCCGTGAACTGTATTGGCCATAACAACCACATCCATGCAAGGTTTGATGGGTTCGCTGACCAGCGCTTGCAGCGGAACAGATTCGATAGGAAGCTGGAAGCCTGCCATATCAGCCACGACAGAGGCATGCCCCGCAACAACCATCCCGAGTTTCTTACAACTTATGTGGCCACGTGAGGTGTCAACGCCGGTAACATTACCGCCCTGTTGGTTGATGCCAGTTACTTCAGTCTTCTGCAAAATATGCATGCCCATGTCAGAGCAGGCTCGAGCGTAGCCCCAAGCCACCGCATCATGGCGCGCAGAGCCTCCACGCGGCTGCCAATGCGCGCCCAACACTGGGTAGCGCGGGCCATCAATATTCATAATTGGGCAAAGCTCTTTCACGCGGGCGGGGCTAATGAATTCCGTTTTTACACCTTGGAGAGAATTAGCGTGAGACGTACGTTGGTAGCCACGAATTTCGTGCTGGGTTTGCGCCAACATCATCACACCCCGAGGGCTAAACATAACGTTATAGTTCAGGTCTTGGCTGAGGGTCTCATATAATGAGCGGGCCTTTTCATAGATTGCCGCCGAAGGATCCTGCAGATAGTTAGAGCGGATTATAGTGGTGTTACGCCCCGTGTTGCCACCGCCCAACCAGCCTTTTTCTATCACCGCCACATTGGTGATACCAAAATTTTTACCAAGGTAATAGGCCGTGGCCAGGCCATGCCCACCTGCGCCAATGATGATCACATCATAGGATTTTTTGGGCTCAGGGTTGGCCCAAGTACGGCGCCAACCACTGTGTTGGCGCATGGCTTCGCGCGCGACTGCAAATACTGAGTTACGTTTCATATCGGAATCCCCTGTGGGTACTTGGCCTTCTTATCTGTGATAATTGGGTCAAACAGCACCCCATGAGCGCCACAGTGTGAAATTATTGCGACATATAATAAACGAATATAGAGCGATTGTATCTACTGTCATCTAGCAAAACGTTGGCAAAAGTTTATAGAGATATTTATGATAATTTTATCGGTTCTTTTAGTGTTAGTTATTTTGCTGATTGGAGGCATGTTGCTGCGCAATATGCAGACCTCTAAAATTACCCCAATGCGTCAAGTGGATGTTTACGCCGAACAGATGCGCAGTCTCGAACGGGACCTTGCAAAAGGTGTCCTTGCGGATGATGAATTTGGCTCTATGCGTGCTGAAGTTGGACGTCGAATGATATCCGCCGCGCGTTTAGGACCCGACACTGCAGCTACAGTATCAAATGGAGGCTTCCGGACCTTGATTGCAGTTAGCGTTGCAGCCTGTATCTTGGGAGCAGTGACATATGGCCAAATTGGCAGCCCTGGTGCGCCAGACACTCCCATTGCCGCTCGCTACACACAATCCGATGCACTGAGAGCTGCAAGGTTAAGCCAATTAGATGCAGAATCTCAAGCTCCTACCTTGAAAATACCGCAAGACCCCACCTATTTGCAGCTTGTTATTAAATTGCGCGCAGCACTCGAAGCCCGCCCCAACGACATTCAGGGCTTTGAATTTTTGGCCAAGTCAGAATCTCGCTTGGGTAATTATGCACACGCCCATGCTGCTCAAGGCCAAGTCCTAAAATTGAAGGGCAAGGCTGCCAGCCCAGATGACTGGTACACATATGCAGAATTGTTGATGATGGCAGCTGACACCTACATCTCACAGGAGGCTGAGAATGCATTACGCCAAACTTTGCAACGTGACCCGAGCCACAGTTTAGCCCTGTTTCGAATCGGTATATACTTTGACCAAATTGGTCGACCAGATCGTACCTTCGGGATTTGGCGTAAGCTGTTAGAGGCCGGGCCCGAAAGCGCTCCTTATATGCCCCTTATTAGGCGTACGATCACTGATTTGGCTATGATAGCTGGGGTGGATTATGAGCCACCAGAGATCAAAGGTCCAACCAGTGATGATATACAGAATGCAGCTGAGATGAGCGATGAGGATCGACGCACCATGATTTCAGGCATGGTCACAGGTCTGGCAGACCGCTTGGCAAATGAAGGCGGCCCTGCCTCAGATTGGGCGCAGCTTATTGTAGCCTACGGTGTCCTAGGTGAGACAGATACTGCGCAAGAAATCCTAAATGAAGCTTTGCAGCTATTTGGTGGAGAGCCTAAAGATCTAGGCATGTTACAGCAAGCCGGCGTCTCGGCTGGGCTTTCACAATGATCTTCGAAGACATTGCAGATATCATGGCACAATCGCGTAACACATTGGCGTGGATGGGTCTTGACCTTGGCACAAAGACCATTGGCGTGGCCGTATCCGACCGACTACTCAGCTCAGCCAGCCCTCTGCACACGGTTAAACGCACAAAGTTTTCTAAGGATGCGCAGGCACTTTTAGCTGTAATTACAAACCGTGACATTGGCGCAATCATTCTTGGACTACCACGTAATATGGATGGGTCCGAAGGCCCTAGATGCCAATCCACACGGGCATTTGCACGCAATTTTTCTGCCTTCACTGATCTACCTATCGGCTATTGGGACGAGCGTCTGTCAACGGTGGCGGCAGAACGTGCGCTGCTGGAGGCGGATACGTCACGTAAACGTCGCGCAGAGGTAATTGACCACGTCGCCGCAGGCTATATCTTACAGGGAGCTCTTGATCGAGCGCGTCATATTCGGACGGTGGTATGAAAGATCAAAATATCGAAAATCTCTGGAAGAGAGACAAGATTGATAGCCCATGCATCAAACTGTGTTCTATTCATCCAAGCGAGCGCATTTGCGTGGGCTGCTATAGGTCAATGGAAGAGATTGGAGCTTGGTCTAGCCTAAGCTCTGAGGTGCGCTTGGATATCATGAATGAACTGCCTAACCGGTCGTCGCGCATCCAAAAGCGCCGAGGTGGCCGTAACCGCAATGTCGTGACCTAAGTTTTTTCTACGTTCGCATTCTTTTAATAATTCCCATTTAGCCAATTGTCTAAATTCCCATCGTTTTCTGGCCTAAAATAGGCCACCATGCGCCCTATCTCAGGTGCTATAGCATCACAGCCCCAGGGAAGGATGCCATGTAGTGAAAGGCGATGCAGTAGATAGCATTGGCCCGGCTGCGCCCATACTGTTACGCGCGGACACCGCTCAAAGCAGTCTTTACGCGCCGCGTGGTAGACATCTGTCAGATCAGTTGTTCCCCAGTCTGCCACCGGCACTTTATTCAACACAGATCTGAACGCCTCCCTGATGATATGATGACTGCCCTCCCAAACCACCATTGGGCTGGCTTGCTCTGAGGTTTGTACCAATGGAATTCCAAGTACGAATTGATGTGGCTCATAAATATAGCGCCGCCTATCGGGGCCGTCAGGGCGCAAGCCATCCACATGAGCTGCACAGCGGATTTCACGGTAGCGATGCGCCGCCTCGCTCTCGGAGCCGTCATAGGCAGGATAACCAGGGTACATCACAGAAATTTGTGCGTAATCAAGCGCCAACTTCCCATGCAAACCAGTAATGAAATTGATTGCAGGCCCCGACAGCGCGGGACCACCCTCTAAGCGGCCTAATCGGTCGTTAGGTAATATATTAACCCCCGCAAACCATGTTCCACCGTGCCGTAACCAGGCTGCAATATTTTTAGGATCTGAAATAATTTGGGCCGCATAAGGCTGCACATGCTCAACCCAGTCGCCAATAGCTGAATTATGCGAAAATATGATCCATCCGCGCCTTTGCATCGCGGCTAGGCCCATAGAGCAGTACTCACCATATTGGCTGCCACGATGAGCAAAAACGCCCCAAACAACCGTTTCAGGGGCTTTGCATCCATCCGGTGAGCTACATTGGCTCCGATTGGTGCAAAAATGAATGTCATAGGGATAATTACGAAAAATGTTGGCAAGTTTATTGCCCCAAATGTCCAAGGCAAACGCGGTGCTTCCACCTGAACAAACAACCACACAACAGCAGAGGGGATTGCAATGGCGAGGCCAAATCCGGCTGCCGTAGCCACAGCCCGATGGATTGGAACCCTGTGCAATGACATGAATGGCACCCCGAGCGATCCACCACCAATTCCCAAAAGGACTGACAACCCTCCCAATACGGGCCCCAAGAGCCAGCGCCAAAGCCCACGCGGCATACCATCCGCCAAAGCCCAAGATTCTTTGCCAAAGGCAAGGTATAGGCCAATCACAGCCCCAAGGCTACCAAATATTAGCTGCAGGACTACAGACTCAAGGCTTGCCGCCAACGCCACACCAAAGACCGCACCAAGGGCAATTCCCGGCGCCCATTGGCTTAAAATCTGCCAGTCCACAGCACCTTTTTTATGATGGCTTTGGGTCGAGCGGATTGAAGTGACAATAATGGTGGCCAATGACGTAGCCAGACACACCTGCATGAGCTGCGGCCCATCAAACCCGAGATACTGAAACGCATAGAAAAACGCGGGTACTAGTACAATACCACCGCCAACCCCTAATAGCCCTGCCAAAAATCCTGCAAAACCGCCAATTACGATCAAACTAACAAAAACTGGCAGAAGTGCGGCCATATCCATTAGCTGGTTTCCAATTTTTGTTGTTGACCCAAGATCACGCGTATTTCATCCAACAGAACACGGTAATCCGCAACATCAGACGAATGACAGCCCCCGAGCTCTGACAAGCGCCTTCGCCAATGCCGCGCTCCAGTTTGTCCAGCAAAAAGTCCAAACATATGTCGGGTTATCTGATGTAGTCGCCCACCTTTTTTCAGATGGGCCTCAATATAGGGGATCATTTTCGCAGCAATATCCTCAGCGCTCGAGGCTGCGCCGCCATCAAACACATCACAATCCACCCGAGCCAATATGTCATAAGGGTTTTGATAAGCGGCCCGCCCAATCATCACTCCATCCATCCCCGCGCTCAGATGCTTTTTAGCTGCAGTTAGGCTATTTACGCCACCATTTATGCTTAGATGCAAGCCAGGGAACGCACGTTTCATTTCCTGCACCAAGGGGTAATCCAGCGGTGGGACATCTCGATTTTCCTTAGGGCTCAAACCCTGAAGCCAAGCTTTGCGCGCATGAATAGTCACCCGCAGGACCCCAGTGTCCTCAATCATGGCCAGGAACTTAGGCAATGTATCCTCAGGAATTTGATCATCAACGCCAATTCTGCATTTAACGGTTATTTCAGCGCCACAGGCCTGCTGCATCTGCTCAAGGCAAGCGCGCACCACATCCGGCTCAGTCATCAATACAGCACCAAAACTTCCTGATTGCACGCGATCAGAAGGGCAACCTAAATTGAGATTAACCTCATGATACCCATGCGCCGCCCCAAGCGCCGTGGCTTTTCCCAGTTGATCAGGATCCGAGCCCCCCAATTGCAGCGCAACCGGTTGTTCTTCCGGCTTGAAATCCAACAATTGTAAGGCACCACCCAAAACTAGTGCCGGGGCGGTCACCATTTCCGTATAAAGCAGAGCTTTGTTTGAAATTAGGCGATGGAAAAAGCGGCAATGCCTATCAGTACACGCCATCATTGGTGCGACAGACAGGCGAGAGGCCGCAGAAACCTCAGTATTCATATTACTATACCCACTTTAGCACCTAATTGGCTTTCAACATAACTGCACATCCGTGCTTTTTCCGCCTAATATTGAGCATAACAATACAAAAAGATATCCAGCCATGACCCACTATTACAACAAAAGTAAAAATGCGACTCTTTAGTCTATGCCGTGTAAATCAACATAAGGCAAAACTACAAATTATGCATGGCTATGATCACATAGTTTACGTCCTGATCGCAGCTAGTGGATAACACCGAAGCTAACCATTCGGCCTCATATTAGTCCTTTTATGTAATACAGAGCTAGGGCGTGCCATTGAAGGTAAATACAAGCCTCGCCATTGATCTTATAGTTATTAATGATGCTTTTTGCCCGCGCAGAAAGTAGCCATTGCTCCAACCGGCGTGCCGCTTGGATGTTAACATGATTATGCTTATCAGGGTTTACCGCAATATACGCGTATTGATTGAATAACATTGGGTCGCCCGAAAAGAGTAGCTCCAATGCGCCTTTATTACCAAAATTTAACCAGCTAGCGCGGTCAGCCATAATATATGAGTTTAAGCCTGATGCGCTATTCAGACTTGCTCCCATGCCGGCCCCTACGGCTTTATACCAAGGTCCAAAATGCCTAGGGTCGAGGACAGCCGCTGACCAGAGGGCTAATTCCTTTTTGTGGGTGCCACTATCATCTCCACGGCTAACGAAGCTGTTCCTTGCCTCAAAAATAAGCTGAATCGCACCTACGGCACTCTCCGCCTCACTGATCTTTGCAGGGTCGGACCTTGGACCTATAATTACAAAATCATTATACATAATATTACGTCTATGAGTGCCAAAACCGGCAGCGACAAACGCCGCTTCTGCAGTTTTTGAGTGCACCAGTATTGCATCGACATCGCCCGCTTCACCCAAGCGGATTGCTTGGCCCGTGCCTACTATAAGCAGTTGGACATCGAGCCCTGTATCCATCCGGATAGCAGGCAAAAGGACATCAGAAAGGCCTGAATTATTAAAACTGGTTGTAGCAGCCAACCGCATGGTTTCTGCTTGCACCTGTGTGCTGAACACTATCAAAACAGCAAAAATAAAATGGATCATTCAATGATATCCCCGTTTAGGAATGCTCTTGCCGCAGACGTACTTGGGGTTATAAAAAATTCTGATGCGTTTCCCTGCTCGTGTAAGGTACCATTTAAAAAAAACAGGATCCGTCCGGCCAGACGACGGGCTTGGCCAAGATCATGGGTAGTCATGATAATATGGGTTCCAGCCTGTGTAGCATTTTTCAAAAGCTCTTCAATTTCACGCGTCGAGCGGCCATCTAGGTTGGCACAGGGCTCATCGAGAAAAAGTACCTGTGGCGTACGTATCAACGCCCGCCCAAGAGCAAGCTTTTGCTGTTCGCCGCCCGACAGACGTGGGGCAGGAAAGTCTAGCACATCTTGCAGGCCTATTTTTTGAGCCCATTCTACGACGCGAGTGGTAATCTCAGCTTTGTCCATGCCAACAAGTTGCAACGGATAGGCTAAGTTTTGGCGAACCGATCGGCGCAGCATTATTGGACTTTGAAACACATAAGCCTGCGACTGACGTGCCTTTGCATCTGGGATAGACCATTTCACAGTCCCATAAGAAACCCGTTCGACGCCGTGTAGCACTTTGAGAAAAGTGGTCTTACCAGCCCCATTTGGCCCTAAAACTATGTTAAATCCATCGACTTTAAAATCTAGGCTTAGAGGTCCTAGGACGCTCTTACCACGCCTTTTAACCGACACAGAATTCAAGCTGACAGAGATTGGATAGTTCACCATGTGCCCTCCCGCTCCGTTCGAGATAAGGCGTGAATAGCTAAATTAACGACCAATGTCAGCGCAATAAGTACGAAACCCAGCCCTAGAGCCAAAGCAAAGTCACCCTTGCCAGTCTCAAGTGCAATCGCCGTCGTTAGCACCCGAGTGGCATGGTCTATATTACCGCCCACAATCATGATGGCCCCAACCTCGCCAATTGCTCGTCCAAAACCTGCCAAAGCTGCTGTCATCAATGTGCGCCGACCGTCCCAGATCAATGCTGCTACACGTTGGCGTTTTGAGGTATTTAGAGAAATCAATAAGTCGTGATATTCAGACCAGAGCTCGCGCATGGCTTGGTGCGTGATAGAGGCTATCAGAGGAGTAATGATGATCACTTGAGCAACAATCATTGCAGTGGGTGTAAACAACAACCCTAGCACCCCAAAGGGTCCCGAGCGAGACAGCAACAAATACACAATTAATCCTACCACTACGGGAGGCAATCCCATAAGCGCGTTGAGCGCTGCAATAGTGACACGACGATACCGAAATCTACGAATAGCAAGCCAAGTGCCAAATGGAAGAGCCAATGCAGATGCCACAACCAAAGCGGTAAAGCTGACCTTCAACGAACGTACTGTAATTTCAATAAGATCCGAATCTAGTATGATAATCAGCCAGAATGCTTCTTGTATACCAGCCCATATTTCATTCATTAAAACGCAGTCCTAATCAGGAAAACTTAGGTCAGTTATCCAGCTGAACATTAGCACCTAAAGTACGCTCTTGGCTAGAAAATCCAGCTTGTTTCAAAACAAGGTTAGCTCCAACCGAAATAACAGCTATAGCTAGAAACGCCACAAACATTGTTTTCATTTTATCTCTCTCCTTGCACACTTAAGATACATAGATATTTTTCAATTAAAATCTCAATATCAGCTCAGCGAAATACTGTATAACCTACTTAGCCGGGGGTGCAGCCTTCTTAGGTGCAGCCTTCTTAGGTGACGCTTTCTTAGCCGTCACTTTCTTAGGCGAGACTGCCACAGGAGCAGCCTTTACAGATGCAGCTTGTGCAGGAGCAATACCCTTTTCTGCCATTATTTCCTCAACCCAAATGGAGTGATGCTCACGCGCCCACTGCTCTTCTACTTTACCAGACCCCATTGCATCGTAAGCTCCCTCCATACCAATAGAACCAATATAGATATGTGCTAAAATGATTGCCATCAAAACGAAACTTACAACAGCGTGCCAAAGTTGCGCGTATTGCATTTCTTCATGTGGAGCCAGGACCTCTCGCAGCTCTCCAAATCCCAGTAAACTGGAAATACCCGTTGCGTTGATTTTAGAAAATGTGGCCGCAAACATATTGAGTTCAAATGGAAACAACAGTGACAAGCCCGACACCGATATGGATACTCCAAGTACGATTACTGACCAAAAAATCAACTTTTGGCCCGCATTAAATTTTTTAGCCGGTGGATGACCCTTAGAAAAAATGCCGCCACCCTTTCGCAGCCAGTTGATATCGCTGCGGTGTGGAATATTTTCTGCAACCCACATCACAAAAATCATAGCAAGCGCCAACATGAAGGCCCAAGATACGTTGTTGTGCACCCATTTGGACCCAACAGCTAGAAACGAAAATGTCTCATGGCCAAATGTTGGGATTAAAAATTTGCGTCCAAAAAGAGAAATAAGCCCCGTAAGCCCCAAAAGAATAAAAGAGCCAGAGAGCAACCAGTGGCCAAAGCGCTCTATAGCTTTAAAGCGTGTTATTTTTCGACCTGTTTTTTCCCCATCAATTTTAATACGCCCACGGTACATAAAGAAGGCCGCCAGCAATGCGATCATGCCCATCAAAAGCCCACCACCATATGTGGCAAGCGGCCCCGCTCGGAATTTCAACCAACTCATGCCTCCATCCTGAATCAGAACCGCCGCTGCCGGGCCATTATTGGATGCTTTTGTATCAGCTGAACCGAAGCGCACCGCGCGCCAGAGTTCAGGGTCAGAAGTCCCACCAAGCGTACCAAGCTGATTAGAAATGCCGGCAGCACTATCGGGATCACCAGTAGCGCTACTGCGGAAGCTGTTTTCCACAACTTCGCCGCGCTGACGTAACATAATATCTTCAACAGTCTGTGCGCCCCCCGTGGCGCTGCGGTCAGGAGCATCAGCGCTTTGCGCAGACGCAGTTGATAGGAATGACAGGGTCAAAATCAAAGCAATCATAGCACGCAGCATATCGTTTCCTTAGAGTTGTTAGGTGAAAAGGGCGACCCTGCAGGATCGCCCTTCCTATTCACGTATTCAGACGGGACAAATTAGCCGCCCTTTTGGTCATATGCTGTACCCCAGCCCCAAGCGCCGGAGCCAAAGCCGCGAGACACAACACGTTCGCGGTAGATTCCTGAGACGACGTCTCCATCACCCGCTAAAAGTGCTTTAGTGGCACACATCTCGGCACAGATTGGCAATTTGCCTTCTGCAATCCTGTTACGACCATATTTAGAAAACTCCGCTGTGGAGTGGTTTTCCTCTGGTCCACCGGCGCAAAATGTACATTTGTCCATCTTGCCACGTGAACCGAAGTTACCAGCCTGTGGAAACTGCGGCGCGCCAAACGGACACGCATAGAAGCAGTAACCACACCCGATGCAGAGGTCTTTGGAGTGCAAAACAATCCCTTCCTCGTTCTGGTAAAAGCAGTCTACAGGGCAGACCGCCATACAGGGCGCATCGGAACAGTGCATGCAGGCCACAGAGATCGACCGTTCACCCGGTGAGCCGTCATTGATCGTGACGACTTTACGGCGGTTGATGCCCCATGGAACTTCATGTTCGTTTTTACACGCGGTGACGCAAGCGTTGCATTCAATGCAGCGTTCAGCGTCGACGAGAAACTTTGCTCTTGCCATTTCTCAGGTCTCCTTATGCTGTCCAAATTTTGCAGAGAGTAGCTTTAGTCTCCTGCATCTGGGTCACTGAATCATACCCATAGGTTTGTGCGGTATTTGAGCTTTCACCCAAAACGAAGGGAGCTGCCCCATCAGGATACTTATCCCGACGATCGACACCCTCTAGATGGCCCCCAAAGTGGAATGGCATAAAGGCTACGCCCTCACCAACCCGTTCAGTTACCATTGCCATCACTTTGACTTTGGCACCTTCAGGGCCCTCCACCCAAACCTGCACGCCGTCACGCACACCAAGATTATTAGCATCTCGGGTGTTGATTTCGACGAACATATCCTGCTGTAACTCGGCCAGCCATGGGTTTGAACGTGACTCGTCTGCGCCACCTTCATATTCCACCAAACGACCCGATGTGAGTATCATTGGGTACTCCTTCGAGAAGTCTTGCTTCTGGATCGAGGCATACATAGTCGGAAGGCGGTAGAATTTGCGATCTTCATATGTTGGATAGTCCACGACCAAGTCGCGACGGTTAGTGTAAAGCGGTTCACGGTGCACGGGTACTGGATCCGGGAAGGTCCAAACAACCGCACGGGCCTTCGCATTACCAAAGGGCGCACATTCATGCGCAATTGCAACACGTTGAATGCCACCTGAAAGGTCAGTTTTCCAGTTGGTTTTCACGCCAGCGATACCGTCGATGACAGAACGTTCTGCCGCCGTTAGCTCGTTGTCCCACCCAAGGTCTATTAGCATCTGCATTGTGAACTCAGGATACCCGTCTTTGATATCTGAATCCTTGCTGTAGACGCCTTCAGCCAACATATTATCACCATCGCGTTCCACGCCAAAGCGAGCCCGAAATGTAAGTCCACCCTCAGAAACACGTTTGGACATGTCATAAAGGTTTGGCGTGCCTGGGTGATTCATGTCGGCGGTGCCCCAAGATGGCCACGGCAGACCGTAGTAATCACCATCTGCTGGGCCACCAATGGCTTGCAGCGTTGTGCGGTCAAACGTGTGTTGATTATCCATGTGCATCTTAATGCGTTCCGGACTTTGACCAGTATAGCCAATTGTCCACATGCCGCGGTTAAACTCTCTAGTAACCGACTCAACGTTTGGCGTCTCTGGATCTTCCATTTCAATATTCCGGAAAAAACGATCAGCCCAACCAAATTTGTTTAAAAACTTGGCCATGATGACGTGATCTGGCAAACTTTCAAACAGTGGGTCAACTACTTTATCACGCCACTGGAAAGACCGGTTTGAGGCCGTGACAGAGCCACGGGTTTCAAACTGTGTACAGGCCGGCAATAAATATACGCCATCTGTACGGTCATGTAAAATAGCTGAGACAGTTGGATAAGGGTCAACGACAACCAACATATCAAGCTGCTCCATAGCAGTCTTCATCTCCTTCAGGCGGGTCTGTGAGTTAGGAGCATGGCCCCAGAGTACCATGGCTCGCACCTTATCAGGGTTGTCCATGTTCTCCGGATCCTCAAGGACACCATCAATCCAACGTGACACCGGAATTCCGGTGAGGTTTTGAAGAGACTTATCTTTGCCTGCCGAATCTTTTACCACATCGAACTGACCCTTCAGCCAGTCTCCGTCTTCCTCCCAAACACGCGCCCAGTGAGCCCAAGCGCCTGCAGAAAGGCCATAGTATCCAGGAAGTGTATGACTAAGTACGCCTAAATCAGTCGCACCTTGAACGTTGCAGTGACCACGGAAGATGTTCGTACCACCACCAGATGTGCCCATATTGCCAAGTGCCAACTGCAGAATACAGTACGCACGTGTGTTGTTGTTACCATTACTGTGCTGTGTGCCACCCATGCACCAAATTACAGTGCCAGGACGGTTGTTAGCCATTGTCCGCGCCACACGCTCTAGCTGCTCACCTGGGGCACCTGTTACACGCTCAACTTCCTCTGGGTTCCACTTGCGCACTTCGTCTTGGATCTGATCCATGCCCCACACACGGGTACGAATAAACTCTTTATCTTCCCAACCGTTTTCGAAGATATGCCATAAAATACCCCAAACCAACGCAACATCAGAACCGGGCCGGAAGCGAACATACTCATCAGCATGAGCCGCCGTACGCGTGAAACGTGGATCGCAGACAATGATTGGCGCGTTATTTTGTTCTTTTGCTTTCAACAAATGAAGCAAGGACACAGGATGCGCCTCGGCAGGGTTCCCACCAATAATGAAGATCGCCTTGGAGTTGTGGATATCATTATAGCTATTAGTCATGGCGCCATAGCCCCATGTGTTTGCTACGCCTGCCACAGTTGTCGAGTGACAAATACGGGCCTGGTGGTCAACGTTATTTGTACCCCAATAAGCCGCAAATTTGCGGAACATATATGCCTGTTCGTTGCTGTGTTTTGCAGAACCGAGCCAATATACTGAATCAGGTCCACTTTCTTCGCGGATTTTCATCATGCCGTCGCCGATCTCATCGATCGCTTGCTCCCAGCTAATGCGTTTCCACTCTCCACCCTCTTTTTTCATTGGGTACTTCAAACGACGTTCGCCGTGAGCATGCTCTCGTACCGCGGCACCTTTTGCACAATGTGCACCAAGGTTAAATGGGCTGTCCCAGCCGGGCTCTTGACCCGTCCAAACACCGTTGCTGACCTCAGCAATAACAGTACAGCCTACAGAACAGTGCGTACAGACGGATTTAATAGTCTCTACGGCACCATTTACAGCAGATGCTGCCGAGGCCTGGGTAACTGAACCGCCAGTTGCCGAAATAGCCGCAAGGCCACCAATTGCCAAACCGCTGCCGCGCAAAAACGCGCGTCGGTCGACAGATTTTTCTGCAACGTCAGATAGGATACCAGTCCGTTGGGAGCGTCGCGCAACCCCGTTGGTCTTTTTCCTTAACATTTTATTCCTCCCTTGCTCGCTAAGGTAAAAACCTTCGCTTGCTTGGTTAACTTTTGAACTCAGACAGTCGGGCGTCACGCAACCAGTCGTCTGGGGTTAGTATCGAGCAACAGCGTCCTAGAAGCGGGCGCTGTCGAGGTAGGCGCGGGTATGCACCGTATCTTGCATCATATCTGACGATAGATCTGCACTACTAGCTTCGGCCGCTGATGCGCCTGAAGCAATGGCTACAACAGCTGCAGGTGCAGCAGTTCCAGCAATCTTTAAAAAATCGCGGCGACTTGTGCCGTCTTCGGTTTTCTTACTCATTGGGATGTCTCCCTCCTCGTTAATGGCAAAAAGCTCGCCATGTTTTTGCGACATCTTATGCCGCAGTCATTCTGAACGCCTCGCGCTCAATCTCGATAAAAGCCCTACCCACGCTGCCGATTGAGGCATAAAGGATCGAATTTTTAGCTGCCTCTAGGTCAGAAAAGAAATGCCCAGCCCAAGGCGCGATATGCCGATTGAAAAATATTTTTTGGTCATTCAAATCTACAGGCGCCGTAAAGCGTCCCACGATCATACCACCCATCATTTCCATTAATGATGCTATATTATCTTCCGGTTCGAAAACATTTGGAGAACGTACCATGCCGCGAACCGACATATCCGTGCGCAAAGTAGCAAGCGGTTTTTCATTTAGAAATCCTGTAAGGTAGTAGCTAGCATAGGGCAGCAACTCGCCTCGGCCCAAACCCACGAATAAAGCGTTAAACTCGCTCTCAACCTTCTTAGGCTTTGACACCCTGGCTACGCGGGCCAGGCTACTTATGGCTTTGCCCAACTCTCCATCATCACCGGAAAGGCCAATGCACTGATTGAGCAACAGCTGGTCTGGGGGGCCCGACAGTATTAAACCAATAAAATTGTAAAGGTCGGCACGAAGACGATCCTCTGACGCAACTTTAATATCCTGGGCAACGTTCACGCAGCTTCCCCCTCAGTCACAAACTTCATACGGCGCGGCGACGGGACTAACAGTTCTTCGTACTCATCGTCTGGCCCGTCATGACCTTCAAGCTCATCCAACGATTTGTACTCCATTTCAGAAGATGTCACAAGCGCCTCGACTTCTTCTTCAATATCTTCTTCTAAGACTTCCGGTTCCTTTGGGTTTTCAAGCTCTTCCGCTTGACGGGCCATTTCCTGAACGTGTTTCAGCATGCCCTTCCCAACCTGATAGGCTGTCTGCATATTCTCAACGACCATAGCACTATCGGTAAAGTCCTCACCATAGTCTACCAACATATCGACATTGGCCAAAACCGGGTTCGAACGCCATAAAGTGCGCAACGCGCGACGACGTATACGATCGGGAACCGCCTTTGACATAAAGACAGAAAAGTCGTCACCCATTTTTAAAGTGTCAGGATCAGGCAACTCTAGCTCCTCAAGAAGCTCGGCGTCAGTCTTTTCTTCCATCGCAGCATGCTGCTCAAATAAAATTTTCTGTTCGACAGCAGTTTGCTCAGCCTGCGTTTCTTCTTGCACCTTCGCCTTGCGGCGTGCCCAGAAGTCTTGCTCACCACTCAATGGACCGTCTCCTTAGCAGAGGGCGCACGATACACATCAGAGACCTGCCTAATACGAGCGTCACCAATTCCATTTTCCGTGAGATCAATCCGCGATTTATCACGGCGACGCTTAACGAAAACCTCATCCTCATGATGCTCGTCAATGTAATCTCGTATCCAAGCAACTAAACCCTCAGGCATTGGCACTTTCTCTACTAGCTCTTCGCCAGTGTCGGCATAGTCTTGCGCCTCGTAGGGCGAAGCCGTGGCCAGAACCACATCGAGAGGGTCAACACCAACGCCATCACGCATGACAACATAAATAGAGGGTATTTTCGTGGATAGGCCATGAAGGTAGGCTTCAGTGTCAGTCCTGAACAATTCGAGTGGCACGGTGGCAGCATGGTATTCAATTGCTTCACCGTCGCGGCGGAGCACTTTCCAATTCTCGGGCCCAGCGCCTGGCAAAACCGCCACAACCTTCCAAACGTGCTCTACCCAGCGAGTGACGCCGGGCACTTTGCGGATCACAATCCCCAAAGCTATCGAAACAGATTTTTGGCCACTTGTGTTCAATTTTTCCTCACAAAATGTAGATGATAATAAAAATATAATGGATGACATCTGGCCAAACAGGAAGGCTTTTTTTTCTGACGTGCGGTAAAAACACACAATGCTGCTATGCAGCATTTTAACTTTGCCTTAGTATTAATGCCAACCTAACGAGAACGCTCAAACTATAATACAATAAAGTGTTTTAGTAAGGTATAAAAAAATTATATATTTGCAGGTGCAGCATCAGCTGTAGACAGTGGGCCTAAACGAAACATGGTTTACGAACGGGACAAAGCACGTCAAAGCTACTATAAACGCCGCTATTTTAGCTCGTGTCGAGGAAAATAAAAATGACTAAAAAACTTGTTTTATGTGATTGCCTTGGCTCACAATCAGTTGATGTCGCGGCAATTTCTGAAGCTTCAGGCATGGCATGCTCAAAACTTTATACGAACCTATGCGAAAGCCAAGTAGATCTGGCCGCGAAAGAGATTACACAGGGCGACGTGATCATTGCATGTCAGCAAGAGCGTCAAAGATTTGAAGAACTGGCCGAAGAGTTGGATGTCGACGTACCGGCTTTTGTTGACCTACGCGACCGGGCTGGCTGGGGCGAAGGCAACGTCGCGCCAAAGATGGCGGCACTCGTTGCGGAGGCTGGATTATCAGCCATCACTGGTCAGATGGGCAAGTCAATTGATATTATTTCTGAAGGCACATGTCTCGTCATCGCAGGTACCGCTGGCGTCGATGCTGTGATGCAAGCCGCCAGGGATTTATGCCAGACATTGGCAGTAACAGTCCTGGTCCCCAATGCCGAACATATTCCAGTAGACCGCAAATTTGACTGCGTGGTTGGGACAGTACGCAATGCAGCAGGCGCCTTGGGTGGATTTACACTGAAAATAGATTCTCTACAGCAGGTTATTGTTGGTGGCCGCGGTTCATTCGCACTAAGTGAACCTCAGGATGGTGCGGCTTCTCAATGCGATATTATTGTCGATCTTAGCCGCCACAATCCAATGTTTCCTGCCCATGAAAAGCGCGAAGGTTATCTTCGCGCGGACCCCACCCATGTACCATCCTTAGCAAAAGTTGTTTTTGCTGCATCACAGCTGATTGGTACATTCGAAAAGCCACTTTATGTGCGGCTAGAAGAGAGCCTGTGCGCTCACAATCGAGCAGAACAGACAGCCTGCTCTAACTGCCTAAATGTTTGCCCAACCGGGGCGATATTGTCAGCCGGAGAGCATGTTACGATTGATCCTATGATCTGCGCAGGGTGCGGGTCATGCGCCGCAGTGTGTCCTTCCGGCGCCATCAGCTATGATGCTCCACCGGTCGACACATTATTTCGCAGACTTAGCACTCTTGCCTCTACATATACTTCTGCTGGCGGCAAAAATCCGCGACTATTGGTGCATGACGGCGCAACAGGCTTGGAAATGATTACCCTTGCGGCACGTTTTGGACGAGGCTTGCCCTCCGACGTGATCCCCTTAGAAACTGACGCCTTATCCGGCTTTGGCCATGCCGAAATCATGGCCGCGCTGGCCTGCGGCTTTGGTGAAGTGAATATATTGGCCTTCCCAAAGTCTGAGCTTGACGTGATTGAGGGCCAAATTTCCTTAGCAACAGCCCTGTCGGGCCGCGACAGCATTTATCTTTTGCAGCCAGGCGATCCTGACGCGATGTCAGATCTGCTCTATAAAGAGACTGCGGCTCCTGTGGCCTGCGATCCGATATTACCCATGGGCACGCGCCGCCAAGTGGCTAGATTGGCCGCCAAAGCGCTGCAACCGGAGGCCACTGTGGTGGCGCTGCCCGAAAACGCGCCCTATGGCGCAGTTTTGGTGGACACAGACGCATGTAGCCTCTGCCTGTCTTGCGTGTCTCTCTGCCCTTCTGGTGCCTTGGGGGACAACGAAGATCTGCCGCAACTGCGCTTTCAGGAAGACGCGTGTCTACAGTGCGGATTATGCGTTAATATTTGTCCCGAAAATGCCATCGCATTAAAACCACAAATGGACCTCACAGACGCTGCATTCACACAACGCGTCATGCACGAGGAAGAACCCTTTGCCTGCGTTGAATGCGGATCACTGTTTGGAGTTAAATCCACAGTTGAAAAAATTACTGAAAAGCTTGCGGGTAATCACGCAATGTTTGCAAACCCAGACGCCATTAAAATGATCCAGATGTGCGATAATTGCCGCATTCAGGCGAATTACCACTCAACAGATAACCCATTTCAGGGTGGCGAGCGCCCACGTGTACGCACATCAGAAGACTATTTTTCTAAGCGCAAGGATCATTGAGATTGCATAGGCGCGCCCAAGAAGGCTGGAACAATACCTGCGACATAAGCCACAATATCCTCAATATCCTCGAGGGTTACCTCTATAGGTACAATCGGCGAGGGGAAGTTTGTCGAGAAGGGCTCAGTCACGTCCAATACTTGGGTAAATGCGGGATGCGGGTTCAGCATAAAGAATGTCTCATATCTGCGTTGCCAATCTGGGAAACTGCGCATCAGGGCAAAAGACGGGGTGGAACCGATTGCCTTCATGCGATTACTATCGTTGATGACATGACATCTTCCACATTTACTGAGACTCACCACCTCGCCCTGCCCCGCGTCACCAGTCACGGCAATAATTTCTGGCTCAAGGCTCACACCAACATCAGCGCTGAACAACTGATCACCATTGGGCGCAAAAGCCTCAATGGTACGTTTGCCTGTTTCAGACAACAACCACGCCGCGAACTTATCCGTGTAGGCGCCATCGGCTTTAGACAAGCGCCAAATCCTATCTTCCTGGCGAAACACCGGCACCCCGGCATCACCAAAAGCTGCATCGCCGTCAGTAATTGTAGACGTAATTCTTATGCCCGTTTTCAAGGAAAACCTTGGCAGAAGGTACTTTATAAAGCCACTACTGGTCAAAACGTCCGGTGTGCGCAACGTGAACGTCTTGTCTTGGGAAAGCGCCGGACTTGCTATCAAAACAGCCAACATTACAATTTTTTTGAACATATTACCCACCCCCAACTTTTGCATCAGTTTGCAAAGTAGAGTACGGGCGTTATTATCCTTACGTCAACATATACAGCAAATTAAAGGACTGTACGATGAGTGAACACTTCAACATGTCAATGCGAAAATTTCTAAAGCAAGTTGGCGTTACGTCCCAACAAGCGATTGAGGAAGTCATGCGCACTACAAATGACACATCAGGGAAATCCTATACCGCTAAGATGGTTCTCACAATTGACGGTATTGATTTTGAACATATTGTCACTGGCAAAATTGAAGGTATTTAGATGTCTGTAACCCGTGAAGAGGTTCTCAGTTGCCTCAAAACCATTCAGGCACCCTCCGGAGTTGATCTCGTAGAAGCAGGTCTGGTCCGCGCCCTCACAGTCACAGAGAATGCCGTTCGCTTTGTTATGGAAGTCGACGCTCCAGATGCATTCTTGCCAGCGAAGACTGAAGCGGAGGAAAAACTCACTGCTTTAGGCTGTTCTTCCGTCTCAATCGTAATGACTGCGCATAGCAAACCCACCGCACCACCTAACCTGCAACCTAGCCGGAAGGCAGAACCAGCCGGACCCGAAAAAGTCCCAGGGGTTGATCGTATTATTGCGATCGCCTCTGGCAAAGGCGGTGTTGGTAAATCAACTGTCGCCGCCAATTTAGCCTGCGCTCTTGCAGCCGAAGGCCGTCGTGTTGGGATGTTAGACGCAGACGTTTACGGTCCATCGCAGCCACGCATGTTAGGTGTATCCGGCCGGCCACAAAGCCCCGATGGAAAAATTATTTTACCCCTTCGGAATTTTGGCGTGACCATGATGTCAATTGGCCTCATGACTAATGAAGATCAAGCCGTGGTCTGGCGAGGGCCGATGCTCATGGGCGCCTTGCAACAAATGCTAACGCAGGTTCAATGGGGCGCACTGGATGTATTAATCGTTGACCTACCGCCCGGCACTGGTGATGTGAATATGACCTTGGCACAAAAATCACATGTAGACGGTGCAATCATCGTATCAACCCCTCAAGACGTGGCACTTATGGATGCAAGAAAAGGCATCGACATGTTCAACCAACTCGGTACACCAATCATAGGCATGATTGAAAATATGAGTACACATATTTGCTCACAGTGCGGCCATGAAGAGCATGTGTTTGGGCATGGCGGCGTGAAGTCTGAAGCTGAAAAGTTGGGTGTGCCACTTCTTGCAGAAATTCCATTGCATCTTGACATTCGCATTGCCGCTGATGGTGGAGCGCCAATTGTAGTCTCAAAGCCAAACTCATCCCAAGCGCAGGCCTTCCGCGCCTTGGCCAAGACCTTAATTGAAAGTGGGCAAGCATGAATACACCAAGCTTCCCTCCCCTGTTCAGCGGACTAGCGGTCGAGAGCCAGGTCGACCCCTTCGATAAGGCTTGCGCGGAAGCCACGCGCGGATGCGATGCAGGCCTTGTGGTACATGATTTGGGTGCAAACACTCTACGCGCAGCTTTAGTTTTTGCACCCGATGTACAACTGGCAGACGCCATGGCAATTTTACCACTTTGTGGGGTAGGATTTCAAAATGCTTTAGGTGCCCTTGGCCCACCAGAAGTGGCCGTACATCTGGAATGGACCGGTGGCCTTCGGATCAATGGCGCCAAATGCGGCACGTTACGAGTTGCAGCCTCCAATGCAGATCCTACTGCCGAACCCGATTGGATGGTAATTGGCCTAGAATTGCCGCTTTGGCCTGAGAATGACGCCCCGGGTGAAACACCTGATCAGACCGCGCTTTACTCAGAAGGGTGCGCCGATGTAAACGCTATGGAACTACTTGAATCATGGGTTAAGCATACTTTAGTGGGCATCAACACTTGGACCGAAGATGGTGTAAAATCTCTACATAAAGACTGGCGCGGACTGTCTCATGGCATTGGTGAAGATATAAGCATAAACAAGTTTTCAGGGACTTTTCTTGGAGTCGACGAACAATTTGGTATGTTAATAAGGGCAGGTAAAACTACCCACCTCGTCCCACTGACTTACTTGCTGGAGGGCACCTAATATGATGCTAGCACGCGCAATACATTTTGACGAAAGCGATATGAACGTCTTTCACTCTCCAGCGCGCACCGGTGAATGGTGCATATCTGGCGGGTTCGAATTTTCAAATTGGTCTGAAGGAGATCTGACGGGCAAAGCACGGCAGGCATTTTCCAATGGCTGGCTGGGAGCAGAGACCTTTGGTCGTGTAACTTTTGTGGCCGTGACAAAGGTTGAGCCAGTGGAATACGAAACTATCAAGCAGGCATTGGCGCAGCATTTTGTACAGATGTACGGTGCGCCCTCGCTGGAAGCTGCCGGACAGGTAGCGCAAGATGAATTGAACCATATGGTTGAATTATGCAACGACCAAGATCCCAACACATTACTGACAGTAGCGCGGGAATTAACCGATTCAGGCGTGAAGGAAAGCTTTCGCATGATAGAGTCCCAAGACGCAGGTTTAGACCAATTTGCAATTCATGGGTCTTTAGATGAGGATGGTCACAGCCACTAGTCGCTGGGTGCAAACACACATTAATTATGCCGACAAACGTTAAATAGTAGCCTGAGAGGATAATTATGCGTAAAAAACCTTTCAATCCAGCTAATGATGGTGCCAAAACTGATTTAGCAAAAACAATGTCTTATGGTGATTATTTGCACATTGATACAATTCTTGATCAGCAGCATTGCTTAAGCGAAGCCCATGACGAAATGCTGTTCATTATCCAACACCAAACCTCTGAACTCTGGATGAAGCAGCTTTTGCATGAAATGAGTGCCGCCCGGCTTGCGCTTGAGACGGGGAAGCTCCAAAATATGATGAAAATGCTGTCTCGCGTCAGTAAGATTTTGGAACAGCTCAACAATCAATGGGATGTATTGCGTACGATGACCCCAGCAGATTACACACAATTTAGAGAGACTTTAGGCCTGTCGTCTGGGTTTCAGTCTTATCAATATAGGATGATCGAATACATTTTTGGCAATCGCAACACGAATATGCTCAAGGCCCATGAGCACACACCAGATGCCTACACTAAGCTCACAACCGAACTTGCAAGAACCAGTTTTTATGACGAGGTAGTGGGTTTACTCTTTAAGACCTTAGATGGAACTATCGACGCGATGCCCGCCCCTCATCTGGACACCCATCATGAAGCTCGTCCAGAAATTCAGGCGCGTTGGAAAATCGTGTATGAAGACATTAACAGTCATTGGGCGCTTTATGAGTTGGCCGAAAAGTTAGTTGATATTGAAGATTATTTCCGCCGTTGGCGCTTTAACCACGTTACAACAGTGGAGCGCGTGATTGGGTTTAAACGCGGTACAGGCGGAACCTCAGGCGTACAGTACCTGCGTCGAATGCTTGAAGTGGAGCTATTTCCAGAACTTTGGCACTTGCGCGGCGAGCTTTAAAAATATGCTGGAGTGACCTTCAGTAAGCCAATCAAACTGTCAATCTTGCTAGCCTCCCGATAAGACACGCCTGTTGCACTTAGTATCATTGGAGAAAGGAGCCCTGCCCATCTCCGGTGGGCTTTTCATCCCATATATTTAGAGGTTGTAAGCAGATATCATTAGGCAGTGATTGACACTGAATGCATACAAATACACTCTAAAACATCCGATACCAAACGAGAGCCGCTATGCCTGATAATGATACGAAGTTTGATTATGTCATAGTAGGCGGTGGTTCAGCCGGTTGCCTGTTGGCAAATCGGCTGAGTTCAGAGCCAAAAAATCGTGTGCTTTTGCTCGAAGCCGGCAAAAAAGATAGCTATCCCTGGATCCATATTCCAGTTGGATATCTGTATTGCATTGGCAATCCTCGAACCGACTGGATGTATAACACTGAACCTGAACAAGGCTTAAATGGCCGTAGCCAACGTTATCCACGGGGTAAAACCTTAGGGGGATGTTCCTCTATAAATGGAATGATTTATATGCGCGGTCAGGCACGGGATTATGAAAATTGGGCGAAGTTGAGTGGCGATGAAACCTGGAATTGGGAACACGCCCTAAATGCATTCAAGGCGCATGAAAATCACTATAGGCTCGACAATGGCGCCGATCCTATCACAGGGAATAACAGTAGTTTTTCTGACCTACACGGGCACGGCGGCGAATGGCGCATCGAAAAGCAAAGGCTCCGTTGGGATGTGCTTGACAGCTTTGTGGAAGCTGCCGCTGAAATGGGGATCGAGAAAACTGATGATTTCAACAATGGTGATAATGCTGGCGTGGGGTATTTCGACGTAAATCAGCGCTCCGGCTGGCGATGGAGTGCGTCCAAGGCATTTTTGCGACCAGTGCAAAGTCGACCGAACCTAACAGTTTGGACCGAAGCTCATGTCGAACGGCTTAATTTCAAAGTAGGTCTAGATGGGGCTGTGAGGTGCTATGGTGTAACCATACAGCACAAAGGCGTCGCAATACAGGTTGAAGCCCTGCAGGAAGTTATTCTGTCAGCAGGTGCGGTTAATTCCCCACAAATTCTGCAACTATCAGGTATTGGTCCTGCCAAGCTTCTGAAATCTCATGGAATTAAAGTAGTTGTAGACACGCCCGTAGGTGAAAACCTGCAGGACCACCTACAAATACGAGCCGTCTATAAGGTTAGTGGCACACGCACGCTAAATACCTTGACCAATAGTGTGTTTGGCAAAGCAAAAATTGGTCTAGAATATCTATTTAAACGCTCAGGCCCCATGAGTATGTCGCCAAGTCAACTCGGGGCTTTCACGCGCTCCGACCCCAGTCGTCCACATGCAAACTTAGAGTATCATGTACAGCCCCTCAGCCTTGAGGCCTTTGGGGAAGACCTACATGACTTCTCAGCGATGACCGTAAGCGTGTGCAATCTCAACCCAACAAGTCGTGGCCACGTACGCATAAAATCTACTAAATTTTGGGACGCTCCAAAAATATCACCAAACTATCTGACTACGGATGATGACCGCAAAGTCGCAATCGACAGCCTGCGGCAAGTGCGAAAAATAATGGGCCAACCCGCTATGAAAATATATCAACCTGAGGAATTCAAGCCAGGCCTTCAGCACCAAAGTGATGAAGAACTGGCGAACCTTGCAGGCGATATTGCTAATACCATCTTCCATCCTGTTGGAACCGTAAAAATGGGTAATATTGGTGATCCAACCGCAGTTCTAGATCCTCATTTAAAAGTAAAAGGCGTATTAGGCTTGCGTGTTGTTGATGCGAGCATCATGCCAGAAATTACGAGTGGAAACACCAACTCTCCAACACTCATGATAGCCGAGCAAGCTGCTGGTTGGATCCTGTCAGGCCAGTAATTCAACACAAAATTTTGTCAAATAGCCCTCGAAACCATATTTAATTAAGGCTTTTGCTGCCAGCAAAAAATACGCTATGCATCCACAGTATATTTTAAATCAAATCGGAGATGCGTGATGGTTGTTACTGGTGGATGTTATTGTGGTGAAATTCGCTACGAGATAAATGGTTCGCAGGAAGCTGCGTTTCAATGCCATTGCCGTGAGTGCCAATACATTACTGGTGGTAATACCAATATTGTGATCGTCTTTGCTGAAAGTAACTTTAACTATACGAAAGGCGTAGCCTCGACCTTTGCTCGTACAGACTTAGAAAACCCAGTGGCCCGACATTTCTGTGGGACATGTGGAACTGGTATAGGTTCCAGAAGCCCGTCGCGGCCTAATTCCATGATTGTGAAAGTTGGTACTTTGGACAACCCAGAAAACTATCAAGCTCAAGCTGCAATATTTACCTGCGATCAACAACCATACCATCATATTCCCGGCGACATCCCATCATTTGATAAGCGACCTCCCAAAAATAATGCTTCTAAATAAGTGTAGACCTCTGAAACACATCAAAGCCTCTTGGCTAATTTTTGAGGAGACAGACGTAATATCAAGGGGATAATCGCTATGGTAAGAAAAGCTGCGATCAAGAACGGTGCGCCTGGAAAATACACACCTTCGTTATTTACAAACCGCTCGAACACGCCGGTAAGTACGAGTGGGGCGGCCACGGCCGCGACCGATGAAAGAGATGCAATTACTCCCTGGACCAGACCTTGCTGATCATCACCCACGCGATTAGCGGCCAATGCGGTCAGCAAGGGTGGAGCCATATCTGACAGGGCGGCTATAGGCAAAACCACGGCCACTGCCCAAGCTGCGGTGGAAAATCCAAACCCTGCCAGTGCAATCACGGCCGCGATGCTAGCAAAAATTAGTGTCCTATAATCACCAAGACGTTTGGTCATTTGTGGTAGCAGTCCAGCCTGCACCACCGCAATCAGTATGCCATAAGCTGATAGGGTTAGCCCAATGGTGAACCCTCCCCAACCAAATACCTCGCGCCCCCAAAAAGCCCAAATGGTCGGATATACCATATTTGCAAACTCAAACACAAAGATACAGATCAATGGAATTGCAAGCCCTGGGATCACAAAAGCTCGTACAATAGACGCAAAAGGATTTAGGTCCCGTCTACCAAAGGACCGGCGGTTTTCTTTTTTTAGGGATTCTGGCAAAATAAAAAAGCCAAAAACCATATTGAGTGCTGAAAGCGCTGCCGCAATCCAAAAGGGTGCTGTGACATGTAAGCCCGATGAGATACCTCCAAGTGCAGGTCCAAAAACAAAACCGATGCCAAAGGCAGCACCAATCATGCCAAAAGCCACACCACGCTCATCCGGCTTGGTTATGTCAGAAATATAGGCCGTCACCGTGATATATGTGGCACCAGCCATGCCCGCGATTACCCGCCCCATGAGTAATACCCAATAAGTCTGCGCCAGTGCCATAATAGTGTAATCGATAGCCAACGTGGCCAGCGCCGCAATCAATATAGGCCTGCGTCCATAGGCATCTGAAAGACTCCCGACGATGGGGCCGAATAGAAACATTGCTGCGGCATAGGCAGACATCATTATGCCGCCCCATAATGCCCCCTCCGCCACGCCGCTAGCACCAACACGATCCATAAGGTCCGGCATGATTGGAAACACGATCCCAATCCCGATGGCATCAATCATCAGAGTGGTTAGAATGAAAAGAAAGGGGCCAGTAAGCTTCATTCCATTAACCAATACATTAAAACTACTGCTTACAACTCTCGAATTTAAAACCGAGAAGTGCCACTTAAAGGATCACTTCACAAGATCTCAGTGAAAAAATTGGTTAGACGGTCACCTATCGTGATGTTAATTCGCTTTGGATCGGTTCCGCTGACGCTGGCGGATGGGCAACGGGAATAGTATGGAAGTTCTAGGCGGCTATAGACAGCCATCTACATAGCGTCACTCAATGCTAGACGTAGCCAACCTAATAGTTTTCGTTGGCCCCGATGCTACAGCCCATGAGGTACGTCAGAGGTACAGTTGCCTTAAGTGTAAAACCAAAGGCAATAACACCTATCAGATCATACGAGAGAGATGAGGCCACAGGACGTTAGCTTGCAGCCTCACCATTAGGTTTTACTTGGCAGCTTGCTTTGCTTCGTAAGCAGCCTTCTTCTCCAAGTACTTTTCTTCTGTAAGATCATGCCAACCTACGCAGTTACCATTTGGACTACGTCCACATCCGCACTCAGCCATTTCAAGCTCCTTTGTTATTTACAAACTTTTAAGTGGTGCTTCTGTTTCATTATGCAAGTGATACCCGCTGCTATGTCGCAGTTTAGCAATGGCTGGGGTTAAGCCATGCGATTACCGCTGGGCATACCAAAGCTGATGTCTCTCTCGCCATTGCTATGGATGGTGCTGGGGTTAGGTCAACCAAGGGATGATCATAAAGATTTTAGCCAAATTCTGATCACAACAGATTTAAAGCCCATATTTAACAAAAAACATGGCACACAAAGTGGTACACAAATATGAAGAAAGTGTACACAAGTCCCCCAAAGGGCGTCCAGGGAAACCTTATTTATATGGAAATATTAATCTAAGTGGTACCCAAGGCCGGACTCGAACCGGCACGTCCGTTAGAACGGGGGATTTTGAATCCCCTGCGTCTACCATTCCGCCACTTGGGCCCATTACATTCATTAAATTTAAGCTTCGTAAACACTAAGGCCCTCTTTAGCAGGTTGGCAATATATCTGCCAATCTTGCCAGAGGATCAAAAGTGTCAAAACATAACACAACGAACATTAGCCAGGAACGAACCCGAAGCAACTGGTAAGTGAAGCTTCTTATTTGGAACCGCTCCTTTGCGGTTTGTTACAGTGGTTTCCACAAAGGGTAAAGCCAGTTATTTTGTGAGAAAACGAATAAAATAGAGCTTTAAAAACCATTTAAAAAACTCATGTCTACTAATGTCATACATTTAGTAGCATAGTGTGCACTTAATGCGCGAAAAGCTTCTCAAAAGTTGCGAACACTTAGCGATAATTAGTTTATGCTGTTACTAAAACAGTAAACTTCATAAGCATCGTGCTGGAGACCAATTCAGTCTGTTATTTAATCGGTAGCCATGGCATTAAACGCGTAATTAAATGAGATGAGGCACTTCATGATACAACGCATGTATGATTGGACACTGTCGATGGCCGAGCATCCACGCGCGCTCTGGGCCTTGGCATTTGTGGCTTTTATTGAGAGCTCATTTTTTCCAATCCCACCAGATTTATTGTTGATCCCACTTGTTCTCGCGGCACCCACTCGAGCTTTTTGGATTGCGTTTATAGCAGTAGTGGCCTCAGTGTCGGGTGGCGTGTTTGGCTATCTAATTGGGGCGTTTGCATTTGATGCCATCGGAAAACCAATCTTAGACAGCCTCGGCAAGGCAGGAAGTATAGCCGAATTCAATGCAAAGTTTAACGCCTATGGGCTTTGGGCAGTACTGATAGCTGGCGTGACCCCCTTCCCGTTCAAAGTAATCACCATCATGTCAGGCTGGACATCGATGCCCTTTGGGATTTTTCTTGCAAGCGCTATCGTTGCCAGATCCTTGCGGTTTTTTGCAGTGGCAGCTCTAATATATTTCTTTGGACCACCAATACGTGGCTTTATAGAACGCCGCTTGGGGCTGGTGTTTGCGCTTTTCCTTGCCATATTGATCACCGGATTCTTTGCTGTTAAATTAATGTAATTTAAGGTACGTTATATGCTTTCGCTGTCTCGACGTAATATGGCACTTTATGCTGCCGCCGGATCCACGGTGTTACTCGCGGGTGCTTATGTTTTTCAAGCATTGGGATATGCACCTTGTCAGATGTGTTTCTGGCAAAGATACCCACACGCTCTTGCCACACTTATCGGACTGGTTTTAATAGCAATCCCCAGCCGTACGTTAATAGCACTTGGTGCTCTGACAACTTCCACTACATCAGCCATTGGCGCATTTCATGCTGGCGTTGAGCAAAAATGGTGGGATGGTCCAGCGTCTTGTTCCGGCAACGTCGATGGGTTGTTAGGGCTTTCCGGCCAGGACTTGCTAGCAACCAATGTACTCGACAAAGTGGTAATGTGCGATGAAATTTCCTGGGCCTTCGCTGGCTTATCAATGCCAGCTTGGAACGCTATCTTATCTGCAGTTCTCTGTGGGATGTGGCTGATTGCCCTAAGGCGGTCCTAATCTCACCATCATACAGCTTTTGAGCCCAACCGAATCCCTCTTATCTACCTCAAATTAAATGGTGTAACACAGAGCTAACCTATCGATTTTGAGGCTAATTTGCGCAAGATTACGGAAACTTTACTGCAAAGTTGATTTGAGCCTGCTCTAAAGGGATCTAAGCAATTGCATCCCATATGTTTGGGCAGTAATGTTTCTAACAACTATATATGGGATAATCCCAGACAGGTGGTCAGAATGACAGATGATACAAGCATACCCGACAGTGGCGAAACCAAAGCGCCAGTTGTCTCTGCCTATGATGGCCCATCAATCAGCATAACGGAAGAGATGAAGACCTCCTATCTTGATTATGCTATGAGTGTAATTGTAAGCCGCGCCATCCCAGATCTGAGAGATGGTTTAAAGCCTGTTCACCGCCGCATTCTATACGCAATGCATGAAACTAATAACACCCATGACAAACCTTATCGGAAATCTTCGCGCCCTGTAGCAGAGGCGATGGGTAAGTATCATCCTCACGGTGATGGCGCTATTTATGACGCTTTGGTGCGGATGGCTCAAGATTTTTCGATGTCTTTGGTACTGCTGGATGGCCAAGGCAACTTCGGGTCGATGGATGGCGATAAAGCAGCCGCCTATCGTTATACTGAAGTGCGTATGGAAAAAACAGCTCAAGCACTTTTAGCAGATATCGACAAAGACACAGTGGACTTCCAACTCAACTACGATGGCAAAGATACTGAACCCACTGTCCTGCCTGCACGTTATCCTAATATGTTGGTTAACGGCGCGGGCGGTATCGCAGTTGGCATGGCTACAAACATTCCACCACATAACCTCGGTGAAGTTGTAGATGCAACTTTGGCCCTGATCGAAGATCCAGATCTCACATCAGAACAATTAATCGAATATATCCCTGGACCCGACTTTCCAACGGGTGGTGTCATGCTGGGCCGCACAGGCGCCCGAAAAGCCTATCTCGAGGGTCGTGGTAGTGTGATAAATCGCGCAAAGACCCGCTTTGAAGAGCTGCGCAAAGATCGCTGGGCAATCATAATCGAAGAAATTCCTTACCAAGTTAACAAAGCTGCGATGATCGAAAAAATTGCTGCGGAAGTGCGGGATAAACGCATCGAAGGTGTGTCGCATGTACAGGATGAATCAGATCGCAACGGCGTTAGAGTTGTAGTGGAGCTAAAGCGCGATGCAACCGCAGAGGTAGTCTTAAATCAGCTATTTCGCTACACGCCCATGCAAACTTCTTTCGGCTGTAATATGCTCGCACTGAATGGTGGCCGCCCTGAACAACTCACACTGCGTCGCTTTCTCACCTGCTTTGTCGATTTTCGTGAAGAAGTTGTTGCACGTCGTACGGCATTTGAATTGCGTAAAGCCCGCGAGCGGAGCCACGTGCTATGTGGCCTAGCTGTCGCCGTGACCAATGTTGATGAAATTGTAGCGACAATCCGTAAATCAAGTGACGCGGCTGAGGCACGAAAGCAATTGATGGAACGCCGCTGGCCCGCTGAGGAGATAGCAGGTTATATTCGTTTAATAGACGATCCGACCCAGAAAATGAACGATGACGGAACATATAATCTATCAGAAGCACAAGCTCGCGCTATCCTGGAACTGCGTTTACAGCGGTTGACCCAAATCGGTGTGAAAGAAGTCACAGATGAACTGAAAATCTTAGCTGGAAAAATCAAAGAATACTTGGAAATTCTATCGTCACGCGAAAGGATCATGGGCATCATCGCTGAAGAGCTGATAGAAGTGAAAACTAATTTCGCCGTACCACGTCGGACTGAGATCATCGAATGGTCTGGCGATATGATGGACGAAGACTTGATAGAGCGCGAAGAGATGGTAGTGACAGTTACCGCCGAGGGCTATATAAAACGGACGGCATTGACAGATTTTCGTGCTCAAAAACGCGGTGGCAAAGGCTTGCAGGGCATGTCAACTAAAGACGAAGATGTAGTTACTACATTGTTTGTTGCCAACACTCACACACAGCTGCTGTTCTTTAGCACTGATGGTATGGCTTATAAAATGAAAACATGGCGCTTGCCAATGGGGGGACGTACCGCAAAGGGTAAAGCTATTGTTAACATTCTGCCGATCCCGCCTGGAGTGTCAGTTGCGGCCATAATGCCTGTAGACCGTGAAGAAGTAGATTGGGGCGATTTACAAATAGTGTTTGCAACCACTCAAGGAGATGTACGCCGCAATCGCCTGTCCGATTTTACCAATGTACGCTCAAACGGAAAAATAGCTATGAAACTTCCGGAGGGGGTTGAGCTGGTTAATGCACGCATCTGTAGTGAAGATGATGACGTGATGCTAACCACAGACAGTGGGCGAGCCATTAGGTTCTCATCCACAGATCTAAGGGTGATGAACTCGCGAGCCTCAACCGGTGTTCGTGGCATTAGGCTTACCGGCAATGACCGAGTTGTCTCCATGTCTGTGATCCGGCACTTTAAAGCCACCCCGGAAGAACGGGCTGCCTATCTGAAAATGCGCCGTGCAATGGCAGGAGTAACTGAAGATGAAGCGAGCGACGACGACGTGCCGGCCGATCCAAATTTCAGCCAGGAGCGTTATGCGGAAATGGCTGCAGTAGAGAATTTGATCCTAACGATCACCCGCGCCGGGTCTGGCAAAATATCGTCAAGCCATGACTACCCTGTCAGAGGCCGTGGCGGTATGGGCGTAACAGCTATGGATAAAGCAATGCGTGGTGGCCCTGTTGTGGCCAGCTTCCCAGTCAAGATGTCCGATCAAATTATGTTGGTGACCAGCAACGGACAGTCAATCCGCTGTCCAATTAATGGCATTTCGTTTCGGTCACGAAGCGCAGGTGGCGTGCGCGTCTTCAACACTAATGACGATGAGAAAGTTGTCAGCGTCGCTTACATACCAGATCAAGGTGATGAAACCGACGAAGAATTAGTTGGAAGCCCACAAACCGAAGAATAGTTTACAATCAAATACTGCGTAGAATTATTTTTGCGCAGTGTTTTACACTAAAGATCATAAATATCTGAAAATTTACCCTGTAAGTACGCCAGTAATGGTTCCTCAGAGGGTTCAAATCCACAAGCATCAGAAATTGTTTTACGGGGTAGCTTCAGTGCGCCATGGCATTGCAGGCTATCGCGTAGCCAATCGGTTGCCGGTGACAAGTTGCCAACACGCAAATCATTATCAAGCGTCGAGCAGTTTTTGCGCAGCGTCTCATACAGACAGCCCGCATAGACATTTCCAAGTGAATAGGTTGGAAAATACCCAAATAACCCCACCGACCAATGCACATCCTGCAAACAACCTTGCGAGGCGCAGTTTACCTGATAGCCAAAGTCAGAATAAAATCGATCGTTCCACGCGGTCTCAAGATCTTTTACCTGCAAATCGCCAGAGACCAATGCCCGCTCCAAGTCAAAGCGTAACAAAACATGCAGATTGTACTGAACCTCATCCGCTTCAGTCCTAATAAATCCATTGCCCACTGAGTTTACTGCTTTGTAAAAAGCGTCTGGTGTCTGAATTCCAAAATCACTAAAACTCTGCTTCATATGCCCAAACAAAAATTCACAAAAGGCACGGCTCCGACCAAGTTGGTTTTCATATATCCTCGACTGGCTTTCATGTACGCCCATTGAAGCGCCCTGCCCTATGGATGTTAGTAAATATTTGGGATCAATATTTTGCTCATAGCAGCCATGGCCCACCTCATGGATTGTGGAATAGAAACAATTAAATGGATCTTTCGGGTTGGTCCGCGTGGTAATCCGCACATCTTGGCCGGAGCCTGAAGAAAACGGATGCACCGCTTTATCAACTCGCCCACGATCAAAGTCATAGCCAAAAGTTTTAGCTAATAGGACCGAAAGCCTAAGCTGAGCCTCTTCGTCAAATAATCCCTCTAGTTTTTGCGCCGGGGCTTTTTCCAAAATTGAGCCACGTAACGCAACTAGGCCAGGACGCAATGCACCAAACATGTGCTCCAACTCGGCTGCAGAAGTCTCCGGCTCGTAGTCTGCAAGCATGGTGTCATACACATCACCACTAGTGGCCAGAGCTTGGCCCTCTTCGCGTTTCAGAGCCAAAACCTCTTTCAGTACAGGCGCGAAGGCTGCAAAGTCGTCCGCAGCGCGAGCAGCTGCCCATTTACCTTGAGCACCTGAGGTGGTGCTAGCAATCGTTTCAGCCAACTTCCCAGGCACTTTGTCAGCACGTTCATAAGCTCGCTTAATCTCGCGTAATTGTGCTTGTGTCGCAATGTCCTCAGATTTGGCATCAATTTCCGCCAACCACTCACCGACGCGGGCATCACATCGCCGGGCATGTAAAACACCCTCAAGGGCTGCCATCTCAGTGCCTCTTTGATCCGCAGATCCTCTGGGCATCATGGTTTCCTGATCCCAACCCAACCGGCCTGATACTTGGCTGAGAGCTTGGGTTTGGCGATCAAATTGAAGAAGGTGTGTTAACGCAGTCATGATTTAAGCCTCAAAGAAGTTGCTATTGGATAACCCGCTAAAAACCGACCACGGATCACTGAAAGCCAAAGAAGAACTGCGGTAAACTGATGCAGTATTGCCAGATACCACGGAGATGAATTCAACACTGTGATGATGCCCAAAACCATTTGTATTACCAGTAATAAGACAACTTTATTAAAAGCTGAACGCGTCAACTTATGGGCGGAGTATTTAGCGCGTAGGCCCACCACAATACCAAATACAAACAATAGATACGCACTGGTTCGGTGAATGAATTGCACTAAGCCATCATCTTCAAAGAAATTCCGCCACCATGGTGTCAAGCTGAACAAGTCTGGCGGCAAAAACCCACCAGCCATTAAAGGCCAATCGGTATAGTTGCGACCGGCGTCAATTCCCGCCACTAAAGCGCCTAATAACACCTGCAATGCTACAAAATGCATTAAGCCAGTAGACATACCAAATAGCTTACGTTCACGCACCCGCCTGGCTTGTATCAGCTCCGCCTCAGATCGATCAAACAGTTGTAGGGACCAAAAAATATAGCCTAATAGTGCAAAAGCAGCGCCCAGATGCGCCATCAGCCAATATGAAGCTACATCAACTCTCACACCGTCTAAACCAGAGTTAACCATTAACCAGCCAATAAAGCCCTGCAGACCAATGAATGGTCCAATTGCAAAGAGCGACAGTCGTCGTGCTTTTGGCAGTTTTCCAAATGTGAACAGGGTCACGAAGCCGACCAGCCAAACTAATCCAATAAACCGTCCCAATTGCCGGTGTCCCCATTCCCACCAGAAAATAGTTTTAAACTCAGCGAGGTTCATAGCTGTGTTTTGCGAAGCAAATTCAGCTGTTGTTTTATAAGCAGCAAAGGACGCCTCCCAGGCAGCTAAACTCATGGGCGGCACAGCGCCCATGACGGGATCCCACTCAGTGATCGATAAGCCACTGTCAGTCAAACGGGTTAGTCCACCCACCACAATCATGCCCACTACCAAAGTGACTAAGGCCCAAAGCCACCAACGCACCAAAAAGCGACTGGCGTCATTATCGCGTGTTATAGCTCCCAAAGCCGCGGCTGTAGTTTTAACGTCGTTTCCAACGTCTTCGAAAATGCTGCGTTTATCAGACATGATGTTACCCTTCGTTGCAATTTGATCTAGGCCGGCGGTGGTGTGCATTCAACCACGCTCTTTCCATCGGACCATTTGGCGCATGGTGCCATGTAGCATCTGTACATCCGCTTTAGTCAGAGGCATCCGCGACCACAGATTGCGCAGGTTCACCTTCATACTAGCCGCCTTAGTTTCTGGGAAGAAAAAACCAGCAGTATCGAGTCGTCGTTCAAAATTCTCAGCCAGCTTCTCAACCTCCAGGCCGGTGGCCCATTCCACCTTGGTCATATCCATTGTCTCTGCAGTAATCTTTGCAACCTGCCGCTGCCACTCATAGCTCATCAACAACACACATTGCCCCAAATTTAAGGAAGAAAATTGCGGGTTTACCGGTACAGAAATTATTGCATTTGCGCGGATTATATCATCATTTTCCAAACCAGCACGTTCAGGGCCAAACAGCACAGCAACTTTTTGGCCAGCAGAAATTCGTCGCGCAGCTTCAGCCATAGCGTGTTCTGGGCTAAAAACTGGTTTTGTGAGATCGCGTGGCCGGGCGGTGGTTGCCATCACGAAAGTTGTATCAGCCAAAGCGTCTGCGGTTGTGTCAAACAAGCGTGCCTCATCAAGCAAGCGCCCAGCCCCACTGGCCATTACAACCGCTTTTTGGCTGGGCCAGCCATCGCGTGGATTAACAATTCGCATATGGTCCAAGCCAAAGTTCCACATGGCCCGCGCAGCGGCGCCAATATTTTCGCCCATCTGTGGTCTAATGAGAATGATTGCGGGTTGTTGGAGTAATGTGCTTGTCATAGTCTTTCTTATCGCCCGGAGCGTGGCGCGACAAGCGGTGGCCAAAGCCAATTTGTCACGCTATAGCGCCATGAAAGAATATCTAATTTGGAGTCTAAGAGATGGGCACTCAAGAATTGCCACAGATATATTTAGTCACGCCCAGCATACTAGACTTGGAAACCTATCCTGTCCAACTGGCGCAAATACTGGATACGGTTGATATTGCGTGTCTGAGGCTTGGGCTGTCTAGCACCGATGAAGATGAAATTGCTCGAACAGCTGATGCTTTGCGTGACGTTGCCCATGCGCGTGACATCATGCTGGTAATTGAACGTCATGCCCTGATGGTAGATCGATTGGGTTTGGACGGCGTGCACCTAACGGATGGTGGCCGTAATCTACGCCAGCTGCGCAAAGATATGGGTAACGATATAATTTTAGGTGCATTTTGTAACACTTCTCGCCACGAAGGCATCGGCGCCGGGGAAGCCGGAGCCGATTACGTTAGTTTTGGCCCCGTAGTCGCATCGACATTAGGTGACGGCAACCAAGTCGATCCAGAACTTCTTTCCTGGTGGAGCGAAATGATTGAGGTGCCCGTCGTGGTCGAGGGTGGCTTAACGCAAGGCATAATCCGAAATCTATCCAACAAAGTGGATTTTTTCGCAATTGGCCCAGAAATTTGGAGCACTGAAGATCCATTGGCAAGCCTCCAAGCCCTCGCTTCGGCCCGCGGGGGTTAACTCACTACAATTTGGATACAACGGGCAGCACGGAGGCTACTTGCGCCTCCAAATGCCGCGCCATGGCTTTACGGTCTGAAAATTCACTTGCCGCGACAGGTGGGTGATACACGACCTCCAGATAACCATGCCTTTTAATCGCCAAGGCTTTCAGCAAATGACCCGCAAGATCGCTATCCCCCCACCACCCATAAAATCTAGGATCTTGCCCCTCAGGGGCATGAAATATTAGCGTAATCGCTTGGATCGAGATTTTGTCACGCAATTCTGGTGTAAGGAAAGATTGAAAGAGGGTGGGCTTAAATGGTAAGACACGTAGACCATCTGTAGAAGTGCCCTCTGGAAAAAATAGCAATTTATGCCCTTGCCGCAACCTCGACTGTAACATCTGAGTATGTGAAACAGCTTGGGTTCTATCTCGTGTAATAAATTGAGTGCCCGTCGCACGCGCTAACCAACCAATCAGTGGCCATCTGGCTACTTCTGATTTTGCCACAAAGTAAATATCATCAAAGGCATTAAGTCCAAAAATATCCAGCCAGCTGGTATGGTTGGACACCGTAGCACCCGGGCCGTGCATGGGCGTGCCAACAATCTCCAAGCGCATACCAAGAACCCAAAACGCAAACCTACACACCGATTGTGTGATCTTAGGTGTAAAAGGCCGTTTCGCACCACAGATTGGTTTTTCGATCAAGCGTACCAGCAGCAAAAAAATCAAGCCACCAAACGTATAAATTCCCATGGCCAGCCCTCGGATAAGCACACGTATCCACCCCATCGTAGAAATACGTGGAGGAACAGGCTCTTCGTCCGACATCCAAGTGGGTGAAGTCATGGCGTAGGCCCCGTTAAGGTATATCGCTTTTTGCCGTGGATTCATTGTTTGAACATCCAATACAAGACACACGTCCGTTGTATTAAATGCCTGGTCAATATATGCTCCGTCGCCAACGCCACCGCCTAAACGCAAGTAAGCTTTGATTAAAGCTGGCATGGCCCGCAAAGCCGCAATCCGATCAACATTGGCCTCGGGGAGTTGGCACAACGGAATATAGTGCGCGGCAACAGTTTTAGGGCGGATAGACAGCGGTACTAAATATTTTTGCTGCAACAAAGTTAATGGTTGCGCCAAGGCCTCAATATCTGTGCCAACAAAGCTTGCCGTCCCAAAAAGAATTTCTGCCCCCTCTTGCACAACCAGTCTCGCAAGTGCTTGCCACAAATGAAACATCGCCTCCCCACCTCGGTAGGGTTTGCGCAAGCAAGATCGGCCTAGCTCGATTAATGGACGTTTGCTTTGTAAAAGCGCCGAAAGATCAAACTCAGTTGCACTGTAAAAACCACCTGCAGCCTTAGCACCCTGCATAGTTAAAAGACGATATGCCCCGACCACTTGATCTTCCAAGGCTGCCCCACGCGCACGGTCCAATAGCATCAAATGCGAGCAATGCGGATCATACTCATCGAGTTCAAGCTTCTGATCAAAATCAATTCCCAACCCCGTTGCGCCCATCTCGCAGACAAAAACATCATAACGCAAGCGCTGCACAGCGTAGAGATCATTAGGATTTTTAGCTAATCTCACTTCAAAGTTAGGTAACAAGTCCATCAGAGGTGGCTCGCATAATCTGTACTATGGGTCATTCAACGACTGACTTTAGCATTAAATGGCTTAATTTTTTTAAATTCACTTTACACCATAATTACTTGATTTAATATACTAAAACTAAAGGTATACGTGTACTATCGATAACGACTTTTCCTGCTTCTGGAAAGTTGACTGTAATATGATTATTAATATTTGACTGCACTTGGCCAACGCCCCAGTCTAGCTGATGGGGATGCTGCACGCGCTGGCCAGGCTCTAAAAATGAATTTAAGTTTTCCAAATACCCCCACTTTCAACAGAATTATATTACAGAAGATCTTAAGATAATACCCCTCGTTACCACACGCCCAAACTGCAATTTGAAAAAGTCTGTCAATGCATCCAGCAACATCAATGAGTTGGCTTAAATGACTGACGGGCAACTTTGGGGAAAAGATAAGTGGGTTAAAGACAAACTAATCTCAGCAAAAAAATTATGAGCTTTGGAGTTGATACAGGCGTAATAAATGAAGCCCATAATGGCCCAAGTTACAAAGCACTAGCCATGAGATTCTAACCTCTTATAGTTCCATTCCCACGTACGAGATATTTAAAGCTCGTGAGCTGCATCGCACCGACCGGACCGCGTGCGTGCATCTTTCCAGTCGCTATACCAATCTCAGCTCCCATACCAAATTCACCACCATCCGCAAATTGGGTTGAGGCATTATGCATCAAAATAGCACTATCGAGCCGTTGAAAGAAGCGGTCTACCACTTTAATATCTTCCGCCATGATACAATCAGTATGATTAGAGCCATAGTTCCTAATGTGAGCAACCGCTTCATCTACGTTAGCCACAGTTTTAGCCGCAATTTCCATATCAAGAAATTCATGCCCCCAATGATGCTCCTCAGCCGATTGCGTGCCAGTAATACCTTGCAGAACCATATCAGCATCAACGGTAACCCCTTTTGCGATCAATTCTTGGATCACATCTTTTCCCCAAGTTTTTGCGACATCTTGATGCATTAGTAAGCATTCCACAGCGCCACAAATACCAGTACGGCGTGTTTTCGCATTGATCACTACATCAAGGGTTTTCTGCCTATCGGCAGAGGCGTCAACATAGATATGAACAATCCCCTCAAGATGAGCAAACACCGGCACCCGCGCCTCCCGCTGGACCAAGCCTACCAGGCCTTTGCCACCACGTGGCACAATCACATCTATATAATCCACCATGGCAAGCATCGCACTCACGGCCAGGCGATCACGGGTTGGGACCAGCTGAATCGCTGCCTCTGGAAGACCCGCTAGAACTAGGCCTTTGACCATAGCTTTGTGAATTGCCGTTGAAGAATGAAAGCTTTCAGAACCGCCCCTCAAAATCACTGCGTTGCCAGCCTTCAGGCATAGGGCTCCAGCATCTGCTGTAACATTTGGCCGGCTTTCATAGATCACTCCCACTACACCTAAAGGTGTTCGTACCCGTTGAATATGCAACCCATTGGGACGTTGCCAATCTTCTAAAATCTGACCCACTGGATCAGGTTGCTCAGCAACAGAGCGCAGCCCATCAACAATATTGCAAATACGTGGCTCATCTAAAAACAATCTATCCAATAGAGCATCAGAGAGGCCCCTATCTCGTCCAAAAGCCATATCTTTAGCATTGGCCTCAATGATGTCCACGCGCGACGACCAGACATCCTCTGCAGCACCAATGAGAGCGGCATATTTTTGTTCTGCGCTGACAAACCCTAATTCTGCCGCCGCTGCTTTTGCAGCAATGCCAATCTCATTTAAAGTTGCCGCCACATCCATTATTTTGTCCTCATCCACCTTGTAAAACCATGTCGTTCCGGTGGATCATCGCCCCACGACTAGCATATCCCAATATTGTTTCCACCTCCTTGGTGTGGCAGCCTAATATTTGTTTTGCTTCGGCACTATCAAATGCAATCAATCCGCAGCCTAAGTCTTGGCCGTCTTCAGCTAATATTCGAACTAACTCTCCCCGCGAGAATTTTCCAGAAACATCAGTAACTCCAGAAGGTAAGAGACTTTTTCCAGACTTTAGCGCGTGCACTGCTCCATTATCAACACACACTAAACCCTCAGGTTTCAAAGAAGAAATCCACTGCTTGCGGGCGGCTTTCGGATCAACGGATGGCAAAAACCACGTGGCATCAGCGCCATTTAACAAATTCTGTAATGGGTTTTGCGGTGACCCAAGTGTAATAGCCATGGCGCATCCCGCTCCCATGGCCATTTTTGCCGCCATAAGTTTAGTTTTCATCCCACCCTTTGACAGGCCTGAACCTGCATCGCCTGCCATTGCCTCAAGCTGAGGTGTCAGCTCTGTAATGATATCGAAGCGGGTTGCAGACGTGTCATCATTGGGATTTCCAGAATAGAATCCATCCACATCTGAAAATAAAATAAGGTGGTCAGCGCCAACAGTCACTGCAATTTGCGCCGCCAACCGGTCATTATCGCCATAGCGAATTTCATCAGTTGCAACAGTATCATTTTCATTAACAATTGGCACTGCACCGTAGCGCAGCAATTGCGCAAGCGTGGCGCGGGAGTTGAGATATCGACGACGATCAGAACTGTCTGCTAAAGTAACCAAAACCTGAGCGGTGATGACATCATGCGGCGCAAGATGTTGTTCATAGGCACGTGCCAATTGAATTTGGCCAACTGCAGCAGCAGCTTGGCTTTGCTCCAGAGTGAGTTCCGTTGCACCCAAACCTAGCACCGAACGCCCCAAAGCAATCGAGCCTGACGATACTATCACAACATCTACACCCTTAGCACGAAATTGGGCAATATCGTCGGCCAAAGACGCCAGCCAGTTTTCGCGCAGAGTCCCAGTTGACCTGTCCACCAAAAGGGCAGAACCAATCTTAATAACAAGTCGTTTTGCTTGGCCTAAGGTCGCCACTTTGACGCCTCCGGTTCCTCCGAACGTACGATTTGAATTTGTTTAAACAAGGCCCGCAGTACCTCACCAGTACCCTCACCAGTGCCTCCTGACATGGGCAAAACTGGCTGGCCACCTGAGGCGCCCCGCAAAGCGCTTAAAGCAAATCCAAGATCATCTTCGTCTAATTCATCAATTTTATTGAGCACTGTAACTCGAGGCTTATTGATTAAGTCACCGCCATAAGCCTCCAATTCATGCATGATGGTATTGTAATCCTGCCCAATACTGGCGGAGTTGCCATCCACAATGTGCAACAATACGGCGCACCGCTCAATATGGCCTAGGAAACGATCTCCAATACCACGTCCTTCATGGGCTCCTTCGATTAACCCTGGTATATCTGCAATAACAAACTGTTCTTCATCGATTTGAGCCACTCCAAGACTTGGGTAGAGCGTGGTAAACGCATAATCTGCAATTTTGGGATGGGCATTCGTAGTTTCCCCCAAGAAAGTTGACTTACCAGCATTGGGCAACCCCACAAGACCTACCTCTGCAATCAGTTTTAGGTTCAACCACAGCTCACGCTCTACACCCGCTAACCCAGCATTAGCCCTGCGTGGGGCTTGGTTGGTTGAAGATTTGAAATATAAATTACCAAATCCACCGTTTCCACCTTTGGCTATTATAACTTTCTGACCGATCTCCGTCAGATCGAACAATATGGTTTCTCCATCCTCATCCATGATCTGCGTACCTACTGGCACTTTCAGCGTGATGTCCTCGCCACCCCTGCCAGTCCGCTGCTTGCCCATACCATGTTGGCCATTTTTAGCAAAAAAATGTTGCTGATACCGGAAATCAATTAGAGTATTAAGGCCTTGAACAGCCTCAACAATCACATCACCACCACGCCCGCCGTCACCACCATCAGGCCCACCAAATTCAACGTATTTTTCACGCCGAAAAGACACTGCTCCACCGCCACCGCTGCCAGAACGGATTGTTACTTTGGCTAAGTCGAGAAATTTCATAATTAAGCCTTTAATTCTTCTAGCTCTAGCCGATAGAGGGTAACCGCCCAAGGCTCAAGCCTTACCGGCCATTTAGAACTGGCCTTTAGAAATTGGATGAACCCCAATCAGTACAAAGCCGCTCCACTTATGCCATTAGTATCCAAATTATTGCACAATCGTATTAAGATAAGAAATAAGGACAGATGACCTTAAATGGTTATTAGCTGCATCGCTGGAAAATCCTCCTTAGAAAATAATACTAGAGTAGATAAAATAGCATAGCGGTATAACCACATCAGGGAACTTTACCCAATCCCACATATCTAATCACTGCTATATCAGCCAAGATAACTATCCCCAAAGTCATAGGGATTTTAATCTTAGTAACAATTAAAACTACCGCGAGTTAAACGCAAAAACAAACTGCTAAGTAGGCCCATGTACCATCATATTTGGCGGAGATGCATTCCAAACAAAAGCGTCAGTTACAATTCATGTCATCTTGCGCAAATATGTCCAGCTAGCCACAGTGGTTTGGCGCGCTACGCAATAAGACTCCGCTTCTCCTAAATAGCTAAAGCCCATGTCTGTGAGCAACTTTGCCGATCTGGCATTTTCTTGAAATACTTCTGCAAACAAAGTCGTACTAGCCTGTGGATTAGCACCAATCAACGTCCCCACAGCTTCACGTGCAAGCCCCACTCCCCAATAGGCAGGGGCCAACCAGTAGCCTAATTCACCCTGACGTCGGTCAAGTCGTTTAAGGCCAATGACCCCTAAAACTTCATCTAAGCCAAAGTCCGAGCCATCCAGAACCCAAACATCTTCAGTCCGAGCGAGGTTTTGCGTCTGCTCAATAAAAGCTTCAGCCGCCCCCGGTGGCAGAGGGTGAGGAATTGAACGAGTATGACCAGAGACCCGGATATCGCCTGCATACAGCCCAATAAGTCCTAAATCTGATTTTCTGGTAGGGCGCAAAATTAGACGTTTTGTACGAAAAGTTGACTGAACACGGATGGGTTCTATCATGTCACAAAACCCAGGCCAAACAGAGCATAAAATACAGTAGCTATAGTCAAGCAGGCTAAGGCTATAAATACGCCACGCTCCGCAGCTGTGCCTTGAATGGTACGTGCAATCAATTGCCCTGCCCCAGCCCACAGAGGATGCAAAATCGTTTGGCACAAAAGTAAGACCATCGCGATGCTAAAAGTAGCCGACAAGGCATCAGTGCCCGCAACCACAAAGCTTGTAAAAGCGGCAGTGATCATACCCCAAGCCTTGGGGTTCAAAGGATGGACGACCACCCCAGCCCAAAAACCTGGTGCAGAACCCTCTCCCTCACCCAGTTTTAGACGCATATTGGCCACACGCCATGCTAAATAAATGATATAAACCGCAGAAAGGTATTTCATCACTAAAAATACAACGGGCCAGCTTTCCGCTATCTGCATCAATCCAAAACCTAATGGCCAGATAATTAGCTGCTTTCCAACTACAACTCCCGCCACAAAGGGTAATGCACGCCTTAAGCCAAAACTCGCGCCCGTGGCCAGAAGCGCCATATTTGCTGGGCCCGGAGTACCAATTTGTGCTACTGAAAATATAATTAAAGCAACCAGCTCAATAGGCATAGTCCATCTCCAAAGTCATTTTATTATCTAAGTGGGACAGCACTCCACTAGTCAAATCATTCACCTTAAGATTATCAGCCTGAATTTAAAAAGGGACCGGCTTTCCAGCCGATCCCTTAAAAATTAACCTTAAAGGTTTGGCTTATTCAGCGGCCTCCGCCATAGGAATGACAGATATGAATTGGCGGCGTTTAAGGCCAGTGTGAAATTTAACATTACCTTGAACAACGGCAAAAATTGTATGGTCCTTGCCCATGCCCACACCTTCACCTGGCCAAAATTTTGTGCCGCGTTGACGAACAATGATATTACCTGGAATGACATCCTGTCCACCATACAGCTTAACGCCCAAGCGACGGCCCGCTGAGTCACGACCATTTCGGGATGAACCACCTGCTTTTTTATGTGCCATCTGTGATTACTCCTTTTTAGCTGCTGGTTTTTTGGCAGCTGGTTTTTTTGCTGCCGGTTTTGCCGCAGCAGCTTTTGCTGCCGGTTTTGCCACAGCAGCTTTTGCTGCCGGTTTTGCCACAGCAGCTTTTGCTGCCGGTTTTGCCACAGCAGCTTTTGCTGCCGGTTTTGCCACAGCAGCTTTTGCTGCCGGTTTTGCCACAGCAGCTTTTGCTGCCGGTTTTGCCACAGCAGCTTTTGCTGCCGGTTTTGCCACAGCAGCGGTTTTTTAGCTGCAGAAATAGTCTCAACGACAGCCACAGAAACATAAGGGACCGAACCAGCGCCTATAGCTGCTTTTATGCCAGATTTTTCAGCACCCTTTTCCAAAATATCTTTAATGCGAACCAATGTAAGTTTTTGGCGGTGGCCTTTTGTACGCTTCGAAGAGTGCTTACGACGACGCTTAACGAAGTTTATTGTTTTTGGCCCTTTGATCTGGTCAATGACTTCAGCTTGAACGCCGGCTCCCGCTACCATAGGCACACCAACAGTGCTGCCCACCATCAGAACTTCATTGAATTGGATCATGTCACCAGCATCAGCTGCCAGCTTCTCAACGCGCAAAACATCACCAGATTGTACCCGATATTGCTTTCCGCCGGTTTTCATTACCGCAAACATTTGCGTTTCCCTTATTTTTCCGCGCCTTTTGGTCCCCGCTTCTGGGTGTTTCGGCCAAGGCCACCTGAGACTGCGCGCCTAATTTAATAGACATATTACAATAATTTCAGACCTGTTTAGGTCACCCTCGCGCTATTCCATGTCTGCTAGGCCAGAGTCAAGCTCAATCAAAGCTCTTGCGTGGGTATCAATTGCGCCATTTCAATCGCCATTTTCTCATAACGATCCGCCATAATGGTAAAATGAATGGCATTCATAAGGTCATAAACTTCCATCATCTTTTTCGTAGCCAACGCGTCGCGATAAGCTTCCACTTCAACGTCAGTAAAATTTTGGTAAGTATAGGCGTTTGATGCAACCAAGTTTTGGCCAATAGCCTTCATAACCTCAGCATCTTTTAGTGCCAACAACGCCCTTAAATCTGCTTCACCCAATCGACGTTCGACCAACCCCGCCCCCATGGCGGCCATCAAAAAGCGGACCTGTACTTCGCGGTATGAACGAATGCTGGCTCCTATGGAACCAATGCTTTCAGCCATATCCTGAAAATACTGTGGCTGCGGAGAACCCCGTGCAGCCAATGCGGCAGCCAACAACTCTCCTTGTGCCCCCTTGTCGGCACTGTCTTTGAAGTGGCTCTCATTTTCCGCCGCCACCAGACGCTGGCCCAAATCAGAGCCATAAAATCCAGCTGCGTGGTCCAAAACATCATCGGTAAGAGCCTTTTGTAAAATTTCCAAAGCATCTTGCTTTAGCGCAGTGGGTTCAAACAACCGATCTGCAAGCCGGGTCCAGCTCAGACCAAAATCATCCGCATCCATACCCAGCATGCCTGGGGCATCGCGTGCGGACACGCGCAGAGATTCCAAAGACACATCAAAGCCTGTTACCTGCATAAAGTTCGTAATCTTATCAAAATCCGCAGACTTGGCCGGTAAGGCCGCCAAAACCAAAGCGAAAATAAACATACCAAAGCGTCGCATATATGCCATGTCATTGCCCCTTCTTTCTAAGTTTCTAACTAATCCATGCAATCTCGATTTCAACTCACAATCAACCTTGCGCGCAATGAACTCAATCCTTAAAATATACCCCTAAGAGTGGAGAGGTGCCGGAGTGGACGAACGGGACGGATTCGAAATCCGTTGTACCTGCAAGGGTACCCAGGGTTCGAATCCCTGTCTCTCTGCCATAGATCCCATCTATAGTATTGTTTTAATTAATTTAAAATATAGTCATATTTTTTAGACCCACATTCAGACCCACATCGAAGTGCTGTTGATGTGTTTGAAAACTGTGCTAACTAACCCACTGAAGATTACGAGAGGGTTAGTGATGAAGAACAAAGTATCGTTAAGCCGGCGGCAATCGTTATTATTCGCCTCAAGCGGCTAAAGCTGGGCGGATCTCATCTTGACTATTGAAATACATAAAAATATTAGGGTAGTAATCGACATGAGACTTAATGATGTAATTCCAGATATTTCTGTAAAGACTGACCAGGGTGAATTTAGTTTGCATGAGTGGATTGGAGATTCATGGGCGATCCTATTCTCTCATCCCTGGAGACTTCACACCTGTCTGCACAACTGAATTCAGTGTGGTTGCACAGCTAAAAGACGAGTGGGCTAAAAGAAATACAAAGGTTATTGGTATTTCTGTAGATAGTGTCACAGAGCATAAAAAATGGAAAACAGATATTGAGGCTGTGAGCAAATGCAGTCCCAGTTTTCCAATAATTGCCGACACAGACCTAATTGTCTCTAAAGCTTTTGATATGTTGCCAGCAGAGGCGTACTTACCAGATGGGCGAACGCCGAATGACACTGCTACAGTTAGATCTGTTTTTATTATAGGAGCAGATAGAAAGCTAAAACTATCAATGACCTACCCTATGAGCGTGGGAAGAAATTTTGCGGAAGTGGTAAGGGCTTTAGACGCGCTCCAACTATCAAGCAAAAAAGGCGTGGCGACCCCAGCAAATTGGCAAGTTGGGCAAGACGTCATAATTCCAACGACTGTCAGCAACGAAGATGCTGAGCGGAAATTTGGAGCCTTTCAAACAATATTACCATATTTAAGAAAGGTTAATTTAGGATGAAGTGGTGCGACACAGGTCTCATAAAGACAGCAACCTAAAGCGGCCGTTTGGCCCTGATTGGCCCAAAGGCAACACAGTGCCACCATGCTATGGATGTGTTTGGATGCCGCACTAATTAATCAGATGATGTTTGAGAGAGGATCAGCAATGAAGAACAAAGTATCGTTAAGCCGGCGGCAATTGTTAATACTTGCATCAAATTCAATAGTTGCTGCACCGTTGGCTGCCTTAGCAGACGGCACTTCTCCTGATATTCACGTAGTTAAAAATCCACAGTGTGGTTGCTGCAATGCATGGATAGAGATTTTAACAGACAAAGGCTTCAATGTTACTACTGAAGATCGCTCTGGTAGCCTTTTGACTGAATTTAAGATTGAGAGTGGCATCCCCAAAGATATGATGTCCTGTCATACCGCTAAAGTTGATGGGTATTTCATCGAAGGACACGTTCCCGCCAGCGACATAAGGCGTCTTATAGCAGACCGCCCTGATGCATTAGGATTAGCCGTACCAGCAATGCCTTACGGCTCGCCCGGGATGGGACCTGAAGATGAGCGTGAAGCCTACGATGTATTCATAGTTAGCAGTGATGGAGCCACAGAGGTATTTCAACATTATCCTAAAGCAGGAATATCCGTTTAAGACTGCCCTACTCACCGTCTAATTCCTCATACCACCTTCGACCCCCGGGGTACCCTCCACTTTACAGATTAGGAGTCCCTGATAGGCTAGTAATACGAGTTTGGACGAGTGAATTAGTTTATTCTGGGTGGACCCGTTCTTTGAAAAGTCGTAAGTAGCTAGCCAGTACTTGTATTAAGGTTTCGGACTTGGGGTACTATTTCGTTTCACCAAATAAAACCTGCCGTTTTTTATCTGCCTTACTACAATCAATTTGTCCGTCATGGACCTCGATAACCCAAGACCTGATACCATTATCTGCATCCAACTTGAGCTGTTCTTTTTGATGGGGCGCTAGCCGATCATTAGGTGCTTTTACTTCAACGCTTACTACACTTTCTTTCCAAACTATTAGGTCAAGAGTAGCTTCGTAATCCCACTTAGTTTTTGGGGCTGCTTCACGCTGTTTCCAGTAGGCATATAAATCTACCGCGAGCTTCAAGATTTTATCCTTAAACTCCCCTTCATTTTGCTCAGTTATCTTATTAATCCAGTTTTGAATACTTGCGTCTGTCGGCTTGAAACCGCTGCGCTTAATTGTCAGAATCGTGTCAGCCGTATCTAGCAGTCTTTGCAGCGGGCAGTCATGCCCTGTCTTGTCCTTCAGCGCGTTATCTAAAATTCGGCATCGGTTTTTAAGTTGCTGCAGTTCTGCGCTGGCAAAGTGTTCCAAGAAGCTGAGGTAGTATTGCAGGCCACCTCTAGCATTATAAAATGAGACCAATGTGTCAGCACTAAGTTCTTCGGCTGGCCTAGGGGTTAGGTAAGCCCTTCCAACCGCAAAACTCTTGACCCCTCGGTCCTGCCAAGTTTGAAGAATTTTTGGAATCATCTCTTCCGAAAAATTCGTAGCATGACCAATTAGGTCCGCATGAGAAAATTTATGATTATTAGTTTGCCAATATCCATCGGCTGCAAAGTTGAAAGCTAATTTAGGGTTATTTACAGCCAGCGACGTTCGCTTTTCCTTGAAGTAGCTTTCCCTATTGCACCAAAGCATCATAATTAAAATCGTGCGATCATAATCAAACTGCTCTGTGAAATATCCCTGCCAGCCATGCGAAACTAAGTAGTCTAAGACTGCTAGTTCAACACGTTTAGGGTCACGGTCCTCATACTGCCACAACTTCTTTCCAAGCCGCTTTAGAGCAATGTGTTCTATGTCTATACTCACTTGGGACATATGGGCCTTTATTCTATTTTATTATATCCAGAAGTATGATCCTGCCCCTTTGAATTGGTCCACCCCTATAATTAGGAACTGGAGGATCAAATATGAGAATCTGATCGGCCCCCTTTACTGCCCATATTTTACGGCTAGCACTTGCCGCGCCATTTCAGCGACCGCCTGTTCAAAACTACTAAATCAGAGTCGCCTGAAATTATATCATTACACAAGTCGACCGCGTTTGCAGCTTGGTCGTGGGTCAGGTTTTTATATGCGGGTCGAAGCAGATGATCGTACCAGACACCACCGCAAACAGCGTCGAGCACAATGCGTTGAAAGCAGTGATCATTGCGCACTGGCCAGTGCTTGTGTGACGTTCGTGCGAGATGTGGCATGATCTCTTTTGTCAGCACCATATATTGAGATACCAGATCGGCGGTGCGCATTGGGTGCCTCCATGTTCGAACTAAAGCTTAACAAGATCACTGTTTCTGTGAAGTCCTAATTTCTTGGACCGCGGTGCATGGACCGGGGACTCCGGATCACGGCCCCCGCGCCTTGGACCATGGGGCTTTAGTGTTGAGCGCAGAGATTTAGGCTGTGCCAGCAATTTGATGCAAGTTCTTATTAGTCTGACAGCTCCGTCTGAATGCGTGTAGTACGCGCCAGAATGTCGACACCCTGCTGATTAAAGAAGTGCAGCATGTCGATGAATACCCAGTTTTCTTTAAGCTTGTTTCCCTCGCGACGATATACATCGATGACTCGAAACTCGCATAGCTTGTCGTTCGATGGCAGCCCTAGATATCCACCTGTTGCTTTTGCCTTAAAGTTTGGCCAACCGAAGAAACCACCGCAATTGCCCTCAGCTATACGGGCAATATGGCCCGTCCCTGATCGCTCGCTGAGCCCGGCGCGGAAAGGACCTGAGTGCTGTTGTGCATAACGCCCGATCGTATAAGTCGCGCCAATGCCCGCTGGCCCCCACCAAATCATATCGTCATGCCAGCTGAGAGCGAGCTCTTCTTCAAGCGGCAAACCACTGTTCCATTGCCCCAAATAGCTAATCATTTTGTGCATGACGTCCATTGTCTTTTGCCCCTCCACAGGATCAGCATCTTCGAACAAAAGCGCATCACGTGCTGCGGGCCCGGGTTGGACCATATGTGCCCCAGCTTGGCCTGGGAAAGGGGCATACCCAGCCTGAACCATGAGGTGCGGAATATCGAAATAAAAGGCGGTTTCAGCGATCTTGCCATCCACGATTTTGTGAAACTCTGCATACCGCAGCATGATCATCTTACCTGTAGGTTGTATTCCCAGCCATGGCGCATCAAACAGGCCCATCAGGTGCCCCATAGAGCACACCCAAACCGATCCAGAATCGTCAATAAAATTGTCGCCAGCAAAAAAAACATCTAGGCGGCGTTGGATGTGCCTAACTGCGTTACGAAAAGGCTGCCAAAATAGCTTCGATACTACCTCCGCGCTAGTCTGCAAGTGAAATGGATGGAAGGCGCGCCACGTGTAGTCGGCTACCGTGTACTGTTTGAGAACAGCAGTGATTCCTTCAAGTTCAGCATTGTCCAATGCTTCATAGTACTCACGCACCACTCTTTTTTCCGCCTGAAAGCCCAATGCCTTTTTCCTTTTACTTCGGTGCCAGAAGGCTTTCCAGCATCTCATACACGAATTTTGCCTACCTTTGCAGAATTAGCTTGCATGAACATTTGATAGAAGTCTATCCTTTTTGCAAACGTATGCAAAATGATTGGTGAGCATTCCGGGGGGACTGCATGGCGAAAATTGAACTGCGCAATCTGTCAAAGCGATGGGGAACCTTCGTTGGGGTTGAAGACTTCAATCTTACAATTGCGGATCAAGAATTCCTTGTCCTGCTAGGCCCATCAGGCTGCGGAAAAACTACAACCATGCGTATGCTTGCAGGTCTGGAAGACGTCACTGGCGGCGATATCATGATCGACGGTGTGCGCGTAAATGATCTTGACCCCAAAGACCGCGATGTCGCGATGGTGTTCCAATCTTATGCTTTGTATCCAAATATGAATGTTTACGAAAACATCCGCTTTCCTTTGAAGGTTCGCAAAGTCCCAGAGGCCGAGCACAAGAAACGTGTTATGCGTGCCTCTGCGATGGTTGAATTGGATGATTTTCTACACCGGAAGCCTGCCGAACTTTCAGGCGGTCAACGCCAGCGTGTTGCTCTCGCACGCGCCATTGTGCGTGAGCCTAATGTCTTCTTGATGGATGAACCCCTTTCAAACCTTGATGCAAAGCTGCGCGTTTCAACCCGCGCCCAGATCAAGAACCTAAGCCATGAACTTAAAGTCACAACGATTTACGTGACCCACGATCAAATCGAAGCAATGACATTGGCCGACCGCGTTGTCGTAATGAAAGCTGGGGTTGTGCAGCAAGTGGGTAGCCCAACCGAAATTTACGACCGTCCAGCGAATGCCTTTGTTGCAAGCTTCATCGGATCACCAGCCATGAATTTGGTTTTGGGACATCTACCAGGGGAACGTTTGAAGGCGACCATATTAAGGTTTCAGGGCTTGAAGTCGCGGATGGTCCTGTTCAGCTTGGCTTCCGTGCTGAGGATGCGTCAATCGTCAAAACAGATGGTGAAATTCATGCCGCTGTCTACACAATGGAACTGCTTGGCGACGCGACAATGATCACTGTTCGGGTTAACGGCGAACTGGTCTCAGTTAAAGCATCCAAAGAATATCGTGCACAGATCGGCGACATGGTTCGCATCTCTGTTCCGAGTGAAATTTGCCATTTGTTCGATACACAAACAGGTGCGCGAATTGGGGACTAACCCCAAACGAGATCCCCCAAAAGGGGAGTAACCAAGGTGCGGTCTTGCAAGGCGCACTTTAATAAAAAACAGGGAGAAACAAATGTTTCTAAAGACAATTACATTCGCAGGTGCATTTGCACTTTTGGGAAGCACAGCAATCGCTGGGTGCGGTATTTCAAGCGGTAACGTCAGCATTCTATCTAACGACTTTCCTGCAATTCAAGCCGTGACATCTGCTGCAGCAACTTGTGCAGGTGATGGCGTAACTGTTGAAACCAACCTTACCAAAGATCACAAAGACATTATGGTTGCGGCGCTCACCGCCAACCCTGCTCAATACTCCTCTGTGATTGTTTCCAACTCAACCCTCGTCACATTGATGAACGACGGTTTGGTACGTCCATTGGACGAAATGGTCGCGAAACACGGCGCCGCCTTGAGCAAAAGCCAGTTGATCACTGTTAATGGCAAAGTGATGGCTGTTGCCTTCATGGCTAACGCACAGCACCTGTTCTCACGCACAGACGTTTTGGAAGCCGCTGGTGTTGGTGCTATCCCAGCAACCTACGAAGACGTTCTTGCAGCAGCAGAGAAAATTCGCGCTGCAGGCTTGATGGAATACCCAGTTGCCTTGAACACAAAAGCAGGCTGGAACTTGGCTGAAGAGTTTGTGAACATGTACATGGGTACAGGCGCTGACTTCTTCAAATCAGGTACTGCTGAAGCTGCCGTAAACAACAAAAACGGCGTCGCTACATTGGAAATGCTGAAATCACTAGTGGCCTATTCCAACCCTGATTACCTGACATACGACTCCAACGCGACACAGGCTGAGTGGGAAGCTGGCAATCTTGCATTGGCAACAATGTGGGGATCACGCGGCAGCGCAGTTCTGGACGATGAAGGCTCAACAGCCGAAGGTCGTTGCTGGCACTGTTCTTTCTGCAGCACCAACTTGGGGCAACGGTGCACGCCCAGCTTCAACATTGTGGTGGGACGGTATCGCAATCTCAACCAACGTGTCAGACGAAGATGCAGAAGCAACATTCGTTGCAATGATGAACGGCATTTCTTCTGACGTTGTAAAAGCCAACAACGATGCAGCTGTATGGTTGGTTGATGGCTACATGCCAAGTCCAGCATCCGCTGGTGTTTCAGGCACAGCAGCAGGCGGTGCTGCACCTTACCCAATGTTGCCATTCATGGGTGCATTGCACACAGCCCTTGGCGCAGAAATCACTGATTTCTTGCAAGGTTCGGAAAGCGCAGAGCAAGCATTGGCTGACGTTGAAGCGGCATATACAGCAGCAGCTAAAGAGCAAGGCTTCTTGAACTAAGCCAAACTGGAAGGGGGCTTAGTGTCCCCTTCCTCACACATCCTATTTCACCCCAGCCTTAGGCGAGCTTGATGAAAAACCGCACCTTCTTTTGGTTTATATTGCCATCGTTGATTACGATGTTGCTGTTTATCGCATTGCCGATTGTTTCTGTTGCCGTGCAGTCCCTGCATATCGAGCACCAAGCTGTCATGATAGAGGTGGAAAACTGTGGACCCTTTGGCTGTAAACAAGAATTACAGGTCGACGTTGAAGAAACCGCGAAGTTAAAAGAAGAACGCCCACTGGGCCAATTCAACGCTTTGGGAACGTACACCAACCGCAACCACCTTGCCTTCACCGAAATTGGCCTGGCCTGGCAGTCCAGTACCGGTGTTGTCGATTTTTTCTCCAAGGCGCTGAACCTGCCGTTTTATCGCGCCCTTTCATTCACGCTGACCTACACTTTCGTGGTGACACCTTTGGTCATCATCTTTGGCTTCATGATCGCGCTTGGCGTAAACACATTGCCAAAGAGGATCAAAGGGCCAACAATCTTTATCTCCCTATTACCGATGATAGTAACACCCCTGATTGGATCGTTGATCTTGTTCTGGATGATTGATGCCAACGGTATCTTAGGCGCGACGCTGCAACGGATATTTGATGATCCAGATCTATCACTGAAAGCATCCCCTACCCTTACTTGGATTATGCTTATGGTTTACGGGGTATGGCACTCTGCGCCCTTCGCGTTCATCGTTTTCTATGCGGGGCTACAGACAGTGCCTGCCGACACAATGGAAGCTGCTATGATTGATGGGGCCTCACGCTGGGAGCGTACACGCTATGTTGTCTTGCCTCATTTGATGCCGCTTACGGTCTTCATTTCTCTGATCCAGTTGATGGACAACTTCCGTGTCTTTGAGCCGATCGTCAGCTTTTCGGCCCAAGCCAGTGCCACTTCTTTGTCGTGGATTATCTACAACGACCTTGTTGGCACCGAGAGCCAGTTCTTTGGCTCAGCCGGTGCTACCTCTGTCCTAACAATTATCGGTGTGAGCATCCTGCTTATTCCAGTGCTGATCCGCACTTGGCGCGACTTTAATCAGAAGGTGGTATGATGTCAGATATCGTTCATCGCCGTTCACCTGTTTTGAGTACGGTCATCTGGGGCCTTGTTCTGGTCTGGATCATAGCCGCGGGCTTTCCGTTCCTTTGGACGCTTTGGGGATCTTTCAAGGTACAGGGCGACTTCTTCTCGAAGGCCGATTGGGCCAACGCAGTTTACGGCGTGCGCACACAAATCGAAACGGGCGGCGCTCTCACAGGCAATGGGTATTACGGCGCTTGGGTTACCAAAGAGTTCGGGCTTGCCGCGTTTAACACCAGCATCGTCGTGGTTTCTGTGGTTATCATCTCATTGACACTTGGTACCCTTGGGGGCTACGCCCTCGCCCGCTCAGGCAAGAAATATGCGTTCTATCTGTTGATGCTCGCCTTGGTATTTCGTGCCATGCCCCACATCACTTTAGTATCTGGCTATCTCCTGCCGTTCTTTGAATGGAACCTCTGGGGACACTTACCCACTGCGATCATCGTGATGGTGGCAATTAATCAACCCTTCACCCTTTGGATGTTGCACAGCTTTTTCCTAAACATTCCCAAAGACCTAGACGAAAGTGCAATGGTTGATGGCTGCACACGTTTTCAAGCATTTCGTCATGTCATTGTGCCAGTCATGTGGCCAGGCGTTGTCACGACAGGATTATTTTCCTTCTTGCTAGCCTACAATGACTTCACCGTGACCGCGACATTGCTAAGCCAAGCAAACCAGACGATGGTGCCAAAAATTGCCAGTTTCTTGGGAACAACCCAGACTGAGGGCAACATCATGTTTGCAGTTGCCGCAGTTGTTTCTGCAACTGCACCATTGTTTGTCTTGATCCTATTTTTCCAACGCCAAATCGTAAGTGGCCTAACAGCAGGAGCCGTCAAAGGATGAGCGGAGCACGCCCAGAACAAGCCGTATTGTCGCGCGACACAGACATGTCAAAAACGGCTGAAACCCGCGCGGTTATCGAAGGTATGGTTGATGGTCTCAACGACCACCGCATTGCGGATATTGGTGAGTTTTTCAGTCAAGGGTTTAGCTGGATGGGCAACACAGGCTGTGGAACGAAAGATGGTATCAAGGAATTCCAAGAAAACTGGCAAAAGCCGTTCCAAGCCGCATTCTCGGATAAGGTTTGCGTTGATGAGGCGCGCCTTTACATGGGCGAATGGGCCGCGGCATTTGGACGGCAAGAGGCTTTGCACTCGGGCAAGTTTATGGGTGTCGAGGCCTCGGGCAAGCGGATTAAAATTCGCTATATGGATTTTTGGAAGGTGGAAAATGGCAAAATTACAGACAACTGGGTGATGGTCGATTTTCCACACGTCCTTGCGCAATTGGGCGTGGATGTTTTCAACGGCCATGGCTGGGAAACCTATGACCGTGGCGAGAAAACGCCGCCCTCCTCCTACGACAGAAACAGGAAAAGACTGATGGCAGTAGAATACCTAAAACGCGGAAAACCAGACGTAGAGCGGGCTGAAGATGACGCTAAAACCAAAGCTGTCGTCGAAGTCACTTTGAAAGATATAGAGCTGCGCGGCGATGCAGCTGTGCGTGATCTATCAGCCAAGTTTGACAACTATACGCCCGCATCCTTCAAGCTGTCACAAACGGAAATTGAGGGTCTGATCGCGTCCCTTTCGGATCGCGAATTGGCAGATATTAAGTTCGCCCAAGAACAGGTGCGCAATTTTGCCCAAGCCCAGCGCGACAGCATGCTAGATATCGAAGTTGAAACAATGCCCGGCGTCATTCTAGGTCACAAGAACATCCCCGTTCAATCGGTTGGCTGTTATGTTCCAGGCGGTAAGTTCCCGATGGTTGCCTCGGCCCATATGTCTGTGGCCACAGCCACAGTTGCAGGCGTTCCACGAATTATTGCCTGCACCCCACCCTTTAACGGTAAACCCAACGCCGCAGTGATCGCGGCCATGCACCTTGGTGGTGCCCATGAAATCCACGTCGTGGGCGGCATCCAAGCCGTTGGTGCGATGGCCATTGGCACTGAAACAATCGAACCTGTTCATATGCTTGTTGGCCCGGGCAATGCGTTTGTCGCTGAAGCCAAACGCCAGTTGTTTGGTCGCGTGGGTATTGATTTGTTCGCAGGCCCAACAGAGACGATGGTGATTGCTGACGACACCGTTGATGGTGAGTTATGTGCGACCGACCTTTTGGGGCAAGCGGAGCATGGTTATAACAGCCCCGCCATACTGCTGACCAATTCGCGTAAATTGGCCGAAGACACGCTGCGCGAAATCGATCGCTTGCTCAAAATCCTTCCGACTGCGGATACCGCATCTGTTAGCTGGGCGGATTACGGTGAAGTCATTTTATGTGACACCTATGACGAAATGCTGGCAGTTGCTGACGATATCGCGTCTGAGCATGTACAAGTCATGACAGATCGTGACGATTGGTTCTTGGAGCACATGACCTGTTATGGTGCTTTGTTTCTTGGGGCGCGCACGAACGTATCAAATGGGGATAAAGTGATCGGTACGAACCACACGTTGCCAACCAAAAAGGCTGGTCGCTACACGGGCGGGCTTTGGGTTGGGAAATTCCTGAAGACCCATTCCTACCAAAAAATTACTACAGACGAAGCCGCAACGCTGGTTGGCGAATACGGCAGTCGCCTCTGTATGCTTGAGGGGTTTGTAGGTCATGCTGAGCAATGCAACGTTCGCGTGCGCCGCTATGGTGGGATCAACGTCCCATACGGCACAGGCGCGCCTTATCGGGATGTGAAAGATTAAATGAACGTCACTCGCAGCAATACCGAAGTAATCCAACCGCTGCTGGCGGCATTGCGTGATTTTGACGAAGCAACTGTACGAGCCGCGCTGCAACAGCTCATGGCACCGGACGCGATTGTTCACATGTGTCACCCTTTTGGGGATCTTGCAGCAGAGGCGCTTTACGATACTTGTTTTGCGCCCTTGTACGAATCCATGCCTGACCTTGAGCGGCGCGATACAATCCGTGTCAGCGGCAAAACCCCTGAGGGCAACGATTGGATTGGATGTTGTGGCTCTTACATTGGAACCTTTGCGGCCCCCTTTCTAGATATCCCACCGACGGGCCATCTCGCACATATGAGGTTTCACGAGTTTTACCGTTTTGTGGGGGGACAAATTGTTGAGGTTCAAGCGATCTGGGACATTCCAGAACTAATGATGCAGGCCAATGCATGGCCAATGGTCCCAAGTCTGGGTCGTGAATGGCATACCCCTGGCCCTATCACCCAAGACGGATTGCTGGACGCAACCGATCGAGAGGATCGCGCGCAGTTCTGCCAAACTCATGTGCTACACATGCTGGCCGCGTTGGTGCGTCATCCTGCCGAACCTGTTGAAGCAATGGAACTTGAACGCTTTTGGCATCCTAAGATGACATGGTACGGGCCAGCGGGCATCGGTACTGCGCGTGGCATTTCTGGCTTTCGCCATTGGCATCAAATCCCCTTTCTAAACGCAATGCCAGATCGTGGGCAGTTTCCCGATGAAACAACTTCCCACTTCTTCGCCGAAGGTGATTATGTCGCCGTCACTGGATGGCCAAATATGGTTCAAACTGTAACTGATCCAGGATGGATGGGTATTGCGCCCAATGATCAGAAGATTGAAATGCGATCCTTGGATTTCTGGCGTTTGGATGGTGACAAAATTCGGGAGAACTGGGTTCTTATTGATCTGCTTGATGTCTACCGCCAACTAGGCATTGACGTGTTTGCACGCTTGCGCGAATTCAATAAAGCGCGGAACATCGGACCTTTGAATTTCCCTATCGGAGGCCGACTGTGAAACTACCAACGACACCGTCACTTTCGTTAAAAGGCATGCGCGCGTTGGTCACCGGTGCGTCCTCTGGCATTGGCCAAGCCTGCGCTGTGGCAATGGCCGAAGCTGGTGCGATGGTTGTGTGTGCCGCACGTGGCGCAGATCGCCTGAACAAAACCGTAGACGCCATGAAAACCAAAGGTTTGGGCGCTGAGGCGTTGGTTTTGGATCAATCAGATCTGGACTCTTTGAAGGCAGTGTTGGTCGACCCGTATGACATTATCATAAACTCAGCTGGTCTTGCACGCCACAAGTCTGCACTTGAGACCCAGCCAGAGGATTTTGATGCGGTTATGGACGTGAATTTACGCGCGGCGTATTTCTTGTCCACCTATGCAGCCAAAGCTATGAAAGCTGCAAATATTAAAGGGTCGATCATCCA
>CAJJAW010000004.1 GCA_905182195.1 Alphaproteobacteria bacterium UBA4588
CAATTTGCCAAGAACATTGAAACCCATATTGGTAAGGTTTTGAAGGGCGACCCGTTCCACGTCTCGGCCAATACCGACCCAAAGGAGTGACCGGTCCCTCGCGCCGCAAGATCAAGACCCTGATATGCTGCTGCATGTGGTCAAAGAAACGGATGCCGGCATCGTCGTGCGGGGCGCAAAATATGAAACTGCCGCTGCCTATGCCAACCAAGCCTTCACCAAACCGACCATCGCCAATTGGGGCAACGCTGAGCTGTCTGATTATGCGGTGGGATTTATCTGTGATTTGGGCTCGCCTGGCCTAAAGTTTTTATGCCGTGGTGGGTTTGCTGGCGCTCATGGGGGCTGTCCGCGCGCGGATCACCGTGACTACCCGCTGGCAAATCGATTTGATGAAGTCGATACCATTGTTATTTTTGACAATGTTTTGATCCCTTGGGAAAATGTTTTATTCTATCGCCATACTCGTGCGGCAAGCTTCATTCGTGCAACCCTGCATCGGTATTCGGCTTTCGCCTTTGTGCAACGCACATTGAAACAGGCAGACCAAATGATAGGGGCGGCGCTGTTTAATGCGCGCCAAACTGGGCTGGAGAAGCAGCCGGCGGTCCAAGAAAAACTATCTGAATTAGCAATTTGGCGAGAAGGCATCAACGCGCATCTGACCGCCTCGATTGCTCTGGGTGAAACATCCCCAGCGGGCCTGATGATGCCCAATCAATCGCTGCTGATGACTGGGCGGTGCCACGCGCTCAACAACCTGCCGAAGATGATGCATATTGCGCGTGAACTCTGCGGCGGACAAATTTGCGTCACTCCAAATGTGGCCACGTTCGAGTCGCCAGAGACAAAGCCATGGATGGATAAATATTATACTATCAATGAGCATTGGGTGGCTGAAGATCGACGCAAGTTGTTAGCCTTTGCTCGTGATTTGCTAAATTCGGATTATGCTGGCCATCGGCTCACGTTTCAACTTTTTGCTCAGTCCCCCCCATTTGCCCAATCCGCTGCGGTTTACCGGAACTTTGATTGGGACGGTCCGCTCAGTTTTGTCAAAAATGGTGCTGGCTTGTCAGATGACGTGATGCATGATGTAGTTGAAAAGGCCAGTGATGGTGCCGTTAGCAAGCATTATGCAGACGTGCTGCGCGCGGCTGTGAAATAATTACGGCTTTTGACAAGTATTCTGCTATTTGCCTATTGCGATTTGTTGGTGACGACTACCATAGGAACTTGGCGCGGGATGGAGCAGCCCGGTAGCTCGTCAGGCTCATAACCTGAAGGTCGTAGGTTCAAATCCTATTTATTAGGTGGCACAGTCGTAGGAACCATAACTTTATAATTATTTTTAATTTAGCTAATCAAACCCTAACGGGTTTCAGCACTTGTATGAGGGTAGCAGAATGTTAACTTTTTCAATTGGTGATATGACGGTAACGGAGATATGCGATATACGTTCGTTCGACATCCCTCTCACAAACATCTTCCCGCAATCAGATTATCAAAAATTGCAAAGCCATCTTCATTGGTTGGAGCCTAACTTACTCAGAGATGGAAATGTCCGCTTGGCCGTCCGTTCTTGGCTTTTAAAGCGCAATGGTAGGAATATTTTAGTAGATGCATGCGTTGGGAATCACAAGCAACGTCCGGCCCGATCTGATTGGCATGAACGCAACGATACGTCTTGGACGGAGGCGCTGGCCGACGCTGGGTTGCAACCCGAAGATATCCATATTGTTTTTTGCACCCATCTGCACGCTGATCATGTGGGTTGGAACACAAAGCTTGAAAACGGCCAGTGGGTACCAACTTTCCCAAACGCACGCTATATCACAGGGCAATCTGAATATGCCCATTGGGAGGCAGAAATGGCGGCCAGTGACGGGCCAGTTGGCCACGGTTGCTTTCAGGACAGCGTCTTGCCTGTCATGGAATTAGGTCAAATGGATTTGGTCACTGATGGTTTCCAACTGGCTGATGGTCTCGTTTTGAAATTATCTGCCGGTCACACACCTGGCCATATGAGTATTTATGCAAGTTGTGAGGGCTATACTGGCGTGTTTTGCGGCGATACCCTTCACTCACCCATTCAAATGGTTCAGCCAGGTTGGAGCAGTGCCTTTTGCTCTGACCCCCTGCTTGCTCGACAAACTCGCATCACACTTTTGGAGGACCTGTGTGATACTTCTAGGATTCTCATACCAATGCACTTTGGGAATACAGGTAGATGCCACGTGACGCGGCATAAAGACGTATTTATGCCAGTTTTCTTGGATTGAATTTAGATACAAAACTTTAAAAGCACCAAACCCAAATTTACCAAATAAAAAAATGTTCAAATATTACTTCATTCGAAGAGAAGGGCAAATCTTGACCAGCTTTTCAAGACGACCCCATATTTTTAGACTGGGTACCACTCATGGCATATATGCCCCTCCGTTAATCCAAAGAACCTGACCTGTCATAAAACCGCTTTGCTCACTGAGTAAAAATCTGATTGGGCCTGTTACATCTGTGGGAATGGCTATCCGCCCAAGGGGTGTTGCTGACGCCAATTTTTCAACATCGATAATACATGCCTGATCTTCAGTGGAAACTCCTGTCCCTCCGGTCAAAAAGGCAGTCTGTACTGGCCCTGGCGCGACTGCGTTTACTCGTAGACGTGGAGATTCCTCAATGGCTAGAGTTTTCGTCATTGCAATTATACCCGCTTTCGCCATCGCATAGGCACCATGCCCAGGTCGAATGGATTGTGCCAATCCCGATGCAACAGTCACGATCGACCCATGTTGAGCCATAAGCGGAAGCAGCTCGCGCGTGCTTGTGAATACACCCCTTAAATTACCCATAATGGTATCATCAAAAGTAGCTAAATCCATCTCGACCAAGGGCCTCACACCCTTGGTGTAACCAGCAAGGTTTACCAACCCGTCAAGTTCCAAATCCATGCTTCTGACAATGTTGGTAGCTAGATCGATGCTTTCGGTGTCAAGTATGTCAATTGGTATTGAAGTACATTTTAAAGGGTGAGCGCGTAGGGAAGTGGGAAGATCCAAGGCAATTACATTGCTTCCATTTGCACTCAGCTCATCCACAAGAACTCGACCAATGCCACCGGCTGCTCCAATAATTGCAACCGTACTCATGCCAGCGTTTTCATATAGGATAATATATCAGATTCATTAACAACATCAGCATATTTGGCGTTCATATCGAACAAGTTAGCCTGATGCGGTGCTTCATGGCGATCCCCACATGCCTCTCTCACGACACTGGTTGTAAACCCATGTGACATCGAATCGACACAAGACGCGCGTACACAGCCACTCGTGGTCAGACCTGTCAGAATTACACTATCCAACTTTGCGGCGTGTAGTGTAGAGGCAAGGCTAGTTCCAAAAAATGCGCTTGGATATTGTTTGGTGATGATTATTTCATTTTTGCGCGGCTCCAGTCCTTTGACAAATTCAGCTGTGCGACGGCCTTCTATGAAGGCCTCCAACGGTTTGGCTTTCTCGTAAAACCGGCCACCATCATACCCATTTTTTTGATAGATGACACGGGTCAAAAAAACAGGAATACCTGCCTGATGCGCGGCGTCTCTAACCCTAAGTGCACTTTCTAGCGCATCCTCCACATCCGCGAATAGTGGGCAATCAATATCAAAATATGCATGTGCAAAATCAACCATGATCAGAGCAGGGTTTTGACCAAACCCCACATTATTATTGTAAACATTAGCATAATTATGTACTGCGTCCGTCATAAAAATCTCCTTTGGGGAAACAGTCAGGGATGGTATTTTTTACGGGGCTCCATGTATCAGCTTATGAACTTCTTTTCGAACTCCCAAATATCCTCAAAGCCAATAAGTTTATTAAACTCGTCAAAGGAATATAGCGGCACCTCTTTGGTGGTCTCTCCATATTGGAGCAAATCAGCATAGGCATGGTTGAGCGCGTGGCCGATTGCCAAAAAACCAACTGCTGGGTGGATCGCAATCTGGTACCCCAGCGCCGTAAGTTTTTCGGCAGACAATAATGGCGTGCGTCCACCGTTCACCATGTTAGCAAACAACGGTCCGTCAATTTCGTCACGCACGCGTTTCATTTCGTCTTCGCTTTCGGGGCTCTCTACAAATATTACATCAGCGCCAGCCTGTTGGTATGCTCTGCCGCGCTTGATAGCTTCATCTAAGCCCAGAGAAGTCCGTGAGTCAGTGCGCGCAATCAGTAGAAAATCATCGTTCTTACGACTATCCAGCGCTACTTCTAGCTTGCGCACCATATCCTCCATCGGAACGACACGACGTCCTAGCGTGTGGCCGCAGCGCTTAGGAAATTCTTGGTCTTCCATCTGCATTGCCGTAACGCCCGCGGCCTCATAGCCGCGAACAGTCTCGCGCACATTAAGCAGGCCTCCGTAGCCGGTATCGGCATCGGCTATAACGGGTGTATTGGTCATTTTTACAATTTGAGAAATTCGCTCAATCATGTCCCGGTAGGTAGCTATTCCTGCGTCTGGTACGCCGAGATAGGATGCTACAGTGCCGTACCCAGTGATGTATAGCGCAGGGAAATCCATTTTGTCAGCAATTTTTGCCGAGATGAGATCGAATACGCCTGGTGCCAGGATGAACCCGCCATCATCAAGAGTTGACTTCATGGCTTTGTTTGGCATTGGTAATGTTCTCCGTTTAAAGGGCCGAAAGTAGGCCAAGAATATGGGCAATCATCAAGTTCAGTTAGCCTAGTTTTTTCCTAAACCTGATTTTTACTTAATCCCACAATCAGACCTAGGGGATTAAGTTCAGTGTATAAAATGGCAATTAAACCCAAGTCATTTGGCAAGCTTTCAAAATTGTTTAGCGCACATGTATGGAAAATACTCTGCTCAGACTTAATTTGTTCGTTCAACTTAAGATATTTTAATATATTTGTCCATATCTTTGTCTCTCTTTATAATAGGCCACCTGTGTGCGCTACAGGTCTTGTTTATTGACGTATGTGGTAAATTATGATGTTTAGAGTATAAATATAGGCCGTTTTTGACGCTGATTTTTGAGAGGTTCCTGCAGTGCAAAAAGGAGAACCAAGGTATCGCAGAATTCAGCGGGATTTGGAAGATCGCCTGTCGCGGGGGCTATATCCTGTTGGATCATTACTTCCTACGGAAGCCGATCTTGGTTTTGAATTCAAGGCCAGCAGGTTTACGGTTCGAGAGGCATTGCGCAAATTAACCGAACTTGGTTATGTCTCGCGCACTCAAGGTCGTGGGACTGAAGTTGTCTCGAGCAACCCAAGGCGCAGCTATCTCCAGTCTATACAAACCTTAGAAGAGCTATTTCAAGTAGCTTTGGAGACCTGGTTTGTTGTCCATGGCACAAAACGCATCGTTCTTGATGATGAGCTTGCCAAAAGTGTGGGCGGAAAGGCAGGGGAGGAGTGGTTCTGCATTACTGGCGTTCGGTGGACAGAACCCGGTGGGAGATCAATTGCTATGATTGAAAGCTATATCCCGCCTCGTTTTGAGGACCAGATAGATACGCTTGAACAGCATAGGGGAGCATTTTTTAACCTTTTGGAAAAACATTGTGGCGAACCAATCGAGCAGGTTGTGCAAGAAATTAGGTCGCTCGCCATGCCGCTGCGCATAAGCCGACAACTCGGACTGCGTCCAGATGCTTTAGCCCTCCAACTCCTTCGCCGTTATATTACCAAGGATGGTGTCATTATTGCTTCATTTAATTGGCACCCTGCTGATGAGTTTGTTTATAAAATGACGATAGATAGTAATCGTGAGGCTGCAAATAAATAATCTCTCTGGCAGCGGGTAATATAACGGTTGCAGTTGGGTTTTCATTTGTACGGCAATAAACAAATATAATTTGTAATATATGATAGAGACATTAAAATAATGTTGGACGTAAGTTTAAATATTATGTTGCAGAAAGAGAGCTATTTCTAGCGCCTCCATAAGCAAAAATTATAGTGTTGCAGTTGGAATACTGGGCCATCCTGAAGTGGGGCTAGCAGCAATAAAGATGCCCACCCATGCGGATGCTCAAACAGCAGTGGCCAGCGGCGGCAAATAAGAACCCAATATTTTTTGCGAGCAAAACCTATGCTGTACTTATCGCCTTTTTGAAGAACTGGTTCAGTCTTTGCCAGGCAACTCAACCACCGTAACACTAGCGCACAGCACTATAGAACTGCTGCTGCACTGCGCTGCATGCATGCATAAATTTGTCCGGATAAATATAGAAATACCTGTTGATTTGTGCATATAAATTTGTAAATCTGATTCAATACAACCTGATGTAGGATACATCTAAAAAATTAATTGGCCGCCACACACACGTATCTGTTGAAATTTTGAAACCTAACGGGGCTAAAATATGACTGATTAGTCTTGAGCATAGAAAGAATTTTAGTTTCCCTCCTTATTATATAACCAAATTTATGCAGCCCAATTTCGACGAAGTGTTTACTAAGGAGAAGGTCACTATAATAGTGCACAGAGCCGCCGTAGCCTCCCGGGCAGGGGTCTTAGATGGGACGGTAAAAGATGACAGTGGAAAACTCAATATCTCTCGAGGGTAGGTCCATTCTAATCACGGGCGGATCACGTGGGCTTGGCAGTGAGATGGCGCAGGCGCTAGTTGAGGCTGGCGCTGATGTTATGATTTCAGGACGGCGGCATAGCAGCGCTTTATCAGGCACCTATACTAAGCTGAAGAAAATAGCACACGGCTTGGATGTAAAACCGAAAATTTACCAATGTTTCGCCGATTTGACTGACAATCACGCCTGTGAGGCGTTGGTGGTTAACGCCATAAAATCTTTTGGTAAGTTAGACGTATTAATTAATAATGCGGGGCTTGGCATGCGTCAGGTCTCAGAAAAATTTAACATAGAACCCACCCGATTTTGGGATACTGAGCCCGAGGATTGGTGCTCAATTATTGACACCAACTTAAACGGCGCGTTTTTTACCGCCCGCATCGCGGCCAAACATATGGTGAGCCGCGGTTCTGGAAAAATCATCAACATCTCTACGTCTGCTCAAACCATGGTGCGCCAAGGCTATGCGCCCTATGGACCCAGTAAGGCAGCACTGGAAGCTGCATCACGTATTTGGGCGCAAGATCTTCAAAACACGGGTGTAACTGTGAATGTCTATCTGCCTGGCGGCGCTTCAGATACCGATTTCATCCCAGGCGGTGTCGATCGGCGTGGCGCGGATGGCAATCTTCTACCGGCATCGATCATGCGCCGAGGTGCGGTATGGCTAAGCTCAGCATTGTCGGACGGAGTAACTGGTGGCCGGTTCATCGCTCGAGAGTGGGACGACACAGCGGCTTCGCAAGTTGCTGCAGCGGGAGCCAGATCAAAAAGCTGTGAGGCACCGATTATCATGTAAGAAATGCGGCTTTCTATATAAAATAGCTGTAGTCCAAACTTTAAATTGTAAAAGTCGAAGGAAATGTCAATGATATCAAATACTGACAAAGTTCTTATTGTAGGCGGTGGACCTGTGGGGCTTGTCTTGGCTTCATTCCTTTCCCTTCACGGGATACCTTCTAGCGTTTTTGAGCGTTCTAAAGGCATCCCCAAAGACCTGCGCGCTTCGACGTTCCACCCACCGACACTTGACATGCTGGAGCAGATCGGTGTCACGAAAACACTTGTTAATCAGGGGTTGATTTGCCCAACTTGGCAATTTCGTGACCGACAGGAGGGCGAAGTAGCTACTTTTGATCTTAGCATGTTAAAAAATGAAACAAATTACCCTTACCGATTACAGTGTGAGCAATGGAAGCTGGCAACTGCATTGGACGCTCTCGCGGACAGCGACGACGCGATTGACCTGCACTACGCCGCCGAGGTCACTGACATTGCGCAAGACGATGATGGGGCATCGCTTACTGTCCGGCATGCCGACGGATCAAAGAGCCATCACCGTGGCCGCTATGTAATTGGTGCGGACGGAGCAAATAGCGTTGTGCGCAAAAGTGCCGGAATCACATTGGAGGGCACCACAATACCTGAATTGTTTCTCACAATGTCAACAGATTATCGATTTGAAGATGCCATTCCTAATCTTGCAAATATTGCCTACATTACTGACCCTAACGAATGGGTAGTGTTGCTGCGTACACCGACGCTATGGCGTATCATGGTGCCCACTGACCCAGACGCAAGTGAAGTGGACATGTATGACAAAGCTAAGCAGGACGCGCGCATTCAAGCATTATGTCCCAAAGATGGTATCTATGAGATTGAACATTCAACAGCATACCGAGTGCAGCAGCGTGTGGCCGATCGTTATGTCTCCGGGCGCGCTTTACTGGCTGGCGATTCCGCGCATCTTAATAATCCACTGGGCGGCATGGGGCTAAATGGGGGGGTGCATGATGCCATAAACCTTGTTGATAAAATCCGTAAGATTTATGATGGAGCGGAAGCTGGATCGATGCTTGGGCTGTATGAACGCCAGCGACGACAGGTCTGTATCGACACAGTTCAGCAGCAATCAATCCGCAATCGTAAGATGATGGCTGCTAAGACTCCCCAAGAACGTAAATTATTTCATGACGACATGCGCGCCGTAGTGGCCAATGACAAGCGTCACTACGAATTTGTGCTAAAGTCTTCAATGATTGCGTCACTGCGTGATGCCGAGGCAATCATTTAGGATAGCAAACTTTAGGAGCTATAAATGGCCAAACATCATATGCGATTAGCATCAGGCGCGGGACCAACTTTTGGGGTAGACGATATTGCCTGCGCGGCTGCCAGCCACCTTGGCCTATGGGAAGATGCCGGCCTGATAGTTGAATGGACGCCTGCTTTTGGTGGGGTAAAGGCTATGAATAAAATACTGGATGGTGAAGTTGATGCTGCCTATGGTGGTTTAGGTCCAGTGCTACAACTCCGGTCGCTGGGCCATCCCCTGAGGATTATAGCCTCAATGGCGCGCGCGTTGGCTCAAAATCTCGTTGTCCAGCCGCATATAAAATCAACTGCTGATTTGAAAGGCGCGTCCTGGGCCGTTGATGGCATTGGCGCTCTTAGCCACCACATGGCGCGCTCAATTGTAGCAAAATTGCCAATAACGGATGATGATATTAAATGGCGTGTCACAGGCCCACCTCCTGAACGCATCTCAGAACTTTTATCAGGGCAAGCCGATGTTTCGCTGATCCGTGTAGAAGAAGCATTAGCTTTGACTAATGATCCTGACAACAGTTTGAAAATGCTGCTTGGCTTTGTTGATCTTAAAGCTTTGGTACCAGTGCAACCTCATGGCGTGTTAGCGACTACAGAGGCATACGAGGATGCTGAACCCGAAAAACTTGAATTGCTTGCAAAAGGAATTGTAGCTGCTTCGCAGCGATTAAATGAAAGTTTTGAAGCCTTCCTGCAAACATTCGAGCACTATGTAAGTGTCAAACTATCGCCAAAAGAAATCGAACAGATTTGGCTGCAAGAGCAGCAGTCAAGGGGTTTTGCTATTAATGGTGAAATGTCTAAAGGCCATTGGAACAAACAGCTTAAAGCATTCGCCTCATTAAATCCAAGTTTGCCGCGTCTTCAGTTTGATGAAGTTTTGACTACCAAATTTGTTGACCGAGCTATCACGGTCGCAAAGTGATTAAGCTGATACTTAACAAATAGGACTACGCGTTTGCACGATTACCTTAACGGTAGGTAAATTTTTTGTAGCCGAGCTGGCCATAATTAATGAACTACTGCTCCGCCAACGGCTGTCTTTTATTCTATTCCTTAATAATGAGATAAAATTTTTATGGACCATAAAAATAGAGTACTTAAATCGATCAATTTGCCTGGTGACAACATTTGTGTAGATATTTTTATCCGCCCAAATGGTACGTATGGGTTCGATGAGTTTCGCCGAGATCCTGAAGATGGACGAGGTTGGTTCAGTATTGGACACCATGGCTCGGTAGAGTTCAGTAGTGTTCCCGAAGCTGTGGCCGAAGCCATGAAGGCTATATCATGGCTTGAAAATACAGTTCCCGAGTGGGGCAGTTCCAAAAAAACCTAATCAAAAATTTTTAGCGCGATGCCTGATATCAAAGGTGACCTTTTCGGTCAGAGCTAAATGCTAAATTTAAAAAGTTAGCTTCATGAGCCCCCCCGTTCCGTTACCTGTATAAGAGATGGATTGGCAGTGTATTTCTTTCATATTGACCATTTAGCACGCGGTAGTTTGATTCTTAAGTAAGCGAATATATTTACTCTGTAACTTCCTGAGTTGTCCGGACAAATTCTTGACGGACACTAAAAACTATGTTTGACTTATTTTTAATGATTCAGGAGGTGTTTTTTTATGCCCAAAGATGCGCGCGGTTGGCGCTCAAAGTTTGCTGTAGTTGCGCCGTCTACCAATACAATCGTGCAGCCTGATATGGATGACTTTCGCGTGCGCGGCGTGACTAACCATTTTGGCCGAATACATATCCCGAATATGAAAGTCCAAAACGATGAAGAGTTTGTCGCCCTTGTCGATGCCATCGGTGCTACTCTGTATGCCGCTGTGGATCGATGTATGACGTGTGAGCCTGATTATTTGATCATGGGGATGTCAGCGTTGATGTTTTGGGATGGGCGCGCAGCTTCGGAACAGCGAATGCAGGAATTATCGGACCATTGTGGGTTGCAGGTTTCGGCCGGATCTTTTGCCTGTGAAGCTGCTTTAAATCTGACTGGTGCCAAGAAAATTGCGGTAATCTCACCCTATTTTCCAGTTTCAGACAAGAATGTGACTTTATTTTTCCAGGATTGTGGATTTGAGGTTGTACGATTTCGTGGGCTGAAATGCTCTAGCCCAGTCGCTATCGCCCAAGTGGAAGAAGCCACGCTGCGGGCCCATATAGCCGAAATGGATGGTGATGATGTTGATGCCTTTGTGCAGGTGGGCACGAATTTGAGCATGTGTGAGCTCTGTACTGAGTTGGAAGTGGAGTACGGTAAGCCTTTTGTAGCGATAAATGCGGCCACCTATTGGCATTCGTTACGGGCGATGGGGATCTACGACCAGTTTTCTGGTCATGGGCCATTATTTGAAAAACACTAAACAAAAAGGGAGTTAATTAATATGAAACTGAAATATCTTACAAGTCTTACCCTCGTGGTGGCACTGGGAGCTTCGGCAGTTGTCGCTGAACTTGCGGCTCTAGGTTCTACGGCGCGCGGTGGCACCAGCCAGATAGGCAGAACGCTGGCCGCTGCGATTTCCGAAGTGGGTGAATTGCAGATCCGGCCACAGGAACTGGCCAATACTGCCGATTACATCCCCCTTGTGAACGCAGGTGAGATTGAGTTTGGAATCGCGAATGTTGTGCAGTTGACTTATGCGGTTAATGGGACTGGCATGTCCGAAGGGCGCCCAAATGCGAACCTAAAAATGGTTGCCACTCTGATGCCCTTTCGCAGTGCTTATATTGTCCGCAAGGATAGTGACATCGAAAGTGTTGAGGATTTGAAGGGAAGGCGCGTCCCAGTCTTCGCAGATAAGGCATTGGGTGATTATGTGACTAAAGGCTATTTTGCCAATGCTAATATGAGCCTTGACCAGGTTGACGGTGTTGCCGTGCCTAACTTTCCGCGCATGTGGGCAAGTTTTGCCGAAGGCTCTGCTGACGTGGCAATTGTCGTTGTGGGCGCAGCTAATAGCCGTGAATATGATGCCTCCTTTGGCATTAGGTATCTATCATTCGAAAATACTCCAGAGGCTCTAGCTCGTACACGTAAATTTTTGCCTCAAATGTATTTGCAAGAAATGCCTGCAGGCAGTGTGCCAGGCATCGACAAACCTACAAATGTGAACGTGTTCGATTACACTCTGTTTGCGGGCAAGGATGTTTCCGATGACATGGTTTACAAGTCTGTAAAAGCTCTTTGGGAAAAAGAAGCTGACTTACTGGCCGCTGGGCCATTTTGGAATGGTTTTATGAAAGAGAAGATGAGTACACCACTTGGCCTAACCTACCATCCTGGTGCCATCAAATTTTATAAGGAAATGGGTGTCTGGACTGAATAGTCGGAGACACGACTGTGGCATATCAGAACATTGAAAAAAAATTGCGCGGTGGAATACCTATTACGGGTATTCTCGCCGCGCTGATCACGTTAACGGCGGTGCTCTGGTCTTCGGGTGCGCCACTATGGATTGGCTGGCGGGTCTACTCTGAACAGGTTTTGATAGCGGCATTGGCTTTTGCCATGGCGGTTGCGTTCATCACAAGCCAATCTGGGCCTCTCTGGTGGTCAAGGTTAGCCGCGATAGCTTCGCTTTGCTTTGGCGCATGGCTTACAGTGCGCTTTCCCACTTTGTCTGAAAATGTGTTTTACCATCCCACCGAAGCGTTAATCGTTTCGATAACTGGCTTTGTACTATTGCTAGATGCCGTACGCAGAACCATGGGGTGGAGCTTGATTTTTATTCTTGGGTGCATTTGTCTTTACGCCCTCTTTGCAAATAACTTTTCAGGGCCACTGCAAAGCCGATCGATTGCTCCTGACAGGTTAATCACTTTTCTGATGTTGGACAGCGCATCACTTGCCGGTGCGGCCTTGTCAATCGCGGTGGCAGTCGTGGTACCTTTCTTAATTCTTTCTCAACTTTTATTGGCGACAGGTGGATCAGCGTTTTTTTCGGATCTTTCGTTGGCTCTAGCGGGTCGGAGACGTGGTGGAGCCGGTAAGATTGCAATCCTTGGCTCCGCTTTCTTTGGATCGATCTCTGGCAGTGCGGTGTCCAACGTAGCCTCCACCGGAGCGATTACCATTCCAATGATGAAAGATGGTGGATATCGGCCCAAGACGGCCGCTGCAATTGAGGCGGCAGCTTCGACTGGTGGTCAATTGATGCCGCCAGTCATGGGGGCTGCTGCATTCCTGTTGGCCGAAAACCTACAAGCTAGCTATATCGATGTAATGTTGGCTGCTCTTATACCTTCGCTCCTTTACTACTTTAGCGTATTTGTATTTGCAGACCTTGAGGCAGGGCGGTTAAAGATCTCTCGGGTTGCAGAAGAGAAGATCCCACCGATGGGCCGTATAATGCGTAAAGGCTGGTTCGTCTTTATGCCCTTTATGGTGCTTTTGCTTGGGTTGTTTAGCTTTAATTTGCGTCCCGAGACAGCTGCCCTAGCTGCTGTTTTAGTATTGCTTGCATTGTCTGTGGTGCAAACCTACGACGGCAGTCGAGTTACTTTCAGGGTATTAATTGGAGTGTTAGTTTCTGCTGGCAGAGCTGCAGTTGAGATCATTCTGATCTGTGCAATTGCTGGTATGATCATTGGGCTTGTTGCGCGCTCAGGCTTATCATTTGGACTGGGATTTTTTTTGGTACAGCTTGGCCAATCTAGCCTTATTCTTCTGCTCATTGTTACTGCGCTAGTGTGCATTGTAATGGGCATGGGGCTACCTACGGTGGGAGTTTATTTGCTGCTTGCGTCTCTTGCTGCACCACCATTAGTGGAATTGGGATTGCAGCCAATGGCTGCACATATGTTTGTACTTTATTTTGGCATGCTATCTATGCTGACCCCTCCTGTGGCTATTGCGGCCTTTGTTGCGGCTAACATGGCCAAGGCTCCGACTATGGCGACTGCGGTAGAGGCGGTTCGCATAGCTTGGCCTGCGTACCTAATCCCATTCTTCTTTGCGGCCTCGCCAGCATTGTTGTTCTATGGCTCTGGAGGAATTATCGCGGTGACTGTGGCAAAATCTTTGGTAGGTGTTTACACGATTACTGGAGGCATTGTGGGATTTATGGGCCGGAATCTTCCAGTGCCTGAACGTATTGTAGTAATCAGTGTTGGGTTGGCCATTCTATGTCCACTGGAGGCCTTTTCAAGCGCCGCATGGCTTAATGCAATTGGTCTTGCAGCTTTGCTTGGCTTTTTCGTTTTGCAAAAAATACGTAGTACAGCTTAGGCCTAGTTTATTACTAGGTTAGGTTTTTACTACTTCATAATACTAATAAGAGCCAGCTGGATCAGTAGCCTATAAAATTGAGAAAATAGTCAGCTTCTTTTGAGATCGCCTTATTTATTTGAGCTACCTCTAATTTGACTAATTTAGCCAATACCTAGCTAAAATAGATGAGTGAAAGTTTAGGCTGAGCGTATGAAATTAAAATCAAAAACTGCATCGATTATCCTCCTGATTGCTTTCGCCACATGTTTAGGATCGGTCTTTATGTTCTCTGTGGTCGCGCTGAACGGCTTTAGCCCGATGGCTGTAGGGTCTCTCAGAGTTATTTTCGCTAGTGTATTTTTGCTAGTTGCGTTGAAAGCATTTGATCAATCTTTGGTGAAATCACTGTCACATTGGAAGTTTGTTACTATTTATGGAACAGCCTTCTCAACGCTCCCATTTTTGGCTCTGCCCTGGGCATTACAATTTGTGAGCTCATCGGCTGCCGCTATTTCATTTGCTTCAATCCCTTTGTGGGTATTGGTCCTTTCTCGTATTTTTTTAAAAATACCGATCACTCCACTTAAATGGGTTGGATTTGCGATTGGAAGTATCGGACTAATTTTTCTGGCAGGTAATGGAACAGATTCAATTAATTCAGATACAAATTTTTCTGGTACATTATCACTACTTCCCTACTTAGTGCTACTATTAGCTGCTCTTGGAATTGCGGCTGGTGGCGTTCAGCTTCAGACTGCTCCCAGCATTTCACCACTTTCGTTGATTGCGTCGGCATTTCTTGCTGGCAACATTATTGCGGTGCCGGTATTTCTCACTTCACTTCCAGAACATTGGCCACCTGTGACAAGCGTTCTCAGTGTTTTATGGCTTGGTATTATAGCTACTGGCCTTGCGACAGTCATCAGGGGAGTTCTTATCAAAAGGGAAGGTATTTTGTTCACGTCAACCAACAGCTATATTGTACCAATATTTGCGAGTATTTTGGGGGCTGCATTTCTTGGGGAAACGATCACAATATATCACGGCTTTGCCTACTTAATGGTTGTATTAGGATTGCTTATTTCTAGAAAATGAACTTTACGTAATTGACTAAAATGAGCCTTTATTTTTCGAGGGCTTTTACTGGGTTAAGTTTAAAACAAGTATATCTATTAAGGAATCTGTTTTCTGGTAATGGCCCAAAATTTATCAAGGCTGTATAGAGTTTGGATGCCACCCCAATGATATTGAAATATTTTGAGTAGTTTCAATTAGCTGCTCTACTAAAATATCTAACTTAGTAATGTTTTGTAAAATTGATTTTTTAGTTACAAAGCAGACGCATGCCACCACGTTGTTGTCACGATTGAAAATAGGTGCAGCTATAGACCCGCTAAATACCTGAACGTCTCCAATTGTACATGCGTAACCATCATTTCTAATTTTTTTAAGACGTTTCAGCAGGGATTTGGCATCTATTTCAGTAGTTTTTGTGAGCTTAGTTAGATCGCCAGAAATGTAATCTTCGATGAATTGGTTGGGAGCGTAAGCAAGTAAAACCTGCCCTTTTGATCCTGCATGAAGTGGAAAATGATAGCCAACTGCAGCGCGGGTAACTGAATTTTCGGAATGTGAGTTATAAAGAACCGTTGCTTGCTTTTTGCTTCGTTCAACTAATTGAACTGTAATTGATGAATTTAATGAGGCTCTGTCTAGATAGGGCCGAGCTGGTTCTAGTACAGGATGGATCGCAAGGTAAGTGGAGCCAATAAACCATGCTCTTGGACCTACCCTATATCGATTCGTTTCTGGATCTTTTGATAAGAAGCCGTCCTGCTCGAGTTGCTGCAAGGTACGGTGAAGTGTTGCCCACGAAATTTTTAGGCCCTCACAAATATCAACGGCGCGACCAGAATGTTCGGCAATATATTCCAAGACGTGCAATGCTCTATTCAAGCTTTTCAATTGCGTCTTAGTTTTTAAGGGTTCTTCATTTTGCTGCATTTTTTTTTGTATCATCTTCCATTGTTAAACCATTCATTCACTTAAGTTACTGGTGACGGCTCTAACACCTTTCGCAGGGTATTTTTTGTTTGATCGGACCTACGTCATAGTATTGTAATAAATAGTAGGACCATCAAATTTCTGTGGTTTTTTCAACACCGATTTGGTTGTATTTAGAGATAAAGTGTCACCCGACTAGTTTGACCAATAAGGGATGCGCGTTCTTCCTAAGGTTTCCTTTTTTGGTCACCTAAATATTCTGATCATCTACTTATATTACTGCCACAGTTCACTGCATAATGCCGATCAACTACAGTATTTCGGCGTAGTTTCAAGGAAAAACACTATTTTTATAATCGCGAGGTTAGAACTTTCTATTAGTATGCGTGCACAGAAATTATGTTTTTCGTTAAGGTTTCAACAGACGAAACCAATACAATGACGTGGGTTTGATTATTAAAATTGATTGACAGCATAATTTCCCCAAGCTAGATTTTATGGATATTATATTCACTATGCGGATATTTACATATTCTTGTTGGAGTGGCAGTAAATGAGTTTGAGGATAGCAATAGACACTGGCGGCACTTTTACGGACGTCGTGGCTATAGATGAAGACACGGGCAAACAATTTGTAATTAAAACTCCTAGCACACCGAGTGATCCCAGCATTGGGCTATTAGACGGTGTGGATAAGGCCATCAAAGCCGCAGGAGTGTCAGGCGCGGATATTTCGGTGCTCTTGCATGGGTCTACCACGGCGACGAATGCTGTTTTGGAGCATAAATTTGAAGGCTTGGGGTTGATTGTCACCAAGGGCTTTCGACATCTAATTGAAATTGCTCGTCAGTCGGTACCGGATGGCTACGGCAATTCGTTGTTTTGGGTGAAGCCGCCACGGTTGGTTCCACTTCATCTAGTTCGCGAAGCCCCTGGTCGGTTGGATCATACTGGCGCAGAGTTAGAGGGTCTTGACGAGAGCGCTACGCTTGAGGCTGTAACTGCGCTTGTGGAGCAAGGTGTAAAATGCATTGGAATTTGCTTGCTCCATTCTTACGCAAGCAATCTCCACGAGGAGCGTGTCGGGGCTTTAATCGCCAGCCATTTTCCAGACGTTTTTGTTTCTATATCGTCTCGGGTTTTACCTGAATACCGTGAATATGAACGCGCGATGACGACGTTAATAGATGTGATGGTTAAACCATATAGTAAAACTTATTTGACGCGTGCGGGGAATGCGGTCCGTGAAAAAGCGGGCGATATCCCGTTCTTAATCATGCAATCTAACGGTGGCGTTGTCCGACACGAAACTGCAGGTGAAAAGCCAGTGACCATGTTGTTGTCAGGCCCAGCTGGCGGTGTTCTTGGGGCAGTGCATTTAGCAGGACTGGCTGGGTACAAAGATATTTTGACATTGGATGTAGGGGGGACGTCGACCGACATGTCTCTAGTTTCAGATCTGAAACCGCAAATGACCAGTCAATCTATGATTGAGCATTACCCTGTTAAAACGCCTATGCTTGATATTGTTACGGTTGGAACCGGTGGTGGCTCGTTAGCGTGGATTGATGACTATGAAAGCCTAAAAGTTGGACCGCGTAGTTCTGGGGCGGTCCCGGGGCCTATTTGTTATCGTCGAGGTGGTGAGAAGCCCACGGTAACTGACGCAGCTGCTATTCTAGGCCGTTTACCCAAAGCCCTCGTAGGTGGCGAACTTGAACTCGATATCGATGCCGCATCTAAAGCATATGATACGCTTGGCGAGGTGTTCGATATGGCACCGGAGGAGGTGGCTGCAGGCGTAATGGAAATTGCGACAGCCAATATGGTGAACGGAATCCGGCAGGTTACTACAACGCGAGGCAAAGATCCTAGCTCGTACGCACTTGTTTCATTTGGGGGGGCTGGGGGTTTGTTTGCTCCTGATGTTGCAGAATTTCTTGATGTAGTGACGGTAATTTCCCCCCCCAACCCTGGAAATCTTTCAGCATTTGGATTGCATGTTTGTGACGTAAAGCAAGACTATATTAGGACTATAGTGCGCCAGCAGTCGACGGCCTCTTTCAAGGAAATAGAAAGTGCGTGGCTTAAAATAGAGGTGACAGGTCGCAATGATCTTCTAGCTGAAGGCGTTGCCAACGAAAGTGTCAAACTCGCACGTTCGGCCGACTTGCGTTACGTCGGTGAAGGGCATGAAGTTATAGTTTCTGTACCAGACGGTTTAGTTGGCGATGCTGCCATTCAGCATATCTGGGACGAGTTCCATTTAGTGCACTTTGAAACGTTTGGTTTTGATTATCGAGATGAGCAGGACGTCGAGCTGGTAAATTTGAGAATTCAAGCTGTTGGGGAGGCCAGCCGCCCTGTAACCGAAGAGCATGTACAATCAGAAAAATATGCCGCGCCAGTGTCGCAACGTGACATCTATTGGCGTGGCTACGGCTGGGTCAAATGTGATATTTATGACCGGACACTGCTCGCGCGAAATCAAAAAATCAAGGGGCCTACAATTATAGAGGAATATGGCTCAACAGTAGTAGTTCCGCAGAATTGGACAGTGCATACTGACAAATTTGGAAACTTAATTTTGGAGAAAAATAATGCTAGATAGTTCTTTGAAAATTAAACTTGGTCCTGTTGAGCTTGAAGTAATTACGGGATCCATTCGATCCACTGAGTTGGAAATTGAAGCAGCTGTTGAACGCACGTCACGATCACCGATGATCCGCGACCAGCATGACTACCGAGTAGCGTTGTTTGACGCTATGGGAAGGAAATTGACTGGACGTTCTTACTCTGCGCTGGTGGAGCCTGTCTTTGAGTATTTTGATGAAGGTGACATCCACCCTGGTGATGTGTTCTTCTGGAATGATCCATATAATTCGAGTGGTGGGATCGGCCACGTCCCTGACCTTTGTACGACTGTGCCAATATTTAATGATGGCAAACTGATTGGTTTTTCGCAAGTTTTTGGTCATCACGATGACGTTGGTGGTTCGGTTCCCGGCAGTCTGCCGGTGAACGTCCGGGATCAGTGGGCGGAAGGGCTAGTGATTCCGCCGATGAAACTCTACGATAAAGGTGTTTTAAATCAAGCCGCTTATAATATTGTATTTAGGAATTCGCGTTTGGGGGAGCATCTGCGCGGAGATGTTGATGCGGAGATTGGGGCGGCCAAACTGGGATCGCGGCGTATTGTTGCGTTAGCAAAGCGATATGGCAATGACATGTTGGAATCCGCATTTCAGGCAATGATCACTAATTGTGCTGATATTCTGCGGCGGGAATTGCTGCCAAACATCAAAGATGGTGTTTATACATGGGAGGATTATGTTGAATTCGACGGAGTCGAACGCGATCATCCACCACATGCCTTTCGATTGACGATGACCAAGAATGCTAAGGGCATTCATGTTGATATGAATGGTACAGACCCTGAAGCAGCAGGTCCAATTAACTGGCCGCTAGACTATTCTGATGGTAAGTTTCTTCGTAAATTCATGGCGCCCGTGCTGCGATCCATGGCAGCTTCACCTGAACGTGCAGCACAGATCGACATCAATGAGGGCGCACTTGATATTCTGACTGTGACTTTTCCCGAAAAAGGCACGTTAATCACACCTACATTCGGCAAACCAACTGGAATGAGATTCTTTTTGTTTTTGCGGGTTCTTGGCGCTTTCGCTGGCGTTTTGGCTAAAGCAACTAAGGGCCATATTCCAGCAGATCATGAGACCATTCGTATTTGGGGTATGCATGGTGGAAAAACGCAAAAAGATTTCTTTTTGTTCAGGGAAGTTCTTGGTGGGGGTGCGCCGGGACGGCCTTGGGCAGACGGCAGTGATGTAGTTCACATAGTGCCTAACTCGCGCAACCTACCGGTAGAGTTTTCTGAAACTCGATTTCCAATTCGGATTGAACAACTTGGCCTGGCGCAGGATTCAGCTGGCGCTGGATTTCGTCGGGGTGGTTTTGGTTACGACAAACGGGTTCGCAGCCTGAATAATTCAACAATAATTTCAAATGCTGATCGTTCGGAACTTTCCTGTGTTGGCATCAATGGCGGTAAAGCAAGTGACGTGTATAAGGCGTCGGTTGAGCGTTCAGACGGTAGTAAACAGCAGATCTCGGGAATGTCTGATAATGTTATTGTCGAGGCAGGTGAAATCGTCCGTATAGTTACTACTGGTGGCGGTGGTTGGGGTGATCCACTGAAACGCGAAGCCGACATGGTTGCCTATGATGTGACAACGGGCCTGGTGTCAGAGGATGCTGCTAGCGCAGATTATGGTGTCGTTGTCAAAAAAGATGGGTACGTTTTTGACGTCGACAAAGAAGCAACAAAGGCCCTTCGTACAAAAATTCTGAGTACACGTGGTCCATTGCCGTTGTATGATCGTGGCCCTGGATTTGCCGCCTACAAGAAAAGTGGCGCGATAACCTACCCTGAGGGCTGGAGCGATCCTGATGAGGGCTGGTTGGCATTTCCAAGCAAAAGTTACCCAAAATGATGAAATTTGTGGTCCCACTCCCGGCTACATTAAACTGATGGCGAACTTTGCCATCTGCGGGACGCGTCTAGCGGCCCGCTTTTTTTTCTAGCAGAAGACCAAATTTGGAGAATGAAATGACTGCTGAAGTTAGAATGGAACGGATGACCCAGAATGAGGTAGGGGAGGCGATCAGCCAAGATCGACTTGTGATTATTCCGACTGGTGCAACGGAGGCGCATGGCCCGCACATGCCTACTGATACAGATACGCATCAAGCGGGACATATCGCGTTGTTGTTGGCTAAGCGTATAGGCGCGGTGGTGGCACCTACCATAAATTACGGAATATCGAAAACATTTGAAAATTTCCCTGGCACAATTTCATTATCGATCCCTTTGTATCAAGATTTGGTATATGAGGTGGGATCTGCTTTGGTAAAATCTGGCTTTAGAAAAATTTTGATACTAAATGGGAATAGACCAAATGGCACAGCTAATGACGCTGTTGCACGGCGTTTGCAGGATGATTTGGATGAGGAAAAAAGTTTTGTAGTCACCGCGCTTAGCTATTGGGAACCTGGTGCCCTTGCTGTGCATGCTTTGCGCAAGTCAGAGGTCGGGGGTATGGGCCATGCTGGCGAATACGAGACTTCGTTTCAATTAGCGGTCCGCCCTGAATTGGTTCATATGGACCGCTTAAAAGGTGTTTATGCGCCACTGGTCGGTTGGGATCTGGTTGCACCGATGGTGCCAGTTCGAACTTATGGCCGCCGCCCACGCCCTGCAAAAGGTCATGCGGCGATTTTTGGCAACCCACATGTAGCAAGCGCAGAATCTGGTAAAGCGTTTATTAAGGTTACAGTGGATGCTTTAGAAGAACTGATGAATAATATTCAGCCATCTTACGAAGAACGCAATTCAGGTCAGAAAAAATAAGGGTGTGTTTGGGCGAATGGAAAACCTGTTTAATCCAACTTTGGATCGTAACTTGTTAGGGGCTCTGAGCTTGGGTTCTGAAAAATGAGCTTGGAAGCTACAGAAGCCAGTGATGAAATTTGGCAGCTTAGTGCGGCAGAAGTTATTGATTTTCTTGGTAAAGGTGCGCTGTCACCGGTAGATGTACTGGAATGTTTAGAGCGGAGGGTTACAGAAGTGAACCCCATCGTAAACGCATTACCTACTCTGTGTTTTGATCGCGCCTACGATCGTGCAAAAAAGATGGATTTAACGGATCAGGCGTTTCACAGCCCGCTAGCGGGGTTACCCGTTGTGATAAAGGACTCCATTCCGGTTCAAGGGGTACGTACAACTTATGGATCATGGGTGTTTAGAGATTATGTGCCTGAACAATCTGACGCGGTTGTACTCAAAATTGAAAGCAATGGTGGGTTGGTTTATGCGAAGTCAAACACGCCAGAGTTTGAGGCGGGAGCCAACACGTATAACAAGGTTTTTGGCGCTACCCGAAATCCCTGGAATACGTCTATGTCAGCGGGAGGCTCGTCAGGTGGCGCGGCGGTTTCTGTTGCAACGGGCATGGCTTGGTTGGCTCAAGGGACGGACTTCGCGTGCTCTCTTAGAAACCCAGCGGGTTTTAATAATGTAGTCGGACTACGCCCAAGTATTGGTGTTGTTCCGCAAGGCCCAAACAATGTGCCATTTCAAACACTTTCTGTTTCGGGGCCAATTGCTCGTACAGTAGCGGATTGCGGGCTATTTCTTGATGCAATGGCTGGCGCTGATGTTGCTGACCCATTTTCGACTACAGTAGCGTCAGGAATGTTTTCAGTCGCTGCACACGCACCTAAGAGACCGATACGAGTTGGGTTCAGCCTAGATTTGGGGTTAAGTCCGGTGGACCCGTCCGTTCGCATTGTTGTGACTAACGCGGCCAAAAAACTGGCTGCGAGTGGCGTCGATGTTGTTGAGGCTAACCCTGATATGTCTGGTACTCACGAGGCGTTCCGTACTTTACGAGCGTTGCAATTTGCAACGGCTTGGGGACATTTGCTGCCAGAGCATAGAGATGTATTAAAGCCTGATGTGATTTGGAACATTGAAGAGGGCCAAAATCTAACCTCAGATGTGATAATTAGAGCAGAACGGCAACGGCTTCGTATTAGAAGAAACATCCTAGAGTTCCTCCAACAATATGACGCCCTGATTCTTCCAACGTCGATTGTCCCACCTTATCCGTTGACACAAGACTACGTCTCGGCTTGTGATGGGATTAAATTTGATAATTATCTTGAGTGGATGGCTGTTAGCTATGCGATCACGCTTACTGGATGCCCATCTATTTCGATCCCAGCCGGCATCACACAAGATGGGCTTCCGGTTGGACTGCAAATAGTATGCGCATCACACGCCGATGCTAAGCTTCTTAGTATAGCGGCTTTTGTTGAATCGGAATTAGGTTTTTCACTAAAGAAACCAATTACTCCAAATATTACAAAAACTGCTCAAGTAGTTACGTTATGAGAGATTTGAGCCTTCCCTTATTGAAGAATGCAGCCAGTGTGCCAGAACTTCCTGCACTAATAAATCTGAAAAATAGACCTAATGTTATTGTGACAGGAGCCGAAGCTCATGTCTGCGTTCTTCGGACCGTATTCGGCCTAATGGACTTAGGATACAACCTGATTACGGTTGAAGACGCTGTTGGTTCACCTCGAAACTTAGTCAAATCTCCCGGGTTTTCAAATATGAGTCAATGTTCTTGCCAGATCGTTTCAAGTGAAACGGTTATAATTGAGTGGCTTGAGCAGGCTAATAAAAAAATATTTCGCAAACCGTTGCCAGTAATAAGAGATTTAGCACAATCTGATCCAACTCAAAAACATTGAAAGGAATGTGACAAGATTTAAGTTGGTTAAATTATCCGCATTGTAGACACTCAATCCTATTTGTGGATATAATTGAGTAACCTGATGGCATGGTGATTGATCGAATCATAGGCGACCCGAAGAAAACGAAGAATTGGGAGGAAATTTTGAAACCACCGTTTTTTAGATATCATGTAGCGACTTCTGTGGAGGACGCAATTCACCAATTGGCTGAAAATCCAGGTGCTTTAATCCTTGCGGGTGGGCAGAGCCTCGTTCCGGCAATGAACTTTAGGCTAGCGTCACCTGAGATGCTTATCGATATAGGTAAAATAACCGGGTTGAGCTCAATTCTCATTGAGGGTGATGAAGTTGTTGTTGGGGCTAACGTCCGCCATCGTGATCTTGAGTTAAGCGATGAAGTTTTCGCAGAGCTGCCCGTCCTTCGCCAAGCGTTAGGCAATGTGGCCCATGTGCCCATCCGCCACCGCGGCACCATAGTGGGCAGCATATGCCACGCGGACGCGGCGGCAGAGATGCCAATGATGCTAACATTGACAGGTGGATACGTAACTGCGGTTGGGCCAGAGGGTACCAGAAAAATCCTAGCTGAGGATTTTTTTAAGTTTCACATGACTACCACGCGAGCAGCAGATGAAATGATTGTAAGTGCCCATTTTCCTATTACCCCCTGAGGGCACGGGATCTCACTTTCGAGAGTTTGCTCGTCGTAATGGAGATTATATGCTCGCTGGGACTGGTGCACTGATTAGAACGGACAGCGGTGGCCGTGTTGTGACAGCGCGTTTGGCCGCATCTGGAATAGCCTCAACGCCAAAGCGGCTGCTTGATGTTGAGCACGTACTAATTGGAAATATTTTAAGTGAGAGGTTACTAGAAAAGGCTGCAAGTGTTGCAGCTGAATCAGTGTCTACTCCTGATGATACTTCTGCAACCAACGCTTATCGGCGCCACCTTTTAACTGGCTTAATTAAGGATGTCATTGCCCAAGCGGCCAAAGCAGAAGAGGGAATGGTAATATGAAATATAAGCCGAATATCCAGAAAATAATACCAAACGAATCTACTGATTCAAAAAATATGATAACTTTTAAGGTAAATGGATTAGAGATTAGTAGATCAGTTTCTACCAGGCTTCACTTGGCGGATTTTCTTCGACATGAAATTGGTCTTACTGGCACCCATGTAGGTTGTGAGCACGGAGTTTGTGGAGCTTGTACAATCTTGTTGAACGGGCAGGCCGTCCGGTCTTGCTTAACGTTTGCCGTCCAGGCTGACGGTGCTGAGATTCACACAATAGAATCGGAAGCTGAGGACGATGGAACGCTTAGTGTACTGCAGCAAGCGTTTGAAGATTGCCACGGCCTGCAGTGTGGCTTTTGTACGCCAGGCATGATCATGAATATTAGGTCGTATTTTAACTCTAATGAAAAATTGGACCTTTCTGACGACGGAATCCGTGAGATTATCTCCGGTAATCTGTGCCGCTGTACTGGCTATGCAAACATCGTCTCAGCTGTTCGCCAAGCTGCAAAGCAACTGGGTAAAGGTTAAGGAGATAAATATGTCGACGCGTCAATTTGGAGCAAGAGTTAAACGAAACGCTGATCCAGAGCTTTTGAGGGGCGAGGGTTGCTTCACTGACGATATACCTTTGCATGGTGCTCTACATGCAGCATTCGTTCGCAGCCCGTTTGCACGGGCTAAAATACTTGAGATAGATGTTACTGAAGCAGTTGAACTCGAGGGAGTCATTGCGGTTTATACTTGTGACGATATCGGCCACTTGGATCAGGAACTGCCATTATTGATCCCTCATGATTGTATGACGGATGCGCGGACCGCGCGGCCATTGGCGCGCGACGACGTTTATTATGTTGGTCAGCCGGTGGTAATGGTGGTTGCCATCAACAGATATATTGCTGAAGATGCACTGCTGTTGATTGATATTGATTATGACCCGCTGGAAGTGGAGATGGGCCTGGAAGCGGCGGCCATGGACGGTGCACCGTTGGTACATGACACCCATCCAAATAATGTGGCTGCTGATTTTACGCAAATATCAGGAGACCCTTCCGCTGCAATGCAAGACGCTGACCATGTTACCCGTATTACAGTGCGCGTCGACCGGTCAACGGCTTCGGCGTTGGAAGCGCGTGCGGTTGCGGCACAATTTGATCATGTTTCGGGTCAACTTACAGTGTGGGATGGGACACAAGCTCCGCTAGCAGTCCGTGGGGGAATTGCGTCTTTGTTTGGGTTAGACGAAGACAAAGTACGTGTAATAGCTCCAAACGTAGGTGGTGGGTTCGGTCAAAAAATTATGTTTCCACATTCTGATGAAGTGTTGGTGCCTCTGGCTGCAATGACACTAGGTAGGCCTGTCAAATATATAGAAGACCGTAGGGAGAATTTTATCGGGTCTAATCAGGAACGCACACAGATTCATCACATGGAATTGTTTGCCAAAAAGACTGGAGAAATTATTGCTTTACGTGATAATTTCTTGCACGATACCGGCGCTTTTATTCCTTACGGAATTGCGGTGCCGCAAGTTGCATCAACATCAATTGCTGGCCCGTACAGAATTCCAAATATCGAGGTTTCCTTCAAAGCTATTTATACCCCTGCTACTCCGGTTAGCCCATATCGTGGCTGCGGCCGCCCACACGCATGTTTTGCTATCGAGCGCGCTATAGATCAACTAGCAGATGAGTTGGGTATGGATCGTATGGAAATCCGGCGGATTAATCTTATTGCAGATGATGAATTTCCATACGAACGGGATGGGTTGATTTTTGCAGATGGATTGAAGGTTATTCAAGACAGCGGGCAATATACTAAAGCTTTGGAAATGGTTCGGGCAAAAATTGGTTGGGATGGTTTTGCTGAAAAACAAAAAGCTGCCCAGGCTGAGGGCCGGTATTTGGGAATGGGGCTTGCATTTTATGTGGAGGGTACCGGACTTGGCCCCTATGAGGGCGGACACATTAAGATCCATCCGATCACTGGAAAGGCTTATGTGAATACTGGACTAACGTCTCAAGGGCAAGGTCATGAAACTGTTTTTGCTCAGATTGTGTCGGATCAACTGGGCATTGCTGTTGAAGATGTGATCGTAGTTGAGGGCGATTCAGGTGCTTTTGACTGGGGTGTAGCTACGTTTGCCAGCCGTGCTGCGGTGTGTTCTGGCAATGCGATTCACAAAACCGCAATCAAGGTCCGCAAGAAAATTATCGAGGCAGCAGCAAATATGCTCGAGGCAGATCTTTCCGAAATTGAGTTGGAAGATGGCTATGCTTTAGTCGCTGGCACCAATCGGAAAGTTGCTCTCTCTGCTGTGGCGACTGCTACCAATCCTTTACGTTATGCATTTAATGAGGCGGCAAAAGCCGCAACCCAGTTTGCACCAGCCAGTCGACATGACGGGCCTGCGTTGGCCGAAGGTCAGCAGCCAGGATTAGAGGACACTGATTTTTTTAGTCCTGATTGTGCAACATGGGCCTATGGCGTTCATGCTGCAATCGTCGAAATAGATCCGGTGACATGCAAGGTCGACTTCCATAAATATGTTTGCATCCATGACTGTGGTAACATGATAAACCCAACCATTGTCGAAGGCCAGGTTTTAGGAGGGTTTGCTCAGGGAATTGCCGGAGCGCTGTACGAGAAAATTGAATTTGATGAAGATGGAAACCCCATTAACGCTAGTTTTGTCGATTTTCTAATTCCATACGCTACTGAAATTCCATCCATTGAAATTCACCATTTAGAAACTCCGGCACCCAATAATCCACTTGGGGTCAAAGGTGTAGGTGAAGCCGGCTGCATAGCGGTGGGTGCAACGGTCGCCTCCGGCATTCAAGATGCAATGAAACACAAGTCCAATGCCGTATTTAGACAAACACCCATTACGCCCAGCATGATACATGAGGGGCTTTTCAAGACGTCGAGCTGAAATACAGAACGTGACGTCCAACCAATACTTAATAGCTGGGAAAGACCTGGCTTATTATTAAAAAAGGAGGAATAATTATGACAAAGAAACTAATGTTTATCGCATTTTTGGCCAGCCTATTCACTGGTAGCGTGGCGATGTCGGAAGGCTTTAAGTTGGGCGGCAAGCCCAATCCGGCACTGGTCATATTTTCACAAACAAATGATGGGGGGTGGTCTCAAGCTCTGGACGAAGCTCGCCTGAGGGTTGAAGCCGAATTAGGATTAAAAATCCCTGTGGTACAAAATATTCCTGAGAATGCAACAGCGATTAGACCGGCAGTTGAGCTGCTTATCGATCGTGGCCACAATATTATAATTGGTTCAGCATTCGGTTATTCTGATACTTTTCTTGAATTGGCTGGTGAACACCCAGATGTTGCATTCTTGAACCCAGCAGGGACGACCAACTCCGCTAACCTTCAATCTTTTTATGGTAGAACGTACGAAAGCCAATATCTTTGTGGTATGGTAGCTGGGGGTTTGACCAAAACTAACAAGATTGGTTTTGTCGGGGCCAATCCGTTTGGATTGGTTAACTGGACCGTTAACGCTTATTTACTTGGAGCGCGTAAGGTGAACCCGAATGCACAGCTAACTGTTGTCTTTACAGGTGCCTGGAATGATCCGGTAAAAGAGCGTGCAGCAGCAGAAGCTCTGATCGAGCAGGGTATTGATGTTATCGGCCAACATGTTGATACGCCAACTCCGCAGATTGTGGCAGAGGAAAAGGGCGTCTATGGAACAGGTCACCATAGAGATTTCTCAGAATTCAGTAGTGCTACACAGTGTTCATCTGCCTGGGTTTGGGAAGAGTATCTTGTGCCAGAAATTAATAAGATTGTTGCTGGTGACTGGGAGCCAAATCCTTGGGGAGCATTTTTGTCAATTAAAGATGGTGGAACTGATGCGGTTGGCTTTGGTTCGGCTGTCAGTGATGATCTAAAGGCTCAAGTTATGGCTGAAAGGGACGCAATAATAGCTGGCAAACATGTATATGCTGGACCAATTATTGATGCTGATGGTACGGTGCGCGTTGCGGCTGGTGAGGTGCTGGGCGATGGAGATATTTGGGCCATGGACTGGTTTGTTGCGGGTGTAACGAGCCAGTAATGCCGCCGACCTCAGTAGTAGGCCAATTGGATCCGGCGGTAAAAAATACTGCCGGATTCGTACTTGAGCTTCGTAATATTGTTAAGACTTTTGGCACATTTACTGCGCTTGATGATGTCAATTTTAATCTAAAAAGAGGTGAAGTTCATGCCCTGTTAGGAGAGAACGGCGCCGGAAAATCCACGTTAATGAATATTGTTTGTGGCTTGTACGCGGCGGATTCCGGGGAAAGGTTGCATGAAGGTGAGCCCGTCTGGATTTCCAACCCCCGTGAGGCGCATGCCTTAGGGATTGGTATGGTGCATCAGCACTACAAATTAGTGAAACCATTTTCGGCATTGGAGAACATCCAACTTGAAAACGGTAGTGGCCCTTACCGGACATCACTAAATCGAATACGCCAAAAGGCTACTGAAATTTCAAAGATTATTGGCTTCGAGGTTGATCTAGATCTCCCGGTTGAGCAATTGTCTATATCTGAACAACAGCGTGTCGAAATTTTAAAAATACTAACTGCTGATGCGCGGATCATCATTCTGGATGAACCCACGGCAGTTTTGACTGACATGGAAGCTGAGAATATGTTTACAGCGATGCGGAGCCTTGCTGCTACTGGGTGCAGTGTTGTCTTTGTAACTCATAAATTGCGAGAAGCGTTTAGTTTTGCTGATCGGATTACTGTGATGCGTGGAGGGAAAACAATTAATACAGTTTTACCAAACCAACTAGATGTAACTGAATTAACCACATTGATCGTGGGTGAAACCGTCGTTGAAAGTGTAAATCGTTCTAAAAATATTGGTGATCCTAAAATAACTCTTAATGAGATTTCTATGAAGCGAAATAATGGGGTTAATGCTATCACTGATCTCAGTTTTCAGGTGAGATCAGGTGAGATTTATGGAATTGCTGGCATCGGTGGCAATGGCCAGAATGAGCTAGTTGCAATCTTAAGTGGTTTAAGAAAAATTGATACAGGCAGCATCGAACTTAATGACGTTGGGCGTGTTGAAAATGCGACGCCAATTGAATTAAGAGATTTGGGTATCGTTTGTATTCACTCCGATAGAGAAACATACGGGCTAGCTTACGGTCTTAATATTGCAGAAAATTTTTCGATTAGTGGTGTGTTGGCTGGAGAGTTTGGTAGTTATATTAAGGTTAAGCACAAACTTATTCATGAAGCTACTGAGTTGGCCATCGAAGCTTATGACGTGCGTGGAGTTCGCACTCTAAATCAAAAAGCTGGCCTTTTGTCTGGGGGCAATGCTCAAAAACTCGTAATCGCTCGAGAATTTTCTCGTGAGCCATCCATTGTAGTCGCCCATTCGCCTTGTCGGGGACTAGATGTCCGCGCCTCTTCAGCCGTCCATGAATACTTATTAAAAGCCCGAGATCGGGGTGGTGCAGTTGTTTTGATCAGTGAAGATTTAGATGAGATTCTATTAATGTCTGATCGTATAGGGGTCATGAGTGGTGGCGCAATCGTCGCTGAATTTGATGCGCCTGCAAACCGAAATGAAATAGGTAAGAGTATGACGGGACATGGTTGAAAGTACTGTTAAAAATCAACGAAATCTATTTCAACGGTTCAACCTTGAAGTACGGGATCATATGCTGGCGTGGCAGCAGGCGGTCTTAATCTTTGGAGGACTACTGTTAGGCTTGTTCTTGTCAGCTTTGATGCTTGTAGTGGCTGGGGTAGGGGTGTCTGACTTATTGAACGAGTTTATAATTTCGATTTTTACCAGTAGCCGGAATATTAATGCAGTACTGTTACTTTCGGCCCCATTAGTCATTGTTGGCTTGTCTGCGGCGATAGGATTTAAAGCCCGCTTTTGGAATATTGGGATTGAAGGCCAGGTTATTTTTGGTGCCATTGGTGCGACCCTAATTGCCAATTATGATATTGGGCCAGATGGGTTTAGAGTTTTACTGATGGGTCTGGTTGCTGCGCTCTTTGGAATGGCCTGGATTGCTTTACCGATGGTCTTGAGGCTAAAATTACAAGTAAATGAAATTATTAGCACTTTGTTGTTAAACTACATCGCATTTAACTTTTTATTACATTTGCTTTTTGGATCCTGGAAGGATCCTATTACATCATTCCCCAATTCAAAGATCTATGATCAATTTGAGCGACTACCTAAGCTGGCTGGGCTGGATTTCAACGTCTCAATTCTGTTGGCATTGGCACTAGTAATTATCTTTGTATGGGTACTTGCTGTCAGCCGTTTTGGCTTTGTGCTAAAGTTTGTATATTCCAATTCAAAAATGGCAAAAAGTATTGGTATTAATGTTGGTGTCCTGGTGGCCTGCGCGGCGCTTGCATCGGGTGCACTATCTGGAATTGCTGGCTTCACTATTAGTGCAAGCATTGACAGCCGCCTGACACAAAGCTTTTTTGTTGGCTATGGCTTCTTGGGTATACTAATCGGATTTCTGGCGCGAAATAACCCGCTATTGGTGGTACTGTTTTCGGTTATGATGGCAATTCTCATGGTTGCAGGGCAAACACTCCAAGTATTTTACCAGATACCGTTCTCAATGATACAGCTTATTCAAGCCACAATTGTGATTTGTGTCGCGGCCTCTGAATTTTTCATTCATCATCGCATACGCCTAGTAAAGTAGAGAGAAAAGATATGGATTTTTTTGTTAATTGGGTTTCCGTAGTGCCTCAATTTGCTGTTCCATTTGCGCTTGCTACTTTGGGTTTGATTATCTGTGAACGATCTGGGGTTTTAAATCTTGGTGCAGAAGGTTTTATGCTGGTGGGGGCGATGATAGGAGCAGGTGCTACTTTGGTAACAGGCTCTCCTCATCTATCCTTAGTTCTTGCGGCGTTATCTGCAGGGACGCTGTCCTTACTATTTGGATTTTTGGTAATCACCCTAAGGGTCAATCAGGTTATTTCTGGGTTAACCATGGTGTTTTTTGCACAAGGTTTTACCACGCTTGTTTCAACCAAAATGAATTGGACCAACAAGGCTTTTGAGGGTATTGGAAAAATTGATTTTGGGCCGCTTGCAGACATTCCATTGGTTGGCAGGCTTTTGTTTGACCAGGACATAGTCGTTTACATAACAATCTTGATCTTCATTGTAGTTGCATTTGCCTTTGAACGGACGGAACAGGGATTGCGAATTCGAGCTGTAGGCGAAAACCCTGAAGCGGCTGATGCTGCTGGAGTTTCTGTCGTTATGAATCGTTATTTTGCTGTTTTTATTGGTTGCATGTTGGTTGGCTTAGCCGGTGCGTATATGTCGGTCGTAGTTTCAAAAATTTGGGTTGACGGCATGTCTGGAGGCCGGGGTTGGATCGCTATTGCTCTCGTGATCTTTGCCCGTTGGCGGTTCTGGCCCGCACTTGCTGGTGCGGCTTTATTTGGCTGTGTTGAGGCGCTGATACCCCGCATCGCAGCTGTTGGCTTACAGGTGCCACAGTATTTTGTTTTGATGTTGCCATATGTAGCAACGTTAACTGTCATGGTCTGGGCCTCGCTTGGCAAAAACTCCAGTGGGGCACCCGGCGCGCTTGGGAAACCGTTCGTACGTGAAGAACGAAACTAATTTAGTCACGAAAGTATCAGATGGGCACGTTGATTTTTTAAAATTACTATTGGAGTGCAATACAGGACCGTCTAAAGTTGAAACTGACAAAAAGGACCACCGAAATGAATTTGAAACAGGAGTTTGAAGTTAAATGTTCGCGAACGGATGTTTGGGAGTTCTTTAAAGATATTCCTGGGGTGGCGCTTTGCTTGCCGGGCGCGGAATATTTAGGTCAAAACGAAGATGGCAAGCATCAGGGAAAAATTTCTATGTCGGTGGGCCCCTTCCAATCTAATTTTTCTGGAGCAGCGGAAGTCTTATATGATGACGCTGACTATATCATTAAAATGTCGGGAAAAGGTGTCGATAAAAAGGGATCTAGTCGAGGCAAAATGGAGATGGTCTGCCATTTGAGCGATAACGGCCCGCTGACCACAATTTCTGTGGACGTTGAGGTTCAATTGTCAGGCGCTATTGCACAGATTGGACGCACGGGAATAATCGAAGATATTGCGAATATTTTAGTTTCTGATTTTGTCAAAAATACTGAGGCAGCGCTAAATGTAAATAATAATTCCAGTCAATCCGACGAGCCGAGTGTGATCGCCACTTCACATGGAACAGCTGCACCAATTTCCAGTTTTGGGTTGATAATTAGATCTTTAAAAGGGTGGTTTCGTAGACTATTTGGAACGCGTAAAGCCAGGGAGCCCCACAATTAAACGTACGTCCAGTTTTGGTACTTCGATTTTTTTGTGGGCGCCATATTTGCAGGGCCATCTTGCCATGCTGGTCTACTCGTTGCTTGTTGCCGGTTCGTTTAGTTTGGGAAGTATTGTTGCTAATGAGATAGCTCCATCTGCGATAAATGCGATACGATTCTCAATGGCGACAGTGCTCATGGGGATAGTAGCCTTTGCCGGACCTGGCATCAGGCGCTGTCATTTTCGGGCTCCTTGGCGCTATCTGGTTTTGGGTGGTTTACTCGCTTCTTATTTTCTTAACGATGTTTGAGGGACTTAAAACTGCTGAACCTGTATCAGCTGCTGCAATTTTTACACTTATTCCCCTATTTGCAGGAATATTTGGTTATATTTTATTGCGACAGGTAATGACTATCAGAATGGCTATTGCTTTAGCACTAGCGGCTGTCGGCGCCTATGCGGTACTATTTCGCGGTGATTTTTCACAATTGACTAAAATGAATCTTGGTCGAGGCGAGTTTGTATATTTAATTGGGTGTGCAATTCATGGAATTTATACACCTATGGTATCAAAAATGAATCGTGGCGAAAGTGCAATAAATTTTGTTTTTGGTACTTTGTTAGCAGGGTCTATTTTTCTTATCATATTTGGTTTCAACGATATTCGTGCTACGAATTGGGCGTCTTTGCCAATAATTTTTTGGGTAACGTTAGGATACCTTGTAGTGTTTGCAACCGCAGCTAGCTTTGTACTTATTCAGTTTGCAGCCCTCCGCCTTCCGTCAGCTAAGGTAATGGCTTACACTTACTTGACGCCAGTCTGGGTGATTGTTTGGGAAATCATACTTGGAAATGGACTGCCGAGCCATCTAGTTTTTCCTGGTATCTTTCTTACGGTAGGTGCGCTTTTTTTGTTAATAAAAAACTAAATTTTGGGCACTTTGAGTAATTTATGACTACTAAAAAGGAATAAAGACAATGGTGGCTAAAGAATTTTAAAAGGCTCTTCTCGTAATAAAAAATATGAATGGAACTCTTTTGTTAGATAATTTGCTGGGTTAAAAAGAGATAAAGCGCTTGATATTTAGAAATCAGAAATAGAGGAGAAAACTTAACGAAAAATATATCTGAACTGGCGAAAGGGTTTTATGAAATTGTAAATGGGGAAGGCGAGCTGGGAGAAGTATTATCAGATGACTTTCAATTTGGGATTATGCCAGGGTTCCCGTTCGGTGGAAACCAGGACGGGCTGGAAGCCTCAAAAGCGTTCTTTGAAAAGCTTGGCCCTTTGTTTGAGAGTTTTGAAGTCCATGCACAAGAATTTGTACCAATTGATGACACTCATTTGGTTGTTAAGGGTTTTTATCGTGCAGAAATAGCAAAGTCTGGTGAGAAAATTGATTTTGAAACTGCCCATTTTTGGACATCCAATGGCAGCAAGATGACACATTACAAGCACTATTGTGACACGGGAATACTGAGTAGAGCGCTTGGTCACGAAGTACTACAATAATTGATGGTACTTGACGTAGCTATTTGAAGAAATCGTTATTACACTCAACTTCAAGAGGGGCATCTCGTGAGGTGCAACGCGCGTTTTTAACGTCCAATTTGTTTCAGTCGATTGCATATTGATTGAGTGTAGTGTGTGGAAAAAAGTATGATCAAAAAACAAATTACGGCCCAAGCTGCAGCTGAACTTATTAATTGTGGTGATACGGTAACCATTGCTGGCTTTGTTGGGGTCGGTGTCCCCGACGAAATTTTGTTAGCCCTGGAAAATCGTTTTAAAGAACACTCTAAGCCGACTGATTTAACATTACTGTTCGCGGCTGCACCGGGGGATGGTAAAGACCGTGGTTTGAACAGGTTGGCGCATGCTGGCATGTTACGCCGAACCATTGGTGGGCATTATGGTTTGGCGCCGAAGCTAGGAAAGTTGGCTACGAGTGGGGAAATTCAAGCCTACAATTTTCCTCAAGGTGTAATTAGCCATATGTACCGAGACATTGCTGCGGGTAAGCCGGGAACTCTGACGCGGGTTGGAATTGATACATTTGTAGATCCACGGATAGAGGGCGGTAAAATTAATAAGCAGACAATTGAAGATCTCGTGGAGGTTGTTACGATTTCTGGCGAAGAGATGTTATTCTATAAGACCCATAAAGTTGATGTTGCAATCATTCGTGGAACTTCAGCAGATGCTGATGGCAACATTTCGATGGAGAGAGAAGCACTTCGGATTGACAATCTGTCTCAGGCAATGGCGGCAAAAAATTCTGGAGGTGTCGTGATTGCTCAAGTTGAAAGGATCGTTCCTGCAAAAACACTTAGCCCCCGTATGGTTGAAGTGCCGAGCGCAATGATCGATGCAATTGTTTTAGCTAAGCCTGAAAACCATGTGCAAACGTATGGGACCGTTTATTCGCCATATCTGGATGGGCAAGACAGGGCCCCATCCAAGAAAATTGAAATTACTCCGTTGGATGCAAGAAAGGTCATTGCGCGCCGTACTGCATTGGAACTTCCATTTGATGGCGGTGTGGTCAATTTAGGAATTGGTGTACCTGAAGGTGTTGCGATGGTCGCAAGTGAACAGAATTGGCTCGAAGCCGTAACCCTTACTGCAGAGCCAGGGGTTATCGGTGGCCAGCCTTCATCAGGACTGGATTTTGGAACAGCGGTTAACACAGATGTTATCATCACACAAAGTCAGCAATTTGATTTTTACGATGGGGGTGGGTTGGCGCTGGCAGTTCTAGGTATGGCTGAGATTAGCATAATGGGCGACGTAAACGTCTCTCGGTTTGGATCAAGGTTGCCGGGTGCGGGCGGATTTATCAACATCAGCCAAAGTGCCCAGAAGGTAATTTTTTGCGGTACTTTTACAGCTGGGGGATTAAAGACGAGCATAGAGGATGGCAAACTTGTGATCTTGAAGGAGGGCAGTTCTACCAAGTTTATTAGGGCGGTGCAGCAAGTGACCTTTTCCGGCCAACGTGCAGTATCCCAAAGTACGCCTATTCTTTATGTAACTGAGCGATGTGTTTTTGAATTACGGCCGGAAGGGTTGGCGCTAATTGAGATTGCGCCAGGTATAGATTTGGAGAACGACATACTTGCTCAAATGGATTTTAGACCAGTGATAGGTGATGTTAAACAAATGGATCGCAGGATATTCCAGTCTGAATTGATGTGACAAGATCAACTGGGACCTTTAGATATTTGCATACTAGGACCTATATTCCATAATAAAATATTGGAATTTAATCTTTCTAAGATATGTCTGACATTGAACGTTCATACGTACGGCACGTAATGTCCCCAGTTAAATCAAAATTTAGAAATGTGTTGCTTGATGCTTAATTCCAATCAGAAAAATAATAAATTAGGCGCGCTCTACCTAATTGGAGAAATCTCCACCACGTTCTTGCTGGCAAGCATAGTGAAAACCCTTCAGCCCGATTTTTCTATATTTCTAATTCTCTTTTTTAGGTACCTATTTTGCCTGCCATTACTATTTGCTTACGCAATTTATACTAGGGGACCTGACTTCCTAAAGATTAAAAACATTAGGGGTTTAGTTTTGAGAACGGGCTTTGGTTTTATGGGCCTAATCACGTGGTTTTTGGCGATCTCTAAAATTGATATCAGCTTAGCGACAGCCCTCTTGATGACAATGCCAATTTTTATTACGGCCCTCTCAGTTGTAATTGCGAAAGAGCACGTAGGATTGAAGCGTCTAGCGTCTGTTTTATTGGGTTTTATTGGAGTTCTTGTGCTCTTGTTCCCAATAGCCCCAGAGCTTAATCTATGGGGTGTGGTGTTTGCGCTTCTCGGGGCGCTGTTTGCTGCTCTAATGTTTGTCTATCTAAGGATACTTGGTCGGAGTGACCCATCAGTTACGACTGCAATTTGGTACAACTCCACAGGCGTGATTTTAGCTGGGGTATTGACCTATATTGTGAGTGGCTTTGATCCAATTATGAATCTCGCCAATTCCAACTCCATTTACTTTCTCGTGGCCCTGGGCGTAGTAGCGAGTTTCCAGCAATTCTTTCTTGCCCAGAGCCATGTACACGCTGAGGCTTCCACTCTCGCGCCCCTTCACTACTTATCCATCCCGTTTGGAGTGGGCGTTGGCATATTATTATTTGGTGAGATAATTACTATGAAGTTCCTAATAGGCACTGCCATTATTATAGCCTCGACGTACTATATCTTTTTGAGGGAGCAGCTTGAGAGTTAATTAAAGTGACTTTCTTCTAGTACCCATAAGGTGCTCAGCCAAAGTTTAATCCAGCGCCCGCAATGGCCGTCTCTTTTGAGCCGGGTTTTTGCATTTCTAATATGTTTAGCTGAAGTATTGCCGCAAGTTTTTTAATAATATCGGCTACTGTTACTAATGTATCTCGTCTTAGCGCTTATTTTACCAACCACTTTAGGTTAATTTTAGGTTGATTATTTTTGGAATTTTTAAAACTAAAATATGTTAGTTTAGTTACCTGAATTTTCATATGTGAACACGCTATGGATAGACGATTCTATCTAAAGCCTTTTTTGTTATTTTGCGTGTTCCGAAGCATCTATTAAAAGAGACATTTTTTCCATCATATCTATTAGATCAGAACCAGTATTACCATTTAATTGCTCAATACGAGTGTTGTCAAAAGAGCCTTCATTCGTTTTTTGAAGGGTCAAGCTGAACTCCTCCACCTGACTATCTTCTTGGGCAAGGATTATTTGATACCCCCGAAAGGGTATTTTTATTAATTTTAATGCCTTCATGATATTATAGTCCTAGCGTATGCTTGCCTCAGTGACGATATTCTCTGAGAATCGTATTTTAACGCATGAGATGTTAGATAGACTTATTAGACCAAGCTTCAAGGGCATTAATTCATTGGTGCAAATAATATTTTGATTAGGCATATCCGGCGACACAGTAAGGAGGGTGTCCATGAACCTTGCCTGCTTCCTTTTCTGCGGGACAGCCCCTAAAAGGAAGCCAAGCATTATCTAAATTTATGGAAAGACATAGTGACAGCAGTACCCGGCTCCCCAGACGTTATTGCCAAAGAGGCCTCAGATGTGCGTGTACCCTTTATTGTGATTGCACCAAATGAAGCCGTGACGGTTCGGATCGCAGAGTGCTTGGCGCCTTTGCTTCAACCTGGGGATGTTGTGCTATTGGATGGCGGCTTGGCCGCTGGGAAAACGTTCTTTGTCCGTCACGTGGTCGAAAGTCTTAAAACCGATGATGACATCTCAAGTCCGACCTATACCATCGCCAATATATACCAGTCACTGAGATGCGATGTGTTGCATGTGGATGCATATCGCTTGGCTGATGCACAGGAGTTTCATAACCTGGGCCTTGAAATGGAGATTGAAGCATCCATTTGCTTGATTGAATGGGGCTCTCGGATTGAGGCGGCTTTCAATGATTACCTTCAGATTTCACTTTTGCCCGTGTCAGGCAAAGAAGGCGGGCGGCGCTTTGAAATATCTGCCCAGGGGCGAAGGTCAAATTGCCTGATGGATAGGTTTCAACAAGACTATGACGTGTCATGGCGATGATCTCTCTTCTTCTGCAAAATTCAGCAGGGCAAATGTCGGTTGGTTTGGCCCAGGGCGATAACTTGTTGTTTGATAGCAACGTGGATGTAGATCTTGCCGGGTCGCGTAATGTTGAAGCCTATGTCAGTGCTGCCTTCACCCACAGTGGAAAAATGATTAGTGATGTAGGTTGTGTTTTCGTGGACATCGGACCTGGTGGGCTGGGTGCCACGCGCACAACGGCGGCTTTTGCCAATGCCTTGGGCTTTGCCAAAACAATCCCAGTAATTGGGATCCACGCCTTCGAATTGATCGGGTTTCACGTGGCTCAATCAACCCAAAAAGCGGTTGTATGTATACGCCCTGCTGCCCGGCCCAACTATTATATGGCCCTATATGATCAAGGGGCCCTGTCGGACTTTAGCTTTGTGGATGTTGACGCCGTTCAGTCATTTGTGCGTCGTCACCAACATACAGCTAGCTTTGCGGGAAAGTTTTCTTTTGTGGAGGCTGTCGGAGCAAAAGAGGGGGCTTGGCCTGTGCCAGTCGCTAATTCAGCTTCTATGACCTCTTTTTTGGCGGTGGCTTTGAATAAATACAATAGCGGTGCTTGTACTACACGGGTCTATCCTATTTCTGAAAACCTTGTGGTGAATGAGCTATGACTGATTCCATGCAGAGCGAAAACCTTCTGAAGGTGTGCGACGTCATAACTTGCCTGCATACGGGCGGGGTTGTGATGTTGCCGACGGATACGGTGTTTGGGCTTGCTGTTTTGCCCACCCAAACGCTGGGGGTTGACCGTCTCTATGCGTTAAAAGCGCGGGATCGGACTAAAGCCCTGCCGATAATGCTTGCCAATGCAGGGCAGCTGGTTGATCTCGGTGTCATCATTAGCTTGGCGATAGAAAAATTATTGAGCAGCCCATTTGTGCCCGGCGCGCTGACTATTGTTGCCCAAGTTAATCCTCGCAAATGCCCAGATTGGTTGCATGGCCGTGATGAGGTGGCGTTTCGTATTCCAAATTCACCGTTGCTGCTTGAGGTTTTGGCACAGGTGGGTCCGCTTTTAGTCACAAGTGCGAACTTAGCGGGCGCGCCTACGCAGCAAACGGTTCCCGATGTTTTGGCTCAGTTGACTGGAGTCCCTGATCTAGTTGTCCCGGGTGAGGCCGGCGCTGACATCGCATCGACACTGATCAATTGCAGTAAAAACTTGGCAGTCATAGAACGAGTAGGCGCAGTTTCCGTGGCTGATTTGTCAAAATGGGTGGCGGTCTGTCATGGGTGATTTGGTGTTGGGGATTGAAACCTCCTGCGATGATACCTCGGTGGCCTTAGTAGATACGCAAGGCAATGTTGCCGCGATTGAAACTGTTTCTCAATACGAAATACATTCTGAATTTGGTGGCGTATATCCTGAACTCGCCAGCCGAGCGCATTTGGAAGCAATCTTACCCGTGATCGAAAAAGTGATGACCAAGGCAGGGGTGACACCCGTCGACTTGCGCGCCATTGGCGTGACGCGTGGGCCTGGGCTGATGGGGTCTTTGCTGGTGGGCCTGTCAACCGCTCAGGCGCTTGGCATGGCGTGGAATATCCCGACTTACGGAGTGAACCACCTGCGCGGACATATCCGCAGCGTGGATCTCGAAGAAAAGCGCCTTGCCTATCCGGCATTGGTTTTGCTTGTCTCCGGCGGGCACACGCTCTTGGCTTATTTGAAAAACCAATATTCATATGAACTTCTTGGCATTACCCGAGATGATTCTGTGGGCGAGTGCTACGATAAAGTGGCGCGCACCCTTGGACTTGGTATGCCTGGTGGACCGGCGATAGATCGGATGGCGGCGGCCGGAACAGCCAACATAAAATTTCCACGGCCGATGATCAAATCTGGCTATGAGTTTTCCTTTTCTGGCCTGAAGTCCAGCGTGGCGCGCTATGTTGAGACGCATGCAGAATTTGATGTGAAGGACGTGGCCGCCGCCTTTGTGGATGCCTGTTTGGATGTGCTCTCAACTAAGGTTTTAAGGGGGATTAATGAGTTGAAACCCGCAACGCTCGCAGTGGTGGGCGGTGTTGCGGCCAGCCCGCAGGTGCGCGCTTGCATGCAAAATATCACTAAGCAATCCGGTGTCACTCTGTGCTTGCCACCGCAAAAATGGGCCACCGACAACGCAGCAATGATCGCCATGGCTACTTGGGATTATATTGAGCAGGGAATCACGGCTGATCTGGAGCCTAAACCAAATTTAAAACTTGGCGACGCTTAATGTCGAATGGACGGCTCAATTAGGCAAGAGACATTTAGTAAATCAGGGGGCTAATGGTGCTGTGAGGGAGGATCGAACTCCCGACCTCACCCTTACCAAGGGTGTGCTCTACCACTGAGCTACCACAGCATATATGGCGCGATTTAGACAGTCTTGTGGTCGGGCGCAAGTCCAAGAATGTGCCTAATTTGCATAATATCGCCCGCCCGTACTGCAAAAGTGTTCCTGTGCTGGACCCAGATCGAAGCTTCGGTTAAGCCAACAAAATGGCAGACAAACAGAAAAAATCCGCCGAGCTTGTCCAATCTGCGCGTGAAGCCAGGTTGAAGGCGGCGCTAAAGGCAAATATGGGCCGCCGCAAGGCGCAGGCCAGAGCGCGGGCTAGTGATAACGATAGAGTGGATAAAAAGGACAGCTGAATGGATTCGATTTTGGTAACAGGCGGCGGTGAGTTGCGCGGAGAAATACCAATCGCTGGCGCAAAAAATGCCTGCTTGACCTTGATGCCGGCTACCCTGTTGAGTGAGGAACCTTTAACTCTGACCAACGCACCACGGTTGTCTGACATTAAAACCATGAGCGCCTTACTGGAAAGCTTGGGGGCTGAGGTTACCTCCATGCAGGACGGTAAAGTTCTTACGATGTCCTCACATAATCTTGACAACCTGACTGCTGACTATGACATCGTGCGCAAAATGCGGGCATCAATCCTTGTCTTGGGTCCAATGCTGGCCCGCGCAGGTCAGGCGGTTGTATCGCTGCCGGGTGGTTGTGCAATTGGCGCACGTCCGGTTGATTTGCATCTTAAGGCTATGGAAGCCCTTGGCGCAGTAATTGAACTTCGTGATGGCTATGTTCACGCTAAAGCACCACATGGATTACATGGCGCTGTTATTGAGTTTCCTTTTGTATCTGTTGGAGCCACTGAAAACGCTCTACTTGCCGCCACCTTGGCAAAAGGCACAACTGTTTTGAACAATGCGGCACGCGAGCCAGAGATCGTGGATCTTGCAAAATGCCTGATAGCTATGGGTGCTCAGATTGATGGGCACGGGACCTCAAGCATCACAATTCAAGGTGTAGATAGATTGAACGGTGCCACCCACCCCGTTGTTACTGATCGGATCGAACTGGGCACTTATATGTTGGCCCCCGCCTTTACTGGTGGTGAAATCGAATGTTTGGGCGGACGCATTGACCTGTTGGAGGCTTTTTGTGAGAAATTGGATGAGGTGGGGATTATTGTAGAGCAGACTGAAAGAGGTTTGAAAGTGAAGCGCTCCAATGCTGGTATCAAAGCAATCAACGTGACTACTGAGCCTTTTCCTGGTTTCCCTACTGACTTGCAGGCCCAGATGATGGCCCTTCTGTGCACAGCCACTGGCACCTCGGTTCTAGAAGAAAAAATATTTGAAAACCGTTTTATGCATGCGCCTGAATTGGGACGTATGGGCGCACACATTGATGTGAATGGCGGCGTTGCCACTGTGACTGGGGTTAAACGCCTCAAAGGAGCACCGGTAATGGCTACTGATTTACGGGCTTCGATATCATTAATTCTTGCTGGACTAGGTGCCGAGGGTGAAACCTTAGTCAACCGTGTCTACCACTTGGATCGCGGCTATGAGCGGGTGGAAGAAAAGCTTGGTAACTGTGGTGCTAAAATTGAACGGATCACTGGGCAATGAGCGACGCACGCTTCGAAGATGCGGTTGATAAGCCTCTGCGCTTGATTGCCTTCGAAGTGGACGATTTGCAGGTTATCTCAACCATGGTGCAAGACGCAGTGTTACCGGTGTCCGAGATGAGTTGGCGCCCAAAGGAACGGCGTTTTGCTCTTCTGGTCAACCGGTTCCGCTGGGAGGCCAATCAACTAGGTTACGCTGAGCGTGTGCAGGCTGTTTTGAGCTTCGAAGATGTTCAGAGCATCCAGACCCAGGGCTTTGATCGTGCAGATCCTGATTTGATTTTATCGCTCCTCAACGTTACTTTTGAGGCCGATACAGATGGTATGGGCTATTGCATTGTGACGCTTGCGGGTGACGGCGCTATCCGGCTTAATGTTGAGGCATTGGAGGCTTCTCTGCGCGATGTCACCCGGCCTTACGTAGCCCCCTCTGGTATGATGCCAAATCACGATTGAGCTAGCGTGAACCCGCTTGAGGGTTCTGCAACATCGCGCTAAGTCAGAGCAACCTTGGGGGATATGATGCCACAAATTCTGAATATAAATCAGGCTGATTTTGAAGTACAATTTCAAGCTTTGCTGGCTGCAAAGCGTGAAGATAGCCCGGATGTAGATGCTGCCGTGGCTGAGATTATAGCGGATGTGCGCACGCGTGGTGATGCGGCTGTGATCGAACTCACATCGAAATTTGATCGATTTAATCTTACCCCTGATACACTAGCGTTTTCACGTGAAGAAATTCTAGCCCATTGTGCAACTGTCCCTGCTGAAGAGCGTGCAGCTTTGGAATTGGCTGCGGAACGGATACGAGCCTACCACGCAAGACAAATGCCTGAGAATGCTAGCTGGGTTGACGCATCTGGTGCGACACTTGGCTGGCGCTGGACTCCGGTTTCAGCCGCTGGTCTTTATGTCCCTGGTGGGCTTGCTTCGTACCCATCTTCGGTGTTGATGAATGCTATTCCGGCGAAAGTTGCCGGGGTAGGGCGGCTTGCGATCTGTGTGCCTACGCCTGACGGCATGACCAACTCGCTTGTTCTTTTGGCCGCGCAAATCGCTGGGGTTGATGAAATTTACCGTATTGGTGGCGCGCAAGCGATTGCAGCCTTGGCCTATGGTACCGAAACCATCGTACCCGTAGATAAAATCACCGGTCCTGGAAATGCCTTTGTGGCTGCCGCAAAACGTCGTGTATTTGGTAAGGTGGGCATTGACATGATCGCAGGCCCTTCTGAGATCTTAGTAATAGCTGACGCCGACAATGATCCAGCATGGATTGCAACAGATTTATTGAGTCAAGCTGAGCATGACGAAAGTGCCCAGTCAATCCTAATCACTGACGACGCGGCATTTGGAGATAGAGTGATTTCTGAGGTTAACCTTCAGCTAAAAACTCTAAAACGCCGTGATATTGCAGGCCGGTCCTGGCGCAACTTTGGCGCAGTCATTGTCGTTAATGACATGGGGCAGGCAGCTGTGCTGTCCAATAGGCTTGCACCTGAGCACCTCGAATTATGTGTCGTTGATCCGGATGCCATGGCCTCAGATATTACCCACGCGGGGGCGATCTTCCTAGGTTCTTGGACGCCAGAGGCCATTGGCGATTACGTTGGTGGCCCAAATCATGTGTTGCCAACGGCGCGATCGGCGCGTTTTTCCTCAGGCCTTTCCGTATTGGATTTTATCAAGCGTACCACCCTGACCAAAATGACCCCTGCTTCATTAGCAGAGATTGGACCTGCTGCAGAGATTTTAGCCAGTTCAGAAGGCTTGCAAGCACACGGATTGTCAGTGAGGGCGCGGTTGGATAAGCTCCATAAATAATGTCCTATATTTCAAAAATTGAGTTGGATGATCGCAACTTACCGCCGCCTACTCCTGAGATAGATCAGGAGAGAAAAGTGGCGATCTTTGATTTGCTAGAGGGAAATAGTTTCAAACTGCCAGTGCGTGAGGATAAATCTGCGCAAGAAGGCCCCTACCATTTGAATCTCTCAATTAGAGAGCGCCGGTTGGTATTCGATCTGTCGACAGAAGCAAAAACCAAAGCTACCGAATTTCATTTATCGCTTGGCCCCTTTCGCCAGGTGGTAAAGGATTACTTCCAAATTTGTGAAAGCTACTTTGAGGCTGTAAAAACTTTGCCAACCAACCAAATCGAAACGATCGACATGGCCCGGCGTGGTATCCATAACGAAGGCGCGCGTGTCCTGCAGGAGCGGCTAAATGGCAAAGCCGATATCGATGACCAAACTGCCCGACGTCTTTTCACGCTCATCTGCGTTTTGCATTTCGGAGGGTAAAGATGTCATCTCCACTTCCACAATCTATCCTGTTTTGCTGTGATCATAACGCTGTGCGCTCCCCTATGGCTGAGGGGCTGATGAAAAAGTTCTATGGCTTGGAAACCTATGTCCAATCGGCTGGAGTCTTGGGGGATATCGATATTGATGGGTTTGCCATAGCCGTCTGTGCAGAAATGGGGATTGAGCTGGCCCGGCACAAATCCCGGTCCTTCGATCAGATGCAAAAGCTAGGGGATGAGCTGTCCTCATTTGACTTGATTGTAGCACTCTCTCCCGTGAGCCAGGTTCAGGCCGCCGAGATCACGCGATTCTATGCCCTAGAGGTGGAATATTGGCCCATCATGGATCCAACAAGCATTGGCGAAGGCCGAGAACATAAACTTACGGCCTACCGCACGGCTCGAGACCAGATCATCCAAAAGCTTATAGAAAAATTTGGCCCTTACGAGAAGTAGGGCCAAAACATTAAAGATTGCCGAATACCCTAGAAAAATGGCGTAAAATCCACCTGGATTTAAGCACGTATGCTCCTTACCAACTAAATTCTGCCGCCATTCGTGCGATTTTGCCCGATTTTGGTTGAATCCGACTTGAAAATTCGTGCTAGGCCCCTCACTTAGGGGCACGCCTGACAATGGGTTGGGTATTTTTTAAGGAGAGACCATGGCGAAGGAAGAACCACTCGAATTTCCCGGTGTCGTCAAGGAACTACTGCCTAACGCGACGTTTCGGGTTGAGCTGGAAAATGGCCATGAGATCGTTGCAACAATGGCGGGTAAAATGCGCAAGAACAGGATCAGGGTTTTGACTGGTGATAAGGTGCAAGTTGCTATGACGCCTTACGATTTGTCTAAAGGACGGATCAATTACCGGTTCAAGTAAACAGCTGATCTTGGGGTCTGGGAGCCCTCGCCGGCGCGAATTGCTGGCGGTTCTGGGCTTGCATCCTGCCGAAGTGCGGGCACCAGATGTAGATGAAACACCTCTAAAAGGTGAACTGCCTCGTAACTATTGCAATCGGATTACGGCCTCTAAAGCAGCGGCATTGCCCGCGTCTGAAAATGAAGTGATACTGTGTGCAGACACAACGGTAGCCCTCGGACGCAGAATTATGGGCAAACCAAGCGACATAGGCGAGGCTCGCGCTTTTTTGAAAAAACTCTCTGGCAGGCGTCACAAGGTGATTACCGCGGTGGCTGTCAAAAACGCTGATCGAACCTGGCAAAAAGATGTGGTTTCGATTGTGCAGATTAAGCGTCTATCACCGCAAGAGCTAGAGGGCTATTTGGCTACGGGTGACTGGCAAGGCAAAGCTGGCGGCTACGGCATCCAGGGACCGGCCGGTGCATTTATTCCATGGATTTCAGGATCTTATCCTGCCATTATGGGCCTTCCATTGCCAGAAGCTGCCCACTTATTGCAAGCCGCAGGGCTACGGGTTTGGGATCAAGCATGAAGGGTAAGCAAGTTGTATTAGGTCATATAGGCGACGCGAAAGTAGCAGCCTTGTTGGAAGATGGAAAATTACAAGATGTACTGGTTGAAGATCTCAGCCGCTTACCCCTTGGAAGCATCTTGAGAGCGGTTGTCGATCGGCCCGTTAAAGGTATTGGCGGTGTTATGCTTCGCTTACCCCATGGCACTGGATTTTTAAAAAAAGCCAAAGGATTGGCCCCTGGGCAAACGATCACAGTGCAGACCTCTGGTTTCGCAGAAGCTGGGAAGGCTGATCCCGTTAACCAACGCTTTATTTTCAAAAGTCGCTATGCAATCGTGACCCCTGATCAACCTGGTCTGAACGTGTCCCGGCAAATACGGGATGACGATCTGCGTGATGATCTGACCATGCTTTCAAAATCAGGGATGGAGGGGTCTAACATGGGTCTTATCATTCGTAGTTCTGCGGCTTTGGCAGATATGGAGGATGTGGCAGAAGATATCCAAACTATGCGTGCCTCGGCAGAGGCCATATCTGTGGAAGCCGGTTTGGAACCTGAAGTTTTACTCGAAGGAGATGACCCACACGTGCAAGCTTGGCGTGAGTGGTCAGATGTTACTGATATTTTGACGGGACCCGACGATTTGGAAGCCAGTGGCGCTCTGGATCAAATTGAAGCGGCGCAGGGCGCATGGGTGACTTTAGGGAGTGGTGGCATGTTTGTGGAGCAAACTCGCGCTATGGTAACCGTCGACATCAACACAGGTGCTGATTTGTCACCGGCTGCAGCGCTCAAGGTGAACTTGGCTGCGGTCCAAGACTTGCCTCGCCAGCTACGTTTGCGTGGCTTTTCAGGGCAGATTGCCATTGATTTTGCGCCAATGACTAAACGTGACCGAAAGCCTATTGAGGTAGCCTTGCGTGCAGCTTTGCGCACCTGTCCAGTAGCTACGGAATTTGTGGGCTGGACGCCATTGGGCCACGGTGAACTGAAGCGCAAACGTGAGCGCGCTGTGCTGAACGATCTGCTTAAATGACCTGCCCTATTTGCAAAAAAATGACATCGGAAAATGATAGTCCATTCTGCTCGGCCAGATGTAAGGATATAGATCTTGGAAAATGGCTGATCGGTGGCTATGTGATTGCTAATGATGATGAAACAGAGAGTTCTAAAATGGAATATGACAGTGAAGAATTCGACGGGTAGCCTGGTGGCTGAGACTTCAACAGGTGCAAACAGGTCAAGGTTATTTTAGGCATTTTTTATTTTCATGCACTTTGGACAGAAAATCATTGGAATGTTCTGGACAGTCCTATCATGGTCCCCTAAATACGCTTTAGCCTTGGGGACGTTCCTCACCCGTGCCCGGGTAGCTCAGGGGTAGAGCAGTGGACTGAAAATCCTCGTGTCGGTGGTTCAAATCCGCCCCCGGGCACCATATAAATCAAGAAAAATAGTAGTTTAAACTAAGTGGTACACCAAGTTTTACTTGGGGTATTTTGTCTGAATCTACCCTTTTCGTCAAAGGGTGTGTGATCGACTATCTACCAGAGGTCTACTTAGCCCAATCCCTACAACACAAGGCTGCAGAACACTGGGGCGACCCTGGATCACGGACCCAACGTCTCGGACGCCGGGCCTTTAGGGTTGGTGGTGTGAAACCATTTGGGTGGGTTTTTGTTTGCTGTATTACGACTCATTGAGTGGCGATAAGGCAGATTTATTGATAAAATTTTTTAAAATTTATTTGACAGAATCAAAACTATTACCACTTAATACGTATTAAGTGCATACTAATACGTATTAATTAACAAAATATGGTTTTTTGATTATGGCTACACAAAAAGATGTTGCTAAATTGTCAGGGCTTTCACAGGCAACAGTATCTCTGGTTTTGAACGATATAACGGACGGTTTAGTATCTTTAAAAACTATTAAAAAGGTTAATAAAGCGGTGCTAGATTTAGGGTACCGTCCCAATCGATTAGCACGAGCATTACGTACCAGTAAGACGATGACCGTCGCATGCGTAATACCTGATATTACTAATCCCTACTATCCCTCTTTAGTGCGGGGAGTTCAGGTTGCCTGCGAAAACGCAGGATATGATGTTATCATCGTTAACACGGATGCTAAGCGCGACCGAGAGTTGCATTTTTTTGACCTTGCATTGCAGGGGCGAGTGGATGGCTTACTAGGTTTTTTCTTTCATCTCGATGTGTCTGATTTTGGGATATTGGTGGAAAAAGGAATTCCAGTTGTCCGCCTTGGTTCAGATTTAGGAAACAAATTTTCTGCAAAAATTGACAACATTCATACAGACAATATCTCTGCTGCGCGCGACCTCACAGACCACATGATCACAAAAGGCCACACCAAAGTCTCAATGATTGCTGGATTAGGGGGACCTCAGTTAGAAAGGGTAAACGGCTACAAATCTGCCATCACTAATAATAAATTGGTGGAGTCGATCCAGTTAACAGATGAATTTACAGAAAAAGGTGGTTTTGATGCAACCAAGTCACTTTTCAAATTGGGTGCGTCGCCATCAGCTATAATCGCGGCAAATGATCTTATGGCAATTGGATGTATGAGGGCTCTGAGAAATCTTGGTCTTTCAATCCCAGAAGACGTCGCCGTTGCTGGGTTTGATGATATTCCGGCATCGAGCCTAGTAACGCCCTCTTTAACAACAGTTAATTTATTCCAACAGGATCTGGGAGGTGTAGCGGCAAGACTATTAATAGAACGGCTTACTGGTGAACAAAACGGTCCACCTAAACGTCAAGAGCATCCGTATGAAATAGTTCAACGGAATTCAGCATGAAAAGGTCTTATGGGAGGAAATTATGACCAATAATATATTTAAAAGAACTAGCTTTATGGCTTTAGCTGTAATGGCAGCCACGCCCCTTTTTGCGGGCGATAAAGCTGTAAACTGGTGGTACGAAAGCGCAAACCCTGGTCAACAGGAAGCCCTATCTACGCATCTGATAGATAAGTTTAATGCATCCGATAAAGATCATAACCTAATAATTGACTATCGCGGTGACGCCTTGACCCAGCAATTGCGGGTTGCCCTTTTGTCAGGGACTGGCCCAGACCTCGTACAGACACCTGGCCCTGCGTTTGTGGCTGCCATGGCGCGTGCAGGACAACTTTTACCATTAGATGATATTGCTGCAAGCAAGGGTTGGAATGACCGCATTCTGCCTTTTTTCTTAGATCTTGGACGCTTTGATGGAAAGCTTTATGCGTTACCAAAAACCTATGAAACTTTGGGTTTGTTTTATAATAAAAAAGTTATGTCAGATAATGGCTGGAAAGTTCCTACTACGATCAAAGATTTTGAAAAAGTTGCTGATCAGATGGTGGCAAAAGGCATCGTACCGATCGGTGCTGGAAACTCAAACTGGCGCCCAGCAAACGAATGGCATGTTACTCTTGCAATGAATTCTATTGCAGGACCAGATAATATGCAGAAGGCATTAACGGGTCAAATGTCATGGACAGAGCAGCCATTTGTGGATTCTGTTAATGCACTTAAAAGATGGTGGGACAAAGGTTATTTTGGAGAAAACTATTTTTCCATAAGTACTGAGCAGATGATTTCAAACTTGGCCGAAGGTATTTCAGCAATGGCTCCAACTGGGTCATGGAGTTTTGGAGATGTTCCGACCTATTTTGAAGGGCAACTGGACAATGTTGGTTTTGCAGGCTTCCCAAGCGGAGAAGGCGTCCCGTACCCAATATATGCCCTTGGCATCGGAACTACGTTTTCTATCGCATCTAAAGCAGAAAACCCAGAAGGCGCTGCTGCTGCGCTAGATTTTATGTTTGACGAAGGCTTTTATACGGACATAAATAATGTATGGCAGGGAGAATGGAATTTACCATTACGAGACTTAAGTAATGTTAAATTATCTGACGATGTGTTGCCTGCATATACAGCATCAATGGCTGCACTCGCTTCAGCGGTAAACAATAATCAATATGGCTACACTTCTTGGACATTTATGCCTCCCGCAACGAATAGCTATGTTGTTAGCGGTATCGAAGAAGTTTGGTTGGATGAAATAACCACTGAGCAATTTCTATCTGAATTGGATGCCATTTTTAAGCAGGAATTAGCTGAAGGAAAAGTAGCAGATATTCCTGCAAGATAATTTGAACTTCAAAATAAATGCGACGGTTTAAAACCGTCGCATTTACTCATTAAATCCAACATATGAAAGCTATTATATGTATCGACTATTCATCTTACCAACGATGATTATAAATATTGCAGTCATATCAATACCTGCGATCTTAACGATCATTTTGGCCTTCTACCGTTGGGACGGCATTTCTGATCCGGTTTTTATTGGTCTGGAAAACTTTGAAAGACTTTGGAATGATCGAATTTTTTGGAAAGCTCTTCGTAATAATTTGATTTGGACGGCTTTGTTCTTAACATTCCCTATTATCATAGGATTAGTAGTTGCATCATTACTTCTTACGGTTAGGCGTGGGAGTACATTTTTCCAGATTATTTACTTGTTCCCACTTGTTATCTCTGCGGTCATTTCTGCAAGAGTTTGGCAAGGTATGATTTACAACCCTCAAAGTGGGATAGTAGCCCTATTGGAACGCTATGGGCTGGACTTATATGATCCGCTTTCAAGAACTGCGACAGCTCTTTATGGGGTTGCTGTCGTTGACCTATGGCATTGGTGGGGGTTTATGGCAGTGATATTTTTTGCGGCTCTTAGGCAAGTACCGCAAGAACAGATAGAGGCAGCACGGCTTGAAGGTGCAACATATTTTCAAATGATGAGATGGGTTCTAATCCCAGGAATAATGCCAACGATAACTTTAATGATGATTATGACCGTAATTTGGTCTTTTTTAGTCTTTGATTTTGTTTACGTCATGACACAGGGCGGTCCAGCTTCATCGTCCGAAGTCCTGTCTACAATGGCCTATAGGCGAGCTTTTTATGAGCTAAAGGTCGGCAACGCCGCAGCCATTGCAATAGTGATAAGTTTATTTGGTCTTGTAGCTACCTTTTTCTACCTTCGCCTTCAGCGTGGGGAGGGAGAATAATGAATATGTTAGAAAGCCGCAATACAGTCATTTTAAGCTATTTTATTTTAGGATTTGCGGCGTTTACAGCATTGTTTCCACTTGCTTTGATGTTGTTGAACTCTCTTAAAACTGTTCCAGAGATCATCGCAAGCCCTTTAGCGCCACCGGAACAATTAGTTTGGGAAAATTATGCAAACGCTTGGAAGCATTCGAAGTTTAGTCGAACTTTTATGAACTCAGCAGTGTTAGTGTTTTTAACTACCGCGTTGGTATTATCCACTGGGTCTTTGACTGCATATGTCCTCGCTCGAAAAAAAATTAAGACTTGGGCTCTTGTCACTGCTTATTTGCTGGCCACAACAACCGCGCCCATTCAATTATTCCTATTTCCCTTGTACTTTGGCTTTGCTCACCTGGGCCTAATCAATAACATATTTGCAGTTTCAGTTGTTTATTGTGCGATTTACAGCCCTTTTTCTATCATGCTTTTGCGCACTTATTTCTTGGCAGTTCCAAAGGAATTAGAGGAAGCCGCGTTGGTCGATGGCGCAACGCCATGGCAAGTGTTTTCAAAGGTATATCTACCCCTAGTATGGCCGGGGATGCTGACAGTTGCACTAATTATTGGAATGTACACTTGGAATGAATTTCTCATCGCAACAACATTTTTGCAAAATCAGGAATCTCGAACGGCGATTGTTTCGTATTTTTTATTGTCAGGGCAGTATGAGACTAATTGGGGAGAATTAATGGCAGGGGCAGTTCTTGTTGTAATGCCAATTATAATTTTATTCATTTTTCTTCAGAAAAAATTCATTGATGGAATTACAGGTGGGTCTGTAAAAGGCTGAACCAAAAGGGATTGGTATTATTATGTCAATACAAGAAGATTATATCGAGCGCGTTTACGCTGGCGTACTAGGGAAGCTAATCGGCGTATATTTAGGTCGCCCATTTGAGGGCTGGACCTATGAGAGGATTATGAAAGAGCTGGGTCCAATTGAATATTATGTACATGAAAAATTAGGTGATCCTCTCGTTGTTACGGATGATGATGTGGCAGGTACATTTACGTTTTTAAGAGCTTTGGAGGATCATGGGCTCTCACCAGATCTTACATCTGAGGATATTGGAAAAACTTGGCTGAATTATCTTGTCGAAAAACGAAGTGTACTTTGGTGGGGCGGCAATGGTAACTCATCCGAACATACGGCTTGGCTTAATTTAAAAAATGGTATTCCTGCGCCAGACAGTGGATCAATAGCCGTAAATGGGTTAACTGTTGCTGAACAAATAGGTGCGCAAATTTTCATTGATGGCTGGGCGCTTGTTGCGCCAGGAAAGCCTTTACTTGCCGCTAAATTCGCCAAAAAAGCTGGTAGTGTAAGTCATGATGGAGAGTCTGTTTATGCCGCAATTTTGTGGGCTGCGATGGAGGCTGAGGCATTTATTTCTGCTGAACGTCGACCACTTACTAAACCTTGGTTTGTCGCAAATACCACTGGATTGCCAAATAGCTAAGCTCATTAAAGATATCCGCCAATGGCATAAATTGTTTCCCGACTGGCAGGATTGCCGTCAGAAAATTGCAGATAATTACGGCTATGATAAATACCATGGCAACTGCCATGTTATGCCAAACCATGCTCTCATGATTATGGCTTTACTGTACGCGCCACATGATTTCTCAAAAGGGCAGATGATCGTGAATACTGCGGGGTGGGATACAGATTGCAACGCTGGCAACCTGGGTTGTCTGCATGGTATTATGCTGGGCTTGGATGGGTTAAATCAAGGCCCAGATTGGCGTGGTCCACTTGCGGATCGTATGCTGATATCTTCAGCAGATGGGGGAAACTCAATCAATGACGCAGTCAAAATGGCCTATTACATTGCAAACTTAGGATATGCTTTGGCAGGTGAAGCTTTGCTGGAACTACCAAAAAGTGGCGCCCAGTTCCATTTTTCTTTGCCAGGATCAACCCAAGGGTTTCAGATAGCGGAAGGTACTACTCAACTTACAAATGTTGGAGTGAAAGGGGAGCATCACAACGGCGTAGAAATGTTGAGTATAGATTTTGACAAGCTTACAATGAATTCTGAAGTCTTTTGTACGACGCCTACGTTCATGTCGCACGAAGTCCTGAAAATGCGTACTTATGATTTAATGGCAACACCACTACTATATTCTGGGCAGAGGCTCTCTGCGCAAATTTTGTTGCAATCAGACACGCAAGGAGATGTTGAAGTTAGCCTGCTAATCAGGTGCTACGGCTTAAACGATAAATTAGTAGATCATGAAAGTGAAGCAGCTACATTCTCTGCAGGTCAAACAGCCTCTATGGATTGGACTGTGCCAGACTGTGGATCACAACCAATTGCGGAATTAGGAGTAGTTATCAGATCCAAGGGTTCTGCCCAAACAGGGCGAGTTTTAATCGATAGAATAAGCTGGTCAGGAACACCTAAATTATTTTTGACTCGTCCAGAAGAGCCAGGTGATTTTTGGCATCGAGCTTGGGTAAATGGCGTTGATGTTTTTACAGCGCAAAAGTTCAAACAAAGTTTTCATATTTCCCAGGAGCGAGGTGAAGGGATTATTATTCATGGCACCCGACAGTGGACAGATTATGAGGTTTCAGGGGACATCTCATTACATCTTGGAAAATACGCGGGCCTAACTGCGCGCACCCAAGGCTTGCGACGTTTTTATGCGGCTCGAATTACCCGCAGTGGCAATTTTGAGCTTGTTCGAACTTTTGATGAAAAAACAACGGTACTAGCTACATCTAAGTTTCCAGTCGAACTTGATAAAATTTTTAAACTCTCGCTAAGAGTGTCGGGTCGGCATGTCCATGCCCAAGCTGATGATGTTAACCTTGCTTTTACAGATCAATCTCCAGAGGCGATGCTCAATGGTGGAATAGGATTGATTGTGGCTGACGGGGCAGCGTCTGCTCTTTTCTTCAATGTTTCAGAAGCAGTATGAATTTGAGCCAGTACAAAGCTAATTTAATAAAGGAAACCTTAATATGGCACGAGTTGAAATTGAGAATATTGATAAAAACTATGGTGCTGTCAAAATCCTCAAAGATATATCTATTTCAGTAAAAGATGGTGAGTTTTTGGTTCTTGTGGGACCATCTGGATGTGGAAAATCTACGTTGCTTAGAATGATTGCTGGCCTTGAAAATATATCAGCTGGGGAAATATATATTGGTGACAGAGTTGTAAATAACTTACCTCCAAAAGAGCGTGACGTGTCGATGGTTTTTCAAAATTACGCACTGTATCCGCACTTGACCGTTGCTGAAAATATTGGATTTTCTTTAATTTTAGCTGGGACACCTAAAGCGGAAAAGGAGCGTCTAGTTCATGACGCTGCAGATGTTTTAGGTCTATCAGACCTTCTTGAGCGCAAACCAAAAAACTTGTCTGGTGGTCAGCGACAAAGAGTTGCTATGGGACGCGCAATCATTCGAAGGCCGAAAGCCTTTTTATTCGATGAACCGTTGAGCAATTTAGACGCGAAATTACGGGTTGCTATGCGTGCTGAGATTAAATCATTGCACGAAAGATTCAAAACAACTGCGATTTACGTGACGCATGATCAAGTCGAAGCTATGACTATGGCTGATCGGATTGTCGTCATGAATGAGGGGCGTATTGAGCAAATTGGCCACCCTCTGGAATTGTACGATAAACCTGTGAATGCATTTGTGGCTGGATTTATTGGAACTCCTTCAATGAACCTTCTTGAAGCGAAGGTTGATTTGTCTGGAAAATACCCAATGGCCTTGTTTGAGACAGGAGAAAAGTTACCACTACCGGTCAAAGCCAATTTGAAAGATGGTAATGATATTATCTATGGACTACGTCCCGAATACTGCAAAATTTCCAAAACTGGGCATATGTCGAAGGTGGAAGCTATCGAACCTATGGGCTCAGAAACGCATCTAATTTTACGATTTGCTGCTCAGCGAGTTGTGATGGCCATCCATGATAGATTGAATGTCTCACCTGGCGAAAACCTTACTTTCGAGCCTAATGTTGAAAAAGTAGTAATTTTTGATAAAAAATCTGGCCACGCTCTCTAAACACCTAATATTTATGTAATTCCTATGAACCTTCAATCATCAGGCATAAGCCCTGTAGCGATCAGTTCGTGCTCAAGCCGCTTTAGCTTACTTAGAACTTTACGCCCGACCTTCGCCGCGTGGCGCTGGCAATAATAGGATATTAAACACAGGCCATTTATGAGAAACTTAACCGCAATAAACGTGATAATTTGATTGTAACAGCCAACCAACTATAATGCTCTGGATCACTGGATTTTTTTTAGAGATTTCTGTTTTAGACGGTTTTTTAATCGAGTTTTTGATTGTTCACTGCCGTCGTGAAATGTACCGAACCAGCGATCTAGTGGCAGAATGCCATCAGCATAATTACACTCAAAGTATTTGTGGTGAAGATAATGTGCATAACCGTCAATATCGCAGCTATCACCGTTCTCTTTTTGAATGCGTTCAAAGCCTGCATGCCCGGGAGCTGGGCTAAGGCCCGCATGAACTAATGTTATAACAACAAAAGCGGGGTGAAACGGAAAAAATAGATACAGGAGTGCACACGAAAAATATAGTAGGTGCTCCATGGGATGCATCGCTAATCCAGACCAAGGCCCTGGATTAGTATTTTTATGGTGGACGTGATGGGCAAGCCTGTAAAGAGGGGCCCAGTGTATCAACCGATGGATCAGATAAAAATGTAAATCACGCCAAAAATGTATCAATAAAACCATAGTAACAAAATAGAGGACATGGTCTTCAATCTTTATGACTGATACAAAATTATTTGCTGCAAACCAAAGTATGCACATCTCCAACACTGTCCAGATCGTCACGCCGCTCGCAAATGTTAGAAAAATATTGTCTAGGTTTTGATTGCCAAACAAAAACTGTTTAGTATTTTTTGAGGGCCACCTGGGGTTGAATTTATATTCAGAACCTTGGTTGCGTTGGATGTATAATTTGTAATGGAAAGCTCCAAAGTAAACTGAAACCAGTACTGAGTTTCGTAAGAATAATAATACAAATAAAGTGAATGTTGGCTTTGCAAAAGCATCCAGCGTTGGTGACAGATAAAACCAAGAAATCAAACCAACCACAACATAAAAAATATTCCATGGTAGAAAATAACCAGGAATTGAGATAATCCATTTCGCCGCAGCCATGGGTTTGGGTGGCCACACAAAAACTGGAGGGTAGCCAACACGTTTCTTGGGGATATAATATCCTTTTTTGTCTCTTATTCCAAACTTCGCTTCGGCCAAAACATACCCCTATTATTACAAAAGTCTAAATTTCTTTTAAACTTCCACCCGTGTCCAAACCGGATACCTAGTATTTTATAGTAATAGATATCACCATTTTCTAAACCTTTTTATAGAATGAATTTTCAAGAAAATTCATTCTAACCAGCGTTACTAATATCGATCTTATTGTACGATACTTTGATCCACACCTTAGCGTGTCTATTTCTCGCTCCAAACTGCAAAAACCTAATAAGCTTTGCCAAGAGAGAAGGTCTTTTGGCCCTGTCCACAAAGTTTATAGGACCTCAACATTCCCACAAATACTTATCGACTGGCCTGAGATGTTCATCCCAGTTGACGAGCATAAAAACAGTGCTTGGTTGGCAACATCTTGCGCGTTCACCATACGTCTCAGTGATACTTTGTTGATATATTCCTGCTCCATCTCATCATACGTTATCCCCAGTGTTTGCGCTCTGTCGGAAATAACTTTTTCGATCCGTGGGCCTTCAACAATTCCTGGAAGAAGAGCATTGACTCGGATTCCACTTGGCCCCAGTTCAATGGCCAAACTTTTAGCTAATCCAATGATAGCCCATTTGGTTGCCGCATAAGGCGTCCGGTAAGCATAGCCCAATCGTCCAGCCACTGAAGATATGCAAACAATGGATGCGTTGAGCGATTGCTTTAGCAATGGTACTGCTTGGCTTGCACAATAGAACTGACCATTGAGGTTAACATCGACTGTCTGTCGCCATTCCTGTCCTGAAATTTCCTCAATACCCCCTGTCGGACCCGCAATTCCAGCATTATTAATCAAGACATCAAGCCCGCCAAGATTAATTTTGACCTCTGAAAACAACTGGGCAACCTGCGTCTCATCAGATACATCACACCGGCTCACCCCCCAATCGGGGTAGGCTTTGGAAACCTCCAGCAGGGCGTCGTTTGAAATATCACAGATGTGAACGCGTGCGCCTGCTTTGGCAAAACTTTCTGCCAGGACACGACCGATGCCGCTTGCCCCCGCCGTTACCAAAACACGCAAGGATTTGTTTGTTTGTTTTTTGTCAGCCACTTTTTTTCCAATGTCTAAAAATTGACGTTATCACCACCTTTTAAATTAAGCATCTCCCGGGCCTCATTTGGCGTGGCAATCTCGAGTGAGAGCCCATCCAAAATTTTTCTTATTTTTGTAACCTGATCTGCATTCGACTGTGCCAACTCACCCGGTGCTATCCACAAAGAATCTTCTAAGCCGACCCGAACATTTGCTCCCTGCGCTGCGCCAGTCGCCGCCAGTGACATCTGGTTGCGCCCGGCCCCTAATATTGACCATTGATAATCGTGGCCAAACAATCGATCAGCAGTGCGTTTCATGTGCATCAAGTCTTCGGGATGCCCCCCGATACCCCCAAGCAGACCAAAAACCGACTGAATAAACAGTGGTGTCTTTGCCAAGCCACGGTCGACAAAATGTGCCAAATTATAAAGATGTGAAATATCATAGCATTCAAATTCAAAGCGCGTACCGTTGTCATTCCCAATCTTTAAAATAGTCTCAATATCTTGAAACGTATTTTTAAAAACCAGATCACGTGACTTTTCAAGGTTTTCCCGCTCCCACTCATTCTCAAAATGATCAAACCGATCGAGCATCGGATATAACCCAAAATTCATCGAACCCATATTCAAAGACGCAACTTCGGGTTTGAACTTTGTGGCGGGCAGCATCCGTTCTTCTACAGTCATATGGGGGCTGCCGCCAGTTGTGATGTTGATGACCGCATCAGTGGATTGTTTAATCCGGGGAAGAAATTTTTCAAACACGGACGGGTCTTGTGTCGGTTTGCCCGTTTCAGGGTCTCGGGCATGCAGATGTAATATTGATGCTCCTGCTTCCGCCGCCAAGATCGCAGCCGTGGCGATTTCGCTTGGGGTTACCGGAAGATAGGGGGACATGCTGGGAGTGTGAATAGCCCCAGTTACAGCGCAGGTAATAATGACTTTGCGTTTCTCTTTAGCCATGCTTCAACTTTCTTGGTTTTGTTTATGAGTGACAAGTGATGCCAATTGTTGGTGCCGCCAATATTGACCCGAGGCGATCTTTTTGATGTTCACCTATTTACTATGCGCAGCGTGAAGCAATACGACTGCATCTGCGTCCTGATTTTACTAGTGACTAAGAGTTGATCGTTTTTATTACAAAACATGTTGAGCATTGGTCATCCCCAGAATTCATCTGAAGCTTAACAACATTACCGTTTCTGTGAAGTCTTAATCATAGGGCTTGGTGCTGGAACGCCCCGCCTGATTCACAGATCAGGGGCCTCTGATTGCCCAGTAATACGAGGATGGGTGAGGGAATTTGGCTATGTGTGATTTAGCTGAACTATTCATAAAACTACTCCCAACAACTATCCACCGAGATATCATTATACTTTGAAAACCCAAATTTATATTTTCAAATTGAAAACTATCACTAGTTGATCACCACTTCACCCTCAATCTCCATTGCAAACCCAAGTGGTAACCCAAAGACGCCAATAGCAGATCGTGCATGGCGGCCCACATCTTGTCCGAACACATCAATGACGAGGTCACTAAACCCGTTTACTACAATATGCTGATCTGTATAATCGGGTGCCGAAGTCACCATCCCGAACACGCGTACCCAGCCAATTATTCGGGAAAGTTCGCCAATCTCTGCCTTTATATTTGCCAGCACTGCTAACGCTATCTCGCGGGCCTCGGCATATCCTTGCTCTGTTGTTATATTACTCCCCACAACTCCAAAAGGGCCCGCAATGCTACCGTCCATGGCATTCTTGGGGTGGCCAGAAAAAAGGACGCGTTCACCCCTGATGTTCACGAACTTGAAAGGTAAGTGTAGTCCCTCTGGTAACTTTGTTGGGCTAGGCAGCTTGAGCCCAAGTTTTTCTAGTTTACGTTCGGGTGTCATCATGGATTTCATCATCGCTATTCTCCTCTCTGAAAGAATACGCTTTAAATATGGCCCACTTCAAGGGTTCGGTTTGCCCAACCTCCCACCATGTTGCACACGTCCCAAACCACAGAATAAATACGCAGCCATTATAGAAAACAGTACCTATAATAAGAAGTTAAGGAAATAGACTACGACCAACTGAGTACAGGGAGGTGTTTGTCTTCAATGGCTCGGGTTTTCTAATTTGTACATTTGTTCAAGGGTGCTCCAGCAAAACTATCACACTAAGTTTTTTGATCTGGAAAATCTATTTTAGAAAATGGCCAATCAGTTTCAAGCCAATTTTTGAATGCCAATCCTAGCCTTTTTTCTAACCCGTCGGAGAGATATTCTTGTCGTATCCAATGAAATACTTGTACATCGTATTCTGCTTTCATAGATGGGTAAATGTAGCAACAGCCAAGGCATTGCTGAACGTCGTTTGACATTACTGAATATGCAAATGAATGCCTCAGTGTAAATTCTCTTTGGTGCCAGCCAAGATCAATAAGGTTTTCTTCTAAAGTTAATTTAAGTGGCCAACCATCGTCACTTCCCATCAAGCCAAGTAGATGTTTTTGGCTACTCATTACGGCGTCATAATCTTTTTAGTGCTTTCAGAGACCTTCTACTAAAAGGTGGCTAACATTTGGTATTCTTGTAAATAACTAGCTAACTATCAACCAGCGATCAACTTTACTGCCATTCCACATTGAGCCAGTATAATAAAGCTGTCCAGAAGCAGACACGGACACAAAACATTTCGTTTGACGGCCTTTAACCACACGGTACACTCCTCTTCATTAGCCACAGACCTTGAAGGAAGTTTCATGGAAAGAATTTCAATTTCAGAGGCTGCTTTTCAATTAACGCTCAGAGATTTTAAAGAAGCAGCTAGTCGAATCTCAAATGACATTATTGAAACTCCATTATTACCATTTGAGTTCCCTGACCGAAAATTAATGCTTAAGGCAGAGTGCTTACAAGAACTTGGTTCTTTCAAAATAAGGGCTGGTGCAAATGCGATTGAATCAGCCAATGAAGAAGATTTGCTAAATGGTGTTATAACAGCCAGTGCTGGTAACTTCGGTCAAGGGGTCGCTAAGGCGGCTAAGAACAGGGGGTTACCTGTCCATGTTATAGTTCCAGAAACTGCTGCCAAGGTGAAAGTTGAAGCGCTGTTAAATCTTGGAGCAAAAGTCACTGCGGTACCATTTTCAGATTGGTGGGCCGTGATGACGACAAGATCGACAGGTTTAAATGGTTTTTTCATTCATCCAGTTGCTGAACTGGAAGTAATAATAGGTAATGGTGGGATTGGACTAGAGATTTCCTCCCAATGTCCAGATGTGGATGTTATTGTTGTACCTTTTGGTGGTGGTGGCATGATTTCAGGAATAGCTTTAGCAATGAAAGCGCTTGGAAAAAAGCCACATATAATTGCCTGTGAGATAGAAACTTCAACACCGTTAAAATCTGCAAAGAGCAAAGGAAAGCCCATCAACGTTACACGAGGGGAAAGTTGGATTGATGGTATTGGCTCAACGAGTGTTTTACCTGAGATGTGGCCTTTACTTGATGAGTTGGTTGACGACGTAATAGTCGTTTCTCATTTAGAAGCAGAGGAGGCTCTTAGATCCTTATCCTCGAAAGCACACTTGGTCTCTGAGGGAGCTGGAGCTGTGGCTTTAGCCGCTGCTATGAAACCTCAGTTTTCTGGGAAGAATATTGTAGCGGTGATTTCGGGAGGAAATATTGATCCTAAGACTTACGGTGAGATCTTAAATAATAGCCATTCGTAGTTGAATTTGAACTTATTTGTTTTGTGGATATGGGGCGATAACTAGCGTATCCAATTCGTTCTGGTACGATTATATGGGGGCCCTGCTTGGGCTCACACAGCCTCATTAACTAGAGCCGTAATTTTTTGCTATTAGCCAAAGAGTTTGGAGTTTGTACGGCTATTATATTAGCTCTGGTGGGTGGAGCTAAAGTGAAGCGTATTTAACACTGCTTGTTTGGTTGGATCAATTTGATTATTATTCCCATAGAGAAAATCAAGGAATGGAAAATGGGCGATCTGAACGGCATGGCTTGTGATTAAATTTGATATAAGTGCAGTAACTCTTGACGCCATGCAACAGCGGGCGGAAGAATTGAAGCCGTCAATTGTGCGAACCCCGGTTGTACCTTTGAGCTCAGTGTTGATGTCAAAGGTTTTAGACGGAAGTATCATACATCTGAAGATGGAATGCTTTCAGCATACAGGGACCTTTAAGGCACGGGGAGCTTTGTCCGTGGCGCAGGCTATCCCAAGTGCGAATAAAGCGCGTGGGATTACAGCCGCGAGTGCCGGTAACCATGCTATCGCAGCAGCCTGGGCTGCACGACAATGTGGCTTATCTGCAAAGGTAGTAATGCAGTCTAGTGCGAACCCTTTTCGTATAGCGCTTGCGAAAGCAGAATGCGCTGAGGTAATTATGAAAGATGGTGGGCCGGCTACATTTGGTGAGGCTGAGCGGTTACAGAGTGAAGAGGGGAGAACTTTTATCCATCCCTTTGAGGGGCTTAATACCTCCCTTGGCACAGCGGGCGTTGGTTTGGAGTTTCTTGAAGACGTGCCAGACTTGGAGGCAGTAATTGTAGCGGTTGGTGGAGGCGGTTTAATTAGTGGGATCGCGGCCGCAGTTAAAGCAATCAATCCGGCTTGCAAGGTCTATGGCGTAGAGCCTGCTGGGGCTGATAGTATGTCACGCAGTTTAGCAGCCCTATGTCCGGTTACGCTCGATAAGGTCGATACGATTGCTGATAGTCTTGCGCCACCAATGGCTTTACCGCTTGGGCACGCGTTATGTACGGCATACGTTGATGACATGGTGACGGTCACTGATGATGAGATTTGTTCTGGGATGGTAATCTTGCAGCAGGAGGCAAAACTGGCGGTTGAGCCAGCCGTGGGTGCGGTGATGGCGGGAGTAATGTTGCCACTACGAAATCGTCTTAAAGGAAAACGCGTGGGGCTTGTGGTCTGTGGCGCCAATATTGATGCGGCTAGCTATAGCCAGCTTTTGGAGCGTGGCCGCGTCAATATCTCCAGACTAACTGATTACTCATAGGCTGCCCGATTAAACACTACATCGATTGAGTTGAGCCTTCTATGGGAGATTACCACGTTAATAGAGATGGCGCCGCCACTCAAAGCCCTTCCCCAGCCCCAGATGTGAACCTGCGGGTTGGCTTGGCAGGCACGCTTAGCCGCAGAAATTTTAGCGTTGGGTTGCTTCATAGTTCCCACTTTTCCAAGTTTTGGCTTCGATGAGTGGCAATGGTGCATTGCCCAAAATGACATCGCTGAGTTTCTCGGCGATCATGATCGTTGGAGCGTTAGTGTTGCCGTTAGTTACGAAGGGCATAATGGACGCATCAACGACACGCAGCCCGGAAAACCCGTGAACCTGTCCGCAGGCATCCACGACGGCGTGCCTATCCGTCGCCGCTCCCATCCTTGCTGTGCATGACAAGTGCCATTGCGTCGTGGTGTGGGTGTTCAGTTTTTTATCGAGATCGCCATCTGATTGTATGTCAGGGCCAGGAAAAATCTCATCTCCCTTAAGGTTAGTGAAAGCGGGTTGTTCGACCAATTCACGGACCAGGCGAATACCTTTGCGCAACAACTCACGATCCCGTTGATCCTGCAAGTAATTCACAAAAATGCGGGGTGTATCGGCTGGATCATTAGATCTCAATTCAATTCTGCCGCGACTGTGAGCACGCATCAAGCCTACGTGGATTTGAAACGCATGTTCTTTCAGGGGGGCCCAATTATCGTCGACAGCAATAGGTGAAATAGTGATTTGTAGGTCAGGGTATTCGACACCTGCGCCAGATCGGATGCAAGCTAGTGCATCGAAATGATTAGATGCGCAAATACCTTCACGGGTCAGCAGCCACTGAACACCTGCAGCAGCCATGGCAAGAGGTTTTGTCTTTGGCCACAGCGATACAGGCTGCAAGCATTTGTATTTGAGCACGAAGTCGGGGTGGTCGTTAAGGTTTTGTCCTACCCCAGGCAAGTCGGCTTTAACGTCTATACCCATAGAGTCCAAATGATCTTCAGGCCCAATGCCTGAGAGCATCAGAAGGTGTGGCGATCCTACTGCTCCAGCGCTTAGGATTACTTCCTTGATGGCTGATGCGCTAACCAATCGACCCTTTTCATTCTGGTATATAACTCCGGTGGCGCGGTTTTCGTTAATTACGACGCGCTGCACCAGTGCGTGCGTTACAACTGTCAAATTCGAGTGGCTACGTACTGGATCAAGATATGCTCGCGCCGCGCTCCAACGCTCGCCTTTGAAAACAGTCCGATCAAAAACACCAAACCCTTCCTGGCAATAGCCGCTGATGTCATCTGTTGTCTTATACCCAGCCTGTTTGCCTGCTTCTATAAACGCAAGCGCCAGTGGTTCTTTTGGTTCCGCGCGATGTACATGCAGGGGCCCATCTATGCCTCGAAAATCATCCTCGCCACCACTATAAGTCTCCATCCGTTTGAAGTAGGGCATCACATCTGCATATCCCCAGCCTTCACACCCTGACTGACGCCAACCTTCATAATCCAACGCATTCCCACGGACAAATACCATGCCGTTGATAGATGATGACCCACCCAGGACTTTGCCGCGGTCGTGCTGAACTTGGCGACCGTTGAGTTCCGGTTCAGGTTCGCCTTGAAAGGCCCAATTATGTTTGGTGCTATTGAGGTTAGACAGGCAAGCAGCTGGAATTTTTAGTGAAAGCGCTTTGTCCTCTGGACCCGCTTCGAGCAAAAGAACTCGCTTTTTGGTATCACTGCTCAGGCGATTTGCTAGGACACACCCAGCTGATCCAGCACCAACAATAATGTAGTCAAATTCCATAACAATATGTCCCAATTTTTTCTCAACATGCTTTAAATATAGTGTCATTTCTGACTAAAAATAATGCTCGCACAGCTATAACGATTTTAGCTGGTCGAGAACCTAACGCCCGGCCTTTGCTGCGTTACGCCAGGCATCATGGAACTAGAACTGTAGCACCCAGTGTCTTGCCGGACTCAATGGCTCCATGAGCTTTAACTGCGTCCTTGAGTGCATATTCGTAGTTTATATTAGCTTGGAGGACTCCCTCGCCAATTGCTTTAAATAAATCCCGCGCAGTCCACTCGAGGTCTGAACGCTTCGCCACATAATGCATAATGGCAGGCCGTGTTATAAACAAAGATCCACGACGCCCCAAATCTTGAATGATATCGATTGGATCAGGCGGGCCTGAGACATGTCCATATGCTGCGCAAACACCCATTGGGCGTAGGCTATCCAAGGATTGTTGCATGGTATCCTTGCCAATTGCCTCATAGACTACGGCGCAACCTTCGCCATCGGTCACTTCACGTACAACATCGACAAAGCTTTTTTCACTGCGCACGACTGGGTAATGGCAGCCCGCAGCGCGGGCAGCCTCCGCCTTTTCCCTTGTGCTGACAGTACCAACTATCACTGCTCCCAAAGCCTTGGCCCATTGGCATAAGATTAAGCCCATACCGCCCGCCGCTGCGTGCACCAGTATCGTGTCTCCAGGTTGAACCGCATAGGTTCGATGCAGCAGATAATGTGCTGTCATGCCTTTCATCAGAAGGGCTGCGACAGTTTTATCATCCAGAGTCTCAGGCATATGTAGCAGTTTATCTGCAGGATAGTTACGAATTTCGGAATAGCTTCCAAGTGGAGGGATGCCGTATGCAACGCGGTCGCCGGTTGTGAAGTTGCTCACTCCATCGCCAACACCCTCCACTATGCCGACGCCTTCAAAGCCAATAACGACTGGGCAAGGTGGGACTATCCAAGGATGCGAAATTCCACCACGGTGATAGGTATCGGCAAAATTTACGCCGACTGCGGTGTGCCTTAAGCGCACTTCGCCGAGAGCTGGATCTGGGACGTGCCAGTCTTGCCAATGCATGGCACTTGGTGGTCCCAATTTGTGAATAACCTGTGCCTTTGACATGCTGTTTATTCTCCATCTTAGTAGTGGCTAGGAGCCAATCTGCGTTGCTATAAATAACACATTGAGCATTGGCTATCTTCAGATTGATTTAAAGTTTATCAAAGTCTCTATAGACTACTATCATTAGGCAAAAGCTCCGCAGCTACAAGCTGGTATGAAAATAGTAGGAATGGCTTTCGACATAAGCTTACGGTCTGGAAGACTAAGGAGCATATGCTTGTATACGTCAGATCACCACAGCATTTGAGAGGCATCACAGCTTTCCTATGAATAGCTATTGGTGGGCTACTAAGCTATGAAAGTGAAGTTGTGCCGAGTTGGGTGCGCCCGTTTTGCTGTTGGGAATCCAAGTGAAACATTTGGTTTGATACTCCGTAAGCTTTGGCTACATTGAAATTATACTGCAGCAAAAGGATATGATAATGAACTTATGTATGAATGGTACAATTGAGAGTGGCATAGAAATTTTGAGAGCGAGAGTAGAACACAACATGGTTGTGAAAGGAGGCAATGAGTTTTGTACAGAATGGCATTTAGCTGACCTTGGAAACAAGAAATTCGTTTGGCTTGGAAATATAACCGACATGGAAGCTATGGGTGCAATGCTGAACACTCCAGAAGAAGTTCAGTGGGATAAAGACAATGGTGCTGTTTATAAAGTTTACTCCATGGCTGAAATGACTGGCTAGTACTTAATTATGAAGCACATCACCATCATCCTAGCGTTTTTAATGGCCCTACTTATTGGGTTTACCCAGTGACTGAGGCTAGAAAGATTGAACTCTTGAAGATACTTGCAGAAGGTTGCCGTAGGCACCCAGCTTACAGAGCTAAACGACAGGTTGAGATTGATTGTGGACCTTGTCTTGTGATGTGGGACGCAAGATCAAAATTAGAGGCAGAAGAATGAAGTTCACCACCATCACGGCTAGCCTTTTATGATGCGAGGTAAATTTTTGGGAGCCTGGAAATGAAACGTATATCGCAGTTTTTTTACCAAAATTCCAATCTAAGGGTGGCCGTTCTATTTACTGCAATCTTTATTGGTTATCTTATTTTAATACTGACACGCAAAGCTACAGGCTTTGCATTATCCAATAGCGATATAAAATCATTGGGTATGTCTTTTGGCTTTGATCAAGCAGACATCACTGTTTTTTTTAAGATACGTACTGACGACATGATTGATTCGTATATCAATTTTAACCTAGTTTGGGATACACTTTTCGGACTTATTTATGGTTTGATGTATGTGATTTGGGTATCGGTGTTGTTCAAACCATTTTCCAAAAAGGCGGGCAGAGTAAATCTAATTCCATTAGCTCAAGTACTATTTGATTGGTTTGAAAACTATACTTTGGGATCTCTCGCACAACAGTATTTAGTCGACGGAATTATTACTTCATCCACTGCTGACCTAGCTTCGGGTTTTTGTATGATCAAATGGACATTTTCTGGTCTCACATACGTATTGATTTTGGTAGGTGTCATCTTGTTAATTGCTAGGCGTTTTAAAGTAAAATAATGTTTTCAACATGCTCGCAGAGACAAAAGACCCTCCCAGGTGACCTCTCCTCTAAGTCAGCTGGGAGGTGCAGAACCCTGAACCCAGCGCAGAGTGGCCGAGTGGGGTAAATGGGAGCTGTTTTAGGAACCGGCTGACAACTTACATGGCCACGCCAAATAACCAGCCGACCCCGGCAGTCACAGCCATGGCTATGACCCCCCAGCTGACAACCCTGAATGTCGCTGGTAATAACGGCGCGCCACCAGCTTTGGCGCCAAGCGCTCCAAGCCCTGCAAGTGCCGCGACAGTGACCACCAATACTGTCGGAACAATCAGAGCAGATGGTGCAAAAAATGCAGCAAGAACTGGTATTGCTGCTGCAACGCTAAAGGTAAGGCCTGAGGCGATTGCAGCCTGCAGCGGATTGGCGCTATGGATATCCGACAGCCCCAATTCCTCTCTAACATGCGCAGCGAGAGCGTCTTTTTCAGAAAGTTCTTGGGCGACGGTGCGTGCTGTTTCAGAACTGAGGCCGCGGGAGCGATAGATTTCTACCAATTCCTCAAATTCAGCGTCAGGCGTGTCACGCAGCGCCATTTCCTCGCGCTTTATATCGGCGCGTTCTGTGTCGGCTTGGGACGATACCGAAACATATTCCCCCGCCGCCATCGACATGGCACCCGCAACCAAACCCGCGACACCAGCAATCAAGATCATACGCGGATCAGGTCCAGACGCAGCGACACCAACCACAAGGGCAGACACCGAAACAATCCCATCGTTTGCACCAAGAACCGCGGCACGCAGCCAACCATTGCGTGTAATGTAATGGGGGTCGTCAGGGTGAGCGCTTGGATTGTCCATTTATCGATCTTTCAAGATTACGGTAAAACTAATTAGAACACAGATTAGCGTCACAGTCAGCGCTGAAAGTTTTTCGTTCAAAAGTTGACGCCAGTCTGAAATAGAAGCAGCAGGGTTAAGCTAGAGATTGTCACGTTAATAGAGATGGCGCGCCATTCAAAATCCTTCGCTAGCCCCACCCAATACAACCTCGAACTAAGCGCCAGTTGCGTCATTTGCGGACGAGAGCGGCCAAGCGGGTGAATGGGACTGGATTTGGGCAGGGGAGCTTTACGCCGTAATTTATTCCATTATGTTTGCAAAGTGGTTAAATAATATTCAAAAATAAAGACTTAAGAGATTACATTTTATGCATTACCTATGCATATGCTGCATTGCGGTATTGCAATCTTGTAAGTTGCCTAAACCTTACGCTTTCCATATTTTTTTCATATAAATCTTTCCTCCCGAATGATTTTAACAATACTGGTGGCGCTCTCGGGTGCCGCCTTTTTTGCCATCAGATGAGGATACAAATCCGTGCTGTTCGCCTCAAGTTAGTTTTGTCTTACTGGACCGGAAGGCTTACTAATGGTTTTTGGCTAATTACTCCGACATTTAAAGGTCGCAAACGACAGGCAAGGGGTGTCATTTTCTTGATAACTACTCAGAGTAAGAGTTCACCAAGGCTACATCATGTCCTACCTAACCTATGGCTCCAGCCATGAAATCAGCCGTCGTCGAGGCGTAGCTTTTGTTTTTGCCGCAGGGGCACTCTGGTCCACGGTTGGCCTAGGAATTCGGTTAATCGAAGACGCAAGCGTCTGGCAAATATTACTTTATCGCTCAATAGCACTAAGTGTATTTCTTTATATCGTAATCCGTCTGCGGAGTAGTGAAAGTCCATTCTCACAAGTACGCCGTTCCGGTCGACCAGCCGCCATCGCGGGGCTGGCATTGGTTGCAGCTTATTCGGGAGGCATCTATTCGATCCAAGCAATTCCCGTTGCCAACGCGCTTTTACTCTTTGCAGCCGCTCCGTTCATGACTGCAGTTCTGGGAAAAATTATCTTAAACGAACGCGTCAGGTCCGCCACATGGATAGCAATCATTGTTGCAGTCAGTGCCATCGCAATCATGGTCTCAGAACAAACATCTCTTGGCGCTCTGACCGGCTCTCTGGCCGCTCTTGGATCCGCGTTCGGATTTTCAGTGTTCACCATAGCGCTTAGGTGGGGAAAGTCAGGCGAAATGCTTCCAGCTGTGTTTCTTTCGGGCTTGTTTGCAATCATTATCACATCGGCCATCTGCGTGGTCTTAGGATTATCCTTCATGTTATCGCTACGGGACGGTGGTATTTCTATGGGTATGGGAGTTTTTCAGGTTGGTGCGGGACTTGTCTTATACACGCTTGGCTCGCGCTCACTTCCTGCCGCTGAACTGACTTTATTGTCTCTTGCAGAAGTATTGCTCGGCCCTTTCTGGGTTTGGCTATTTTTGGGTGAGGACGCCTCAATCCGTACCCTAATCGGTGGTATGTTGCTTTTGGCGGCTATCGTTGGCAACTGCCCTTTCTGGTTCGCGACGCTCACCACTGCCCGTCTAAAGTTACTTTTAGTCTGACAGACCTCCGAATGCACCCCGATCAGCCCTACGTTAAAGCAACCTAACCTGTGCAGGGGGGAGTTTTGACGTTACTTCTGCGAGGGCGGATATGGCGATCAGAGACGCGTTGCATAAGGAGGGGACTAACCCTATTGGCCCTTGGATGGTGCTACAAAGCTTCAAGTCCAGCCCAGCCTCAAGCAGTCGTTGAAGGCGTATCTCTTGGGTTTTTCTGCTGCCTAATGCACCTATGAAAAACGGCTGCGCACTTGCGGTGTTTATAAGCAGGGTATGTTCCCACTCGTGATCATGAAACAACAAAAGTACCGCTGTATGTGCATCTATTGGCAGTTTCAACGGCGCATTGGGCGTGGTCATGCGGTGGGTGCTTTTCGGCCTTAAGCCCGATAGGCTCGTGATATCATCCTCGTCTGGGGAGGCTACATGCAGCTCAAAATCCATGCTGGCAGCTAAGCTGGCCGTAGTGCGCAGAATGGCACCTCGCCCCGCAACCACCAGAGCCGGTTTTGGCGCATATTGGAACTGAAAGCCCCCTTGTCCGCTCGGCACCAATCCAGCCTCTGGCGCAAAAGAGAGCGTGGCCAAATCCCGGCCGTGCAAAGTTTCCAACGCTGCACATAACATGTTTAGATTGGGCTCAGGATCAATGACAAGTTCAAGGGCACCGCCACAGGGCAGCTTCAAGTCCATGTAAGGCGATCCCGTCCCATAGCGGATGTGTTTGACCTGTCTGGTTTCAATAGCATTAAGCCCATGCTGCATGATATCACGATCAATACAGCCGTTAGACAGATACCCGGTCATCGTTCCGGTTTGAGCTATAACAGCTAAAGACCCAACCTCACGCGCGGCCCCGCCTTCAATAGAAAGGCTGGCCACAAGCGCGCAGCGCTGACCCGATTGAATTAGCGAAATTGTGGCCTCTAGAATGTCTTGCGCATGCTCAAAATAAGCATATTCTGGTCTCATGCGGCATTATCTTCCCCAACTAAATCGGCAAAGCTCTTAAAAAATTCCGCAGCCAATTTTTTGGCAGTACCTTGGATTAAGCGGCTGCCCAACTGCGCCAGTTTTCCACCAATATCGGCAGTTGCGGTGTAGCGCAGCAGCGTCCCGTCTTGGTGCTGTTCCAACTCCACCACAGCGCCGCCCTTGGCATAGCCCGCGGCGCCCCCATTTCCGGTGCCTGCCAGCGAAAACCGCTCAGGTGGCGCGTCGGGGCTGAGGGTGACATTGCCGCTGAACTTGGCTTTTACTGGACCTATCTTAAGCACAACTTTGGCTTCCAATTCTGTATTAGAATGTTTAATAAGTTCTTCACAACCAGGGATGCATTGCTTCAAAATTTCAGGGTCATTCAATGCAGCATACACAACGGCTTGTGAGGCATTGATGATGATTTCGTCTTTGAGTTCCATAGTGGTAGTCCTATTTTCAACAGCATGGGAATTTAATCGTAGCCAATAGCTGGGCTTGATTTTTGGTTAGGGCGGGAAATAAACGGGCGCGTGTTTTCTGAATGATTACTTTAATGTTGTTGATGAGAGACACTCCTTTGGGACAGCCGGTTAGATCGCGCTAGTGCGAGGTCTTCTGGTGTGTCGATATCGGCAATGAAGTTTGGGTTCGCAGTGGTAAATTGATATACTAGCTCTGGTGAATTACGGCTCAGCTTCCGGCAGCCCAAATTAAACGGGTCCGCTAACATAAGTGCCCGTTGGGCTGCCGGCAACACAATCGGATTCCCACGCGCTCCATCAACCATTGGCACGGTGATCCGCCCATCCGCATTAGCGTGATGCGCCGTAAGAAGGGTTATGAGGCAATCAGGGGTAATCATTGGTTGATCGCCCAGAGCCACTAGATAATTTTTAGCCTCTGGCGCGCCCCGTAACCCGGCATCGACTGAAGTCATTTGGCCTTCCTCGAACGCGCTGTTGTGAACAAAATTAACAGGCGCATTTCCCAGTGCATAGGTGACGGCTGCGCCTTGGTGACCTGTCACCACAGTCACAGGAATGATTGCGACACCGCCGCACAAGCGGTCACAACGCGAGACAGCAAAAAATTATCATCAAATTGCAGCAACAATTTGTTAGCCCCTCCCATACGCCGCGAAAGCCCAGCGGCGAGGACGATGCAGGCTATATCAGACATCTCCGTTGTCTCGGATGGCAAAATTGGCACGCCGAAGCTGGGTGATTTCTGCCAGAATCGACATCGCAATTTCATCAGGCGTGATAGCATTGATACTCAACCCCGCAGGCGCATTTACCTTCTTGAGATAGGGCTCCAGAGTGGGATTTTCTGCTACCAGCTTTGCAGCAATGGCGTCAAACTTTCGTCGGCTTCCGACAAAACTTACATAGCGGAAACCGCCAGATACCGCGGCGCGCAGGGCCTCAATGTCGCCATTACCCTGGGTCGCAACGACCACAAAATCGCAAGTGTCAAAGTCAAACCCTTGGGTGACCTTGGTATTCAAATCCGTCCTAACGGCCGCATGGGCCAGGACCTTGAAATCAAAGCGGGTGGCCAGCTCAGCCAAGGCCATGGCCACCAGGCCCGTGCCGCAGATCACAATTTTGGGCAGAGGCAGAACCGGCTCGACAAACACATCCATGGTTCCTTTTGAGGGGCAGCCATTGCGGTTAAATCGGACGCCATCGCGCAATTCTCCCGCAATCACCCCTTCACTTTCTAATAATTCTTGAGGTCGCAGGGAGATGAACTGTGGCTCACCAGTTTTTATAGCTTCCCGTGCGGCCTTTCCAACCGCGCCACGTGCGCAACCACCGCCTACCCAACCGATTAGGATTTTACCGTCAAGATCAAGCAAGGCCTTACCACCCGGTTTGGCGGATGTGGCGTCTACTGTGCGGACCACCGTAGCCATCGCAAATGGCACACCTTTGGCCTTGAGTAGCTGCATCTCAGCCTCTAGTCTCATGTGATCTGACAGGGATAAGGTCATAGCCTCTCCAATGTGCGTTCAAGGCCTGCAAGATCTGCAAGCGTTGCTGCGGCGGCGAAGGCGTCAAGATAGGGCAATGCGGCTGCCATTCCTTTGGCCACCGGTTCATATCCCTTCCAGCCTTTGAGCGGGTTGAGCCAAATGATTTTGCAACCACGCCGCTTTAACTTTGCCAAAGCCGTCCCCATGACCTCAGCCGCATCACTATCATACCCATCAGACAAGATTATTACAACGCTCCGCCCATCCACAAAATTACGCGCATAGCCATTGGCAAACTGCTGTAGGTTTGCGCCAATTTTTGAGCCGCCACCAAAGCCATCCGCCAGTAATGTGATGCGGTTCAGTGCCCGCAGTGGGTCATCGTCCCGCAGCGCATCCGTAATTCGCACCAGCCGGGTGTGGAACAGATAGGCATCACTGGCGCTATCGGCCCGTATTAAGCCGGCAAGAAAGGCCAAAAATGGACGGGCATAATGCATCATTGAGCCAGACACGTCACAAAGAGCCACAATTTTCATGGGCCGGTCTGGCCGTTTGCGTTTGGCGAGATGAAGTGGATCGCCCCCGGTCGACAGACTTTGGCGTATGGTGCGGCGCAGATCAATCAAGGTGCCTTTTCTGGCCACCTTACGACGGCGCGATCTGCGGTCTCGCAAAGCTTTTCCCAATCGTATTGCTACTTGCTCTGCTGCGCGAATATCCTCAGCAGAGACCAATTCGCGCAGATCTTTTTTCATCAAATTCTGCGTCTTGGAGGCTACTAGCTTGCCAGTGCCCTCTGCGTAGCTGTCTTCACCATCTTTCGCATCCTCGGGCGCCTGGATGGATCCCTCGCCGGCGATGCTTTGGGTTTCATCTGTGCGGGTGCTTTTGGTGTCTTTGAGTTTTGCAGTAGCCTTGGTCTGAATAACCTTATGGCGTACGCGGCCATCTGCCATCCAGAAAGAGTCGAATAACTTATCAAACTGGACGCTGTCCTCCACAGAGCCAGCGCAGACTGATTTGAGCGCAAGCCGCGCTTCTGATGGCACAATCGGGTTCACGCAGGACAAGGCCCGCAGGGCCGTTTCCGTCTCAGCAACCCCAAGGTGAAACCCATGCTCACGCAAGTGAGCTATAAATCCTGAAACCCGTGCCGTAGAGCCCGGGTCGGATCCAGAAAACCGGGTAACTTTGCTCATGCTGCTTTCCCGGCGATACGCGCGGCCACTTCGATGGGTACCGCCGCTCGATCCGCTTGTGTTTTCAGCAATGTCGCAAGAGTGGCCTGAAGAACGGCTGGGTCTGATGTGAGGTCCTTAATGCCGAGACCTGCCAATGCGGCGGCGAAATCTAACATTTCGGCAACTCCAGGCACTTTTTCCAACTCTTCTTGCCGCAATTTTTGTACAAAACCAATAATCTGTTGGCCTAGTCGCGCCTCAATCTCAGGGCAGCGAGATGCCAAAATGGCCAGCTCTGTTTGACGATTGGGGTAGTCAATATGGGCGTAGATACAACGCCGGCGCAGCGCGTCAGACAGATCGCGCGTGCCATTGGCGGTAAGGATCACCAAAGGCCGTGAAGTGGCGGTAATGGTTCCCAGCTCCGGTATGGTGATTTGAAATTCCGAGAGAACTTCCAGCAAATAGGCTTCAAACTCTTCATCGGCACGATCAATTTCATCGATCAAAAGCACTGGTGATTTTTCTTGCCGGATTGCTTTGAGCAGCGGCCGTTCCAGTAGGTAATCTTCTGAGAAAATGCGCGTTTCGACCGTAGAGCCAGTTTCGCCCACTTCAGAGGCTGCGCGGATTGATAACAACTGCCGCTGATAATTCCACTCGTAAATTGCTTGCGAGGCATCCAGCCCCTCGTAGCATTGCAAGCGGATCAACTGGGTGTTTTGTATTGTGGCAAGTGCCCGTGCGACCTCAGTCTTGCCCACACCAGCCGCGCCCTCTAAAAGAAGTGGGCGCCCAAGCGTGATGGAAATATGAAGCGCCGCTGCCAAGTCGTTGGAAGCGACGTAGCCAATCTTGTCCAGCGATGTTTGTAAGTTTATCCAGGATGTCATGGTGTTGTGCGGGGCACCAGTGGCGCCCCGCCCTTTCTTTAATCATGCAGGCCAAGGTCGTTGGCAGTCTTCCAAATACGCCAGTGATCATGAGGCATATTGGTGTGACGGTTGCCAAAAGGCCGAAAGGCATCTTGCACAGCATTGGAGAAACAAGGAACGCCCCCAACATGCGGGCTTTCGCCAACGCCCTTTGCACCGATTGGGTGGTGCGGGGAGGGTGTCACGGTGAAGTCCGTCTCAAAGTTGGGCACTTCCCAAGCCGTTGGCAGAAAGAAGTCCATCAATGTCGCGGTTTTGCAGTTGCCCATCTCATCATAGGCAATCTCTTGGCCAAGAGCTACCGCAAGTGCCTCGGTTAAACCGCCATGGATTTGACCTTCTATAACCATTGGGTTGATCCGCGTGCCACAATCATCAAGCGCATAGAAGCGATTAATTTTTGGAACACCAGTATCCACGTCGATATCCATAACGCAAACGTAAGCGCCAAAGGGATAGGTCATGTTTGGTGGATCATAGTAACTCACCGCCTCAAGGCCTGGCTCCAGACCTGGGATCGCTTGGTTGTAAGCCGCATAGGCAATTTCGCCCATTGTCTTGAAACGCTCTGGCGCTCCTTTAATCACGAAGCGGTCAACGTCAAATTCAACGTCATCGTCATGGACTTCGAGAAGATAGGCCGCAATCATCTGCGCTTTCGCGCGAATTTTACGTCCTGCCATTGCAGTCGCCGCACCGGCAACCGGTGTGGAGCGTGAGCCATATGTCCCCAGGCCATAAGGGGCCGTATCGGTATCTCCCTCTTCTATGGTAATCGAGTCGGCTGGGATGCCAATCTCAGACGCAAGGATCTGCGCAAAGGTGGTTGCGTGACCTTGCCCTTGGCTGATTGTTCCAAGCCGTGCAATCGCAGAGCCTGTTGGGTGAATGCGGATTTCACAGCTGTCAAACATACCCATTCCAAGAATGTCACAGTTTTTCACCGGTCCAGCCCCCACGATTTCCGTAAAGAAGCTCAGACCAATCCCCATAATCGTCCGGGTTTCACCGCGCTTAAATGCGGCAACGCGTTCAGCTTGCTCTTTGCGCAAACCCTCATAATCAACGGCCTTGAGTGCCTTTTCCCAAGCGGTGTGATAATCTCCACTATCATACTCCCAACCCAGCTCTGAGTCATATGGAAACTGTTCTTTTTTGATAAAGTTGATCCGGCGTAACTCTGCTGCATCCATGTTCAACTCAATTGCAAGAACCTCAATCATGCGTTCAATGAAATACACAGCCTCCGTCACCCGGAAGGAACAGCGGTAAGAAACGCCGCCCGGAGCTTTGTTTGTATAAACACCATCCACACCAAGATAGGCGATTGGGATATCGTAAGAGCCAGTGCAGATGCTCATAAAACCGGCTGGGAATTTGGTCGGATCGGCGCATGCGTCAAAGGCGCCATGATCGGCCGTGACATGACAATGCAGGCCAGTGATTTTTCCCTCTTTAGTAGCCGAAATTTTACCCTTCATCCAATAGTCCCGCGCAAAGGCGGTAGACATCAGGTTCTCCATCCGGTCCTCAACCCATTTCACCGGAACACCCGTGACAATGGAGGCCACAATCGAGCACACATAGCCGGGATAAACCCCAACTTTATTGCCAAAACCGCCACCAATATCGGGGGATACAACACGGATATTATGCTCTTCAATGCCAGACAGAAGCGAGGCCACCGTCCGCACTACATGTGGGGCTTGGAACGTGCCGTATAGTGTCAGTTTGCCGTTTACCTTATCCATGCTCGCAACTGAGCCACAAGGCTCAAGCGGGCAGGGGTGGGTGCGATGGTAATACATTTCTTCAGTGGCCACGACATCGGCGTCATCGATAACTGCATTGGTGCCGTCTTCATCGCCCACTTCCCATGTGAAAATATGGTTGTGGTGTTTGCGTGGACCGTGCGCTCCTGGTGCATTTGGATCAAGATCCTCGCGCAAAACAACGTCAGACTGCAAAGACTTGAACGGGTCAACAATAACTGGAAGTTCTTCATATTCAACTTCCACCAACTCGACCGCATCCGCAGCTATATAGCGATCTTTGGCCACGACAAAGGCCACCTCTTGACCTTGAAATAGTACCTTGCCATCGGCCAAAACCATCTGCTTGTCACCGGCCAGCGTTGGCATCCAATGCAGCGAAAGCGGTTCAAGGTCTTTTGCCGTCAGAACCGCCACAACACCGTCCAGCGCCATGGCTGCATCAATGTTGATCGATTTAACGCGGGCATGCGCATAGGGGGACCGGACAAAGTCGCCCGTCAGCATGCCTGGCAAGTTTATGTCGTCAACATAGTGACCTTTGCCTTGAGTGAAACGAGCATCTTCAACGCGTTTGCGTGAAGACCCTAAACCTTTGAGGTTTGTGACGCGTTCTTCGCGTGTGACTTCGTCCTTCATTGGGCCGCCTCCTTGGCTGCATTCAGTTCAGCGGCAGCTGACAAAATGGATTTCACGATGTTTTGGTATCCGGTGCAGCGGCAGATATTCCCAGAAATCCCAAAGCGAACGTCTTCTTCGGTCGGATTTGGATTTTCCTGAAGCAAGCGATGCGCACGGGTGATCATGCCCGGTGTGCAATAGCCGCACTGCAACCCGTGATGCTCTTTGAAATTCTCTTGCAGAACATGCAGATTGTCTGGGGTGCCAAGACCTTCAATTGTGGTAATCTTCGCGCCCTCCGCCTGGACGGCGAACATAGTACAAGATTTTACAGATTTGCCGTCGATCTCAACGGTACAGGCACCACAATGTGAGGTTTCACAGCCGACGTGGGCACCCGACAATCCAAGTTTTTCGCGTAGCACATAGATCAGCAATTCTCGGGGTTCGGCGAGGATTTCTTTCTTCTCGCCGTTGACCGTCATTTTCACGATTTGATTTGTCATGATATTCTCCCTTACGCCCGTGACCAAGCACGTGCGATCGCCCGTGAAATTATGATCCCAGCTACGTGCATTTTAAACTCAACGGGCCCGCGATTGTCTTCGGTCGGGTCAATATCTTCTAAAGCTGCAGCCACAGCAGCTTTTATGGCAGCGGCGTCGCATGATGTTCCCACCAATGCAGCACCAGCGGCTTCTGACAGAACCGGCACATCACTCAGATTGGTCATTGCAATAGATGCGGTAGCTACTTTGTCGCCGTCTTTGGTGATTAAAACCCCACAGGCGGCAGTCGCATAGTCACCAATTTTGCGTTTTTGCTTTTCGTAAGCATAGCCCGCATTGACCGCAGAGAACGTAATTTGCGTAAGAATTTCGCCATCTTCTAGTTCGGTCATATATGCGGCTTCGTAGAACTCGCGAGCTTTTACACTGCGTGTTCCGTCAGGGCCTTCCAGTGTGAAGTTTGCGTTAAGGCACTGCATGAGACCGGGCATATCGTTGGCGGGATCACCATTTGCGACATTGCCGCCGATTGTGCCCATGTAGCGCACTTGCGGATCTGCAATCTGAAGTGCCGCTTCATGAATGATTGGAGTTGCTGATAATAGCGCTTCATTGTTTATAAGCTCATGTTGTGTGGTCATTGCACCGATGGTAACCATGCCACCTTCGATCGTTATTCCTTTGAGACCTGCAATGTCTTGCAAATCGATCAAATGCGGCACTTCGGCCATGCGCAATTTCATCATTGGAATAAGGCTGTGCCCCCCCGCGATGACGCGCGCGTCATCACCATGTTCTTCTAAAACAGACAAAGCGCCTGCTAGATCAGAAGGTCGGTGGTATTCAAAAGCTGCTGTGATCATACGATGTCCTCCCTGACGACGGTATACTTCAGAATACAACTGCACGGGTTGTGGATGCGCTATAGCAAAAATTTGAGTTGCAAAGGTCTGGACACGAAGTGCGAATATTGGCGATGAAATGCAATTTAGGTTGCATAAAATACCCTGGCGCAAAGCCCAGCTTAGCTACAAGCCAAGACTCTTGCGTACCTGTTTCAGATAGGACCGGCTGACCGTAACTTGGTCCAGATAGGCATTGCCATCGAAGAAACACAGGCCGTTGTCTTTCTTGCGTTCGAAGCTTGTGACATGATCCGTGTTGATCAAATAGCTGCGATGACCCTTTATAAAGCTCGAATTTTTTAGCCTACTCTCTGTGGTGGTAATAGACCAAGGACAGAACAAACGCCCGTCGTCATGATACAAGAAGCTGTAGCGTCCCTCAGCTTGAACGGCGGCAACCCCATCACTTCGTACGAAATGCGTTTGCCCATTGCTTTCATATGGAATTTTGACAAAAGTGCGATCCAGCAAGGCCGCAGGCATTGCCTGCCCGTGAGTGTCATCCTCTGCCACAACCCTTTGTTCCAGATTGCCATAGTTTGGAAAAAAGGTCACGCCCACCAGTAGAAACGCACCAGAAATCATAAATGACGTTAGCGTCACACCAAAGGCGAGGACCTCCATTGCTCAACCTCAATCCGGTGGACAAGCCCCCCTCTAGTTTAACAAACTCTGTGCCCGCCATGGCAATAAAATGAACCGCAACCACAGTGGTTCCAAACACCACAGTGCCCAACAGGATGTTGCGGCTCCCACGGCGGCCATAGCTAATCCAAAAAGACACCATGCAAAGACCCAAAGACGCGATAATGGCCATGGCAATTCCAAAGGTGGAGTATATTGTTTTTACATCTTGGATGCCAGATATGCCCAAGTAATGCATCGCAAGAATCCCAGAACCAACGCAGAGTCCAGCCAGTTTGATCCGACGTGGCGTGCGCTCGCCAAAGTGTACCAAAAGCAGAGCGGTACCGGTAAGTAAGATAGCCACAAAAGCTGAAGCCATTGTTATAATGGCATTATAATTAAATTCTGTAGGCATGGTCATCGCCAGCATGGCCACAAAATGCATCGACCATATGCCGCCACCCAAAGCGATTGCAGACATCGAAACAACCAGCTTACGCCGACTAATTCCCATTTCAGATGCGCCCTGTGTCAATGACAGGCCAGTGAAGCCCGACATTAAGGCAATCGCCAGTGACGCTAAAATTAAGTAGAGATTATAGCCATATTCCAAAATGTTTACACCTGGGTGCAGGACTGCTTGCCTCGGTTGATCTTACAGTAACACATAAAAATCATAATAGCATCATCTCAATTCATCATTACAAAGCCAAAAGCCAATCGTTTTAATTGGTCGGCTACTGAACAAGGCTGCGCAGGCACTCTTATGTTTCAGAGTCGTTTGCTTCTGACTGCAAATCCAAAGCCAATGCCACACTTATTGAAACATTCTCTGACGAAGATGCTCAGGCCGTTCATATGAAAAACATTGGGACATTTGGCGAAACCTTTATGGCATGCACTAATCCACAAAAATTTACATATTTGGGTTCTGTTACCGATGCGGTGAAAGAAAGAGTAGCTGATTTTGAGTTCACTTATCAAGTGATGCAAGGCGGATTTAGAAGGCTTCCATAGGTTGCTATCAGTCTCCCCACTCACTAGGATTCTCTGGCTCAGTTATTAAACTGGTTTGTTCTAGTTACTATACAGGCCGACTGGCACTTCACTGTCCACTTTTAATTTAAGTGTCGGGGTGGCACCAATACGAAGTTACCAAAATGCGTTTTTCTCATGAACTCTTGTTGTGCTTGTGCGACCTGTTCAAGTGGAAATACCTTTGCGACAAGAGGGCGAATTTCATTTCTTTCAATGTATGAAACCAAATTTGGAAACACTACAGCGTCCCAGGCCGTACAGCCAATCAGTGTGATGTCTTTTAAATACATGTCGCGCATGTCCAAACTGACAACAGGACCGGCGATTGCACCCGACGATACATAGCGACCGCCAGGTTTAATTACCTTGAGCATTTGTGTAAATTTTGGTCCCGCAACGTTGTCGACAACGACGTCGACACTGCTTTGCCCCAGTCGCGTAATAAGGTCTTCTCCACGCTCGATGAGGATATCTACATCCAGTTTGTGCAACTGACCAAATTTCTCTTTGCTGGTAATTGCAGCAACTTTTGCGCCTCGGTGTTTTGCAAGCTGAACCGTAGCAGAGCCGACACCACCGGACGCACCTGCCACAAGCACTACGTCCCCAACGCCAACTGCCGCACGTTGTAGCATGTTCTCGGCGGTGCCGTAGGCGCATGGAATTGTTGCAAGTTCTTCATCGGTCCATTCACAAAAAACTGGAAAAACTTCGCTTGCGGGCACTTTCACATATTCTGCGAATGCCCCGTCAAAGTCGGATGCCATCCAGACGTTGTCCATCACTTCATACCCATTTGGGCGCATGCAGGCCCGCACCAAGGCTCGTTTGCCCAACAGGTCTCGAACAACACCTTTGCCGATCTCCACAACTGTCCCGCAACAATCAGTTCCTTGGATAAGTGGGAACGGCGTAGCGCCTTTCCACCCTCCGTCCGCCTTTTGTTGGGCATCAGCTTCTTGAGTTTTTGCTGTCGCTCCTGTGTCTGCGGTTACGCTTGACGAATACCAACCAAGACGTGTGTTGATGTCGGTATTGTTGACACCCGCCGCTAAGACCCTAAGCAGAACCTCGTTTGGGCCGGGTGCAGGAATAGGGACAGCGCGATATTCAAGCTTGTCATATCCACCATTGCCTGTCGTCATAACCGCCATCATCGTTGCTTCGTTATTACGCATTGAATTAGTCTCTCCTGGATTTTTTGATTTGCCAATCGCTACTGAGCCCAAGTACGGATAAACATCTTAATGGAACCGTATGTCAGCCGACTTCACCGAATTGGTTACAACCAAATTTCTGTTCCACGCAGCACAATTATTATCAGATACGTAGATAAAGTAGGAGAGTATAACAACGATGGGGCGAGCAGAGAATATCTGGGACCAAATGTGGCATGACGTGCTTGACTTTACCCCAAGTACCGCGCTGGCGCATAGGGCGACATGTCAATGTTGGGTGTGTGACCGTCGATTAACTGCGCAATTAGGCGTCCAGTTTTTGGACCTGCGGTCAAACCGACGTGTTGATGGCCAAACCCTGTGTATATCCTTGAGGCGCCCAACTCTCCGATCAAAGGAAGACTGTCCGGTGTAGATGGGCGAAATCCCATCCATTCTTGTGTTCCCGAATAGGTGAGGTTGGGAAAGACTTCTTTTGTGTGCCGCATTAATAACCTGATAGGAGCATTGCTGGGACCTGCGTGATGGTCCCCAAGCTCAACAGTGCCCGCACAGCGTAAGCCCATATCCATCGGATTGACGCCGAATTTTCCAGAGGTAATCATTATCGGGTTACGCGGCATTTCTGATGGATTTTCAAACACAACATGATAGCCGCGCTCAGTTTCCAATGGCACTTTCAACCCAAGTTTTTTCATTAAATCTTTTGACCAGATACCAGCGGTAATCACTGCATGACTGCACTCAAATGACCCCTTGTCCGTATCAATATGTGAAATTCTGCCGTCTTTTTTGTGCAAGTCGAGGACTTCTGCCTGAATAAACTTGCCACCATTCTTAGTGAAGTATTTAGCCAATTCGGTAATATACTGGCCTGGGTTTAAGATATGGCCTTGGCCCTCCAGAACTGCCAAACACTGAATGGCGGGTCCGAGAATTGGTTCACACTCCTGTACTTCAGCGCCTGTAATAACAGTAGGTTCAAAACCTGCGATCTTTTTGAGGCCCCACGTGTAAGCGTCGGCGTCAAAATATGCCTTAGATCTATAAGCATAGCTGAACTTACTGTCGGTCACCCAGTGCTCTAAATCTGTACCTCGAACGAGCGATTTGTGTTGATCCACTGCGTCGCAGACGAGTGGTATCTGGCTTGATACAATACGCCTCGTCGCGGCATCGTTCGCGTGTGATAAAAACTTTGCAAGCCATGGGATAAGCTTTGGAAAGTAAGACCATTTCATAAACAATGGGCTATTCGGGTCCATAAGGTACTTGGGGGCTTCTCTCCAGAGAGTGGGTGATGTCACCGGAGCGACCGCCCATTGCGCCAACAAGCCTGCGTTTCCGAAAGATGCACCCATCCCTGGCAATCCTTTGTCGATCAGAATGACCGTGTGGCCTGACCTCTGCAGCCAAATTGCAGTAGACACACCGCACATACCTGCGCCGATAACGATTATAGGTGTGTCTTTCATAAGGCTTCCTATCTGCCCAACATACAGTTGATATTTTGTGGAACATGGATGACATACTGACCGTCATCGTCAATACCCACGACCCCTAACATCAGAAACTGTCAATAAAGCCTCATACCCCTTTAGTTTGATTGCTAAAATAAAACCCCTTAAATGCGGTCTCATATTTTGAGCGCTTAATGTTTGAGTGAACTAGGCTCCGCCTCGGTACTAAACAAAGCAAAGACAATTACGGAAGCGAGAACTAATGTCCCACCAAAAATTTCAGATAGGGTCATTGTCTCGCCGAGTAAAAGCCATGGCCATATGGGTCCCAATACGCTTTCTATAAGTACCAAGATACTTACTTCAGCTGCAGGGACGTGACTGGCTCCCCAAGTAACAAAGGCTATCCCAATGCCGATGCCAAAAGCACCCATTACGAAGATAATAAACAGATCCAAAGTTAGAACTTTTAAACCAGTTCCGACTAGAAAAGCCATACTGGCTCCAATAAGAATACAGATAACACCTCCAATAAAGGTGCCACCTAAAATATCATCTTTGCCGCTTCTGCGGGCCATCACTAACATTAAAGCAAACCAGAAACCTGAAAGCAGGGCCAACACATTTCCCACATTGTTCCCCAACTGGTGTCCAGACTTTACCATAAAATAAATTCCTGCAGAGGCAAAAGCCATTGCAACCCAGGTAATAGCTTTAGGGCGTTCACTTATCCATAACCATCCAATGGTGGCAGTCATAAACGGTGTGGCGGATAAAATGAGTAGGGTTGAGGCTACGGTTGTGTATAGCATCGCAAACACATAACAGGCAAAGGCTAAGGATATGACTAATCCAATGAGAAAGTCAGTTCTGTCAATGCTTTTTAAAAAAGTAAGAGGCATCACTCTTCGTCGTAAGCAGCACACCAACCCTACCATAAAGGAAAGACTTAAGGAGCGGTAAAAAAGAATTTGAAACCCATCTGCCTCTGATAATAGCCGCATGTAGAGGCCAACAAAACTCATGAAAGTGCCACCCAATAGGATTAATAAAACGGCGTGTTTTTTTAACATCAAGTAGTCTTTCGATTGATTTTGAAGTCGCAAGCTTTATTCGAAAATTAATTACACTCTGCTAGCGTTAATTAGCAAAGACTATTCTGTAATTTTGTGGCAGATATTATTATCAGTGCTGTGTACCTGAACACGCAGTTCATCAGTACTTTGCTCTGTAGTAATATCATTAGAGATGGTCATCTTGATCTCTCCTTAAAACCCATTAGGTCATCAAAGGCTCCATTAAGAAGCGGCTCATATTTGCGCCATTGCTGAGAACTACCTTGGTAAACTTTTTTCCGTACTTGTTGCTGTGAGGCAGTCCTGACGCTCCGCTTATTCGCCTGCGGAGAAAGACATGCATTCTCCCATTCGAGTTCTAGGTATTGAATTAGGTTTCTGCTCTCAGTCTCTTGGTCAGTCGTAAGTTTTTCGTAGTTCAAGTGATAAATTCGCTCACTATATGAAGTCTGCAAGAACTGCATAAAATCGCTATACAGTGCATAGTAAGCTGTTACGTCTTTAAGGTCATAGCAGTACCCAAGGCCGTTTGCAGGAAAGTAGTGTTTATAGTTTGACCAACAAGTTGCAGCCGCATCTCGCTGAACGTGGATAATTTTAGCCTCTGGAAAAGCCGAACAAATTAGAGGGATATACCTAAAGTTTTGTGGCAGCTTATCTGTGATCAAACTATTGCCATCTGACCGCTTTATTAATTCGCTCAGGTAGTTTTGTCGGAATTCTGATACGGCCTCTGTAGTTGCCTGAGTTACACCTTGAGCCAACAACCCCCCAAAGCGCCCGATATCTTTCAACTCACCGGCAGCCGTAACATCTGAATGACATGAGATGATTTGTTCCACGAGCGTAGTGCCTGACCTTGGCATGCCAAGGATGAACACTGGTACAGGCCCACTATCGTTTGCGATGCACTTTAGTGCATGTTTCAGTATGGAAGGTTGTGCTTTCCTCAAACTGGTGAAGAGGTTTTGATCTTGATCAATCGTGTAGCCCAGCATCTTTTTACGCAGGGCATTCCCCTCAGCAAAATATGAAAAGGCTTTTTTAGATTCACCCAAATCCTCATGAGCCTTTGCTAATGCAAAGCTAAGATTACATCGAGCGGCATCATTTAGCGTCTTGTCTTGGTGGAGTCTTTGCATCTCAAGAAAGTGAGAATTTTCAGATGTATATATAGTGATTTTGCTGAGATTACGATGAGTATCCGCATAGTCTGGTCTGATCGCCAGTGCCTTTTTGTAGCTCTTTATGGCAGCGTCTGGGTCACCCTTATCCATCAGGGCTGCTCCCATATTTTTATAAGACTCAGCATAATCAGGCTTAATTTGGACAGCCTTTTTATAGCTGACTATGGCAGCGTCTAGGTGACCCTTATCCATCAGGGCGTTCCCCATATTGTTACAGGCTTCAGCATATTCAGGCTTGATCTTTAGGGCCTTTTTGTAACTGACTATGGCCGCGTCTGGGTCACCCTTGTCCTTCAGAGCAGCCCCAATATTATAATGGGCCTCAGCATAGTCAGGCTTGATCTTTAGGGCCTTTTTGTAGCTGACTATGGCCGCGTCTGGGTCACCCTTGTCCATCATGAGTAACCTAATGCATTGTATGCGCACGGCATAGTCAGGCTTAATTTGGAGAGCTTTTTTGTAGCTTTTTATGGCAGCGTCAGGATCTTCCTTCTCTTTTAGGGCATTTCCCATATTGTTATAGGCCTCAGCATAGTCAGGCTTGATCTTTAGGGCCTTTTTGTAACTGACTATGGCCGCATCTGGGTCGCCCTTATCCATCAGGGCATTTCCCATATTGTTATGAGACTCAGTATAGTCAGGCTTGATTATTAGAGCCTTCTTGTAGCTGACTATGGCAGCGTCTGGGTCACCTTTTCCCATCAGAACGGCTCCAATGTTATTATGAGACTCAGCATAGTCAGGCTTGATCTTTAGAGCTTTCTTGTAGCTGATTATGGCCGCGTCTGGATCACCTTTGCCCATCAGTGCTGCGCCCATATTATAATGGGCCTCAGCATAGTTAGGCTTGATCTTTAGAGCTTGCTTATAGTTGTTTATGGCAGCGCCGTACTGTTTTAAACCAGTATGAATCGCCCCACAAATATTATTTAAGGCTACTGAGTGGGGAAACTGATTTAGCAAACCGTTCGCCTGATTCGACGCCTGCTGCAGCTGCCCTCGGCTGTAAAGATTGATCAAAATTTGAAGCTGGCTCTGCGATGGGTTTTGGACTTTTAATGCTTTACCAGTTGCATTACCCAATAGGGGCTTAATCCCGCGCTTTGCCTTCTCATTAGCTGGAAATTTTGCCAGAATATCCTGATAAATATGTTTGGCTTCTTCAGCAGAGCCATCTTTTAACTTCTTCTTTGCAAGCATCAAAGCTTGATCAAGTTTGAGGTCCATTATCCATCCCACATAATCCTTATTACCTCAAACGATCAGGAACATTCCTTAACTGAAATGGGATCGAGCGTGTCACGAAGGCTAAACATTATTTTCATAGCAATTACTATGGTGCTGTTAGACTATTAAAAACCTGCATCAGATTGCAAGCATCACTTAGAGTTGTGGATTGAAAAGTTGCGACCATTAAAAAGAGCAGTTGTACGTTTGTATAAAGTGGCTACATGGGCGGAGAAGGCTGACGAAGATACGTTTTGTATAACCTCACAAATCTCTTCTCGCAGTACCCTGATCCCCATGGCCGCAGTGTCTCTATCATTTTATAATTTATAACTCAAAATTGTCTTCCGCAGTTATCTGTATTTTGGGGCTTTTCTGGTAAATCAATCTGGACCCTGCCTGCAACGTCGCGGCAGCACTGTCTATAACTGGTAGTCCCAGCTGTTTACTTAGATCCTCTGCCACAGCCGCACCTCGTAGGTTCGTACACATAATCATAATCGCATCAGGAGAATTTTTAGCCACGCTCAAAACCATATCTTTTAATATGTTAGAAGATATTGATGCAAAATCATTACTTACTGTACCACCAAAATTTTGCCCTGTAGGTCGTGGAAAACCCAACTCTTCATAGTTATCAAGAATACGGTTATGAACGGCATCTGTATATGGCGTTACTATAGAAATCCGTCTGGCACTTAAGCTAGCCAGCTTGCGGTTCATTTCAAGAACACAGGTTGTAGTAGAAATACCAGTTTCCTGCTGGATAAACCTGCGATACTCTTCGTCATGCTCAATCCCAAGCCAACTTGAGGAAGTTCCACCCCATACGATCGCGTCAACCTGGGCATCGCAGAGTTTTTGTGCAGCACTGAGTTGCTCACCCATCTCGAATTGCGCCAAAGACTTAGCGTTAAGCTCAATCGCAACAACACCTAAGCGCGAAAAATGTACGGTGTCATTTGATTTCCCAAAACGTTGCACAGCTAAAGGTTCAATCACAACATTTGAGGATGGAATTACAATTCCTATGCGTTTACCCGAAGGCATACCTATATGATTGAACGACGCGAGGCTATGCCGCCGTCCACCGTGATGATTGTGCCAGTGACATATCCCGCACGGTGAGATGCCAAAAACACAATTATGTCAGAGACCTCCTCTTTGTAAGCGGGACGCCCAAGCGGGTAGCCCTTTTGCAAATCCCGAGCACGACTTTCGTCACCCAGATCCTTGAGCGCACGTTTCTTGAGCATGTTATAAATTCGGTCCGTATCGACTGGGCCCGGGTTTACTCCAACTACCCTGATGTTGTCGTCGAGGCTAAACGCACCAAGTGCGCGCGTGAAGCCCATGAGGCTAGCATTTCCTGATGCGCCTGCTATATATTTGGGATCAAGCACTTCGCCGCCATTGCCGATGTTGTTGATGATAACCCCACCACCGGCGTTTTTCATTTTGGTGTAGAACTCGCGGCACATGTCAATATAGCCATAGACTTTTAGGTCCCAGCCATTCCGCCAATTTTCTTGATCTACATCCCATAAATCTCCACTGGGGATGGCTCCTGCATTATTAACTAGTATATCAATGTGTTTGATTGTGGCGCTAAGCTGCTCAACAGCGCCGTCGGCGGTCAAATCGAGCGGATGGAGGGTCACGCTAACATCTCTGATTTTAGCAAGACGATCTTTCAAAGCCTCTAATCGATCTATACTACGGGCCGTCAAGTGTAAGTGCACGCCTTCAGCGGCAAAGGTTTCTGCCAAATGCTCCCCAATTCCCATTGAAGCGCCAGTGATGAGTGCCGTCTTACCGCTCAGATTAAGGTCCACTTTTGCCTCCTATTGCAGGTCTAGTACTGTCCGGCCTTCTGTCCTACCTTCAACAAGGCTAGACAGCGCTTCATTAATTTTTTCAAAGGGAATAGTGTTGATCACGCCCTTCACATTGCCCTCGGCAGCAAGCGCCAAAAGCTCATTCATCTCTTGTCGATTGGAAGCTGAGCTGCCGATAACCTTAAGCCCGCGTTCGACCACCTCATATGTATAGAAGGCCAGTTGATCAGCGGGTACAGCAGTTAAAACAATCGTTGCACGAGGATTGCAAGCTGCTAACATCAAAGGCCAGGTTGAGCCAACTGGTGCAAAATTTACGCACCCCTGCACGCCCCCTAATGCTTGGATTGCCGCGCCAGCGTTTTTGTCTGCCACCACAACTTCATCAGCGCCCAGCGCCCTAGCTGTAGCGAGCTTCTCATCGTTAATGTCTACTGCGATCACTCGAACACCTGCAAGCTTGGCAATCTGGATTGCATACTGCCCCAAACCGCCCAGGCCAAAGATTGCTAGCGTTTCTCCAGTTTGGACACCCGTCTTCTTATGAGAAGCATAGGCAGCGGCTCCAGCACACATCAGTGGTGCAGCTTCAATTGGGCTGATACCTTCGGGAATTCGATTGGCCCACTCTTTGCGCATACATACGTATTCCGCAAAGCAACCGCTGACAGAAAACCCGGTGGCATCGAAGTCGGGGCAATAATTCTCGCCACCAGTCAGACAGTCGCGACAATGGCCACAAGCTCCGAATACATAGCCAATCCCTACGCGATCCCCGACCTTAAGCGCCCCTCCTTTAGAGCCAACTTCAACAACACGACCCACGCCCTCATGCCCCATAATCAATGGTAATGGGTTGGGGGATGCATGCTCGCCCTTCAAGATGTGCACATCAGTGAAGCAAACACCGCTAGCTTCAATCTTAACAAGAACTTCATCAGCTTTTGGAACAGGCCGAGGGACATCAGAAATTTCTAATGGCTTACCATATTCTATAAGCAAAGCAGCTTTCATCATGAGTGGAGTGGTCAAGGCCTTCCTCCCTTTCTTTGGTATACCGAAACCGCAAAATATTACACAAGTCAAGAAAATTTAGGGCCATCACCTCTATTTTGGGCTAACTATTGCCTCATAAAGGCTCCTACCTTTAAATTTAACTTGCATTTTGTGATATTTCTCCCCTTGGTATACCAAAATTATCCTTGGAGCCCAAAATGACATCGTTGATCCATGAATTTCTGAAACCTGGCACAAATAAAGGCATGTTCTATGGTGGCCAGTTCCAAAAACCTCACAAAAGTGATGTGATTGAAGTTTTAAATCCTGCGACGGCGGAACTATTTACCACTGTACCCAATGGAACAGCCGATGACGTGCAGGCTGCCGTCACTGCAGCCCGTTCAGCCTTTGGGAGTTGGTCAGAGTTGGACCCATTGGACCGGTCGAGACATCTTCATGCCTTTGCTGATGTTCTTCGCGCCAATATGTCGGCACTGGCACTCCTTGAATCTACCATAACTGGTCGCGCCATTCGGGAAATGAATGCCCAGATGGCGCGAATTCCTGAATGGCTAGAATACTTTGCAAGCATAGCCATTGGACTGGAGGGGGAGTCTAATGTGGTCAAAGGAGGCTACGTTACAATGACCCACTATGAACCGCTGGGCCCCGTTGCACTGTTGACGCCTTGGAACCATCCAATTTTGATCTTGGTGAAAAAGTTGGCTGCGGCGTTGGCTGCTGGAAATACATGTGTGATAAAACCTTCTGAACTAGCCCCAGTTTCACCTCTTGTACTCGCCGCGCTAGCAAGTGTGGCGGGATTGCCTGACGGTGTCGTCAATGTAGTCACTGGTGGTCCTGCAACCGGGGCAGCGCTATGTGCAGCCGATGACATTCACTACATTGATCTTACAGGTGGGACTTCCACTGGACGCAAAGTGGCCAGCCTCGCCGGAGAACGCCTGATCCGTACGACTATGGAATTGGGTGGCAAAACGCCCATTGTCGTTTGCGAAGACGCCGATATTAAAGGTGCTATCGCGGGCACATTGTTTGCTGCATTTGTTGCTTCTGGACAAACATGTGTATCGGGTGCACGTTTCCTGATCCATGATAAACTTTATGATCGTTTTGTCGAGGGTATCGCCGCACGTGCTGAACAGATCATAATTGGCGATCCGATGGATGAAACTACTCAAATGGGTCCAGTAATTTCGCAGAAATCCAAGGATCGCTGCTTGCGCATGATTGCACAAGCCAAAGCTGATGGCGCCAAAATGGTTGCGGGAGCTCGCCCGTTAGATCTACCTGATGATTTTGCCAATGGCTTTTACGTTCGCCCGACTGTGTTCAAGGATGTTGAAAAACATCATGAACTGTTTTTAGAAGAGGTTTTTGGTCCCGTCATTTCGATTACTCGATTTAATGATGACGATGAGGCGATGGAAATGGCAAATATGGGAGCTTTTGGCCTTGGTGTTTCCATCTGGTCGCGTGACATTGCTCGAGCCCATCGACTTTCACTTAAAGTGCGTGGTGGTGTGGTTTGGCTAAATGATCATCACCGTAATGATCCACGCTCAGTTTGGGGCGGCTTACGAGATAGTGGTTTTGGCAAGGAGAACGGATGGGACGCTTTACGTGCATATTTGACCAAAAAGTCGGTTATTGTCCGTACAGCTGCTGGCCATGATGATTGGTTCAAAGGTGAAGGCAGATACGGGTGAATATATGAACAATTCTTTAGCCAGTGCCCGGAAAGCGGATGCAATAGTGGCGGCCTTAGAAACCCAGATTGTGAATGGTACGCGCGGGCCGGGGACAAGGTTAGATGAGCGGGCCCTAGCCGAAGAATTTTGTGTCTCACGCACCCCAGTACGAGAAGCGTTTCGCCAACTTGCATCGATTGGTCTTGTTGAAGACCTCGGAAGACGTGGAGTTCTTGTTTCCAAACACTGCGCCTCAGATCTACTGGACGCCTTTTTAGTTGTAGCTGAATTAGAGGGGGTTGCCGCCCGTCTGGCTGCACAACGCATTTCAAATGAAGAGCTGAAAGAAGCCCAAGAAGCCAACGAGCTTTGCCGAAAGGCAGTTTTGACCTTAGATGTCTGCGAATTTAATTCAGCTAATATGATTTTTCATAATGCAGTCATTAAGGGCGCCAAAAATCGCTTGTTGCATGACCAATTGGCTATTGCACGCCCAGTAATATTTCCTTTTCGTCATCATATTTCAACTTTGCCGGGCTATATGGAAAAATCATTGGAGGAGCACTCTGATGTCTTGTCGGCACTTTTGATGGGCGATGCCGACAGGGTCCAGAACCTAATGTTTAATCATGTGAATGTGCAGGGAGAGCAAGTCGTCAGTTTGCTGCGGTTACTCGAAAAATTTGAATGAAACTATGCTTAACTGGGCAGTCTGACATCCCAAATAGTAAAGTGATAAGTCAAACCCTAAGCGCGGGCGCACTGGATAACCTCGCTGTACGGCCTAATTCATCACGTGGTGATATCAGTTCTAGCCTGACTAGGGTGGCGATTTCTAGCTATCTTTTGAAGTTTTTGAAATCGGCGGGGTTGCAATGGTTTTATTCTATTTTGCATTACTGCGTCCCAATCTGCATCTACCACATCGCCAACATAGAGATCACCGCGACTGTCGCTAGCAATGCTATGAGGCGATAGGAACTGTCCTGGTTCCAGTCCTGCGCCGAAGCCGGCATCGAGCCTAGAGAGGAGATTACTTTGTTGGTCAAAAATGCTGACAAAAGGACCAATATTTGGGAAGTCCTGATTGACTTCTAAATATGATGCCAGCTCTCCAACAATGCAATCGGGGCATGTCCCAGACGTAATTGCCAGCCCACTTGGCCTATGCATGTTATTGATTTGAGTTTCAAACTGTCCGTATGCATCAAAAACTTGAACCCTAGAGTTTTCCCGATCGGCCACATAAACCCAACCATCAACATCACAGCAAATATTATGGGGCAGATTGAATTCTTTTGGCCCTGTCCCAGAAGCTCCCCAGCTCATCAGCAGTTTTCCATTTGGATCAAATTTATGGATGCAGGCGTTCTGATAGCCGTCAGAAACAAAAATATCGCCTGTCGGTGAGACGGCCGAGTGGGTGCATTTGCAAAATGGTTTCCCACTCATAAAACCAGAGCCCTCATCAGCGGTCCCAATTTTCAAAAGTAACTTACCGTCCAAAGAAAATTTGCGCACCGTATGATCAAAATTATCTGTCAAATAGATGCATTGATCTGGCCCGATAGAGGCTCCGTGTGGGTTAGTAAAAACACCTTCGCCCCATGTTGTTAAGAGTTCGCCATTTTGACTTAGGACTACTATAGGGTGTTGACCTCGATTAAAAAGATATACTCGGTCTCTGTCATCAACGGCGATCCCAGCAACATCACCCAAAATTAGATCAGATGGAATCTCGGCCCAGTTTGGTACAGGTTCGTATGTGTAGTTACTCGAACCCAGTAAGCCCATCTCTGCTATACCTCACATCGTGATATTAATCTTCTCTATTACGGTAGGAAAGCTTCATTTTTGAAGCAAGTAAATTTTTTTAAAATAATATTTTATGCCTCTTCCACCCAAAAAATATTGACTTTTTGGACGTTAGATTACCTATAATACACAATAATCTTAAACGGTATCAATAAATCATAAATACCAAAAAGGGTTTTAAAATCGTCAGCCAACACAAGAAATTACCTCTAGGGCATGGTAGATGTCTTATTACTTCATCGTTTAAGTATGTAAATAATAGTAGCTAAATTGAGAGACCTGACAGGTATTATGCGCGAAAAAAATGTCCCAAAACTGAGCCAAAAAGCTTACGAAAGCTTCACGCATCACTTATTGGGGAAAGCTTTGAGGGCGGGGCAATTTATATCACAGCGTGAATTGGTGTCGCTCACAGGTTTGCCATTGGGTGCGATCCGCGAACTGGTCCCAAGGCTTGAGGCAGAAGGTCTTATAAAAACAATTCCCCAGCGGGGGATGACCATTGCAGAGGTTGATTCAAAGCTGGTCAAAGATGCCTTTGAGTTCCGCCTTTTTTTAGAAATCCAAGCGGTTAAGTATTTCACAAAGCATGTCTCAGATGATCTGGTGGAAAAACTATTAACGGAAACAAAAGATATTATTGCTCAGTGTGAAATTGAAAATAACTCTAAAGTAAAAAATTCTTCAATAATTTTCCACGCACAAACAGTGGACTGGAACCTACATGAACAAATTATTAAAACTTTAAATAACAAAATAATTATTGATACATATCGCGTTAACTCAATTAAAATTCGGCTGATAAAGTTGGAACAGACGTCTCTGACTGAGGCCAATGTAATATCAACCATGAATGAGCACTTGGACATAATTAATGCAATTCAACTGCGAGATCCGGCTGCGGCCGAGAGGGCAATGGTCAAGCACATTGAAAATGCTCGGTTTCGCGCCCTTAATAACTAATATTGTTGACAGTGAGTACTGAATGACTTTTATTAAACTAACATGTTAGTCAGAAGGGATGTCGCGATGTTTGGCCTATCGGTTGCGCTCTCAACACCGTTCTCCCAGGGTGGAGCAATCGATAGCAAGCTGGCAGTATTGCACAGCAAAAGAGTTTTGCAAAATGGGGCTAACAGCATAACGCTTTTTGGAACGACTGGCGAAGGCACTTCTCTGTCACAGACTGAAAAACTTAAAATTCTGAGAACGTTAATTAAAGAAGATATATTGGCCAGCCAAATTATTGTTGCGGTCATGACATCATCGCTCCAAGACGTTGTGTCGCAATGTATTGAATATCACGAGCTAGGAGTTAGACGAGTATTATTAGCCCCACCCTTTTTCTTTAAGGATCTTAGTTTTGAGGGCCTTTTAAAATGGTATTCTGCTGTTTTTCTTGCGCTGCGTCCACTTGAAATACAGTTCATTCTTTATAATATACCGCAGCTAACAATGGTCCCAATTGAACCAAAACTTATCTCAGCGTTACAGGACAAATTTGGTTCTGAAATGGTTTTTGGGGTAAAGGACAGTACTGGTAATTTAAGCGGTACATTAGAATTTTTAAAAAATAAAGATTTAATGGTTGCAGTAGGAGATGAGCGAACGCTGGCAGATGCAATGTGCCATGGCGCGTCTGGTGCAATTTGTGGAATGTCCAATATTTTTCCAAACGAGTTGGCTGAGATTATAAACACAAAAACTCATAATCCGATGATAAACAAGATGACAAACTTAATTGTTAAAGCTCCTGTAACTGCTGGCGTCAAAGCGCTTTTAGCAATAAAATTAAATGAAAATAAATGGTTGAACGTAAGGTCACCCCTAAACCCTTCGTCAGAAGCGCACCAATTACTTCTAAAAAACGCACTGTGACATAAAAATTCACAGAAATTTATGAAAGAAATTAACACCAGAGGAGAAAACCATGCTTACCAAATTAAAACGACATAGTTTAACCGCGATTGTAGCAGCTTGCGTTGCGCTAACCGCTCTGCCTGCTTTGGCTGGGGGGCACCTAGTGAAGCTGAGGATGTCGACGCCGGCTTCCGCAACAGATGCACGATCAGTTGCTTTGCAAGAAGTGTTTGCACCAGCAGTTGCTGGATTTGCATCTTATGAAGCTCATTACAATGGTTCATTAATTAAACAAAACTCTGAACTTGAGGCAATTGCATCTGGTGATCTAGAGATGTCGATCACCTCAGCGCAAGAACTGGCACAGTATTTCCCAGAGTTTTCAATTTTTGCGACTGGGTATGTTCATCAAGATGCCGCTCATCAAGTTGCAGTATTCAATGATGATCTAATGATACCGTTCAAGAAAAAGGTTGAAGATGAGCTCGGAGTGAAGCTCCTAAGCATTATGTATTTGGGGCGTCGCCACGTAAACCTTCGTCAGTGCCGGGATGAAGTCAACGTACGCACACCGGATGATTTGGCTGGCGTAAACTTACGCATGCCTGGTACAGACGCATGGCAATTTCTTGGTAAAGCTCTTGGTGCAAACCCCACACCCATGGCATTTACTGAGATATACACAGCACTCTCTACAAGCTCAGTTGACGGTCAAGATAATCCATTGCCAACCGTTGTAGATGCCAAGTTTTATGAGGTTACATGCCAAATTGCGTTAACATCTCATTTGGTTGATCTAAACTATGTAGCTTTTTCAAAAAGTGTATGGGACGGCTTGAGCGCCGACCAGCAAGTTGAGGTTCAGGCTGCTGCAGTAGCAGCGGCGGAAAGTGGACGTCAAAGCCAGCTCCAAAAAGAGACTGATCTGGTATCATTTCTGGTTGAAAAAGGAATGGAAATTTATGAGCCTGACCTGGCTGCGTTCAGAAGTCATGTACAGAACCTGTACTTAACTACTTCGGCTTCAGACCCTTGGCCTGAAGGTGTGCTTGATAAAATAAATGCGCTAGGCAATTAGTGAAAATAGTACTTTAGTCGAACAGATGAGATCTGCAACCAAAGCTATTACTCGACTAGGAGAATTCATAGCGGCCATCATGATGGCCGCTATGTTTGCAACTTTTATATTACAGGTATTCATTCGTTACACGGCGCGCACGGAGTGGATAGCAAAAACCATACCTATTTTTGATCCTAATCTCTATGGTTGGACTTTGGAATTTTGCTTAGTTTTGTGGATTTGGTTAGTATTTTGGGGAAGCGCGCTAATTGTAAGAGAGCGTGATCATGTGAGTTTTGATCTTATTTATACCAGTGTCAGTCCCAAAATTAGGAAATGGATGGCAATTTGTAGTTGTTTAGTAATTTCTGCCGGTTTTTTGTGGGTGCTTGAGCCAACTTGGGAGAAATTTTATATCTTACGTTTAAAAAGAACCGCAACGCTGTCAAATTTATTTGGTGACTGGATTCGTGTCAGAGATATATATTCAATATTCTTTCTATTTTTACTCTCTGTTTCATCAAGATATGCTTGGAGGGCGTGGAAGGTTTTCCAAAATGGCGCAGAGTTTGAAAAGGTATCATATGAAGACCTCTTAACTGATAAAAACAAAACGTTACCTAAATGACAACTGAATTTATTCTATGTATAGTATCTTTATTTTTTCTAGCAGGCATCGGAATGCCGATTGCCTACGCAATAATGCTTGCATCATTTGTTTATCTATCTGTTGGTGGCCAAGACATTGGTTTATCAGGTAAAATATTACTTGATGGAGTGTACTCTAGCTTCATCCTGCTAGCTGTGCCCCTCTTTATTATAGCTGCAAATATTATGAACGCTGGAACTATAAGTGACCGCTTACTAAGGTTTTGCGTTGGCTTGGTTGGTCGTTTTAAAGGTGGTATGGGCCACGTTAATGTTGTTGCCAGTCTTATTTTTTCTGGCATGTCGGGATCTGCGGTTGCCGATGCAGCTGGTATTGGTAAAATTATAATCGATATGATGACAAGAACTGGTCATTATACACGAGGATATGCCGCGGCAATCACAGCTGCTTCCGCGACTATAGGGCCAATAATTCCACCATCCATACCAATGGTTCTTTATGCACTGGTTTCAAATACCTCTATCGGGTTCCTCTTTTTGGGTGGAATTATACCAGGTTTAATAATGGGTATGGTGCTTATGCTTATGAACACCATTATTTCCTACAAGCGCGGGTTTGGGACTGAGGAGGCCATACCCCTTCGAGAACTGCCAGCCTTGACCGTGGATGCTTTTCCTGCCCTCCTTATGCCGGCTATTTTACTGTATGGGATTTATGGTGGGGTAACGACCCCAACAGAGGCAGCAGCTATTGCAGCTCTTTACGCACTGATACTTGCGGCCGTATTCTATCGTGCGCTGTCTTTAGGACAATTTTATCGAATACTTGTAGAGTCCGCCAGATCGTCAGCGGCTGTTGGACTGGTAATTGGCGGTGCCTTAATTCTTAACTACATAGTAGCTTCAGAAAACATTCCCAATATTATGGCTAGTTATTTTGTCGGATTAGATATTTCGCCTTTTGCTTTTTTAATTACCGTGAATATCATTTTATTGCTATTGGGATGTCTGCTAGACGCCACCACTCTTATCCTGGTCATTATCCCCCTGTTTTTACCAGCCTGCCGTATTTTAGAAATAGATTTAGTACATTTTGGCGTGGTCGCAATTATTAATTGTATGATTGGATTGATTACCCCGCCATACGGAATACTGTTATTTGTTATAAATGCTGTGACGCGCATACCATTGGGCGAAATTATTCGCGAAGTTATTCCCTTTTTAATAGTCCTAGTACTTGCACTTTTAGTAATGATCTCAGTCCCAGAAATTGTTCTGTGGCTACCACGGAGATTTGGGTATTTGGGCTAATATGGGTTTAGGCAATATCAAGGCAGGCAGCAACATTACAACAAACAAGTCAGGTTTGATGCTGTGACAAAAATATTAGTAACAGGCCTTGCAACTTTGGACCTAATTTTTAGATTGGAACATCTACCTAAACTTGGTGAAAAATATCTTGCTACCGAAGGTTTTTTGTCTGGAGGTGGAAACGCAGGCAATGCTGCTGTTGCCGCAGCTCGCCTTGGTGGTCAGGTGAGTGTTTTAGCAGCTGTAGGCCGAGACGATGTCGGTGCTCTAATCTTAAGAGGCTTTCAACAGGAAGGGATAGACACTAGATTAGTTATTCAATTAGAGGATTATCAATCTTCGTTTTCATCAATAGCGATAGATAAGTCAGGTGAGCGACAGATTATTAACTGCCGTAACACACTGGGTCCAGGAAATTTAGACGTTTTACAAAACCTACCCATTCAAGACGGCTACCTTGCTGACAGTCGTTGGAACGAAGCGGCTGTTGCGACATTGAAGTTAGCAAATAAATTCTCAAAACCGGGTGTTTTGGACGCAGAGGCACCTGTATCATATGAAGCGGTGTCCAAAGCTTCTCATGTTGCTTTCTCAAGGCAAGGGCTGTGTGATTTTACACAGAATGATGACCTGCTGAGTGGTTTGAGAAGTTTGTCAAATAAACTGGATAATTGGATCTGCGTAACAGACGGCTCTGCTGGCGTATATTACTTGGATCAGGGGAAAACTCGAAATGTTCAGGGTCCCCAAGTCCTGGCGGTTGATACGCTTGGTGCAGGGGATGTATGGCACGGCGCTTTTGTTCTTGGCCTTGCTGAGGGTAAAAATGAGCTAGATGCGATCCATTTTGCCAATTTAGCCGCGGCTCTTAAGTGCACAACTTTTGGAGGGCGCATCGGTATGCCCACACGTTCTACTCTATCAGATTTTAATCTTTCAGTAATGGAAAGTAAGTCAGTATGAATAATATTCTGAATAACGAGCTCTCAATTAAAAATAAGCTGATACCTAAATCAATACTTGGCGAAATGTGCGAAGCTGACCTGACCAAAAGTCTCTCAGATCAATTGGTGGAAGACGGGTATCTTCTCCTGAGATCGGTGTATGATCCGTTACAAGTAAATGTTGCACGGCAAGAAATTCTAGAGCGTTTAGCTGAGGTTGGCGAAGTAAAAGAACCTATTTCAGCAGCCATTTTTTCTGGTACCTCCAACCGTCGCAGCCTGCATCCAACAGCAGACGACTTAGGAAAATTCTGGAAGTCTGTTAGTGAAGGGTCTGCCCTTCGTGCTGTAATCAACGGTCCAAAAATTATAAACATAATGGAACAACTATTTGGATCGCCCACAGCTCATTTCTCGTTTGCTTGGTTGCGTGCCATGCAAGCTGGTCGTGCAAGTCCAATGCATATTGATCACCCATATATGAATAGGGGAACTGATCAATTAGTTACCTGCTGGTCTCCTATAGGACCGGTGAACATTGACGAAGGAAGCTTGTATATTTTAGAGGGATCTCATAATTGGCGTGAAATTAGAAACCAGTTTGAAGGTCATGACGTTGATAAAGATAAATCTAAGCCTGGGCATATCCAAGAAACACCTTTGCAATTAGTGCAACAAAATAATAGCCGCTTTCTGACAACATCTTTTAACCCTGGTGATTGTCTTATTTTTGGCATGTTTACAGTACACGGGTCTTTTGACAACAATTCCCAAAACGGTCGTATTAGGTTGTCCTGTGACACTCGTTTTCAACCTGCTACAGAGCCGATGGATTCACGGTTTTCTGGGCTTAACCCTTCAGCACACGAGGGGTTAGGATATAGTTGCTTATCGGCTGCACTTCCGATGAATGAGACCAATTCACTAAGATAACTCTATTATAAAATCTTAATAAGCCCTGCAATTATTAGTTATCCGTCAACCTGGCTCAGCTCACTCCAAACCACAACCATGCCTTTGCAAGACAGTGTGCTGCAGAGTGCTCAGGGATCTGGATCGGCTGCATCGTGAGCTATGAGCTGCCGTCTGAGAGTTGTTGCGGCTCAAATTTAGGCGCCTAATCGCAGTGGAGCCCAGAGGGAACGCTCGATCTAGCTCCGCCTCCAGAGTCTTACACAGAGCAGCTGGACAGTTCACGATTCTAAGCTGTTGGTTTGGAATTTTTAATCTAGCTACGCAACCCACTAGGGGAGACTAAGCTAAAACCTAATAAAGTGATTCCAATAGTATTTTTTAGATAAACCGATAAGGCCGCTATATAACAAATACTATTTGTTTCCTTTAGAGTTTGTTAGATAGGTTAGGAAGTGAGCAGAAGCTTCTGCATTTTGGGGGACGGAAACGGTACTGTTATGACATCACTCGACAAAAAATTTATGAACCTCAGTTCTGAGAATACTCCAGGTCAAGAAGTGCGTCAAAGTAATGATCAGTTTATCACTCTCATGCGTGGCAAAAAAATTATTGGGCACCCTGTAGATTTTTCGCATGGTGATGTTGATGCATTTTTACCCGCGCCTGGTGCCCGCGAAGCATGGGAACAAGGCTACGAACAGGGTGGTCAACAAGCCTACACCGAATATCGTGGGGACGCATTAATTCGTAATGGTTTAGCCGCACGTTTGGAACAATTCACCGGCGCAGCCATTGCGGCGGACCGTGAACTAATCATTACGCCAGGCACGCAGGGTGCGTTGTTTCTGGCATTAGGTTCCGTCGTGGAACAAGGCACTAAGGTTGCGATAATGGAGCCTGACTACTTCGCCAATAGAAAGCTAGTTAATTTTTTTGGCGGTGAGATTTTCCCTATCCCTCTGGTCTACGAGGATAATGCGATCGAAAAAGGTCCCAACCTTGAGCTTCTTGAAAAAGCCTTCAAAGCGGGGGTACAGGTTCTGGTGTTCTCCACACCTAATAATCCAACTGGCCTAGTCTATTCCAAAACCGCAATTGAAAGCATCGCAAATTTGGCCGCTAGCAAAGATGTGACGGTCATTGTTGACCAACTTTATTCACGGCTTCTTTATAGTGAAGAGGTTTATTCACACCTTCGCGCCTGCAAAACTCCACCTAAGGATCTCATTACAATCATGGGACCTTCTAAAACTGAATCCCTTAGTGGCTTTCGTCTTGGAACTGCGTTTGGAACGCCCAAACTGATTGATCGAATGGAGAAACTGCAAGCAATTGTATCTCTACGTGCTGCTGGCTACAATCAGGCTGCCTTAGGCACATGGTTCCAAGAGCCAAATGGGTGGATGGAAAATCGTATCACGCAACATGAGGCCATCCGTGATGATTTGTTAAGTGTCTTTCGTTGTGCCGGATTGGAGACATCCACGCCTCAGGCAGGCAGCTATTTGTTCCCAAAACTTCCTGCGTTAGTTTTGTCTACAGACACATTTGTGTGGATGCTGCGCTATCAAGCCGGTGTAACTGTAACCCCTGGTGTCGAATTTGGACCACACTCTGATGACAGCATTAGATTGAATTTTTCTCAAGACCACACGACTGCAGTAGCAGCGGCAAATAGGATTGTGGAAATGGTCCAAAGGTATACGGCATGCAAATAGATATGAGCTAAACAGGCAAAATTGGCCTTGAGGTGGCGCAGTGCCTAGCTAGGCTGATGAAGAGGCTGTAGTGTCGTATTTAAGCAGCTTATGTGATAATAACAGGCACGCCGTTATTTTAACCGTTTATATACTGTGGCTCTGGCATTAGCCGCTTGTTGTTTTTTGGGTTCGGAAATCTCAATCAATTTCAGCTTGATAAGTAAGTCTACAGCCTCCAATGCGGCAGGTTTGCCAACACCAAGCTGCTCCTTGGTTAATTCAGTAAGTGGTAATTCCCAAGTATCTCCAACCTCACATTGAAGTTTAAAAAGTCCATATAGATGGTATGTATTTTTAGCTAACTTTTTTATAGGATGTCTCAGTATAGTTGCTTCTGGCCTTGTTATGGATTTCTCCATTGCGTTCACTTTCTTAGTAAATATGCCCCGTAGAATTGTTAGCATTTCTTTCGTTAGCTGACCTTTGTAGTTTTTAAATACCAGAGTATTAAACACTTCAAGCAATACGACTGGTGAATAATTTGTATTAGCTAGAGTGATGGCATTTTTTATTATGAGATGGACTAGCATTTCGTTATCTACAAATGTTAATTCTTTTGTATTATAAAATTGATTGCTTCCGGAATTTTTAACTAAGCTGTTGGTTTTATTCTTAAGAGGTTTTCCTATTTTTGGGTACGTAAAGTCAGCTTTCAGTCTTAGATAAAACTCATCTAGATTTAATATCTTATTGTTAAGAAGGTCCAAGTAGATAGCACGTAAAGCTCTGGCTTTTGGGCTATTTGCATTTCTTTCGATATAAATTATGTACTTATCATGCCAATTAAATACCTCTGTAGCTTGGTCTGGAAAAGCCTCTGACATCCTGATGTTGTCAGTGTCAAACACAAGTCTGAGAATGGCCTTCCACTCGACAAAGCGCAGATATTTACGTGCATTTTTGTTGTTTATATACTTTGACGATACCATAATATTGGATCTCAATATGGCTAACATATATTATAACTAAATAACATATTTTGTTATAAAGATAACTCGCAGTTTAAAGATAAGGCAATGTTTTTCTGGTAGTCTGAACTTTTATACACTTACCCGTTTAGTGCTAAGATATGAATCTGAGGGTTAGGGAAGCAGTGATAGCACTCTTAAAAACCCAAGTTCAAATTCAATACACTGAACGCCTAATTAAATTTCATAAACCTATATTATGCATTCATACCGCTATAGTAGTATGTGAAAGAAAGCATCTAGGCTTAGCATATTATCGCTAAAGTGCTGCCTTGAGTGGGCATACTAAAGCTGAGGTGGATAACAGATTACTTGAAGCCCCCCGCAAACTGGGAACTCTAGCTAAGTAATTATATTTGAGGTGCACCCATGTGGCCTATGCGGGGTTATTTTGTACGGTTATGCGTCAATTGTTACTGCGCACTTTTTGTAAAATAAGATCTTAAAACGGTCACGGCGTTTTCTCTTTATATTATTTTTGCTTGTTGTTAGACGCAGCTTATAAACGTTTATTATGAAAGTGCCATAAAATGAGTGATTCAAAAACTCCAAAAAAATCTCAAACTTTATCAAAAAAAAATGAGCGTACCAAGACTGACGTTCCTAAGACTGAAACGGTGAATACTGAAACTAAAGCACTGGAAAACTCCGTATCCAAATCAGTTTCAAAGCCTAAGTCAGCCTCTCAATCATCAACGAGTCATTTTTCTAGTGTGTCAACGCCACAATACCGCTCAGGGTGGGATGATATATTCGGCGGTGGAAGTGATGTTGGGAAGATAGTCTCCGATGACGCTAGAAAAAACGATTTCCCAAAGAAACTTAATATCCTAGATTATGATATAGATTTGATTTTGCGAGATGTGCTCGATGTGGCGTTTTATGAAGTGGCCAGAAAGCGTGGATTTAACATGAGTGGTAAAGAAGAATTCGTGCGGTTTGAATATAATCTTAGTTGTGAGATCAAAGAAAAATAGTGACTTTTTTCGTGCTACGAGCAAAGAGGCGAGCCTCTCAATAACTAGATTAGTATAGCCAATTACAAAGGAGAATTTTGAGCCAGAAGTTACACTAGTATTGACACATGGTAATTTTGAACATGATAATAATTATATCAGATATAAATAGTCAGGAGAATTTCTTGTGACCCCATTTATAAAGACAATAGTTCAACAGGCCTGCCCCACAATCGGGGTTGACTGTAAGTTCCTTGATGTCGCTAACGCCTTGACTGAAGCAGATAGTGGAACCCTTATAGTGGTCGACAGTGTTGAAAGCGTTGTAGGCATATTATCGGAACGCGATGTTGTTCGTCATCTTGCTATACCAAAATCTATTGAAGATTGTACGGCCCGAGACCTGATGACTGCAACGGTAATTTCCGCAGATCAAGACGTCGCATCGTCTGGCTTGATGAAATTAATGGTTCAGAATAATATCCGTCATGTGCCAATCATGGATGGTGACAAGCTGTTAGGTATAGTTTCTATAACAGATGTGATCAAAAGATTGCTGGATAAACAATTAACCGAAACTGAGTTAATGAAAGATTTTATTAATTCCTGACAATTAACCACTGGTCGACCCAATAGTGGCCTGGTAGGCAAAATCTGAAATATACGTTAGTCCTTGTGATATTTTTTTGCGATAGTGTCTGATAATATTACTCCGCAGTGGCCTAGTGCCTTCAGTATTGCTTGGTATCTCCGTGTTAAGAACTTCCAGAAAATACATTGCCCGGACTTTGGACGAATGTTGCTCTAGGGCAAATCTGTATCCATCTTCTCGTATTTTGTTGTAGTGATTGAAATATTTCTAAATTTTAAAATAATTTGATGTTAATTTGGGTCAGCAAAGAGCAAAGTAAGCTATTATTATTGAGTAGGAGCAGCTATACTTATGTAAGCGTTTGATTCAGAGTATTATTTAACTTGAAAAATTGTCTCATATAAAAAATTAATCGTTAATTTCATTGAAGTTTTCTTGCTTAGTTATACAGAATATTAAACAAACATATGACTACTGAAAACCATAGTGACCTTGAGAGCAACCTTAGCACTGAAAAAGCAACACTTTTCTTAAGACGACGCCGAAGCCAAAGACTGTCACACGCACCATATCAATTACGAAAACGAAGGTTGCCAAGCAACCACAGCAGAAGAGGTTGATGTGCTGAAGGAATAAAACAGAAATGAATCTATTTGCTAAGTTACTTAAAAAACTTTTATCGCCAAGACATACAGCATATATTATAGCTCATCGCTATATTAAGAGATATGAAGGATTCAGCTATAACTTTGAAAAAAACGGAGAAGAGCGTCTCCTCAACTCTTTAAAAAAATTCAACATAAATAATGTGTTTGATGTTGGTGCTAATGTTGGAGCTTGGACAATAATAGCCGCAAATGAATTTGAATACGCAAATATACATTCATTTGAGCTGTCCGATACGACATTTGAAACACTATCGAAAAACCTTTTAGAATATGAAAATATTAAACTCGTTAACTACGGACTTTCAGATGAATCGGGAAATATAAAATACAAAGACTACGGCAAAAATAATGGTGCTAATACAATAATTGTAGAGGCCGATTTCCATGATACTGAAAGTTCACATATAATCAAAAATGGTATATTGACGACCGGCGATAAGTACTGCCAAGAGCATAAAATTGATGAGATTGACATCCTTAAGATTGATGTTGAAGGTGCAGAGCATCTCGTATTAAAGGGTTTTGCAGAAAAATTAAGTAAAGGTAAAATTAAGGTTATACAATTTGAATATGGCTACACGCATGCAGATGCCAAATTTCTTATCAAGGATTTTTATAAACTTCTATCAGAATACGGGTACTTAGTTGGCCCACTGAAGCCAGGTGGCGTGATATTTATGGACTTTGATTATTATCTCAATGGTTTTAATTCTGGTCCTAACTACGTTGCTGTTCACAAAAACCAAAAGCAATTAATAGCGGCAGTTAAAGGTCCTAAAATAAAGGGTTTTCCGCGTTCCTAACTAGTTGGTTGTCTAAGGTAGCTCTGCAATTGGTGATGACTTAGTCGATCTAATAGGAGCAAGGCTTATCTCGGTTAACTAAACTGAAATAAGTGAAGCCCTCGCTGAAGCTAAAATTAAGTAGATGACGGGAGGTCACACAATCAAGGGCAGACCCCTCTACGGCTCCCATATCGAGTTTGATTTTACCTGTAAAATAAGACTTTCTGCCAATAGTCTGCCAAGTATCAACAATATTGACCATGGTATCTGGCGACTTACACAATGCCGAAGGAAGACAACTCATAATGTTTAAAACAATTGCTAAAATACTCTCAAGGTTAACGCTATAAGGACCCAAAGATGAATGTTGGTTTTCACACTAATCAAATAGGTGAGCGTGGTACAGAAGTCGCTATATACGACTATGCGCTAGCAAATATCAACAAATTTGGAAATAAATCAATAATATTTTCCCCTTATAATGCAGTAAAGAATATAAAAGTTCTTGAAAAGTTCCAGAGCAAATTTATTGTTTATCTATATGAAAATATTGAAGATTTCTATGAGAGAACAAGGGAATTAAAAATTGATTTATGCTATTATATAAAGAGTGGTGAAAATGATGGATTACTATCGCCTTATTGTAAAAATGTTGTTCATGCTGTCTTCAATCGTAGTGAACCACACGGGGATAGGTATGCTTACATTTCTCGCTGGTTATCGATTAAGGCTAGTAAAGATGAAAAAAATTATGTCCCACACATTATATCAATAAAAAACTATAATAAATCAATTCGAAACAAATACGATCCTGATGTTAGTAAAAAAATTTTTGGTTGTTATGGGGGGAAAGATAGCTTCAACATATGGTATGCGGTAGCAATCGTAATTTTATTAGCAAATTTAAATAATAAGTTTCTTTTCTTTTTCATGAATACTAGATTGAAACCAAAACCTAGGTCCTTAAAGTTTCTTTTAAAAAGAGCTTTAAGAAGAAAAACTATAATTCTTTTCAAAACAGAGGTGGGTGACGAGGCTAAGTCCAGATTTATTAACGCGTGTGATGTTATGCTTCATGCGCGTAAAGCTGGAGAGTCGTTTGGCATAGCAATTGGAGAATTTTCCATTCACGGGAAACCAATTATTACATGTAACAATGTACTGATAAAAGACCGGTGTCACTTAGAAATTCTTAAAAACGAAGGGAATTACTATTGTGGTCCATTAACCTTTTTAATGAAAATTTTTAAAGTTAAGAGTAAATATAAAGTCTCTAACGTTTATCAACTGGAATATAATGTTGATACTGTTATGGAACGTTTTCAGAGAATTTTCTTAAGTTAATAAATTACAAAAACTTAAATGTACTATCCGATTTATTATATATCTGGCGTTATATTTTTCAATTAAACAACTGTTTTGTTAGGCGACTGGTGAAGAGGTAGATTTAAACAGAGCACGTTATGCTTGGGTGGCACCGTTCAGGTTAAAGTATAAGTTGAACTGTTATTCATGGAACTGAATTCTGAGAAATCTATGTGCTGTAACTGGTGTAAATGGTCACAGTAAAAAAGTGTGAGTTAATAGGAAGGCAAAAAAAATTTAACAGACGATGCAAACAGGCTAGCTTTATTCAAAAAACTAAAGTAGGATTTAGTGAGTGGCTAAATAAAAATGAAAAAAATAGCTAAATTATTGAAGTTTTAGATAGTCATTACTTAAATTACCAACATGATCAATTACTATTAAAGGCAACAGAACCAAATCCAAGCGTGGTGGTAAATAAAAGTAAGTTTGGCACATTTTGTGGTTTTCAAAATGATTATTTGTATCAATCAGCTCTATCATCAGGATCAAATGAGCCGCATTTTGAAGAAATTATTGAGAGATTAATTAACGAAAACTCTGTTGTTTTAGATGTTGGCTCTAACATTGGAACCCATTCAATACTACTTTCCAAAAAAGCAAAATCAGGTCAAGTTTATGCATTTGAGCCGCAGTCATTAGTATTTTCAATTTTGCAGAATAATCTCCTGTTAAACAATTGTACCAATGTGACGCCTTATAGATTTGCAGTCTCGGATGTTAACAATTCTGTAATTTCTATGGAGGCGTTTTCCTTTAGTGGAGAGCGCATTAATAATGGAGCTACCCGAGTGGATTCTAAGTCTCGAGGTTATGGGGATTTGGTCCTTACGCGAAACCTAGATAGTTTTAAGTTCCCAGCTGTAGACTTTATCAAAATGGATATACAAGGTTCAGAGGTCAATGCATTATTTGGTGCAGAAGAGCTCATCGCTAGGCACCGGCCAATTATTTTTATTGAAATTGAGGAACTCCATCTCCAAGCACTTGGATTCAACTCAAAAGTTCTGATAGAAAAATTACTTTGGTTTGATTATGCTCTTTACCGGATTGAAACTAGTTACCCGTGCGATCACTTATGCATTCCACTGGAAATGGTCGATAAATTTGAGCGAATAGACCAGCCAAAAATGAGTTTCTCCTTGTCAAAAATAGTTGGCAAGTCGGTAGAGTTAACTTTTTTGACAGACAAGTCCCAAAACTATGAAACTATTGTTGTTGGGCAGTAGTTTTGCAATATTTATCAATTATACTGGCATATATTTTTAAAAATTAATTAAATAATTAGCCTAATTAAGGTGTATAAATTGGTTGGCTTTTTATCAGCATATTTAATCTACATCAGTGCCTACCAACAGCACGGACTTTATCCGCTATAAATGTTCTACCCTGTGATATTTTATTGCGATATCTTTGCGTAAGGTTAATCTGTAGTCGCCTTGTACCTTTAACATAACTTGATTTTTGAGTGTTGAGAATGTCTAAGAAATATACCGCTCGGGCCTTGGACGAATGGTTTGTTAGAGAAAACCTGTATCCATCTTTTCGTACTTGATTGTAGTGATCAAAATTATTTTTTATCTTTGCCAAGATTCCATTTAATTCTTCCAAGGATGAGAAACCAATAAAATGTTCATTTTCGATTAGCTTAGTCGAATAGATTAATTCTGAACGAAATTGTAGCAACAGCGCTCCACTGCCCAGTATTTCCCAAGTTCGGCCACAGTCCCAACCCAATCCTGGTATATCAATACTTGCAAAGCTGTTATTGAGTATTCCAAAATATTTGGGCGTTGACATAGGCAGACCTGCAGAGCCGTTGTAGGCTCTTTCACCTGTGCTACCAGTAAAAATCGATATATCATTTAGTGAGTTAAGATACTCATGGACGGCCAAGCGTTGAAAGTTTGACATTGAGCCTACGAATGACGCCAGCCATTGAAAATCTGTTTTTTGAGGCTGAGTATATCTATTTTCAACTCCAAATTGTAGTGGATACAATATTGGACTTTTTCTATTATAAATTATTTTTAAAAGTTCTCTTTTAAACACATAATCAAATGTGATTTTTGGCATCTCAGACATCGAAGGTAAATCTGAACCATCGACAAAGACTTTAACTGCGGGACTGGATACATCCAAAAATTCACAATTTACAGAATTTCCCTGAAAAACAATGATAATATTACATTTTTTTAAAAAATGTTTAAATTTTGATCTGCTTAATCTTTCGACATGATTGGAGTTTTCTAATCCGGCGCATCTGTGCCCAAGGCCGGCAAGCCCTTCGATTAGCGTACTCGCCAAATAATCATAATGTGGAGGAACCAAGCACGCTATTTCAAATTTTGATAGTGGCATCTTTTTCAAAGCTTTTTAATTTTTTTAATAGTTGGCTTGTGTTTTAGGGTAAACTAGTCATTTTCTAGATACCTATTCTCTGCTATTTTCTAATTTCTTGCAATAGCGTTGCTATTCCTGAGGTAGGCTATGAAAACTGCTAATTATGTACCTTTGAGTATCAATACCGAGTGTCCTTTAGTCTGAGGCACAGCAATTATAAGACAAGGGAACAATATCACCCAAATACCTCAGAGCTTCAATACTAGCTTAGATAGAAATTGACGCCATGAGCTCTTCTGGCTAGAAAGTTAGTTGATTTTTACAACGCTAATTCAATCGGGCTAAAATACTGCAGCAAGTCATCTAGTGCCTATAGTGACGCCGAAGCGTACGAAAGTCGCGAACCACAACAGTTTATAGGCTGGTGGCAATAGCCTCAGACCTACAAGTAAACCCGTTGCAAAGTAGTGCAATCGCTCGGGGACTATTAAGAACGCATTTGTCTGTTTTCAGCTTCAGCCCTCTTATTTGTCACATGATATGGCGCATAAAACGAGTTCACGCAGGTAATGGCGCTGTGTTTTTTAGATTGGCCGAAAACAGATAACTGCTTCGGAGCGTGCGATCTCTTCTAGGCCTGCCTTTTTGATCTGTTCTAACATCCCCATCAGAGTAACCTCGCCGTCAGAATACACATCTGAGTGGGTCTCTAGCACTATTAAAGACAAACGTGAAAGTATGCTTTGTTCTTCTCTAAACAGCTGTACTTCTGCGCCCTCAATATCACAGATAAGTGCAAATGGTCCGTCTGGCATGCTCTGAGCTAGTTTTGTCAGGGTCACTGTCGGTGTTGTTAACCCTTCTTCGTTTGGGCGTGACACATGTCCAATATGGGCATTATTTCCGGCCGAAAACTTTACGCTCTCTGCACCAGAATAATCTATAGCAGCCACTACTACTTCGGTGGCACCGACTTCGCCGTTTTGCTTGGCATTAAGCGCGCATATAGACGCCAAATCACGGTTCGCCTCAACAATTATATGCTTCGCACGGGGGCCGATTTGGTTCCGAATTAAGGCCGAAATGATACCTAGACTGCCGCCTAATTCGATAACATTAGTATTCTTTCCAAGAAATGATTTCACCATATTAGCTTCAGGTTGCTCATAAGGGCGTCCTTTTGCTAGGTGATAGCGGATGGCAAGGTCAGAGGAACTTGGGATATGTATGGGTATCCCGTGTGGGGAAAAACTTTCGTTAGATTTAGTTAAAATGCTTCGGAGTGACAAATATAATCGCCGTTTAAGTATTTTCATTTTTTGGGCTCGTTTGTGTATCTGAAAAGGCGCTAACAATGCCTTTGAGGAAGGACCACCTGATGGCGCGCTTGTGGCGAGAAAACAGCACGATTGGAGAAGCTGCTTTAAATATTGCGCGTATCAGAGACCTGATGAAAGGAAACGGTAAGCCATGTTTCCGCATTGCATAAACGCGTGAATATCCTAAATGCCATTCCTTAAAGGTAGCGACTTCAAGGCTACCACCTGAGGACGATCCAACGCTATGTCGGATGAGAGCATCATGGACAAAAACAAGCGGCCCGCGTTTGCGAAGGCGTAAAGCTAGATCATCATCTTCGTAGAATAAAAATATTTTGGTGTCAAAACCACCTAAAGCTAAGAAGTGAATGCGAGGTATGAACATTGCACATCCTGAAAGGATACTGACCTCGCAATCGGCGTTAGGCCAGCCACGATCCATCCATTCTGACCTCGGTAAGAGAGCGCTTTTGTAGTTAAAGGATGGCTCTCCGCAATCTCGCTCAATGCGTGGGTTGAAGCCAGTAGCCGTCAGATTTCGTTGCGCTGCTTTAGCCAACTCATTGAGTGTATCAGGCATTAGGATAGCGTCAGGATTGAGGAAAAGCATAAACTCAGTAGTGGCCAGTTCAGCGCCTCTATTGCAAGCAGCCCCAAAGCCCTCATTGGTGGAATTTTCTATAAGTAACACCCCCAACTTGGAACATAACGCCTTCAAGGCCTCTAAGTCATTTGAGAAATTATCAATGATGATAACTTGTGTCCCTATTGGGACAGAGTACAGCATCGTTGGAAGCACCTGCATGCTGTTGTGTGTGACTGTAATAATTGTCACACGTCCATTATTTTCTGTTTCTGTCATCGGCCATTCCAAAGAGGCTAAAGTACGCCGTTTAGGTTACAAATTTCTACCATACATTGATCTGAATTAGATACTTGGATTTGCCTCTCATTTCAAACAAGACCAAGGAAACTGGCTATCGTTGAAATATGAAAAGGTACTCTGTGAAGCTCCACACCCAAAGTTTGCAAAACTAGCTGTGCCTTGAATACGTTCTACTCTGTTGGCAAGCCTTTCTAACCTTTCGAGCGCCTAACCGCTGCTAAAAATAATTCTAAAGCATAATAAAGTATTAAATCCAACCGATATGGTTTTGCTAGGGGAGATCCAAAAAGTTGGTATGCTGCCTTTGTATCTCGAGCTCTTGCTAACATTTTGATTTGTCGCCGTAGTAAGAAAATTGCAACATCCGGTCGCGTCGCTATCCAACTGGCATGACGGATCAGGATAGTATTAAAATAACCTGCTCGTTCTGAGGCGGACGCCGCATGTGTAAGGTGTGGAAGAGTATCATCTCGTCCGCCATGTTGGCGAACCATCACGCCGGGGTTCAGGGTCCTTATCCCCTTGCGAGCTGATTTTAAAAGTTTGATTAAAAAATCTGTGTCTTCGTTAATGCGGATATCCTCGGCTATCCCTCCCACGTCCAAAAATACAGAACGTTTGACCCAAAACCCACAGCCTAGGCCTACTGCTTGGTTGGCAAACGGGTGGGCTACTACTAAGTCTTGGCCAATGCCACCATCAAACTGTGGAATTTTGTTTGGTCTATCAAATCCTTTGAATTTTAGAATACTGGAATGTCCATAGTCTCTGTCTTGTTTGCACACCCACTCCGGATAGCCTGACAGCATTAAGTCGTCATCATCTAGAAACAAGATCCTGTGTCCGCGCGCGTGCAAGACTCCAAAATTCCTGGCGCCAGACGCTCCGGCTGCTGCTTCGTTGACGATCACGCGTAAATTGCTGTGGGAGGACTTTAGCATTTCCACAACAGGTGGGGTGCTGCCATCATCTACGATTATTACCTCCATATTATTTTTAGTTAATGTATCCAGTACGGATCCTACTGCGGCTTCTAGCAGCTTCGGTCGATCCTTTGTAGGAATAATGATGCTTAGAGCAATACGCTTTTTAGTGGGGTGCATGCTGTCAAACTATCCTTAAAACTGGTATAATTCTTGGGATTAATACACAGAGTGTAACTTTATTATATTAGAAAAATTAGTTGTACCGAATTGTATATCTGGCTAGACGGTGTGCAATGTGTCAACACCTCCAATTGTAACAAATAATTTGGTTTTGAGTTTACAATAAATAAACCTAAATAAGTAGCAAGTCTCTACAATTTTGTTGACAAAATAGACTATTTCCTGATCCTTTTATAAGGAAAACCTAAAGGGCGAATTTATTGGACCGTGCGTTTCTTACAATTAAATGGGGTTCAGAATTTAACCCTGACGATGTCAATATTCTCAAACGAGCTGCAGTTTCTAATACATCTTTCAAAACGCGGTTCATTTGCCTAACCAATGACAGGCAAGGTCTAGATACGGATATTGAAACATTTCCCATCCCTGAATTTGAACTATATCGTCTGACATCACCAAAAGGGATTTGGCCAAAAATTAGTCTTTTTCATCCAGATATTGCAGGCATTGCTGAACTTGTCGTTTTCCTCGATATAGATACGATAGTCTGTGGCTGTTTGGATGAGTTGTTTAATGATCCGCATGACAGCCTTATGTTGCTGAGCTGCGGTCCGCGCTGGGTGAACATGGACCCCTGCACTTCCACCCAATGCAGCGACTGGCGTAATGGCCTACAGGCCAGATATTTCAGTCATACATTTTTAGATTTATTTTGCGAGGATATAGAGTAGGTTCACAAGCCAATTCGCTGCAGAGCAAATGTTTGTTGGGTTTGCAGGCCAGAAAGCTAGCTATTTTCCAGTTCAGTGGGTTGAAAGTTTTAAATATCATCTTAGGCAAGGTTATTTGGTAGACTTGATCAAGCCGCCAAGCATGCCCAAAGGCACTACTAAGTTGGTAGCATTTCACGGTTTTCCTCGACCTCGGGACGTGGCGGATCAAAACTTGTCTTGGGCGCGGCCTCCAAGATCAGGGTTTCACCGTCCTAAGTGGGTTAAAGATTATTTTCGTACTTATTCAGAGCAAGTTATCTAATCCTCTCCAACCAGCCCAAGCGCAATAACGATAGATAATATGCCAATATGAGAAATTATGTGAGCCGTTGTCGCAGTAGGCGGCGTAAAATCTTTCCAGATGGCGATTTTGGAATTTCATCGACGAAATGCACCTGATGGATCTTGCTTGTAGTGCGCTAAAGTAGTGGCGATATACTGTTTGATCTGCGCTTCGTTCGGTGCAGGTTCTATTGTTATGACAAAGGCAATAGGAACCTCACCAGCTTCATCGTCGGGTTTCCCAATGACTGCAGCATCTTGGATGTTGGGATGCGCCACCAAAATGGCTTCCAGCTCGGCTGGGGCAACTTGGAACCCCTTATATTTGATTAGCTCTTTAAGTCGATCGACAATGAACATGTATCCATCTTGATCAATGATTGCCACATCGCCAGTTTTTAGCCAACCGTCATGGGTCAGGGTATCCTGAGTTGCTTTTTCATTGTTCAAATACCCAATCATTACTTGTGGCCCCTTGATCCAAAGCTCTCCTTCCCCTCCAGGTGCAATACCTTCGCCGGTCTCTGGGTTAACAATGCGGCACTGCGTATTTGGTACGGCCAATCCTGATGAGCCTGAGCGTGGTCCAGAAATAGGTGTCACATGCGACACGGGGGATAGCTCGGTCATACCAAATCCTTGCAGCATCTCGCAATTCAACCGTGTTGCGACTGCATCTGATAACTCGCGGCCCATTGGAGCTGCACCAGAGAAAACCTGATCAATCTGACTTAGATCAAATTCGTCCACGAGGGGATGCTTTGCCAATGCCAAGGCAACGGGTGGGACAATCCACATGCGTCTAGACTTATGATTTTGGCAAAGGCGCAGGAACAAGTCTAGGTCAAACCTTGGCATTGTTACCAGAAGCCCCCCACACGCAAGGTGCATGTTCATCATCACAGTCATGCCGTAGATGTGAAAAAATGGTAAAAATGCTGCGGCAGTTTCCCCTTGCTGGAATTCAGCAGCAGTGGCTATTTGGTCTACATTTATGACTAGGTTTCTGTGTGACAGACAGACACCCTTTGGCAAGCCAGTAGTCCCCGAAGAGTAGGGGAGAACTACACTATGCCTGTCCAGATCAATCACCACTTGCTGTTCTAGGGGCGCACCATAGAACTTTGATAGAGAGGAAATGCCATCAACTTCACCTATAACACAGATTTGGACGCCTTCCAGCAATGCTATGCCGTGCTGTGCCGTAGTTAAAATCTCTGGAATTGTTATAAGAAGGTCAGCCCCAGAGTCTTGGAGTTGGTGATGAATTTCGTTAGACGTATAAGTTGGGTTTAGCGTTGTAATAGTTCCCCCAGCCCAGGCTACGGCATGAAATATAACACAATATTCAGGTGAGTTTGGTGCCATAAGAGCCACAGTCTTGCCTTGGACAGCACCGACTGCCAATAGTCCACCTGCTAGGCGTTTGACCTGATCTATGAATGTTGAGGCTGTGAACTGGCGGCCGTCAACGCCATCGATCAAGACAATGTCGTCCAAGCGATCTGTGAGACCTGCAAAGACCCGCTGCGTTATACTTAAGTCGGAAATAGGCAAATTTTTGGCAGCAGTTTTGTATAGGCTCATGAGAAATATCTCCCTGCTTCGGAGGCTAGAAGCCAAGCGCAATTTTGTTGACTCGATTGTGCATACTTTGGCCTAACCACATGCTGGATACACGTAAACAAATTAATATGAGATGGGTAGGTTTTTTCTCTGGCTGTGCCTGCAAACGCATTCTATTTAATTGTCTTAACAATATTGCGCCTGCCCTGATTAATCAGGAACCCAGTAAGGCAGATCACAACTATGGTTCCGCCAATCAACATGCTATCAGTTGGTTCCTCCCCAATCCCCCACCACACCCATAATGGTCCTAGCACGGTTTCTAAGAGCATAATAAGACTGACGGTAGATGAGGATACGAACCGAGCTGCATAAGACAATGTAACAAACGAAACTGGTAGTATAATTACGCCAGTCAATGCAATGGCGGCTAAATTCTTTGCCTCTGGCCAATAAAGAGCCTCGGCACATAGAGCCCCTAGGCCCGCAGCCAAAAGAGCTCCAATTGCGATTGCGAGGACAAACGGTACGTCCTTGTCTTTACGGATGAGGGTAAAATTCATCGCAAGTGAAAAGGCAACCCCAAGACCCAACCCAGCTCCCTGAAGGGTTGATGCACTTAATTTAGTTGGCGCCACATCCTGCCCAAGAACCGAGATGTAGAGCCCAATCATAACAAGGATAGCCGTTCCAATGGTAAGTTTAGAAAGAGCCTCACCAAGAAACACTCGTGATAGGATGGCTGCAAACACGGGTGCAGTGGCGACGCCTATTAACACTACTGTAACTGGTGCAATCGCTATTGCTAGACTGAATAATGTTGCGTTGAGCATTTGGCATAGGACGATAACGCCAAAACTTAAGGTGAATACGGGAGGCATTTTTTGCTCTACGCGTAGGCTGAACCACATCCAAATGAACAGGTAGGCGATACCGCTAAGCCCGCCACGCCAGACCAGCATGGAAAACCCATCTAATTCAGACAATCGCATAAATAGCGTATCTGGTGTTAGCAAAAGCGCGCCAAAAATGGCAAGGCTCAGGCCCATGGTGTTTAAGTTTTGAGGTTTTTTCATTCTTGACACCTACATCGGTCAATTCAATGATAAAAGCTAGATTTTCATAACGGCTGCTCACGGATTGAGGCGGCCTGTAGAAGCCCAGTCTTTAGATTTTGTATTTTTTATTAATCGCGGTGCCGCAATTCTGCCACCGCGGATTGTGATAAGGGTCCAAGTGCGAAGAGAACGCCAGTGACTAGCGTCGTCCCAATCCCACCGAATACAATAAGTCCTGCATTGCCCCAAATAATTTCAAAGGTGCTTTCAAACACAAAGTGGCTCACGGCCCAGCCACCCAGTAAACCTGCTCCCAAAGCCACAGTGGCGGCCAATGAGCCGACCATAGCTGAGCGCATGACGAAGGAAATCAGGATTTCACGGCGGGTGGCCCCGAGAGTTTTTAGAATAGCAGTTTCATAGGCTCTTTGCTCACTGCTGGCAGCAGCAGCTCCAATCAAAATCAATAATCCAGTAATCAAAGTGGCTATTGCGCCAATCGACGCCGCAGAGGCGATTGAGGATACTATCCCCGATACCATCAACACAGCTTCGCGAATTTGGATGCCTGTCACATTAGGGAACGCCTGCCCCAGCTCGTCCAGCAGTGACACCTCTGACGCTTCAGTCGCGTAGACAGTTGCTATGTGGGAATGTGGTGCGCCTTGGAGGGTTGCCGCATCCAATAATATCACAAAGCCCATGCCAGCATTCGAAAAATCAACATCACGCAGGCTTGTGATCGTCGCCGTGATGTCGCGCCCAAGAATATTTAGGGTTAAACTGTCCCCTAAGCCAATGCCAATTTCCTCAGCAGCTTCGGCAGAAAAGCTAATTTGAGGCTGTCCTGTGTAATCTTTGGGCCACCATTCCCCTGCGGTCAGGGAGGTATTGTCGGGCATATCTCTGGAATAACTTATTCCACGATCCCCGCGCAAAACCCAATGGTCGCCACCAACTTCAGCCGCGGGCCTGCCGTTGATCTGTGTCACCAGCCCCCGTAACATGGGCGCCGTTTCAACTTTCTCAACGGCCTCATTGCCTGACAGCCGTTGATTGAATTCAGCAAGCTGGTCAGATTGGATGTCTAGAAAAAAGAAACTTGGCGCCTTATCTGGCAGCGCTTTGGTCATTGAATGTCGCAGATTGCCATCAATTTGTCCAACGGCTGCAAGAACTGCCAAGCCCAGCCCGATCCCCATGACCACGGGCCCAGGCCGCTCGACGCCGCTTGCAATGGCGCTCATGGCAGCGCGTAGGGCAAATCGGCCCTGCAGGGCCCTGCTGCGTACGATTTTTTTCAGTGCCAGTTGGAACATGCCGGCCATTAGCGCCAGAACAAACAAAGCAAGTGAAATTCCCCCCAGCAACCACAGCGTCATGTAAAGTGATCCTGAGAATTGGATGGCCCCCAAAAGTGCGGCACTGAGCAAGGCTCCCAGCACGGCGATGTAGCGCGGAGCAGGCCAGCTTTGTGGAGTGCTACCTCGGAATAGATTTGCGGGTCGGATTTGTTCTGTTTGCGCCAAAGGCCAAATCGAAAATATAGCTGCCGCCAAAGCGCCATAGATCGAAGCTTCCATTAAAGCACTCGGGTACAAAGATATTTGCGCAACCTCTTTTAAGCTTTCTGGCAAGAATGGGTGGGCCAAAAAGGGCGCCACGGCCCCAAGTGCAACGCCTAAGATGATTGCAACGATCGTATAGGCGATGATTTGCAGCGTATAAATCCAAAAGATTTGCGGGGGTGTCGCGCCCAACGTTTTTAACACCGCAATGTTACTAGTCTTTTTGACAACAAAAATACGCACAGCGGCGCTCACCCCAATACCGCCTACCACAAGTCCGGACAGGCCAATGAGAACCAAGAAAGTGCTCAAACGTTCAATGGCTCTGGCAGCTCCAGGGGAGGCGTTTCTGGCGTCCTTCCACTTACCACCAGCTGCTGCCCAATCGGCTTCAAACGCTTGCTTTACCGTATTTAGATTTGCACTTTCAAGAAGCATCAGCCGGTATTTGCTCGAAAATATTGTGCCCTGTGCCAATAGGCCTGAGGCCTTCAAATCCTGCGCCCGGACTAAGCTGCGTGGGCCAAGGGCAAAGTTTCCGAAGTTGTCAGGCTCCTTCAAAAGGGTAGCCATGACAACAAAATCTTGGGTTCCCAGTTGCATGATGTCGCCCACATTGAGCTGAAGCCGCCCCAACAAAGCTGGAGCCACTACCGCGCCGGGTATATCGTTTTGACCGGCAAGTGCTTGTGACAATGACATATCACCAGAGAGAACAATATCGCCAACCAGAGGATAGGCATCATCAACGGCCTTCACTTGGGTTAAAATTCGTTTCGAGGTGCCTGGTGCCACGGCCATAGAACGAAAATCAATGATTTCGGATTGCTGAACGCTTTGTGTTGCCATCCAGTCCGTTTCTTGAAGGCTGGCCCGGCGGTATGTCAGCTCAATCTCAACATCACCACCCAGAAAAACCTGGCCATTGCTATTGAGACCAGCCTCAATTGCTCCCCGCAAAGATCCAATGGTGGCGATGGATGCCACGCCAAAAATTAGGCACAACATCAAGATTCTGAACCCGCGCAACCGATCTTTCAAGGCGGCTGATAGCTCGCGTAGCGCAATCTTGAGTGAGATCACGTCACAGTCCTTTCGGCAATTTTGCCATCGCGCAGATGCACGATCCGATCACAGCGGGCTGCCAATTCCACATCATGGGTGACCAATATCAAGGTCGTGTCAGGCTGAGCTCTGGTCAGGGTGAATAAAATATCTGTAATGCCCGCCCCGTTTGCCGCGTCTAGGTTACCTGTGGGCTCATCGGCAAAAACAATTTTGGGATCCGAGGCTAGCGCCCGGGCTAATGCCACCCTTTGTTGCTCACCGCCGGACAATTGTTTTGGAAAGTGTTCACTTCGATGGGCAAGGCCCACATCTGCTAATTTCTGTTGAGCGCGCTCGAATGGATCACTGGTACCGGCAAGCTCAAGTGCTGTTGCTACATTCTGGAGTGCAGTCATGGAAGGGATGAGATGGAATGATTGGAACACCACACCCACTTTACCCCGCCGGAATTGCGCAAGCTGGTTTTCAGGCATAGAAGAAATATCTTGCCCCAATACGATAACGCTCCCTTTAGTGGCTTGCTCCAACCCTGCCATGACCATCAGGAGGCTAGACTTTCCAGAGCCGGACGGACCCACCAAAGCGCAGCTGCTTCCTTGAGTTATCTGCAGGTCAATACTATGTAGAATTTCTACTTTACCGGCATTCCCCTCGAGCGAAAGATAGACCTGCTTGAGGATAACTGTATTTTGTTCTGACACGGGGATAGTCCTATGAATTGTGCTTGCTTTCGATATGGCCTTTTTAACCGTATATGCAACGCCTTGATGATATTTTGTGTGTGTGTGGCCAGTTCTGTTCGCGCTGAGCCCAAGACGATTGTGGCCTTTGGCGACAGTCTTACGCAGGGCTATGGTCTGCCTGCAGATTTGGGGTTTGTGCCAAAAATGGGATATTGGTTGGGCGCGCAGGGCGTGTCTGTGCGCATGGTAAATGCTGGGGTTTCGGGTGACACAACTGCAGGTGGGTTGGCACGTTTGGATTGGACATTGGCCGAGACTGCTGATCTTGTTATCGTTAATCTGGGCTCAAACGACATGTTACGAGGCTTGGACCCGCGTCTCACATATGACAATTTGCAAAAAATTATGGCTAAGCTCCACAGTAAAAATATTCAAACTTTACTGATTGGTCATCTAGCCCCGCTTAATTACGGGAAAGATTACAAAAAAAACTATGATCAAGTGTTCCAACAGATTGCCATAGAAAACGATACTGAGTTTTATCCCTACTTCTTTGAGGCACTTGTGGCAATTGGTGAGGTGGTTCCTAATATGCAACTATATTTTCAGGCTGATGGATTGCATCCGAATGCGGCAGGGGTGGAGGCCTTGGTCTCTGATATAGGCCCATATGTTTTGCGCGCGTTGAAGAAATAGATTTTTTCTGGTAACGGTTAAAGTGCTTTGCCTGGTAGCGTATCAATCACCATTACTTGGTATTTTTGCAGTAAGAACCATATCACTTGTAACTGCTGCATGGCAGCATCCATTAAGTTACTGTATGATTCAAACTTCTGACGCTTTGTACACCCAAATTTATACTCAGCTTGAGTGGGTACTATAGCCTAAAAAACTTATGAGTGAAAAGAGAGACAAACTGTGCCTACAATGTTGCCCTATACACGTGATTTAGTTTTAATTGGTGGCGGGCATGCGCATGCTTTGGTGATAAAGGCTTGGGGTATGGATCCGCTGCCTGGCGCAAGGTTGACCGTCATCAATCCGGGGCCAACGGCACCATACACGGGCATGCTTCCTGGGCATGTTGCTGGGCACTATAGGTGCAATGAACTGGAAATTGACTTAGTCCGATTGTGTCGTCATGCAGGTGCGCGGCTGATATTGGACAAGGCGGTCGATATTAATCAGTCTCGGCGTGAAGTGATATTGGAATCGCGTGGAGCTTTGGCTTATGATGTGGCTTCCATCGATGTGGGCATCACAGCAAAATTGGATTTACTGGGTTTTGCAGGTTTCGGTATTGGTGCCAAGCCCCTAAATATGTACGCGGAGCGGTGGCGCAGTTTCCTAGCTCAGGTAGTAAAAGGTCAATCTGCCTCAGATGTAGCAGTGATTGGCGGCGGCATCGCTGGATGTGAATTAGCGATGGCTATGGCTTTTGCACTACGGTCTGCGGGTATATCTCCCCGCGTGACGGTGATTGAGTCAGGACCACAAATTACCGGTGTTGGTGGCAAGGCACGTCAACGGATATTGATGGCCATGAGCGGCCTTGGTATTGTGGTTAAAACTTGTGTGACAGTGGTTGAAGTGATGGCAGATAAGGTGTTGCTGGATGGCCAGGAATCTGTTTCCGCAGCATTTTGTGTTGGTGCTGCTGGTGGCCGTGCGCATAAGTGGATCTTTCAGACGAGTTTGCCTCAGAGAAATGGTTTTATCAAAATTGGCACTGATTTAGGTGTGGTAGGGGACCAGGCGCTGTTTGCAGTTGGCGATTGTGCGGTGATGGATAAAGCGTTGTTGCCTAAGGCAGGCGTGTTTGCCGTAAGGGCTGCACCAATATTATATAATAACTTGCGGGTGGCGCTGAGTGGGGGCCGGCGCAAGACCTGGCGACCGCAAAAAAATTATCTCAAGCTAATCTCTCTGGGTGGGCAATCTGCAATAGCTGAAAAGTTTGGACTTACCCTCGAAGGTCGGGGCATGTGGCTTTGCAAAGACTGGATTGATCGTGCATTTATGAACCGGCTAAATAACCTACCAAAGATGATGACCCCAAAAAAAACAGGTGAGCTGGCAACTGGAGTAGCAGAAATTCTGGCTACTAAGCCGTTGTGTGGTGGATGTGGCGCAAAGGTCGGGCGTGGAGTTCTGTCATCTGCATTAAATACTATTACGCAGCCCAGTGATGGTGTTGTGACTGGCGTAGGCGATGACGCAGCGGTATTGCGCCAGGGAAATGGTGAGTTTCAGGTCATTAGTACCGACCATTTGCGTAGCTTTATTAATGATCCTGGGCTAATGACGCGGATCGCGGCAGTACATGCTTTGGGTGATGTCTGGGCGATGGGCGCACAACCGCAAGTTGGGTTAGCGTCGATTGTACTGCCACAAATGTCTACTGATTTGCAGAGAAGGACGTTGCTGGAAATCACACAGGTTGCGACAGAGGTTTTGAGCGTGGCAGGTGCTCAGCTTGTGGGTGGGCACACTACTATGGGCGCAGAGCTGACAATTGGCTTTACTGTGACTGGGACAAGAAAAACGATGCCGCTTACTGTTTCTGGGGCGAAGCCTGGCGATATGCTAATACTGACCCGACCTATTGGATCAGGTGTCATTCTGGCAGCAGATATGTTGGGGCAGGCAGGGGGGCGTGATGTTGCGGCAACACTCTTAATTATGGGGCAGGCGCAGGACCGTGAGGCGGCGCTGTTGGCGCCAGTTGCCCACGCTATGACAGATGTGACGGGGTTCGGACTGGCAGGACATGTGCACGCTATGTGTCAAGCATCAAAATTAGATGCGGATCTTTTTCATGATGCCATTCCAACCTATCCAGGTGCACGAGTATTGTCGGATTTGGGGGTATCATCTACATTGATGCCTGCAAATTACTTGGATGCCCCAGTTGCTGGACCGCATGATGCATTGTTGTATGATCCACAGACGGCCGGCGGATTACTGGCCGCTGTCCCAGAAAAACTAAGTACTACTGTTTTGCAAGCACTTATAGCGCAAGGGTGTACCGGGCACATTATTGGCCGGTTGAGAAAAGGGACTGGGTGCTTATACCTCAGCTGAATCGCGCATGTAATTCTCCAGCGGTTTGTGAGAGCGTATTCTCTTCGAGATCCGGTAATTCGATCCTGAAAACTGCTTGGTTTTTAACTGCAGTGGATTTAGCATAGCGCGGGTCATAATGATCTGTGATCAGCCCCGCTGCCAATGTCTGCCAATCCTTTGTTTGTGCCTGTGCATGCCACTGGTCGATACGCTCGCCTGAATGATATGGGCGCAGTTTGTCTAGCAGTTTTCTAAGGGCTGTTTTGTCCTGAGTAAGGTCTGAATAGGCTCGGCAAAGAAAGGCACTTCGCGCTTCTAATGCCGCGATTATTTGGATGCGGGGTGCGTCAGCCATCAAGGCCCAGAGTGACGGTGGTATCAAACGTTCACCTACCTTGCTGCTCTCGGCCTCAACAAACGTTATTTTGTTAGGGTCAAGTATGGCTAGTTCGCTGGCTATACAGCTTTCAAACATTTTTTGTGAAGGTTGTGCTGTCCCAATTCCACCAAATAGTGATCCACGGTGGGCTGCAATTTTTTCAAGATCTAAGACCTGTGCACCCTTTGCTAGAAGTTGGTGCAGCAATGCGGTCTTGGCAGTTCCAGTGCTACCACTAATGAGCATTAGGCGGTGCGGCAGTTCGGTTTTATATAATGTTTGAACAATCTCGCGGCGGTAGCTTTGATAGCCTCCCTTGAGAAGTTTCACGCGCCAGCCAACGTGGTCGAGGATGGTTGCAAATGCACCGGAACGTTGTCCACCGCGCCAACAATACACCAGTGGCTGCCATGCGCCGTCTTTGCTAGCAAGAGAGCCTTGCAAGTGCGCGGCAGTGTTCTGTGCCACCAATGCACCTCCTATTTTTCGAGCGTTGAAGGGACTGACCTGTTTATAGATTGTGCCTACTTCTACCCGCTCAACATCACTTAGGACTGGCAGGTTAATAGCACCTGGCAAGTGGTCATCAGCATATTCGGCTGGAGAGCGGACGTCTATGATGGTATCTAAATTAAAATTATGTAGGTCTGCCAGAGAAGTCAGGATTAGTGGGGTCACGGTATGCCCTTCTTAGTTATTCCATACAGCTAGCTGTTTTAGTAGCAAGAGCCAAGCAGCCAGGGTGACAGACTTAGAAAGATGTAGGCTTTATGGAATAACCAAACGGCCTATACAAAAAACTTTGATTTTTATCGCTTTCAACGGACGGCTTAAAGTTCAGCCTTATACTCTTGTGAGTTTAAGAACGACTATAGTATTAGACGCCATTATCCAGAAAGTGCGATAAATTTAGCAATGAAGGCTCGCGAGAATGATCATGTTTGGGTTTATGGGGCCTTATTAGAGAAAACCACTTGGAGTGGACTGGAAGCTGATGTGTAATTGAGAAATGATAAAACGTTACTTTTTTGTTTTACGTCATAAGTCGGCGGAGGGCAGCAGTACGAAATGGGGCATTCATTGCGCCATAGCCATCATATTCCATGTCACGCTCTACAACCTCAAAGAAAAATCCATCGCCAAAAGGTTTACTATAAAGTTGAAGAAACCGCTGACCATCTTCCTCGTCATATAGAATGTTGAATTTTGCAAGCTCGGTACAGGTTTCTGGTGACAAGCCAAACCGTGCGCGAATATCGTCATAGTAATTGGCGGGAATTGGCAGGCTTTCAAAACCTATTTTATGCAAAGCCTGCGCTGTTATAAAAATATCAGCGGTCTTGAACGCAATATGTTGGACGGCGGATCCTGCTCTGCCTGCTATAAAGCTGCCTGCAACAGTACGGTTACTTTCTGCACCATTTAAGGTTAGACGCAACGACCTTTTAGGGGATTCAATGACCTGTGAGCGCACAATTCCAGCTGGATCAATAACATCCACCACTGGCTTTTTCTGCACGTTAAAAAGCGTTGTGTAAAATAATGACCATGTCAGCATATCAGAATAGTTCATGCTTTGCGCTATATGATCTACACTAGTAAGGCCTACACCTGTGGAACCGCTCTGAGGGACAGGAGTAAATTCTGTTTTCCACACGCGCGACAAACCAGATTTTTGATCAATGAAGTGGATCAGGCCGCTTCCCACAGATCGGATGGCTGGAAGTTCAAGTTCACCATCGCCAACGGGTTGCGGGTGCAGCTCAATATCTAGCGCAGCAGCCCGTGCGATCGTACCACTTGCGTCCTCTACTCGTAGGCCAATATCGCAAACAGATGTGCCATGTATTTTGAACGACCTGTGGGCAAAACTATTACCCTCAGTGTTAATAATGATGCGAATATCACCTTGGCTCCAAAGTGCGACCTCTTTATTTATGTGTTGTGCTGAATGCCTAAACCCCAGTGTAGTGAGTAATGCTCCAAGGCTAAGTGCACCTTGTGCATCGGTTGCAAACTCCACAAACTCAATTCCTTGCACTTCTGAACGTTTTGGCATTTCTGGGACATGAAGGTGAGGAGCAGGTTGCTCGCGTACGACGTCATCCATAAGAGCCATCAAAGATCGGTATCCGTCTTGCGCAATCACCTTCGGGCTGCCAGCCCTGAATTGATCGTTAAAAATTTCAAGTGATATAGGCCCATCATATCCCGTTGATGCGACTGCCTGCATGAAATCTGAAATATCCAAATCCCCTTCGCCAGGCATATTTCGAAAGTGGCGAGACCAGTATAGAAGGTCCATGTTGATTAGGGGCGCATCAGCAAGTTGAACAAAAAAGATTTTATCACCGGGAATAGCCCGAATGCTTTCTGGTGAAATTTTACGGCCAAGGGTATGGAAGCTATCAACAACAATACCAACACTATCATGATCGGTGCGACGTACGATTTCCCATGCATCTCGGTGGTCATTGATATGAGTGCCCCACGCTAAAGCCTCATACCCCAAGCGTAAATTGCGTTTGGCTGCACGATCTCCCAGTTCACGCAGATCTTCTGCGATCCGATCTATTCCCCCCTGAGCTTTGGGGTGTACCGTTGAGCAGATTAACATTAGATCTGTTCCCATCTCCTCCATTAAATCGAATTTGATTTCTGCACGATCAAAGGCCCGACTACGCTCAGGTTCTGGCAAGCCCTCAAAATCACGAAAGGGCTGAAAAAGCATGATTTCTAGGCCATGGTCGCGTGCCATTTGCCCAACGACTTTGGGTGACAGGCCATGTGCGATGAAATCTTGCTCAAAAATTTCCACCCCATCGAATTTTGCTGCTGCTATTACCGCAAGTTTTTCAGATAAATTTCCAGAAATTGACACTGTAGCAATAGCTGTTTTCATCAGGCTTTCTCATGTATTTAAAGGTGGCGTCTGCATTAACTTGATATCTAGCAAGGAGGCGTTTCCGGCTGGCAAGCTTAGGGTCGAATAATAGTGGGTGCGGTTACGCACGACTTATGAGATATATTCCTGCCCGCCTTCCCGAAGGGTTTGGGCCGTTAGATATGATGTAATTACTAATTAATGACTTTTTATTCAAAATTACAATATTTTTTTAATAAAATAGTTTTTATTAATTTAATCTATTTTTATATACTATGAATTTTCTACTATTGAGAAACATTTTAAATGGGTGATATGTTTTTGAAATCTATAAACGGACGCTGCAATGAAGAACTATATTTCGACACTTGGATCCAGCACCTATGAGCGGATTAAAAAGGATATTATCTTTGGTGCTTTGGCGCCCAGTGCAAACCTAAAGCTAGATGGCTTGAAAGAGCGATATACGGCTAGCGTAACAACTTTGCGTGAGGCTTTGAAAACATTGGCAAGTGAGGGCTTTGTTGAGGCGGCAGAGCAGCGTGGCTTTTTTGTTTCGCCTGTATCAAAAAATGACCTTATTGAAATTTCAGATTTACGTATACTGCTTGAGTGTACGGCACTTAAAACTTCAATCACTAATGGCGACGCCGATTGGGAGGGTAATCTGGTGTCAGCTCGCCACAAGCTACAAATGATTGAAGCAAAAATGCGAGCAGGCGATACTGGTCAGATTGAGCTTTGGAAACGTTATGATTGGGAGTTCCATCAGGCGCTCATTGAGGCTTGCAACTCGCAAAATCTATTGGCTTTGCATGCAATAATTTACGATAAATACTTTCGCTATCAGATTCTTGTGTTGACCAACCGCGGTGATGAGGCCGTGGCGGAACATTGCGAAATGTTTGAAGCTGCTTTGGCGCGTGACAGCCAAACAGCTATTAAAGTTTTGGAGCGACATATTCGATTGGGATTAGAGCACACCCTGTCTGCAATGTAACAAAGCAAATTATCAAAATTTCTCACCTTATTGGCTACCCGCTAGCGTTCATCCAGAACTTAGCGTCTGAAAGCAGTCCTGTTTTGGTGCTGGGCAATAGCTCCGGCATTAGTTGCTGCGGGGTAAAAGTAGATGAAGGTAAAACTGCCCCTATTTATGATGACAATCATCATACCCAAATGTCTTTTAAGCTCTGTTGAATTAAAGATTTTGCTGAGTGGGGCACGCATATATTGGCTAAATTATCCAACTAAGGCTTGGCTTCCATATATCCAAAACTGTGCTAATTCCAATTTACATACAGTTACCGCCCCCGGGCAGATTTAAATTGACAAAGCCGCATTAGCACCAAGGAAATTGGAAACTTTTTCGCCAGCTAGCTGCATAGCCTTCGCTGCGGTATCAAGGTCAGGGTCGTTTTGATTAATAAGGCGCTGGATGAAAGGTATAGTCAGAGCTGCGATTACTTTTCCGGAATAATCCACAATTGGTACAGAAATATTTTGCACGCCTGCTATAACCATAGAGGGACTGACACAATATCCAAATTTATGTACTTGAGTGACTGCTTCCTTGAACACTTCAATCTGTTCCAGTGTAGCTGTTTTGATTTGATCACAAATAGCATCACGCTTTTCAGATGATAATTGATTTACAAGAACCGCACCTGATCCAGTTTGGGTCACAGGAATTCTCGCACCAAGCCTAACACTTGTTACGTTATTTCCAGGCGGATCGTTCTGTGCAATTACTAAAATATTATTTCCATAAAGAATAGACAAATGGATTGACTGGTTAAGGCTAATAGCCAAGTCGGCCATGACATCGCCCGCGACTTTGGTCAGCCGTTTTATTGGTGGGTGGCGGTGAGAGATTTCAAAAAGTTTTAGTGTGAGTGAATAATGCTCACTTGCTTCGTCAACGCTAACGTAATTTCTTTCCACTAATACGGCCAGCATACGAAAAATTTCACTTACAGATCGTTTAAGTGATTTGGCTATATCTGATTTTTTCATACCTGCATTTTGTGTAGCAAGCAGTTCCAAAATATCTAGTCCTTTTGATAGCGCCGGGGCGCTATATTTTTCAGAAACCTCTATTTTATCATTTGGCAATGGCAGTGGCCCCTCTTTAACTTTAGTTTAATCATTAACTAATCAAAATCACATAATTTACTAGGTTTTAAACTGTCCAAATGCTTTTTGCGTTGCCTTTATAGAAGGCGTGTCTCTGATCTAATGCCCAATCAGCGGTTAGCGCGTGGGTGGCAGCGACCCACGTTTCCAACCCACCGCCTAGATTACAAACTGGGCTGTCGCTGCCCCATATTATTCTATTGTGGCCAAACGAAGCAACTGTATGGTCGAAATATGGGCGGATGCAGTCTAGCCCCCATAACTTTAAATCGCCGTAGGCAATTATACCAGATATTTTGGCAATGACGTTTGGCCGCTTAGCCAGTGCACTTATGTCTTTTTTCCAGAGGGATAAGTTGCCCCCTTTGATGTCCGGCACACCACAATGATCAAGAATGAAGGTCACGTGTGGGCAATAATCCACAAGGTCAGCGGCAAGGGGCAGTTGATGAGGCAACATACAAAGATCAAAAGTTAAACTGGTATTTGATAAAAGCTTGATATTGTCACGAAATGTTTTGGACTGTGAGAGATCATCTTTTTCTGTATGCAAAACTCGTCTAAACCCTTTGATTGTTTTGTTATGCTTGGCGGTTTCAAAAAACTGACCAAACTTGATGCTTTCTGGTCGCGCTGCTGAAATGGCACCACACAAAATGCTGGTTGGGTCTGCCATTAATTCTGTCACTAAATCAGTTTCTTGGTTGATTTGTGTGGGCTCAACGTCCACCTCCATGTGCAAACACCCAGAAATACACAGCCGTTTTGCCTTTTGTGAGTAGGAGGCAAATGTGCTCGGGACATTTAACGCAGGCACAGCTTCCAACCAAGGATAGCTAAGACGGTCAGGATAAATCAGATGCAGATGCGTATCAAAAAGCATGTAATGCTCCCCTTATCTGTATTAGATAACGATTGACTGTATATAAAAGTCAAGTTTAGATACAAAACATGATAAAAAATCTGTCAACTACTGTGGGAAGATATAGCGGGAAAAGAGTATTCCATGTCAAACGTTGCTTGATCTGCGAGCTAGGGGTGAACACTTGTCAATAATGGAAGAATTTTTTCTTCATGATTGAATTCAAACAAAGCTGGCAGCTCCCTGCAAAGCCTATGCCGATTGTCATCTTTGGTGCTGGATCTATTGTAACTGATGCCCATATTCCTGCCTACGCAGCTGCTGGATTTAAGGTTAATGGGGTATTCGATCCTAATCTGATAAAAGCACGAAATCTGGCGGATGAATACGGGTTCGTTGCATATGAAACTGCGGAACAAGCCGCCAGTCAGCCTAATGTGGTTTTTGACATTGCGACCCCTCCAGATGCCCATGCTAAAATTCTGGATATTCTGCCGATTGGTGCGTCAGCGTTGATCCAGAAACCGATGGGATCCAACTTAGCAGGTGCCACAGAAATTTTGAAAATTTGCCGTGCACGCAAGTTCAAAGCAGCAGTTAATTTCCAACTCCGCTTTGCGCCCATGATGCTAGCACTCAAAGATGTGGCTGATCAGGGTTTAATGGGTGAATTAGTTGATTTTGACGCTTCGCTCACTTTGGATACTCCGTGGGGTTTGTGGGAGTTTTTGAAAGATCTCCCGCGGGTAGAGATTTTACTACATTCAATTCATTATATTGACTTTATCCGCTCACTTTTTGGCAATCCCTTGGGTGTTTATGCCAAAACTCTAGGCCATCCAAATAGCAGTACGTCTAACACTCGAACCTCTGCAATTCTTGATTATGGTGACCGAGTTCGTTGTGCGCTTTCAATCAATCATAACCACTCATTTGGGCGTAAACATCAGGCTAGTGAATTCCGCATTTGTGGAACCAAAGGCGCTGCATACGTTCAGCTGGGCGTTAATCTTGATTACCCAAAAGGTGAACCTGACATACTAGAGCTGAATACTGGTAATGGTTGGGAAAAAATTCCGTTGCGAGGTTCATGGTTTACCGAAAGCTTTAGCAACCGTATGGCCCAATTGCAGCGCTTTACCAGTGGTGAGGAGGCCACGCTTATTTCCTCGGTTGAAGACGCTTGGTACACAATGGCCTTGGTTGAGGCTGCATATGAAAGCAGCGGTCAGCCTGCGACGCCGCTGGCAACAAAACCATGAAGCGCAAATGAAAATCTCATTTTATAAAAATTTCAGATCGACTATTAGCCATCAAAGTTTTGGGCACATAACTGCTGAAGCTAATGTTGGTCGATGGTGACTGGGTTAATTTAAGGAAAATACTTTGAAACTATTAAGATATGGTGCCCATGGTGCTGAAAAACCCGGAATGGTTGATGCGAATGGAATTATCCGTGATCTGTCTGGGCACATTAAAGACTTTGCGGGTGAGGGTCTTTCAGACGCTACTTTTTCAAAGCTAAGAGTTCTTGATCCAAGCAGTCTGCCTTTGGTTGAGGCCTCAAATCGGATTGGAGCCTGCGTTGGGAGTGTTGGGAAATTCATTTGTGTTGGCTTGAATTATGCTGACCACGCCATTGAGAGTGGGATGGTGTTGCCTGAAGAGCCTGTGATTTTTTTTAAGGCAACCTCTTCTATTATGGGGCCGAATGACGATATCGAAATTCCACGCAACTCAGTTAAGACGGATTGGGAGGTTGAGTTAGGTGTAGTGATTGGCAAAGAAACTAAATACGTAGAAAAAGCTGATGCTCTTGACTATGTGGCGGGCTATTGCGTGGTTAACGACTTGAGTGAACGAGATTTCCAACTGCATCGATCCGGCCAGTGGGTGAAGGGGAAATCTGCGGATACATTTGGGCCAATTGGTCCTTGGCTGGTTACGCGAGACGAGGTGCCCAACCCACAGAACCTGGCTATGTATCTAGAAGTAAACAGGCATCGTTATCAAGATGGATCCACTAAAACGATGCATTTTGACGTTGCAACTATTGTTTCTCATCTATCGCAATTTATGTCGCTGCAACCGGGAGATGTAATTTCTACGGGTACGCCACCTGGCGTTGGGATGGGACAGAAACCAGAAACTTATCTCAAGTCAGGGGACATTGTAGTGCTTGAAATTGAAGGTCTTGGCCGGCAGTGCCAGTTGGTTGGAGTGAGTAAATGACGCGCATTACTAATATTCGAACCCATGATCTGAGGTTTCCAACCTCTGACAGCCTGGCAGGCTCTGACGCTATGAACCCGGATCCGGACTACTCTTGTGCTTACGTAGTGTTGGAAACAGATGGGGCACACGAGGGGTATGGCCTGACATTCACCATTGGACGTGGGACCGATCTTTGTGTCGCCGCAATAGAGACACTTTCATCTCTCGTTGTTGGGCTTGAGCTTGATTGGATTACTGATGATATGGGGAGGTTTTGGCGCCACATTACGAATGATAGCCAACTGCGCTGGTTAGGTCCTGACAAGGGCATAATTCACCTCGCGACCGGTGCGCTTGTAAATGCCGTCTGGGATCTCTGGGCGCGTGAGGCCGGTAAGCCAGTTTGGCGACTGGTGTCTGAAATGTCGCCCGAAGAAGTTGTGGCACTGATTGACTTTCGTTACATAACGGACGCTCTTACGCCAGCTGAGGCGTTGGATATCTTGCGAGCAGCCGAACCTGAGAAAGCGGCTCGCGTAGCGAAACTTCAGACTGAAGGCTATCCTTGTTACACAACCTCTGCAGGCTGGTTAGGTTATTCTGATGACAAACTGAGGCGGCTTTGCCGTGAGGCCAAAGAGGCAGGTTTCAGCCACGTCAAATTCAAGGTTGGAAGTGATTTGGAGGATGATATTCGTCGTTTGACGATAGCCCGTGAAGAGCTGGGTGACGATATGCATATCATGATCGATGCTAATCAAGTTTGGGAGGTTGAACAGGCAATTGAGTGGGTGAAGGCTTTGCAATTTGCCCGCCCCTTCTTTATCGAAGAACCTACCAGTCCAGACGATATCATGGGCCATAAGGCTATTCGAAAAGCGGTTGCTCCAATTAAAGTGGCGACCGGTGAGGTATGCCAAAATCGAGTGATGTTCAAACAATTTATCATGGAAGGTGCACTTGATATTGTACAGATTGATAGCTGCCGCATGGGGGGATTAAACGAAGTTCTTGCAGTCATGTTAATGGCTGCCAAATATGGGCTGCCGGTCTGGCCGCATGCGGGTGGCGTGGGGCTATGTGAGTATGTCCAACACATGGCTATGATTGATTATATTTCAATATCAGGTGAAAAGGATGACCGCCGCATTGAATACGTTGATCACCTTCATGAACATTTTGAAGACCCATGCGTAGTCAAACAAGGTGCTTATCAAGTACCAAGTAAGCCTGGGTTCTCAATTCAAATTAAGTCCACAACATTTGAACATTTTACTTTTAAAAAATAGCTTTATTTATGCTCAGAGTAGGGTAAATGGTTTCGGATTAGACGGGTGGGTACTTTAATTGAGAGTTACTTTTAGGACTTGCTTAATTTTCCAATAATTTGGTGTGACGGGCGTTTGATTTAACTTTTAAACTTTGGCTTAGGGTAGGTGGAGATAAAATCTCCAAATATCTTAATATAGTAGGCGCTGCTTTAGGGCTTTGTCTTGGCGGCACATTTCAAAATCCTCTTCCAGTAAGCGACCTCTTGGCGCGGCGGCAATCTTAAAGTTCCCAAAACGATCCACGCCACTGACTAACGACACAAGAGAGCGGTCCCCAGTCTCTTGTTTCATTGAGGGCTTAATATAACGGATTGCTGAGCCAATACGTCTGTCGTCAGTGGTATTGGGCCCAGAGCTATGGAACAAGAGGCCATGATGCATTGAGGCCTGGCCCGCATCGAGTGCTGCAACTACTGCTGAGTTTTCGTCGACGTCTACAGAGATTTCCTGTCCTCGAGATAAAAGATTATCATCAGAATAGGTGTCTATGTGTGGAACAATTTTTGTCTTGTGGCTGCCGGGAACAAATTTCATGCACCCAGAAACTTCATGTGCCCTTGAAAGGGCAACCCAGCATGTGGTTTCTGCAACATCGTCAAGTCCCCAATAGGTTAGGTCTTGGTGCCATGAAACAATTTTTGATGATCGTTTTTCTTTTATAAAAAGTCCTGCACTCCACACCATTAAATCAGGCCCAAGTGCCGCTGACGCAGCGGAAATGAGTTTTTCATTTCGTGTTAAACGATCGAACGATGGCAGAAGCCTGTCGGGGTATGCTTTTAATAGGGCTAGTTTTTCAGGGGTTCCAGACAATTCCAATTCCGCCTCTTCGAAATCCGTCCGCAAGAGTTGGGCCTCTTCCTTTGAAATTACATCGATAGGAGCGATGAACCCATCCCGGTTATATGTGAGGGCTATATCATCTTGATCTTTGCCCAATTGTTGCAGCTGGTGCATAGTGCCTCCCTTTCGAACGTGTTTGGGCTTACACTTAGGGAACCTAGACTATTAGTAAAATGGAAGTTATCGATACTAAAGCATCAATTATACGGATGGTAAAATGCGTCTCAATGGCTTTGATCTAAATCAGCTAGTGTGTCTGAAAGCCCTGCTTGCTGAACAGAACATTACGCGAGCCGCGGAAGAGGTTCACTTGAGCCAATCTGCTATGAGCACGACACTCGGCCATCTAAGGCTACACTTTAACGACCCCCTTTTAGTTCGCTCAGGGCGTGTCCATGTATTGACACCTTTTGCGAAATCACTGGTCGCCCCGCTTAATAGAATGATAGCCCAGGCGCATGATTTTGCGGCACTTCGCCCAGATGAGATCCAATCAGATATTGATCGAGAAGTTAGGGTCGTTGCATCCGATTATGCCATTCGAACCTGTCTTGATGATGCAGCAAGGCATCTCCAGGACGTTTTCCCAAATGTGCGCCTTGAAATTTTACCACTGTCGGAGCGATCCCCAAGACTACTGGCAAACGGTGAGGTGGATCTGGTCCTCTCGGGGCAATCTTTTGATATTGGCGTGCCGCCGAGCACCTGCCTGCTTGAGGATCAATTCGTCTGCATTGCATGCTCTGAAATGGGTCCACCCGGCAAGGATCTGCTGCCACAGGAGTTCGCCTGCTCTGAACATGTGGTGGTGCGCTATTTTGATCAGCAGATGACTTTTGAAGATGAGGATGCCCTGCGAAAGGCAGGTGTAGTCCGCACCCGTCGGGTCACCACTTGGTCACATACACATGTTGCATCTCTTGTCTGCGGAACTTCAATGTTGGCCACAATACCGGCGCGGATTGCGCATGATTTTGCCACCCGTTGGCCAATTAAAATTCTGCCCTTTCCTTTTCCACATGAACCCATACGCGTATTTGCATATTGGCATCCGAGCCGTAATCAAGATGCCATATTGTCCGCGCTTGTGGCATCAGCAAAATCAACCTCGCATAAATTGAATACTGACTTTGGGGCCTTTACGTCGCCAGGAATTTAAGTACCAGCCCCAGTTTAAACAAAGAGAAGTCTTGGGGCACGCGACCAGGTGGCCTGAAATTGGATGGCCAATTTCATATTGAGCTATCAGTTGCCGCATTTCAAAGCCCCTACAGGCGGGGCTTTTTAGGTGAAGATGTGATTTGGTCGAGAACGCCATAGGAGGGCATGCAGTCTTAGAACTGTATTTTGGCGATAGAATTTATGGCGAGCCGACAGGGGCTGGCAGAGGGATTGCCCGGTGACCAAAAAGTTGCACGCACACATGAACTTGGGGTTGGTCTTGCGATATTAATTTCTCTTACGATCATCCCAGATGTCGATTATATCATCATAAGTGATCTCGGTTAAGTCGCCTTTTTTTCGACTTAACAACTTTTTGTATTGTTTCATTAGCTCAGCAGCCTCACTATCTGATAACATATTTAAATCATTTTCGCCTATTGTACCAAGAATTCGTTCATAAAAAGCATTAGTCAGCATTTCGATCTCCTTAAGGCAAAGGGTAACGAGGCTTTATATCATTGGCTTTTCACGCCAACTGTACGACTGTTTGAGCTTAGTTTTGTTGATAGCTGACGACGCAAGATACATTTTAATTATTTCAAGTAAAATTGCCTAATTCGCAAGCTTGGCTCAACTTTTTGTTGCCCAACATTACTTAATTATAACTTCTATATAAAGCTAAAATTCTGGTTTAGCTTTATATCTTAGCGGCCAGAAATTTAAAGGATCTCTGGCCGTAGTTGCCAATTGATATAAGCCTCTGATGGTTGATTAATAGCACAATAAAGGACATTTGTCAATTTTTGTTAAGCCTTTCCTAGTTTGTCCGTAACAAGCACGGGCTTGATGCTGAGACTTATTGCGCCCTCAGAAAGCTGCAATGGTATGTCAAATGCGAAGCTACTGTAGGTTTTTAATAGTCTGACGGTTCGTCCCAAATGTGGCCATGGGGTGAACTTTGTGCTTGCCAAGCTTAGGCGAAGATTAAAAGTTTAGACTTTTAAAAAAATTTAGGGCATATCCTAAATTAAATCATTTACAACAAGGTCTTTGAGGGGCAGCAGTGAATAACCGTTTAATACTTGTATTCGTGTGGTCTATATCCGCTATACTGGTTTTACTGGGGAGTAGAGTTGCTGCGCACTCAAATACAGTCGGAATACTTTGGTCAGGAAATCAACCAACTGGCGCTTGTGTATCTGGCTCTGTCCATGCCCAAAATTGTTCTTTGGTTGAGATATTTTTCGGCTCTTGGCATGATGCCGGTACCCCACAAACGGGGACGCTTTCAATCTACAGACAAAATTTGGGAGGTGGTGAAACTGAGGTCATTGGGCCAGGTGTCACCCCGCCAGCCATAAATTTTCAGATAAACCATTCAAAAATTGCTACGTTGCCAAACTTTGCTAAAGCAAGTGCAGGTGCCGCATGGACTCGACCTGTCCAAAACTACAGCAATAAGGCGTCAGCTGCCTACGCTGCCTTGAGTACAGAATTTGTTCTTGGTGGTAACTATTTCTGGGGTGGTGCCGCTGGACTTGTTGGCGATCCAGCCAATTCGACAGGCCAGCCGATTTACACGCACCAATCTGCTATTACTCGCGCTAATACGGCCTTAGGTATCGGCACATATCGCGTTGATTACACTCCTAATTCAACGGTAGGTTTTGACTTTATGCCGCAAGCCGTTATCGGCGCTTTAACATTTACCGTCACGGCTGGCGGTAGTGTAATTGTCAATGGCGGTGGAGACCCGGCGCCTTTGATCCAGGGTCCCGCTGGTTTTGCCGGTGATTCTGCGTCCTCGATGAATTTGACTGTTGGCCAAACCAGTCTGCACGCCTTCACAGCAAACGAGGCGGTCACCTGGAGCCTCACAGGCGGCGCTGATCAATCTTTGTTTAATATCCATTCAACAACAGGGGTACTCACGTTTCAAAATGGTGGGGGATGTGCAGCACCAAATGTCCAGGGCGTAGATAGCGTGTATGTCGTACGTGTTACCGCAACTGATGGCGCAGGCAATACGCCATATCAAGTGTTGACGCTTGCTTGCCCCCCATTGCTTAGTTCAAGTACGCCAGGTGATAACGCCGTGGGTGTTGCAGTTGGAAGCAATATTGTACTGAACTTTACTGAAAGTATCCAAGCGGGCACGGGCAATATTACGCTTTTTAACAGCGCTGATAATATTGTTGAGGCGTTCGATGTAACCACGGATGTGACGATCTCAGGCGCAACTGTTACACTCGATCCAGCAGCTGACTTAACTGGTTTAATGGGCCATTATATTAAAGTGCCGCCTTCAGCTATTATTAACCTTTCAGGTGATAACTACGCGGGCATCAATGATAAGACGACTTTGAATTTTACCACATCTGATGTCGCGGCACCTATCCTTATTTCCAGTGTACCAACCCCTGGTGCTGTAGGTGTCCCGTTTGCTAATAACATTATCCTAACTTTTGACGAAAATATCCAGGCGGGTACGGGCAACTTCACCCTCTTTGATAGCGCTGATAATATTGTTGAGGCGTTCGATGTAACCACGGATGTGACGATCTCAGGCGCAACTGTTACACTCAATCCAGCAGCTGACTTTGGCTCTTTGGTAGGGTATTATGTTCAAGTGGCGAGTTCAGCCATTGATGATGCTTCAGGTAACAGCTACGCTGGGATTAGTAATAAAACAACTTTGAGCTTTACTGCGGCTGATGCTAATGCCCCGGTGCTGACTTTTAGCCCTGCTAATGGCGCCACAGGAGTTGCCGCAAACAGCAATATCACTGTGACAGCCAGCGAGGCGATACGACTGCTAGACAACACGGCGCTTAGCGACACAAACGTAGATGCGCTAATTACGCTCAAGGCCGCAAATTCAAGTGGGGCCGATATCCCGTTTGATGCGACCATCTCTGGCAGTGTAATCACAATAGACCCCAGTAGCGACTTCGGTACATTGCAGCAGGTCTATGTGGCAGTTGGGGCAACGATCGAAGACAGCTCAGACAATGCAGTCACGGGCAGTAATGCAACCTTTACGGTCTCTCAATTTAACACTGTCCCCGTTGGTAATGCGGGGCCAGACCAGACGGTACCCACTGGGGCTCTTGTGACACTGGACGGATCAAACTCCAGTGACATCGATGCCACTGCGTTAACATACGTGTGGACGCAGTTATTTGGTACCGCTGTCACACTGTCAGATGCGACGTTGGCCCAGCCTACATTTTTAGCCCCTAAGTTGAGTGTTGATGGCTTGGATACAACGCTTATTTTTTCTCTGACCGTAAATGATGGCCAAGCTGACAGCACAGCGGATACAGTTGCAATCACGGTACAGCCACTTCCACAAACTCCTAAAAATAAGTTCATGGAAGATGAAGTGGAAGTTTCCCAGGTTCTAATTGATGGGGCGGAGCGTTCTTTATACAGCTCATTTACAGTAAACCGCCGAGCACTGGAATCTGTGCGCAAGCAGTTCTTCTCTGCGCAAGATGAGACGCCTGAAGCGGCAACCTTTTTGGCAACCCGTGGCAACAACGTCCCCTTCGATATCGATGGTAGCATTGTTCTTTCTCGTAAGGCACTCAATGCTAGTGGCTCGTTTTTTGTACAAAACGGAAATTCTGATGGCACCTACCGCCAACTATTTTCTGGAGATTTTGATGTGCAGCGTGATGGGATTACGGGTTCATCTACTGCCACGCTTACTGCGCGCGCAGCTTGGGAGTACAAAGTCTCTGATGACACTGTATTAAGTTATTTCATTGGTGGTGAGACTGGGGACAGCATTATTTCTGGCACATATTATGGGACACAAACCCGTTCGGCTGCGACTTTCGGCAGCTATGCTGTGCATCAGCTATTTGGTCAGCTTTACTTAGATGGCTTCCTCTCATTTGGCACTGGCTGGAACAATTTAGAAATAGCGAATGATATTTTAACACTTGAGAGCGACTATGTTACCCAAACACTGGCTTTGGGTGGTGCACTCTCTGGCCTATATGAAAATACTCGCTACGAGTTACGCCCAGAGCTTGCCTTTAGCTATGGCAAGACCTGGATTGGGGTTGTGGACTTCACTGGCCGTGCATACGGGCAGATTGATACTACGCTAACCTCTGATATTGGTAATGAATCTGTCGCCAACCTGACCCTCCGGCCAGAATTGATCTTAGCACTTGATGCGTCCACTATCGCGGACAGCCAATCCCAACTGTCATTTGCCCCGCGCCTTTTTTGTGAACGTCAAATTGCGAAGACTAGCATTTCAAGCTGTGGGGACGGCGTGGAAATAGGTATTAGAAGCCAATCTGAAGATGGATTAAGTTCTCTCAATTTCCGCATTATTTCAGATAAAATTTATGGTGGTAACCGTTCAAGTTACACTCTCAATATTGACCACAAATTTTAACCGCTGAGGAAAGGTCATAAGAGGCCTTGGTCGAGCAAGCATTGAAATTTATTTTCAGTAGCAGATTATTCTAATATCATGAAAGGGACTTGATCCAGAATATTCCTGAGGGATCTATTTAAACAAAATCAGTAACCACAAAGTCGGTGCTGTCAATCAAGTTGAAATCAAACGTATCTAACACGAAGAGAACTTTGTTGCTGCTTGTGTCAACGATTTTTGTGTCACCAGAGCTATTTGAAATTGTCAGATTAGAAAAGGCGCGATCCTCTAAGCCAATCTTGTCCGTTCCGTTGGTAAAATCAGAAATAACATCGGCAAGGTTCAGGGTGGTAACTGCGTCTGACAGGCTACACACGAAAGTGTCAGCCCCACCACCTCCAGTTAGTGTATCCTTAACACCTGAGCCAGACGCCGCCATAGAGTATGTTGCCGCACTGTTGCCAACGATCGTATCTATACCTGAGCCACCCATGGCGTTCTCAATAACGACGTTATGTGCGATGCCTAAAATGCCATCACCCGCAGACCAACTATTCGAGCCCAGATCGGAATCATCCGTGCCTGAGATATTACCAAAGCAACTGAATGCCCCGGCATTCAGATTGATCGAGGCTATACTGCTCTGGCCTACCCACGAAATTGTGTCCGTCCCACCCGCATCCCATATCGAGGCGTAGATGTGGTTGTCATTGGTGGTTCCACCATCAAAGGAACCCAAAGTATATACGTCGTCACCAGTATTATACTGCTCATTAACTCCATATAAATGCTGAAGCGCGGCAATATCATCAATCATCAAAGTGGTAGGCCTGTAATACATGTTTGATATGGCCCCATGCGAATCTCCATCCCACTCCGCGTAGGCCATGGTGCTGTAGGGGTTTGAATTGTGGATCGATCCTGTCGTCGTGGTCGTTCCATAAGTCTTACTACCAAGCGTCGCCGCATCTTGTGTGTGACTGAGGCCTAAGGCGTGACCAAGTTCATGGGTGATAGTAGTATTCCAGTAAGTACCATCCTTCAATTTAGCCGCATTATTAAAGTTATTGTCGGTGCTACTCAGCCATACATCACCACCGACTGGATCATTAAATGGGAGCCACGCAAATGCTGAATCTTCGAGGGAGGTTGTTCCAAACCTGAGGTGCCCGACAGAACTTCCATTATCCGCAACTTCAGAGAAGTTTAGTAAGCTAACGGAACTGAAGTCATTAAAAATGTTGGCAACTGCCGCCTTGAACCCAACCGATGCAGTTAATACGTTACCCGCGTGGTCAACGCGGGGTGTGCCGTCATTATAATCACTTTTGAACGACGACCCACTTCCCATAAAGCTGTAGTTCAAATCAATACCAGATCCAGCAGTGCCCCAGAAACGTCCTGACATCAGAAGCTCGACGGCAGCATCATTACCTGAATTGAGAGTTTCGGAGGATGCAGTATCCGCCTTACTAGTGTGAGTAGACGCATTTGCCTCGTTAATATTTGTCACGTTAATCAGCGTGTTTAACGAAGTGGTTGCTGTTCCATCACTGGCATTAACTGTGATGGAATAGCTATTATTAGCTTCGTAGTTTCCAGTGACACTATTTTTGAACTTTAGGGTTGTCCCGCTGATTTCAAAGTAATCATTGTCGCCACCTGATGCCAAGCTGTAGGTTAGTGCGTCCCCATTAGGGTCATAGGCACTTACTGTTCCAACAGTACCCCCAGCCGAATTCTCAGCAACGGCATTCGAACTCAGTGCTACACTGTCTGGTGCCACGTTAGCATTGACAGTCATATTAAACGTGTCAGAAACTGTCGCACCGCCAGTGTCAGTGGCTGTAACTTTAACCGCAATGGATCCAACATCACCGTCGGCAGGTGTGCCACTGAACGTGCGTGTGGAGGCGTTGAAACTCAGCCAGGACGGTAACGCACTGCCATTTGATAAAGTAGCAGAATAGGTGAATGAATCGCCCACATCGACGTCTGCGAATACATTGGTGTTGAACTGATAGCTCAGGGCGGAACCTGAACTCGCTGGTTTTATCTTCTATTTCGTCTGCTACCGTTGGAGCGTCATTGGTATTGGTGATCGTAATGTTAAACGTATCATAAACGGATGCCCCAGAAGTGTCAGTGGCTGTAATTTTAACCGTATGGGTGCCCACGTGAGCGTTGAGGGGCGTACCAGTAAACGTCCGAGTATCCGCATTAAAATCGGGCATACTTAAGACAGCACCATTGGACAAAGTTGCTACGTAAGTAAGGGTGTCACCCGCATCGACGTCTGCAAAGGCATTAGCGGCGAATTGGTAGCTAATAGGAACATCTTCAGCAAACGTTAGGTCTGCAATCGCGTTTGCAACAGTTGGGGCGTCGTTCGCGTCGGTCACTGAAACTTCAATATTCTTTGAGAATGTTTTGCCGCCCTCATCTGTGGAGAGGATCGTCACGTTATAGGTGGGCTTAGTTTCGAAGTCAGCCTGCGTCTTTAAAGACAACACGCCCGCACTAATGCTGAACGCCTGCCAATCACTGCCAGCCACTTCTGCGATGGCATAGGTAAACGTTGTCGAACTTTGATCATCTGTGGTGCCCAGCGTCCCAATGGCCAGTGAAAGGCCTGCCTCACTGATAGAGGTCGAGCTCATTGTGATATCTGTTGGAGTTTTATTGGTAGATGCGGTGTTGACCGTCGACATTGTTTTGAAGCCAATGTCACCCGAACCAACTGTCGTTTTTTCAGCATCTACTGCGGTCTTAATCTGATTAACTAAGACGCCGGTGATTGAGAAGATATTCTTTGTTGCGTCTGACGTTAGATCAGTCACGGTCGCAATCTTAGCATTTACGTTCTTAATTCCAGTGGCTGTATCATTTGCCATTGCAGTGAAGGACGTTAAGTCAGCATTCGCGACACCGGTAGTTAAAGCGGTGGTGACGTTGCCCTTAATCGTGGTCAGATCACCTCCAACGCCATTGTTGGTTAAATCGATTTGCCCACTTGCGCCCGCTTTTGTTGTAATAACATCAACAACTGCATTTAGGGCCGTCTTAAACGCATCCGTTTGGCTCGCACCAGAGCCTTCAATTGCTCCCGCGAACGCATTCACAACAGCAAAAATCTGCTTACTGGCTTTTTCGACAGCAAGCGCTTTACCTGCGTCAACGCCAGCAGCAAAGGGGTTAAAGGTTAAGTGATCGATATCAGCGGACAAACCTAGGACCGCGTTAAGTTGGGCAACGGTCAAGCCGCTCTCTACCATCATGGTTGTGGCAGTAGAAACAGCAGTCCCTCCGGACGCAGCTTTCATAGTCACCCCAGAAAAGACTGAGCCAGAGGACGTATCAATTGTACTATCGTCAGTGACGACAACAATTGTGTAGTTATCATTCAGAGTTGAAAGCGTATAGCTGCCGTTAGCCCCGGTGCGAACCGTAGCACTATTTCCTAGGGCTGCGTCATCATAATCAATATAAATAAGCGCGTTGCTAAGAGGGCCTTGAAAAGCAAAGCCAGATGTTGAACCCGCGGTAGAAACAAAGCTAGAACCGCCACCTCCGCCGCTTTCGCCACCTCCGCAAGCAGTTAACGTCAGTAAACTAAGGGGTGATAGGCTAACTGCTATGTTTCTCTTGGACATTAAATATACCCCAATTGTAATAAAACATAGTAGTTTTGATTAATTGGCTTAGCTGATTAGAGTTAATTATGTTTATAAAAAATACCAAACTGGGTGTCCAGTGAAATTTGAACCAAAAATTGCGCTAGCGCTATAGGCTTAGACTTTCGTGCGGCCGAAGCTTTGATCCAATGTATCATGTGATAATAGTCCTTGCGATCAATGTTCTCAACCCAACCGCTCAAGTAATTTGCAATAGGCCGTCTGCCCAATTCGAAAGTTTGAAAGACGGAAAAATTCATTAGGCGCATGTATGTTTTCGTCGTTCATGCCGAAGGCAAAGACGGTCGCGTGAACCCCAAGTTCATTTAGCAACATGGTCATTACTGGGATCGAACCACCTGTGCGAGTTACATAGGGGGCCTTACCGTACACCTCAGTCAAAACCTCGGCAGCCACAGTGCTAGAATTATGCCCTGGGGGAGCGAGAAAAGGGTCGGCGCTGCCTGCAAGGCGTTCAACTGTGACCTTTAGCCCAGCCGGACAGTGCGCCTCTATGTGTGCTCTTAGCTGCGCAAAGATCGAGCCTGGTTTTTGATCCGCTACAAGGCGGCAGGTGATTTTGGCAAAGGCCTGTGCGGGCAATACAGTTTTTATGCCGTTGCCCTGCCAGCCTCCCCATATACCGTTTAATTCAAAAGTGGGGCGCGCCCAAAGGCGTTCGCGAGTGCTGTAGCCCTCTTCGCCAAAAACTTCAGGGACGCCAAGGTCGGAAATATATTTTGCCTCATCAAAGGGTACGCGGGCTATGGCCGCGCGGTCCTCAACAGTCAGATCTATCACATCATCATAGAAACCAGCAACTTTGATTTTACCGTCAAGGCCCTTCATCGATGCAATTATATGTGACATGCCTTGAATAGGATTGGCGATGCCACCGCCCTGCTGTCCGGAGTGCTGGTCGGTCTTGGGGCCCGTGACTATAATTTGAGCCGACATCAGCCCCTTGAGCCCGGTGATGAGGTTGGGCTGATCCTCTGCCCATTGGCTGCCATCAGCGGAAAAGATCATATCTGCTTTCAGAAGTGGGCCATTGGCTGCGATGAAGGGGGGCAGATGTGGGGAGCCTATTTCCTCTTGCCCTTCAAATAAAAACTTTACGTTCACGGGCAGGCGACCTGTGGTTTTCAGTAATGCCTCAACTGACAAGATAGGGATAAACATGCCGCCCTTGTCGTCCGAAGCTCCCCTACCCCAGACCTTGCTGTCCCGCACTTCAGGCGAAAAGGGTGGGGTTTGCCACAGTTCAAAAGGCTCAGCGGGCTGTACATCAAAATGGCCATAGATCAGGACGGTTGGCTTTCCGGGGCCGGCATGAAGCCAGTCACCATAAACGACAGGGTGGCCGTCAGTTGGGATTATACGGACATTTTCTACACCTGCAGAAATAAGTCTTTGGACAACCCAATTTCCGGCGGCAACGACATCCTCGACATGATTTTCCGAAGCAGAGACCGAAGGTATACGTACAAACTCAAGGAGTTCATCCACAAAACGGGATTGGTTGGCATCGAGGTAATCTGACCAGTTCATTATCTGTCCTTTCAGTTAGCATGCCTGTAGTTTTGTCAGCATGGCCCAGTAAGGTGTTTCAAAGGCGACCACCGGGTTACTGAAATAGCATTTCAAACTTTACCGCATGTCTGCTGAGCTGCCCTCAACTTATTCGGTGTGGTGGACATCCTGAAGCCCAAAAACTGGTGTTAGAACTCCCTCCATGCGGGCCTTTAACTGTAGGGCTAGGTAATGGGAATAGTGGCGCGATTGATGCAGATTGCCGCCATGAAACCAAAGCCCATCTTGTTGCGTTGGTTTCCACATGTTGCGCAACTCTCCTTCCCACGGGCCGGGGTCTTTTGGTGTCGCTGAGCCGAGCCCCCAGACCTTTCCAACCTTATCTGCAGTCTCTTTGTCCACTATGTCAGCCACCCAGCCATTCATTGAGCCATAGCCAGTTGCATAGATGATCAAGTCGGCATCAAGTTTGGTTCCGTCTTCTAGCAGGATACCGTCTTCGGTCACGGAACTAACCTGTCCATTTTTAAGTTTGATTTTACCATCAATTACAAGCTGGCTGGCCCCAATGTCGATATAGTATCCAGAACCTCGTCTGATATATTTCATAAATAGGCCCGTCTCATCTGTACCATAGTCGAGGTCGAACCCAGCTGCTGACAGGTCTTTGTAGAAGTCTGCATCTTGTGCGCGGATTGTGTCATAGACCGGTTTCTGAAATTCAGGCAAAATCGCGTATGGGATGGAGGCAAAAGTCAGATCAGCCAGTTCTGTGGTTATACCTTTGGCGACAGCCTCTTCTGAATAAAGAGCGCTAAGCCCGTGCTCAATCAGTGACTCTGAACGTACAATATGTGTTGAGGAGCGTTGTACCATTGTTACATCAACGTTATTTTCAAAAAGTGCTGTGCAAATATCATGAGCCGAATTGTTTGAGCCGATGACCACAGCTTTCTTGCCATCATAGCCTTCTGGCCCCGGATGATTAGAAGAATGCTGTTGATCGCCTTTGAATTTATCTTTGCCGATAAGATTGGGAATGTTTGCCTTGCCAGACATCCCCGTCGCGAACACTAATTGTTTGGGCCGTAAGGTTATTTTTTCACCGTCCCGATAGACGTCAACAATCCATTCTTGGGTTTCGTTATCATAATAAGCTTTCGTGACGCATGACCGGGTCCAGTAGTTAAGCTCCATCACCTTTGTGTACATTTCAAGCCAGTCACCAATTTTGTCTTTGGGTGAAAAGACCGGCCAATTTTTTGGGAAAGGTAAGTATGGCAGATGATCGTACCAAATTGGGTCATGCAAGCAGAGCGATTTGTACCGGTTTCGCCAACTATCGCCGGCACGTTCATTTCGTTCAATAATAATTGTTGGCACGTCAAGCTGACGCAGCCGCGCGCCTAGGGCTATGCCCCCCTGGCCACCACCAATAACTACTACATAGGGTTGTATCTTACTTCCTAGTTCAGTTTTTTCTTTTTCCTGTTGTTCTTGCCAAGTTAGCTGGTTTCCATTTGACCCGTGTTTAGTCCCCATAGGGCGATTAGTCCCAAGTGGCTCTTCATGGCCCTTCAGCTCGACCATACTAGTAAGCAAAGTCCAGATTTTTTCTTCTTTGATACGAATTTGCCCTTCACAACGAGCAACAGCAGTTTCGAAGGTAATCCATGCAGTTGTCACACCATTTTCGCTACTAACTTCGCGATCGAAGTGTAATTTGAAATTCTCAGGCTTTGCATAGGCAAGTTGAGAAGAGAGCATGTCACCAACGGCTGTGTTTCCTTCCATTGTCTTTATGTTCCAAGTGAACGCGACAAGGTCTCGCCAATAGCAGTCCTCTAAAAATAGTGATAAGATCTTTTTAATATCTTGAGCTACCAGTGCTTGATTTAGCTTGGAGAGTAGCGCTTGGACTTTTGATTCTTCAGGTATGTCACGCATGTAAAATCCTTTTTCGTAGAGTTTTCTGGGGTATTTGGGCTGGAAAGGTCACTGAACAGATACATTATGGCTGAATATTAATAATATTTCTTTAAAATATCAAACAAATTCAGACGTCTATCTGGCTCAATAATATTTAGCTGTATGACCAGAACGCTAATACAATTATTTTCAATTGGCTTGGAGGCAATACTGAGAATTTAGGGAGGGCTATGCGCTCTGCAAAATTATTTAGCAGGCAAGTTGGCTATGGCTAATCGACTAACTGTTTAAACTACAGCTGCGCAAGAATCTGTTGGGTCAGACAAATTGACTGACAAAGAGCGTAAGGCCTTCACAAAAATCAACGAGGCCTATACCCTAAGGTTTGGCTTTAGAGGTTTGTACGAAGTTGGTGCCCGGGCTCAAAAAGTAAGCGAACTTTTGTCACAGTCGAGCTGCCGTCCCAAGTGAGGCGGTCAATAGTCAGTAAGGCACTGTTTTTATTACAGCATAAAATACCTGCTTCTTCAGATGTTGCAGATGTCGCAGAAAATGCGATTTCGCCGTGGGTATAGGGCGCGTGTTTCAACAGCCACTCGTTTGCACTGACTGTCTCATAGCTTTCAGCTAATCCTTTAGGAACCACTTCGGGGTTAATCCATCGGTCCTCAAATGCGTATGGTGTGTCATCCGCCATATGCAACGCGCGGACATGCAGCAACGGACGTGTTGCATGTGTCTTCATGGCTCCGCTAATGGCCAATGGTGGCACCGTTTCGCCCCGCTCGATGCGCTGATATCCGTATTTTTGTCCACGGTCTTCGATCTCGATGCGGATCACAGTGATATCTAATGTGGCTTTGGCGACGGGCTGGGCTGCGACACGAGTGCCAGCCTTACGCCGTCGATCCAGTAATCCACTTTCTGCAAGGGATCGCAGGGCTCGATTGACAGTTGTTCTGGCGCAACCAAATTCTAATGCTAAATCAGCTTCGTTCGGGATCAAATTGCCCGGTGTCCAAACGCGGGCATGAATACGTCGCAAGACCTCTTCCTGCACACTTTGCCAATTCCTGAATGAAGGATTGTTCATAAGTCATCTTTCAACGCGTCGATTGTTTGTCGGTAAGCTGCAGCAATGTTTGCTCGTTCAACGTGTTCCCCATCCTTTACCATGTGTCGTCCTGCAGACCACACATTAGTTACCAACCTATCATCTCCAGCGAATATCCAGGCGTCAAGAGTGGTGTCGTTTGCTCGCCCCCATAGATGCTCTGAAGAAGTGTCTAACGTTAGCATATCCGCCCAATAACCGACCTCAAGTCGTCCCGTTTTACGCTGAGTAGCCTGAGCGCCGCCCCTTAAGATAGCCTCAAACATGCGCCGCCCTGTTGAATATTCGATTGACGCCAAAGTAGCCCGCGCACCGTCACGCAGCCGTTGTGAATATTCTAGCGTACGCAGTTCCTCGCTCAGTGCAATACGGATATTGCTGTCGGAACCTACAGCAATCTCGCCTCCAGAATCTGTCCACCGCACGGCGTCAAAAATTCCGTCACCAAGGTTACTTTCCGTGATTGGACAAAGTCCTGCCACCGCCCCTGATTGTGCCAAGCGCACCGTTTCTTGCGTGGTCATCTGGGTGCAGTGGATCAAACACCATCGTGCGTCTAGCTCCATATTATCTAGGGCCCATTCGACAGGGCCGTGCCCCCCACTGTTTTTGCACTTCACCAACTTCGGGAACCTGTTCAGCTAGATGCATATGAATTGGGCCCGTTGGGAATAGTGCACTATAAGACTGAAGGTTTTCAGCACTTACCGCACGAAGAGAATGTGGTGCGACACCATATCCTGTATCTTTTGGCAGCGATGACAGTGCGGAGACTGCGCCGGAATGCAACGCGTTAAACCTATCCATGTCATTGCCAAACCTTATCTGTCCCGTCGTGAGTGCGCGCCCATCACATCCGCCGAATTCGTAATGAACTGGTAGCAGACATAGCCCGATCCCGGTTTGGTCAGCTGCTGCTGCAATTCGTTCGGATATCTCGGCAAGATTATCGTAAGGTATGCCGCCCGGTTGGTGGTGCAAGTAATGGAATTCTGCGTTGGTGGCATAGCCTGCTTCCAACATCTCCATTTGCACAAAAGCTGTTATCGCTTGGATGTGTTGCGGCTTTAAGCGGTTTAAAAAACGAAACATAAGCTGTCGCCATGTCCAGAAGCTATCCTTTGGGTTGGGACCACGTTGTTCAGTAAGGCCGGACATCGCCCGTTGGAATGCATGGCTGTGAGCATTGGCGGGTGATGGCAGCAAAAAGGACGTTTGTTCACCAACTGCTGGTGCATCTTGTTTAACATCGATGATTAGCCCGCTGGCATCGATATCAACCCGAACACCCGATGCCCAGCCAGTTGGAAGCAAGGCTGTTTCAGCCCAGACAGTGTTCATAATGCTCTCACTTGACAGTTTTTTATGTATGTACATAATAACATTAAGCACACCTTATTGCAAGTGAGTCCTTCCTGATGCTCTTAACCAACGCCAAACTTGTCACCCTACAAACTGATGATGGATTTGGGATTATCGCTGATGGGAGTATTGTGCTGGATGGTGCGCATATTGCATGGGTTGGTGAAGCTACTGACCTTCCCAAAATCTATAGAGATCAAAAAACGCACAACCTTGGTGGGCGACTTGTTACCCCTGCATTGATAGACTGTCATACCCATGTCGTATTTGGTGGTAACCGAGCAGTTGAATTTGAACTGCGCCTAAACGGTGCAAGCTATGAGGAGGTCGCCCAAGCGGGTGGTGGGATTGTTTCAACGGTAACTGCAACCCGTGCCGCGTCTGAAGATGCACTTCTCGCGGGCGCATTAACACGCGTGGATGCAATGATCGCCGAGGGTGTTACGCTAATCGAAGTGAAATCGGGTTATGGGCTTGATTGTGAGACTGAACTAAAAATGCTGCGTGTCGCACGCCAAATTGCAAATGTTCGTCCCATTGAACTCAGGACCAGCTTTCTTGGTGCCCATGCAGTCCCTGCTGAATACACAGGGGACGCGGATGCCTACATCGACGATGTGTGCATTCCGACTTTGCGGGTGGCCCACGCTGAAGGACTGGTTGATGCAGTTGACGGATTTTGCGAAGGCATTGCGTTTGATACCAAGCAGATTAGGCGTATGTTTGCAGTCGCAAAAGAACTTGGCTTGCCGGTCAAACTACATTCTGAACAATTGTCAAACATCGGTGGGACACAGCTAGCCGCAAAATATGGAGCTCTTAGTGCCGATCACTTGGAGTATGCGACAGTTTCGGATGCAAAGGCTTTAGCAGCGGCAGGCTCTGTGGCGGTTGTTTTGCCTGGTGCGTATTACACGTTGCGTGAGTCCCAAGCGCCTCCAATCCAAGCCTTCCGTGATCACGGCGTGAGCATGGCATTAGCCACCGATTGTAACCCAGGCTCATCGCCGCTGACTTCTGCTTTGCTTACGATGAATATGGCCTGCACTCTGTTTCGCATGACACCGCTCGAGGCACTTTTGGGTATGACCGTCCATGCAGCTAGAGCCTTAGGCGAAGTGAACCGTGGCAGAATTATAGCTGCAGCGCCTGCAGACCTCTGTGTGTGGAACGCAGAACATCCTGCAGAGCTGTCTTATCGCATTGGGTTCAACCCGCTTCATTCTCGTATTTTTAAGGGAACAATATGACTGTTATTCTCACCCCTGGTTTAACCACTTTGGCGCAACTGCAAGATATCTGGTCAGGCAATAAAGCGGCTGTCTTGCATACGTCTTCACACGCTGGAATTCTGGCTGCCGCTGAAATGGTCGTTCAAGCCGCGAGCGGTGATGTTGCAGTTTACGGTATCAATACAGGCTTTGGCAAACTCGCCAGTGTCAAAATTGCAGCGAAAGATGTTACCACTTTGCAGCGTAATCTGATTTTGTCGCATTGTTGTGGCGTGGGGGATGCGTTGGACGTTCCCACCACCCGCCTGATGATGGCTCTTAAACTTCTGTCGCTTGGTCGTGGTGCATCTGGAGTTGCAATGGCGACTACCGCGATGATCGAAGCTATGTTGGAAAGTGGCGTTATTCCCGTGATCCCAAGCCAAGGTTCGGTTGGAGCATCGGGTGATCTTGCGCCACTTGCGCATATGGCTGCTGCTATGATTGGCGAAGGCGAAACTATATATGACGGCATCCGCATGCCTGCTGCTGATGCCTTGGCAAAGGCAGGCTTGACGCCAATCACGCTTAGCGCAAAAGAAGGCCTTGCGCTTATCAATGGTACGCAGTTTTCGACTGCATGTGCACTTGTCGGCCTATGGGGCGCATGGCGCAACGCTTCTGCGGCTGTGCTTACATGTGCCTTATCTACGGACGCAATCATGGGTTCAACTGCCCCACTTCATGACGCGATTCATACCTTGCGCGGCCATGCAGGACAGATTGCAGTAGCCCGCGCCCAACGCGCCCTGATGGACGGCTCGGAAATTCGTGAGAGTCACCGCGACGGCGACATGCGCGTGCAAGACCCATATTGCATCCGCTGCCAGCCACAGGTGACTGGGGCTGCGATGGATCTGTTACACTTTGCTGGACGCACGCTAGAGATTGAGGCAAATGCCGTCACTGACAATCCCTTGGTCTTGGTCGACGATGGGCTGATCGTCTCCGGGGGCAACTTCCATGCTGAACCAGTAGGGTTTGCCGCGGACCAGATTGCTGTTGCAGTCTCCGAAATTGGCGCAATTTCCCAGCGCCGGGTTGCGTTGATGGTTGATCCAACATTGTCATTTGACCTTCCTCCATTCTTGACGCTGGATCCTGGCTTGAATTCAGGCTTGATGATTGCAGAGGTCACGACTGCAGCGTTGATGAGTGAGAATAAACACCTCGCTAATCCTTGCACGACGGACAGCACGCCGACATCTGCCAATCAAGAAGACCACGTCAGCATGTCTGCCAATGCCGCACGACGTTTGCTACGAATGAACGCCAACCTAAGTGTCATCATTGGAGTCGAGGCGATGTGTGGCGCTCAAGGAATTGAGTTTCGTGCGCCACTGCAGACCAGCCCAGCTTTGCGCGATGCAATGGCCACCCTACGGGCCAAAGTTCCCACAATCGAAAAAGATCGTTACATGGCACCATCGATTCAGGCCGCAGCAAAATTAGTGTCTTCAGGCGATTTAGCAGCTTCCGTCGCGTTGTCGAACTTTGTCAAAGGCCATACAGAGTGAAGCCTGTAACTGTTTCGCTTGGGAATAGCCCCATTGTTCTGGCTTTGCCGCATGGTGGTACGTTTGTGCCAGATGATATTGCACAAAAATTAAATGAAAATGGCCTTAAATTGGCTGATACTGATTGGCATATTGATCGCCTTTATGCCGATCTCTTGCCGGACGTGACAACTGTTGCTGCCACTTTTCATCGATATGTTATCGATGCCAACCGCGACCCGATGGGTGAAAGCCTATATCCTGGGCGAAACACAACAACGCTTGTACCGCTGACTGATTTTGATGGGCTAAGTATATGGGACACTCCACCAACGCAGGCAGAAATTGATCAGCGCCGGACCGCCTATCACACCCTATATCATTCGACCCTTGCTGAGGAACTTGCTCGGGTGCGCGATCGGCATGGCTTTGCTATCTTGTATGACTGTCATTCCATCCGCTCTGAAATCCCATTCCTGTTCAACGGCACTTTGCCCGATTTTAATATTGGTACCAATCTAAGCACTACATGTGCAATTGAGGTTGAGATCTCAGTTTTGGACATTTGTACTGGGGCCCTCGATTATACATCTGCAATAAATGCACGTTTTAAGGGTGGCTGGACAACGCGTCACTACGGCCAGCCACGCAGCGGCATCCATGCTATCCAAATGGAACTTTCACAATCAACATATCTTTCTGAAGAGGCTGCACCTTGGATCTACGATCAGGATAAAGCCACACGCCTACGCCCGCATCTTTCATTTATCCTAACCACTTTGGCTAATTTAAAACTGTCTTTAGGAGACCCTCGATGACTAACCCACGCCATAACCTCCGCGACATTTTCCCTCCAACGGGCACCAAAATAACGGCCAAAAGCTGGCTTACCGAAGCTCCAATGCGGATGCTGATGAATAACTTGCACCCAGATGTCGCTGAGAACCCGCATGAACTTGTAGTTTATGGTGGCATCGGCCGAGCGGCCCGTACTTGGGAAGATTTCGACGCTATTGTAGCTGCTCTGAAAGTACTCGAGGAAACGCAAACACTGCTTGTCCAATCTGGCAAACCGGTTGGGGTATTCAACACACACAAAGATGCACCTCGTGTTTTAATCGCCAACTCTAACCTCGTTCCGCATTGGGCAACTTGGGATCACTTTAACGAACTCGATAAAAAGGGCCTCGCGATGTACGGTCAGATGACCGCTGGTTCTTGGATTTACATCGGAACCCAAGGCATCGTTCAAGGCACCTATGAAACGTTTATGGAAGCTGGTCGCCAGCACTATGATGGTAAACTCACTGGCCGCTGGATTCTGACTGGTGGATTGGGCGGTATGGGAGGCGCACAACCTCTTGCTGCTGTGATGGCCGGTGCGTGCTGTCTGGCTGTTGAATGTGATGAGACACGCGCCGATTCCCGTCTGCGTACGCGTTACGTCGATGAAAAAACCAATGACCTAGATGAAGCGCTTGCCATGATTAATCGCTGGACAGCGGCAGGTGAGGCAAAGTCCGTAGCATTGATTGGGAATGCTGCCGATGTCTTTCCCGAGCTCATAAAACGTGGCGTAAGACCTGATATAGTCACAGACCAAACCTCTGCCCATGATCCAATTCACGGGTATTTGCCGCAGGGCTGGTCCGTTGCAGAATGGCGCGCCAAGCAGGAAAGTGATCCTAAGGCGGTGGAAAAGGCGGCCCGCGCATCTATGAAAGTCCAAGTTTCAGCTATGGTGGATTTCTGGAATTCTGGCGTTCCAACACTAGATTACGGTAATAATATTAGACAGGTCGCCCAAGAAGAGGGTCTTGAAAATGCCTTCGCCTTCCCTGGTTTTGTACCTGCATATATTCGCCCATTGTTTTGTAGGGGCATTGGTCCCTTCCGCTGGTGCGCATTGTCTGGCGACCCAGAAGATATTTACAAAACAGATGCCAAAGTCAAAGAGTTGATCGACGATCCGCACTTGCACAACTGGCTAGACATGGCGCGAGAGCGGATCGCCTTCCAAGGTCTGCCTGCGCGCATTTGTTGGGTTGGTCTGGGCCTGAGAGATAAGTTGGGCTTGGCCTTCAACGAAATGGTTCGTACGGGTGAATTGTCAGCCCCCGTCGTGATTGGCCGCGATCACCTCGATTCAGGATCTGTTGCGTCGCCCAACCGCGAAACAGAGGCGATGAAAGATGGCTCTGACGCTGTGTCTGACTGGCCACTATTGAACGCAATGCTGAATGTTGCGGGTGGGGCCACTTGGGTTTCGTTGCATCATGGTGGGGGAGTTGGCATGGGCTTTTCCCAGCACTCAGGAATGGTGATTTGTTGTGATGGTACCGAGGATGCAGACCGCCGCATAAAAAACGTTTTGTGGAATGACCCTGCAACTGGTGTTATGCGCCATGCTGATGCAGGCTACATAGAGGCAATTGACTGCGCGCGCGAGAATGGTTTGAATTTGCCTGGTATATTAGGAAGATAATCAGATGTTTTTTAAAAATGTTTGGTACGTCGCTGCTTGCGATCATGAAATCACAGGCCTGAACAGGCTCACCTTACACACTGGCTGGCTAAGCCCAAGCGATGAATTTTACAAATATGATCGCTGATGATTTAAGTTGCAGTTTGCTGATGATACTAACAACTGCTGGCTCTTAATGTGGAGAAGCTAATGGTAAGGTTTTCCTGCTAAGACAGTAATGGGGCGCACTACTTTTCTGCCATTTTGCGCGAGTTCAGTTTACTCTAAATAATTTTTTTAATGCAATGGGTGATGCTGGCTTTAAATGTACTTCAAGCTTGAAACTTTAGTCTTGAAGTATTCCGTTACGCGTCATAGCTTTATTTAAATTAGTAAAAGTTGGAGAAGACAAAGATGCGTATCGCATGCTTAGGTGGTGGACCTGCAGGTCTATATTTTGGAATTTCGATGAAGCTTCGTGATCCCAATACTGAGGTTGTCGTTTTTGAGCGTAACCGAGCAGATGATACTTTTGGTTGGGGTGTTGTACTGTCTGATGAGACATTAGATAATCTTGCTAAAAACGATGCCGTTAGCGCTTCAAAAATAAGAGACCATTTTGCGTATTGGGACGATGTTGCAACCATTCATAATGGACACAAGGAGCTGTCTACTGGTCATGGGTTTTGTGGCATTGGACGCAAACGAATGCTGCTTATTCTACAGGCTCGTGCAAAAGAGTTAGGCGTTGATTTGCGTTTTGAGACTGAGGTTGGTCAAGCATCTCACTATATGGATGACTTTGATGTTGTGGTTGCGGCGGATGGGTTAAACTCCAAAACTCGGATGGAGTTTTCTGACACTTTTCAGCCAGAAATTGACACACGCCTTTGTCAATTCGTTTGGCTAGGTACACATCAAAAATTTGATGATGCATTTACCTTTATTTTTGAGGAAACAGATAAGGGCTGGATCTGGGTACATGCATATCAGTTTGATGATGAAACCGCGACATTTATTATAGAATGCCAACAGGAAACATTCGACGCCTATGGCTTCGGGAGCATCTCACAAGAAGAAAGTATCGCAATCTGTGAGGACATTTTTAAGGACCATCTTGGTGGCCACCCTTTGATGACCAATGCTACTCATATCCGTGGATCTGCTTGGTTACAATTTCCTCGTGTACTGTGCGAAAAATGGATCCATAAAAATGTTGTTTTGATGGGAGATGCGGCAGCGACGGCACACTTTTCAATTGGATCTGGCACTAAAATGGCATTGGAAAGTGCCATCTCGTTAGCAGATCTTCTGATCGAGAAGGATACCCGAGAAGAGGCATTTGGGGCCTACGAAGATGTGCGTCGCCTTGAGGTTTTGCGCCTACAATCTGCGGCCCGTAATTCACTTGAGTGGTTTGAAGACGTTGAGCGGTACCTCCATCTGCACCCAATCCAGCTGAATTACTCACTACTCACCCGGTCCCAGCGCATTAGCCATGAAAACCTACGCTTACGTGACCCAGTCTGGCTTAAATCAGCAGAAAAATGGTTTCAAGTGCAAGCCGGTGGAGCTGAAAGCCCAGTGCGTACTCCCATGTTTGCCCCGTTCAAGTTGAGAGACCTTACGCTAGATAATCGCATCGTGGTGTCACCAATGGCGCAGTATAAAGCTCTGAAAGGTGCGCCAACTGATTGGCACTTCGTCCACTACGCTGAACGGGCAAAGGGCGGTGCGGGTCTCGTTTACACTGAAATGACTTGCGTCTCGGCTGATGGGCGTATCACTCCTGGATGCCCCGGCCTTTACGCTCCAGAGCATGAAGCTGAGTGGGCTCGTTTAACCTCTTTTATACATGCAGAGACTGAGGCTAAGATTTGCTGCCAAATCGGTCATTCTGGCCGAAAAGGATCAACACAGGTTGGCTGGGAAGTTATGGACGCTCCTTTGTTAGAGGGCAATTGGCCTACTGTTTCAGCCTCTGCGATTGCATGGTCCAATAAGAATGTAGCACCGCAAGAAATTAATAGGTTACAGATGGATGAGGTGTGTGAGCAGTTTGTTGCAGCCACAAATATGGCAGAGCGTGCAAGTTTTGATATGATCGAATTGCATGCTGCACACGGATACTTGATCTCGTCTTTTATCTCGCCACTATCCAACGTGCGGACAGACGAATACGGTGGAAGCCTTGACAACCGAATGCGGTATCCGTTGGAAGTTTTTAAGGCAATGCGCGCTGTGTGGCCAGATCATAAACCAATGTCGGTGCGGATCTCTGCCAACGACTGGGCGGGTGACGAGGGGGTGACGCCGGAGGAAGCTGTATTGATAGCACAAGCGTTTGCCGACGCTGGGGTAGATATTATTGACGTTTCTGCTGGACAGACCTCGACCCAAGCCAAGCCTATCTACGGACGCATGTTTCAGACGCCATTTTCGGACCGCATACGTAACGAAGCAGGTTTGGCTACAATGGCCGTTGGTAACATTTATGAGGCTGATCATGCCAATTCGATACTTATCGCTGGTCGTGCTGATTTGGTCTGCCTTGCGCGGCCACATTTGGCTGATCCTTATTGGACCTTACACGCTGGCACTGCTATCGGTGATCGTCATGCTAAATGGCCTTTGCCCTATGAGCCCGGCCGTGATCAGGCGTGGCGTTTGGCGGACCGTGATGCAGAATTAGCGAGGTCATGATAATGAATAGCCACGTGATAATTTCTGGTGGTGGGACTGGCGTTGGCGCAGCAACAGCGCAAGCATTCTCTAAGGCAGGTGCAAAAGTCACAATTTTGGGACGGACGGAAAAATCTTTGCAGGCCCAGGGTTTGAGTTATCAGATTTGTGATGTTACGGATGCGGATGCTGTTAAAATTGCCTTTGATTCAGCTAGGGCAGAACATGGCCCAATCTCAACGGTAGTTGCAAATGCAGGCGCGGCAGTCTCCGTTCCTTTTGCTAAAATGACAACAGACAGCCTTTCAAATATGTTGGATGTGAACATAGCAGGCGTATTTAATTGTTGGCAGGCCGCATTGCTGGACATGAAGGAGGCAGGCCGAGGTCAAATGATTGTTATTGCGTCGACTGCGGGCCTTAAGGGCTATCCATATGTAGCGGGCTATTGCGCAGCAAAACACGGCGTTGTTGGTTTGACCCGTGCTTTATCTTTGGAGTTAGCGCCACTTGGGATCACAGTTAATGCAATTTGCCCTGGTTTTACTGAGACGCCTATGCTGGACCGTTCAATTGAAAATATTACCATGATGACGGGGATGAGTAATGAGGACGCAGTAAAATCACTCAAGCGTGGGAACCCCCAAAAACGGTTCATTCAAGTTGATGAGATTGCAGGTTCTGCGGTTTGGTTATGTTCTGAATCGGCACGATCAGTTAACGGGCATACTCTAAGTTTGAATGGAGGTGAGTTATGATTTCCATCCAAAAAAAGTTCTCTGAACCGATTTCAAAAACTCGTCTACGCCTGTGGCTGAAGCTTCTTAAAACTAGCAGCCGAATCGAGACAGAGCTGCGTCGCCGTTTACGTGTCGAATATGGCACAACACTCCCGCGCTTTGATGTTATGGCAGCATTATCCCGCCATACTAGCGGATTGAAGATGAGCGCCCTTTCCAGTTTATTGCGTGTTTCCAATGGAAACGTGACCGTAATTGTTGACCGCCTGACGGAGGAGGGCCATGCTCTTCGGATTTCAATGCCTGGTGACAGGCGTGCTCAGATTGCAATATTAACACCAGCAGGTCGAGCTTTATTTTCTAAATTAGCGGCAATACACGAGGCCTGGTTGGATCAGCTTTTGCTTGGGTTAGATGCAGAGGACGCGGCAACCCTTCATGCCTTACTCGGGAAAACAGAGGGAGAGATTGATGCGGAGTGATGTTAAACATTTCCAATGCCTAATTTCTGATGGGATTGCCTTTATCAGTCTTAGCCGGCCGGATCGAAAAAACCCACTTACCTTCGACAGTTATGCTGAGCTGCGTGACTGGTTTCGAGATTTAGTTTATGCAGAGGATGTTCACGCGGTGGTCTTTGGCTCCAATGGTGGAAACTTCAGTTCGGGAGGAGATGTTCATGACATCATCGGTCCTTTGACAAAAATGCCGATGAAAGAACTTTTACAATTCACCCGTATGACTGGTGATCTTGTTAAGGCTATGATCCACTGTGGCAAGCCAATCATTGCAGCAATTGATGGAATTTGTGTGGGAGCGGGCGCTATAATAGCGATGGCCTCTGATCTGCGCATCGCCACGTCTTCTGCGAAGGTGGCTTTTTTATTCAACCGAGTTGGTTTGGCTGGCTGTGACATGGGAGCTTGTGCCATTCTTCCGCGAATTATTGGCCAGGGCCGAGCCGCGGAGCTTTTGTATCTTGGACGATCAATGAGCGCTGAAGAGGGGGAGCGCTGGGGATTTTTTAACAGTTTGGTCGCGCCTGATGTTCTTGAGGCCACTGCGGCTGATTTGGCCAAACGTATTGTGGCAGGTCCAACTTTTGCCAATTCGATAACTAAAACTATGTTGGCGCAAGAATGGTCTATGACTATCGACCAAGCAATTGAAGCCGAGGCCCAAGCTCAAGCAATATGCATGCAAGGTAATGATTTTATCCGAGCATATGAAGCATTTGTGGCGAAAGAAAAGCCCGTATTTGGAGGTAACTAATGGCAGATCGTTCATTTCTGACATGGCCATTCTTTGAAGATCGGCATCGCATTTTGGCTGACAAACTGGATGCCTGGGCTGAAGCTAATCTATCTAAGATCAATCATGATGATACGGATATAGCTACCCGTGCTTTAGTACAGATGCTGGGAGATGCTGGATGGCTGGAGCATTCTGCGTCGACCACAGAGACGCTCGATGTACGCACTTTATGCCTCATCCGTGAGACTTTGGCGCGTTATGATGGGTTAGCTGACTTTGCTTTTGCTATGCAGGGCTTAGGAACTGGTGCAATTACATTATTTGGATCACAGGCACAAAAAAACGCCTGGTTATTGAAAACTCGTTCAGGCAAAGCAATCTCAGCTTTTGCACTAACTGAACCACAGTCTGGTTCTGATGTGGCCAATTCGACAATGACTGCCACACGCGAGGGTGATTATTACATTCTGGATGGTGAAAAAACATGGATCTCCAACGGTGGCATCGCTGATGTTTACACTGTCTTTGCACGCAGTGGCGAAGCACCCGGAGCAAAGGGCCTGTCCGCCTTCATTGTTCCGGCAAACACTGCTGGACTGCGAATCAAGGAGCGGATCAACACGATCGCCCCACACCCGCTAGCAACTCTGGAATTTAAAAGCTGCCGTATACCCGCCTCTGATATGATCGGCAGCCCAGGAAAAGGGTTTGGCATTGCGATGGCAGTCTTGGACGTGTTTCGTTCTACTGTTGCAGCTGCGGCATTGGGCTTTGCTCGACGCGCACTTGACGAGGCTTTGACCCGCGTCACCACACGACAGGTTCAAGGAAAAGATCTGGCAGAATTGCAACTAGTCCAAGGCCACATAGCAGATATGGCCCTAGATATAGATGCGGCCGCTCTTTTAATTTATCGCGCAGGCTGGACAAAAGACAGTGGAGCGCCGCGCATCACGCGGGAGGCGGCAATGGCCAAGTTGTTCGCAACCGAGCAAGCACAAGTTATTATCGATAAAGCCCTGCAATTGCACGGTGGTGATGGTGTACGCTCTGGGCAGACTGTCGAGCGGCTTTACCGAGAAATACGTGCCCTTCGCATTTATGAAGGTGCATCAGATGTTCAAAAAGTCATTATCGCGCGGGAAACTTTGGGTGCCCATGCAGGAAATCTCAAATCATGTTGAATGCAACAGCTCACATAGATACTTTCGCTCGAGATAATCTCCCATCTGTTGATACTTGGCCTGAGCTTTTACTGGATGGATTTAACTATCCCAGTTGCCTAAATGTGGCAGCTGAGCTGACCGATGCAATGGTTTTAAAAGGTTTTGGAGATCATACAGCATTGATAGGAAATGGGCGCCGCCGCACTTATAAAGAGCTTACAGATTGGACCAATCGAATTGCTCACGTGCTGGTAGATGATATGGGCGTACAGCCAGGCAATCGTGTTTTAATCCGCTCTGCGAACAACCCGGCAATGGTTGCTTGCTGGCTTGCAGCTACAAAAGTTGGGGCTGTAGTAGTAAACACAATGCCAATGCTGCGGGCTGGTGAACTGAGCAAGTACGTAGATAAAGCTCAAATAACTTTTGCGCTATGTGACACACGTTTAATGGACGAGATGGATGTGTGTGCAGATCAAAACTCGATTTTAAAGTGCGTAATGGGTTTTGACGGTACATCAAACCATGATGCTGAATTGGATAGGTTGGCATTGGAAAAGCCTGTCCAGTTTGAAGTGGTCCAAACCATGCAAGATGACGTGGCTTTACTTGGGTTTACATCTGGCTCCACAGGAGATCCTAAAGCGACGATGCACTTTCATCGCGACTTACTGATTATTGCTGATGGTTACGCGAAAGAGGTTTTGGGTGTTACGCCCTCTGATATATTTATTGGCTCTCCACCGCTTGCCTTTACCTTTGGCCTTGGAGGACTTGCCATTTTTCCTCTGCGCTTTGGAGCAGCCGCAACATTGTTGGAGGACGCATCCCCACCCAATATGATTGCAATTATTGAGAAATACCGTGCAACTGTATGTTTTACTGCTCCAACAGCTTATAGGGCAATGCTACGGGCTATGGATGATGGCGCTGATCTATCATCGTTGCGGGCTGCTGTTTCCGCTGGAGAAACGCTGCCTGCACCAGTTTATAAGGAATGGGTTTCCAGGACAGGCAAACCAATTTTGGATGGGATTGGGGCTACGGAAATGTTACACATTTTTATCTCTAATCGCTTCGATGATCACATGCCAGCCAGTACGGGCAAGCCGGTTACTGGCTACCTGGCCAAAATTATTGCGACGGATGGAACTGAACAACCGTATGGTGCTCCTGGACGACTGGCCCTCAAGGGGCCGACTGGCTGCAGATATTTGGGTGGAGAAAGACAAAGTGAATATGTGCAAGATGGTTGGAATATTTCTGGTGACACATTTGTTCAGGATGTGGACGGCTATTTCCACTTTGCGGCAAGAAATGATGATATGATTTTATCATCTGGTTACAACATTGCAGGTCCCGAGGTGGAGGCAGCGTTGCTGGCGCATAACGATGTTGCAGAATGTGCCGTTATCAGTGTCGTTGACCAAGAGCGTGGGGCTATTGTTGAGGCACACATTGTTTTGTCTGAGGGTGCAGCTGCAACACCTGAAAAAGCAAAGGCGCTTCAGGATCATGTTAAAAGTATAATAGCACCCTATAAATATCCACGTAGTATTATTTTTGCGCTGTCGTTACCAAAAACAGCGACAGGCAAGATCCAACGCTTTTTGTTGAAACCTGGAGGATATGAAATGGCATCACATTAATCCCAATATCGCATATGGCGGTTGTGATGCCTTGTGGGATAAGGCGAAAATTAATAATTAATCAATAATTTAAATTATAGGGAAAACGACAATGAAAGTTACATCACTTATTTTTTTTACAGCCCTCGCGATGCTTGCCAATGGCGTATCTGCTGAAGGTATAAAGGTGGGCATGATCACTACACTTTCAGGTGGTGGGGCTGGATTAGGCGTTGATGTGCGCGACGGCTTCATGCTTGCGATCGCACAGTCTGGGCGCAATGACATCGAGGTAGTTATAGAGGATGACCAACGCAAACCAGATATCGCAGTTCAGTTGGCAGACAAAATGATCCAGTCCGAAAAGGTTGATGTTATGACTGGCATCATCTGGTCAAACCTTGCTATGGCGGTTGTTCCATTTAGTGTTGCACAAGGAAAGTTCTATCTTTCACCAAATGCTGGTCCATCGGCATTGGCAGGTAAGGGATGTCACAAGAACTATTTCAATGTTGCTTGGCAAAATGATAACTTACATGAAGCAGCAGGCTCTTACGCAAACAGTGAAGGCTACGTCAACAGCTTTATTTTGGCTCCTAACTATCCGGCGGGTCAGGACGCACTGACAGGCTACAAGCGGATGTATAGTGGCAAACTGGCTGGTGAAATTCTTACAAAACTTGGCCAAAAAGACTATGCCGCCGAAATTGCTCAGATCCGCGCTTCTGGTGCTGATAGTGTGTTCTTCTTTTTGCCAGGAGGCATGGGTATTTCATTCCTCAAACAATATGCAAATAGTGGTGTGGATATCCCACTAATGGGTCCAGCCTTTTCATTTGACCAGGGTATATTGCAAGCTGTGGGAGATGCAGCTCTTGGGGTGGTGAATACCAGTCAATGGAACAAAGATATCGATAACCCAACTAATATGGCTTTTGTCAAAACGTTCCAGGCTAAATTTGGTCGCTTGCCATCTCTTTATGCAAGCCAAGGGTTTGATACCGCAAATCTGCTGATCTCTGCTCTCGAAACCGCACACCCAGACGACGCGGATGCATTCCGTGCCGCTCTTGAAGCAGCAGAATTTGATAGTACCCGTGGTAGTTTTGCCTTCGGCCCAAACCATCATCCAATTCAGAATATCTATGCACGTGAAGTGATCAAAGAAGGTGACATCTACACCAATAAGATTATTGGTATTGCTCTTGAAAATCATAGCGACGTGTATGCCCCTGAGTGTTCCTTCTAAATAAACAAACTTTCTGGGCTGGCGAAAGCTGGCCCAGGTCCAATGGGAACGTAGGGTATGTCTATAATATTAATTATTGAGCAGGTGCTTAACGGCCTCCAGTTTGGCGTTATGTTATTTTTAATGGCAGCAGGCCTGACATTAATCTTTGGTGTTATGGGATTGATTAACCTTGCTCATGGATCTCTTTACATGATTGGTGCCTTTGCGGCAGCGGTTATTGCGGGATTAACAGGATCTTTCATATTAGCTATAATTGCTGCCATGGCCGCTGCTGCAATTGTAGGCGCCCTCGTCGAAATGGTTGTGATACGCAAACTATATGGCTCTGATCACCTCGATCAGGTTTTGGCGACCTTTGCCTTAATACTGATTTTCTCTGAGGGAACGCGCTGGGCTTTCGGATCGTTCCCGCTGTTCCTCGATATTCCCAATTACTTATCTGGCCCAGTTACATTGCCTGGTGGTATAAAATACCCCCTCTATCGCTTGATACTAATTGGTGTGGGGCTGTTTGTTGCTGCAGGCCTTGGCATATTAATCTCCAAAACGCGCATTGGCATTCAAATCCGTGCAGGAGAAAATGATCGTGAGATGATAGCTGCATTAGGGGTGGATATCTCAAAGCTCTATACAATAATTTTTGCCCTTGGTGCAGCACTTGCTGGATTGGCTGGTGCATTAGTGGGTGCTATCCAGTCGGTGCAAGTTGGAATGGGTGAACCTGTTTTAATTCTAGCTTTTGTGGTGATTGTGATTGGTGGGATTGGATCGATCAAAGGGGCCCTGATAGGGGCGCTTTTGGTGGGGCTTACGGACACCCTGGGAGGCATTTTTCTACCTGAGTTGCTGAAACTGTTTATGGACACATCTACGGCGCAGACCTCTGGTTCCGCTTTGGCATCAATGGCGATTTATATTTTGATGGGAGTGGTTTTAATTTGGCGACCGACAGGGTTATTTGGAGCGCGCGCATGATACGCGAAAGCTACTTAAATGCTCTTGTTCTTTTTCTTTTACTAGCAGTTCCAGTTTGGGCAACGATAATTGATGAACCATTTACGATAACTTTGGCAACCCGCGCTGTGATTTTTGCATTAGCAGCTGTGGGCTTGAATATAGCTCTTGGACTTGGAGGTTTAGTCAGTCTTGGGCATGCTGTATTTTTTGGAATTGGTGGGTACGCAATGGGTATACTCGCCCATCATGCACAGACCTATACGCCGGTGATGAGCCTCCCTTTTTTGATTGAAGGCACAAAATCGATGCCAGTGATCTGGTTGGTTGCTATGGCCAGTTCGGGGCTCGCTGCTTTCGCCATCGGGACGTTGTCATTGCGCACGACTGGCGTATATTTCATAATGATAACTCTAGCATTTGGACAGATGTTTTACTTTTTCACAATCAGTTGGCCAACCTATGGAGGTGAAGATGGACTGTCAGTTTACGTGCGTAATGAATTCCCAGGCCTAAATACGCTAGTACCTATCCATTTTTTTGCAATCTGCTTCATCATTCTTTGCCTAGTCTTATTACTGAATGCGTTGATCGCAAAGTCTCCCTTTGGTCTGGCGTTAAATGCTGCACGCCAGATGCCTAAGAGGGTTCAAGCCGTTGGACTAAACCCCAATCGGCTGAAACTGCTAGCCTTTGTGATTTCGGGGGTCATCGCAGGTTTGGCTGGAGCATTGTTTGCCGACCTTAACCGCTTTGTCAGTCCTACTATGTTCAGTTGGCAGATGTCAGGGGAGATTATGGTTTTTGTTATCCTTGGGGGCGTAGGACGACTGTGTGGCCCAGTCGTTGGCGCAGTCGTGTTTGTCATGCTTGAGCACTTCCTTGGTGGATTGAGTGAATATTGGCATGTTTATCTCGGCGCGCTCTTGTTAATTGTGGTACTTTTCGCCCGGGGTGGACTGGTGGGGTTGATTGTGGGGAGAGTGGATGCACATGATTGATCCAATCTTGGCGACGTATAATTTAAAAAAATCATTTGGAGCACTTACTGCTACTGATGACGTTTCGATTGCACTATTTCCAGGTGAAATCCATGCAATAATTGGCCCAAACGGTGCTGGAAAATCAACACTGATCTCTCAGATTTGTGGTGGGATTCAACCTGATTCTGGTCGTGTTGAGTTGCTAGGACATAATATAACTCAAACTAATGTCAGCATGCGTGCGAGGGCAGGCATTGGCCGCACCTTCCAAGTTTCTGCCTTGGCAATGGAAGACACTGTACTGCAAAATGTCTTACTAGGCGCCTTGGGTGGCTCAGGTACGCCATGGCATTTTTTTCGTCCAGCGCTCAAGGACTGGAGATTGCGCGATAAAGCAATGACGGCATTGATACACGTGGGGCTGCAAGCGCACGCTGCAACTCGCGCATCTGAATTGAGCCATGGACAGCGAAGACAGCTGGAGGTTGCAGTTACTCTCACACTCGAACCCAAAGTCTTTGTTATGGATGAGCCTATGGCTGGATTGGGTGCAGAAGGGTCGAAAAACCTGACTGAACTACTTGATAATTTACGTGAAAAGGCCCCAATTTTATTGGTAGAGCACGACATGGATGCTGTTTTTAAACTTGCTGACCGGATCAGCGTATTGGTTTATGGTCATATCATTGCAACTGGTACTGTGGATGAGATCCGTTCCAGCAAAGTGGTCCGTGAAGCCTACCTAGGGGATGGCGTATGACCTTGCTTAAGCTTCAAAATGTTGCTGCCAGTTACGGCGCATCAAAAGCCTTGTTTGACGTTAATCTTAGTCTGTCGGAGGGCGAAGTTTTAGCGCTGTTGGGGCGAAATGGTATGGGCAAAAGTACAACTGTGAAAACTATATGCCGAATGATGTCCGCGACGGGTACGTTGACATTTGATAATCAAGATCTGCATCGTTTGGCCTGCCATAAAGTGGCACGGCTTGGCATCGGGTTAGTGCCAGAGGGTCGCCGTTGTTTTGCTAATCTGACCGTAACTGAAAACCTGATTGCTGCTGCGCGCCCGGGCCCCTGGGATCTCGCGCGCGTAATTACTTTGTTCTCTCAATTGGGTGCACGAAAAGCGCAGCGAGCAAATACCTTGTCAGGGGGTGAACAGCAGATGTTGGCCATTGGGCGTGCTTTAATGACCAATCCACGCCTCTTAATTCTTGATGAGGCTACGGAAGGGCTTGCACCAATTATAAGGCAAGAAATTTGGGCAGTAATCTCCAAGCTAAAAGCTGATACAGGTATGGCTATTATCGTAATTGATAAATCTCTAGCTGAACTCAAACAAGTCTGTGACCGGGCAGCCATCATTGAGCGTGGCAAGACCGTTTGGCAAGGGGCCATGGTGGATCTGACCCCTAATATTTCGGAACGGCTTATTGGTGTTTAGGTGGATTTTATAGTTTTATGAGGGTGAAGTAGATGGCGTTTAGTTTTATACAGAAAGTTCTTTTCAAGCACTGCGATCCTGCAGGAATTGTATTTTTCCCGCGTTATTTTGAAATGATGAACGATTGTGTAGAAGCGTTTTTTGATGAGGCTCTGGACTGGCCATTTGAAAAGCTTCTCCAAACAGCAGGTATCCCGACCGCTACGATCGAAACGCAATTCACTGTGCCCAGCCGTCATGGCGATAAATTGGTCCTACATCTCGAAATTATACGCCTTGGATATTCCAGCTTTGACTACTTGATGACTGCCCATTGTGCTGGTGAGCAACGGTTTAAAACGGACGCTACTATTGTGCATGTTAATCTTAAAGGCAAACCAGCCCCCATCCCAGATGCAGTAAGGCAGCGTCTTACAAATTTGATTAAGGTAAACTCATGACCAATAAAATAATTCACCCAGACGGATGGGCGCCTGCGCTTGGCTATGCAAATGGCATGTTGGCCAAAGATGGTACTTTATATGTTGGTGGACAAATTGGCTGGGATAAAAACAAGGTTTTTGTTTCCAAAGACTTTGTCCCGCAGATGCGTCAAGCGCTACAAAATATTGTCGACATAGTCGAGGCTGCGGGCGGCAACTCATCAGATATTGTTCGCCTGACTTGGTTTGTCACTGACAAGGCTTGTTACCTTGCAAACCAGCGCGCCGTTGGCGAAGCCTATCGTGATATTTTAGGTAAACATTTCCCAGCGATGTCCATGTTGGTTGTAGCTGGCTTGGTTGAGGACGATGCTCTGATTGAAATCGAAGCTACAGCACAGATAGCCTGATTAACTAACAAGAGCATCTCACAAATGAAGGCTTTGACTTATAAAGACTGAGTGAGAGACACTAAATACATTTAAAAGTAACAAAGAGTCATCAGTTCTTTGGTCTGTGTATAATGAAGATCACGGTAGGTTCTAATGCGCTTAGGAAAATAAAATGAACATTTTAACAAGTTTGAAAATTAAGAACGCAATAAATACAAATTGCCCGTGGTCGGGCAACCCAATCGTAGAAAACTCTCTTACTATATACAAAGGTCACGTGGTTGGCTTTTGTAATACAGGTTGTCGTGACAAATTCGACAAGGCTGTGAACCTATTTGACGGACTAGTGAATGAGCCTTAATGAACTTTAAAGTGCGATTGATTAGTTGGGGTAAGCGAGCAACAATAAAGCGTAAACGACCCGCAACCAAAGCAGCCAGTGACCCTTGTCGATCTCAGCAGTGTTTACTGAATCCTACATTAAAAAGACTTTTTTGCTTTGGACATATAGCGTGCGTTTGCGCAGTATCTGCACCCGAAGAAGTCTTTTGCGACACATGTTAAAACAAAAATTATAAGAAATTACCAAAAATGAAATTAAATCTACATTTTTTATCTGTTAAGGGCGTGCCAACCCTTTTTTGGAGTTCGCCAAAGGCACTTACGCGGTCTCCCCCTTTAATATCTGTTTTTTTTCTTTTGATTGGCCTCGTTCTTTTTGGGCTTGGAGAAGCTTTGCTCATTGCTGCAGGCGTTGGGGTGAGCCCTTGGACGGTTTTGGCTCAGGGCATTACCCATATTACTGGATGGAGTATTGGCTTTGCTACCTTCATGACGAGTTTAGTCGTATTGGTTTGTTGGTTTCCACTCAAACAAATTCCAGGTATTGGGACTATTCTGAATGTACTGATCATTGCCTTAGTTCTCGAATTTTTACTACCTTATATCCCCACTTTTGAAAGCCTTTTCTCTAAAGTGGTAGAGGCTATTGTTGGAGTGTTAGTCACTGGCTTTGGCGGTGGTCTTTATCTAATAGCAAACTTGGGTCCTGGGCCAAGAGATGGTCTGATGACTGGTTTGCAAAAGCTGACTGGCTCACCAATTGCTTGGGTGCGTAGCGGTCTTGAAGTGACTATAATCCTTGTTGGGTGGCTCTTAGGTGGCAGCGTTGGCCTTGGAACTGTTGTTTTTGCTATGGGAATTGGCCCATCCATTGCTGCAACTATGTATGGCTTTGAGCGTATTTTTGGTCCACATTATTGATTAGGAGATCAGGATGAGAACTAAACTGGAAGCATCGAAGGCCGCTGCTGATATATACGTGCAACCGAGCGAAGAGCCTGGCAGCTGTCAGGTTGAAGCTGCCCGCCTTGGCTTCGCACCCAATATGGATATATCGTCCGGCGGCATCCACGTGCAAAGCATCTGATATGAAGCTCGGACCGCAACCACAATCTTTGGTAATGATCGTGGGCATGGCGGCATTAGCCTTGATTGCATTTGCGGCCAATTCCGTATTGTGCCGGATGGCTCTGCTGGACGGAAGCATTGCACCCGCATCATTCACAGCAGTTCGAGTTATGTCAGGGGCTGTGACATTGGTGATCCTGATGGCTTTGCGCGGCAACAGGCCCATGCTGTTGTGGCCAAACTGGGCTGCTGGGGCATCTCTTTTGGTTTATATGGTGTTCTTTTCCTTTGCTTATATCGCACTTGGGGCGGGCATAGGGGCGCTTGTTTTGTTTGGATTTGTGCAGTTGACCATGATCAGCGTTGCTATTGCACTTCGTAATCCGTTTCCTCCTATGGCTTGGCTCGGTTTTGTGATGTCAATCATTGGTGTGGTCTTTCTGGTGCGTCCTGGAAGTGAGGCGCCAGATCTATTTTCTAGCTTTCAGATGGCCCTAGCTGGCATGGCCTGGGGAGTATATTCTTTAATAGGTAAAAATTCAAAAAATCCGTTGCATGATACAGCCAACAATTTTATTTTATGTGTTCCGCCAGTTGTGCTCCTTGTGATTGCCTTTTGGCCAGAGCAAACTTTTGACCCTACTGGTTTAGTTCTTGCTGTTACTTCTGGCGCTTTGGCATCGGGATGCGGTTACACGATCTGGTATTGGTGCCTACCACTCCTTAAAACCTTACACGCTGCTGCCCTGCAGTTATCCGTCCCAGTTATTGCTGCGGTAGGCGGAGTTGTTCTTCTTGATGAAGAAATTACCCTGCGGCTGGGCATCTCTTCTGTGCTGGTTCTGGGGGGCATTGCCATCGTTATGACAAGTCGTTCACAAAATAGTGAACCTAGTATTTCAAAAAATTGGCCACGATTAACTCTTAAGTGGAGATCTGGCTTGGTTCAGTTCGCTTTGCAATCAAGGACTGCAATAAAACAGTATGTAAAAAGAGGTAGCAGAAATGAAGATTGATACATTTGGCGTTGAAATGTGGATGAACGAATGGGAGACAAAATGTGAGCTGAACTTGGCTGAAACATGTGTTGAAAGCCTTAGTATAGCTGAACTTTTGCGGATAGCGGGTAAAAATGAAACTGACCTCTCAGTGCTACTACCTTTGAAAATGACCTATGGAGAGATTAAAGGCTCTAATCGTCTTCGTAATGCCATAGCGGCTCTTTATGATAAGCAGAGTGATATTAATGTCCTGGTCACCCACGGTACAATTGGAGCAAATATGCTAGTCCATAAAACCTTGGTTGAGCGTGGTGATCATGTGATTTCAATTGTTCCCACCTATCAACAACATTATTCAATTCCAAAAAGCATCGGAGCGGATATAGACTTTTTGCAACTTCGTGAAGAGTTGGGGTGGTTACCAGATCTTGATGAGTTGAAAAAACTTGCTGTACCAGGGACAAAGCTTATAGCTCTTACTAATCCAAATAACCCAACAGGGGCTCTGATACCGCGGGAAATGTTAGAGGAAATTGCTGCTATTGCCCGGCACGTAGGGGCTTGGGTGCTGTGCGATGAGGTCTACCGTGGTACGGACCAGCACGGCCAGGGAATGACCACATCGATGGCAGATATTTATGAAAAAGGGATAAGTACTGCAGGCATGTCAAAGGCTTACAGCCTTGCAGGTCTTCGACTTGGTTGGATTGCAGCACCACTCAATTTGATTGAGGATGTAATGGTCCATCGGGATTATGATACCATCAGCGTCGGACTCCTTGATGATCATTTCGCTACAATTGCTCTTGAGAGCTATCAGAACCTACTAAAACGGGCGCACCATATAACTAGGGGTAACCTGTCACGTCTCACTTCGTGGATTGAAGGAGAACCTAGACTTTCATGGGTGAAGCCCAGATCTGGTACTACGGCGTTAGTAAAGTTTGACCTAGAGCTGGGCTCATATGATTTTTGTGTAGAGCTATTACAGCAAACCGGCGTGATGTTCACACCTGGGGCAGCTCTTCAAATGGAAGGCTATGTTAGGATTGGCTATGCTAATAATCCAGAAATATTAAAAGTTGGGTTGGAGCGAGTGTCTGACTTCTTGTTGCGTCACTAAACTTTTATCTTGGGCTGATTTTTCTACTGTGGCTTTTGGTCCTTTAATAGGCTGCACTTAGCCAAATTCATCTTAGCCAAGCCATAGGGTGGCATCTTTTAATGTTGGCTGGGTGTTGCCTTTTTCTACTACAACTCGCCTGGATAGAGGCAGTATTAAGTGAGCTCACAGCCCGGACTTTTAACTTGGTGTGAGGTACGTTCTTACGTTGTTGGACTATAAACAACTTGTTGACAGTTTGGCTATTTAGTTCACTCTCAAACGGATGTTAAAACTGAGGAGATTTCTAATATGAAAAAATATTTTCTGGACTTGGTGACCTGTAACCTCCAACTTTCCTAGCTTATCAAGCTAACTTAAAATTCAAGAGAGATAACTTTACATGTTCGATCTAAATAAACCTCAGATCATGGAACTATTCGAATTTAATGAGGCCGAAAAACTCATCCAAAATGCCTACATTGCTTCAGCGGAAGGCAATGTGCAGACAGCTGAAGTCGTTCATCTTGGCTTTCCTGAGGCAAATGGTGACTGTCATATAAAGTCTGGCCATATTAATGGTACAGCTAGTTATGTGATCAAGATTGCTTCTGGATTTTACGATAATCCCTCTAAGGGATTGCCGTCATCAAACGGAATGATGCTGGCATTTTCGGCTAAGACTGGCGAAACTGTCGCCATTTTACGCGATGAAGGTTGGCTTACAGATATGCGAACAGCAATCGGTGGTGCACTTGCGACGCGCGCACTTGCTCGCACCGATGCGACAAAAGTACTGATTATAGGCACCGGTATTCAAGCCCGGTTTCAAGCAATATGTCTTGCGCAATTGATGCCAGAGAGGGTGTTGAACTTCCGTGTATGGGGCCGCAACTTTGGGGCAGCTCAGACTGCAGCAAATGAGCTTTTAAGTCAGGAATTGACAGTGAAAGCCGTTTTAGAGTTAGAGGATGAGGTGAGTAGTGCTGACATCATCATAACAACAACGCCTGCCGTCTCGCCGTTGTTTTCAGATGGTTTGGTCCGTACTGGCACGCACGTAACAGCTATTGGGGCAGACAGTCCTGGAAAACAGGAATTACCAGTTGGGTTAGTCACATCGGCGTCACTACGTGTGTGTGATCTTTTGCGGCAATCCCTGAATCACGGTGAATTTCAGGCTGCTAAACTGGCTGATCCATCCTTGGATGTTACTGAACTTGGTCATATTTTGTCTGGTATGCACCCTGGCCGGCGTTCTAAAGATGATATTACTGTTGTCGATTTGACGGGTATCGCCGCCCAAGACATCGCAATCACACAAGCCATTATCGACGCTGCTGCGTCTAAAAAAACGTAAAGGACAATCTATGACCGCATCCCCCGCAGTTCTTGAGCAGGCCGCACTTTCTGTTGCAGTACACCGCCGTATTAAGCGTTGGTTGGCTCCAACACCGTGCATAGCGTCGCGGCAACCGCTCGTTGGTGACACCGAACTATTCTACAAGGCTGAGAATCTCCAACAAACGGGGTCGTTTAAGTTTCGTGGTGCTTTGGCAAAATTGACCTCGCTGTCCACTGATATTCCAGCTATTACGGCTTCATCTGGAAACCATGGATTGGCTCTTGCTACTGCCGCAAAAATAACTGGCCACGAGCTGACTGTAGTTTTGCCAAAAACGGTAGCCCTTGAGAAATTGTCTAAAATCAAGGCTCTGGGCGTAGAGGCAATTCTGCACTCAAACGACTCTGGACTTGCTGAACAACATGCACAGGCCTTAGCTAAAGAGCAGGGTAAAATCTACGTGTCGCCCTATAATGATCCTCAGGTTATAGCTGGGCAAGGGACCATTGCACTCGAGTTGCTTGAACAGCTTCCTCGACTTGATGTCGTCTATGTGTCAATTGGCGGTGGTGGGTTGATTTCAGGAATTGGATCGGTCCTAAAAGCATTTTCACCACAAACGCGCGTCGTTGGCGTCAGTGCAAAAAACTCAGCGGCGTTGGCGGCTAGTATACGTGCTGGTCAAATGGTCGATGTTGAACATTCTGACACTTTGGCAGACGGTTGCGCCGGTAGTGTGGATGGCGATTCAATGACGTTACCGCTAGGGAGTGAAGTCATAGACGCGCTGATTGATTGTTCTGAGGAACAGATCGAAGAGGGCCTACGCCATATTGCGTGGACAGAAAAAATGTTAGTTGAAGGATCTGCAGGGCTGGCCTTAGCGGCTTGGTTTGCTGATGCTACCCAGCACACAGGCAAAGTGAGTGCAGTTGTTTTGTGTGGAGCAAACTTTGACCGTGAACGGCTTCAACCTGTCATCGGATCACCGTCTTGATTGCACTTGATAAGCCAGGATTTGTGTCTGGTTATGTGTCATTCCACAACTCAACCGATCTAAGCGCATGGCAATCAGTACGTCTCCCAATTTACTGCCTTAATGGCCGCCCTGGACCTACAACATTAGTTATGGGCGGTTTGCACGGAGATGAGTACGAGGGCCCAGTTGCTATTGAGAGTCTCGCAAATACACTCGACACGGATGAACTTGTTGGTCGGCTCATCCTTTTGCCAGCGGTGAATGTTACGGCTGTTATGGCTGGCACGCGGCTTACTCCCGATGATGGTTTAAATATGAACCGTGTTTTCCCTGGGAATCCAAACGGTAGTATAACACAACGGATTGCAGACTGGATCACTCAAACGTTGGTCCCTGTATCCGATCATGTGGTTGATCTTCATTCAGGGGGTCGTTCATTGAACTTTGCCCCCTCCATTCTATTGCATGAAGTGCCGGGTGAGGCGATGAAAGTCGCGAAGCTTGCAGCTACTGCATTTGGCGCACCGTTTACTGTTCTCATCCATGAAGATCATGCAGATGTGATGATCGACGCGGTTGTTGAGAAATTAGGTAAGGTTATGATCGCGTCTGAATTAGGCGGATCTGGTATTATTACTCATCAAACTGTTACAGTTGCTACCCAAGGCTTGTTGCGGATGGTTGCTGCATTGGGCCATCTGTCAATACAAAAATCTTTAGCGCCTTCGCGGCTTGTCCGTATGCCTTCCTCCGACACTTATTTAGTCAGTGACGAAGCAATGGTCTTTGCCCCTGCGCTGAGCCTAGGCGCGCCTGTGAGGCAAGGTGACACGGTTGGTCATGGTCACTTTTTAGACCGAGTTGATTGCAGGCCAAGAACCTATACCGCCCCACATGATGGTTGGGCAATCTGTCTTGCTGGACAAGGTTTGACTAGAAGGGGTGATGTAATTGCCATTGTCGCTGAGAGCGTTCAATGATGCAGGCATGCAAACCAGCCATAGGCTTATGTATCAAATAAGGTGGATGATACCGGCCTGTGCAGTTGAAGTTGTTAGGGCATCCTTAGTTAGGTTAAAAGAATATTATCGATCGGGTGATATTATGTCCGAGGTATAGAGAGTTCACATATTCAATGTCTGATAAGCGCATGAAACTGGTATTGGTGACACCTGAAATTCCGTTCAATACTGGTGCTATTGGGAGGACCTGTGTAGCTTTAGATTTGGAGTTGATCCTGATCAAACCTTACGGATTTTCTCTTGATGAAAAATCAGTAGTGCGGGCTGGGACGCGTTACTGGAAGCATGTTCAGCTCAGCGAATATGACAGTTGGCAAGGGTTTTTGGATGATCGAAGGCCACTGCGCGAAAGTTTATATTTGTTCGAAGAGCATGGTGCCCAGAGTTTTTTCACACCGTCTTATCAAGAGGATGCATATTTAATTTTTGGATGTGAATCCAAAGGTCTGCCAACTACGATATTAGATGGAATGGACGATAGAATATTTAATCTGCCAATGCGTAGCCCACTTGTTAAATCACTTAACTTGGCGAACGTTGCAACTGCGGTTGCTTACCAAGCTATGCGAACTTATCTTGGTGGTTGAAATTGCTGGGTCAGTCTCCAAAATTTAAGTAACGGCACATGAATTAAAGTAAGTATAGTGCATGTTATTAGAATTCTCGGGTTGCAATAGGTATAGGTTTTCCACTGAGATTTTCCGTCCATGAATTTTTAAAGCTATTGTTTGTGCTGTTTCTTCCCAAAGTGCCATAATTTAAATACCTCTCTAGAAGTAAGGTTTGTTTGTTAGATTGAGCAATAGTTGAGATCCACGCTAAAAATATTAAATACGTCAGATAAAACTGATTAGGCCATTGGCATTCTGCGTTCAGCCATTTCGGCGAACCAGCTACATCCAGCTGGTATGGCATCATCGTTGAATTCATAGGCTGGATTGTGAAGCGCGGCACTATCCCCATTACCAATGAACAGAAAAGCGCCAGGTCGTTCTGCCAGCATGTCGGCAAAATCTTCGCCTGGCATGACAGGGTCTTGATCACGAATGACAGAACCGGATATTGTTAACGCAACATCCGCCGCGCGTGCTGCAGCCTCTGGGCTGTTAATTGTTGGGGGTACGCAAGGAGTATAGGTCACCTTGGCCGATGCGCCAAAGGCTTTTGCTGTGTTTTCCGCAAGTGCTGTGAGCCTATTTATAATCTGCGTTTGCACTAAGGGATCAAAATATCGTACCGTTCCTCGCAAGATAATCTCCTCCGGAATGACATTAAATGTGTCGCTATCACTGCGCATTCCACAAACTGAAACAACCACGGTATTAAGCGGATCGACATTTCGTGAAACAATCGACTGGACTGCAACAACTACATGGGAAGCTACCAAAGTGGTATCAATCGCCTGATGTGGCAATGCCGCATGACCACCCTTGCCTGTTACTTTAATTTCAAAAAAATCTGCAGCAGCCATCTGTGCGCCTTCGCGCACGGCAAATTGGCCAACTGGGATGCCAGGCCAATTGTGCATCCCATAAACTTCTTGGATGTTCCAGCGATCCATCATGCCGTCAGCGATCATGGCCTTGGCGCCACCGCCACCCTCTTCTGCAGGCTGAAAAATTAATACAACTGTCCCATTAAAATTCCGTGTCTCCGCTAGGTACTTGGCCGTTCCGAGCAAAATTGCTGTGTGGCCATCGTGGCCACAGGCGTGCATCTTGCCAGGATGGGTGGAGGCATGAGGAAGGTCTGTTATTTCCTGTAATGGTAGTGCGTCCATATCTGCTCGAAATCCAATGGTCATGCCTGTTGTATTCTGCTGTCCACGTATTAGCCCGACGACACCCGTTTTTCCGACTCCTGTCACTACTTCATCACATCCAAACCCACGAAGTTGTTCTGCAACTAAGGCGGCCGTACGGTGCTCTTCAAATCGCAATTCTGGATGTGCATGGATATCACGTCGCCAGCCTACTATTTCAGCATGCAACTCTGACAGACGGTTTTTTATTGGCATTGGTAGACACCCCCCATTAGCAGAGACATATAGGCAAACTAAATTTACTGTAATAGCCTATACACGATGAAGCATAGGGTAACCTCTGAACTCATATATTCAAGAAAAACGCTCTCTTTTGGGAACATTTTTGATTTATAGAGACACTTCACTGTTTATTTGGTGACCTTTGGTTGATTGGCCTGATAACAAACTGCACCTTTTCGCTACTATAAGACTGGCTGTGCACTTGCTGAGGGGTGTAGACTTTGCGCTTCATGAAATTTTTCTGTTATCTAGAAATAAGTAAGAGCTTTTTGACCGCAACTGGAGGCACAATGGCACACTCGTTTGACCAAGAACTCGAACAACGGTTAGTACGTTACGCGGCGATCGATAGCCAAAGTAATGAAGCGTCTACGTCGTCGCCTAGCAGTGAAATCCAGCTGGATATTCTTCGGCTCCTTGAAACTGAACTTGCTGAAATTGGAGCGAAGGAAGTCCGCCTAACTGACTATGGTGTTGTGCTGGCCACAATTCCGGGCACGGCTGATGGCCCGACTATTGGGCTTGTGGCTCATGTAGACACGGCTCCACAATTTAATGCTACTGGCGTCAAGCCTCGCGTTGTCCATGGCTATAATGGTGGAGACATATCGTTTCCTGATGCTCCAGGACTTGTATTATCACCTGAAGAATATCCCTATCTGGGGAAAAAAATTGGTCAGGACATAGTTACAGCTTCGGGCACTACCTTGCTTGGTGCTGATGACAAGGCGGGTATCTCCATCATTATGACTGCTGCGCGCCACTTGTTAGCTCATCCAGAGATTCCGCATGGGCCAATTCGGATTGCCTTCACACCGGATGAAGAAATTGGCCGTGGCGTAACTGAACCGCTACCCAATGATCTGGCTGCTGATTTTGCGTACACGTTCGACGGCGCTGCATTAGGCGAGATAGAATATGAAAGTTTTTCGGCCGATGCTGCAGAGATTAATATTACTGGCATCTCGATTCATCCAGGCTTAGCTAAGGGAAAGATGGTTAATGCCATTCACCTTGCGTCAAAAATTATTGCTACCTTGCCGCAGGCCACGATGACGCCCGAAGTCACCGACAAACGCGAGGGGTTTATTCATGCGACACAGATGTATGGTGACGCAGCAGAAATGACTATTAAGCTAATTGTACGAGACTTCGAACGAGACGCTCTAGCTGCCAAAGGTGATTTGTTGCAACAAGTTTGTAACGCCATTCAGGCCGCTGAGCCCAGAGCGGTAATTACCTGCTCTATTCGCCCACAATATCGCAATATGCGCTACTGGTTGGAAACGGACATGAAGCCAGTTGATCTTGCGCACGAGGCAACCAGAAAGCTGGGTCTAGAACCCGTCTCGGTACCAATCCGTGGCGGAACTGATGGCTCAATACTCACTGAAATGGGAGTGCCTACTCCAAACATTTTTACAGGCATGCAAAATATTCACGGTCCGCTTGAATGGATTTCCGTGCAAGACATGTCAGAGGCCACAAAGCTTTGTCTGATTTTGGTTGAGCTTGCAGCCAGACAAACTGAATAACTACAGTCAGACAAAAAACTTGAGGCGGGGGGGGGGCAAAATGCTTCACCACCACTCAAGTACTAAATAAGAGGCGGCATGAGGGTGCTCGCTGAAGTCCCGAGGGAAGCAATTCACCAAGGGCTGGTGGCTGGTCGAGCCGCATTGGTGTAGGGGGTGTAAGCATTTTTCTAGCGGCTACACCTTGGGCAAGCCGAACACTATTTGGAATAGTGATTGAGAAAACTATTATATTTGGTAACCCATATCTGCACCGCAGCACATTGGAGACTTAATCTTTCCGTCACAATCGGGACACTTGGAAACCTGTACTTCACTGCCATCTTCTTTAGTCAGAATAGCATTAACCAACGGTGTGTCGCACTTTGCGCACGAAGCATTCACGGCCATACCGCAAGAAGAACATTCATATGTAGCCATTTTTCGATCCTTTAATTAAGTCGGGTAAGTTGCCGGCATATAGCCATGACCTCCAAGCTTCTTATGGAGATTATACCACAAACGGTTTAACACAACTCAAAAATTTCAGTGCACATAGTACATATTGGACTGCTGAAACATACGTTCAATGTAACATAATCCAAAAACCGCAACGCAACTAGTAGAAAACTTTAGCCCTTCCAATTTAAATTTTTGTACAAGACCTTGATATTGTTTAGACAGCGCCCAATTACTAAGAAGCAAAATTAAATTATTAGGATTTTAAATTGAAATATACTGTTGATACGAAAAAGAAGGTTCTTGTTACAGGTGCCACAGGGTTCATTGCTGGCTGGATGATAAAGCAATTAGTAGAAGCGGGTGTGTGTGTTCATGCTGCAGTTCGTGACCCTGGCAACGAAGAAAAAGTAGGACATTTAAAACAGTTATCTCAAAAAGGTCCAGGTTCTGTAGTGCTCTTCAAGGCTGACCTTACAGAAGCTGGTAGTTACGACAAAGCAATGAAGGGATGTTCCACGGTATTTCATACCGCATCACCGTTTATATTGAAGTTTAATGATGCTCAGAAAGATTTAATTGAGCCAGCACTTTCTGGTACTGAAAATGTGCTTTCGAGTGTAAATGCTACTGCATCTGTCAAGCGGGTGGTTTTGACCAGTTCGACGGCTGCTATCTACGGCGATACAATTGAATGTGTGAGCACCCCAAATGGCAAATTCGATGAAGACAATTGGAACACCACATCATCTGCTACACACCAACCGTATTCTTACTCAAAGACTTTAGCTGAACGTGCTGCTTGGAAGATCGCAGAAGATCAAGATAGATGGACTTTAGTAGTTATAAACCCTGCATTTGTAATTGGGCCTACACTTTCAGGTAAGTCTACCTCTGCAACGCATGACATATTTTGCCAATTGGGTGATGGCAAAATGAAAGCTGGTGCGCCACCTTTTGCGATTGGGATGGTAGATGTGCGAGATGTTGCCGATGCGCATATCCGTGCGGCCTACATTAAAAAAGCTGCAGGACGTCACATGATCTTTAATGAAGCCCAATCGCCACTTGGAGTAGCCAATTTACTAAAAGAAAAATATGGGTCGGCTTATCCTCTCCCGACTAAAGAGTTACCAAAGTGGCTATTGTGGCTAGTTGGCCCAATCGTTGATAAAACCTTTTCTCGTAAAATGATATCGCTGAATATGGGCCACAAATGGATTGGTGATAACTCCAAGAGTATTGAAAAGCTTGGCATCAATTATAGCTCATTAAAAGCATCAGCTGAAGATATGTTTCAGCAGATGATTAACGAGGGCGAGTTTCATAAAAAATAGTATTTAATAATAACTCTTTAAGTGTGGCCGTAAAATGCTTTAGCGTTTACTTCTACAAAGTACGGCCATATTTAAAGAGCACCACATAGCGTGGCATGATTTTTGCTGCTATAGTTCACAAAACTGTAGAGAAAATTATGGCTGATGCAAACGAAACAAAAGCTCGAATTCAAGAGATACGAAGCCGTGTCTTCCAAGAGCCGTCAAAAGAAAACCTAACGAGTGACATTACGGATGTCACTCCTGAGCCAGTTTTAGATACAAAAAAATTAGAAAAACTGACCCCTAAAGAAATCAAACCAGATCTCATAAAAAAAGAAGATTCGATTAGAAAAGAAGGTTCAAATAAAAATGAAGATTTTATTAAAAAAGAAGATTTTGTAAATTTTAAAAACCAATTGAATAATGACATTAAAGATTATTTTAGTGCTTTAGACGAAAAATTAACTAAGACATTAAATAGTTTTGAGACAAAAATACCTGATATTAAAAAGGGCTCCACAGTTAGGGAGCAATTAGACAATGAAATTGGGGATATAATATCTCAGCGCATGATTCAGCAAAGCCGCACTCTAAATCGAGCAATCGATGATCGAAGTGGGAGTTATGTCACTACAAGCGGTTTAGGTGAAATGAAGAAAGGGCTAGAAGAGGCCTTTGAGCGTCAGACTAATATAAAATTAGAAAAGATTTTTGCAGAAAATAAGAGAGAACTAGATCTTAGTTTGGTTGAAAACTTAGATAAATTGGAAGAGTTCAATAGCTCTATCCGAGGGGATTTTAGCTCTTTTATAGAAGATTTTACGTCTTTGGAAAAAGAGATAGAAACAAAGCTCAAGCTAAACGATGATAAAATAACCTTACTTAGTGCTGATGTGGGAAATAAAATTGCAAAGACTACTCTTAGTGTTGCGAGCAAAAATAGTGCCTTAGAAGAATCTCTATTCCATAAAGTTGAATATTATTTTGAAGAAAATACAAATAAACTTAATCAGTTAGAGGGGATCTTAACTGACAGTATTATAAGTTCATCCAAAGCATTCGATTGTCTAAAGCAAGATCTAGAGATTAGATTAGACGGTAGCTTAGACAAGTTAGAGGGTCTTAACAGTTCCATTCGAGAGGATTTTAGTTCTCTACTTCAAGAAGTTGAGCATGGTTCTGAAAAAAGTATTAGTAAGTTTAAGGAATTAGAAGATTCTGTAACTGATAGCATTATAAGTTCATCCAGAGCGTCGGTCGCTATAAAAAATGATCTAGAGATTGGGCTAGCAGAGGGTTTAGATAAATTAGAAGAGTTCAATAACTTTATTCGAGAGGATTTTAGTTCTTTTACTGGAGGGTTCACCTCTTCGATAGATGAGATCGACATAAAGCTTAAACAAAATGATGAGGAAATAACCCTACTTGGCTGTGATGTACGGAATAAAATTGCTAAAATAATTCTAGATTTCTCCACTAAAAACAGTTTGTTAGAGGAAACTCTATCCCAAAAGGTTGGGGATGGTGTTGAAGAGAGTATTAGCAAGTTTAATGAGTTTAAGGGCATTATAACTAATAGTATGGTCAGCTCATTTAAAGCTTCAGACGCTATAAAAAAAGACCTAGAACTTGGATTGAAGTGTAGTTTAGATAAGTTAGAAGAGTTCAATAGCTCTATTCGAAAGGATTTCACATCTGCGAATGACGTGATTGATATCAAGCTAAAACAAAATGATGATAAAATAACTCGATTAAGCACAGATACTAAAAATCTAATTTCCAAAACAACTCTCGATTTTCAGAAAGAAAGTAGTGCTTTAGAGGACTCTTTGCTTCAAAAAGTTATGGACAGCTCAGAGAAAAATATGAGTAAGTTTAAAGAGTTGGAAGGTATAGTAACTGATAGTATTATAAATTCATTTAAGGTGTCTGACGCTACAAAAAAAGATCTGGAGGTCGGATTGAAAGGCAGCTTAGATAAATTAGAAGAATTCAACAGTTCTATTCGAGAGGAATTTAGCACTCTTGTAAGCAGTTTCACTTCTTCGAATGAAGAGATCGATATAACGCTAAAACAAAATGATGATAAAATAAAGCTACTTAGTGCTGATATGCAGAACCTAATTTCCAAAACAACTCTTGATTTTGAGAAAAAAAATAGGGCTTTAGAGGAGTCACTTCTCCAAAAACTTGAGGTTGGAGATGATAAAAATACAACTAAATTTACTAAGTTTGAAAGTATTCTGGCTGATAACTTTAAACGCTCCTCCAACGCGGTTGATGCAGTAAGGCATGACCTAGAGGTTGGGTTAGTAGAAAACTTAGACAAATTAGAAGAGTTCAATAGTTCTATTCGAAAGGACTTAAGCGTTCTTGTAAGTAGTTTCACTTCTTCGAATGAAGAGATCGATACAAAACTAAAACAAAATGATGATAAAATAAAGCTACTTAGTTCTGATATGCGGAATAAAATTGCTAAAATAACGCTCGAATTTAAAAACAAAAATAGTTCCCTAGAGGGTTCTGCACTAAAGCAAACTGAAAAGGTATCTGGAAGATTAAGCAAAGTAGAAGCTGAAATTAAAAATAATATGGGTGAGCTTCGATCGGTAATCAAAGAGAACCTAGTATTGTCTAGCGACGTAAAAGGACATGTCGACGGTCTGCACCAAAGTATTGAGTTGCTAGAGGCTATGATTGTTAGGGAAGAAGACCTAACTGCATTGTTTCAAAACTATACGTTAAATTTAAACATTATTCGAGATGTAAACGATGTTCAATTTGCTAGAACTCACCCAAGCAAAACTGGCCTATAGCATCCCCTACGATCTGAAATTTAAACACTTCATAGTAACAAGCCTAGCAGTATTTTTTTAAAGATGCTCTCTGCCACAATTAATATTCTTCGATACCGGTTCTCAATATAGGTCGTCATTCGGTAGATCTGAACTTTAGAAATTATAATTTAGACCAACAACAATAGATACAGAACTCCTGTCATCAACAATTGGGCTATTGACCACATTATTTGGCAAGAAATTTACATTAGCGTTAGCAAACAGGCTTGTCTGTTTGGTTATTGGGTAAAATGTGTTTATTGATAGATAAGGTACTGTCACGCTTCCTGGTGCGTATAGCGCTCGTTGGCCGCCAATAACTTCGCTAGCATTAACCCCATACAAATAGTTCGCTTGCTTACGTCCATACCATTTTGCTCCAGCCTGAATAATGACTGGTTGGCCTGCGATTGGGACAAATTGGCTTAACGACAGATCTGCAGAGTTTCCATTAAATTTGTTGGTCACCTCTGCTGCTAGTTTAAGCTTAGCAGTCAGGCCTCGCGAGATACTGTATGATGTATTCAATGAACCGTCATAATACATATCTCGTTTCATGCCGGTTAGGTTAGCCGAACGAGTACTCTTGTATGGCCGGCCTTTTGGTGTGATTGCTGCACTAATAGAGGCTTTATCTCCATTAAAAAATTTGTAAACCAAACCTTCAAAAAAGCCGATAGTTAGGGTCTCGGACTTATAGCTAATGGATGGCATCACAGTAGATCTGAATTTAACATTTGAATAAATTGAATCACCGCCGATATAAGCAAGGCCAATTGAAAATTTTGACTTTTCTTGATTATCTTTAGAACTAGTCCCTTCGGCGTAGGCGACGCCAGTCGAGAGAGCTAAAGCAATTAACGCCAGACGTATAATTTCAGTAAGTTTCATGATTTATCACCTTATAATCTGTTGATAAGTATTTAGCGCTTTGCGGTCAATTTCAAGCTGTATCTTGGGGCACTCTGTGCAGATGCAGACTGCATTCAATCGGGACTAATTTTACAGAACATGAATTGTATTTAAGCAGGGCTAGGCTGGACCAATAATATCAAATTAAAGAAATTTTGATATCACTATTGCGAGGGATGATTAAGGTTTAGCCAAACAAAAAATTAACGCACCAATTGGCCACGCTAGTATTCTGAGTAATTCAAATCAATAAGGTAATTTATGCAAAGCTTCGTGCTTTAATTTTTTACGAGCCAATTTACGGGCAGCGTCTAATAGCTTCCGCTTTATTGCGCACTTTTTTCCCAGAAGGTTTCTCAAAATGTTGCTTAAGCTTCATTTCACCGAAAACACCTTCGCACTGCAACTCCTTTTTCAAGGCCCGAAGGGCCCGATCTACGTTGTTTTCACGAACACTAACTTGCATGTGATTTTCACGACCTTTTTAGAATAAATATTGAAACGTTTTGTTAGGATTCTTGGTCTCAAAGCAACATGCTTTTGTCGAGTCTGTTAGCCCATATGAAATGAGTTAATGGGGCATAATAGCACGCGATATCAAGCAGCAATGGTCTTGCACACATCGTGTCATGAATGGAGTTTACTGAGCATAGGTCATGCGTTGACAGGCAGTATTTACCATGTGAGTTTAAAAGCACAATTATGGTGAGTATTTTAGTGCTTATACTTGGACGATGCTGCCTATCTTGCTTTTGGAGTTTGGCTACTCAAGCTAATTCAGACTGCTGAAGCAAAGCCAAAAACTGATTTAATAGGAAAAATCTTGCATGACTGAATTAGAGCTACGCCAATATCTTTCTAACGTTGGCTTGGTCGGCATTCCTGCACAGTTCCATAAGTTTAGCGGTGGTCTCCATAACTCAGTCTGGCGTGTGGATACTGGCGATCGCCGCCTTGTTGCCAAGGTATTTGCGGCGCCTACCGCTGGTACCCTGTTTCCTAACCTACCTGAAAAAGAGGCAGATGCACTGCGTAGGCTTGAAGGCCTCGACGTAGCACCCAACCTCGTTGGGTTCTGGCCAGAAGTAAAACTTCTGGTTTACGACTATGTTGACGGTGAGATGTGGGATGGTGATGTTGTGGGTGCCGCTCATCTACTTTTGCGCAAGGAGGTTGCCGATCCGACGGGCTTCCGCCGGGTGTCGCTGACATGTGAAGATATCCTTTCAGAGGGAGATGAGTTTTTTGTACGATGTAAAAATAAACCCAAAGAGTTTCGACCACACCCTGTCGCTATATCCGTACCTGAAAAGTTGTCGTTGATACATACTGATGTTGGTGTGAACCTCGTGGGATCAGGGGGCGGATTACGCCTGATCGATTGGCAATGTCCTGCGGTTGGTGACATCTGTGAGGATATTTACAGTTTTTTGTCTCCCGCGTTTCAGATTCTTGGTGAACGACCTCAATTATCAGGTGAGCAGATTAAATCCTTTTGGGATACTTTAGACCGACCTGATCTGGCCCGCAGATATTCCAAGTTACGCGCAGCCTTTGCGTGGCGGTTCGCGGGTTATTGCGCTTGGCGAGCCGAAATATTGGACGATACAGATATTTGTGGCAGATACCGCTTCGCCTTGAGCGCTGAATTGAAATACATGGAAGACTTTGTATGATTGTTGAACCTACCATCCACAGCTTTAGTCTTAGGCAGCACTTTTCCTATAAATTAGGCTTTGATGCGATTGAATTCGCCAAGTTGGCGCAGCGGCTAGGGTTTCAGGGGCTCAGCTTGTCATTGAATGATGCTAATTACCGCCACCTCGGTGGGCGAGATACCTACCGTATGGATCACCTGCGTAAATACTTAGAAAAGCATAAGATGAGCCTCGAGGTGGATACATCTGATACTCGGCCTGCACACATGTCTGAGTTGCTGAAGGTTGCTTATCGCCTGGGAGCAACATCGCTTCGAACCTATACGCGCCACAGTGGAAAAGTCGCCGAAATGATGCATGCTACAGCTAGAGATTTGGCAGAAGTGGTTGATGAGGCTCATGATCTTGGCATGGTTATAGTTCTGGAAAACCATGAGGATTTCACAGGGTCTGAACTTGTGCAGATTATTGAAAAGGTGGATCATCAGAGCCTGAAAGTTCTCTATGATTATGGTAATTCACAGATGGTATTAGAGGATCCAGAGGTAGCACTTGAAGCCGTCTTACCGCATGTCTATTCAGTTCACTTCAAAGACCATGTTATGATCCATGCTGAGCACACTGGCCAACTGACTGTGGCTGGGGTGCCAATAGGTGATGGTTTTCTTCCATTAGAAAAAATAACACGCCGCCTGTTTGATCAAGGCCTGCGTCGGATCACATTTGAAAATGTCTGGGCCTATTCGGCACCTATCAGCGTCGGCCGAAAGCCACTTCCAGATGTAGTCTTGGGTGAAGGAGCATTTGCCTACCTTACGCCTCCCTTCGATCCTTCCACTGTCATTCTTGATCAATCAGAATTAGATCCTAAAACGCTAGTTAGACTTGAAAATGATGCTTTGGTGAGAGGTAGCAGGGCGTTTTTTAATATATTAAAGAAGCTTGGCGCAAAGGGAGATTGGTTTGCGAACCCACTGTATAAATCGCTGACATGAAGTGATTAGATTCAAAGAAGAGGTACATAGCTCAATTAATGTTCGAAGCGTGAAGCCAAACTACTTTTTAACTCACTGAAGCAAAGGCCAAGTAACTCAAAATACCTGCCGCCCTCTTTTGAAAGCCCTAGATTATCACAATCGTACTGTCACGGTGGCGTAGCTATGGCGAAATTAAGCCTTCACAGGCCCTATAATTTTGGTAAGCTCTTATTAGATTGAGAGTTATACCATGCATGCCATTCCCATAGGCTTTCTCATGACACTTGTATCTCAGGTGAACGCTTAATCTAGCAATCTATGAATGACCGTAGTGATCCATGTTATTTCAGAATCTGGGCAACAATCAACTTGAAAGGGCATACAATGGCCAAAGGCAAAAATAGCAAAAAAGAAACAAAAAAACCAAAAAAAGAAAAGCTAAAAATTTCTGCGACGGCTAACTCCCTTGCCAGCAAGCCAGCGATTGGCACTAAAAAGTAAAGCGGTATATTCTAGGGTTTGGTAATGCACATTAGCTTTGGGCAGATAATTCATGGTGATCTTTGTAAATGGCGTAGTAAATAATGTCTTTGAATAATTAATCTTCTTTGCTTACCCTAGGTAATCAATAATTGGGCAGTCGGGGCGGTGATCGCCGCGACAAGCTTTTACCAAGTGCGCGAGTTCTTTATGCAGAGATTGCAGTTCAAGCTGCTTAATTTCGATCTCTGCCAATCGTTTGGACGCAATGAGTTTCACCTGAGCGCTACTGCGGCCCTGGTCTTGGTAGAGGCTCAGCAACTCGCGGCATTCTTCAATCGTAAATCCAAAACTTCGGGACCGGCGGATGAACATAAGTTTGCGTACAGCCATATCATTATAAATGCGGTAGCCAGCATCTGACCTTGAAGAAGCCTCAACCAAGCCAATTTCAGAGTAATAGCGTACCGTTTTTACAGGTAAACCTACAAGCTTTGATGCGGCAGAAATATTCATAAAAATTATCCTTGACCTTCCAGTAGCTGGAGGAATTAAGTGACATATAAGAGGTTGGATTTCAAGAGGTCTAAAAGCCCTTCCAAGGAAACATAATATGCTCAAAGTTACGAAAATTGCCACGCTACATCGCATGGTGATGGCTGATAACACCTGTCCCCATGGGCTTAAATCCAAAGCTCTGTTGGAACGGCAGGGTTTCAAGGTCGATGATAATCATCTCAACTCGCGAGCAGAAATTGATTTTTTCAAAGCCGAATATGGTGTCACATCCACGCCGCAGACATTTATTGATGGCGCACGTGTTGGCGGTTTTGATGAATTGAGCTCCTATTTTGGTAAAGCACCTAAACGAAACAATGCCACAACCTATAAACCTGTTATTTCCCTATTTGTGGTAGCGGCGTTGATGGCTTCTATAATTAGCTGGCTTTTGCTGGGAACTATGCTTTCTGGGCGCACGGTTGAATGGTTTGTTTCGATTTCCATGGTTCTACTGGGCTTGCAAAAGCTGCAAGACGTGGAACGCTTTGCCACGATGTTTCTCAATTATGACCTGCTTGCGCAGCGTTGGATCCGTTATGGATATGTCTATCCTTTCGTGGAAACTGGCGCTGGGCTGTTGATGATGGCAGGCGTTTTAACATGGCTTTCGGCACCTGCTGCGCTGCTTGTGGCAAGCATCGGTGCTGTTAGCGTGTTCAAGGCAGTGTATGTCGATAAACGCGAGTTAAAGTGCGCCTGTGTTGGTGGTGACAGTAAGGTCCCCCTTGGATTTGTATCTCTGACAGAGAATTTGATGATGATTGGGATGGCAGTTTGGATGCTCTCGAAGTTGTGATGAAGAACTACTTCCTTATTAAGCGACTAATGTTTGGGGCAAGGTTTTAACATGTGAGAAGTTGCTTTTACCAATCCAATTTCCAAAACTGGAAATAAGCTTGGGGGCACCATCTAGTTTGATTTGATCTTTTTTAAGGGCCTCATCTAAGCCCATGTTTCCTAACCAAAATTCAGTTAGGGCGCTAACTGAGCAAGAGACATATAAATCAACAGAAGTGGCTGGCTCAATAGGGCCAACATCCGGTGAAGATTGTTCATCTAATATTATCCACCAAGTAGATTTTTTGCCTTCAATATCACTAAACGAAAATTCCACGGTTGCTTGTTTTAAAGGGAACATATCCATTTGAATGTTTCTACGAATATCCCACATGAGCAGACCAACATCACTATTTTCCAAATTCAATTTTTGATCTATCCAACGCTTTCCCCACGTTCCAATGCTGATAATCACATCTAAAAGTTCGGCACCAGACTGGGTTAATTTATATTCTGTGGATTTTTTATCTTTACTGGTTGGTATTTTATTTAGAACTCCATGGTCTTCAAGCTCCTTCAGCCTTCGAGACAAAAGTGTAGGGGATAATTTAGGTAAACCCTTCTTTAATTCATTAAACCTAGTAGATCCCAGGCATAGTTCACGAATAATCAAGATATTCCAACGTGATCCTAATATCTCTGCGGCCATAGCTACTGGGCAAAACTGCTTATAAGTCGATTTCATTTATTCTATATTTTCCTTGAGTATATTGATCAATGCATTACACGTTCCAGTCCTTTTTATAAACTAAAATGCGCCAAAGTTTCTGGTTCGAAGAATTAGCTGTCGTCATTCCCAGTATAGTGGGGCCTTAGGTGACACTATGCCCATGGGTTGGGGAAGGCTGATATTATAAATTCAATTGGGATAAATGCTTTAGATTTGGTTAAGGTTTCTGTTTAGGAAAAAACCGCTCATAGCGATCAATTCTAAACTTAAATTCTATTCAAAGCGGTTACTTACAGTTATTCCAATACCAACCCTAAAGTTATGTAGCATAATTCGTTTTATAGTGCTTTAAACCTATATTAGTGGGTATGAAAAACAGAAGGCTTCCCTCGGGAGAGAAAGGAAGCCTGAAGTATTATACTGCTCTGAATGACGATGTTTTTTCTCGCCTTAATTAGATTATAACACAATCGGATAACTTTTCAAAGTTATTTTATGACCATCATTTTCAGCTAATTTTTCGATACATCGCAAATAGTAATTATCAAACACATTATAAAACTTTATTATATCAATAAAGCTAACCAAAACATACTTTGTGGTACAGCTTGAAACTCAGCCCACAAAAGCCTGATATGTCAGCCTTACATCATGCTTAATATCCCGTGTAGTGATTACAGGCTGCTCATATATATAAACTTATGTTTATGCACAGTGATGCTTGGCTGCAAACCTGAAATCACAATTTGATGTGCTGAACATATTTGTTGAGCCAACCGTAGTTTCTGTTAACATTCCATTATATTTACACATGAGGTAAAACCATGCGCTGCAAAATATTAGCACTGATGTTGATCCTTTGCTACTCAGGCTGGTGCTGATTGTGGTATATTATGTGACAGGGACTGGTGGCAAACTGCCACAGCTGCCGATTTACAGGCTGAGCTGGACGCTGGTGCAGATGTTCTGGCACAGAACAGGTGGGGCACAAAGCCACTGTTCTTGGCTGCTCAAATAGGCAACCCAGAATTAATTCAAGCCCTGCTGAGCGCTGGTGCAGACGTTATGATGCGTGATGTAAATGACCGCACTCCATTGCACTGGGCGTCCAGTTATGGGACCCCGGCCAACATTCATGCCCTGCTTTCTGCTGGAGCTGATGTCACGGCGCGGGGTAAGGTTGGTAAATCGCCGCTTCACATGGCTGCAGTTGGCGGAACCCCTGCGAACATCCAAGCCCTGCTGGCGGCTGGTGCAGGATGTCATGGCGGCCGATATGGATGGGGAAACTCCGCTTCATAGTGCTGCAGTTGGAGGCACCCCCGCTAACATCCAAGCCCTGCTGATGGCAGGAGCTGATGTTATGGTGCGAGATAAGGATCGAGAAACACCGCTGCACATGGCTGCTGGGGGCACGCCCGCGAACATCCAAACACTTATGGCGGCTGGAGCAGACGTCATGGCGCGGACTGAGGATGGGAAAACACCATTACACAGTGCTGCAGTTGGGGGCACCCCCGCTAATATCCAGAGTACTTGTAGACGCTGGTGCAGATGTCATGGCGAGAGATATAAATGACCGCACGCCTCTGCACTGGGCATCGAGCTACGGTATTCCTATTAATATTAAAGCCCTGCTGGACACTGGAGCAGACGTCATGGCGCGGGGTAAGGATGGTGAAACACCGCTTCACATGGCTGCTGGGGGCTCTGCCGCGAACATCCAAACACTTATGGCGGCTGGAGCAGACGTCATGGCGCGGACTGAGGATGGTAAGACACCGCTTCACATGGCAGTTTTATGGGGCACCCCAAGGCTTATTCAGGTACTTCTGACGGCTGGAGCAAAAGTCATGGCGCGAGATAAGGATGGTGAAACACCGCTTCACATGGCTGCGCGTGAAGATGATCCAGCAATTATCCTAGCTTTGCTGGACGCTGGAGCAGACGCAAAAGCTAAAGATGAAAAAGCCAGATCTCCATGGGACTATGCCCAAGAAAACAAAAGCCTGAAAGGCACCAAAGGATACTGGGCACTGAATGACGCGCAGTATAATTAAATAGCTCGATGCTGCGCCCTGCATTTTCTATGGCTCCGTAGGCGCTAAAGAGTTCACTGTCTTGTATTTGGTTATATTTACTTGATTTGCAGGCGGTCCAAACGCAATTGTGCTGCACGTCTATGGCCGTCTAGCCCTTCACTCCTGCTTTGCCGTACGGCGGGTGGGGCTACTGAAAAAACGCCCTCAGGTTCGATCCACTGATGGGTTGCAATCTTAACATAAGATCCAACCCACAAACCGCCTGTATAGCGGCTGGCAGCCATCGTAGGTAGAGTATGATTGGTGCCACAGCATTTGTCTGAATAAACAACGCTCGCAAGTTCACCGATGAATAAAGACCCATAGTTACGAAGTTTTCGGGCAAAATCTTTTGGATGAGCAGTATGAATTTGAAGATGCTCAGCGGCGATATAGTCTGAATAAGCAATCATCGAAGCCTCGTCTTGGCAAATCGCAATTTCCCCATACTCCTGCCAAGCCTGACTGGCAGTCTCTGCAGTGGCAAGAACCGTGATCTGTCGCTCAACCTCGGCTTTGACGGCATGGGCCAATATTGCGTCGGTTGTAATCAAACCAACACGGGTGCGAACATCATGCTCAGCTTGGGCCAGTAAGTCGGTCGCAATCATCTCCGCATCGCCGGTGTGATCTGCAAGCGTATAAATCTCAGAAGGTCCCGCAAGCTGGTCAATTCCGATTGGACCAAAAACCTGGCGCTTAGCTTCATTGACGAAAGCGTTTCCAGGACCCACAATTTTGTCTACAGCAGGGACGGTCTTGGTGCCAAACGCCATCGCGGCAATCGCTTGCGCACCACCAATGCGGAAAATGCGGTCAGCCCCAGCCAAGTGACAACCCGCAATCATCGCGCGATGTGCATTTGGTGGCAGGCAAGCAATAACCTCGTCAACACCCGCAACCTTTGCTGGCACAATGGTCATGATTGGTGCTGACAATAGTGGATAACGACCACCAGGCACATAGCACCCTACTTTTTCAATTGGGATAATTCGATGGCCAAGATGAACACCTTTGCAGATTTCGATCTCCAGTGGCAGCATAGTTTCCAGTTGCGCTGCAGCAAATTTGCGTACGTTTGCAATGGCAAATTCAGTATCTTTACGCGTTTGCAGGTCTAGCTCTTCCAGCGCCATCTCACGATCTTCGTGTGTAACTTCGAATGTTTTTAGATCACTTTTATCGAATTTCAGGGAAAACTCTGCGACTGCTTTGTCGCCATACTCCTTAACGGCAGACAAGACGTTACTTACGGTTTTGGAGATATGTAATGCGTCGGATAAATCCTTCGGCCGTGGCTCCAATAAATGCTCAACGCCCTTAAATGGGGCCGTAACTGAAGACATGACGTTTCCTTTACAATATTTTGTGTTGATCTATCGTTTTGTGCAGAGTTCTATCGAAAACTAGCGCATTCGTAATCTTATTATAAAATGTGGGTGGGGCTCCTAGCTGGACATCTCATTGCTTGAACAGCGCTAAGTATCTGTTTAAGTTCGACTTTTTGAGATTTAAGTGGAGCGCCAATCGAGATGCCACATCTTTCCCGCTTTGATAGGCGCCATGTGCGGTCCCGTACCAAGGTAGGGAGAATGCCTCACCTGCAAAAGCAATCACACCCGTATCCAAATCAATCATATTGCGTCGGTTGTTTCCTGCGCCTGGACGGGCGCAGCTGTATCCGCCCTGTATGAAGCGGTTAGTTTGCCAGCTAGTGGCTGCTGTGCCGCAGATTAGTTTTTGAACACTAGAGCCGAATGCGGTGGTCAGGTTTTGGGTAGCAAAATCCACCATCGCGTTCGCCCCAGCATTTACTAAATCACGCGCCTGACTGCCAGCAACATGGGCAATCAGCATGGGTTGGCCGCCGCGTGCTATCTGAAAGTAAACTGGATTTATACCTGGATCTGGATTGATCCATACAGCCTCGTTATCTAGTGGATCGAACGGGTAGTGTTCTAGAGCAATTGCAATTTTTTCATAGGTGCCACAGGGCACCTCTTCTATCAGATTTAGCAGTTGTTGGACCGGTCCAGAGGGCAAATCTATTTTCCCCGATCGAAGCACGTTTGTTGAGGTAGTAACGATCGCAGCGCGTGCATCGATCTGGCCCGAATTGGTTTGGACGCTTACGCCACCGCGGCGATATGTGATTGCGGATACCTCGGTGCCTGTGCGGATTGGCAATCCTACCGCCATACGATTAATCAGATCGCCGTAGCCGGAAGTGACCACCCAGTTCACGTTGGTATCGATATAATCAGCATAGCCAGCGGCCGATGCACGTTCAGGTTCATCGCTGCACATCAGCTGCACCATTGTTTTTGCAATTACGGCCCCAATACCGTCGTGGTCTGGAATGGCAGAGATAGGAACGTCATGGCCTTGCTTGGCTGTCGCATATATGGATGCAAATCTGTTGGTGATGTGCCGATGAACCGAAGAACGCTCGGGCATATCTAGCCAGTGGTTTTCAGACCAAAATAGGGCCTTTTCGCTGTTGTCCTCACTTTCATAGACTGCGCCAAGCTTGTCTGCCCAGCTGACCAGTGGATTTACATCTGCGCAATGTAACCAACTACAACCTTGGTCCCAGTGAGTGGTAAACGATGTCTTGTCTGTATAGGCTCGGCCGCCAACACGGTCGCTTGCTTCAAGGATGACGAAAGGCACGGCCAGTGCTTGCAGCGCCAGCCCTGCACCAATTCCGGCCGCCCCAGCTCCAATGATAACGATTTTCTCTGTCATCTGTAACGTTTTAAACCTTGACCTTAGCTTTAGTCGCCTGTTTGCGGATTAATTGGTAACTGCGTTGAAATACCAGCAGCCTGTTCAAATTGTTTAATGGACGCTTGGGTCAAATCCAACAATAGTCTCGTGAATGAATTAAGTTGTCTATGGCCTCACTTGTTCGAAGGAATTCCCTCATACACATAATTGTCTGTAGAGAGATCGCCATACCATGCATAAACTGATAAAAATGCTACCTCATGGGTGCGGGATGCATGTGGCATCATTGATGGATGATAAGATCGTTCGCCCGGTAGGTGTATTGCATAGGGTGCATCACGACGCTTCCAATCAACATCACCAGCCAGCATTATATAAATTTCTTCTGCTGCATGCGTTCTAATTCCATATTCAGAGTCTGGTTTCATGCCATATAGACCGAGGCGGACCCTATCGGATTTGACTAATCCATTTGGCCCCAGCAACTCAACGTGGACCTTTGATATGCTGTGTTTGATGTAGAGTGGGTCACTTGATGTTTCCGGTGGGGCCCAATGAAATTGCATTTCAGTGATCAGCTTACAAATTGGATTAGCATCTGCGCGCTCCATCACATTAATAAAGGACTGTGGAAGTGGCGTAGGACAACTTTGGGGCTTCAACGTTGGTCTTAGAACTTTGGAGCGCATGACGAACATGGGACTCGATAGCTAGTGGCCCTGAAAAAATATTCTCCAATTCTGTAAATAGCAGTTTTAAACTCATTAGTGCCCCCCCAACCCATTCTAACGAATTAGATTAACATCTGTTAGTAGGCTGGAAAAATCAACAACCCTTAATCAACAATATGGTGCGCCGCTTTTGAGCTTTTGTTATGGTCAGAGGCGCCACCCAAGTAAGTATAGCCATTAGTTTTATAATTCAGCAAAGCAATTGACCTAGCTAACAATTTTATTAAAGTAAGGGTATGATCAATAGTTAATAAATACCAAATTTAAGGGATAAAATCTTGGCTCTCCTTTATAAGACGATATTTAAAAATTATTTTAATTTCAGGTATTATTATTTTACTAATTTCTGTTTTAATTGGACTTACAATTACATTAACTTCTAGACACCTAGAAGCAAACCAAAGTGAGCGGGACAGTGGTACTAAGTGTAAGTCGTACCGCGCTTTAGAAGAAATCGCCGTGTCTATTTATCAAAGTGACCCAGATGGCGATGAGTGGCTAGCAAAGGCAAAAGAAGCTGAGATCCGAAGAAAACAACATAAATGCTCACAGGTAGTCATTGATTGAACTTTTTATGCTGTAAGTTGAATATTAACTAGTTTTTCTCTTGGGTATAATAATTAGCCGAATTTCTGTGTCCCTTGGTTCAATTATAGCAATTTTTGTAGTCAGAATTTGTGGGGTATCCAAAAAAAAGACCAACCCATTTTATAGGGTTGGCCGAGTTAAGGGAAAGAAAGCTATAGAAACTCTCTGATTAATAATTAGAGGGCTTCGACTAAGTATCAAGAACGTGTGACGCTTCGTCATATCGTTAGTTTCTTTTCTCTTGTTTCGGTTCAGTGGAGGCAATTCTGCGGGGTCTTCATTGGTCAGAACCTATTTTTATATAGCCATAGTCTTATTTTAGAACACCATTTTTATGTCATATTGCATTTCCAGCTGCTTACAAAACGCATCGTGCGTTTGAAACTTATCATAATTCTCAATGTTGGCGTCCAATGCTGCGCAATCTTTCAAATGCTCAGCGGCGTCACCATAGCGAGCAACTGGTCTACGCTCCAAGGTATCAGTGACCATTGCCCGAAGTACAATTGTGGCCGCTAATGGGTGCCGTTCACGTAACGCATCCACGGCAGGTGTTAGGTGCCAATCAAAGCTGCCATTGATGTCATTAGTTCTTGTTGTGATTAAACGCGCCGCAAAAAGCAAATCTGGCCATTCTAGGAAGAACGCGAGTGCGGTATCAAAGTGTGGGAACCTTAAGGCATACTCCTTGGCGCGATCTTCCACCTCGACATCGTCAAAATCAGGTAGCGGTTTTAAATATCGGCGCAAATGCAGTACGTTTAGCGACTGCTCAAACCGCAGCCAGCAATGTGATTGAGCATCCTCGATGCGGCCTAGCTCAGACAAACATCTGATGTATGCAGTGTCCCACGCGTCTATCCCTTCAGGCGCAGCGTCAAGGTCAGCCGCTTCCAAAAGGGCTAACGCCTCATCTTGGCGTTCCGCTTCCAGCCATATTTGCGCAATTTCAGCAGCCACACCCGGCAGCACCAAATCCTGGGCTGTATACTGAGCGACATAGGTTTCAGCGTCGCCTTGGGCTTGGGCTATGTCTTGCAACCATGTTTGGACCAGCCGTATTTTTCGCGTGTTCGGTTGGCTGTCTTCGCCGCGCAGAGATCGCAAAAAAATTAACGCGGCGTGATCCTCACCTTCGTCTGTCTCTGGATTACTTTGATAAGTAACTACAGACTGCTTAAGGTGTGTGAGCCCCTCATCCCCTAATGCGGGAGCCATGAGGGCAATTAACCCATCAAACTCTCCATACAGGTTGTCTTGCAACGCACACCAAACTTGAGTTGCCAAGGCTTTTGGGTCCACCGCCGCCAAGGGGGCAATGGCTGAGAGCCGTACAAGCGCAGCACCAAAAACTGCAGCAACTTCGCCGCGGCTATCATCAACCCGTTCATAGACCGACGGGGCAAGCGCGATGAACTCCCATAACAACTCCAACCCAAGGGTTGGGTCATCGACAGCAACCTTATTGCAAATCATGTCAACTTGCGTTTGCAGATCCTTCACAAGTGATTTGCGTTTGCGCCACCCAGCATAGGATTTTGATTTCCGGATGGCCACTAGCCGTTTGCGGACATCTTTACCCAATTCGGTGGGGCTAATTTGAAAGCTAAGTTCAAGGCGCAAGCGGCGCTTTATATCTGCGCTGCCCGTACTGACCTCAAGAAGAAGTTCGGCTAGTTTATTTGGGCCAAGCTCTATTAGGTTTGCCCTGTTAAGTGTTTTTTGTGACATGGCTATTTTTGACATGCCTGCTGCATGATGAACAGAGACTGCGACACTTTTTAAGTGTCTAAGCTTTTGATTAGGGCTTGGGCGACATAAATATTTTGGAAAAATAGCCAATAAAGCTTGGCTTATGTCTGACAGTATTACCCCTGGGGGACTGTCACGAATTTATCAATTTCAGGTCTGCTTGAACTGAGCCCGTTCCCGCCAAACAATTAACAATCCACCCGCAGCTATTAATATAGCCCCGGGAAATAGTGTGCTCCACGGCGTTTCGTCAAAAAACAACCAGCCCATGATAAATGCCAGGGGGATGCCGAAATAACTAAATGGCGCTAAATTGCTCTGTTCAGTCATTCTATAACTAACTGTCAGAAGCAGCACAGCTGCGCCGCCAAATCCTCCCATCAAAAAGATCCAAGCCATATCGGACAGATTAGCTATTGGCCTGAAACCGCCCCAGAAGTACGCTATCAAAGCGGCGCCTATAGTTGCTGTTATGGTCGAATAAAGGTTGACCAATGGGCTTGACGCATCATCGTCAAATAGGCGGGCTGTCACGCCTACTAAAGCATAAAATGCCGCTGCTGATAAAGGCAAAAGCGCATAAACAGTAAAGCCCTCACTGCTGGGTTGCACTACCATAATAACACCAACAAAGCCGACTAAAACTGCACTCCAACGCACCCAGCCGACGCGCTCTCCCAGAATTGGAATTGCCAGTGCTGTCGTAAACAATGCGCTCGCATAGGTAATGGTGGAAGCTGTGGCAAAAGCCATTAACCCCAAAGACATATAAAAACAAAGCTGGGCGAAAGTTACAATAACTCCTCGTAAAAGCGCCAATTTCCATTGGCGGAGTTTGAAGTGCTTCCCACCCCTCCGCCACGCCTTTGACGACCACAGAGCAATGGCTGCGGGGACGAGCCCAAAAAGATTTCTCCAAGCTGATAGCTCCGCAGCTGAATAACTGCCTGAGAGATGTTTAATGATTAATCCCATTGCATCAAATAGCGTCAGTGCGACTAGGCTTAAAATGATAGCAAGGACTGGCCGGTCAGTAGGGCGCATGGAGTTCCAGATCTAAGGTGACTTTTTGCAGCCTAGCCTGATTGCTTGGCGGGGGATATCAACAATGTGAGTGAGTAACGGTGCTTTGGGCCCTGTTGGGCAAGCTCGCTTCAGCCGGGAAGGATAGCTTTGTAGTTCTCTGAGTCTTACAAAATATCTTTAGCCTTTGGCTAATTTGGCGCCAGAATGCCCTCTCTGAGCCTGGTTGAGGATTTGACCTATTATGTGAAATAAAATTTGGACAATTTATGTCAAGTTTTTATTGCAATTTCTGATAAATAAGTCTTACTATGCTATTATTGCCAATGAATTTATACTTTAAAACGGGAGAGCATTCGAATGCGGTTAATTTTATAGTGGTAAGTGCTATTTTTCCTAGCCGCCTGCGGTGGTACCAGCGATGGCTCGACAGCGAAGCCAGCGACTTTTGGCATTTCGACGCCATCTAACGTTTCCGCAGTGCCATCACAGTAATTTTAGGAGAAATTGAATGAAAAATATTTTTCAAATATCATTGACTGCTCTTACGTGCTCAGTAATTTTAGAGCGCCTGCATTTGCTGAATTCAGTGAGCAGGCACCGATTATACAAAAGCTACAGTCGACAAGTGGTCTGACGACGCAATTAATGATTTTGTTGCGAATGCGAACAGCTTCGCCTGCGTGATATCAAATGCTCGCCCAGATGTACTTCCCAACGCTAGTTATGAAGTTTTGATGAGTGAAGTTGAGTGTGGTTTGGCGGACGAGGTGATTAATGCCTCAGGCATAAGCAATAAAGATACCCTGTCTAAGTCAGTCATGACAACCGCGCGCGCGAGTGACACCGCAGTCAGACGGGCCAGTTTCTGGTTCAACTCGATGGACGATATGAAATTTATTGGTGACGTGAATATTAAGTAATCGACGTCTCCTACCCGCCCTACGGGCAGTGGAACCTTTCCTATGTCAATAACACCTGGGACGCCACTGAACACCTGCAGGCGACGAATTCACTGCGGCGACTACCCCGATAAAGGGTATGTCGATATAACTGCTGCGACAGCTGCAGAAGGTGGTGGCATTATTATGAGCTCGCATGAAACGAATGACCTGACAAAGCTCCCAGCGGCACCCAAACTGCATGTTTGCGGTGGAACTTGTCTGGAAAATACTACAATGGTATCAAAAATTCAATATTATGACACGTCACTTGCCAGTGCGAAGAATACTTGGCCAAGTCAGCGGTACAGATTTCAAGGAGCTGCTGTTCGACCGTATCACCGCAGCGAAGACAAGTGCGACGCATTTCTACCGTGCCGTTTTCCCATCAGGAATAAGCAGTACACCTACTCGGGCAATGTATGAAGCGAAATTCGACCTGGAAGACTGTCCACCGCTACGGTGTTTACAACAAGTCGACTGGTGCAAAAGTTAGCCTAACTGGTGGTTTTGGTTATGACTACACAGATGGATCAACTGCCACCCGTGGATTTATATCACCCAATGGGGCGTGGTTTGATAATCCTACGGTTGCATTTACTGCGGCCGCACCGACCAAGGCGGTTACAGCTCAAAATGAAGCTAAGACACCCTACACCCTATCGTGGGCGCCAGGTAAATTAAGTAAGAAAGTAGCAGTGGTTGAAGCCCTTAAAGCCTCTGGACCCAACTTTTTTACCGCGTGGGTCGATAACGGTGGCGAAGTTGACGTGCGGATTACTAACAATGGTGGCACATATGAAGCTAAGTACTATACAATGGGAACTAGTACCCAAATAGCTAACCCATTCACCGCGAGTGTTGGTGACGACTCTAGCAGCCCAATTATTGCCTCTGAAATTACTTCGAATAAGTGGTTGGGCTGGATGCACTCTCCTGAAAAGAGGACTCAGATCTACTGGGCTGGGGGTGCTTCTATTTCGTTTTACCAAGAAACAAATATGTCAGCAGATGCGACCCTACTTGGAAAAACAAATGGTGCTGGGAATACAGGCTATACTACCCTTTATGCGGTAGAAAACCGAGCCATTGCTGATGCAACTAAGTTTCCAGTAGAAGCTGCCACGTGGGTCGCCAGTACCACCGACGCTTACGAGTATGGTCGGGTAAATGCTAGTGCGGATGTAAGGTTCTACTTCACTGCTCTAAACCCGCCTGCGGGTAAATTGGCCCGGACCCTCTACCTTGACGTTAACCCAGCGGGGCCAGATGCGGGTGACAAGGCAATAATGTTTAATTTCAGTGCAAATGAAAGATCAAAGGAGTATACATCATTTGCGGCCACACCGGTCACGGCCACATTAAACAAAACAGGCTCCAACCTACGAATATCCAATGGCCATACAAGTCCCTGGAGCTTAGGGATACAGCGCTGGCAAGTACTGCTAACCCCACATTTTACAAGTGGCGCACTGGTGCGTTTGGGTGGGACAACTCAGTGATTGCCCTGAAGGCTGATGGCACTGTCTACGCAATGTCAGAGCCAATGGTTTTAAATTATGTGCACGCTGCCAGCAAAGACATGAACGAGAATAAAGAAATAGTTTTCGTCAAGGAGGATGGAAACAATCATAACCCAGTTCCGGCCCTATGTACTGCGCCAACCGCCTCGCGACACTACCCGGGGGGAACCACTGATGTTGTCGTGTGTTCAGTTGAGCCATCAGACTTCGGCACTAAGACTTATAAGCTAAGGTATAATGGGAAGTGGGTTAACGGTCTGCCTGACATGGAAGGCCGTAACTCTGAAAACGACAAGAATGGTTTCAGAGTAACCATGGTCAACCCTAAAGCGGGCACAGTAGTTACACATACTGTAGGCGGCGTTACTACCAATTACGTGTTAAAACCTTTGGCAGTGGCAGAGGCGTTCCTTCCAGAATCTAATGCGGCGCTATGTAATGACATTAATTTTACTACTGTCGCACAATTTGGCTGGAGCATGTCTGATTTGCCCTCGGCCACTATGATACCGACTGCCATCCCAAACTTGGGCCAGTCAGCCGGCACCAGCAAGTTTGAAGTGCTCGGTCGACAATGGAGACGCATCAGCTTGTCAATAAGAGCTTTTAGCTAGTAAAAATTAAACGGCCCAAGTAATCTCTTGGGCCGTTTTTTATTGGTGACTGAATTTTTTGATATGGCCTAATTCAAATTGTGTAGTGGGGTGATGAACATCTACTCACTGGCTATGAGATTAACCAAATATATAAATAATTTTGAGTTTGACTGGCTAGTGGGGCGGAGTAAGTTTAGGTAACACTGGCGAGTAAGCTGTATGGGAACTGGGATGTTTAGAAAAATAATTACATTTCTTTTTATGTCCATACTTTCGAGCTGTTCGCCCGTTTCAGAGGTTTCGGTACTGCCAGAACCACCGCAGTGCCAACCCAACCAGGCCTTCAACCCTACGTCTGCAAAAATAACATTGGCAGGCAGTGTGATCTTTTCCAATGAAAAATCAGACTACTATTTCAACCTGCCAGAGAACAGTTGGACTTGTACTTCACCCAATTCTCAGGTGACTAATCTATTTAGAGGTGTGGATGCGTCGACTTTAATTGGCGCGGTGGCCAAACAAAATAATAATACCCAAGATGTCGTAAAAAGCCAGTTAGATTTTGACAGTGGGGGCGACTTTAGATCATTTGTTAATGAGCAGTGCGCGTCACTGGGGCTCTCCTACCTATTTCAGGTTAATAGCTCGAGCGATGAGCAGATTTATGGTTGCCAAATTAACCCGCAGGTATCCAGTGCAATAATGTGGAAGCAAACTGGCTCTAGATCAGTTTATTGAGTTAGCTTACCTTCCATTTTATCAGCCGTTTGTGGATAGGCTCTCGCAAGTCAACTGAGAGTTGATGCCAACATCCAGCCTGCAGTCAGGTAAGGAATGAAAGGCACCTTCGTTGACCAACTCCTGCGCCGTGCCAGCAAGCCTACGAGTGGGATGGAGCACGCAATTAGGAGCCACGGGCCGAGCATGTGTGGCTCTAAGGTTAAGCCAAGACTAAACATCGTAAAGTAATCTGCAAACCCCATAAGGCTTTTAGTTTTTATAACTTGAAAAAGCCAAACGGTTGAAAATACACAGGCGAGATAACCAGCTACCATAAAGTAGTCCCACAGCGGCTTCTGCTGTAAAATGGCCAGAACACAGGTGGAGGCACAGATAAGATATAATGCCCGTGTGGGTACCGAAAGCCTTAGCACATCTTCAACTGACAGGTAGACCCATGCAAGAGATAAGCCTATTGCTAAATAGCTGACCGGTGAAAGAATAGGTAGCTGTGAGTATGTGAAAGCCAACAGTGGCCCAGCCATGAAAATACATGTCCGAAAAACTATTCTACGCTCATTACCCGAATTTAATCTATGCATTGGGATAACCTTAATTTAAGGTCACGACAGCCAAAATGTTAAAAATTTGATCCGCCTGGCTGGCTACTATGTCAAGTTTATGAAGTTGGGCATATCTCAGGTTTTCGAACTTACCTAGCAAATTGGGCAGTTCTCCCGCAGGCACACTCACTAAACTGATTTCAAAAATATTAGAAGTAATCATATCCAGGTCTAATTGGTGTCCCAGATATTCCTCCCATAAGTCTTTATCTAACTTTGTTTCGTCAACTTTAATAAAACTCTGGACGTCATTAGATGCTATGCTATCGCTCCATGCCTTTAATTGCCAACTAGCGGCCACAATTGCCGCTGACAGCAGAACCAATACTGACGTGCCAATAATGCGTATCATTGGTCTCCGCTTTCTTTGAAAACCACAGTTTTATTTTCAATAGAAATATTCCACTCTCCAATAACTTTGGAAGAATTTGAAATAATTTTAAAAAAGCTGAGGGCTTTTTCTTTTGATGTGAAAGTCAGTAAAGTTTCTTGCGTGCGCTGGTTAAAAGAAACCTGCTTGGCAGCGCCGCTTGGTACTAATTCCTGAATTGTGTTAATCATCGGCAGGCCGTGCAACCTATTATCAAAAACTAATGCCGGAGAACGATTATTTTTAACTGCTTCTTTTACGGAAAATTCCCAAGAAAATACGATACTTGCCAGTAAAGCCAAGCCCGCCAACATTAGGGCATAGGGTTTTTTACGCGAAAATAGATTGAACTCTGCCAGCGCTTTAAATTCGAAGCCATCTAAATTTTCTGCAATTGTGCCCTGAATAGCTTCTGGAGAATGTCTATTGGTAAAGCCTGTTTCGTCCGAACCATTTAGTATTACGGGGCCAGACTGCCAGAAGAAAGAATTATCTCTAGCAGAAATTGTTATACTTTCTGCATAAATACTAGCTTTTTTTGAGATATTTTTAATAATAGGCAAGAGCTTATCATTGGGCGCCCAAGCCTGGGCCCAGAACCCGGTAGACATATTACGGTATGGCGGGGTGATGGTCAGGTTCTCTTTCTCAAATAAGGACCTGGCAGCAAATAAATTGACATTATCACGAGGCTGATACGCTGTATTCTCAATACGTGTAGTATCCCAATTGGTGAAGTATGCTGATAATATCAACAACCTTATTTTTTTAAAATTGAAATTAGATGGAACAATAGTTTTTACGAAGTGGAGTTTTCCACTCCTCTTTAAATCATAGAGTTCCAATTTTTCTGGAGATACCAGCCTATATAAATTTGCCATGGGGTTAGTTCATTGGGATCCATAAAAAGAAGTTTCGGTTTTTGATCCAATTACCTTCACTATCCAATATGCTATCAAGGTATGCAAAAGTTTCACCGTCATCTTCAAGCACTGTGCCCCTGTGGTCAAGCCGGGCCGAAATAACAGTACTCCGTAAAACTGCTGCAAAATCCTTATCCTTATGTATGTCTGCTAAAAAAGCCCGAAGCGCCTCATGATTAGGAATTGTCTGATTTTTTATATATTTTGCCAACCGGCTAGCGTCATCGGGGCGAATATCAAAATAAGCTTGCAAAGTAAGCTCCGAGGCTAAGCTAAGATTTAGTTTATGTAATCCAGAAGCAATTCGAATACAGGGAAGCAATCCTACGCCAGTGTCGAGTGGGATTGATAATTCATTTAACAAATCAAGAAGTCCAAAACCTTTTTCTAATAGGGGGATAGTGGCCATGTACTCCGCAATAGGTACCGCTAGGTCTGGTGTGCCTATACATTTAGATAACAATCTATGAAATATCTCTAGCTGCTCTATATTAATGTTCGTTTTATCGTTTGCGTCTCTATCTGTTAAAAAGGAGAGGTTGTAGAGGCCGGATAAGCTAACTGATAATGCTGATATTCTTGGGTTCGTACTAGTATTATTTTGGAAAGCTAATTGTTCAAATTGGGTCTTTTGCTTTTTGATTTCAATGGATGTTGCATGTTGGGTAAGCATATTAGTGTGGTTTTGAATATATGAAAACCCATTGATAGCCAAAACAGAAATTACGAGTAGGCTCAATAATGCCAGAGGCAATAGAAAACCGTATTTTCTTGGTTCTTTTTTCATAGTGCAAACATTTTTGATTTATGGAACCGATCTGTTTTTAAAATTAGCCTTATAATATTAGGCGAAATTTTTTGCAATTGAGATGGATTGCTTTATTTGAAAGCAAGCGGTGATACTCTCCTTCTGCCGACTTAATCGATCGTGTAACGCCGCGTTGATCAAATTTCCAAGCCACCTCCACTCCATGCAATTGTTGACTGATTGTCGAAAGACCAAAACGCTTCACGTGTAGGCTTAATTCATCTTTTGTAGAATAAAAAATTACAGACTTATGTCCGTTTGGTTGGCGAGAAGCAGAAGCAATATCTGCGGCTAGGTGGTCAAAAATACTCTCTATTTTAAGCCGATATTCCAATTGGTCTTTTATTTTAATATCTGTAAAAATTTTATGAGTAATTTGGCTGTTTAGGAGCACAATTAGCAAGCCTGATAAGGCAAGTGAGACTAATAGCTCAATCAGCGTAAATGCAGGCGCCCTGTGGCAACTCATTTTTTCAAAACCTTTTCAGTTTTGAAGGTTTTAGATGTTACTTTTATTTGTCCGGGTCTAATATTTAAGTCTAAGGGTGTGTAGTGGGACGGGTCCACGTCATCCAGAGAGCGGTTGGCAGCTCTGAGAATAGCAACATCGGCTGTCAAACGGCTTAACGCGTAATTCCCTTCCAGCCTGGTTAGCATTTGCATGCGATTTTTTGATGCTTGCCAGAATAACGAAAATGCAATTGCTGATATTGTGAGTGCCACCAGAAGCTCCACAAGTATAAACCCGTCGCGGCGCCTCAAGATTTTTCGAGCCTCAGTTCCCCAAGTGTACTTACAGTCAGGGTCCCCACGGGACATTCTATGGCCACTGGCTTCAACCACCCACCCAGATAAACTTGGACGACTTTAGCTGGGCAAACTGGGTCCAGAGTTACGGATATAATTTTTTGTGAACTGGGACGCGACTGAGCTAAAATGGCTACATCAACTTTAGCTTGTGTCACAGATATTCTATCATTAGCGCGGCTTAGTAAATTAGATCCTATCAAAGGCCAGCGCGGCAATGTTAAAATAACCCCAACAATTACTAAGACAGTCAGAATTTCCAACAGACTGAACGCAGGTAGTCGCCGTTTTCTATTTAAATATTTCGCTGAAATTGTCATCGCCCTTACCTGCTGGATCAAAAATACCATCGGGGCCTGCAGACCTAATTTGAAGACCACCAGAGGGCTTAAATTCAATATCGTATGGCGTTCCCCAGGGATCTTTAGGTAGGGCAGCGAGGTAACCTAACGAGTTATCTCCAGAATTAACCAAAACTCCCAACCCTTCAGTTTTTTTGGGGAACTGGCCATTGTCTAATCGGTAAAGGTTTAACGCTGTTTCAATTGCTGAATAGTCATTCTGGAGTTTTAAATTACGGGCCTGGTCTGGTCGATTTAAGACCATAGGGGCAACAAATGTAAGCAACACGCCAATAATAGTTAGCGCCACTAATATTTCGATTAATGTAAATGCTTGAAGTCTTTTGGCTTCTAAATTTTCCATAAATTATCCTACCGACTGCTGCAGTGAGATCATAGGTGTAACTACTGCGAACGCCACAAAAAATATAATCAGCCCTAGTACGATTATAGCAAATGGCCCAAGCAACTGGATAACTAAATTTACCCATTTTTGCCTATTGGCTACGTTGCTGTTGTAGAGAGTTTCGAATGTTGCGGGCAGGCGTGCAGATTTTTCGGCGAGGCCAATTCTTAAAAGTTCCATTTGGTCAAATAACCCAGTCCGTGTCAGAGCGACTTCAAATGATGTCCCCTCTAAAATTTCTTGTTCAAGACGAAACAGCAAAACTTGGTGGTAGCGATTACTTACGGCCTTGACTGAAAACTGAAGAGCCTGCTTGAGATCACTTTTAAGTGCTAGGGCCAGAGAAATATTTTCTAAAAAACTTAACTTAGTTTTTATTCTTAGAAACGATCCAAGAATTGGAATGAAATTGAGTGTTTTCTCAAGCCTTAGCCTGGTGACTTTCGTACTGCGCAACATAGCAAAGAAAAACAAAACTCCCAAAGTAGACCAAAAAATATAAAGAAGGGTATCATATCCTTTACCAGAAAATGATAATATCAGGGCGGTCAGGCCACTCTGAGAATCTTCAGAAATCATCGTCCTAAACTCTGGAAGTACATTATCAAAAATAATAATTAATACAAAAAGGGAGATGACCAGCACAAAGGCTGGGTATGCAATTGCTTTTTGAGTTTCGCGAACCAGTTCATCTTTTTGTGACTTGGCTATAATTATCTGTGAGAGAGATTTCTCAAGCCCTGCATTTTCATAACCGACCCGCAAAAGAGAAACTATTGCTAAATCAAGATCGTAAAAAACAGTTTCTAGGGCATCAAGAAAATCAGTACCCTCAGATAATGCGCCATTGAGTTGGTCTGCAATCTTCCTGATTGTCCGGTTGTTTTGCGCCGCCAATAAGGCAAGTGCCTCAGATAGAGTTGTATTTTGGTCAATTAATACATGCAGAGTTTCAATGAAATTCCAAAATGCTTTTTTCCCAAACTTTCGGGCACGCCTTATTCCAGTTACCGAGTAACCTTTATTTAAAAGTTCTTTCAGGATTAATTTTAGGTTATCTAAATGGTTACTTACAACAGGACCGTCTGGCGTTTGTGCTGTATAGTAATATTTTGCCATCAAATGTTCTGCTTGAGGCGCGTTATTTCAAATTGTGGGGTGAGGCCTTTGGAATGTAGATCTAAGGCTTCGGTATACATAGTATCGATAACTTTTATTTTAGCTGGATTTGTCTCAATTAAAGAAGCATTTTCAGACGTAATTTCAACATGTGACATAACGGGAGACCTTCCCTTAAAGCCGGTATGGTGACAAGTTTTGCAACCTGAAAACGACACAGGGAGGTTGCTGTGGTGATCCGCTGAACTTATAGAAGTTTTGCGGCAATCGGAGCAGTAGACCCTTACAAGCCGCTGAGAGTATACGCCAAGCAAACAGTCTGACAAAAGTGTTGGGTCTACGCTGAGATTTGTTAGCCGCTTGATTGCACCTACGGGCGTATTGGCGTGAACAGTGGAGATAACCAAGTGCCCAGTCATAGCTGCACGCACAGCAATTTCAGCAGTCTCTGCGTCTCGTATTTCCCCAACCAGTATTACGTCTGGATCGTTTCGTAGTAATGATCTGAGGCCTGTCGCAAAACTAAAACCCACAGCTTCGTTAACTTGAGTTTGTATCACCTCGGAAAGCTCAACCTCCACGGGGTCTTCAATAGTCATGATATTCAATCCGCGGCCAAGCAGTGTATTAAGGAGGGAGTAGATTGTAGTTGTTTTACCCGACCCTGTTGGCCCACACACCAAGATGAGACCAGATTGGTTTGAGAGTGCCTCTAATAGTGATGCAACGTGTGGTTCTCTAAGTTCCGTGGCTTCAATTGTTGCGTGAGTTAAATTGCTAGTGAAAAATCGGAGCACGACACGCTCTCCATTTTTAGTGGGCAATGTTGCAACACGAATGTCGACAGAATTACCTCTAAAATTCACGTTCATACGGCCATCTTGCGGCAGGCGTTTTTCAGTTATGTCAAGATTACATACAAGTTTGATCCGTGATATTATCATCTGTGCGACACGTCGATCTAATTCGGTAAAGTCTGTAATTACCCCGTCGATCCGCATCCTCACGAGGAGGTTCTTATTATTGGGATCGATATGGAGATCAGAAGCCTCTCTGGAAATTGCTGCGGACAGGAGGGTATTAAACAATCGAACTATTGGTGCGTCATTTTCATCATGTGCGGAAAGCGCAATTTCCGCTGTTTTCACAAAATCAGTCTCAGAAATATACTCATCAACTTCAGAAAAAATTTCTGTATCTCGACGACTTGCAGTCGAATTTTTTTCTGCCTCTACAGAATTTGTGGGATAAATTTTTATATTGCCTTCAAAGGCAAGCCACAAGTCGTGCAATGTACTTTCAGACAGGTCAGTGGGAATATACGCAGCTATTGGCGACTTATTCTGATCTATTTTTATGCCTAACTTTTCGAGGGCCTTTAGACTAACGGGCATGTCAATTTTCGTCCAGATTTCTTGCCTTTGGTCTTAGTGGCTCTAAAGTCAAACGGGTTCCAATTGGTATAGGATCTCGAGATCTCAGCTGATTGTCCTCGTAACTAAAAAGTTTATCACCAAGATCAGTGCGCCAGGCTTCTAGTACTTTTGCCCTTTGAGTTTGGTTTGACACTATTGTTGGCCGCAAAAATATAGCTAGATTACGGCTAACCGTTTGAGAGCTTTCTTGCGTAAAAAGAGCTCCTAAAAGTGGTAGATCTCCAAAAAATGGTATTTTGCTTACCCCAGTTTCTTCCTGTTCGACACGGAGCCCACCAATGGCGATTGTTTCGCCTTCTTTAGCACTGACGACGGTAGAGATTTGTCGCTTAACTGTCACTACGTCGCTGAGTCCAACCGCTGACTGATCGATACGTGAAATTTCCTGCCAGATTTCCATAATGATATCACCATTTTTGCCAATTTTTGGTTTAAGCTTCAGCATAGTGCCTAGGTCTTCGCGTTTTATTGTTTGAAAGGGTGTGGCGCTGTCGCCTTGTTGATTGGTGTATTGCCCCGTAATGAAAGGTACGTTTTGTCCTATAAGGATAGTACTTTCTTTATTTTCTGTTGTCATAAGGCTCGGAGTTGCAAGAATCCTGTTATCTGTATCGCCCTTCAATGCATTAAGCATAAGTCCAATGTCTGGTATTTTACTTGAGCCAGCTCCAATCGCAATCACGCCTCCAGCTGCGCCAGTAAGGAAGGCGTTGCCAGCTAGCGTGCCTATATTGTTACCTGTGAGGCCGGTAACTACGCTAGATGAAAAACTACCCTTGTTTACTGAAAATTGAAGCCCTAATTTTAGCGCTGAATCTTCGGAAACTTCTGCAATAATGGCATCTACATAAACTTGGCGTGGCGCGCGATCCATTAAGGCTATAACTGAAAGTGCCTGCGCTAATGCTTTTGAAGATCCCGATAATATAACCTGATTGGCGCTTTGATGAGCTGAAACGCTTATTGCAGCCGTGTTAGCATCTGAGGACAGAAGTGGACCCAAGGTGGCTACAAGTTCTTCTGCATCAGCGAAGTTTAGGTCAACAACTTGAAGTGTTGAGTTGCCTGTTTCTGATAGTTGGCCCTTATCATTAGAACTGAGGCCTGTGGCTGAATTTAAATTAGGTTTTTCTGGCTTTTTTACTGCATCTAGGGTGCCGATAAGATTTTTTAGTATGCCTATAGAAGCAACTTCCCCTGAGACCAAAACTGCATCCAGGTTTGATCCGTCCGAAATGACTGTCAGGCTGTTTAAAATTGGTACAGTCCTAATGAGATCACCAACCCCGTCTTTAGATATTTTATTACCTAAGTAGATACGCTGAAGTGCTATTTCAGGACTAGATAATTCTGGGCTGACATTTGTAGTTGCAACTACTTCAGCAGTTTTTTGACTAATTCTGAAGGACGTAGTTGACGTTTGTTGAACATCGCCGCCCAGACTTTCAATCAACTCAACAAATAAGGCGTGAATATTATTGTTTCCGCTCACCTCTTTTAAGATAGAAACAGTTTTTTCCGAAGTAAAATCAAGAATATAAGCATTTCCAGTGAGTTGCGAAAAATAAGCTGTTACTGCGTCAACTGGGGCATTCACTAATCGAACTGTATCTGCATAAAGTGAAGTTGCAAAAAAACTAATGCTGAGCGCTGCCCATTGTAATACCTTCATAGTCTAACCCTAATCATTTTCAAATGGCCGTCTCTTTGAATTTCGACATCAAAGTAATCTATATTAGATTTTTTAGTTAAATGTTGTTTTAATTTATTAACGTCATTGGTGGCAAGGCCATCAATCGTAACAATAATATCATTTGCTTTAAATGGGGACGTCATTAATAGAATGCTTGGAATTGTTTTATCCAATACCCAACCGGGTCGTCCAGAATTAGTTCTAGCTTGCTTAGGAAGGTTGGTAAATTGTGCAGTAATGAATTTTGGTATCCCAAGGAAGTTTGCAATATCTTTAAAAACGTTTAGCGGGTCATTCTCAGTAGAAAATGCCATTCTACCCACTACTGGGTCGTCACTCTGCGGTGTGATACTGAAAGAAATAGTTTTACCAGTGGTTTTATTGGAAAAGCCAAGAGAGTAAATCGAGCCATCCTCACTTTCAAGTATAAGCTGGGTCCCATCAAATTCTTTTGCTATAACGTTCATTGAACCTAAGTTGACGGCGCGATCCATTTCAAGCAGCACATATGACTTGTTTTTATCATGTACTGCCAAGAATAGAGCACCCTCATCAGACTGATACTGTGCTAAAAGATAATATTGTGGAAGTGGCTTCGCTACTGCGGCTTTTAAAAACATTCGGGAAAAATTTATTTCTGCAGTGATGGGATTTCCAAAAAGTGAAGCTGTGAAAATGATCAGAACCAAAAATATTTGTTTTTTTATAATACTCATCTGTATCCCTGGCTGTAGCTAGATAATCTAAAATACTTGGGCTTATAAATCAATGGCGGCTTTAGTTAGTAGCGCTACTTCAATTAATTGTCCGAGCTTAGGCTGTTAGGTCTATTTTTGATCAGAAACATACCAAAGTCATATCCTTCTTTATATTCGGAGGAGCGGCCATCTGGAATCATGTTTTTAGACAATATGGCGTCTGACACCCCATCCTTAAAATTTTTAATGTGAAAGAATGGCCGTATTTTATTATTTTTTAAATCAGTCACTTAATTAACTCCACAACAATAAACCTTACTGTTTATATAAATATTATTTGTACGAGTAATGTGGCACTCAGGTTTAAAAAGTAAGGCCGTCTAATACTTTATAGCTCAGTAAGTATGTTTGCGTTAATTTTTTCTTTATTTTGAGAAAGACTATTAGTCTTAAAAGTCTAATTACAATTAGTATCTTTTGTTTCATACATCAGGGACGAGTTTATTAAAATAGAAAGTACTGCGTCCACACACTCTGATAATTCTACGGCGTGCGGCGAAACATGCCATCGACTAGTAGCATATGGGGAACTGTTAACGCAGCCAACCCGATGAAAATTATTTGCAAAATAGTCCCATCCAGCATTTCAGTAGTTGGCATTTGCCAAAATATGAGTATTCCAGCCCCCCAACTGGCTAGCGTAAAAGATAGGGCCAACAGAACAAGGGTGCGGACGCCATACTTGCGCGCGCGGAGTTTGATCCAAGTGTAGCGCAGGTGGCGTACTGAATGCACACCGCAGAAATACAATGCGAACCCAACCAGAGGTGGCAAAAAATAATAAACGAGGCTTAAGCCTGCAAGTTCGACAAATCTAAGGCGTATTTTTGACTGCATAAATGCTTGTACAAAATACGCTATTAACACCACTATTAAACCAAAACTGGCTATGTTCAAAAACTGCCACAACAATACCGTTTCGCTTCCTACCAGATAGACGAAAATTGGTTCGACCTCAGTGCGATGCAGAATGCTAATCCCAATCACCACCAAACCTCCGTGCGATACTGTCTGGGTAGTACGTGTTAACCATCCGCCTGGCTGCCTGTCGCCAATTCCAAAATGCAAAACACTGGTTATCAAGAATATGATAAGAGCTATTTCTGCGAACATCATCCAAAACAGCACAACTGAGGCTGCAATTGCAATATAGCCAAGAATGAAGCCCAGCATTGATTTTACTGATTTCCCATAACCCAATGCCAGCGCCACAGCGCCGTCAAAAGCGCCATGTGGCAAACCAATCAGTACGACTGCTGTGAGGGCTATTAATGACTGTGGGCCAAGCGCTATGAACGCGGATGAAGCCAGTGCTGCAATGGCATCAATCATTATGCAACTGTCTCCAGCCGTAAAAGGGCGCGGATAAATGGCCATGGTGGCATGGCCATGATGACTTTTAACCGTAATATTATATTCGCTTCCCCGCTAAGGAATTGGGCAAATTCGTCACCAGTCAGCCTTGTAGCCATCCTAGTGAATAACGTTGGAGCATAGTGGGGCTGGTTGCGAAGCACAGATAAGAATACCCGATCCATAAACAAATCAATTTTTTTATGTGGTGAAGAAAAACTTAACTTATTACCGTTTTTAACCTGATTAAGAGCTGTCGCAATCTGTTTTTGGATGAAACTGAACGCGTAGCCACTTGATGGTCGGATTGCACCGCAATTACTTCCAACGCCCTGAAGATCTGGGTCATGTCGTTGCATCAAGCCCAACGGTATTGCCCCTTTCTCGCACCGTAGAACCTCAAAAAATTTCACGCCGGCACAGTCAGATAGCCAAGTCGATATTGCACCTTCATAAAACTCATCCTGTTCTATATTTGGTGAAATCAAAGTTGATTCCACAAGTGCTTCACGATCAGAGAAGGGTAAACAATAGATGAAATGTACTCCGCGTGACTGGTCACACCGAAAATCCATCAAGATGGCGCAATCATCATTAAAGCTCCCTGCTTCCGCCCGCACCTCCCAACCTATAAAATGTTGAACCATCATATTGGCCCTCCACTTTGGCGGTCGACTGTCAAATACCTGTTCATTTGGAAAGTCGTCAATGCTCAACATATCATTAGAAAATTTTACACCGTTTTGTTTTGCATTATTACGGCAATGAGCCAGCCAGTTGTGGCGTTTTACTGCTTGATATGGATGGTGGCAGGCCTGCATCTCGACTTCAGTGTTAGCCGTTATGATTGACCATTTATACCAGGTTTTGAATGCCAGAGGAGCGACAAATTTCATCCAATCCATTTTCCAATAACCCCAGACATGATCGTGTTTGGATGAATTAGACTGAGGTGAAAATAAATGAATAGTGTGTTCGGGCAAAGACGCTGCTTTGGCTGCAAAAGATAGCCCAGCGCACCCATCACCAATCACTGCGATGGCAGTATTTGGCACTTTAGTAACGCCCTCATCTGACATGTGGCAACCCCACAAGAGCATCATGAAGGGCTGTTTGATGAATTGGATAAGGATGCAATCGCCGCGGCAAACTGCGCAGAGCTTTAATCGAGCAGGTTATCTTTGTCCGGTTATTAGTGGCCTCACGGCCATTATGCCATTGATGACCGTTTGCTGCTATCTGAACACCAATTTGACGGTAAACTTGCGCCGCCACTGCAATAGCCAAGTGTGCCCGTGATGGGAGGTAGACCAGCCCCTTAATACCGCTCTGATAGTAGGTTTCAGCGAGCTGCAGTAACCGCGTCACTGCAGTGGTAATAGCATCTCGCTCTGAGCATGGGCCACCGGTTGCTGCGGCTAAAATTTGAGTAGGTATCATGTCCTTCACCCATGCCGCTGGCAAGTAGCGACGACCCATGCTTGCATCTTCAAGCACATCACGTGCAATGTTGGTCAATTGCATGGCAATACCTAAATCCACTGCGTGCCAAAGAGCAACCCGATCAGTGCCGCCGAGTATTTTGCTCATCATCAAGCCAACTGTTCCTGCTACCCGATAGCTATAGCGTAAAAGTGCACGCTCATCTGCTAAAGCAACTGTCTGTTGATCTTGAAGGAGGCCATCGATAAGGGCTACTATAATTTCGGCTGAAATACCCATTTTTGAAATAAAATTAGTCAATTCTGGTAATAGTAAATCGCCAGTAACTGTAGCATCAATCAATCCAGAACGAATGTGTTTCAACCGTTTGGGTCCGTTTTTTATGTCTCCATCAGCCATATCATCAAGAATACGACAAAAACTATAAAGACGCGTTGCATCGCGCCCAGCTTTTGGTCCCAGAAAGCGCCCTGCCCAGTGAAAACTCTTACCATTTTGAGCTAATGAATGTTCGGGCGTGAGATCTTCATTAGTTTTCATCACGCAGCACCCCAGCACATATCATTTTTGCCCAGTCAGTTCTTGATCGATCAAGGTCTCCACTACTTTGGCTGAGCATAGTACACCAGGCATGCCAGCACCAGGATGTGCTCCCGCGGCAGAAAAATACAGGTTTGGAATATGTGGGTCTCTATTGTGATATCGGAACCAAGCAGATTGAGTGAAAATTGGTGCTAACGAAAACCCAGCACCATGCATCGAGCGATAATCAGTTTTGAAATCTTCAGGTGTCATCCAGAAATCTTCAGTAATTGTTGCCTCAAGATCGGGCATTATTGTCTCAGACAATGCCTTAACAATGCGGTTTCTCAACTCTGGAGCTTTTTCATTCCAATCTACCTGGCCACGCAGATTTGGTACTGGGCAAAGTACATAGTAGCTGTCACACCCCTCGGGCGCAAAGCTAGGATCAGTTGCTGTAGGACGGTGAATATAGAGTGAAAAATCATCCGCAAGAATTTGTTTATCAAAAATATCTGCAAGTAAATCCTTATAGCGTGGCCCCATCCATATCGTGTGATGTGCCACATCGGGATACTGTCGCTGAGTGCCAAAAAACAAAACATACAGCCCCATCGAATAATGCGTAAGTTTTTCAGAGGCTAAACGCTTCCGCCTATTACCATCTGCTGGTAACATTTGAGTATATACTGTTGGAGGATCACCGTTACAGATTACACGTTCGGCATTAAAAACTCGACCATCTGTGGCAATCGCACCGGTAGCTAGCCCGTGCTTCAACGTAATCTCTGCAACGTCGACATTGAGTTCCACCTTAACTCCTGTACGCAACAATAGCTCATGTAGTGCTTCGACTAGCTTACCAGTTCCACCCATGCAGAAATATACTCCCCATCGGCGTTCAAGGTAATGGATCAGTGCGTAGATTGACGTTGTGGTAAATGGATTGCCTCCAACCAACAGAGGATGGATCGAAAATGCTTGCCTAAGTAGTGGATGTTTTAGGTGTCGGTTTACAATGCCTGCTACTGAGTAATAGCTTTTCAAGCGTAATAAGCTTGGAATCTGCGCCACCATAGTTTTAATTTTGTGAAATGGGCGGCTAGCAAGCTGCTCAAACCCTACCTCAAATATCGCTTTAGATGTGGCCAGGAGACGCTCATAACCCTTTACGTCTCTTGGATCAAATTTTCTTATTTGGTCGTTGGTATCTTCGATAGACCTACAATAATCAAACTGACGTCCACCATGGAAGTAGAAACGATACCATGGATCAAGCGGACGGAATTCGATATGATCACTGCGTGTCTCACCAAACAACTCAAACAACTCATCGAATAAAAATGGTGCTGTTATTACTGTGGGACCAGCGTCATGCTTAAAACCGCCACGTTCAAATACCTGAGCTCTTCCGCCAATAGCATTCAAGCGATCCACAAGGGTAACATCGAAACCTTTGGCCCGCATGCGTAGAGCTGCTGCAATCCCACCAAAGCCTGCTCCTATGACCAAAACAGTCCCCAAAGTTGGGTCGGAATCCTTTGGGGTGTTAGCCGGAGCATTTGACTTCATAATTTTAGCACCTTGCCCTAAGTGTTAAGAGGTGAAATCGCTTTCATACACACCTGCCGCAAAAGTAATTGCACAGGTAAAACTGCTTCAGAGAGTGCCATTGGCATTTCCTTCGCTAAGTGAGCCGTTTTACTCAAACCTTTTTGCATTTGGTGAGCACTCAATGCCATCGCTTCTGAGGAGAAAATTTTCTTCCGCCAGCTAGTAAATTCGGTATTTGAACCTGAACTATACCAATCATCGAAGGCTGTTAATTGTTCTGGTGGTAAGCTCTGTCTATAAAGCACAACTACTGCATTTGGCGCACGCCTAGCTAGATCAGATCCTTGATTTATGGCACCGTCGAGGGCTCGAAAGTTCATAATGTCGTTAGCTATTTGATATGCGGCACCCAGGCTGCGAAAGTAAGTTCCAATTGATGATGATGCATCTACGTGTAACGCCATAGCCGCTACGCCTTCTAATGGAGCGGTCAGCAGAGGCGCCGTTTTGTCAGAAGCAATCTCTATATAGCGATCCCACTCGAGTGCTTTATCCAACGAAAATTCTGAAGCTTCTCCAGCCGTAGTAGTAGCCATATGCTGAGCCAATATTTTAACTAACATCGGTGTTTGTGCACGCTGGCCAGCTTCAGCTGCCAGTTCAAACGCTAATGCAACCAGCCAGTCCCCAAGGGTTAACGCCACATTAGGTCCATACTTGGACCAAATTGATGGTCGATCACGGCGAAGTAAATCATTATCACAAATGTCGTCATGAATAAGAGATGCATTGTGGAGAATTTCTATAGCAGCCGCCCAGTGTAGCGCTGCAGCATCGTTTACTTTTAAAATGCTAGCTGCATGAAGAGCCATCTTTGCTCTCACCATCTTACCTGGTTTTTCGAAATGGTATTGTGCTGCTAAGCTAAGTGTCGTTTCATTTTTAAGTAATCTGTCTCTAATAAAACTGTGCAGTTTTTTAACCACATCGTCTTTAAAATGCTCTGAAAATGTGCTGCTTTGAGCCTCAGCATATATAAGTTCCAAGGTGTTTGACATAATTCAGTATCACCCTCACATCAGGAACACAGAGCTTAGATAAGGTTGAGGTGGCCATTAGGCCACCTCAGTGTCAATCTTAAGCTTTAGCTTTACCTTTAGCATTGTCAGTCTCTGTAACGGCGACGTTCCAGATAATAACACCAAACGCAATTTTATTTATAACGTCGGCGAGATTATAAATAATGTTTAGCATGCTAGAAGCTTCCTCTGGGCCTGCTCCTGTGAAGTATCCCATGAAATAGCCAATTGGATAGATAGCCCAGCCAATTGTAACAATCCAACGCATTGTTGAGAATGCAGATTGAACAGATGCTGGAGCTTTTTCTGCTGCAACCTTGCCTGCTTCGCCAAAGAAGATTTCATACAAAATGTATGCCCAACCTACGATACCAACAATGAACCCGAGCCAAGCGCTGATGTAGCCAGCTTCGCCCATGTAACCTGCTGCCAACATTACCAGGGTGCCAATCATAAGGCGCCAAAATACGCCACCTGACACAGCAGTGATCGCACGAAGGATGAGGTAGAATTCAACCATCAAAAGTGGCACTGTGATGAGCCAATCGATGTAGCGATATACTAATGGCGTAGCGCCAGTTTCAATCCACACATCGCGCATATAAAAATAGTGAACAGCTGCTACTAAGGTAACAAGGCCAGAAACTGTCAGCGAAGTTTTCCACTTACCTTCAACCCGTTGGGTTTCCATAAAGAAGAATGCTGTAGCCGCAACTAAGGCCATCGAAATTAGCCAAAATGAAATGCCTACAAAATCATCTGACTCCAAATTTGCGCTTGCCGAAGCCAGCGATGGTGCAGCTACTAATGCAGCCGTTGCCATCATTAATTTAATTCGACCGTAGATATATCCCATTGTCTTTCCCTCCTGATAGTTCGACCGATTTTTTCGGCCGCTTGAGCAAAATGCCCGACTTAAATTCTTACTAGAAAACTTATAGTTAACTTGATTAGTTATGGTGCGACTGAATAACATTTCAACTCCCTCTTGTAAAATAATTTATATTACGCTGGGTCATTACTAAGATTTAGCCGGGCTTCGAGCAAAAACTTAATTCAGGTAATAATTTTTTAAAAATAAAAAATAACTATTTCGGTAAGCTAAAGGTATTAATTGGTGGTCCAATAAAATTTAACGTAGCGCTTCTGGCTCTTTATTTTCTAAAATTAGACAACAACTTTGAGCTGTATGAAAAGTATTTGTGTTGTTTACAAGGCTCGCTGGAGTTAGTTCGAAAATATAGGTTTTCACTTACCAATAAAGAGGTTTGCTGTTGTTTATGCCCAAATTCATATAAATTCGGTGAGGAGTGCCGGCCCTTTTCATTTGTGAATTTTGAGCTTAACCAAACCCCTGGTTACACTTGAGTATGGTAATTATTTCATTATTGATTAGAGGCGGCCCAGCGCTTTCGTCAGAGCAATGGACTTTTAATTTCGCTTGACTTGGGACATGCTTAGTAAAAAATGGGGCGACACAATGCTTAAAATTTTTGTTGGTATTTTGCTTGCTGTAGGCCATGCTGTCTTGGCGGCCGAGTTGCCAAAGCCGTTGACCGACGACGATTTTCGATTGGTGAGCAAGGAAGAAGCAGCTCTTGGTCAGCTCTTGTTTTATGATCCACTTTTGTCCGGCAACAAGGAGGTCGCCTGTGCAACATGTCACCATCCTGACTTTGGGACGGGGGATGGGCTTTCACTGTCAATTGGAGATGGTGGAAAGGGTCTTGGGCTAAATCGCGTTGTGGACCTCGACAACATGCCCGAACAAAGAATTCCTCGGAACGCCCAGCCTTTGTTTAATCTGGGCGCTAAGCAAATCCGGGCACTTTTTCATGATGGGCGCGTAGAAGTCGATGCGGCGCGCGCCTCAGGCCTACGGACCCCCTTAGAAGACGAAATGGTCAGTGGATTTGCTTCTATAATATCTGCGCAAACCATGTTTCCAGTGCTCTCAGGTGATGAAATGGCAGGGCATTATTCTGAAAATGAGATTTCGCAAGCTGTTCGGCAGGGCACACTTACTGGCAAAAATGGAGCATGGGACTTAATCGCGCAGAGGGTTGGGTCGGTAAGCAAATATGCTGACAATTTTTCTGAAATTTATGCTCACATAAATGGTCCAAATGATATTAAATTTACTGATGTATCGAACGCTATCGCAGCATTTATGGAGTTTGAATGGCGTTCCGATACAGCGCCGTTTGATATGTTTTTGAAAGAGCAAAAAACGCTCTCAATCACAGCCAAAAAGGGGTTAGATTTGTTTTATGGGGTGGGTGGTTGCGCAAGCTGCCACAGCGGCGCACTTCTTACGGACCATGAGTTTCACGCGATGGGCCAGCCGCAGGTTGGCCCGGGCAAGGCCGCCCGGTTCCAAAGCCACGCGCGAGATGAAGGGCGCTTTCGTGTCACAGGTCTTGACGTTGATAAATATGCCTTTCGTACCCCGTCATTGCGCAACGTTAAATTGACAGGTCCGTGGGGACATGCAGGAGCTTACAGCGATTTAACCGCGTTTGTGGCAGCTCATGCAGACCCCCGTGCAGGACTTACCAACTATAATAGGTTGGGCATAGTTTTGCCTCAATTTGATGTCGCGGACTGGCGGATCATGGATGACCCGGCTGAAGTGGCTGCTATTTCGAAGGCAGTGAGTATTGATCCGGTGTCGCTCTCGTCGGATGAGGTGTCTGCACTCGTCGCATTTCTTGGCTCCTTGACCGACACATCCGCTCAGGTGGGACGGTTAGGAGTGCCCAAATCTGTCCCAAGTGGCCTTGCCGTCCCCAACCCTTAGCGGAGTAGCACGACGGTCTGGTCAGCTTTAGCCCTGTGGACATTGACTGAGCCGTCTGGCCACTCAACAGTGATGCTGACCTCGGTGGATGAGCCTAACCCAAAGTGTAGCGGAACCGCCTGGCCGCCAGCGTGGCCGCCACCAATATAAAGCTGTTGGATGTCCTGCCCAACAGTGACCCGTGCACCGATCGCGTTGAGGTTGCCGCCATCTTGAATTAATTTTACACCAAGCCAGTGACCTGTATTTTGGGTCTCATTTCGATAGATTTCCATTGGAGCGCGCCTGTTTAAGACTAAAATATCAAGCCGCCCATCGAGGTCGAAGTCGACTACAGCAGCGCCTCGGCTGCGCTCACCGCTGGCAACGCCAGATGTTAGGCCAGCCTCAACGAACGTGCCATTGGCCTGTTGTATTAGCAAGTTATTTGGATCATGAATTGCATTTGATGGCATCTGGTCGACGTTACCTTTAGAAATGAAGAGATCGGCGAGGCCGTCATTGTCGACGTCACCAAATTGTGCATGCCATCCTGTAGAAGGGCGTCCATCATCCCCAAAGTAAGGTCTGTGTGCGTATGTGCCAGTTGTAAACGGTGCGTTGGTATAACTTCCATCCTCGTTAGCCATTTGCAAAAGTTGGTCACCCATAGATGTGAGAACGACTTCGTCGCGACCGTCACCAGTAATATCCCGGCTGGCGATACCCATCCCCCAGATTGAAACTTTTTTCCAGCCATCGGTTTCATTCAGAAACCGGCCTTCAGATATATCCCACATTTGCTCGTAGCCATTACGTACATAATATTGCCGGTCGTTAGAAATTCGTAAACGCATTGTGCCGCTTGCATCTCGAGCTGCGAGCATCGAAAGCGAGCAAAACCCGGGTTTGAGTGGCTGGGTGTGATATTCGTCAGCCGATGGGGTAAGTAATTGGTGGCTGTCGCAGGCAAAAAAAGGTCCATTTGGATCGTGCAAGTCCACATAGTTTCCAACAACCATATGTGGCAGACCATTATCGCGCCACCAGGCGCTAAATGCAGTAGACCATTGATCTGCTTTTGGAATTCTAAATTCGTCAGTGGCATCCGTAAAGGCGCACTCTTCGCCTCCCTTGAGGATGATATTCGCTCCAATGCGAAGAACGAAAAGGTCCATGTACCCATCGGCATTTATGTCGATGGGATACGCGCCTGTGGTGTCTATTATTCTTGGAATTTCGGACTTCACAAACGCAAAGTCGCCTTGGTTTACAAATAATGTTGCTGCTCCAGTCCCTCCAGCAGCAAAAATATCAGGTAACGCATCGCCGTTGCAATCCATCACCGCAACTCCGCCACCCACAAAGTGGTTCCAGTCGCCAGAATAGGTATGGTGGGGCAGTGTACTTGAAAGATCTCGAAATAAAGGTTTGGAGTACGCTGGTGACCCTAATAGTGCTGCTATTAAAATGATTTTCTTCAAATTTTCTGACGCCCTTCGACCACGACTGTTTTCGTTAATTCGTTTAGTGCCAGGGCTGTGGCCCCCCGGGCCCAAACCATATCTCCCCAGGACTGAATCTCAATCCGTGTTTCGTGACGGCTGTGGTGAAGTGCAAGGGCCCGCATTTCTAACTGCATCTCCTTGGCATTAAGAAAGTCGTACCGCATCACCTGACCAGAAAGAATAATTAACTCTGGATCAAAAAGGTGAATGATGTTGGAGAGCGCTACTGCCAAATACCGTCCGGCACGCTGAAAAATTGTGCGGATAACTGGGGTGCCATCAGCAGCTTTTTCATACAATTTTTTGAGAGCTTCAGGCAAGTTTTGTGCCTTGTCAGGCGACATTCCAAGGAGTGTTGAAGCCTCACGGGCGAGTGCATAGTCGGCAAGATAGGCTTCCAAGCAACCACGCTGTCCACATCGGCATAAAGCTCCGTCAAGTTGGACCTTGGTGTGGCCAAGCTCCAACCCCATCCCATGGGCGCCGCGAAATAGTTGGTTATCAATAACAAACCCCATGCCCACACCATTCTCGATGGTTACAACCACAAAGTTACTCAGAGCACGCCCCGCGCCAAACCAAAGTTCAGCGAGCGTTAATACATTGGCGTCGTTATCGATCAAAACTGGTGTGCCAAAATGAGTTGCAAATAAGTCCCCAAGGGCGATGTCCAGGTCTCTCAACAGTGGTGACCAAGCAACAATACCAGTTTTACAATCAACAATGCCGGAAATACCAACTCCAATAGCGGAAATTGAATGTGGTAAAATTTGGGCGATATCACAAAGTTGTTTTATAAGTATTTCAGTTTCGCGTAATAGCGCGTTTGCCGTCGTCTTTTCAGACGCTGCGTCTAGTGATGCGCTTGCTAAAAGGCTACCGCCAAAGTCAGTTAGCACCGCAGTATGGCGTTCATCTGACAGCTTAACTCCAATAACGTGAAGGGCTTCAGGTACAAGCTCTAGTGCGACTGGTGGGCGTCCACGGATAGCTTCGCGTGTGACACTTCCCACTTCTCGCAGAAACCCGTCTGCGATTAAATCAGCAGTTAACGCTGTCACAGATCCAGGGCTGACATTAAGAGTTCGCGCAATTGTTGAACGTGCGATTTGGCCACTTGCTCGAACTTGTTCAAAAATTTGCTGTCGCAGCGAATATGCCTCACGGGCTGATGGCCTCAAAATCGGGCCATATCCAATTCCTGGGGGAATTGATTCGGTTTTTTCACTAAATCCTTCCCCAGACATAAATTCACCTTTTGAACTATACATTGTTAAAATACTCAATTTTTTCACTAAAACAGTGATATTAGGGAGTAAATAATCATCCGTTAGCATTTTTTCGAACTTTTACATACAAACTTAAAAATTTTAATTTGACAACTGAATTATATACACCAGTATAGGTCAGTGGCTTTAAGTGGCTGCAGCTCTGAAGAGCAAAATTTTTTGGGAGAAATAAAATGAATAAGTTAATTTTAGCAGCTGCAGTTGCAGCCGCTGGTTTCACTAGTTCTGCAGCAGTTGCAGACGTAATTGGTGTTTCTTGGGCGAGCTTTCAGGAAGAGCGCTGGAAAATCGATGAAGCAGCCATGGTTGCTGCAATTGAAGCCGCAGGCAATACATATGTATCAGCTGATGCAGAATCGTCGTCTGCAAAACAGCTGACTGACATTGAAGCTTTGCTCACTCAGGGCGTTGACGCTCTAATCATTAATGCATGGGACAAAGACGCGATCGCTCCTGCTATTGAAGCTGCAGCAAACGAAGGCATTCCAGTTATTGGTTATGACCGTTTGATTGAGGACGCTCGTACGTTTTATCTTACATTTGACAATGTAGGGGTTGGTCGCATTATCGCTAAATCTGTGCAGGCTGTTCAGCCTTCAGGCAACTATGCGATCATCAAAGGTGATCCAGGTGATCCAAACGCAATGTTCTTGCTTCAGGGTATGATGGAAGTCATCGGCGACGACGTTGCATCCGGCAAGATCAAAATTGTTGGTGAATCTTTTTCGGATGGTTGGAAGCCAGAGAATGCGCAGAAGAACATGGAGCAAATCCTGACAGCAAACAACAACAATGTTGATGCTGTTCTGTCTGAAAACGACGGTATGGCAGGCGGCGTAGTCGCTGCACTTTCAGCACAGGGCCTTGTGATCCCAGTAGGTGGTCAAGATGGTGATCTTGCCGCTATCAACCGCGTTGCTCGTGGGATCCAGACAGTTTCTGTTTGGAAAGATGCGCGCGATTTAGGCAAAGCTGCTGGTGAAATTGCTTCTGCTTTAGCAAAAGGCACGTCAATGTCTGATATCGACGGTGCTTCAACTTTTAGTGGTGGCGAAAAAGGTATTGCAATCAATGCAATTCTACTGGATCCAACTCCACTGACCCGTGACAACCTTAGCATCGCAATCAATGGCGGGCACATTACCAAAGCTCAGGCTTGTGAAGGTGCGATCGCTGGTGTTGACGGCTGCTAATAGCGTTAACTTCAGGCGCCGGTCCCATCGGATCGGCGCCTTTGTTTTTTTGTATATATTAGTTGCTGATTGCTAGGTGGCAATCATCTTTTAGTACTAAATCAGTGCTAAAATAGTTATTCTAAATAACAAATATCCTTTGAAATTTCCAAAAGCTATGCTGGATTCCCCAATGAATGATACTTCAAGATCTGAAGCTCCCACTAAAAGTCATAAGGGCGCCATTTCGCGTTTTTTAAATTCCACAGAAATTGATACTCGCCTACTTGGTATGCTTGGTGCTTTGACGCTAATCTGGGTAGGCTTCCATTTCTATGGTGTCATTTTTAATAATTTTGGTGCGTTTTTGACACCACGCAATCTTTGGAACCTATCGGTTCAGACATCATCTATTGGTATTATGGCTACGGGCATGGTTCTGGTCATCGTGACCCGCAATATTGACCTATCTGTTGGATCAATGATTGGTGTTATTGCCATGGCTATGGGGCTTTTGCAGGTAGAGATACTACCGCATTTCGTTGGAATTGGGCATTGGTCCATCTGGATTTTAGCAGTTATTGCGGGCTTGATTTTTGGTACATTGATTGGTGCACTCCACGGCTGGCTAATTGCCTATAGAAGCATTCCGGCATTTATAGTTACGCTTGGTGGCTTAATGGTGTGGCGAGGTATGTCCTTCTTGTCCGCCGGTGGCCGCACTATCTCACCCGTGGATAGCACTTTTGCACTTCTAGGTGGTGGGCCATATGGCGCTGTTGGAGCTGTTGGGAGTTGGATCGTCGGCGCTTTGGCTTGTCTGGGTGTCGCATACATCATTTACACTGGGCGTAAATCGCGGCGTAAACATGACTTTCGCTTGCGTCCAATCTGGGCAGAATATTTTTTGGCTATTGTCGGTTGGGCAACAATTATTGGTGCTGTGCTGCTAGTTAACTCTTACCCGTGGCCCAAAGGTATCGTACGTCAGTATGGTACGAAAATTGGGCAAGACCTTGAGGGCACCTTTATCAGCCACGGTTTTGCGATCCCAGTTCTGATTTTGATTACAGTCGGTATTTGTATGACTATCTTGGTTACTCGTACCCGCTTTGGTCGTTATGTTTTCGCCATTGGTGGTAATCCAGAGGCCGCCTCTTTAGCTGGGATTGATACAAAATGGGTTACGATGAAGGTGTTTGCGCTGATGGGCATGCTTACGGCCATCGCAGCAGTTATAGCTTCGGCTCGCTTGAATTCTGCTACCAATGCGTTGGGTACATTGGACGAGCTTTATGTGATTGCTGCAGCCGTTATTGGGGGCACATCATTGGCTGGTGGGGTTGGTAAAATCTATGGAGCCATTCTTGGCGCATTAGTGATGCAAAGCCTACAATCTGGCATGGTGTTAATTGGATTTGACAGCGCCATTCAGCGAATTGTCGTTGGCGTTGTGCTAGTGCTCGCAGTCTATCTCGACATTCTTTACAATAAACGCGTTAAGTGAGGAGACATATTATGACCAACACAGGCACTCCTCTGGTCGAGTTGAAAGACATCTCGATCGCATTTGGCGGTATTAAAGCGGTAGATCAGGTCAGCGTTGATTTATATCCTGGTGAGGTTGTGGGCCTTCTGGGGCACAATGGGGCGGGTAAATCAACATTGATCAAATGTTTGTCTGGAGCCTACAAGGCTGACTCTGGAGAAGTGCATATTAACGGCAAGCAGGTTACTATTAATAACCCTCGCGATGCGCGCGACCAAAATATCGAAACAATATATCAGACCCTTGCCCTAGCGGATAATCTTGATGCGGCGTCTAATCTGTTTCTTGGCCGGGAACTTATTGGATCTGGTGGCTTTTTGGACGAAAGCAGGATGGAGGCGGAAACTCGCAAAATTATGGCGCGCCTTAATCCCAACTTTCAAAAATTTAATGTTCCGGTATCCGCGCTGTCGGGTGGTCAACGCCAGTCTGTTGCGATTGCCCGCGCGGTGTACTTTGACGCCAAAATCCTCATTATGGATGAGCCGACCGCCGCATTGGGCCCGCAGGAAACTGAAATGGTTGCTGAGCTTATCCAAGAGCTGAAAAAGCAGGGACTTGGCATTTTTCTTATTGAGCATGACATTCACAATGTGATGAAGCTCTGTGACCGTGCCAGCGTGATGAAAAACGGTCTTTTGGTTGGAACTGAGCGTGTAGAAGATGTCACAGAAGATGACATTCTATCGATGATCATTTTGGGAAAAAACCCTAAAGTGGCCGTTTAAGCGATGTTTATTGGTCTCGATCTTGGGACTTCAGGTTTAAAGGGCCTCGTCATTGACGATGCCCAAAATATTTGTGCGGAGGCCATAGCGCCTTTGCAGGTGGCTCGACTGCATGATGGCTGGTCAGAACACCAGCCGCAAGATTGGCTTGATGCCGCTGAGGCCGTTATGGTGGCATTAGCCAGTCAAATTGATTTGGGTGCAGTGCGTGCGATTGGCCTTTCTGGTCACATGCATGGCGCAACCTTGCTGGATTCAAGTGACATGGTGCTGCGGCCTTGCATACTGTGGAACGACACCCGTTCAGCGCTAGAGGCAGCTCAACTTGACGGGGACCCAATATTTCGCCGCTTAACTGGTAACATAGTATTCCCAGGATTTACCGCGCCCAAACTTGCATGGGTGCGCACCCATGAGCCGGACATCTTTGCGCAATTGGCCAAGGTTCTATTGCCGAAAGACTATCTGCGCTTGTGGTTGAGCGGGGAACACGTGGCAGAGATGTCTGATGCCGCTGGAACCTCTTGGCTTGATGTGGAAAGACGCGATTGGTCCGATGATTTGCTGGCCGCCACAGGTCTGCGTCGATCAAATATGCCGCGGCTGGTTGAAGGCTCTGAGGCGTCTGGGACATTGCGTGGCACGCTTTCCAGTAGGTGGGGATTACCAACGGGCGTGGTCATTGCGGGTGGAGGTGGCGACAATGCCGCCAGCGCCATTGGTGTGGGTGTGGTCAGAGCTGGTGATGCCTTTGTGAGCCTTGGGACATCTGGCGTACTGTTTGCGGCATCAGATACCTATCAACCCGATGCGGCAAGTGCAGTGCATACCTTCTGCCATGCGCTGCCTGATACCTGGCATCAGATGGGGGTCATCCTCGCTGCCGCGGATGCGATGAACTGGTTTGGTCGGGTGCTAGGGGCTACCCCTGAGCATATGACTGCCGAGCTTGGCCCACTTCAAGCTCCCTCAAATACGATGTTTTTACCTTATCTTGGCGGCGAGAGAACGCCACATAATGATGCCGCCATTAGGGCTTCTTTTCTAAACCTTGATCATGGTACTGATCGCCGCGCGATGACACGTGCAGTCATTGAAGGTGTAGCGTTCGCGGTTCGCGACAGCTTTGATGCACTAACTTCAACAGGTACTAAAATTGAACGGTTGCTTGCTGTCGGTGGTGGCTCAAAATCTGAATATTGGATCCAAGCGATTGCTACCACACTCGGTTTATCCATTAGTATTCCCATATCTGGCGATTTTGGCGGGGCATTTGGGGCGGCGCGGCTGGGCATGATGGCAGCTGGGGGCTTGCCTTCGGATGTGGCCACCGCACCAAAAATTGTACGTGTGGTCGACCCGGTCCCCTCACTGCAGGATGATTTCCTATCTGGCTTAAGCTCATATCGTGCGGCCTACAGGGCTCTTAAAACGCTAACATAGAGGTTTCTGATGACTGACTTTTTTAAAGGCATTCCTACCATCAAATATGAAGGTCCAGAGTCACAAAATGACTTTGCCTTTCGTCATTATAATCCCGATGAAGTTGTGTTGGGCAAAACTCTGAAAGAGCACCTACGGTTTGCAGTTGCCTATTGGCATTCCTTTGCGTGGGAGGGTGGTGATCCCTTTGGGGGGCGTACGTTTGAGCGCCCGTGGTTCGGATCTGAGATGGATTTGGCTAAACTTAAGGCAGATGCAGCGTTTGAGATGTTTGATATCCTGGGCGTGCCTTTCTTTTGCTTTCATGATGCCGATGTGCGGCCTGAGGGGCGAAATTTTGCAGAAAACACCCGCAATCTGGAAGAGGTTGTGGAGTACTTTGCCAGCAAAATGGAAACCTCAGAAACTAAATTGCTCTGGGGCACGGCTAATTTGTTTTCGCACCGCCGGTTCATGTCTGGGGCTGCTACCAATCCGGATCCAGAGGTGTTTGCATTTAGTGCTGCCACCATTAAAACCTGTATGGACGCGACGCACCGGCTTAGGGGCCAAAACTATGTCTTGTGGGGGGGGCGTGAAGGCTATGAGACATTGCTCAACACTGATATGTGGCGTGAGCGGCAGCAGGCGGGGCGGATGCTTCAGATGGCTGTTGATTATAAATATAAAATTGGGTTCAAAGGGGCTATCTTGATCGAACCAAAGCCGCAAGAGCCGACCAAGCACCAATATGATTACGATGTCGCAACCGTCTATGGGTTTTTGAAGGACTTTGGGCTTGAGGGAGAGGTTCAGGTCAACATTGAGCAGGGCCACGCGATCCTTGCGGGACATTCATTTGAGCATGAGCTTGCACTTGCGCGCGCGCTTGGAATTTTTGGGTCGATTGATATGAACCGCAATGACTACCAGTCTGGTTGGGATACAGACCAATTTCCAAACAATGTGCCTGAGTCAGCGCTGGCTTATTATGAGGTCCTTAGGGCTGGGGGTTTTACAACGGGTGGTACAAACTTTGATGCTAAGCTACGCCGGCAATCATTGGATGCGGAAGATCTAATTTTGGGACATGTAGGGGCTATGGATGTCTGTGCGGCGGGGCTAAAAGCTGCGGCAAAGATGCTAGAAGATGGAAAGCTAGAAGCGGAGCGTGTCATGCGCTACGCGGACTGGGACGCAGATGAAGGCAAGGCGCTTATGCAGAGTGATCTAAGCGCTATTGCTGCTCAAGTCACTGCGCAGGACATCAATCCCGAACCGCGGTCCGGACGCCAAGAGCGCCTTGAAAATATCGTAAATCGGTACCTCTGATACGCACCGTTAGTGACAAGCTATAGGCTGCCTTGCGCCAGGCGGGGCAGGGTAGAAAGGTCCCTATTTAGTTGCAAATAAATCCGAAAATTGTTCACGGAGTGCTTTCTTTTGGACTTTTCCCATCGTGTTGCGTGGCAATTCTTGCAGTAGAATAAGCTTTTGGGGTTGTTTGAATCGTGCCAGGGAGGTGGCTATGGTTTGCTTTATCGCCTCCAAGTCTGGTTCTGCGCCAGTATCTGCCACCAAGACCCCAATTACTGTCTCACCAAAATCTGGGTGAGGCACGCCCACAACGGCGCTTTCCAGGACACCTTCTTGTATGTCTAGTAGTAATTCGATTTCTTTAGGGTAGATGTTGTAGCCGCCTGAGATAATCAGGTCTTTGTTGCGCCCAACAATATGCACATATCCGTCCGCATCAATTTGGCCCAAATCGCCTGTGATGAAAAAACCGTCTTCGCGCAGCTCTTCCGCAGTTTTCTCTGGCATGTTCCAATAGCCTTTGAACACATTTGGCCCGCGTACTTCAATTTGACCAACCTCGTTCTGGGGCAAGGTTGCGCCAGTGGCACTGTCAGTAATTTTTAACTCAACGCCCGACAACGGAAAGCCAACAGTACCGGCGCGGCGTTCGCCTCTGTAGGGGTTGGAAGTGTTCATATTGGTTTCGGTCATACCGTAGCGTTCCAAGATATGGTGGCCAGTTATGTATTCAAACCGCAAATGAGTTTCAGTAAGCAGTGGGGCGCTGCCTGACACAAACAGGCGCATATGCTGGGTGAGACCTTTAGTGAAGCGTGGGTCGTCCAGAAGTCTGGTATAGAAGGTCGGAACGCCCATCATAACGCTGGCCTGCGGCAAAATATCAATGATCACATCAAGATCAAACTTGGGTAAAAATAGGATTTTGCAGCCTGCTAGTAGAGCAATATTGGTGGCGACAAACAGCCCGTGAGTGTGAAAAATTGGTAAGGCATGCAACAAAACGTCCGAGGCTGTGAATTCCCATTCTGTCGTTAAAACCTGACCGTTAGATAATAGGTTTTCTTGCGTGAGCATCGCCCCTTTAGACCGCCCGGTGGTTCCAGAAGTATACAGAAAAGCGGCCAAATCATCTTTGGAGCGCACCACTGTTTGGAACTTGGTCGGCATCTCTGTAGCTTGTTGGGAAAAGCTACCTTGGCCAGCCGCGTCCATCGTCTCCAAGATTGCACCGGCAGCTATGGAAATGGGCTCTAATAGCTCTGCGTTCTTACTGTCACACAGAACAATACGCGCCTTGCTGTCATGAACGAAATAGGAAATTTCTTCTGCCGTGTAGGCAGTGTTCAGCGGTAAAAATATCAGACCAGCTTGCGTACAGGCCGCGTAAACCGCAATGGATTGTAAGGACTTCTCAATTTGAACGGCAACGCGGTCTCCAGGTTCAAGGCCAAGTTTAGTAAAAACATGTGCGTATTGTGCAGCCAACTCTAAAAACGCGGCATGTGTCGTAACTGTGTTATCAGACAGTTGGATAAAGGTTGTCATCTGACCTTGGTGCCGCCCAAACAGGGCGTCATATAGTGGATTAGCCATCTCTAGCTTCCTTTACTTTTGTCTTCACTGCAGTACTGAGTGTTTTTACAAGGGCTGAGGCGACTACCGTCTTATCACTCACAAATTTCTCATGGTTTTGAGAAATTTGAGATAGATCGTAAAGATAGTTTACCATTGTCCCATTCGATTGTTTTAAACCATTTTCAGATGTATCTGCCTGCGTATGCACCGCATGCACCTTTGCGCCGTTTCCGAGGTGAAAGCGGGCAACAGGATCGAGTGGCATCCCGTCTGGCTTTTTAGCCTTCAGCAGATAGTGAGCTGCCAAGGCTTTATCTTGGCCAAGATTCGCATCTGCAAGCTTGGAAGTCTCCAGCCAGCGGTTCAGACCGGGTATAGGTGACAGGGTTACAAAGGTCGATATGCCTGGTAAATCTGTAGCCAAGTCAGAGGCTACCTGTTTGATAAGGGAGTTGCCAAAGGATATGCCCGCCAACCCTGCCTGGCAATTTGAGATGGAATAGAAAACAGCTGTATCTGCATCTGCGGCGTTTATTGGGTCACGCTCATCGGCAAGCAGCTCTTGGATTGAGTTTGGAATGCCTTTGGTTAGGGCAACTTCAACAAAAATTAAAGGCTCATCGGGCATTGAGGGATGGAAGAACCCGAAACAACGCCGATCAGTTGGTTTTAAACGAAGCCGTAAATCGTCCCAACTGTGGATTGCATGCACGGCTTCATAGGCGATTATCTTTTCAAGAATATCCGCGGGGCTGCTCCAGTTTATTGGGCGCAAAACCAAAAATCCACGATTGAACCATGATGAAAATAGATGTTTTAAATCAACATCTAACGGACCCAATTTAGGGCGATCTTTAATCATTACTAACAGATCTTTGCGAAGCTTCACAAGCTGGCCAGTGGCTCCAGGAACTTGGTTTAACCTTCGCGCAAGCTCTTGCCGTTTTGGCTCACTCGCCTCGGCAAAAGCCTGGTAGGTTGCCTTATTAGGATCAATTTTAAAGGCGTTCAACGCTTTGATGACATACTCAGGATCAATTTCGAGTTTATCTGTCATGAACTCAAAGAAGGCTAATTTTTCGTTTGGTGTCATGACTGCATAGCGATCTAGAATGCTGCGCGCTAAGGTAGCCCCCGACACTTCTCCAATGCTGCCCAACAGTGCGTCTGCAAGTTCGACCGTCGTCTTGCCTTCGGTCTCTTTGAGCAGTACCTTTTGGTACCGCCGCTCGAATATAGTTGATACCAACTCGCTAAAAAAACTCATTTGGAGGTCCTCACCGTTAAAAGCTGGCTGGGTTTATTTTGTTTTCATGAATACGATCGCGGAGACTAACCCAGGAGACGTCGTGCAATAACTTGAGCTTGTATTTCACCGGCACCTTCAAAAATGTTTAAAATACGCGCATCGCAAAGAATTCTACTCACTTTATACTCAAGAGCGAACCCGTTGCCACCATGAATTTGCAGCGCATTATCTGCGGCAGCCCAAGCCGTGCGAGCGCCTAAAAGCTTGGCCATGCCCGCCTCAATATCGCAGCGACGACCTTGATCTTTTTCAAATGCACTAAAGTAAGTCAATTGACGCGCCACAACCAACTCAACAGCCATCATGGCCAGCTTGTTGGCCACCCTTGGAAAGTCAATCAGAGATTTTCCAAACTGTTTGCGATCCATTGCATAACGGTAGGCAAGGTCTAGCGCGGACTGGGCCACACCCACAGCACGCGCCGCGGTCTGGATACGGGCACTCTCAAAAGTTTCCATAAGCTGCTTAAAGCCCTTACCAGTTTCCCCTCCAAGCAGATTTTTGCCTTTTACGGGGAAGTTATCGAAGGCTATTTCGTACTCCTTCATGCCTCGATATCCTAAAACCTCAATTTCACCACCAGTCATTCCTTCGCTGGGGAAGGGGATCTCATCAGTACCAGGCGTTTTTTCAGCCAAAAACATCGACAGACCTTTATAATCCTTGGTGTTAGGATCTGTGCGAGCAAGCAGCGTCATAACATGAGTTCGTGATGCGTGGGTGATCCATGTTTTGTTGCCAGTCACAGTCCAATCTGTACCCTTTGGCACAGCACGTGTGCGCAGCGCTCCTAAATCAGAACCAGTATTTGGCTCCGTAAATACGGCTGTTGGCAATTTTTCAGCGGTGGCCAAGGCTGGTAGCCATTTTAGTTTTTGCTCCTCTGTTCCCCCTGCGAGGATCAATTCGGCAGCTATTTCAGTACGCGTGGCAAGGGAACCTACTCCGATGTAGCCGCGTGAGAGTTCTTCGCTGACCACACACATTGAGGCCTTTGATAGTCCAAAACCGCCGTATTCTTCTGGGATTGTTAGGCCAAATACGCCCATTTCAGCCAATTCATCGATCACCTCCAGAGGGATCAATTCATCCTTAAGGTGCCACTCGTGAGCTACTGGCTCTATTTTTTCTACCGCATAACGTCGGAATTGCTCTCGGATCATTTCCAATTCTTCATCTAGGCCAGAGACCCCCAATATGGTGTCCGCTTCACGCTCCTGCATGAGCACGACAAGCCGGACACGGGCAACTTGTGTGTTGCCAGATTCTGCAAGTAGGTTTGGGGCTGGGCTACTCAGAGGAGCTAAGTCCTTCTGGGTCAAGCCAATGTCTTGGAGACGTATGATTTCTCCTTGGTTCATTGGAATGCCACCAGACAGCTGGCACAAATATTCTCCAAAAGCGATTTGATGGATCAATTGTTCGACTTCGCTAAACTGTTGCGATACAGTCAAAGCTTCCGCCCACCTTTGCATCTGTCGTAAGCTTTCAACGTAAGTGGCCACCCAAGCAAAGCCATGGGCCGCAGTTTGATGATCATCAACCAGAGCATTTATGACCTTGCCCTTTGCGCTGACTAAATTCAACAGTTTGTCTTTAGCGATGCTACATACTTCCTCTGCTGCAGTCACAGCCTGCGCGGTGAGGGTTAACAGATTGGGCAAAATTACTGTTGTTGTCATAGATATATCCTATTTCTTGTCGTACCAAGCTTAGTTTAGTTGATTGAATTGGATGTGGTTTAGGGCGTTTAAGACCACAGCACAACTTTCATTCAAAAGAAAAAGCTATTTTGAAGTATTATGTCGCAGTCGAATTGGCGTGCGGTGGTTTGGAGGAGCAGCTATGGTTAAAAAATGAATGAAACCCTCAGCCTAAGTTCGCCAAATATACTAATTTTGATTACCATAATAGCGTTGCTTTCAGGTTTTGTTAAGGGCATTGTTGGCTTTGGAATGCCTATGATCCTTATTACTGGCATGACTGTTTTTATGAGCCCTGACATGGCGCTGGGTATTTTGATTTTACCCACATTGATTGCAAATAGTTGGCAGGCGTTTCGCCAAGGTTTTACCGCTGCACACCAAGTACTATTTGATCACCGCTGGTTTTTAGGAGTGGGTGGGGCGCTACTTTTGATAACAACGCAGATGGTGCCTCTTCTTTCACAGTCTCTATTTTTCTTATGCCTTGGTATTTTG
>CAJJAW010000005.1 GCA_905182195.1 Alphaproteobacteria bacterium UBA4588
CACATTGCCAAAGAGGATCAAAGGGCCAACGATTTTTATCTCCCTATTACCGATGATAGTGACACCCCTGATTGGATCGTTGATCTTGTTCTGGATGATTGATGCCAACGGTATCTTAGGCGCGACGCTGCAACGGATATTTGATGATCCAGATCTATCACTGAAAGCATCCCCTACCCTTACTTGGATTATGCTTATGGTTTACGGGGTATGGCACTCTGCGCCCTTCGCGTTCATCGTTTTCTATGCGGGGCTACAGACAGTGCCTGCCGACACAATGGAAGCAGCTATGATTGATGGGGCCTCGCGTTGGGAGCGGACACGCTATGTTGTCTTGCCTCATTTGATGCCGCTTACGGTCTTCATTTCTCTGATCCAGTTGATGGACAACTTCCGCGTCTTTGAGCCGATCGTCAGCTTTTCGGCCCAAGCCAGTGCCACTTCTTTGTCGTGGATTATCTACAACGACCTTGTTGGCACTGAGAGCCAGTTCTTTGGCTCAGCCGGTGCTACCTCTGTCCTAACAATTATCGGTGTGAGCATCCTGCTTATTCCAGTGCTGATCCGCACTTGGCGCGACTTTAATCAGAAGGTGGTATGATGTCAGATATCGTTCATCGCCGTTCACCTGTTTTGAGTACGGTCATCTGGGGCCTTGTCCTGGTCTGGATCATAGCCGCAGGCTTTCCGTTCCTTTGGACGCTTTGGGGGTCTTTCAAGGTACAGGGCGACTTCTTCTCGAAGGCCGATTGGACCAACGCAGTTTATGGCGTGCGCACACAAATCGAAACGGGCGGTACTCTCACAGGCAATGGGTATTACGGCGCTTGGGTTACCAAAGAGTTTGGGCTTGCCGCGGTTAACACCAGCATCGTCGTGGTTTCTGTGGTTATCATCTCATTGACACTTGGTACCCTTGGGGGCTACGCCCTCGCCCGCTCAGGCAAGAAATATGCGTTCTATCTGTTGATGCTCGCCTTGGTATTTCGTGCCATGCCCCACATCACTTTAGTATCTGGCTATCTCCTGCCGTTCTTTGAATGGAACCTCTGGGGACACTTACCGACTGCGATCATCGTGATGGTGGCAATTAATCAACCCTTCACCCTTTGGATGTTGCACAGCTTTTTCCTAAACATTCCCAAAGACCTAGACGAAAGTGCAATGGTTGATGGCTGCACACGTTTTCAAGCATTTCGTCATGTCATTGTGCCGGTCATGTGGCCAGGCGTTGTCACGACAGGCTTATTTTCCTTCTTGCTAGCCTACAATGACTTCACCGTGACCGCGACATTGCTAAGCCAAGCAAACCAGACGATGGTGCCAAAAATCGCCAGTTTCTTGGGAACAACCCAGACTGAGGGAAACATCATGTTTGCAGTTGCCGCAGTTGTTTCTGCAACTGCACCATTGTTTGTCTTGATCCTATTTTTCCAACGCCAAATCGTAAGTGGCCTAACAGCAGGAGCCGTCAAAGGATGAGCGGAGCACGCCCAGAACAAGCCGTATTGTCGCGCGACACAGACATGTCCAAAACGGCTGAAACCCGCGCGGTTATCGAAGGTATGGTTGATGGTCTCAACGACCACCGCATTGCGGATATTGGTGAGTTTTTCAGTCAAGGGTTTAGCTGGATGGGCAACACAGGCTGTGGAACGAAAGCTGGTATCAAGGAATTCCAGGAAAACTGGCAAAAGCCGTTCCAAGCCGCATTCTCGGATAAGGTTTGCGTTGATGAGGCGCGCCTTTACATGGGCGAATGGGCCGCGGCATTTGGACGGCAAGAGGCTTTACACTCGGGCAAGTTTATGGGTGTCGAGGCCTCGGGCAAGCGGATTGAAATTCGCTACATGGATTTTTGGAAGGTGGAAAATGGCAAAATTACCGACAACTGGGTGATGGTTGATTTTCCACACGTCCTTGTGCAATTGGGCGTGGATGTTTTCAACGGCCATGGCTGGGAAGCCTATGACCGTGGTGAGAAAACGCCACCCTCTCCTACGACAGAAACAGGAAAAGACTGATGGCAGTAGAATACCTAAAACGCGGAAAACCAGACGTAGAGCGGGCTGAAGATGACGCTAAAACCAAAGCTGTCGTCGAAGTCACTTTGAAAGATATAGAGCTGCGCGGCGATGCAGCTGTGCGTGATCTATCAGCCAAGTTTGACAACTATACGCCCGCATCCTTCAAGCTGTCACAAACGGAAATTGAGGGTCTGATCGCGTCCCTTTCGGATCGCGAATTGGCAGATATTAAGTTCGCCCAAGAACAGGTGCGCAATTTTGCACAAGCCCAGCGCGACAGCATGCTAGATATCGAAGTTGAAACAATGCCTGGCGTCATTCTAGGTCACAAGAACATCCCCGTTCAATCGGTTGGCTGTTATGTTCCAGGCGGTAAGTTCCCGATGGTTGCCTCGGCCCATATGTCTGTGGCCACAGCCACAGTTGCAGGCGTTCCACGGATCATTGCCTGCACCCCACCCTTTAACGGTAAACCCAACGCCGCAGTGATCGCAGCCATGCACCTTGGTGGTGCACATGAAATCCACGTCGTGGGCGGTATCCAAGCCGTTGGTGCGATGGCCATTGGCACTGAAACAATCGAACCTGTTCATATGCTTGTCGGCCCGGGCAATGCGTTTGTCGCTGAAGCCAAACGCCAGTTGTTTGGTCGCGTGGGCATTGATTTGTTTGCAGGCCCAACAGAGACGATGGTGATTGCTGACGACACCGTTGATGGTGAGTTATGTGCGACCGACCTTTTGGGGCAAGCGGAGCATGGTTATAACAGCCCCGCCGTACTGCTGACCAATTCGCGTAAATTGGCCGAAGACACGCTGCGCGAAATCGATCGCTTGCTCAAAATCCTTCCAACTGCGGATACTGCATCTGTTAGCTGGGCGGATTACGGTGAAGTCATTTTATGTGATACCTATGACGAAATGCTGGCAGTTGCTGACGATATCGCGTCTGAGCATGTACAAGTCATGACAGATCGTGACGATTGGTTTTTGGAGCACATGACCTGTTATGGTGCTTTGTTTCTTGGGGGCGCGCACGAACGTATCAAATGGGGATAAAGTGATCGGTACGAACCACACGTTGCCAACCAAAAAGGCTGGTCGCTACACGGGCGGGCTTTGGGTTGGGAAATTCCTGAAGACCCATTCATACCAAAAGATTACTACAGACGAAGCCGCAACGCTGGTTGGCGAATACGGCAGCCGCCTCTGTATGCTTGAGGGGTTTGTAGGTCATGCTGAGCAATGCAACGTTCGCGTACGCCGCTATGGTGGGATCAACGTCCCATACGGCACAGGCGCGCCTTATCGGGATTTGAAAGATTAAATGAACGTCACTCGTAGCAATACCAAAGCAATCCAACCGCTGCTGGCGGCATTGCGTGATTTTGACGAAGCGACTGTACGAGCCGCGCTGCAACAGCTCATGGCACCGGACGCGATTGTTCACATGTGTCAACCTTTTGGGGATCTTGCAGCAGAGGCGCTTTACGATACTTGTTTTGCGCCCTTGTACGAATCCATGCCTGACCTTGAGCGGCGCGATACAATCCTTGTCAGCGGCAAAACCCCTGAGGGCAACGATTGGATTGGATGTTGTGGCTCTTACATTGGAACCTTTGCGGCCCCCTTTCTAGATATCCCACCGACGGGCCATCTCGCACATATGAGGTTTCACGAGTTTTACCGTTTTGTGGGGGGACAAATTGTTGAGGTTCAAGCGATCTGGGACATTCCAGAACTAATGATGCAGGCCAATGCATGGCCAATGGTTCCAAGTCTGGGTCGTGAATGGCATACCCCTGGCCCAATCACCCAAGACGGATTGCTGGACGCAACCGATCGAGAGGATCGCGCGCATTTCTGCCAAACTCATGTGCTACAAATGCTGGCCGCGTTGGTGCGTCATCCTGCCGAACCTGTTGAAGCAATGGAACTTGAACGCTTTTGGCATCTTAAGATGACATGGTACGGGCCAGCGGGCATCGGTACTGCGCGTGGCATTTCTGGCTTTCGCCATTGGCATCAAATCCCCTTTCTAAACGCAATGCCAGATCGTGGGCAGTTTCCCGATGAAACAACTTCCCACTTTTTCGCCGAAGGTGATTATGTCGCCGTCACTGGATGGCCAAATATGGTTCAAACTGTAACTGATCCAGGATGGATGGGTATTGCGCCCAATGATCAGAAGATTGAAATGCGATCCTTGGATTTCTGGCGTTTGGATGGTGACAAAATTCGGGAGAACTGGGTTCTTATTGATCTGCTTGATGTTTACCGCCAACTAGGCGTTGACGTGTTTGCACGCTTGCGCGAATTCAATAAAGCGCGGAACATCGGACCTTTGAATTTCCCTATCGGAGGCCGACTGTGAAACTACCAACGACACCGTCACTTTCGTTAAAAGGCATGCGCGCGTTGGTCACCGGTGCATCCTCTGGCATTGGCCAAGCCTGCGCTGTGGCAATGGCCGAAGCTGGTGCGATGGTTGTATGTGCCGCACGTGGCGCAGATCGCCTGAACGAAACCGTAGACGCCATGAAAAACAAAAGCTTGGGCGCTGAAGCGTTGGTTTTGGATCAATCAGATCTGGGCGCTTTGAAGGCAGTGTTGGCCGACCCGTTTGACATTATCATAAACTCAGCTGGTCTTGCCCGCCACAAGCCTGCACTTGAGACCCAGCCAGAGGATTTTGATGCTGTTATGGACGTGAATTTACGCTCGGCGTATTTCTTGTCCACCTATGCAGCCAAAGCTATGAAAGCTGCAAATATTAAAGGGTCGATCATCCACATCTCATCGCAAATGGGTCATGTGGGCGGCTTTGACCGTACGGTGTACTGCACGTCCAAACACGCCCTTGAGGGTATGGTCAAAAGCATGGCGATTGAGTGGGGTGAATTGGGGATCAGGATTAACACAATCTGTCCAACCTTCATTCGAACACCTTTGACTGCCGCCACCTTGGATGATCCAGTCCGTGCTGCGTGGATCAACGATAAGATCAAACTTGGCCGCGTTGGCGAAGTTGAAGACATCATGGGGGCTGCGTTGTACCTGGCCTCTGGCGCGTCTTCGATGGTGACGGGCACCCACGTTCTTGTTGACGGAGGATGGACAGCTGGCTGATCGCATCACATCGTTCCAAGTTGCCCAGCGTGCCGGTGTTAGTCAGTCCGCAGTCAGTCGTGTTTTCACCAAAGGCGCGTCTGTCAGTCCGAAAACCGAATTGAAGGTGCGTCAAGCTGCCCTTGAACTTGGATATCGACCTAACGTTTTGGCGCGGTCCTTGATCACAGGAAAAAGCCGTATCATAGGGTTAATCGTTGCCTATTTGGACAACTATTTTTATCCTCTAGCACTTGAAAAACTATCGAACTCATTGCAGGCAGAGGGATACCACGTTCTCGTTTTCATGGCTTCAAACGATACGCAATCAACGGATCAAGTAATCGACGAATTGTTAGACTATCAGGTCGATGGAATTATTACCGCCAGCGTTGGTATCTCTAATGATTTGACCGCCCGTTGTGCAGCGGCTGGTGTTCCTGTTGTCCTGTTCAACAGGTCACAGGATACGACCGACCATTCGGCTGTCACGTCCAACAACTTTGCAGGTGGACAATCAGTTGCTGCATTCTTTGCAGCCGGCCAGCACCAGCGCATCGGATATATCGGTGGCTGGGAAGGCGCATCGACACAGCGCGATCGCGAAGCAGGTTTTCGCGATGGATTGACCCAAGCGGGCCTGCCCCTTGCGGCACACGAGTTGGGGAAATTTACTGTAGTCGGAGCCAAAGACGCTGCGCGTAAAATGTTTGACACCCCTACCCGCCCTGATGCCGTTTTTGTTGCCACTGACCACATGGCCTTCGCGGTGATGGATGTCATTCGCAGCGAACTGGGCTTGCGCATTCCAGAAGATGTCAGCGTGATTGGTTATGATGACGTCCCACCAGCAGCATGGGCTGCTTATGACCTGACCACAGTGCGCCAACGCGCCAATGTCATGGTCCAAGAAACTGTAGCCCTCATAGTCGATAAAATTAGCAACCCTGCGTCCGAACCACACCATATCAAAGTGGACAGCCCACTTGTGGTGCGTGGCTCTGCCAAAATTCCAGAAGGATGGACCTCATGAAAGGTTTCTCAGATTGTTTCACCGATTTTCCCGACTACATTTTAGGGATTACCCAAGAAATTTGGGAACAACGAAACATTGCGACATTGCATCACTACTATGCAAAGGAGATCCCAGTGCGTTCTCCAGGTTCAATTGTCTTTGGAAATGAAGGTGTTATTGGTGCAACGATGGCAACGCTCGCAGAATTTCCAGACAGACGGTTGCTTGGTGAGGACGTGATTTGGTCAGGATCTCCAGAAGACGGGATGTTGTCTTCACACCGCATCCTCACCACGGCAACACATCTGGGAGATGGTGTCTACGGCAAGGCCACAGGCAAAAAACTTCAATACCGTGTTATTGCAGACTGTCACGCAATTAATAACCAAATAAACGACGAATGGCTCATTCGCGATCAGGGGGCAGTTGTCCGTCAACTTGGCTGGGATCCAAAAGAGTATGCCTATGATTTGATTGTGCGTGAGGGTGGCGCTGACAAGTGTGTGCAGCCCTTTCATCCCGCCATTGACAAGGTCGGGCCATACACAGGCCGTGGGAATGATAACGCTTGGGGTGCAAAATACGGGGATATCCTGAACCGCATTATGGGTGCAGACTTGGGCGTTATTCCTGCAGAATATGACCGTGCAGTGACAGGGTTTTACCCTGGTGGAAAGGAACTACTGTCCACCGATGGTGTTGATGAATTTTGGATTGGGCTGCGGGCAGCCTTCCCATCTGCTGCCTTTACAATTGACCATCAAATCGGACGGGAAGACCCGATGATGTCGCCCCGCGCGGCTATCCGTTGGAGCCTAACAGGCAAACACGATGGTTGGGGAGCATTCGGTAAACCCTCAGGCGCTGAAGTTCACGTAATGGGAGCAAGCCATGTTGAGTTTGGTCCATGGGGCATCCGCCGCGAATACACTTTATTTGACGAAACTTCGATCTGGAAACAGATCGCGCTGAAGACAGGATGATTCAATGACACCAGCCGAAATGGAAAACCGGATCGTGCGCTATGGCGATCTGATCCCTTGCAAAACAGCCTTTATCGACGCCCATACACCGGGCAGTGATCAGAAGGAAAACTTCACGATTATTGGTGGTGGTGTAAGTGAAAGTGTCGACCAACACGTGCACATTAACGACACGCCTGGCTTCAACATTGGAGCCGCAGGCCAGCCGCCCAAATGCCGCAACTCGTTACACAGTCATACTACAGCTGAAGTGTTCTTCGTCCTGAAGGGGCGTTGGCGTTTCTTTTGGGGGCGTTGGGGCGATGCCGGCGAGGTCACACTGGAAGAAGGTGATATTATTAATATCCCAACTGATATTTTTCGCGGGTTTGAGAACATTGGCACCGATTACGGAATGATTATGGCTGTGCTGGGCGGCGACGATGCTGGTGGCGGCGTGACTTGGGCCCCTCAGGTGATCCAAGACGCTGCTGAGCATGGGCTAATTCTTGCCGAAAACGGGAAATTATATGATACTAAACAAGGGGCTACATTGCCCGAGGGCGTGAAACCCATGCCCGTTCTGAGCGATGCAGAGCTTGCCAAAATAGCCGAACCTGCCGCTTTGGACGTGATTCCACGCCATGTTGCGCGTTATCTTGATCTGATGGGGTTGGCCGGAAAACTACCTGTCAAAGTCATTGGCGTCGATGCGATCCTGCCAGACAAGCCTGGCTTTGACGTCGAATTCATTACGCGCGGGTCTTTGAAAAATACGTCCATTTCTATTGATCATTCCGTTGTTTTGATGCCGATGCGTGGATACTGGAAGTTGTCTTGGGACGGTGGGTCATCGACATTGAACCCAGGGGACACATGTTTACTGCCAGCCAGTTTCACGCACACGCTGCAACCCTCGATGACAGGCGAAGCAAGCCTTTATCGTGTTGTTTCCAACGACGATCCAGCGGGACCAACCTGGACTGGAAAATAACAACGCACCCAAGCTGAATTGGAAAGAATCACCATGACTAAAATCCTGACCTCACATGTTGGCAGCTTGCCACGAACCCAAGATATTGTTGATTTCATTTTTGCGCGCGAAAATGAGCAACCTTATGACCAAGCGGCTTTTGACGCGGCCATGACCTTAGCAGTTGATGAAACTGTAGCGAAACAAGTCAAGGCCGGTATCGATATTGTCAGCGATGGCGAGACCTCAAAAATCTCGTACGCCACTTACGTTAAGGACCGCTACACAGGGTTTTCTGGTGACAGTCCCCGCAATGCGCCAGCAGATTTAAAAATGTTCCCAGGGTTTTTAAAACGCCTGGCTGACGACGGTGGGACCCCTCAATATGCGCGCCCAATGTGCACAGGTGCCGTGGAGTCAAAGGGCCAAGGCGAATTGCACAAAGACATCAACAATCTTAAGGATGCGATGGCGAACCACGGGGTCAATCGTGGCTTTATGAACGCGGCATCGCCAGGCGTTATTTCTCTGTTCCTGCAAAACGATTACTACAAAACACGCGAGGCATATCTAGCCGCTCTCGGTGACGCAATGCGCGAAGAATATGAAACTATTGTTGCCTCCGGCCTTGATCTTCAACTGGATTGCCCCGACCTAGCATTATCGCGTCACATGTTGTTCCAAGACCTTTCTGACAAAGAGTTCCTGAAAGTTGCCGCGTCCCATGTGGAAGCTCTAAACCATGCTTTGGAAAACGTTCCAGAGGATAGGGTGCGCATTCACATCTGTTGGGGCAATTACGAGGGGCCGCATTGTTGCGATATCCCGATGGACACTGTTTTCTCGACGCTTATGTCAACAAAAGCGCAATACCTCCTGTTTGAAACCTCAAATCCACGTCACGCCCACGAATGGACTGTTTTTCGCGATCGTAAGTCAGAAATTCCTGATAACAAAGTTCTTGTACCAGGTGTGGTGGATACCACGACAAACTTTGTCGAGCATCCAGAATTGGTGGCGCAGCGTATTGAACGTTTTACCGGGATCGTTGGGTCTGATCGAGTTATCGCAGGCTCTGATTGTGGTTTTGGAACCTTTGCCGGTTTTGGTGCGGTTGATCCCGACATCGCATATGCCAAACTAAAGTCTCTTTCGGAAGGCGCGGCGTTGGTTGGATGACACCCCTCGTCTTACTACCAGGCATGATGTGTGATGCGCGGCTATTTGCGCTTGTGTTGTGTGGGAGAGACGACATTTTGTGCCCTGTATCGCGCCACACGTTGATGGCCGATTGCCTTAGCGGCGCGACATTGAAAATGATTGAAGGTGCAGGGCATTTGCCAGTGCTGGAATCCCCTGAAGAGACGAATGCGGCACTTGCCTGCTGGCTGGAGAACTGAATGAACGACACGCTTTTGACACTACTGAAAAAGGTAGACACGCCGACCGTTTGCAACGCGATTGAAGTCGCCCAAGGCAAGCGCGGTTTCAATGCATTTACGCGCGGAACAATGCTGGCCTCGGATCCTGGTGCGCCCGCTATGGTGGGCTATGCCCGGACTGCTCGTATTGCGGCAGTGAACCCACCAACAGAGACACCAGACGTGATTAAAGCCCGTAGAATGGCATATTATCGCCATATGGCAGAAGGGTCACGTCCAGCGATAGCAGTGGTTGAGGACGTTGATTTTCCAGAATGTATCGGCGCATACTGGGGCGAGATTAACACAAACATTCATAAAGGGTTTGGCCTTTCCGGTGCGCTGACTAACGGAGTGATGCGCGACCTTGGTGATCTGCCTGATGGCTTTCCAGTTGTGGCAGGCTCTATTGGACCCAGTCATGGGTTCGTGCATGTGACAGAGGTGGGAACTACGGTCTCAGTATTTGGAATGCAGGTTGCCGATGGAGACCTGATCCATGCGGATCGGCACGGCGCGTTGGTTATTCCACCCAATCTTCTGCCAATTCTAGAAAAGGCAATATATAAACTGTTGGACACCGAAAAGCTTATCCTCGACCCAGCCCGCCAAAATGGTTTTGACTTTAACGCATTCGAGGCTGCATGGGCGGCCTTTGAAAGCGCGCGCACCTGATCCCGGAAAGCAATGGATACCAGCTATGCTACTAGCAACTTTGGTGGCTGGACGACTGATGGTGTAGGCCAAGGATACGGATCAGGCTATCCAATGAGTATTGCTGAGGGAGTGGCTGGAGAAGGCCAAGTAGGCTAGCTTTTCAAAATCTTGAACCATAAGATAATGTTTCCACCAACTGATGTGAGTGTAGACGCATGATCCAAAATATTTATATCGCAGGTCCCTTGTTTAACGACCATGAGAGAACCTACCTCGAACTTATAGCTGCAGAGTTAGAGGATAACGGCTACAAATGCTTTCTGCCCCACAGGGATCAGTCTGGGATTGATGAATCTGAGTTGGAAGGCACGAATATGAGCCAAGCCACAAAGGATAAAATCTTTAATACTGACCTGACTGCATTGAAGGAAGCAGACCTAACCGTTGCGCTAATAACAGGTCAAGACATCGACTCTGGAACAGCAGCTGAGATTGGTTTCACTTACGCGAATGGGAAGCCTGTCATAGCAATTACAGCCTACGAAAGACGGTTTAGAAATTTGTTTGTAGAAGGAATGATTACACAAAGAGTGAACTCAGTAGATAATATTATTAATTCTATTCAGTTAATTATAGATAAAAAATAATGTATTATTACCTGGGGACGGTATGTAATAATAATAGTTTACGAAGGCCTATAAGTAATTTGACCAGCACCCACATGCAGCTTAATATTTGAGAGCAGCTACCCCAGACAGAATAATAGGATAGTGACTTGGCGCGTTTAGCTAATCAGACCTTATATCTACCTAAATTTACTTATATTTTTACCAAATAGGCATCGTGGAAAAAAGGGATAGGCATGTGTTGCAAAGTATTTGTATGTGCCTTGCGATACTGCGCCATTACATTCGTCGAGGTTGCCAAAACCAGAAACGAACTCAAAATCTTCATTGTAACTTCCATCATACTTGCCCCCTGGAGCAGTCGGTCGCATCCCACGTTTCAGTATCCAGCTTGGCTTGGCAGAATCACCAATATAATGAATTTCAAAGCCATCAGCTGCCCAGCCGATGCGACTGTCAGAGAGGCTGGCAGCTAAAGTCGGCGCAATGCCATGGTAGTGGTACAGCCCTCTATTATCGACATGGGCTCTCTCGCGATCTAACCCCAGAGTGTTATTAGGGCCCATTCCATCTAAGTTCCAACCCGAGCTACTGTCGCGGCTATGCCCCCGTGGTGATGAAGCATCATAATAATCGGCCGTACCTGGGCGAATTATTATACCATTCTTGGCGATCCCAACTGTTCTGACCATTCGCACTTGATCACCCTTGATTGGGTTGGCTGTGACACAAAACTTGATCTTCTGTGTTTTAATCCTGTGGGGGTTTCCTTTTCTTGGGAACCGTCCCACCTCATGATCCGCTATGCCATTTGATTCCACGCAAATTTGATTATTTTTTTTAGAAATTTTAATAAATTGTGTCGCAGCAAAAGCACCAATTGCCGTCATACTGAGAAGGCCAATGACCAATAGAAAAGGTATCTTCTTCATTATTTATCTATCTAAACATATTTAGTTAAACGGGTTCCTTCCATTGTTTTATCAGAAAACTAGAGCATCGTAATACTTAAAATGTAGATTAATTGACTATATTTATATATTATAATAAATATATTAAATACTTTTATAACATATATTTAAGTTAATAAAGTAATGTGAAAATATTTATCTATTAACTCAAAACTTCATCACGCCACGCCCGCAGAAATTGAGGGCGCTAATACTGTTTGGATTTTTAGGCTCGTCGCTTGTTTCGTATTTCTGAGGTTCAATCAGGCAATGGAACATAATTTATAATACCGAGATCCACTCCGTTGGACTGTGACCGCCCGCGTACCGAAAGCCCAAGTCATCGCCTTGATTTCGCTGAACAAATGCAGCACGTAAAATCCTTACGCAACTATCCTCGACCCTTACTTTTAGATGGCACGTTATGTGCATTTATTTTATGCAGAGGTAATTATTGCGAAAGAATTTTTATTTAAATCATTTTAAAACAGATGGTTAAGTATTAAATTTTTTGACATCGAGGAACTGTTGTAAGAAATGCGTTTGATTTTTAGACTATTTTTCACAATTGCTGCACTTTTATGTGCAGGTTTTGCGCATGCGGCGCCCACAATTACCAGCACCACCATCAATGGGGCAAACTCCGAGCTGACGGTTACATTTAGTGAGGCTGTTTTCACCACGACCGATGGTTCTTCGCCTTTAGTGCCAGGTGACTTTACACTTTCAATGGCAGGTGGCGTGGCGACGATCGCTTCATTTGATAGTGTCGCAAGAACTTCAGATACAGAGTGGGTACTTAACTTCACTACAGCAGGAATTGCTGATGGATCTGAAGTTATCAAAGCTGTTCCAGCCAGCTCAAGCTCAATCTATGACGGAGCTAATAATCCTGCCGCAGTTGTGCAATCTAACAACACTGCGAGCCTAAATGAAAAAGTCTTACCGATAATTGCGGGGACGGCTATCAATGCTGCCAACACTGAGCTGACCGTTACATTTAATGAGGACGTTTTCAGCACGACAGGTGGTGGCCCTGCAAATTTAGTGACAGGTGACTTTACACTTTCAATTACAGGTGGCGTGGCGACGATCGCCTCATTTGATAGTGTCGCAAGAACTTCAGATACAGAGTGGGTACTTACCTTCACCACAGCAGGAATTGCTAATGGATCTGAACGTATAACAGTTGTTCCTGCCAGCTCAAGCTCGATCTATGACGGAGCTGACAATGCTGCCGCAGCTACGCAATCTAACAACAATGTGCTTTTGAATGAGAAGGTCGTACCCACACTCAGCAGTGTAAGCATAACTTCCAATAATGCGACCCCCACCTTGGCAGTTCATAATAACGTTGTGACCCTCACCTTTACTGCCAGCGAAACGCTTTCGGCGGCAGTGGTGACGTTTTCGAGTGGTGGAACTCCTATTAACTCCGGCAGGGTCACGCCGTCTAACAGTGGCAACGCTTGGACTTTTTCGTATAGTGCCCTCAATACTGACCCAGACGGCCAAATTACCTTCAGTGTCGCATTCACCGATGCCGCTGGAAATGTAGGAACTCCTGAAACCAACGTTGACGATTCAAGTAGTGTCTTGTTTGATAAAAGCCCTCCCACACTAGGCCCCGTGACCATAGCATCAGACAACTCAACTTCAACTAGTTGGGCTAAAACTGGTGATGAGGTGACACTCAGCTACACTTCCAATGAAACTCTTCAGACGCCGCCGACAGTGGTGTTCCTGTCCGGCGGTCAGCCTGTTGTAAACAGACTTGGACACACTCCCGCCATTACCTATGCTAACACTGGAAATAGCTACACTGCACAGTACACGGCCGCGGGCGGTGATACGGAAGGCGTACTGAGTTACATTATTACCTTTGCGAACCAGCACGGTATCAGCGGTGTTCCCGTCACTGGACCAACTAACTCAAGCAGCGTTACATTTGATAAAACTGCGCCCACTCTGAGCAATTTTACCCTTAACGCAAACAATACACACTCAACCCATGTATCGCTTCAAGCCAGTCCATTGGTGACCCTTAGGTTTCGCTCTAGTGACCCGCTTACCGGCCTGCCAACGGTGACATTTACGACTGCTGGTAGCAACGCCACTGCGGCCACTCCAACAGTGACCCACAATGGGAACAATTGGTATACTGCAACCTATGTTCCTCATATCAGTGATACACAGGGTCTTATCACCTACAATATCAGCAATTTCACCAATCTCTCTGGAACTGGCGGAACAACCGTCAGCAGAAACGATGGCAATGTTACATACGAAACAGTAGTACCCACACTCAGCAATGTGGATATTGAGACCAACAATGTAGCAGATGATACAGTTGGGATTAATGGCAATATCGTGACACTTGTCTTCACGCAGAGTGAGGATCTGATAGTACGTCCAGTGGTGGTGTTTAAGTCTGGTGGTGTCGCTATAACAGACCAAACTATTAAAAAAGAAAAAGTCGGCAACTGTATACACTTATTCATATACAATCATGGCAGGTGATGCCGGCGGCCCGGTCACCTACACCATAGACTTTAAAGATTATGCCGAAAATCCAGGAGTAACCATCACCAATGGTTGCGGCGCCTGCTCCGGCAGTGCGGTAGTTGATAGGACATTACCGACACTCAACAGTGTTGCCATTTCTTCAAATAATGCAGCCAACTCCGCCACCCACGCGAAGGCCGGTAATGCCGTGACACTCAGTTTTAACCAAAGTGAAACACTTGCAGCAGCGCCAACTGTGACATTTACGAGTGGTGGAATTGATATTAACGCCAGCAGGATCGCGACCAGTAGCGGTGGAGCACCCGGCTGGACATCGACATATACAACCGCCAATACTGACTTAGATGGGCCCATCTCCTACAGAATTACCTTTAGTGATACTGCGGGCAATGCAGGAATAGCCGTCACAGGTAGCGGCGCTGTAGTATTTGATGACGAAGCGCCAACAATTAGCAACGTAAGCATCGCGTCCAACAACTCGGTTCCAACCTTAGCGAAGGCTGGTAATGTGGTGACCCTCAGCTACACTGGCAACGAAACTCTTGTTCATCCACAAGCAGTGACGTTTACGAGTGGTGGTGGTGCTATTGCCTCCAACAGGGTCACCTATACTGACGACGGAGCAAGAAATTATACTGCAAAGTATACAACCGCCAACGGTGATACAGAGGGAGCGGTAAGCTACACTATCGTTTTCAAAGATCTTGCGGATAATAACGGGACAAATATAACCAGCGGCAGTGGCAGCGTCACATTTGATAAGTCAGCACCCACACTGGTAGGCAGCACCAGCACTCCAGCCGATAACGCCACAGGGGTTTCTAGGAATGCAAATATTGTTCTAAATTTTAATGAACTTATTACTGCAGGTAGTGGTAATATAACAGTAAATCTCACTGGAACATCAACTGAAACCTTTGCTGTAGGTGGGTCCAAGGTGTCAATTTCTGGAGCAACAATGACGCTCAATCCAGCCAGTGACTTTAACGCATCGGCTAGTTATGATGTTCAAGTGCCCAACACTGCAGTTGCCGATATGGCTGGTAATGCCTACGCCGGTATCTCAAATGCAACCACGCGTAACTTTACCACCGGGACTGGCTCTGGGCCTACAATTAACGCTGTCACATTACTGTCAGGCAACAACTTAGCTAAAGCTGGTGAAGTTGTAACCCTAACCTTCACAGCAAGTGTACAGATTAATACCCCAGTAGTTGTCTTTCGGTCGGGCGGCGCAGCTGTTGAAAACAGACTTGGAAATGGCAGCGGCATTACCTACACTCACTTGGGAAGCAACGAATGGACAGCGGCCTACACGGCTCACGCCAGTGATACCGACGGCACAATTAGCTACAACCTTACGACCACAGCGTTTGGAACTTCTAATTCAAGTACCTTTACTGGCAACGGTGTCACCTTTGATGCCAGCGCACCCACACTTAGCAGCGTTGGCGTAGCATCAAACAACTCAACGTCAAACAGTTCAGCTAAAAATGGAGATGAAGTAACACTCAGCTTTACTGCTAGCGAAACCATTGCAGCACCGACAGTTGTATTCCTGTCCAATGGTCAGCCTGTTGCTGATCGGCTCAATATCATCTACGCAAGCAGTGGGAATGACCACACGGCAAAGTATACGGCCGCGGGCAGTGATACAGACGGGGTAGTGAGTTACACTATTACCTTTACAGATAGCGCCGGAAACGCTGGGACAGACGTCACTGGGCCAACTAACGCAAGCAGCGTTACTCATGATGGAACTGCGCCCACTCTAAGTAATTATATATTCACGTCAGACAACGCCACAAACACCCGTGCGAATGCTGGTGATCGAGTGACCCTCGTCTTCACTGCCAATGAGCCTATCGTATCTGATGGGACATCAGGAACGCTAGCAGTAGCATTTAAGACTGCTGGCAGTAATGCCGTCACCAACGCCACCTCTATTACAAACCCTAATGGAAACACATTTCATGCTTCGTATATTGTCGCTGGCGGCGACGTAGACGGCGCTATAACCTACATTATAAACTTTACAAATGAAGCTGGAATTGCAGGAACTCAGGTTAGCCAAGTCGGCGGTGTCACCTCCGATAATACGGCACCGACAGCCAGTGCCGCTATAGCGTCAAACAATGCCGATGCCAGCTGTTGTGCCGCCTTTGCAGAACCCGGTGATCTGGTAATCGTTACGATAAGTGCAAACGAAAACATTGCCCAGCCAGTAGTATCGTTCGAGTCCGGGGGGCATGCTATTACCAATGCTCTTTCTGTTACTTACGGCGGTAGTGGGACGTCTTGGACCGCCCAGTATACTGCCCACGCGAATGACACTGAAGGCGCTGTCACTTACAGTATCTCCTTTGATGACGAAGCGGGGAATTCAGGCACATCGGTCACCAGCGGTTCCGGCAGCGTTACATTTGACAAGATTGCACCCACAATCGCTGCCGGTGCTAACAGCGTACGACTTGTATCTACCAATAATCCAACCACCCTCGCGAACGACCACGATGTTCCTATTGATGATTTTGTAATACTTACATTCACAGCCAATGAAATACTTGAGCAGCCAACAGTAGTATTTAAGTCCGGTGGTAGCGTTGTGCACAACCGGGGTAACATCATCTACGCATTTTCTAATAATAAAACAACTTGGACAGCAAAATATGCACCTCATTCAAGTGATAGTGAGGGCAATGTCACCTTCACTCTCGACTTTAACGATCGCGCTGGAAATGATGCAACTCAAGTAACCAGCACGACTGACTCAAGTGCCGTTGAAGTTGACCTTGATCATCCGGAACTAACCGCAACTCCATCTATAATTTCCAACAATAGTACCAATACCTTAGCAAAGGCTGGTGATACTATAACTCTCACCTTTGTTACCGATGAAGAAACACATACGCCAACGGTCATATTCAGGAGCAACGGAGTAAATGTGGCCGCTTCCAACACCCCCACAAGCGCAGGTGGAAATAAAAGGAATTGGACGACGGCATATACCGCCCACCCGAACGACCAGGACGGCGACGTCAGCTACACATTAGTCTTTAACGATCTTGCCACAAACTACGGGCCAACCATAGCCAACGGTGGGACTATTAGGTTTGATAACACCCTCCCCACAGTCACCGCGGTAGCCATTGCATCTAACAACGCTGGATTCACAGCTCACGCAGATGTTGGCGATGTGGTAACCCTCCTTTTTACTACTGATGAAGCCATTAAAACAAACCCAACAGTCGTATTTAAGCCTAACGGTGTTGCGATTGCCTCTAACAGGGTCACCTATACAGACCTTGGATCAAATAATTGGCGCGCCAGGTACACAACCGCCAATGGTGACCAAGCGGGAGTGATCGGCTACAGCATAGGCTTTGAAGACCTTGCGGGTAACGGAGGATCCACTGTCACCGGCGGCCACGCCAGCAACGTTACATTCGATAAGACTGTACCCACAGTCGGTAGCGTGAGTATCGCATCTAACAATACTTGGCTCACTAATTGCTGCACTCCTGGGCCTACCACTCACGCAAAAGTTGGCCACGAAGTAACCCTCAGCTTTACAGCTGATAATGCCGAAGTCCTTCGAACACCAACAGTGGTATTTATGTCTGGTGGTAACCCTGTTGAAAATAGAGCTGGAAATGGATCTCAAGTTATCTATGCGACTTCTGACAGTGGAGTTACTTGGACTGCAAAGTATACAACCCACGCCAACGACACGGAGGGACCGATCACCTATGCTATCGACTTCGTTGACCGTGCAGGGAACAATAATGGGACGGATATCACCAGCGGTAGTGGAAGCGTTACATTTGATAGGACCGCACCCACACTAAATTCTATCAGTATAACGTCAGATAATGTTCCAAGCACGCATGCAAATACTGACGATATTGTGACACTTACAATCGTCGGGTCCGAAAAGTTGCAACAGCCAGTAATTGTGTTCAATTCAGGTGGAGCAGCTTTGACAGGAACACCCACCATCACCTACGCGACTGCTAATAATGGGATTACCTGGACGGCAAAATATGTACCCCATGCCAGTGACACAAACGGCGATGTCACATCAACTATCAACTACAAAGATCTTGCCGGAAACGATGGAAATCAAAGGATCAGCGAGACTGACTCAAGTGCCGTTGAAGTTGATCTTATAGTTCCCACAGTAAGCGTGACGAGTATTGCGTCCAACAATATTACCAATGGAGCTCAATCACCTACCTTAGCAAAGGCTGCTGATGTTATAACCCTGACCTTTGTCACCAATGAAAAAATACATGAACCAGTAGTGGTATTCGAGACCAATTCGCAGCCTGTTGTAAATCGTGCTGGAAACGGTAGCGGCATCACCTATACGAACGCTAGCGGTGATAAGAAAAATTGGACTGCGGCGTATACCACCCACGCGAGTGACCACGACGGCGATGTCAGCTACACTATCAACTTTGAAGATCTTGCCACAAACGATGGCGTTGAAGAAGCCGCCAGTGGGACTATTAGGTTTGATGATATATCACCCAACCTTACCGGCGTTACCCTTTCATCTGGTAACTCAGCTGATCAAAGCTTTTGGTTTGCAGCGTCAAACAAATGGGCCAAGCCCGGCGACACTGTGTTTGTTGACTTCACGGGCAACACTGCTCTGATCAACTCAACAGTAGCGGTTCAATTTTTCTCGGGTGGTACTGCCGTGACGAATGCTGTCACCGTTGTTCCTAACAGTGGAAACGCATATACGGCCGCCTACGTGGCCCACGCTAATGACATAGATGGCCCAGTCACCTTCAAAATTAACTACAAAGATCTCGCCGGTAACGCAGGTACTGAGGATTCAAGCGTGGACGACGCTACCAACGTTACATTTGATAAGACCGCACCTAATATCACCGCCGTAGGCATTGCATCTAACAATGCCGCCCCCGGCCCCACAACTCACGCAAAAGTTGGCCATGTGGTAACCCTCACGTTCACTACTAATGAAGCAATACAGACCCCAACAGTCGTATTTACCTCCAATGGTGCGGCTGTTGCCGGTGGCGTCACCTACAACAACCCTGCTAATAAAAGAAGTTGGACTGCGCAGTATACGACCCAAAATGGCGACACTGAGGGAACGGTCGGCTACACGATAGACTTTACCAACCTGGCGGGGATCGATGGGACGGATGTCACCAGCGGCCACGCCACCAACGTTACGTTCGATAGGACTGTACCTAACATCACCGCCGTAAGCATTGCATCTAACAATGCCGCCCCCGGCCCCACAACTCACGCAAAAGTTGGCCATGTGGTAACCCTCACGTTCACTACTAATGAAGCAATACAGACCCCAACAGTCGTATTTACCTCCAATGGTGCGGCTGTTGCCGGTGGCGTCACCTACAACAACCCTGCTAATAAAAGAAGTTGGACTGCGCAGTATACGACCCAAAATGGCGACACTGAGGGAACGGTCGGCTACACGATAGACTTCAACGACCTTGCGGGGAACAATAATGGGGCAGTTGTCTACCAGCGGCCACGCCACCAACGTTACGTTCGATAGGACTGTACCTAACATCACCGCCGTAGGCATTGCATCTAACAATGCCGCCCCCGGCCCCACAACTCACGCAAAAGTTGGCCATGTGGTAACCCTCACGTTCACTACTAATGAAGCAATACAGACCCCAACAGTCGTATTTACCTCCAATGGTGCGGCTGTTGCCGGTGGCGTCACCTACAACAACCCTGCTAATAAAAGAAGTTGGACTGCGCAGTATACGACCCAAAATGGCGACACTGAGGGAACGGTCGGCTACACGATAGACTTCACCGACCTGGCGGGGATCAAGAATGGGGCGGTTGTTACCAGCGGCCACGCCACCAACGTTACATTCGATAGGACTGTACCTAACATCACCGCCGTAGGCATTGCATCTAACAATGCCGCCCCCGGCCCCACAACTCACGCAAAAGTTGGCCATGTGGTAACCCTCACGTTCACTACTAATGAAGCAATACAGACCCCAACAGTCGTATTTACCTCCAATGGTGCGGCTGTTGCCGGTGGCGTCACCTACAACAACCCTGCTAATAAAAGAAGTTGGACTGCGCAGTATACGACCCAAAATGGCGACACTGAGGGAACGGTGGGCTACACGATAGACTTTACCAACCTGGCGGGGATCGATGGGACGGATGTCTCCAGCGGCCACGCCACCAACGTTACATTAGATAAGACCGCACCCACAGTTGGTACCGTCAGTATTGTATCCAGCCAATCGCCCCCCACGTTGGCGAAGGTTGGTGATATGATAACTCTAACCTTTGTCACCAATGAAAAAATTCAGACGCCAACAGTAACATTCATGTCTAATGGAGTGACTACTGCCGGTACTAATACCCCCACAAGCACGGGTGGGGATAAAAAGAATTGGACGACGTCATACATCACTCAACCGGGAGATACGCACGGCAATGTCACCTTCAGCATCGCCTTTAAAGATCTTGCCAGTAACGCAGGAATTACAGAAACCACCGTGGATGACGCAAGCACAGTTTTCTTTGACAAGACATTTCCGTGGCTCACTAATGTGGCTATCGCGTCCAATAACTCGACGTCAAACAGCTGGGCAACCAGTGGCGATATAGTGACCCTAAACTTCAAAGCCAACGAACAAATTCTAGCCCCCACGGTGACCTTTAACGCCGGTGGTACAGCAGTTAACGGCGCCAACACCCCTACGAACCCCAGTGGCGATAAAATGAATTGGACGACGTCGTATACGGGTCACACAAGTGACGCAGGGGGCACGACTGGCCCAGTTACTTTTAGCGTCGCCTTTAATGATCTTTCAGGAAACTCAGGCACTGCGGACACCACGGTAGATGACGCAAGCAGCGTTACGTTTGATTTGACACCACCTATACTTACAAGTGTTGGCATAGCGTCAGACAACGCTACAAGCACGCTCGTAAGTCCTGGGGGTGTGGTAACCTTGGCGTTTACAGCCAACGAGCCAATTTCCGGGTCACTTCTACAAGTTACCTTTCAGTCGGGCAGCGCCAATATTAATGATGCCTCCATAACTTATAATAACACCACCGGAAACACTTGGACCGCGTCCTATACGGCAGATACTAACGACACATCAGGCCCAGTCACTTTCACGATCGCCTTTACTAGTCTTTCTGGGATCACAGGAACAAACGTCACCAGTGTGAGTGATTCAAGCACAGTTACATTTGAAAACTCAACGCCCACACTCACAAGTACGTCCATGGCATCCAACAACGCTACAAACACCCTAGCAATCGTTAATGATGTCGTAAGCCTAACATTCACTGCGAATGAGGCTATTGCAACGCCAGAGGTAACGTTCAAGTCTGGGGGGGATGACGTTGATGACGTATCTATAACTTATGTGAACGCTAATGGAAATAAAAAGGACTGGACTGCGTCCTATACGGCACACGGTAACGATACCGACGGCAGCGTAACCTTTACCATCAACTTTAGCGACATTGCGGGCAACACAGGAATTCCAGTCACCAGTGGGAGTGGGAGTGTTGCGTTTGATAACACTTCCCCCACACCAAACAATGTTAGCATCTCCTCTAACAACGCAATTTCAACCAGCTGGGCAACCAGTACTGATATTATTACCGTCCTCATTAACCCGAATGAAACAATTTCCCAACCAACAGTGACGTTCAAGTCTGGTTCTGATACCATTAACGCGAGCAGGGTCACCTATGCGAACCTGAGTGGAAACACGTGGACTGCCAAGTACACAGGTGTTCTCTCTGACGCAGAGGGCCTTGTAACTTTCACTATCGCCTCTTTTACCAACCTGCATGGGATCACCAAGACAGCACCCATCACAGCTGTGACTGACAATAGTAGTGTCACGTATGATAAGACGGCACCGGTACTTCAGAGCGTTACCATTGCCTCAAGTAATACACCAAACACGGTAGCGAATGGTGGTGATGTGGTAAAATTTACATTTACCACGGATGAACCAATTTCCGAGCCAGTTCTTACGGCTTGGTCTGGCGGCCAGGCTATTGCAGACGCAACTATTGACTACGTAAACACCACTGCAAACACTTGGACAGCTTCCTACACGGCCGCCCCAAATGATGGTGAGGGCCTGGTTACTTTTAATATTAGCGTTATTAATAATCTTTGCGGGATTGTGGCTCCCGGCGTCACTAGCGTGACTGACACCAGTAGCGTAACAATTGACACCACCGCACCAACAATAACCGTTCTTGACATCAACTCAGACAATCCCAAAAGCAATGTCGTGATAGAAAATAATGTCGTGACCCTCTCATTCACTACCAGTGAAGAGATACATGAACCAACTGTGACTTTCGTGTCTGGGGGCACACCTATCCCGTCCAGCGCTAACACCTTTGTCACCGATGAAGAAATTAAATCAAGTCCAGCAGTGAGGTCCAATTCTGGCCCCACTCTCATTGCCAGCTCGAGGGTTTCATACCTGAACCCTACTGGAGATAAAAAGACTTGGACCGCGTCGTATACCGCCCTCACTACAGACGGAGTAGGCCTGATCACCTACACTATTGTATTCACTGATCTTTCTGGAATCTTAGGGACTATTGGCGGATCTACGGTCCCAACTGGAACAGTTACAGTAAACTCTCCACCAATTTCCAATGCGGGCATAAATCAAGCCGTGCTAAAAGAGACGGTTGTAACACTTGATGGCTCCACATCTTCAGATATCAATGCCGGTGATACTCTAACCTATGCCTGGGCACAGACATCCGGACCCACCGTCATTCTCTCAAGTGCTACCGCTATGAAACCTACGTTCACATCTCCAACTATGATTAGAGGCGACGTGCCCTTACCTCTTGTCTTCTCACTGATTGTAACCGACGATCAGGGAAGAGCATCCTCGGCAGCTACCGTAACAATTGTCATATTTTTTACGTTTAATTTTGATCCTATTGCAAATGCAGGACCCGACAGGGCTTTGCCTTCCGGTTCGATTATCACACTTGATGGTTCGTCATCATTAGATCCAGACGCTGACGATACGATCACGTTTGCTTGGACACAAATATCAGGCAGATCCGTGACACTCTCAAGTACTACGGTCGTAAAACCTACATTTACTGCACCGACATTGATCCCATATGAAGAACCCTTCGATTTGATCTTCTCGCTTATTGTAACTGATAACCACGGCAGGCCGTCGCTGGCTGACACTGTAACGATTACGGTGCGGCAACTCCTGCCGAGCGAAGCATTCGCAATGGTGCGGACAGAGGTGGAAGCGGCAATGCAATCAAATGCAGATAACCAACTGGCTAACTTTTCTGCTGGAACTGGATCAGTTATGCAATCTGTTCGCACAGAATTCATCGACAAACAAACTTTCTGTAAATTTAAAACAGGCTGTGGAGGAGCTAACAGCAGGAACCAAGATACTAACCTGAATTTTTTAGCGAACCACAAAATAGCTAATATTAACGGTTCTACCAGGAAAATAAACGCTGCCCGTGATGGCAAGGCTACTATATCCACCGGTAATTTTTTATATACTAAACATAAAGACGGCGCAGAAACATTTAACGCGTCTCGGCACATAAGGTGGGAGTACCCGGTAAGTGAACTTGTGACTCTAGGGAGATTTCTGGGCGGCTCGGTCTCCCAAACGAGCTCAGGTAAAGCTAACGAAATAAATATTTCTGCTCTTGGCCTTAACGCTGGGGGCTACTTCATTGGTAATGTGGCTCAAGATTTAATACTTGACGGATATATTGCAGGTTCAGTCACTAGAAATGAAATCTCTGTTGAGAATACTATTATGAAGGCGTCTTCAATCTACCCAGGTCAAATACTTGCCACTGGAATCGCGCTCACTGGGTCTATGGATATCAAAACTATTAAACTAAGGCCTTCATTATCTATGGACTTAAAAAAATCTTTTGCGCAGACCGCAAAATTTGGGGTTGAAGTAGGGTATAATTCATCTGTCGAGCAAGCTTCTTTTGGCCTCAGTGAACAGCTATCAATCGCGTTCACTCCTGAGTTTGTAGTACCTTACAACATGGATAAAACTTCTTGGGACGAAGCAGCAGTTATAACCGCAGCACCAAAACTTAGGTGCCAAAAAACAACTACGAGTAGCTGTGGCGGGGGCATGGCTGTTGGGTTTCGTGTCGTGAGCGCTGACTGGAAAGACAGTTTCACAACAACCGCCAGCATCGATATAATTGGATCACAGATATCAAATACATTCAAAATGATGTATACTAAAACTTTCTAACTTCGTCGAATTTTAAAATATATTTTCATAAAAAAAATTAATTTAAAATCTGATGTATTTACTATAAACATAAAAGAGGTTTTTTGGTTTTTAAAGTATTAAATAATTAGTTAGTAAATAATCAAACACAAATTATAATCTAAAGTTTAGAAGGCAGCACATGAAACTTATTCATTTATTATGGCGCATAATTTGGAATATCAAAACGATCGTAATCACACTTTTCTTTGTGTCATCTGTAGTTTTAAACGTAGCACTATTTCTAGGGGGCTCACTGTATTCTACAATAAATAATGGATTTGAGACACTAACTGGCATCCAAACTGTTGGCTCTAAACATGAATCGACAATCGAGAAACTTGGCGACGATGTAGCTACCGAACGTCAAGAAAAAATAAGATTTAAAAATGAATTAGATAAGAGCTCGAAGCAATGTACTTCTCAAAGCAGTCTTGAAAGACAGCTACAAGGTCAGCTAGCCGGTATTTCTGCTCAACTTGAGGCAGAGCGTCAGGCTAAACGTTCCTTAACACGCAGGATAGACAGCCAAATCAATCAGATAATGTCCGAACAATCCAAAAATCAGGAACTAAAATCACAATTGATGTTGTGCTCTCCCACAGAACAAAACGACGGTTAAAAACATGGATAGTTCGGAACGCGCAAAACTATTATCGGCCTACCAGCGTTATCTCAACGCTTTTAATGCAAATGATATCGACGTGATAAATAGCTGCGTCAAGTTTCCGTTGGCTTACATAGGCGATGGAGAGGTCAAAATATTAGATTATTTTCCAATAACACCCGCGGAAATGAAGGCTGCAAAAGGATGGGGGCGGAGTGAAGGCTTTGAAGTAGACGTCGTTGCAATTAGTGCGACAAAAGCCCATCTCGTCATGAGAAACACGCGCAGACTGCGCAATGATGGATCTCTAATTGAAGAAGCGACCGGCTTCTATGCGTACACGAAACACGATGATGATTGGAAGATGTTTGCCATCTCAGATATCACCTTTCCAGCTCAAGGTTAATTAGAATATCCCCGATGGGAATTAAGAGTTTTAAAATTCAAGAGACCCGCGCAGCATGCGCCGCTATAAGGTCTTCAACGCTAAAAGCCATCAAAGGTTTTTCAACGTCTTCATCGCTGACAGAAGTTAAAATTTCATTGGTAATTTCGCGATAAACTTCTGATGCTTTCTCCAAATCACCGCCAAAAGCATCCCTAACTTGCTCTATTTCTTCATGCGAGAATTCGCAGTAGAAAAGTTCTTGTTCGTAGGTTGCAGTGGACACGTCCAAGGGTCCGCGCATGTCAGTATAAACAGATCCATCGGTCATATTTTACTCCTCAGGCCGCTGTGAAACACCAAATACTTCGGTCCAGTCGTCAGGCTGTTCTTCTAAAAAAGAGCCTACCTCTTCCCACCCCAGTTTGTCTGGGTTTTCCAGAACTCCTTCCTGTTCATTTCCAACAAAGAGTTGGTAATGGTCAGCCTCTTGGTCAGAAACGCCATAACAGGTCACAAAATTACCCTCAGCGTTTTTAAAAGTATGCTTTACGCCGGAAGCCCGAAGGTCATCGTAATATGGACCGAATGAAGTGTCAGTGTCAGTCATAAGTAAAGTTCCATTTATTAAAGTATAAAATAACCAATTGAAAAAAATTCATAACCAAGATCCAACATGCCTGCAAAACCAAATTTCAAAAACCATAGCCCCAGAACTACCTCAGTTTGCAATTACAGAACTACATCCCAACTTGCTTAAACAACTAAACCTGCGCATTGGCCTGCACTTGTTAATCGACCTAAGCCGTTGGACGGTGTTCGGACACTTGATGTGGTACTACTTGCACTTTAATTGTCCAAGGACTTCAATTGGGGTAGTTCTTCAGACTATGACTTTACTCACTTAAAAATTGGCAGGAGTATTCCTCGCTGTCCCGCCAATCCTCTATCTCATCGCCATTTTTTTGTTTGAAGTACCTCTGTTCGAAAATTCGCTTTGCAACCTTAAAATCAATTACCAATGTTTCTATTTTTTGAATCTTGTCGCCTTTAACTAAGTCTAGGGATGGAACATTTTTAGTCGCATAAACCTCATAATATTCTATTATTTTAGATTTATTATCAGATACTTCCACCTCACATGGTTTTTTGTAGCCGTCAAAAGGCCTACACCAATCACCCCATTGATCATCAATTTTTTGTTCAACACTCGGCCTTCCAAAAAAAGGACTAACATACTTATAGTAGCGAGTTTCACCGCCACGGGCCTCGCAAACCATTGTAGTCTCAACAGCCACAGCCTGTGTGGCGACGGCCATTAATAATACAAAAATGATCGTAATACTCTTCATTCTGGGACCTTAAATTTAACTGAATGTAAGTTGGTGTACCTTAAGTTCAGTTACAATCAAATAAAAACTTCAGCTGGGGGACTATCTTGATATTATTTTACTAAAATAGATACTTCGCGACTTAAATTATAAAACAGATCAAGACAAGTTGCAGAAATCTAGTATGAGGGCTTGGCAAATCTACGAAAACGTGGCTCAACATATAGGCGCCTAAAAACCTTAACTGGGGCGCACGGGAGGCAGGCCATGAGCCCCAAAGCAATAATAATTGGTGGTGGTATTGGTGGCTTAAGTGCTGCCATTTGCTTGCGAATGATAGGCTGGCAGGTTCAAGTTCTAGAACAAGCCCCAGAAATCTCAGAAGTCGGCGCAGGCGTGCAAATCAGCCCGAATGGCGTTAAGATCCTTGAAGAGATGGGGGTTATGCCGCTGCTAGACGCCAGCCTTTTTGAGCCAGACGCCATTGAAATTAGAATGGGCATATCGGGTAGAAAATTGCTTCGCCTGCCCATGAAAGACGCCGCTGTGCATCGCTGGGGCGCGCGTTATATTCAGATTCACCGGGCTGATTTGGTTGCGGGCTTAACCGCTCGGTTAGAAAAATTGGCACCCGATACGGTTCAAGTCGGTGCACAGGCGGCATCTTACACCCACCAAGCTCATGGAGTTCAAGTGGTTTTGAAGGATGGTACTATCGAGCACGCCAATCTAGCGATTGGAGCAGATGGCATTCACTCTACCATTCGCAACCAAATGCTCGGGCCAGATGCTCCCCATTTTACCGGAAACATAGCGTGGCGCGCATTGGTTCCCGTGGAGCAGCTTGGAAATTTTGCGCCGCCGGCGACCGGCTGTATCTGGGTCGGGCGCGGCAAACATGCGGTCACCACGCGTGTCAGGGCTGGTGCCTTGGTAAATTTTATTGGTGTTGTGGAGCACTCAGATTGGAAAAAGGAGGGCTGGAAAACTGAAGGCCGCAAGCAAGACGCCTTAGCTGATTTTATGGGCTGGGATCAACGTCTATTAAGCGTTATTCAACATGCAGAGGTACTCCACAAATGGGCCTTGTTTGATCGGCCACCCCTGCCCCACTGGCATGACAAACATGTTGTTTTGCTTGGTGACGCAGCCCATCCGATGCTGCCCTCAATGGCCCAAGGAGCTGTCCAATCAATTGAGGATGCTTATATGTTAGCGCAGTGCCTTAAGCGGACCAAGAACGACCGCATTCCAATAGCAATTGCTAGCTACTTTGACGAGCGTATTAAACGGGTAACAAAGGTGCAGCGGGTCTCAGCCCAGAATTTACGGCTGTTCCACAAACCTTCATTGCCTGCGCAAATACTGTCTTATGCTCCGGTATGGCTTGCTGGAAAGTTGGCTCCAGGATTAGTTCAGAAGCAAAATGATTGGCTTTATGGCAAAGTGTTTGAGCCACTCACAACTCCGAAACTAAATTTATAAAAACAGAGTTCTATAAATTAAGAACACTTTTAGATGTGCCCCTAACCTTACTGTTTTTAAAATACACTTTTGAACTTTCATGCAGACCCATAGCTCTAATCTGGCTACTGATCCATTCAATGACTGCTGCATAGGTGCGAAGGAGGGAATGGTCTCCTGCAAATCGCTCTTGCGCTTATTAAGTGGGTACGACGCTTGTCAGCACATAGCGTAGCGCTGCTGCCACCTGTTGCGGTGTTTCTGCAACCACGAGCGCGGCGGCATCCACTTCTTTCAAAGCATGTTGATTATCAGGCCCATGCATCACAATCAAAGACTTGCCTAAAGCCGCAGCATAGCCCGCATCAAAGGCTGCATTCCATTGTTTGTATTTGTCGCCAAATCGCACCACAATAATATCAGCTTGTTCAATACCGTTGCGCGTGCGGATGGCATTCAACTGGGCACCTTTGTGGTCGTGCCAAATTTTGTCAGCCTCTGTGCCCAAGATCAACACGCCACAGTCATCACTGGCCGCATGATCTGTTACCGGGCCGTCAAATGTCACATTTAGATCCGCACAGGCGGTAATAATCTGGTCGCGCCAATTGGTATGAATTTCACCAGACAGATAAACACGCATAATATTTTCCTATTTCGAATTTAAGTTTTAATTTTCAACACCTAGCCCCGCAATAATTGGCCTAGCGCCAACATCACATACCTCACAAAATTACGCCCGTATTAAAACACCAAGATCGGCCACATTGGTACCAGTGCCCCCAGTAATGAGCAAAGCCTTTGCAGCCTGTAAAGCAGAATAAGCGTCATTGTTGGCCAAAAGTTGATTGGGATCAATCCCTACAGAACTCATGGCAGATACACTGGCTTCACAAACCACACCACCAGCAGCATCCGTGGGCCCATCCCGGCCATCGGTCCCAGCCTGTAAATACAGCCAGCGGCCTTGCCAGTTTTGATATTCAGCCAAAAGTGCAACCCGCAGCGCCAATTCTTGATTGCGGCCACCGCGCCCTGTACCTGTCAGCCTGACCGTCGTTTCGCCACCAAATAGATGTATGCCAGGGCCCGCTGCCGCCACCCGGGCTGCGGCCTGTGACACATCCCCGACTAAGGGCATTTTATGAATTGTTGCCTCTGGGATCTCTTTGCCCATCGCCACTAGGCTAAGGACATTGGAACCAATTAAAATATTCTTAGTCACTGGTAAATCAATAATTTCCTCAGGCCTCTCTAAAGCTGTCTTTACCGCCGCGTTGGTTTGCCCCCATAACCCCAACGCCTTAAGCTCGGAGCACGCTTGGAGCCGCGTGCCAATAGGCGAAACAGTTAGGCCGCTAGCAACAACTCGCAGATCATCGCCAATCACATCAGACAGGATTAAACTGGTAACTGGACTTGGAGACGCATAGCTCAACATGCCACCACCTTTAAGCAAGGACAGCTGTTGGCGAATTAGGTTCATCACCTCAATATTTGCACCACTCGCAAGCAACAACGCATTGAGGTCAATTTTATCTTGCAAAGAAATTCCAACAATAGGGGCAGGTAACAGCGCAGAGCCGCCACCAGAAATCAGACACAGAACCGGCCGCTGAGCGGCGGAGGCCCTCTGCAAGGCAGCAATCACAGTCTGGCCCGCCTTCAATCCTATTTGATCAGGTATTGGATGTGCTGCAGCGAATACCTGCGCGCCTGGCAGATCAGACGCGTTTTCAGGGTTGGTGACCACTAAAACCTCAGGAAGATCCCCCAGTACAGACTGCGCTGCACGCGCCATACTAACCGCTGCTTTGCCTACCGCTATCAACGTCGGGGCTTGATCAAATGAGGGCAAAGCTTTGCAGACAGCCACAGCCGGATCAGCAGCGGCAACACCAGATAAAAACGCTTTCAAGGCTTGGTCGTAATAAGGATGAAACATGCAATGCCTCTTTAGTTAAGGTCAGGTTATCCAATGGAAAGCAGAATGAACATATCGTCTAAACAAGGCAGCCCTTCAAAACACTAGTTGGGTAGTTCACCGCACGGCGCCACGGCACAAAGCCCAGACAAAAAACCAATTATGAAAAAAAGCGGTGTAGCGTTCGAAAAATTCGTGCAGACTGGCACCGTAGCCAGCACATTAGGAAAAAGTATGAGCATATTTGATGAAGATCTATTTTTAAAAGGTTTGGAGCAACGCAAAAGCACACTCGGTGCGGAGTATGTCACCACTAATCTTGCCGGAGCAGATGACTTCACCCGCCCGTTCCAAGAAGCTATGACAGCTTGGTGCTGGGGTTTCGGCTGGGGTGATGATGTCATCGACGCAAAAACTAGGTCAATGATGAACCTTTCGATGCTTGGGGCGTTAGGCAAAATGCATGAATGGGAAGTGCACTGTAAAGGTGCCATCAACAATGGTGTGTCTGTCGAAGAAATTCGCGCAATCATCCATGTGATTGGGATCTACTGCGGCGTCCCACAATCAGTGGAGTGTTTTAGATCGGCCCGCAAGGTACTGACTGAGGCAGGTCTGCTTGAATAGACATTGGAGTTTAATCAATTCCGTGACGGAATAGTTGCAAATGTACCTGAAACTTGTACTTAAAAGTCGAAATATTTAGTCGAGGTTTCTTATGAATGCCAATCCCTACCCGCATCTTTTCCAGCCTCTTGACCTTGGCTTCACCCAGTTAAAAAACCGAGTGGTCATGGGCTCAATGCACCTCGGCCTTGAAGAAGCCGAAAATGGGTTTGAGCGCATGGCAGCCTTTTACGCCGAACGCGCAGAAGGCGGCGTGGCCTTGATTGTAACTGGGGGAATTGGTCCTAATGCCGAAGGAGGTGTTGGTAAAGACGCCGCGATCATGACTACGCGCGAGGACGCTGCAGAACATCGCATCGTGACTGACGCTGTGCACGCGGCCGGTGGCAAGATTGCTATGCAGATACTTCACACGGGACGTTATGCCTATAACCCGGATGCTGTGGCCCCTTCTCCCATTCAGGCCCCTATTAACACAGTCAAACCCAAAGAATTGGACGAAGCTGGTATCCAAAAGCAAATCACCGATTTTGTCCGCGCCGCCACCTTGGCCCAATCGGCAGGTTATGACGGTGTTGAAATTATGGGGTCTGAAGGTTATTTACTTAATCAATTCATTGCCCTACGCACTAATCATCGCGACGATGCTTGGGGTGGGAGCTATGAAAATCGCATCAGGCTGGCAGTTGAAATTGTGCGCCAGGTTCGCCAAGCAGTCGGTAAAAATTTCATAATCATATACCGATTGTCGATGATTGACTTGGTAGATGGCGGATCAACCATCGAAGAAGTCATCCACCTGGGCAAAGAGATTGCCGCCGCTGGGGCTACGATTTTCAACACCGGAATCGGATGGCACGAAGCGCGGATTCCCACCATTGCAACGTCTGTGCCCCGTGCCGCCTATACATGGGTGAGCGCGCGGGTGCGGGCTGAAATGCCAATCCCTGTGATTACCTCAAATAGAATTAACACACCTGACGTGGCTGAAGCAGTGATCGCACGTGGGGATGCAGATATGGTTTCCATGGCGCGGCCCTTTCTGGCAGACGCAAATTTTGTGGCGAAAGCAGCTGCGGGTAAGGATGATGAGATTAACACCTGTATTGGCTGCAATCAGGCATGTTTAGATGCAATTTTTAACGGCAGAATAACCTCATGCTTGGTCAATCCTTTTGCCTGTAATGAAACGGAAATGCAGCTACATCCAGCTACTGAAGTTAAAACCATAGCTGTGGTGGGCGCAGGGCCCGCAGGTCTCGCTGCTGCTACAACCGCAGCTCGCCGTGGACATGCGGTCACACTGTTTGATACCGCATCGGAAATTGGTGGGCAATTTAACATCGCAAAGCAAATCCCAGGCAAAGAAGAGTTCAACGAAACTATCCGCTATTTTGAAAAAGAAATCTCATTGAGTGGGGTTACGCTTGCACTGAGATGTAAGGCGGAGCCTGCTGATCTCTTGGGCTTCGATGAGGTAATCTTAGCGACTGGCGTCAGGCCACGTATGCCAGAAATACCGGGCATAGATCACCCAAAGGTTTTGGGTTATCTCGAGGTTGTCAGAGGAGCTCCTGTTGGCAAATCGGTGGCTGTAATCGGAGCAGGTGGAATTGGCTTCGATATAAGCGAGTTTCTGATCCACAGCGGTCCTTCAGCGAGCCAGGACATTCCCACCTTCATGAAAGAATGGGGCATTGATATGACATTCACAGCCCGGGGTGGCGTAGAGGGAATGGTGGCAGAGTTCACACCACCAGCCCGAGAAGTCTATCTGCTACAACGTAAGGCAAAGAAAGTGGGCGCGGGTTTGGGCAAAACTACGGGCTGGATTCATCGCACAAACCTGACTAAACGCGGCGTACAGATGATCGCAGGTGTTTCGTATGACAAAATTAACGACGACGGGCTGCATATTACCGTAAACGGCGAAACCAGGATTTTGCCTGTAGATAATGTAATCATCTGCGCCGGCCAAGATTCCGAGCGTAGCTTGGCAGAGCACCTGCCAGAAGCGCATTTGATCGGTGGGGCAGATATTGCCGCAGAATTGGATGCACGCAGAGCAATTGACCAGGGTACCCGCTTGGCCCTGGAGCTTTAAGCTGAACTTGAGGCTCGCAGTTCATTAATCGTTGAATTAGGTGTAATTGCTTCGATCGCAACTTGCAGATCGAGTACAGCACCCGTTGGGCTGGACAAGGCGCGTTGAAACGCCGCACGAAATTCTGTGGTTTTTTCAACCCGTTCCGCGAAGCAGCCATAGGCTTTGGCCAAGATAACAAAATCTGGATTTTTGATGTCGGTACCACTGACCCTTACAGGGTAATGCTTTTCCTGATGCATCCGAATGGTCCCATAGGCGCCGTTATTAATGATTAACACGATTGGCCGCGCGTCAGATTGCAGCGCCGTTCCCAGCTCTTGGCAATTCATTTGAAAATCACCATCTCCAGCAAAACAAACAACGCATCGGTTAGGATATTCAAGCTTGGCGGCAATCGCAGCAGGTAGACCGTATCCCATGGCGCCGGATTGTGGAGCCAGCAAACGTTGTTTGGCAGAAAACTGCATAAACTTATTTGGCCAAATCGCAAAGTTTCCAGCGCCATTAGTGACAATTGCATCATCAGGCAATAGCTCTTGCACAGTCGCCGTCACCTGACCCATATCCACAGGACTGGGCTGTAGTTTGGCCTGTTGTGTGGTCTCGAACCCTGCTCGGGCCGCTGCCACCCAAGTAGTATCCACCTGCATATTGCTGCAGGCTAGCCGGTCACGCAGGCTTTGCAGGACTGCACTTGGGCTGCAGATCATTGCCAAGTCTGGAGATACATATTTATGGAATTCATCGCCGGACCGGTGGGTTTGGGCAATCCATTGCCCTGAGCGTTCTGGGCCAAATAAGCTGAAAGCATCAGTGGTCATCTCACCAAACCTAAGGTTCACCGCCAAAACTACATCTGCCTCACGCAGGATACGTTTTGTGTTAGCAGTCATGCCAACGCCGGCTTCACCCAGATATAGAGGATCGGTGTTATCGAACAAATCATGGTAGCGAAACGCAGTGATGACAGGGATATTTGCTTCACTCACACATTTTTGCAGAGTACTTCTATCTAAGTCAGTCCACCCACCACCGCCCACCATGATCACAGGGCGTTGTGCACCTTGCATTTTTTCAAACAGCTGCAAGACATCCTGAGGCATGGCGCCCCCTAGAGGGGTGTTTATTTTTTGTTGTGGGATCGCAATATCAGCAATTTGCGTAAGAATGTCTTCAGGCAAAGCCACAACAACAGGTCCAGGGCGGCCAGAAATAGCCATGGACCAAGCCCGACGGATGATGTCAGCTATGCGCCTAACATCGGTGATTTCAGTGGCGTATTTTGCGATTGGACCGAAAACCTGCCGATAATCTAATTCTTGAAACGCCTCGCGCCCCTGATGCTCCAAACCCACCTGCCCCACAAATAGTATCATCGGCGTCGATGCCTGCATAGCTGTATGCACGCCAATGCTGGCATTGGTGGCGCCTGGGCCGCGGGTGACAAAACATAGGCCAACTTCGCCCGTCAGTTTAGCCCATGCCTCCGCCATAAAAGCTGCCCCCCCTTCATTCCGGCATCCAGTGAAGGTAAAGTCCGCGGCATCACAAAAGGCATCTAAGACCGCCAAAAAGCTTTCGCCGGGCACGCCAAAGCCACGGCGGGCTCCAAGTTCTATTAACGTTTTAACAACGGCTTGACCGCCAGACATATGCGACATGTAGAACCTACTCCCCGAGCTGTTGGGTTGTTTTAAGCAGATTACACTCGTACGGCTAGTCCGTTGAGCAACGTGACGTACAAAAATTTCCATTAAGGAGCCGTCAACTCTTCTTTGATAGGCTATCTTATCTGAGACAACGGTCACATATTTTTCATATTCAGCGTACAAATTGCCAAGCTGACGTTTTATTGCCGCCTAAACTATGAAAGACTTCTTGGAATAGGGGGCGATGTGGAAGCAGATTTTGTAATTATTGGATCCGGCTCAGCAGGTTCGGCCATGGCTTCGCGTCTGTCTGAGGACGGTAAGCATTCTGTTTTAGTACTGGAATACGGCGGCACAGATGCTGGACCACTGATCCAAATGCCAGGTGCTCTGTCATACCCAATGAATATGACGCGCTACGATTGGGGCTATTTCTCCGAACCAGAGCCGCACCTGGGTGGTCGAAAATTGGCCTGCCCACGCGGCAAGGTCATTGGTGGCTCCTCCTCAATTAACGGCATGGTTTATGTGCGCGGCCATGCGGGCGATTACGATCACTGGGCAGAAACCGGTGCGGACGGGTGGTCCTATGCAGATGTACTCCCCTACTTTCTAAGAATGGAAAACTGGCATGACAGCGGCCAGGGCGGTGATCCTGATTGGAGAGGCAATGATGGGCCTTTACACATCACTCGAGGCAAGCGTGACATTCCTCTTCATCAAGCCTTTGTCGAAGCCGGGCGCCAAGCCGGGTTTGAAGTCACCAAGGATTACAACGGTGAACAGCAAGAGGGCTTTTCGCCTATGGAACAAACGGTATGGAAAGGCCAACGTTGGTCTGCTGCCAATGCCTATCTCAAGCCCGCTCTGAAGAGGCCCAATCTTGAGATTTACAAATGCTTGGCGCGGCACATCGTCATCGAAGATGGCCGTGCTGTGGGGGTCGAGGTCCAACGGGGACGGAATATTTCTGTTGTGCGTGCGCGCCGTGAGGTGATTGTGGCCGCCTCTGCCATCAATTCGCCCAAACTCTTGATGCTGTCTGGCATCGGACCCGCGGCACATCTGAAAAAAATGGGAATTGAACTCATAGCAGACCGGCCGGGCGTGGGCCAAAACCTTCAAGATCATCTAGAACTTTATATCCAACAAGCCTGTCTGCAACCAATCACCCTGTTTAAATATTGGAACCTATTTGGCAAAATGCGGGTGGGGCTGGAGTGGCTGTTCAACAAAACTGGGCCGGGGTCGTCGAATGCCTTTGAATCCTGTGCATTTCTGCGTTCAAAACCTGGTATAAAATATCCTGACATCCAATATCACTTTTTGCCAATTGCCGTGCGTTACGATGGGCAAGCCGCAGCAGAAGGACATGGGTTTCAAGCCCATGTGGGGCCAATGCGCTCCACCTCGCGCGGGGCTGTCACCCTACGCTCATCCGATCCTACGGAGGATCCTAAGATCATGTTCAACTATATGTCAGACCCACAAGACTGGGCCGATTTTCGCCATTGCATCCGCCTCACCCGATCCATCTTTGGACAATCCGCTTTTGATCCCTTCCGCGGCAAGGAAATTCAGCCCGGTAAAAATACGCAAAGTGATGTAGAGCTGGATGCATTCATCAGCGATCATGTGGAAAGCGCCTATCACCCCTGCGGAACCTGTAAAATCGGCCGCGCTGACGATCCAATGGCGGTGGTTGATCCTGAATGTCGGGTCATCGGTGTTGATGGGCTGCGGGTGGTAGATAGTTCGATCTTTCCACGCATACCCAATGGCAACCTCAACGGGCCCTCAATCATGGTTGGGGAGAAAGGTGCCGATCTCATTCTAGGACGTGCGCGCCCGCCAAAAGACAACCGCGCTCCATGGATCAACCCACGCTGGGAAACATCCGATAGGTAATTGCAAAGAAATGCCCCCCGCGCGGCTACATTTGCCGCAAGCGGCGCAGGGTACGCTTTAGGAAACGATTTTTCCCAAGGTAGCGGCACGCAATTCGGCTTCGCTGATGCCACCAGCGGTTTCAACGATCGCTAAACCACCCTCAACCACATCCAAAACGCCAAGGTTGGTTATAATACGATCTACAACTCCAGCTCCAGTTAGTGGTAGGCTGCAGGATGGTAGAATTTTGCTTTCACCCTTTTTATTGGTGTGATCCATAACCACCACAACACGGCGCACACCGGCCACCAGATCCATCGCCCCACCCATGCCTTTTACAAGCTTACCTGGGATCATCCAATTGGCCAAATCGCCATTCTCAGACACTTCCATCGCACCCAAGATCGCCATAGCAATCTTACCACCACGGATCATACCAAAAGAGGTGGCACTATCAAAATAAGCGGTTTGCGGCAGCTCAGTGATGGTTTGCTTACCCGCGTTGATCAGGTCTGCATCAACTTCATCCTCGGTTGGGAAAGGTCCCATACCAAGCATGCCGTTTTCCGATTGTAGCGTCACTTCCACACCCGCAGGGATATAGTTGGAGACCAAGGTTGGAATTCCAATCCCAAGGTTCACATAGGTGCCATCTTCTAATTCAAGAGCAGCACGCGCTGCCATTTGATTGCGATCCCAGCCTTTTGTATCTATGGCCATTATGATGCCCTCACTGTGCGTTGCTCAATGCGTTTTTCATGGGTGCCTTGGATCAGACGATGCACGTAGATGCCCGGTAAATGGATGAGATCTGGGTCAAGGCTGCCAGTTGGGACGATTTCCTCAACCTCTGCCACACAAATCTTGCCACACATTGCAGCCGGAGGATTAAAATTACGAGCAGTTTTACGAAACACCAGATTGCCAGTTTCATCAGCCTTCCAAGCTTTTACAATCGATAAGTCCGCAAACAAGCCAGTTTCGAGAATATAAGTCTCGCCGTTGAAATCCTTATGCTCTTTGCCCTCTGCTATAACAGTTCCCACACCTGTTTTAGTATAGAATCCTGGAATGCCACAGCCCGCGGCTCGCATGCGCTCAGCTAATGTACCTTGCGGATTGAACTCAAGCTCCAATTCGCCAGACAGGTATTGCTGCATAAAGGTATCATTTTCACCCACATATGAGGCTATCATTTTCTTAACCTGACGGGTCTGTAGCAAAATCCCAATACCAAAATCATCCACCCCTGCATTGTTCGAGGCAAAGGTGAGGTTTTGAGTTCCAGCAATGCGGATGGCTTGCAGCAAGTTTTCAGGCAAACCACAAAGGCCAAAGCCACCTGCTGCCACAAACATCCCGTCAAACAATAATCCCTTTAGGGCTTCGCTGGCTGATCCATATATCTTTTTCATAATTAAGCTGTCCCATAAGTCTTATCGGTGTTCAAAAACACTGATGGCAGACTGGGTCAAGCCTAGGCTCAGTTTTATAACAAATCTGACAATTAAAAAAAGAACGGGTACGAGTCCTTAAACTTGTATCTGCACGCATTTCTTACAAAAACGGAATGTCTACTAAAGAAGCTTGGACATGCCGCCCATCTGCGCGCCGCAGCGTTACAATATCTCCAATTGTGCAACTCCGGGAGATAAGCGCGTAGCCAATGTTCTTTTTAAGCCGCGGCGACCACACACAATTTGTCATGTCACCAACTTTTTTACCATTCATCAAAATGTCTTCCCAAGAAAACGCCAAAGCGTCTGGGCTGTCACCTTCCAAAACTAAACCAAGTTGATGCCGCTTTGGGCCTTCCGCATGAATACGACGCAGAGCTTGAATGCCAACCACCTGATCTGCTACATCAAGGTCAACATATCCCCCCAGCCGTACTTCAAAAGGGTTTGTATTCTCATCAGTATCAGACCCACAGCTAACCAACCCACTCTCAGTTCGTTCCGGCGACGTGGGGCCACCGTTGCCAATCCCGTAGGGTTGGCCCGCTTCCTTAACTATATTCCAAAGCTCGTCGCCACGGGTACCATCACGAAGGTAAATTTCAAATCCACCTTGCTTAGACCAACCAGAACGCTGCACCGCAACAGGTATACCGTTCAGTTCTGTTTCAGAAAACCAAAAATATTTTAAATCATGAACCCAATCACCAAAAATTGAGGAAACAACTGCTGCAGATTTAGGCCCTTGTACCGCCAATGGAGACACATCTGGCTCAGTGATTTTTACATTCAAGCCTCGTTCGGCAGCAATTGCACGCGCCCAAAACCAGATGTCGCTGTCTGCAATTGAAAACCAATATAGATCTTCTCGCAATTTCAGCATGATTGGGTCATTGATTAAAACACCATCATGATTACACATCGGCACATATTTGCCCTGACCAATCTTACATTTTGACAGATCACGGGGGCTCAGAATTTGTGCAAGTTTCCCCGCGTCGGGCCCCTCAAGCTGGACTTGGCGTTCAACAGCCACATCCCACATGACGACACCATTAATCAGATCCCAATATTCTTTTTCCGTATTACCAAAACTTGCAGGTAAAATCATACGATTATAGATGGATGCGCTTGTGCAACCCTCAGCCATTACTGATTTAAAATATGGCGAAGGCCTCAACCGAGCCGTTGGGAAGAATTCGAACATTATTGCAATCCTGAGTTAATGTATCAAACTGCTGTAATCCAAATTTATCTTCATAGAGAGTACTCGCTGCGACAAACGTAGGACACTCTGCGACACTCCATTATGACCTAGCGTCACGAAAAAAGTTGGATCCTTGGCTCCCCACACCAAATTTCTAAATTATGATAGTAATTTCTTCAAATAATTCCCCATAATGTTTTGAGTCGCAGTAACTTGCCATCAACTTGGAGAATTCTATGCACGATCCAACTGTTCGCCTGGGCGTCGATATTGGCGGCACATTCACAGATGTCGTCTTAGAAAATGGCACCGCACTATTTTCCGCAAAGGTTTTAACCACCTATGATGCCCCTGAAAACGCGATCATTGAAGCAATGCACCGCGTGTGTCAGCAATCCAGCATTAACCCGACACAAATCAGCCAGATCATCCACGGCACAACATTGGCAACCAATGCGTTGATTGAACGACGCGGCGCGAAAACCGCTCTCATAACCACCGAAGGGTTCCGCGATGTGATCGAGATGCGCACCGAAAGCCGGTTCGAGCAGTATGATCTCAATCTCAGCCTACCCGAGCCTTTACTGCCCCGCAATTTCCGCTACACCATAGATGAGCGCATGCAGGCAGATGGTCAGGTGCTTAAACCATTGAAACGCTCACAAATCGAAACCTTGGTTGATCAGATCAATGCCGCAGGTTTTGAAAGCGTGGCAGTTGGATTGCTACACTCCTACGTGAATGATGCCCATGAGCGGCTGGTTGCTGACGTTTTGGCAAAACGGATGCCTCAGGCCATGGTATCTCTATCTTCGCAAGTGAGCCCACAGATGCGTGAGTATGAGCGGTTCAACACGACCATTGCCAATGCCTATATCAAGCCCTTGATGAAATCCTACCTAGGCCGCCTTAAGGCTCGATTGGCTGATGAAGGTGCTGATTGTCCAATTTTTCTAATGCATTCCGGGGGGGGGATTATCAGTCTTGAGAATGCGGCTGAATTTCCGGTCAGATTGGTTGAATCAGGCCCCGCTGGTGGCGCGGTCTTTGCGGCCCATATCGCGGCAAGTCATGGTTTGGATAAGGTGCTATCATTCGATATGGGCGGCACCACGGCCAAAATTTGTTTAATCAAAAACCAGACCCCTAAGACCACCAGGGTTTTTGAAGTAGCCCGCACCTACCGTTTCAAGAAAGGCTCCGGCATGCCCATCTCTATACCGGTTATTGATATGGTTGAGATTGGCGCGGGCGGCGGCTCATTGGCGCATGTGGACAGTATGCGCCAAATCAGAGTCGGACCAGAAAGCGCGAGCGCAGAGCCCGGCCCAGCCTGTTATGGCCGTGGCGGCGTACGGCCGGCTGTTACAGATGCAGATTTGGTGCTGGGCCGCTTGGATCCCATTAATTTTGCTGGTGGCACCATTCCATTGGACGCAGCTGCCAGCAACACCGCCCTAAAAACCCAATTGGGTGACCCGCTGGAGATGGACGCCGAGACCGCAGCCTTTGGACTGGCGGAAGTGGTTGATGAAAATATGGCCAATGCCGCCCGGGTCCATGCGGTGGAAAATGGCGAAGATCTCAGCGAATATACCATGATTGCATTCGGCGGTGCCGCCCCTTTGCATGCGGGCCGGCTCTGCGAAAAACTGGGTATAGAACGTATGTTGGTGCCTGCCGGAGCTGGGGTTGGATCGGCCATCGGATTTCTGCGCGCGCCTTTTAGCTTTGAGGCCAACCGCAGCCAATTCATGCGCCTGTCAGATTTTGATGCCCCAGCCATCACAACGCTGCTGAATGACCTTAAAGTCGAGGCCACAACCTTTGTGCGCAGCTGTGACGCGCAGGCCAAAATTGAAGCCCAGTATAAAGTCTATATGCGCTATTCCGGCCAAGGCTGGGAAATTCCGGTGCAATTGACCGCCAAGGAAGCCGAAACCCCCGATCTGTCCACCTTCCAGGCGCTGTTTGAACGAGAATACGCAGCCCTGTTTGGCCGTGTTGTTGAGGCAATGGATGTGGAGATCACAGTTTGGTCGGTCAACGCCACCACCCCCGCCCAATCGGTCACGCCCGTAGATGTCGTGCCAAGCCTGCCGCTGATGACGACACAGACACACCGCAAGCTGTTTGATCCGGCCACCGGCGCCGTGGCGCAAGCTTCAGAGGTTCTGAGATCAGATATGAAACCGGGTACCAGTCTTGTCGGGCCTGCAGTGATCACAGAGGACGAAACCACAATCATCGTGCCCACCTCCCGTAATGCCACAGCCCTCGCCGATGGCTGCATCGATGTTGCGGCAAAAGGAACAGTCCTATGAGCGCCCAGACTCCAACATGCCAACCCTCTACTGTGCAATATCAGGTGATGTGGAACCGCTTGATCTCCGTGGTCGAAGAGCAAGCCCAAGCCTTAGTGCGCACAGCATTTTCAACCTCCGTTCGAGAAGCGGGGGATTTGTCCGCCGGAGTATATGATCAAGATGGAAATATGCTCGCGCAGGCGGTGACGGGAACGCCCGGACATGTGAATGCCATGGCCGATGCCGTGGCCCATTTTATCCGCAGGATTGGCCGCGAAAACTTTGCTGAGGGCGATATCTATATCACCAATGACCCTTGGGAAGGTACTGGGCATTTACATGATATAACTATCGTAACTCCCAGTTTTTACAATGGACTTTTTGTTGGATTTTTTGGCTGCACCGCCCATATCGTTGACATTGGTGGCCGTGGGTTTGGCGCTGATGCCAACAGCGTTTACGAAGAAGGTCTCTATATCCCCATTATGAAATTCGCCGATCGCGGTGTGGTGGACAAAACCTTAGTGCGGATTATCCGCGGCAATGTGCGCGAGCCTGACCAACTGGTAGGTGACGTCTATGCACTGGCCACCTGCAATGAAATTGGCCACCGCCGCTTGGTAGAGATGATGTTGGAATTCAACCTCACGGATCTCACCGGCATTGCGAATTTCATCCTCAGCAATTCAAGGCGCGCCACGTTAGAACGGATCAATGCACTCGCCCCCGGCGTTGCTCATGGGGAGATGCGCAGCGATGGATATTCACATCCTGTAGATCTCAAGGTGCGCCTGAGCATCCAGAAAGATCGGGTGATCTGCGATTTTGAAGGCACCTCGGGGCTGGACAAGAAAGGCATCAACTGCCCCTTGGTCTACACAAAAGCTTATGCCTGCTATGCGCTAAAATGTGCGGTTGCGCCTGACATTCCCAACAATGCTGCCAGCCTTGCGCCTTTTGAAGTTATTGCACCAGAAAACACCATAGTGAATGCGTTGCACCCTGCCCCAGTCGCTCTGCGCCACGTCATTGGCCATATGGTGCCCGATGCGGTTTATGCAGCCTTAGATCAACTGCTTCCAGATATGGTGCCCGCCGAAGGCGCAGGCTGCCTATGTAATTTTCAAGTTTCCCTCCGCCCGCGCACTGATGCGCCAGCGCCCTTACACGCTCGGCGCGCTGAGGTTTTGACATTCAACTCCGGTGGTTCCGGCGCGCGACCAGCCCTAGACGGAATGAACGCCACAGCTTTCCCCAGCGGTGTAATGACCATGCCCGTTGAAGCGACTGAGCAAGTTGGCCCAGTGATCATTTGGCGCAAAGAGTTACGGCCCGACAGCGGCGGCGCGGGTCGCCATCGTGGCGGGTTAGGGCAATATATGGAAGTAGGCGCGCAAGAGGGTCATGAGTTTGACATTCAAGCAATGTTTGACCGTGTCAACCACCCTGCGAACGGTCGTCAAGGCGGTGACATTGGCGGGGCCACCACCATCGGGCTGGACGACGGCACGGTGATGCGCGGCAAGGGCAAGCAATTCGTGCCCCATGGCCGTCGTGTCATTATGGCTTTCCCCGGTGGGGCTGGTTATGGTCCTGTGACCGAGCGATCAAGGGCTGAGATCCTGCGGGACCTAGCGGGCGGCTACATTTCACCGCAAGCTGCTGCCAAGGTTTATGGGCTGGACGCTGACACAATCGATGACACTCTAAAACGTGCCCATAATGGAGAGGTTTTTTAAGATGGCTTTGGCACCCAGCACTCCGAAATTGTCCCATTATGATGTCGTCATTGTCGGCGGCGCGATGTATGGTAGCTCGGTCGCTTGGTGGTTGTCACGCAATTCAGATTTTGACGGCTCAATATTAGTGGTGGAGCGCGACATGAGCTTTGAGTTCACCTCGACCAGCCACACAAATTCCTGCATCCGCCAGCAGTTCTCAAACCCAACCAATATCCAAATCAGCCAATTTGGAGCGGAATTTATCAACAACTTCCGAAGCTTTTTTGATGATGACCCAAGAGTTCCAGAGATACACATCCAATCCTTCGGCTATATGTATCTTGCCGACAGCCCGGAGTTTGCTGCAACTCTGAAAGACAACCAAGCAATACAGGCCAAGCTGGGCGCTGGCACGCAGCATATGACGGCCGCTCAGATCAAAGCCGACTATCCGTTTTATATGGTCGACGACATTGTGGCAGGCAATCACAACCGGATCAACGAGGGCTATTTTGACGGTGGCACTATCTTCGATTGGTGGAAGCGCGCCGCGCGCGAAAAAGGCACAGAATACATTGAGAATGAGGTACTAAATATTGATATAAAGAGTAAACGCGTTACTGGGATAACGCTGAAGTCTGGAGAAAACATATTCTGCGGAACTCTAGTCAATTGTACGGGACCACGCGCAGTTGAGACCGCGCGCATGGCTGGTCTAGATCTACCAGTTGAGCCTCGCAAGCGTTACACCTTCATCTTTGACGCGCAAACCCCATTGGACTGCGACCTACCCTTAACTATCGATCCCTCCGGCGTGCATATACGCTCGGAAGGCAGCTATTATCTGGCCGGCTGCCCCCCAGATGACGATCAAGCGGTGGATTATGATGACTTCACCCAAGATCACGCAATCTGGCAAGAGAAGGTTTGGCCGATCATTGCAACTCGCATTCCACAATTCGAAGCCATCAAGCTCGTCAACAGTTGGGCGGGCCATTACGCCTATAACACCTTTGACCAAAACGCTGTAATTGGGCCGCATCATGAGATTGAAAACTTCATCTTTGCCAACGGGTTTTCGGGTCATGGCTTTCAGCAATCGATGGCCATGGGCCGCGGCTTGTCGGAGATCATCACCTATGGCACCTATCGTAGCATTGACCTCACCCCCTTCGCCTACCGGCGCATTGCCCAAGGCAAACCCTTCATAGAAAAGGCAGTGATATAATGAAAAAACTTGTGTTGACCGGGGCCGGTGGCCGTTTGGGATCGTATCTCCGCGAACCGTTGAGCAAGATGTGCGATGAATTAGTCTCAACCGATTGGATAGAGGACATCGGCACGCTGTATTCGGGTGAGAGTTATGTCAAAGCTGATCTTGGGTCGTTAGAACAAATGGAAACCGTACTTGAGGGTGCGGATATGGTGGTGCATTTTGGCGCGATTGGTGACGAGGCCGCTTGGGACGCCATCCTGCACTCCAACATCATCGGAGCTTACAACGTGTGGGAGGCCGCCGCACGTAAAGGACTGCGTCGGGTCGTCTATGCCAGCTCCATCCATGCAGTAGGAATGTACCCAAAAACCCAACGGATCGATACAGAAGTACCGCACCGCCCAGACACCTACTACGGTTTGGCTAAGTGTTTTGCCGAAGATTTAGGCAGCCTATATTGGGACAAAAAACGTATCGAAAGCGTGCATATGCGGATTTTATCCGCGGCTCAGGTCAACAATACACGATCCCTGGGGTCTTGGCTGTCTTATGATGACATGATCCATCTGGTGGAGCGCGCCATCACGACCCCGATCACAGGCTTTTCCATAGTCTATGGCGTGTCTGACAATGACCGCACCACAGTCGACAATCACAAAGCCAGTTTTTTAGGTTACCGGCCCAAAGACAATGCCGAGCAATTTGCCGAAGTCGTTTTGGCGGAGGCAGAACAGTCTAATCCCACAGATCCCAGTCAAATGTGCCAAGGCGGGCCATTTGCGTCGGTGGAGATTGGCTTTTCAGGCATCGCCAGCATGAATATTGTACAAGATAAAAAAGAAACTTAAAATAAAGTGTAAATACCGCCTTGTGATAAGCGGACTGCAATAAACCTAAGAAAGTCTCCGCAATGACAGCGCTGTTTAATTCATTAAAAATCAAAGATATTACCCTGAAAAATCGTATAGGTATGGCACCTATGTGCCAATATTCAGCTGTTGATGGCGTCATGAACGATTGGCATCGCCACCACTTGGGAGCCCGCGCAATGGGCGGAGCAGCACTGATCATCTGCGAAGCCACCGCAGTTTGCCCCGAAGGCAGAATTAGCCCAGGCTGTGTGGGGCTATGGAATGATGCGCAAATGCAGGCTGTAGCACCAATCAATGCGTTCATTGAAAGCATGTGCGCGGTGCCAGCCATACAAATTGGCCACTCTGGTCGCAAGGGCAGCGCCAATGTGCCATGGGATGGCGGTGCGCATATCGCCGATGATGATCCACAAGGATGGCCCACATACAGCCCCACCGCGGAAGCTTTCGATCCAGACGGCACGCGCTTGTGGAAAACACCAAAAGAGATGAGCCTCTATGACATTGCGACGATGAAAAACCATTTTGTTGCTACAGCTAAACGGGCCCTAGAGTGCGGGTATAAAATACTGGAGCTGCACGCAGCCCATGGCTATCTTCAGCATTCATTTCTCACCCCACTGATCAACACCCGCACCGATGCTTATGGGGGTGATCTGCGCAGCCGGGCCCGGTTCTTATTGGAAACAGCCGAAGCCGTGCGTGCAGTTTGGCCAGAGCACCTGCCGCTAGCAGCGCGAATCTCTATTCATGATTGGATTGACGGCGGGCATGGGTTGGATGAGAATATTCAAATTGCCAAATGGCTTAAGGAAGCTGGGGTTGATATGGTCGATTGCTCAGGCGGCGGTGCAACACCCAAAGCGCGTGGCAGCATTGGTGAACGTACATCCAGCCAAGTCGACCTCGCCGGTGAATTGCGCGCAGCCACCGGCCTGACTACCATGGCTGTTGGGTATATAACCGATCCTAAACAGGCCAACAGCCTGATCGAGAGTGGCACCTGCGACATAACCCTGCTGGGCCGTCAATTGCTGCGAGATCCATATTGGCCAACCCGTGCAGCGCAAGAGCTTGGGGTCGATCCAAAACCACATATGCCAGTGCAATATCATGTTGTGGCGAGCTAGGTGACTTAAGCCATACCAATTGTGGCACCCCGGCTCGAGGTAAAGCCCAAGGTCTGAGCTCCCCCCTTCCCGGGGTTGGGGCTCATACAGGCACGCTTTGTAACATTCCCGGTGGATCTGGGCTCCTTGGTACCGATCACCCTGTGATCAAAACCGATGGCGAAGGACCGCTGCGTAAAACCAAAATCAAGTCATTTAGTATGAGTCAAACTCCCGTGAGTAACCACGATTTTTCGCCTTCATAGCCGACACGGGCTTTATAACAGAGGCCGCACGCTTTGGCTGGTCTTTTGTCTTTCACGCACAGGTGCCGAAGTCTCAGCAAACTCAGCAAGGCGCGCAAGCCAATTGCGCATGGGCCGGTGGTCGCCTGCCAGCCGAGCTTGAGTGGGAGCATGCCGCTCATGGTGGCTTGGGTAATGTGATGTATCCTTAGGGCAATGCGGATCCAGACGACACCCAACACCTACCCTGCAACATTTGGCAAGGCGAGTTTCCAGACTATAACACCACGGCAGATGGCTACGCCTTCACCAGCCCTGCACAGTCATTCGACGCTAATGAATATGGGCTTTATGGCATGGCTGGCAATGTTTGGGATTGGACGGTGGATCTATTTTGTATCAAATCTTTGTCCAAAGCCAGCAAAACTAAGGCCGCGGCCATGCGCGGCTATAGGCTAATCAAAGGTGGTAGCTATTTGTGTCATGCATCCTACTGCACCCGCTACCGCATAGCGGCGCGCACCGAAAACTCTCCCGAAAGCTCGACCAGCCATACCGGGTTTCGCATTGTGTTTGATCAAAATTGGTAAGAAAATTTATATTGTCTTTGGTATTCGGAGCTCTGAAATAAAACTACCTTCCGTGGCCGCCATTATAAGCGTTAAGCCGCGACTCGGCAAAGCCCTCTAGGCTTTTCGGCTTATATATTTCGATGACCAAAGGGTAACAGGGCACCTTATCGCTGGAATGTTTGTCGCCGCAATCCCCTCCCGGACAGGCAGACAAGCCCAGAGTTATATCCGTTTGTGCCTCCAACTCAATGAAATCCCCCGGACGCACTGGGCTTGCTTTCATGAAGTACTGATGCGTATCTTGGGTGAACCCTGTCAGCATGAAGACGTTCATGACATCATGTACTTGCATCTCAGCCGCCGCCAAACTCAAACCAAAGTGATCGGCCGCAGCCCTAGTGAGGTTTGAGTGACAGCATTGGTGATAGTCTACCCCACTGAGCAACCGCCCCGTATAGGGATCGCAGCGAGTGCCTATGACATCATGCACCGAGCCACCATCCGCATCATAGCCATACCAATCTAAGGTATCACAGGTTATATGGGCTAAAGGCCGCATATAGGGGAGGTTTGACCACAGACTGTCACCGGTACTCACATGGGTGCCATGTAGCGCGCGGGTTTTGCCGCTGTAGAAGCGTTCCCCAATATTATGGGTATTCCAGATGTTCAGATCCCCCACCTGCGGCCCATCCACAGATAAGATACGCGCGAAACAGCCAGCAGGCAAATCCACGCAAGCTGCATGGCGGGCGGGCACATTGATCGAATTGACCATTTTAGCCCCCACACGGCGCGTCTGAGCACCCGCAAGATCCACAGCAGGCAAGGTCTCAATTGGGTAACAGACCAGCACGCCCGTACTTCGGCGGCCCACCGCATCTAGAGGCTCTGGATGGTTTGGATGATCAAGTTTCATGGGCTATCCTTGCGAGAGATGAGTAACATTAAGCATATGACACCGGCTGTCAATTATTCACCGTTAGAGGTCGTTTATGTGCTTGCCCTCCAGATGGCTTTGAGGTCAGCTGAAGGAATGAAAATTTCACACAACCCGCACCGCAGTATTGGCCTGAACGTAGATATTTTGCGTGACATGCCGGCCCCTTCAACCGATGCCGCGCAGGTGCAAGCTCTGCTGACGCGATGCCCCAGTGCAGCCGTCACTCCGCTGGTGGAAGCTACGGATATGGCCACTGATTTGGGCCTTGCAAAAATCAGCATCAAAGACGAACGCAACCGCATGGGGCTTGGCAGCTTCAAAGCCCTGGGAGCCTCCTATGTGATCGCTTATTCTGCCGTCGTTCAAAGTCAAGATCAAAGCCAAAAAACCTATGTAACCGCCAGCGCAGGTAACCACGGTTTAAGCGTTGCGGCCGGAGCCAAAGCATTTGGTGCCGCCTCAGTGGTGTTTATCTGTGATACTGTTCCGGAAGCCTTTGCCACAAGACTGGCCGCCCAAGGAGCGCAAGTGATGCGGGCGGGAAAAACCTATGAGCAAAGCATGGCCGCAGCGCAAGCGGCCGCAGAGGGCAATGGCTGGTCGCTGCTCTCCGACAGCTCTTGGCCCGGCTACTCTGAGCCCAGCCATCGCCTGATGGAGGGCTACACCGCCCTTATGGCCGAAGCTGACACGCAAATGCAGACCCCAAGCCACATTTTTCTGCAAGCCGGGGTGGGTGGACTGGCAGCGGCGGCCGCCGCCATGGCACGCAAACTATGGCGGCAAGAGCCGGCAATCGTGGTGGTGGAACCACACAACGCCCCCGCACTTCACGACTGCATCCAAGCTGGTGACTTTGTGACCGCAACTGGCCCCGACAGCGCCATGGGGCGGCTCGATTGCAAAGAGGCCTCCTTAATTGCCCTAAAAGGCCTCTCGTATGATGCAGATTTTTTTGCACTGATCAGCGAAGAGGAAGGCCAAGCCGGCGCGGATTACGCCGCCAGCCATGGCATGGAAAGTACCGCCTCAGGGGCCGCTGGATTGGCCGGGTTGTTGGCCTCACAAAAACACCGCGACGCGCTCAACCTCGACAGTAACGCGCATGTGATGCTCATCATGTCAGAAGGACCAGAGGAATGACCAAGGGCTTTCCCACTCAGGAATTCCAAACACGCGTTGCAAAGGCCCAAGCACGTATGGTCACACAAGGGCTGGACGCGCTATTGCTAACCACCGAACCAGATGTGCGGTATTTTACCGGCTATCTCACACGTTTCTGGGAAAGCCCCTGCCGTCCTTGGTTTTTAGTGATCCCCACCGCGGGTGATCCGATTGCGGTGATCCCCTCGATTGGTGCGGTTTTAATGGCACGAACTTGGATCACAGACATCCGCACATGGCGCGCTCCAGATTTGGACGACGATGGCGTCAGCCTTCTTGCAGATACCCTGCGCCAATTGGGGCCGCGCATTGGCACGCCCAGCGGGATACAGTCGCATTTGCGCATGCCACTGGACGACTTTGCCCGCCTGAACGCCGCGCTACCCCAGCCGATAGGTGCGGACGGAGGCATCGTGCAAACTCTGCGTTTGGTGAAATCTGACGCTGAGATTGAAAAAATCCGTGCCGCATGCCAGATCGCCAATCGTGCATTTTTGCGGACGCCGGAAATTGCGCGGGCGGGCGTGCCCCTGGAGCGTGTCTACCGTGACTTTCAGCGCCTGTGCTTAGATGAGGGCGCGGATTGGGTGCCCTATCTGGCCGGGTCCGCCGCCCCAGGCGGCTACGGCGATGTGATTTCGCCCGCCGATGACCGTCCGCTCGCTGTGGGCGATGTTCTGATGCTGGACACCGGTTTGGTGCATGATGGATATTTCTGCGATTTTGACCGCAACTTTGCCGTGGGCAATGTGGGCGCAGAGGTGAACATAGCCCATAGCACATTAATTGACGCCACTCATGCCGCTTTTGCAACCGCACGACCAGGGGCTACCGCAGCCGATCTTTTTCATGTGATGGATAAGATCGTGACCGGTGGCGCCGGTGGGTCAGATACCGGGCGCTATGGCCATGGCTTGGGCATGAATCTCACCGAATGGCCCAGCTTAATCCCAACCGACCACACTCCTTTGGCAAAGGGCATGGTGCTTACTTTGGAGCCTGGAATTGAAATTGCCCCAGGTATGGCGCTGGTTCATGAGGAAAATATCGTGATTAGTGAGACGGGTGCAGAGTGGTTGAGCAAGCCCTATGGCCATGTCATGACAAGATTATCCATATGAGCTTATTTAGCTATACTACTGTAAATATAGAACCAACCAGAATTGGCATCATCGTACTTCAATCAGATGAGACCATTGAGCGGGATCTGATGGCAATGCGCGGTGATGCGGACTTATTCTTCAGCCGCGTACTCAGCGGGCAAGAAGTCACTGCGGAAACCCTGCAGTCCATGGCCGGTCATATTGCAGCATCCGCCAGCCTATTCCCACAAACAATTAACTTTGACGCCGTGGGTTATGCCTGTACTTCAGGCACGGCACAGATCGGGGTTTCGGAAATTGAACTTCTGGTGAAGTCTGGAACGCAAACCAAAACGGTCAGCCAGCCAGTGTCGGCGCTTGTGGCGGCCTGTCAACATTTGGGCCTCAAACGCATTGCCTTTTTATCGCCCTATATTGAAAGCGTCAGCGCAAATCTGCGGCAGGTTTTACAAGACAATGGCGTCGAGACACCTGCCTTCGGAACCTTTGGCGAGGCTGAAGAATCCAAAGTGGTCCGCATTGCTGGCGCATCCGTCATGGCAGCCGCCAAAACATTGGCGCAAGAGGCCGTTGTCGACGGGATATTCCTAAGCTGCACCAATCTTCGTACCATGGATTTAATCTGCCCGCTAGAAGCCGAGCTCGGCATGCCAGTTTTGTCTAGCAATCTGGTGCTGGCTTGGCATTTGACCCAGCTGTCATGCAATCCCGAGGCCTTAAGCGGCCCCGGGCGTCTGTTTGCTGCCAAGGCCTAGCTGGCCAACAAGGCTGCATTGCCGCCGGCGGCGGTTGTATCGATGCATATAGATTGCTCTCGCAACAACCACATTTCGAACCCCTCATCCATTAACAGCGGCACAATCGGACCCGCGCGCTGGCTTAGGGCTCGGCGTAGCTTCTGCGCATCATACCCCGCATAGATCACCACTTCCAAATCCGCGATCATGATCAGATCCTGTGGTGCAACGGTTGCTGCAACCGCAGCACAGCCCAAAGCACGGGCGCGAGCAGCATGAGCCTCCGCACCCTGCCCCATAACCAAAACCCTCCCCTTTGGTGCCAAAACATAACGGTTCGACTCTCCAGTGGGCCCCGGTAGATTTTCAGGCTCATAGAAGGTTGCTCGTAGTGAGACGGTGAAAGCAGTAGTCAGCTCTGCCAACGACATTTTCGCCGGCAAGTCGCCTTCGGAGCTCAACAACGTCTGGGCTGCAAAACGCGGCAGATAGCGTGGCCCACCAGCCTTTGGCCCAGTTCCACTCAGACCATGACCACCAAAAGGCTGTGAGCCCACAACTGCACCAATTTGATTACGATTGATATAAAGGTTTCCAACATCAACCCGGCTCACCACACGCTGGACACGGTCATCAATCCGACTGTGAAAACCAAAGGTCAAACCATATCCGCTGGCGTTGATATCATCGATTACCTGATCAAGTTCCTCAGCCGCAAATGTGGCTAAATGTAACACTGGCCCGAAAATCTCTTCGCTCAGGTCCCCAATTCCCTGCACTGCCAAAACCGTGGGGGCCACGAATGTGCCTGTCTGAGGCGCTCCGGCTTGAAACAAGATTTCGCTTTTTGCGATATGCTGCAAAATCTTGGACGTTGCCACAACGTCAATCACAGGGCCCACGTCGCAATCGACATCCACGGGATCACTAACTACCAAAGCCTGCATCGCACCGAACAGCATTTGGTTAAATTCCACCGCGATATCACTCTGAACATAGAGCACCCGCAAGGCCGAGCAGCGCTGACCTGCTGATTGGAAGGCACTCACCAGTACATCTCCAACCGCCTGTTCAAGCAAGGATGTACTGTCCACGATCATCGCATTAAGCCCACCAGTTTCAGCAATCAAAGGCACCTGCGGCAATAAGTTATCAGCCATCACGCGGTTGATGCGCTGAGCCGTGGTAGTAGAGCCGGTAAAACACACGCCCGAGATAGAAGGCGCACTGCACAGCACAGGACCAACAACAGCCCCCTCGCCCGGAACCAACTGCAAGCAATCCACCGGCACGCCAGCCTGGTGCAACAGGTCCACAGCTACATGGGCAATTATACTGGTACTTTCGGCTGGTTTTGCCAGGACACCGTTGCCAGCTGCTAAAGCAGCCACAATTTGTCCAGTGAAAATTGCCAGAGGGAAATTCCATGGGCTGATACAGGTGAATATGCCTTTAGAGGAAGCCTTATGAATCTCCGCCTCAGCGGCATAGTATCTTAAAAAGTCCGCCGCCTCGCGCAGTTCTCCAACGCAGTCCAAAAGAGTTTTGCCTGCCTCATGGGTGAGCAAAGCGAAAAGCTCTCCAGCATGGGCCTCGTAGAGATCAGCCGCTTGACGCAGCACTTGGGCGCGCACACTTGGACTTTCCCGCCAAGGTCTTGCAGTTGATATTTTGCTCGCAGCTTGCGTGGCAGTCAAAAACCGAACCTGCCCAATCCGCTCACCTGTCGCAGGGCTTAAGACCTCTTGCACTTGGCCCAAATCGCCAAAATCCCAATCTTGGGCAGACCGCCGAACCGCCTGCAATCTCGCCAGCACCAATGGGTCAGACAGATCAAACCCAATGGAGTTGGTCCGCTGAGGTGCAAAAATATCTTTGGGTGCTGAAATATTTGGCCCCGCCTCGCCCACTTTATCAAACGGGTCGGCCGCCACGATTGTAGAGGACACATCCGCATCAAAAATCTGGTTCACAAAGGAGGAATTAGCACCATTCTCCAGCAATCTACGTACCAAATAGGCCAGAAGATCACTGTGATGACCTACCGGCGCGTATATCCGACATGTCACACCCTGAGTAGCAACCACTTGTTCATAGAGCGCCTCGCCCATACCGTGCAAACGTTGAAATTCATAGTCAGTAGCGCCTTGCTCGGCAGCAATATGCAGCACAGCGGCTATAGTATGGGCATTATGTGTGGCAAACTGCGGATAAATTCGGCTAGACATGCTCAAGCAATTTGGCGGCACAGCAGATGTAACTTAATATCCGTATGATGTTTGGCCACCAACACCGGAAAGCCGGGCAGGCTTTCAACTTGTGCCAGTTTGATCTCCGTGTCCCAATAGGCGCCTTTGACCAAGCGCACCATAATCCGGCGATCCAAACGCGTGGCCAATCGGTAGAGCCAATCAATAACATGGGTAGCACGCTTGCCATAAGCCTGCACCACCACACCAAACCCGTCCCACCCAGCCAGGCTCGGCTCAGACAGAACCGCCTCAATAACATCCAAGGAAAGATCTAAGCGCGCGGCTTCCTCCGCATCAATATTAAGTCCAATACCCGCTGACTTAGCCAGCAAGCGCTAGGGAACGCGCGCGTGGTACCAGATCCCGCATCACCTGATCACGATGTAGCAAATCGTATTTTGGATGCAGCGCCGAAAGCTTGATCGAAATACCTGGATTTCTACGTATGTCATCGCCAGAGGCTGCCTTAGAAATTTGGGCAATAGCATCGGCATAGGCCATATGATAGCTGCGGGCATCGAGATCGTTGATAGCCGCTTCACCCAGCATATCATAACTGTAACTATAGCCCTGTTTTTCGAGGATGTCGGCGCGTTTGATAGCTTTTTGAATGGTTTGGCCCAACACAAATTGTTGCCCCATTTCACGCATCACCCGCGTCACGGCCTGTCGGATAACAGGCTCCCCCAAGACGCTTGATCGCGCCGCGCAAAATACCAGCTATGCCTTTTCCTGGCTCATCTCAAAACCTGCCCAGTAACAAATAATGCCCATGTGGAGGCATTTACTAAAGTTGAATGACTTTCCCCCAGGTGCTTTCCCCACTCCGAGGGCACAATTTTATCTTCGATCAGCGCATCAATTGTGGCTGCGTCCGGTACGCGCAAAAGCGCTTCAGCCAGACACATCAGCGCCACACCTTCATCCGATGAAAGCCCATATTCGCCCAAAAAAAGCTCCATCATCGATGGTTTTGCGCCGTGACGCAGTTGATCGACTATAGCACTGGCTTGGATGGAAATGGTTTGGCGCGCATCTTGATCCGGTGCTAAGAATGCGACGCGCGTCAAGACTTCAGTGTCAGCGAGAAATGCATCAGCCCGCATTTCTGCGCGAATTCTATCCATCAAAGCGCCCCTTTAGCGCGGTTAATCATACCAAACAAATCGCGTGGGTCATCAGGATCAGCCAACAAATCCAACTCGATATAATGACCGGTTCTTTCCAACTGATCGCGGACATAGCGCAGGGCTGAGAAATCTTCAGTGGCAAAACCTACACTATCAAACAAAGTAATTTGACGCTCAGAACTGCGGCCCGGAACTTGTCCAGTGATGACCTGCCACAATTCAGTTACAGAATGGTCAGGATCCAGAGCTTGGATTTCACCCTCAATCCGGGTTTGAGGCGGGTATTCTACAAATATATCTGAGCGCATCAAAATATCACGGTGTAGCTCTGTCTTACCCGGACAATCACCACCAATGGCATTAATATGAACCCCAGCGCCAACCATGTTATCAGTCAAAACAGTGGCGTTTTGCTTGTCTGCGGTACAGGTAGTGATGATATCCGCACCAGTTACCGCAGCTTCAGCGGTGGTACAAATCGTGACTACTAATCCAGAATTTTCCAGATTTTTCGCAGCCTTTACGCGTGGCTCTGGGGCTCAATATCATATAGCCTCACAGCCGTAATCCCAACAATTTCCTTGAAAGGCCAATGCCTGGAACTCACATTGCGCCCCGTTACCAATCAAAGCCATGGTGCGCGCCCTTTTGGGTGCAAGATATTTGGCAGCCAAAGCGCTGGTGGCAGCAGTGCGCAGCGCGGTCAACACCGTCATTTCCGAAAACAATACTGGATAGCCGTTTGAAACCCTCGCCAAAACCCCAAAAGCCGTGACCGTCTGAAATCCACGCGCCAAATTTGCGGGATGCCCGTTCACATATTTAAACCCATAATACTCCCCATCAGAAGTGGGCATCAATTCAATTACCCCTTCCTCGGAATGCGCGCCTAACCTTGGGGTTTTATCAAACAGCGGCCAACGAGCAAAATCCGCCTCGATATAGGCACAAATATCACGCATCATCTGCCGCGCGCCAATGGAATTAACTATCCGCATCATGTTTTGCACAGAAACAAAGGGCACCATGGCTAAGGCTGAAGGGTTGAGATTGGTCATGTCATAATCCTCTGGTGCGGCGATCAAGAACCTTTTGACCCAAAAGAGAGCCAGTAAGATCACACATGAGCGTTGCAGTTTTTCCTCGTATATCGAGGAAGGGGTTTAATTCGGTAAGATCAAGAGATGTGGCCAAGCCACTGTCATGGACCATTTCCATGATCAAATGTGCCTCTCGGAATGTGGCGCCGCCCGGAACGGTGGTACCAACAGCGGGAGCAATCTCTGGATCTAGAAAATCGACATCAAAACTCACATGCAAAAGGCCATTAGCCGCGGAGACCCGCTGCAGAAACTCTGACACCGGTTTGGCCACGCCTAACTCATCAATCCGGCGCATGTCATATACATCCATGCCCAATTCACGGATAAATTGGTGCTCGGCTTCATCAACAGACCGCAGCCCAATCATACACACATTGGCAGGATCCAAAGGCGCTAATACAGGTGGAAAAATACCCTCAAAGCTGGGCATCCCAAGCGCATAGGCCATCGGAGTACCATGTAAATGCCCACTCAACGTACTAGTCAATGTGTTCATATCGGGATGTGCGTCCAGCCATAGAACAAATTGTGGTTGTCCTTTGGCAGCAGCTGCTTGGGCAACGCCAGTTAATGTTCCAGCCGCCATCGAATGATCACCACCAATGAAGATGGGGAAAGTGTCTTGCGCAGCGAGCTCTGCAGCTTGCACTTGGATGTCCTTTGTCCAGGCCACAATTTCTGATGTTTTCTTTAAATGTGCAGGGCACAAAATATCTGGAGTGTATGTTGGAAAAGGTAAATTTCCCAAGTCAGTCAAGCCTAACCCTTGGCTGGTGATCACCTCACTCAAGCCCGCCGTGCGAAAGGCATCTGGCCCCATAAGGCAGCCACCTCGGCCCGTACCAGCCTGCAGTGGCAAACCCAAGATTGTGCAATGACCAAGCATAATATTCTCCAATATTAAAAAAACCTTGTGCAGATTGCCACGGCGAAGCTTGAACAATGAGCCCAAATAGTGTTCAAAAGGTATAATTAATGATCAATTTGTGAGGCTAATTATTCAAAATGTCTAAACTTGATGAAGTAGACCGTAAAATCATTGCCCGGCTCCAAATCGATGGGCGCGCCTCTGTCACCACTTTGGCAGGTGTACTGAGGCTGGCGCGCGGTACAGTTCAAAGCCGCCTGACCCGTTTGATTAACAGCCGAACCATCAAACGCTTCACCATTGATTTAAATACACTCGAAACTGATGAGCTGGTGCGCGCCGTGATGATGATCGAAGTACGCGGCAATACAGCGAGCTCAGTGCAAAAGTCTTTGCAACGCATGCCTGAGGTGTCCGCACTGCACCGCACCTGCGGGGTGTGGGATTTGGTTGTAGAGTTGGAAACTACCAGCCTATATGAATTTGACGGCGTATTAGCGAGGATCAGAGAATTGACCGGCGTCTCAAACTCCGAGACCTGCCCTTTGCTGCGACGCGTGGGATAAACCCTACGCAGGCACTCAAGCTGCGTTTGGTGCCAAGCAGGTTTTTGTGATACCAGCATAGACAGGCTTTAGTGCCGCGTGGTTGGCACTATAAGCAATTTATATGGCGGGCGTACATGGATAAGAGACACCATTACTCCGACCTACCCCCACTCCCTGAAACGAGCCAACAAGTGTCGTAGCCTTCGTCTGGTTTACGTCGCGTATAGTTGGCGTATCGTCGCTTAAAAATTTGTATTCTTACTGAAAATAGCTTAAAAAAATAATACCTGCGCAATAGCGCAATTCTTTTCGGATATGGAGCTACTATGAAAATTAAAAATTTAACAGGTATTTCTATCGCGTCAGCCATGACAGTTTTAGGATCTTCTGCTTTCGCAGATTGTGGTGATATTACGATGGCAGACATGAACTGGCCATCGGCGACTCTTATGGCGAATGTAGATAAAATCATTCTTGAAGCTGGGTACGGCTGCTCAGTTGAAATGGTTGTTGGTGCCACAACAACAACTTTTGCATCTATGAATGAAAAAGGTGCGCCGGATGTTGCAGGCGAGCTATGGATTAATGCTGTACGTGAGCCTCTTAACGCAGCTATGTCAGAAGGCCGCCTACACTCAGCACTGAAGGGGCCAATTACAGATTTGGGTGAGGGCTGGTGGATACCACCTTTCACAGCTGAAAAGCACCCAGAATTGAAAACAGTTCTAGATATTCTTGATCATCCTGAACTTTTTCCAGACAAAGAAGATCCTTCAAAAGGTGCCTTTATTGGTTGCCCAGCAGGCTGGGGATGCCAATTGTCGAACATCAACTTGTTCCGTGCTTTTGAAATGGAGAAAAAAGGCTGGGTGTTGATTGATCCGGGTTCACAGGCCGGACTTGATGGGTCTTTGATCAAAGCTAACGAACGCGGTGACAATTGGTTTGGTTATTACTGGGCCCCAACATCTATCATTGGTAAATATGGCATGAAACTTATGCCATTTGGAGTTCCTTTTGCCGGGAATGACAACTGGGACGGGTGCATTGCCAAAGCAGAACAAGACTGTGCTGATCCAAAGCCTTCATCTTGGACTGAATCTGAAGTCCACACAGTGGTAACAGATAGCTTCAAGTCAAAAGCAGGCGTTGCAATGGATTACTTTGCCAAGCGGGTTTACCCAGGCTCAGTGATGGGTGCCATGCTTGTGTACATGGAAGAAGAGCAAGCGGATGGTCCCGATGCTGCTGCCGAATTCATGTCACGTCATGAAGACCTATGGATGCAGTGGGTACCTGCTGATGTTGCAGCTAAAGTAAAAGCCGCACTTTAATCTAAACAAAGCAAAAAAAGTCTGTTAGCTATCCTGCTAGCAGGCTTTTTTATTTCATACATGGGGTTTAGGCATGAGCTTTTTTGATAAGTTTCCAGCAATGGAGCGCACAGATCTGAGAGACTTAAAAAAGGGGATCGACTCCTCGTTCAAAGAGTTTTCAAGATCTTGGGGAGAGGGTATCGAAGCTTTTTTTGACCCTCTTTTTTATTTTTTAGTCAATTTTGAAAAGTTATTGCTGGCCACGCCGTGGCCGATTATCATCGCGATAGTTGCAGCTTTAAGTTATTTAGGCTCCAGGAGTTGGAAGCTATCAGCCGGCGCCGCAGTCTCATTTTTAGTAATCGGTTATCTTGGAATGTGGAACAACACCATGTCGACCGTGGCTCTAATCTCCGTGGCAACATTTATTTGTATTGCACTGGGTATTCCAATTGGGATCGCGATGTCCAAATCTGATAGGCTTCAGGCAATAATAACACCAATACTAGATATTATGCAGACAATACCAATCTTTGTATACTTGCTACCCGTGGTAATGCTGTTGGGCATTGGAAAAGTCCCAGGACTAATAGCCGTATGCGTCTATGCAATGCCACCCATCGTCCGTTTGACTAATCTAGGCTTGCGACTTGTCGACAAAGAAATTCTTGAGGCGGCGGATGCATTTGGGTCAAATTATCGACAACGTCTTTTTAGAGTTCAGCTACCGCTCGCGTTGCCTAATATTTTTGCGGGTGTAAACCAAACAATTATGATGGCGCTCGCAATGGTTGTTATCGCTTCAATGATTGGCGTTAAAGGCCTCGGCGTGCCAGTACTCCAATCGATACAAAACCAGTATCTCGCACTTGGCCTAATGAACGGTCTGGCAATCGTTGCACTTGCAATTATATTTGACCGGGTATCACAACAATATGGCAAACGCCTTCAGCGGCACCGGGAAGGTGGAAATGATGTCTGATTACAAAATTGAAATAAAAAATCTTTATAAAATATTTGGACCAGATGACAAAAACATGGTCGAACTCGTGGCAAACGGACTTGGTAAACAAGAACTCTTGGATCAGCATCAGCATGTTTTGGGTTTACGAGACGTCAATATTGGTATTTCAGCAAGTTCTATCAATGTAATTATGGGGCTGTCCGGGTCTGGAAAATCGACTCTAATAAGACACATTAACCGTTTGATTGAACCAACAGTTGGAGAAATAATTGTAAACGGCGAAAATGTGCTTGCCATGGATCAAGATAAAATTCGAGACTTTCGACGTTTTGGTGCTTCGATGGTTTTTCAGAACTTTGGATTGATGCCACATCGAACAGTTTTAGAAAATGCAATGTATGGTTTAAACATACAGGGAGTAGTCTCCAGTGAAGGCGAAAAAAGAGCCCAACATTGGTTAGACCGTGTCGGTTTGTCAGGTTTTGAAGATAGGTTTCCTGCTCAACTTTCGGGCGGCATGCAACAGCGCGTGGGGCTAGCCCGTGCGCTTGCAACCGACGCTGATATTTTACTTATGGATGAAGCTTTTTCAGCACTTGACCCACTAATCCGTGCCGATATGCAGGCTATTTTGCTGGATTTACAGGATGAATTACACAAAACAATTGTCTTTATAACGCATGATTTAGACGAAGCTTTGAGAATTGGGGATGATATTGCAATATTACGTGACGGTGAATTAATCCAAAAAGGTACACCACAAAAAATCGTTTTAAAACCAGCTAATGATTACGTTGCCGATTTTACCAAAGATGTGAACCGTGCTAGGGTCCTTACTCTGGACACACTGTCCCACGAGGTAGGATCAAAAAAGGGGCTGCCACTTGAAAGCAATCTCCCAATCGAAGATGCAATGCAAAAGATGGTCGAGTCAAAATTTGATTTGATCACGGTTATGAAAGATAATAAGTCAATAGGTCAAGTCTCTCTTGACGATATGGTTGCTGCTATATCGAGACCAAAACCTACTGACTCAGGGTCAACAACAAATTATCGCTAACTCTCATTTAAGTTCTCACAAATTTATGCACTAACACGTCTACCGCACAAACTCGATTTGAATATACAAAAAGTGGATTTATCTCAATTTCTGCTATTTCATTCTGATGTTTTAAATAGGTCGTACACAGCCGATGTATTTGGATGGATATCTTCTCGAGGTCTGCCGTTGGACGGCCACGAAACCCTTCAAGAAGTCCAGCTACGCGTAATTTTTTAAGCGCACCAGTTATCTCGTGCGGAGATATAGGCAGTAAAAGGGTTACGGCGTCACCAACTAATTCGACAAGGATCCCACCACTACCCAGAACTAAAGCTACTCCAAACTGAGGATCCCTACGCAATGTTACAATTAGCTCAGCTAATGGTTTAGGAGACATATTCTCTAAAAGGAATTGGTCTGTGACTGCCTGTGGATTATAAGAGTTCACATCAGCCCGCATCTTTATTGAAGCTCTTATAACCGAGCCTGAATCACTTAAGTTCAACACGACCGCACCAGCTTCTGTCTTATGCGCCAAATAAGGGCTTACCATTTTAAGTGCCAAAGGATACCCAAGTTCATTCGCAACAGCACCGAGTTTTTGTCCTGACACAACTTTGCCCCGCGGCACTGCAAAGTCGTTAGCTGCCAGCCAGGCCTTGCCGTCCGGCTCAGATACCATCACTTGTTGGCCCCCTTGCAAATTTAGTGACAGAGGTTCAGGTGTATCCAACAAGATACGCTGGCGTGTTTGCAACCATTCAGCAGAAGCACTGATAGCATTCAAAGTTTCGTGAATGCCTTGCATAGGCGCCACTCCTTTAGAAATTAAAAGTTGGCGCGTTTCTACATCCATATTTTCTGGTATGGTTGCACAAATAGCAGCAGGCAGACCTTGTTCCTGTGTGGCTTTTGCAAATGCTATGGCATCTCTTTGATAAAAAACCTTAGAATTATCCAAACCAGGGGCCGGGTAATCCTGAACCAAAACAGCAGAGTCTGATTCAATAGCCAAAATAGCCTTTGAAAAAACTGGGTAGGTCAGATCTGCTTGCCCCCAAATAGGTGTTGTATAATCAAGGGGATTTGAAACAGTTGCAATTTTTGGTAACAAATTTGCTAGTTCAGTTTCCTGCATCGGATCAACTGGCAAAAAACTCAGGCCAATCTGTTCAGCATAATCTGCAAGCATAGTTGCCCCACCTCCAGAACAAGTAAACCCCACCAAATGCTTACTTTTGGGCGCACCGACAACACACAGGAACTTTAGGGTTTCGAGGAATTGGGAAGGGTTAGAGACGCTGATAATACCAGTGCGCGCAAACAGCGCCTCGTAAAGTTCAGCGGAACCAGACAAGGATCCTGTGTGGCTTATAGTTAACTCAGACCCAATCGTAGAACTACCAGTCTTAAGTACCACGACCGGAATGCCTTTAGATAGTGCCTTTAAAGCAGCACACTCAAACCGAAGGATATCTTGCAAACCCTCAATGTGTAATCCAATGGCTCGCACCAGTGGGTCGTCCACAAAAAATTCTAAAAAATCTTCTTGGCCCAATACTGCCTGATTACCCGCAGAAACCATGTAAGCCAACGGCAGTGATCGTTGGCTCATAGTGATATCAGACGAAAACATTCCAGACTGAGTGATAATTGCGGCGCCGTAGCCGGGCGACCAGCCTCCGTGCTCAAAAGACCAAAGTGCGGAATTGTCGATGTAATTGATGAGGCCGTAACAGTTGGGGCCAATTAAAGCCATGTCTCCCGTAGCATCCACCAAATCTTTTTCATCTTGAATATTACCTGCTTCTTTGAACCCAGCTGAAAAACAAACCACACCGCCAGCACCTAAGAGAGCCAAACTATGTAAGGCCTCAACCACATCGCTAGCCGGGATTGCCAGGTAAACCGCATCGGGCGCGATAGGTAGATCTTCTATAGAAGCAACACAGGGAACGCCTGCCAAATCAGATCGCTTAGGGTTTACAGCCCACATTTCTCCATCAAATCCACGGCGACGGGCCTCATCAATAGCAATAATAGCATAGCGGCCACCAATAAAAACAATGTGCCGCGGCTTTAACAGGCGTTGAAAATTTGCTCGACGACGAGGGGTCATGCACCAAGAGGTCGCAGTATTGATCGTGTAATAATGTGGCGTTGTATCTCAGAAGTTCCATCCCAGATACGCTCCAATCTACTGTCACGCCAGAAACGTTGTATGGGCATCTCTTCCATAAGCCCCATGCCACCAAAAATTTGTACTGCATCATCAGCAATTTTATTCAGCATTTCAGAGCAAAATACTTTAATCATCGCAGCATCAGCATCACTCATCACGCCGTTCTCAGCACGGGCTACAGCGTCATTGACCAACAGATCCGCGGCACGCAGGTTCATCGCACCATCGGCCAGACGAAAACCCGTGGCCTGAAATGTCCCAATGGGTTTTCCAAATTGTTTTCGAGTTGCCGCCCAATTTGTAGCCATGTCCAAGATACGCTCTGCCTTACCACAGCAAGTTGCACCCACCCAAATGCGCCCCATGCCTAACCACTTGCCAGCCAGATCCAAACCAAGACCCTCTTCGCCCAGAACTTGTTCTTTGCCCAATCGAACATTGTCAAAATGCAGTTCAAAAGTTTTATACCCTCGATAACTTATGCAACGGGTCCCTTCTCGGCAGACAAAACCATCCATCCCCACATCGACCAGAAAAGCAGTGACCCGTTTACGGGGACCCCGCGAAGTTTCATCTTCACCCGTCGCAGCGAAGACGATTGCAAAATCAGGCATGCAAGGGCCCGAGATGAAGTGTTTAGAACCGTTAAGTATCCAATCATCCCCATCACGTCGCGCGTTTGATTTCATACCCATCACGTCAGATCCTGCGTCAGGTTCAGACAAGGCAAACAATTCTCGTTTCTCTCCACGTACTGCGGGCAAAAGGTACCGCTCGCGCTGATCTCCTTCACAGGCCATCAGCAACTCTGTCGGACGCGCCGCCCAACTTTGTAGTGCATGGCTGGTTTTACCGTATTCACGCTCAATCAGCGACATCGGGCCATAGCCCAGGCCACCCCCACCAACCTCTTCAGGCAAATTGCATGCAAAGAGGCCAAGCTCTTTCGACTTGGCTTCAATAGCACGGCCTATCTCATCAGGAACATGGCCCAGGCGGTCGACTTCCTCCTCATGCGGAAACATCTCAGTCTCAACAAAACGGCGGACGGTGCTCACCAACAGGTCTATTTCGTGATTTGTTTCAATGGTCATGGAAGCCTCGCTTAATAAATGTGTGCTGCACTTTGCATTATTGGATACCAAAGATAAAAAATAAGAGCGCCTATTGGGATTAAGGTCATACGCCGTTGCTAGCTCTCTTTTTTTCAATCACTTAGTGGGCATCATAGATTTTCAAATCTACCAGTGTTGACAATATTAGCCATCAGCGCCCCGCAACTTTAGCTTGTTACGAGCTTGCTGTGGCGTAGCCACGCGCCCACCCATGCGCTCAATAATTTCGCGGGCTCGAGTGACCAACTGCGCGTTAGTAGCCAACACACCACGGTCAAGGTAGATATTGTCTTCCAAACCAACACGCACGTTCCCTCCCATAGCGACCGCCGCCGCCATCATCGGCATTTGGCCACGGCCAATTCCAAAACTGGCCCAGCTCGCATTGGGAGGCAACTGTGCCTTCATTGCCGCCATAGTCTCAACCGTTTGCTCCGCACCCCAAGGAATACCAAGGCAAATCTGGAACATCGGCGGGTCGTTGACCAAACCTTCTGCAATCATAGCTTTTGCAAAACGGATATGGCCCAATTCAAAAACCTCTAATTCAGGTTTAACGCCCCATTCCCGAGCCATTGCAGCCATTTTGCGTAATGCAGGGGGCGTCGAAATATAGATCATATCTGTGTCTGAAAAATTCAACGTCCCACAATCAAGCGAACAAATCTCGGGCAGACACTCTTTGACGTGGGCCAGCCGTTCTTCTGGACCTATCATATCAGTTCCCGGTCCCGGCATTGCCGGATTTGAGGGGTCTGACACCCAGTCTCCGCCCATGCCAGCTGTAATATTGATCACCACATCAGTGTCGCTATCTCGCACTCTATCGACAATTTCTTTGAACAACTTAGGGTCACGCGACCCCTGCCCAGTTTCAGGATCCCGCGCATGGATATGGGTGATCGACGCGCCAGCTTTAGCTGCCTCAATTGATGCATCGGCAATCTCTTTTGGTGTCACCGGTACGTGTGGACTTTTTCCGGTAGTATCCCCCGCCCCTGTGACCGCACAGGTCAACACCACATCATAGTTCATTTAAACGTACTCCCTTTCTGTAGAATGGCGCCAAAGGACGAAAGGTTTTTGTCGATTATTCGCCACACATGTGGTTATAGTGGCGAAAAAATGCATGTTCTTGAAAGGACAATAACCATGGAAATTGTTGTTTTACCTGAAATGGAGCCAGCACAAACACACATGATTTTCATTGTGGTTCCACGGTTCAACATTACCACCCTGATCACGATGATAGAGACTGTTAGAATCGCAAATTACTTAGCCCCAGCTCCAATATTTTCATGGGAAGTTGCCTCGTTTGATGGTGAAAAAGTTATAGCAAGCAATGGAATGACAACAACTGTTGCAGTCGCTAACGACAACCTCCAACCTGCCAAATTTGTCTTTATTCTGGGCAGCTGGGGCACTGAATATTACACAAACAGCAACCTAACGGCATGGCTCAGAAAACGTGCTCGAAAAGGTGAACGTGTCTGTGGCGTTGAATTAGGCTGCTATATTATAGCGCGTGCTGGATTGTTGGATGGCAAGACAGCAACGACGCATTGGTCATGGCTGAACGGGTTCAGAGAGAATTTTGATCGCGTAGAAGTTGAGGAAAGTCTTTTCACCTTGGATAGCAAAGTAATGACTTGTTCAGGTGGATTGGCAGGAGTCGATTTAATGCTGCGGCTTATAGAGGAGATCAGCGGCAGTGGTTTTTCTGGTGAAATTGCGGATCAAATGCTGCATCATCCGATCCGTAGCGCCACATCGCCTCAGCGTAGTACAATGGGGCGCAGCACTGAAACGATGTTACCCCTCTTACGCGAGGCAATGACGTTGATAGAAAACAACATAGAAGAACCATTAACAGTACCTGAAATTGCAGTTTTTCTGGGTGTTTCACAACGCCAATTAGAACGCCAATTCAAGAAACACGTCGGATGCACTGTCGTTCAGTTTGGGCTTTTGCGGCGCTTACAAAATGCACGATTACTACTTATCTCAACAGGGCTGAGCATACGTCAGATAGCGACCGCCTCAGGCTTTAACACGTTATCGCATTTCGCCTACTCGTTTGGAAAATTATTTGACCGCCGCCCTTCAGATTACCGCGAAGCATGGCCCAAAAATGAGCCCGCCCCCAGTTGGCCTGGTTCACTATCTGATTTTCTTGATACACTCAACGAACGCGCAAGAAAAGGATCACGTTGACCGCATCTGACGCAACGCGTTTAGAACACCTACTATTTCTCGGTCACGTTGAGCCGCCATCTCCTCGAAGTGGCGATCACCAGCGACGGCGTTACACCCATCTACCATTCGGTTGCGTAGCTCTTTGGTAAGCTCCGGCGCTTCGAGACGGGTCCATGGCAGTTTAAGCGCAGGGCCAAATTGATCAAGGTTTGTGGCCATACCACCTTCACCACAGGCAACGTGAAAAGCCATGCATTGCCCCTGAGCTACCATTCGAGGCGCGGGGCCGTTCATTAGTGCTATATCGATATCTTCCGGTGTAGCCTCACCGTTGGCGACCATGTGTAATGCCTCGCGCCATAGCGCCTCTTGGAGGCGAGTGGCTACAAAGCCTGGGATCTCTTTCTTCATCAACAGAGGAGCTTTACCTGCAACTTCGTAGAATTCTCCCGCCCAAGCAACCGCCTCTGGTGCAGTTTTCTTACCTCCCACAATCTCAACCAATGGCAAGAGGTAGGGCGGGTTGAACGGATGGCCTATTACAGTACGTTCTGGCGTCAAACAATCCAACTGAATATCACTCATCATCAATCCAGAGGTTGACGACCCAATGATCACCGAGGGCGGTAGGATTACCCCCATCTGTGCGTATAGAGCCTGTTTTATATCTAATCGTTCAGGCCCACTTTCTTGAACAAACTCAGCGCCCTCAAGGGCCTCTTTTAAATCAGTCACAATCCGCAAGCGCTGCAGCGACGCACCAGGCGCAAGCCCCAAATCAGTAAGACTGCCCCATGCCGTGTTGAGGATTGACATAAAAGCAGGGGTTTCTGCGACGTCATGCAAATAAGCGGTGACGTCATAGCCCCGCGCCAAAAAATGTGCGGTCCAGCCGCCACCAATTGGGCCAGCCCCCAAGCTGGTGACACGTGTGACAGATTTTGGTTCAGGATACATCATTCGCCCTTAAAGTTAGGCTCACGCTTTTCGACAAAGGCGGCAACGCCTTCTTTAGCGTCAGTAGATTTTAACATTTTGCGATAGGCCGGCATTGGGTCTGTTCGCATTTTGTGAAAAGCTTTTTCCAGGGAGACACATTCGATTTCACGTTGTACTTCCTTAACTGATTGCATCGCCAACGGAGCAGACCAAGCTATGGCGGCAGCCCATTCACGTGCAGTTTCCATCAATTTATCTTTAGAAACGACCTTGTTTACTAACCCGTAGTGAGCCGCCTCAGCCGCGGTCATTCGCCGACCCAGCAGGAACATTTCCATCGCAATATTGTGGGGAATGCGACGCGGTAGACGCTGAAGTGCACCTGCATCAGGTACAATTCCAAGAGGCATTTCAGGCAGACCGAACTCCACATGATCAGCAGCAATTAGAAGATCACATCCCATAGCCATTTCAAACCCCCCGCCAATTGCCAACCCGTTTATAGCGGCAATGACAGGTTTGTTCAGCGCCCAATTTTCTGTCAGTCCAGTAAAACCTCCAAAACCATACTCATCAGCTTCCCACCAGTTATCTAGTTGCATCTCTCCATCGTTCAGAGCCTTGAGGTCCCACCCAGCAGAAAATATCTTATCACCACCACCAGTTAGAATAGCGCAACGAAGTTCCTTGTCTTCGTGCAGTTCCTGAAACGCTGCAGCCAGTGCCTGCGAGGTATGCACATCAATGGCATTCACCTTGCCACGCTCCAGCGTAACTTCTAATACGTGTCCATCACGGCTGACATTTACACCTTCTGACATGAAACGTTCCTTATCTGAATTCTGGTATTACTTCGTTGCAGAACATCCGCAACGATCGTTTTTGGGCCGCGTGATCAAGCCCCATAGAGGCATAATAAATGAACTCATCTACGCCCAACTTCTGATAGCGCTTGAGTTTTTTGACCACGGTATCCGGTGAGCCAAACATCAGGTTTTCCTCCAACATAGCGGGGTCATATTGTTCGCGGCCCTCTAACTCATGTAGTGGAATCTCTTTTGGAAAACCATTTTTAACATCGCCAAGATTACGGTATAAATTTTCAAATTGCCCCAAAACACGAGTGATCGCATTGACTGCCAGATCACGGTCTGCCTGGTTTTTATACAAGGCAGTATGGCGCATCAGCGCAAAAATAGGGTTCGACTTACCACCATGTTTTGCAATTGATTCGTCCAAATGCCGTCTGTACAACTCGGCCTCATCATGTGGACGCGTAAAGGGCCAACACATAATATTAGCATCATTTGCAACTGCATAGTCATAAGTGATTGGTGACCTAGCTGCCACCCAAATGCGTGGGTCAGTTTGTAATGGCTTAGGCACTGAGGACGAAGTTGGAAATTGCCAGTATTCCCCATCATGCTCATAATCGCCCTTCCATAGAGCTAAGACGGCAGGCAGCATTTCCTGCATATATTTGTAACCATCAGACTGAAGTAGGCCAGGCTTCATCCGATCAAACTCACGCTGATACGCCCCAGACCCAATGCCAAATTCCAATCGACCACCACTAATTAAATCAAGGAACGCAGCCTCCCCTGCTAACTTGATTGGATGCCAATAGGCCGCATTTACACAAGCGGTTCCAAGCCGGATTTTGCTAGTCTCACCAGCCCACCACGTCAATATTTGGAACGGGTTGGGGGCAATCGTCATTTCCAGAGCGTGGTGTTCAGCGGCCCAAACAATCCCAAAACCACCATCCTCAGCCATTTGCACCATTTCTAAAGTGTGGCGGGCAACATCTTTCATATCGATACTGCTATCCAAGCGTTCAAGATTTATGGCTAATTGAAATTTCATATTAATGGTCCTTTCGTAGGTCTTTAGTAAATTCATAATTCTTGGTGGTTAGAAATTTAATTGATATGCTCAGATCATCGCATCACAAAGGGATTTGCCATTGGCTCATCAGAGGTGTTTATCCAAATTGTTTTGGGCCGAGTGTAATCATAAATTGCTTGAAACCCACTTTCACGACCATAGCCAGATCCTTTGACACCACCAAATTCAGCAATTGGCGACACGACGCGGTAGGTGTTCACCCAAACTATCCCTGCGCGCACTAAATTGGCCATCCGCAGGGAACGAGCCGCATTTTGCGTGAATATTCCAGCCGCGAGCCCAAGTTCAGAATCATTAGCAAGTTCCAGCACCTCTTCCTCAGTCTTGAAACGCTGCACTGACAAAACAGGCCCAAACAATTCGGTGTCGACAATACGCAAACCCTGACGGGGGCATTCGATGATTGTTGGCTCATAAAACAATCCACCCATACCCTCCGGTTGTTTGCCGCCTGCGAGTATTTTTGCGCCTTGCTCTTGTGCATGCGCCACCTCGCGTTGAATATTTTCTAATTGGCTAGTGGTGCACAGCGGACCCATTTGTGTCTCTTCCGCCAGCGGATCACCAATAACAATTTGGCGCGTAAGAGCAGTCATCCTTTCAAGGAACTCATCTGCAATGTCGTCATGCAGATAAAGCCGCGATCCAGCGACACAGCTTTGTCCCGTCGCGCCGAATATTCCCGCGATCGAGGCATTAACGGCGCTTTCTATATTTGCGTCATCAAACACGATAAACGGAGATTTTCCACCAAGCTCCAACGAAACCTCTGCAAAGTTACGTTTAACATTTTCCAATACGTGGCGCGCAGCACTTGGCCCACCGGTGAAGGACACCCGCGCAACCAATGGATGCCCTGTTAGCGCGCGGCCGCATGGCTCACCGTGGCCTGTGACGATGTTGACAACCCCTGGCGGTATGCCGGCCTCTTTGATCAGCTTACCAAAATCAAGCATCGCAGCACTAGCATGCTCAGAGGCCTTCAACACCACAGTATTACCTGCGGCCAAGGCCGGTCCCAATTTAACGGCCACCAAAAATAGCTGCGAGTTCCATGGCACAACGGCTGCTACAACGCCGAGGGGTTCACGTTTGGTAAACACGAACATGTCAGGTTTGTCGATTGGCAGGGTTTCGCCGTTAACTTTATCTGCACAGCCAGCAAAAAAGTGAAAAAAATCAGCGATGTACTTAGCTTGCCATCGGGTTTCCTTCAGCATCTTGCCTGTATCAATAGACTCAGTCCGCCCCAAGCCTTCAGATTGCTCGGCCAGTAAATCTCCCAATTTACGCAGACACTTGCCACGCTCTGTTGGCGTAAGTTTAGACCATGGCCCTTTGGTAAATGAGTGATGTGCAGTTTCAACAGCGAGATTTACATCGGCCTCTGTTGCTTCCGGAATGCGGCTCCATATTTCTCCTGTGGTAGGGTTCACACTGTCGAACGTGCCGCCATCTGATGCATCAACCCAGTTACCGTTGATCAACATTTGATAGTTTTTAATATCGCTCATTCCAACCGTCCTCCGTTGTCTCGTAACTATTCATGGCTGCTTTCACCGCTAGCATAAACGAAAAAACGACGCCGTTTGTCGAAAAATCCGAAAGTGTTCGATTGCGAACAGGGCACGTTGCTTTTAACGGAGGCTCAAAATGGTCAACAAAAAACAAATCATCGGAGGTCCACTTGAAATTGGTGGGCGTGTCCTGTCGCTGTCAAAAGCAATTCGCGCAGGAGATTTTGTGTTCCTGACAGGTCAGATCCCGATGCGCGACGGCGTGCCAATGACTGATGGCACAGTAAAGGATCAAACTCGTGCTATTCTCGACGACATAACCGATACTCTAGCCGAGGCAGGTTGCAGCCGCGATGATGTGGTCAAGTCCATGGTCTGGCTTCGGGAACGCGCCGACTTCCCCGGTTTCAACGAAATTTATGGTGAATACTTCCCAGTCAAACCACCCACACGATCCGCCATTGTCAGCGATCTACTGGTAGATGCACGGGTGGAGGTTGAGGTCATGGCCTACCGTCCACTTGAAAGCGATAGTTGATGGCCATTACGCCAGACGGCACAAAATTTGAACTAACCGGTCCTGCAGACGCGCCTGTTGTGGTTATGATCCATGGACTTGGGTTGAGCAAAGAGTGTTGGCAGTGGACCGCCCCTGCCCTAGAGGACGCCTACCGCGTCTTGAGTTATGATCTTTATGGGCACGGTGGATCTGTCCCGCCCCCACAAACCCCCAACCTTTCAATGTTTTCAACACAATTGAGCGGACTTCTTGCTCATTGCAGAGTTGAGCGCGCGATAATCGCGGGCTTTTCATTGGGGGGGATGATAGCACGCCGCTTTGCGCAAGATGTTCCACAACAGACACAAGCGTTGGTTATTTTACATTCGCCACATAAACGTGATCAAGAAGCGCAGGCAGCTATCCTAAAACGTGTACATCAAGCCCAAAAACTTGGCCCTCAGTCAACGATTGAAGCGGCGCTTGAACGTTGGTTTACTCAAAGATTTCGCGTAGCAAACCCCGACACAATGGAGACTGTTAGACGATGGGTTAAGGCCAACAAAAAGTCAATTTACCATACTATCTATAGTGTCCTTGCGACAGGCATTGACGAGATTGTTACTCCAGATCCAGCCATCATCTGCCCTGCGCTAGTCATGACCAGCGACGAAGATTATGGTAATGGCCCAGTAATGGCGCGCGCCATTGCTGCAGAAATTCCAGGCGCCGAGACGCTAATACTTTCGAATTTGCGGCACATGGCGTTGGTCGAGGATCCTGAGGCCATTAACAGGCCGATAAGACAATTTCTCGACAAGTTAGGTTTGCCTGCATGAGTACGCAAATCCTAAAAGGTCTGCGAGTACTTGACCTCAGTCGAATGCTATCTGGGCCCTATTGTACAATGCATCTAGCTGATCACGGCGCAGAGGTGATCAAGATTGAAGGCGGCAGCGGCGACACAAGTCGCGGCAACGGGCCCTTCCGAGGTGACGATCCCAACCATGATTGGGCCGGCTACTTTGTCAGCCTCAACCGTGGCAAGAAAAGTATCCAGCTGGATTTAAAATCACCAGAAGGCCACGCAAGTTTTTGTAAACTTGCAGTGCATGCAGACGTGATCGTCGAAAACTTCCGGCCCGGAGTAATGGAGCGTTTGGACCTAGCATACGAATCTCTTGCGGCGAAGAACCCTAAACTAGTTTATGCCGCCATACGTGGTTTTGGCGATCCACGAAGTGGTACTAGCCCGTATGGTGAGTGGCCATCTTATGATGTTGTGGCTCAGGCAATGGGCGGCCTGATCGCGATGACCGGCCCAGATGCAAATACCCCAACCAAAACTGGTCCAGGCGTTGGAGATATTTTTGCAGGTATGATGATGGCCTTTGGCATTATGGCAGCTTTGCGCGAGGCTGAGGCGACGGGCAAAGGTCAATTCGTAGATGTCGCCATGTATGATGCGATGATTTCGCTTTGCGAACGAATGGTTTACCTTCACGATATGACCGGTACCGTGCCAGGCCCGGAGGGCAATAGCCATCCATTCCTCGCCCCCTTCGGGTTGTTTCCAGCCAAGGACGGACACGTTGCGCTTGGTATTGTTGATGATGCTTTTTGGCAACGATTGGCCACACTTATGGGCCGGGATGATCTGGTTAGCGATCCGCGCTTTGCAACCCGTGCGGCCCGGGCAACCAATTCGACTGAACTAAACGCTATAGTAGCCAACTGGTGCAGTTTGCATAGCAAAGACAAACTGACGGCCACATTGGGCGGTGAGGTGCCCTACGGCCCACTGAACAACATCGCCGACATCATTCGAGATCCTCATGTGATTTCACGGGGCATGATGGCTCAGATTCAGGGGCCATCACCACATCAGAAGCCATGGACTGTCGCGGCTAATCCACTGCGATTTGGGGCGCATGGTCACGGCCCACTTGCCTCCCCACCAGCTCTGGGCGCAGATGACCATCTGCTAGCAAAACTTTCTACGGTTAAAAAAATAGACCAAGAAGGCAAGCACGAACTGCGCAACGCATTTGGCAGTTTTGCCACAGGCGTGACCATCGTGACAACATGCCAACCAGACGGAAAACCACGCGGATTTACTGCTAACTCCTTTACCTCTGTCTCACTTGACCCACCGTTGTTGTTAGTTTGCATCTCCAAGGAAGCCCTATCGTGTAACACCTTTGAGAAAGCAGAGCATTTTGCAGTCAATATTCTTGCCAGCGACCAAAAAGAGATTTCCAGTCTGTTTGCTTCACAATCAACCGAAAAGTTCGAGATCACTAAATGGCACGCTAATGCACAGAACATACCGCTGATTGAAGATACTGTGGCTAATTTCAGTTGTGCACGACACCGTTTGGTGGATGGAGGCGATCATCTAATCTTAATGGGGGAAGTCCTGAACTTTGAGGTAAGTAAGGGTACGGCTCTTGGCTATTATAATGGTACGTATTTTGGTATTAATCACGAAACTAAGGCTGCAGGTATTGCAAATCCCCTCACAACGCACCGAAACTATAAAATTTAGCAGGAGAAAAATCATGCTTCCCGAATTGCGAAAAGTTATTACTTTTGACGAACAAATTCATAGTGAGGGAGGGCGTAAGTCGGATCCAGTTTTACGCATGATTGGGGTAGCGGCTGTAGTAAAAAACCCTTGGGCGGGCCGAGAGTTTGTTGAGGATTTATCACCTGAGATTAAGCGAATGGCTCCATTTTTAGGTGAGCTTCTGTCGGATCGCCTGATTGAACTGGCAGGATCAGGCGATGCCATTGAGGCCTATGGAAAGGCCTGTATAGCCGGCACCAGCTGCGAAGTTGAGCATGCTTCCGCTCTGATCCACACATTACAGTTTGGCAATTTCTACCGTGAAGCGGTTGGCGCCAAAAGTTACCTTGGCTTTACCAACACCCGTGGTCCAGCAAACACACAAATTCAAATCCCTCTAATGGATAAACATGATACAGGACGTCGCTCACACTACCTGACAGTACAGTTTTCAATTTATGACGCACCGGGAGTTGACGAATTAGTTGTTGCTCTGGGCGCCGCAACCCGCGGTCGTCCACATCACCGGATTGGAGATAGGTATTCAGATCTAGCGGCTATGGGGCGCGATGTGGACAATCCGGCAGGCGTTGCGGACTAACCCTCCACTTTGTGCCACAAGTATTTGGAAAGATGTAGCCTATATTAAGAATATGCCAGCGCTAATAAGAACTTGCGTCAAATGTTTTGAGGCTACCAAAAGTTATACCAAAAATCTGGCACAACCCAACAGGAGCAATGGCCCAGTAAAAATCTGCTGGCTCGGCTTTTGATAAATAGAGGTTTAACCATAACTTTTGATTGAGTCCAAAGAGCTAGATTCGACACCAGTAGTGTTCGTACAGCATTTAATATCAATAAGAACTTCTGATGTCTCAGCTCGTGCCATAGGATCCGCAAACAACCGATAGAAATTAAATATTTGTAATTTAAAAAATAAATCAAATATAGGCCAATTTTAACGAATAAACACGCGTCCTCGCTAGGCCTGGGTGGATCAAACTAAAATAGCTAGGCTGAGATACCGTCCAATTTTTGTGTTTATAGCAGCATTAAAGTTGTTCTAGCGACACTTCATATTTGTATTCTAGCTCGCTTAAGCCGGGCTCAGCCCGCGCAGCCTCTCTGATCGCCTTCGTAGCAACTCAAGTGTCATAAGCAACAAAACAGAAATACCAACCAATATAGTAGCTACAGCCAAAATAGTCGGACTGATCTGCTCACGCAAACCTATAAACATTTGCCAAGGAAGCGTTTTTTGGCTGGCGGAGCCAATAAACATCACAACGACAACTTCATCAAACGAGGTGATGAACGCAAACAACCCGCCAGAGATCACACCAGGCATAATTAACGGCATTTGAACCTTGAAAAAGGTTTTTACCGGACCTGCACCCATGTTAGCTGCAGCGCGCGTAAGGGATTTATCAAAACCAACGAGCGTTGCTGTAACTGTTATAATGACAAAAGGAATGCCCAAAACTGCGTGTGCCAGAATTACTTTGACGTAGCCAACCAAGTTTTTATCAAGCCCTAAGGTATTCTCCATAAAATTACCCATGGTCGAGTAGAAGAAGAACATACCCATCGCCGAAATAATCAGAGGCACTATCATAGGCGAAATAAGGATCGCCATAATTGCCCGCTTGGCTGGCACATGGCTTTGACTGAGTCCAATAGCGGCGAGCGTTCCAAGCGAAACCGAAATAATCGTCGCAAACGGAGCAATTATTAGTGAATTCCAAAACGAACGTTGCCAATCGCCGTTGTTAAAAAAATCCTGATAGTGCTTGAGAGAATAACCTACAGGGTCCAGACGCAACATTTCAGGGGTGAAAGTAAAAAAATCCTGAGCGTTGAAAGACAAAGGCATCACCACGAGAATGGGCGTAATCAAGAAAGTAAAGATCAGCCCGCAGATTACCCTAAAACTATAATGCCATAAGACCTGTCCAGCGGTAAGGTAGGGATGTAATTTTGCGCGGTAACCACCTTCGTAAATCCAATAGAAAAACCATCCAAAAAACCACCCATACAGCGCACCAAAAAATCCACTAATTGGACCCAAAAATATCAAACCTAAAATAGCTAAAGGTACGGGCAAAATTAGACGAATAACTTTTTGACTCAAATACTGAGTTGAAATAATCAGGTAGGCAAGAAACACAGAGACTGTTGAAACAAGAGTAAGCCCAACTAGAGCCGATCCGAATGTAGGCCCAAAAAATACACCAACAAAGCCTCCCATAAGCCCCATCATAGGCAATACGAAAGACACAGGGCGCCGCAATACCTGATGAAATATAGCCATTATATTAGCCCCCCAGCTTTACGTTATCTATTCCAACAATTTTATCATAAGCCCAATAGAGAGTTAATACAGCTACAAGCAAAATTGTACCGAGTGCAGCGGCCAAGCCCCAATTCATTGATTGAAAAATATGGTAAGCTATTCGATTTGAAATAAAGACGCCCTTATTGCCACCTACAATTTCTGGTGTGATATAGTAGCCGATTGAAAGTATGAAAACTAAGATAGACCCAGCCCCAATTCCTGGTACTGATTGTGGAAAATAAACCCGCCAAAACGCTGTCCAATTAGTGGCACCGAGAGATTTTGCTGCCCGCAGATAGGTCGGCGGGATCGACTGCATAACAGAATACATCGGCAGTATCATAAACGGCAACAAAATATGTGTCATCGCAATGACAGTGCCTAACTGATTATTGATCAAAGCCAAACGGCCAGTTTCTTCAATCATACCTAGTGCCACCAAAAGGTCATTGATAACTCCCTGCTGTTGCAACATTACTTTCCATGCAGACGTACGAACGAGCAAAGAGGTCCAGAACGGTAAGAGGACCAAAATCATCAACAAGTTTGCCTGTCGCATTGGTAAGTTGGCTAGAAGCCATGCCACCGGATAACCCAATAAAATACAGGATATTGTTATTACCAAGGATATAATCAGCGTTCGCTTGAAAAGTGTCACTAAAATTTGTCTGTCTTCCGGCTGAAATTCAGGCCCAGAAACCGTCTTGCGCATATCGATTGAGTTTAAAAAATATCCGCTGGTATAGCGCGAACTGTGAGTTTTAAGAGTTTGCCAGACTGCGATATCGGCCCAACCCTTATGTGTCTCTATAAGCTTGTTTTTAAACGGTGTATCCGCCTCAAGATCCCATTTTTTTGCCTTGCGGGCTGTTTTTTTAAAAAGCGACGCCATGCCAGATTTTTCATAATTTAAACGCAAACCAACCCGAGTATGATCCTTTGCTTTTGCTGCTCGCTGAATGTCTCCTGCAAAAGCAGAATACACAATTTCACCAGGCAATTCACCCGACTGAGCATCCCAGTCACTTAAGGCGACAACAGTTTTGGGCAATATTTCCGAGACAATGTCATTTTCAACCGAGCGAAAAAGCATAGATGCTATAGGAAAAAGAAAAGTGATTAAAACAAATATAAGTAGCGGCGATATTAGGAGCAGCGCCCGAATTTTTTGCCGCCTTAAAGCTATTGCTAAGCTTCTTTTAAGAGGTTTTCCATCCACAGTCATCATTGGGCCGTTGTCGTCAGTATAGCTCATATTGCCCCCATAGTCTGCTTAACGTCTAAAATAGCCAAACAAATTAAGAAAAGGGCCAAAAGGCCCTTTTCAATTTTAAGTGTTCTATTGAGCAAGCCAAGCTTGGAACTTAGACTCGATATCGTCCTTATAATCTGCCCAGAAAGCATAGTTCATCAGGAACGTATTCTTCGAGTTAGCAGGATCTGTTGGCATATGAGGTGCCATGTCGATGCCTAGTTCCGCATGCTTATCAACCAACAGCGCTGATGACGCACGTGTCGGGCCATAGCTGATCCATCTGGACTGATCTGCAAGACGCTGTGTGTCGGTTGCAAATCTCACATAGTGCAGCGCTCTAGCTTGACGCTCTGGGCTCAGGCCGGTTGGAATGATCCATCCGTCAAGGTCGTAAATTTGACCGTCCCAAAGCATTGAAACAGGCTGATTTTGCTCTTCGATCAAGGCAAATAAACGGCCGTTAAATGTCGAGCCCATGACAACTTCGCCATCAGCCAACAATTGTGGCGTATCGGCGCCTGCAGACCACCAGATCACATCGTCTTTGATGGTGTCCAGTTTAGCAAGAGCTTGATCCTGACCGGCAGCTGTTTCCAGTGTCGGATAGATATCGGCTTTAGCGACGCCATCACAAAGAAGCGCCCACTCCATGTTGGAAAGCGCACCTTTTTTCAGCGAACGCTTGCCCGGATATGTTTCGGTATCAAAGATTGCACAGATACTTGTGGGAGGCGTGCTGCCAACCATGTCGTTGCGATAACCCACGGTGTATGAGTAAACTATCTGTGGTATAAAGCACTCTGACACGATGAAATCGCCAAAATCTACTGAAGCAAGAGTTCCGTCTGGTGCGTCGGCCAACATGAAATCGTGATCGATTTCCATTGCAAGACCTTCATCACAAAGCTGCATTGCCGGTCCGGCTTCAACGTCGACAACATCCCAAGTTAAATTGCCCGCTTCTTTCATAGCACGCAATTTTGGCACTGCGGTACCGGCACTTTCATCATTAATTATAGTGACGCCGGTATTTGCCGTATAGGGCTCATGATAAGCTTTGAGTTGTGATTTGGAATAAGCCCCGCCCCATGACACGATGGTCATTTCCTCGGCAAGTGCCAATCCTGCAAATAGCGAAAGTGCCGCCGTTGCAAAAACAGTATTTTTATATTTCATTACATTCTCCCACACATCCCGTTCTTTATGAAAAAATTCGCGTTACGGGTTAAACAGCAAATTCTTTATATTCGCCCGCCACTAGGCAGGCGATATGGCTTGAAGCGCCTATGCGTCCAAAGCTCGACAATCGGATGGCAACCACCCAATTTCAATCTGAGCGCCAGGCTCCAAACGCACCTGATCAGGTGCGTTACGGGTTTTAACTATAAAGTCGTTATTGCCAGCCACTCGCAGACGGGTACGAAAAATATCGCCCATGTAAATAAATTCAAGCACTTCCGCGGTCAGCGTATGCGCACCGGGCTGTAAGCGTCCCTTATTAAACTCCACCCGTTCTGGCCGGATAGAAACCTTGGTGCGTTCGCCGGTTTTCGAAACATTAACCGGGTTACAATCAATCAATCCCCCACCGTCTAACTGTACTAAAGCAACACCGTTGGCAATTTCTTTGACTACCCCTTCGAGCGTGTTGTTTTCGCCAATAAACTGAGCAACAAAGCTATTTTGCGGGGATTCGTACAGCTCATCTGGTGGGGCTAACTGCTGGATCCGCCCATCATCAAATACAGCAACACGATCTGACATGGTTAGCGCCTCAGTCTGGTCGTGAGTTACGTAAACTACGGTAATTCCCAAATTATTGGCTATGCGCTTTATCTCAAACTGCATATGTTCCCGCAACTGTTTGTCGAGTGCTCCTAGCGGTTCGTCCATCAAAACCAGCTCGGCCTCGAACACTAACGCCCGGGCAAGCGCCACACGCTGTTGTTGGCCACCGGACAACTGCGCAGGCCGACGCCCGCCAAACTGCCCCATTTGCACCATTTCAAGAGCCCGCTTCACTGTAGCCTCTCGTTCGGATTTCGGAATTTTACGAACTTCGAGAGGAAAGGCCAAGTTTTCGGCAACGGTCATGTGGGGGAACAACGCATAGTTCTGGAAAACCATTCCGATCCCGCGCTTGTGCGGTGGGATATTATTAATTGAAACACCATCCAACATTATATCACCGTGGGTAGCAGTTTCAAATCCTGCCAACATCATTAAACAAGTCGTCTTGCCTGATCCCGACGGACCCAAAAGAGTTAAAAACTCCCCCCGTGGGATGGTTAAGTTTAAATCCTTTACGACTAAAACTTCACCGTCGTAGCTCTTTTGCACTCGTTGAAATTCAACAAATGCTTTTGCTTGTGCCTTAGCCAAACTGTATTCCCTGTTTTACTTCACCCCGGTGGATGGGTAATTTGCAGGCCATTAACGAGTAAACAGCCCTATGGCGCAACCTAAAATTTTAAAAATACACAGTTTATTGGTAAATATTAACTGTTGACTTATTTATCCTTCGCTTGTGCGGACTAATTGCAAAGGACGCGTGAATAATGGGCTAAATCATTACGCTGCGTTAGCTTTAATTTTTATATAAATACTTAACTTTTTGGCTTGTTAATAGAATCAATAAATCAACACTTAGAATAGGGGGCCCACCAGATGTTTAGTTCTTGGCCGTTCAAATCCACTTACTCACAGCCTAAAAAGACGTCCAATTGCGCCGACGCATCCAACACTAGATTTATACTTTGCAGACAATTTATCTGTTTAAAGCGTCACCAATCACACCTTTTCGTAGCTGAGATTTAGCCATTTATCAAATGGCCAGTGTTGTCACGGTCAGTAATGTTGGAAAAGCCGCCCTGGCACCATTGAATTGTTTGTCAAAGCGGGTATTCCCTTTTGTTAAAGCTACTAAAATAGGACACAAAAAATGGTCAATCGAACATTATTCATTGAAGCCATGCGAAATATTGCACAATCGGTTACGATTGTGACCACTATCGGAAAAAATGGATCAACCGGGGCCACTGTAAGTGCATTTTCATCTTTGTCGGCCGATCCCCCATCTGTTTTAGTATGCCTGAAATCCGACAGTAGGATAGGTTTGGCAGTAGCACAGAACCAGGTATTTTGCGTTAATGTATTACCAGAGGGCGCCTGCGATTTAGCAGAGCGGTTTGCGGGGCGGTTTGACACAGAACAGCCAGACCGATTTGGCGCTATCAAGTGTGCTAATACTCCCTCGGGAGCAGTGTTGGATGGTGCCATAGCATTTGAATGCACATTAGACAAAATCATCACCCATGGTAGCCACGATATTTGTATTGGTAATGTAAGCGCCATAACTCATAGCGATATTCGTCCCCTAGCCTATATGGACGGCATGTTTCATATAGTCAGGCCAATAGTTAATAACTAAATTAGGTTACATAAATGTGTGCCCACCCTATTCCTAAGTCATGCTCAAAACATCAGACTTCACGGGGACTTTTCATCACTACCGCCAGTTCCAGTTGTACATGACGGATTAGCCGACTTTGCACATCACACGGGTCATAGTAGTGCAGACCATCAATACCTCCCACGATTAAGCCCCGAGCATCAGCGACATTTGCGCACTTCGAGACACGGTAGCAAGTGATTCAATGGAATGCGTGCTGTCCAATCCAAGCTCAGATGGTCGGCGATTAAAAACAATCTTTGGTAATTTAATTTTTAGGGTCACACTAGTCTCAATCCTAGGAGACGGACAAGACCTAGGCTTGATCTATTACGACCGCCTATTAACAGGTCTAGCAGCTGCGCTTAAAAGCTATGCCAAGGATTAAAAGCGCTGGATTTGAGAAGACATATAAAAGGCATATAATCGAGTGTACAATCAACAGACCACCTCAGGTACATTTATAAAAAGTTAGAATAATAGCAACATTACATCGCCGCCATCACATCATCACTCACTTCGAAATTTGCTGTGACACGCTGCACATCATCGTCATCTTCCAAAGTATCAATCAGCTTCATTAGCTTTTCCATGCCCTCAAGATCTAGTTCAGTTGTGGTTTGGGGTTTCCAAATTAGCTTAGCACTGTCAGATTCGCCCAGTTGAGCCTCAAGAGCCGAAGATACCCCATTCAAATCTGTATCCGCACAGAAAATAGCGTGGCCATCCTCACTTGATTCTACATCTTCAGCACCCGCATCAAGAGCAGCCATCATCACAGTGTCTTCATCTCCAACAGACGCTGGGTAAAGAACCAGCCCCTTACGTTCGAACATAAAAGATACTGAGCCTGTCTCACCCAAATTACCGCCACATTTGGTAAATGTGCTACGCACTGTAGAGGCGGTCCGGTTGCGGTTGTCAGTCATAGCTTCCACTATGACAGCTACACCGCCTGGACCATAGCCTTCATAGCGAATTTCATCATAGGACTCTGCGTCCCCACCCTGAGATTTTTTAATTGCACGGTCAATTACATCCTTAGACACAGATAGTTGTTTTGCTTCCTTAACGGCCATGCGGAGCCGAGGGTTTTTCTCTGGATCAGGGTCACCCATCTTGGCGGCAACTGTAATTTCTTTGGCCAGTTTCGAAAAAAGTTTTGACCTCGCCGCATCCTGTCGCCCTTTACGATGCTGGATATTCGCCCATTTTGAATGGCCTGCCATGAAAGCCCCCTGATGTAAAAGATGTCGAAGTGTTTTAGGCGGGGCAACTTCGCAATTCAACCCTTGTTAAAGCGCATTCTCTAGACAGGTTGGGTTCATGGCGCTTTCCCGTTCACCCAGTACGTAACCTATAAAAGATTACGCCCAAATCCACATGCAAAGAGAAAGTGTCCATCACCAACTACAGTGCCTAGAATTGCGGCTACTTCCGTAGGGGTGTATTAGCGCAGACATAATATGACCACGGCCCCAACCATAATCAGCAAAAAACAATTGCCTGATGTTACTTAGGCCGCGTATTTTGATCATTTTTGCCACCCAAAACCGGACTGACTAAATAAATTCCAACAAACATCAGCCCCAAGGCCAACCAAATTGGACCGGAATAGCGCTCACCCAAAATGAGCATTGCCCAACCTAGACCAGCAGCGGTAACCACGTAGCTAACTTGAACCGAAAATACCGGGCCGTAAGTGCGCACAATCATAACATATAACGTATAAACGACGGTATGAATCAAGGCCGAACCGATCAATGCTAAATCTGCTGTATCCCAAACATGGATAGGGTTGATCCATTGCCCCATCCCCCAAGCAATAGGTGCTGTAATGATGGCACCTGCGATGGAGGCCCCCAGCAAAAGCTGCAATGGCCCGACACCGCCAGTACCAAAGCGGGCCACAAAATTGCCTTCAAATGCATACATTAAACTCGCTAACAGTCCCAAAGGAATAAAGGCCAACATAGCTGAATTAGGCAAGGCATCTGGCACACCAACAATCAAAAGTACCGCTAAAAGTCCAAGTGACAAACCCGCCATGCGTTTCAAGCTGAACCGTTCCAGACCCAAAATCAGCGCAATTGGAAAGGCCATCATCGGGATGAGCGACAACAGTAGCGACATGATTCCAGCAGGCAATACTGTATAGGCTTTATAAGAGGCGCCATTCGGTATCACTGTGCCCATTAAAGCAAAGGCAATGTAAAAAAAAATTACTCTACTGTGCATCGGCAAGGGCCGTCGCCGGGCGATATTGATCACTCCCAAGACAATCGCGCCGATCAGCATCTGCCAAAAGATTAACCCAAAAGGCTGATACCCGCCACCAACGGCAATTTTAGTCAACGGCTGCGTAATTCCCCAGCTAATCCCAATAAATAGTAGCCACGCGAATGGGATAAGCCGGCTCACTCCGGCTGAATCTCAGGACTTTGGCTCAACAGTCCACCGTGGCGGATCATTTGGATGGACTTGGCCAAACCGGTAGCATCATCGGTTTCCACCATCAGGCCACAAAGCGTCGCAGGGCCCAGCGCCGGCTCAAAGCGGGCCTTCGGCATGCCAGTGATGAAGCGCCGCAAAGGCTCAGCCTTTTGCATTCCTATCACAGAGTTGTAATCGCCACACATGCCCGCATCACTTTGAAAGCCGGTACCACGTTCTAAAATCTGTGCATCCGCTGTGGGCACGTGGGTATGGCTGCCCGCGACCATGCTAGCCTTCCCGTCACAAAAATGCCCCATGGCCATCTTTTCAGAGGTGGCCTCACAATGCATATCCACTACAATTGCCGCAACCTGCCCTCCCAGCGGATGACGCGATAAAATAGCATCCATGGCCGAGAAAGGATCGTCAAACGGCCGTTTCATGAAGACCTGCCCTAAAACTTGGGCTACTAAAACTTTCCGGCCTCGTGTCGCGGTGAATATCGCGGCACCGCGCCCAGGCGCAGATTTAGAAAAGTTCAAAGGCCGGATGATGCGTGGTTCTTGGTCAATAAATTGTAACATATCTTTTTGGTCAAAAGCATGATCGCCCAAAGTAATACAATCTGCTCCAGCATCAAGAATGGCCTGAGCATGTTTACCAGAAAGCCCCATGCCACTGGTTGCATTCTCTCCATTCACAACCACAAAATCTGCCTTAAGCCGCGCCCGCAGCGCTGGCAGGTCTTCTGAAATCGCCTGCCGGCCGGAGCGGCCCATCACATCACCAAGATAAAGAATTTTCATATAAAGCCCTTAGGACGACACGGGCCATAGTACAAGATGCTATAGGCTTGCACTAGCCATGCAGATAGCGCGCCTCACAGGTCACCAGAAAATTCACAGATCTGGCAATGAAGCAAACCCCATGGATGTCCCCATGCACTGCTTCTGCCGCCTGATCATCCGTTCCAGCCGCTAGTCTGATTACCGGCCACAGGGTAGCCCCAATAAACCGCCCAACGCCAGAGGGTGCGCTTTCGCCATGCCCCACCGGACTATCCTCATAACCCAGCACCACAACCTCTGATTGAAATGCCAAATGCAGATACCACAGGATGTGACAGGCACTAAGGGCATTGATCAGCATATCTTCAGGATTGTGCAGCGTGGGATCACCGCCCAACACTGGATCGTTGGAACATTCGATCACAGGCTTACCCGGTGTCCGCCACCTACCAGCGGCACTCGTAGCCTTTATAGGAGGCATTGCCGTGGCCTATATTTCCGGTCCAACGAATATGGGACGTGAAATCATGGGTTTTAGACATCTCAATCTCCTATGGTCAGCACCCGGTCTTCAGTCACAATCATATCCAGCGGTTGGTCCGTAGGCTCAAGCGGAAGATCATCCGCCTGCTGCGCGTTGAATGCAAAACCAATGGTCAGCACGGGCCCACCGGCTCGCAGCCGTTCGAGGGTGCGGTCATAAAACCCGCCACCATAGCCCAGGCGACCTCCTCTTGCATCCCAAGCAACCAACGGGACAATCACAATCTCTGGTACCATCCATTTAAGTACAGCAGGAATTTGCGCCTTAAACGCTCCAGCTACCATCACAGTTTCCGTAGACCATTCAGCAAATTTCAGAGGTGTTGAAGTTGCTTTGATCACCGGCACACCGACCACCCCATGAGCCGAAGCCTCAGCCATAGCGGGCAGCGGATCAATTTCGGTTCTGATCGGCATAAATCCTGCCAGGGGCGCACCACGAAATCCCGCCAATATCTCAGACAACAACCCAGCAGCCGCACCATTCTGCACTTCAAACGCCAATTTGCGCCGCGCAAAGGCCGCGGTGCGAGCAGCCTGCTTTTTTTCTGCAAGCGTCACAGCAACATCCAGGCAGCTAACCCCAGAAAGGCAAAAAACCCAACAACATCTGTGACCGTAGTAACGAAGGCACCCGACGCCAAAGCCGGATCAACACCAATCTTCTCAAGTAGAACCGGTACGACGGTACCTGCCAAGCCAGCAATAACCATGTTCAAAACCATAGCCAATGCAAGCACCCAACCGATTATAGAGGATCCGAACCAGAAAAAGCCAACTAAACCTAAGACAACAGCAAAAATAATGCCGTTCAACAGCCCTACCAAAACCTCCCGCCGGATCACCCGCCATACGTTGGACGTAGTCAAATTCTTGGTGGCAATCGCGCGCACGGCTACGGTCAGCGACTGTGTGCCTGCATTGCCGCCCATAGAAGCCACAATCGGCATTAATACCGCCAAAGCGACAAACTGTGCAATTGTGGCTTCAAACATAGAAATTACCATAGAGGCTACAATCGCCGTACAAAGATTGACCGCTAGCCAAGGGAACCGTCCCTTTAAGGTTTCAATGACGTGGTCTGACAGAGATCCCTCACCAACACCAGCCAGACGCATCATGTCTTCCTCATACTCTTCATCCAGGACGGTCATCGCATCATCAATTGTAATCACGCCTACCAGACGATTATCCGCATCAACGACCGGGGCTGAAATCAAATGATAATGATTAAACGCATAGGCCACATCTTTTTCCGGCTGTTCTGCTGGAATGGTACGAAAGCTGTCCTCAATTATCTCTTGCAAAGGTGCAGCAGTTGTCGCACCCAACAACTTGCCCAGGGTTACGTAGCCAGTTGGCCGCATACGAGGGTCAATCAGGATTATATGATAAAACTGTTCTGGCAAATCTTGATGACGGCGCAAATAATCAATAGCTTGGCCTACGGTCCAATGCTCAGGGGCCATAACCACCTCGCGCTGCATCAGACGACCAGCAGAATCCTGCGGGAAAGAGAGCGATTGCTCAACCACCATCCGTTCAGCATCATCTAGCGCATCGAGAATAGCTTCTTGTTGGGGTTCATCAAGATCCTCAAGCAGATCCACCACGTCATCTGAGTCCAGATCACGCACTGCATCCGCGAGCTCAGTTGCATTAAGTCCGTCAATAATATCTTCACGTATACTCTCGTCCAGCTCTGACAGAACATCCCCGACTATCCCGCCCTTCCACATATGCAAAAGGCGGCTTCGCAAACCGTCACTAACCTGCTCTAAAAGATCGGCAATATCTGCAGGGTGTAGCGGGTCCAGCAGCATATGCAGTCGCGTCACGTCTTCATGCTCCACAGCCGCACGCACATCCAACACGCGTTGGGCGTCTAAAACATCACTCAGCTCGGGCGGATTAGCGTAAAGATCTGTCATAACTGCCTTTACGAAGTTGCAGATGCTATGACAAGGTATGGGCTGACAAATGGACTTTTGGAAGGCATTTTCATGGCACTCAATTTACTTCTTGGCCAAACGCTTGGGTTTACTGGTGATCCGTTTCAACAGCCTTGGCAGGAGGTCACACGGCACCGCCGAGACGGCGCTGTTTTAGTTGAAGATGGCCACATACGAGCAGTCGGGGCACGTTCGACCTTAACCACAGAGCACCCACAGGCAAACATCACCGATTATGGTAAGGATTTGATCATCCCCGGCTTTGTGGACGCCCATGTCCACTATCCGCAAACAGCGATCATCGCGAGCTGGGGCAAACGCCTAATAGATTGGTTAAACACCTATACTTTTCCCGAAGAAATGCGCCTGTCTGATCCAGACTATGCCGCAGAAGTCGCCGGACGTTATCTCGACATCGCCCTGATCCATGGCACCACTACAATGGCCAGTTACTGCACCTCTGCACCCGGCTCTGTCACCTCTTACTTTGAAGCCGCCGCTAAGCGGCGTATGCGAGTTGTAGGTGGAAAAACCTGTATGGATCGGAATGCACCCGACGGTTTAGTTGACACAGCGCAACGAGCTTATGACGAAAGCAAAGCTCTTATTGATAATTGGCATGGCAAAGACCGCGCAGTTTATGCAATCACCCCAAGGTTTTCGCCAACCTCCACACCTGAGCAGCTTCACGCATTGGGTGAACTCTGGGCCGAACGGCCAGACTGTTTGATGCAGACCCATCTGGCAGAGCAGACAGAAGAGATTGCCTGGGTGCGCGAGTTATTCCCCAATGCCCGCGACTATCTTGATACATATGCGCAACACGGGCTGTTGGGTGCGCGCGGCGTTTATGGCCATTCGGTCCACCTGGAATCACGAGAAGTGGACCAGCTGGCAGAGATTGGAGCCTCTGTGGTTCATTGCCCTACGTCCAATATGTTCATTGGGTCAGGATTGTTTGACCTTATGGGATTGGCGCAAGCGAAGGTCGGCCTTGGCTTAGCATCTGATATTGGTGGTGGATCTAATTTTTCAATGCTACGCACAATGGCTGCGGCCTATGAAGTGGCACAGTTGCGCGGTATGGCAGCGCATCCTGCACAATTGATGTGGTTGGCCAGTGAGGGATCTGCCAAAACACTGCATCTACAAGGGAAGGTTGGCCACCTTGGCGCAGGGGCCGAGGCAGACCTATGCGTGCTCAACCTCAACTCAACCCACGCAATTGATCAACGCGGACGCAACGCTTCTAATTTTTGGGAGGTACTCTTTCCAACTATAATGATGGGCGATGACCGGGCAGTGCGGCAAGTTTGGGTGGCCGGGCAGCCACTTTAGGCTATACCCGATCTTGCAAAGCCCGCATCTGTCGGTTTTGGCGCGCGGCTAAGGCACGTTGGTCCACAGTAGTGATTTGGCCACCTGCCACTACCTGCTTGCCATTCACAAACACATCGCGGGCCAAACTAGGCCCAGCTAATAGGATAGCCGCTGGGTCCCAGTTGCCCGCGGCGCTGACATCATCCATATCCCAAATTACCACATCAGCACATTTACCCACATCAAGGGACCCACAATCATCACGCCCCAAAACTTGGGCGCCACCAGAAGTGGCAATCTCTAGAGCTGTCCCAGGCGACATTGCACCTGCGCCATAGGCAATACGTTGCAACAGCATGGCTTGCCGCGCTTCCGCCATCAAATTTCCTGAATCATTGGAGGCTGAGCCGTCCACGCCAAGGCCCACAGGCACACCCGCAACTCTCATTGCTTGCACCGGCGCTATACCAGAGGCCAAACGGCAATTTGAGCAAGGGCAGTGCGCAATCCCAGTTTGGGTCCTTGAAAACATAGCAATCTCTTGCGGATCAAGCTTTACGCAGTGGGCGTGCCATACATCTGGGCCTGTCCAACCCAGCTCCTCCGCATATTGCCCCGGTCGCATACCAAACTTTTCCAAGCTGTAGGCAATATCTTCGTCATTCTCTGCCAGATGCGTGTGCATCATGACGCCTTTATCGCGGGCCAGCATAGCCGCATCACGCATCAGCTCTTGGCTCACCGAAAAGGGAGAACAGGGTGCAACCCCAACCCGAAGCATCGATCCATGGCTGGGGTCATGGAACGCATCTATTACCCTGATCATATCATCTAAAATTGCTTGCTCACCTTCAACCAAATTATCAGGAGGCAAACCCCCATCGCTTTCACCAATACTCATGGCGCCGCGCGTGGGGTGAAAGCGCATGCCAATCTCTTGAGCAGCATGCATGCTATCCTCAAGCCGTGTGCCGTTGGGGTACAGATACAGATGATCTGAAGTCATAGTACAGCCCGACAGTAGCAGCTCAGCCATCCCAACCTGTGCAGATGTAAAAAAATCATCTGGCAGCATCGCAGCCCATATAGGATAGAGCGTTTGCAACCAGCCAAACAGCCCCACGTCTTGTGCAGCAGGTACGGCACGGGTCATGGTTTGATAGAGATGGTGGTGGGTGTTGACCAAACCTGGCGTGACCAGACAGCCCTCTGCGTTGATCACTTGGCAGTCCTGCGCCGGCAAACCAACGCCCACGGCCGCTATCACCCCATCCCGCAGCAATAGATCACCTGACGGAATAGTCCGGCGGTTGGCGTCCATGGTCAACACTAAACGGGCATTTTGAATTAGCGTGTCAGTCAAGCGGCACCTGCTGCAAAATCTCGAGCGCCGCTTTGTGAAGCTCAGGAGTCGCTGCACAAATACACCTACCGCCATTCATAGGATCCCCACCGCGCCAGTCTGTGGCAACACCGCCAGCTGCACGAACTAAGGCGATAGGTGCTTGGATATCATAAGCTTCCAAACCAGCCTCAATCACTAAATCTATATGGCCCGCAGCTAGCAGCGCATAGGCATAGCAATCCATACCATAGCGAACCAATTTACAGGCACTCGCCACTTTATTGAAAGCATCGGCCTCAGTATCACTGCCAACTTCTGGGTAGGTCGTGAAGATTATCGCCGCAGACAAAATCTGAGTGTTCCGGGTGACCAGTGGTGTTTGTACACCATTACGCTCCATAAACGCATAGCCAAGCCCACCAACAAACCGCTCGCCTGTGTAGGGTTGATCAATCATTCCAAAAATTGGTGCAGTCCCATCATTCAGCGCAATCAACGTGCCCCAAGTCGGCGTACCACTTACATATCCTCGGGTGCCATCAATTGGATCAAGCACCCAAGCCAAACCGGAAGTACCGTCTTGGTTCTGTTCTTCCTCACCAATGATTGCATCCTGCGGCCGTTGAATTGCCAACACGGCCCGCATCGCCTGCTCTGCTGCCCTGTCGGCTTGTGTGACAGGGTCAAACCCGACCTCCAGCTTGTTGTTGGCTGTCAGGGTGGGAGTTCGAAACCATTTCAATGTCTCGACTGACGCCACATCTGCCATCTGATAAGCTAGCGACAAAACCGTGTCGGCCGTTGGGATTGTTTTGGTCATGGAACTTCTTTCATAATTAGGTGCATCTAGGGCCAGCGGGGCAACTTGGTCAAGCGCACCAACTATTCAGCCGTGCTCACCATGCGCGCTCAATTTAGCAGCAGTTTGGGCTGATTTTTGGACAAAACTGAACAAACAGGGTATTAAGTTTTGACAGGGCCAGGATACTTATTCTCACAACAACATTCACCGCAACTTCACTAAATTTCGCACTATAAAATTGTTTGGAATATATTTCCAACTTTTTCTCTTGGTATTATGCTCTAGAATCCTACAAGAAAAACTGCTTACTTAACTCTCAAACAATTCATAAATAAGTTGATTTAGCCCAATGCTTACACTCCAAGTCCAAGATCACGCTAAACCACCTGTATTTTCAAACATACCCGTCCCGACGCTTGATGCGCACCAAATTTTAATCCACACGGCTGCATGCGCCCTGAATTTTGCAGACTTGCTGATGATCCGTGGCACCTATCAAGAAACGCCGGCCCTGCCCTTCACACTGGGCATGGAAGTTTCTGGAAACGTGGCAGCTATTGGAAGCGCTGTAACTAGTTTTAAAATAGGTGATCGTGTCGCAGCATTTTCTGGCTCTGGTGGCTTGGCAGAGTTTTGTGCGGTGGATGTATCGCGCTGCCTCATAATCTCCAAAAACTTACCTTTTGAAACAGCGGCTGCAGCTCTGATCAGTTATGGCACGTCGCATTTAGCACTTACCCACCGTGCTAAAGTGAGACCGGGTGACACCTTACTAGTATTGGGCGCCGCCGGCGGAGTCGGCTTGACAGCGGTTGAAATTGGCGCCGCTTTGGGCGCTCGGGTCATCGCAGTGGCCCGTGGACAAGATAAGCTTGATGCTTGTCGAGAACGCGGTGCTGACATTACGATCGACAGCTCTAGCGAAGATATGATTGGCATTATCAAAGCGCTTGGCGGAGTGGATATCGTGTATGACCCTGTGGGCGGGGATCCTTTTGTAGCGGCACTGAAGTGCTGCAAACCAGAGGCGCGCTATCTGACGATTGGCTTTGCCAGTGGCGACGTACCCCAAATCAAAGCTAATCATCTGCTCGTAAAAAACGTAGATGTTATGGGCTTTTACTGGGGTGGATATTTAAGTTTTGCACCAAGAACCTTGACTGAAAGCCTCACACAGGCCCTTAAATTAATTGTAAATGGAACACTTAAACCACACATTAGCGAGGTGTATCACTTCAAAAAATCCATTGAGGCATTGGATCACCTCAAAGCGCGTAAATCGATAGGTAAATTGGTTGTGCGCGGCCCCAAACCTACCTGATAATATCACTTATGGCAGTTTTAAAAAGTTTTGAATAAATATGACACCTATAAGTATTGAATTCCCTTGAATTTAGGCAAGATAAGGCCAATATTAACAGTAATCGCGAAACCTTCGCTGCACTTACACTATTTTTGGAGACCAACATGGCAGATTATAATACAGCAACCGCCAATGCCGGCAGTCGTACGGCGGCCATTGACGCAGGCTTGCGGGCACACATGAACAAAGTTTACAGCACAATGTCAGTTGGTATGGTGATTACTGCCGTCGCTGCTTGGGCTATCGCGGGCTTAGCCACCACAACAGATCCTACTCTTGCGGCTGCACAATTGCCAAATGGCAAACTGTTAACGGGCTTTGGTCTCACAATTTATGGAACACCCCTGAAGTATGTGATCATGTTTGCTCCATTGGCTGTACTGTTTCTTGGTATGGGAAAAGTGATGCGCAGCGCCTCAGCGGCTGGAGCACAATTATTCTTTTTTGTGTTTGCAACGTTGATCGGGCTTTCACTAAGCTCAATCTTTATTCGCTACACTGGCCATTCGATAACGCAAACCTTTTTGGTTACCGCTATCGCCTTCGCTGGACTATCACTGTTTGGCTATACAACTAAAAACGATATATCCGGTTGGGGCAGCTTTTTGATCATGGGCGTCATTGGATTAGTTGTGGCTATGATCGTAAATATCTTCCTGCAATCACCTGCTTTGCTGTTCGCAATCTCTGGTATTGGTGTGTTGGTCTTTGCAGGTCTCACTGCATATGACACGCAGAACATCAAGAACCAGTATCTGGCGCATGCCCATCACGGCGATCAAGATTGGCTGGCAAAATCTGCCATCTTTGGTGCGTTAAACCTATATCTCGATTTTCTAAATATGTTTTCGTTTTTATTAATGTTCATGGGCAATAACGAGTAGCAAATCTGGAAGATACTAAAAGTTAACTAAATACCCTACCAGAAACGGTGGGGTATTTTTTTACCCAGTTTATTTTGATGGATCAAGATTGCCCCAATCCAGCAGGTCAATCAATAAAGTCCGCACCCCCCCTAAACTAGTGCGCAATAAAAAAGGCCGCGCTATTGCACGGCCTCTGAAAACTAAAGTTGACGTTTGCTTACTTAATTTTACCTTCTTTGTATTCAACATGCTTGCGTGCAACCGGATCATACTTCCGGGCGACCATTTTTTCAGTCATGGTTCGTGCATTTTTCTTAGTCACGTAAAAATGGCCAGTTCCCGCGCTTGAATTCAGGCGGATTTTAATTGTGGTTGGCTTCGCCATTGTAATTCTCCTACGGGCGCAGCCTCTTGGCCGCATTAATCCTGTTGTCTCGGCTTTTAACGCTCTGACTGGCGCTGTCAACCGATTCACGCGGCCAGAGTGTATCAAAAGTGCGCGGGGGGCCTGTAAGCCGGATTTTGTCCAGACTGACGCAGTTTCCTACGCAATCTTGGGCAATCATTCATCTCGTGAGCCTGTTACCAGACCCCTCTAGCTGCCAACCCGAACCTGCGGGGATGAAACCTCCCATATGCGGCTCCTATTTGGCATTGCTCCCGGTGGGGCTTGCCGTGCCACGACTGTTACCAGTCGCGCGGTGGGCTTTACCCCACCGTTTCACCATTACCTTGCATGCAAGGCTGTCTCTTCTCTGTGGCGCTTTCCCTGGGGTTGCCCCCGCCGGGCGTTACCCGGCACCGTTGTTTCAGGGAGTCCGGACTTTCCTCGAGGGTTGTCCCTCGCGATTGCCCAGCCCCCCGCGCAGAATGGTGTTAGGCGGCCATGCCCTTTTGGTCAAGGCTCTACGACGGCCGGGTAGCTTTGGGCCAGGTCAGATAGAATTTGAATGTCTTGATCATCCAGCGGACCATATGCTTCTGGACGGAATCTTTGGCGGAAAGCCTCCAGCACTATAGCCTGGTATGTATCATCCTCGTAGGCCAAGCTTGGAATTAAATACCCGAATTTCCGCGCTGCCTCTGGGAATGGTAATGTTAGCGCATGGGCCTGCCCACGAAATATAGCCAAGCCATCCAGCGCCAAGCACTGCCAGTCAAACAACCGCCCAGGGTCTTTTTTACGGTCAGGGGCCATATCAGAATGGCCTATCACTTTGTCAGCTGAAATGGCCCAACGCTGCTTCACTTCGCCTAGCAAGGCTTTTAATCCCTCCATTTGCAGCACAGAAAATCCATGATTGCCCGCATTACAAAGTTCCACTCCAATTGAAGCCGAGTTGATATCGTGATAGGCGCCCCAAGATCCAGCACCTGCATGCCAGGCCCGCTGCGCTTCCGCAACAAGCTGTATTACGCCGCCCTGCTGGTCTATTAGATAGTGCGCTGAAACCTCATGCTTAGGATCACTCAACCGCTCTAGTGCGGCCTCCAAGCTTGGCATGGCCGTGTAGTGCAGAACAATCAAGCTTGGGCCCTTCACACCACGCCGCTGGCCGAAATTTGGCGATGGGTGCCGTTCTATGGCGATTTGGGTCAGTTTAGCACCGCTGCTCGAAAGGGCCTTGGATCCCAAGCACATGCGAAACCATCGCCGTCGGGATCAATACCCAAAGCATCAATCTTTGGCCCACCACGTACCAAAAAGGCCTGTTGTGCGGAGTCTGTCGAACTAAACTTTCCACATCCGCCAAAGCTAAATGTTTTAGCGGACGTTCCAAATCGTTTGTACAGCTGCATGCCCACGGGATTGTTAGTTCGGATCGCATATTCCACAACATTTGGAAGGTTGTCGGTTCGCTGTGGCAACTCCCTCGCATCAATCACAATATATTTTGCCCGATTGGCCGCAATCCGCTCTGCGTCGCTTTCAACCGTTTGCGCAATTGCAACCGCGTCAAAATCTTGCTCATTAGAAATTGTTCCACTTGTAGTCTGGGTTTGACTGTCCTGTTGCGCCGTTACTGTCCCCTCAGTTGCGATCTCACCATCTTGCGGATAATTGTAACTCGCGAGAATTACTTCACTGGGTAGCGTTGGGTCACAGGCCGCCAAAGGCAGCGCTATGACGATCATCACAAAATATTTCATCAACTTTCCCATTCACGACACCCATTAAGACAATGCCCAGATAATTCCAATTCACGCCATCATTACTATGATGCTAAACGCTACAAAACCACCAATTTAGAAACCCAGCCCAGCGCTATAGCCACCATTGATTAGGTTTAGCATTGAAACCCAATGCTTTTTCCAGCGCAAAGGCAGTATTAAGCAAATCGCCCTCTTCCCAAGGCTGACCAATCAATTGTAAGCCCAAGGGCAAGCCTTTTGGGTCAAGACCCGCGGGCACAGATATGCCTGGCAGCCCTGCCAAATTGACTGTTACTGTGAACACATCGAACAAATACATCTGTACCGGATCAGCATCCGCCATCTCACCAAGCCCAAAAGCGGCTGATGGGGTCGAAGGTGTCAATATAGCATCAATACCTGCGGCAAACACATCATCAAAATCTTTCTTGATCAAAGCCCGCACACGGCGCGCACGATTGTAATATGCGTCATAAAATCCAGCGGACAACACATACGTCCCAACCATTACACGGCGCTGAACTTCAGCACCAAAACCTTCTGCCCGTGTCTTTTCATACATCTCAGTGATGCCATCGCCGGCTTCAAGCTTGGCACGATGCCCAAAACGTACACCATCATAGCGCGCCAAGTTAGAGGAAGCCTCCGCAGGCGCAATCACATAATAGGCAGGCAAGGCATATTTGGTATGGGGCAGGCTGATGTCTTTCACAATTGCACCTGCATCGCGCAGCATGGCTGCACCTTCAGACCAAAGTGTTTCCAACTCATTAGGCATTCCATCAACCCTATATTCCTTTGGAATCCCGATGGTTTTACCTCGGATGTCACCTGTCAAAGCTGCTTCAAAATTGGGCACAGGCAAGTTCATAGATGTGCTATCTTTCGCGTCAAACCCACACATGGCTTCCAGCATAATGGCTGCGTCTCGGACGTCTTTAGTGATCGGACCAGCTTGGTCAAGCGATGACGCAAAGGCAACAATACCCCAGCGGGAACAGCGTCCATAGGTTGGTTTAATGCCAGTAATGCCAGTAAAGGCTGCCGGTTGGCGAATTGAGCCGCCCGTATCTGTGCCTGTGGCCGCAAAGCAAGTCTCAGCCGCAACCGCAGCCGCAGATCCACCGGAAGAGCCCCCCGGCGTCAATTCACGACCATCCACTTTCCAAGGATTCACAGCATTACCATAGATTGAAGTCTCGTTGGATGAGCCCATGGCAAACTCGTCCATGTTTAACTTACCGACCATAATAGCACCGGCATCAAAAAGCTTTTGTGACACAGTAGATTCGTACTGAGGCTTAAAGCCCTTCAAAATAGCACTGGCGGCTTGGGTTGCGACGCCTTTAGTACAAAACAAATCCTTTATTCCGATTGGTAGGCCACACATGTCTGGCGCACCACCAACCTTCAATCTTAGATCCGCAGCAGAGGCTTGAGCCAGTGCAATCTCGGATGTGTTATGCACAAATACATTCAACGGCTTTGAGGCAGCCACAGCGGTCAAAGAGGCCTCAGTCAGTTCAACCGCAGTGGTTTGCCCGGAGCGTAACGCATCGCGCGCACCAGCTAAAGTGAGTTTCATCAAATCAGACATTATTCAACCACCACTGGCACAGCGAAAAACCCTTCTCGAGCGTCTGGCGCGTTAGCTAAAACTGCAGCTTGTTGGTTGCCATCATTCACAACATCATCACGCCGGAACAGACGCTGAGGAGTTACAGAAGTCATCGGTTCGATACCCTCCACATCCACCTCATTTAACTGCTCAATAAAGCCCAAAATATTGGTAAATTCCTGTGCCAAAGCAGACAAGTCAACTTCATCCACCTTGATCCGGGCAAGCTTTGCAATGCGCGCTGCCGTTTTAATGTCGATCGTCATGGATAATCCTCCACTTCGCCAGTTAGTTTTAACGCTTACTAACTTGGGATTTGCAGGTTGCCAAGGGCTCGAGTGCCTAGCTCAGAGTTTGGTGCGTTGTTGCGTAAAAAAATCTACAAGTAGCGAAGCACAGGCCCGTTCAGAAATACCCCCAATCACTTCTGGCCGGTGATGGCTTTGCGGATGCGTAAATACCCGAGCACCGTGATCTATACCACCGGATTTGGGGTCTGGGGCCCCATAGATCACCCTTTCCACCCGCGAGTGAGCCAAGGCCCCAGCACACATTGCGCAGGGCTCAAGGGTGACATAAAGTGTACATCCAACCAAACGATCTTGTCCCAAAGCTGTGGCGGCCTGCCGTATTACCAAGATTTCAGCATGGGCCGTAGGATCACAATCGCGGCGGGTTCGATTGCCCGATGAAGCCAAAACCTTGCCCCGCGCATCTACGATCACAGCACCCACCGGCACCTCGCCCGCAGTGGCAGCTAGTTTTGCCTCCCTTAAGGCTAAACCCATTTGACTGGTGAACCGCATTCATCCTCGCTTGGCTTTACATTAAACACAGTCTAAGCCCAGCGCATGGCAGATGAAACACCAAAGGGCGACCGGATCGCCAAAGTTTTGGCACGCGCAGGCGTGGCAAGTCGACGCGACTCAGAAAAACTGATTGAGGCCGGACGTATAAAAATAAACGGACATAAAATTTTTAGCCCCGCGTTAAACGTTCAGCCAAATGATAAAATTGAGTTTGACGGTGAGCCTATTGAACCACCAGAAGAACCGCGGCTGTGGTTATATCACAAGCCAATAGGCTTGGTGACTAGTGCACGCGACGAAAAAGGTAGAGAAACTGTATTTGACAATCTGCCAGAAAATTTACCGCGCGTAGTATCTGTGGGCCGTTTGGACATGAGCTCCGAAGGCTTACTACTACTGACCAATGATGGTGGCTTAAAACGTACTCTTGAATTACCCAGCACTGGCTGGACCCGCCGTTATAGGGTTCGGATCAAAGGTTATCCACAAGAGGGTGCGTTTGAACCGCTGACCAAAGGCATAACCGTCGAAGGCGAGCACTTTCAGCCAATGACAATCCAGCTTGACCGAAAAACCGGTGCAAACTTTTGGCTAACCATAGGCTTGAAAGAAGGTAAAAACCGTGAGATCCGTCGGGCAATGGAGTTTCTTGGCTTCACAGTAAACCGTTTGATTCGTATTTCTTATGGCCCGTTTCAGCTACGCGAGTTGAAAGCTGGTGAAGTTGAAGAAGTTAAACGACGCGTGCTGGCCGATCAATTAGGTTGGTCCACCAAGCCCAAAGTTTTACCCCGCAAAGTTAGAACTAAGCCCACAACACGTAATTAATACGGGTTGTGGGCTTAGTCGTCTCTCGAACAGGCTGAGAGACTAAGGCCCTATCTCAGGTCCCGATTCCAGCGGGATCGAACGCGCTGGCTTTGACGATAGCAAAAACAGTTTTCCCTAGAGCCAAGCCCATTTTTCCAGCAGAATACTGAGTTATACGAGCCAAAAATAGAGTTTGGCCCACCCTAAATTGCACCATCACACCTGGGCCTTGGCCTTGATGCATATCAGTTATTACGCCATGAAAAATGTTGAGTGCTGACAAACCCTTGGGCATTTCAGTCGCTAAAATAATATCCTGAGCGGCAATTCTAATACGGACCTCTCGCCCTGCAGGTTGGGACAACTCAGGCAAGATCAATTGCCCGCCTGCAAAGCTCATAATAGCAAGCCCAGTGATGGGATCAGGTGGCATAATACATCCTGAAATCACCGTACCGGCAGCACGTACCCCCAAAAATGGCACCGCAGCAGGATCTGCGAGAACTTTAGTTGCAGAGCCCGATAAGACACTTCGACCAGCCTGCATTAAAACGATATGGTCGGCTAAACGGGCCATTTCTGAAGCATCATGTGTCACATAAAGAATTGGAATTTTTGTCTGATTGCGCAGTCGTTCCAGATATGGCAATATTCGTTGCTTCAAAGCATGATCGAGGGCGGACAAGGGCTCATCAAGACAAAGGCATTTTGGCGCACTCAACAACGCACGGCCCAAGGCAACCCTCTGGGCTTCCCCGCCCGAAAGCGCAGCAGAATAACGCGACAGCAAGGGCCGCAACTCTAGAAGATCAATCACTTCATCAACGTCTTGCCCCCCCCCCATTCGACCCATCTTCTGTGCGAACTTAAGATTTTTCAAAACCGTAATATGCGGAAAAAGTCTCGGTTCTTGAAAGACATACCCAACCGCCCGCTTATATGGGGCCTGCCCCACTATATTAGCTTTATCGATAGAAATATAACCACTATCTACACGTTCGAGCCCAGCGACAGCTCGCAATAGGGTTGTTTTACCACTTCCCGAAGGGCCAAAAATTACCGTCACACCAGCCGGTGCACTAAGGTAAGCATCCAGGAAAAACTCATCACGCTGCAATTGGATGTTCAATTCTACAGTCATTTGCGTACCATCCTACGCGCCAATATCTCGGACAGCAGCAGCGCGCCAACAGACAAGAGAACTGAAAGTCCAATCATGCGGCCCACTGCAGCCTCTTGGCCCGGCACTTGAAGCAACGCGTATATTGCAGACGCAATGGTTTGGGTTTCGCCAGGTATATTTGACACGAATGTAATTGTTGCACCAAACTCCCCCAGGGCTTTGGCAAAGCCCACAACAGCACCAGCTAAAACGCCAGGTAGTATTAATGGTAGGGTCACAAACCCAAACACTCGCAGCGGCGATGCCCCCAAAGTGTTGGCAGCTTCTTCTAGCTTAGGGTCGACCGCCTCCAGAGCCAGCCGGATCGCGCGCACAATTAATGGAAAAGCCATAACCGCAGCCGCCAAAGCTGCCCCAGCTGAGGTAAATGCCAACTGTAGCCCCAATACCTCTAGTACAGGGCCAAAAATACCTCGACGCCCAAAGGCGACCAACAAAAGATATCCAGTGACAACAGGCGGCAGTACCAGAGGCAAGTGCACTAGCGCATTCAGCAGCCCATGCCCCCAAAACCTTCGACGCGCCAAAAGAAAGGCTACCCCAGTTGCGATAGGTAAACTAAAGACCACAGAGACAGTAGCCACCCACAGCGAAAGCGTGAAAGCTTGAATTTCGACTGGGCTGAGAGTGTACCAACTCACGGTGCTAAAAGCCCATATTTCTGGAACACAGCCTGCGCTTGCGGCAACAATAAATAGTCAACAAACTTTGCCCCCTGCAGCGTTATGGGTATTGCTTGATACGTAACCCTATCATGCAATTGAGCGGAGATATCGGAAACTGAAAAAACCCCAGGTGCACTAGCCACATCACTGGCATATAAAATTCCCAAAGCAACTTCACCGCGCGAAACAGATATCAAGCTGCTACGGGCATTGTCTTGCTGGGCCAAATGCGGCATCAATGTCTCCAGAAAACCCAGGCTCTGCAAAGCTTGCGCTGCATAAAGACCTAAGGGAACCGACGCAATCAGTGGTACGGCCAACCGCCCACCATCCAAACGTTTAAGAATATCAGGTAGTTCAGGTTGTAGAGGGACAGAGGATCTGGAGGCAAAAACCAAACGGTTCATCGCGACTTCCTTAGGAGCCTGATTTAGTGTCATTAAATCCTGCAAATGCTCCATCCAACCCAGATTTGCTGAGATGAAAACATCCGCTGGTGCGCCTTGTTCAATTTGCCGCGCCAATATACTGGAAGCCGCAAATGAGAGACGCGGCGTCTGCTTACTCTGTTTCATAAAATCTGCCGCTATTTCGTCCATTGCAGGTTTTAAGCTAGCTGCCGCATAGACATCAAACGTTTGAGCAAAACAAAAGCTGGAGCCCACCATGACAAGAGCCACAGCAAAGAACTGAAGACATCGGATCGCAATTTGAGACATATTAATATTTAGGGTCAAGGATAAAGTGCTTTTTTGTATTTTGATTTCAGATATGATATACCTTACCCAACACAAATGAAAATAACATCACAAGATGAGCAGTACAGAACCAACCCAACTCCCGCTTTCAATTGAAACAAAGCAAAAACGCCATGCTAGGTCACAATTTGGGGCGCTTTGCTATCGCGTAACCGATGGAAAAATCCAAGTTCTTTTAATCAGTTCACGAAGGACAAAGCGGTGGATCCTGCCGAAGGGCTGGCCTGAAAATGGTATGACCCCAGGCGAAAGCGCTGCAAACGAAGCGATGGAAGAGGCGGGTGTCACAGGCACGCTAAATGAACGGCCGCTCGGAGTTTACTGCTATGAAAAAAACGTAGTTAATGGTGAAAATTACCCCTGCATCGTTACTATCTATGCCCTTAAAGTTAATAAGACTTGGGCGGATTATCCAGAAAAATATGAGCGGCGCCGTAAGTGGTTCGGCCACAAAGGTGCTGCAAAACGCGTGCTTGAGCCTGATTTGGCACTCTTAATCAAGTCTTTTGATCCATCACAAGGAGGGTGAACAGCCCCGCGCCAGGCTACTTGATTTATCGGTACGAATACCTCTAAGACACTTTAACAGAGCACAGGAGCATACGGTTTGATCCGCTTTTCATTAAAATGCAGTCAAGATCACAGCTTTGAAAGCTGGTTCCAATCTTCAGAGGCCTATGAAAATTTAGCAGCTGCCGGGATGCTCAGCTGTATAGATTGTGGTGACAGTCGTATTGTGAAATCTTTGATGGCTCCCAAGTTAAGCAGCATAAAAACCAAATCCGAAACTTCGTTGACAGCCCCTAAGAGCGATAAAGAAAAGGCCCTTGCCAAGTTAAAGGCCGAGATCGAAAAAAACTCTGATTATGTAGGTATGAATTTTGTAAGCGAAGCCCGAGCGATGCATGATGGTGAACAGCCTACGCGCTCAATTTATGGTGAAGCCAGGCCCGAAGAGGCAAAAGCGCTCATAGAAGACGGAATCCGCGTCGCGCCACTGCCGTTCATGCCAAAGCGCCAAACCAATTAATTAAACGCGGATCAGGGGTTGCGCTCTTGCCCTTAGCAGCTCAACAGCTTAAAAAAATAGTCTGAACAGCAAAATTTGGATACAGAATGCCCCGTTTAGTAATGAAATTTGGCGGTACATCAGTTGCCAACCTAGACCGTATACGAAACGCTGCGGAGCGTGTTCGGTTAGAAGTGGAAAAGGGTTATGATGTCATTGTGATTGTCTCCGCCATGTCAGGTAAGACCAACGAAATGGTTGGGTGGGTCAATGAAACCTCCCCACTGTATGATGCCCAAGAATATGATGCCGTGGTCTCATCAGGCGAAAATGTCACCGCTGGATTGATGGCGCTTACGCTACAAAAAATGAACATACCAGCGCGCAGCTGGCAGGGATGGCAAGTACCAGTAAAGACTACCAATGCTTATGCCAATGCACGCATTGAAGAGATCCCAATTGCAAACTTGGACGCTAAGTTTTCCATCGGAACACGTGTGGCAGTGGTAGCGGGCTTTCAGGGTATCAGTGAAGAAGGCCGCATAACCACTCTTGGTCGTGGTGGTTCAGACACAACAGCGGTGGCTTTTGCCGCCGCTTTTGAAGCTGAGCGCTGTGATATTTATACAGATGTTGACGGTGTCTACACAACTGACCCACGCATCTCAGACAAAGCGCGCAAGCTTGAGAAAATCGCCTTTGAAGAAATGCTTGAACTAGCCTCACTTGGAGCAAAAGTTTTACAAACCCGCTCAGTCGAATTAGCGATGCGATTTAATGTGCGTCTTAGAGTGCTTAGCTCTTTCGAAGAACCATCAGACACAGCTGGCACATTGGTATGTGCTGAGGAGGAAATAATGGAATCAAATGTTGTTGCAGGCGTAGCTTATAGCCGTGACGAGGCCAAAATGACCTTAATTTCCGTTGCCGACAGGCCGGGCATTGCAGCTGCAATCTTTGGCCCGTTATCAGAAGCAGGCGTCAACGTCGATATGATTGTCCAAAACATCAGCGAAGAAGGTCGAACAGATATGACATTCTCCTGCCCTACCGATCAAGTACTGCGCGCAGAAAAAGCTATGCAAACAGCCAAAGATGCAGGTCACGTCAATTATCATGATCTTGTGGCCGACGAAGCCGTAGCAAAAGTCTCGGTAGTCGGCATCGGCATGCGCAGTCACGCAGGTGTTGCCGCTCAAATGTTTCAGGCCCTACATGCCGAGGGAATCAACATCAAAGTAATAACAACTTCTGAGATCAAAATTTCTGTTCTGATTGAACGAAAATATATGGAATTAGCAGTTCAGACCCTGCATGATGCTTTTGAATTGGAAAAAGCAGCCTAGGAGCATACTTCTAAATGGCTCAAACCTCAGAGACTGAAAGTCGCAAGCTTCTTGGAGCACTGCGCAATGCTATGGCCGAAGATTCGGCGGGTCAGGCTCGGCTTGATAAAATTGTGCAACTAACTGCGGGATCCATGCGCTCTGAAGTTTGTTCAATTTACCTCTTTCGCGACAGTGAAACCCTTGAGCTTTGCGCATCCAAAGGGCTAAATGCGACGGCGGTTCACCAGACCAGAATGAGGATTGGTGAAGGTCTAGTAGGCCGTGTTGCTCGCTTCAACCGCGTTATTAATACAGCAGATGCACCCTCCGCCAAGGGGTTCCGGTTCATGCCAGAAACAGGAGAGGAAATTTATTCGTCCTTTCTTGGAGTCCCAATCCAACGGCTAGGAGAGTCGCTTGGAGTGCTAGTAGTTCAATCCAAAGAAGCCCGCGAATTTTCAGCTGATGAAATCTATGCGCTTGAGGTTGTAGCGATGGTGTTGGCTGAAATGACTGAACTAGGTGCCTTTGTGGGTGATGGAGATGCCCTTTCTCCGCGGCATAAAAATCCTTTTACATTTCAGGGCCTAAGCGGTCAGGAGGGCGTATCTGAGGGTGTGGTCTATCTGCATGAACCACGTGTTGTGGTTACAAATCCAATTTCTGACGATCCCGAAGTTGAGAAAATTCGCCTTGAAGGCGCACTAGATAAGTTGAGGATCTCCGTAGATCAGATGCTTACAGATGCCCAAATAGGTGACGGAGAGCACTTGGAGGTTTTGGAAGCCTACCGCCTATTTGCTCATTCTAAAGGCTGGCGTCGGAGGATGGAGGAAGACATCCAACGCGGCTTGTCAGCAGAAGCCGCTGTAGAAAAAGAGCAGTCCACAGCCCGAAGCCGAATTGGACAATCCAAAGACGCCTACCTCCGCGAACGCCTGCATGATCTAGATGATCTGTCCAATCGCCTATTACGCTTGCTCACTGGACAAGGCAGCAATACTGGCGCGGAGGTACCACAAAATCCCGTTTTGGTAGCGAGAAATATTGGTCCAGGTGAATTACTTGATTATGGCCAGAACCTGTGCGGAATCGTATTGGAAGAGGGGTCGGTCGGCTCACATGCTGCGATTGTGGCGAGGGCCTTGGCCATTCCCTTGGTCATCCACGCGAAGGGAATCGTGACAGAAGCCCTTAATGGCGATCGCATTATGGTGGATGGTGATCAAAGTACGGTGCATCTGCGTCCAGATGAGGGAGTGCAAAAAGCTGTTCAAGATAAAATTGCTATGATGCAACAGGCTGCAGATCGTTATGTAAAGATTCGTGAGAAGCCAGCTCAAGCCAAATGTGGCACAATCGTTGAACTGCTAATGAATGCGGGCTTGATGGCTGATTTACCATCCCTGCCTACCTCAGGCGCCGAAGGTGTTGGTTTATTTCGAACTGAGTTGCAGTTTTTAACCCAAAACAAAATGCCTAAACGTGCCGAGTTAGTTACACAATATACCCGTGTTATGGACGCGGCCAAAGGCCGCAAGGTAGTATTTCGCACGCTCGATATTGGCTCCGACAAAGTACTTCCCTACATGGCTCCACAAGATGAACCCAACCCAGCCATGGGCTGGCGTGCAATCAGGGTAGGATTAGATAAACCAGGTATTTTACGCATGCAGCTCCAGGCTTTATTACGCGCCACAGCAGGTCGCGATTTAACTGTGATGTTCCCATTTGTTGCCCAATATGACGAGTTTAGAGACGCCAAAGCCGAGTTGGAACGCGCCAAGTTGCGAGAAATAAAATTAGGTCATACTTTACCTAAAAATATCCAAGTTGGTGCTATGTTGGAGACCCCGTCTTTGGCTTTTGCCCCCGATCGGTTTTTTAAAGAAGTCGACTTCCTCTCCATCGGTGGAAATGATCTCAAACAATTCTTTTTCGCCGCAGATCGCGAAAATGAGCGGGTGCGTAAACGCTACGATACACTAAATACAAGCTTCCTTAACTTTTTAGAGCAAATTGTAGGTCGAGCCCGCAACAGCAAAACCCAATTGTCATTTTGTGGTGAGGATGCTGGCAGACCACTGGAAGCAGCTTGCTTCGCGGCTCTTGGCATCCAGACTCTATCTATGCGCCCGGCATCCATTGCCCCAGTCAAGCATTTGATCCGGCGCATTGACCTAAAAGAATTAAAGAGTGTGATTGATAAGGCCCGAGGCGATGGGCTTCAATCGGTTCGCTCTTCAGTCGTAGAATGGATAAACCTCAAAAGTTAGGCGCCACACGTACATGCCCTGTTACACCAGCCCAAGTGCCAGGCACTAGGGCCATGCCCAAAACGCGGTTTGGATTTGTAGGCGGCGGCATATGCACACCTGGCAATATGTTGAAACCAAAACGTTTGTAGTAAGGTTCATCCCCCACCAGCATCACCCTGTTCCATCCATGACCCAGGGCCACGGCAAGGCTCTCACGGATCAAATATTCACCAAGTCCCTCACCTTGCCGTGTCGGATGAACAGCTATTGGCCCAAGCAGCAAAGTATGCGCATCACCCACCATAACGGGCCAATAACGTATTGCAGCAGCTAAAAGACCATTGGCATCACGAGCAACATATGACAACGAACTTATCGGCGTAACTCCATCGCGGAGACGGTAAGATGACAAAGCTTCTCTACCAGGCGCGAAGCACAAATCATATAGTGCTTCGACTTCCCACCAATCACCTTCTACCTCGCGGTTTAAATGATACACCGCCTTGCCCTTCTTTCCTTTTGCAACTGGCCTAGCACGCAGTTACCCTCTCCGCAAACCAAGAGGAGACCCAATGTTCTACCGCCCCAAAGATGGCCATGGCCTGCCACATAATCCATTCAATGCCATCATAACACCCCGCCCAATTGGCTGGATATCGACGCAAGATAGCTCAGGAAACCGTAATTTAGCTCCCTACTCATTTTTCAATGCAGTAGCCTATGTGCCACCACAGGTCATGTTTGCCTCAACTGGCGTCAAGCCAGATCAAGATGGTACTAAAGACAGTGTGAGCAACATCCGCGAAACAGGCATGTTCTGCGTCAATATCGTTGAATACGGCATGCTCGATGCAATGAATGCCACTTCTGCCAGTTTGGCTAAAAGTGAAGATGAATTTGATAAAGCGGGATTGGAAGGAGTCGCCTGCAACACCATCACAGGATTTCGCGTGGCCAATGCACCAGCCAGTTTAGAATGCAAGCTGACCCAGATTTTTCAGTTGCCTGGAGAGGCTAATTTCACCGTCTTTGGCGAGGTAACCGGCGTGCATATGCGCGATGACTGCATGGTGGAAGGTTTGTTTGACGTTCGCACATTCAAGCCACTGTCACGCTTAGGCTACAAAGATTATTCAGTAGTAGATAATATTTTTTCACTCAACCGCCCGGATGAATGACCCAAGCATCTGAGTATTTTTGCTAGTGCCCAGCTGCTAAAATTCCAGTGCGCACACCATAATCCACGGCGACCTCATAGTCAGGATCATCATCACTATCCACGATCAAATGCCCTGCTTTACTCAGCAGGTAATGACAATCTTTACTGAGGTGACGTAATTGAATGCGCTTACCTGCTTCTTCATACTTCAGAGCTACCGCTTCAATCGCCTGCAATGCAGATTGATCAGCAACACGGCTATCAACAAAATCGACAATAACCTTTGTTGGATCCTCATTTGGAGTGAAGAGTTCGGAAAATCCTTCTGAGGAGCCAAAGAATAATGGGCCACGGATCTTGTAAACCTTAGTACCATCCGCTTCCACAGACCGGTTTGCATGGATACGCGTCGCGTTCTGCCACGAATAGGCCAAAGCTGAGACGATCACACCAACAACCACAGCAATCGCAAGGTCAGTCATAACTGTCACAACAGTGACCAAGATGATTACAAAGGCATCGGTCAAAGGAACTTTACGCATTATTTTAAGACTGTTCCAAGCAAAGGTACCAATCACAACCATGAACATAACTCCTACTAAAGCGGCCAGCGGGATTTGTTCAATCAGCGGTGAAGCCACCACAATAAAAGCCAGTAAAAAAAGAGCTGCAGCAATGCCGGCTATCCGAGTACGACCACCAGATTTTACATTGATCATAGATTGCCCAATCATGGCGCAACCGCCCATACCCCCAAAAAAACCAGTGACAGTATTGGCAATGCCCTGCGCAATACTTTCTTGGCTAGCTCCACCACGCTTGTTGGTGATATCGCCCACAAGGTTTAGCGTCAGCAAACTTTCTATCAGACCAATCGCTGCCAATATCCCAGCATAGGGAAGGATGATCCAGAATGTGTCCAAGGTAAACGGCACGCTTGGGATATGAAACTTCGGAAAACCACCTTCAATGCTGGCCAGATCTCCAACTCGTGGCACGTCGATGCCAAACGCAATAACAATGATGGCAACAATACCGATTCCAGCCAACGGTGCCGGGATGGCTTTGGTTAGTTTTGGCATACCCCAAACTATCACCATTGTTAGCGCCACTAGGCTCATCATGATCAACATTGGCATCCCCGATAGCCACTCACCACCAGACATACCATGGCCAGTGTTAACAACAGTACCGGGCACTTTAAATTGTGTCATTTGCGCCAGGAAAATTACAATGGCCAACCCGTTCACAAACCCCAGCATCACCGGATGCGGCACCAGTCGGATAAATTTACCCCATTTCATGACCCCAACCACAATCTGGATCAGCCCCATTAGTACCACGGTCGCAAAAAGATATTCCACCCCATGTTGCGCTACCAGCGCTACCATCACCACGGCCAGGGCCCCTGTAGCACCAGAGATCATCCCAGGCCGTCCACCTATCAAAGCGGTAATAAGACCCACAATAAAGGCCGCATATAGCCCCACTAAGGGATGGACGCCTGCCACAAAGGCAAACGCGACCGCCTCAGGCACTAAAGCTAAGGCAACAGTGAGGCCAGCCAAAAGCTCAATGCGGATGCGGCCTACAGTTATTGGCTCGCCAGCACTAAGGTTAAAATCGGCAAAAGAGGGTTTGGCCGCCAATGCAGCCAACAAGACACGAGACATAATGGGAAACCTTTTTAGTCAAAAAATTTTATATGTTGGAGCCTCATAACATATATTTAGCTGAGGTCACGGCATTCTTATAATCATCCTGATTGCAATCTTGGCAGTGATGCAACAATTATGCGATAATATCACGTAAATGCTTTTTTTAGGGAATTCTGGCCATGCAGAACACAAAAATTGGGATCATCGGCGGATCTGGACTTTATGATATAGACGGATTGCAAAATCCAACATGGCAGAAAATCGAAAGCCCTTGGGGTACTCCATCCGATGAGATATTGACTGGAACTCTGCAGGGCGTCGACATGGCATTTTTGCCCCGCCATGGACGTGGGCATGTCCACTCGCCTAGCAGCGTCCCTTACCGAGCCAACATTGACGCGCTCAAACGGCTTGGAGTTACAGATGTTATCAGCATCAGCGCCTGCGGTTCGTTTCGTGATGATATCAAGCCTGGACATTTTGTGATCGTAGATCAATTTATTGACCGCACCACTGCGCGCGAAAGTTCTTTTTTTGGGACGGGTTGCGTTGCACATGTGAGTGTAGCACATCCTACCTGTCAGCGCCTATCACAGGCCTGCCAAGAAGCGGCAGCTGCCCAAGGGATCACTGCACACTGCGGTGGCACCTATCTGGCGATGGAGGGGCCACAATTTTCATCGTTAGCCGAAAGCCGTTTGTACCGTGATGTTTGGGGCTGTGATGTTATTGGCATGACTAATATGCCCGAAGCCAAGTTGGCCAGAGAGGCTGAGCTGTGTTACGCTTCCATCGCAATGATTACCGATTACGATAGCTGGCATCCAGATCATGGCGAGGTGGACGTGACAGAGATTATTAAAACGTTGAAGGAGAATTCCGTCCAAGCCAAAGGGCTTATCTCCCGTCTGCCCGCCTCGATGATTTCTGAGCAGGCCAATTGTCCACAAGGTTGCGACAAATCACTCGAATTTGCCATATTGACAGCCCCCGAAATGCGGGCCCCGGCCTTGCTAGCCAAACTAGATGCTGTTGCAGGGCGGGTACTCTGAGATAGTAGAACCCGCAGATACAGCCCTTGTCTTCGGTAAAACTGTTCGTGTTGAGACGATTTCATCCTTGCATGCCAAACGCGTGAATGCAGCGCGTGGGCCGGAAACCTATTGGACGCAACTCAAGGTCCGCACTAGTAGGCTAAGCCGAGGATTAGCCTTAGTTTAGGCTGAAATTTTAGAAGCTTTATCCGCATTGCCCTATTGAGGAACCCAGTTTGCCAACATAAGATCATATATATAAAAATGGGGTTATCATGAAAACTGTGGAAGATTATATCCGTACAATCCCCAACTTCCCCCATGCGGGCATCATGTTTCGAGATGTGACAACATTATTTTCCGATCCCCGGGGTTTACGCTTGGCTATTGACCAAATGCTGCACCCATATGCAGGGATTGGGGTGGATAAAATCATCGGGCTTGAGGCGCGGGGCTTTATCTTAGGTGGCGCTATTGCGCATCAGCTGTGCAAAGGTTTCGTCCCTATCCGCAAACAAGGCAAGCTACCCGGAAAAACCATTTCGCAGGCCTACACGCTGGAATATGGTGAGGCAGTAATGGAAATCCACGAAGATGCTATCGAACCAGGCGAAAAAGTACTCGTAGTTGATGATCTTTTAGCTACAGGCGGCACTGCGCAGGCGGGACTAAAGCTACTTGAGAAGTTAGGTGCCAAAGTTATAGGCTGTTCTTTCGTGATTGATCTTCCTGACCTGGGCGGTCGTAAACTGTTAGAATCTATGGACATGCGTGTTCATACGCTCTGTGCTTTCTCAGGCGATTAACCCGCTTCAGTCTTGCCACGCCGATCATGCCGGATCGCGGCATAAAGCACATGGGTTCGCCAGCGTCCAGAAATTTGCAAGTAACTTTGGGCTACACCTTCGTATTTGAATCCACAGTTTTCTAATAACCCACGGGACGGTTTATTTTCAGGAAGACAAGCCGCCTCGATCCTACTGAGATCTAGCTTACTAAAAGCATGCAAGACCACACGATTAACCGCTTCTCTCATATAGCCTTGGCGGGCATAAACTTGCCCGGTCCAATAACCTAAGGTTCCTGCTTGCGCAGGACCGCGCCGAATATTATCGAGGGTCACAGCGCCAATCAGAGCTCGATCAGTTTTTCGGATCAAGAACAATGGGCAACCGCTGCCGTTTTTGACTGCACGTTGGGCCCAATATACCCGATTTGTAAAGTTTTTAAGCATCAGGTGTTCATCTGACCACACCGGATCCCAGGGAGATAAAAAATCACGGCTGTCCGTCCGTAGCTGTACCCAATGGTTGAAATCATTGTGATGCGGTGGCCGCAAAATCAACCGCTCTGTCTCTATAATCAGCTTTGGAGATAGCCCAAACATCACGCCACCAATCGGGCCTGTAATTTTTCAACTGCAGGCGCATCAGCCACTGGACCATAAAGTGCCATTGCCGCAGGTGCGCCCGAAGACATAGATCCCGCAAAATTACGCACAGTTTCGGTGGTCACGCCATCAATCTGTGCCACAATTTCATCCAATGATGGGATACGGTCCCAGATAGCAACCATCCGCGCCAATCTCTCCGCCCGTGACGACGGGCTTTCCAATCCCATGAGTAGCCCCGCCTTCATCTGTGCCCGAGCGCGGGCAACTTCGGCCTCACCCATATCATCTGCAGCGCGCTTAAGCTCATCCATGGTAATGTTTGCCAGCTCAGAAACTTTGTCCCCGGACGTCCCCGCATACATTGTCAGAGTACCTGTATCGCAATATGCGCCCACGCTGGCAAAAATAGAATAACAGAGCCCACGCTTTTCGCGAATTTCCTGAAATAGTCGAGACGACATGCCACCACCAAAAGCCGTGGCAAAAACTTGCGCTGTATAAATGTCTGGATTTTTGTAGTTGGGACTTTCAAAGGCCAAAGCAAAATGAGCTTGCTCTAGGTCTTTTACCTGACGTATTTCCCCTCCTTGAAAATAGCCTGGCAAAACAGGTGACTGCTTGCGTGCTACTAAATCTCCAAAAATTTCTTCACATTGCAACACAATTTTATCGTGATCCACGGCACCTGCCGCAGCCAAAATCATCTGATTTGCACCATAATTTTCTGAAACAAAAGTTGAAAGGTCCCACTTCTGAAAATTAGCCACCCGCTCTTCGGGTCCTAGGATCGAACGACCCAAAGGTTGATCTGGATAAGACACCTCTTGCAACCAATCGAAAATAATATCGTCAGGCGTGTCGAGCGCCTGGCCTATTTCTGAAAGAATTACACCACGTTCAACCTCAATTTCTGCTGGGTCAAAGATTGGATTGAGTACGATGTCAGATACCACATCTAACGCTAACGACACATCACCGGCCAAGACCCTCGCATAATAGGCCGTCATTTCGCGGCTAGTATAAGCGTTAATATAGCCACCCACATCCTCAATAGCTTCAGCAATCTGAACCGAGCTTCTCCGTGAGGTACCCTTAAAAGCCATATGTTCCAGGAAGTGCGCAATCCCGTTTTGCTCGATTCGCTCATGCCTACCACCAGCATTTATCCAAATTCCAATAGAAGCAGATTTCAGCCCTGGCATATTTTCGGTTACTATACGAAAGCCGTTTTTTAGGTGATGGGTTTGTACGGTCAAGGTGCAATACGCTCGCAAATAAGGGATTTCATCTTCTGCAAATTATTGGGCATCTCAGTAAGGCGTTCTGGCCTGTCAAATAAATCTGCAAGCCAGCGTGGCAAAACAGGCAGCAAGCCCGTGGCAGCCTCAACTGCATCCGGGAATTTGGCGGGATGTGCGGTTGCCAAAGTGATCATAGGCGAGGAACCTAAGTTATTATGTCCAACCTTAACACCTACGGCTGAATGTGGGCAAAGGACTTCACCAGTGGTTTCAAAAATAGCTTTAATGGTGGCACTGGTCTCTCCTTCCACGCTACTTCCACTATCAAAATGGTTTCGCAGCACCTCAAGCGCACCCTGACTGATGCCAAAGCCACCCTGCTTCATCTCACCCATTAATTGTGCTATAACACTGCCATCGCGATCGTATGCATCAAACAAAGCACGCTCAAAATTGGAGGATACCTGAATATCCATCGAAGGGGTGATTGTGGGAAATACTGTGTCCATATCGTAACGGCCAGTTCGAATAGCACGGTGCAAAATGTCGTTGCGATTGGTAGCGATGACTAAACGGTCAATCGGCAGTCCCATCCGCTTGGCGATGTAGCCCGCAAAAATATCGCCAAAGTTACCCGTAGGCACGGTGAAAGACACTTTGCGATGAGGTGCACCCAGCGCTGTGGCAGAACTGAAGTAATAAACCACCTGGGTCAGAACCCGAGCCCAGTTGATTGAGTTCACCCCCGCGAGTTTAACACCATCACGGAATTTAAAGTCATTAAACATGTCTTTTAACATCCCCTGACAAGTGTCAAATGTCCCATCCATGGCAATGGCGTGGACGTTCGATTCAGTTGGAGTTGTCATCTGACGACGTTGCACCTCAGAAACCCGACCATTAGGGAACAAAATAAATATATTAGCTGCAGCAAGCCCCCGGAAGGCTTCAATTGCTGCAGCTCCAGTATCACCAGAGGTTGCCCCAACAATCGTGACTTGCTCACCACGGCGGCCCAAAGAAATCTGGAATAATTGGCCAATTAACTGCATGGCAAAATCTTTGAATGCCAAAGTTGGGCCATGGAACAATTCCAGCAGGTGGTGATTTGGGCCCAATTGCACCAAAGGCGCGCGGGCCACGTGGCCAAAGCCAGCATAGGCAGTTGTTATCGCTTCCATTAGTTCAGTATCTGAGAAACTGTTTCCCACAAAAGGCTGTATCACCCGAAAGGCAACCTCTTCGTAGGGCAAGCCGGCCATAGCAGCGATGCCAGAATGGCTCAACTTTGGGATAGTTTCGGGCACATAAAGACCACCATCGCGAGCAAGACCCGTCAACATTGCATCTTCAAATGACAAAACAGGAGCATTACCACGAGTAGAGATATATTTCATTACCTTAGCCTTACGGTTTAGTGTTGGAGGATCGGTAAAGGAAATAGCCACTCATTCCAAGCCAGATAAGTGCTAAAGAGAACCAAGTGATCGCATAATTCAAATGGTTATTAGGAATATTAGCTACCATCTTGGGCAGGGGGGTGGCGTCATCTTTATCAAAGCTACTCTCGCGTAGTACCAGTAAGATAGGCTCAGCATTCAGATGCGCGGCTAAGCTAGGCACATCACGCGCAAACCAGATGTTAGCTTCAAGATCATTACTCGGCGTGAAGCCATCAACTTCCTTCGGCCATTGCAGGTTGCCAATCACTTGGCCCAGACCATCAGGGGTGCTAGGCATTGTGGCACGCACTGAGGTAAAACCACGATCCACCATAATAGTTCGCCCATCTGTAAGCTCAAACGCTGTTATCAAGCGGTACCCAGCGCCGTATATTTTCTGAGACACCAGCACCCGTACTGTGGAACCAATATAGCGCCCCTGTGCATTGACCGGGAGCAAAGAATGAGCCTGTGGTTCGACGCTTTGGGGTACATCAATGACAGGAGCTAGGATCTTATTTTCAATACTGCTTAAAACAGCATTCTTCCAAGCTAGTCGTTTCATTTGCCAAACACCGAGGCTAAGCAAAATCGCTGTCCCCAGAACGCCAAACAGAACCATTCCCCAAAACCGCATATTTTTCCCTTTAAACTCCAAAAGGGCAGCTTATCGCCGCCCTTTATAAAATTTTATTTTTTCCCATTGCCACAAGATGCTGGTTTAGCCAGCCCAAAGATAGACCGCTGCAAACAAAAACAGCCACACCACGTCCACAAAGTGCCAATACCAAGCAGCTGCTTCAAAGCCAACGTGATCTTTAGGTGTGAAATGCCCTTTGCCTACACGGATCAGACAGACAAAAAGAAAGATCGTGCCAATCAAAACATGCATACCGTGAAAGCCCGTGGCCATAAAAAAGTTGGCAAATGTTATCGAGCCTGAGAAGGTCCAACCATCTACAACGACCAATTCACGATATTCATAAACCTGGAAGGCTGTGAATACAGCGCCAAAGATGATGGCAAGGATCAAACCAGTACGTAAATCTTTCCGATTATTGTCATGAACCAATGCGTGATGGGCCCAAGTGGCCGCACAACCAGATATCAGTAACAGCAAAGTATTAATCAATGGTAATTCAAAGGCGTTGATGTGGTGATATTCAGGCTTCAAATACTCTGTGCCTGCATATTCATACATCGGGTAGAGCTGGTGCTTAAAGAAGCTCCAGAACCAAGCGGAGAAGAACATGATCTCGGACATAATAAATAGAATAAACCCATAGCGCAGGCCTATTTGAACAACCGGTGTGTGATCGCCGATATGGCTTTCTGTCACAACTTCACTCCACCAAACATACATAACGTACAGCACACCAACAAAGCCTGCTAAAAATATATAGGGCCCGCTCCCATGCATCCAAAGGATAGCGCCCGTCAGCATTACTAAAGCAGCTAACGCGCCTAAGAGCGGATTAACCGAAGGCTGTAGAATGTGATAATCGTGGTTCTTTTCATGTGCCATAGTTGGGCCTCGTCGAACTTAGTTTCGTTGTATGGGTGTATCGAGCTGCAACGCGGCTTGCACCTCGGGCAGATCAGTTTCGTAGAATGTATAAGACAAAGTGATTGTATGGATATATTTACCTTCACTGTCATTCACAATTTCTGGGTCAACATAGAAAGTAACGGGCATTTGCACCCGCTCACCGGGCATCAATAGTTGTTCTTCAAAACAGAAACAATCAATCTTGGTGAAAAAGCCACCCGCTTGGTAAGGGGTAACATTATAGCTGGCAGACCCGGAAATAGGTCTATCTGTTGGATTATAGGCTTCATAGAAGGCTAGACCAGTTTCACCAATCTTAAGTTCCATGGTGCGATCAACGGGCTTAAAGATCCAATCCATGTTGCTGTCAACGGAGGCATCAAATCGAACCTTAATAGTTTCCTCTAACACAGTATCACTACCAACGTCGGCGGTGTTTGTAACGCCGCCAAACCCGGTTACACTGCAGAACCAGTCATAAAACGGAACGCTAGCCCAAGCCAAGCCACCCATAACTACCACAAGTGAAAGCGTTTGGGTTAGAGTTTTATTCTGAGGCGTCACTGTGAAACCTCATCAGCAAGTGCGGGGCGCGGCGCATGATCGTAGCCTTCTACTGGCCCCGAGTTTGTGATTTTAACCAAACTCAACACCATGACTAGCCCAATAAACAAAACCAAACAAACAGCTACGCCAACGTTTTGGCTTCGGCGGCGTCTGTGCATGTCACTTTCGACCCTAATACTCATGACCAGCCTCCGAAACCATAAGGCACCAGCAAGGCCTCTGCCAAAATGGCAAGAAAATGTACGAAAAGGTAAAACAGTGAGAACTTAAAGAAAGCTCGCTCAACTTTGAAATCGTCTGCTTCCGAATTCACTTCATCACGGCGCCAGATACGCACCGCATCTTTTAAAACAATGACATTGCACACCAGAGCAACTGAAAAATAAATCAAACCACCGACAGAAGTGAAGGCAAGACCAATAGCCAAAGCAGCTTGCAACAGTGCGTATACTAAGATGTGGCGACGCGTACTTGGGCGACCATGGGTAACTGTTAGCATAGGTACTTTTGCGTCATCATAATCCGAACGCATGAACAATGCCAAAGCCCAGAAATGTGGAGGTGTCCACATGAATATCAATGCAAACATCAACACCGCTTCAATAGAAACGGACCCGGTCGCGGCGACCCAGCCAATCAGCGGCGGCAACGCGCCAGCAGCACCGCCAATGACAATATTCTGCGGCGTCGCTCGCTTTAAAAACATTGAGTAAACCACTGCATAGAAGAATATAGTAAAGGCCAACCAAGCAGCGGCATGCCAATTGGCCGCAAGGCCCAGCATCAAGACAGACAAGCCGGACAATGCGACCCCAAGACCCAAAGCCGCATCAGGAGTGGTGCGCCCTGACGGAATTGGCCGGGATTTGGTGCGGCGCATGATCGCGTCGATATCCGCATCCCACCACATATTAAGTGATCCAGAGGCCCCTGCGCCAATGGCTATAAACAAAATTGCGCAAAAGGCTTCCACCGGGTGTAACGCCACAGGAGCGGCCATCAATCCAACAAAGGCTGTAAAAACCACCAGCGACATCACACGCGGCTTCAACAAGGCAACGTAATCGCCAAAAACCGGATCGTAATCTTGGTTATGATAAGGCACGTCGGCCATCTACCTAGCTCTCAGCTTGCATTTAGTTGGACGCCAATTGAACAGACTGCGGAGTCCCCGCATATTCTTCAATCGCGCCATTCAACCAAGCATCATACTGCGCTTGGCTTACTACTTTAACCGTAATTGGCATATAAGCATGGGATTGGCCACAGAGCTCAGAACATTGGCCAAAGTAAATTCCCTCCTTTTCAGCGGCGAACCACAGTTCAGCCAAACGGCCTGGAACTGCATCTTGCTTCACACCAAAGGCAGGAATGGTCCAAGCATGAATTACATCCGCTCCGGTCAACTGCATTACGATAGTAGCCCCGACTGGAACAACAACAGCATTGTCGGTTGCCAGCAAGTATTCATCAGGTGCATAGCCAAAATCTGCCAACTCATCCTTTTGGAGCAGAACGCTTTCAAATCCGAAACCGTGGTCCACGTATTCGTAACCCCAGTACCACTGATATCCCGTCACTTTAATCGTGATGTCAGCATCTGGTATTTCCTGTTGCTTGAATAAAATGGGAAGGGAAAAGACACCTATGATAACTAAGATTAAGACTGGGACAATCGTCCAAAGGACTTCTACAACTGAGTTATGAGTAAATGTACCCGGCGTTTTGTTGCGGCTGGCATGAAACTTATAAGCCGCATAAGCCAACAAGATAGTCACAAACACCGAAATGGCCGTCGTGATGATCAACAAAAAGTTGTCGAGCCAGACGATATCACGCATCAGCTCAGTTGCTTGAAATTGAAAGCCAATGCCCATAGGCGCAGGCTTACCAATAGTTTCCAAACCTTGAAAATTTTCTTGTGCTTGAGCAACTCCACTCAATGTGATTAGTGCTGCACTTAACAGAGACGTAAGAATTCGCATGTTTTACCCTATGTCTTTAGCGCCTTCGCGCCTTCCGCCGCACGAATGCACGACGCATGATTGTAATTTAAACAGCATCAACCATATCATTGCCCCACAAGCAATTGGTTGATCCGCGTCAAAGGGACGCCAGAAGCAAATTTCACCCGCGAAAAGTGTTTTTCGCCAAAATACCGCTAGGAATTTCATGACCGATTCTCCATTTCGCCCGTTTGAGACCCATCTCGACCGCGATACTGCCCTTAATATTTTAAAAAATACACTAATTGGGGCTGATGATGGGGAGTTATTTTTGGAGCGATGCCAGTCCGAAGTCATATCATTCGATGACGGCAGGTTGCGCACCTCCAGTTTTGACGCTTCTGAAGGCTTTGGACTACGGGCTGTACAGGGAGAGACCGTGGGCTATGCACATTCCACAGAAGTCTCCGAGCAAGCCATGCGCCGCGCCACTGGCACAGTGCGTTTGGCCATCGGTGCAGGCGGCGGCAGCTTGGCCGCGGCGCCTCAGGCAACCAATCAAAAGCTATACAGCGACCATAATCCCCTGAGCGATTCTACCTTCCCCGCTAAAATTGATATCCTGCGCGAAATAGATGCCTATGCCCGCGGCTTGGATCGTCGCGTGGTGCAGGTCACCGCCACAATTGCCGCGTCACATCAGGAGGTGGTGATTCTACGTACAGATGCGCCGGACGTCTCCGACAGCCGCCCCATGGTGCGTATGAATGTCTCAATAATTGTAGAGCAAGACGGGCAACGCCAAACTGGTTATGTGGGTGGAGGCGGTCGCTATGGGCTTAACGGCATGCTGGAACCAACCCACTGGCGGCCTCTTGTCCGAGAGGCGTTGCGAATAGCCGTGTTAAACCTTTCGGCCATTCCAGCTCCTGCCGGTGTAATGGATGTGGCTCTCGGAGCCGGCTGGCCCGGGATTTTACTTCATGAAGCCATTGGGCACGGACTAGAGGGCGATTTCAACCGCAAGGGCACCTCGGCTTTTGCCGGACTAATGGGCCAACGCATTGCCGCCCCAGGCGTGACAGTACTAGATGATGGAACCATGCCTAATCGCCGCGGCTCGATTACCGTAGATGATGAGGGCACCGCAAGCGGCAAAAATACATTAATCGAAGACGGAATTTTAGTCGGCTTCATGCAAGACCGGCAAAATGCTAGGCTGATGGGCGTGCCTCCTACAGGCAATGGCCGAAGGCAAAGCTTCGCCCACACGCCCATGCCACGCATGACCAACACTTATATGTTGGGTGGCTCCGTAGATCCCAAAGATATGGTCGCAGACATTAAAGACGGTATCTATGCGGTAGGATTCGGTGGCGGTCAGGTTGATATCACCAATGGCAAGTTCGTGTTTTCCTGCACTGAGGCCTATTTGGTTAAAGACGGGAAAGTAGCGGCCCCAGTCAAAGGCGCCACCTTAATCGGCGACGGTGCGACGGCCCTACAAAAAATTAGGGCCATAGGAAATGATATGCGATTGGATGACGGCATGGGCAACTGTGGAAAACAGGGACAATGGGTTCCCGTTGGCGTGGGCCAGCCCTCCTTACTGATCGGCGGGCTCACCGTGGGCGGGTCGGCGACTTGAGGTATTACAGTTTTACAAGAATTATCGATCAACATCCATATACTGAGAACGTCAAAAGCATAGAAGGGTATTGTTAGCCCTAGTTTAAAGGTCAGCGCCCGAGACCCCAATTTAAAATTTTATAGACCTATTAACTGGCCACGTACTCAGCCTCAAAAGCTGGTCTGGCCATAATCAAAACATAAAATTTCACAGTGCACCGTCAAACTCCCAACCGCCTAAGCCAAACTACACTGGCCTAAAATCAATTGATCTGAAACCATAAAATTTGCAGAGAATTAGGCGCCCAACATCACAGATCTGAAAATTTTTAGCCACCTTGAACGACCGGCAGGAGGGTTGCTAGCCAGAGTTTTTATACATTAATTTTCCTTTTTTTGCTCGATCTCCATTGACAAATTGTTAATGCGACCCCTTCTTGGCCCACATATTTTTCTTAATTTGCAGGGTATAACCATGGCTGTTGTTGTTGTAGAATCACCTGCTAAGGCCAAGACAATAAACAAATATCTTGGACCGGGATTTACCGTACTAGCCTCATATGGCCACGTGCGTGATTTGCCGCCAAAAGATGGGTCTGTGGATCCAGACAATGATTTTGAGATGCTTTGGGAGGTTGGAGCTGCAAGCAAAAAGCATGTGAAGGCCATTGCCGACGCCTTAAAAGACGACAATGAACTGATCCTCGCGACCGACCCAGATCGTGAAGGCGAAGCGATAAGTTGGCACCTGCAAGAAACCCTCACAAAACGCCGTGCAATCAAGAAGGATACCCCTGTCAGCCGCGTGGTGTTCAACGCAATAACAAAAACAGCCGTCACTGAAGCGATGAAAAATCCCCGCCAAGTGGATATGGAGTTGGTTGAGGCCTATCTGGCCCGCCGTGCCTTGGATTATTTGGTAGGATTTAAGTTGTCGCCCGTGCTCTGGCGCCGCCTGCCGGGCGCCAAATCCGCAGGCCGGGTTCAATCTGTATGTCTGCGTATAATTGTTGATCGAGAAATGGAAATTGAGGTGTTTAACGCTCGCGAATATTGGACTGTGAGCACTTCCCTGAGTACACCGCGAGGTCAGGTCTTTGATGCGCGCCTCACCACTTTGGGCGGCAAACGTCTCGATAAGTTCGACATCGCTAATTCAACCGAGGCTGAACTGGCCGTGCAGGCCGTGAACAGTCGCAATTTGACCGCGACCTCAGTTGAGGCCAAACCCGCCAGCCGCAACCCTTCGGCCCCCTTCATGACCTCAACTCTGCAACAAGAAGCCAGTCGTAAGTTTGGCATGGGCGCGCGACAAACAATGTCTGCGGCACAGCGATTGTATGAGGCAGGCCTTATCACCTATATGCGAACCGATGGCATCGATATGGCCCCCGAAGCCGTACATGCCACCCGCGACGTGATTGAAGCACGTTACGGCAAGCAATATGTGTCAGCATCACCGCGTATGTACAAAAACAAGGCAAAAAATGCCCAAGAAGCTCATGAATGCATTCGCCCAACAGAGTTGGATCAGGCACCAGACAAAATCAACATTTCAGATATTGATCAGAAAAAACTCTATGATCTGATCTGGAAACGGACAATTTCTAGCCAAATGGAAGCCGCCCGCATGGAGCGCACCACGGTTGAAATTGGTAGCCCAGACGGCCAAATTGGCCTGCGCGCCACCGGGCAAGTTGTGTTGTTCGATGGCTTTATGCGAGTTTATGAAGAGGGCCGCGACGACAGCGTGGTGGACGGAGATGACAAACGGCTGCCGCAGATCACGGTACAGGACGTACTCGTCAAAGGATCAGTTAATCCAGAGCAGCACCACACCCAACCACCACCCCGCTATACTGAGGCCAGCCTGGTAAAACGGATGGAAGAGCTAGGCATTGGCCGGCCCTCCACCTATGCCTCTGTTGTAACCACGATCCAAGATCGTGATTATGTGCGCAAAGAGAAAAGCCGTCTGATCCCAGAGGATAAGGGCCGGTTGGTGACAGTGTTTTTAAGCAGCTTCTTCCGTCAATATGTGGGATATGAATTTACTGCTGATTTGGAACGCGAACTCGATGATGTCTCGGCCGGTGAGCGGCAATATCGCACAGTTTTGAAACGGTTTTGGAAGGATTTCAAAGTCGCAATTGACGAGGCAATGGACCAATCAATAACGGCAGTTCTTGAAAAAATTAATGACGTCTTAGAGCCACATCTATTCCCAATTGAAGAGCCAGGAGTTGACCCCAGGGTCTGCAAAAACTGTGGTGAAGGCCGCTTATCCATGCGCACTGCCCGTTCGGGTGGAGCGTTCATTGGCTGTTCCAATTACCCTGAGTGCCGATTTACCCGCCCCTTTGGCCCTCCAGGCACGGAGAGCAGCGCAATTGGACCAGATGGCCAACTTTTGGGCCACGATGGCGAAGATCCCATTAGCCTGCGTGATGGTCGGTATGGTCCTTATGTGCAGCGTGGAAACTTGACCGAAGAGAATCCCAAGCCGCAACGCATGTCGATTCCCAAAACTTGGCCAATTGATGAGCTGACCTTTGAAAAAGCAGTTCAGTTGCTATCGCTGCCCCGCGAAATTGGCGCCCATCCAGAAGATGGTGTGATGATTGAGTCATCGATTGGACGTTTTGGCCCCTACGTGAAGCACGGCACGATGTACGCCAATATCGGTGATATTGATGAGGTCTGGAGCATCGGTATGAACCGCGCAGTAGAAGAACTGGCCAAGAAAGCCTCACGTGGTGGGCGGGGATCTGCGGCGACCCCACTATTCGAACTGGGCGAACACCCCAGTGAGGGAGGGTCAGTCAATGTGATGTCAGGCAAATATGGCCCGTATGTGAAATGGGGCAAGGTAAACGCGACAATCCCAAAAGACGTGGAACCTGAAAAGGTGACTATGGATATGGCTGTGGCTTTGATTGTAGAAAAAGTTCCCACCAAGAAAAAGTCAGCGGCAAAAAAGAAGTCTGCCACTAAGAAAGCACCAGCTAAGAAAGCGGTAGCTAAGAAAAAAGATAAGCCAAAGGCCTAAAAAGGCCTTTGGTATGATTTGAAGCAGATTATCGCTGAGGTGGAGCACCAAAAGCACTCAAAACGCGCTGCGCCGCAATCTGGACCGGATCGATTGTATCTACTAAGATTTGCACCCTATCAAAACGATCAGGATGTGATGCAACAGCCTTGCGCAGAGCTGCACCAAAAGCTAAGCGCAACTCCGTTCCAATGTTAAACTTGCAAATGGACGTCTGTGCAGACAAAAGTGTGCGCTGGGCAACCGGAACGCCAGAGCCTCCATGAATGACCAACGGTATCGTCGTCATTGCTTCAATCTCTGCGATACGGGTCAAGTCCAGCCCGCCCTCTTTGTCCTGTTGCAGATGTACATTGCCCACGCTGATTGCCATGGCATCGACACCGCTGTCGCGAGAAAACTTTGCAGCTTCTGCCGGATCGGTTCCGTTAGAGGCCTCACCACCAGAATATCCAACAAATCCAATCTCACCTTCACATGAGATACCTGCCGCATGGGCCATTTCCGCGATCGCCGCAGTTTCGTCTATATTTTGCTGCAGAGGCTTGCGCGACCCATCAAACATCAACGAGGTGAAGCCGCTGTCTAAGGCAATTTTGCAATCTTCAAGTGTATAGCCATGATCAAGATGCGCGACCACAGGTATGGATGCTGTTTCCGCCAAATTTCGAAACATTTTTCCCAACACAGGCAGGGGCGTGTGGGCGCGGCAGGATGGACCCGCTTGCAAGATTACTGGGCAGTTTTCAGCCTCAGCCGCCGCAACGTAGGCGCACATATCTTCCCAACCAAGAGTGACCAATCCACCAACCGCATAGCCCTGAACCAAAGCAGGCTGCAAGACCTGCGCCAAATTAACCAAAGTCATTTAAATTTCGCGATCATATCTTTGATGCCAGGAATAGTTTCAATTTGATAGGCATGGGTCGGTTGGAAATACTGAACCAGTGAGCGCTGGCTCAATCCACCAAGAATTGTAAAATAATACATCTCATAACCAGGTAAAACGCAGCATGGGTGATAGCCGCTATCCAGGCAAATAGTCGAACCATCCACGATATGATAGGCTTCACCAGGCTTGTTGTCTTCACGTTGTAGCATCTGTACGCCAGAACCACAGTTAGGCTTGAAGCGGAAATTATAGGTTTCGTCGTGGCGGGTTTCTGTCGGAAGACGGTCAGTGTCGTGCTTGTGACTCGGAAACCCTGACCAGCCGCCAGCTCCAACAGTGAATAGCTCACTAACCAGCAAGCGCCCAACTTTTCCATGTTGCTTTTGGCCTAATATGTGTTTGATTTTACGATGAGTTTTAGTTTCGTCTGACCCATATTGCACCAAATCAATCTCATCGGCGCGTACGGCAAAAGGGTCTAAAACCTGATCAAATTTAGCACCAGCAACGAACACTTCCGCAGTATCTGACAGACATGCCATCACAGCCTTTGCACCCGATGGCACATAGACCCCCTCAGGCTCACCACCCCATACATCTTCAACTCTTCCACCAAGGGATGCCACCTTAAATCCTTCAACCTCCACATCCACTGATCCAGTGGCAGGTGCGATGCAAGTCTCATAGCCCGGCACCTGATATTCAAAGGCCTGGCCTTTGGTTAGCTTAACAATGTTGAAGTAATTCAAAGGTACCGTGCCATCTTCAATATCGACGATGGGACAGTTTTGATTATCAAATGGGGCTATATGCATGGACTACTCTTTCACAACTGAAGGGCCCGGATGCTGGGCCAAAAACGTTTTTAAATCGTCTGGGTAAGGCATGGCAGGCGCGCATCCAGGCTTGCCGACCACAATCGCGGCACAAGCAGATCCCCGCAGCACAGCATGTTGCAAGGACAGTCCCTGCGCCATGCTGGCCAAAAACCCAGCCATAAAACTATCCCCCGCACCGGTGGGTTTTAGCGCTGTGACCTTGTAAATGCCCGTATGCAGCTCTTGATCACCGGCAAAGGTGATGGCGCCTTTTTCACCCATCTTATAAATCACAATCTTAGCTGTGCTTTGGGACAAGGCACGGGCCTTGGCCAGCCCCTTATCGATGCCACCAGCCATAAATCCAAACTCTTCATCATTGCCCACAATCACATCAGACAAAGCGCCAGCACGCGACAACACCTCTTCGGCAACCTGTGGCGAAGGCCAGCTGTAGGGACGATAATCAACGTCAAAAACAATAGGCAGGCCTGCAGACCGCGCCAGCTCAAATGCGTGAAAGGCAGCTGATCTGCTCGGTTCAGCCGCAAAGACCGTTCCCGCAGTCACCAAAGCGCCGTAATCACCATAGGCCACTTCTTCGGCATCTTGTTTGGTAAACTGAAAATCCGCAGCGCCGTTGCGGTAAATTACGCTTTGGTGCTCCTCAACTCGGCTTTCATAGACCGCCAGGGAATTTCGGAACTCTCCACCAACAGATTTCACATGTACACAATCGACACCATAGCTTTGCAGCTGCTTGACGCAATAGCGTCCGACGCTGTCATCGCTTACCGAGGTGACCAAAGCCGCCTGCCCGCCCAGCTTGACTACGCCTGCAGCAATATTGGCAGAAGATCCGCCTAGGCCTGCTTTGAATGTATCCGCCTCTTCGGTTTTGACGCCCGGTGGATCTGGGAAAAAATCCATCCCCGCACGGCCCACCACCAAGAAGTTATTTTGCGCAATACCCGCCAAAACTCTTTGCATGTTTTATACTCCGCGCCGTTGCTTGCGCCGGCCACTTTCCCAATCCGCATGAGCATCCCGGACGGCTGCTTTCTCACTCGCCTGAGGCGTTCCAACTTCCCACCAAGTGTGCCCCTCTGTGGTCCAGCCATCATAGGGATCAACTTCCATAACAATTACTGAAGTTTTATCGGCGGCTTTAGCACGTTTGAAGGCCTCTACCAGCTCGGCGGGGTTTGAGACCTTCTCCGCATGCGCCCCCATCGCAGCCGCATGGCTCACAAAATCGACTGAGAATGGCTCAGCTACGGTTGGGCAATCTGCAATAAGGTTGTTAAAACTTTCATTACCGGTGTTGTTTTGCAATTTATTGATCACTGCAAAACCGCCATTGTCCAGAACCAACACAATCAATTTCTTGCTCGTGAGGACCGAGGAATAAATATCAGAATTCATCAACATATAGCTGCCATCACCAGTAAACACGATCGTATCTTGGCCTGGTTCCACTTCGCTCTGGGCTATCCGCGCACCCCAGCCGCCGGCAATCTCATAGCCCATGCAGCTAAACCCAAATTCAACATCTACCGTACCGATGTCCAAAGTCCGCCAATTTGCGGTCACCTCCGCCGGCAAACCGCCTGCTGCCGCCACAATCCTATCACGCGGGTCACACTGGGCGTTCACAACACCAATGGCCTGCGCGTAGGAATTGGGCCGGTTGCCCGCCTTGACGTTATCGGCCACATAGGCATCCCATTTCCCACGTTCACTTTGCGCCTCAGCAGTCCAATCCGCAGGCGCTTTATATTCGCCAATCTCAGCCTTTAACGCCTGCAGTCCCAGCTTTGCGTCACCCACCAAAGGCAAGGCGTGATGTTTTCCAGCATCATGGCGTGCTGTGTTCAAGGAAATAAACTGCGCATCTAGCGCAAATGCGGTCCAAGAGCCCGTAGTGAAGTCTTGCAACCGGCTACCAACCGAAAGGATTACATCGGCCCGTTCTGCCAGCCAATTGCCACTATTTGATCCAGTGACACCTACAGGGCCAATATTCAGAGCATGGTCGGCCAACATATTGGCCCGACCCGCGATGGTCTCAATCACAGGAATATTTGTCGCTTCAGCAAATTCCGTCAACTCCCTGACAGCCTTCGCATATTGCACCCCACCCCCAGCAATGATCGCAGGCCGTTTAGCCAATTTAAGCGTTGCAATGGCATCGGCTAATTCGCGGGCATCGGGCATTTGCTGGCGAATGCGATGCAGTTTTGGCTCGAAAAACGACAAGGGATAATCATAGGTCCAGCCCTGAACATCCTGTGGCAAAGCAATGAACGCTGGGCCACAATCAGCCGGATCCAGCAAGGTGGCCAAGGCCGCCGGCAAAGACTGTATAACCTGCGCTGGATGGGTGATCCGATCCCAATACCTGCTAACAGATTGAAAACTATCGTTCACCCCCAAGGCCGGATTTCCGAAATGCTCCAACTGCTGCAACACAGGGTCAGGAAGTCGGGTCAAAAACGTATCGCCGCAGAGCATCAACATCGGCAATCGATTGGCATGGCAAAGCGCCGCGGCCGTTAACAAGTTTGCAGTGCCCGGACCCGCTGATGCGGTGCAGAACATAAATTTCTGCCGCAGGTGATATTTAGCATACGCCGCCGCCGCAAAGCCCATTCCCTGCTCATTTTGTCCACGATAGAGCGGTAATACATCCCGGTGATCATAAAGCGCCTCACCCAAACAAGGCACATTGCCATGACCAAAAATACCAAAGCCACCACCACAGACGCGGGTCTTCAACCCATTAATTTCAATATATTGTGCCGCCAGATAGCGGATAATGGCCTGGGCCGTTGTAAGGCGAATGGTTGTGTCTGCTGTGCCCACAGAGAAAACTCCAATATGAATGTCATGAATGCCGCATTTTTGCGGTTCAGATTACCCTAGGATACTATTTTTGCAACCGGTTGCAACAGGCTAAATGAGTACCCCAAAACTTTGCTATCATTTGGCCACAGCTTAGTTCGCCGCCCTGTACCAAGCAACCAAACGCGCGCGGTCTTCGGCCGCAATATTTGTGATATTAGCAGGCGGCATAGCGTGGCTTACACCAGCATGTAAAAAAATTGCTCTGGCATTCCTTGCTATATCGGCTCGAGTTTCCAGCAGAACACCATTTGGAGCCCATCTCACCCCCTCCCAGACCGGCGCACGGGCATGGCACATAGAGCAACGCCCCTTCACAATGTCATGTGCCTGCTCAAAGCCTTCAGCATCCGCATACTTCTGTTCGTAGCGGGTCAGCGGAACTGCATAAGCGGCTTCCGGATCTCCGTCAAACCCAGGCGCAGAAGACAGCCAGGCAATCAAGATAAACAAAACCACTGTCAGGCCCCAAGTCCAGTCAGGACGGCCCGCCCGCGCATGCATGGAGTTAAAGTAATGCCGGATTGTCACCCCCATCAGGAACACTAAACAGGCAATGATCCACGCATAGGGCGTGCCAAATGACAGCGGGTAGTGGTTCGACAGCATCAAGAATATGACTGGCAAGGTCAGGTAGTTGTTATGAGTGGAACGCAGTTTGGCAATCTTGCCATATTTGGCATCTGGCACCCGTGCTGCCTTAAGATCAGCCACCACGATACGTTGATTGGGCATAATTATCATTGCCACATTGGCTGTCATGATTGTGGCAGCGAAAGCGCCCAGATGCAGTAAAGCCGCACGCCCAGTGAACACTTGATTATAACCCCAAGACATCACCACCAAAACCACAAACAGCAGGACCATCAGCAAAGTCGGATGTTCACCCAGTTTTGATTTGCACAGACCATCATAGATCAGCCAGCCCACAACCAAAGAGCCCGCAGAGATTACAATCGCCTGCCAAGTAGACAAATCCATCTTCGCTGGGTCAATCAGATAGAGCTCTGAACCAGCCCAATAGACTACCATAAGCATTGCGACGCCTGACAGCCAGGTTGTGTAGCTCTCCCATTTGAACCAAGTCAAATGCTCCGGCATCGCCGCAGGTGCCACAAGGTATTTTTGCACATGGTAAAACCCACCACCATGGACCTGCCATTCCTCACCGTCAGCTGGTCCAGAAATATTTCGATTTAATCCAAGATCAAGGGCTATGAAATAGAACGACGACCCAATCCAGGCCATGGCGGTGATCACATGCAACCACCGCACAGCAAAGCTAATCCACTCCCAAAAAATTGCTATATCATACATAACTTAAATCCTTAGCTGCCACGGTAGGTAGAGTAGCCATGCGCTGATAATAGAAGAGGTACATGGTAATGCCCATCCTGAGACATGCCAAATCGAATAGGCACCTGATCCAAAAACATAGGCTCAGATGCCACTTGACCAGTAGCGCGAAGATATGGGCCCACATGAAAAACCAGTTCGTAATATCCAATTTGAAACTCTTTTTGAGGTAAAATTGGGTTATCGGTTCGCCCATCAATATTTGTGATCACCTCACAAACCTTGCTCACCACCCCATCTTTATGACAAAATAGCTCAATCTTGATCCCGGGAGCTGGGCAGCCTTTAGCAGTATCCAAAACATGAGTCGTCAAAAAGCCAGTCATCACCTATTCCTTTTTTACTTTCTTTATCTCTGCCCAAAAAATATGCAAAGTAAAAGCCCAAGTCGGAGAAAATTATGAAACGCTACCCACGTGACATGTCTGGTTATGGCCCCACCCCTCCTGCAGCACAATGGCCAGGCAGCTCACGGATTGCTGTCCAACTAGTACTAAATTACGAAGAAGGTGGTGAAAACAATATCCTGCATGACGATGCCGCCTCCGAGGCCTTTCTGTCTGAGATCGTCGGCGCCACCGCTTGGCCCGGTCAGCGGCATTGGAATATGGAAAGCATTTATGAATACGGCGCCCGGGCTGGGTTTTGGCGCTTGCACCGGATAATGAAAGATCTGCCAGTTACTGTCTACGGCGTGGCTACGGCTTTGGCCCGCGCGCCAGAACAGGTTTCGGCAATGGTATCCGCCGGCTGGGAAATCGCAAGCCATGGCTTAAAGTGGGTTGAGTACAAAGATACCACGCCCGAACATGAGGCAGCAGATATGGCCGAGGCCATACGCCTGCACACCGAAGTTGTAGGCCATCCACCACGCGGTTGGTACACAGGGCGTTGCTCTGAAAACACAGTACGTCTGGCTGCCGAAACCGGTCAATTCAAATATGTGGCTGACACCTATGCCGATGATCTACCCTATTGGATGGAGTGTGGTGAGACGGATCAATTGATCGTACCCTATACGCTGGACGCCAATGATATGCGCTTCGCGACTCCTCAGGGCTTCAATTCTGGAGACCAATTCTACAGCTATCTCAAAGATACTTTTGATGTGCTCTACGCCGAAGGTGGACGCATGATGTCGGTAGGGCTACATTGCAGGCTCGTTGGCCGGCCAGGCAGGGCCGCAGCCCTGCAACGCTTTATAGATTATGCCAATGGCCATGCAGGCGTCTGGTTTGCCACCCGCGAAGATATTGCTGACCACTGGGCCAAAACCCATCCCCACAAGCGCTTTGAACGACCCAGCACTATGTGCCGCGACGATTTTGTGACCTGTATGGCGGGGTGTTTGAGCATTCCCCGTGGGTGGCAGAACGCGCACATAGGCTTGAGTTGGGGCCTATGCACGACAGCGCCACGGGGCTGCACAATGCCCTCTGCCGAGCATTTCGATCTGCGGATGTAGAGAAGCGTTTGGGGGTCCTCGCAGCCCACCCCGATCTTGCAGGAAAACTGGCCGCTGCCAAACGCCTCACCACCCTAAGCACCTCTGAACAGGCCAACGCTGGACTAGACGCACTCACAGATGCGGAGCGGGTAATTTTCACGGATCTAAATAACGCCTATGTCTCAAAACATGGGTTCCCATTTATAATAGCGGTGCGCGACCATACCAAAGAAAGTATACTTAAAGCTTTTGGAGCACGTATGAACAATGACCATGCCGAAGAACTAGATGAGGCTTGTCGGCAGGTAGAACGCATTGCAAAGTTTCGCCTGCGCGATCTACTGCCGCGCTAGCGCACTGCTTTTTCTCTTAGGAAATGCTTTCGCTCTAGGCCTAAAAGCTAAGCGACATATGTCTATTGACGTCTTTGTATAGCAGATAACGAAAAGGTCCCGGACCTCCCGCATAGCAGGCCTGCGGACAAAAGGCGCGCAGCCATATGAAGTCACCAGCCTCAACCTCGACCCAGTCCTGGTTGAGCTTATATACCGCCTTCCCTTCCAACACATAAAGGCCATGTTCCATCACATGGGTCTCCTCAAACGGTATAACACCACCAGGTTGAAAAGTAACTATATTCACATGCATGTCGTGGCGCAGATCATCTGCCTCTACGAACCGGGTTGTGCCCCACACGCCATTGGTCTCAGGCATCATAGTGATCGCATGGTCTTCTTCTTGAGTAACAAATGCTTCAGGAGCATCAATGCCCACCACCACCACATAGAGTTTGCGGATCCAATGAAACCGTAATGTAACATCACCAGCCTCCAACGACCACTCCGTTCCACTCGGAATATAGGCATAACTGCCCACTCCCAAAGCATGCTCCTGACCGTTCATCCGTAAAAGCCCACACCCGTCAGTTACAAACAAAACTGATTGCGCTTGGGCGTCAATATCCGGCTGGTTGCTACCTCCACCGGGAGAGACCTCCATAATATACTGCGAAAACGTCTCAGCAAAGCCGCTCATTGGACGCGCGAGAACCCATGCTCGAGTTTTATGCCAGTGGGGTAAAAAGCTTGTCACAATATCGCGCATCGTACCCTTAGGGATCACCGCGTAGGCCTCAGTAAACACCGCCCGTTGGGTCATAGTGTCTTGTTGACTCGGCAGGCCACCAGTTGGGAAATAATATTTTTGATCCACAGTCATCGTGATGTCCTCTCAAAGCGTCTACTGAACTAGCTTAAAAAGCTAAAAAGAAAAAGCCCAGTGTTTATCTTACAGACAATTTCTTGTTTAAAAACAGAAAACCATGGCCGATGTACACGTTTATGTAGAAAGGGTTTTCAGTTTAATCTTAACACGGGTTCGTTTTTAACTGAAATTCATTAAAATTTAAGCCAGACCCAGAGCTACTTTTTGCTGATCTGCCCAAGTGCGGATCAAGTGATCAACAGCAAGGCCAATAAACGCAACACATAATCCAAGCATCAGCCCATTTCCAATACCATTTTTATCTGACAAAGCCTTCAAAATATATTGGCCTAAATCATCAGTGCCTATCATTGCACCAATAATCACCATGAATAGTGCAAAAACTGCTGTTTGATTGATAGCTAGCATAATGTGAGGAAATGCTAGGGGCATCTCAATTTTCATCCACCTCTGCACCCTATTCACACCAGACATAGAACCCGCATCTTGCAAGGTTGAAGGCACGCTTCGCAGGCCTTCAACCGTATAGCGAGTTGCAGGAATTGTCGCATAGACAACAACGGCAATCAAAACTGAAGTGTCTGTGACACCAAACAGCATAATTACCGGTATCAAATAAATGAAGGAAGGAAATGTCTGGAGTGTATCACACACAATTAAAATAGCCTTACTTGCCAGCTTACTTTGAGCGCACAGAGACCCTACAGTAATCCCTATGAGGGCAGATACTATAACAGCGAAAGAGGTCATATAGGCCGTAATCAAAGCTCGGTCCCACCATTCAGTGAAAGCTATAAACAATAGAAAGCCACCAACTACGAGCGCGGAACGTATGCCCCCAATAATATAACCGACCCCCATTACAAGGACAAAAGTAGCAATTACTGGCATGCCCAAATATGCTGCTTTCATTGGCATCAATACATCTATTATCAGCCAATTATTGAAGATTTGAAGTCCCCGATACCAGTTCTCAACCATCCAGTCGACGCCAGCCTGCCAAAAAGGCTCAGTGGTTATGCCCTGGTTGTGTGGAATTAAGTAAAAATAGTTAATCTCACCACCAAACAAAATCTTCCCCGAAAAGGTCAAAATAATGCTAGTTCCTAGCAAAACAAGAAACAGGATTGCATATTTGTGTCGTTGGGAAAAGTTAAGATTAGCAAAGTAATCAGTTTGTTTGTTAGCCCAAGCCAACGACAATTTATCCAAAACAACCGCAATAAGGACAATGCAGATACCTAGTTCTAGCGCCTGCCCAATCCGTAATTGGTTTAAGGCCAATAAAAGGTTAAATCCAAGCCCCTTAGCCCCGATAAAGGAGGCTATGACGGCCATAGCCAAACACTGCATAATAACTTGATTGGTACCAATCAAAATATCGCGACGAGCGGTAGGGATCAAAACCTTCAACATCATCTGACTATTACTACAGCCACTCATTGCTCCAGCTTCAACAACTTCTGGCGAAACACGTTTTAAGCCCAATAGGGTTAGCCTGATCATAGGTGGTGTTGCAAAAATTATTGTTGCGATCGCGCCCGCATGATCACCAACGCCAAAGAACACCATCACAGGGATAAGATACGAGAAATGCGGCATAGTCTGTGCAACATTTAACAACGGCATAAGGATATTCTCGGCTGTTCTGCTTTTATAGGCAATTGCCCCTAGAAATAAACCAAGCAAGCAAGACACCGGAGCGGCAATAAGGACAAAAGACAGGGTCTCCATCGCAGGCACCCACTGACCGAATATTGCAATGTATGCAGTTGCGAGGCCAGCCAGTAAAGCCAAGCCTATGCCCTTAAGGGCATAGCCAAGTAAGATAGCGCCACCAGCAACAACCGTCCACGGCAGAGCCGGCCAGACTGCCCATTTATTTTCGCCAACAAAATCCCAACTTGTAAAGGCTACAATCGTTTTAACCCCACCTAAAAGAATTTCCCGCACAAACTCGATGCAGAATAGAACCGCCCTCGAGAACCCTCTTGTAAGCTCTCTTATTAGTGCTGAATCCTCAAACTCTTCGAGGTCTGGATCATATATTTCGATTAGAAAGAAATCATACATCAGATACTCAGCAAAGCCATTAATTGCTCCAGGAAAAGAAGATAAAAGTGAAGGAAGACGCCAAAGCATATTAGTTTCAGACGGCGCAACTGTCAGATACAGAGTAAAAAAAACTACTAATAAAACAAAAAATTGCACAGATTTAGATCGATTATTCAAAAACTCCATGAAGTCACCCTACGCTTTTTCATCTGCCACGTTTTCTTTACCAAACAACATGTGGATGATTTTCGATGCGTGTATTGATCCAACAATATCACCAGTCTCGTTAACAACAGCTACGTGCTTCTGCTCCGTCAAAACTGCCTCAGCAACTGTCTGGATAATTACGTCCTTCAAAACCTGCAACGGCCCCAATTGAGACGCATTTACTTCAGGGTCCATTACATCTTCAATTTTTAAGACTTTTTCTCTGGGCACCTCTTCAGTAAATTTTCGCACATATTCTGTGGCTGGGCGCAGGACAATATTTGCGGGTGTATCGAGTTGTTCGATTACACCATCTTTCATAATAGCAATCCGATCGGCAAGACGCAGGGCCTCATTGAAATCATGGGTCACAAACAAAATAGTCTTATTCAATACCCCCTGTAATCGAAGAAATTCATCCTGCATTTCTTTTCGGATTAGCGGATCAAGCGCTGAAAAGGGTTCATCAAGAAACCAAATATCTGGTTCAACGGCAAGGGAGCGTGCGATGCCCACTCTTTGCTGTTGCCCACCAGACAATTGCCGGGGAAAATAGTTTTCCCGTCCATCTAGGCCAACCAATTCAACCATTTCAAGCGCCCTCTTCACGCTTTCGTCAGTTCCCTTACCCTTTACCTGGAGTGGGAATGCAATATTTTCTAAAACAGTTTTATGCGGCAATAGTCCAAAGTTTTGAAAAACCATCCCCATTTTATTTCTTCTAAGTTCGATAAGCTGTTTGGAGGTCATTGCCAGCAAGTCTTGACCATCAATGAATATATCGCCAGACGTCGTATCGGTCAGGCTAGGAATCAGATTAGCAATAGTTGACTTACCAGATCCAGACAACCCCATAATAACAAATATTTCGCCCTCATATACTTCAAAGGAGGCGTTGTTTACTCCGACAACACAGCCAGCTTCTTTGAATGTTTTAGCGTCGACATGTCCATTCGACTGGGCAAGTACTTTCTTGGCGTTTTCACCAAAAACTTTATAAACTGAGGAACATTTTATGACAGGTTTGGTACTGCTTGCGGTTATTGCTTGCGAAGACATATTTAGTTCCTAATGAGCGTCCAGATCTGTCGATTAAGCCTTTTGAAATCAACGTTACTAGAGATATCGTTCATTCATCAATAGGCTAACATTTTAGATGAGTTTAGCCTCAACTCAAAGCATCGAAACCTGCAACGCTGAGAGGCGTTGCAGGAAATCATAGTACCTTACTCAGTGAAAGGCTTCCAAACGTCTTCATACGCTGCCAACCAAGCCTTAGCAGCGTCTTGGTGGCTCATTTTGTCAACATCAACTAAAGCTGCCATTGGCCAATATCGGTTGAGGTAAACGAGATTTTGCTGAATGCGGTGTATGCAGCAGGGTGAGTTTTTGGGAACTTGTAGTTCGCAGCTTTCTTCAACCAACCTTTTGGAGAACCACATGCACCATCTCCACCGTCACCAACGCGACAACCTTGGAAAAATTCTGGGAATTCAATAAATACAAAGCCCTCAGCATCGGTAAAGTTCGGGGTCCAATTAAAAGTAATAACACCACGGCGCTCTTTTTTTGCAGATTCTAACTCTGCCCAAAGTGCGTCTGCACTACCCAGCAAATTTTACCATGTATTTGTCATCAAGACCGAGACCTGCCAAACGTTCTGGCATTTGAGTGCCATGCCAGCTTTGCGGACCTTCTAACCAGCGGCCTTTGCCACCAGAATCTGCAGTCGCAAAAACTTCAGGACAGTTAGCCAAAGCCTCCCAGTTTGGCAGACCTGGGCAGAGATTATCGTCAATCACATACTGCGGCACGCCCATTTCTTCCAGTGTCATAGCTGCATGTGTGCCCGCGTCGATAATCCCACCTTTGGCCATGGCATTGTAGAAAGAAACGCCAAAAGTCGACTGCCATACTTCGTGAGATATAGTTACATCGCCGTTACGAATAGCTTCATAAACAGCTTGAGTGTCGGCGGGGACATATTCAACATTGTTCCCCATAGTTTCAAAAATACCGCCTATCACATAAGCCATAACAACCTGGCTTGACCAGTTATGTGTTGGAATTACAATCGGCTTACTAGAGTCGGCCGCAATCGCAAGGCTCGAAACAGACGCAAGAGTAAATGACACTGCGGCGGCTGCGAAATTACGTGTAATATTCTTCATTTCTTCCTCCCAAGTTAGGGTGACTAAGTTGCCACCATTATAAGCAAATACCTTCTATCAGATAAGACGTAAGCTTCCCTTTAGAGGAGAGAGGCGGGTCCAATGAACTCAAAAACATTCGCGCCTGTGATTCTTATCAATCCACAGGAATACAGTAGTGTACACTCTGAGGTAATTTTCCTGCCAGTCAAGTTTTCTTGTTATTAATGCGGTTTTAGTGGGGTTTATAAAATGAATACACGCCATATTTAGCATCGACACTGAAACACCAGGCATTTAAAAACTGGATTTAAAGTCGGAAATTGTTTAAATTTTGTCCGATCCTGAGGTGTAAGTTAACTTCATACAAGACACCTTATTACGCAAGGAGGTCAATGTTTATGCGCTACTCAGGGCTACGCGTGCTTAAGGAAGCTTTAACTGGCCACAAGGGCTGGAAGCCCGCATGGCGAGATGTCGCACCGCAGGCACACTATGACTATATTGTAATCGGCGGCGGCGGCCATGGGCTGGCGACAGCGTATTATTTAGCCCGCAACCACGGCGCCAAAAGAGTGGCCGTGTTGGAAAAGGGCTGGATTGGCGGTGGCAATGTTGGACGCAACACTACCATAGTGCGATCTAATTACCTACTTGATGGCAATGAGCCGTTCTATGAACACTCTTTGAAACTTTGGGAAGGCTTAGAACAGGACATCAATTATAATGCGATGATCAGCCAGCGCGGTATTCTAAACTTGGTGCATTCTGATGCGCAACGTGATGCCTTTACTCGGCGTGGAAATGCTATGATACTTAACGGTGCGGATGCAGATTTGCTCTCCACTGAGACTATCCAGAAGCGCTACCCTTTTTTGAACGTTAACAATGCACGCTTCCCAATAAAAGGCGGCTTGGCCCAATATCGTGGCGGCACAGTTCGCCATGACGCTGTAGCTTGGGGCTACGCCCGCGCAGCAGATCAGTTAGGCGTGGATATTATCCAAAACTGCGAAGTTACTGGCTTTCGCATTGAGGGTGGAAAATGCCTAGGTGTTGAGACAAACCGCGGGTACATCAAAGGGGACAAAGTTGCGTCCTGTGTTGCAGGCTCCTCCGGCCGACTTATGGCCAAAGCTAGCATGCGCCTGCCGATCGAAAGCCATGTGTTGCAGGCGTTTGTATCCGAGGGACTCAAACCTGTTTTGCCTGGGGTTATCACATTTGGCGCAGGCCACTTCTACTGCAGCCAGTCAGACAAAGGCGGCTTGGTATTTGGCGGTGATCTTGACGGATACAACTCCTATGCCCAGCGCGGTAACCTACCTGTAGTTGAGGATGTATGCGAAGGCGCCATGGCAATCTTTCCAATGCTCGGCCGGGTACGGTTGCTAAGGATGTGGGGCGGAATTATGGATATGTCGATGGATGGTTCTCCCATCATTGACCATACACACATTGAAAGCCTCTATTTCAACGGTGGGTGGTGCTATGGTGGCTTTAAAGCGACACCTGCCTCTGGCTGGTGCTACGCGCACCTACTGGCCACAGATACTCCACATGAATTCGCCACAGCCTTCCGGTTTGACCGCTTTGCAAAAGGTCAGATGATCGATGAAAAAGGCATGGGCAATAACCCACAGCTTCACTGAGGGAGTTCGGACATGATCATCAATCACCCCATTCTTGGCCCTCGTGACAGCGCAGAGTTTACTTATATGGGCGATGCGGCTCTGTTGGACCGCCCAGATTGGCAGGCCAAGGACGCCTTGCTACAGTTTGTTGACTATGGCTATCTACGCGACAACCCAGCCGGACCACACATTGAGCTTTGGTACCATGAGCAAGGGGATCGGTCGTTTTTGGTCGTGACCCGCGACACCACAACACATCAAATATCATCAGTTAAATTGGCCAGCGATGTCGCCCGCGGCCGGGGGCGCAGCAAATGAGCCAGATAAACCGCCTCGGCGGCGGCCAAATTGACCGCACCAAAACCTTAGACTTTAAATTTGATGGAAAATCCTACCAAGGGCACGATGGCGATACCCTGGCCAGCGCACTTTTAGCCAACAATGTGCGCCTTATGGGCCGCTCGTTTAAATACCACCGTCCCCGCGGGGTTCTGACCGCAGGCTCTGAGGAGCCAAATGCAATTATGGAACTGCGAGATGGGGCACGCCAAGAGCCCAACACCCGCGCCACAACGGCTGAGTTATTTGGGGGACTAACCGCCAAATCACAAAACAAGATGGGCTCCCTTAGATTTGACTTTATGGCCATAAATGACCGCTTTTCAAACTTTCTGACTGCAGGGTTTTATTATAAAACCTTTATGTGGCCAGCGGCCTTTTGGGAGAAAGTTTATGAACCTATTATTCGCAAAGCAGCAGGTCTTGGCAGCATCAGCTTTGAAGATGACCCTGATGACTATGACCGCGGTTTTTTACACTGCGATCTTCTGATCATTGGTGCAGGACCGTCCGGCCTGGCAGCCGCACTCACCGCCGGGCGTGCGGGTGCCCAAGTTATTCTTGCAGATGAAGATTACACTATGGGTGGGCGGCTTAATTCGGAACGTTTCAGTCTGGTCGACCAATCTGGCGCCGATTGGGCTGCAAAAACGGTCGCAGAACTGACCAGTTTACCCAATGTGAGGGTTATGGCTCGCACCACGATCCTGGGTGCTTTTGATCATGGAATTTATGGCGCTTTAGAGCGAGTGTCTGATCACCTTGCAGTTCCAGAGGTCGGAAAGCCACGTCAAATTCTTTGGCGGATATATTCAAAACGAAGCTTGCTCTGCGCCGGGGCTACCGAACGCCCCATCGCATTCGAAAATAATGACCGCCCCGGCATCATGTTGGCCGGTGCCATGCGCAGTTATGCCAACCGTTGGGCGGTCACTGCGGCACACAATGTGGCGATTTTTACCAACAATGATGATGGCCATAAAACTGCAGCTGACCTACATGCAGCAGGCGTATCAATTGCCGCAGTTGTAGACATTCGCCAAGACGCACCACTAAGCGAGGAATATGAGGTGATAGCAGGCGGGCAAGTGGTCAACAGCAATGGCCGCTTAGGCCTCACCTCTATTGAGGTATCCCTGCCTGATGGTAACACACGTGCCCTGCCCTGCGGTGCACTGGGCATGTCTGGTGGTTGGAACCCAAATATACATCTAACCAGCCATCATCGTGGCCACCCAGTTTGGAACGAGAAAATTGCAGCCTTCTGCCCACCCGACAATGGACCTGCAGGTCTCAGCGTGGCCGGAGCGGCTCTGGGCAATTTTACCACCGCAGAGGCACTGGCCTCTGGTGCGTGCCAGGCTAACGCTATATTAAAAGATCTGGGCATTAAGCAAAATAAAGTTGTCCTCCCTCTGGCTGAAGACGCTCCAGCCAACATGACCCCCTTTTGGTATGTCAAAGGCTGTTCGCGGGCGTGGTTGGATCAGCAAAACGATGTCACAGTCAAAGATGTCAAACTCTCGCACCAAGAAAATTTCATCAGCGTCGAACACCTCAAGCGCTATACCACCTTGGGCATGGGCACTGATCAGGGCAAAACCTCAAATATGGGTGGCTTGGCAATTATGGCTGAGCTAACTGGAAAAACTATTCCAGAAGTAGGTACAACAATCTTCCGCCCGCCCTACACACCCACCGCTATTGGCGCCTTTGCGGGCCGGGATCGTGGAACTGATTTCCGCCCCACACGCAAAACTCCTAGCCACACATGGGCTGAAGAGCAAGGCGCGGTCTTCGTAGAAGTGGGCATGTGGCTGCGCGCCCAGTGGTTCCCGCAAGCGGGTGAAACTCACTGGCGGCAATCTGTGGACCGTGAGGTTCTGGCCACCCGTAACTCGGTAGGGATCTGTGACGTCACCACATTGGGAAAAATTGACGTTCAAGGCGCTGATGCCGCAACATTCCTTAACAAAATATATTGCAATGGCTTTGCAAAACTGTTGGTAGGCAAAACCCGCTATGGGCTGATGTTGCGAGAAGATGGGATTGCCATGGACGACGGCACTGCCGCCCGTTTGGCAGAAGACCATTTTGTGGTGACTACAACGACTGCAAATGCAGTCTCAGTGTTTCGCCATATGGAGTTTGCCCGTCAATGCCTTTGGCCTGATCTCGATGTGCAATTAATCTCGACCACAGAGGCCTGGGCGCAATATGCCGTGGCTGGACCCAATGCGCGCAAGCTCCTGAAAAAAGTTGTGGATCCAGAATTTGATCTCTCCAATGACGCATTTTCCATTTATGGCCTGCGCCAATATCACTGTGTGCGGTGGACTAAGAGCGCGTTTGTTTAGGATCTCTTTTTCAGGTGAGCTGGCCTATGAAATAGCAGTGCCCGCCCGCTACGGGGATGCGATGATACGCAGATTGATGCAGGCTGGCGAAGAGTTTGACGCAATTCCATACGGTACCGAGGCGCTCGGGGTCATGCGGATCGAAAAGGGCCACGCGGCGGGTAACGAGCTAAATGGCACAACCTCAGCTTTAAACCTTGGCATGGGGCGCATGGTTTCCAAGAAGAAGGATAGCATTGGCTCCACCCTTTCAGAACGCAGTGGTTTGAATACGGATGACGCCTTGAAACTGGTTGGACTTAAACCAGTTAACCCAAAAAATTCTGTGCCCGCCGGCAGCCATTTGATGACCAAGGGCGATCCAGTAGATGCAGCCCACGATCAGGGCTATGTCACATCAGCCTGTTATTCGCCAAATTTAGGTTGCTCTATCGCGCTAGCCTACTTGAAATCAGGCGATAGCCGCAAGGGAGAGATCATGCGGCTTGTCAGTCCGTTGACGGGCTTTGATCATGAGGTTGAGGTAGTCAGTGCCCACTTTATTGATCCTGAGGGAGAACGTCTGCGTGCATAACTTATCAGCCACAACCGCACTTGGAGGCACAGAGCCCCGCACAGAACAGCGTGGTCCCATCACACTCAACGAAGAGCCCGGCTATGCCCTAGCATCAGTCGCAGCCCGCAAAGGCGGGGAACGCGCAACTGTATTGGCAATTCAGCGGATAATAGGTGCCGCAGCTCCCAAGCCCAACCATGCCGCAGGAAACACGGTTACTGCCTTTTGGACTGGGCCAGAGCAATGGATGCTGGAAGCGCCTTATGACAGCCATGAGACACTGTTCGCAATGGCGAGAGCAGAGGTGAAAGGCAAAGCGTCAATAACTGAGCAAACTAGCGGTTGGTGCAGGTTCGATCTGCGCGGAGTGGGATTGGGTGCTGTACTAGAGCGCCTCTGTCCCATCAACATGACCAAGTTTCAGCCAGGGGATGCAACCCGGACTAGTATCGACCATTTGGGCTGTTTCGTGATCTGTAGGGCTCTAGACCATATTTCCATACTTGGTCCCCGCTCCTCTGCCGCCTCTCTCCACCACGGGCTTCTCACATCCATGCGGTCCGCATATTAGCGTAAGATTAAAACAATTTAAAACGTATAATTAAGATCCTTTAATGGATAATTACTCAAAAACATTACGCACAACGATCTCTCAGACCTAGCCCCCACCTAGATTGATGGAACTGGAATGTTTTCCTGGACCCGGTAGAGGTTGATCCGGCGGCGGTCGTCTTGCGGCGATAGCCCAAAGGCATATTTATAGTGTTGCACCATGGGGGTAGTGGACCCATAGCCAACTTGCAGGGCGATTTGGGCCATACTATCTTTAGAATACATCACTAACTGGCGCGCTGCCTTCATGCGCATAGAACGGTAGTAATGTGATGGGCTTTGGCCAGTAGCCTTCTTAAAACTACGCTCAATTTGCCGAGCTGAGACGCCAACCTCATCAGCCACATCAGCCACAGATATTGGTTCAGTCAGATTGGCGGCAAATACGGCCACTGCCTTAGCCACTACCAGCGGCAGAGTGGCGTCGGTTGAAGTTTGTCGGTATGTTGGAATGCTTTGGCGCACTCCCTCACCCCGCATCAAAGGATGCTGAAACCAACAAGCCACTTCTGTGGCAACATCAGCCCCCAATCGAGTCTCAATCAGCCGCAGAGACAAGTCAAACGCCGCCGCCGCTCCAGAGGCGGTATAACGGCGTTGCGATACTTCTATTACCTGATTTGAAGCCTCTATTTCAGGGAACTCAGAGCGAAAAGCCGCCTCATAACACCAATGCACTGAGACAACCTGCCCAGCCATTACCCCTGAACGAACCAGCGGAAACACTCCTCCACTGACACCACCTAGGATTGTTCCGTGGCGGCTCAGCGCGCGCAAAGCACCGTAACCCACCTTTGGATTGGAAAACCCGGCCATCGGCGGGCTAAGTAAAAATAAATAATCAGGCCCCTCTGCCTGTCCCAAGACCATATCCGGCTCAAAGTTCACCCCAGCGCTAGAGCAAATTTTATCCATAGTTTCCGCCATAAGCGTCCAAGAGAAAGCATCTTGGCCCGAGATTTCGTTTGCCGCACGAAGAGGCTCGATCATTGAGGTCAAACAGGCCATCGGAAAGCCGTCAAAGATCAAGAAGCCAATTGACTGGGTTTTCATATCATTCATATTTATGATACTAACAGGAAAACTAATACCAAGATCAAGAGACCAATGAGAAAGATCAGGGTGGATTTATGAATATTGAAAAAATAACACCTGAAAAGGCCTCAAAACTAACGCAAAATCCACACGTCGTGCGTGAGGAGCGCGAAAAAGTGCTGGAGGTTGCCATCGGCCGCGAGGTTCGTGCCTTTCGTCGTCGCCAAGAAGTTACAGTGGCCGAATTGGCCACCACAACCGGGCTTTCTATAGGGATGTTATCCAAAATTGAGAATGGCAATACCTCACCCTCTCTCACAACCTTACAAACCTTGGCTAATGCCCTGTCAGTCCCGATTACCTCATTTTTTCGTAGGTTTGAGGAGCAACGCCAAGCCATACACACCAAAACTGGCGAAGGTGTTGAGACTGAGCGTGCCGGTACCCGCGCTGGTCATCAATACAATCTTTTGGGCCACATTGGAGCCAATGCAAGCGGAGTGATTGTAGAGCCATATTTAATAACTCTATCGACTGAATCAGATGTGTTCCCAACCTTTCAACATGGCGGGATTGAAACCATCTATATGCTGGAAGGCGAAGTTGATTACCGCCACGGCGATGAAGTTTATCCGCTTAAGCCAGGTGATACGCTATTTTTTGATGCTGATAGCGCCCATGGGCCAGAAAAACTGGTTCGATTGCCTGCACGGTATCTCTCAATCATCAGCTACCCACAAAATACACAATAACGCAGCTCTAAATTAAAAAATTTACACCCTAAGCTCTTGCAAAAGGTGGAATTCAGTGCAGCTAGATGCTGAAATATAGAAAAAGAGGCCCATATAGCAGGCTTTAACGCAAATTATTTTTTCAAAGATGGCTCACTATGCTCGTCTGGCCGAACTCCAAAAGCATCAGGGAGTTCAGATATAAGGCGTGTTATGTCGTTAGCGGGTACGCGCCCTTCGATTAAGTACCTTCACTTTAATGGTAATAATCAGCATGACTGTTCGTAAGCGTGAGCAGCTCGCAAAACTGTTGCATCGTCAAAAAGCCGGCCAGTCAACATTAGACCGATTGGCATCCCATCTACTGAGTGCACAGGAACCGAAATAGAAGGATGTCCAGTTAGGTCGAAGGCCGCGGTATTCGCCACCATATTCAAGGCCTGATCTATGTGTTCTTTACGATCAATCTCTGGCAATGCAGGTAGTTTGTGTGCTCTCTGGGGAGTTGTTGGCATTAACAAAAGATCAACGTTTTCAAAAACTGCGTTATATGTTTCTGTAAGAATGCGCGACATGTTCTGCGCACGGGCATAAAAAACGCCATCATATTTTGTTCGCATATATTCAGCTACTAACGCGCCCATTTTGGCCGTTGGAGATAAATCATGGCTGTGTGTCTTCAATCCACGCATCATAGCGCTGATCAGACGGGGGTTATAGTATCCTTTTGTCTGGTACGCGGCATGACCGCTATTAAAGCTAGACAGCCCTCCTTCGATGGCTATGGCATTCCATAAGGGCGGCACTCTGGTATGCATTGGGATTGAAATCTCAGCCACATCTGCTCCCATAGACCTTAACTTTTCTGCCGCTCCAAGTACCGCCGCGTTGACGGATTGAGTTGCATGCGCCGTTTCAAAAGCCTCTTTCACTATTGCAATTTTAAGCCCCTTTATGCTCCCGCTCAGCATAGAAATGTAGTCTGGCACTGAAACATTAGTTGGTTGCCGTGGATCAATTGCGGTATCGTCCTTGCCTGCGATAACTCCTAACATAAGCGCACAATCTTCAACTGTAGATGCCATCGGTCCAACATGGTCAATTGTTTGATCAAACCCAACAATACCAGTGTAAGGTACCAAACCGTGAGTTGGTTTATGTCCCACTATTCCTGAAAATGAAGCAGGAATTCTAATTGACCCCCCTTGATCTCCCCCTAATGTTATATCAACTTGGTTGCTGGCAATCGCCGTTGCTGAGCCATGCGACGATCCGCCCGGCGCGTATGTTGGATCCACTGGGTTTAGTCCGGCCCCATAAACACTGGTATGCCCACCTCCAGAAAAAGCAAAATCATCGGTATTCATTACCGCTGTAATATGTCCCCCTGCTTCTAGAATTCTCTTCGTGACCGTGGCGTCAATATCTGAAGTGTAGTCATACAATAGGCGAGATGCGCAAGTCATCGGCAAACCCGCAACACAAATAGTATCTTTTAGCCCAATATTTTTGTTAGATAAAATACCACTTTCAACCAAAGGTGTCGCTCGGACACTGCAATACCTGACAATTCCATTAAGTGGGTCTTCAGCTTTTTCAGGTCTAGAACTCGGTATTCTGACAGCAGGGATTACCTCCCTGACTGGATCTGGAAACTGATCTAAAACATCATATCCATCCAAAACTTTCGCAATTATTGGTTGGAGCACAGCAAGTTCATCCTGGGTAAGTTCAATTCCTGTTTTCTTACCAATTTGCTCAAGCTCTTTTGTATCTGGACGTCTTAAGGTCATAGTATCACCCGCTAGTTTATTGACAAAAATGTGAAAGTTTGGCTTGGGCTGATTTTTACCACTATGAACAAATTTATTAATTACAAAAGTAATCCAATTAACCCATATTTTAGCGTAATAAAGGACATGAAGCAGTTTCTTCATATCAAAAAATAGCCGCGCTTTACTGTTTTCTCGGCTAAAGTATACTAAAGATACAAATGCAGTGTCATAATCTCAAAAATTTTTGGATGCCCTAATGACTTAATTTGCTCTTTCTCAAAAATGTTAGCTGGTATTAACGAAGAAGAAAAGACAATAAAGGAATAAGCCATTGAATAATTAAATTATGCATATTTTCTGAATTTCTGTAATATCTAAGTTTTCAGTTGAAGTATTGGACGTGGTAGCTTCCTCTAACGTCCTAATAGCTTCTCTTTTTCGTACGCACCTACAACAATGTTAGTTGGAGCAGTATGTGCGCCGACAGCGCTAGGACTATTAGATTGCTCCGTTGTTTCTTGATGATGCTACGATCTGTGGCCGGAATAAGAGCTATCGTTATGCTGATGTAGACACTCGTGGCTCGGATAGCTGGCAGGGTGGGCAGTTGCATATGAAAGTTGGTCAGTAGAGTGTGATATATGCTTGCCTGGTGGATTGCATTTTCTGCGTATTAGGTAAAATAGTAACTCGTATCAGTAATGGGTTGTTTTATCCGGAACGGTGCAATGCAAATCAAGCCCTGCGAACAGCATGAAACCAAGCCGCACTCCCAAACTTTCTTTCAGTTTTGGGTCAGACAGCCCATGCTATTGGCCAATCAGCAGACATTTAAACAAAACAATCTCATCATATCCCTAGGGGTCTAGACCCGATCGATTCAAACCGCTCTTCAGAAGTGGCAAAACCAAAGACCAATCGATAACCGCGTCAACTTTGCAAAAAACATTTTGATCCCCATCCGACGCGCGCTCTCCTAGCTGAAAATATCCATAAAAACTCCAATGTGATTTTCTAAAGCATACAAAATTCACCAGTTTGAGGAATACAGAAACTGTGCAGAGGTCTTTATAGAAGATGCAATAATTGAACTTATAAAAGAAATTTACGGCAAGAGAATGAACTATATCGAAAGGTTTACATTCAAATACTCAAGTATGTGGCTAAAAAAATCATCACATTATCAACTTTATAATTACTTGGTAGAATTATCTCTATTTCTTGGTTAACATCTTACCGTGGCACTACAGAGGTCTCGCGTAGGGTTATAAACGCTTCAGTACAGAAGCACCAACTAGTGGCAACGTTGCCACTTATGAGTGTAATTCTAAGCAGTTAAAGATCCAAAGCTGGAAACCCAAGTTTTCTTTTTTTGTGAGGCTTAGAGCATTACTGTGATGTTCTAGTTCAGCGATTACCCTAAACACTCAAATCAATTTCTTTTCGTGCAAAGCCGACTGGCTGGCCGACACTTCACTCATTTAACAGGAGAAAAAATATGAGACATGGAGACATATCAAGTAGCCCGGACACAGTAGGTGTTGCGGTAGTAAATTATAAAATGCCTAGGCTTCACACTAAGGCTGAAGTTCTTGAAAATGCTGAAAAAATTGGTGAAATGCTGATTGGAATGAAGACTGGTTTGCCAGGCATGGATCTGGTGATATTTCCAGAATACAGCACACAAGGTATCATGTACGATTCTAAGGAAATGTTTGAAACCGCGGCGCAGATCCCTGTCAGTTGTAAAAAAGGGGTTGCCCGTGCCTGCAGAAAAGCTAACGTTTGGGGGGTATTCTCGATTACCGGTGAGCAGCATGAACAGCACCCACATAAAAACCCGTATAACACATTAATTTTAATGAATAATAAAGGAGATATTGTTCAGAAATATCGCAAGATTATACCTTGGTGCCCCATTGAAGGATGGTCACCTGGTAGCGAAACATTCGTTGTAGATGGACCCAAGGGCATGAAAATCTCTTTGATTATTTGCGATGACGGCAATTACCCAGAAATTTGGCGTGATTGTTCGATGCGTGGAGCCGAATTGATCGTGAGATGCCAAGGCTATATGTACCCTGCTAAGGAGCAACAGGTGCTGATGTCCAAAGCAATGGCTTGGGCGAACAATTGTTATGTGGCTGTTGCAAATGCCTCGGGTTTTGATGGGGTCTACAGTTATTTTGGCCACTCAGCTATTATTGGTTTTGATGGCAGAACGCTTGGGGAATGTGGCGAAGAAGATATGGGCATTCAGTATGCGCAGCTTTCAGTGTCTCAAATTCGTGATGCTAGGGCCAATGATCAGTCGCAAAACCATCTCTTCAAGCTGCTGCATCGAGGGTATACCGGTGTCCATGCTTCCGGAGATGGCGACCGTGGCGTTCCAGACTGCCCCTTCGAATTCTATCGTAACTGGGTTAACGATGCAGAAAAAACCCGCGATGACGTAGAAAAGATTACCCGAAAGCATGTGGGCGTGGCATCGGCGCCAGTTGGTAACCTCCCCACCGGAGCTACAGAAAAAGAACACGGATAACTTTGTAAGAGTGGCACGCACTGATGATGCCCAGTGCGTGCTTGAAAAGACAATAGATGGGAGATTAATAATGCCATTTTTGACGGACCGTATTGAGGAAAATAAGCGGAAAATGGTGGAAGGTGAACGGCTGGCGCATGAGGAGGCACGCCATTCCGATTCAGCTGATTTATTGGTTAACCCGATCTATCAAAATAGGTACTCCTTTACGCCTGAAGAGGTGCGAGGTGAGCTTGAAAAAACAATTTTTGGACAGAAAAATACAATTAACCTAATAGTAGATATCATGAAAGTAACATGTGTTGGTCTGTCAGATCCCCGGAAACCGTTGGCATCTATCCTATTTACTGGGCCGACTGGAGTAGGAAAAACTGAGTCAGTGCGCAGTGTTGCAAGGGCAGTGCATGGCACATCAGAAGCATTGTGTCGTATCGACATGAACACGCTTTCACAAGAACATTACGCGGCGTCTTTTTCGGGTTCTCCTCCAGGCTATGTGGGGTCAAAAGAGGGCATGACACTGTTGGATCAGGAAAAGATAGAAGGGTCTAGTAGCTTGCCGGGTATTGTCTTATTTGATGAGTTGGAGAAGGCCAGCAATGAAGTGGTTTTAGCCTTAATGAATGTTCTTGATAATGGTATTTTGACTGTAGCCTCTGGCGAACGAACAATTTCGTTTCGGAACTCCATTATTTTTATGACCAGTAATATTGGCGCTTCGACGAACTTATCATTGTTTTCCAGATTTTCGAGGTCTTTCAGAGAATCGTTCCCGTCGATGTGTTCGGATCAAGAGCGAAGACAGGACAGCATAATCATTTCTGAGTTATTAAAGGTCTATCCTCCTGAATTTGTTAACCGGATTGATCACGTCGCACAACTTTTGCCGTTGGATGCATCAACAATGCGCTTACTCGTGGAGTATCAAGTTCAGCTTCTCAACCAACGATTATCAGCTCGAAATATACATATCTCAATCGATGAAGAGGTAATGAATTTTCTTACAATTAAAGGGTTTGATACGCGATTTGGTGCACGGGAGTTGCGACGAATTTTTCGCTCCTTTTTTGAGTTCCCTTTGGCGAGATTTCTTGCTGTGATTGAGCCTGTGCCTGAGGGAAACAGATCAATACTAGAAGTTGTTGCGAAAATGTCAGGCGGTGCAGTTAAATTTTTGCCCCTCGCCATACCCGCAAAAACCTAACGCATTGATAGTTTTTTATCTAGCCACCCACGTCCCCAGAAAGTGATCCAAGCTGCGAGCACAAAAGGAAATGTAAGCGCGGGGATACCTATGTAGATTACTCCACAGTAGATTAGAAAAGACAATAATATTGCGACAAGTGCAGTAATGATATCGCGCAACGACTTGCCTGCAAATGCGATTGCACAAAGAACACCGTTATACCCAAATAGCCCAAGATTGATTGCGTCGGTGGGCAAACCAAAGGACAGTGCCACCAGCATGCCGATACAGGACGCACCAATGGTAAAAATGCCTGCAACCCAATTATTTATTGTAATTGCAGTAACTAAAAGAAGTCCAGTAACTGCGTATTCCTGAAAAAAAACTTGCCCAGTTCCTCGGAAAACGGCTTGCATAAAATTTAAACGGTCCCCTTTGCCAAGCGACCAAGGAATTATCTCAAACGAGCCTGTTGCTGTAAATAACAGCATGATTAACCAGGTGGTAATGACGAACGGGAAAGTAAATGGCTGCCACCCTTTGAGCCGCATATATTGCATAATGATGGTTGATGCAGAGGCACCTAGAAGGACAAAAATGACTAGTGATAATATGGGGCTATAAAAATAGCCCAGCCCAAACCCCACTAAAGCACCATTGAATCCAAACAAACCGTTTCGGATATCCTTTGGGCTGAACCCGAAAATTACTGCAGTTAGAGTACCAGCCGCGCTTCCAATAAGACCTAAAATAGCCAGTGGCACAGAATTGATAGCTGAGCCTACTAGGAAAACCATTCCAACACCAACAGACGGTTGAAGCATGATTTGGGCTAAGCCTATGAGGGTATTTTTGATACTCTGAATTACAATGGAGATATGTTTGTCCAATTAGTATCCTCAATCTAAAAACACTCATGATGGCGAGGTGAGGGAAGCGAAAGCTAATTTACTAAGTTCGATTTTTTCAAAAAGTTCCCACTTAAAGGCCTATTTTTTGATAACCCTTAAGTAACGTAAAACCTGTCGTGATAATTATTCTAGGCCTCTTCCGTGATAATGATTCTAAGCCTTTTATTCATTATTTTATACGGCATAGCATCTATCACAATCAATATGACATGATTAAGAGAATATAATAACGTCATATCAATCAAAATAAATTTGGATCGCTAATACACTTTTTATCGTGGAAAGTCACCATTAATTTTGATTATTCTGGTGTAAGTTAAAAGTTTTGATAGTTATTTTTACAAAGTAATAAATTGTACTTGCAGTTACTCCCAGACTGTGAGTTATTGTTTCCGAGTGGTCAAGAAATTATCCCCTAGTGAAACAATGTGGTTGAACAAGGCAGATAGTTAAAAGCTTGCAACGCGCTGAAATTAATATTTCTTATTGCCGAATCCGGACTACTCTACGGCAAATTTTAAGAATTCGTTCAAGTTAAACCTGAAAATTTTACGTTTAGCGCAAGTTAGATCTAGAAATTTTACATTTCAGAACAACATTGCTTCTCGTACGCTTGTCAAAGCTTAAATAACCCAAATTAATTAATGTAGAAAGGTACGGAAATATGTCATTCACAAGAAGAAAATTTTTGAACACTGCAGCATTATCTTCCTTAGCCCTAGCGGCTCCCAATCTTTGGTTACCAGGAGCACAAGCTGCGACATCGTTAAAAGCTGATTCTCCGATAAAAGTTGGGCTTTTATTTTCACTAACAGGCAGTTTGGCAGTCCCCGAAGAAGATTCTACTTTGGTGATGCAGTATGCCATTGATGAAATAAATGCTGCCGGTGGTGTGAAAGGTATGCCAATTGAGCCTGTAATTGTTGACGCTAAGTCAGATTTCAAAGTATATTCTGCCAAGACAAAAGAAATGATTTTGCGTGATAAGGTTATTTCGATATTCGGATGTTACACCTCTGCAAGTCGCAAGGCAATTTTGCCTACTGTGATGCAGCAGGACAATCTGCTCTTTTACCCAACCTGCTACGAGGGTGCAGAATGTACTCAAAATTGTATTGGCACTGGCCCCTTAGCGAACCAGCACTCTTTCGATCTTATTCCATTTATGGTGGATAATTTTGGCCCTAAAGTGTTTTTTGTTGGATCTAATTATGTTTGGCCAAAAGAGTCTAACAAAAATGCAAAAGTCTGGTTGGAGCGGTCCGGTGGAGAGTTACTTGGAGAAGAGTATATCCCGTTGGGTTCGTCGGAATTTGGCCCAGTCATAGAGAAAATTAGAGCTGCCAAGCCGGACTTTATCTTTTCGACGGTTGTTGGTGCATCTGACATTGCATTCCACCGTCAATTTAAACAAGCCGGTCTTAAAGTTGATAAAATGCCGATAGCCTCTCTGACGACCGGGGAGATTGAGACTGCGGCTATGGGGGCTGAGTATGGTGCAGGACACTTCTTGTCCGCACCTTATTTCCAGACCATAGAAACCCCTACAAATGAAAAATTCGTAGATGGGTTTTTATCGAGCCCCTACGGCAAAAATGGATACACTCATTACAATATGGAGGAAACTTATCTTTCTGCGTATGTGTTCAAGAATGCCTTGGAAAAAGCCATCGACATGCATGGCGTCACAGATGTCACACCCCGTAAAATCAGAGATGCCGCTGCCGGCGTTAAGGTCGAGGCAGACGTCTCACCTGAAGGTCTTGTATGGATCGATGGAGATAACTTTAATACGTGGCTGAAGCCAAAAATCGGGCAATGCCAGGCAGATGGCAGCTTCAAAGTTATTAAGGAAGCTGCTGATCATGTGGCTCCTGACCCATTCTCGATTTACCCGGATTCTGGAAAGTGTACTGCGGACGGTCTCTTAGGGCTGGATGGTAAGCTTAAAGTGGACTTGATTTAAGAAAAACAAACTCAGCCAACTGCCTACGTTGGTGGTTGGCTGATATCTACACCCGAATAACCAAAAATAGAAGAATTGAGAAAAATGCTAGCTTCGATCGTAAATCCGCTAATATTAGGTATAAGTATCGGGAGTATTTTATTAATTTCTGCGCTTGGGCTTGCTGTGATCTACGGCGCTGCAGGAGTTATTAACATGGCGCACGGCGAGTTTATTATGCTTGGCGCTTATTCAACATACACATTACAGAGCACAATGGGTATGCCTTTCTTATTATGTATTCCGTGCGCTTTCTTTATTGTTGGAATAATTGGTTTCGTAATTGAACGAAATCTCATTTGTTATCTTTATAACAGACCTTTAGATACCCTTTTGGCAACGTGGGGGGTGTCTTTGGTGTTGATGCAGTCCTCTAGATTAATATTTGGGAGCGATGTGAAATACATAGCAATGCCAGAATTCTTGTCGACGAATCTAGAGCTTGGCATATTGAATTTCTCGACCTTTAGGCTGTTCTTGATCGCTGTAGCGTTAATATTGTTATTCATAACTTGGTTCATTTTTTACAGAACTAGGCTGGGAATAAAGATCCGTGCTGTTACGCAAAATAAAGAAATGGCGGCTTCGTTTGGAATAAACGCAGCACAAGTATACTCAATTACATTTGCGTTTGGCGCCGGATTGGCAGGTGCTGCTGGAGCCATGTTTGGAGCGTTAAGCATTGTTCTTCCCACGATGGGAATGCATTACGTTGTCGAGGCGTTCCTGATGGTAGTAACAGGTGGCGGTAGTATTCTTGGAACTGTTTTTGCCAGTACCTTAGCTGGAGAAATTCAGTCAATTTTCGCATTCATCTTCAACGACACCATGGCGCGAGGTCTGCTTTTCATTTTGATCGTAGTTCTTCTTCGGTTCAGGCCTCAGGGGTTGCTCAGCACTGGGAGCGGCCGACGTTAGATTTGGATATGAGAATAAAAGCTTGTCAAGAAGAGTAAGGTAAAATGCGAATTAATCCATACAACAATGTAAAATATCAGTGGGCGGTATATGTAGTGTTTTTCATATTTCTTGCTTGCATACCTACCATTGTAGGCGACGATGTTTTTTTACTCAATCAGCTTTCTACATATGGGGTTTATGGGATTTTGGCCTTGTCGCTAAGCCTTTGTTGGGGGTTTGGCGGGATACTTAACCTTGGGCAAGGCATTGCATTTGGATTGGGGTCCTATGGCATGGCTATGACCATGCAACTGCAATCTCAAGATATTTTAGAGGACCGTATACCTCCTTTCATGTTGAATAATGCCGTGGAGACGCTTCCAGCTATTTGGGAACCTTTTTGGAACGCGGGGGCGGGCATTTCATTAGCATTAATTGTTCCCACACTTTTTTGCCTTATTTTTGGTGGACTTATGTTTTGGGGTAGGGTTTCTGGTCCATTTTTTGCGATCATGACTCTCGCAATGTTAAGCGCTTTTTATACAATTTTCATTGATCTTCAGTACCTTACGAACGGTGTCAACGGTATTACTCCGCCTATGGCGCTGGAGGTTGGACCTTACCTTGTAGACCCTTACTCTTCCGTATCTTTTTGGGTTGTTTTTGTGGCTCTTCTTTTGTGTACGGTGGTCGCAAAGTTAATTACCCAGAGTAAGTTTGGTCTAATAGTTCAAGCTCAAAAAAATGATCCGGAGCGTACTAGATTCTTAGGGTATAATGTTGCCCTGTATGAAACAATTATTTATGCCTTCTCAGGCTTCATAGCGGCAATTGCAGGCTGCTGCTTTGCCATGCTAACGCAGTACGTTTCGCCAGGTCAGTTTGATGTCGGCTTTAGTATATCAATGGTGATTTGGGTGGCCATTGGTGGGCGTGCATCGTTACTTTGGGGCATGTTGGGAGCGTTCATGGTACAAGGTGCTCAAAGTTACCTTGGAGATCAGTTTTTGAGTACGTGGCTACTCATTCTAGGGTTTTTCTTTATATTAGTAGTCCGTTTTCTTCCCGGAGGTCTCGCAGGCCTTGTTGAAGTTATTCTAGGTTATTTTTCTAGTAATAGTTCTGGCACAAAAGGTTCTAATTCAGAACCGAAGCGAGTGGATTAGGGGCACGGATATGGCGGGAATGTTAGAGCTTAAAAACTTGAATAAGAACTTTGATGCAGTCCATGTAATTAACGATTTTAGTCTGGAGGTATTTGAAAATAGCTTATGCTGTCTTGTTGGCCCTAATGGGGCCGGAAAAACCACAACTCTTGATCTTATAACCGGTCGACAAGCGCCTTCTTCAGGAAAAATTATATTAAACGGAGTTGATATTACAGGCAAAGCGGAGCAGGCAATCTGCCGCCTTGGAATCGGAAGGAAATTTCAAATTCCTGCAATTTTCAGGGAGCTTTCAGTAGAACAAAATCTTGCCGTGGCTCATAGTATTGAAATCAATCCAATAAAAAATATTTTCAGTTTTTCGTCTAAAAACTATAAAACGAAAATGGATGAAATAGCCGATAAAGTAGGGCTTAGCCATCGTTTGCCAGAAATGGCAGGAAACCTTTCACACGGAGAAATACAATGGCTCGAAATTGGTATGCTGTTGATGCAAGATGCTCCACTGCTTTTACTGGATGAGCCAGTTGCTGGTATGACTGAAGGCGAAGTTTCGAAAACCGTCGATATTTTAAACGAATTAAAAAAAATTAAAACGCTGATCGTGGTGGAGCACGATATGGGATTTGTGCGCCGGATCGCGGATGTGGTGACTGTAATGCATATGGGTAGCTTGCTGGCAAAAGGCTCCATCGAACAAATTGAAAAAAACCAAGAAGTCCGAAACGTGTATCTTGGAACAGAGGATGAGTAATGTTTCTTAAGCTGGATTCCATTTCTTCTTACTATGGTAATACTAAAATTTTACGCGAAGTATCTTTCGAGGTTCCAGAGGGTTCATGCCTATGTGTACTTGGGCGAAACGGGGTTGGGAAAACAACACTACTGAAGACCATAATGGGACTTATGGATAAAACGACAGGCAGAATTGAATTACACGGCAATGACATAAACTCCAAAAGAACCGATGAACGCGCCAAGTTTGGGATCGGATATATCCCTCAGGGCAGACAGATTCTCAGTAAGTTTACGGTTCGTGAAAATATTATGCTTGGGACGTTCGCTCGCAAAGACGTAGTTAAAGAAGTTCCTGAAATTTGCGTCGATTTATTTCCTTATCTGAAAGATAATCTCGATAGAAAGGCTGGGCTTTTGTCTGGAGGTCAGCAACAGCAGCTTGCAATTGCTCGTGCTTTGGCTGTGGATCCTCAAATTTTATTATTGGATGAACCCACAGAAGGCATCCAGCCTAATATCGTAACTGAAATAGGCGAGACATTACAGATGTTGAACAAAAAGCTTGGGATCACAGTTATTTTAACAGAGCAGCACATAAAAATGGCACGTAAACTAGGTGATAATTTTATAATGATGGACAATGGGAAGATCGAAGCATCTGGGCCAATAATGGAACTTACAGATGAGGTTGTGGAAAAACACATGACAGTCTGAAACAACACCAACTTTTAATAATCACTAAAACGGGAAAACTTCCCTAGCCAGAGAGGAGAATATGATGAGGGCAATACCTAAAAAAGGAAGCGCTGAAAGAGATCGCCTTATAGCTGAACACAAGGCTTGTATCGATTCAATGAAAGGTGTCGCTGGATGCACTATACTTAGGTGTGAGACACCGGGAGACACTACGGCCGTTAGTGGTGGGATCCATGAAGATTTTGTATTGAACCGTGTACTTCTGAGAATGCGAGCCGCTATGCCTGCGAATGGCAAAAGAAAATTGGTAGTGATTTGCACTGAGGTGGATAAGTCGTGGCGTATTGGACGCTTAGCGGGCGTTCGGGGTGTGCCTCCAGAGTTTGTGAATGATAAAATTTATGACAATGAGCAAGATCCGCAGCATGACATTTTTTTGATGCGACTGGATGAAATGGAAGAAACTGACGGACAGGTGGAGCATTTCCATGAAGGCTGGAAGCGTCGTGATGATAACTGGACTGTAACTTAAACATTGCAAAATTAACTTAGGAAGTTTGTGAAGGGAAAAGACAAATGACTGCTATGCGTCTCACGGGCTACGCTGACTTGTTCGGTGTGAACCCAGGTAAAAAGATAAATTTTTATGTAAATTCTAACGGCCCAACTAAGTATAAGGTCGAAATTATGAAGATGATTAACGGGGATACTAATCCTCGTGGTCCAGGATTATTAGAAGAACTTATTCCAGCTAAATGTAATGGAGAGTATAAGGGCCGCAGACAGGTTATTCATTCTGGATCTTATGGCTATGCTCTAGACAAACCGCAATTCCATTTAGAATCTTTCACAATGCAGTGTTGGATTTGGCCCACAACGCCTAAAACGCACCCAAAGTATTGGCGTCATGGCGCACAGGGGCTAATGGGAAAATGGGAAAACGGAAAGGGCTATGGTCTTTTTATAAATGAAGCTGGATGTCTAGAAGTGCGTATAAACGGTCATTCAATAACGACTGACGCACCTATCCGCGACCATGCATGGCATTTTTGCGCGGCAAGTTTTGACGCTAAAACTGGTCAGGTTGTCTTATATCATGAACCGCAAATTCAGTATGCCTTGGATCCAACTATTTTACCTGTCAAAACCGTTTTAAATACTAAATTAAAAAATGCTGAGGGCGTGCCGTTCACGGTGGCCTGTTACACTGGTAGCATGACCAAGGATGATATCGCAAAATCGTCTCGACCTCAGGGTGTTGTTATGGCAGGTCACTATAACGGGAAAATCGACAGCCCAAGACTTTGCCGAGAAGCGTTAAGTCGACAGGATATTGAAACAATGAAGCTTGGCGCTCAATCGGGTTTGACGGAGCGAAGGAATAGTGGGCCTACTGGCGAGCTGTCAAAAACAATCGTTGGTTCATGGGATTTCTCAGATGGTATCAATACAATCGTGGGGAAGGACAAGGGTCCTTACCTTTTTGATTTAGCGATCGTTAATTGTCCTACTAGAGCGATGACGGGGCATAATTTTTCTGGGCATAATTTCGACTGGAAGCATGCTGAGTCTGAGTATGGTGCAATCCATTTTCATGATGACGATATAGATGATGCACGTTGGGAAATGGATTTTGAGTGGGATGTCCCTAACGGTCAGAACAGTGCTTTTTATGCAGCTAAATTGACAACTGCAGATGGAGATGAAGACTATATCCCTTTTTGGGTAGTTCCAGAAATTGGTAAAGAACAGGCCAAAATTGCAGTTATGGTTCCCACAATTAGTTACATGGCTTATGCAAATGAACATCTGGCCAACAATGCTGGTGGAGCAGAGCTCTTAGTCTATAGAGTTCCTATCATGCAGGATCAAAATATGTATCTGAGCGAGCATCGTGAATACGGTGGATCAATTTATGATACTCACACCGACGGCTCGGGAATTTGTCTATCTACGCGCTTAAGACCAATATTGTCGATGCGTCCTAAATACGATCACTTTCTTATGCAGGCGCCGTGGCAGTATCCCGCCGATTTGCACTTGATCTGTTGGTTGGAACAGATGGGCTACGAATATGATTGTATTACAGATGAGGATGTAACCTACGACGGTCTCGCTAGGCTTGAAAAATACAATGTAATCATCACTGGTTCGCATCCCGAGCACAATACAGGAACCCAATTGGATGCCTTGCATAACTATACCCAACAAGGTGGACGACTTATGTATATGGGGGCAGATGCTTGGTACTGGATTCATTCCTATCATCCCTCTTACGAAGACTTAGGGCGTGGAGTGCTTACCGAAATGCGCCGCTGCGAATCTGGAATTAGAACTTGGCGAGCAGATCCTGGTGAGTATTATCATCAAGGGACAGGTGAATTGGGTGGGATGTGGAGATATCGTGGTAGGTATCTACACTCTGTTGCCGGTACTGGCATGTCGTCAGAGGGCTTCGACATCTCGTCTTACTATTCAAGAACAGAAGAATCTAACGATCCACGAGTTTCATGGGCATTTGAGGGGATTGAGTTCGAAGAAAAACTTGGGAATTTCGGTTTTGTTGGAGGGGGAGCGGCAGGTACTGAACTTGATATTGTGGATACAATGCTTGGGTCTCCGCCACACACCATGGTCGTTGCAACCTCTGCGGGGCGGCATACGGAGGCGTATCTATTGGTCATGGAAGATTTTGGTTTCAACCAGCAAGGGCTTGATGGAACTCAGCACCCCAGAGTGCGATCCGATATTGCGTTTCATGAGACACCAAATGGTGGGGGATGTTTCGCGTTCAGTTCGATTGCTTATTGCGGATCACTTCCTTGGAATAACGGGGACAACAATATCTCTCGACTAACTGGAAATGTCTTGAATCGGTTTATGCAAGACGGACCTTTGCCTGATGCACCAAAAGAGGCATATATTCATCGTGGTCGAGCTGACTACGACCCACCTTCTAATAAAGCCTAAGTGTAATAAAACCAGATCCCTTCTCCAGCAATAATCTGGGGAAGGGAAAGGTAGGAGGTTAATAAATGTCCTTGCAAGCAGATCTAATGCATCCAGAGTTTGGTTACTTTGACGAGAGGTTAAATCTTACTGAGTTAACGACCTATGAGAAATCTGATCTCCCGTTTGGTATTGCTCAAACTCTTCATCCTGTCGCATATCGGTCAAAAATATTTCTGGAACTTGAGAATGAGCATATATGGACCCGGGATTGGGTTGCTATTGGGCTAACGCACGAAATCAAAAATTCAGGAGACTTGCTGCCCTTTACTGTTGGCTTCCATGGTATTCACGTGCAACGGCTTCCCAACAAATCTATTCAGGCTAGATTTAATAGGCACCAACACGGCGGTTGTCGGTTTGTTCCGGTGCAATGTCGCACTGGAAAACAAACTAAATGTACAATTGCGTCTTGTAATTATACTCGGGACGCCCCGGCTATGAAGGCGTCAAAAGAAGGCGGGAACTCTGATGAAATGTATAAATTCCTTGGGTTAGTACCGGAAAAATTGCGTGATGTCGCTTACACTACTATCGGGCCTGTTATTTTCGTTAATGTGAACCCACAATGCCTTCCGTTATCTGACGACTTTGAAATAACTAATGCGCTTTCTGAGGGTTGGCGTGAAAATGACAATATAGACGTAAAATTTGAATGGCAGGATCATTCCTGCAACTGGAAACTCTTTGGCAAAGAGTTTATGAGAGAAGCGCTTTGGGACAACCCGCCAGCTTGGCGATACCCTAATTTATTGAACGGTCAGATAGGTGCAACAAACGTTATCGCTATTTTACAATCAACGGGCCCTGGGAATACGCTGGTAAGATGTTTTGTGTCTGGTGGTTCGCCTGAGGACCTTAAAGCTGCATTAAAACAATTACAGATTATTGGAAGCGCAGCCAGTCAAGAACAAATCGAACTTTCTAATTGGAACACTTCCAGTCGACCAGAGACGATTGGGTCTACCTTGCCGACTGAAACTAATAAGGCGGCCTATGAGATGCACCGATATTTAATTACCCGGGTGACAGCGGTACACGAACAATTTGGGAATGTTCCTATTATGGACGCAAGAATGTTGCAGAGAGGGCGAGGTTGATGGCGAAAAACACTTCCATCAAATTGCAAGATCAGGCGCGCAATCTTTATTCAAAGGGTGATTTTCTTAAAGCAATTGGCATATGGGAAATTCTTGCTAAAAGTGGTGACGCAGAGGCTTTTGCTTGGTTGGGGTCGTGCTATGCTAACGGCGATGGTGTTGAAGCAAACGATGAAAAAGCTTTAGAATTATATGAATCTGCCGCTAAAAAGGGAAATGTTTTAGCTCAATCAAATGCTGGAGCATTTTATTTCATGGGCCGAGGAGTAGTAAAAGATATCAAAAAAGGATTATTCTGGTTAGAAAAGGCTGCCAGCAATAATGATGTTAATGGTTTGTTCAACTTAGCTCAGATTTATTTTCAGGGTGATTGCGTTGAGAAAGATCAAACCCGCGCGGCGGAGCTGTATCGTAAGGCAGCCGAAAACGGTCATTACCCCTCTCAATCAAGACTGGGGTTCATGTTTGCGCAGGGCACGGGGGTCACTAAAGATCGAACACAGGCGTACCTCTGGCTCACGATGGCAGCACAGCATGGAATAGGCAGTGCCCTTGATGCTTTAGAATCTATGGTGAAGGAAATGTCTGTCGAAGAGAAGTCCCAAGGTCAGCAGTTATTTGCGAGCTGGAGAGCTAAAACAGGCCAATATAAAAATCAAATAGCTCTTATGCCGTCGCCGAGTTGATACGGTAGACAATTAAACTGGGGAAAACAAAATGGTTTTGAGCGTTCAACAAATAAAATTTGAGATAATGAGATATGTGAGAGAACTCGGAAGTGATTTTTCACAATGGCATATTGGCATTTCTGACAATCCAAGTGAGGCGCTCTTTATCACTCATAAAGTTGATCAGCAGAGGGGCGTTTGGATGTATAAGCAAGCAGTTTCTGTCCGTGCCTGCCATACAGTGCGAGATTATTTTCTAAATATACAAAATATGTCAGGAAGTGCTGAATTAGAGGAAACCTTAGATGGATCAAATAATTATATATTTTTATTTAAAAAACTACACGATCACAAGTCAAATTAGTATATGAATCTTACCGCTAACATGTTAGTAATTAGATTAGTGAACTAAATTACACCCGGCCTATAGATTTAAAATATATATGAATTACTAAATTTTCTTGAGCTAAAAAGAACTGTTAAGAAATTGGATAATATTTAAAATAGAATATTAATTAAACACTTTACTTATAGCCTTGGTGGAATGGGGTTGATAATTTGCTTCAGAGTTTAAAAGGATTAAAAGTTCAATTGATTCATCAACCCGATGAGGATGGGTTGATGATAGAAGATCATTTAAAACGAATTGGCTGTACGTGCGAAACGACCTGGCCGATGCCCGAACATATAAATAAATCAGTTGATGTGGTGTTATTAAGTATTGAAATGTCACATAGAACTGATATTTTAAAGCTAGCATCTAATATAGAAGATAATAGTATAACTTTCCTAGTTATTACTTCATATGAAAATCCTGAAACTCTTCAAACAATCTTAGATTGTAATGCTTTTGCAGTAATAGGAAAACCAATTCGTTCGTTTGGATTTTTAGCAAATCTAACAGTTGCACGTAATCTTTGGCTTGCGAGAGAGAAAATAAAAAGTAAGCTTTGTAAGTTAGAAAAAGAATTTTCTGCTAGTGTTAGAATTTCAAAAGCTAAAGAAATTTTAATGTCACAAACTGGAATTAATGAGAGTGAAGCTTACAAAAAAATTCGGAAGCAAGCTATGTCTAAAAGAATTACTACGGTTGATATTGCCAGTGCTATTATAAATGCACACGAACTATTGAGCCCTAATGATAATCCGGAAAAAAGAAGTGATTAAAATTAGAAAAAAGAGAAATCTTCTTGGGTTTATAAAATCTAATGTCGGTAGATAGAATGAAGCGTATTAGCTCTATTTTTGGACACGTGTCTGATGCACGAATTTCCAAATTACTACACGAATTAGATCATCAAAACCTTGTTGAGACGATAACTCTTCTACCAGAAGATCTTAAAAGGCATAGATTGAAGGTAAAAACTGATAAAGATCATCAAGTCGCAATTTCTATCCCTCGTAATATAGCATTGGAAGATGGCTCTGTATTATGTTTGGAAACCGATCGGGCAATTATAATATGTGCCAGTAAGCAGAAGTGGCTTGTTATCACAGCTAGTACCCCAGCATTAGCTATCCAACTTGGGTATCATGCTGGAAATCTGCACTGGAAAGTTCGCTTTCAAGGGGCAGAATTACATGTCGTAGTGGTTAGTTGTTATAAAGATTACACTGATAGGCTGCATGACTTGTTTAAACCTGGTGATCTTTTATGGAGAAAAATGGAGGAATAATTTTTTTGTCAAACGAACTACTGGCGGCGTTGCAACTATCTGACAGCACTTTTCCTTCTGGGGGCTTTGCATTCTCGCAGGGTCTTGAAGCAGCACATCGACGATCGGACGAGATTGGTCGATTTGATCTAGAAGGGTTTATAGAAAATCAGATTAGGCATCGTTGGGCCTTGGGAGACCGTGTCGCATTGGTCCGGGCCTATCGTTTGAGCACCTCATTAAAAGAACTTGAAGCGTTGGATAGGGAGATAGAGGCAAGCTTGGCAATCGAGCCACTCAGAAAAGGGTCTCAACGTAATGGAGGGGCTTTGCTGCTAACATTTGAACGGATGGGTAATGAAAGGGCAGGCCAGTATCGAAGTAGGATCCGATCTGGGACAGCTATTGGCCATTTGCCAATTGCCCAGGCTTTGGTGTGGTACGACCAGAACCTGAGCGAACAAACTGTTGTGGCAATTAGTGGCTATCAATGCATTTCAAACATCACGGCTGCTGCAGTTCGTATGGGCTTGGTTGGTGCAATTGATGTCCAGAGAATAATTAAGCGGTTGCTGCCAATTATCACAGTGGAATCAAGGCGCGAAGTTGCCGTAGGTGAATTAATATCGTCTTTTGTTCCGTTATCAGAAATAGCCTTATGTTTGCCGAATAAGTCTGGGCAAAAGCTGTTTTCTAATTAGACGAGTCAACTTTAGCGCCACCTAGGAATAGGTTTTTGGGATTTAAATCAGGAGGTTATTTTGCTTTTAACACCAACAGAAATGGAACGGCTAACTATATTCACTGCTGCAGAGCTGGCTAGAAAGCGTAAGTTGAGAGGCTTAAAACTTAATTATCCAGAGACTGTGGCGTTGATTTGTGATGAAATTCTCGAGGGTGCTCGTGATGGACGGTCAGTCGCAGAGATGATGGCTTTCGGTTCTCAAATACTCAGTGAAAAAGATGTCATGGCGGGCGTGTCTTCCATGCTGCCGATGTTGCAAGTGGAGGGTACATTTCCTGATGGAACAAAACTTGTGACGGTTCACGACCCAATCCGTCCCGATGGCGAAGCGGGGGAACCTGCGTTAGAGCCGGGAAAATTGATCCATGAGGATGGTGAAATTGAAATTAATAAAGGTCGAAAAAAAGTGAGCCTTATTGCCATCAATCGGGGGGACAGACCTATACAAATTGGGAGCCACTATCATTTTTTTGAAGTGAATAAAGCCCTAGATTTTGATCGTAAAAAAGCATTTGGTATGCGCTTGGATATTCCAGCAGGGACTGCCGTAAGGTTTGAACCGGGACAAGAAAAATCAGTTGAATTAACTAGTTTTGGTGGGCGACAGGAGCTGTCCGGCTTGAATGGATTGACAAACGGAAGCACACGAGACCCAAAAGTTAAAGAGCGAGCGTTTGCAAAAGCGCGTAAAAAGAAATTTCTAGGAATATAAAAGGCGATTTAAAATGGCGATTATGTCGAGGAAAGAATATGCTGCAATGTATGGCCCCACTGTCGGTGACGGATTAGTTCTTGGAGACACTTCTCTCGTTGCGGTAATTGAGAAAGATTACGCAGTGTATGGGGATGAGTGCCTTCACGGCGGTGGGAAAACTTTACGTGACGGCGCTGGAATGGCAGCAGGAGTAACTAGTGCGCAAGGCGCATTAGATCTTCTTCTCTGTAATGTAGTTGTAATTGATGCTGTGTTGGGCGTTGTTAAGGGCGATCTTGGTATCAAAAATGGCCAAATTGTTGGTATTGGCAAAGCTGGTAATCCCGCCACAATGGATGGAGTTGACCCAGAGCTAATTGTTTCGGCGAGTACAACAGTTCGCGATTGTGAGGGTTTGATTGCAACTGCAGGCGGTATTGATGTACACGTACACTTTGATAGTGCTCAACTTTGTGAACATGCAATTTCATCTGGAATTACTACAATGCTTGGTGGGTCATTGGGCCCCATTACAGTTGGTATTGATAGTGGTGGGCCGTTCAATGTTGGCAAAATGCTTCAGGCCTCAGAAGCTTGGCCGATCAACTTTGGCTTCCTTGGTAGAGGGAACTCGCATCGGCCAGAATCTTTAGTTGAGCAAATGCAGACAGGCTGCCTAGGTTTGAAGTTGCATGAAGATTGGGGAACAATGCCGGCCGCTATTGATACATGCTTGAAAGTAGCGGATGAGTTAGATTTTCCAGTTCAGATACATACAGATACTTTAAACGAATCGGGTTTCTTAGAAAGTACGATAGAAGCAATTGCGGGTCGCACTATCCATATGTATCATACTGAAGGTGCCGGCGGCGGGCATGCCCCTGATATTATTCGGGTAGCTTCATTTCCTTGGTGTTTACCTTCATCAACAAATCCAACAAACCCATATACGGTCAACACTTTTGATGAGCATTTAGATATGACGATGGTCTGCCATCACCTAAACCCCTCAATTCCTGAAGATGTGGCCTTTGCTGAAAGTAGAATCCGTGCGCAAACAATTTCTGCAGAGGACATACTACATGATCTGGGTGCAATTTCTATGTTGGGATCAGATAGTCAGGGCATGGGAAGGATTAACGAAGTAATATGTCGTACTTGGCAACTTGCTGACAAAATGAAAAAACAGCGGGGAAGATTAGATTCAGAGCAAACTAAAATTGGGGATAATGAAAGAATAAAGCGATTTATCGCCAAATACACTATTAACGCCGCCCGTACTTTTGGGATATCTGAGCACGTTGGTTCATTAGAAAAAGGAAAAATGGCTGACGTCGTCATTTGGAACCCAAGCTTTTTTGGGATTAAACCGGAATTAGTGGTCAAAGGTGGCTTCATAGCCTGGGGTTCCATGGGGGATAGCGCGGCATCTTTGATGACATGTCAGCCTCTTATGCTCAGACCTCAGTGGGGAGCTTTTGGTCGTGCTAAGCAGGCTTTGTCGGCATGCTTTGTAAACCCTTTGGCAATTGATTTCGGATTGTCAGATACTCTCGGAATGGAAAAACCACTTTTGCCATCTAAAGGTACACGTAAACTGACAAAATCCGACATGATCCATAACAACGCATGTCCCGATATTCAGGTTGACCCTCAAAGCTTTGACGTCTTTGTTGATGGCGAATTGGCTACCTGCGAGCCAGCAAAAACACTGCCTTTAACCCAATTATACATGCTGAGATAAGGCCCACTTAAATATTAACCACGTGAAAGAAATAAAGAGGAGTGAGCAATTGGGTGCAGCGAGGGTAGGTATAGGAGGTCCCGTAGGGTCTGGGAAGACTGCTCTGATTGAGCAAATGCTACCAGCGTTTAAAAGCATCGATATTTCGATTGCGGTTATAACGAATGACTTGGTAACTGCAGAGGATGCGGATCGCATCAGGAGATCAGGCTTGATAGATCCTGAACGTGTTGTAGCGGTTGAAGCGGGTGCTTGCCCACACACTGTTATAAGAGAAGACCCTACTCTAAACATTACGGCGGCTGACGAATTAGAAATTAAATTTCCAGATTTAGATCTTATTTTGATTGAAAGTGGAGGCGACAACCTTGCGTCCACATTTTCGTTAGATTTGGTTGATTGGTGGATGTTTGTCATTGATGTTGCTGGAGGGGACGACATACCACGAAAACGTGGCCCGGGATGCCTCCAAAGCGATCTTTTGGTGATTAACAAACAGGATTTGGCGCCCTATGTGGGAGTAGACTTGGATAGAATGTTGCTAGAGTCAAAAGAAAGCCGTTCTGGTAAACCCGTTATAGTAACAAATTGCCGTGCTCAAATGGGTATCAACAAAATAGTTGATCTTATTGTCGAAGAAGTCTTGCTTTTATGACTTACAAAAATTTTAATCTAGATGTGGATAAAACGGGTGAAATCCCGGAACGTGTTGGCCACTATGAGTTGGAATTTTTAAGATTCGGTGAAACAACTAGAATAGGCAAACAATTTGTTTCATATCCCTTTCACATGACACGACCATTCGCATTAGATCGTAACATACCCTTCCTATCGACTGTTTATCAGCAGTCCTCATCCGGAGGAATGTATCGTGGAGATCGGCTTTATTCAAAGATTAAGTTATTTGACTCTGCATTTGCTCAGGTGACAACTCAGGCCGCAACTATGGTTCAAAATTGTTATGGAAAGCCGGTCAGACAATTTTTGGAAATTAATACGTCAAATAATTGCTTTTTTGCCTACACACCAGATGTACTAGTGATGTTACCAGGATCTGCTGTCATTTCTGATACAACAATAAGCCGTGGCCAAGGGTCAGTAATTTTATTTATTGATGCATTTGACACCTTTGACCTGGGTCAAAAGGGACAAGTATTTGATATGATCTCTGCCAAGACTAAAATATTTGGACCTAAAGGAGACCTAGTTGCATTAGACTGTTTTCACATAACTGGACGCAGTTTATTAGAAGCTAATTCACCTATTGGATCTTGGCGCACTGTCATTAACTGCCTTCTTTTGGGTGACTTGGAAACTCTTCCCTCTCAAGAAGTCCTAGAAGCCTGTGGGATAACTACGCAAGATTGTATAATAGGCGTGTCGAACCTACCAAATGGAGCAGGCCTTTGCCTTCGTGTGCTTTGCAAAAGTTCAATAGCAGCAAAGTTGGTAATGAATCAAATTTTTTCAAAATGCATAGTACATCTAACTGGGTACTATCCAGAGCCTCGAAAAAAATAGGCTTGTAGCGGTTAATTGGAAATTATAGTATCTGGCATTCATCGATGGCGGGTGCGACCAGACGGGCTAGTCCGATTCTAAAGGCAATATAAAGTGCAACGGTAGCCACCAGGAAACAGAGTCTGGAGGCGATGCTGAGCTGATAATAGGGCGCTGACTTTCCTCTTGGATTGTTGGACATCAAAGCACCGTAACCCACCTTTGGATTGGAAAACCCGGCCATCGGCGGGCTAAGTAAAAATAAATAATCAGGCCCCTCTGCCTGTCCCAAGACCATATCCGGCTCAAAGTTCACCCCAGCGCTAGAGCAAATTTTATCCATAGTTTCCGCCATAAGCGTCCAAGAGAAAGCATCTTGGCCCGAGATTTCGTTTGCCGCACGAAGAGGCTCGATCATTGAGGTCAAACAGGCCATCGGAAAGCCGTCAAAGATCAAGAAGCCAATTGACTGGGTTTTCATATCATTCATATTTATGATACTAACAGGAAAACTAATACCAAGATCAAGAGACCAATGAGAAAGATCAGGGTGGATTTATGAATATTGAAAAAATAACACCTGAAAAGGCCTCAAAACTAACGCAAAATCCACACGTCGTGCGTGAGGAGCGCGAAAAAGTGCTGGAGGTTGCCATCGGCCGCGAGGTTCGTGCCTTTCGTCGTCGCCAAGAAGTTACAGTGGCCGAATTGGCCACCACAACCGGGCTTTCTATAGGGATGTTATCCAAAATTGAGAATGGCAATACCTCACCCTCTCTCACAACCTTACAAACCTTGGCTAATGCCCTGTCAGTCCCGATTACCTCATTTTTTCGTAGGTTTGAGGAGCAACGCCAAGCCATACACACCAAAACTGGCGAAGGTGTTGAGACTGAGCGTGCCGGTACCCGCGCTGGTCATCAATACAATCTTTTGGGCCACATTGGAGCCAATGCAAGCGGAGTGATTGTAGAGCCATATTTAATAACTCTATCGACTGAATCAGATGTGTTCCCAACCTTTCAACATGGCGGGATTGAAACCATCTATATGCTGGAAGGCGAAGTTGATTACCGCCACGGCGATGAAGTTTATCCGCTTAAGCCAGGTGATACGCTATTTTTTGATGCTGATAGCGCCCATGGGCCAGAAAAACTGGTTCAATTGCCTGCACGGTATCTCTCAATCATCAGCTACCCACAAAATACACAATAACGCAGCTCTAAATTAAAAAATTTACACCCTAAGCTCTTGCAAAAGGTGGAATTCAGTGCAGCTAGATGCTGAAATATAGTGTTTTCTTCAAATAGCTACGTCAAGTACCATCAATTACTGTAGTACTTCGTGACCAAGCGCTCTAGACAGTATTCCCGTGTCACAATAGTGCTTGTAATGCGTCATCTTGGTACCATTGGATGTCCAAAAATGGGCAGTTTCAAAATCAATTTTCTCACCAGACTTTGCTATTTCTGCACGATAAAAACCCTTAACAACCAAATGCGTGTCATCAATTGGTAGAAATTCTTGTGCATGGACTTCAAAACTCTCAAACAAAGGGCCAAGCTTTTCAAAGAACGCTTTTGAGGCTTCCAGCCCGTCCTGGTTTCCACCGAACGGGAACCCTGGCATAATCCCAAATTGAAAGTCATCGGATAATACCTCTCCCAGCTCGCCTTCCCCATTTACAATTTTATAAAACCCTTTTGCCAATTCACTAATACTTACACTCATTATTTTCTCCCTATCTAAAATTTAAGATTGCCTTCGAAATTGGTGTTGGTCACAACTGCACTTGCTTTCAATGCAGCCACCTGAGAGGTGTGCTCTGCTAATTGTTGCTCCAAATTTAATTCCCAATTCTTTTACAATCGCGTCTTTTTATTTCTGTCCTTTGACGCTTGTAAGGAACCAAAACATATTTAGTCCGATGTGAAAAGCTATTTTTACCGCGTATGAAAAAAAGTTTCCTCTTGGTTGAGCCGGTGAGTGTTTGGTGCTAACGTTCTACTAGAATCTAGGTCGGGATATTATTCGTGAAAGGAATGCCGCATGTGCGGAATCGTTGGTCTTTTTCTAAAAGACAAATCTATGGAGGCCCAACTCGGCGCCATGTTAACCGATATGTTAATCACGATGACGGATCGTGGCCCTGACAGTGCAGGAATCGCAATATATAGTAAAGAATCTAAAAATATTGGTAAGTTAACTGTTCAATCAGATACGCCCAATGTCGATTTTAAACAACTCAAAGATGCTCTGAAACAACTGATCGAAGGCGATATTGATATACGCGTTCAGAGCACACACGCCGTGCTGGAAATGCGCGCCGACCAGGTGGAATCAGCCCGCGCCATACTTAAAGAGATTCGGCCCAACGTGCGAGTAATGAGCTCCGGCGACAGCCTAGAGATTTACAAAGAGGTGGGGCTCCCAAAAGACGTAGCATCACGTTTTGATATTGCTCAAATGTCAGGAAGCCATGGAATTGGCCACACACGAATGGCCACCGAATCAGCAGTAACCACGATGGGCGCACATCCATTCAACACAGGCAGCGATCAGTGCCTCGTACACAACGGCTCTTTATCCAACCACAATTCCCTGCGCCGGAAACTGCGGCGCGATGGGGTGCATATCGAAACAGACAATGACACTGAAGTGGGTGCCGCTTATTTGACGTGGAAAATGCAAAATGGCAGCACCTTGGGCGAAGCTCTGGAAAGTAGTCTAAAAGATCTGGATGGATTTTTCACATTCGTGGTTGGCACCAAGGATGGTTTTGGTGTTGTGCGTGACCCGATTGCTTGCAAACCCGCAGTAATGGCCGAAACTGATCAATATGTAGCTTTTGGCAGCGAATACCGTGCCTTAGTCAACCTACCCGGTATCGAAGATGCAAGAGTTTGGGAACCTGAGCCCGCAACCGTTTATTTCTGGAACCACTGAAATGCAGACTTATGACTTATCCACTGGCAGTTTGCGGGAATTAAACGCAACCCTGCACGCGCAGAATGAGGCCACTAACCAAACCACATGGGAAATTATGAACCCAAAAGGTGCGCATGCCATTGCCTGCGGATTGGACTCTCCAATTGAGGTCACCGTGCGTGGATCAACCGGATATTACTCCGCTGGTATGAACCAACAGGCTACGGTCAACATAACAGGCAGCGCCGGACCTGGCGTGGCCGAAAATATGATGTCAGGCAAAGTTGTAATCGATGGTGATGCCAGCCAATACGCAGGTGCAACCGGACATGGGGGCCTATTAGTAGTCAAAGGCAACGCCTCCTCACGCTGTGGGATCTCTATGAAGGGGATCAACATCGTGGTGCATGGTAACATCGGCCATATGTCCGCCTTCATGGCTCAATCAGGCAATATGGTTGTGTGCGGTGACGCAGGTGAGGCTTTGGGCGACAGTTGTTATGAGGCGCGTTTGTTCGTCCGCGGTTCAGTAAAGTCATTGGGTGCGGATTGCGAAGAAAAAGAGATGCGGCCAGAGCACTTAGAAATTCTGCGCGCACTGTTAACCGAAGGGGAATGCGACGCCAAACCAGAAGAGTTCAAGCGGTATGGTTCTGCGCGCAACCTCTATAATTTCAATATTGATAACGCGTATTAAGGGCCCACGACATGAGCAATGATGATAGCGGCATCCCGCGCACTACACCCCGGCAATCAGCCACCTTCTCTCAAGATGTGAATAGTGAGATTAGACGTGCCGCAGCAACTGGTATTTATGACATTCGTGGAGGTGGTGCCAAGCGCAAGCTGCCCACGTTCGACGACCTTCTGTTTCTTGGGGCGTCAATTTCGCGCTACCCGCTGGAAGGCTATCGCGAGAAATGTGACACCAACGTCAGTATTGGCGGGCTAAATGCATCCAACCCCATCCACTTAGATATTCCGATCACAATTGCGGGTATGTCTTTCGGAGCACTGTCAGGCCCCGCAAAAGAGGCCTTAGGCCGCGGTGCTTCAGAAGCTGGCACCTCTACCACTACTGGTGATGGCGGGATGACACCAGAAGAGCGTGGCCACTCGTCAAAGCTGGTATATCAATATCTGCCATCACGTTACGGCATGAACCCAGACGACCTTCGCAAAGCTGATGCAATTGAGATTGTTGTGGGCCAAGGCGCAAAGCCTGGCGGCGGCGGCATGCTCCTTGGGCAAAAAATAAGTGACCGTGTAGCCAGTATGCGCAACCTACCAAAGGGTATTGATCAACGATCTGCCTGCCGCCATCCGGACTGGACTGGCCCAGATGATCTTGAAATCAAAATCCTTGAGCTCCGCGAGATAACAGGTTGGAAAGTACCTATCTATGTTAAGGTCGCCGGTGCCCGCCCTTATTATGATACAACATTAGCTGTAAAAGCTGGGGCAGACGCAATTGTGCTGGACGGCATGCAGGGAGGCACAGCAGCCACGCAAGACGTATTCATTGAACATGTAGGCCAGCCTACACTTGCTATTATTCGTCCAGCTGTAAAAGCTCTCCAAGATCTGGGTATGCATCGTAAGGTGCAGCTCATCCTATCAGGTGGAATTCGCACTGGGGCCGATGTGGCTAAAGCTATGGCTTTAGGAGCCGATGCTGTGGCCATTGGGACTGCAGCATTGATAGCCCTCGGAGACAATGACCCCAAATGGGAGGCAGAGTACAACAAACTGGGAACCACTGCCGGAGCCTATGATGATTGGCACGAAGGCCAAGACCCGGCGGGTATTACCACGCAAGATCCTGAGCTCATGAAACGGTTTGACCCGATTGAAGGTGGGCGCCGCTTACGAAATTACCTCAAGGTAATGACACTTGAGGCTCAGACGATTGCTCGCGCCTGTGGCAAAAACCATCTTCATAATCTTGAGCCTGAGGATTTGGTCGCACTCACCATGGAAGCCGCCGCGATGGCGCAGGTTCCACTGGCAGGCACCGATTGGTGGCCTGGAAAAACCGGATTATTTTAACATATTGGGCGCGACGGGTTATCTCGACGCGCCCTTAAAATTTACACGATCAATAGGGGAAAAAGACCATGGCAAAAGATCTGGCAAAATTCGCTGAAGAAAACGGCGTAAAATATTTCATGATTTCATTCACCGACCTGTTCGGTGGACAACGGGCAAAATTGGTGCCCGCCCGAGCTATTTCAGACATGCAGGAAGATGGCGCAGGTTTTGCAGGTTTTGCAACGTGGCTCGACTTAACACCTGCCCACCCCGATATGCTAGCGGTGCCAGACCCTGAAGCTGTAATAATTTTGCCGTGGAATAAAGAGATTGCTTGGGTGCCAGGAAATTGCGTGATGGAAGGCGAAGATGTAGCCCAGGCCCCACGCAATGTGCTACGCCGCCTTATTGCCGACGCTGCCTCAGAGGGCATGCATGTCAAAACTGGGATTGAAGCCGAGTTCTTTTTGCTTACCCCTGCAGGCGATCAGATATCTGATCCGTACGACACCGCCGCCAAGCCTTGCTATGACCAACAAGCATTCATGCGCCGCTTAGATGTAATCCGAGAAATTAGCGATTACATGCTAGATCTGGGCTGGGGCGCCTATCAAAACGACCATGAAGACGCAAATGGCCAGTGGGAAATGAACTGGGATTTTGATGATGTGTTAAAAACAGCTGACAAGCACAGTTTCTTTAAGTTTATGACCAAAACTGTTGCAGAGAAGCATGGCTACCGGGCCACTTTCATGCCTAAGCCCATCGAAGGGCTAACCGGAAATGGCTGCCACGCGCATATCTCTGTTTGGGATGCGCCAGGGGCTGCGGCTAAAATTAATGTCTTTGCGATGGACGCCAATGATAGCAGCCAAACTGCTGAGTTGGGCCTGTCAGAAAAGGGTCGGTACTTCTTGGGCGGTATCATGAAGCACGCCTCTGCCTTGGCGGCAATCACCAACCCAACGGTCAACAGCTTCAAACGCATCAACGCCCCACGTACAATGTCAGGCGCCACTTGGGCCCCCAATACGGTGACTTGGACTGGAAACAACCGTACGCATATGGTGCGGGTTCCCGGCCCCGGCCGTTTTGAATTGCGCCTCCCAGATGGCGCTGTGAATCCTTACCTGTTGCAAGCCGTCATCATTGCAGCAGGCTTGTCCGGGGTGCGCTCCAAATCCGACCCTGGCAAACGCCATGACATCGACATGTATGCCGAAGGTCACAAAGTTCGTGGCGCGCCAAAACTGCCACTAAATATGCTTGATGCGTTACGCGAGTATGACAAAGATAAAGGCCTGAAAGATGCTATGGGAGAGGAATTCTCTGCCGCCTATCTGAAAATGAAACATTCGGAATGGAATGATTTCTGCCGCCACTTCAGCGATTGGGAGAAATCCAATACGATGGATATCTAAGAGGGTTCAAACCACACAGATATTCAAAATAAGTGCCAAAAGGCGCAGTTTTATACTTTTATACAGCAGATCAACGCGGCAAATGTCGCCCTGCTTTGCGGTGTGTGAACCAGACCAAATAGGCCACAACAACCAGCGACATACAGGTGCCCAAGACAATTAAGCCAGCCCCCGGTGCGGATCCGATCACCCATAGCGCTTGAAGCATGGTTACCACCACTCCCAGCAAGGATAGAAGCAAGACAGGGCGCGCGACGGCTCTGCGCACCAACATCAACGCGCTGCCCAATGCCCCACCAAACACGGCGATCACAAAAGATGAAGACACCCAACCCGGCCGACCTGTTGATCACCACCCAATAGGCCTCAGGAAATTGTGCCAGCACCTCAGGGTCGGCTTGGATGATGTAATTGTAGCAGCCCGTAACGCTCCAAATCAGACCAAACGCGCCCACTGCCCAAAATTTTGCATCCTAGGTTTTGAGTATTCAGTCGTTGGAATTTCCTTTTGGTTTGATTGCAAAGTAATCGTATGCGATACGTTCCCACGACAGTATCATATCACAAATACCACCCATATTTCCACCGAAGTTTGCGGCCCGGCCTTTGTGTCAGTTATCACCTTTATGAACGCCCAAAAATATTGTTTCATACGGGAGTTAGCCGTCAAAATCATATGGACAACTTGACTTTCAAACTGGCCACGCTTTCAATCATCCCAACAAACGATAGGGACCTTTCATGACAAAACGCGTTGCCATAATCGGCGCTGGCCCGTCGGGGCTAGCGCAATTACGAGCCTTTCAATCTGCAAAGGATAAAGGAGCTAGCATCCCAGAGGTTGTATGCTTTGAGAAGCAATCCGATTGGGGCGGACTTTGGAATTACTCTTGGCGCACGGGCGTTGATGAGTATGGAAACCAATGCCACGGGTCAATGTATCGGTACTTATGGTCAAACGGCCCCAAAGAAGGTTTGGAGTTTGCGGATTACACTTTTGAAGAGCATTTTGGAAAGCCGATCGCCTCCTTCCCGCCGCGCGCAGTTTTATTCGACTATATTAAGGGCCGCGTTGAAAAATCTGGTGTACGCGACTTGATCCAGTTCTCAACCATTGTGCGCGATGTGCGCACCGCCAAGGGTGGCGGCTTTGAGGTAACAACTCGCGATGAGGTGGCAGATGTAGACAGCACAGAGTATTTTGACAAAGTAATCGTCGCGACGGGGCATTTCAGCGTCCCTAATGCACCAGAATATCCTGGATTCGATCAATTCAACGGCCGCATTCTACACGCTCATGATTTCCGTGATGCCCACGAGTTTTCTGGTAAAGATTTGTTAATCCTAGGTACCTCTTATTCGGCGGAAGATATCGGCTCACAATGTTGGAAATACGGAGCAAAATCTATTACGGTGGCACATCGTACCACCCCCATGGGCTATGACTGGCCAGACAATTGGCAAGAAGTTCCCAAACTGGACCATGTGGAGGACACCACGGCGCATTTCATTGACGGCACCAGCAAAGATGTAGACGCAATCATCTTGTGTACTGGCTATAAACATCACTTCCCTTTCCTGCCCGATGACCTGCGTCTTAGAACCGCCAATCGACTGGCGTCGGCGGATCTCTACAAAGGTGTAGTTTGGACTAAAAATTCAGACATGTTTTATCTGGGCATGCAGGACCAATGGTACACCTTCAATATGTTCGATGCACAGGCGTGGTGGGTGCGCGATTGTATTATGGATAGGATTTCTTTGCCAACAAGGGCTGAAATGGCGCAGGATGTTGTTGACCGAGTTGCCGCTGAGGATGCGATTACAGATGATCATGGAGCAGTCGAATATCAAGGCGCCTATACTATGGAATTGATGAACGAAACTGATTACCCAAGCTTCAATGTGGAAGCCTCAAACCAAGCTTTCTTTGAATGGAAGAAGCATAAAAAGATGGGTATCATGGAGTTCCGCGATCATGGCTATATTAGCCCAATGACCGGCACCAAAGCACCAGCGCATCATACGCCTTGGAAAGACGCGATGGATGATAGCCTAGAAAGCTACCTCGAAATTTAAGTGGATAAAAATATGACTCCCAATTTGATGCCATCTTGGGAGCTTTTCTGAACCAAATGCTCTTCATACAAGCACCATTAGCGTAAGCTACAAAGCCAGCGTCTGCGCATCGGTAGGATACAGGCTAGACCTTAGGACCTAGGCTTAGACTTTGTTGGGTCGTAATGCGCAAAAGGCACAATCTTAGCTGGCAGACGCTTCATATGCCCGTCCAACTTGCCAATCTCAACCTCAGTATCAACCGCATGATGCGCCACATCCACTCGTGCTAAGGCGATGTTTTTACCCAAAATAGGCGAACGCATCGATGAGGTCACTTCACCAATCTGAGCTCGGCCGATATGTACGCAATCGCCATGTAACACGTCAACATTGCTGTCTATATCCAAGCCAACAAGCTTACGTGCTGGGGTTTCTTTGCGGCGGATCAAAGCATCACGGCCAATGAAATCATCAGTTTTGGATTTGAGCGGCACGGTAAAGCCAATCCCCGCTTCAAAGGGATCGGTCTGATCACTAAAATCATAGCCCGCAAAAATCAGTCCCGCCTCAATCCGCACCATATCTAAGGCTTCAAGGCCCATTGGCTTTAAGCCATGGTCTTTTCCAGCCTCCCAAACTGAATTGAACACAGCTTCAGCATGTTTGGGATGGCAGAAAATCTCATAGCCCAGCTCTCCGGTATATCCTGTGCGTGACACAACAATGGGAACTCCCTGATCATCACCTATGCGCGCTGGGGCGAAGCGGAACCATGCGAGTTCTTCCAAGGTTGGTTGATGCGGCGCCGTCCAAATAACTTTTTTCATCAGATCACGGCTCTCAGGCCCCTGCACTGCGATATTATGTTGCATATTCGTCGAGGCGCGTATTAAGGCTTTCAGCCCCAATTTATCCGCCTGATCCCTTATCCATTCGCCACCATAATCCGATCCACCAATCCAGCGAAAATTATCTTTGGCCAAGCGAAAAACTGTGCCGTCGTCTATCATTCCGCCGTGCCCATAACACATGGCCGTATAGACCACCCCACCCACCGGCAAAATCTTCATGTTTCGGGTGAAGATATATTGGCACAGCGCCTCTGCATCTGGGCCAGTGATCTCAAACTTGCGCAAGGGGCTGAGGTCCAGTACCACGGCTTTTTCGCGACAAGCGTGATATTCAGCCAAAGGCCCCGCTTGGGAAAAACAATTGGCCAACCAATAGCCATTATATTCCACAAAATTGCGGGTATGTTTGGCAAAGCTGCTGTGAAAACCAGTTTCTTTTGTCATTTGTGGTTCCGATTCTGGCGTAGCACGAAAGGCAATCGCGCGTTTGAAAGTCTCCGCGCCATCATAGGTGCGTATGTGAATATCTGTAGGGTTCCAGCCGTTCGCCGGTGAGGTGTCATCAGGGCACGCCGAGCTGACGCAGACAAGATCTGTCAAGGCGCGCAGCAAAACGTAATCGCCTGGCCGTGACCAAGGCTCGTCACCATACATCACCCCATGATCATCAATTGCCGTGTTGAAAAAGAAATTTATGGCCATCCAGCCCGCACGCGGCCCCACGCCCCACTCTGCCAAAGCATGATTGAAGTTATCCGAACAATTGGCATGACCGGGATAGCCGATATCATCATAGTATTTCGCAGCACAGGCCAAGGCAAACGCATCATGGCGACCACAGGTGTCTTGTATGACCTCCAATAGAGGCATCATGTCTTGATCATAGTATTTCGCATGCAGACCCGGCATCGGATAGGCATGCCCCATCAGTGTGCGTGTCGTGGTCACATCCAGGGCATGCTCAATGCCCTTATCAAGCTTTCGCGCAGAAAAGCACTGAAAATCTGTACATTGGCGCCCATCAACATCATAAACCTGAATGTAATCGCCCGCTTTGACAAAATAGTTTTGAGCTGTCGCCGAATGAATGCGAATATCTGCAAGCGGATCGGCCAAAGGATCAGGCAGTTCAAACTTCACAGTCTGTTTGATAACGGCGCGTTTGACCATTACCACCAAGGGCGTTGCCGTGTCCTGAGCCTCGAAATCCATAATCCCGCCGGGGGCTGCGATCACCACACTGCCCTCCTGCGCCACGCGCAGCTGCACCTCAGTTTTAGCAGGCGTCAGACTATCAAAAAATCGAATAGCGGCAACGGTGGCAAGATCCACACCGCGCGCATCCAAGCCCATCCGAACCGACCGTAGGGACGGATCAACACCCGCCAAGAGCTTTTTCAGCCCCGAGGCATCACAATTGGACGTCTGATCCAAGAGGCCCGCATCACTGCGCCCCTTTTTATCCAACGTCAAAACCTCACAGGGCTGCCCGCCTTCGTCGTTCAACACCGAGATTTGATCACCCGGTTCCACCGCAATCAAAACCGCCCCGCAGCCTGGAACAACATAGCGTTCACTGCCCGGCGGCAGGGAAAACACCGAGGGCGCCAAAATGACGCTGGGTTTTGGGGGCCCTGACTGTACCTTAGGATAAATATCGTCCAACATGTTTAGACCTCCGCACCACTGATGTTGCATCAGCGGAATAAATCTTTAATTAGAAGAATATCTGATTAAGGACCTTTCGGCAATAACCAGAGACAATGATGAGCAACAATCAAATCAATTTTGTGGGGTGGGTTCTATTTATCCTTTCAGCACTAGGCTTTATCATAGCTTCGATAGGAAGTTTTTGGGGTATGGTTGGCTCAGTTTTCTTTTTAATTGCCTGCTTAGTTTTCTTAGTTCCTTTTTTTAGGCCTGATAAATGATCATCTCACTCGGCCTTGGGCTAGTCGCAGCCTTGTGCTGGGGCGTACATGACATCTGTGTGCGGTATGTCAGCCAGCGTACAGGAATAATGGCGGCCATTTTCACAGTGCTCTGCTTTGGGGCGCTGCTATTGGCGCCCATCTGCATTTATTTTGGCAACTGGGAGGATCTCACTAATCCCGCCTTGAAACGCGCTATTCTGTCGGGGGGGCTGTTCGCCCTCGCAAGCATCGCTCTTTATCAGGCCTTAGCCATCGGTCCTGTTAGATTGGTGGCCCCAATTGTTGGATCTTATCCTATCCTCTCAGTCGGGCTTGCAGCCTGGTCTGGAGAGACTATTCCAGTCCTTCATATGGTTGCGGTCTTAGCCATTATATTTGGTATTACAGTTGTAGCTAGAGGCAACAGTGGAAACAGCCAAGGCGCCCAACGCCTCGCAATTCTATGGGCCACAGCCGGCGCGATTGGTTTCTTCGGCAGCTTTGCATCTGGCCAAGCTGCTGCTGCGCTAGGTGCAGATCTACCTGTCATCTTGCTGGCGCGATTAGCAAGCATTTTCACCATATGCTGCATAGCTTTGCCTTATCATATCAACTTGAGGCCTAGCATTTCGCAACTTCCGTTGCTTGCCGCGATGGGCGGCCTCGATGCTGTGGCTCTTGCAGTAGTGATTTACGCGGGCACACAAACATTTTCTACATTTGCATCCGTGACTGCTTCAATATTTGGACTGGTGACAATCATTTTGGCCTGGGCGTTCTTGAAGGAAAAAATGTCACTAAAGCAATGGATGGGTGTCTTTTTAGTATTCCTATCCATTATATTTTTAGGTGTATGAAAATACTCGAAAAATAAATTAAATTTCTGAATAAACTTAATCCAAAATATTTAATAAATTCTCAACTATAAAAATACCAAATATCAAAGCATTACGCTTTGACCGGAACCATTGTCCCCTGCATAAGGGCAACTTTAACCTCTCCATCGAACACATCAGCCCGCACTATAATCAAGCGCCGGCCTGATTTCTCAACATTACCCACTGCCCGCAAAGGTCCGTCGCGTCCGGGGGCAAGCAAGTTAATTTTCATTTCCGCGGTCAAAACTTCAAACTCTTCCCCCATCACAGACAGCGCAGCATAGCCCGCGGCACTATCACCAATCGCAAATATCAAAGCCGCATGGGCATAGCCATGTTGTTGCAGACTGCCAGGCAAGATCGGAGCGATTATTTCAACATAACCGGCACGCACCTCGCCCAGTTGTGCCCCCAAAGTTTGCATCATAGTTTGACGTTCAAAACTCTGATAAATTCGTTGCATTTTCACTCCCATTGCGTTGATATAACATGGCTAGCCTTGTAAGTTAGCACAAAAACCCTGCCTTTGCATAATGACTTTTAGAGAGGCGGCAGTCACTGTGCTGCCCTGCCGAGAGGGCCCAAAAAGCTGATAAAATCAGCCCACTTGTAATCGCTAAAAAACCGAGGGCGCAAGACCATACGATTTAGCATCTGCACGTCAGCTTTTGACTGGTAGTGGCCGGACACCTCAGCCTCGGCACCAAGTACAGCAATATGATGAAACACCAAGGGACCATCGCGACTAAGAGGTTAAGCCTTCGGGCTCAGGCAGGCCGTTCGCCCTGCAGGTAGCAGTCAAAGTATTGGCCAGGAGGCATGCAATAGTCATTGGACCCACGCCACCCGGAACCGGGGTGATAGCGCCTGCAACCTCAGCACAGGTGGCGTAATCTACATCCCCAACCAGCTTCATCTTGCCCTCGCCTTTTTCAGGCGCTGGAATTCTGTTGATACCCACGTCAATTACGACAGCCCCCGGCTTTATCCAGTCTCCTGGAACCATCTCAGCACGCCCAACTGCGGCCACGACGATATCAGCCCTACGGACAACATCTGCCAAGTCTTTAGTACGCGAATGCGCAATCGTCACAGTACAGCTGTCACCGAGTAAAAGTTGTGCCATCGGCTTTCCCACGATGTTAGACCTTCCAATCACCACCGCATCACAGCCTGACAGAGAACCAAAGTGATCGCGCAGCATCATCAAACAGCCTAAAGGCGTGCAGGGTACCATCGATTTTTGCCCTGTGCCCAAAAGACCGACATTCGAGATGTGAAATCCGTCAACATCCTTGGCCGGACTAATGCTGCTGATCACCAAATCTTCATTCAAATGATTGGGCAGTGGAAGCTGAACCAAAATCCCGTGAATGGCAGCGTCAGCGTTCAACTGATCAATCACCGCAAGTAAATCCGCTTCTGAGGTGTCTACGTCCAGCTTGTGCTCTACAGAATGCATGCCAACCTCAACGGTCAGCTTACCCTTGGACCGCACATAGACCTGACTGGCAGGATCTTCACCGACCAAAACCACAGCAAGGCCTGGTATAATAGCATGCTCAGCCTTCAAACGCACAACATGTTCAGCCACCTGCCCGCGCACGCGCGCAGGCAAATGCTTTACCATCAATTATCTCTGCAGCCATTTGAGGTCTCCTAAGGCCTGTATTTTTTCTTTCCCATCACAGTCCATCTAGCCAAAACACTCTAACCAGAGGCATGCCCCCCACCGAAGTGGGGGACGAAGGTCCTAGAACAGACCTTCGATCTCACCCACATCATTGAGCATAATAGTTTCTGCCGCAGGTTTACGTGGAAGGCCCGGCATCGTCATAATTTCACCACAGACCACAACCACAAACCCAGCCCCAGCCGATAGGCGAACTTCACGGACCGGCACAGAATGCCCCACAGGTGCACCACGCAAATTCGGATCAGTGCTAAAACTATATTGGGTCTTGGCCATGCAAACCGGTAAGTGACCATAACCTTGATCTTCCCATTCCTTTAGCTGATTGCGGATCTTTTGGTCCATTAGGGCTTCATCAGCACGATAAATTCGCTTGCAAATTGTCTGAATTTTATCAGCTAATGGCATTTCATCTGGATAGATTGGCGAAAAATTAGCCATATCCGCATCAGCAATTTCCGCAACGCGGGTTGCCAACTCTTCGGAACCCTTGCTACCAAATTCCCAATGCTGCGAAACGATTGCTTCAGAGCCTTGGCTGGCCACGTAGTCTTTTACGGCCTGAACCTCAGCTTCAGTATCAGTCACAAAGTGATTTATAGCTACCACGACTGGCACCCCAAAGCTTTTCAGGTTTTCGATATGGCGGCCCAAGTTAGGGCAACCAGCTTCAACTGCCATCACATTCTCAGGGCCCAAATCAGCTTTTGCCACGCCACCGTTCATTTTCATCGCACGAACAGTTGCAACAAGAACGACCGCAGACGGCGCAAGTCCAGCCTTACGGCATTTAATGTTGAGAAATTTTTCAGCGCCTAAATCAGCCCCAAATCCAGCCTCAGTGACAACATAGTCGCAAAGCTTCAGCGCTGTGGTAGTGGCTATAACAGAATTACAACCATGTGCTATATTAGCGAAAGGGCCGCCGTGAACAAAGGCAGGGTTGTTTTCCAATGTTTGAACCAAGTTTGGCTGCATCGCATCTTTGAGCAAAACGGTCATCGCACCATCAGCTTTGATATCACGCGCAAAAACTGGGCTGCGATCCCGACGGTAAGCCACAATCATATCACCCAGACGTTTCTGCAGATCTTTAAGGTTGTTAGCCAGGCAAAGGATTGCCATCACTTCTGAGGCAACCGTAATATCAAAGCCAGTTTCACGAGGAAATCCATTCGATACACCGCCTAAAGAGGCTGTAATCTGACGTAAAGCTCGGTCATTCATATCCACGACTCGGCGCCACACAACGCGACGTGTATCAATTTCCAGATCATTGCCCCAATAGATATGATTGTCGATCATGGCCGATAATAGGCTATGGGCCGATGTTATCGCATGAAAATCACCCGTAAAATGCAGGTTCATGTCTTCCATGGGAACGATCTGCGCATAGCCCCCTCCAGCAGCACCACCCTTCATACCAAAGTTTGGCCCCAGAGAAGGCTTCACGGATACAAACCATTGCGTTTTTACCAATACGGTTCAAACCATCACCAAGCCCAACAGTAGTTGTTGTCTTGCCTTCGCCTGCAGGTGTTGGGTTGATCGCAGTGACCAAAATCAATTTACCATTTTCGCGGCTCTGGACCGAGTTAATGAAAGACTGGCTCACCTTTGCCTTATCGTGGCCGTAGGGAAGCAAGTCTTCGGTGCCAATACCAATCTTTGCGCCAATATCCTGAATCAGTGCTTTCGAAGCGCCACGTGCTATTTCGATATCCGACTTATAACTCATTTTTATCTCCCGCTGTGGCGCCATGGCCGAGGTATACAGTTGCATGTACCGCCATCGTATTTAAAAAAGCAGAGTAAATCCGACATTTGTGCTTGCGTGTGCGGCAGTAAATAACAGCCGGTGTGCCAATCGGAAACATCCGTTTCAGCTTTAAAACAGAGTCTAAAAATGCATCTAAATTATTCGGAGAGATGATTAATGACTATCTATTTTGCTCTTTACGTCGGACTTCTAAGCGCTGCAGCCTTTTTATTATGTGAGTTAAAAAGCTGACCTTAAAGCAAACGAGCCTGACCATCAGGTTGCCATTCGCGCTGTTCTGGCCTGTGCAAGCGCATTTTATTACCAAGAGCCAATTGCCCCGGACGCTCAACCCAGGCAGTAACACCCCGCCGGCCTTTGGCGTATTGCTTGAAAGATTTTCCATGCCCCGGCATATCACGTTCAATGGTCATGCCAATTTGATGGCAAGGATAATTTTGCATGTCCACAATAAGCGTTGTTCCATTATCTGCCTGAAGCCGGGAAGAAGGCGGAATATATGAAAAATCGCTGCAGCCAGCAACTACAAGGTTTGCGCCCAGCCATTCCGGATTGAACTGTGGAATACCCATGGCGTGGGAAATATGGTCAATATCTTCCTGGCTAACAATGCTAAGTTGACGAACATTAGCTATCTGAGTATCTGGCCTGTGTTGCTGCAACACGCGACTGTCGGAAGCGCGGGTACGGCCATTATAAGTACCACCAACCACACCATCCCAATCGAGATTAACCGTAGACCGGCTCTCAGTCTCAACCTCAGTCGTGTGGCGGGCGGTGACCACTCCAACCCATGTGATTTGGATAAAAATATCTGTCGCCACCAATGCAGGCATTTTACGGTCCCTACCTAGGAATTAAAAACCTCTACCAGTTAATCTGGTGGAGGTTTTTAATTTTATGCAGAAGGTTCTGGTTCCATCCCACCATCACTAATTTTTGGTTTAGTTTTGGGGTTTGGTTTAGTTTTAGGGATCGCTGTGACCGACGGTGTACCACCAGCGCTAGTGCTATCGTCCTCATCTTCATCGCGGTTGAGCATTTCGCCCTCCATAACCCTCTTGATTTCAGCCCCAGTAAGCGTTTCGTATTCAAGCAGGCCCTGCGCCAAGTTTTCAAACCGTTCTTTATTGTTAGTTATAGTCTTAAGTGCCAAATCATAGCCGTCCTGCACAAAGCCCCTGACTTCAGCTTCTATTAGCTCTTTCGTGCCCGCAGAAGTCGAAAGACCAGAGGTCCGGCCAGCATATCCTTCTGCAGCCTCTGCGTAGTCAATATTGCCAACCTTATCAGACATCCCCCAACGCATCACCATGGCCCGCGCCAAACTGGAGGCCTGCTGAATGTCGCCAGAGGGCCCATTAGACACCTGATCTTCACCATATTTGAATATCTCAGCCGCTTTTCCAGCCATGGTCATCGCTAACTCATCATGACATTCGTCCCGATAAAAGTTCAACCTATCCATCTCCGGCAAGCTCATAACCATGCCGCCAGCAGCACCGCGCGCAATTATTGTGGCTTTGTAAACAGGCTGACATTTTGGTAGCAAAGAGCCAACCAAGGCATGACCAGCTTCATGATAGGCGGTTTTTTCTAATTGATTTTTTGTCCGAACCATAGAACGGCGCTCAGCACCCATCAGGATTTTGTCTTTAGCTTTCTCAAAATCTTCCATCGTCACCAAACGACGCCCAATTCTAGCAGCGGCCAATGCAGATTCGTTCACCAAGTTGGCTAGATCTGCACCTGAGAAACCAGGCGTTCCACGGGCAATAATACGCAGGTCAACATCTGGTCCCGTTGGAAGTTTTCGCGCATGCACGCCTAAGATTTTTTCGCGACCGCGTGAATCTGGGTTAGGTACAGTCACTTGCCGGTCAAAACGGCCTGGACGCAGTAAAGCTGGATCTAGAACGTCTTTACGATTGGTTGCCGCTACAATGACAATACCTTCATTGGCTTCGAAACCGTCCATTTCAACCAACAATTGGTTTAAAGTTTGCTCGCGTTCATCATTACCACCGCCGTAGCCCGCCCCGCGAGCACGGCCCACAGCGTCGATTTCATCAATAAACAAAATACAAGGCGCGTTCTTTTTGGCCTGCTCAAACATATCACGGACGCGGCTTGCACCCACACCCACAAACATTTCCACAAAATCTGACCCTGAAATCGAAAAGAAAGGTACCCCAGCCTCTCCGGCAATAGCGCGAGCCAGCAATGTTTTACCTGTCCCCGGGGCACCTTCCAGCAGCGCGCCTTTTGGAATTTTACCACCCAAGCGGCTAAATTTTTCCGGATTTCGCAAGAAATCTACAATCTCTTCCAGCTCTTCTTTAGCTTCATCAATACCAGCTACATCATCAAATGTGACATTACCCTGCTTTTCAGTCAGCATTTTGGCGCGGCTTTTGCCGAACCCCATCGCCCCGCCCTTTCCACCGCCCTGCATACGGTTCATGAAATACACCCAAACACCAACTAAAAGCATAATAGGTAAGAGCGACAAGAGCACCGACTGAAACATCGATGTTTCTTGGGATTTAGCAACAACGGATACGCCTTTGGATACCAGCAAATCACTGACCCGCGCATCACCAGGCACGATTGTTACAAACTCAACATCATTTGCACCTGTGTAGTTGACTGTTTCGCCATCCAGAGTGGCGCTACTTACTTGGCCATTTTCCACGGCCAGTACAAAGTCAGAATAGGTGGTCGCACGACTGTTGCTCGCCCCACCGTCTCCTGAAAACAGACGGAAAAGCATTAAAAGCAAGATGAACAAAACAAACCAGAAGGCTATGTTGCGTAGATTACCCAAGGGAAACTCCTATTAGAAAGGCAATGTGTCGACGCTTTTGCGCGCCACGGTTTTAATTAAGATAGGTACCATATCACTAATTTCAACGGGTTACTATCATTCCCACGGGGTTGGAACCACCTTAAGTACATCTTTTTCTCCAAAACCCGCCATTGGAGCCGAAATAAGCTTATCATCCTGCCAAAGTGAAGGGCTAGATTTTAATGCAATAAGTGGTCTTCGGCTGCTACGCCAATCAGGGCAAAGAGACAGCCCTTTAGATCCAAGCGCTTGTATTTTATATTTTTTATCATGGTTTGGTGCAAAGTAACGGTTATCCCAAAGGGCTGGGCAGGTTGCTTCCTCAAGCGATACTACCGCATATTCTCGGCTGATACGTAATAAGTTTCCAATCTGCGGTATTAGGACACATCCGTGCAAACTAAATACTTTTTCTGTTGAAATTGCCCGCAAAAGCGACAAATTTCTAGGCTTGTAAACCTGTCCACCAATCCAACCAAGGGCGTCAGACACCATACGCTCAACATATTCACCCGGAAGAGCACCAAGTGCTGTACGATCAAACACAATGTCTCCAAAATCAAGACTCATAACTGTAGGCCTAAGCGTTTTTAGGGAAAAGGCCAAAGCCTCTTGTACGCTGGACATGCGCGCGGCCGTCTTCGCCAGACGCGCCGTGTCCAATCCTAATCCATCCAACATCTGTTGCGCCTGTCGCATCTGTATTCGTTTATACGTAAGGTCCTCATTGCTAGGGTCCTCGCACCAGGTTTGTCCCTTCGCGCGCAGATACTCGCGTAAATCATCACGTGAGAAGCTTAATAAAGGCCTGGCACAGTCAATATCGCATATACGCCAGCGCGCCCGCATCCCAGCCAGCCCATCTACACCAGACCCCCGCGCCAACCTTATCAGAAACGTCTCGGCAACATCAGTTTGGCTATGCCCCAAGCAGAGAAGATCACAACCCTGCCCCCAATCTGCCAAAGCATTATAGCGCGCCTCACGAGCCCGTGCCTGCAAGTTTGAGCCAGGTGCAAGATTTTTAACTGGTATTGTACTGTGAAAAATCCCAAGTGATGTGCAGAGTTTTCCAACCCACAGCGCCTCACCAACGGCCGCAGAGCGTAGGCCATGATCAACGGTGACGGCCCGCAGCTTAGATACTGGAAAAAGTTCTTGTAGCGCGAAAAGTAGGGCAACGGAATCAGACCCACCAGATACCGCAACACCGATAACATCGTCACTAGCGACATCTTCCAAAAAGTGAGTTAGGGTAGATAGTATCTTGGAGCGGATATGCTCTGTCATAGGCAGGCCAGTTCTGCCTCTGCCTGTTTGGCATCTGCCACAATATCCAAGTCCGCATAGCGGAATTGGACTTCTTTCAAGGTTAAACACCCTTCCTCAGCATTACCCATTTTATGGAACGCTAAGGCCAAATGATACAACGCTGAGGGAGCTACTACGTTTGTCTCATTCACAGAATAGCCCGGACAATATGCCCGCGCTGCAAGCCGAAATTCAAAAATATCCATATAGCCATGGCCCAAAAATAAGTGCGCTTTTTGTGTTAAGGGCCCAATAGGGAAGTCTGCGACGAAGTCCTCCAGCATTATCACCGCGCTAGCTGTATCTCCAGATATCAGCATTTTGTTAGCGGCATCAAATTCTGCTTGTTCAGAGATAGTTAATGTTTTCGGATTCAGAACAAATTTAGGCAGTGACTTTAGCTCAGGGCCAATAGGCAAGGTGGCCCCTAATTCTGCTACTACGCATCCAGGCTCAAGCGCACAAACTCGAACCTCAAGATTAGCGATCCGCTGAGTTGCGTCACGTACAATTGCAGATATCCTGTAGGCTAACTCTTCAGTCTGGCCTGTGAGACGCTGCAATTCGTTTTCGATTGAAGCGGTCCGATCAAGAAGCTCTCCATCATTAATAAACTCAGCATCCTTGGTTGTTACCATTTCTAGCTGTAAATTTTGTGTTTCGAGCAAAAGACTAGCAAGGTTTTGACGCATATCAGCCAAGTTATCTGCTGATACCGGACCTGCGAGGCCTATCATCAAAACAAACGCACGGCTCAAATGCATCAGCTAAGGCCAGCAGTCAAAAGCGTTACAGCACGGCGGTTTTTGGAGTAACACCTTTCCACACTGCAAATTTCAATCGGGCGCTCCTTGCCATAGCTGCGTGTTTTTAACCGCAGGCCAGATACGCCCCGGGCCACAAGATATTCCTGAACAGATTGCGCCCGGCGGAACCCCAGCGCCAAGTTGTATTCGCGGGTGCCTTGCTCATCAGCGTGGCCTTCTACAATGATCACATAGCCACGATTATTCATAAGCCACTGCGCTTGAGTGTCGAGAGCAGCCTTTGCAGAATTGTTCAAAGTATATTGATCAACTTCAAAAAACACCCTATCTCCGATTGTTTTCTCAAAAAACGCCTGTGATTTGGGATCGTTTTGATCCTCTGCATTCACTGCAGGATCGTCCCAACCCAAAGTGCCGCTAAGTAGCCCAGAGTCACGCTCAGAATTAGAACAGGCTGTCAAAGCCAAAAATGGCACTAAGGCCAGGTAAATTAATCTCATTTTGGTCTCCTTTCACAGAAACATGTCATAGGACTTCCAGCTTTATGGCTGCACAGGTCCCCAAGATGGGTCAGAGGCAGGGGCCCGCAAATTCAACGCGCGCAGGTTCCTGCCAGTAATATCTACAGAATAGAGACTAGGTGCTCCCTTAGGTCCCCGATCCTCACGCGCAAACATTATCACGCGGCCGTTCGGCGACCAAGTCGGGCCTTCATCTAAAAAAGAGGCCGACAAAAGTCGCTCTTCACTACCATCAGTACGCATCACTCCAATTCCAAATCGACCATTGCTTTGCTTAGTAAATGCAATCAAATCTCCGCGAGGGCTCCAAACTGGAGTTCCATAGCGACCGTTGCCAAAGGAAATCCGCTTAGGAGTTCCGCCTGAGACCGGCATAATATATAGCTGTTGGGTGCCGCTGCGGTCACTTTCGAATACGATTTGGCGGCCATCGGAGCTGAAGCTCGGCGCCGTATCAATCGATGGGCTTGAAGTCATCCTAGCCGAACGCGCTGTAGCTAGATCCATTAGATAGATGTCCGAGTTTCCACCGCGCTCAAAAGAATAGACAATACGTTTGCTGTCAGGCGAGAACCGTGGAGAGAAACCCATGCCATTTTTGGGAGTCGGCAAGCGTTTACGCCCAGCCGTGCCAACATTCAGCAAGTAGATCTGCGGAAACCCAGTTTCCCAGCTAGTGTACAACACTTGTTTACCATTATTGGATATTCGCGGCGCCAGTACAATGTTTTCATTCCCAGTTAAAAACTGTACGCTTTCTCCGTCAAAATCCATAATAGCCAAACGCTTGCGACGATTGTCTTTGGGGCCACTTTCAGAAACAAATACAATCTTGCTGTCAAAATACGGGCCTTCACCAGTGATCCGCTCATAAACCTGATCAGCTACCTTATGCGCCATGCGCCGTATCGCCTTAGTATCGCCCGCCAATTGCATACCACTACCCAATTGAACTCCCGAAAAAATATCAAATATTCGAAATTTAACAGTCAAACGGCCTGAGCTAGTAGTTTTTACAGCCGCCGTCATCAAAGCCTGAGTATTAATCGCGCGCCAATCAGGATAACGCACGGCCTCTGCAAACGTGGTTCGACGTGAAATAAAACGATTAGATGGAATTTCACGAAACAAGCCACTGCTAATCAGATCTGCGGCCACGATGCGCGAAATCTCCGTTGCAACAGCAGCAGCCTCTAGGTTTTCCGCCTCAAAAATTGGGATGGCAAAGGTGAGCGGTTCAATCACACCATCATTTATTTCAATCTTTAAAGGTCCGTTCTGTGCTAGTGAAGTGTTCGCCCAAACGGCCATCGCCAGAACACCTAAATAGATCAATCGCATCATCGCACTCTCATTTTCTCTGGGTTAAATGTAATTTCTACGTTTTGCCACGCAGAATACTGATCCGCTGGCAGTTCAAATCCCTGTGCACCACACTCTTTGATAGCCCGCTGCGCCGTTTCAAACGCCCGCTGCGCACTCTCGCTATCTCCACCTTCATAGCCTACCAAATATATACTATTTTCCAATGGCTTGCCTTCAATTGAGAGTTTCATACCCACCACAACTGTAGTGAAGAGCACCGCAGAAGACGACGCGCCAAGGTTCCAGCACGGCGAAATTGCTAGCTGCATACCACGGATTGCCTGTGGGGCCAAAGCCTCAGTCACATTCCCTTCGGTCTCAGACACAACGTCTGCTCCACCCAACGCTTCGGCCAGAGCGACCGCAAGCGGATCAATTGGGGCCACCACAGAAGTAGTTTGCTTATCTGGGATTGCCGCCAGTGGACTGGGTGCAGGGCGTTTTTGCGGCCGGACAGTGCGTGGCGGGGCAAATTTAGAAATTTCTATAACTTCCGAGGGATTTTCAGCCTCTGTCACAATTTCAGGAGCCGCGGCTTGCGGCGACTTGGCCGTTTGTTCTTGAGCCACTTCGACCGAAACCACCTGTGGTGCGGCCGCATCTCTAGTAATATCGCCAATATCAATGTTGGGAGCTGGTGGAGCAACAGCCACTGGAGCAACTCGGAGCGCAGGCCGGGGCTTTGGCGCCAAGCTCGTTTCCAACAGCTTAGGATGCTCAACCTCTGGCTCCGCCAAGACAACAGGCGGAATGATTATCACCTCCTCCAAGCGCACAGGTTTATCAGGCACACTCTCTGGCAAAGTATCGTTTTGAACATTTGGGCTTAAGACCTGTGTGGTTTTCTCAGGAGCAATATCCATCACCGGATCAATCGGTGGCTCACTCTGCTCTATGTCCGGCTGAGTAGCTGCAATCTCAAGGCTTGTGTCTATGCTCGGCGGGGTATTGTTGACTAGGATGTCAAACAGCTCTGCAGAGACCACAGAGACCTCTGTCACAGGAACCTCAAGTGGTTTTCGATCAAAATCTCCTCCAAACAGCAGCCACCCCACCAGAGCGGCGTGCAAAGTAAGCGAGATGTAGGTGCCAGGCGACATAATACCCTATCCGTCAGAGCCATCAAATGTTGGCCCACCCAGATCTGTCACTAACCCAATATTGCCAAATCCAGCAGCATTCATAGCCCCCATAACCTGCATCACACGCGCGTACGGAATGGAACCATCCGCCCGTAAAAATACTTTATCGTCTGATCTCTCCTGTGCCACGCCGCGTAAACGGGTTAGAAACTCCACCTCCGGTATTTCTGTAGTTTGAATCACGATGGCCCCATCAGCAGTCAGCGTCACCGTAAGTGGTTCTTCAGATTCGCTCGGCAGCGCCCCTGCGGCACTTTTAGGCAAGCTCACATCAACTCCTACCGTGAGCAAGGGTGCAGCCACCATAAACACTATTAGCAGTACAAGCATCACATCTACAAATGGGGTCACATTGATTTCAGCCACAGGCTTGGTACGCCTACGCCGTCGCCTATTGCGTACAGGATCTTGGCCATTAAGATTAACCCCCACCTTTCAGCCCCCCAATTGGCGCGACAGGATCGTTGAAAACTCATCGGCAAAAGCTTCATAATTTGCAATTACCCGATCACTGGAAGCACTCAGGTAGTTATAAAAAACCACAGCGGGAATGGCTGCAAGCAGTCCCAATCCGGTAGCTAAAAGAGCCTCCGCAATCCCTGGCGCAACAACCGCCAAATTAGTGTTTTGCTGAGCCGCAATCTCTATGAATGCGTTCATAATCCCCCAGACGGTACCAAAAAGGCCAATAAATGGCGCCACAGAGCCAATAGATGCCAAGACCCCAAGACTGCTCTGCAAATAATTGGCCTCTTTACTCAGAGCCACATCCATAGAGCGCTCAATCCGCGATTGCGCTCCAGCAATCATTGCCCCATCATCACTATGCGATCGTCGCCATTCAATCATGCCGGCGGTAAAAATTAACTCACTTCCACCTTGCGGGGAGTTTGAAATCTGATCAAATAATTGGTCTAGAGGCTCACCAGACCAAAAAGATTGATCAAACTTGGTCGCACGCCTGCGGGCCACGTTGAGGGATAGCCTTTTATTGATTGCGATGGTCCAAGACCAAATCGACATGCCAATCAAAAGAATAATCACCAGTTTCACCGGTAATGTTGCCCGTGAAAAAAGTGCCCAAATCGAAAAATCGATTGCTGCTTCCATTATACTGCCTCTGACTATGGCTCTGCGGCCTATGTTTTTATCTGTTATAGCTAGAAAACAATCAAAAAGCCAAGCATTCACAAAAATGTTTTTACAGCGGCGAAATTCGGCGAAGTTCTTTCGGAAGTCGTATCGGTGACCCCTTCATGCCGATCATAACAATAGTCACCTCGGCTGTGAACAAAACCATGCCATCACGATTTATGATTTGCTCTAAAACCCACCGCGCCGCCGTGGTCACAATAACGCGACTACACACCAGAAGGTTATCACCCATGCGCGCAGGCGCCAAATATTGCGCAGAAATATCTCTCACCGCAAACACCACCCCCGTCGACTGAAGCCTTAACTGGTCCACCCCTAATTCCTCCACCAAAGTGGAGCGCGCGCGCTCAATAAATTTCAAATAATTCGCATAATACACAATACCACCCATATCTGTGTCTTCATAATACACTTTAAGATCAAATTGATGGATCATAATATCAACCGAATCCGGGCTTCCATTCGCAAAGCATGGCTCGGATCATTCGCCCTAGCCGGCATAGTAGGATCATAGGCAGCCCGAAGCACAGCGGCAATCTCAGGACGTAAAACTGTGGTACCATTCTCGAGAACCGCCAACGGCGATTTATTACGAAACGCCGTTGGCGACCACAAAAGCATCGCCTGCACAACTTGTGCCAATGCCAAACTGTCAGCACTCAGCTGCTCCAAGGCTTCATCAACACGCAAAAATACAAAACACGCTTGAATGGCACCTACATCATCAAAACGAAACGCTCGGTATTGATTGGCAGCCACCACCTGCAATCGATCCACCACATTCCCCAATTTCGGGATCAGCTGATCCAATTCAGGCACTGCGCGTAATTCATCCCACTCGCTAAAAAAGAACACCATCAGATTACTACCCAACTCTGGATCCAATTCAGAAGTCGGGTGGCCACAGGTAGAGCATACTACTTTGATGGCAGTTTTCACCAGCCCCAAGGTTTCATCTAAAACCCCAAATACAACTGGCGAGATAGGGCGGCCCCACCGCGAAAACACATAATTCCCATCGGTACGGGTAAACAATTCTTCAATTTCAGTCACCGTAAACAAATGCTGTTCTTTCTTCACTCTGAGCTTTTCAAATCCTTTACAGGTCCACCATTTGTTTAGCCAGGTATGCTCCGATCAGAGGCCAACGTCCTAACCAAAAAATTGTGATTGCAACTCAGATTGTGGGACTGGTAGCCCCAAATGAGCCCAAGCCTTCTGAGCCAACATCCGACCACGTGGTGTCCGTTGGATCAATCCTTTTTGCAGTAAATAAGGCTCAATCACCTCCTCTAATGCGTCCCGACTTTCCGACAGGGCCGCCGATAGAGTTTCGATACCAACCGGTCCCCCTGCGTAGTTCTCGGCGATCAATTGCAGGTAGCGCCGATCCGCGCCGTCTAATCCCAAGTGATCCACACCCATGCGAGTCAAGGCGTGATCTGCGATAGCCTGAGTAATTCGGCCATCGCCTTCAACCACTGCAAAATCTAGAACTCGGCGTAATAACCGCCCAGCAATCCGCGGCGTGCCCCGAGCACGCTTAGCAATTTCCTCCGCACCCGCATCATCAGCGGGTGCGCCTAGCAACAGCGCATTGCGGGTGACAATCTGATGCAACTCAGCCACCGTATAGAATTCTAACCGAGTGGGGATCCCAAAACGATCGCGCAACGGTGTTGTCAACAAACCCAAACGGGTAGTGGCACCTACCAGTGTGAAGGGCTGCAATTCTATCCTAACAGTTCGGGCCGCAGGCCCTTCCCCGATAACCAAATCCAGCTCAAAATCTTCCAAGGCCGGATAAAGGATTTCCTCCACTACTGGATTTAACCGATGAATTTCATCAATAAATAAAACATCACGTGGCTCGAGGTTCGTCAAAATAGCTGCCAAATCCCCAGCCTTCGCCAGTACAGGGCCACTGGTCATGCGAAAGTTCACCCCTAATTCGCGCGCCATGATCTGGGCCAAAGTAGTTTTACCAAGCCCCGGTGGGCCATGGAAGAGTGCATGATCCATCGCCTCGCCCCTTTGCCTGGCGGATTGAATAAACACTTTCAGATTTGCACGTGCCGCCTCTTGGCCAATAAACTCATCTAAACCTTTAGGCCTAAGCGCCTTATCTCCATCTTCTGCAAGCCGCTCAGGCCGCAGGGTTGGATCACACTCGGTCGCATCAGTCTCTAAGCGTTCAGTCATGATTTAGGTGCCATTTTTTTGAGAGCTGCCCGGATAAGGGCTGGCGCATCAGCCCCCGCCATATCACCAATAATTTCTGCTACAGCAGCAGCCGCCTCACCTGGCCCATAGCCAAGATTTCCCAATGCTGACAAAGCATCTGCCTGAACCGAAGGCTCTTGGGATGAATGTACTATGGGCACTGCCATTTCTATAACATCGTCTGGATAATGGATTTGTGGTGCGCCACCCAAAATCGCCATAACGCCTGGAGCTTTGTCTTTTAGCTCGATTACCACCCGTTGAGCAGTTTTAGGCCCAACACCCTTAGCAGCTTTCAAAGAAGTCCAATCTCCAAGTGCTATTGCCCTACTCACACCGTCTGGACCCAAAACTCCCAATATCGACAAAGATGCTTTTGCTCCAATGCCCTGCACCGACATCAACAGGCGATGCCATTCTTTTTCAACCAATGATGTAAACCCAAACAGCTGCAAAAGATCCTCACGTACCAGCAAGTCCGTATAAAGTGCCACCGGTTCCCCCTGCGGCGGCAAGGCCGCCAGCGTAAGGTCAGAACAATATACCATATATCCCACGCCACGCACATCGAGCATCACATGATCACTGCTACGGTAATCAACCCGGCCTGACAGTTTTCCAATCATCCGTTTGCCCTTTCTAATGCTGCCTGAAAGTGGCCGTTGGCCTGAATATGATGCGCGTGACAAATGGCAACCGCAAGTGCATCCGTCGCATCAGGCCCGGCCAGTTTGATACCCGGCAATTGCAACATCACCATATGCTCAACTTGTTTTTTATCCGCATGACCCACCCCAACCACAGCTTTTTTCACAGCATTTGGCGCATATTCACCGACCTCAAGCCCAAACTTTGCTGGCACCAAGACCGCAATACCACGCGCTTGCCCCAGCTTAAGTGTGCCGGCACCATCGCGGTTAACGAAGGTTTGCTCAACAGCAGCATGGCTGGGCTGGTGATATTTAATGACCTCACTGAGACCTTCAAAAAGGCTGAGCAGCCTGCCAGACAGAGGGCCCGCAACCGTTTGGCATTGACCATTTGCCACATGCCGCAGCTTGCTGCCGTCAACATCTACGATGCCCCACCCAGTGGAGCGCAACCCTGGATCAATGCCCAATACCCGCATTTGTCCGTCCTTGTATATTTTTTCATTAATAAAATAGTAGCACGAAACACGAACATCTGAAAGGGAATGATTTCAATTTTGGAAAAATTACCCACCTTTAGTGTTGCTAATCACAAAACAAACACAATTTTAAATCCCAGAATTAAAATATTAGGAAGAAACTATATTATTGGCATGCGGCATGTGCATAACGGTTATGCAGGTTTTCTCGCTAGTCATGAAAATTAATGAAGCATAAGCAACTAATAGCTGCAACATTTTATGCCGCATCACATTTACATAGAGAAGTTCGATCCATGGCACTTTTAGACGTATCCCACACCACAACGTTTACGACATCTAGTAATATAATTTTAAAATTTATTATAAGTATGTTCGATAAATTAATTAAATGGAATGATTCACGTATCACCCGCAATGCATTGTCACAGCTGTCCGTACGTGAGCTAAATGATATCGGTTTGGTTCCAGGTGACATTGACAGAATTTCGAGACGTTAGTCCCCCAACTCCCGAGAGGTAATGTTACATTGAGAGCTGCGCTGATCCTCCCCAGCGCAGCTTTTTTATGCGCGGGTCATTGTAAGCGCTGTCCATTCGCCAATATCTTCTCTCTCCACAAGAGTAACTCCCTGCCCCTTGTAGGTAGCTATGATGTCATCAGCTTGTTCCAGCAACAGCCCTGAAAGGATTGCCATCCCACCAGACTCCAGGTGCAATGCCACGTCTGGGGCCAAATCAATCAATGGACCTTTAAGGATATTGGCAAAAATCAAATCAAACGGTGCTCCCGTAGTCAATGCAGGCGCATCGAAGCCGATGGATTGAACACAGTCCACCCGTCCAAAAAGATCATTAGCCACGACATTTACAACCGCAACTTCAACGGCAATAGGGTCAATGTCACTCGCAATTACCGAATTCAGGCCAACCCGTGCGGCCGCCATGGCCAGAACTGCAGTCCCACAGCCCAGATCCAATACCTTATCAAAACTGTGTCCCTGATCTAAAAGTCGGTCAAAGGCCCTTAAACAGCCCAGTGTCGTACCATGGTGGCCGGTGCCAAAGGCCATTGCTGCTTCAATAAGGAGCCCAATTCTATCCTCAGGTAGATGTTGTGCGTCATGGCTCCCATAGACAAAGAACCGTCCCGCCTCGACCGGTGGTAATTCACGACGTACTTTTGCCACCCAGTCTTGATCAGGTACCTTAGAAACGACGAAAGGGTGGGCTCCATAAGCCGCAGACAAGAGCGCAAGAGCAATTTCATCAGGCTCTTCCAAAAAATAACCGCCCACCTCCCAGATACCCTTGCCACCTTCTATTTCAAACACTCCAACACCAGTTGGTATCGGCTCCAAATCTTCCAAAGCTTCGCTAAGGGCATCAGCGCGCATTTTTCCAGGTAATGTTGTTAGGGCAGTGTAAGTTAACATTTTGTGCTCCAATTATTATATTGGGCCATAGCGTGTCTCTACACCTACCGCAATTGAGTACCACCAGACATGTTGATGAAGGGCATACCTACCTCGAACTCTAGTACAGATCCTTGGTAGACAGTAGCTTCAGGAAACAGTTAATCCAATCGGACAGGTAACTCCTGTACCGCCGATGCCACAGTAACCGTTTGGATTTTTAGCCAAATATTGTTGGTGATAATCTTCTGCATAGTAAAATGCAGGGGCAGTTATAATTTCACTGGTAATAGCCCCATAACCTGCAGACTTTAATTTGGGAGCAAAAGCCGCACTGCTGACCGTTGCAGCATGATTTTGTGCGTCTGAATAGGTATAAATTCCAGAGCGGTACTGCGTGCCACGATCATTGCCTTGCTGCATACCTTGGGTAGGGTCATGCCCTTCCCAGAATACTTTCAACAAATCCTCATAGCTGGTCACTGCAGGGTTATAAATAACCTGTACCACCTCATTATGCCCAGTCAGCCCTGAGCAAACTTCTTCATAAGTAGCATTTGTTGTGAACCCGCCCGCATACCCCACCCTAGTGAGCCAGATTCCATCAATACTCCAGAACATCCGTTCCACGCCCCAAAAGCAACCCATACCAAACATTGCCTTTTGCATATCTAATGGCACTTCAGCCTTCAGAGGCCTACCAGACAGAAAATGCGTTTTGGCTGTAGTCAGAGCTGTATCACGCCCGGACAATGCGGCCTCAGGGCTTATCATTTCAGATTTTTTTTGCGACATAAAAAACATTCAGTGCCTCCATTTAACAACTTTTATATAAACCTATAACCGCAAGTATCCACCTTTCACTCAAAGATATTATCTATTGAAGATCGTCTCATAACCCGGAACTGGATGCCGCGGGATTAAAAGTGCCAAACCGAAGGAAGTAATCGCCATCAATGCAGCCACCACAAACACTAAACTGGGCGAAACCAGCCAAACCAAGCCTAACAGCAACGGTAGGCCAACTGCGGCAATATGATTTATTGTAAAAGCCACCGCTGCAGTCGGTGCAATATCAGCGGGATCAGCAATTTTTTGGAAATAGGTTTTCAGCGCAAAGGCTAAGGAGAAAAATAGATGATCGATCACAAACAGAGCACCGGCTAGCACTACACCCCAGCCAAACATATAAATTCCGCCATAAGCAAAAAATACTAAGGCAAGTCCAGCATATTCAAAAATCAGCGTGTTGCGTTCTCCAAAATAGGCCACCACTCTGCCGAACAGTGGCCCTAGAAACATATTTAAAGCAAGATTAATCAAATACAGAGCTGTCAGCTCGTGAACCGCAAAGCCAAAACGCTCTACCATCATAAACCCCGCAAAGACCATGAAAATTTGCCGGCGCGCCCCAGCCATAAATTGCAACGCGTAATAGAGCCAATAGCGTTTTCGTAGGATCATCGTTTTATGTTGCGGCGTCGGGGATTGGAATTGTGGATAAATAATAATGCAAGCCAATGCTATAGCCGCCGTGATGCCTCCCGAAACCATATAAGCAATATTATAGCTTAATTCGAGCCACTCCCAAGTGAAAACAATCACCCCAAAGGCTACCAAAGAGGCCGCTGACCCCATCGCCAAAAGCCAGCCCAGAACTTGTGGCGCACGCTCTTTTGAAATCCACTGCAGCTGCAAGGATTGATTAACCGTTTCATAGTAGTGAAAGCCAATAGACGACAGCAATGTTAGGGTCAAAATACCCCCCATTTGCGGGAACCAGCCAGTTACAGATGTGGCCACTCCCAGTAAAATAAGTGAAAAAAGTCCAAGGACCTGTTCACGAACAAAAACTATGATTGCAATAACACCCACAGCCAAAAAGCCAGGAATTTCACGCACCGAATGCAACAAGCCAATATCTCCCCCATCAAAATTGGCCATCTCAACAACAAAATTATTGAGTAATGCGCTCCATGTGGCAAATGCGATTGGCATGGCTGCCGCCATGACGAAAAGTAAAAAAATAGGCCTGCGCCAGATAGGCGATTTTTGTGCTTCTGCCAAAGTTATAATTTGCACAGCAATGCCCCCGATGGCCGTCCCGCGGCCTAAATTTAACTTGAGGGCACACCTAGGAAATATGCCTGATCTTTACCTCGTCTTTACACATTGGTAATGCAAATTAACTAATTTTAAATTGAGGTTAAGCTATGCCCATAATTACCACCATTCAAGACCTGAAAGACATATACGAACGCCGCGTCCCAAGAATGTTCTACGACTATTGCGAAAGTGGTAGCTGGACGGAGCAAACCTTACACGACAACATTTCTGATTTTTCTAAACTTCGTCTGCGCCAGCGTGTGGCAATGGACATGGCTAATCGCACAACGGCCACCAAGATGATTGGCCAAGATGTGTCTATGCCTGTGGCGCTCGCACCCGTGGGCCTAACCGGCATGCAATGCGCAGACGGCGAGATTAAAGCCGCCAAAGCCGCCGCCGCCTTTGGGGTGCCCTACACCCTATCAACCATGTCCATCTGCTCCATCGAAGATGTGGCCGCCGCCACTGATGCACCGTTTTGGTTTCAACTCTACACATTGACCGATGAAGACTACACAGATCGGCTGATCCAAAGGGTGAAAGACGCCAATTGCTCTGCCTTGGTGATCACCTTGGACCTACAACTGTTGGGCCAGCGCCATAAAGACATAAAAAATGGCCTCTCCGCCCCACCAAAATTGACCCCAAAAACTATCGCTAACTTGGCAACAAAATGGCGTTGGGGCCTTGAAATGCTCGGCACCAAGCGCCGCGGCTTTGGCAATATCGTAGGCCATGTGGATGGGATCTCTGACAACTCCTCCCTCAGCGCTTGGACATCAGAGCAATTCGACCAATCCTTGGATTGGAATAAAGTCGAACTCTTGATGAAAAAATGGGGTGGCAAGGTCATCTTGAAGGGTATTCTTGATCCTGAAGACGCAAAAATGGCCGCAAAGCTGGGCGCTGATGCAGTCATCGTGTCCAACCACGGTGGACGCCAGCTGGACGGTGCTTTGTCATCAATTCGGATGCTGCCCAAGATCGTTGAAGCGGTGGACGGTAAATGTGAAGTGTGGATGGATGGAGGAATACGCAGCGGTCAAGACATCCTTAAAGCAAAAGCTCTTGGCGCCACCGGCACCATGATTGGCCGCTCTTATATCTATGGCTTAGGGGCCATGGGGCAGGCCGGCGTCACCGCAGCACTAGAGGTGATGCACAAGGAATTGGACACCACCATGGCGCTTTGCGGTCACCGAGATATCAACACCGTCAATCGCGACATCCTCTACATTCCAGATGATTTCGAAGGCCATTGGGCCTAAGCTTGCATGAGGCTCGAGGGCCTCGTGCAAGTACTACAGCCGTCGCAGCAGCAAAATCAGTGGAATGACCATTAAGCTCAACGCTGACGCACATAGGAACGCTACTCGCAGCCCATGAAACTCCGACACCATCCCCATCAGGGTGGGCGCTAAGAAAAAGCCTGAAAACCCTATCACCGCCACCCGCGAAATTGCTTCTGTGCGCAGATGATTGGGGACAGACTTGCCGACCAAAGCTAGGCCCAGCGGTCCTATTACCGACACCCCAATCCCTAAAATACCGAATCCCACGTATGCCCAAAACGGCGTGGGTGCTAAGGCTGCGAACACCGCCCCGGTGGCGGCAACCAGAGTTGCCAAAATAATCACCTTAGTATCGGAAAACATCTGCGACACCGCTTGGCCAGAGAATCGGCCCACCGCCATGGTGATCCCCAGCATTGCAGGCCCCATGGCCCCCTCAGCCGCGTGCCCCCCCAAAGTTCGCTCAATATGCAGAGCCGACCATGTCTCCACGGTAGCTTCGGTCATAAAGGCAACCAAGACAATTAAACCGCAGAGCACAATCGGCCAAAACGGATAGCCTAACACGCTCGCCACATCTTTGGTGCTGTCCCGCACCGGCATATACAAAAAAGCAGACAAGAGGAAAATAGTCAAAGCCACATATGAAAAAGCCATGGCCGGCGCAATCTGCGCTTCACGAGCAAAGCCACTAGCCACGGCAGATACCGCGTAACCCACAGAAAAAATGGCATGATTTGCATTCATCAATGGCCGTTTGTGCAGCTCTTCCAACTCACTCACGCGCGCGTTCATCAAAACGTCTGTCATGCCAGAGGCTGCCCCCACAATCACCATTGATATCCCAAAGGTAAGCGCATTGGGCGCAAACCCGGGTAACAAAAAGCTCGCGGCAAATAACACACTGCTAATCTGCATGCCACGCGCACCCAAAATAAGGTCAAACCGCGGGGCCAAAAACATTGAGCTTACAAGACCTAATGCATTGCACAGCAACAATAGCCCAAAGGTGGCATCATTGACTCCAAGGCGCGCCTTAACCTCAGGTACATAGGCTGCAAAACAGCCCCAAAACAGCCCCACAATCACAAAAGCAACGGCAGGGCGACGCGACAAAGAAAGAGCTTGAAGAACATACATAGAGCGCTGATTCCACAGAGTCGCAACTCTTGCAAGAAACAAAACACGCAGGGGCTTCCCATTTGCCCCTTATGGCCCTATACGGCGCACTTCAACGGGGCCATACACCCTTGGAGGATGCCCCCCCATTTTAAGGAATATAACCATGGCAGGACAGATCCCAGATCTAAACGCTTCGGTACGGACGGGGACAGGCAAGGGGGCCGCTCGTCAATCTCGCCGCAACGGCAACGTACCAGGCATCGTATTTGGTGGTGATACAGAACCGCTACCAATTGATATCCCGTTCAACAAATTGTTTCAGCTGTTGAAAGCTGGCCGGTTTAAATCCACATTGTTCAACCTGAAAGTTGAAGGCCACGATGACGTGCGCGTTATTTGTCGTGATGTGCAGCGAGATACAGTTAAAGATCTTCCAACGCACCTCGACCTAATGCGTTTGCGTCAGACCACCCAAATCAATTTGTTTATTCCAATTGAATTTTTGAACCAAGAAACATGCCCTGGCCTCAAAAAAGGTGGTGTTCTAAGTTTGGTTCGTCCAGAGATCGAACTAATAGTGACAGCAGGTGACATTCCGGAAAAAATCCAAATAGATTTGGCTGGGTTAGAAGTTGGCGACGTAATTACAATTTCTTCTGTTGAACTACCAGAGGGCTCAAAGCCTACTATCGATCGCGACTTTGTGATTGCAAACATTGCATCGCCATCTGGCCTGCGTTCTTCTGAAAATGAAGAAGGCGAAGAAGCAGAAGCGGCAGAAGCAGAAGCAGAAGCGGTAGCAGAAGAGTAGTCTTTTAACCCTACTTTAAAAACAAGTTATAAACCCCACCAAAAGTGGTAGGGTTTATACTTTTCAGCTAGTTTGTTTTATGCGCAAGTGGCTTTTAAATCGTCACGCGTCAGGCTACTCTTATAAAATGAAACTCTTTGTAGGCCTCGGAAATCCGGGAGCAAAATATGCGCAGAACCGCCACAATATCGGCTTTATGGCGCTAAATAGAATAGCTGAGGATCATGCCTTCAGCCCTTGGCGCACTAAGTTTCAAGGCCATATCTGCGAGGGCATGTTGGACAATACAAAAGTCCTGTTACTTAAACCTACAACCTTCATGAACATATCAGGCCAGTCTGTGGGCGAAGCCGCAAGGTTTCACAAAGTTCCTTTGGACCAAATCACAGTGTTTCACGATGAATTGGATCTTGCCCCCGGAAAAATGCGCCTGAAACAGGGGGGGGGGCATGCTGGCCACAACGGTCTGCGCTCCATCCATGCGCATCTCGGACCAGAGTATGCGCGTGTACGGCTGGGAATAGGGCACCCCGGCCATAAGGATGCGGTGGCGGGGTTTGTGTTGCAGGATTTTACCAAAGTTGATCAAGAATGGCTGGCCGCTTTGCTCAACGGCATTGGAAACGGAGCCGCGCATCTGGCCTCGGGCGATGGGTCCAAATTCATGAATACGGTGGCGCTGCAAACTGCCCCATCCCACTTGTCCAAGTCTCCAAAGCCAAAATCATCACAAGCCGTAGATCCCAAGCCTCTGGTTGCAGAAACTCACAGCCCTATGCAACGTCTTTTAGATAAGTTTAAATGAACGCATACTTCGAACAGAAAGCCAGTTTCTGCGTGCAATTTGGCGCCACTCTCACAGCGCGGCTGCTGCGCCATCTGCTGCCCTTGATTTATCCCCGCTCTGCTCATAGTTGCCGCACAGCAGGATCGCTCTTCCCCTTAGCTGACAACCTGCCTTTGCGGCACGCAGGTGGCATGCATCCGCCACTATTGAGCCTGGTATTTTCTAAACATGAAACCTTTTTAGCAGAGTTTATAAACAGAACGCCGCAGACCAATGAAGTGCGCCGCGCCGCTGGCCTGATCGCGGCGACCCACTAGCTGAAAGCTCATACCAGGGAAAATTTGATCGTCTCTGGACTGGGCACCAGTGCGAGATCAATTTAAAATTTAACTAATTCCACCTTAATGTGGGCCCAAACTATGGGCCGGCAAAGAGTTTAATTGTCCTGGCACCCCAATGGCCCGAGAGCTTCCCACCTGCAGCTGTCTCAATTGTGCATGATGCGTAAGGATGTGACCCTCACGCCCTTAGAGGTTACGCGGCCTGAAGATCTGCTGCGTCTACAAGCCTATATTTGGGCCGATCCGCTCGAAAGGCTACCAATACCGATGCCACCATAGCTCTTGCGCCGCCCTGTCCCGCCAAAGCCAACGCAAGTGGCTAGATAACCAGACCAGCGTGGGACCAAACGGAGTATTGCCATTTGATTTATTCGACTGTTGCGTGACAATATTTTCCAACCAAAGAAAAAGAACTGGTGAGGGACATTATCTCAAAAACAGGACCCGAGCGCATTATCCTGCGGCTTGGCTGAGAATAGAAGCAGACGGCCATGGTCCCAGCGCGGGTATGCAGCTAGACATGTGGCAAAATGACGAATCTATCACCCTCGGCCGTATGAATTTACATAGCAGTGGATCGATTGGACGTCCCCAACTCTGGAAGGTGCATAGCATGCAAAAAGACTTTGAAATCAATGTGATTGGCCTGCCTTTGGCCGCCTGTTCCAAAAACCCTCTCACCGGGTTTTTCAGAGATGGATCTTGCAACACCTGCGCAGAAGATGCGGGCAGCCATACAGTTTGCGTTGTGATGACCGCTGAATTTTTGGCCTTTTCAAAATATCTTGGCAATGACCTCAGCACGCCGCGACCAGAGTTTAGCTTTCCAGGCCTGAACCCGGGCGACAGTTGGTGCTTGTGTGCGGGACGCTTTTTGCAGGCCCATCAAGAGGGCTGTGCGCCACAGGTTCAACTTGCCTCAACCCATCAAAAAGCTATGGAAGTTGTGCCGATAGAGGTCTTGAGGCTCTACGCAGCTCAATAAATTAAAGGCTTGGTATGATAGCCGGCCCGTAACTGTTCACAGTTAGTGACTATAGAGGTCGGCTATGCACCGTTGTTCATTGTGATGTCCAAGGCGGCAGCCACAGTGAAAATGTCCTTATCGCCACGACCACACATATTCATGCAGATCAGGTGGTCACTTGGAAAAGTTGGGGCTATTTTCATCACATGCGCCAGTGCATGGCTGGGCTCAAGCGCAGGAATAATCCCCTCAAGCTCACAGCACAGTTGGAACGCCTCTAGCGCCTCCACATCTGTGATTGATACATATTTTGCACGACCAATTTCATGCAGCCATGCATGCTCTGGTCCTATACCTGGGTAATCTAAGCCAGCAGAAATCGAGAATCCTTCTAAAATTTGACCATCATCATCCTGCAAGAGATAGGTGCGATTTCCATGTAAGACCCCTGGGCGCCCACCAGTCAGAGAGGCGCAATGTTCCATTTTCGAATTCACGCCCTTACCACCGGCTTCCACACCGATGATTTCTACTTCTTTGTCGTCAAGGAACGGGAAAAACAGCCCCATGGCATTGGATCCTCCCCCAATGGCAGCTATCAAGGTATCAGGCAAACGGCCTTCTTGCCCAAGCATCTGCTCCTTCGTTTCCTTGCCAATGATTGCCTGAAAATCACGTACCATCGCTGGATAAGGGTGTGGTCCCGCCACAGTACCAATGCAATAGAATGTGTCGTGAATATTAGTAACCCAATCGCGCAGTGCATCATTCATGGCGTCTTTCAATGTACCACGGCCGGAGGTCACAGGCACAACTTCGGCACCTAAAAGTTTCATGCGAAAAACATTAGGGGCTTGGCGCTCAACATCATGAGCACCCATATAAACGATACATTTTAATCCAAATTTTGCACAAACGGTGGCCGTTGCCACACCATGCTGGCCCGCACCTGTTTCAGCAATAATACGGGTTTTTCCCATGCGGCGGGCCAAAATAATCTGACCCAAAACATTATTAATCTTATGTGCCCCAGTGTGGTTCAACTCATCACGTTTAAGATACACTTTCGCGCCACCCAAGTGTTTGGTCAAACGGTCTGCATAATAAAGGGGGCTCGGGCGCCCAACGTAATTGGTCCACAGATCCTGCATCTCAGCCCAAAAACTATCATCTGTTTTTGCAAACTCATATTGCGCTTCAAGATCTAAAATTAACGGCATCAGAGTTTCTGATACAAAGCGCCCACCAAAATTGCCAAAACGGCCTTGTTCATCTGGGCCTGTCATGAAGCTGTTAAACAGATCATCAGCCATTTTTATCTCCCTTGAGAATATTATTTAGAGGTAGCGCCGGTGATATGTAAGGTAAAGACCCTACGGTCAACCTGCGGTGTTTTGACTATTTGCCTGTACCACAAATTCAGCCATCAATTCAGGGCTTTTTTGGCCAGGAGTAATTTCAATGCCAGAACTAACGTCAACGTGCTGAGCACCAGATAGCTGTACAGCCTCTGCAACATTGGCGGGTGTCAAACCACCAGCAAGCATCCAAGGCACAGACCACGTTTCACCATGCAAGAGCATCCAGTCAAAAGACAGGCCATTACCACCGGGCAAATCATGCCCAGACAACGGCTTTGCGTCCAATAAAAGCTGATCTGCAGCGAACGCGTAACTTTGTGCCCGCCTAATATCCTCCATAGTGGCAATGCCTAAAGCCTTCATGACTGGCAAACCATAGCGCACTTTCACCTCTGCAACCCGCTCAGGGCTTTCCATCCCATGCAATTGCAACATGTCCAGTGGCACACAAGTCGTTATCTTATCGAGGAGTGCATTATCCGCATTAACCACAAGCGCAACCTTAACGATTCCTACGGGAACGCGCAGCGCCAGCTCTCTAGCCTTTTTAATGTCCAAGTTACGAGGAGACTTAGAAAAAAATACGAACCCCACATAGGCCGCACCAGCCTTGGCTGCAGCGTCAATATCTTGAATTGTGGTAAGGCCACATAGCTTTGACTGAATACGCATTAAGCTCAAGACCCCCCGTCAAGGATCGCCAGAATATCGTCCTGTTCTTTGACCGTTTCAGTTTTCAATTTTGTAACTTCGCGCTCCAAGCGCACCACTTGGCGATGTTCAGATTTGGCCGCGTTGCGGTGCTTCATTTCTCGTAGCCATTCCCAGACGAAACCGATTAATAACCCGGCTCCAACACCTAAAAAAATTACGATAAAAAGAGGCACTCGTACTTGAACGTTAAATCCTATTAAATCTCCTAATAGCTCTGGAATAAGATTCAGAATAACATTACCCCTATTGGCAAGTGCTACGATAACCAGCCCTACCGCAATAAACCCCAAAACAAAGTACCGCAGATAACGCATTTTATTTTCCGTTGAGGCGGTCTCGCAGAAGCTTACCTGTCTTGAAAAACGGAACGTGTTTTTCCTCAACCGCTACAGACTCGCCTGTACGAGGATTTCGGCCAGTGCGCGATTCCCGTTTCTTGACAGAGAATGCTCCGAAGCCGCGCAGCTCAACGCGATCACCGCCTGCCATAGTATTGATAATCTCTTCAAAAATTGTGCTTACAATACGCTCAACATCGCGCTGATGTAGATGCGGATTTTCGTCCACAAGTTTCTGGACTAATTCTGACCGAATCATGTTACCCCCATTCAAACAAAAAACTATGGGCCACCCAAGACCTGTATTTACGGTATAGGAAAAGTAGCATCCCTGTGAACCTACTGTTTTAAAGTTATGTGCATAAAATCGCATTTACGATGATTTTAGTAAGTAAATAACTCTCCTATGAGCCTCTTATGAGCCTCTCAAAGTATTTTTTCTAGAATTTTAAGAAAATTATTAAGACTTAAGTCAACATTCTTAGTTATTTGATTCGATAAAGCCCCACCGAAGCGGGGCTTTATTATAATTTTTATTAATATCTAAGATATTATTCTTCTGTTTTAAGTGCTGCACCCAAAATGTCGCCCAATGAAGCACCTGAGTCGGAAGACCCATACTGCTCCACAGCTTCTTTTTCTTCTGCAATCTCGCGACCTTTGATTGACAGGCCCAAACGACGCGTCTTCGCGTCAATGTTAGTCACTCGTACGTCAACCTTATCACCTAAACCAAAGCGGTCTGGGCGTTGCTCTGCACGGTCCCGTGAGAGATCAGAACGGCGGATGAAAGATTTCATTCCTTCGTACTCAACTTCAACGCCACCCTCTTCTATCGCAGTTACTTCAACAGTGATTATCGAACCACGCTTTACGCCACCAACTGCGTCAGCAAATTTGTCACCGCCTAATGCTTTGACAGACAAACTAATGCGTTCTTTCTCAACATCCACCTCAGAAACAACAGCCTGAACCATGTCACCTTTGCGATATTCGCTGATCACATCTTCGCCACGGCCTTCCCATGTCAAATCTGACAGGTGGACCATACCATCGATATCGCCTTCTAAGCCAATGAACAAACCAAATTCGGTGATGTTTTTAACTTCACCTTCAACTTGGCTACCCTCAGGGTTTTGCTCTGCGAACACTTCCCATGGATTACGCTGAGTCTGTTTCAATCCCAGGGAAACGCGACGCTTAACGCCATCAATTTCCAGAACCATCACATCAACTTCTTGGGAAGTTGATACAATTTTACCTGGGTGTACATTTTTCTTAGTCCAAGACATCTCAGACACGTGGACCAAACCTTCAACACCTGCTTCAAGTTCAACAAATGCACCATAATCGGTAATATTTGTTACGCGGCCTTTATGCTGCGAAGCCAGTGGATATTTGACACTAACAATATCCCACGGGTCGTCCATCAACTGTTTCATGCCGAGGCTGATGCGATGAGTTTCTTTGTTGATTTTGACAACCTGAACTTTGACGGTTTCGCCAATTGTCAAGATTTCTGATGGGTGGTTCACACGACGCCAAGCCATATCAGTGACGTGCAGCAGGCCGTCTACGCCGCCAAGATCCACAAACGCACCGTATTCAGTGATGTTTTTCACAACACCATCAACATTGTCGCCTTCAGCCAATTTTCCAATGACTTCAGCGCGCTGTTCAGCACGGGATTCTTCCAAGATTGCACGACGGGATACAACGATATTTCCACGACGGCGGTCCATTTTTAAAATTTGAAAAGGTTGCTTCAGGCCCATCAATGGGCCAGCATCACGCACAGGGCGTACGTCAACTTGGCTGCCTGGTAGGAACGCCACCGCGCCGCCGAGGTCAACTGTAAAGCCACCTTTAACCCGGCCAAAGATAGCGCCATCAACCCGCTCCTCGTCGGCATAAGCTTTTTCTAAACGATCCCAAGCTTCTTCACGGCGAGCCATTTCACGGCTAATTACAGCCTCACCTTTGGAGTTTTCAGCAGCACGCAGGAAAACTTCGACCACGTCACCTACTGAAATTTCTGGAGATTCGCCTGGATCTGCGAATTCTTTAATATCCACGCGGCCTTCCATTTTGTAGCCCACGTCGATTATCGCTTGCCCCGCTTCGATTGCGATGACTTTGCCTTTGACAACTGTACCCTCTTCAGGTGTGTCAACTTCGAAGCTTTCTTGCAGAAGGGCTTCGAATTCCTCCATTGTTACGCTTGCCATGTGGCGTTTAATCCTTACGTTTTTGTTTCTGGCCGTGCGGTTGTCTCCGCCGGTCTTGAGTTGCATTGGTCCAACACGCAAACCAGATTTAGAATACCAAGAAGGGCCGGTGGAAGCCGGCCCTACTGCAATACCTGAAATCCGCAACTGTTTCCGCCGTTTGGACAGAGCAGCGTATAGGCTGGAATTTGCAATCTTGCAAGACCTCATCGCCAATGCCGTATTGCAAAAGGGGACAGCCAAAAGCCAACTTTTAATATAAAATACTTACCAGATCTGCAATTTGAATCTCAAGAGGTTTTGGCTACCATTGAGGACACCATAAATGCCCAGAATTCTGCCATGGGTGCTGGAAAACCCGGATCACACCATGCCCAAAACAGTAATCATAGCCATCTGTTGATCAAGGTTTCCATGCTTGCCAAGCCATATCGTGATCGTGATTTCATCGTAGAGATTCGCAACGCCACCGAGCCGACGGTCAAAGCCCATCTGCAACAGCCCCACTATTTTTCACTTTCGATCAGCTTTTTCGATCATCTCCAGATCACTAATAAGTACGCAGGTTCTGCTGCCTAGAGCTCAGGGCAATTGGCCGGTGTGATAATTTGCACATCAGCTGTACCGCCCTCAGGCATCGGCGGCCGCAGCCTGTGAAATGCAGTGATATGCTGAAAAGCAAAATCAAGATCAGCACTCAGATCATGATGCAACACAAACTCGACTTTGCCTTGGCGCAGCAATTGCCGGTTTTCACGATCCAAGTCATGTGCGACATATAGATCAGGTCGGAGATCTATAGCCGACAAAGCCGCAAGAATCGCCGCGTTGCCGCCACCCATCGAATACACCCCCAGCAATCGATCCAATCCTTGAACTGCCGCTGTGATTTTGGCCGCTGTCCCCAATGCCAGGCCAGCCCCGCCGCTAGCATCTATTAAACTGACATTTGGGCATAGGCGCGCCATCTCACCTGCAAAGGCCAAGGCCCGCGCCTCTTCGCCTTGAAACTGGCTGCGCGAGGTGGTGGTGATAACAGTCCCTGCCCGCCCCTGCACACTTTGGGAAAACAGATAGGCCGCTGTACGCCCGGCATTTTTATTGTTCAGCCCCGCATAGGCCAAACGCCCACTACCTAGGCAATCGGTAAACACGGTCACCACGGGAATTTTCAGCACCGCCAAACGGACAATCTCAGCGCATATCGGCGCAACATTCTGGGCTTTCAAAATAATACCCTGGCTGCCACGCCTTGCGATGCGCGCCATAATTTCAACTGTTTTGATAGGATCAATATCCTCAGCGAAGTGATATCTAGGCCGGATCACCGCTGGAGTGAACCGAGGCAAGACCTTTAGCACCGCATGGCGCAGCTCATCAGAAAACCGGCGCGGCGCCTCAACCACAATATCCACAAACATCCGCCGACCACGGACCGCCAATTGCCCCTCTTGCTGGGCCAACTCACACATAGCAGCCTGCACCCGCCGCGCGGTCTGCGCACTGACATTCGCCCGCCCGTGCAGTGCCCGATCGACAGTGGCCAGACTAAGACCCGATTGCAAAGCAACCTCTTTAAGGGCGAATTGATGTACCATTGAGGTTTTTTTGAGGTATTTTGCCCCATCCCGCAACCCAAATAATGGCTAACCTGACCACAACATCACACTCGGAGCCTATCATGCAAACCTATCTTTCCCCCACAGACTGCAATTTAGACCGATTTGCCAAACAGGTAGAGCGGCAGCTTACCAACCAAGACGTGCCGCAGGCCCATGACATTCAAAAAAATGTGCCTATCTACGATATCAGCCGGTTAGATATGACAGGCAACACCCAAACGCTTCGGGCCGAATGGGCTGATGTATTGCGCAACACCGCCGGGGTCTTGGTACTTAAAAATGCCTATGCAGACACAGGCTCCATAGACGCTGCTACCGCGATCTACGACAAGATCATTGCCGATGAGAAAGTGGCCACAAGCGACAAAGCCGATCACTTCGCAGCTTCCGGCGCCAATGATCGCATCTGGAATTCTGCACAAAAGCTTTGCCAATACGATCCGCTGGTATTTGCGCAATATTTTGGCAACCTTGCCATCAACACCGCATGTCAGGCCTGGCTAGGCCCCAATTATCAAATGACCGCGCAGATCAATCTTGTGCGCCCCAGCGGCGCGGCGCAAAGCCCACACCGTGATTATCACTTAGGCTTTCAATCCAGTGACGTTGCGGCCAGCTATCCTGCACATGTGCACGACTTGTCGCCAGTGTTAACCCTGCAAGGGGCGGTAGCCCATGCGGATATGCCTATTGAAAGCGGGCCAACAAAGCTTTTACCATTTAGCCAGACCTACAGTCACGGCTATCTCGCCTTCACCCAGCCTGACTTTCGTGTCTATTTTGAGGAGCATCACGTGCAAGTGCCCTTGGCAAAAGGGGACGTGCTGTTTTTTAGCCCAGCGCTATATCACGCAGGCGGCGCCAATGTGAGCGCAAATATCCAGCGCATGGCAAATCTTCTGCAAGTGTCTTCAGCCTTTGGACGGGCGATGGAAAATCTCGATCGATTTGATATGACCCGGCGACTTTACGAAGTATTAATCGTTGAGAATCATGGGCTTAACCAGCTAGAAATGGACGCAGCAATTTCAGCCTGTTCGGAAGGCTATTCCTTCCCAACCAATCTGGACACGGATCCCCCCATCGACGGATTGGCTCCCGAAACACAGGCTGCTTTGTGCCGCAGGGCTTTGAGTATTGGCATGCCCATCGCAGAGTTCAACGCAGCATTGGACGCCCAGTTGACGCGCCAGCAATCTTAGGCGTAGCGTTCAGGCCCTACCCATTGCTCCTCTGAATAGCGATCGCCATTAACCCAACCAATAGGCAAGACGGCCTCAACCGCACTCAGTTCTTCAGCACTTAACCCATAGTTGCTGCCTGCTACCAAGCCTTTGAAGTGTTCAACATTGCGAGTCCCGGGGATCGGCAAAATATGGTCGCCTTTGGCAAGACACCAAGCAATCGCCAGCCCGGCTGCAGTCAGGCCAAAATTAGCCGCCAGCGCGCGGAAAGGGGCAGTGGCCACAATGTTCATGCCCAAATTAGGCTCTGTAAAGCGGGGGTTCTTCGCCAAAAACGGCATGTTCTGCGCCTTCTCGAGCCCATGTGGCTTATCGGTCAACAAACTGCGGCCCACTGGTGAAAAAGCGACAAAGGTCGTTCCTAGCGCCGCACAAGTTTGGACCATGCCAAGTTCAGGGGTCCGGGTGGATAAGGAATATTCTGATTGAACCGCCGCGACCGGATGTACAGCATGGGCAGCCTTTAGCGAGGTTGGAGATATCTCAGAATAACCGAAGCCGCCGATCTTACCGGATTTCACAAATCCCGCGAGTGTTTCGGTCACCGCTTCTATCGGCACATGCGGGTCGCGGCGGTGGATGTAATAAAGAGCAATCTGCTCGACCCCCATACGCTCCAAACTAGCATCAAGCTGACCCTCAAGATAAGCAGGTTCATTGTTAAAAATTCGGCTCGGGTCTTTGCGGTCAGTGATCCCCCCCTTGCTGGCAATATGAAAAAAGTTGAGTGCTTCAGGATTTTTAGCCAGATAGGCCCCAATATGGCTCTCCGACCCGCCCATACCGTAAATACTTGCGGTATCGATATGGCTCACACCCAGATCGCGGGCTGCATCCAATATCGCAAAAACCTCATCTCGGCTGACTTCACCATAAAAATTCGAAAAAGACATTGCGCCTATCCCCATGCGAGAGACCTCAGCGACGCTATGCAGGAAATTACGTTTTCTCATGATGATATCCCTTTTTGGACCGCAGAAATCGCAGCCGCTATGGCCGTTTCCATGCTCATATCTGAAGTGTCAATCACAACTGCATCAGCAGCCACAACCATGGGCGCAGTGGCGCGGCCTCGGTCACGGGTATCGCGCGCCAAGACATCCGACAGTACCTGCTCAAAACTGGTTGTAAATCCGCCTTCAAGCAGCTCTTTATATCTGCGCTGCGCACGGATGGTGGCATCTGCCGTCACAAAGAGCTTCACCTCGGCGTCAGGGAGGATCACCGTTCCGATGTCGCGACCATCCAAAACTGCACCGCCATCGCGCCGCGCAAACCGGCGCTGGAACTCCAACAATTCAGCACGGACATCTGCCATCACCGCAACCTGCGACGCGGCTTGCGCCACCTCTGCAGTGCGCAGGCCTGGCCTTTGCAGATCTTCAGCTTGTAAAGATTGCGCCACCTTCAGAGGATCCGAACCCGCAATCACTTGAGCCCCAACCGCCCGGTACAACAGCCCCGTGTCCAAATGCGCCATCATAAAATGCGCGGCAACAGCCTTGCTGATTGTGCCTTTTCCAGCGGCAGCGGGTCCATCAATGGCGATTGTGAAACTCATTCGACCACTACTCACTTATAAAACTGTTTTGTCAGCGCCGGGTCATCCGCCTCAGCTTGGGTCAGTCCGTCATTGATCTGATAATAATCCCCTTTATCAGCGCAGAAGATATGCCCCACCAATGCCGTGCCTGTGTCCCCATCAAGACTACCCGCGAAAATAGCGATATTCTCGCCCGGGCCATCCCAAAACATCTGACTACCACATATGCCGCAAAAGCCACGCCGGGCTTGGGGTGAAGAGCGATAACAGGTGACCTCCCCCTTTATCGCAACGGTGTCACGCGCAGCTGACGTGGCCGCCACAAAATGGCCGCTGGTCTTGCGGCATTGGCTGCAATGACAGGCAATCACCGGGCGCAGAGGGCCGGGTGCGCTGAAATGCAGCTGGCCACACAGGCGGCTTCCTATTTCCAAACCGTTCATGGCTGGGTCCGGCGAATGCTAGCACCCAAATGCGTCATCAAGGACTCAAAGATCGGGAATGACGTCGCCACAGGCACGCCGTCATCAATGGACATGCCATTTTTGGCCCCCATACCTAAAATCAAGAACGACATAGCGATGCGGTGATCAAGATGCGTGGCCACAACGGCGCCGCCGGGCACGGAGCCTTCCAGCCCATGCACATGCCACCAATCTGGCCCCTCCTCAACAGTGACACCCGCCGCGCGCAGGCCCGTTGCCATCACCTCGATACGGTCGCTTTCTTTGACGCGCAGCTCTTTGACCCCATGCATCCGCGTCACACCGCTTGCAAAACTCGCAACCACTGACAGAATTGGGTATTCGTCTATCATTGAAGCCGCCCGCTCTGGAGCAACTTCGATACCTTGCATATTTGGGGAGTATTTAGCGCGCAGATCTGCGACAGGCTCACCGCCCTCTTCGCGCATATTCTCAAATGTGAGATCGGCCCCCATATCTTGCAACGTATAGAACAAGCCTGCGCGGGTTGGGTTGAGCCCAATATTAGGCACCAGTACGTCCGAGCCCTCGACAATCAATGCCGCACAAACGGGAAAGGCCGCCGATGACGGATCCCGCGGTACGATGATGTCCTGCGGGCGCAATTCTGGCAGGCCTGAAAGGGTGATCATCCGGCCCTCTTTGGTGTCTTCAACCATCAGTTCCGCGCCAAAGCCCACCAGCATGCGCTCCGTATGATCCCGCGTTGCCTCTTTCTCGATCACAACCGTTTGGCCCGGCGCATTTAAACCCGCCAACAAGACCGCGGATTTCACCTGCGCGGAGGGCATCGGCACTTGGTAGCGCACCGGAATCGCTTCCAGAGCCCCCACGATCGTAAGCGGTAAACGCCCCTCAGAACGACCATACGATTGTGCCCCAAACAAGGACAACGGATCGGTTACTCGGCCCATCGGGCGTTTATTCAAACTGCCATCACCAGTAAATGTAGCTGTAATCGGTGAGGTTGCCATTGCGCCCATGATCAAGCGCACCCCGGTGCCCGAATTGCCACAATCAATCACGTGGGCAGGCTCCGCAAATCCGCCCACGCCCACGCCATGCACAGACCAAGCACCACCACCATGGTTGATAACCTCAGCGCCAAAGGCCCTCATGGCCTTGCCTGTGTCGAGCACATCGTCTCCCTCAAGCAAACCTTGAATGTGCGTCTCGCCCACAGACAACGCACCTAGAATGAGCGCACGGTGTGAGATGGATTTATCCCCAGGCACATCTGCCTGTCCCGTCAACGGGTCAGATTTTTGCGATGTCATTGGTATCGCTGCGCCATGGCCTGACATATAGGTCCCCTATTTAGTTGGATGAGTGATAACGCCCAAGCCAACTGAGGTCCACACTTCAGGTTCCATCAATCTATGATTTTCTAAATGTCATATAGTGTGGAATGCGATCTTCGCGCACGGCTTTCTGCTCATAACGCGTGGCGATCCAATCACCCCAAGGCGCGCGCCAGTCTTCTGGCCCTTCAGCCAGCCATTCGAACCCAGCCCTTGGCACTTCTTGCAGGGTTTGGCGCACATAGTCTTCAATATCAGTGGCTACGCGAAACTCCGCGCCGGGTTTCAAGCATTTACTCAACGGGATAAGATGTTCTTGTGTCACAAAACGGCGACGATGATGGCGCATTTTAGGCCAAGGGTCTGGGTAAAGCAAAAACGCTTTGCTGACACTCCCGTCTGGCAAAACATCCATGAGATTGCGCGCATCACCCATATGCAACTTAATATTGGCCACACCGGCATTGCGCATCTTACCTAAAAGCATCGCCACACCGTTCACATAGGGCTCAACCCCCAAAAACTGCACACCAGGGTTATGGAGCGCTTGATGGACCAAATGCTCACCACCTCCAAAACCAACCTCCAGCCAAAGTGGTCGGCTACCGGCAAGCTGATGAATGTCCAAAAGCTTCCGCTCTGGGTTTTCCTCACGAGTAATTCCCGCGACAGACAACTTTGGTAAATCTTCATCCAAATAACGGTCCTGAGCTGCGTTCAGGGCTTTACCCTTGATGCGCCCATAAAAATTTCGGTGATCCATTGCTTTCTCTCAAACAAAAGGGTGTGCCAAAGCACACCCTGATTTTGTAATTCATCAGAGTACGCAAAAGCGTTCCTGACCCTAAACGGCTTTTTCCAATGCTTCAACCAGATCAGTTTTTTCCCAACTGAAACCACCATCAGCCTCAGGATCACGGCCAAAGTGGCCATAAGCTGCGGTACGTTGGTAGATCGGAAGATTCAGACCCAAATGCTCACGAATACCACGCGGGGTGAGATCCATGCATTGGGCTATGGCACGTTCAATCTCTTCATCAGGAACCTGTCCTGTCCCGTGTGTATCCACGTAGATCGACAAGGGCTTTGAAACGCCAATAGCGTAAGCCAATTGCAAGGTGCAACGATCAGCCATGCCTGCAGCCACAACGTTTTTGGCCAAATAGCGTGAAGCATAGGCAGCAGAACGGTCCACCTTGGTTGGATCTTTACCAGAAAATGCACCACCGCCATGGGGTGCCGCCCCACCGTATGTATCCACAATGATCTTTCGGCCTGTTAGGCCTGCATCGCCATCCGGTCCACCAATCACGAAGGTGCCTGTTGGGTTGACCCACCATTCTGTATTGGCTGTGATCCATTCCGCGGGAATAACTTCACGAATATAAGGCTCAACAATGCCCCTAATATAGGAACTATCTTGGTCTTCTGAGGTGTGCTGCGTGGACAGAACAATCGATGTGACCTCAACTGGCTTACCATCAACATAGCGCAAAGACAGCTGCGATTTTGCGTCAGGACCAAGATCCCGTTCGGTGCCGTTTTTCCGAACTTCCGCTAAACGCCGCAAGATTGCATGCGCGTACTGTATCGGAGCTGGCATTAACTCTGTAGTTTCAGTAGTGGCGTAACCAAACATAATGCCTTGATCGCCCGCGCCTTCGTCCTTGTCAGACCCTGCATCCACACCCTGCGCAATATGCGCTGATTGTTCATGCAGCAAATTGGTAATTTCGACTGTGTTCCAGTGGAATTTATCTTGTTCATAGCCGATATCTTTGATGCAATCGCGAGCAATTTGCTCAATTTGGCCCATATATTGCGACAACTTGGCTTGGTCGGTGAGGCCAACCTCACCACCAATAACCACCCGGTTGGTAGTTGCAAATGTCTCAGCAGCAACCCGTGCTTCAGGCTCCTCTGCTAAAAAAGCGTCCAAAACGGCGTCCGATATGCGGTCACATAACTTGTCTGGGTGGCCTTCAGAAACAGACTCTGAGGTAAAAATAAAATTTGATCTTGTCATTGGGAGTGCTCCAGTAAAATGTAAGCTGTTCCAGGAAGCCGTCACAGCAGCGTTCTTTTAGAACACCCATATAGTGGCGTCAATCTTCATATTCTTGGGCGCTTGACCAAAGCGACGCTTACCAAAAATAAAGTCATAAGAAACGTTATGACCCATGGATATTTAGCAAAAAAGGTAGGTGGCAGGCTAGCAGGTATGGCCAGATCAATAAAACCAGCGTCGTCAACCTGCAAACTGGCACCATATGCGCCGTTTCCGTCTATAACAGTGCTCACACCACGATTAGCGACCCGGACCATGGGCAAGCCCAACTCAATAGCGCGTGCCCGGGCTTGGGCAAAATGCTGCGCAGGACCCTGCCCCTTTCCAAACCATGCATCATTGGTAATGAGAACCAGCAGATCCGGCCTAATATCAGTGTGGCCTACAAACTGTGGAAAAATGCCCTCGTAACAAATCAAAGGTTGAATGTTACCAACACCAGGAAGGTACACGGTGGAAGGACCGTCACCAAAAGAAAACATATCGCGTTGCACTCCAAAGAATGCGGCCAGCCCTGCAAAAGGTATATACTCCCCAAACGGCACCAAACGGCTTTTGTGATATTCCGCTTCCAGGTCACCCTTTGGAGAAATGATGCCAAGAGTATTAAAATATTGGTTATCAGAAGAATTACTTTGGTATCCAACGATGACGTAGGCGCCTTGGGCAGCTGCTGCAATCTCACTTTGTGCCATTGGGATCGGCAAGTAGACCGATGTTTCAGGCCAAACGATAAGATCTACGCCCGCCTCCGTATCCATCAATTCAATGTGGCGTTGATATATACCTTCCATCCGATCTGGATTCCATTTGTCAGCTTGTGCCACGTTGGGATGAATGAGGCGTACAACTGCGACACTATGTGGGGGCGCAAACGCCTCAATGTTTGGAGTTAATTGCAGAATTACCGCCAATGCAATCAGGCCCAACCTATATGGCGACCACGCGTGGGCTAACCAGTAGGCCATGGTAATTGTCAGTAATGTCATGCCATGTGGCCCAATAAAAGCGGCCAATTGATACAGGGGCGTATCAATCCAAACATAGCCAATCAACGCCCAGGGAAACCCTGTAAACAAATAAGTCCTGGCCAATTCAGCTGCAAAGAGCGCCACACAGATCAGCAGTGGTTTGCGGCCCCTAACAATCGCAAAAGCAGCACCCCAAAACACCGCCAAACCAGCTGCCATAGCCGTAAGCGCAAAGGGGGCCATCCAGCCAGTCGCCTGCCAATCCACCAAAAACGGCTGCATAATCCAAGTCAGTGTCACGGCAAAATAACCAACACCTAACATCCAGCCGTGTGCAAAATGGGAGTGTGTTAATGACTGACCTACAGCCCAAATACCTAACCCAAGTCCGAAGAGCGTAAGTATTGGAACATCAAAGGGCGCCTGGCCTAATCCAGCTAATCCCCCTGCCGCAAAAACCATTGACAACCGAAGCCAACGCGGTGCCTGATCCCAAAAATTAATAGGGATCGTCTTGTCTAACATGGGCCCTGAGCCTTTTGACGCGTCGGGGGTCGGCATCAACAATTTCAAACTCTACACCGGCAGGGTGATTGATCACCTCGCCACGCGCAGGGACACGTCCCAGCAACATGAACACCAAGCCACCGAGCGTATCCACCTCCTCAGCATCCACTTCTTCAACGTCTGAAAGATCACGGCCAATTTCTAGCTGAAATTCATCCAATGGCGTTTTAGCTTGAGCCAAGTAGCATCCAGGTTTTTCAATGATCCAAAAAGCGCCTTCATCTGGATCATGCTCATCTTCAATTTCACCAATCACCTGTTCGATCAAATCCTCAATAGTCACTAGCCCATCCGTGCCACCATATTCATCAACCACAAGTGCCATATGAATACGATCCGCTTGCATCTTTGCCAGCAGTACGCCGATGGGCATCGAAGGCGGAACAAATAGCAAAGGCCGAAGCATGGTCTTTAGTGCCAAACGGCCACCTGACCCGTCGAAACCATGCTTTAGTGCAATATCTTTCAAATGCACAAAGCCTGAAGGTGTGTCCAAAGTACCATTATAAACTGGCAACCGCGTCAATCCGCTATCGCGGAACACATTTACAAGATCTTCTTTTGCAATTGTCACAGGTACAGATTTGATATCAGCCTTGGGCACCATAACATCTTCGACACGTAGTTGACGAAGGTTCCAGATGCCAAGACTAGTATTTTCACCCAGCCTCCCTAGATGCACTTTATTTTTAGCATCAGGAAGCTGTCCCAGAAGAGACCATTTCAGTCGACCCCAGAAGCCCAGCGCGTGTAAACCTGTACTTGGCGGGTCAACGCTAGCATCAGAAACACCACTTTTATCATCTATATGTGGCATAGTACCATTCATTGCGTTCCAACATTTACTCTGTATGGATTAGAAATGCTGAGCTTGGCAAGTACATCTATTTCTATTTGCTCCATCAATTCTGCATCCGTGTCTTCTATGTGATCATAGCCAAGAAGATGCAACGTCGCATGAATGAGCAAATGGGCAATATGGTCCACAATTGCAAGGTTGGCCGCGCAAGCTTCACCAATACAGGTCTCAAAAGCTATGGCTATGTCGCCCAGTTCTGCGTCTGTAGCTAATACAGGGCGCTCCCCAGGTATTTTGGCGGCCAACTCAACAGACGGCCATGACAGCACATTTGTTGGTTGGAGTTTGCCTCTAAAACTTTGGTTTAGGTTAGCAATTTTTTTGTCATCACAGGCCATTACTACAGCACTAGCCATATCGGGAAACGCCAGATGATCCGACAGGGCGACGGCTACTCTTGCGCCAATCTCAGAAAGTTCTTCAGCATCCCAGCGCCAGTCTTTAACTACAAAATCATAGTTGAGGCTCATGACATATCCGCCTCGTAGGCGTCAATAATAGCCGCAACCAAAGGATGCCGGACCACATCTTTAGAAGTAAAATAGTTAAAGCTGATCTTAGGGATAGCTCCAAGCAACCGTTCAGCATCCGCCAGACCAGACTGGACCCCACGCGGCAAATCGATCTGAGTGCGGTCCCCAGTAATGACCATGCGGCTACCTTCACCCAAGCGGGTCAAAAACATTTTCATCTGCATTGATGTAGCGTTTTGCGCCTCATCCAGCACTACAAATGCATTTGCCAAAGTGCGCCCGCGCATAAACGCCAGCGGGGCAATCTCAATGGCTTTGTCATCCATAAGCTTGGCCATTTGCTTAGCCGGTAAAAAATCGTTCAAAGCATCGTAGAGCGGCTGCATGTACGGATCAACTTTTTCCTTCATGTCACCAGGCAAAAACCCCAAACGCTCGCCCGCCTCAACGGCAGGTCGTGACAAGATAATCTTATCCACGCGGCCCGTGATGAACATCGACACAGCCACAGCAACAGCTAAATAGGTTTTACCAGTGCCAGCCGGGCCAATTCCAAAGGACAACTCATTTTTGAGCAAGGCCTGAACATATGCTTTTTGCGCCGCAGTACGTGGCTCAACAAGTTTTTTTCGAGTTTTAATTTCAACCGGTCCACCGCGAAACATTTCCATCTGTTTATCGGTTTTTATTACATCACTACTAATCACATTCATCCTCAGCTCAGCGGCTACATCCGCCGGCAGTACATTCCGACCTTGCTCAAGCCTGACGTACAAAGATTGCAAAATAGAAGCTGTCTGCATGCAAGCACTAGTATCACCCACCAGAATAAGCAAATTGCCACGACGCACTATTTGTAATGATTGGTCAGTTTCAATTGTAGTTAGATTTCTATCAAACTCACCACAGAGTTCGGCTAACAGACGGTTGTCCGGAAATTCAATTCGAGTTTCATTTTGAGCGGCGGTAGGTGTTAGGGCGTCGTCTGCCAATGATGTCCCCTATTAAAGTCAGTGTGGATTCGTAACATATAAATTGAATGTAGCAAGAGTGCTATAAGGTAGAAACAAAAAACCAATCTTAGGTGCTAAGATTTAATTTAATTGCAGATTAGTACAAGCAACTATATCTAAAATTTAGTAGCAAAACAAGTTCATCCAAGAACTTCACCAGTTAGAGAGTTTGTCATATCCTTCATGATCCGCACACGCACAACTTCGCCTAACATATGATCTGGAGCCACCGCATGCACCGCGTGCAGATATTCAGACTTTCCAATCAACTGACCTTCACGGCGGCCCTTTTTCTCGAACAAGACTTTGACCTCACGCCCAACCATAGCGACTTGGGCTGCATATTGCTGTTCGTACAACAAGGCTTGCAATTCCTGCAATCGCTCAGAAGCTACTGCAGGCTCAATACCATCTTTTTCAGCGGCAGGTGTGCCCGGGCGGGCGGAGTATTTGAACGAATACGCCTGACCATAGCCAACCTGGCGCACCAAATCTAAGGTATCTGCAAAATCTTGATCAGTCTCACCTGGAAACCCCACAATGAAAATCACCAGACAGCAAAAGATCAGGACGGGCTATGCGGATACGATCTACTAATCTGAAATAACTGTCACGGGTGTGTTTACGGTTCATAGCTTTGAGAATTCGGTCACTGCCTGATTGCACTGGTAAGTGCAGGTAGGGCATCAGTTTATCACAGGTACCATGAGCCTCGATCAATGCGTCGTCCATATCATTCGGGTGGCTGGTCGTGAAGCGAATACGTTCCAATTGAGATATCTCTGACAATTGCCAGATCAATCCAGCCAAGCCGCGGTCATGCCCATGATATGCATTCACATTTTGACCCAACAGTGTGATTTCACGTACGCCACGTTTCACAAGATCAGCTGCCTCAGAAAAAACCCGATCTGCCGCGCGGCTGACTTCAGCGCCCCGTGTATAAGGTACTACGCAAAATGCACAAAACTTGTCACAGCCTTCTTGTACGGTCAAAAACGCTGTTGGGCCTCGCTTGGCTTCAGGCCGTTTTGTCAGATAATCAAATTTGTCTTCTTCCGGAAAATCGGTATCCAATGCACGCTTGCCAGTTTGCACCCGTGCTTCCATCTGGGGCAACTTGTGATAAGATTGCGGCCCCACAACCAAATCCACCATTGGTTGACGGCGGATAATCTCAGCGCCTTCAGCCTGGGCCACACAGCCAGCCACAGCAATTTTAAGATTGGGGTTAGAGGCCTTAAGGCCTTTGAACTTGCCCAGCTCAGAATAAACTTTCTCCGCTGCTTTTTCGCGGATATGGCAGGTATTTAGTAAAATCATATCCGCATCATCTGCTGTGTCCGTGTGAACATAACCCTGAGCACCTAGCGTCTCGGCCATCCGCTCACTATCATAGACATTCATCTGACATCCGTATGTTTTGATAAATAGCTTTTTCGCATCGGCCATTGCCACGTCCTTTTTGACTCACCCTGAATTTCTTTTCTGATACCCTGTCAAATTGCCCCTTGCAATGCATGCCAATTTGGCAATGCTCTGCTCGATTACTGCATTAAAGGGCTTTACTTCGGTTGATCGAGTGCGCTTAGGATTTACGCCGCAACCTGATAACCACATCAACTTTAGCAATCTCCGCGCCTGCAGGTGCCTTGGGCAAAACGCTAATCTTTAACTGGTCTGCCGGAGCATCGACGAGTTCAAAGGTATCTTCCCAGTAAAAATGCGGGTGATCTGTCATATTAGTATCAAAATAACTTTTTGCACCATCCACTGTGATTTCACGCATGAGGCCCGCATCACAAAACGCACGAAGTGTGTTGTAAACCGTAGCAAGCGAAACTTTAACTTCATGATTGTTGCTTGCAACAAACAGACTTTCGGCGGTTACATGGCGATTTTGGCCATCACCTATAAGATGCTGCGCCAAAACCTCCCGTTGTCGCGTTGGGCGCAAACCGCCCTTAGCCAACCATTGGCCGACAGTTTCAATTGAGTAAAAATGACTTTCGGTAAGGTCCATAGGATTATTATGACGCCTTAGCGTTAATTTTCAATGGCAAATCGTGCATTTTTGCCGCAAGCTTTGTGGAATGTTCAAAATCTGCTGCCCTTGCCTCGTAACCTGAGACGTATATATAACGCACTAGTAATTCATTCTAAAATGCAGGAACCAATCATGCCATCAGATTTCCCGACGACATTCGACAAAGAAGGCCTATTAAAATGTGCCCGTGGCGAACTGTTTGGTCATGGGAACGCACAATTGCCCAAACCTCCCATGCTTATGATGGATCGCGTTACAGAAATTAGCGAAGACGGTGGCTTGCATGGCAAGGGCCATGTAATTGCGGAGCTTGATGTTAATCCAGAGCTGTGGTTTTTTAAATGTCACTTCCCAGGTGATCCGGTTATGCCGGGCTGCTTGGGCTTGGATGCCTTATGGCAATTAACTGGCTTTAATCTTGGCTGGCGTGGCATGCCAGGGCGTGGACGCGCCTTAGGTGTTGGCGAGGTTAAATTTACGGATATGGTGACCCCAAAAGTCAAAACGATCAACTACCATGTTGACTTTACCCGTGTTATAAATCGCAAATTAAAACTAGGCATGGCCGATGGCCGCATGTTTGCCGATGGCAAAGAAATTTACACGACTGCCAATATGAAAGTTGGTTTGTTCACAGATTAAACTGAGGGGGACGCATGCGCCGCGTAGTCATAACAGGTTTGGGTGTCATATCACCCATAGGAAATAATTTTGATGAAATCACAGATGCGCTGAAAGTCGGGCGCTCAGGAATTTCATTTGAGCCAGAATATGCGGAAAACGGTTTTCGTAGCCGAGTTGCAGGCATTCCTGACATTAATCCGGCCGATCACATCGATAAACGTCATATGCGTTTTATGGGTGTAGGTTCAGGCTACAACTATTTGGCTATGGAACAGGCCATAGCAGATTCAGGCCTTGAGTCGGACGAAGTCTCCAACGAGCGGACCGGTTTAATTATGGGATCCGGTGGCCCATCCACGGCCAATTTTCATACAGCCTTCGATGTCGTAAAAAATAGAGGCGGCCCTAAACGCATGGGCCCCTTTATGGTCACCCGCTGCATGAGTTCAGCTCATTCCGCAACGCTGGCAACACCATTCAAAATTAAAGGTGTAAACTACTCAATCACCTCAGCCTGCGCGACTTCTGCACACTGTATAGGCAACGCAATGGAGCAAATCCAATTGGGCAAGCAAGATGTGGTTTTTGCAGGGGGAGGCGAAGAAGTACATTGGTCGTTATCTTGTCTTTTTGACGCGATGAACGCGATGTCTTCAAAATACAATGATACGCCCGAAACCGCGTCGCGGCCATATGATGCTAACCGTGATGGCTTTGTGATAGCTGGTGGTGGTGGAGTTTTGGTTCTCGAAGAGCTGGAACACGCAAAAGCCCGTGGCGCAAAAATCTATGCTGAACTAACCGGCTATGGCGCAACATCAGATGGCGCAGATATGGTTTCACCATCTGGTGAAGGCGGAGAGCGCTCCATGCGGCAAGCCATAGCGATGTTAGACCCTCATCGTAAAATTAATTACATCAATGCTCATGGCACCTCAACCCCTGCTGGCGACGTGACCGAGGTTCAGGCAATCCGCAATATTTTTGGCCGTGGTGAAACACCACCCATCTCTTCAACCAAATCTCTCACTGGCCATTCTTTGGGCGCGACCTCAGTGCATGAAGCAATTTACTCGCTGTCGATGATGCAAAATAGCTTCATTTCGGCATCGGCAAACGTCCAAGATCTCGATCCTGCGCTAGACGCTGGAGAAATTGTAACCAAGAGACAAGATAATGTTGAGATAGACACGGTCCTGTCCAATAGTTTCGGCTTTGGCGGAACAAATGCAACATTGATCTTGAGCAAATTTAACGGATAAAATTATGGCAGAACTGCTTAAAGGCAAACGAGGGCTGATCACAGGGGTCGCAAACAACCGGTCCATAGCGTGGGGCATCGCAGAAGCTATGAAAGCCGAGGGTGCTGAGTTAGCATTCGGAGTTCAGATGGATGTTTTTGGCGAGAAGGTAAAACCTTTGGCTGCTGAATTAGACGTGGACCTTGTTTTGAATTACGATGTACAGGATGATACTAGCACCCAAGCAGCATTTGATACTTTAGCAGAAAAGTGGGGAAGCATCGATTTTGCTGTTCACGCTATCGCTTATTCCGACAAGAATGAATTGACCGGTCGCTTCATAAATACCAGTCGTGAAAACTTCAAAAACTCACTTGAGATTTCGGCCTATTCCTTTATCGATATGGCCAAAAAGGCCGAACCTTTAATGAAAGACGGTGGTACTTTGATCACCCTTACCTATCAAGGTAGCCGCAAAGCTACCCCTTGGTATAACGTTATGGGTGTAGCAAAAGCCGCCTTGGAATCCGCAGTAGTTTATCTTGCCAATGATCTAGGCCCACAAAAAATTAGGGTCAATGCAATTTCACCGGGACCAATGAAAACCCTATCCGGTGCTGCCATTGGTGGGGCACGCAAGACATTCCGCTTCACCGAAGCAAACGCGCCCCTTCGGGCTAATGCAACCAAAGCCTCTATCGGCGGTACGGCAGTTTATCTTGCATCAGATTATGGTGAGTGCACCACCGGTGAGACCATTATGGTTGATGGTGGCCTCCATATTCTTGGCCTACCACAACCAGAGAACTTCTAAGTTCGTAACCCAATAAGGCTAAAACTAATCCTCAAACCTTTTAGGTGCAGGGATAATTCGCAAGAGCCCGAGCGAACATCTCTGAATCCACATTACCACCAGAAGCGATACAAACAACATCCTCGCCAGATAGCCGGTCACTATGATAAAGTGCCGCAGCCAAGGCGATGGCCCCACCTGGTTCTAACACCAGTTTAAACCGGGAGAAGGCCACTGACATGGCCCGCAGACAATCCTCTTCAGAGATCACGATACCTGTCCCACATAGGCGTTTCATGATTGGAAATGTCAAAGCCCCAGGGGTTGGCGTAACAATAGCGTCACAAATACTACCACCAAGCTTGGAATTCGTCTGCCGTATACCCGTTAATAACGAACGGGTTACATCGTCAAAATCTGTCGGTTCAACTGGTCGTACTCGCAGCCCAGGCGCATCTGCCTCAAGCGCCAATGCAATACCAGATGTCAGCCCTCCACCACCGCAACATACCAAGACGTCGGCCACCGTAATGCCCACCTCAGCTGCCTGCTCGGCAATTTCTAAGCCACAGGTCCCTTGACCCGCAATAACTTCTGGCTCGTCATAGGGTTGAATCAAAGTCAGGCCACGCGCCTGCGATATGTTTACCCCAATCTCTTGGCGATTTTCAGTATCACGGTCATACAAGATCACTTCTGCCCCCAAGGCCCGGGTATTATCAACCTTCAACTTAGGCGCATTTGATGGCATAATAATCACTGCCGTAGCACCATGCATTCGGGCGGCAAGAGCCACGCCCTGCGCATGATTTCCTGATGAAAAGGCAATTACCCCAGCCTCTTTCGCCTGAGGGGAAAGGGCCGAAATAGCCGACCAACCGCCCCTAAACTTAAACGATCCGGTATGTTGGAGGGCTTCCGCCTTCATCCACACACGACGCCCTGCAATCTCATCTACAAAAGCCGAATTCAGCAACGGAGTACGGCGTACATGCCCTTCTAGACGCAGCGCAGCAGCCCGTATCATCTCAATATTCATAGCTCAAATACCCGCTAATGCCGGAATTTTTGTTAGATCATTTAATTCATGCTGAGGCGCCCAAGGCAGACGATCTTGCGGCTCGCCACCACGATTCACCCATACCGTTACAAACCCATACCCAGAAGCAGCAGCTGCATCCCAGCCATTGGAAGAAACAAATAGCACCTCAGCCGCAGTGCAGTTGAAATGCGTGCCTACTAAATCATAGATCCGACGGTCTGGCTTGAAAATACCTACAGTCTCAACGGACAAGATGGCGTCCAATTGTTGCCCAATACCCGCAGAGGATACTGCCCCGTCCAACATGGTTGGTGAGCCATTCGACAAAATAGCCGTTTGCAAGCCAGCTGCTTTCAACGCCGACAACATTTTGGCCACCTCAGGATAGGCCGCGAGGTTCCAATATAGCTCCAAAAGTTCAGCACGCAACCGTGCTCCACTTACGCCATTGGCCTCCATTGCCCAGTCTAAACCGTCCTGAGTTACTTGCCAAAAATCCGTATGCGCATCTGTTATCGCACGCAGCCAACTGTATTGAAGCTGCTTAAGTCGCCAATCATTTGCAAGTTTAGCCCAATTCTCCGAAATTTCAGAATTCTCAGGAAGCGCTGCCGCCATACGCGCCGCTGCTGCAACATCAAATAAAGTGCCATAAGCGTCAAATACGCAGGTTGTTATAGGCATAGAATCCTCCATAAGTTTTATGAGATGATAACGACACATGCTCAAAGGGAAAGCGCCATGCAAGTTTTTGAAAAAAACGGGATGCACATTCATTATTGCGAAGAAGGCGACCCAGATGGAGCGCCACTGGTATTCTCAAACTCCCTTGGTACCGACATGCGCCTTTGGGATGCAGTTATTCCAAGCCTGCCACAAGGCCTAAGGATCGTTCGCTATGATATGCGTGGCCATGGCCTCTCTGATTGCCCAAATGCGCCCTATTCTATGGGCGCATTAATATCAGATGTCGAAGCTCTTCTGGATCACCTGAATATAAGTAATTGCCTGTTTGTCGGGCTGTCTATTGGCGGCATGATCGCTCAAGGCCTTGCCACCAAACGTTTGGACCTGATCCGCGCCATGGTTTTATCTAATACAGCTGCCAAAATCGCCACACCCGCCATATGGCAAGACCGGATAGACAGCATTCGCGCGGCGGGTATCGGTCCAGTATCAGACGCTACCATGAGCCGCTGGTTTAGCCCCAAAATGCAGGCTAGTTTAGCTATGTCCCCGTGGCACAATATGATACAGGCCACACGGCCCGAAGGTTATATCGGATGCGCCCATGCTATCTCTGCTACTGACTTCATATCAACAACATCCACTCTTCGCTTGCCCGTCATGGGGATTGCGGGCGATTATGATAGCTCAACCCCTCCAGATTTGGTCCGAGAGACATTGGATTTAATCCCCGGAAGCACATTTCATATTATCCGCGGTGCAGGCCACCTACCCTGTGTTGAGCAACCAAAGGAATTTGTAAGGCTTTTGACTGACTTTTTAAACACTACAGGACATATCTAATCACCAGCTAAAAAAACCCATATGAACAGGCGCCTCGCCTTTGTATTTATCATCATTACTCTTACCATTGATGCCATGTGCATAGGCTTCATCATTCCAGTGATGCCAGATTTTCGCAAGAGATCGAAGCTATTGCGTCATCAACCTAGTCTCTATCCGTTATCTTTGCACCACTAGGTGGTAAGCTATGTGTTTTATGCCAGCATCCGCCCAGATAGGCCAATGTTCCTGCCAGGCGCATCCTTTTTAGTTGCGACCATCATTGCCTGCTGACCCTCACAATCTTCGTAACCTTCCCCAAAGGCATTATCGGAGACGCTAAATGCCTTTAAATGTCGCCCACCCCCCTTGCACCTCCCAAAGCATGCCTTAGCGTCCAGCTAAATTTATAATTGGATTCTATAAATGCACATAATCAAAGCCGCAGTCGCCCATGCCTTTGGACAGCCATTAACAGTTCAAGACGTGCATCTGTCAGCCCCCAAACCCGGAGAGGTAGAGGTAACCCTAGAGGCGTGCGCCATTTGCCACTCTGACATCACTTATCTCGATGGCGGTTGGGGCGGATCCCTACCCGCAGTCTACGGCCACGAAGCCGCTGGACGCATATCAGCACTGGGCGAAGGGGTCTCAGGCCTAAGCCAAGGCGATCCCGTAGTAGTCACACTGATTAGGTCTTGTGGCGCCTGTCCCTCCTGCTGCACCGGCCGCCCTACCAGCTGCGAAACACCATATGATGGAGACCTCGGACCACTCAAAATGCCTGATGGCAGCAAATTACACCAAGCCATGGCCAGTGGGGCATTTGCCGAGCGCGTAGTTGTGGCTCAAACTCAGGTGGTTAAAATTGCTGAGGGTATCCCAATGGCTGTGGCCTCTTTAATCGCCTGCGGGGTAATCACAGGCGTCGGCGCCGTGGTCAATTCAGCCCAAATGCGCCCAGGGCAAGATGCGGTAATAATTGGAGCAGGCGGCGTCGGTCTAAACGCGATACAGGGCGCGCGTATTGCCGGTGCTCGCAGAATTATAGCCGTTGATGTGCTGTCCGAAAAATTAGACATAGCTATGGACTTTGGCGCTACTCATGGAGTTTTGGCCACCAGCGAAGCACCTTGGGAGGACGCAAAAGCGGCCCTAGGCCGTGGCGCGGACGCGGTGTTTGTAACGGTGGGCGCCGCCGGAGCCTATACCACCGCCCCTAATTACCTCGCGGCGGGCGGCAAAGTCATTATGGTCGGCATGCCAGCCACGGGGGCCACTTCTACCTACGAAGCTGGAAATTTTTCTGCCGCTTCCCAGAGCATGATCGGTTCCAAAATGGGCGGTGCTGTAATTCAACGCGACATCCCTTGGATCGTTGACCTATATAGCCAAGGCCGCCTCAAGTTGGATGAATTGATCTCGGGTCATTGGCCTTTAGCACAGATAAACGAGGCCATCGCTGATACAAAAACTGGATCTGCTAAACGAAATGTGATCCACTTTAAATAACCGCGCCTTGACCAGGCAACAGTACTCTCACCGCAGGCAATCACAACGCCAGCGGGACAAATCCCAAAGATCTGCCGTTTAAGTGGATCATAATTCGGAGGCCTCCATGAAGCTTCAAGACCTCGAAGTCATAGTCACCGCTCCGCCCGCTCCCGGTTGGGGGGGGCGCTATTGGATTTTTGTCAAAGTCACCACCGACACCGGCATCACCGGCATAGGGGAATGCTACGCCAGCAGCCTCGGCCCCACCACAATGACCCATGTGATCCATGATGTGTTTGAGCGCCACATGCAGGGCCAAAGCCCCGAAGACATCGAGATGATGTTCCGTCGTGCCTATTCCAGCGGCTTTACGCAAAGGCCAGATCTGACCGTCATGGGCGCATTTTCAGGTTTGGAAATCGCCTGCTGGGATATTCTCGGCAAAGACCGCAACCGGCCGGTTTGGGCGCTGTTGGGCGGCAAGATGAATGACCGTATTCGGGCTTATTCCTATCTCTATCCGCTCGCACATCATGACGTGAACACATTCTGGGGCAATACGGATCAAACCGCTGAAGCCGCCACCACCGCCGTGGCCAAGGGTTACACAGCAGTGAAATTCGACCCGGCTGGTCCCTACACCCTGCGCGGCGGTCATATGCCAGCTATGTCAGACATTGCGCAATCGGTGAAGTTCTGCTCGGCCATCCGCGACGCAGTCGGCGATAAGGCGGATCTGTTGTTTGGTACCCATGGGCAGTTTTCAACCGCCGGCGCCATTCGCATGGGCACCGCCTTAGAACCCTTCTCACCACTTTGGTTTGAAGAACCTGTTCCGCCAGACAATATTGCTGAAATGGCCAAAGTGGCGCGCGCCGTGACCACACCGATTGCAACCGGAGAGCGTTTGACCACCAAAGCCGAATTTGCCGAAGTTCTACGCCAAGGGGCAGCCTCTATTTTACAACCAGCCCTTGGTCGCTCTGGTGGTATTTGGGAAACCAAAAAAATTGCGGCCATCGCCGAAGTCTACAACGCCCAAATGGCGCCGCACCTCTATGCGGGCCCAGTCGAATGGGCCGCCAACATCCATCTATCAGTGTCCATTCCCAATACATTGATCGCGGAAACCATTGAGACCCCGTTTCACGATGCTTTGATCAAAAGCTCTATCCAAGTTGAAAACGGCTTTATTTCAGCTCCCACCGCTCCAGGGCTGGGGATTGATTTTGACGAAGATTTGGCCCGCGCCCATCCCTATGTGGATGATGGGCAGCATCTGCATTTGCAGATGCAAGAAGCGCCTTGCGATTATCAAAACGGCAATCTGTTTTTGGGCGGTGCACCCCCCAAAAGTGAATAGTTTCAAACAGGGATAAGACTAGCCCGGAGCGCGTCGTAAAAACTGAAACTAAAGCTCAACGATTGCAATTCGCAGGCCTTAGGTTACCAATTGGACAGGAGGCACATCACATGGCACAGAATATTACGACATCCGTTAAGCATATGGTTGCAGAAGCCAATGCGCAGATCACAACCCTTTCGATTGACGAGGCGCGCACCCTGATCAACAGCCCAGATCATGTGATCATTGATCTACGCGATATCCGTGAGCTGCAACGAACCGGCAAAATCCCTGGCGCCTTCTCTTGCCCGCGCGGCATGCTGGAATTTTGGATTGATCCCACCAGCCCCTATCACAAAGAGATATTCAATCAGGATAAAGTCTATGTGTTTTATTGTGCCAGCGCTTGGCGATCCGCATTGAGCGCCAAGGTTGCACAAGACATGGGGCTGGCACCCGTGGCACATATTGCTGGCGGCTTTACCGCTTGGGCTAAGGCAGAAGCCCCGATTGAAGACCTACCTAAATAGGTAGGAGCCACCGTCTTTTCGGGATTTCAGGACAATCTGCGCCCGCACATGGCCTATCTGTTGCTGTTTGACGTGCGGGTAATTCCGCTGGCCCTTGACTTCAGGTCTCAGGCGCGGTGCTGTGAGACAATAAAAATTGAGGGATTTATGCGCAATTCACCATCACCAGAAGAGATCCACAGCTGGGACCGTCAGCACTTCATTCATCCTTGGCATGATATGAATGCATGGCGCGGTTATGATAATATGCTAGTTGAGGGTGCCGATGGCATTTACATGTATGACGAAACCGGCAAGCAATTCATCGACGGGCCCGGGGGCATGTGGTGCGTTCAAATTGGCTATGGTCAACGGGAGATGGCAGATGCAATCGCCGCTCAAGTAATAAAAATGCCCTATGCGTCCCCCTTCACAAATGTGACCCAACCCAGCGCTATTTTGGCCAAAAAGTTGGCAGATTTCGCTCCCGGTGATCTAAATAATGTATTTTTCACAACAGGCGGATCCACGGCCGTAGACACCGCTCTGCGCGCCATGCAATTCATGAACAACTCCCTTGGCCGCCCTGAAAAGAAGATTATACTGGCGCGGGAGAAAAGGGTATCATGGCTCCACCTATCTGGCGGCCTCCGTCAGTGGCAAAGAGCGCGACACGACCAAATTCGATGTGGAAAGCCGGTTGGTGCACTTCTTACCCAATGTGAACCCCTACCTGCGCCCGGATGATATGAGCGTAGAAGCTTGGTGCGACGCCAAGGTCCAAGATATTCAGCAGGCTATTGACACCATCGGTGCTGATAAAATTGGTGCCTTCATTGCCGAACCTATTCTCAGCTCTGGTGGGGTGATTGTACCGCCAGATGGGTATCACAAGCGCAGCTTTGATATCTGCCGCGCCAATGATATTCTCTACATTTCCGACGAAGTGGTCACCGGCTTTGGCCGTTTGGGCCATTGGTTCGCGTCCGAGGAGGTTTACGGCATTCAGCCCGATATGATCACCTGCGCTAAGGGGCTTACGTCGGGATATTTACCATTGGGCGCCTGCATAATCTCTGACGCAATGATGGAACGCATGGCCCACCAAGGTGACGTGCTGTTTTCAAATGGCTATACTTATTCCGGCCATCCAGTCAGCTGTGCCGCAGCACTAAAAAATATCGAAATCTTAGAGCGTGACAAAATTCTGGAACATGTGCGCGAAATCGCGCCCTATTTTCAGGAGCGACTCGCCCGCTTGGCCCGTTTTCCTATCATCGGCGACGCACGTGGCCATGGCTTGATTGGGTGCATCGAAGCCCGCCTCAGCAAAGATGGCTCACGGCTGGAAGATGAGCGAAAAATCGGAGCGATGCTGGATGAAGTTTGCAATGATATGGGCCTGATAGTGCGGCCTTTGATCAATATGTGCGTATTTTCACCACCTTTGATCATCACAAAATCACAAATCGATGATCTGTTTGATATCCTGGAAAGCGCAATTGAGAAGGTTGGCGAAAGCTTCATATAGCGCTGGATTGCACGAAAAAGCGGATTTTAGGCTTGAAAAGCAATCAAATCTCCGTAGAAAGAGAGAAGTTTCCTATAGTGGAAATTTGTTCATAAACGGAAAATGCCATGAGTCGGACCCCAAAACGTACACCTTTGTATGATCTGCATTGTGCCCTTGGTGGCAAAATGGTCGACTTTGCTGGATGGGAGATGCCTGTACAGTATCCCATGGGCATTATGGGCGAACATACCCATTGCCGCACCAAAGCCGCATTGTTTGATGTCAGCCATATGGGGCAAGTTCTGCTGCACGGCCCGGATGCGGCTCTCAAGTTGGAGGCTTTGGTGCCCGCCGCTTTGACCCAGTTGCCCGAAGGCAAGGCGCGCTACACCTTTTTCACCAATTCCGAAGGCGGCATTATGGATGATCTGATCGTAGCAAATGCCGGTGATCATTTGTTTGTCGTGGTCAATGCCTCAATGCGCGCGCAGGATATTCCTCATATGGCGGCCTCTCTGGACGGGATTGACGTCACAGAGATTTTTGATTGCGCCCTGATTGCCGTGCAAGGCCCCTCTGCTGCAGCCGTGGTTTCGGCCCATTGTCCGCAGGCGGCCGAGATGGGATTTATGGAGACTTTGGAAGCGCCGATTGACGGCACCATATGTCGTCTGTCGCGTCTGGGCTACACTGGTGAAGATGGCTATGAAATTTCAATCCCAGAGGCTGACGCGGACCGCATCGCGCGCTTGATGCTGGAGCATCCAGATTGTGAACCTGCAGGCCTCGGTGCGCGTGACAGCCTCCGACTGGAAGCCGGGTTGTGCCTATATGGCAATGACATCACCCCCACAACATCTCCCATCGAGGCAGGTCTCACTTGGGCCATTCAAAAACGCCGCCGCACCGATGGTGGTTTTCCCGGCGCTGCACGTATTCTGGCGGAGCTCGCAGATGGCCCCGCGCGCAAATTGGTTGGGATAAAACCCCAAGGTCGTGCCCCCGCCCGCGCAGGTGTTGAGGTCCATGATATGGTCGGAAATGCCCTTGGAAAAATAACGTCTGGAGGCTTCGGTCCAAGCGTTGCAGGCCCTGTAGCCATGGGTTATGTCTCGTCTGAGCATGCCGCCGCAGGCACCAAAATCCAGCTTATCATCCGCGGCAAGCCACAACCGGCAGAGGTTTGCGCCCTGCCTTTCGTCACACAAAATTACAAACGTTAATTGAGAGGTCAAAATGACAACTTATTATTCCGAAGACCATGAATGGATCACCGTTGAAGGCGACACCGCCACAGTTGGTATCACGGCGCATGCCGCCGAACAATTGGGCGACATCGTGTTTATCGAACAAAAAGAAGAAGGCGATGAGTTTGAAAGCGGCGACGAGATTGGCGTGATTGAATCGGTCAAAGCCGCCTCTGAGATTTATGCCCCTGTCGATGGTGAAATCATTGAATCCAACGAATTGTTGGAAAGCAATCCCGCCGCATTGAACGACAATCCAGAAGCCGACGCGTGGATCTACAAAATCAAATTGACCGACCCGGCCCAATTGGAAGGCCTTATGAATTTGGCAGGATATAAAACTTTTATCGCTTAAACCCTGACCTAAAGCGGAGCTACGCGCATGCCTTTTGAACTGACCACCTATGAAGCCTATGATTTTGCCAACCGTCGGCACATTGGCCCCTCACCGTCTGAAATGACGGAGATGCTGCGCATCATTGGCTTTGACAGCCTTGATGCGTTGATTGATGCCACAGTTCCTAATGCGATCCGCCAAGTCGAGCCTCTGAGCTTTGGCCCGGCCATGTCTGAGCGCGATGCTCTGCATCACATGAAGAAAGTGGCCAGCAAAAACAAAGTCCTGACCTCTTTGATTGGTCAGGGCTACCACGGCACCACAACACCGGCGCCGATCCTGCGCAACATTCTGGAAAACCCGGCGTGGTACACGGCCTATACGCCGTATCAACCCGAGATTTCGCAAGGTCGGCTTGAGGCGCTGTTAAACTTCCAAACCATGGTCAGTGATTTGACCGGTCTCGACATCGCAAATGCCTCACTTTTGGACGAGTCCACCGCAGCAGCTGAGGCCATGACCATGGCCATGCGTTCGGCCAAGTCAAAGTCTCAAACCTTCTTTGTCGATGAAAACTGTCATCCGCAAAATATCGCCGTCATACAAACCCGCGCCGAGCCCTTAGGCATCGAGGTAATTGTAGGCTGCCCGGATAATTTGGACGCCAGCGCCGTATTTGGGGCAATTTTTCAATACCCCGGCACCTACGGTCACGTGCGCGATTTCACCGCCCAAATCGACGCGCTACATGCGTACAAGGCTTTGGGCATTATCGCCGCTGACCCTCTGGCTTTGGCGCTGCTGAAAAGCCCCGGCGAAATGGGTGCCGATATAGCCATTGGCTCAACTCAACGCTTCGGGGTCCCCATGGGCTATGGTGGACCACATGCTGCCTATATGGCCACACGTGACGCATTCAAACGCAGCATGCCTGGCCGGATCATTGGTGTCTCAGTCGACAGCCGCGGCAACAAAGCCCTACGGCTGGCCCTGCAAACCCGCGAGCAGCATATTCGCCGCGAAAAAGCCAATTCAAATGTCTGTACTGCCCAGGCTTTATTAGCTGTTATAGCATCCATGTATGCAGTGTATCACGGACCTGACGGTATCAAAGCGATTGCACAATCGGTGCACCGCAAAACTAGCCGCTTGGCCAAGGGCTTGGAAACTATGGGTTTTGATGTTCAGCCTGATGTGTTTTTTGATACTATTACCGTTGAAGTAGGCAACCTGCAGCGGGTGATCATGAACGCGGCAGTAGCCAATGGTATTAACCTGCGTAAAGTGGGTAACACCCGCGTTGGGATTAGCCTCGATGAGCAAACCCGCCCAGAAACTATTGAGGCAGTATGGTCCGCCTTTGGTGGCAACATGCGAGATGACAGTAAGGCTAATCGCGCCTACCGGCTGCCCTCCTCCATGCTGCGTGAAAGCGACTACCTTACTCATCCAATTTTTCACCTGAACCGTGCTGAAGCCGAAATAACCCGGTACATGCGCCGCTTGGCCGACCGGGATTTGGCTCTAGATCGCTCAATGATCCCGCTTGGCAGCTGCACTATGAAGTTGAACGCTACAATTGAGATGATACCCGTGACCTGGCCCGAATTCTCAGAGTTACATCCCTTTGCTCCCGTTGATCAAGCGCAAGGCTACCATGAGATGTTTGACGACCTGAACGCCAGACTTTGCGAGATCACGGGCTATGACGCAATTTGCCAGCAACCAAATTCGGGCGCACAGGGAGAATATGCTGGGCTTTTGACCATTCGGAATTATCATACAAACCAAGGCGAAGGGCACCGTGACATTTGCTTAATCCCGACATCCGCCCATGGCACTAACCCTGCCTCAGCGCAGATGGTTGGCTATAAAGTGGTGGTGGTGCATTCAGATAAAGACGGTAACATCGATGTGGCCGATTTCCGCGCTAAAGCTGAGCTACACAGCGCCAACCTCGCCGCCTGCATGATTACCTATCCATCCACGCACGGAGTATTTGAGGAAACCGTGCAAGAGGTCTGCCAAATCACCCATGATCACGGGGGCCAAGTCTATATAGACGGCGCAAATATGAACGCTATGGTGGGATTGTCTCGCCCAGGCGATATTGGTGGAGATGTCTCACACCTCAACCTACACAAAACATTCTGCATCCCGCATGGCGGCGGTGGGCCAGGCATGGGACCCATTGGCGTTAAAGCCCACCTGGCATCTCATTTGCCAGGTCATCCAGAGTATGGTGACAGCGTTGGACCAGTTTCGGCAGCACCGTTTGGTTCGCCGTCAATCCTGCCAGTCAGCTGGGCTTATATCCTATTGATGGGCGGTGCGGGCCTGACGCAAGCAACCAAAGTAGCCATTTTGAATGCCAACTATATTGCAGCACGCCTGGCGGGAGCTTTTGACATTCTGTATACCTCCAAAACCGGTCGCGTGGCGCATGAATGCATCATCGACACCCGCCCCTTGGCAGACGGCGCCAACGTGACGGTTGACGATTGCGCAAAGCGTTTGATGGACAGCGGCTTTCACGCCCCAACCATGAGCTGGCCGGTAGCTGGAACCTTAATGGTGGAACCTACTGAATCAGAGCCCAAAGCAGAGTTAGACCGTTTTTGCGAAGCAATGTTATCCATTCGAGCCGAAGCACAGGATGTGATCGACGGGAAAAGTGACCGCGACAACAATCCACTAAAAAATGCCCCTCATACGGTTGCAGATTTAATTGAAGATTGGGACAGGCCATACAGCCGTGAACAAGCCTGCTATCCGGCGGGAACCATCAAAAGCGACAAGTACTGGGTGCCTGTCAACCGAGTTGATAACGTCTATGGAGACAGACATTTAGTCTGCACTTGCCCTCCAATGGACGCCTATTTAGAAGACTAAGAGCGCGTTACTGACTTTAATTATAGATCATGAAGCTAGCCATTCAGGCGTATGAAATTCTAAAAATATCACTATACGTACTTTCGAAGGCATGTTCGCAAATACAAACGTTAGCGTATGGCGGATTATAGTACAGGCCGCAGCCGGCGAAGTTACAATGCTGGGCTTACAAAAGTTGCCCATCAAGGACCCAGCAGAAACTTAATCTCACATTACGAATCAAATTCTTGAAGCATTTTGAAAGCTAGGCTAACGTTTTGATCACGGCAATGCGCCGACAAGGGAGAAAAAATATGAATCTTAGAAAAACACTGTTGGCCACAACTGCTACAGCCATGCTGTCTAGCGTTGCCATGGCTGCCGATGACGGCTTAATTGTATTTGATTGGTCAGGCTACGAAGATGAAGGCTTTTTCCAAAATTATGTTACCCAACACGGAGGCCCACCAACCTTTGCCTTCTTTGGCGAAGAAGAAGAGGCCTTTCAAAAATTGCGTGCGGGCTTCAAGGCCGACGTGTCACACCCCTGCAGCCAGTCTGTGTCCAAGTGGCATGAGGCAGGCTTGTTAGAGCCTCTCGACACTTCAAGGATTGACCTTTGGTCGGACGTAAACTCACAGATGGCCGAAGCGTTCAAAATCGACGGTAGCTACTATATGCTGCCTATGGATTGGGGCACAACGGCGCTGACGTATCGCACAGATATGGTTGATGTGGCTAAGATGACTACTTTGTCTGTATTTCTGGACCCAGCCTACAGCGGCCGTATTTCACTTCCAGACAATGTGGATGATGTCTATGCGCTAGCCTATTTGGCGACCGGCGTCACAGATTGGACCAAAGCAACTGATGCAAATTTCCAAACTGCCTCTGCATGGTTGCGTCAAGCACACCAAAATGTCCGTACCTATTGGGCTGATGGCGCCGAATTGGCGCAATTAATGGGCAGCGGCGAGGTTGTTGTGTCTTGGGCCTGGAATGAAACCCCAGCAACCATGGGTGCTGAAGGTTTGCCAATTGAATCCAACCGCTCAACCGCGGAAGGATCATCCAGCTGGTTCTGTGGGTATGTGAACCTAGCGAATGGTCCAAATTCAGAAGATAAGATGTATGACTTCTTCAATGCTTGGATGGATCCAGGCTCTGCTGAATACATTGTTAGTGCATGGGGCTATGGCCATGGAAACCAAACAGCTATGTCAGCCATGGGCGCAGATGCATTAATCGATGCTGGTTTAGGACCAATCAACGTGCCAGTTCTAGCGCAGGTTCCAATGAACCAACAGCTGCGTGAAAAGATGATTGCGGAGTTTGAAAAAATCAAAGCGGGCTTCTAAAAACCTTTTTATGAACGAATAAAAGGGCGCCTTGGGGCACCCTTTTATTTTTGTGCTATTTTAAAAGAAGCAATGACGAGGCACTCCAACCCACCCGAGCTTTTTCACCCACCGCTAATATACTGCGCCCCGCAGTGTTGCGCATCGTGATGGTGACCGTGTCTTCCTTGAACGGCAATTTTACATCGTAATAGGTCATATCTCCGTAATAAAATACCTCAGAGATTACGGCTTCAATCTCACGGTCAGCGGCTTGAGATTCAGTAAGGATGGTCAGCATCTCTGGCCGCACTCCAACTGCATCACAGCCCTCAAGGCCACCAGTAGCTTGGGCTAAAGGTAGCGTAAGCTTTCCAAAACACTGCACATCAACCTCTACACGCTCACCAGAGGTGGTTAAGATTTTAGCGTCTAGGAAATTCATCATACCGATAAAGTTTGCCACCCGACGAGAGCGAGGCTTACCATAAAGCTCCTCCGGCGTGGCTACCTGAGCAATTTTACCGTCAAACATAACAGCAATACGGTCTGACATGGTCAGCGCTTCCTCTTGGTCGTGGGTCACCAATACAAAGGTGATCCCCACCGCACGCTGTAGCTGACGCAACTCAGATTGCATTTGCTCACGCAGCTTCTTGTCCAAGGCAGAAAGTGGTTCATCAAGCAGTAAAACTCGAGGTTTGAGCACCAAGGCTCGGGCCAAAGCCACCCTTTGGCGTTGCCCACCGGACAGACCATGCGAGGCGCGCGCATCAAAGCCTTGCAAACCCACCATCGCAATAGCCTCAGCCACCCGAGTTTTGATCTCAGCTTTTGGCAGCTTGCGCGCTTTCAAGCCGTAAGCAACGTTCTCCGCCACACTCATATGGGGGAAAATAGCATAGCTTTGAAACACCATATTGGTTGGACGTTTATTTGCAGGCACGCCATCCATCGATTGGCCATCTATATGCAGGGTGCCCGCTGAGGGTGTCTCGAACCCCGCAATACTGCGTAATAATGTAGTTTTTCCACAACCTGACGGGCCTAAAAGGGAAAAGAATTCTCCAGTCTTGATATCCAGATCCACCTGAGACAGAGCCTGAAAATTACCATAAAATTTATCCAATCCACTTAGTTGTATGATAGGCTGTGTCATAGGAAACCTCCTTTACTTTCAATGCCTGTTTTACGTATTCCCCGACGGCGGAAGTAGTCTGCAACCAGCAGCAAGCTAACAGAGAGTACAAGCAAGATTGTTCCTAAAGCCATCAAACTGGGTAGCTTTTGTGGGAAACGCAATTGGCCCCAGATATAGACCGGCAAAGTTGGCTCAGTACCCGCAAGGAAAAAGGCGATGATGAACTCGTCCAAAGAGATGGTGAAGGCTATCAACAGGCTGGCCACAATCCCAGGCATAACTAATGGCATAATCACCAGCCAAAACGTGTTCCAGCGGGTTTGGCCCAAATCGAAAGATGCCTCCTCAAGGCTCTGGTCCAAATTCATGAAAGCCGAGGATAAAATGGCGATGCAAAAGGGAGTGCAAATCAAGATGTGACCTAAAATAATGCTCCAAAGCGACAGCTCAAATCCCATCTGTATGATCACAACCAACAAAGACACCCCGATGATTATTTCTGGCAAGACCATCGGCAACATAATAAATCCCATTATGGACCGACGGGCAGGAAAGGCAAACCGGGTGGAGGCACGTGCGGCTAGCACACCAAAAAGAGTTGAAAATAAAGCTGTGGTCACCGCGATCATTAAGCTGTTGCGTACCGCAACATGCAACGCTTCGGTGGTTTGCAACACGGCAAACCATTTAGTGGTGAAGCCTTTCAGCGGGAAGGAGACGATGCTGCTATCATTAAAGGCAAAGACAGGCAGTAATATTGCAGGCGCATAGAGAAACACCAAAAACACGCCCATATACCATTTGAAAATATGGCCCTTGCGCAGCATCATTTTGCCTCCCGTATGTATTTCTTATTCAGCCAGATAAAAATCAGAGCTACGCAGGTGACAATGGTCATGGCAGAAATAGCCAAGGCGGCCCCCAGGGGTGCATCATTAGCCTTTTTGAACTGCAGTTCAATCATATTGGCTATCATAAGACCATTCGGCCCACCCACTAAACGCGGGGTCACATAATCACCAATGGTTGGGATAAATACAATGATGGTGGCAGCAATCACACCGGGCATCGACAAAGGTAGGGTTACCCTAAAGAAGCGGCGCAATTTACTGTCTCCCAGATCTTCGGCCGCTTCAATCAAAGACCTATCCACCCGCTCGAGAGCTACAAAAATTGGTAATATAGCAAATGGAACCCATGCATGCGCCAAAGTCAGCACCACTGCATTTTGATTGTAGAGTATAAAACTTAAAGGCTGTTCAATAACCCCGAGTCCCATCAAACTTCCATTGATTACGCCGTTATAGCCTAAGATCACCTTCCAAAGAAAAATGCGCATCAAATAGCTAGTCCAAAATGGGATTGTGATCAGAAATATCCACATCGCTTTGCGTTTTGGCGAAATGCGGAACGAAATAAAATAAGCTACAGGATAGGCCAATAGCACCGTCATAGCCGTAACAAGCATCGATATTTTAAGTGAACGCGCCATCAAATATTGATACATCGGCTCTGTCCAAGCCGTTTGATAGTTTTCTAAACTAAAGGTGCGATGCAGCGTCAGATAATCTTGCGTCCAAAAACTGAGAGCAATAACCATCACTAAAGGCACCGCCAAAAGCAACAACGTAAAAGCCAGCGTCGGGCTGATTAGAAATAGTCCCTGAGCACCCTCACCCCGTCGCCATTTTTGAAACCGTGTCAACTAGGAGATCCCCTTCACCAGTATCTCTGCATTCAGTCCCGCCATCTGGCCCGGTTCCGGCACAGTGGCCTGCGCAAGAACCGGCATCAAGTGTCGCAAGTGGTCATGATATGTTTTGACACCGTATTCCAAATCAGAAAACACAACTCCCTCGTAGGCAGAAGATTTAGTCGCTTCGCAAGACCAGACCATCAGCATTTGGTCTTCTGTACCAGTATCACGATCAATCCTACCACTCAGATATCGTGAAACTTTCATCTGCCGGCTTTCGTCAGGTTTGCGGTAGCATATTCCACGTTGCAAAGTCTCAGTTGCCGATTTTGGAAGCTCTTGGTAGAAAATTATACTGTCAGGATAGAGCCCCAAAACAAAATTTGGAAACATGCCAAAATAGATCCATTGGCGTTGCTGTTGCTTAGGCAGATGCACAGCCTCCGGCAGTAGCTCCCGATATTTACGTACGCTCCAACGGTGGCCATATGCCTCGTTAAACGTACCAACTGAGCGGGACGTACCGTTCTGAAAAGGTTCATCAAAATAGCCATCACCATAAAGTTGGTGTAGGCCTGGATGTGCTTGGCGCACATGATAGCCCTCATTATCGACATCACGCACAGACTTCCAATTTACGGGTATAGTATCAGAAAATGAATTACTGGTCGCAGGAACCATATTGGTCAAATCATAGGGCGCAATCTCCTCATCAAACCTGCCTAAAATCTTAGCAACAGTCGGCTGTGGTCCAGGTTGGAAGCGGATGAAAATCAATCCGTTCCAGACTTCCATCTCCAGCTGTTTCAGCCCCCATTTCTCCGCCTGCATCGGGGGAAACGTGTCTTTATTAGCAATGCCCCGCAGAGTGCCGTCTAGATTATAGGCCCAGCCATGATACGGGCAAATCATCGCTTTGTTGCACACACCACGAGCATCAGGCACCACACGCGACCCGCGGTGTCGACACAGATTATGAAACGCCCGCACCTGACCGTCAACTCCACGAATGACTACGGCGCGTTCACCTGCAATATCAAATGTGACATAGGCACCATTTTGTATGATTTCATTGACATGACACACAAATTGCCAATGAGTTTTAAATATTGTGTCACACTCAAGATCAAACAGCTCTTGTGAAAAATAGGCCCATCCGGGAAGACCTGAGCGGTCCCAGTCTATGGGCGGCAAGATATTTGCGTTCATATAAGAGCCTCACTTTAATTAGTCTCCATCGAATAGGTTGCGTTGGGGAAGATCAACATTAAAGTATGGTCATCGTTTGGATTTTATGCGCCAGTCCGAATACTCTTTAATAAATTAAATAGACCCTGGGGGCCAAATGAAAGATATCAAACCGCAAGATCGCCTTATCGCCAACGTAATTACCAGCGCCTTCACTCCTTGGAGAAATGTCGATGGTACCGACAGTGGCACTGCTGTTTTGCAGCTGGGCGATCACACCAAATTAGGTATTGGGTTTCATATATATCGCATGGCCCCCGGCAGCAGCAGCGAAGCTCATGAACATCATGGTGATGAGGAGTTTTTCGTGATCGAAGGTTCCCTACGAGACAATGACGGTACAATTTACCGAACGGGTGATCTGGTCTTGCTCAAAGATGGCACACAGCATTATTCTGTTTCAGATGATGGCTGCCTTTTGGCAGTCTATATTCCAAAGGCAGAAACCAATCTTTAGTTTAAGACCTGAGTAGCCTGCCAATTTATCTTTCAAATTGTCTATCCTGCAGGTTTCTAAAACGCTTTAAGTCACAAAATTGTACTCGTGATGGTCAGAGCAACTTATCAATGCCTTTAACGTTTTAGCTAGTTCAAAAATGTACTCATTTTTTGTCTACCACATTTTCTGCAATCATCGCGATCATTTCAAACATTACTGCAGTCGCGGTAAGCGCTGTAATTTGATTTGGACTATCTTTTGTTGGCATCATGCAAACTACATCACCCCCAACAATATTCATCCCTCTTACAGATTGAAGTAAACCGATCGCCTCATCTATATCAAACCCCTTTTCACCTGCTTCAATGTTTGCCACACCAGGCGCAATTGTAGGGTCCAAACAATCAAGATCAAACGTAATGTAAACTGGACGCCCTGCCAAAACACTTTTTATTTGATCAATTACATCTAACAATCCGCGTTTGCGGAATTCTTTCATCGTAACAACGTTATAACCATACTCATATGAAGGTTCGAGCCAATCCAGAGTGCGCGCATGCCCACGCAGTCCAATTTGCATAGAATGTTTTGGGTCAACTTTACCCTGATCAGCGAGATATGCCCCCCAATGAGCCGCTGATTTTTTAGCGCCTAAAAAATGATCGACTTTGGTAAATACGTCGCTATGCGCATCCAAGTGTAAAAGACAAATAGGTTCTCCCCCAGTAATTTTACCACCCCCAAGTGCCTGAACGATGCCTCCTGTAATAGAATGATCTCCGCCAACCGAGACCGGTCTGGCACCTGTTTCGTCTATTTTTTTAAAAAACCGCGTAATTTGTTCGATGCAATCTTCATTATCGTTAGCTCGGGGAAACGGCACATCACCAACATCTGCAATTTTTGCTGCTTCCCAAGGATTAAGCTGGAAGTCACCATGCATACGCCGTCCAATTGAAGATACGTTGCGCACAGCACGAGGGCCAAGATGTTGGTCGCGTTCGGTTGTACCGTTGCCGGTAGAGTGCGGAACGCCCACTAAAACGATATCTTGGTCACTTGCATCTTGATTAGGACATCTAAACAGCGTTGGAATACCCCACCAATAAAGGTTTTCCATCATTGAATTTAAATGTTCTTCTGCCATCGATTTATCCTTAGTGCTTTTGCATGCCGCATTCGTGCCTCTACTAATTTCACTATAGTAAAAGCAATCAAATTATAATGCCTTTAACCAAAATTTCTAGACGTTTTACTAAGGTAAAAATGCAATCTAGTGACAATCTCAAAGCCTTAACCAAAATAGGGTAATGGCTGGAAAGGCTACAAGTATAATCACACGCACAATGTCGGAAGCCACAAAATACATAACCACTTTATAGGTTTCAACCAAGGGTGTCTTACGGTCCATTGCATTAATCACAAAAAGGTTCATTCCTACAGGCGGTGTTATAAGCCCAACCTCAACTACAATCAAAACCAAGATACCAAACCAAATGGCAATATTTTCTTGGCTCATACCAAAATTAAGCCCCACAACCACTGGAAAGAAAATAGGGATGGTAAGCAAAATCATTGATAAGCTGTCCATGAGGCAGCCAAACACTAAATAGAACAGTAAGATCAGACTCAGAACCACCCAAGGACTAAAACCTTGACTGACCACATAGTTGGAGATTTCCTGTGGTACCTGCGTCAAGGCCAAAAAACCATTGTAAAAACCAGCGCCTAAAATGATGAAGAAAATCATAGCACTGGATTTTGCAGTAACCAGAAAGCTTTGCACGAATGTAGCGCGTGTCAGACCACGGTTTATCCATGCTATAAAGCCGGTGCCAGCCGCACCCACTGCGGCCCCCTCAGTGGGGGTAAACCAGCCTTGGTAAATACCGCCTACAACCAAGGCAAAGACCAATAACACAGGCCAGACGTCAAACAATGCTTTGAACCGCTCCGCATAGGGGACCGCGGCTTTTACGCCAGCGGCATCCGGGTGTAGACGCACATAGATAGAGATGGCGATCACATAGCCGAGCGCGGCCAAAATGCCGGGAATGAAGGCGGCTAGAAAAAGCTTGGCAATGTTTTGCTCGGTCAAAATAGCATAGATAACCAAGACGATCGAGGGCGGTATCAAAATCCCTAAAGTACCACCAGCTGCCAAAGTGGCCGTCGAAAATCCTCCAGAATACCCATATTTACGTAGTTCTGGTAGGGCCACGCGCCCCATTGTAGCCGCTGTCGCTAGGGACGAACCACAGATTGAACCAAAGCCTGCACATGCTCCAATTGCCGCCATGGCAATGCCGCCCTTACGGTGTCCTAGAAAGCTTTCCGCAGCTTTAAATAGAGCGGTAGACATGCCACCCAAGGTAGCAAAATGGCCCATAAGCAAAAATATCGGTACAATCGACAATGTGTAGCTGGAAAATGTACTAAATGTTTCAGACTTTAATCGTGCCAGAGGCAGATTAAAGCTTCCTGTCACAAAATAAAGCCCAACCAGCCCAACCAAAAACATGGCCAAGCCAATTGGAACACGAATAAAAATCAATGTGAGAAGAGCCGGAAAGGAGGCCAAACCAATTTCTAGATTGCTCATGGGCCCATTCCCGTTTCATCCGATATAACATCTTGGCCTGTGGCGCATTCCACAACCCTAACCCCGGCCACATAGACTGAAATCACTGCTGCCATAACAGCCCCTACAAGGCACGCCGCATAGGCCCACCAGATCGGAAATTGGAGCAGGAAGGTGGTGTCGCCATAGCTTTGCTTGGACAGCATGCCTTTGTATAGTTGATAGGCCATCACGATCAACGCAATGGCAAAAACTATATCAATCATCATCTGCAACCCACGATTTAAGCCACTCGGCAGTTTTGAAGTAAAAATATCAACAGAGGCATGGCCACCAGAAATTTGGCACAAAGGTAGAAACGCAAAAATGGAAAATGCCACACCAGCCTCTACAAGTTCAAAATCACCATTGATTGGGCCAACACCCAACTGCAGCAACCATGCTGAGACTGCGGGAAGCACTGTGCCAATCCAGCCATGCAACAGGCCGTTTAAACTTCGGCCCACAACCGAAATACAAATTATCACAATCAAAAGCGCCAGAACCAAACCGCCACAAATCGCCATAAAGCGCGCAGCCCGCGTCGCCAAATTGTGCATGTCTTCTCCCGCTCTGTGATAGAAAAAGCCGCGCGAGCCAAACCCGCGCGGCGTCATTAAAGTCTTATAAACTTAGTTGGCAGCATTCATTAATGCAGTGGCTTCGTCAATCAGCACCTGACCATCGATACCGCGGACCGTCATCTCTTCCAGCCAAGAGCCATAGACCGGTTGCGCAGCCACAGCCCATGCTGCTGATTGCGCAGCATCTAGGGTGATGATGTTATTGCCACGGTCTACCGCCACCTTGCGCCCAGGCGCATCATAGGCCTGTTGCGTTGTCCCTGCAAAGATTGAGAACTCCAAGCCAGAGTTCTCTTCTATAACCACTTTGAGATCATCCGGCAGAGAAGCAAACTTATCTTTGTTCATCACCAAAACAAAGGTCACCGTATACATCATAGGGCCGGTGAACTCAGTATGGTATTCCACCAACTCTGGCACTTTCAAGGATTTGGTGACCTCCCAAGGAATAGTTGTGCCATCAATCACACCTTTGGAAAGGGCCTCTGGAACTGCCGGAACGGGCATACCCACAGGAGTCGCACCCAGTTCTTTCAACATCGCGTTGATCTGGCGCGATGCACCGCGGATTTTCATACCGTTAAAATCCGACGGTGTTGTCACCGCTTTGTTAGCATGAATGACACCCGGACCATGGACCCAAGCGCCGAGCACTTTCAGATTTCCAAACTCACGCTCTGCAATATCTTTTTCCATCATCTTCCAAAACGCTGCAGACGCAGGAGCTGCATCATTCACAAAGAATGGCAGCTCAAAAACTTCGGTAGAGGGATAACGACCGGGTGTGTACCCTACAACATTCCAAGTTATATCAATCACGCCATCCAAAACTTGGTCGATCAACTCCGGGGGTTTGCCGCCCAATTGCATCGCCGCATAGCGGGTGATTTCAATGCGACCACCAGAGGCGGCTTCGATCTTATCTGCCCATACATCAATGATTTTTGCAGGAACCGTAGCTTGCGCAGGCAGAAAGCTTTGAAGGTTGAAATTATACTTAGCAGCTATCGCAATGCTAGACATTCCAAGGCCGATAGCCGCACCACCCAATAGTCCAAATAATGATCTACGTTTAGTCATCATTAATCCTCACAGATTGATTATTATAATGTTGGATAAGAACCTGCCATAGGCTCAACGGCAAATAAACACTTTTCTGAGGCTGCAAATTATTTTATCGTCTGAAGGGAAGACATATCCCAAAAATTGAAATCCAACGCCATGTGTGTCAGAAAAGGCCAGTAAAAGGAACACATCATGCCCCATCCCTTAGTGACCAGATCAGATATTAATGTCTTTCAGCGCGATGGCGTTGTCTTAGTGAAGGGGCTGTTCGCCGACTATGTCGACGAACTGCGCGCTGGCATTGCCAGCAACATGGAAAATCCCGGCCCCTATGCAGCCGAAAACTTAAAAGTAGGTGAAAACGGCCGTTTTTTTGATGATTATTGTAATTGGCAGCGGATACCGGAATTTGAGACAGTTGTACGGCAAAGCCCCGCCGCGGCAGTCGCGGCTGACTTAATGAGCTCAAGTCGTGTGCAGATGTTCCATGATCATATTTTGATCAAAGAACCTGGCACGTCCAAGCCAACCCCCTGGCACCAAGATGCTCCCTACTACTTCGTGAATGGCATTCAAAATGTCAGTTTTTGGAGTCCGTTGGATTCGGTGACAACCGCCTCTTTGCGCTGCGTGGCGGGCAGTCACAAATGGCCCAAGCCAGTCCTGCCCACCCGTTGGTTGGCGGAGGACAGCTTTTATCCGAATAAGGATGATTACATGCCAGTCCCAGATCCCGATGCCGAAGCGATGAAAATTTGCGAATGGGAAATGGAACCTGGCGATGCCGTGGCCTTCAACTTTGGCATTCTGCATGGTGCGCGCGGCAATGAAAGCGCCAGCCGCCGCCGCGCCTTTTCTCTACGCCTCGTGGGAGATGATGCCCGCTATGTCGAGAGGCCTGGACGCACATCCCCGCCGTTTCCCGGCCATGATATGCAAGCGGGTCAACAGCTGCGCGAAGATTGGTTCCCAGTGCTTTTTGAGCGTTAAACTGCGTCGAATTCTAACACCACGTGATCACATTCTGACTGAATTCAGCACGCTGAAACAAAGCCTCTCTCCGTTTCTCAAAGTTCAAAAGAAAATTTTTATGCCGTGGCGCCCTACCCGCGGCATGCTTTAATTGGCACACATGCCTGTGGCGCGGGAATAAGGCATGTCAAGCCCAGATTGTGAGGCCGCATCCAAAATCTCGACCACGTGCCATCAACCATCATCTCAACCAGGGTACCTCCAGGTGCAGACCCCCGATTTCATCATAACTTGCGGTTTTGATAGCGTCACAGTCGCCTCGCTTTGGTCAAAAATCTTTCATGTTTTTGTCAAACTTGCCCAAGTAGCATGGCTATGCCCTGGCCCACGCCAATGCACATTGTGCACAAGGCCCATTTGTGCCCATGGATTTGCATTTCGTGCGCAGCCGTTAGAGCTAGTCGTGCGCCGGACATACCCAGTGGGTGGCCTAGCGCTATAGCGCCACCATTTGGGTTAACATTATTTGCATTATCAGCTAAACCCAGTTCGCGCAGCACCGCTAAGCTTTGGGCCGCGAAGGCCTCATTGAGCTCAATCACGTCAATGTCAGAAATCTGTAACCCAAACTGTGTGAGCAATTTTTGCGTGGCTGGAACTGGACCAATTCCCATAATGCGCGGAGCCACACCAGCCACAGCTGTCCCTGCAATCCTCGCCAGTGGCACGAGACCATATTTTGCAACTGCAACCTCAGAGGCAACGATCAAAGCGACTGCACCATCATTAACACCTGAGGCATTGCCTGCAGTCACAGAGCCATTTTCACGAAACGGAGTGGCAAGTGCGGCTAACTTTTCCAAGGGCGTGGCGCGGGGGTGTTCATCGGTATCAAAGACAATCGAGTTTCCACGGCGTTGTGGAAGGATGATTGGGGCGATCTCACGGGTAAACCGGCCTGATCCAATGGCAGCCGCGACACGCAATTGGCTACGGTGGGCATAAGCGTCTTGATCTTGACGACTAATGCCGAAATCCTCTGCGACGTTTTCTGCAGTCTCAGGCATACTGTCAATCCCAAAGCGTACCCTCATATCCCGGTTCACAAACCGCCAGCCAATCGTAGTATCATAGACCTCAGCGTTGCGCGAAAAGGCGGTATCAGCTTTTGGCATCACCATGGGCGCACGGGTCATGCTTTCCACACCGCCAGCCAAAATTACATTGGCCTCATCAGCTTTGATGGCCCGGGCTGCCATGGCCACCGCGTCCAGCCCAGAACCACATAGCCGATTGATGGTTACACCAGCAACACTCTCAGGCAATCCTGCCAAAAGACCAGCCATCCTGGCCACGTTGCGATTGTCCTCACCGGCTTGATTGGCGCAGCCCATGATCACATCATCGATGGCCATTGGGTCCAAACCAGGCACATCAGCCATGGCGGCGCGGATCACTTGTGCCAGTAGATCGTCTGGTCGTGTGTGCGCAAGTGCGCCGCCAAATCGGCCAATAGCGCTACGGCGCCCTGCACAAAGGTAGGCTTCGGTCATGGCCGTGGATCCTTATTCCAGAAGTACACCCATTCGTTGCATGGCAAAGGCATAGCCTTGCACACCAAATCCCGCAATCACACCATCCGCACGTAGGCTCACATAAGAAAAATGGCGAAAGCTTTCACGTTTATGAACATTGGAGATATGAACCTCGAGCACGGGACCCTCAAAGGTATGCAGCGCATCCAAAAGCGCCACTGAAGTATGAGTTAACGCAGCTGGATTGATAATAATTCCCGCTGAAGTTTCTCGTGCATTTTGGATCATATCAATCAATGCACCCTCATGGTTGCTTTGCAGCAACTCAGAGCGTAAGCCTAAAGAATCAGCTATACCCGCGCAGGTTTTTGCTACGTCGTCTAACGTATCATAGCCATAAATTTCAGGTTGACGTTGTCCCAAAAGGTTCAGGTTTGGTCCGTTTAAAATTGTAATAAGGTGTTCCATGGCCATAGTCCCGTCTTGTTTCTATGGCCCAATGCCATAGTTTCCCACACATTGCGAACATTTCTTGCCGCTAAACCAAATTAAGCCGCCAACTCACACATCACATCATAGGCAAAAAGAATATCTGCCTCAGTCACATCGAATTGACCAATTTGGAACCGAATGGCAATTTTTCCGTCTACTTTGGTTTGCGTGATATAGATCCGACCATCATCATTGACGCAGTTTACAAACTCAATCTGCGCTGCATCATCGAGCCCTGCAATACGAAACGTAAATAGAGATAGAATAGGCGTAGTGACAATCTCAAACCGCGGATTTGCGCCCAGCTTTCCCACCAATTCCTCAGCCCAAGCCACGTGTTTACGCAGTCGAACCCTTAAGGCCTCTAGCCCGTAGGAGCGAAGCAAAAACCAAAGCTTTAATGCCCTAAACCGCCGCCCCAGAGGCACTGACCATTCGGAATAGTTGATCAACCCATCGTGGCCATGAGTTTTGAGATACTCCGGTTGGATTGCCAAAGTTTTAACTAAGCTTGCAGGATCTGCCACAAAATGTGCAGAACAGTCAAACTGTGCACCAAGCCATTTATGGGGGTTAAATACAATAGAATCTGCACCCTCAACACCGCACCATAACTCTCGAAATTCGGGGCAAATCATACCAGCCCCAGCCCAAGCAGCATCAACATGGCTATAAAGGTTGAACTCTTTAGAAACTTTTACAACCTCCGTGAGATCGTCACAAGCGCCAGTTCCAGTCCCTCCAGTGCAAGCAATGATACCAGCTGGGTGATAGCCTGATGTAATATCCGCTTGAATTGCTGCTTTCAGAGCCCCGGCATTCATACCACGTAGTGGACCTGAAATAGGAATACGGACTAAATTATCTTGACCAACGCCCGACACCCAAATTGCGCGGTCCACTGAAGTGTGTACCTCCTCAGAGCAATATATCCGCAACCTTGGAGCTCCCGATAGGCCCAATTGATTACCTTGCCAGTCCAAAGCTCGCTCACGCATAGTGAGTACGGCAGCCAGTGTGGCAGAAGAGGCTGAATCCTGAATAACACCAGAAAATTTCTCAGGCAGACCGATAGCCTGGCGTAGCCAATCCAGCATCACAGTTTCCATTTCCGTAGCCGCCGGCGATGTTTGCCACAGCATACATTGTGCTGCTATGGTGGAGACCAACATCTCTGCCAGCATCGATGGAGGCGCAGCATTGGCCGGGAAGTAAGCAAAAAAACGCGGGTGCTGCCAATGGGTAATCCCAGGCATTACCACACGTTCGAAATCTGCCATTATCTCATTCATCGAATGCGGGCCTTCAGGTGCACTTGCCGCGATCAACGCCGCCACATCCCCTGGTGCGGTTTGAGCCCTAACCGGCCTATCACGCAAATTAGTATGATAATCGGCCGCCCATTGAGAAATTTTTGCACCCCAATCTGAAAACTCGTCCCACTGCATCGATTAATCCTGTAAAAACTTCTGCCTAATGTTTAGCGGTAGATCTAAGATCGTCAATGCAAGGGAGGGTCAAAATGCGGCAACGTTAAGCGGTGCTGACATTCAGGCCCCGATGCTTCAACCCAAACTTGCAAACACGGCCAGCGGCTCTGAAACGATCTCTCATGGTATGCCTTAGGCAATGTGGAGTCAGTCTATCAAAGTCTTTCTTAAGGCAAAAGCCCTGCGCCTATCACCTGGTATTCAATCCGCTTCAGTTCACCTAAAACCCGACGCCCAACCCTAGCCGCATGGCGCTAGGCTCCCAACTTGTTCTTAGTCTGCCATACGTGTTTTAGATTGGCTTCTGAAATGCTCTTTTTTGGGTTTGCATAAAAATTTAACGCCTAACTGCTGCTAATAATTGCCAGGACAATCAAAGTTTGACATGTCTTGGGAAATGAAGGGAAGCAGCATGCGTTCGATAGATGACTTACAGGCCAATACCTCCGTGCCCTTTGAAAAGGCCCGCGCCATGCCGCCGTTAGTATATACGGATCCCGCATTTCTCGAAACTGAGTTGTCACATATTTTTGCCCAGGACTGGTTTTGCGTTGGTAGAGCCGATGCGTTGGCGAAGCCAGGCGACTATCTGACCCTAGATTTAGCCAACCAGCCTATCTTGGTCTTACGGGATGCCTCTGGAAAATTGCGAGCCATGTCGAATGTGTGCCGGCACAGGATGTCGACCCTTTTAGAAGGTCGTGGCAACACCCGCTCGATTGTTTGCCCCTACCACGCTTGGACCTATAATCTTGATGGCAGCCTGCGCGGTGCGCCTGCTATGGATCAAAATACTGCCTTTTGCAAAAGCGATGTGGTGCTGCCTCCAGTGGCCTGTGAAGAATGGCTAGGCTGGGTGTTTGTATCGCTCAACACCAAAGCCAACCCGGTGGCGCAGGATCTGGTTCAAGTGCAAGATCTGGTGGGGGATTTTGCGATGGAGGCCTATACAGAGACCTTTTTTGAAACCCATCTTTGGGACACTAATTGGAAGATCCTCGCTGAGAACTTTATGGAGAGTTACCACTTGCCTGTCTGCCATGCGGGCACGATTGGCGGGCTGTCTAAGTTGGATGAGATGATTTGCCCCCCCGGCCTGCCTGCCTTCAATTATCACACAATCCTAAAAGACGACACACTCAAGATCGCATTGGCTCATTCCAGCAACACCAAGCTTCAGGGTGAAAGACGGCGCATGACCTATCTATTAGCCATCTATCCCAGCCTTATGATCACTCTGACCCCTGGATATTTCTGGTACCTCAGCCTGCATCCCAAAGGTGTTGGGCAAGTGCAGATAGCCTTCGGTGGCGGTATGAGCCCTGACTATGTAAATGACCCAGACGCTCAAGCCCATTTTGCCCAACTTAAAAAACTGCTAGATGAAGTGAATATTGAAGACCGTGGCTGTACAGAAAAAGTCTATCGGGGCCTATGCTCGGCCATGGCAAAGCCAGGACATTTGTCACATCTGGAGCGGCCAAATTATGATTTTGCTCAGTATTTGAACGCTCGAGTACAAAAACGCCTCAGTTAAAGCCCCGCTACCAACCGCGTGACAAGATTGGCCAACATCGCATCGCAGGCGTTCAATTGCGCTTCAGTCACAAATTCATCAGGCTTGTGCCCCTGTGCCATATCACCCGGGCCACAGACAACTGTAGGCACCCCTAAACGCTGATCAAACAAGCCGCCCTCTGTGCCATAGGCTACTTTGCAGGTGCCATTAGCCCCCGTCAGCGATTTCACAAATCCCACAACCGCCGCCGTACGAGTCGTGTCCAGGCCAGGGTATGTATTAAATACCTCAATCTCAATATTGGCCTCAGGTGCTATATGGCGGGCAGCTTCAACTATATCTTCAGCCGATTGCCTCAAAAATTTTAAGATTTTGTCTGGATCATCTTTAGCAAGATTTCGGATCTCAAAATCCAATTCGCAATGATGCGGTACGATATTAAGCGCACCGCCACCCACAATCCGCCCCACATGCAAAGTTGTGTAGGGCACATCATAATCTAAATCCAAGCCAGTCCCAGCTTGAAAATCAGCCTGCACCTGGCGCAAAACCGTGATGAAATCATTTGCAAGATAAAGCGCATTCACGGCGAAAGGCGCCAAAGCGGAATGCCCAGCGCACCCCGTAAAGCTCACGCGTACCGCAGTTTTACCCTTATGGCCTATGGCCACTGCAAGCCCAGTAGGCTCTCCCACTATGCACATTTGTGGTCGATGTAGGGACACATTCAACATATCAACCAAAGACCGCACACCGAGACAGCCAATTTCCTCGTCATAAGAAAGAGCCAAGTGTAGAGGCGTGCGCAGGACTTGGCTTGAAGCTTGCTGTGCTGCTGACAGCATCGCTGCCACAAACCCCTTCATATCAGCTGAACCACGACCATAGACATTACCGTCTCTGCAGGTCATCGCAAAAGGTGGGAAAGTCCAATCCTGACCGGCCACAGGCACTACATCGGTATGGCCAGACAGCATAACCCCCCCCCGGTCCGCCGGACCTATCGTGGCAAAGAGATTAGCCTTACTGCCATCAGCATTGGCGATGACCTGCACCACGGCCCCCATCGCCTCCAGCTGCGCTTGCACCCAAGCAATCAGCTCAATATTGGGATGGGCGCTTGTGGTGTCAAAGGCCAACAGCTTTTCAAGATAGTCTAACGTGGTCATTTGGCTTACCTTTCAACGGGGCTGGACATGCCAAGGCATGCCGTGTTGCATTACACAATGTTGGGCTATCACAATGGGATATTGTAGACATGGATTTCAATAGGAAAATAGCAATTATTACAGGTGCTGGCCACGGTATTGGCGCCGCCCTTGCAAGAGAGTTTGCCGCCCGTGGAGCGCGTGTGGCCGTGGCCGACCTCAATGAAACCGCAGCCAAATCTGTAGCCCAAGAAATTGGTGGAATAGCTTTTAGATGTGACGCAACTTTAGAGGGAGACATCCAAGCCCTTGTAGCGCTGGTTGAGGCAGAGTTGGGTCCGGTTGATATATTCTTCTCAAACGCTGGCATTTGCTTGGGCGAGCCAGATCATGCGGCTTCAGCACCCAACTCCACGTGGCAAGCTTGTTGGGACGTTCATGTTATGGCTCATGTCTACGCCACTCGAGCGGTTTTGCCAGGAATGATTGGTCGAGGGGATGGATATTTAGTACAAATGGCTTCCGCAGCCGGTGTACTCAACCAGATTGGAGATGCCGCTTATTCCACAACTAAACATGCTGCTGTGGGATTTTCAGAGGCCTTGTCTATCACCCACGGCGATCAAGGGATCAAAGTCTCAGTTGCCTGCCCACAATATGTGGCAACATCTATGTTGGGCTATGACGAACCCACACAAGCGAGTAGTGTTCCCAGCGTATTGAACCCAACTGTTCTTGCCCAGCGAGTAGCCGATGCGATGGAGGTTGAGACTTTCATGATCCTGCCCCATCCTGACGTAGCAGACTATATGATCTTCAAAGCTTCACATTACAAAAAGTGGCTGGGGGCAATGCGTAAGCTCAGGGCTAAGATCATCATGAAGCTGGGCAGAACCAAGCTAGCAGAAATGCACAAATTGATTTAACTCTCAGCGTAAAACTATCCATTACGAAGTTTTTTTTGCATGGTGATTTCCGTCACCCGATTATAGCCTGGATGGTAATTTTCAGCAGTTTTTACGAACCCCATGTTGGCGAATGCATTTTGGTTTTCCACTAGTTCGATCCGCACTTGCAGCTCAAGCCGATCCAATCCAAGATCCACAGCGATCCCCTCACAAGCTTGTACCAAAGCCCGCGCCATGCCTTGGCCGCGGAGGCTAGGATCTACAGCCACTTTGCCAAGGTAGAGCGCATGGTGACGAGGGCTCGCCACCACACAGGCTTTAACAGGATCACCCATCCCTAAAATCCAATCTGTTTGCGCCTTTTCAGTCAAATCTTGAAGCGTAAGGCGGTGCATCGAGCTTGGAGGATCGATGCGCCCGGTCATAAAAGCAAAGGATTCTTGGATCAATTTTAAAACCTGCAACAAGGCAGGGTCGCTTTGCGTCAATATGCGAATGGGACTATGGCTCATCAGTAAGTCGCTTTATCCAAAACTGTTGGCAGTGTTTTAATCATCAATCATAAGTTGATAAATAGCTATTCCATGCCAATTACCAAATTTTTTTCCAACATCTTAGAGTGCACTGACCAATTCAAAACCACAGGCTTTATGCAAGCGAGCACTGGCTGGATTTGGTATGGTGACTATGCCAATCAGCGTATAAAACCCCAAATCTGTCAGATGCTCAATGAGCGCTTTATAAATTGCTTGGCCTAGTCCACGCCCTTGAGCGACTGGAGCAATATACACACTCACTTCCGCAGAGTTTTGATAAGCTGGTCGGGGGCGGTATTGACTGCCATAGGCATAGCCCAAAATCATACCTGCGCTTTCTGCCACAAAATATCCGTAAGTTTTTATATTAACTTCAATGCGCGAAGCCATATCCGAAACGCTTGGTGGTTCAGTTTCAGACAAAACAGTGGTCCCGACCACGAAGGGAGCATAAATCGCATTAATACCGACCGCATCCATCGTTGTGGCAGGGCATATTAAAATCTGCGATCCAGCCACCCCCATGGACGTGCAACCAAACCTTCTAAATTTTATTTGGAAGGTTACTGCTAATTAGAACCCACATCAAAACAACCTACCACCAGCGGGGATATCCATATCAGGGCGCATTAACACAACTGCGCCCTTAGCATCCGGTACGCCCAACACCAAAACCTCAGACATCACCTTGCCAATTTGGCGCGGTGGGAAGTTCACTACAGCCATAACAGTTGTGCCAATCAAAGCATCTGGCGTGTAATGATCAGTTAGCTGTGCAGATGATTTTTTCTCACCCAAATCACCACCAAAATTTATCCAAAGCTTGATAGCTGGTATTCGGGCTTCAGGGTACGGTTCTGCACGGATCACCACTCCTACTCGAATATCTACCTTCATAAAATCATCAAAAGAGATCTCAGTCATTAGAAAGTTCCTGAGAGCGTTTGGTTGCAGCTTCCACAGCGCTTGTTATCAAAGACTGCAGCCCAGATTTGTCGTTCATTAAAACCTCCAAAGCTGCCTGTGTTGTACCGTGAGGGCTAGTAACATTAATTCTAAGTTGTTCTGCACTCTCATCCGACTGTACCGCCAATGCTCCTGCGCCCGCCACTGTGGCTTGAGCCAATCGCATAGCCATCCCTGCTGGCAAGCCTTGCTCTACGCCGGCCTCCGCCAAAGTCTCAATCAAATGGAATACATAGGCAGGACCAGAACCTGAAACGCCAGTAACCGCATCCATCTGGCTTTCATCCTGCAACAAAACTGTTTGTCCAACAGCTGCCATCAAGCTTTGAGCTTCTGCCAAATCTGTATCAGTGGTCCGACTATTGCCAATCAAAGCCGTAATCCCTTGCCCAACGGCGGCAGGCGTGTTTGGCATCGCACGCACAATCGGGGTAGAGCTCCCCAAGACTTTCTCAAAAGTTGATATCGACGTACCTGCTGCAACCGATAAAAACAGAGTGGTTCCCGCGCCAAATTTCTGCAAACGCAGCAGTGCTTCACCCATCATTTGGGGTTTTACAGCCACCAAAACAATAGCGGGATCATCTGGTAATATTTCATTTACACGCACCCCACACGAGATAACCCATTTGCTGGGCTTAGGGTCTAATATCCATACGGATTTTGGATCCACCCCTTGCTCAAGCCAACCAGACAGCAAAGCGGAACCCATCTTACCACAGCCCAACATGACTAGGCCACGCTCCAAAATATTTTTAGACATCATCATTCATTATCCATAAAGTTAATGTTTGAAATACAATTATGCGTGCCCATAAGCCTCTGAAATGGCCACTTGCATCGCAGACTCCGGGGTTTCTTCACCCCATATGGTCAGTTGGAAAGCTGGATAGTAACGCTCTGCAGATATAACCGCGGCTGAAATCATAGTATCAATTTGATCAGGGCTAGCCATTTGCCCGCCTGCTAATATTAAACCATAGCGAAAAATCATTAAGTTTTTTTCACCCCAATAGGTGAAACTGCCAGCCCAGCAATTATCATTCACTATATTTAGCAACGCATATAGTTCATTCATACGATGATCGGGTGGTTCCATATCAAAAGTACAGATTAGGCGGAGAGTTTCATCTATGTCTGACCACGCCAGGGTGACCGAGTAGCTGCGCCACTGCCCCGCAACTGACACAGAAATCTGATTTTCTTCAGTACGATCGAATTCCCACTCTTGGGTTGCAGCAATGTCTTCTACGATGTCAATCGGATGAACGTCTTCAAAATCAAAGGCGTGTGTCGATAGCCCCATAACAGGTTCCTTCCATAAAATATTTATGCCTGCAAGGGACCACAAAGCCTTGTATAGGCCCCAATATTTTGTGGTACATGTACAAACTAATACCACCTATGGTGGTCAAAAGTCTCAGCACTGTCCAGTTAAATCTCTGGGGATAAGTCATTAAACTGTGGAGAAGGTGGGCAGTTTCTAAAAAACTACAAAATACAAAAGGCCGCCCAAAAGGACGGCCCTTAAAATAATACAAGTAAAATAGTTATTTCTTTTTCTTGATACCTACAGCTTCCATAGCATCCAATCGCGTTTTCAGGGCATCGTTTTCCTCACGAGCCTTTTGTGCCATGGCCCGCACCGCATCAAACTCTTCACGTGTTACAAAATCACGATCAGCCAACCAGCGGTCCACCAAACCCTTCATAGCAGTCTCAGCTTCGTCCTTTGCGCCCTGGGCCACACCCATCGCATTCGTCATCATTTGGCCAATGTCGTCCATAAACTTGTTCTTGCTTTGCATTATCTATCCCCTCGCTAGCTGTATTGCACTTCATCTCTATATGAAGGCTAAAATCGAACTTCTCAAGCTTGACTTACGGCACAGGTCTAGGAATGAAAGGGTATGTTAGCTTCGATTCCATTTCCCGACATATCTCCAGTGCTACTCGCACTGAACATTCCGCAGTGGCAGTTCAACTTAGGCAATGCAAATTTTAATCTTGGTGGGTTCGAGTTAGCAGTACGCTGGTACGCCTTAGCCTATATTGCAGGGATCTTGCTAGCGAGTTGGATGATGCGGCTTGCAATCCAAAGAACCGGCATTTGGCCGAAAGGCAAACCTGCATTCACTGAAAAAAACTTAGATGATTTAATAACATGGTTGATCATTGGCATAATTATTGGTGGCCGTTTGGGCTATGTGCTTTTTTACAAACCGCTCTACTATCTCCAGGATCCTATTGCGGCTCTGCGAATTTTTGACGGGGGCATGTCGTTTCATGGTGGATTTTTGGGTGTTGTGTTGGCCGGTATTTTGTTTTGCCGCAAGCACCAAATTCCTATCTTACCAGCAGCTGATGTGATGGCAATGTCAGCACCAGCTGGACTGCTGTTTGGACGTTTGGCCAATTTCATTAATGCTGAGCTTTGGGGCAGAGAGACCCTTCTACCTTGGGGGGTCATATTCCCAGGATATGACGCACAAACTTGCTCCAACGCGATCGTGGGTCTCTGTGCCAGACATCCATCGCAGCTCTATGAGGCTTTGGGCGAAGGACTAATTTTGGGTGTAGTTTTACTATATCTTACGTTCCAAACACCTGCCCTAAGGCGTACAGGTCTTTTGACAGGAATATTTGCATTCGGCTATGGCCTAACAAGGTTTTTGGTAGAATTGGTACGCCAACCGGACGCTCATTTTCAATCGCCAGAAAACCCAGTTGGCTATGCGTTGCAACTGCACCAATGGGGTCTTACGATGGGGCAGCTTCTTTCTCTTCCAATGCTCATAATTGGACTTTGGCTCATCACAAAATCCCTCAAGCCATGAGCCCGTTAACTCGAATTTTACGTAGCCGCATCATGGCTCAAGGCCCAATAAATATTGCAGATTATATGGCAGAATGCTTGATGCACCCCGAGCATGGCTATTATACCACTCAAACGGTGTTTGGTCAGAACGGTGATTTTATAACTGCACCAGAGATCAGCCAAATGTTTGGTGAGATGATTGGCTTATCTCTTGGTTCGGCCTGGCAAGTTCAGGGCTGCCCCAAAAATGCAATTTTAGTGGAACTAGGTCCTGGCAAAGGTACGCTTTTACGAGACCTAAGGCACGTATCCGCTGCAATACCAGGATTTGAAAATTTGCCAATCCATTTGGTCGAAAGCTCACCACAACTGCGGAAAGTGCAAAGTGAAGCCATCCAGAATGCGATCCACCACAACGAAATTTTCACCTTACCGCAAGCGCCTATTTTTCTAATTGCAAATGAGTTTTTTGATGCTCTGCCAATGCGCCAGTTTAGAAGGTCAGACTCGGCCTGGGAAGAAATACTGATCGGTGAGCGCGAGTGTGGCCTCAGTTTTGGGTGCGCAGCGCCACAACAATATAAGTTTTTAACTCATCGCTTAGCAGACACAAAAAAAGGTGATATTATCGAATATTGTCCAGCGCTACCGCCCATCATGGCCGCAATTTCTAACCGCATCAATACCTATGGCGGGGCAGCCTTAATCATTGACTATGGCGATTGGCGCTCTCAGGGCGACACACTTCAGGCAATTGGCGATCACGCAATGGTTGCGCCTCTAGCAACCCCAGGTAAAACTGACATAACAGCCCATGTCGACTTTGAAGCCATAGTCAAGGCAGCAGCCCCAGCGGCTGCATCTCTCCTCACCACCCAGGGAGTGTTCTTGGAGCGCCTGGGAATCACTCAGCGTGCACAAATTTTAGCGCAACAACTGAAAGGCTTAGCTTTAAACAATCATATTGCAGCCCACCGGCGCCTTACACACCCTGAGGAAATGGGTAGCCTGTTTAAAGTGATGGGCCTCGCATCGACTACCACTGCACTTCCTGCAGGGCTTGAACCACTAACTTTAAAGCAAAGCCAAAATAATGCTTAAGCCACTTAAATCTGATCTGCTTAGGGGCGTGGAACACGGGTTTTTCACCCGACTTGGTGGGCATTCTACAGGCATATACAAAGGCTTAAACTGTGGCCGCGGCTCAGAAGACGAGCCTGCAAATGTGCGAGCCAACCGCCGCGCGGTTGCCACACATTTTGGCGGGCCAGAGACCTCGCTACAATCGGTCCATCAAATCCATTCTAAAGATGTTATGGTCGTAGAGGTTGGATCGTTGGATACACCAAAGGCAGACGCGATGGTTACTTCAACGCCAGGGTTGGTATTGGGCATTCTGACCGCCGATTGCCAACCGGTTTTATTCTTTGACGCACAAGCAAAAGTCATAGGTGCAGCGCATGCAGGCTCCAAAGGCGCCAAAACTGGAGTATTGCAAAATACTATTACAGCTATGGAAACCCTTGGCGCGGACCGCTGCAATATCTGCGCCGCCATCGGCCCCAGCATTAGTCAAAAAGCCTATGAAGTTGGGCCAGATTTTGTAGATGATGTTTGTTCCAATGACACCAAAGCCTTGCAGTTTTTTGCGAAAGGAAAAGGCGATCGCTATCAGTTTGATTTACCAGGCTATAGCCTGGAAATACTGCAAGCCACTGGGATAAAACAGGCAGAATGGACAGGCCACTGCACTTATTCAAATCCAGGTAAATTTTATTCTTACCGCCACTCGATGCATAAAAAAGAACATGATTACGGAAGGTTAATTGCCTGCATTACCCTGTAAGAAATTGATATCAAATACTTAGGGCCGCTTGGATAAGCGCTTTTCCAACACTTCAAAAGGCACGCCAGGTTGATCTTTTGCTCCACGGATCACCAGCGAAGTTTTGACCGAAGCCACATTCTCAGCCGAAGTCAGCTCTTCTGTAAGAAAGGATTGGAAGGTTGAAAGATCTGGCGCCACACATTTCAAGATGAAATCAACTTCGCCATTTAGCATGTGGCATTCGCGTACCAAGGGCCAGCCCAGACAGCGCGCTTCAAAAGCGGAAAGATCCGCTTCCGCTTGACTTTGTAGGCCTACCATCGCGAAAACTTGCACCTCAAAGCCCAATTTCCTAGCGTTGATATCTGCGTGATATCCGCCGATGTAACCTGTCTCCTCTAACGTACGCACTCGGCGTAAACACGGAGGAGCTGAGATGCCAACCCGTTTCGCCAATGCAACATTCGTCATTCGCCCATCCGCCTGTAATTCAGCCAATATCATACGATCAATGTCATCCAAACGATGCATAAAGCTTCTACCTCTCCACAGTACTTTCAAATGATACCTAAACCACCCACTTAACGCAATAATATTTCAACATTGCGCAACATTAATTCGACGAGCCATTTCTTGGGGCAAGAACCCGGTTTAGGCTTTTGCCCGAAGGCTGGCCCGTATATAGGCTGCCGTAAATATTAATCTGTAGGAAATCATATGTCTGATACGCGCCATACCAAAGTTTTAATCATCGGTTCAGGCCCAGCAGGCTACACTGCAGGTGTTTATGCCAGCCGCGCAATGTTAGACCCAATTTTAGTACAGGGGATTGAACCGGGTGGCCAGCTTACTACCACTACCGAAGTGGAAAACTGGCCCGGTGATTCTGAGGTTCAGGGCCCAGATTTAATGATACGGATGCAAGATCATGCCCAGGCGATGGGCACCGAAGTTATTAGTGATATCATTACCAATCTTGATGTCTCCGAACGGCCCTTCAAAGCGCAAGGCGACAGCGGCGCATTGTATACCAGCAATGCAGTAATCCTTGCCACCGGAGCACGGGCCAAATGGATTGGCCTTGCAAGCGAAGAAAAATTCAAGGGCTTTGGTGTGTCCGCCTGTGCTACATGCGACGGTTTTTTCTACCGCGGCCAAGAAATTGTGGTTGTAGGTGGGGGTAATACTGCTGTGGAGGAAGCGCTTTTTCTAACTAAATTCGCCTCAAAAGTTACGCTTATTCATCGCCGTGATGAACTACGTGCCGAGCGTATATTGATCGATCGGCTTATGAAAAACGAAAAGATCGTGCCCCTATGGTTCCACGAGATTGACGAAGTATATGGCGCAGACATGCCGCTTGGAGTGGAGGGTGTGAAAGTAAAAAATACCAAAACTGGCGAGATCACTGATATCCCTTGCAAAGGTCTTTTTGTAGCAATTGGACATGCACCAGCCAATGAATTGGTCAAAGATGTTCTGGAAACCCATATGGGTGGCTATGTTATAACCAAACCAGACAGCACTGAAACCTCAATTCCTGGAGTTTTTGCTGCTGGCGATTTGACCGATCACAAATATCGCCAAGCAGTAACTAGTGCTGGCATGGGCTGCATGGCGGCGCTTGAAGCAGAGCGCTGGCTCTCAGAACAAGAGTAAAGCTGCACACTTTAAGTAAGGGATATTTTTTACCTTGTCCAAAATAGTAAATCAGCTTACGTTATCAAATATTAAAGCACTGTTATATAATCAAAATTTATAAATAATTTTATTTTTTTCATCACTTATTTTTTCACACTAGGACGATAATTTGTACTGCACGCATTTCCACTAAGGGGATACTCATTATGCAAAGCAATTCGACACCAGTACCGGAACTCTATGTCGGGTACGACAGATTACAAAAAGCAAAGATAGAAGCTGCTGAACTTACATCTTGGGACCTCACGCCACGCCAAATTTGTGATCTTGAATTGCTAATGAACGGCGGATTCTACCCGTTAAAAGGTTTTCTGACAGAAGGCGATTACAATAGCGTAGTTGAATATATGCGCCTCGAAAATGGCAAGCTTTGGCCCATGCCTATCACGCTTGATGTATCACAGGAATTTTCTGACAGTCTAAAAATTGGTCAAAATATCGCGCTGCGGGATCAAGAAGGTGTGATCTTAGCCACTATTACCGTCACCGACAGCTGGCTGCCCAAGAAGAAGCGTGAGGCTGAGGTGGTATTTGGAGCAGATGATCTGGCACATCCCGCCGTGGATTATTTATATAATAAAGCGGGTCCAGTATATCTGGGTGGGCCAGTCACCGGAATTCAAGAACCCGTGCATTATGATTTTCGAAATCGTCGCGACACGCCCAATGAGCTGCGCGCTTATTTCCATAAAATGGGCTGGCGCAGGGTTGTCGCCTTCCAAACACGCAATCCCTTACACCGGGCCCACCAAGAGCTAACCTTTCGTGCAGCTAAAGGAGCGGAAGCCAATTTACTAATACACCCCGTGGTGGGTATGACAAAACCCGGCGACATCGATCACTTTACCCGGGTGCGCTGCTATGAGGCGGTGTTAGATCAATATCCCTCCTCTACGACAGCCATGTCTCTTTTAAATCTTGCTATGCGTATGGCTGGCCCACGTGAGGCAATCTGGCATGGGCTGATCCGTGCAAATCATGGCTGCACACATTTCATTGTAGGACGCGACCATGCAGGCCCAGGAAAAAACTCAGCCGGGGAAGATTTTTATGGTCCCTATGACGCACAAGAGTTGTTTCGCAACTTTCAGGATGAAATAGACGTCGAGATGGTTGACTTCAAGAATATGGTTTATGTGCAAGAACGTGCACAATATGAGCTGGCCGATGAGGTAGAGGAAGGTTCCACCGTTCTTAATATTTCAGGCACTGAGCTACGGCGCAGGCTCTCTGAGGGATTAGACATCCCCGAATGGTTTAGCTTTCCACAGGTAGTTACCGAGTTACGTAAATCACGCCCACCGCGCGCTAAACAGGGTTTTACAGTTTTTTTTACCGGGTTTTCTGGATCTGGCAAATCAACAATCGCGAATGCCTTGATGGTTAAATTGATGGAAATGGGCGGACGGCCTGTGACACTCCTCGATGGTGATATCGTCCGAAAAAATCTCTCCTCAGAACTGGGATTTTCCAAAGAGCACCGCGATTTAAACATTCGTCGTATAGGCTATGTCGCATCTGAGATTACCAAGAATGGTGGCATCGCGATCTGCGCACCGATTGCCCCATATGCTACGACTCGCCGGGCCGTACGTGAAGACGTAGAGGCCTTTGGTGCTTTTGTCGAAGTCCACGTCGCCACCTCTATTGAAGAATGTGAACGTCGGGATCGTAAAGGCCTCTACAAACTAGCACGCGCAGGAAAAATCAAAGAATTTACTGGGATTTCGGACCCATATGACGTTCCAAAAAAACCTGAACTAACACTTGAGACAGAGGGTGTTGCCGTCGACAATTGCGCTCATCAGATTCTTTTGAAGCTAGAAAGCGTGGGGTTGATCGGCGCATAGTGTCTGAGCTTGCGGCTAAAGGTGAATGTGACCAGACATGGTGACATAAGCCTTGCCTGCGAGCTTAACACCCGTGATATCAGACCGGCTGCCCAACACTTCGACAAATGCTTGACCTGGCCTGCCCATGTCATGGCCCTGCTCAGCTATGAACGTAGGTTTTTCAATTAGCTCTTTTGACCAAAGGTAACTAGCCATAGCGCCGGTCGCAGACCCGGTAAAAGGATCCTGGGCTGGGTTTGGAGGTGCAAGTAACAGCCGAGAGAATGTGTCGCCAGCTGAAGTAGCTCCTTCCAAAGTGACCAGAAATGGCTCTATAATATCCAGATTTGGCGCCCCAATCTCATCCGACATCAAGTTCAGCGCTGGAATATTCAGTTTCGCGCGACCCAATGCATCGCGATCTCGGACAACCGCCACTGTGAACTGCAACCCCGTGGAAACAATTTGAGGTGGAGCGATGATATCATTGGCAGATAAAGACACAGCGTCTGCAACCAATTGCGCAGCAACATTCGCGCCAAACTCAGGTGCGATTTGCGTCATTGAAATTTGGCCATCCTCCAATACTTCAAGTGGCACAATGCCCGCGTGCGTTTCAACTGTGATTTTCCGACCCGGCAGCAAGCCGCGATGCATTAAAGAGGCAACTCCAGCAAGCGTAGGATGACCCGCAAATGGTATCTCCCGGCTAGCCAGATAAATGCGAAACCGGAAATCAGCGATATCGGACGGCTCAATGAAAGTGCATTCGCTTAAAGAAGTTTCACGCACGATATTTAAACGCGTCTCAAGATTCAGGTCAGTCGCTCCATGCACAACGACACAGCCATTGCCACCAAACGCTTGATCACTAAATGCAGACACCCAGTCAAAATCGTAACCCATCAGTGCAGGGTCATCGGTGAATAACTAAACTCACGCGCCATATCATAAGCTTGATCCAAATCCCCAACCAGCGCCAATTGCTCGCCTTCAGAATTGTGAACCGACCACAGTTGATCGATGTCACCAGTTTCTTCAAATACTTCATCAGGCACATCAGCCTTATCTATCGGTTTAAGGTAAACGATGCGATCTTCCAAAACGCCAAATTGATCTTTCATCTGCTTATCCTCTTTTAATCTTAATCTTCTGAATTACTCTCTCGGGTAGAGCGCGCTTTAGATCAATATGCAACAGTCCAGTTTGCATAAGTGCCTCGCCTACCTCTACTGCGTGGACTAATAGAAAGGTTCGCTGCAATGCCCCACAGCAAATACACCCGCCCCACGGCGTCATCCGATTGACTTCCCAAGATCACCAGCTGGCTCTCATCAACCGTAATGGAAAGGCCATTATCAGTAAAACCAGCAACAGCTAGGGTGATACGATAAAAATCTTTAGAGGTATGTTCTATATTATAGCGAGGATATCCCTCATTGCCCGTTTTTCCGAGCGCCCCACTAAATATTCAAGCTTGTTTAAGCCAACCAAAACGGGATACGTTCCAGGGGTCAATTTAGACATCTAAGGGTCCTTTATTAAGCAACAGCCCTAGAGATCTCTAAAATTCAATCCCATTATGATAAATATGGTGTTTGTTGGTAGCATGCACGGGTGCTGCCTTCTCAATTTGCCTTAAAACCATTATACTGATCAGAAACCTACAAGAGGTGTCCAATGTCAGCCCACAGCCAACTGAACCATAACGAAGTAATGGCAATAGAGCTTGAAGTGCTACGCCAAGAGCATCGTGATTTAGATTTAGCCATTTCAGTTTTGGTAGAAAAGGCAATCGATCAGCTTGCGGTAAAAAGGCTTAAAAAGAAAAAATTGCTCCTCAAAGATCAAATTTCCAGAGTCGAAGACGAACTAACACCCGATATTATTGCGTAATCTTCTACGATGGGTTAATTCGAGCTCTCTCTTGCGTTAAAATACGGAGCAGAAGTATGGTTCATGTCGGAATAATAATGGGTAGCCAATCAGATTGGCCCACAATGAAACACGCCGCCGATATTCTCGACGCTCTAAAAATTCCCTATGAAAGCAAAATCGTATCAGCACACCGCACGCCTGATCGGCTCTGGGCCTATAGCACAACCGCAATCGAGCGTGGGCTTAAGGTGATAATTGCTGGCGCCGGTGGTGCCGCGCATTTGCCCGGCATGGTGGCCTCCAAAACCCGGATTCCAGTTGTAGGTGTTCCTGTTACAACCAAAGCGCTTTCAGGTATCGACAGCCTATATTCCATTCTACAAATGCCCAAAGGCTATCCTGTGGCCACCATGGCAATTGGTGCAGCCGGCGCAGCAAATGCTGGCTTGTTAGCCGCAGGCATGCTCGCCATGCAAGATCCTGAGATTGCAGTGCGGCTTGATGCCTGGCGCGCCGCACTCTCAGCTTCCATTCCGCAGGAGCCTGTTGATGAATGACCCATTGCCCCAGGGAGCCACAATTGGGATTTTAGGCGGTGGCCAATTGGGCCGGATGCTATCAGTGGCCGCCAGCCGACTCGGGTTTACCACACATATTTTTGAACCTGGAGCAAATCCACCAGCCGGGCAAGTAGCCCATAAGATTACCGCCGCGTCTTACGAAGATACAAAGGCTTTGCAGACCTTCGCCCAATCAGTTGATGTAATCACCTATGAGTTTGAAAATATCCCTACCTCCGCCCTGGATGTCCTGGAAAAAATTTGCACGATCCATCCCGGCCGCAAAGCGCTTGCGGTATCACAAGATCGTTTGATCGAAAAAGAATTCTTAACTGGGCTAGGCCTCAAAGTCGCACCCTATGCCGATATAACCAATGCTAAGGACGCCAGAGGCGCCATCGCATCCATTGGCACACCGTCCATCCTAAAAACCCGACGCATGGGCTATGATGGCAAAGGACAGATTCGTCTCATAGAGGCATCAGATATGACCAGCGCATGGCACGTTATGGACGGAGCAGCCTCTATATTAGAAGGTTTTATCGATTTCACCCATGAGGTATCTGTGATTGCGGCACGGGCCAGTGATGGTCAAGTCGCGTGTTATGACCCCGGCGAAAACGTACACAAAGATGGTATTTTGCGAAGTACACAAGTGCCCGCCAATCTCAGTACATCTCAACGTATGGATGCAGTTTTAATAGCTGCAAAAATCTTAAATGCGCTGGATTATGTAGGTGTTATGGGCGTCGAACTATTTGTGACAGCTGACGGCTTCATAGTTAATGAAATTGCACCGCGCGTGCACAACTCAGGTCATTGGACACAAAACGGCTGTGACATCTGCCAATTTGAGCAACATATCAGAGCAGTAGCCTGCTGGCCTTTGGGCGATGGTGCCCGCCATAGTGATATCCGCATGGAAAACTTGATTGGTGCAGATATGGACCGCATTGCCGAGCTGCGCAAAAGCGATGCTGCCCTGCATCTATACGGGAAATCTGAGGTCAAACCAGGCCGTAAGATGGGCCACGTCAATTTTCGAAGCCTGCGTTCCTCGCCTTCCTGAACTTAATAACCCTGATAAATACTTTATAAGCACGCATCGGTAGCCAACAGAGCTGCGACTAGTGTACATACTACCGCAAAAACATATCCACTTTATGCATCAGGCACAAAGCGCGGAAAACCTAAGGCACCCAATCTTCGGCCTATTAGCCAGGTGCATAAATCCAAAATCCATTTGCAGATAAAAGATTCCAGATGGCCAACTGTAGATTTTTAGAATGCAAAAAGGCCCACGTCAGACGCAGGCCTTTCAAGTTTTAGGTCACAAAAGCCGGCTGGCTTACATCATGCCGCCCATGCCGCCCATGCCGCCCATGTCCGGCATACCGCCACCGCCACCGCCTGCGCCTGCTTTTTCTGGCTTATCAGCAACCATTGCTTCTGTTGTTACCAACAGGCCAGCAATAGAGGCCGCATCTTCCAAAGCTGTGCGAACAACTTTGGCTGGATCGATCACACCGAAAGCGAATAGATCGCCGTATTCTTCAGTTTGAGCGTTAAAGCCAAAGTTAGCATCAGTGCTTTCGCGTACTTTCCCAGCAACAACAGCTCCATCGACACCAGCATTCTCAGCGATCTGGCGCAGAGGCGCTTCGATTGCGCGTGCAATGATTTTCATACCTGCTGTTTGATCAGGGTTGGCACCTTCCATCCCCATCAAAACTTTACCAGCTTGCATCAAGGCAACGCCACCACCGACGACGACACCCTCTTGCACGGCCGCACGGGTCGCGTTTAAGGCATCATCTACACGGTCTTTACGCTCTTTAACTTCAACTTCAGTCATGCCACCAACACGGATCACCGCAACACCGCCTGCTAGTTTAGCAACGCGCTCTTGCAGCTTTTCACGATCGTAATCGGAAGTTGTTTCTTCTATTTGACCACGGATCTGACCAACCCGCGCTTCGATCTCAGCTTTTGCACCCAGACCTTCAACGATAGTTGTTTCGTCTTTTGTGATCGAAATACGCTTGGCAGAACCGAGCATATCCATAGTGACTGATTCAAGTTTCATTCCTAGATCTTCAGAAATTACCTGTCCGCCAGTCAAGATTGCAAGGTCTTGCAACATTGCTTTGCGACGATCGCCGAAACCTGGTGCTTTAACTGCAGCAATTTTTAAACCACCACGCAATTTATTAACAACCAAAGTTGCCAAGGCTTCGCCTTCGATATCCTCCGCGATGATCAACAAAGGCTTGCCAGACTGGATCACTTGTTCCAGCAACGGTACCATTGACTGCAAAGATGACAATTTCTTTTCGTGCAGCAAGATCATTACATCTTCCAGCTCGGCTGTCATTTTCTCAGGATTGGTTACAAAGTAAGGCGATAGGTAGCCACGATCGAACTGCATACCTTCTACAACAACAGTTTCTGTTTCCAGCCCCTTGTTCTCTTCAACAGTAATCACGCCCTCATTGCCAACTCTTTGCATAGCGTCCGCAATCTGCTGGCCAATGTCTGCTTCGCCGTTGGCAGAGATTGTACCAACTTGCGCAACTTCTGCACTGTCTGTGACCGGTCGAGAAGCCGCTTTGACCGCTGTCACAACAGCAGTCGTCGCCGCGTCGATGCCACGTTTCAGATCCATTGGGTTCATGCCAGCCGCAACTGATTTCATGCCTTCACGAACAATGGCTTGAGCCAGAATTGTGGCTGTTGTTGTTCCGTCACCCGCTTCATCATTAGTGCGTGACGCAACTTCTTTAACCATCTGTGCGCCCATGTTCTCAAACTTGTCGTCAAGTTCAATCTCTTTTGCGACAGATACACCATCTTTCGTGATGCGTGGTGCACCAAAAGATTTATCCAGAACAACGTTCCGGCCTTTTGGGCCCAAAGTAACTTTTACGGCGTCAGCCAGAATATTCACACCGTTCAACATACGGTTTCGTGCATCTGTGCCGAATTTGACGTCTTTTGCTGCCATTTTGCAGATCCTCGTCTAAAAAATTGGTTGAAAAAGTGTAGTCCTTGGGGATCTTAGGAGATCGTACCGAGGATATCACTTTCCTTCATGATCAACAGCTCTTTGCCGTCAACAGTAACTTCAGTACCCGACCATTTGCCGAACAGTACTTTATCACCTGCTTTAACGTCCAAAGCGATGCGATCGCCATTGTCGTCACGCAAACCTGCGCCTGCAGAAACGATAATGCCTTCCGCGGGCTTTTCTTTTGCGTTGTCTGGGATGATTAAACCACCCGCAGTTTTTTCTTCGCCTTCAACGCGTTCAACAAGAACACGGTCGTGCAGAGGGGTAAATGCCATCTTTGTAGCTCCTAGCTGGCTCAAGGTTAAACTTGAATTAGCACTCAGGTCGTCCGAGTGATAACGTACTTCAGATAGGTAACCCGATAGCCGGAGTCAACGGGGACGGAAAAAAAAAGATAACATCTAGCTCTAGATCGTAAATAAAGGTTTATTTTCTTATACCTATTTGTTTAAAATAAAAATTCTAAAGTCAGCTTTTAGTTAATTTCCACGACTTGGGCCTACACTCTTTAACTAAGACTGGGGGCCAAAATGCCATTTCATTTTTCTGAATATGTGTCACGACTGAATAAGGCAAAAGAAGCTCTTACAAAACGTGGCCTTGACACGCTTTTAATGTTTGCACCAGAAAGTCATTAGGATTTGTGGGTATGACACTTTTGGCTTTGCAATGTTCCAGTGCTTAATCTTGGCTGCCAGTGGGCAGTTAAATCTTCTGACCCGTGCGCCAGACCTGCGTCGAGCCCAGCAAACCTCGACCCTAGAAGATGGCCAAATTCATGTGTGGAGAGATGTTGCAGGCGCTTCTCCCACAGAAAATCTTGCCAGCCTTGCCTTTGATTTAGGCTATCGAGGCAAGATTGCGATGAAAACCCAAACTGTGGGCCTCACCTTTTATAATGGTCAAGCAGTTGTGGCCGCATTCGACCAAATTTTAAAAAATGGCAATGGGATCATCTCGGAGTTGAGGCAAGATAAATCCATCGCCGAGTTGGACATGCACCGCCAAGCGGCATGCCTTTCGGATGGCGCTTTGGCGGTGCACCCTTAATCAGCACTAAAGGTGGAGCTTTTGAAGGTAATATTTTGGCTGATATGCAAGGGGCGGTATTTCGCGGTGGTGGAGATTATGCACGAAATGAGTTTATCATTGGCTCAGATAAGCGCGCCTTGCTCTGCCGCTATGCATCTGGGCGCCGAAATCTTGATGTACAAGATCAGTTAACGCTGGAGTGTTCTGGCGCCTATGCGCGCTATCACGCAGCTATGATGCAAACTTTGATCATAGGTAAAGCCTGCAAAAAGCATCGTAAAATGCATGAGGTAGCTCGTGAAGCTCTAGAGGCTTCTGAAGCGGCCATTATGCCTGGAGAACCGATGGGAGATGTCTTCGCGGCCCACGCCAAGGAGTTTGATAAAGCCGGGTTGAGCCACGCACGCCTTAATGCCTGCGGCTATGCAATGGGGGCTATTTATAATCCAATTTGGGTCAACTTCCCAATGTTTTACGAAAATAATCCAAAACTGATGCGCGAAAGGCAGGTATTCTTTTTGCACATGATACTGATGGATAACGACACAGACTTGGCTATGTGTCTTGGCCACTCAGTTGAGGTCTCAGCACAAGGCGCAAAACGTCTATCAAGGCATTCACCGGAATTGTTTGAATTATAGTACCAGGCTCTTTAAAGTGGTTTATTTTTTTAAATTCCTCCAATCCAACAAGCCCTTTTCACCCGCCAAGCTGAGGCTGTAGACTCCAACGCCAACCTTTTCAAACCAACCATAAACATTATTCCGCATTAGCGTTGTGGCACTGGGAACACCCGTTGATTGAGCCACAACCATACCTTTTTTTGCCCCCGCATGCATAAGATACGCGGCACATTTAAGGGCGTCTTGCCGATAGCCTGTGACTAACCCTTGCCGTGTGGCGCCGCCATCATTGGGATCTCCGTCTAACCGATCGAAAGCTTTGGCCATGCTTTTTGCTTTTTTGGCAGACTTTCGAGGCGCATATGGGCCAGGTACGCAATGTATCTCAATGAATTGATCACGTAATCGCAGAGTTAGTAACCCTATCCCAAGCCGTCGGCACAAAGTGATATTGGCCTTAAGCCGCTTATAACCCAGCTTTCCTTCGGGCCTAACTACTGCAATATAAACATCATCAACCACCTTTAGCCGCTCAATGGCCTGGTGAAACAATGTCAATGAAAACCCGAGTTTGAGCTCGATGATTACAGGTGGCTCTGTACCACGCAACGCCATCACATCTGCAGCCCCCACCTCGCCCTTCACCTTATAACCCAACGCCTGAAAGTGCGTCTTGATAGGTGCATATAAATCACTTTCCCTCATTTGACCTTCATGACTGAAATACGCTGAAACGTCCAATCTTAGCTGGGTGACATTTAAATTTTTGCCGCCTATAAGGACCCAAAATCAGCACCGCCAGAGGTTTCTATTATGATCAAAGTATTTGGGCACAAAGCGCCAGACACCGACAGTACCGGAAGCGCTATTATTTGGGCTTGGTATCTTAACGAAGTGAAGGGCCAGGCAGCCGAGCCAATCTTGCTTGGCACGCCTAACACAGAGGCTGCTTTCATGCTCAAGCGTTGGGGTTTTGCCACGCCAGAGATTATATCAAATCTGGCCGATGATACACAGGTTGTCGTGGTAGATACCAACAACCCTACTGAGTTGCCTAATAATATAAACAATACAGACATTATAGAGATCATTGACCACCATAAATTGGTGGGCGGCCTCGAAACCAAGAGCCCAATCTCAATTACCATTCGCCCTGTAGCCTGCACCGCTACAATCATGCACAATCTTATGGGTGACGACGCAGCACGCATGCCAGCAGCAATCAAAGGTGTTATGCTCTCTTGCATCTTGTCAGATACTTTAGAATTTCGCAGCCCTACTACCACAGATCAAGATCAAGCTTTAGCAGAAATCTTGGCAATTGATTTGGGCTTATCAATTCCAAATTACTCCGCTGAAATGTTTGCTGCAAAGTCTGATATATCGGAGTTTTCAGATACAGAGCTTCTGCGGATGGACAGTAAAGAATATGCTGTACAAGGTTTTAAATTTAGGGTCTCTGTATTGGAAACAACCTCACCAAAAACAGTTTTGGACCGTAAAGCCAGCTTGATGGCGGCGATGCCTAGTGTGGCTGCAGAGGACGGTGTGGATCATGTACTATTGTTTGTGGTGGATATCCTAAATCAGGAGGCCACCATGCTTATCCCAGATGCCATATCTAAATCTGTTGCAGAAAAGTCCTTCGGCGCCATTGTGACCCGCGACATCGTCGTATTACCTGGAATTATGAGCCGGAAAAAACAGATAATTCCACACCTTAAAGTTTAATAACACCAAAAAGAGCACCTTATGTCACAGATTATTACTTCCCTTGCAGAAATATCCGACCGCTATGATGCTCTTTTCTGTGACCTTTGGGGCTGCGTTCATGACGGTTTAACACCCTTCGCTGACGCAATAAGCGCGATGCAGTCCTTCAGGACCAAGGGCGGCACAGTAATGTTAGTTACCAATGCCCCAAGACCCCATGCACCAGTTCGCAAACAATTGCAGCGGATTGGAGTTCCTGACAATGCCTATGACGGTATTGCAACGTCAGGAGACAGTGCCCGAGCAGCAATGTTTTGCGGGGCAGTTGGCCAGAATATATATTTTATCGGACAAACCCATGATCAGGATTTCTTCAGCCCACTGGAATTAGTTGAGGACCCAAAGACGATCACACAGGTCACTCTTGAAGAGGCCGAAGGGATCGTTTGTTGCGGACCGTTTGATCCTTTGGCAGATCTGCAAGAGATGCAACCACAGCTGTTGTTTGCAAAATCTAAAGGTTTAAAATTGCTATGTGCTAACCCTGATATCGTCGTTGACCGTGGCAATACGCGGGAATGGTGTGCCGGCGCTTTGGCAAAACTATATACTGAAATTGGTGGCGAAAGCCTATATTTTGGTAAACCACATTCACCAATCTATGACTTGGCTCGCCTCCGTTTAAATACCTTGGGTAAAAGCATTCCTGACAGCCGAATACTATGTGTTGGAGATGGGGTTCTAACTGATATTGATGGCGCATTAGGCGAAGAGCTTGATTCGCTTTTTATTACCGGTGGCTTGGCCGCGCGCGAGACCAAAACTGTGGACCAACCAGAGCCCCAAGCTTTGGAAGCCTATTTGACCCAAGAAATGATGCAACCTACCTATTCAATCGGTAAATTACGCTAAACGCCCCTTGATCTCTGAACCTTAACGGTAATAAAGTTATGCATATAGTGCTAAAAATATTTCTTTATTACCTTTAGGTGCAAAATGCTCGACAATATCCCCCGCGGCACGATCTGTATCGAAGATATCGAAATTGGTATGGTTCGCCACTTGTGCAAGGTTGTCACAGACCACGACATTGAGATATTCGCCGAAGTCTCCACCGACCACAATCCAATACATCTTGATGACAGCTATGCAAATAACACAATTTTTGGGGGCCGCATCGCCCATGGTATGCTGACAGCAGGTTTAATATCAGCTGTGATTGGCGAGCAGCTCCCCGGTCATGGTACCGTATATCTTGGCCAAACCCTCAAATTTTTGGGACCAGTACGCCCCGGAGATAGGGTTACAGCTCAAGTTGAAGTTGTGGAAATTGATCCAGGGCGGCGGAGGGTAAAATTAGACACCTGTTGCTTGGTAAATGGTAAAAAAGTCCTTGCCGGTGAAGCAACTGTCTTAGCGCCTTCTCGCAACTCTGAATTAGTATCTCAATAAAATTTTCAACTTTTGCCTTGCATTCCTTGCTCTAGCCAATCCCGCGCGGTAGGGGGTTTTCATGAGGCGTTTTCAAACCAGTAACATTCCTAATAGCGCACGCGGCGCTGCCGTTGCCATCGGTAATTTTGATGGTGTACACCTAGGCCACCAGGCCGTGATTGACGTGGCACGTGCACAGGCTATAAAATCTAATGCACCGTTGGGTATTCTAACCTTTGAACCACATCCCCGCAGTTTTTTTGCCGCAAAATTCAACCACGACCTGTTACCATTTAGACTATTAAGTGCTGAGGCACGGGCACATCGACTGGAAAAACTTGGCGTCAAGCTCTTACTTGAGCTGCCATTTGATCAGGCTCTTTGTGATCTGGGTGACTGGGAGTTTTCTCAGAAAATTTTAAGCGAAGCCTTTGGACTATCGCATGTGGTGGTTGGCGCTGATTTTTGCTTTGGCAAAGGCCGCCAGGGCAACGCTACAACGTTATGTGATCATGCCAACACTCTTGACTTTGATGTCACTATTGCAGATCTAAAAAACTACAATACGCAAGTGATTAGCTCCACAAACATCCGCAATGCGCTGGCCGCCGCAAACCCTCGGGGAGCCGCTGCAATGTTGGGGCACTGGCATCGCCTGGAAGGCCTAGTAACGCACGGAGAGAAGCGTGGACGTGAACTTGGCTATCCCACAGCAAATATTTCAATCGACGGATTGCAACCGCCAGCTTTTGGAGTTTATGCGGTATTAGTTGATGTGTTGACAGGCCCCAACTTGGGCACTTATCACGGTGCCACTTCAATTGGTGTACGCCCGATGTTTGGTGAGAACCGTCCAAATTGTGAAACCTTTATTTTCGACTTCACCGGCGACCTTTATGGTGAAACAGTATCTATCGGCTTGGTAGACTACCTTCGCGGCGAAGAAAAATTTGATGGGCTTGGGTCGCTAATCACCCAAATGGATGCCGATTGTACTAGAGCGCGTAGCATACTGGAAAGCTTATGAGTGACCAAATTTCTCGCAAAGGCCTGCGCCCAAAGTTCTGGGAAAAGGTGGCTTTAGAAAAGATGACTGATACAGAGTGGGAAGCACTTTGTGACGGTTGTGGCCGGTGCTGCCTCAACAAACTGGAAGACCCAGACAGTGGGCGTGTGGCCCTCACCCGGGTTGCTTGTAGATTGCTCGATAATGAAAGCTGCCAATGCTCACAATATGTTATTCGTCAAGAATTTGTGCCAGAATGCATTCACATGACCCCTAGTACAATTGCACAGCATGCCTACTGGCTACCAAACACTTGCGCGTACAAACTTCTACATGAGGGCAAAAGCATGCCAGAGTGGCATCCCTTGCTGACAGGCACAACGCAATCGGTTCATGACGCGGGTATTTCTGTGCAAGGTTGGACTATACCCGAATTTGAAGTGCCTGAAGAAGAATGGGAAGACCATATCATTGAGGATTAGAGGATGGATTTTGCATCTGACAACACCGGCCCCGTACATCCAAACGTTATGGCAGCCTTGGCTGCGGCAAATACAAGATATGCCCTGCCCTATGGTGGCGATGACCTCACGGCGCAGGCTGTGCAAAAGATCCGCGAAGTTTTTGAGGCACCGGATGCAGCCATATTTCTTGTATCGACTGGGACCGCTGCAAATTCTTTGATCCTTGCGACCCTGTCACAACCTTGGGAAACAGTATTCTGCCACACTGTAGCCCATATCCACGAAGACGAATGCAACGCCCCAGAGTTCTATACTGGAGGGACCAAACTGACTTTGGTTCCCGGACCAGACGCAAAAATGACAGCCAATAACTTACGGAAATCAATTTCTGCAGAAGGCTCCCGCGGCGTGCATGGCCCACAGCGCGGCCCAATCTCGATTACTCAGGCTACAGAACGCGGCACAATTTATAGCATTAACGAAATACAAGAGATCTCCAGCATAGCAAAGGAATTTGACCTACCTTTGCATATGGATGGCGCGCGGTTTGCCAACGCCCTACAAGCTTTGGACTGTTCAGCTGCGGAAATGACCTGGAAATCTGGCGTAGATGCCGTTACCTTTGGTGGCACAAAAAATGGGCTGATGGCCGTGGAGGCTGTTATCTTTTTTGATCCTAAAAATGCATGGGAATTCGAATTGCGGCGTAAACGTGGCGCACATTTGTTTTCAAAGCATCGTTTCCTAGCTGCGCAAATGAAATCTTATTTGGCGAGTAACCTTTGGTTGGACATGGCAAAAAAGTCTAATGATGCCTGCGCAAGATTGGTGCAAGGACTCAAGCAAATTCAAGAAGTGCGACTAGATTTTGAACCCGAAGCAAATATCATTTTTGCCCATTGGGCTCGTGCCTTGCACCAACGCCTGCATGCGGCAGGTGCCCAGTATTATGTCATGGCAGGCGACTATACGACCGGCCCTGCAAATGAGATGCTGCAAGCACGTTTGGTGACAGATTGGTCAGCCACATCCGAAAGTGTTGATCAGTTCTTAGCTATTTTACGAGACTAAAAAAGTTTTAATGATCTTTGCCAACTGTTGCGGGTGCGTTACAGGAGCCATATGCCTTGCACCCGCAGCCACGAATTCTAGCACGTCCAGCAGACGTACATGGAGCGCCCCTATTATAGCTTTGGCCACAGCCGGTGACCGGCCTCATAGCTTAATGAAACTAACATTAAAGAATGCCTGAAAGCACCAGATCAAGATCTTCAATCCGATCTTGCCCCCAGAGACGTTGATCAGTGTCTGTAATGTAGAATGGAGATCCAAAAACACCAGCGGCAATAGCATCTTCAGTATTTTTGGCGTATTGTTCTGCTGATCCAATCATATCTTTATCGGCTAAATGTGGATCAAATCCAGCAGATTTTAAACAATCTGTAATCACATCTAACTGAGAAATATCTTTTTCTTCCTCCCAAACCGCCCGAGTGAATCCGTGCGCCAAAGCACCCAAATCACCGTCCCCATGACGCCCTGCAGATATAAAGGCATAAGAGGATGGTGCCATATTAACTGGGAAAAAAGCTGGCTTGAAATTCATCGGCATGTGCAGTTTATTGGCCTCCCGCTGCAGCTCCTGCGAGCGCATTTCAATACGGCTGATGTGACGGTCTCCTGGCGGTACCCCGCCCGTACGTCCAAAAACCGCCATCAAATCCATGGGACGGTATTCAACCGTTGCGCCGTGTTTTTGGGCTACAACTTCCATTCGGGTTCCCGCAAGATAGGTAAATGGAGAAATTGTTGCAAAAAAATAAGTGATGTGGGCCATTAATTTTACCTTTTTGTAGATATAACTGTGACGAGACCTAACCACATGCTAAGCGATGTCAATATAAGGCGACTCACGGTCGCCATTTACGCTGAGGGTAAGCTATATGGCTTCTGTAGACGGACCAAAATTAATTTCAGGTAATTCCAATCTTAAGTTGGCAAAATCCGTAGCGCGGCGCATGTCGCTACATCGGGGCATGAGTGTTAATTTGGTAGATGCCCGCGTTGAACGGTTCAATGATGGTGAAATTTTTGTAGAAGTCTATGAGAACGTGCGTGATGAAGATATGTTTATTATCCAGTCAACGTCACGCCCCGCAAATGATGCATTGATGGAACTTTTGATCATTGCCGATGCGCTCAAACGCTCGTCAGCCAGCCGTATCACAGCTGTTATTCCGTATTTTGGTTATGCGCGCCAAGACCGCCGCAGCAAAGCCCGCACACCGATCACTGCCAAGCTGGTGGCCAACATACTTGAAAAGGCTGGTATTGAACGAGTGCTTACCCTTGATCTTCATGCGACCCAAATTCAAGGTTTCTTCGATATCCCCGTCGACAACCTCTACGCCTCACCAGTATTTGCTCTCGACGTCAAACATAACTTCAAAGACCAGATGGACAACCTAATGGTCGTTTCCCCTGACGTGGGAGGCGTTGCTCGGGCCCGTGATTTAGCTCAACGCATTGGCGCTCCACTATCTATCGTAGATAAGCGTCGTGAAAAAGCGGGCGAAGTGGCTGAGATGACGGTCATTGGCAATGTTGAAGGCCGCACCTGCCTGATTGTTGACGATATAGTCGATACGGCTGGGACCCTTTGCAAAGCGGCTGACGTTCTAATGGTAAATGGTGCTAAAGAGGTGCATTCATATATTACACATGGAGTGTTGTCCGGGCCCGCCGTTGATCGGATTACCAAATCTGTAATGAAGAACTTAGTAATTACAGACACGATTGAAGCAACTGAAGCTGTCAACAACGCTCCTAACATCCGGATTGTCCCAACAGCCCCAATATTTGCCCAAGCCATTCTGAACACCTGGAATGGAACTTCTGTTTCATCCCTATTTTCAACAGAATCCCTCTCGGCCATCTATGAAAGCATTTATGACTGCGAATGAAACCGTATGACCAGCATCAGCGGACACTAAACGGCTATTATCAAGGTTTAAAAACAGTTTTTACCTAAGCTAGATCAATATAAATACTGTGCGCGAATAATCTGGTCATAGATCATAAGCACTTCTATCATTGCCGTTATAAAAAGAGCCCCAATAGGGGCTCAAATTCAATACTTTTAGATTATAATTTAAGCTGCGTTAAGTCCCAAAGCCGCGGCTAAGGCCACTACATCAGCATGCATTTTAATGGCAGCGTCCTGCGTAACTTCATTGGCACCGTCCAAAGCCACTTGCGCGATTGAGACAATACCGTCCATATCCGCTTGTGTTACGTCAGATTTAACCATCGCACGCTCGGCAATGACAGTAACCCCTTCAGGCGTTACCTCTGCAAAACCGCCAGTGACAACATACTCACTCACTCCATCAGCAGAGCTAACCAATAATAAACCAGGCCGCAGAGTGGTCAAAATTGGGGCATGATTAAACATTGCTGTCATGTCACCTTCTGATCCTGGTATCAGGACCTCGGTAGCAGCAAATGAAGCAAGGCTTCGTTCAGGGCTTACCAGATCAAAGTTCATAGTATCTGCCATTAGGCTGCATCCGCAGCCATACGTTCGGCTTTTGCGACAACGTCGTCGATATCACCAACCATATAGAATGCTCCTTCTGGAAGGTGGTCATACTCACCAGCCACAACTGCTTTAAAAGATGCAATTGTTTTTTCCAAAGGAACCTGAACACCGTCAGATCCCGTAAACACTTTGGCAACGTCGAACGGCTGTGACAGAAAACGTTCCAATCTACGCGCACGCGCTACGGCTACTTTATCATCCTCGGACAGCTCATCCATTCCCAAAATGGCAATAATATCTTGAAGAGATTTATATTTTTGCAGAACTTGTTGCACATCAGTTGCAACTTTGTAGTGCTCGTCACCAATAATCAAAGGATCTAGCAAACGCGAAGTAGAACCCAAGGGATCCACGGCAGGGTAAATACCTTTTTCTGAGATCGAACGGTCCAAAACAGTTGTCGCATCCAAGTGCGCAAATGAGGTCGCGGGCGCAGGGTCGGTTAAATCATCCGCCGGCACATAAACCGCTTGAACAGAAGTAATAGAACCTGACTTTGTCGATGTAATACGCTCCTGCATTGCACCCATATCGGTTGCTAGTGTTGGCTGATAGCCAACCGCTGAAGGGATGCGACCCAAGAGGGCTGATACTTCAGAACCTGCTTGTGTAAAGCGGAAAATGTTATCAACAAAGAATAGCACATCAGCGCCAGTTTCATCACGAAATTGTTCTGCCAGAGTCAAACCAGTCAACGCAACCCGCATACGGGCACCTGGAGGCTCGTTCATTTGGCCATAGACAAGAGCAATCTTGGAGTCTTCAAGTTTATCAGGAACAATAACGCCACCCTCGATCATTTCGTGATAAAGGTCGTTGCCTTCTCGAGTTCGCTCGCCAACTCCAGCGAAGACAGACACACCGGAGTGCACCTTTGCGATATTGTTGATCAATTCCATGATCAAAACTGTTTTACCAACACCGGCACCACCAAACAAACCAATTTTACCACCTTTCGTGTAGGGGGCGAGAAGGTCGATAACTTTGATACCAGTTTCAAGAATTACAGATTCAGTAGATTGTTCTGAGAAAGCAGGTGCATCTTGGTGAATGCTGCGACGGTCGGTCTTGCCCAAAGGCTTACCTTCGTCGACAGGCTCACCCACAACATTCAAGATCCGACCTAAAGTTGCTCTACCGACAGGAACAGTGATGGGACCTCCTGAGTCTGCGACCCCCTGGCCACGAACCAAACCTTCAGTAGCATCCATCGCGATGGTGCGAACTGTACCTTCGCCCAAGTGTTGGGCCACTTCTAGCACCAGCTTCTTACCGTTATTGTCAGTCGTCAAAGAGTTCAAAATCTGTGGCAGGTCGCCTTCGAATTGAACGTCAACAACGGCGCCGATCACCTGGGTGATTTTGCCTTTTGCATTTGCCATGTTGTCTCTCCGGGTTTTAGAGCGCTTCTGCGCCCGAAATAATTTCAATAAGCTCGTTAGTAATCTTAGCCTGACGCGATCTGTTGTATTTGATGGTCAGCTTGTCGATCATTTCACCAGCATTTCGTGTGGCGTTGTCCATTGCTGACATGCGGGAACCTTGTTCAGATGCCGCATTTTCCAGCAATGCTGTGAATATTTGCGTTGTAACTGCGCGCGGAAGCAAATCGGCTAGAATGCCTTCTTCACTTGGCTCGTAGTCGTAGACAGTGCTTTCTTCAATAGTACCTTCAAACTTCGCAGGTATAACCTGTAGCTCGGTTGGCACTTGATTGACGATGCTAACAAATTCTGAATAGAAAATTTTTCGCTACATCAAATTCACCAGCGTCAAAACGGCTCAGCACATTATGGGCAATCGAAGCAGCATTACCATAGCCTACGCGCTTCACATCTGATAAATCCACATGGTCTACAAGCATGGACCCAAATTCACGTTTTAGAGATTCACGGCCTTTTTTGCCCACAGTTAGGACTTTTACGGTCTTACCTTCAGACAATAGATTTTTAGCAGCTATTCGAGCCAGCTTGACAATATTAGAGTTAAAGCCACCGCACAAACCCCGCTCTGCGGTCATAACGACCAGCAAATTGGTTTGATCAGATCCGGTGCCTGTTAACAGCTTTGGACCACCGTCAGAAGATCCAACAGAAGCAGACAAACCAGCCATAACTGCGTTAAAACGTTCTGCGTAAGGGCGACCAGCCTGCGCCGCATCTTGTGCGCGGCGCAGCTTGGCAGAGGCGACCATTTGCATCGCCTTTGTGATCTTGCGGGTCGATTTGACCGACGCGATCCTGTTTTTTAAGTCACTAAGGTTAGGCATGTGCCGGTATCCTTACGCGAAGTCTGCGGCGAAATCGTCCAGCGCAGCTTTGACCTTGGCTTCAGCATCACCTTTGATTTTTGGATCTTCATTGGTAATCATAGCCAAAACATCGCTAGCCTTGCCACGAAGATGAGCCAACAGACCTGCTTCAAAACGAGTAACATCGGCTACCTCGATTTTATCCAAATACCCCTTAGTGCCAGCATATATTACGCAAACAATTTCAGCATTGGATAAAGGCGAATATTGAGGTTGCTTCATCAGCTCCGTCAAACGTGCACCACGGCTTAGTAATTGCTGGGTAGCCGTATCTAAATCAGAACCAAACTGTGCGAAGGCTGCCATCTCACGATACTGCGCCAATTCCAGCTTTACGGGGCCTGCAACAGATTTCATCGCATTTGTCTGAGCAGATGAACCAACCCGAGACACAGACAAACCTGTGTTTACCGCTGGACGGATACCTTGATAAAACAATTCTGTTTCCAAGAATATTTGGCCATCGGTAATTGAGATCACGTTAGTAGGAATAAACGCTGAAACATCGCCACCCTGGGTTTCGATGATTGGCAATGCTGTCAAAGACCCAGAACCATTAGCTTCGTTCAACTTTGAAGACCGCTCCAACAATCTGGAGTGAAGGTAGAACACGTCCCCTGGGTAGGCTTCACGTCCTGGTGGACGGCGAAGTAGCAATGACATTTGACGATAAGATACGGCTTGCTTTGACAAATCATCATAAATGATAAGGGCATGCTTACCGTTATCACGAAAATATTCAGCCATTGACGTCGCAGCATAGGGCGCCAAAAATTGCATAGGGGCTGGATCAGAGGCGGTTGCCGCAACTACAATAGAATATTCTATTGCGCCAGATTCTTCCAATTTCTTAACCAACTGAGCAACAGTTGAGCGTTTCTGCCCAATAGCAACATAAATACAGTATAATTTTCCTGTATCGTCTTTAGCCGCATCATTATAAGATTTTTGGTTAAGGATCGTATCAAGTGCAACGGCCGTTTTACCGGTTTGACGATCTCCAATGATCAATTCGCGTTGGCCACGGCCAATTGGGATCATAGCGTCAACAGATTTCAAACCAGTCGCCATAGGCTCATGTACAGATTTACGCGGAATGATACCCGGAGCTTTTACGTCAGCTTGGCTGCGTAGCTTGGATTTGATTGGGCCTTTGCCATCCAAAGGATTACCCAAACCATCAACAACACGGCCAAGTAGTTCTGGACCAATAGGGACGTCCACAATCGCGTTTGTACGCTTGACTGTATCTCCCTCTTTAATGTCTCGGTCTGAGCCAAAGATAACAACACCAACGTTGTCAGCCTCTAAGTTGAGCGCCATCCCTTGTATGCCGCCTGGGAACTCAACCATTTCACCGGCTTGAACGTTGTCCAAACCAAATACACGCGCGATGCCATCCCCAACGGACAGGACGCGGCCTACTTCGGCAACTTCGGCTTCTTGCCCAAAGTTCTTAATTTGGTCTTTCAGGATCGCAGAAATTTCTGCAGCTTCGATCGCCATTTATCCGACCTCTTTCATTGTGTTCTGAAGTGCATTCAGCTTGGAGCGGATCGACGTATCAATCATCTTCGAGCCAACTTTAACGACAAGACCGCCTATAAGGCTGTCATCAACAGTCGCTTTGATTTTCACATCAAGTCCCAATTGGGACTTGAGCGTTTTAGCCAAACTTGTGGCCTGCGTCTTGGTCAACGCCTTGGCTGAAGTGACTTCAGCAGTCACTTCACCTTTATCGTCTGCGATACGAGCCCGCAGAGCTGTCAACAAGCTTGGTAGTATAAATAGACGGCGCTTTTCGGCCATCAAAGCGAGTGTATTAACCATGGCTGTTTGAAGCTTCATTTTTTTGGCAACAGCCGAAATCGCCTGCCCCATCTCTTTGCGTGAATATAATGGCGATGTCACCAGAGCACGTAAATCAGCACTTCTAGTCAAAGCACCATCTAATGCATCCACATCAGCCTCCAACGGCTTCAATTTTTTATCTTCTTTGGCAAGCGAAAACACCGCCGTTGCGTAGCGGCTTGCAATACCAGACGAGATCGATGCTGATTCGGACAAAGACAACCCTCTCGATACTGGCCCTTCTGATTTGTAGTGTCAGAGAAAGGCATTGTGTAGGTGCCATATAGGTATGACACTAAAATCTGCCGCGGTGTAGCAGAGCCTTTAACGTCCCGCAATGCTAATGACGTCCAAAATTTGATAGAAAAACCAAAGAAATATAAGGTTTTGGCTTGGGTGCGACCCTTTGTGCCGCAACCATACCCACTAAAACCACCGAATCCACCTCACGTTAAGCCCCTTTCAGAGCCTGTTTAAGCTGGATCCGGGGCTTTAATGCCCTTAAGAAGGCCTAAGGGCCGTGAAATGATTTGGCCCAAACCGGGTCGCCGCGGCCTAGGTATCTGTTTACTTACTTCCAAAATCAAAACACCGCCCCCGCGCCATGAGGGAATACTCTGCCCAACTCTTTCTAGCGGCACTGCCATACGAAGCCAGAACCGACTAGACCAGGGTGGCTGATACAGCGCAGTCACATGGTGCTCAGGCAAAAAACCATGCCATTTTAGCCGCGACTCTAGTTGCCCTGCAGTATAGGGCCGCGCAAATGAAAATGGTGTGCCCTCACGTCGGGACCAGAGGCTAGCGCGATTGGGAACAATAAAAATAGCGCGCCCCGCAGGCTCCAAAACTCGGTAACATTCTTCAAGCACCGCAGCAGAGTGCTCAGAAGTATCCAAACCATGTAGTACCAATAATTTATCTACAGATCCAGTTTCTACAGGCCAGCGAGTTTCTTCACACAAGACAGAACAGTTTGGTGCGCCTGGCGGCCAATGCATAACACCCTGCCGCGCCGGCATTAGGGCGGTAACGCGACGCGCGTCTTCCAAAAAAGGCCGCAACAAAGGAGTTGCAAAACCATAACCCACAACAGTTTGGCGCTTAGTATTTGGCCACAAGCTATTAACCTGATCTCGAACAGTATGTTGCACTGACCGGCCAAGTGCTGACTCATAATAAAAGGCCCTCAATTCGCGCACATCTAAATGCATTGCAGTTCAGTCCTCATAGATTATGGTTTCTCAGACACTAGCAAACAATAAAAGTGAAAACACCATGGTAAATTCAACAGTCAATGTTTATACGATCCCATGCCTTTCTGATAATTATGCCTATGTGATCCACAATATTGCGACGGGTACAGCCGCAATCGTAGATATTCCAGATTCTGGCCCAATTATTTCTAAAATTGCAGAGCTTGGCGCCACTGTTAGTGAGGTATTTTTGACCCACCATCATTGGGACCACATCGATGGCTTAGACGACCTTCAAACGGCCCTTAGCACCCAGCTTGGTCAAGCTAGGTGCCGTGTGATTGGCGCAAAAGCCGATGCCCATCGCCTTCCACCATTGGACGAAGCTCTCTCACCTGGCCAAACCGTCCAGCTTTGTGGGGTAAAGGGAAACGTATTTGATGTGTCAGGCCACACACTTGGTCATCTAGCATTGCACATGCCAGATATTAACGCGCTATTCACTGCCGACAGCCTTATGGCCATGGGATGTGGGCGCCTTTTTGAAGGTACCGCAGCCCAAATGTGGCAAAGCCTCTTACAATTGCGTGCCTTGCCAAGCAATACGCTAGTTTATTCTGGTCACGAATACACAGCCAACAACATGGCCTTCGCATTATCCCTAGGGGAAAAAAATTCGGCTATAGCCATCCGTTCTGCGCAGATTACCGCCGACCGTACCGCAGGCCGCTTCACAGTTCCGAGCCTTTTAAACCTAGAACTTAAAACAAACCCGTTTTTGCGCGCTGATGATCCCGCCCTTCAAGCCTCGATTGGTATGAGCGGCAACAAACCTGTGGAAGTTTTCGCTACAATTAGGGAATGGAAAGACAATTTCTAGCAAATATTTGATCATAAATCGAGTAATGTTGGGAGTTTTGGAACATAAAATGCACATTGCCCCTTGAAGGTTGTTAAAGAAAGCCGAAGTCTATAGCTGAGAGCGGTCAGGTTGACCGATAAAACTAAGGAGCGTCGCGTGCCATCATTTTCGTCAACTTTGGAAAACGCCATTCATGAAGCTTTAGCCGCAGCAAATGCGCGGAAACATGAATTGGCGACCTTAGAGCATTTACTTCTGGCACTGTTGGACGAGCCCGACGCTGCAAAAGTAATGCAGGCATGCTCGGTGGATGTAAAGATTCTCCGCAAAAGCCTTGTGGATTTTATCGAGGATGACCTATCCACGCTGATCAGCGAGGTCGATGGCTCAGAAGCAGTGCCCACAGCAGCTTTTCAGCGGGTAATACAACGTGCCGCGATACATGTTCAATCATCCGGTCGCACTGAAGTCACAGGCGCCAATGTTTTGGTTGCAATATTTGCCGAACGCGAAAGCAATGCCGCCTTCTTTTTACAGGAACAAGAGATGACCCGTTACGACGCGGTTAATTTCATTGCACATGGGGTCGCCAAAGATCCTGACTTTGTAGAAAGCCGCCCAATTGTCGGCGCAGATGATGAAGACACCATGTTTGAAGGTGAAGCGGGAGAAACCGCCGGAAAAGAAAGTGCGTTAGCAAAATATTGCGTTGATTTAAATGCAAAGTCTATTCAAGGGGATGTAGATCCACTGATTGGACGCGATCTAGAAGTGGAGCGGTGCATTCAAGTGCTCTGCCGCCGCCGCAAAAACAACCCACTTTTGGTAGGCGATCCTGGCGTTGGCAAAACCGCCATTGCGGAAGGTCTCGCCCGCAAAATAACACAAGGTCAAACTCCTACTATCCTCTCTAAAACTACAATCTATTCGTTGGACATGGGCTCTCTACTGGCTGGGACACGCTATCGAGGGGACTTTGAGGAACGGCTCAAAGCTGTGATGACAGAAATGGAGGATCACGAAGATGCGGTTCTGTTCATTGATGAGATTCACACAGTGATTGGCGCTGGTGCAACCTCCGGCGGAGCAATGGATGCGTCAAACCTGCTCAAACCGGCTTTACAGGGTGGCAAACTACGCTGTATGGGCTCAACCACCTACAAAGAATTCCGCCAACATTTCGAAAAAGATCGCGCTTTAGCGCGCCGGTTTCAAAAAATTGATGTAGCCGAACCTTCAGTGGAAGATAGCGTTAAAATTCTCAAAGGCCTGAAGCCCTATTTCGAAGAACATCACGATGTTAAATATACGGCCGACGCCATCAAAACTGCAGTCGAGCTGGCGGCGCGCTATATCAACGACCGCAAGTTACCCGACAAAGCTATTGATGTGATCGACGAAGCCGGTGCGGCTCAACACTTGCTGAGCGATAGCAAGCGTCGGAAAACCATTGGCGTCAAAGAGATCGAAACAGTAGTTGCTAAAATTGCACGCATTCCCCCAAAAACTGTATCTAAAGATGACGCAGAAGTTCTGCGCGATCTTGAGGCCGGATTGAAGCGAGTAGTATTCGGTCAAGATCCTGCCATTGAGACGTTAGCCTCAGCAATAAAACTGGCCCGAGCAGGGTTGCGAGAACCAGAGAAACCCATTGGAAATTACCTTTTTTCTGGACCAACAGGTGTTGGAAAAACCGAAGTGGCCAAGCAATTAGCAGATGGTTTGGGCGTAGAACTTATACGCTTCGACATGTCAGAATATATGGAAAAACACGCTATCAGCCGTTTGATCGGTGCCCCTCCCGGCTACGTTGGCTTTGATCAGGGCGGAATGCTAACAGATAGTGTAGATCAAAACCCACATTGCGTCTTGTTACTGGACGAAATCGAGAAAGCGCATCCAGATGTATTCAACATTCTGCTCCAAGTAATGGATCATGGAAAACTAACCGATCATAATAGTCGCACCACGGATTTCCGCAATGTGGTACTGATTATGACGTCCAACGCCGGGGCTTCGGATATGTCAAAAGCCGCCATTGGCTTTGGCCGTGATCGCCGCGAAGGTGAAGACACTGCCGCCATTGAGCGTACGTTCACACCGGAATTCCGTAACCGTCTAGATGCGGTTGTGAGTTTTGCGCCGCTTGGCCGGGACGTAATAGCACAAGTGGTTGAAAAGTTTGTATTACAACTCGAAGCTCAGCTGATGGATCGCAATGTCACAATCGAAATCACGAAAACTGCCGCAGATTGGCTTGGCGACAAGGGATATGATAACAAGATGGGCGCACGTCCGTTGGGCCGGGTGATCCAAGAACACATCAAAAAACCACTAGCTGAGGAATTGCTGTTTGGCAAATTAACTAAAGGTGGGAACGTTAAGGTAGGTGTTAAAGCTGGAGAACTAGAACTGCATATAGAAAAGCCACAAAAGGCAAGAATTACTAACAAAATGACAAAGCCGCCTCTGCTCACAGCCGAATAAGCCAAAGGGCACTCAGAAAAATTTAAACGGCATCTGAAACAAGATGCCGCCTTTTTATGCTCGAAACCTTACTTTTCTGTAAGCTTCAACTCTATGCGGCGATTTTGCGCCCGAGCAGCACGAGTATTTTCTGAGTTCAAAGGTTGAAACTCTCCAAAACCATTAGCCGACAAGCGGCGCGGTTCCATATTTTCCTCATTAACTAGCAGCAAGACAACTGACAAAGCACGCGCTTGGCTCAACTCCCAGTTGCTTTGAAAGCTACTACCAGCCAACAACGGCTGATTATCAGTGTGGCCATCAACCTGCAAAATCCAGTCAATACCAGCAGGCATCTGTGCTGCAATTTCCTCCAAGAGTGTTGATATTTTCGCAATTTCACGTTTACCAACAGCTGACAGCGCCGCCCCACCAGAAGGAAACAAAATTTCAGAGGAAAATACAAATCGATCCCCAACAATACGGACGCCTTCAATCCCTTCTAGTAAACCACGCATCCGCCCAAAGAATTCAGATTTATACTGCTCGAGAGATTTAGCTTCGACAGCCAGACGGGCTGCTTCCTCTGCAAGCAACTTTTTTTCAACGGCCTCCAGCGCAAGGTTCTTGCGGGCCTCAGAAGCCGCTTGTGCCAACGCCATATTCAGATCGTTCCCCAAATTCGTTATTTTGACATTATTTTTTTCATCCCGGCGGCGGTAATCGCCTAATATTGATTGCAGCCCACCAATTTGTGCCTGTAATTCACGCACAGATTCACTCAAAACAGCCATTTGTCGTTGCGCTTCAGTTGAAATTTGTTCTGACTCTCTTAATTCCGCCTGGGCGGTGGCCAAAAGAGCCGCTGTAATTTCAGATTTCGTCAGCTGTTGCTCTGCACTTTGACGCGCCGCAATCGCACGCGCTAAGGCTTCACGCAAAGGTACGTTACTCTGAAGTTGAGAGCGCGCAGCCTGCAGCTCCACCTCGCGTCTTTCCAACCGCAGCAACGCTTCTTGCAGCGTTTGCGTTGAAGCGGCACCTTGCTCTTGCAAAGCGGTAAGCCGGCCTTGCGGTAATTGTTTAGTTGCTTCAGCCGCCTCCAACGCCAACAATGCTGTTGAGAGCTTTTCGTTCATGCCCACGTTCGCTACTTGAGCAGCTGCCAGCAGCGCAAGTGTTTCTTCAGCCTTTTTACGTTGATCGTTCAGCTGCAAGGCCAAAGACGACAGCGCGGCCTCGCTACTTTCTAGATCTTTACGTAGCTTTGCCGCTGCAGCCGCCATCGACAAGCGCTCGATCTGTTTTTGTGTCAGAGCAGAATCTGCCTCAGACAAACGTTCACGGAGTATGGCCGTAGCCACCATCTCCTGTTGAGATTTATCAAGAGCATTATTAAGAGTTTCAGCCTGCTCTTGTAGAGCTTGATTGGCTTGTTCTAGCGTTGTCGTCCGCTCCTGCTGGGCGGCAAGAAGTGCCAAAGTATTAGATAGATTAGCACTGGTGGTTTGAGTATTACGACGTATATCAACCAACATTTCATCCATCAATTCGCGCTGTTTTTCAGCCAAAGCTGCCCTTTCGATCTGAGTTTTTATGGTAGCCTGTGCGGCGAGCAAAGATTTCTGCAAACTTGCACGTTCGCCATCGAGTACAGCATTGTTGTTAGCTTCCTGGGCTTGTTTGGCTAGCATTTGCCGCACCCGCACCTCAAAATCCACAATCACTGAATTAGCGGAGACGTTTTCTGCCTCAAGCTCCGATACTTGGTTCTCCACATCAGCAATGCGGGCCACATCGTTCATAGACTGCGCCACCAATAAAGTTAGCTCGGCTTCGAGCTGAGTAATCTGGCCATCTGAAGAGGCTTGCTTTTGCAGTAAGGAAGCCACTTTGGTTTCAAAATTAGAGATCTCTACGTCAGCCTGTACCTTGGCATTTTGTAACTCTGATACCTGTAGCTTAAAATTCTCGATGTCGCCCTCAGCTTGTTGCTGTAAATTCAGGAGATTGGCCACTTTCGCTTCAAAGTCATTAATTCGAGTGTTCGCAGTGTTGAGATCAGCTATGCGCGCTTCACGCTGCGCAGTAAGTGTTGAGATCAGAGCAAGTTGGTCGCGGCCTTCCGCTTTAGCTTTAGCCAGAGATGAATCTAAACCAGCCACCTGGTCGCGCAAATTGGCGGCAGTGGCCCGCTCCAAGCCAAGAGCATCCCCAAGGGCTAAAATTTGCACAGCCAACCCCTCCAATTGGTCGTTTTTTTGTACGACGTCGAGGTTCAGCTCTTCCAGTCGGGTACCTTGACCCTTTATCGTTTCTTGCAGCACAAATTGCATCACCATAAAAATGGTCAGCACAAACATCAAAACCAGCAACAAACCGGTCATAGCGTCGACAAATCCTGGCCAAATTGAGGCTTGAAACCTTGCGCCAGTGCGTCGGGAAAGCGCCATGCCTAGCTCTTGTCACTATTAGGGGTTCGAGCGAGGGACCTAATAGCCTTGGTAAGGTTTGCAAGATCACTGCGAATTTCCGACAGGCTTTCTTGCCGCCCAGAAGAAACTTCTTCCAAAACTCGCAACATTTGCACATCTATAGAGCGCAAGCGCATACGGCTTTCAGCGTCAATACCATCACCACCACTTTCCCCCATCCGCGCAATCATCCTCTCCTGGCTAGTGGCAACGCGTTCTAAGGCTTGCGTTTGGCCTTGATCAAGTTTTTCAGTCAATTTTTCGATCGTTAAGGTGAGCGCAATTAAATGCGCTTCAACTTCCACCTGGCCCTGGCTGGTTTGTGAATACATCCGCGCCATTCCGTCCATCTGTTCAGACATCTGCTCCATCATAGCTCCCAGCATCGTCTGATCTCCACCACCTTCCCCTTCACCGCCAGAAAAACCAACACGGGTAATGGTGGAGAGCCATTCTTCCAACTCGCCATAAAAGCGATTCTGACCCCGACCCGAAAACACCTCCAAAAGCCCAACAATGAGTGACCCGGCAAGGCCTAGCAAAGAGGAAGCAAAGGCGACACCCATGCCATCCAGCTGACCTTCTAGGCCACGTTGTAGTCTAGAAAAAATATCAACTGCACTTTCATTCTCTGCGGGCGTCAGAGATTGGATGGTTTGCACCAACGCAGGCACCGTGGTGGCCAAGCCATAAAAGGTTCCCAACAGGCCTAGGAAAATAAGTGTATTGGTAATGTAGCGTGTCAGTTCACGCTGCTCATCAATCCTCGTGGATACGCTGTCCAAAATTGAGCGCGACGAAGCAGAGCCCAATTGCATTCTCGCGCCACGGCCCCTTAAAAGGCTGGCCAAGGGCAAAAGTAATTGTGGAGGCTTGGCCTCTTCGTGCCCGTCACGCTGGGTGACAAACCCTTCAATCCACTGCACTGAATAAATCAGCGACAACACTTGATGAAAACAAGTGGCTACGCCGATGATGAATACAAATAAAATAAAGATGTTTAAATAGGGGTTGGCCATAAATGTTGGCCCAACACTTGGATAGGCTAGATAGCTCAACGCCGAAACACCCGCCACAATGGCCAGCATGGTTAAAATCTGGCTAAACGGCTGTGAGAACTGCGGGTTTTGATCTCGGCGTATATGATCCATGGTGAGGCCTTGCCTTCAAAAAGTTCTACGATTTAACTTTACTTCGCAACATCCTTTAAGCCAAGCTGTTATACATATTTCGTTAACTTTGAGACTTCTATTGCTAGATAATCTAACTCCGGATCGGCTATTTGCAAAGATTGCAGAAATTCAGCAGTATTATACAAATATTCCGAATTAGGCCCACGCCCACCTACAGCGCCCGCAATGATGCGAGCTTGATGGTCTAAATCATATTGGCAATATTGCACATGGCTACGGTCCACCATGTAGGTCACCGCACGCACATTTCGGCCATCAACCAATTTCAGATCAATCCATTTTTCCTCATAGGCTGAAGAAACCAGCTCACGGGCGCGCAAATATTCTAAAATCTGATCAGCCTGCGTTTCTGAGGCCCTCAAAGCCAAACCAGCGCAATATGCGCCTTCCCCGGCTTCATCCAGTGCCAGTACAAGCCCTGGCTTTTTCTCAGTGCCACGATGGTGGATAGAGAGCATACAAAAGCTTCGAGTATAGCCTAGCAAATCCGCGCGGACTTGCTCTACAGGTTCAAACCCTGGGTTCCATAGCAAGGAGCCATATCCAAATACCCACATTGCTTACCACCATTTCGGTATCTGTGATTACACAGTTAATTTCTTTTATAGTCCAAATTACAGCGTACGGTAACAGTAGGCTCAATTGCAAAAACTTCTAGCTCTTGGTGCGACCAAAATCTGGGGCATCAGTGTCTTGGCCCGCATCGATGATGCCACGACGGATTGCGCGGGTACGTGAGAAATAGTCATGCAAAAGATCGCCGTCGCCTGTCCGGATTGCGCGTTGTAGCGCAAAAAGCTCTTCAGTGAACCGGCCCAAAACCTCCAACGTAGCTTCTTTGTTAGACAAAAACACATCACGCCACATGGTTGGATCGCTGGCTGCAATCCGAGTAAAATCCCGAAACCCAGTAGCCGAATAGTTAATTACTTCAGAATTGGTCACCCGGTGCAGATCATCTGCGACACCAACCATCGTATAGGCAATTAAATGTGGCGCATGGCTGGTGACAGCAAGAACCAGATCATGGTGGTCTGGGTCGAGCTCATCAACATTAGCACCTAGCCCCTGCCAATAGCTCGATAGAGCCATCACAGCCTCGCGATCCGCCCCATTCGGGGTAAACAGGCACCATCGATTATCAAACAATGCAGCAAAGCCAGACTCTGGCCCCGAACGCTCTGTTCCCGCCAAAGGATGAGCTGGGACGAAGTGGATATTTGGAGCTATATGAGGCTGTACCGCATCGATAACCGCACGTTTCACCGAGCCTACATCGCTTACTGTGCAACCAGGTTTTAGATAAGATGCCATCTCAGCCATCACTGGGCCCATGGCCCCAATTGGTACGCACAACACCACCAAGTCGGCATTGGCCACCGCTGCGGCTAGATCATCACACACCGTATCACAAAGCCCAATTTTGCGAGCAGTATCACGAGTCTCAGCAGTTCGCGCATAACCGGTAACATGCCCAGACATTCCCGCCCTTTTCATGGCCCAGAACATTGAAGAGGCAATCAGTCCTAGCCCAATCAACGCAACGCGATCATAGCTCATTTTACTTGCTCCATAAAGGCTTTCATGCCGGACACAAGCCGGGCGCAACCAGCCATATCTGGCACAGTAATACGTAACGCATGCGGCAGACCATAACTGCCAACCCGGCGCACCAAAATACCGATAGTCTGCAGATAATCATCACAGGCTTCTGCATAGTTTTTATCCACAAATCTCGCCAAAATGAAATTGGCCTCAGATGGATCTGAAGCTACGCCCAGAGCAGCCAATTCAGTCACCAACCAAGCACGGGCCCAGTTATTTTGAGCACGGTGTGTGGTCACAAAGTTTAGATCGCGCACCGCCGCCTCTCCTGCGATCAAGGCCGGTGCAGAGAGATTAAATGGGCCACGCACCCGGTTGAGCACGTCGATCACATGTTGCGGCCCATAGCCCCAACCCACGCGTAATCCGCCAAGACCATACATTTTAGAAAGAGTACGCAGCATCACCACATTGCTGTAACGCTCTACAAAACCCGCCCCACCATCCCAGCCTTCGACATAATCCGCATAGGCACCGTCCAATACAATCAATACATCCTTTGGCGTGCGAGCTATTAAACGAACAATTTCGGTATCTGGAATTTTTGTGCCCGTTGGATTGCCTGGGTTGGCCACAAATATTATTCCCGTTCGTGGTGTTACCGCCGCCAGAATAGCGTCCACATCCACATATCGCTCTGTTTCCGCCACAGCCACAACTGTGGCGCCAGCCGCCATGGCATAAAGCCTATACATCAAAAACCCGTGGGACGTATGGATCACCTCCAAGCCGGGGCCAGAATAGGCTTGGCACAAAAAGCTAATCAATTCGTCCGAGCCACAACCACATATAATTTTTTTAATCGAAAGCCCGTGCAATTCTGCCAAAGCACTCCGTAACCCACTGTGATCCGAATCCGGGTAGCGATGCATCGAGGGCGCAGCCGCTACAAGAGCTTGTTGCGCTGATATCGGCGGTCCATTAGGGTTCTCGTTCGATGATAGTTTGAGAATATCCTGCACGCCCTGAACAGTGGATTTACCACCCACATATAGCTCAATATCCAGTATTCCGGGCTGAGGTTTTGGCTGTATCATACGATATTCCCTTCTTCTGTCGTTCTAACGTCAATTACACAAAAGAAAAGGCCGCAGCGGTTTCCCGTCGCGGCCTTTTGAAATCAATCTGGCAAAGATTAGTTCTTCGCGTAAAATTCCACCACGAGGTTCGGCTCCATAACAACTGGATAAGGGACATCGCCTAGACCAGGGATGCGTACAAAAGTTGCAGTCATTTTTGTATGATCAGCATCCATGTAGTCAGGGACGTCACGCTCGGCCAACTGTGTGGCTTCAAGCAAAACAGCCATCTGTTTGGAACGGTCACGAACTTCAATCACGTCGCCTTCAGAGACGATGTAGGATGCGATATTGACTTTTTTGCCGTTCACACGAACATGGCCATGATTAACAAACTGACGAGCTGCAAAAATTGTTGCAACAAATTTAGCGCGATACACAACTGCATCTAAACGGCGTTCCAGTAAACCAATTAGGTTTTCACCAGTGTCGCCTTTTACACGTTCTGCTTCAGCGTATATGCGACGGAATTGCTTCTCGGTCAAATCGCCATAATAGCCTTTTAGCTTCTGCTTAGCGCGCAGCTGAATGCCGAAATCGGACAACTTACCTTTACGGCGCTGACCATGCTGGCCTGGGCCATATTCACGACGATTTACGGGCGATTTAGGCCGACCCCAGATATTCTCGCCCATGCGACGGTCAATTTTGTATTTGGCAGCGGTACGTTTTGTCACCGGCTGATCTCCTTCAGATATGTTCGAAGCCCTACACGGGCCACTATGAAGGGCGTTGTCCTTTGGGCGAACCCCGACAGGCATCCCCTTGCGGGGGCCACCAACACCAATGAAAGGCGAATGCCAGCCAATCGATTTAATGTCAAGCTGGGATGCGTGCCGCAGTGCTTAGCAGACCGCAAAACACCTTACATTCGAGCCTCAAGCGGCCTAGCCTCAAAAAACAATAAAGAGGAACGCCTTACAGCGTTCCTCTTTCATCAACGTCCCTCACGGGAGGATTGGTCGCGGAGCCCTTCGTCCACTTCTATATGTGATCCTAAGATCGCACCGGTGGCGTATTGGCCCTGCTTGTATTCACTGCTCAGTCTTGCGCTGATTTGATCTTACTGATTCGTAACAGAGGTGATTCTGCTTGTGAATCCCTTTTATTAAAATTTTCTCAAAAAAGCGCTCTTACCCAGCGTGGGTGCAGAGAATTTCATACAGGTTTGCGCTTTGGCTTGCCCGGGTCAAATTTCTGTTTGCTCACATTGACACGGGGCTTACCCGCCTTTGGGCTTGCACTGCCTGCGTAATTCACGGACTTTCCACCAGGTTTACCTGTGGGCTTGCCTGCAGGTTTACCACCGGGTTTGCCAAAAAATTTTGACGGCTTACCTGCATGTGGTTTGGACGTGCCCGCAGAACCACTAGGTTTTTTCTTGAAGGATTCCAACACACCACCAGGTCGGGTTTGGGCTGCGGTCTTAGACTTATATTTTGGCTTGCTCTCGCCCGCATGGGTCTTGCCGTCATTTGGTTTTGGCTTGCGTGGCTTTTGGCTAGGCGTATCATTCCATTCAATTGGGATGCTGGGCTTCCCCTTGGCACGTGGCTTTTTGTCGGCCCAAGGCTTTGGTGAACTCGACCGCTCATAAGCCACATCCGCAGGAGGGCCTTTTAATTCAGTTACCAAAGCACTGTCTTCTGCTGTCATATCTGGGCCTAAAGCCTTTTTGAAGCCTTCAACACTGGCCAGTTTAACCTCAAAGAAGGATGCATCCGGGTGAATTTTAATCGCCCCAATATCATGTTTAGTGATGCCACCAGCGTTGCAGATCATAGGCAACAAGCGTCCAGGAACTGTTCCTGAGGCGCGACCACCCGGAACAGAGAACCAGATGGTGGGACCAAAATCAGCAACACGTCTTGGCTTCGCTTCTTTGACGTCACGGGCATCTACAGCTGAAAGCTCTTCAGGTGCGGATTGCTTGGAGGTGTAGATCCGCAAATATGCCGCAGCCAGTTGGGTAGGACTGAAATGGGACAACAACTCATCAACAGCCACTTGGTCTTTTTCGTTGATCTCTTCACGCCAAGCTGGATCGGCCAACAAACGTTCACTGTCTTTAGCTCTCACCTCATCCGCAGAAGGCGGCACAGCCCATTCAGCTGTAACTTTTGCACCTTGCAAGATGCGCTCGGCTTTACGGCGCGTCGATGGCGGTACGATCAGAGCGGATATGCCCTTTCGCCCAGCCCGGCCAGTTCTGCCAGAACGATGCATCAGAATTTCATAGTTAGTGGGCAATTCGGCATGTACCACCAGATCAAGGTTCGGTAAATCGATGCCACGGGCAGCCACATCGGTAGCCACACAAATACGCGCACGACCATCCCGCATTGCTTGCAAGGCATGAGAGCGCTCGGCTTGGCTCAACTCACCCGACAGGCTCACCACGGAAAATCCACGGTTTGATAGACGGGTGGTGAGGCGATTGACCATCACGCGTGTATTGGCGAAAACCAACGCGTTTGGCGCTTCATAAAAGCGTAAAACGTTGATAATGGCATTTTCCATATCACGCGCCGAAACACTCAAAGCCCGATATTGAATGTCTGTGTGCTGCGATTTCTCTGCCACAGTAGACACGCGCACCGCATTCTTTTGGTAGGATTTTGCCAGCGTCGCGATGGATTTTGGTACGGTGGCTGAAAACATCAAAGTGCGGCGGGATTCGGGCGCATGGCCCAAAATGAACTCCAGATCATCCTTGAAACCCAGATCAAGCATCTCATCAGCTTCATCCAAGACCACGGCCCGCAATTCGGACAGGTCAATGGATTTACGCATTATGTGATCGCGCAGACGGCCCGGTGTGGCCACAACTATATGCGCACCCCGCTCTAGAGTGCGACGCTCATCGCGCATGTCCATACCACCTACACAAGAGGCCATCGTTGCGCGCGCTTCACCATAGAGCCATTGCAACTCACGTTTTACTTGCAATGCCAACTCACGGGTTGGTGCAATGACCAAAGCAAGAGGTTTGGAGGCGCGTTCAAGGAACTCATTTTGACCCAAAAGGCTATCGCCAATGGCAAGTCCGAAGCCTACAGTTTTACCAGAACCCGTTTGGGCAGATACTAGCAAATCGGCACCTATTAATTCGGGGGCCGTGACGGCCGTTTGGACAGGAGTCAAAGTTTCGTAGCCGCGCTTCTGCAGCGCGTCAGCTAGAGCTTGTTTCACAAGAATATCTTTCTATGTCATGCGAGCGCTGCAGCCCCCCATGGACCGACAAACCCCAAGAAACCTCCTTCAATGAGGCTTAATAATTGGCGGCTAGGCTATTTTAGATGGGAAGTATAGAGGCAGAGCAAAAATAGCTATGCCGATACCTCTTGAAAAGGCCGCAATTATAACCCACTCACTTAGACCTTGCGCGGCGTCTTTTGTGAGCCACAAACAGCAGTGGTGCCAAAACCCGTCGATAGACCAACGAGGAGAAAGCCTTGATTGGCTTAAAATTTATAATTAGGGCAAGAACCCTAAAATAAGGCAAAATCTGCCAAATGGCTACGAATGCATTTACACCAATAATCAGGTTTCCATCACGCCTCGCATGCAATTGCTGTGCTGCTTGATCTTCGGTCAGCCCCCAATCAGTCGCAGCATCGGCTGTAATTTTGATATATTCGACCTCATCGCCAGACAGGCGTTCGTAATGCTCAATCTCACGCCTGCATATAGGGCATTCAGCATTATATAGGACTTCCAACTTCGCCATGATCCGCCTGCCTTAATATTTCTACACGTTATACATAGTGCAATGATGCAGGCTTCCTAGTCCAACAAAACGATATCGGTCACGAATAGAGGCATTAGTAGCAAAGCCAATTTCTATTTGAGTTTAATGTCAAAATGCTTACGGATAGGCTCAATAATTTGCCATGTCCCTTTGAATCCAGGCTCCACAACAAAGGCTTCACCAGCACCAAGTTCCACAGGACTTTCACCATCCGCGGTGATGATCAGCTTACCGGCGATAATGTGCACAAACTCATAGTCAGTATAGGTCGCATGATAGGATCCTGGGGTTGCCTCCCAATAGCCAGAGATCATACTCTCATCATGGCTGGTGTAGAGGATCCAGGTTTTCATGGTTGGCGCACCCTCAGTAACTACCCAACCCTCTAAATCATCGGTGATTGGTATTACGTCGGAGATGTCTTGCAGTTTATTAATGTGGGGCACTTTTTACTATCCTATTAAAGAGAAATGTTGAGCAAGAATTTTAATACTTAGGGATATTCTTAGTAATACCGTGATCTAACACGAATATTATTTAACACGAAACGTCACGTCTGGTCGTGAGAACTACTACCCCACAATATTATAAAATCTGTAAAGCCCAGTGGGAGACTGTGTTTTGGATTGCAACAAAACGGAGAAGATCTACTCAGGATTTTATCCACACTTAGAATAGCCGCAACTGCCACATGTCATGCAGCCCTCAACCATTCGAAGATTAAACTGACCGCAACCGGAACAAGAGGCCCCGCGTGACTGCGTTAGGTTCACTACTTCCGCTTGCGGATCAACCTTCAGCCCCATGCCTTCGCCAGCAATAAAGCCCGTACTAATCATATGGTGCTCAATCACACCACCAATGGCTGCCAAGATTGATGGGATATACTTCCCATCCACCCAAGCACCGCCGCGCGGATCAAATACCGCTTTGAGCTCTTCAACCACAAAGCTCACATCACCACCGCGCCGGAAAACAGCTGAAATCATCCGTGTCAAAGCCACAGTCCAAGCAAAATGCTCCATGTTTTTGGAATTGATAAACACCTCAAAAGGACGACGGTGACCATTGAGCAACAGATCATTCACAGTGATGTAGATTGCATGCTCGCTGTCAGGCCATTTTACCTTATAGGTTTGACCTTCCAATGCTTCGGGACGGTTCAACGGCTCGTTGATATAAACTACATCAGCGCCCTTATCGATCTCAGGCGCCTTCTCGCTCTCAGAGGACAGGGACAAAACAGAGCCAGTTACCGCATTCGGGCGATACGTTGTGCAGCCCTTACAGCCTTGATCCCAAGCTGCCATATAGACATCTTTAAAAGCTTCAAAACTGATATCCTCCGGACAGTTGATGGTTTTAGAAATTGAGCTGTCCACCCATTTCTGAGCCGCTGCTTGCATGCGGACATGCTCCAATGGCGCCAAGGTTTGCGCATTCACAAAGTAATCGGGCAATTCAGCATCGCCCATTTTGTCTCGCCACATTTGCACAGCATAATCAATTACTTCTTCTTCGGTGCGCGATCCATCTTTTTGCAGTACTTTGCGGATATAGGCATAGGCAAACACTGGCTCGATGCCGGAGGATACGTTGCCCGCATAAAGGCTTATCGTGCCAGTTGGCGCGATGCTGGTCAGTAATGCGTTGCGAATACCGTACTGGGCAATCGCGTCGCGTACATCGGAATCCATTTCCTGCATAGCACCACTGGCCAAGTAGCCCTCAGCGTCAAACAAAGGAAACGCACCTTTTTCTTTCGCAAGGTCCACAGAGGCCAGATAGGCCGCACGCGCAATTTGATGCATCCAAGACTCGGTCTGTACCGCGGCCTCTTCCGAGCCATAACGCAGGCCAACCATCAACAATGCATCTGCAAGGCCCGTCACACCAAGGCCAATCCGGCGTTTGGCTTCAGCTTCACGCTGCTGCTCCTCCAGCGGAAAGCGGCTTGCATCAACTACATTGTCCATCATCCGAACTGCAGTCACTACCAAATTGGCCATGCCCTCTTCATTCAGCTTAGCACCTTTAGCAAAAGGCTTGGAAACCAAGCGGGCCATGTTGATAGAGCCAAGCAAGCAAGCGCCATAAGGTGGCAAAGGCTGCTCACCGCAAGGGTTGGTCGCCGCAATAGTTTCGCAATAGCTTAGGTTGTTTGCATTGTTAATCCTATCAATGAAGATCACACCAGGTTCGGCAAATTCGAATGTTGAGCTCATAATCTGGTTCCACAGATCAACGGCTTTCATCGTTTGGAACACTTCACCCTCAAACACCAGATCCCAAGGTTCATCAGATTTTACAGCATCCATAAAAGCATCAGTTACCAAGACTGATACGTTGAACATCCGCAGTCGTGCTGGATCACGCTTCGCAGTGATGAAATCTAAAATGTCAGGGTGGTCACAGCGCATTGTGGCCATCATTGCACCGCGACGGCTACCCGCAGACATGATTGTACGGCACATCGCATCCCAAACATCCATAAAGGAAAGTGGACCAGAGGCATCTGCAGCTACGCCTTTCACTTTGGCTCCCTTTGGGCGAATTGTTGTAAAATCGTAGCCAATACCACCACCTTGTTGCATGGTAAGCGCTGCCTCTTTGAGCATATCAAAGATACCGCCCATACTATCTGGGATCGTCCCCATGACAAAACAGTTGAACAAAGTTACACTGCGTTCAGTACCCGCACCCGCGGTAATCCGGCCTGCTGGCAGAAATTTGAAATCCGAAAGCGCATCAAAAAATTTAGGTTCCCAAGTTTCAGGAGATTTTTCAACCGCGGCCAAAGCGCCTGCAATTCTATGCCAGCTGTCTTCAACGGTTTTATCAATAGGAGTACCATCAGCTTGTTTAAAGCGGTATTTCATATCCCAAATTTGTTCGGCTATAGGGGCAGCAAAGCGAGTCATAAACCATTCCACAAATGAGCGACTAAGTAGGCCTATACAGTACGTCTAGAGGGTGAAAAGGTCAACTTGTATCCTACTTGAAATTCTGCTTATTTGGATCCCAAGTACAATATGTGGGGTAACAAGTTGTCGAAGACCATAAACTTGGTGAAATTAAGTGTTGGTACTGAGACGGTGGGTAACTTGGCCGAATGGCAAGCCAACCCCAGAGCTCAAACCAACGACAGTCTGCCGCGACACATTACCCGCATGTGGCCAAAGCGTAGCGATGAGCTACTCAATGGTGGGTCCATATACTGGGTAATAAAGGGTGTCATCCTGTGCCGGCAAACAGTGTTAAGGCTAGACGAGGTGATCGGTTCTGATGGCATCAGGCGCTGTGCGATTGTGTTAGACTCCCAGCTGGTGTCGGTCGCCGCAACGCCCAAGAGAGCATTTCAAGGTTGGCGTTATTTACAACCCACGGATGCACCACCAGACTTGAGCCGATCACGACCTCACGACGACGCCCTCCCACCAGATTTACAGGCTGCATTGGCAAACATTGGAATCCTGTAACCGCTTGACAGGCACAACCTTTGTCGGGCTCTGTTTGCGCGAGGTCATAAAGGCTTTTGCAGCGCAGCGACCTCAAAGATGCAGCAGAAAAAGGAGCGTAGCATGCAGCGCGCAAATTCAAAATTTGGCCTAATGACCACAGCGATTCACGCAGGTGAAAGTCCAGATCCCACCACAGGCGCTTCAGCCCCACCTCTGCATATGTCATCAACCTTCGTAACAGATCAAGTTGCCGGATTTTCCGCGCACGATCTCGAAGACGATAGCAATTTTCTCTATGCACGCTGGGGCAATCCAACTGTGCAAATGCTGGAGCAAAAAATGGCCACTTTAGAGGGGGTTGAAGATTGTATCTGTTTGGCCTCTGGCATGGCCGCAGCAACTGCAATTTTTTTAACATTTTTATCTGCAGGAGATCACGCAGTGATCTCTGATGTGAGTTATGCCGGTGTAGCCGAACTGGCCCGCGATACCCTGCCAAGATTTGGCATTAACATCAGCCTAGTTGATATGTCAGATCTTGCAGCCGTTGCGGCCGCGCTGCGCCCAAACACAAAACTAGTTCACACAGAATCTCCAGTCAATCCAATTGGCCGCCTTACAGATTTAGCCGCCGTATCCAAACTAGCTCATGATGCAGGTGCTTTGGTCAGCTGCGACGCCACTTTTGCCTCGCCGCTAGGGCAAAAAACCGCAGCTTTGGGCATCGATCTAATTATGCATTCCGTCACCAAGTATGTTGGCGGACATGGTGATGCAGTTGGTGGCGCCGTGACAGGGCGTAAAGCCCTAATCTCACAAATTCGAGGGGAGAGTGCTATCCACCATGGTGGTGTGATGTCTCCGTTCAACGCTTGGTTGGTGGCGCGTGGTTTGTCATTACTTCCAATGCGTATGCGAGCGCATCAAGCTGGCGCGCAGGCAATATCCGAATGGCTGGAAGCACAACCGCAGGTTACCCGAGTGATTTACCCCGGCCTTAAAAGCCATCCCCAGTATGATTTAGCCCAAAATCAAATGTCCAACACGTCTGGCATGATCAGCTTTCAGGTGGGTGATGCTACAATCGGACGAAAAATTGCACAGCAAATGATCGATCGTTTAGAAATTGTGCATTACGCCGTATCACTCGGCCATCACCGCAGCCTAATTTTCTGGATGGACACACAAGGATTGATGGATTCTTCCTTTCGCCTTTCTGGCACTCAGCTTGAGAGCTACCGCAGCTATGCGGGAGACGGTGTATTTCGGATGTCAGTAGGCTTAGAAGACCCGGAAGACTTGATACGCGATCTATCGGGCGCTTTGTCTTAGGTATGCATCATTGCGCAAACTTTACGGCGTTATCCCTATCTTCTCAATTAAAGTGCTACAATCTCCCTGCGCTAATTTAGAATGCCAGAGTGTGGCCTGTGACTTCAAAACCAAGCCATCTTCCAAAATTTGGAGATGATTGGCTTTGATTGTTGCCCCAGTGCTAGTAATATCAGCGATAGCTTCGGCAGTTACGTTTTTTACAGCACCCTCGGTCGCTCCTTGACTATCGACCAACTGATAATCAGCAACGCCTTGCGCCGTCATAAATTGACGCACCAGCCGATGATATTTAGTCGCAATTCGCAGCCGAAAACCGTGTTGCGCACGAAACCGGGCCGCCACAGCGTCCAGATCATGAAGGCAGGTCACATCACGCCAACAGGCTGGCACAGCTATAATTAAATCCGCGAACCCAAAGCCCATCTCAGCCATAGGTGCCACTACATCTGTCCAATTGGCTAATTTCTCATGCACCAAATCTGTACCTGTCACGCCCATGTCCAGTCGACCTGCCGCCAGTTCTCGCGGAATTTCTCCAGCAGACAGCAGCACTAATTCAACTCCAGCCACACCGTCCACACGGCCTACGTATTCGCGATCCGAGCCAGATTTTGATAAATGGACACCCCGCGCGGAAAACCACGCAAAAGTCTCTTGCATCAACCTTCCCTTGGACGGCACACCCAACTTGATCATTGCATGTCTCCCTCGAGCAACCGCACGGTAAACTCGGGCCGAATGATGCCCCCCACTGCCGGGACATCGCGCCCCTGTCCTAAAACCCGCGTTAGGGCATCATAGCGCCCCCCGGAGGCAACGGCTGGCCATCCAGCCTGGTTAGCATAAAATCCAAAAACGAAGCCATCATAATATTCCATGGCCGTTAGCCCGTAGGCAGCTTCAAAACCAATCTGTGACACGTCAACACCTGCGACGCGCAGAGCAGTCAATCTCGCCAACATATGGTCCACTGCAGATGCAATCACAGGCAGGCGCAGAGCCAAAGATTGCAGTTGCGTTAACGCATCCAAAAGGCTGCCTTTAATCTCAAGCAAATCATTCAATGCGTCGATTTCTATTTGTGGGATCGGCTGTGCGGCAGCTTCATCAGCCAATTGCACCAAACGCTGATCAACATCGAAAGATTCGCGCAGCCCTATCTGCTGCCCACCTGCACCCACAGCGTTCACTAACACGGGCTGAGAAAACCTGCGGAGCAAAGCTTTGAACTTGGACGGTCGCCAAATATGACGGCGCAGAGCGGCTTTGCGGGCGTCTGACGTAGTTAAACCATTAATTGCCGCCACTAACAGCCCAACATCTCCAGTCGATGCCATTAAGCCATGCGGAGCTAGAGTTTTGTAAAATAGCGCAAAAACTTCTGCCTCAATTACATCTGCAGGACCGCGGTCAAACACTTCATAGCCCACCTGCTCACTTTCAGCTGTACGCTTGGTGTCACCATCTTGATAGCGAAACACCGGGCCATCATAGGTGTAGCGCGCCGGTTCTGCGCTTTCGGCCATATGCCGCTGCACCACAGGCACCGTGAAGTCAGGCCTGAGCATTTGTTCGCCCCGGAGCGGATCCAAGGTCACGTAGGCACGCGCTCGGATATCTTCACCATATAAGTCCAACAATACATTCGCAGGTTGCAGAATATCCGTCTCAATCCGAACGGCCCCAGCCGATTGAAACACCGCCGAGAGCCGTGTAATTTCTGCACGCAATCGGCTCATTCTGTGGCGCCTTGCGCCGCCAACATATTAAGCACTTGTTCCACCAACTCTTGGCGTGGCACTTTTATTTGGCTTGGGCGGGCCTTCCACTCTTCCAGAGTTGCATCCTTGGCCAGTTGTGCCCCCAGGATCAAATCTTTGATTTGCACAATCCCCGCCATCTTTTCGTCCCCACCTTCAATAATGGCGATTGGACTTTTACGATTGTCTGCGTATTTCAGTTGATTACCAAAGTTTTTAGGATTCCCTAAATATACCTCGGCTCGAATTCCAGCAGTGCGCAGCTCTGAGGCCATAGCCTGATAATCGCTCATTCGGTCACGGTCCATCACAGTGACAACCACAGGCCCCAATGCCACGGGTTCAATACGCCCCTTCATCCGAAGCGCGGCAAGCAAACGGTCCACACCAATGGAAACTCCAGTCGCAGGCACTTCCTGTCCAGTGAATCGTTTCACAAGATCATCATAGCGTCCGCCACCTGCCACAGAGCCAAATTGCCTTGGCCTGCCTTTTTCATCTTTTATTTCAAAGGTCAGCTCAGCCTCATAAACTGGGCCCGTGTAATAGCCCAAACCACGCACAACCGATGGGTCTAAAACAATACGGTCAGAACCGTAGCCCTGCGCGATAACCAAATCCGATATTTGTTCCAACTCATCCACACCGGCTTCACCAACCGCAGATCCTTTGATTAACACACGTAAATTACTAAGTGTCTCAGCCGCAGTAGCCCCAAGCGCCTCCATGAACCCCATGATAGCCTCAGCCTGTGAGGCAGTAAGCCCAGCGCCTTTGGTGAAATCGCCGCTGTCATCTTTGCGCCCAGCCCCCAGAAGTTGACTTACTCCTTCCAAGCCAAAACGATCCAACTTATCGATTGCTCGCAAGACAATGCCACGCGCTTCTGTAAATTTTTCTAGATCAGTAGGATCCAGCACTCCAGCCACCTCCATGACGCCATTGAGCACTTTGCGGTTGTTGACGCGGATAATATAATCACCACGTGCTATGCCAACTCCCTCCAACGTGTCCGCAAGCATTGCACAAATCTCAGCATCCGCAGCCATACTGGCGGACCCGACCGTATCAGCATCACATTGGTAAAACTGACGAAACCTCCCAGGCCCAGGCTTTTCATTGCGCCAAACCGGCCCCATCGCGAAGCGGCGGTATGGGCTTGGAAGGTCGTTGCGGTGCTGGGCGTAAACCCGCGCCAAAGGCGCTGTAAGATCATAGCGAAGCGCCAGCCAATCCTCATCTTCCAACCAAGCGAACACACCCTCATTGGGACGATCTACATCCGGCAAGAATTTACCCAAAGCCTCAACAGTTTCTACTGCGCTACTTTCGAGCTGTTCAAAGCCATAAAGGTGATAAACATACGCAATCTGACGTAGCATTTTGGTACGTTCAGACACATCAGTGCCAAAGTAATCGCAAAAACCTTTAGGTGGGAGCGCCTTGGGCTTTGCTTCTTTTTTCTGTTTGGCCATAATAAACCTCATAATCGTTGGCCTGCATTTAGCCGGCCCAGCGCCGAGGGGCAACATGCGAGTTGACATAGCGCAAGAGCAACATACGCTTAAATTTCCACTTGATCCATGCCGCGCTATCCCGCACATGTCCATCATGACACAAGTTTTAGAAGAAAAAATCGCTCACCTTACGCGCACGGTGGAAGAACTTTCAGATGTAATGGCCAAGCAAGACAGCGAGTTACGACGTCTCAGCTTGATTGTTGACCATCTAGCTCAGCGAGCTAAAGGACGTGAGGAGGATGGTGACGGTGTCTTTATTTTAGGCGATGAACGGCCACCACATTACTAATCAGGAGACTATGGCAAAGCTAAGCTTGTCACAAAGGCTCAAAGATCCTCCACCATCAATACTCCCTCAAGACTTTTTAATGCACCTTTAATTTGCGGTGTGACAGGGAAGTTTTGGCCTAACTCCATATCTACTTCGCCGGGTAAGCTGTTGCTGAGCAGGCAAAAAGAAATGGGACCTTTAGCACCACTTTTTGCGGCTCGTATTGCTTCACGCAACACGGTGGCCACAGATTCAATAGCGGAAGTGTTGTCTAGATATACCCGCAGCCCAGAAGCGCCGGCCTGTACGATAGCACCATCCATGGGTTGAACCGAACGGCACAACAATTTGAGCTGCTCTGACTCCATGGTAGCCTCAACGCTCAAGACAATCTTGGACCCTGCTTCAAGATGGATCCGAGAGGCTTCCAATGTGTCGCTAAACATGGTGGCTTCATAATTTCCAGTGGTGTCGCTGAGTTGAACAAAAGCAAAGCGGTTGCCGCGCGCCGATTTGCGCTCCTGCCGACCAGCCACGATGCCTGCTAGCTTGACCACAAGCGGGCCATCTTTAGCTTTTTCGATAAGTTGATCCAATGTGATAATACCCGAACGTTTAAGTGAGGGCATATAATCATCAAGCGGGTGGCCGGATAAATAAAATCCAATCGCCTTAAACTCTTCTGCCAATTGCTCCGCAGGCAACCAATTAGCTACGGGAGAAAGTCGTGGTTCGGGGAGATCATCACCAGCCTCACCAAACAAGCTTACCTGATTTGAGTTTCGTTGTTCATGCACCGAGGTTGAGTAGCCAACCAGAGCGTCTAAGCTGTCAAATACCCTGTGGCGATTGCGGTCTAATTGATCAAAAGAACCAGATCGCGCCAACATTTCTAAAGGCCGCTTGCCTATACGTTTGAGATCCACCCGCCGGGCCAAATCAAACAACGTGGAAAAAGGTTTTTCGCCTCGGCCCTCTGCAACCAATCTCATAGCATCGACACCAACGTTTTTCAGCGCACCTAAACCATAGACCAATACACCATCAACCACATCAAACCGCGCCTGGCTGCGGTTCACGCAAGGCGGCGTGTATGGCAGGTCAAGTCCTTTTCGCACTTCGTTGAAATACACAGCCAACTTATCTGTGAGATGCAAATCACAATTCATAACACCAGCCATAAATTCAACGGGATGATTGGCCTTTAGCCAAGCAGTTTGATAACTAACCACCGCATAGGCTGCGGCGTGAGATTTATTGAACCCATAGTTGGCAAATTTATCGAGTAAGTCCCAGGTGGCTTTAGCAGTTTTCTCATCCACATCATTTGCGGCAGACCCAGTCAAAAATTTGGGTTTCTCTGCGTCCATCGCTTCTTGGATTTTCTTACCCATCGCACGACGCAACAAATCAGCCCCACCAAGTGAGTATCCCGCCATTTGCCGGGCAATCTCCATAACCTGCTCTTGATAAACAATGATCCCTTGGGTTTCATCCAAGATGTGATCTACAGATGGATGCAACAGTTCGCGGGCACTGATACCATTTTTGACCTCGCAGTATTTTGGGATATTCTCCATTGGACCGGGGCGATACAAAGCAACCAGGGCCACAATGTCTTCAATACAGTTGGGCTTCATACGCTTAAGCGCATCCATCATACCACTAGATTCCACCTGAAACACAGCAACAGTTTTAGCCGCAGAGTAAAGCGCATAAGCGGCAGGATCATCTAAGGGAATAGCACTAATATCATCCTCAGTGCCCGAAGCGGGTGTGTAGAGAATTCGGCCATCAGCAGAGACGTGGAGGGCGCGCCCGCGGTTGACCAAGTCGACTGCATTTTGGATAACGGTTAGAGTTTTCAAACCCAAAAAATCAAACTTCACCAGCCCAGCTTGCTCCACCCACTTCATGTTGAACTGGGTCGCTGGCATGTCCGAGCGCGGATCTTGGTATAGCGGAACCAACTGGTCCAAGGGCCTATCCCCAATCACCACTCCCGCTGCATGAGTTGACGCGTTTCGTAATAGGCCTTCGACTTTCTGGCCATAATTCAGCAGACGCTCCACCACTTCCTCTGCCTTCGCTTCTTCACGCAAACGGGGTTCATCAGCTAATGCTTTTTCAATACTAACAGGCTTCACACCCTCCACTGGGATCATCTTGGAGAGACGGTCCACCTGGCCGTAGGGCATTTGCAGCACACGGCCTATATCGCGCACAGCCGCTTTGGATAAAAGCGCCCCAAAAGTAATAATCTGGCCTACGCGATCGCGCCCATATTTTTGCTGCACATAGCGGATCACCTCTTCGCGGCGGTCCATGCAAAAATCAATGTCGAAATCAGGTATGGAAACACGCTCAGGGTTCAAAAAACGCTCAAACAAAAGGCCATAGCGCAAAGGATCAAGATCAGTGATCGTTAAAGCATACGCCACAAGTGAGCCAGCGCCAGATCCTCGACCTGGCCCAACGGGAATATTTTGCCCCTTAGTCCAAGCAATGAAGTCAGCCACAATCAGAAAATAGCCCGGAAACCCCATGCCTTCAATGATATCTAACTCAAAATCAAGGCGCGTTTGATAATCTTCGACCGAGACCGCATGCGGGATCACAGCCAAACGACGCTGCAGCCCTTCATTCGATTGACGGCGCAGTTCCACAACCTCATCATCCGCAAACTTTGGCAGAATGGGATCTCGTTTATAGACTTTAAATGCGCATCTTTGCGCTATCTCAACAGTATTTTCCAAAGCCTCAGGTAAATCAGCAAAAAGCACTGCCATCTCAGCGGGAGTTTTAAGATAGTGTTGCGGGGTTAAACGTCGCCGCGGTTCTTGCTGATCTACATAAGAGCCCTCCGCGATACAGATCAAAGCATCGTGGGCCTCATACATTTGAGCCTTTGGAAAATAGACATCGTTCGTCGCCACCAAAGGTAAGCCCATCGCATAGGCAATCTCAACTAAGCCCCGTTCGCTCAACCGCTCCGCCTCTGGTACACTTCCATCTTCGCCAGGATGGCGTTGCAGTTCGACATAAAGCCGATCACCAAAGGTACTAGATAGCTCATTTGCAAGCGCCTGCGCTTTGGCGCCTTGCCCGTTTTGCAACAACTTTCCCAATGGACCATTAGGCCCACCAGACAGACAAATAAGACCCTCCGAATGCGTAACAAGCTGTGCCAGTTGCACCTGTGGCAGCTCACCGTCTGAATTCAAATATAGGCAGGAATTGAGTGCCATAAGATTTTCATAGCCACGCTCGTTTTGCGCGAGCAGCACAATGGCCGCGGGGGCACGCGCCTTTTCACCAGTTGCAGCCAGATCGTAGGCCAGATCGACCTGGCAACCAATAATGGGCTGAATGCCAGCCTTTGACGCACCTTCAGAAAATTCGAGAGCGCAAAACATATTGTTGGTGTCCGTCACGGCAACCGCAGGCATATCCATCGCAGTTATCAGATCAGGAAGTTTCTTGAGCCGCACGGCGCCTTCTAACAACGAATATTCACTGTGAAGTCTAAGATGGATGAATTTTGGATTCTGCCTCATGGAGAATGAGTAAACCGCCAGCCTCCCATCATCCAGCAGAAATTGTCTAAACTACAGAACGCTGCGCAGACACGACCAGTTAAATTTAGCTAAGTACATATTTTCCTTGCCCGACTCACTCAAATCAGTACTAAATCAATTTGTTCCCGCCATGGTTTTACGCCGCATCGGACCTGGGCGTGGGGGACGAAACAGACAGTGGCACGATTTCTTATTATGAAAATGTCGTTTCTTCTAAATGGAGAACCTGTGTCGACCGCCGTCAACACAGGAACTGAAACCTTGCTCGACTTCTTACGCCAAGAGGCTGGGCTTTGTGGCACTAAGGAAGGCTGCAACGAAGGTGACTGCGGCGCCTGCTCTGTCATTGTTACAGGCAGTGATGGGGCTGCACAGCCGATGAATGCCTGCATCTTATTTTTACCCCAACTTCAGGGGTGCTCGGTGCGCACAGTAGAGGGAATAAGCGGATCAGACGGCAGCTTGCATCCGGTCCAAGATGCGATGATTTTGAAACACGGTGCGCAATGCGGCTTCTGCACTCCAGGGTTCATCACAACAATGGCTGCGGCACATGCCAATGGCGAAACAGATTTTGATACCGCTCTGGCTGGAAATCTTTGCCGATGTACAGGCTATGCACCAATTATTCGTGCCGCTAAAATGGCCGCAAAACAACCTGTGCCTAAGTGGATGCACGAGCCTAAGTTCGCAGCTAATCATAACAGTTCAGACGATATTTTTTGTCCACAATCCACAGATGATTTAGCGCAATGGTATTCAAAAAATCCACATGCAACACTGGTAGCTGGTGGCACAGATGTAGGCCTTTGGGTGACTAAACAGATGCGTAAGCCTGCACCAATCGCCTTTCTGGGCCATGTGATGGATTTGCGTCAGATCAAAGATCATGGGATGTTTTTAAGCGTTGGGGCCGCAACCACCATCACATCATTGATGCAGTCCATCGCGCCAATTTCTTCCTCCCTACATGCCATGCTTGCGCGTTACGGCAGCACACAGGTGCGCAATGCCGCCACCATAGGCGGAAATATAGCAAATGGTTCGCCCATAGGGGATGGACCTCCTGCCTTGATCGCAATGGGCGCAACTTTAGTATTGCGTCGCGGGAGCGAGCACCGCCGTTTACCCTTAGAAGATTTTTTTATCTCCTATGGGCAACAAGACTGCCAGCAAGGTGAGTTTATAGAAGCTGTTGAGTTTCCAAAAGACCAAACCAATTTGCGATGTTATAAACTTTCAAAGCGCTTTGACCAGGACATCTCCGCAGTTTGCGGATGCATAAATATTACGACCGAAAAAGGTATCATCACTAAGGCAAGGATCGCCTTTGGTGGCATGGCCGGAACACCTGCAAGGGCGCAGCATACCGAAAATGCGTTGCTTGGGCAGGCTTGGAGCGCCAAAGCCTTCACAGAGGCTAAAGAAACGATGGCTCAAGACTTCACACCTTTGTCAGATATGCGCGCCAGTGCCGAATATCGCGCCCAGATCGCCCAAAATATGCTGATAAGATACTATCACGATCTCGAAAATAACCCCACGGACGTTCGAGGAGTGCACGCATGAAGTTTGCATCCTCTATGCCACATGATGCTGCCCGCCAACATGTGAATGGTTCAGCCCGATATGTCGACGACATCCCCATCCCAAATGGCACATTGCACCTCGCATTTGGCTTGTCATCAGTTGCTGCAGGCACAATTACCTCAGTTGACTTGAGCGCAGTGCGGGCGGCACACGGCGTGCATTTGGTGATTGAAGCCAGGGACTTGCCCTTTGCCAATGATGTATCTCCCTCGGCGCATGATGAGCCATTGCTGGCAAACGCCACAGTTCATTATGCCGGTCAGCCAATATTTTTAGTAGTGGCCGAAAGTCATCACGATGCCCGTAGGGCCGCACGTTTAGCCAAAATCAAAATTGTTGAAATACCCGCTATCTTAACAATCCAACAAGCTCTTACCGCCGATAGTCGGTTCGAAGATGGCCCCCGCATTTATGCTAAAGGCGATATCTATCAGGCCTTACCAAAGGCAAAAAATCGCCTGAGCGGCAGTATAAATGTGGGTGGCCAAGAGCATTTTTATCTAGAAGGTCAGGCGGCACTGGCTATGCCGGGCGATAATGACGACATGGTTGTGCATTCCTCAACCCAGCATCCCACCGAAATTCAGCACAAAGTGGCAGAAGCTCTAAATATTTCACAACATGCCGTTCGCATTGAAGTGCGGAGAATGGGGGGTGGCTTTGGCGGTAAGGAAAGCCAGGGCAACGCGCTGGCTGTGGCCTGCGCTGTAGCCGCGTCAATAACGGGACATCCATGTAAAATGCGCTATGACCGCGATGATGATTTTATCATCACGGGCAAACGCCATGATTGCCGAGTGGATTATCGTGTAGGGTTCAACGCTCTCGGCCAGGTGGAGGCCTTAGACTTCACTCATTATTTTCGCTGCGGATGGGCACAAGATTTGTCACTACCAGTTGCAGATCGCGCCATGCTGCATGCAGACAATGCCTACAACCTACCCAATGTACAAATCACCTCACATCGATTGAAAACCAATACGCAAAGCGCCACAGCGTTTCGTGGCTTCGGTGGCCCGCAGGGCATGATTGGGATCGAAAGGGTGATGGACCATATAGCACATGAACTGGATATGGACCCCGTCGAAGTTCGCAAAATAAACTATTATCCAGAGATGCCTGCCCAGGGAAAAGTACAGCGCCCAGCAATGACACCTTATAAAATGGAAGTGACAGACTTCATATTGGGAAAAATGACGACCACCTTGCTGGAAAGCTCAGATTACTCAGAGCGCAAGGCTGCTGTAGCTAGGTGGAACACTGACAACCTCCTGCTAAAACGAGGGATTGCATTTAGCCCAGTCAAATTCGGGATTTCCTTCACACTGACGCACCTCAATCAAGCTGGCGCGTTAGTTCAAATTTATTCTGATGGCTCAGTTCTCATCAATCATGGTGGCACTGAAATGGGCCAAGGCCTATTTCAAAAGGTGGCACAGGTCGCCGCGCGCAGCCTTGGGGTGGCGCAATCAAGCATTCGTGCCAGTGCCACAGACACTAGCAAAGTGCCTAACACTTCTGCCACGGCGGCAAGTTCCGGCACGGATCTCAACGGCATGGCTGTTCAAGCCGCATGCAAAACTCTGCAGAACCGTCTACAAAGCCATTTGGCTAATGTTTACGGCTGCCCATCGGACGCCATACTATTTGAAGGCAGCGCAGTCATAGGGCCAAATTTTAGATTGCCTTGGGACGAGGCAGTCAAATCAGCTTATGAAGCGCGCATCTCGCTCTCAGCCACTGGGTTTTACAAAACACCAGATATCGCCTGGGATCGGATCAAGGGCCAAGGTCGCCCATTCTTGTATTTCGCCTATGGCGCGGCAGTCACTGAAGTTGTGATCGACACGCTAACCGGTGAAAACCGCATCTTGCGCTGTGACATTTTACATGACTGCGGAAGTTCGCTCAACCCTGCCCTGGATATTGGCCAGATTGAAGGCGGCTTTGTGCAGGGCGCAGGATGGTTGACCACAGAAGAGCTAGTTTGGGACAGTCAGGGCCACCTAAAAACCCACGCGCCTTCGACCTATAAGATCCCCGCTTGCTCTGATCGGCCAGAGATATTCAACGTATCACTGTGGGAGGGCGCAAACCCTGAACAAACGATCTATAGATCCAAAGCCGTCGGAGAGCCCCCCTTCATGCATGGAATTTCAGCGTATTTGGCCCTGTCAAACGCAGTGTCGGCCTGTGGCTCGAACTACCCAGACCTGCAAGCTCCCGCGACCACAGAGGAAATCTTTCAGGCCATCAAACGCGCTCAAGAGCATGCCAGATGAGTTTTGATCTGCACCAAGTTAACAAGGCCATAGCACAACACGGAAGGGTGCACCGCGTGGTAATTGCGGCAATCAAAGGTTCGTCACCGCGCGAGGTGGGAGCTTCTATGCTGCTTTGGCCCGGTGGCCAAAATGGCACCATCGGCGGTGGGGCTTTGGAATATCAAGCCTCACAGTCCCCCAAACCTGGTCTGCGGAGTTATCCGCTAGGACCGGAACTTGGGCAATGCTGCGGCGGATATGTGACCCTGGTAACGGAATGTTTTAACCAGCCTGTTGAGGCCACGGATCTATTTGTGCGGCAAATTGATAGGGACCTGCCTTTGCCCCTGCCAATGGCCCGCCTCCAACGAGCAATGCGCAATGGCTCCGGCGTGGCGACGGTCCTCTGTTCAGGCGGTTGGTTGGCCGAACCGATAGAGCAACCCCGCATCCCACTTTGGGTTTGGGGGGCCGGGCATGTGGGCCGTGCCGTGGTGCATATAGCGGCACAAATGCAGGATTTTGAAGTGACCTGGATTGACACCAGCCCCGACCGTTTCCCAAAGATGCGGCGCAGAATGTAAATATCGTACCTGCAGCCGAACCCGCCCATCTTATGGCTCATGCTCCTATTGCTGCACAGCATCTGGTTTTCACCTACTCCCATGCCTTGGATTTAGCCATTTGCCATGCTGCCCTCACGCGGGGGTTCACCTTTTGTGGATTGATTGGGTCAACAAGCAAATGGGCACGATTTAGGACCCGGTTAGCAGCTTTAGGCCACAATCCAAGCGAAGTTCTGAAAATAACCTGCCCGATTGGCGACCCTAGCCTCGGAAAACAACCAATTTCGATTGCGATCAGCGTCACTCAAGCCCTATTGTTGCGCAACACCTTCGTCACCACCAAAAGGAATGCCCTTCTGTGAGTAAGTCTCTTCTGCACATCAATGGGCTCACAAAAGCCTATCCCGGCGTGGTCGCCAATGATGACGTGAGCTTCAATATTGACGCAGGTGAAATTCATGCGCTGCTCGGTGAAAACGGCGCGGGAAAATCGACTTTGGTGAAAATGATCTATGGTCTGGTGCGTCCGGATCACGGTGCCATGCAGCTGGCGGGCAAAAACTTTTCTCCTGCAGAACCAAGAGCCGCGCGGGCCGCAGGCGTGGCCATGGTGTTTCAGCATTTTAGCCTGTTTGAAGCCCTCAGCGTAGCTGAAAACATTGCTCTTGGCATGGAAACCCCTCCAAAATCGAACGCATTATCAGCCCGGATTACCGAAGTTTCACAGGCCTATGGCTTGCCGCTCGACCCTGAGCGTTTGGTGGGAGATCTGTCGGCAGGCGAGCGACAACGTGTGGAAATTATCCGCTGCCTGTTGCAAGAGCCAAAACTCTTGATCATGGATGAGCCCACCAGTGTTTTAACGCCGCAAGAAGTGACAACATTGTTCACCACCCTGCGGAAGTTGAAAGCTGAAGGCACATCTATTCTTTATATCTCTCACAAACTCGAAGAAATTCGAGCGCTCTGCGAGACTGCCACTATTCTGCGCGGTGGCAAAAAAGTGGCCACCTGCGATCCACGCAAAAAATCTGCTCGTGAGCTGGCGGAGATGATGGTAGGCGGCACGCTGAATTCAGCAAAGGCAAAAAAAACAACCCTCGGAGAGGTTGTACTTAAGGTCTCTGAACTGTCACTTCCGCCCCAATCAGCCTTTGGTACTAGCTTAAAAAATATCGCATTTCAGCTCCATAAGGGGGAGATTTTAGGCATTGGCGGTGTGGCGGGCAATGGTCAAGATGAGCTGTTAGCCTGTTTGTCCGGTGAGGTCAAAACCACAGGCGACGCCATTCAACTCAACGGAGTAAGCCTTGGAAATATGCTTCCAAACGTGCGGAGAGCCTTGGGAGTTTTGGCCGCCCCTGAAGAACGCCTGGGCCATGCGGCGGCTCCAGATATGAGCCTGACCGAAAACGCTATGCTCACCGCCATGACCCGTCAAAACCTAAGCAAATCCGGGTTTCTAGACTGGCCCCGCGCGAAGGCCTTTGCCGAGCAAGTGATCAGCCAATTTGACGTGCGCACGCCGGGGCCTCAATCAGCGGCGCGGTCTTTGTCCGGCGGTAATCTGCAAAAATTTGTGATTGGCCGGGAAGTTTTACAAGATCCGGAGGTTTTGATCGTCAATCAACCCACGTGGGGCGTTGATGCAGCAGCCGCAGCCGATATCAGGCAGGCCCTGCTCGATTTGGCCACCAAGGGAGCGGCAGTGATTGTGATCAGCCAAGACTTGGACGAATTAATGGAAATTTCCACAAGCTTTGCAGCCCTCAACACGGGACGTCTGTCCACAGCACGTCCCATGGCGGAGCTCAGCTTGGATGAAATTGGCCTATTGTTAGGAGGCGCCGATGCTGCGGCTTGAAAAACGTCCTGACCCGTCAAAAACATGGGGCTATCTCGCACCAGTTTTGGCCGTGATCGCAACAATGATCGGCGGTGGTGTGATGTTTGCCCTGCTTGGTAAGGACCCGTTTGAGGCCATTCGCACTATCTTTTATGATCCCCTATTTTCTGAGTTTGCATGGTACTACCGACCGCAGCTGTTGATCAAAGGTGCACCACTAATTTTGATCGCTATTGGCCTATCGATGGGGTTTCGTGCCGGGATTTGGAACATTGGAGCGGAAGGTCAATATATTATCGGTGCCATTTGCGGCGCAGGTGCGGCCCTTGCGGTCTATCCGTTGGAGAGTGCTTTGGTTTTTCCAGTCATGATCCTCTGCGGTGCCATCGGTGGTTTTGCTTGGTCGATGATCCCCGCAATTCTAAAAATAAAATTTGGCACAAATGAAATTTTAGTCAGCCTGATGTTGGTCTATGTGGCAGAGCAGCTATTGGCCTCTATGTCATTGGGGTTGATGAAGAATCCCGAGGGCTTTGGATTCCCAGGTTCGCGCAATCTCCAACAATATGCTAGTGCGCACAATGCCGAGCTTTGGACGGGCACAGGCATACATTTGGGAGTAGTTTTTGCTCTAATTGCCGTGATCTTTTCCTATATCATGCTGGCGCGGCATCAAATGGGCTTCCATATCCGCTTGACGGGCGAAAGCCCCAAGGCCGCAAAGTTTGCTGGGGTTAATCCCAACAAGGTTGTGATCTATTGCCTAGGCTTTAGTGGCGCATTGGCTGGGCTTGCCGGTATGTTTGAAGTGGCCGGACCAAGCGGGCAAATTAGTATTGATTTCAATGTTGGCTATGGGTTTACTGCAATTATCGTCGCGTTTTTGGGCCGACTAGACCCCTTTGGAATTCTGCTCGCAGGCCTTTTGATGGCACTCACTTATATCGGCGGTGAAATTGCGCAGTCCAGCCTTGGCCTGCCGTCAGCTGCCATTCAAGCTTTTCAGGGCATGCTGTTGTTTTTCCTGCTCGCACTCGACATGCTGACTAACTTCAAAATAAAACGAACCAATACAGAGGTGCGCATATGACCCACCTGCGGAGCAAACAATCTGCCCAATCAAAGCGTAGGAGCCTTGCATGGATCTAAGCGCAATTAGCCCTACCCTCCTTGTCGCCTCTTTGATGGTGGCGGCCACCCCTATATTGCTGGCGGCTATTGGGGAATTGGTGGTGGAAAAATCTGGTGTTCTCAATCTTGGTGTTGAGGGCATGATGATCACGGGCGCCATCTCTGGATTTGCCGCAGCGGTGTTGACTGGATCACCGATGATTGGCTTTCTCTGTGCCGCGCTTGGAGGGGCCGCGTTGTCTGTAATTTTTGCCATTATCACGCAATATTTCCTATCCAACCAAGTGGCCACGGGCTTGGCGTTGACGCTGTTTGGCCTCGGGCTATCGGCCATGCTAGGCCAAAGCTACGTGGGAATTAAACCCCCAGCTTCGGTAAAGTTAGATCTGCCATTGGTCAGTGATATTCCGGTGATTGGTCCAATACTATTTTCCCATGACTTCACCGTTTATGCTGCACTAACATTGGTAACAGGCGTGTGGTGGTTTTTGAAATACACACGCGGCGGTTTGATCCTGCGCGCGGTGGGCGAAAGCCATGATGCGGCCCATGCTTTGGGATATAAAGTTGTGCGAGTGCGGATCTTGGCAATTATGTTCGGTGGCGCCTGTGCCGGGCTTGGGGGTGCCGCGCTTTCATTGGTGCGCGTGCCACAGTGGACCGAAGGAATGACCGCAGGCGCGGGCTGGATTGCACTCGCCATCGTTGTATTTGCAAGTTGGAAACCAGCACGCGTTCTCCTTGGTGCCTATCTTTTTGGCGGAGTCGCCGTGCTACAGCTGAATCTTCAAGCTGCAGGGGTCTCAATTCCAGTTGAGTATTTATCTATGTCGCCGTATCTTATAACAATCGTAGTGTTGGTTGTGATGTCTGCTAATCGCTCAAAGTCAGCATTGAATGCACCCGCGGCCCTTGGCCGCGTGTTCCACGCCTCTCGATGAGGTCTTTTAACTGGGGGAAATCTAATGAAATTAAAATCCATTCTGGCCGGCGCTGCGCTGGCTATGACCGCGGCCACTGGTACGCTAGCTGAAACAACAAAAGTTGGTTTTGTTTATGTAGGACCCGTCGGTGATGGCGGCTGGACATATGAGCACGACAAAGGCCGAGAAGCGGTTGTCGCTGCTTTTGGCGACAAAGTTGAAACCATGTATGTTGAAAGTGTTCCAGAGGGCCCAGACGCTGAACGCGTTATGACCGATATGGCCTTGAAGGGTGCTGATCTAATTTTCACAACCTCCTTTGGATATATGGACCAAACAATAAATGTTGCGGCCAAATTCCCAAATGTGAAATTTGAGCATGCCACCGGTTATAAGCAATCTGACAACGTGTCTGTTTACTCTGCACGCTTCTATGAGGGTCGTGCCGTTCAAGGCCACATTGCCGGTCACATGACTAAATCCAATATCGTAGGTTATATAGGTTCCTTCCCAATTCCAGAAGTTATCCGTGGCATCAACGCTGCTTATATTCACGCCAAAGAGGTAAACCCTGATGTTCAGTTCAAAATCATCTGGGCTTATACTTGGTTTGACCCAACAAAGGAGGCCGATGCTGCAAAAGTTCTGATCGAACAAGGTGCAGATGTCGTGTTGCAACACACAGATTCCACTGCTCCGCAGGCCGCTGCTCAAGCTGCCGGCAACGTAATTACATTTGGCCAAGCCTCTGACATGGCAGCCTACGGTCCAAAACCACGTGTATCTTCCATCATCGACAACTGGGGGCCTTACTACATAGCCCGCACACAAGCAGTTATGGATGGCACATGGGCCTCCACAAGTACTTGGGATGGTATCGGCGCTGGCATGGTTGGCATCGGCGAAATCACAAGTGCGGTTCCTGCAGGTGTGAAGGCCTCAGCTGAAGCGCTACGTGACAGCTTAGCAGATGGATCTTACCACACATTTACAGGTCCTTTAAATAAGCAAGACGGTTCTGTTTGGTTAAAGGCTGGTGAAACCGCTGCCGATTATGGCGATGAAGGCTTGGCCAGCATGGGCTTCTACCTTGAAGGTCTTGACAGCGAAGTGCCTAACTAAACCGTAGATCCTTAATCGGCTTGAAAAAGGGGGCCTCTGGCCTCCTTTTTTGCTTTTAGACTGCGTTTCCTATGCTTAATTGACCTATGTTGGATTACTTGATCATAGGCGGCGGTATCGCCGGTATCTCTGCAGCGGCTCGGCTATCTGAGCATGGGGCAACTTTGGTTTTAGAAGCAGAAGCCCATCTAGCCTATCACACCTCAGGCAGATCAGCGGCCCTTTATGAGCAAAATTATGGTAGCCCCTCAACCGTCGCCCTAGCCAAAGCCGCACGCACTGATTTTGATGGTATGTTATCTGGTGTCTTGAGCCCGCGCGGGTTCTTATTGGTATGCCTGCAGGGTGAGGAAGCACAATTCGAATATGACCTCGAGCATATGCACCTCAGCGAAGTTGCGGTTGCCGACGCGGCTAAATTGGTGCCAATTCTGGACAGCTCATCGGTAATACGAACCGCAAGCAGCGCCACTGCACGTGATATTGATACTGATATGATGTTGCAAATATTTGCTCGCCGAATACACGCAAATGGTGGAACAGTTGAGACTAATCAACAGGTGACTGCTATTGACAAAACGAAGCAGGAGCTGGCGTGTGACCACAGGAAGTGGACAATATGAAGCGCAAAAAATAGTGAATGCGGCTGGCGCTTGGGGTGACGAAATTGCTCAATTGGCTGGCCTACCAAAAATTGGACTTACGCCGTTTCGTCGCAGTGTAGCGCGTTTGTCAGCCCCAGGCGGCCAAGCAGTACAAGGTTGGCCAATGTTGTTTGGCCCTGGCGAGCGGTGGTATGCAAAGCCGGACGCAGGTGGCCTAATAGTGTCACTGGCGGAAGAAACACCAAGCCCACCCATGGATGCTTGGGCACATGATATAGATCTTGCCGAAGCCCTCTCACGCTACCAAGATTACGTCACCGAGCCTGTGACCCGGCCAGTGGCCTCCTGGGCTGGGCTCCGGACGTTCGCACCCGATCGCAACTTAGTTTTAGGGCCAGCCCCACAAGACGACAGCTTTGTGTGGTGTGTCGGGCAAGGCGGATACGGCTTTTTTACCGCACCCGCCGCCTCACAATTGGTGGCAGATACTGTGGTTGGAAATAAGCCAGATTATTCTGCAGATATTTTAGCAGAACTGAGCCCCTCAAGGTTTTTAGATTAGCCATCTCGTACCCAAAGCGTTTTCTCTGTGCGGGTGAAGAGCACACACATGCCCACGCACCAATTTAACTAGCCATCAACACGAATGGTTGTATTTTTTGGATCATAAGGGCTATCTTCGACCACTTCACAATTCCAGAGTTGATCCATAATTTTCACCTGAAGCTTCGTGCCGGGAACGGCCAATTCAGGGGTAACGTACCCTATGCCAATCGATTTTTCAAAATGCACTGAATAACCGCCAGATGTTAGACGACCAGCGCGTATCCCTTGGTTATAAAGCACCTCGTGGCCCCATGGATCAGCGTCGGCAGGACCATCAACCAGCAGCGTACAGCATTTCACCCGTACTCCTGTAGCTTCCATCTGCTCTTTACCATGGAACTCTTTAGATAGGTCAATAAACCGCGGTAAATCCGCTTCCAAAGGTGACGCATCACGCCCGAGTTCATTGCCAAACGCCCTATATGATTTCTCCTGGCGTAGCCAGTTTTGCGCGCGCGCGCCCACCAGCTTCAGGTCATGTTTTTTTCCTGCTTTTTCTAGTAAATCAAAAAGATAGTTTTGCATTTCCATAGGATGATGCAGCTCCCAGCCCAACTCGCCAGTATAGGCCACACGTATTGCATTCACGGGGCACATGCCCAGCTCAATCTGCTTGGCCGAAAGCCACGGAAACCGCTTATTGGACAGTGCTGTGGCCGGATCAGGGTCATTGATGATATCTGACAAAAGCGCGCGTGATTTAGGTCCCGCAATGGCAAAAACGCCCCATTGCGTAGTTACGTCTTGCAGCTCTATGCGACCAAACTCGGCCTCTTTGTCTTCAATTGCCTTCTTCAGATAATCTTGATCATAAGCCGTCCAAGCACCAGCAGAAACGAGGTAATACTCCTCCTCAGACAGCCGTACGATGGTGTATTCTGTGCGCGTGGTGCCGTGAGAGGTCAACGCATAGGTCAGATTAATCCGACCAATACGCGGCAACTTATTGCAGGTGAACCAATCCAGAAACAATGTGGCACCCGGGCCTTTAACAATATGTTTGGTGAAGGCCGTTGCATCCACAAGTCCTACACCTTCGCGAATAGCCTTGGCTTCATCTACCGCATATTGCCACCATTTCCCACGACGAAAGCTGCGAGCTTTTTCATCAAAATCTTCGGGCGCATCTAATGGACCAAAGTAATTTGGCCTTTCCCAACCATTCACCCAGCCAAATTGTGCCCCGCGAACCTTTTGGCGTTCATAGGCTGGGGCCGTGCGCAGAGGTCGCGCCGCCGGACGTTCCTCATCCGGGTGGTGCAAAACATAGACATGATCATAACATTCTTCATTTTTACGCATGGAAAATTCTGTAGTTATCCAGTTGCCGTAGCGTTTGGGGTCAAGGCTGGCCATATCGATCTCAGCCTCTCCATCTACCATCATCTGCGCCATGTAATAGCCGGTACCGCCCGCAGCGGTAATGCCAAAGCTAAAGCCTTCGGCCAGCCACATGTTGCGTAGACCCGGTGCCGGACCTACCAGCGGGTTCCCATCAGGGGTATAGCAAATCGGACCGTTAAAATCATCTTTGAGACCACTTTCCTCACAGGACGGCACCCGATGGATCATAGCCATATATTGTTCTTCAATGCGGTCCAGCGCTAGCGGGAACAAGTCAGCGCGGAAACTATCAGGCACCCCATGCTCAAAACGGGCTGGGGCATCTTTCTCATAAACACCAAGAATCCATCCACCACGTTCTTCGCGTACATAGCTTTGCGCATCTGCATCACGGATCACCGGATGTTCAGGATTTCCAGCCGCTCTGTATTCTACCAGCGCTGGGTCTTTTTCCATCACCACGAATTGATGCTCAACTGGGATGGCTGGAATTTTAATTCCGAGCATTGAGGCTGTGCGCTGCGCATGGTTCCCAGAGGCCGTCACCACATGCTCAGCTGTAATCACTACCCGTTCGTCAGAGGCAACCAAATTGCCACCTTTTTCAATCATTTTAGTGCAGGTTACTTCCCAATGCGTGCCAGTCCAATGGAAGCCATCCGCCTGCCATCTGCGTTCAATAGAGACCCCAAACTGCCGCGCACCTTTGGCCATGGCCATGGTGACATCAGCAGGATTAATATAGCCATCCGTGTCATGATAAATAGCACCTTTCAGATCTTCGGTATGGATCAAAGGCCATTTCTTTTTAATCTCATCTGGTGTCATAAACACATAAGGTACACCACAGGTCTCAGCGGTGGAGGCATATAACTTATACTCGTCCATTCGCTCATCAGTTTGCGCCATACGCAGGTTGCCTACCACCGCAAACCCAGCATTCAAACCGGTTTCATCCTCAAGAGCCTTATAGAAGTCTACAGAGTATTTATGGATATGCGTGGTTGCATAGGACATGTTGAACAAAGGCAGAAGCCCTGCCGCATGCCATGTCGATCCAGACGTCAACTCGTCACGTTCGATCAGCATGGTGTCCCATCCACGTTTCCCCAGATGGTAGGCAATTGACGTCCCAACGGCACCGCCACCAACAACCAAAGCTTTTACTTGCGTCTTCATCGCGAACGACTCCCTTTCACGTTGCGCATACATTGCCCGAAGTCACTCCAAAATAGGAAGACTTGCCGACCTCCCAGTTACAAAACCGACCTTGAAACATTTTTCACGCCTGCACGGTTGCGTCTTTGGAGAAAATTCGGTTTGTTGACAAAGGGGTATTGCAGCCAACAAATATACTAATATTTAGAATATGATTTACAGAGGTCTCCACTTTTGTCCATTATGGTTTGGTTCGAAATCATCACACTTATGAAGCAGGCACTTTCACAAGTACTATTTGGCCTGGGCTTTCATCGAGCCTGTTCGCCTCAAACAAGACTAAAAAATAGTCCAAGACGCACAACCTAAGATCCTGATAACTTAAAATTTACTCATACTACCTGAATATCGGTGTTATTTAGCTGGACCTATATGTTGGTAAAATATCATCTGCGTGGCTAGTCGCTTCGTAGATGCCGCGAGCAATTGCACGGCTTAAGCAGACAGCAGCCGCAGCGCCAATATCACGAAATATATTATAATCAACAGCACCGTTGGTCGTAGAAACGCCAAAGATTAAATCACCATCAAGAGGTGTATGCGAAACGATAGCGCGTGCCATCCCATCGTGGGCAGTGACCGCTAGGCGATGACATTGCGTTTTAGTCAAAGGCGCATCGGTGGCAACAATTGCTATCGTCGTATTGGACATCTCAGCATTGAAAACCATCATCGCAGCTTCTTTTAGACTTTGTTTTCCATCAAAGTTAGCATGCTCAGGGTCAACGCCCATACCACCAAATTCACCATCCACTTCAAAAGGCGCTGCCCAAAAATATTTGCCGCTAGCGGTGGTAACGCTGCCCATAGGATTGGCCACAACTAAAGCTCCCACCGTATAGCCATTTTTCAAAACAACAGAAGCCGACCCTAAACCGCCCTTTTGCATTGCGGCCAAAGCGCCTGTTCCGGCACCTACCGTGCCAAGAGGGAATTCACCTGACGCAGTGCTGAGTGCTTCACGCCCAAGCTCACGGTATGGATTTTCCACCCAATCCTTGTTGCCACCATTAATTAAATCAAAAATGATTGCCCCTGGCACGATTGGAACCCGCATCGGGCCCACTGGGAAACCACGACCCATTTTTCGCAAACCATCCATAACACCAGAACACGCATCCAGGCCAAATGCAGATCCACCAGATAAAACAAGTGCATCAATTTTATCAACTGTTTTATCCGGTGCTAACAGATCAGTTTCTTTTGTTCCCGGAGCCCCACCCATCACATGTACACTCGCCGTAAATGGCACGTCCCCCACCAAAACCGTACTGCCAGTCTTAAAAAAATTTACTTGGGAATTGCCAACCTTTAGTCCAGCAACATCTGTTATCAAATTTCTTGGACCAGGCCTAGATACAACGCCCACCGTCAACCTCCATTGCCACTCCAGTGATCATACTGGCCTCATCTGAACATAAGAAACAAGCAGCATTGCCCATGTCTTCTGGTGTCGAAAATCGACCTATTGGAATCGTTGATAAAAATTTTGCACGGATTTCTGGTGTATCTTCGCCCATGAATGACTTCAGCAGTGGGGTCTCACCAGCAACTGGATTAATGGCATTAACACGGATTCCCGAAGGGGCGAGTTCAACAGCCATCCCCTTCGTCGCAGTAATCATCCACCCTTTTGACGCATTATACCATGTCAGGCGCGGCCTCGGGGACACACCCCCAGTCGAGGCTACATTCAGTATTGCGCCGCAGCCACGCTCTTTGAAGTGAGGAACAAATGCCTGTGCAGTCAGGTAGACTGACTTAATATTAACGTTGTACACTTTCTCAAAATCAGCGGCCGTTACGTCTTCTAATGCTAGAGGCAAATGGGTAGTGCCTGCATTATTCACTAAAATATCCAAATGCCCAAAGGCTGTCAAAGCCGCATCTTTCATTGCAAGAACACTGTCCAAATCAGACACGTTACAAAGTTGAGCAATGCCTCCAATTTCAGTGGCAATACTTAGCGCACCGTCTAGATTTTGATCAGCTACAATGACCTGAGCACCTTCAGCGGCAAATTTTCGGGCAATGCCCGCTCCAAAACCAGAGGCGCCACCTGTCACGACTGCAGTTTTTCCTTTAAGTCTCATAAAATCACCCATGCCAAGCTGCTACTGTTTTTAATGATGAAAACCCATACAGCGCTTCAAAACCTTTTTCACGTCCATGCCCTGATTTACCAACACCGCCAAAGGGCAACTCAACCCCTCCACCAGCACCATAGTTGTTAATAAACACTTGGCCAGATCTTAACTTCTTAGCCAGCCGCATTTGCCGCCCCCCATCTTGGGTCCAAATGGATGCTACCAAACCATACTCAGTATTATTAGCAATTTCTATTGCTTCTAACTCAGTATCAAATGGAATAATCACTTGCACAGGTCCGAAGATTTCATCGCGAGCAAGCGGATGATTTGAGGGAACATCTCTGAATAAAGTTGGGCGAACATAAAAGCCATCCTCGTGAGATACAATATTGCCCTGCGCTGCAACTTTTAAATCATAACCACGATCAATAAATCCAGAAACAATTTCTTTTTGTCGTGCAGAGATTAACGGGCCCAGATCTAAATCATCCAGTGCAGAGCCAACGTTTAGTGAAGAATATGCTTCTCCCATGCGTGTGCAAACTGTATCGTAAACACCTCGCTGAACAAGAATACGGCTAGATGCCGAACATGTTTGACCTGCATTTTGGATGCCTGCATTAACCAGAAATGGCAATGCTCGATCCAAATCCGCATCCTCAAAAACTAATTGAGGCGATTTCCCCCCCAATTCTAGTGTAACCGGAACGACGTTCTGTGCTGCCGCTGTTTGGATTAGCTGACCAGTTTTAACAGAACCCGTAAAGGATAAATGTTGAATACCTGCATGGGATGAAAGCGCAGCGCCTGCCTCTGAACCCAAACCCGTCACAACATTAAGTGCGCCTGCCGGAAGTCCCGCCTTTTGCGCAATTTCTGCAAAAGCCAATGCAGTTAAGCAGGCTTCTTCCGCAGGCTTCAACACGCAGGCGTTACCCATCGCAAGCGCGGCACCCACGGATCTGCCAACTATTTGCATCGGATAATTCCATGGAACAATATGGCCAGTCACACCATGCGGTTCGCGCAATGTGTAGACAGTGTACTCATCCAGATAAGGAATAGTTTCACCAGTAATTTTATCTGCTGCACCACCATAAAATTCCATATAACGAGCAAGAGCCACCGCGTCAGCACGCGCTTGCGTTAGCGGTTTTCCAACGTCTATCGCTTCAATCTTGGCAAGGTCCTCCACATGATTAAGAACGGCCACTCCTACTTTGATAAGGATCCTGCCCCGCTCTAGCGCAGTCATTGCTCCCCACTCTCCCACCAATGCGGATTGAGCTGCATTAACGGCCGCATCAATGTCTGCAATGGTTCCACGCGCGATACTAGTGATTGGCCTATTGGTAGAAGGATCAATAACTTCAATTTCAGCGTCAGCCTGAACCCAAACACCCCCAATTAAATTATGGGCCCTCGGGATATCAAACAGTTTCAATAGCATACGTAACCTCCGGAAGTTTTGGTGCAGCGGCAATTAAACTTTGCGTGTAAGCATGTTGTGGATTGGAAAATACTTGTTCTGTTTGACCTTGCTCTACTATTTTACCAAACTGCATGACTATCACGCGATCAGTAACCGTGCGTACGACTGACAGATCGTGACTTATGAACAGGTAAGCCAAAGGTCGTTTTTGACATAAATCAGCAATCAAATCTAAAACCTGGGCGCGTATCGATACATCTAAAGCGGAAACGGCTTCGTCAAATATGATGAGTTCAGGTTCAATAATCAGCGCACGGGCAATGGCGATCCGTTGGCGTTGTCCGCCAGAAAATTCATGAATGTATTTGTTTGCATCAGTAGCTGATAAGCCAACATCCTCCAGAGCTTTTGAAACAGCAAGGCCTCTCTCTTTACCAACCGGAGCATTTTCTAAAACGTGAAGCGGTTCAGCAATCAGCCTATCCACGCGGTGACGCGGGTTGAAAGAACCATAGGGATCTTGAAATACAACCTGCATCTTGCGGCGGACCTCCATATTCAGATTTTTTTGCACAAAAACGGGTTGCCCATCTAGCGTGATTTGGCCTTTTTGAACTTCTTCAAGTCCTAAAATAGCTCGTGTCAGAGTTGATTTTCCACAGCCACTTTCACCAACTAACCCTACACGTTCACCGTGGGATATGTGGAAACTGATACCATCCAATGCTTGAAGCTTTGGACGAGAGCCAAAAACCGAAGTGCGCGGCAAATTATAAGTTCGAGCTACAGATTCAACTGATAAAAGTGGTAGTGACGGTATATATTCAGGAAGATTAACCCTGTGCGTAGACGCATTAAAGAGCGCCTTAGTGTAGGGGTGCCGCATATTGTATAATAACTCATGCGTGTCTTCAGCCTCAACAATACAGCCCTTCTGCATTACAATAATTTTGTCTGCAATTTCTGCCACAACTGCCAAGTCATGTGTAATGATCAATAGCCCCATATCAAAGTCAGCGACCAGATCTTTAAGAAGCTCTAGAATACGAGCTTGTGTTGTCACATCCAACGCAGTCGTAGGTTCATCCGCAATTAGTAGCTTTGGCCGTAATGCTATTGCCATAGCAATAACAACCCGCTGGCGTTGGCCTCCAGATAATTCATGCGGATAACGAGAAGGTTCAACGGTGAGGCCTACACGCTGCAACATATCTGCAGCGCGCTTATTAGCATCAAACTTTGTGACCCTCTCATGAATTATAATAGTTTCAGCAACTTGGTCCCCAATCGTTTTTACAGGATTAAGAGCCGTCATAGGCTCCTGGAACACCATGCCCATAGCACGCCCTCGCATGCTACATAGATCATGTTCCGACGTTGTCAGAATGTCCTTTTCCTCTAACCAGATAGAACCTTTAGTCACAGATCCACGAGGCAAAAGCCCCATGACAGCTAGCGCCGTAAGAGATTTTCCTGACCCACTCTCCCCTGTGATCGCTACAATCTCACCCGAGAGCATATCTATAGAAACGTCCTGCAAAATTTGAATACCACCGATGGAAAGTGACAGATCCTTGACGTGCAAAAGGTTCATGTCCGCTCCACCTTAATACGAGGATCAAAAAGATCTCGCAGACCATCACCCATCAAATTCAAACCTAGAACCATAAGTAAAATAGCAAGCCCTGGGACAAGTGCTACATGAGGTGCGATGCTGACCAATGTTTGTGCATCAGCAAGCATACGGCCCCAACTTGCGGTTGGTGGTTGCGCGCCCAACCCAATGTATGAAAGCGAGGCTTCTGCCAAAATGCCGAGGCTAAATTGTATTGTTCCCTGGACAATCATCAAATTAGTAATGTTGGGAAAAATATGTTCAATTGAAATACGTGCCTCAGACTTTCCACAAACTCTGGCGGATAAAACAAAATCTCGCTCCCAGAGGGGAAGTGCTGCCGCACGTGTGAGGCGTGCAAAAACAGGAATATTAAAGATACCTATCGCAACAATTGCATTCACAGCAGACGCCCCAAAAACAGCTGTGATCAGGATCGCAATTACCAAAGAAGGAAACGCAAATATAAGATCATTTCCACGCATTATAATTTCGTCAATAAAGGATCCTCGCCGGGCTGCAGAGAAAAGCCCCAAAGGCACGCCAATCGCAACCCCAATACCGACAGCCAGTAATGCCACGGCAATTGATGTACGTGCTCCCATCATGATCATTGAAAAAATATCGCGGCCAAAGTGATCGGTCCCCAACCAATGATTAAAGTTAGGTTTTTTTAGTTTGTTCGCAATTTCTAGAGTTTCAATATCATAAGGTACCCAAAGAAAGGAAATACATGCCAACCCCATAAATACAAGGCTTAGAAAGCTACCAATAATTAGCCCACGTTTCATACTTTGCTTCTCAGTCTTGGATCAACAGCTGCATAGGCAAGATCTACCGCAAAATTAACCATGATCACTGTGAACACCAACAGCATCACAACACTTTCCACAACGATTAAATCACGGGCAGAAATAGCTTGGAAGATCAGACGCCCAAGGCCTGGTAAAAAGAAAATTTGTTCAATTATGATGCCACCAGCTAAAAGGAACGAGAACTGCAGGCCAATGATAGTAATAACCGGAATAAGTGCGTTACGCACAGCATGTCTCCAGAGTGCTTGGCTTCGCGTCAGTCCCTTAGCGCGCGCCGTTCTTATGAAATCCTCAGAAAGCATGTCTAGTAACGAAGACCGCATAATACGCGCGAGAATGGCAGCTTGAGGGAGCGCCAATGATATAGCGGGAAGTGTAAGTGATTTCAGTCCCTGTAATGGGCTATTCCAGCCCGGAAAACCTCCAGCAGAAAACCAACGCAAGTGAATTGCAAAAATCAAAACCATTATCATTGCAAACCAAAAATTAGGAATAGCAACACCCATCTGTGTTGCCCCCATAATTGTGACATCACTTGCCCCACCGCGACGGCTTGCAGCTAAAATACCTGCTGGAAACGCGATGAGTGTGGAGAGAATTAGCGCATAAATAGCAAGTGGAAGAGAGACCCAAATTCGATCCGAAATTAACTCCGAAACTGGTGTTTTATAGGTCCAAGAATTTCCAAAATCACCTTGCAATAAACCAATTACCCAGTCAAAATATCTGACTGCTAGAGGCTGATCAAGGCCCATCTCGCTGCGCAATGCCGCAAGCGTGTCTTCTCGGGCGTTTATACCCAACATAAACGAAGCAGGGTCACCAGGAATAACTTCAATAACTGAAAATATTACCAGCGACGCAATAACGAGACTAATAATCAGGGATGACAATCGACCAAGAGTATAGCGGATCACTTCAAAAAACCTCACTGGCTCTGTCATGCAGCCACTCAAATGATAATAGCAACATCATAAACAGGCTGTCACCTCTCAGGTTAGACAGGTATTCTCTGTAGCCTTAGCAACAATCACATGCCTATTACTATTCGTAAATAACATGAAATTCCTGCAACTTTTCAGTGCTGTAACTTAGGAATTATCTTTACCTATTCTTATATCAGCACACATGACCTTGGCGCTCATAAGCGCCAAGGTCAGTTATTTTTAATCTGCCCAGCTTACAACAGTAAGGTCAACAGCTGCAGTTGGTTGGTTCACCCAAAGTCCACGAACGCCTGCCTTTGCAACAGTTGCCACGGCAAGTTCAAACAAATAGCCATTCACATAATCTTCTGAGATTATTTTCTGGGCTTTGGCCAACAAAGCTGAGCGACCTACCGGATCAGCAGTTGCATTAAGTTCTATCATCAGCGCCTGGAAAACAGGGTTGTCGTATTGGAAATAGTATTCTGGATTAGCATAAATTCCTATATCCATTGGTTCAGTATGACTTACAATTGATAAACCAAAGTCCTTTGCCTTAAAGACTTCTTCAATCCACTGTGACCATTCCAAATTACTAATCTCAGCATTAATTCCAACTTGACGCAATTGGCTGGCAATTATTTCACCACCACGACGCGCATAGGAAGGAGGTGGTAATTTTAATGTCGTTGAAAAGCCGTCAGGAAAGCCTGCTTCCACAAGAAGTGCTTTAGCTTTGGCGGGATCATAAGAAGAGTTACCTAATAGATCAACGTAATCGGGGTTGTGCGGCGCAAAGTGCGTCCCAATTGGAGTTCCATATCCAAACATTGCACCATCAATAATGGCCTGACGGTCGATGGCGTGAGCGACCGCTTTGCGTACCAATAAATTATCGAATGGCGGCATTTTATTGTTTGTAGAGAGGATCGTTTCTCCTTCAGTGTTGCCAACAAGAACTTGAAACCGTGCATCAGCTTCAAATTGGGGTAGGTTTTCGGGTGCTGGAAAGCCTACAAAAACATCTACATCTTCTGCCATCACCGCGGCAAACGCCGCTGTTGGATCCGAAATAAAACGGAATGTAGCACTTTCTAATACTGCAGCTGTTCCCCAATAACTATCGTTGCGCACTAACTCTAGACGATCACCTTGGACCCAGTCACTAAAAGTAAAAGCACCAGTTCCAATAGGGTTTGATGCTATATTTTCTATGCTTTCTGGTGCGACGATGACAGCATCACCCCAAGCCATATTGAACAAAAAACTACCGTTAGGTTGATCAAGTGTAACTTTTACTGTCCTAGAATTAACTACTGAAACGTCTGTAATACCAGAAAAAAGTCCCTTTTGAGCGTTAGTACTATCTTCAGACCGGGCACGGTCCAGGCTAAACTTCACGTCTTCGGCATCCATTGAGGTACCGTCATGAAACATAACGCCACTGTTCAAGTTAAAAGTATAGACAGTTCCATCGCTAGAAATATCCCAACTCTTCGCAAGACCGGGCACCACAGCGCCGTCGCCTTCGAAGCGCGTTAACCCTTCAAATACGTTTGAATACAAGACGCTGTCGATCGCTTGTGCGGCACCACCTGTTGGATCGAGGTTAGGTGGCTCCAACTGGATAGCAACAGTTATATCTGTTTGCGCAGATGCAATGCCCCCAAGCAAGGCAACAGCAGTTGCCGTTACAGTAAATACCAAATTCCTCATAAGCTTTCTCCCTATTTATGTTATTTTTGTAATAGAATATCCGCAAGACAACGAGCCATAACTTGCACACTATCCATCATATCTTCGACACCTACGTACTCGTCAGGTTTGTGGGCAAGCTCAAGTATACCGGGCCCATAGGCTATGCAATTCTTTAATGTTCCAATTCGATCAATGTGTTTTTGATCATATGTTCCCGGAGACGCCACAAATTCTGCAGGCTTGCCCATAACAATTTCGATTTGTTTAGCCACGCTTACCGCAATAGGTGCATGACGGTCAGTCATCGATGGCAAGACACTGTTTAATTCACGCATTTCGTATTCAAACTTGGGTCTTTCAGCCTTCAACTCATTCAAAAGGCTTTCAACTTCATCTCGCACGCCATCCAAGGTTTCTTCAACTAAAAAGCGGCGATCAATTACGATGCGGCAGCTATCAGGGACACAATGCGCCGGCAAACCTGTAAAGTCTTCATCGTGTTCAGATTGGCCACCATGAATTGAATTGATATTCATTGTCGAGGAGCGGGCACCATCAGGAACGACGGGCATATCAGTGCGTCGCTCCGCCATTGCTGGGAAAAGTGCCATTTCAAATTTGTCGATTACAGCGCCCATGTGTCTGACTGCACAATCGCCAAGAAATGGCATCGAACCATGTGCAATCTCACCAAAAGTCTCGATTTCAGCCCACCAACCACCTCGATGGCCTAAGCACACACGATCCTTATTCAACGGCTCAGGTATAATAACATGCTGGACGCGCTTTGGATTGAAGTATCCCTTTTCCGCCAAATATGCGACACCACCGTAACCACCAGATTCCTCATCACCAGTAGCAGATATCTCTATTGCACCCTGAAAATCTGGGTTAGTATCAACGAAGGCCTCGGCTGCAATTATCGACGCTGCCAAACCGCCCTTCATATCACAAGCACCCCGACCATAAATCTTTCCATCGACCAGCGCACCACCAAACGGGTCCTGTGTCCAACCACTTCCAACTTCGACCACATCAATGTGGCTGTTAAAGTGAACACAGTCTCCGGCACGCGCACCGTCCCGACGCGCAACCAAATTCCATCGTGGATATTTATCACTGTCTCCTGGCGTACCATAAGCCCGCACCAATTCAGTTATAAACCCACTTTTAGTAAGTCTTTTATCAAGAAATTCACAAATTTCCCTATAATTTTTACCTGGAGGGTTAAGGGTCGGAATGCGGATCAAATCTTGCGTCAATAAAATTAAATCATCTCGCCTAGAGGAAATTTCGCTTAAAAGCGGTTCGAGCTTGGCCTGCTGGAGTAATTTCGTCATAAACCTAGTATTAAGAAAAATAAATACGGTGGCAATACCGTAATAATACGGTAAAATTTATATGGTTAATTATACAAAATTGGCTTTTGATAATGCCCCTGTTGGATTAGTTATATCTGAAAATCGGATAATAAAATGTTGTAATTCAACATTTTCTTCGATGTTAGGGTATACGCCTAAAGATATTCAAGGCAAATCCTTTCGAATGTTTTATGGTTCAAATGAAGAGTTTGAAAAAATTCAACATGTGGGGATCAATGCGCTAAAAACTAGAGGCAACTACAGCGATGAACGACTCTTACACCATCGTGAGGGACACAGCGTATGGTGCCGTTTTCGTGCACATTCCTTAACACCAGATCAGCCTTTAGATAGAATTATTTTGAGTTATGCACAGATTTCTAACAATACTCAAACTATCACCCTAAGTAAGCGAGAGCGACAAGTTCTTGGTTTAATGAACCAAGGGATGAGCAGCAAAGAAATCGCGAGCGACTTGGAATTGTCACCACGCACTATTGATGATGTACGATCAAGACTTATCAAGCGCTTCAAAGTTAAGAGGTGCTCAGACTTGTTAGGCCGAATGACGGAGCTAGGCTGATTTTCAATCAACGCGGTTGGTCTAGGCAATCATATATTGCAACACTAACGCAGCTTTAAAATACCGACTACATCCAATGTGCTTAACCGCGACGAGCCAATCTTTGGGATTTGCACCCACACGGCTTAAGACCGCCAAACATTAATTTCAGAAAACATGCTGACGCATAACCCAGGTCATTCTCCTAGGTTAGGAACTACATAAAATCTTGGTACTCAAATCAAAAATTAGTAGCCAATTGTTCGGCAAAGCTTTGAGATCGCTGCTTTCCAAGCGAGGATCAGTTTTATAGCTAATTCAAGTTCTCTGTTCAAAATCTTTAGCTGTCCCCTCTTCTCAGGCATAACCATCTGTGGCACATAAGGTTAAGGCCAGATAAGGTGAAATCGGCAGGCTTTGATCACGGCGGGCGGTACTATGAAAAAAATGATTTTATCAGTGATAGGTCTGGTACTTTGTACTTTGCTTTTTACTTTTTCGGCAACGGCAGACAGCGCTAAACGCGGCCCAGTGACGAATCTGCCCATTCCCCGCTTTGTTTCACTCAAAGCCAGTGAAGGTAATGTGCGCCGCGGGCCATCTTTGACCCATCGCGTAGATTGGATCCTAAAATTGCGCAACATGCCACTGCAAGTGGTGGCCGAACACGGACATTGGCGCAAGGTCCTAGACTTTGAGGGCGCTGGAGGCTGGATCCACTACTCTCTTTTGTCAGGGACACGAACAATCTTGGTGCAGCAAGATAGTGTTGATATCCTGAACCACCCAGTCCCCAAAACATTAATCAATGCCAAGCTCGAGCGTAACGTCTTAGCATGGGTAACTGCCTGTGAGCTCCAATGGTGTGAGATCTCCGCTGACGGCTATAAGGGCTGGGCCCCAAAGGCTGCCCTCTGGGGTGTTTCGGGCGATGAAGTATTTGAATAATTAGCCCTAAAGCCCACGATTTCTTAGCAAAGCCGTGGCATCTGGCATTCGCCCACGGAATGCCAAATACAGAGCCTCCGCATCCTCACTACCTCCTTTAGACAAAATATGATCCTGTAAGGCTTTCGCACGCTCAGCATCAAAAGCACCAGTCGCCTCCTCAAATGAGGCAAAGGCATCCGCATCCATCACCTCCGACCACATGTAACTATAATAGGCACTGGAATATCCGTCACCCGCAAAAACATGTGCAAAATGTGGCGTCGCGTGACGCATGCCGATGGACACTGGCATGCCGATTTCTGCCAAAATTTCAGCTTGACGCACCATCGGATCTGCTGGTGGACCACCCTCATGAAACGCCAAATCAACTAAAGCCGAGGCTACATATTCAACTGTTTGAAAGCCCATATCAAACGTTGCAGCCCCAAGCATCTTAACAAATCTCTGGGCATGGGCTCACCAGTTTCTGCATGAATTGCAAATTTCTGAAGAACTTCTGGTTGCTCGAGCCAATGCTCATAAAGCTGGCTGGGCAGTTCGACAAAATCACGCGGCACCGAGGTCCCCGACACCATCTCATAGGTTACATCCGACAGCATTTGATGCAGCGCATGACCAAACTCATGAAACAAAGTACGCGCATCATCAAATGATAAGAGCGCTGGCGTACCCGCAACAGGCTTAGAAAAGTTGCAGACATTGATTACGATAGGGGTAAGCTCGGTCGGTCTTTTACGCTGGCTTTGCAACGCCGAACACCAGGCCCCTGAGCGTTTGCCACCACGTGCAAAGTAGTCTCCAATAAACAATGCCAAATGGGCGCCATCGCGTGTAACCTCCCAAGCCCTTACGTCGGGATGGTACAACGGCACCGCTACCTCTGCGAAGGAAAGACCAAACAAGCGGCTAGCACAATCAAATGACGCGGCAATCATCTGGTCCAACTGAAGATAAGGTTTCAGCTCCACCTCATCAAGATCATGCTCAGCCAACCGACGCTTTTGTGCATAATAGCGCCAATCCCAGGCCTGGAGCTGGCCATCCATCCCATCTGCAATCATCATTTGGCTTAAGACCTCAGCATCCTTATTGGCTTGCGCTTTGGCTGGTGCCCAAACCTGCATCAGCAAATCACGCACACGATCCGGAGTTTTAGCCATTTCTGTTTCAAGCTTAAACTGTGCAAAGTTCTGATATCCCAGAAGTATGGCCCGCTCCTGGCGCAGCGCCAAGGTCTCACCTACTATGATACGGTTGTCGGTTTCTCCACTATTGGCACCACGTGCAGCCCAAGCGTTGTAAGCGATCTCTCGAAGGTCGCGGCGATCTGAAAACTGTAAGAAAGGGACAATCAACGACCGCGACAGCGTCACAACTGGTCCGCCAGCTTTCTTTTCCTGCCCTGCGGCCCGCGCAGCATGGATTACAAAGTCAGGCAGCCCTAGAAGATCCTCCTCGGATAGAGGTAAAAACCAACTCCGCTCATCAGCCAAGAGGTTTTGCATAAAATCCGTTCCCAAAATAGCCAAACGCGATGTTATTTCAGCCATTCGATCGGCATCTGCTCCGGACAATTGTGCGCCAGCTCTAACAAATCCACGGTGTGCCAACATCAACACCCGCTCCTGCTCTGCAGAAAGATCATGTGCTTCACGGTTAGCCCATAAGGTTTGAATCCGTTCAAACAGCTTCTTATTTGAAGATACTGCTGAAGAATAAGCGGATAGTTTGGGCGAAAACTCTCGTTGCAACGCTTCGCGTACGGCGGTACTGTCACACCCTGCAAGAGTGTAGAAAACCGCGGCCACTTGATCAAGCAGAGCCTCAGCCACTTCCATTGCCTCTATAGTATTTTCAAAACTTAGTACTTCTGGATTATCAGCAATCTTGGAGATCCCAGCCAATGCCACCTCCAGAGCTTTATCTATAGCCGGAGCAAACTCAGCGTCGGATATCTTGTCAAAAGGCGCGAGACCAAATGGTGTTTTCCAGCTATCTAGCAAGATCATATCAAGACTTTCAATTAGGCAAAGGGGGATGACAAATAGGGCAATCTACCCGTTGTTTTGTTTTTATAACACGGCCTTCAGCATCCAGCACATTGTGTATGGCCAACCTACCCACCAAAGATGTGCCTGCCCCCAGAACATACTTAAGCGCCTCTGCGGCCATGAGGCTACCAATCACCCCCGGAAGGGCCGCAAAAACCCCAGCCTGTGAACAGCTTGGCGCAAATTCTGGTGCAGGAGGGGTTGGAAAAATACACTGGTAGCAGGGGCCTGAACGTGCAGGATCAAACAAAGAAACTTGGCCTTCCCATTGGCTAAGGGCGCCACTTACCAAGGGGACCGCTTGCGCAACACAGGTTTGATTTAGTAAGTAGCGGGTTTCAAAGTTATCCGTACCATCGAGCACAATATCATAATCTGAGATCACAGCTTCAGCTATAGCCAGAGTTAGCCTCTGCTGGTAAGTCTTAACGCTCACATAAGGGTTCAGAGCTCGCAAAGCCCGTGCCGCAGAGACGACCTTTGGCAAGCCAATATCCTCATCACGGTGAATAACTTGGCGTTGTAAATTAGCAGCATCCACCACATCATCATCCACAATTCCAATAGTACCCACACCGGCGGCAGCCAGATATTGCAAGGCGGGTGCGCCAAGCCCCCCAGCGCCGACAACCAATACCCGAGACTTTCTCAGAAGCACTTGACCAGATCCACCAATCTCAGGCATCACTATATGGCGAGCATACCGGTCTAACTCAGTATCAGACATAGCCCCACCATTGGGCACAGCTTCAGGCGGTACTTTTTCTCGTAGTTTGCGCAACCCCTGCTTATAAACCCAGATCATCGCAACAAAAGCAGCTAAAAGTACCCAAACCTGCCATGAACCACCAGTGTTCATCCGCAAAGGGTGGGCAGTTGGTAAAATCAAATGCCCCAAGATTACTGCACAAAACACCACAAAAATCATTGCCCAGCGTTGCATGATGGGCGCACCCATGGCCCAACCGATAACCCAAAGCGTCGCACAGATTGTACCAACCAAAATCATTATTTTTGTCCTGTTGAGCCAAAGCCGCCCTGGTCTCGGGAGGTTTCATCCAATTGCGCCACAGATACAAATGTAGCCTGCACAACCGGGGCTACAATCATTTGCGCAATGCGATCACCATGCACGATAGTGAAAATTTGCGCTCCCGTGTTCAGCAAAATAACTCCCAGTGGGCCACGGTAATCACTATCGATGGTACCCGGCGCATTGACCAAGGTAATGCCATGTTTCAGAGCAAGGCCCGACCTTGGACGGATCTGAACTTCAAAACCATCCGGAATGGCTAAGCGCAAACCGGTGGCAATCAAAGCTCGAGCACCTGGTTGCAACACCACATCCGCTCGGCCAGGTAAATTAGCCTTAAGATCAGCCCCCGCTGCACCAGGTGTCTCATAGACAGGAAACCCGAGCGCCTGATCTACGTCTGCTTCCCACATAACCTGAATAACAGGCGTCATATTAAAGCGCCAGCTATCCGCTGGGCAAGCCGTCGCGCTACATCAGTTTTGGGCATATCAGCCCAGGCTTCAGCACCATGCTCATCAATCACAGTCACGGTATTATTTGTTCCACCCATGATGCCTGTAGCCCGTGTTACATCATTTGCCACGATCCAATCACAGCCCTTGCGTAAACGTTTTTCCTTGGCATTTACAACCAAATTCTCTGTCTCTGCGGCGAAACCAACCACTAATTTGGGGCGCAGTGAATGCTGTGAGATTGTTAACAAAATATCTGGGTTTTCCAAAAAATTTAGGATCGGCAATGCACCAGACAGGTGTTTTTTAATCTTTTGTTCCTGTGTAACATCCACACGCCAGTCAGCCACGGCGGCAGCAAACACAGCGACGTCTACCGGCAACAAATTTTGCACTACCGCCAGCATCTCTTGAGCAGTTTGCACCCGATAGACCTCAACACCGGTTGGAGCTGGCGCATCTGCTGGCCCTGTGACAAAGCTAACCCGTGCACCCAAATCCCGTAAAGCCTGCGCTAGTGCTGTGCCCTGCGCCCCGGAAGAGCGGTTGGCTAAATATCGTACCGGATCAATAGGCTCGTGTGTTGGCCCGGAAGTCACTAAAATATGGCGTCCCAATAAGGGGCCAGATTGGAAATAGTCCTCAACGGCCTGCACTATTTCAGCTACTTCAGCCATACGCCCAAAGCCAAATTCACCACATGCCATTTCGCCCTCATTCGGGCCAATCACCTGCACGCCATCTTTTTGCATCGTAGTCAAATTGCGCTGAGTCGCCGGGTGATCCCACATGCGCACATTCATCGAGGGTGCAACCATCACAGGAGTATCTGTGGCCAACAATAGCGTTGAAGCCAAATCATCCGCCATACCATGGGCCATCTTAGCCATAAGATGGGCTGTTGCTGGAACCACTAGGATCAGATCTGCTGAGCGTGAGAGCTCTATATGGCCCATTTCTATCTCGTCAGTTAAACTAAATAAGTCTGTATAGACTTTGGACCGCGCTAAAGCAGCAATAGACAATTGAGTCACAAATTGTGCCCCAGATTCGGTCAGCACAGGAGTAACATGCGCACCATTTTGGGAGAGCTTACGGATCAAATCGGGAACTTTAACTGCGGCAATCCCACCAGAGATGATCAAGAGTATGTTTTTTCCGTCCATGCACAACAGTTACGCAGCCAGGCCCAGCTCTGCAAGACCCAGCACAGTCAATACTCTACTGGAAAAATGCACTTGCCTCGGGGGCTTGATCTTCCAAACTCAATCTCATTTTTTTAAAGGCCGCAGCTTCCACCTGCCTGATCCGTTCTTTTGAAAGACCCAATTCGGTACCCAGGCTTTCCAAAGTGCGCGGAAGCTCAATCAATTTTCGTTCCCTAACTATGTAGCGTTCCCGGTCGTTCAAGACGCTCATCGCCTGCGCAAGCCATGTGCGTAGCGCGGCTTGGTCATGATCAAATTCCACTATTTCAGCAGCTTGAGCGCTGTCATCTTCCAACGCATCAATCCATTCACGGCCCTCATCTTCAGTTGATTGAGTTGCATTGAGTGAAAAATCAGAACCAGAGAGCCTCCCATCCATCATCTGCACATCATGCATCGGCACGCCCAAGTCTTGCGCAATCAGTTGTTGTAGCTGGTGGCGGTCTAGCGTTTGGCCGGCGTTATTAGCATCGCGCTCAATCCGTGCCTGAATTCTTCGCATATTGAAGAACAGCGATTTTTGTGGACTTGTGGAACCAGTACGCACCATGGACCAATTGCGCATTACATATTCCTGTACTGACGCTTTGATCCACCAAACGGCATACGTTGAAAACCGTACACCGCGATCGGGGTCAAATTTTTCAGCCGCTTTCATAAGCCCTAAGCCTGCTTCTTGGATCAAATCACCCATTGGCGCACCATAGCGTTTAAATTTGGCGGCTTGCGATATAGCCAGGCGCATATAAGCGTTTATCAAGCGATGCAGACTTTCTTCACATCGCTCATCGCGCCAAGCATAGGCCAACTTTAATTCCGTTTCAGCATCTAGCATTTCTGCCTTCATCGCTGTTCGGGGTAAAAAATTCTCTGTGCGTCCATCTAATGGCATAGATTCAGCTCCCAGTTAGGGTTATTGTCATCAGTGTTATGTGTATATTACGCAGCTAAGTGCTGATTGGATCACCACGGGGAAGCTATGACTTCAAATCACACCACCGTACCGCTTCGTTTGGTGCTTGGCGGCGCAAACTCAGGTAAATCTCTATTTGCAGAGACCCTGGTACGCCAATCGGAAAGGCCCCGCCGTTATATAGCAACGGCGCAGGCTTGGGACGACGAGATGAGAGCCAAGATTGCGGCGCATCAAACTCAACGTGGGCCTGATTGGACTACTGTGGAAGCTCCGCTAGATCTGGTCAGTGCGCTGCTCTTAGCCCAACCAGATGAAATTGTGTTGTTAGATTGCGTGACCCTTTGGCTGACAAATTTGATAATTGCTGAGCAAGATATCAGCCGAGCATCAAAATCACTCTGCGTAGCACTGACCCAGGCCACTTGCCCAATAGTAGTGGTCAGCAATGAGGTAGGCCAGGGCATCACACCCGATAATGCTATGGCACGAGCATTTGTTAAACATCAAGGCAATCTAAACCAGGCCTTAGCCGCCGCAGCGCTGGAGGTGTTTTTTGTCACCGCCGGCATTCCACAAAAGATTAAAGGTACCCAGTGACAGATTGGTATTGGATCAGACACGGGCCCACCCACGAAAAAAGTTTTGTTGGCTGGCGCGATGTGCCCGCGGATCTTTCAGACCAAAGCTTGATTGACCAGTTGGCTAATTTTCTACCCAGCAATGCTGTTGTGGTGTCATCTGATTTGATCCGTTCCGTAACCACTGCCGATGCATTGGCCAATGGCCGTCGCAGATTGACCAATGAGCCCAATCTGCGAGAGTTTAATTTTGGTGATTGGGATGGTAAGCACTGGGCAGATGTAGCGGAAAGCGACCCAAAATTGAGCCGTGATTATTGGGGAAAACCGGGTGATGTGATCGCCCCCAATGGCGAAAGCTGGAACATGGCCGCGGCACGAGCACGCCCAGTTGTGGATCGGCTGGGTGCGGCACATGCCTGTATCATAGCTGTTGCGCATTTTGGGATTATTCTAACTCAGGTGCAAAGGGCTTTAGGGGTTAGTGCTTATGAGTGCCTAGCCCATAAAATCGATAACTACAGCGTCACACATCTCAGCGAAAACAACGGCCTTTGGACTGTAAATTATATTAACAAATTACCTTAGGTTCTGCATATGAAACTAAGCATTAGCACCAGATCCTTGTGTGGATCAGCCACGCACCGCACGAAAAGCCGCCGCAGCTGCCCAGCCTGCAAATATGGCGATTGCTAACGACAACAGGCCATAAACCGCGGGCCGTTGATGGGCCAGGTTGTATAGCCAGCGTTCAATTCCAACTTTGCGCACGTCTATCGCAGTTTGGTGTTGAGCAATAACATCCCCATCACTCATTAAAAAAATGCGCGCGGTATATGCACCTTCCACGAGATTGGCCGGCAAGGTCACAGATGCTGAAAACAATGTTTGGTTTTGCAGTGTTACAGCTCCTGTCAATGTTTGATAAAGTCCCTCGTTTTCACGAATGCGAACCACAGCTTCAGTAAAGTCTTCCGAGTTCTCTACTTTTTCTGGCCCACTCAGCGGCACCTATCATTTGCTGGACTGATATCTGGTGCCATACATCCGACGCCGGACTGACCACTTGGTCAAATGGTCCCGACGTCGCCACTGCGTAAAAGCTAGGGGCGAGATCAACCTCGAGCGCGTCAACATTCACCCAAATACCCTACCGCTTTTCCTTGCGGCGCACCACGTAACAGGTATGCGCGGGCTGGCGATCGTGATGACAACGTCCAGTTCCCCTGCGGAACTTGCCTCATTTTGGTGCTTCAAGCGCCCCAAAAATTAAAATTTCTGAACCGTCAAAGAATGCGGTTATCCCTATCTCTTGCTTAGAAAGCCCTAGCACGATTGCTTGGCTAGATGCGGCCCCAACACATGAGATAATAGCTAGCAGAACATATGCAGACAGAGTGCGCATCAATGCCCCCCTGCAGAGCCAAGGGTGAAAAGCTCAGCGGGCTGAACAATAAGATCGAACGCAAGCTTGGCACAAACCTAATAGGACCATGACTGCCAGTAGAATTCGTAATTGTTCTGCTTTGAGCTTTGCACCGAAGCATAGTACCAAATTGCGCGCCAATCACCCCACCCACCAGCAGGAGCACTGCTAAAACTATATCCACAGTATAGTTAGTGGTCGCGTGCAACATTGTTGTGAAAGCCGTTACAAAGATAATTTGAAAAAGTGAGGTGCCAACAACTACTTTGGTCGGCATGCCTAAGAGATAAATCATAGCGGGGACCATAACAAAACCGCCTCCAACACCCATGATAGCTGCCAAAATACCTACCAAAAGGCCTATCAGCACCTGGAGGAATAGCCGATATATAAAGGCCAGAAACACGAAAGCGAATTTTTAATGGCAAGGCATGAATCCAAGTGCGTTGTTTGCGTAATTTAGATGCTGAAACCTGCTTTGATTTACGTAAAGCTTGTAAGCTTTCTGTAAACATCAAACTTCCCACAATACCCAAAAACACGACGTAGCAAAGTTTCACCAGCAGATCGACCTGGCCTAAACCTTTGAGGTAGTTAAAAATGAACACACCCACGCCAGCGCCTACTAAGCCACCGATCAGTAGCACACCACCCATTTTAAAATCGACATTTCGTCTTTTCACATGGGCTAAAACACCCGAAAAAGACGATGCAACTATCTGATTGGCTTCTGTGGCTACAGCCACAGCTGGCGGAATACCAATGAAGAACAAGAGCGGTGTCATCAAAAAACCACCGCCGACGCCAAACATCCCAGACAACACACCAACTAAGCCGCCAAGGCCCAACAGGACTAAGGCATTTACCGAAATTTCAGCAATAGGCAGGTAGATGTACATATGGCCGCATAGCCCCATCACCGCATTCCGGCAAGAGCCCACGAAAAATTCCTACGAATTCAGCACCACAAAAGCCATTTGGACCTATCTTTTGCCCCATTCTGGCCTTATTTTTCTTTCACATAAGGCACGCCCCCAGAGCGTGGCGGAATCGCTTTGCCAACAAATCCGGCCAAAACCACTACTGTTAAGATATAGGGCAGTGATTGAATGAAAACTACTGGGATCTTGATTTGTGTGCTCATACCAGCACTCCAAGCGCTAATCACGATCAAGGCAGACACAAATGCAATGCCAAGACCAAGCCCACCAAGCACAATTTTATCCAAGAGCTCCTTTCTCCAAACATAAGCAACCAAACCGAAAGCAGTTAATAGAAGAACACTACTCAAAGACCACGCAGGCAATAGGATATTTTGGAAACGGTTATCAACGGCAAAGAAAAAGCCAAACAGCAGGCAAGCTCCCAACGCATACCAAGGGCGCCACTTTGCAAAAATTAGCGCCGCCAAGGCAATGAACCCACGTCCAGCTGACATATCCTTAGTGAAATTAGCTTGTAGAGCCGTGGCAATATACGCACCTGCAATACCACACAATACCCCACAAATGACGACAGCCGCATAGCGCATCCCGACAACAGAAATTCCAGCTGTATCAACAGCCGCCGGGTTCTCACCCACTGCTCGCAGCCGCAGTCCAAAGCGCGTTTTATAAAGCACAAACCATGACAATGGAACGGTAAGCAAAGCCATATAAACTAGAAGAGAATGGCCAGACATTAGTTCGGAATATAGCTGCATGGCAGGTCCAGCGTCAGCCATCTCCTTGGATGGAATAGCACCCGGAAAGTTTATTGGTTCAAATCGCCCTCCAGATTGCAACGGTGGCGTTCTTCCACCTTGGCCAAACCAGGCCTGCGCTACCACCACAGTGAGACCGGCGGCTAAAAAGTTTATAGCCACGCCGGAAATAATTTGATCCCCCCTCAAAGTAATGGAAGCCAATCCGTGAATTGCCGACAGCACAACCGAGGCCCCTATCCCCGCTAAAAGACCAACCCAAACTGAGCCAGTAGCATAGGCAACCGCAGCCGACATAAAGGCTGCAGCGAGTATTTTCCCTTCAAGCCCAATATCAAAAATTCCAGCACGTTCAGAAAATAATCCCGCCAAACATGCTAATAGTAGAGGCGTCGCCAAACGTAGGGAGCTATCAAGAACTTGAAGAAGAGTAAGGAATTCCATGTTTTTACCCTCTCCATGCCGCTAAAAACAGCCGTTCAAGTGGAGCACGAACCATCATGGTAAGGGCCCCAGTGAATAGGATCACCAAAGCCTGAATAACAATGATTAGCTCACGTGGTATTTTAGTCCAGAGTGCTAATTCAGCACCACCTTGATAGAGAAAGCCAAACAAGAGTGCCGCTAGTAAAACTCCAAGTGGATGGCTTCGGCCCATTAGTGCAACTGCGATCCCTATAAATCCAGCACCCTCTGTAAAGTTTAAAATAAGGCGTTCGCTCTCACCTTGCGTCGTGTTTATTGCCATTAACCCACAAAGCGCACCAGAAATCATCATGGTAATCATAATAATTTTGACTGAACCCACGCCGGCATAGCGCGCGGCTGGCCCAGACTTACCCAATGCACGGATCTCATAACCCAAAGGGGAACGCCAAATCAGATACCAAACGGCAACACAGGCCAACAAGGCAATAAAAAAACTCACATTTGCAGGTGCTGATCGAAACATTTTTTCAAAACCTAAGAGCTGAGCCATATCTTCAAATGTCGGCAGGTGGGTGCTGGCAGGGAAGTTTGCTGTTGCAGGATCCATACTACCCTTAGGCTTCAAAGCACCAACAAGGAAAAAATTCAAAACACCAGCCGCAATAAAATTAAACATGATGGTAGTAATTACAATGTGGCTACCCCTCTTGGCTTGAAGATATGCAGGCAAGCCAGCCCAAATCATCCCAAATACTGCCGCACCTACTGATGCGCCAACAATTGCTAGGCTCCAATGTGGCCAAGGTATAAATAGGCAAACAAGGGACACTCCCAACCCACCCATCATTGCTTGGCCCTCACCCCCAATATTGAATAATGAAGCATGGAAAGCTATCGAAACGGCAAGCCCAGTAAAAATAAAATTTGTAGTATAGTAGAGCATGTAGCCCCAGCCAGCTGAGCGCAATAAAGTGCCTTGCACCATAAGCTTAAGTGCTTCACCTGGGCTTTCCCCAATCGCTAAGATTAACAAGGCAGACAGAAATGCTGCCAATACTAGAGAAAATAGCGGGACGAGGACAACATCAGCCCATTTTGGCATCACATCCATTGGAGTGCTCCAAATATTTTACTGAAAAAATGGGTTAAGCTCATATGACTGCCTCGCTGATGATACCTGCCATTAACAGGCCCAGCTCTTTTTCGTTTGTTTTTGAGGGGTCACGTTCACCCATAATTTGACCATCAAACATCACGGCAACTCTATCTGATAAAGATAAAATTTCATCTAATTCAACTGAGATAAGTAAGATCGCCTTGCCCCTATCGCGCAACGCAACAATTTGTTGATGGATAAATTCAATCGCACCAATATCAACACCACGAGTAGGCTGCCCAACCAAAAGCAAATCTGGGTTGCGCTCTATCTCACGAGCCAAGACCATCTTCTGTTGATTGCCTCCTGAAAAGTTCTTAGCAGTCAAATTTGGGTTTGCAGGCCGAACGTCAAAGCGAGCCATCTTAGCAGCCGTTTCTTCACGGATCGCAGCATTATTCATCAGAAAGCGATTTGATTGGTGAGCGGGATCTCGGTGATAACCAAAAATAGCATTTTCCCAGGCCATGAAATCCATGATCAGGCCCTCACGCTGGCGATCTTCTGGGACGTGGGCAATTCCTCGCGCGCGGCGCGATTGGCCATCACTAGAGGAGCCCGTCAGATCGATCTCTGACCCATTAACACGGATGGAGCCAGTGGCAGATTGGTACCCGCCCAAAACCTCTAGTAGCTCGGACTGGCCGTTTCCAGCAACTCCAGCAATACCCAAAATTTCGCCCGCCCGCACGTTGATGCTTACATCTTTGAGCCTAAGCACGCCGGCTTCATCAACCACGTTCAATCCGGATACTTCCAGAACCTGATGCTTAGGCTGAGCGGGTGTTTTGTCTACGCGCAGCAAAACTTTTCGACCAACCATCAGTTCAGCCAAATTCTCAGGACTTGTTGCACTGGTTTTCACTGTTGCAGTCATCTCACCACGGCGCATCACGCTCACCGTGTCAGTGATATCCATAATTTCACGCAATTTATGCGTGATTAAAATAATGGTTTTACCTTCCGCACGAAGCCGCCCCAAAATACGAAAAAGTTGGGCGGCTTCAGCAGGTGTGAGAACCCCAGTGGGCTCATCTAAAATCAAGATGTTGGCTTTTCGGTACAGTGCCTTAAGTATTTCAACACGTTGCTGCATACCTACGCCAATTTCTTCGATGATAGCGTCGGGATCAACCTTTAACTCATACTCTTCAGCCAACGCCGCGAGCTCGGCTCGTGCCTTACGTAAGGATGGCGCTAAAAACGCACCGCTTTCCGCGCCCAGCACAATATTTTCTAGCACTGTGAAGTTTTCTACCAATTTAAAGTGTTGGAAAACCATCCCAATGCCAGCAGAAATTGCAGCTTGGCTATCTGGGATCAGCGTTTTTTGTCCATCAATAAAAATTTCACCGGAATCGGCTTTGTAAAAGCCATACAGAATCGACATCAAGGTAGATTTGCCAGCACCATTTTCTCCAATAATACCGTGGATAGTTCCTGGCATCACACGGATTGAAATATCTTTATTGGCCTGTACCGGCCCAAAGGCTTTAGAAATGCCTTTTAACTCAATGGCTGGATTATTGGTCATCAAAATCCCTCTAATTAGCAGGGGCCGCGCCAAAAGATTGGTACGGCCCCATAGTTTTAGCCTATTAAGGCTGCTATTAGAAGGACACCGCTGGGCAGGTCTCATCATCGGTGTAATTATGAACAGACAGGGCACCACTTGTAATTGAGGCCAAGGCCTTCTCAACTTTAGCCTGCATGCCCGCAGTTACCAACGACGCGTTATGCTCGTCCATCGCATAACCCACAGCACCTGTAAAATTCCCAGTCTCAAGGTTATTACCTGATTTAAAAGCCTCATAGACAGCAATATCAACACGCTTCAGCATCGACGTTAGAACTTTACCAGAGTGCAAATAGTTTTGGTTGCTATCTACGCCAATTGACAAAATACCTTCATCAGCTGCAGTTTGCAAAACGCCAACGCCTGTTCCACCAGCTGCAGCAAACACAACATCAGCACCTTGACTGATTTGCGCTTTTGTAAGCTCAGAGCCCTTTACCGGGTCATTCCAAGCTGCAGGTGTTGTCCCTGTCATATTAGCAATGACAGTCGCATTGGGGTTAACCGCTTTAACACCCTGCGCGTAACCGCAGCCAAAACGGCGGATCAGAGGAATGTCCATGCCGCCTACAAAGCCAACGGTACCAGTTTTGGAGGCTTGTGCAGCCAACATTCCAACAAGATAAGAACCTTCATGTTCATTGAATCCAATGCCACGCACGTTTGGCATATCTAGCCAGTTCACGTCGATCACAGCAAATTTTGTATCAGGGTAATCTGGTGCTACTTTGCTTAGCGCGTCGGCGAAGGCAAACCCAGCCATAACAATTGGATTATTACCGGCTTCAGCAAAGCGGCGTAAAGCTTGCTCACGCTGAGCTTCACTTTGAAGTTCAACTTCGCGGAATGAGCCACCTGTTTCATCAGCCCAACGCTCAGCACCTTTGAACGCTGCTTCGTTGAATGATTTATCAAATTTCCCACCAAGATCGAAAATGATAGCAGGATCTGCAAGGACTGCCGTAGCTGTAAGCGCCACAGCAGCTGCGCTGCCTAGAATAGATTTAATAAAGCTCATTAGAGTCTCCCGTTAATAACTAAAGCCCGCGGAGAGAATCTCTCTACGAAAATGCGAGCGGATCAGGCGATCATGGCCAAATTAGCGCATTCTGCCAAGACAGGTTCTATAGAAATATTAAAAAAAACTAATATTATATGAGAATATAAAATACTACTAATTACAAAAATTAAAATTAAACTTTTTAAATCAGATTCTTACGTAGAAGTAAGGCGTCAAAGATAGCTCCATCTATACGCTTATAATAGCCCTTACGAAGCCCAACCTGCGCAAAACCTAGGCCCTTATAGAGAGAAATTGCTGGAATGTTGTCAGATGCAACCTCCAAAAAGCTCCAAAGCCCGCCATTACAGGCAGCCCTGTTCAGTAGGTTCAGCATCACCGTCCGCGCATGTCCTTGTTTTTGATGGGAAGGTGCACACGCAACAGTTAAAATTTCCAACTCATCTACGACGAGGCGCCCCAATACAAAGCACTGGGATCGCGATATCACAAAAACGCCAGGCTGCTGCATCAAATCCTCAAATTCGATTGCACTCCATGGGCGCTCTTGCCTGAATGCTTGATTATGTATTTCTGCCAGCGCAGCCGGAGTTAGGCTTGGCTCACGCTGCAACTGGGCGGACTTCAACCACTTCAGGAATATAATGCCGCAGTAAGTTTTCAATACCCATTTTCAGGGTAAGCGTTGAAGACGGACAACCTGCACAGGCACCCTTCATATGAAGATAGACGATACCACGATCAAAGCCATGAAACGTAATATCGCCTCCATCTTGCGCGACGGCCGGACGAACGCGGGTGTCCAAAAGTTCTTTAATTTGGACCACAATGGACTCGTCTGCCGCGTCGTAATCGCCCTCTGCGGCAGCAGCGGCTTGGCCATCGGCCAGTACAGGTGCCCCAGACTGAAAGTGCTCCATAATGGCGCCCAGCAATGCAGGTTTAATGTGATCCCAGTCCACTGTGTCAGTTTTAGTTACTGTCACAAAATCGGAACCTAAAAACACACCAGACGTGCCTTCAACCGCAAAAAGCCTCTGGGCCAACGGGCTGGCGGCAGCGCCATCAGGCGATGGAAAGTCTGCCGTACCCATATCCATAACAGATTGCCCTGGTAAAAACTTCAGAGTAGCTGGGTTCGGTGTACTTTCGGTTTGAATAAACATAGCAGGTGCCTCCAGTTTTCACTCAAATAAATATGGGATACTTGCAGTATAATGTCAAGTTTTTAGAATAATTCTAATTCGAAAGGTGCCCATTAGGCACTCTAGCTTAGTGCTTGTAATTGCTCTTTACTCAAGCTCCCTGGAACGATCACAATGGGAACTTCCAAACTGCCAGATGATTTTGATAGTTGCGTTACCAATGGACCCGGGCCTTTGCGATCTGTAGCTGCCCCTAGAACAAGAATATCAACCTCAGAGTCATCACGGATCTGTGATAGTATCTCAGCAACAACCTCACCTTCGCGGATCACCAATTCAGGATTAACCTGATGTTTGTCGCGCATCCATTTAGCAAATACCTCAAAATGAGCATTAATCCGGTCTCGGGCCTCTTCACGCATTATTGCGCCCACACCAATCCAATGATTGAATTCTTCAGGGGGTATCACAGCTAAAATTTCAACCCGAGCACCAGTATTTTCTGCACGCATTGCTGCAAAACGCATTGCGTTCAAACACTCTGTAGAACTGTCCAGCACAACCATAAATTTACGCATTAAGGGCCTCCGTTCAAAAGGCATCATGCCTGCTGCTAAATATACCTGCAACGCTAAAATTGCATTGTAGTCCTTTTCAAAACGTTAGGGGTAGTTGTTCGCATCTAGCGTATCATACCAACAATATCATAAGTTTTTTGCAAAATTGGTCCAGCCAATGCTCGGCCACGCTCCGCCCCGCGCGCCAGAATGCGGTCAATCTCTTCTGAATCCTGCATCAAGCGAGACATTTCACTCGAAATAGGGGCTAGTTTAGCTACAGCCAAATCCGCAAGCTTAGGCTTGAAAGCACCAAATTGTTGCCCAGCAAATTCGTCGATCACAGCCTGTACTGTCATCTCACTTAGTGATGCATAAATGTTGACTAAATTGCGTGCTTCAGGGCGACCTTCCAACCCTTCCAGGTTGTCAGGCAGGGGGTCCATGTCTGTTTTGGCTTTCTTGATCTTTTTTACCAAAGTCTCAGCGTCATCCGTCATATTCAAACGGCTCATATCGCTTGGATCTGATTTTGACATTTTCTTAGTCCCATCACGCAAGCTCATTACTCGAGTGGCGGCGCCCTCAATCACTGGTTCAGGGATGGGAAAGAAATCCACACCAAAATCATTGTTGAACTTAACTGCAATGTCGCGGGTCAATTCAAGATGTTGTTTTTGATCTTCACCCACAGGCACATGAGTTGCATGGTAAATCAAAATATCAGCCGCCATCAACGCAGGGTATCCAAATAACCCAAGCGAGGCGTTCTCACTATTATTGCCAGCCTTATCCTTCCACTGGGTCATCCGTTTCATCCAACCCATGCGAGCGACACAATTAAATATCCAACCCAGTTGCGCATGTTCTGGCACTTGGCTTTGATTGAACAGAATAGACTTTTCAGGGTCAATACCTGCAGCGATGAAGCCCGCACAGAGCTCACGGGTGTTGCGGCGCAAATCTTCAGGGTTTTGCCAAACTGTGATCGCATGCAGGTCAACCATGCAATAGACAGTTTCCAACCCATCATCACCCTGCATATCCACAAAGCGTTTCATTGCACCAAGATAATTTCCAAGAGTTAAGCCACCAGACGGTTGGATGCCAGAAAAGACGCGTGGTGTAAAAGTTTGGGTCATAGCAGCCTCTGCTCTAGAATTCATTCAATTCATCGCATACTTAGCAAGGCTAAAGCCGTCAAGGAAACAAGCAATGCCCGACACACCCGCCCCAGCTGTCAATCCACTGCCCCCTGCAGTGATTGTGTTGTTTTTAATTATTGTGATCGGTGAGATATATGTCGCAGGAGCAGAGGCCAACCTTTGGGATAGTTTTGATGCCCGTATCAACTTAATACGCCAATTTGCCTTTATGCCAGAGGGGTTCGGACGAGCTTTATCGGGCGGCCTTTGGGTTCCTGAACTTTTTTGGCGAATGATGACCTACCCCTTTATACATGGCTCTTTGATGCAGGCAGTTTTTGCCAGTGTGTTCATTTTAGCAATGGGCAAGTTTGTGGGTGAAGTTTTGGGGAATATTGCAGTAATAGCCATATTTTCTTCATCTGCTATTTTCGCCGCATTGGGTTTTGCGCTATTTACCAGCTCCAGCTTTCCGTTGTTCGGCGGCTTTCCAGCCGCTTACGGACTGATTGGCGCCTTTACCTTTGTGTTGTTCAGCCGCATTGAAGGGTTATTGAGTCAACAGCTTATAGCATTTAGATTGCTAGGGGTTTTGATGTTGATCAATATCAGCTTTTCACTACTCCAAGATGGGCCCCCACTTTGGGTTGCCGAATTATGTGGGGCCGTGACAGGATTTATTTCTGCAGCCATAATCCACCCCGGCGGGGTCCCTTTCATCATAAATAAGTTTAGGCGGAGTTAAGACTACCGGCGCACAAGACGGCGCAGTTCAACAAATGTGAAAGCCCCAGTTAACAGGCCAGAAATTACATAACTCACCCCGCCTACTGCTAAAATTATAATCAACGCAATCACTCGCCATCCAGTGATCTGCAACATCGGCTCCAGAAGTGTAGCCGCAGCCCAAATAGCGGCTCCCATCATCAGGCTGGCCAAAGCAATTCTCCATGACTTAGCCCGCAATTTCGCATCGAAGCGTGCCGCTTCACCAAATTTCCTACTGCCCCACCAGAGGCAACCAAGCATAGCCCAACCAGCTAATGTAGCTCCATAGGCAGCCGCAGTGAACCCAACATAGGGCCGCAAAGCGATAGCAATAATGGCATTCACTACCAAAGCTACCAGTGCAAAGTAAAAGGGCGACTTTGTATCTTCGCGGGCAAAAAATAACGGCTGATATAGCTTTTGTAGCACAAAAGCTGGTAAGCCTAAACCATAAATTGCTGTTGCCAAAGCCGTAGCAGCAGTGTCGCCGGCGCCGAATGCCCCACGCTCAAAGAGCACAGATACTAAAGCTGTTGGAATCACCAACAGCGCTATAGCACTTGGAATTGTTAGCAAAAGTGAAAACTCTGCCGCACGGTTAAAAGCATCGCGCCCACCATCCGTATCTCCCAAACGAAGCCTGCGAGAAAGATCCGGTAACAAGACAATCCCAATGGCTATGCCAACCACCCCAAGTGGCAACTGATACAACCTGTCTGCATAATAGAGCCACGCATTGGCACCTTCAAAGTAACTGGCAATCTGGCGACCTACGACCAAATTCACCTGCACGACCCCACCGGCTAAAGCCGCAGGGGCGGCAATCACCGCCAACCGATTCATTTGTGGCGTCATGCGCGGAAAACGTGGCACAAGGGTAAATCCAGCCCGATGAGCTGCTACCCAGACAAAAACTAACTGAGCTATACCAGCTACTGGTACGCTCCAAGCAAGCGTCAAGCCAATGTTCCAACCGGCCCAGTTCCCAACAAAAAGCCCCCCTATGAAGCAGATATTCAGCAATATAGGCGCTGCTGAAGTTGCAACAAACCGACCTGCTGAGTTCAATACTCCGGACGCCAATGCAGCTAATGAAATGAAGAGGATATAGGGAAAAACAATTCGCCCAAAAACGACTGTCAGGTCAAACCTCTCATCGCCAGAAAAACCACTGGCCATAATCCAAACCAAATACGGCATGGCCAGCATGGCAATTGCATTTAATATGATCAAAACCAGCGCCAGCATTGACAGAGCGTCCCGCGCAAAATCTAGTGGGTCGTCTCCTGACGCCAGTTTTTTGGAAAAAATCGGCACAAAGGCCATGTTAAATGCGCCTTCAGCGAAAAATCTGCGAAACATGTTAGGTAGAGAAAACGCTAGTACAAAGGCCTCCGCCACAGGGGTAGCTCCCAGGACGCCAGCAATAAATACGTCCCGGACAAAACCCAAAATCCGCGATACGAAGGTCCAAACCCCAACAGTAAAAATTCCTCGCATCATGCTCATGATATGGCCATAAGCGTGCCTTGCTTAAGCGCGTCCCTCAGCTTCTGCTCCAACATATCGCGTTTGGTTTTAGAGTGATACTTCAGCCCAAACACATCTTTGACGTAGAAGGTGTCCACTACTTGTTCGCCGTAAGTAGCAATTACTGCGCTAAAAATATTGACGTTGGCTGAAGTCAATGTGCGGGTGAGATCATATAACAAACCCAAACGATCTCGGGTATCAACCTCAATAATCGTATAAATCTCTGATCCTTCGTTATCAAAACTGATCGATGTTGGCACCCTAAAGGCTCGTTCTCGCTTTTTAATCTTATCGCGTGATTGGATCTCCTCTCGGGCTACCACAGTCCCTTGCAGAGTGTCGTTTATCATCTTTTCGAGCCGGCCAAGACGGGTGTCCTCATATGGATGCCCGTCAGCATCCTGCACCCAAAAGACCGCCGTGGCGTAGCCGTCTTTGCTGGTAAAAGTACGCGCATCAACAACGTTGGCGCCACTAAGCGCCAAGGCGCCGCAAAACCGACTGAACACGCCAGGATGATCCGCCATCGCGACACAAATCCGAGTAGCATCACGGTCGTCATCAGGTTGCAAATCCATGCGCATTTTATCGTCAGGAATATCCAACAATAGACCTGCAAATATTTGGTGCGCAGTGACATGCAACCCCTGCCAATAGGGTGGATAATGTCGGTTTGTCTCCTGGCGCAAAGCGAGCTTGGGCCAATCAGCTAAACGGACCCGCAAGTTTCTCTTCGCTTCAGTCCCACGGTTTTCGCGGTTGAGATCCTCGAGGCCTGTTTCCAGTGCCTTTTTAGTTTGCCGGTACAAAGCGCGGATCAAAACCGCCTTCCAATTGTTCCAAACACCGGGGCCAACCCCAGATATATCACACACGGTCAAAACGGTTAGGAGGTCAAGGCGCTTAACCGACTGCACCGCTTTGGCAAAATCACGCACTGTTCGGGGATCAGCAATATCTCGTTTCTGAGCCATGTCTGACATCAGTAAATGATACCGAACCAACCATTCCACAGTTTCTGCCTCACCTGGCTTGAGACCAAGCCTAGGCGCAACTTCCCGTGCAATTTTAGCCCCAAGTACTGAATGATCATCTGGCCTACCCTTTCCAATATCATGCAACAACAACGCAATATAAATAACCTTACGGTTCAGCCCATCTGCCAAGATAGCACTTGCAACTGGTAATTCTTCAATTAACTCGCCCCGTTCAATCGCAGCCAAATGGCTAATGGTTTGGATGGTGTGCTCATCAACAGTGTAGGAGTGGTACATATTAAACTGCATCATCGCAACAATTGGCTCAAATTCCGGAATAAAGGCCGCTAGAACTCCAAGCTCGTTCATGCGGCGCAGGCCACGTTCTGGATTACCATGTTTCAGCAACAAATCAGAAAAAATGCGCACAGCCTCTTCAGAATTACGCATTTGCATATCAATCAAATGAAGATTGGCAGATACCAAACGCATCGCATTTGGATGGATAAGCAAGCCCGTGCGCAACCCTTCTTCAAAGACACGCAGTAAATTCATCTTGTCATCTAAAAATAGATCTGTATCCGATATCGCCAATCTATTTTGAACAATGGTATAACCAGGTCGCAGTTTTGGCTTGCGGCGTAAAAACCTCGCCAAGCGTGGCTCTTTTTTTATATTTGACGCCTCGAGTGCAGTTAAAAAAATGCGGGTCAATTCACCCACCTTGGTGGCATGGCGGAAATAGGCTTGCATAAAATGTTCCACCGAGCGCCGCCCACCACGGTCTTTGAAGCCCATACTTTCTGCCACTTCGACCTGAAGCTCAAATGTCAGCTGTTCCATCGCCCGGTTTGCGATCAAATGCAGATGGCACCGCACCGCCCAGAGAAATTCTTGGGCTGCCAAAAATGTTGTAAATTCGTCAGAGCTGAAAACACCAGCCTCCACCAATTGCTCAGCGTGGAATACACCATTGATATATTTTTCTATCCAGAAAAGTGATTGCAAATCTCGCAACCCTCCCTTGCCCTCTTTTACATTGGGCTCCACCATATAACGTTGGCCACCCTGTTTGACGTGCCGCGCCTCGCGCTCAACAAGTTTGGCTTCAGTAAATTCGGCCGCCGTGCCTTTAAACAGTTTCTCACGCAATTCTTCTTGTAGCTGGTCAAACACGTCGACATCACCAAGCAGAAATCGCATTTCAACCAATGAAGTGCGTATTATGTAATCTTCGCGAGCGAGGCGCAAACAATCGCGAATGGTACGGCTCGCATGACCAACCTTCAGGCGGAGGTCCCAAAGCACATATAAAAGGCTCTCAATCACACTTTCTGCCCAAGCAGTCATTTTGTAAGGCACCACAAACAGCAAATCAACATCAGAAAAAGGCGCCATTCCACCCCGCCCATACCCACCAACCGCAATTAATGCCAGCCGTTCAGTGGTGGTCGCAATCTGGATTGGGTGCAAGTGTTGGATCACAGCATCATAAGCCGCGGCCACAACACAATCAGTAAGGTAGCAATAGCTAGCAGCAGTGGCATGTGCTTTAAAAGGTGCTAGTTTAAAAGCCGAGGTAATTTCTGTTGTGCCAGCAGTGCGCCCCTCACGTAAAACCTCAACCAATTTGGTCCGGATGTCAGATGAACATGAAAGTCCACTCAAACCAGCGCTTATTTGCGCCTCAACCACATCACGGTCAAAAATCTTTTTGGCTTCACAAATAAGTTTTTTAGGCCTGATAAGGTCAGAATTTCCCAATCCTAAAATCCAAAACTTGAAAACGATCGTGGCGCTACTTCAAGTACAAAGACTTTTTTACCAACAATGGTCGCAACCGCAAGTCCACGCTCTACAGTACCATCTCTACGTAGACGGAAAATGCCAGCTGCACCCTGAAATCCACTTGTCAAAGTGAGGCCTTGTTTATTTAACGCATTGCGATTTCCGGTAGCCACAGAGGCTCCAACAGCCGCCACCCCATCATAAGCGATTGTTGCTAACGGATGCGGCGCTACGCCGTAAACAGATTTAAAACGCGCGCGGAACTGCTCAGTGCGGATAGGGCTTGGCATAGCAAACCAACCGTCCTGAATACCCGGTAAATGAAAGGCTGAGGGCAAGACATCCCACTGCGAGAGCCCTGCAAACTGTACCACTTCAGGGTCGACGCCAGCCTCTGGCAGCAACTGTGCAATCAAGGGCAATCCCCCGTCATAATCTGCCGTCAAAAACACAATATCAGCCTCTACCAATTCATTGCGCTCAGCAACCCGGCTCATGGCCTCCACAACGTCCTGTTGGGTAAATTCATACTTTTCTATGCCAGCAGCCACATTGCCTCTATACTTCAGGGCTTTCTCAATCGCGTCACTCCCCGCCTGACCCGATACGTTGTTGGCGTGTACAATCAATGCCCGACTTTTGCCTTGGCCCAGCGCATAGGCCACCAAACGATCAGCGGTATTTTGAAAGGTATGGCCAAGCACATAGACGTTGCCACCGGCTATATCCACATTGTTGGACAGCGACAAAACGCTTATCCCACTACGGGCTACGGCATGACCCACAGCATTAGCCGCCCCAGCGAACAGAGGGCCCACGATCACTTCTGCTCCTTCCTGGACAGCCAAAAGACCCATTTCGGCGGCCTGCAGGTCGATGCCTGCCGTATCATAAACTCGTATTTCCATATCAACGCTGCCGGCCAAGTCGTCCATCGCCATGCGTGCGGCTTGCTCGGCAGACACTGCCAGTACACGCACCCGCGCGTCCTCCGAACTGATTGGCAATAGGACCGCAACTTGTACCTTACTTGAGCCATCGGTGCGGAGACCTCCACCCGAACGCTGGCTATTTGAAGATCCCACACAAGCAGTAATCAAAAATGCACCACACAGCGTCAAAGTAGCGCCCCGCAAATGCCGCATCGAAGAAATTCGAGAACCCATGGTCAAAGCGCCCCTTCAGAGGTTAATAGTCAGGTGTTACACCTATTTTATTGCAATCCACAAAGGGGTCCAGTGGTGAATCATAAATTGATCAAGTTGGAGCCGAGTTTATACCTTGTGGCAACACCTTTAGGTTCTGCAAGGGATATAACACTGCGGGCACTGGATATTTTGGCCTCGGCGGATATACTAGCAGCTGAAGATACTCGAACGGCACGAAAATTATTAGATATTCACGGCGTCTCTTTAGACGGCAGACGAATCATAGCTTACCATGATCACAGCAATGCGAGCGATCGCCGACGTGTATTGAAACACATAGAAGAGGGGCGATCGGTTGCCTACATCTCCGAAGCCGGGACGCCATTAATTGCCGATCCAGGTTATCAATTAGTCCGAGATGCGCGACAAGCTGCTATTAAAGTGCTTACCGCACCAGGCCCATCTGCCTGCATCGCGGCCCTAACGGTAGCGGGCTTGCCCACTGATCAATTCCATTTCGCGGGCTTTCTGCCGGCACAGCAAACGGCTCGCCAGAAAGATTTGATAGAACTAATGCTGCTGCACGCAACATTAGTATTATACGAGTCTCCCAAACGTTTAAACGCACTCCTGGCAGATATCGAATCAATTGGTGGCAGTGTGCGAAAAGTGGCGGTATGCAGAGAGTTGACGAAGAAATTTGAAGATGTTCAAATTGGCTCAGTTAGCAATTTACGCGCATTTTATGACGCCAAGCCTGCTAAAGGCGAAATTGTCGTTTTGATTGCAGCAGGCGAAAACACCAAAGTTGGTGAGTCTGATTTGAAAGCAGCGCTTCTTAGCGCTATGTCGACCCTGAGAGTCAAAGATGCTGCCGATACTGTGGCAGGCGCTTATGGGTTGCCACGACGTGAAATTTACCAAATGGCATTACAACTACAAGGAGCACAAAAAACAGATTAATATCAGCAACCCTGTAAGATGCGATGGAAAACCTTTTATTTTTGGGGTTAGGCGAAAAAACCTTAGTGATTTATGGCGATGAAACACTACTAAGAAAAATTAATACAGGTTATTTCTATTTAACAAAATGCTGTTTGATGTAGCCAAAATGGATGTCTGCAAAAAATAAACACAGGTAAATTCCATAATGCAATACCCCCCCTTGCCAGCTTGCTACCCCGGTGCCATCTAGGGGTGAACAAGTCCGAGGTTATCGCATGTCAAAAAAAGTTGCCTTTCAAATGGATCCTATGGAAGCGGTCAACATAGATGGAGACAGTACGTTTCATTTGGCGATGGAAGCCCAAGACCGAGGTCATGAAATTTATTACCATACGCCAAGCAAACTCGCATTCGAAGATGGCAAAGTCACTGCCAAGGGCCAAAAAATGATCCTACGCCGGGAGATTGGTAAGCACGTTGATTTAGGCGAGTTGCAGCATTTAGATCTCCATGAGTTTGATGTGGTATGGCTACGCCAAGATCCACCCTTTGACATGGGTTACATCACAACAACTCATCTTTTGGACTTTTTAAAACCAGATACTTTGGTGGTAAATGAACCATTTTGGGTGCGCAATTACCCCGAAAAGCTTTTGATGCTACAGTTTCCAGATTTGATCCCACCCACCACAATCGCAAGAGATTTAGATACACTTAAAGCCTTCAGGGCCGTCCACAGTGACGTGATAGTAAAGCCACTCTACGGCAATGGTGGCGCGGGTGTGTTTCGTCTGCCCCCTGACGATCGAAATATTGCCTCACTGCATGAGTTGTTTACGAGCATCAACACCGAGCCCCTAATCATCCAAAAGTTTCTGCCAGGCGTCAGCAATGGCGATAAACGTGTAATATTAGTTGATGGAGAAGCTGTTGGTGCAATTAACCGCGTCCCTGCGCCCGGTGAAACGCGCTCCAATATGCATGTCGGCGGGCGCCCGGAAAAGGTGGGTCTAACAACGCAAGACCTTGAAATCTGTGCGGCCATCGGGCCAACGTTGCGTGAAAAGGGTCAGATTTTTGTGGGCATTGATGTGATTGACAATTATTTGACTGAGATCAATGTCACCTCGCCCACGGGTCTCCAAGAATTACAGCGCTTTGATGGTACCAATGTGGCAGGTTTGATCTGGGATGCTATTGAGGCAAAACTATAACCAGCGTGGCGTCTAAAACGTCCCATCTTGCTGATCTTCCAACGGCTCCCTCGTTAGTTCAAAATTAGGCATCTCAACCGTCAAATCGTCTACGGCCAAAGGTCCACTAGGACGGGCCAATCGGTTGCGCACTACCCAGATTAATCGATTTTCAGCACGAGTAATCGCTACGTAGGCCAAACGTTTCCAAAGCTGGGTTCCAGCTTCGCTCCGGTTCATTTTTGCGGCCACATTAATATCAGGTGCGAACACCTGCACGGTATCCCATTGCGAGCCTTGCGCTTTGTGGATTGTCACCGCAGCTCCATGCAAAAAAGTTGCTCCCATGCGGGCTGCAAAGGGGATAAACGGCTCTTCCTCATCTGGCATTTCAATTTTCACGATACTGGCAGCGCTCAGCTGCGGCTGTTCAGCGCCAATCACGTGCAAGCGCGAAAACCCTGGCTTTCGGCCTGGTCCCAAATACACAACCTGCGCTCCCTTAATCAAGCCGCGTGCCTCAAGATCTAGCCTTTTTTTGCGATGTTTCAGGGGCAATTCTATACCATCACAGATTAGAGGCTCGCCGGCCAACAACTCCTCTAGCGGCGCATTAAAGGCACTACGGAATGCTTGTATAAGCTTGATCCGGGTTACATTGCGCCATACTAAAACAGGCGAGCGTGCCATGAGGTCAGACTCAACCCTTTGGCTAATGATCACACGTCCATCTCTTCGGGCCGCCTCCTCCACCATGCTTTCAAAATCTGCAAATTGTAGTGCGGGGTCTCCCAGTGCATGCGCCAAATCTAGGATGGGGTTGTCTTGTGTTTGCCGGTGCACCCGGCTGAGTACCAAACGTCGGCCCTCAGGCAATGAATCAAACACCATGGCGCCAGACTGATTAACTGGCGCCAATTGCGCGGGATCACCAAAGAGGATCAAGGTGGGGAATATCTCTTGCAAATCTTCCAGCTGCTTTGCATCCAGCATCGAGCTTTCATCAACAAACCCCACATCCAACGGATCTTCGCGGCGCTTCCACCCAGTGATGAAATCCGACCCGCGCAACCCAGCTGCAGCCAATGCCCCTGGAATTGAGGCATTCGATGCATAGAAATTGTGTGCGCGGTCTAGGGAAATATCTGTCACCCCCTCAATTTCAGGACGTGGCCCGTTGCCACCAAGCCATTCCGCAATTTTTTCATACTCTGGGTCATACATCGGGGTATAAAGAATGCGGTGGATAGTTGTGGCTGGTACCCCGCGATTGCGCAACACGCTGGCTGCTTTATTAGTGGGAGCCAAAATTGCCAATGTGCGCCGGTCTTTGCGTGAACGAGCCTCATAGTCACCCGAGACAATATTCATACCCGCCTCTTTGAGAGCGTGGTAAAGTTGCGCCAAAAGCAGAGTTTTGCCAGATCCAGCCTTACCAATCACTGCAGCAATTCTGGTTTTGCCCTCACGGGTCGCTGTGAGACCACTATTCTCAATATCCACACCCGCTGAGCGCAATATATCACTTATAGTGTCATAAGCTTGTGCCTGATCATCAGAATAGTGAATTTGTGTTGCTGACATGCCCTTGTGTAGCCAATGGCGCAGACTGGGACCAGAGCAATCAACAGCCCTCAGCACCAAAAAATAAATAAATAGTACACCTCAAATTTTGGACCTGCATCGAGCCTCAACACATCGCAGATAGGGTCTCAGAAACTGTTCGCAAACCGCCACAAGGCGCTTGGACCAGAACGGACATATTGCCCGGCAAGTGCTCATTGCGGCGCATTTTCATATGAGCTTCTGGTAGATCATTCCAATCAAAAACTTCCGATAAGCAAGGATTTAACTTATTTTCACACATTAGCCGGTTGGCAGCTGCCGCCTGCTTTAGGTTTGCAAAATGCGAGCCCTGCAAACGCTTTTGGTGCATCCACATGTAGCGTACGTCCAAAGTAAGATTATAGCCTGTGGTTCCCGCACAAATGACCACCATACCGCCTTTCTTGCAGACAAAAGTAGAGATGGGAAAGGTGCTTTCGCCAGGATGTTCGAAAACCAAGTCTGGGTTGTTTCCTTTGCCCGTGATGTCCCAAATAGCAGCACCAAACTTGCGCGCCTCTTTAAACCAAGACGCATACTCTGGGGTGTTTACGGTCGGCATTTGCCCCCAACAATTGAAATCACGCCGGTTGATCACGCCCTTAGCGCCAAGCTCCATAACAAAATCACGTTTGCTTTCGTCGCTGATCACACCAATCGCATTAGCACCCACCACACTAGCCAATTGCACCGCATATGACCCAAGCCCGCCTGACGCGCCCCAAATCAGTACATTCTGCCCCGGCTTTAATTCATGGGGTGCATGCCCGAACAGCATCCGATAGGCTGTGGCAAGGGTCAAGGTATAGCAGGCACTTTCTTCCCAAGTTTGATGTTGTGGTCTGGGCATCAACTGTTGACTTTGAACGCGGGTGAACTGGCTAAAGGATCCATCTGATGTTTCGTAGCCCCAAATACGTTGCGAGGTTGAATACATCGGGTCACCACCATTGCACTCTTCATCATCGCCATCATCTTGATTGCAGTGAACTACAACCTCATCACCAATTTTCCATCGAGTTACTTTCGCACCGACTGCCCAAACGATTCCAGAGGCATCTGAGCCCGCAATATGATAAGGTTGTTTATGACTATCAAAAGGGCTGATAGGCACACCCAAAGCAGCCCAAACACCATTATAATTTACTCCTGCCGCCATTACCAATACCAATACATCATAGTTATCGAGCTCTGGAACATTCAAAACCTCTTGCAACATTGCGGTGTCAGGCTCTCCGTGACGCTCTCTGCGAATAGCCCAACCGTACATTTGTTTTGGCACATGCCCTAAAGGTGGCATTTCACCCATTTCATAGAGATCTTTTTTTACCGCTAAAAAGGTGGTCAAAGGCGAGTTTAAATCCAATGGCATGGGAGAACCTCTATATTTTTTTTCTTACGCATAGAATCGATCTATGCCCCTCCTAATTAAAATTAGGAGCGTAATAATGCAACTAATTTTTATATAATTTTGTAATTTAATTACTAGAAGAATTTATGATGAAGGGTGTTAAAATTAAGACAACAGACCACTACCTTTTTTGTATTCTAATAGAAGCAGTATCCTTGATAGCCAAGATCAATAAATTTTCGTAGTAAAATACTGCAGACACCCACGACGCGACATAGGCTCTTTCCCAACAAACCAGAGTTCGGTGAAAGTATTTCAATTATAAATTAGCCATATTTTATATTATTTTTAGGACTCAACGCGACGACCAAGCCATTAGTTCACTTTGATCACTACTCGCATAAATAGATATATAGAAAAAATTTACCTCCCAGAGATCTGCTACAAAAAATAACTACTAGATACAAAAATAGCCATAGCACTATGAATTGACAGGCTTGTATTATTCCCCCATTAATCTATAAAACGCATTAATCTTACGAATGAAACTCTAGGGGCCGTTGTGACGAAAGTGAAAAAAGACCCCCCATGGTTATTTCGAACCTATGCCGGTCATTCTACAGCCCGAGCCTCAAATACGCTATACCGCTCTAACCTGTCCAGAGGCCAAACAGGCTTATCTGTGGCATTCGATCTGCCGACTCAAACAGGCTATGACAGCGACCATATTCTTGCCCGTGGTGAGGTGGGAAAAGTTGGAGTTCCAATTTGTCATTTGGGCGATATGCGCGCTCTCTTTGCAGATATCCCATTAGATAAAATGAACACCTCAATGACAATCAATGCAACTGCACCTTGGCTGCTCGCTCTATATATAGCTGCAGCCGAAGAGCAGGGTGTAGATCCGGCGGCCCTTCAGGGCACTGTCCAAAACGATATTATTAAGGAATACTTGAGCAGGGGTACATATATTTGTCCTCCAAAACAATCTTTGCGTATGATTACCGATGTTGCCGCCTATACCCGCGAGCATTTGCCCAAATGGAACCCGATGAACGTGTGTTCGTACCATTTGCAAGAAGCGGGTGCGACGCCAGAGCAGGAGCTGGCCTTCGCTTTGGCTACTGCAACTGCGGTATTGGATGATTTACAAGGCAAAGTCCCACCAGAACATTTTGGTGAAATGGTTGGGCGCATCAGTTTTTTTGTAAATGCTGGCATCCGTTTTGTAACTGAAATGTGCAAAATGCGCGCCTTTGTTGATCTTTGGGACCACATTTGTATTGATAGATACGGAGTAGACGACCCTAAAATGCGGCGCTTTCGCTACGGAGTGCAGGTCAATTCTCTCGGCCTGACCGAGCAGCAACCCGAAAACAACGTCTATCGAATTTTGATTGAAATGTTGGCGGTAACCCTGTCAAAAAAAGCCCGTGCGAGAGCAGTTCAATTACCAGCTTGGAATGAAGCATTAGGCTTACCACGGCCATGGGACCAACAATGGTCTCTCCGCATGCAACAGATCATGGCATTCGAAACAGATCTCTTAGAATATGACGATCTATTTGATGAAAATCCAGCCGTGGAACGCAAAGTTGCAGCGCTAAAAGACGGCGCATTGGCTGAATTGGCTTTGATTGACAGCATGGGCGGTGCGGTTGAAGCAATAGAGTACATGAAATCGCGCTTGGTAGAATCTAACGCTGCCCGCATCAGTCAAATCGAAAGCGGCGAAATGACAGTTGTGGGCGTGAACGCGTATCAAACGGGTGAGCCCAGCCCCCTGACCACCGGTGAAGATGCTGTTATGAATGTTGACCCCGCGACAGAGGTCGAGCAGATTGAGCACTTGCACAACTGGCGCGCCAACCGCAACCAAGAGGCCGCACAAACCTCCTTAAACGCTCTACGTAAGGCCGCCGTTGATGGCAGTAATATTATGCCACCTTCAATAGCTGCGGCCAAAGCTGGAGTCACAACTGGGGAGTGGGGCGATATCGTCCGACAGGCCTTTGGCCAATACCGAGGTCCAACTGGGGTGAGTGCTAATCCCTCCAACCACACTGAAGGACTGGAAGACATTCGCGAGTCTGTGGCCACTGTAAGTGATAAGTTAGGACGTAAATTAAAGTTCTTGATGTGCAAACCCGGACTCGATGGCCATTCAAATGGTGCCGAACAAATCGCAGCTCGGGCCCGCGACTGTGGTATGGAAATTTCCTATGAGGGTATCCGCTTTACGCCGGATGAGATTATAGCCGCCGCGCAAGATAAAAATGCGCACGTGATTGGCTTATCAATTCTGTCAGGATCCCACATATCTTTGATGAAGGACGTCATGCGCAAACTGGAACAGGCGGATCTTAGCCATATTCCAGTGGTGGTGGGAGGTATTATACCGGAAGGTGACGCAGACCAGTTGCGCGCTATGGGCATTTCGAGGGTCTATACGCCAAAAGATTTCGAATTAAACCGGATCATGTTTGATATTGTGGCCTTGGCAGATCCTGATGAGGTGTCTGGTCCAATCGCCGCCCAATAATAACAAAAATTAGTAAAAGCTTTGTGGATCAATATCTATAGATAGCCGCAGCGAGTTAGGCAATTCAAACTGCGCTGCCCACTCAGTCAGGGCAGTTTGGATTGGTGCTGATTTACTAGCTTTAACCAAAATTCTTACCCGATGCCGCCCACGTATGCGAGCAATAGGCGCAGGAGCTGGGCCGAAAACCTGGGCCCCTATTTTCGTCAGCGGTATGCAATTTCGTGCCATAGCTTGACCGACATCAAAGGCCTCCTGCTCATTATTTGACGATAGAACTACGCCCACAAGCCGGCCATAGGGTGGCACCCCTGCCACCTCACGCTCACGCGCTTCTGTTCGCCAAAAGGTTTCTTCATCCCCACCCAAAATAGCCCGGATAACTGGATGTTCCGGTTGATGGGTTTGCAAAATTGCAACTCCAGGCTTGTCCGACCGCCCTGCTCGGCCCGCCACTTGACGCATCAGTTGAAAAGTCCGTTCTGCCGCACGCAAATCTGAGCCCTGTAGGCCCAAATCTGCATCAATCACCCCAACAAGAGTGAGCAGAGGAAAATTATGGCCCTTAGCCACAAGCTGAGTACCAATAATCACATCCACCTCTCCCGCGGCCAACGCTGCAATTTGGGCCTTTAATGCGCGTGCCGAGCCGAACATATCAGACGATAGTACCGCCACTTTGGCATCCGGGAACAGCGCAGTAGCCTCTTCCGCCAATCGCTCCACACCTGGGCCTACCACAGCCAACCGACCCTCAGCCTTACAGCTGGGACAAATCTTTGGCACTGGCTTGGTCTCACCGCATTGATGGCACATCAACCGCTTCAAAAACCGGTGCTCGACCATCCGAGCGTCGCAACTGTCGCAACCCACCTGATTACCACATGCTCGGCAAAGGGTGACCGGCGCATAGCCACGCCGGTTAATAAACAATAAAGATTGCTCACCTACTTTGATGCGGTCCACCACCATTTTATGTAAGCTCGGAGATATCCAGCAATCCCCTGGCAAGGTTTCTTTACGCATATCAATCGCACGCATTTCTGGCATTTTAGCTACGCCAAACCGACTTTTCAGATCAATTTTTCTATACTTACCAGACTCAACATTAGCCCAACTTTCCAGACTTGGTGTTGCGCTGGCGAGCACCACTTGCCCACCCACCAATGAAGCACGTAACACCGCCATGTCGCGAGCATTATACAGCACGCCATCCTCTTGTTTATAACTACTGTCATGTTCTTCATCGACAACAATCAGCCCTAAATCCTGAAATGGCAAAAACAACGCAGACCGCGCACCTACCACCATCTGTGCATTTCCTTGGCCAACCATTTTCCAAGTACGCCGCCGTTCAGTCATGGTGACACCAGAGTGCCACTCCGCAGGGCGGGCCCCAAAGCGTGCTTCTACCCGCGTCAGAAATTCAGAAGTTAGTGCAATTTCAGGCAGCAATACTAAAGCTTGGCGCCCTTGCTTCAAACAGGCTGCCACTGCTTCAAGATATACTTCAGTTTTGCCCGACCCAGTAACGCCTTTCAAAAGCGTGGTGCTATATCCAGCCTCATTACCTTTTAGATACTCTACCGCTGCCTCTTGATCATCCGACAACTTTTTACTAGGCAACGACGGATCTAACATTGGGAATGGCATGTCTTGTGGAGTGGCATGTTCTGCCACTGCACCCAGCTTAACCAGACCTCTGACCACAGACGTAGTGACCTCAGCAGCTTCAGCCAATTCTTTTAGTGTGAAACACTGCTCTGGAAATTCCTCAAACAAAGCCAAAACCCGCTGTCGGGTATCTGTCATTCGGGTAACCTCAACATCACCTATCCGGTATACATGCCGCATCGAGGTTGGATCGCCCAAGCCTGGAGCACGTGTTGCCAGGCGCAGCATTTTTGGCATCGGCGTGAGCGTATAATCCGACACACGGCGCAAAAACTTTTGCATGCTTTGCAACATCGGCGCCACATCCAATACCTGAATAACCGAGCGTGTTTTAGCATAATCAAAATCGCCCATGCCTGGTGCCCATACCACACCCAAAACTTTGCGGGGGCCTAATGGAACCTCCACGAATGCTCCCAGCCAGGCACCCACCTTCAGGAGCCTTATAATCCAGCATGCGATCTAGCGGTTGGCTGGTTAAAACAGCAACCAAATCACCTTCGTTAAAGAATTGGGGCTCAGACACGTCATTTCCTTAGTAGCAGGGGTTTTAGAACCTATAGAACTAAGGTAAAGCTTCCATCAACGAAGGCCAACCTATCAAGGACATAAGTCATGAAATTTTTTGTTGATACTGCTGAAATTGATGCAATTGCCGAATTAAATGATCTGGGTATGGTGGACGGCGTTACTACAAACCCATCTTTGATCATGAAATCAGGTCGAGACATAATCGAAGTAACCAAAGAAATCTGTGACTTAGTCTCAGGTCCGGTGAGCGCCGAAGTTGTCGCAACTGAATCAAAAGCCATGATCGCAGAAGGCCGCAAGCTTGCGGAAATTGCTTCTAATATCACAGTTAAATTGCCACTAACCTGGGACGGACTAAAAGCTTGTAAAATACTGTCAGGTGAGGGTAAAATGGTAAATGTCACTCTTTGTTTTAGTGCAAACCAGGCGCTCTTGGCCGCTAAAGCGGGCGCAACATTCATAAGTCCTTTCATAGGCCGCCTTGACGATGTGAACATCGATGGTATGGATTTGATAGCTGATATTCGCCAAATCTATGACAACTTTGGTTTTGACACACAGATTTTGGCCGCTTCAATTCGCACCGTAAATCATGTAACACAGGCTGCATTAATTGGAGCCGATGTGATCACTGCACCGCCAAATGTAATCAAATCACTAGCCAATCATCCGCTCACAGACAAAGGCCTTGAACAATTTATGTCAGATTGGGCAAAAACAGGACAGAAAATCCTCTAGGATTACAATATGGCTGTCTACAAATAATGGATAAACCACCAGAGCAGCAAACGAGGCATGCCATGGACCCACAAACCAAGACGCAAACAGAAAAAACCTTACGCGACATAATTATTAATAATCCTAGGATTGTTTTAGATGATCCTTCTGTTATGCGCGCTTTGATTTTGGCCAATGAAGAACTGCGCGGCGCGAATATTGTTGATCTGCGCGGCGTTGCAATGAAACGCCTCGAAATTCAGCTTGGCAAGCTCGAAGCCACCCACCGATCTGTGATTGCCGCGGCATATGACAATCTTGCTGGAACCCAGCAAATCAACCGAGCTATACTTAAGATAATGGAATCTAGTAGCTTTGAGAGCTTTCTTGTAATGACAGGTAAAGACATGCCAGACATTATGCGTATAGATTTTGCGTGTCTCGTGTTAGAAGCGAAACAACAAGAGCCGGATCCCTCGCTAGCTCATCTTAGTAATGTGTTGATCCCCGCGCCTACTGGCTTCGTCACAGAGTATCTACAAGCTAGTACCGTTTCAGGCGACATCAAAGTGACCCTCCGCGCTGTGACAGCACCAAACGCATCTATTTACGCTGGCACCTCCTGTGAGATAAAATCAGAGGCCTGCATACAGTTGGATTTTGGCGATGGAACTGTGCCTGGATTGTTAATTTTAGGCGCCAAAGACCCCAACCAGTTTTCACCCGTACAGGGCACCGATCTTTTGACATTTTTCGGCAAAGTTTATGAGCGCGCCGTTCGTAGATGGCTTGTATAGAGGTATTTTGCCGATGGAACCTGCGGATAAATTTAATCTCATCTGTCCAGAAGCACGCGATGCGGTACAGCATTGGTTGAGCCATGAACGTGCCCTAAAATCTGCAGCTGACAATACAGTAAGTGCCTACACATCTGATGTTTTGAGTTTTATTGTATTCATGGCTAGACATCGAAGTGGGCCACAGGGTCTTGCAGCTTTGAGCAATATTCACACCCGCGACATGCGAGCTTGGATGGCCCACGAACGCGGCCGCGGCATTAGCAGCCGCAGCCTAGCGCGCGCGCTATCTGCAGTGAAAACATTTTTTCACTGGCTGGCAGAGCGCCATGACCTTCAGCCCACAGCAGTTTTGCAGGCCAGATCACCAAAATTTGAACGCAAATTGCCACGCCCCCTTGCCATCAAGGCCGCTCGTGAGATGATTGAAGCCGTGGAAACACAGGCCCCTGAGAATTGGGTTGCCGCTAGGGATACCGCCGTTTTAACTATGCTTTACGGCTGCGGCCTAAGGATATCTGAGGCTTTAGGCCTCTCAGGGACGGATCACCCGCTGCCTGACGTGTTACGGATAATCGGCAAGGGTGGCAAAGAACGGATTGTGCCAGTTCTACCAATCACTAAGATCGCTGTTGCGCAATATGCGAAGCTGTGCCCATTTCCAATGGAAACTGAACTACCGTTATTTCGCGGTGTGCGCGGTGGTGGGTTACGCCCTGGGTTGGTTCAGAAAGCAATGAGATCAGCACGGATGCAATTGGGCCTGTCCGCTACTGCGACTCCTCACGCGATGCGCCATTCCTTTGCCACTCATCTGTTGAACGCCGGTGGAGATTTGCGAACAATCCAAGAATTGTTGGGTCATACCTCACTATCAAGTACGCAGGCCTACACCGCTGTAGATACAGCACGGTTGATGGAGGTCTACAACGCGGCCCATCCAAAAGCCTGATTGCCACTTACAGGTCTTTCTGTTTAATGAACATCATGAATATTCGTGCAAAAGCCTTAGCTGTACATTTTCTTACCGCAACCGGAGCGGTCTTTGCCATGCTAGCGATGCTGGAAGCGGTGAATGAAAAATGGGATATGATGTTTGTCTGGTTGGTTGTTGCTTTTTTTGTAGATGGCATCGATGGGCCGTTAGCACGCCGCTATAATGTAAAAACAAACGCGCCCATCTTCGATGGCGTACTTTTGGATTTGATCATCGACTATCTAACCTATGTGTTCATTCCAGCATATGCCTTGTTTGCTAGTGGATTGTTGGCAGGCTGGTCAGGTTGGGTTGCAATTATTGTTATCACCTTTGCTAGTGCAATGTATTTTGCAGATACACGCATGAAAACTAGAGACAATTCCTTTCATGGATTCCCAGGCGCTTGGAACATGGCTGTAATCGTGATTTTTGCGACCACGCCAAACCACTGGGTCATCCTTGGGTTTGTCACCTTGTTAGCTATTTCAATGTTCTTACCACTCAAATTTGTACACCCGGTACGTACCGAGCGATGGCGCCTTGTAACACTGCCAGTCGCATTAGCTTGGGTTGGGTTTGCGGCTTGGGCGGCTTGGGGCAACTTTACAGAAGTGCCCGCCGCAAATTTGGGCCTGTTGGTTACCTCAACGTATTTGTTATTTGCCGGAATTGCACAAGAACTCATAGCAAAAGACGCCTAAAATCGAGTTAAAATAATCCCAATCACGATCATAATTCCAGCCAAAACTTTGGATAAGCCCATTTGTTCACGAAAGAAAAACCAGCCAAAAATCATCGCGAATAAAATGCTACTCCCGCGCAACGCCGTTACCAAAGCGATTGGGGCCTGGGTCATCGCCCATACTACAATAGCGTAAGCCACAAAGGACGCAAATCCGGTCAGTAACCCAACAGAAATTTGGGAAGAATTTTGGGGTAAAACAGAGCGGCCCCGCAAGAAAAATATGACTGGCGTATAGAAAATCGCCGAAAAAATCAGTAGCCAGGATACATAAGCGAGCGCGTCACCCATGACTCGCGCGCCAAGACCATCGATCAAAGAGTAACAGGCAGTGGCACAGGCTGAGCCAACAGCAAGAAAAATTAGCTTATGATCTTCGTCCGAATTAAACACTCCCCGGGCCATAAGTAAAATGCCTAATCCAAGCACTAAGATTCCTAAAAAATCAAACCCGCGCAATGTATCAACCCCAAATAAGACACTGACGGTCAAAACAATCATTGGCGCGCCACCACGCGCAATAGGGTACACTCGGCTGAGGTCACCACGCTCATAGGCAAATCCCAAAAATAGTTGGTAAAACATATGGGTAAATCCAGAAGCTAGCAGCCAAATCCAGACCTCACCCTGAGGCATAGGGAGAAACGGAATAAGGCAGAGCCCAAAGAATGCATGCGCAAGGGTCAAAATCAACATAGCAGTTTGCTTGTTATTTCCAGTTTTGACCAAAGCGTTCCAACCTGCATGTAGCAGGGCAGCAATAAGAACAGCACAGAAAACTAGGACAGTCATGGCGCGTACTCACAAAGAATTAGCGTGGTTTTACGGCCTTCCATTTAGGAAATAGATCGAGGAGCAAGACCCACCCCTCGAAATAGTTATGCAGCTTTGGCTCTATCCAAGTGCTGCATTACAGCGGCCACAGACACCCAAATGGCCATACTTCCCCACATCTGGCAGAATTTTCCAACAGCGTTCGCATTTTGCACCTTCAGCTTTGGCAAAACACACATAAATCCCGATGGTATCATCCAATGTGAACGCGCCTTCAGGAGCGGCTTGATCAGAAATTTCAACTCCAGATGTGATGCAGAGATCGGCAAAAGAAACAGATTTTAATACATCCATAGTCACAGCATCGACATATACTATCGGCGCAGCCTCTAGGCTGGAACCAATATTCTTTTCACGGCGCTCAACCTCCAATGCCCCCGTAACCACACGACGAACTTGGCGAATGGTGGCCCATTTTTCTGCTAAATCAGGATTAGACCATTCATCAGGCGTCATGGGCATATCCACCAAATGCACTGAGCTATCAGCGCCTGGATTGCGTTCGAGCCAAACCTCTTCCATCGTGAAGGTAAGCACAGGTGCCAGCCATGTTGTGAGCCTGTGATACAGTAAATCCAAGACCGTACGTGCAGCGCGGCGATCTGCGGTATTACCATCACAATAAAGTACATCTTTGCGGATATCAAAATAGAAAGATGATAAATCAACCGTTGCAAACTGAAATAACGCTTGGAAAACACCTTGGAAATCATAAGCAGTGTAACCATCACGCACTATCTTATCCAACTCAGCCAAACGGTGCAAAACCCATTGCTCCAGCTCTGGCATTGCGTCCGGTTCGACCCTGTCCGCTTCGCTGAAATCTGAAAGTGCCCCCAGCATAAAGCGCATCGTATTGCGTAAACGACGATAACTATCTGCCACGCCTTTCAGAATTTCAGGACCAATTCGCAGATCATTAGTGTAATCAGACTGCGCAACCCAAAGTCGGAGAATATCTGCACCATATTGCTTGGTAACATCATCAGGAGACACGGTGTTGCCGATGGATTTGGACATCTTCATGCCCTTTTCATCCAGAGTGAAGCCATGGGTCAGGACACCACGATAAGGCGCCCTACCTTGGGTTCCACAAGATTGCAGCATGGATGAATGGAACCAACCTCGGTGTTGGTCGGTACCCTCCAGATAGAGATCAGCCAAACCGTCCTCGCTACCGTCCTCACGGTCACGCAACACAAAAGCGTGTGTTGATCCACTGTCGAACCAAACATCCAAGATATCGAACACCTGCGTATAGTCCTCAGGCGTCACAATACCACCTAAAAACCGTTCTTTTGCGCCATCTTTGTACCAAGCATCAGCACCTTCAACTTCAAAGGCCTCTAGAACACGAGCGTTAACAGCCTCATTCCGTAACAAATAATCATCATCAGTTGGAAGGCTACCGTTTTTTGTGAAACAGGTCAGAGGGACACCCCAAGCACGTTGTCGCGACAATACCCAATCAGGCCGTGCTTCAATCATCGAATACAAGCGGTTGCGGCCAGTAGGAGGCGTCCAAGTGACCAGCTCATCGATCGATGTCAGCGCTCGATCGCGGATGGATTTTCCATAAGTATCCAATCCATCATTGACGGGCTTATCGACTGCAGCAAACCATTGTGGCGTATTACGATAGATAACAGGGGCTTTTGAGCGCCAGCTGTGAGGGTAGCTATGTTTGATTTTACCACGTGCCAGCAACCCACCAACCTCGGTGAGCTTTTCGATGATAGCACCATTAGCGTTACCCTCTTTGCCATTTGGCTTTAGGATTGCCTTACCGCCAAAGAACGGCAAGTCAGCGCGAAAACGGCCATCCTCCATGACGTTGTAAGTTATGACTTGCTCCAACATACCAAGATCACGGTAGAGTTCAAACTCTTCCATTCCATGCGAGGGCGCACAATGCACAAAACCTGTGCCTTCAGTATCGGTCACAAAATCAGCAGCCCTAAAGTCACGGATGTCGTCCCATTCACCTTCGCCATCTTTAGCACCATGCAACTGGATGCCAGCAGCTGAATTTTAGCTAAATCATCTTGCTTAACATTACAAAGTCTGCGGAACATCGTGGCATCAAGCCGCGCTCGGCCCAGCACGTCCTCGGCCAGTCTATCCGCCAGAATAAATCGCTCCCCAATGCGAGCCCAGCATTCTTCTGGTCGGCCAATCACTTCATAAAGGCCGTAAGAAATACCTGCACCATAAACCACAGCCTTATTAGACGGCATGGTCCAAGGTGTTGTGGTCCAAATCACAACTTTAGCGCTGTCCAGGGTTGCATCACCGGTACCCATCACTTTGAATTTCACCCAGACGGTAAAACTTTCCTTGTCATGGTATTCAACCTCAGCCTCTGCCAAAGCTGTTTTCTCAATAGGTGACCACATCACAGGCTTTGAGCCCTGATATAGAGTGCCATTCATCAAAAACTTTTGGAATTCTGCTGCAATCACCCGTTCAGAATGAAAATCCATCGTCAGATAAGGGTTTTCCCATTTTCCAGTGATGCCAAGCCGCTTAAATTCTTCGCGTTGGATATCAACCCAACCTTCAGCAAATTCGCGACATTCTTGACGAAATTCCAATACTGGAACTTCATCTTTATCACGACCTTTTTTCCTATATTTCTCTTCGATCTTCCACTCAATTGGCAGACCATGGCAATCCCATCCAGGGATATAGCGCGCATCTTTGCCCATCATCTGTTGCGAGCGCACAACCATATCCTTTAGGATCTTGTTCAGTGCATGGCCTATATGCAAGCTACCATTAGCATAGGGCGGGCCATCATGTAGCGTAAAGCTTTCCCGCTCTGTTTTCTTGCGTAAACGGTCATAAATACCGATCTCAGCCCAACGCTCCAACCACTCTGGCTCACGTTTGGGCAATCCCGCACGCATTGGAAAATCCGTCTTAGGCAGATTAAGGGTAGCTTTGTAGTCAACTGTGTTGTCTGACATATCGCGTCTCTTTTTGAAAAACTGAAAAAGGGGGGCGCACTGGGTTGCAACGCCATTGGCCCGGCGACTGCATGATCACAGCGCCGGGGATATAATTCGTAGAATGATCAATATCCGTACCATCTTGTAGCAGTTATAGGCAGCTATTCACCGCTGTACAACTGGCATCCCGGAGAGAGCTTTTCAGAACATGTATGGAGTCATATTATATCGTTTTTATTATTTAACTTTATTTAACTAACACAAAAAACTATTCCATTCATACTGCCCATTCTAGTCAAATTCTATTCTTAAATACAGATCACAACATTATACTTGACTACTATGTCATCACCAAGTCCACAGCTTGAGCTTCAACAGAATATGCCGGGCTATCTACTCGACACTAACTATCACAGTGAATAACTGCTTCAACTATCGGACAGCTCCCACAAATAGAAGATGTCAGGCAAGCCATAGTCGTTGTCCTGCCCATCTGTAGTCTCTACGGCTTCAAAACCCAACTTTTGGTAAAATTTCTGTGCATCAGTATTAGCCTGAAATACCCACAACCTCAGCTCATTGAATTGTTCCTGTGCATAGTTTATCGCCGCCTGTCCGAAGCCAAGCCGTTGGAACGCCGCTTTGATATAAAGCGACTGCACAATATTACCTTCAAGAGCCAAAAAACCAACAAATTGAGAATTATAATGTAAAATTGTTACCTGTGTATGCTCCAATAGCCAACGGCCATAATCCGCCCGTTCAATGGCACTATCCACGGTTGGTAGCCAGCTTGTGGCCTCAGCCCAATCCTCCAAGACTTGACTAATTTCAGCCGCATCAGAAGCTACGCCTTTTACTAACTGAACCTTCACCGCGCATCTGCAATCAAAAACTGGAGTGCTTTCTGGCGTAATATTTGCAAAGGTTTTACTCTTGAGGGTAAAAACAGGTGCGGTTGCGCCAAGACGTGGTGGGCAGAGGGCACATTCCCCTTTTCTGCATTTTCAAACCAGTATGATGTCGCTGACAATATCATCTTATTCCTTTACTTGGATCCTCTCAGAATAAGAATTTCCATATCTGTTGCCATGAGAGCAGCAATTGCCAAATCCTATAGCACAGTTTAATGCCGAAAACATGCGCAGATATGCATTTAAAATTGAATACAATGGCCAAAGATTTTACGGCTGGCAGCGTCAAAATGCGCTGCCAACGATTCAGAGTGCGCTTGAACTAGCTCTCGCAAAGTTGGAGCCGGATCTACCCACTGTTGCAGCAGCTGGGCGCACAGATACCGGCGTGCATGGCCTCGGCCAAGTGGCGCACTGTGACATGCAAAAGGACTGGGACTGTGACCGCCTAAAAGGTGCGTTGAATTTTCATCTTCGACCAGATAAAATCTCTATCATCGCCTGCGCAATTGTAGATCCAAACTGGCACGCACGGTTTTCAGCACTTGGTCGAGATTATCTCTTTCGTCTGGTCTGCCGATCAGCCCCCGTCACTCATGATGCTGGACTCGTCTGGCAGTCGCGGCATCCTTTGGATATTGGCGCGATGCGTGCAGGAGCTGCTTATTTAATCGGGACCCATGATTTCACCACATTTCGCTCCACAATGTGCCAAGCTAAAAGTCCAATCAAGACGTTGGATGTTTTGGACATGTCTGAACATGGCTACCACGCCGGCACCGAAATTCGCTTTCACGTGAAAGCCCGCAGTTTCTTGCACAACCAGGTACGTAGCTTGGTGGGCTCGCTCGAACGTGTGGGGGCTGGCGCTTGGCAGCCTGAGCGCATGGCAAAGGCGCTTGCGGCACAGGATCGTTCTGCATGTGGGCCGGTTTGCCCGTCAGACGGGCTGTATCTTGAGAATGTACGCTATCCAACAGATGTATTTTCTGAGACAGTAGCTAATTAATCGTTATCCGTGAGGCCTGCGCCGGCGCCAGCCAGCCGCGATGCATCAGTTTCTGGTACATAGGTTAATGCCGCGTATACGCCTAGCCTCCGCCAATCATCGGGGTCGACCTTGCATCTTCCAGACTTTTGGGCGGGATACTGATGTGGAGCAACATGCAAATCCCCATTGTCCATCTCAGCTGAAACACCGTGATATTGCGCCAGAGCCTGCGTAACGTCACACTTAGCTACTCCCCTAAGGATCACCAGCACTGCGCCCTGACTAACAGCATCCGCACAAACTGAGAAATCTCTTAAAAGATGGGCATTTTGAACATCTACACCAAATGAAAAATCAAAGCTGGCAGATGAAATCGGCTTGGCCAAATGAGCTAAAAGCTTATTCAAGGCCAATGGGCTCGCCGCAATGGCAGCGGCCACCTCTTGGGCTTGGGCCACAGGCACACCAATGCCCCTACAGGCTTTCAAAACAGCCATTTTTAATTGGTTCGATGAAACATTCAAGGTGCCGACACCGGCAGCCACCAATCATCCCACACTTTTCCAGCAGCCAAATCAGAGGCCAATGGCGCACCCTGGGCCAAAGTGATCCGGGTCCAGAGCTGTGATTTGGGATCAAATTTGCTAGCCCCAAAGAACGACAATTTACACCGCAACATATCAACTGGAGCCATATCCGCATCTACAAGATTGTCTCTAATTTCTGAATAAGGGTTGTCAGCCAAGGCTTGCACGCGCTGCACAGCCAAACGATGTTGTGGAAAATACGCCAAGAACTGCCAGATGGGGCCTGTGTGCCCTGGCAAATCTTGTGCCAAAGAATGTATCTGTCGGGTGATGTCTAATGGGCTTTCACGATCTGCTCCGGCTTCAGTGTGGCGCTTACCTATACGCGGCTCAAGCTTAGACTCTGATACATACCAAAATTGCTCAGTGGCATGGGGCGCTGTGAAATCAACTGCCGTTGCATAGCCACAGTGAACCGCCAGGGCTGAGCCCAGCTCGGCACAATCCATCGCCGCATCCAGAGTTGGCTCATGGGGGTTTGCCATACACTCCGTAAGCCCATCCACCAAATCTCCAAAAGGCTCAATCATCCAGCTGACAGTCAATTCTTGAAGGTCTTCACTGCCAGCTACACTTTGCAAAAGCAGTCTGTCCAACGCGCCCTCAGCCATCAAGAGCTCAGCGGTCAGGCCACAAGTCAACCCCGCCCATTCCCGCCGAAGTTTCACAATTCTGGCGTGATGCAGCGGATCGGCAATATTCCATTCTAACAGATGTTGTGCTGCTCGGCGACTTAGATCTATCAGTTGCACCGCTGTATCCAAACCAAATTCGGTCACTCTAACTCGCGCTAAAGCCGTTTCACGGCAAATCATCCAAGAGTGCAGCAATAGAGGATGAGATACCAAAAACGGCGCCATTCCAAGCCCTGTTGAATTTCCAATTCCAAGTTGACGCTTCACATGATCGGGCAGCTTACCGCCCCCCACATGTTCAACCAAGTCGTGAGTGAATGTCCTAATTAACCAAACTGTCAGCATTTCAGCCATGAACGGACCTTGAAGGCCTGGCCGCGCATCAATCTCACTTCGGTCAGCAATCCCAAACTTGCCATTGCCATAGACCGCTGTGGTGCGCATCAAATAACCAATGTCTTGTATCATGCCCATGGGCAGGTCAGCTCCATTACGCAGTGATGTTACGATCTGATCAAATAAACGCACAGATTTATTAGCACGCGACAGACAGAGATCTTTTTGCGTGAACTGACCCAGTTCTTGCAGCGGTGCGTTCTTTGATAACCGCGCAATCTCCAAAGCATTAGGCAGCCCGTCATAGAGCACAAAGGCTGAATCCCAAGCTTCGGCAATCACACGGTCCGTCCGCATGTCCGGGTCCAGCGGCTGGGTTATGGCAAATAGGGAATATGTATGACCTCCGAGATCAACGGAATAAACAGCCGTGCCAAACCCTTCCACGTCCATATCCCAATGATGGCGGGATACATTGCTTTTATCAGCGATCAATCGGCGGGTTAGGCTTCGCAAAAAAGAGAGGCGCGAGGGAAACATCGCCCCCATACGCGATAAGCGCATCACTTCCTCAGAGTGGCGCAATCCAGCTTCTGCAATAACAGCATCTTTCATGACGGAACAAACCCTCTCTGCCAGAACGCCATCCAATTATCACCAAGAATTCCAGCTACATGCTCCGTTGGAAGACCTGCGGCTTTCAACCCATCCGCTAGGGTAAGGAAGTCTCGATTATCACGGAACCAAACTGGACAGTCCGGGAAAACGGCTGGCGGCGTGGATATTTTCCGCCAATGGCCATTACGCATCCAATTGACCACGCTATCGGGTTGATCCTGGCAGAGGTCTGAGCCAATCCCAAACATTTCATTGCCATAGATTTCCACCATTTCAGTCGCCATCTGTGAAAACTCCATTAAAGAACATTCACTTCCTGATTTAAGGTGATGCGGGTAAAGTGAGAACCCAACCATCCCAGCAGTATCAGACAGAGCTTGTAAAAGATCATGATGGATATTGCGCGGTGCTGCGTGCCAAATATTTGGGTTAGCGTGAGTAACGGCCACAGGCCGCGTGGAGTAGGCCACCACATCCATAGCCGTTTTATGCCCAGCGTGAGACAGGTCGATGATCATCCCAACCCGGTTCATTTCATCCACAACTTCACGTCCAAACGCTGTGAGCCCACTATCTTGAGCCTCAAAACACCCAGCGCCAAGTAGGGATTGCTGGTTGTATGTTACCTGACAAAATCGAATGCCAAGCTGCGACAGCAGCTCAACACGAGCGAGATCTGCACCAATGGCTAAAGGATTTTGAAGGCCAAATAAGATTGCAGTTTTTCCGGCTGCGTTTGCCGCCAAAATCTCCATATAAGTGGTAGCCTTTGAAACCAAATCACCACATTCCTCAAACCACTGGTTCCAGCTCTGTAAGTTATCTACCAAACCTAGAAAGTCTTCGTGATACCCAACAGTAATGTGCACAGCAGACAAACTCCCCGCACGCATTTGCTGGAAAACTGCCCTGCTCGGGCGGATATATTGAAGACCATCTACGTACATGGGACTAACTTAAATCTAAGAACCAATTTGGCAAGTGACTGTGCGACGATTGACACTGCAATTTGCGCCACGCACCGATTCAAAATTCTTATAAATTATTTATTGAAAGAGATTTCTAAAAAGTGATCAAAACCATCTAAAGGAAACAATCTATCATCTGATTCCGGAAGAGATCAGCAGGCTAGCTTAGACAGGCGTTTGCCTACCACATACTAACAGCAGTCTTGATTTGACGGAACGTCATTTCGTTGTATAAACTGGTTCTTAATGTGGTCCTTAAGCCCACGACCACTTTATCTGCGCTCAGACGTATAAAAATAAGGGCAATGCATCGGCGTATGCTGATGTCAGAAAAAACGAAGGGAAAAGAAATGTCTACTACTGATTATGGGAATCCAGATAATACGCCCCCTATGGAGCAAGCAATCCCACTTGGATTGCAGCATGTTTTGGCGATGTTTGCGTCAAACGTGACACCCGCGATTATTGTTGCTGGGGCTGCCGGTCTTGCCTTCGGCGGGGCTGAGCAAGTTTACCTCATTCAAATGGCGATGCTATTTGCTGGTATCGCAACCTTGTTTCAAACAGTTGGCTTAGGCCCCATAGGTGCTCGTTTACCTATCATGCAGGGTACAAGCTTTGCATTTGTGGGTGTTCTTGCGGGTGTTGCTGCAACTCAAGGCCTGAGCGTCGCGCTCACAGCTTGTTTGATTGCAGGTATTATTCACTTTGCGCTCGGCAGCGTAATTCAAAAAATCCGATTTATGTTTCCACCTTTGGTAACCGGCTTGGTTATTTTGGCCATTGGTTTGTACCTGATTCCTGTTGCAATTAAATACGCAGCTGGTGGTGCGGCTGACTTCCAGATGGCAGCTGAGAGCTTTGGCTCTATGATGCATTGGACCGTCGCGTTGACCGTCGTAGTGGTATCCTTAGCTTGCAAATTTTTAACCAAAGGCTTGGTTTCAAATGCTGCAATCCTGATTGGCCTAGTTGCTGGATATCTCGTTGCAATGTTTATGGGCATGGTAAGTTTTGGCGGCGTTGCAAAAGCCGCATGGTTTCAGGTTCCAACTGTGATGCCATATGGCTTTGAATTTAGCCTAGGCGCTGTAATTGGCGTGACACTTGTCTCAGTTGTCTCAGCGATTGAAACTGTGGGCGACACAACAGCGACAACCAAAGCGGGCGCTGGCCGTGATGCAACCGACGACGAAGTTTCTGGTGCGACTTACGCCGACGGTTTGGGCACGGCAATTGCCGCTATCTTCGGCGGCTTACCAAATACATCGTTCAGCCAAAACGTGGGTATCGTCGGCATGACAGGTATAATGTCACGTCATGTTGTGACCATTGCTGGTGTGATCTTGATTATTTGCGGGTTGATCCCAAAAATTGGTGCCGTGATTTCATCTATGCCTTTGCCTGTTTTAGGCGGTGGTGTGATCGTGATGTTTGGAATGGTGGTCGCAGCGGGCATGAACATGCTGACCGAAGTAAAAATGTCACGCCGCAACATGATCATTATCTCTGTCTCCTTAGCAGTTGGCCTAGGCTTGAACTTAGTACCAAGTGCTGTTCAATACTTGCCAGGCATCTGGAAAACACTGGCCACATCCGCCGTTGCACCGACTGCGTTGTTGGCCGTTGTAATGAACTTGGCTTTACCACAAGAAGACTAAAAAGTGGGGGTTTTCTTGTTTCTAAACCAGTTGACGCCAAGGCTTAACCCCAGAGGATCAGCGCTAGTTGATCCTCTGGCAGTCATAGCACGCCAAGCGTTACGCAAGCGTGTGGGCCTAAACCATCATCAGCGCCATAGGTTGTGCAGCAAGTCGATTGTCATCACACTGGCGGAAACCGGAAGCGATCGGCCACCACCGTCCAATCCATGTGATTGCGTACGTATTTATGGGCAGCCTCCGAGGGTGGGTTATAGTCCCAGTGATCGGACGCACCGGCCTGCATAGCGGCATTCAACGCGAAGCGTGATTGTTGGCTGTCAATAGTTTTTGTCGTAATAAGACACCAAACACTAACGAAACTAAAAAGGTAGTCCTAAATCTTACTTTGCTGCACGCGCTTCAGCGACCATGGCGGCAATCTCATCCACACTCAGCATGCCTGGCGCCGTAAGATCACCAACAATAAAGGCGGGCGTACCAGTAAAACCTAGGGAGCGCGCCAACGCACTGCTTTCTGCAATATGCGCCTCAACTGCTGGGCTGTTCATATCCACCTGAAGTTTTGCAATATCTAAGCCCAAATCACGTGCTATTTTGAGGATACTGGCTTCAGTTGCTCGACCTTCCCCATTCATCAATGCCCAATGTAGTTCTTCATATTTGTCTTGCGTCCTCGCGGCTAATGCGGCCCGCGCGGCATAAACACTGTCCTCGCCCAGGATTGGCCATTCGCGGTAAATCACGCGCACATTTTCATCAGATGCCATTAAAGCCTGCACAGTTTTTCCTGCCTTACGGCAGTAGGGGCAGTTGTAATCAAAAAACTCTACAACAGTGACATCCCCGGTTGGATTGCCAAGGTTGGGAGAGTCTGGATCTTGTTCAAGCTGCAACCTAACTGTATTTGCTCCAGATGCTGCCCGATCCTTTTCGCGCTGCTGGATGATAGCCACAGCTTGCATAACAATCTCAGGGTTTTCCAAAATAGCCTCGAGGGCCAATTTCTTAATCTGCTGGTCGGTCAGCTGTTGTGCAGTGGCTATTTGAGCAAAGCTTAAAATGGCGACGGCTAAGAGAATTATACGCATTATTCAGGCTCCTAGATTTCAAGGCCATATTTGCAAAGTATCGCCCACGATACCAGCCCTAAGCGGTCCACAAAGTCGTCCAGCGCAAAGAAATGCCAGCTTTGTCTTCTGAGCCTCGCTGAAATGACCCCTAACCCTCCCTTGATTCATCCAGCGAGGCTCATATAAACAGACCAAAAGCGATTGTTTGCATAATGTGACGCACCCACTCAGCTTTTTGTCAGGAAATATTCTAAGTTTTTAGAATGTGTGAGATGAAGGAAAAGTTTTGAAACGAACTGAACCCCCAAAAAAATGGCAGTGCGTTTTGACCTGCTGGGGCACAAAATATGGCTCCGGTGACATCAACAAGCTCATCACCAAAATTGCAGAAAATAACCACCATGTGGCACGGTTTGTTGTGATTTCAGATCGGGTTCACAAAAACCTAGATCCGCGCGCCGAACCCGTGGGCCTGCCAGATGTATTCAACAAACCCGAATTCACTACCGGCGGCCAATGTCACGCAAAATTGTCGATGTTCCAAAAAGGCCTGCTCAAAAAAGATATGCCAGCAATTTACATCGACCTTGATACGGCTATTTTGGGACCTATCGAACAGGCTTTTGACTTCAGAAAAGATGAAAAGTCTATTGTCATGTTCCAAAGTGCTGTCTTGCCCTTCTCCGCCTTCGCACGGCTGTTATTTCGTCTCACCAAGGGCAAGCGATATGCCCGGGGCAACTCTTCGTTTGTGGTGTTTCATCCAAAATATTGGACTGAGATAGCGGATAAATTTCTGGCCATTTACGAGGCAGGAGAATTTCGTAAATTTCGCCCCACCATTTCAGATGAGCGCTATATAAGTTGGGTTGCCCAAGATGACATGATAGCTTTACCAAATAGTTTTGCGGTGAAATTTCCAACAGAATACATGCAGCATCATGCGATTTTAAGCTATGCAAAAGCGTGCATCCCCTGGGTGCGTCGCCGTCGTGAAAAACTGTCCGTGGTAACCCTGTGTAGCCTTGAGTTGAAGCCAGAAAAATTGGTTGGCTTGCTCCCGAACACACATATGTCGGACAGCAAGGGCAGGGTTTTGGTTTGGAATGATTTTGTATTGGGCGGCCTGAGAAAAAAATTGATCCAATATTATGCGCACGACACCAGCGAAAAAGCTTGAGGCCGCGGTCGTTGCTTCAAGTTTATGGTGCCGCTCAAGATTGGATCAATGTCAGGTATTGGGTTCACCTTACGCAGTGATCGGCCTATATTGAGAAAAATTTCGTTGGAGCAGAGCATGCAAATCGCAAATCGCAAAATTGGGCCAAATGAAAAACCTTTGGTAATTGCAGAGATCGGCATCAACCATGGTGGCGACGTTGAGGTTGCAAAGCATATGGTGCAACTGGCGGCAAAATCCGGCTGTGAATGCGTCAAGCACCAGACACATTTTGTAGAAGACGAAATGACCGAGGCGGCAAAGCAGATCTTTCCACCAAATGCGGATATGTCAATTTGGGATGTAATGGCCACCTGCGCGCTGTCAAAAGACGATGAAATCGCTCTTAAAAACTACACCGAGAATCTGGGGCTGATTTATCTTTCTACCCCGTTTTCACGCTCTGCTTCAGATTTTCTGGAGGAAATTGGTGTGCCAGGGTTTAAAATTGGATCAGGTGAAGCCGACAATCTACCTTTGATCCGCCATATTGCCAAAAAGGGCAAACCTGTGATCATGTCTACCGGCATGCAAACAATCGAGAGTATCCGCCAAAGTGTTCAAATTCTTGAGGGCTCCGGCGTGGATTACGCCTTGCTTGAATGCACCAATCTCTATCCTTCACCACCAGAAATTGTTTCACTTAGAGGCGTCACAGATCTCAAAACCGCCTTCCCCGGCGCGATCATTGGGTTTTCTGACCATTCCATCGGCCCAGAAATGGCTCTGGCGTCGGTCGCGTTGGGCGCTTGCATTTTGGAGCGTCATTACACGGACAGCCGCTATCGTAAGGGCCCTGACATTGCCTGCTCCATGGACCCTGCCGAGCTACGGCATTTGATCGACAGATCCCAAGAAATTTATATTGCCCTTCACAATGAGAAGACACGTACCGGACCTGAAGAGGATGTCTATCGCTTTGCCAGAGCTAGTGTTGTTGCTGACAAAAACCTGCCTGACGGCCATAGGATCACCGAGAAAGATATCTGGGCGCGCCGCCCCGGTAATGGAGAAATCCCCGGTTTCAAATTCGATGAGGTATTGGGCAAGCACCTGACCCGCTCTGTAAATCGTAATGATCAACTCAAATGGAGTGATTTGACTGACTGAAGCCGCACGCAGAATAGTTATCCGTTTTGAATGTACCCAATTGAGAGTAAAGAGTCCCTATGACCCATAAACAGCGCCTGCTCTTTGTCACCGGAACCCGCGCAGATTTCGGTAAAATCGAACCCTTGGCTCAAGCGGCTATCCAAAACGGATTTGATGTATCATTTTTCGTCACCGGCATGCATATGATGGAGATCTACGGGTTGACCAAAATTGAGGTCAAGCGCCTGTCGGGCGCAACCGTGCATGAATTTGTCAACCAACGACCCAGTGATCCACAAGATGTTATCCTGGCCAAAACAATGTTAGGGTTTTCCGATTTTATGATTGAGAACAAACCTGACTTGGTGTTGGTTCATGGGGACAGGGTAGAGGCCGTCGCATGCACCTTGGTCTGCGCTACTAACTATATCAAATGCGCCCATATAGAGGGTGGTGAGGTCTCTGGGACAATCGATGAAATTTTCCGTCACTGTAACTCTAAACTGGCATATTGCCATTTCGTCAGCTCACAAACTGCTGGAAAACGCGTTCAAGCTCTCGGAGAAGTTGCGGACTCAATCTATGTGATTGGCTCGCCAGAGCTTGACATTCACGCGCAGCCATCAGAATTTTTGCTACAAGATGTTTTGGATCACTATGAAATTGCGCAAGCCGATTATGGAATTTGCATCCTGCATTCGGTCACTTCAGAAGTGGGTGACATGGGCCAACAAGCCGCAGATCTGTTTCGCGCTTTAAAGCAAAGTGGCAAATACTTTGTAGTAATCAAGCCCAATAATGACCCCGGGTCCGAAGGCATTTTATCATTGATCGACACACTTCCTGAGGCACAGTTCAAAGTCATTCCATCCATGCGCTTCAGTCGTTTCTCAGAGCTATTGCGCAATGCAGCCTGCATTCTGGGCAACTCCTCTTCAGGCGTGCGCGAGGCCCCCTTTCTGGGCATTCCATCGCTTGATGTGGGATCACGGCAAACCGATCGGGCATTCAGCGCCTCCATATGCAAGCTGGCAGCGGAAGACACCGTTGGAATCTTGGAGTTCATCACTACAAACTGGTTCAAACGCTATGAGCGTCAGGGCGAATTTGGCGATGGAAATGCCACGCAGAAGTTTATAGACCTGCTAAAGTCCGACGCGTTTTGGCAGCGTTCAATGCAAAAAAAATTCCATGACATTTCATCATAACCTTGCGGAAAAAGTGAGCCTTGGCCTTTACTGGGCCGCCACATCCCTAATTGCGCCATTTCTTGGCCTGTATCTCAAAAAACGGGTGAGGCGTGGCAAAGAGCACCCCGAACGTTGGCGTGAAAAACAAGGCTTTGCCAGCGCAGAGCGACCAAGCGGTAAGCTGATTTGGCTCAATGCTGTGGGTCTTGGGGAAGTGATGGCGCTGCGCGGACTTATCATAGAGCTGCACACTCGCGATCCAGAATTTCACTTTCTGGTGACCTCCTCTACGCAGGCCTCAGCCGCATTTTTTGCCCAAAACCTACCACCAAATACGCAACACCAATTCTTACCGCTCGACAGCCCAGTTTTCACCTGGCGTTTTTTGGGCCATTGGCGGCCAGACCTTGCGCTTTGGTCGGAGCAAGATGTCTGGCCAGGGTTGGTGCGCCAAACAGCCCTTAGAAATATCCCGCAAGCCTTGATCAATCTGCGTATGAGCGAGACAAGTTTTCGCAATAAAACCCATGTGCGGGCCTTGTTTAGGACTACCTATAAAAAATTTGCTTTGATTTCAGCTCAGGAACAGAACACAGCAAAAGCTCTCAAAAAACTGGTGGCACGCGAAGATATTCAGATTGACGGATCTCTCAAGCCCCATTGTCCACCTTTGTTTGTCGATCCCGAGACGCGGGCAGAATTTGCCGCTGCGACCGTCGGGAGACCAATTTGGCTGGCTGCCTCATGTCACCCTCAGGATGAAGATTTAGCCCTTGCAGCCCAACGTTTGCTATCGACCAAAGGCGGTAGTCCCCTGTTGATTTTGGCACCACGCTATCCGAGCCGGACCGAAGAGATTCTTGCAAAGCTTGACGGGTTAAGTGTCAAAGTTCGCAGCCGTGGCGAGTTGCCAGACCCACAAACGCAAATCTACCTTGCAGACACCTTCGCTGAAATGGGGCTTTGGTACACCAGTGCCGAGCAAGCCCTCATCGGCGGTACATTCAGCGCGGTTGAGGGGCACAATCCATGGGAGGCTTTGCAGCTTGGCTGTGGGGTTTTACATGGGCCAAGGGTAGAAAATTTTGCATCTGACTTCGAGACACTCGGACAAGCCGGCGCCTGTTTTGCGGTACATAGCACAGAAGATGTCGTCACCCTCATTACATCGCCACCCACACGTGGACTTGAAAGCTTTGAACGCTTACAAGATGCCTACCGGACCAAACTTAGGACTCTTACAGATCAGTTACTTGGATTGGTCCAGGCTTAGTAAAGATGAGAGCTTATTGTGGCGCAACACCCGATCTTCCCTTCCTTCAGCCTTCGCATAATGCTGGCCATGTACCGGTTAATTTGGTGGATTTTCATGCCAGTTGTACTAATTTACCTCTATCTTCGCAGCCGCCGTGAGCCCGAATATTTCAAATTTCTTGGCGAGCGCTTTGGCCATCACCAACTACGCAAAGGCCCCCATATTTGGATTCATGCAGTGTCCTTGGGCGAGGTCCGCTCCGCCGCGCCTTTAATTGCGCATCTTTTAGAAGGCCCCCTGCCGATTGTGATCACCCATTTCACCCCCGCCGGACGGCGCGAGGTAGCACGTTTGTTTTCTTCGGCCGTTGCGGATGGGCGGTTGACGCCCTGCTATATCCCCTTCGATTATGACGCAGCCTTTAAACGGTTTTTTAATGCCTTCTCCCCCACTTATGGCCTCGTGATGGAGGTTGAATTTTGGCCCGCCATGATCATGAGTAGCCGCAAACGCGGGATTCCGTTGTATTTGTGTAACGGGCAATATCCAAGCAAGAGCTTTGAGCGGGACCAATCGCGGCTTTTTTCCAGAGCTAATATTGTTTCTGGATTTGCCGGCGTGATGGTAAAATCACAACTGCAAGCAGGCCGGTTTCGCAAACTTGGCGTAAAAAAAATAGCTGTCACCGGAGAGATGCGCTTTGAACAGCCCATTCCACAAGCCCACCTCAACGCCGCCCATAACCTGTGTTCCGGAGCTTTTGCAGGACGTCCCATCATCACATTAGCCAGTGTTGTAGAGGGCGAAGACGATAGGTTTTTGACCCTAATTTCCAAGGTACAAGCGCATTTTGAAACACAAAACGAACCTGCCCCGCTATTCATCTACGTGCCGCGAGCGCCAGATCGCTTTGACCTGGTGGCCGATATGATCGTCAGTCGTGGCTTTAGATATGCAAAGCGCAGCGCATGGCTTGATCCTGCTTTGCATCCGCGACCTGACAAAGCGATGGGCACATTTGATATTTTGCTTGGCGACAGTCTGGGGGAGATGTATTTTTATCTAGAACTATGTGACCTCACTATTGTTGGTGGTGGCTTTAGCCCTAAAGGCTCACATAATATCTCGGAGCCAATCTGCCTCAAAAAGCCAGTGATCATCGGACCTAATGATTACACTATCGAATTTCCTGCGCGCGAGGCCATTGCTGCCGGGGTTTGCCTGAAAATGGATTTTGACAACCTCGCGGAGCAATTGACCCAAAGCCCGCTGCAGTTCACCACCAAGGCGCAGCTCGAAAGCTTTTTAGAGAACGCTGGCGGTGGGACAGCCAAAACTATCGCTGCAATCAAAAGCTTTCTGCCACCTACCAGCCACTAAAGCCGCCATCCACATTGACCATTTGTCCAGTCATATACCCGGCACCTTCTGAGCATAAAAACAGCATCACATCGGAAATTTCTTGGGGTTGGGCCATCCGTCCTGCCATGATCAACTTGCTCACGCGGCTGTTAAACTCGTCGGAATGCCCGTTGAAAACAGCGCCCGGTGCGATTGTGTTAACCGTGCAGCTACGCTGGGCCCAATAACCGGCCAACCAAAGCGTTAACCCGTGGATACCGGCCTTGGTACTTGAATAGGCGGAAAATGACTTAAAGGGCATATCTTTATAGATCTCATGATGTGGTCCGTTCAAAGCATACATGGACGCCACATTGACCAATGCCGCCGGATAGCGACCAACAATATCAATATCCATCTGTCTCGCCACCAGAAACGCTCCAGTAAGGTTGACACGAATAGTTTTCTCCCAATCTTCTAGAGATGTATTGGCAAAATCTGGAAAGCTTTTGCCCGCTCCCATCAACATTTCTCCAGTTATAGCGGCATTGTTAAGTATAACATTGGGCTGATAGCCATCTGCGGCTACGCGTTTAAAAATCTCTTTGACCTGAGCCTCATTGCCAACATCTAGGTCGTAAAATGTGAAGTTGGGATTTTCACCAAAAGCATCTTGCAGCGCATCAGCGCGCGCGCCCAGAAGATCAGTAGCCACAACCCGGGCACCTGCCTCCAACATATTGCGCACATAGGTGGTGCCCAGTACCCCACCAGATCCTGTGATAAAAATAGTCCGGCGGTCCAGGGATTTAGTCACTGATCTGATCCTTCATTAGAAATTTTACAATTTTAAAATCCAGCTCACTGTCAATATCCACACAGCGTTCGGATGGCATCAAAAACGGTAACACTCTACCCTCAAACAGCGAAGAGGCAGATTTCAAATAGTCCGGATCCAACACATAGGTGGATGCGGCATGTTCATAAACCACGGGCGCTTGCTGGCGAGCAACCACATGATTGGGGAGAGGTTTGCTGACGTGCAACGCTCCAGTTTCATCCGGTTCGACCAGATTAAAATAAGGATTCTTACGCGCCATACAGCATGACATCAACATGTTGGGTCGTTCAGCCGCGAATTGATCAAGGGCCGCATCAACATCACTGTCCCAGCGCAGCGGAGAGGTGCAGTCGAGATCCACAAAAACTGACACCAGGCCAGCTCTGGCCTCAGTGACGGCCAAAGAGTGCTGCCACACGGTCCATTTTGAGGCCGTATCAGTGCACAGTTCCGGCGGGCGCATACCTATATCAAGGGTACCTTTGGTACAGGCATGGCTATAAATTTCTTCATCATCCGTCGATACAATAACTACATCTATACGAGGATTTCTGAGCAATTGATCCAAAGACCAGTCAATCATGGGTTTGCCATGCAGGTTGCGAAAATTTTTACCCGGCACGCCTTTGCTGCCTTTACGGGCTCCAATATGTCCAACAATCATTTTAAATCAACCTCTACTGTGCCCACAAATTTTCTCTGTTCCCAAGCCTGAGCGATCAAGGTACAACTATTGCGCACACGATCCATTCTTGGCATATCAGGCAATGTTGCACCGGCAGAGTCTTCAGCTAATATCGTAAAGTCCCGCATTATAGCTATAAACATTGCGTTACGTTCCAAATCAAACCGATGCTCTATGACACCCGCCGCTGAGGACACTGTGGCGATGTTATCCACGTAATCGAACACCACATTTTGCGTGCAGCCAATCAGACTGCCAGATCGGACCAAAACTGGCGACAGGTAGTCCATCGACACTGTACCACTGGCCCCATTTGGGGAGACGAGGGACAGCGTTGACGCAAAATCAACCCCAGAGAAACGCTCGTGTCCAATAGATGTAACGCCATCAAGCGCCAGCGGTGGGCAGATCATGCACGCCAAATCTATTTCATGACAAAGATCCAGCAAAACCCCACCACCCTCAGCGCGAGCGGCATAGCTTTCAGAAAAGGACCAATTCTCACGCCATAAGCGCACGTCATGACCAATTTCAAACTGAAGTCGAAAAAATTCACAACTATCAAATTTGGATAAAAACATGGTAAGCGGATGATACCGCATCATAAATCCGACCATCGAGCGTTGCTGCAAGCCTATTTCAATGCCATAGATTGCAGCAACGTCTTTTTGAGTAAAGGCCAGTGGTTTTTCGATATACATCGGTGCGTTATGGACAGCGCATATATCCACCAGCTCAGAACGCACATCCGTGGCGGTGGCAATAATAACAGCCGCTTGGCCACTACAGCGCGCTAGACTGTTGGAAAATGCCTCAGCATCAAATTCGCGCCAAGCCAAATGCTCGACTATTTTCCCAAGACTTTGCAAATTGGCACTGTGGCGGCGGCCAATAGACCCACTGCCAACAACAAAATATGTCCAAGCCATGCCTTTGACCCCAATCCACTGCAACCTACACTAAACAAAGCACCGATCTTGCGATACCGGAAACTCACCAGGAACACATAGAGCCTATGCGACCCGCAGGCCATAGAATTATAAGCCTTGGCGCAGGCGTGCGTTATCTTGTAGGGACACGCGTCAATCTGATCCAAACAAGTCCCGAGTGAAAACCTTATCGGCAACATCGGCAACATCATCCGAAAAACGGTTAGCAACAATGATATCTGCCTCAACTTTAAAAGCTCTAAGATCCTGAACCACTCTTGAATTGAAAAATGTAGTTTTCTCCATGGCAGGCTCATAAATGATCACCTCAACACCCTTGGCTTTGAGCCGTTTCATAATGCCTTGGATGGAGGATTGGCGGAAGTTGTCAGAGCCTTCTTTCATCAAAAGCCGATAAATACCGACAGTTTTCGGGCTTTTCATCAAAATCTGATCAGCTAGGACATCTTTGCGTGTACTGTTTGCATCTACGATGGCTTGAATGAGTTTCTGGGGCACTTGGCTGTAATTGGCCAAAAGCTGTTTGGTATCTTTGGGCAGGCAATATCCGCCATATCCAAAGGAGGGATTGTTGTAATGTCCGCCAATACGTGGGTCTAAGCACACGCCATCAATAATCTGACGAGAATCCAATCCCTCCAACATTGCATAGCTGTCGAGCTCGTTGAAAAAAGCAACCCGCATGGCCAAGTAGGTATTAGAAAATAGTTTCGCAGCTTCAGCTTCATGGGCGTCTGAATAAAGAATTGGTACATCAGTTTCATACGAGCCCTCTAGAAGAAGGTTGGCAAAAACTTTAGCCCGCGCCGAACGTTCGCCTATGATGATGCGTGAGGGATGCAAATTGTCATAGAGCGCACGGCCTTCACGCAAAAACTCAGGTGAGAATATGACCTGCTCAGTGCCAAACTTTGCCCGCACTTGATCCACAAAACCCAAAGGAATGGTAGATTTTATAACAATGACCGCCTCAGGATTGATCCTCGTCACATCCGCGATGACCGAATCTACGGAAGAAGTGTCAAAATAATTCGTCGTAGCATCATAGTTAGTTGGCGTGGCCACAATCACATAATCAGCGCCCACGTAGGCCACCTCTGGCACAAGCGTTGCGGTTAGGTTAAGGTCATATCTGGCCAGAAACACTTCAAGTTCGGCATCCTTAATCGGAGACTTACGATTATTAACCATATCCACCCGCTCAGGATCCACATCAACCGCATAGACCTCATTTTTTTGAGCCAAAAGTACGGCGTTGGCCAAACCAACATAGCCCAGGCCAGCAACTGCTATTTTCAAAGTATTCTCCTAGCTCGATGAACTTATTTCTTCATCGCTAATAACGTGATCAATCTTCTGCGTTCTCTTGCAAGAATTGGTGGATGTGCGAACTCAAAGATTGATTTTGTATCCAGCCCAACTCTTTGATTTTGTCAGTGCGAAGCTCACCGCCCATCCGGTTGGCCGGTGATGGCTCCTGGAATTCAGGCTCACATCCAAAAAACTTGCAAACATCAAGCATCGAGTGAGACTCATCAGCTCCAATCCCATAGCCATCACCGTCGCCGTTCCCCGCAGCCAACAAAATCCCATCAGTAAGATCGTCAACATGGGTGAAGTTTCGTCGCTGTGTCCCTGGAGTTGTAATAGGCAATGCGGTGGCGCCGTTGGACACCAGCTCCTTGAATTTACCAATAACAGTCGAATACTTACCATCACGCAATTCTCGGCCGCCATAGACATTATAAAAATACACAATAGCGAAAGGCAAGCTATACCATTTGGCAAAATCAATGAGTAATTCAGTGTTCAGCGATTTAGCGGCCGTATAGGGAGACAAATGCCGACCCTTACCATTGTCGGAAAATTTAGTACTTGAGCCAGAATATACCAACTTGGCGCCTGAAGTATGCCAAAATTGTAGTAATGAAGCGAAGGACTTATATATGTTTGCGAGCGCAACATGCGGCTCGCCCAGGCTCTGCTCTACACGACTATATTCGCCAAAATGAAATACATAATCAAACTTTTTTAAACCTAAAATATCTATAATATCGCTAACGTCTCCCTCAATATAGGAAACTCCCAAAATATGGTTTTGTTTACGACCCGAAAGATAGTTGTCCAGGCAAACAACTTCCTGGCAGGGTTCAACAAGTCTCTCTGCCAAGTGTGAACCAATAAAGCCAGCCCCACCCGTAATGAGAACTTTTTTACTTAAAAACCGCTCTAATATTGGATTATCTTCCACCTTATTCGCCCTTTTTTCTCGTATTTCCGGCAATTATATTAGCATAATATTTTTTGCATATCTTACAAAGAAATCAGCGGCCCCATGCATATTTTAGTGATAAATTGTTACATTCCCTAGGATGCAGCAGTCGCTTAAAAACCAGCAGAAGTAAACTCCTTAACAGGTGCAACTCCACGAGATCTTCCGTCAAGAACGCGCTAACCAAAATCTCAAATATTAAAAAAGCCATATGACAGAAATATTGTAATAGCCGAAAGTCTAATGAGCGAGGTACGAAATTCTGTGCGGAATAAATAACCAAACTCTTACTTTTTAATTTTACTTGACTTGATTATAAGGTTAACAAAAGTGGACTGCGTGGGAGATGAGAAATCGCTGAGTACGAAGATGAGTTGACAAAACTTCGAGCCACTACAGAAGCAGATAGACGTTTGCTAGAAGATACTATCCGGGCGTTACGAGGTAACCTCGAGGTTGCAACCGCTGACACCGCACAAAATCTAGAAAATATCCGAGCGGCTCATGAAGGGAACCGGCGGGAATCAGAAGGAAACATTCAAGCTCTTAGAGAAAACATGGAGCAGTTTCGTAATGATTATGAAGAAAAACTTGATAATGAACGTGCCGTTTACGAGGGGGCAAAAAGAGAGTCCGAGGCTAACGTCCAAGCCCTGCGAAACACTATGGAGCAACTTCGTAATGATTATGAAGAAAAACTCGATAATGAACGTGCCTCAAACGAAGGAGCAAAGCGGGAGGCAGAAAGCAACGTTCAAGCGCTACGCGATACTATGGAACACATGCGTAATGATTATGAAGAAAAACTCGATAATGAACGAGCTGGTCACGAAACAGCTCAACGAGATTCAGAGTTAAATATTCAAGCTCTTAGAGATACTATGGAGAGACTACGTAATGATAATGAAGAAAAATTTGATCTAGAACGAGCCGAAAACGCTTCGAGTCGCAGAGATTCTGAAACGAGTATCCAGGCTCTTAGAGATACTATGGAACACATGCGCAACGACTACGAAGAGAAACTTGACCGAGATCGCGCCACCCATGACACCTCACAAAGAGAAGCAGAATCCAATGTCAAAGCTCTTCGGGAAACTATGGATGCTATAAGAAGTGACTACAAAAATAACTTTGATATTAAAAATAATGAAAAGTAACCAAATCATTGAATTAATAATATAAATGGTCATTCAAACGAATAAAAGGATTACGAAGAATGAATGCTCCGGCTGATAAAAGAGCACCAACTAAGCCGCCACCTAAACGTGGCGCAAAGTCAAAGCCAATAGATATCGCAAGTGATCTATCGCGTCTGGGCTCATTTGATGAGATTCTAGAGTATTTAATCACACATGTAACAAAAACTATCCAAGCAGACCGAGGAAGTTTGTTTTTGCATGACCCGGTAGCCCATCAATTATATACACGAGTAGCCTTGGGTAATTTGTCCCGGGAAATTAGAATTGACGAACAATCAGGGGTCGCTGGATGGGTTTTTAAAAATGGCGAAGCAGCAATTGTAAATGATCCTTACAACGATGAACGTTTTAATAAAGAAGTCGATGAAAGAACCGGCTTCAAAACGGATAGCCTAGCCTGTGTACCTATTTTCACTTTTGGTGAAACTCCAATAGGCGTGCTGCAAGTTTTGAACAAAACGGATAGCAAGTTTTCTGAGAAAGACATTGATGCGATCAAACTCGTAGCATCTCAATGTGCGTCGACGCTCAACACCTATGCTCTTACTGAGCGAATGGAAACGCAGAAACGTCGTGAAGCAGAATTCATGACATTGGTTTCCAAATTGACGACTGAATTAGATCTATCACGTCTCTTAAATCATGTAGTTGATGCTGCAACCGAGATGCTTAATTGTGAACGGGCCACCGTCTTTCTAAACGACGAAAAAACTGATGAACTTTTTTCGATGGTCGGCGCTGGATTAGGGGCCTTGGAAATTAGGCTCCCTAATAGTGCAGGTATATCCGGGGCAGTTTTCCAATCTGGCGAAAATGTTAATATTCCTCATGCATACGCAGACCTCCGCTTCAACCCAGGTTTTGATAAGCAAACAGGGTTTTTCACTAGATCAGTATTATGCGTCCCCATCCTAAATAAACATGGCAAGAGGATAGGAGTAACCCAAGCGCTAAATAAAATTGGTGGGTCTTTTACAGAAGAAGATGAAAGCCGTATTCAAGCTTTCACGGCGCAAATTTCAGTAGGCTTAGAGAACGCTAAAATGTTCAACGATATGCAAGCTGTGAAAAATTATAACGAAGCGATGCTTCAAAGCATGTCTAATGGTGTAATTACCGTTGATGAAACAGGTAATTTAAAGAGCTTAAATAAATCAGCTGAAAATATAATAAAAATTATGGCTGAAGAAAATTTAGGAAAACCATTAGCCGAAATTTTTGATGAAAAAAACCAATGGCTTGTTGAAGCAATAACTAAAGTCCGAGAAACTGGGGCAACAGAAAATTTGGAAGACGCTAACCTTTATACGGGTGAAGGAAAGCTAGTATCAGCGAATATAGCATTACAACCGATGATATCTGGTGAAGGAGATACTATAGGTGCGCTAATGCTAGTTGAAGATATTTCTAGCGAAAAACGTGTAAGGTCAACCATGTCGCGTTACATGGACCCGCAGCTTGCCAAACAACTGCTCGAAGAAGGTGACGGCCAAGCCATGCTTGGTGGACAAGCAGCGGAAGCAACCGTTCTGTTTACTGATATTAGAAGTTTCACAACAATTGCGGAATCGCTAGGGCCGCAAGCAACGGTCTCAATGCTAAATGAATATTTTGAGATAATGGTTGCTTGTGTAACTGATGCTGGAGGAATGCTGGATAAATTTATTGGCGATGCATTAATGGCTGGGTTTGGGGTCCCCTTACCTACTGACGATGCCCCAGACGCGGCAGTTAAATCTGCCATTTCAATGATATCTCAACTCCGCGTCTGGAACGCGGCAAGAATTGCCGTCGATAAACCTGCTGTGAATATGGGTGTTGGTATAAATACCGATACTGTTGTCACCGGTAATATTGGCTCTTCTAAACGCATGGATTTCACAATGATAGGTGATGGCGTAAACTTGGCCGCTAGGTTAGAAGGAAGTTGTAAAACATACGGCGCACAAATTATCATTTCTGACTATACTAAAAGCAAGCTTAAAGGAATTTATGCTCTAAGAGAGTTAGATAAAATAGTCGTAAAAGGGAAAACAGAGCCAGTATCTATTTCTGAAGTTTTGGACTTCCACGATGATGAAACGTTTCCGGCTCGCATGGACGTGGTGGGTCATTTTTCAGAAGGGCTTAATCACTATCGTTCTACAGATTTTGATGCCGCAATTAAATCGTTTTCAGCTGCCTTGGAAGCAAATGCTAACGATGTTCCCAGTCAGTTGTATATTGAACGCTGCAACTTATTCAAGGACACTCCCCCGCCACCAGGCTGGAATGGTGAGTGGGTAATGACCGAAAAATGATTATAAAATAGAAAGAGTAATGACTAATTACCGGATGAAAATTGAGCCCGATCCGGTATAAAATAATATTATTATATTAATTACTTATCTCACAATAGCTATTTCCAGTTTATTCTGACAGCTGCGATGGGACTACTTATGCATCCAACTTCAACGAAGGTCATCGCTACATGTTACCACTTTCGCGTTAAAGAATAAAGATAGGAATATAGACAGACAGCAAAAGTTCCCAGAAACACCATAGTAAAAAGTCTTCCAAAACACCTGCACTAACTACACTGGTGTGGTGCTGGAGCTCAACGCAAGTAAAGTGATGCTTTTACAGTACATGTACCTCTATTAGCTGCGGCAGAGCGTTTGTATGAAGCACTCTTCACCACATACTAGGCTGGAGAAAAGGGTATAAGCCAGCCGGCTAGTGGCGGCCTAGCCTTGTCACAAAAAAGAAAAACTGCACAGGCTCCATCATTACACTAGTGGAGCCGCATTACAGAAAACAGAATTTAACAGTATGGTGCAGTAGCTACGGGATGAGGCCTAAAAACTCTTACATGCGCTATTTTTTAGGCTTCTGTTATAATATCCTAAGCCGTCCCTAGAAGTTATTTTTCTAAATTTAGGCAATAAATCGAAATATCATAAGTTTAATAATGTTTTTATACATTGACCTCTGGTACTCTTTTGATCCACTGTTTTAATTAACTAAAACTGGGGGAGGGATTTTATGCCAGTAAGATATTCTCAATATCTAAACGCAGCAGCTGTTAGGCATCGTTCTATAAGCTATAATTCTCTGGCCCCAATTGTAGACGGGGCAAGTCAGAAACCGAGCCGAATACAAATGAACTTCAGCCAAGTGATGGTGCTTTTGGCGCCTTACTGTGGTTTGAGAGTATTTGATCAACTTAAGGCAGTTGCTCCCCTAGCAGCGTATCTGATGCTTTTTCAATTATTAATTTTACGGCATCCAATAGAGTCAGCAGTTACTCTTTGTTTTGGTTTAGTTGCTGTTGTGGTCGGGCTTGCAGTATTCATGGAAGGCCTAAAAACTGGATTGATGCCGTTTGGTACCATAATTGGTGATAACTTACCAAAAAAAGCATCAATGACCGTAGTCCTTATTGTTATTGGAATTTTAGGGGTTGGTGTTACTTTTGCAGAGCCTGCAATTGGCGCTCTTCAAGCTTTTGGCTCATCCGTAGACGTGATGAAAGCTCCTTATTTATATGAGATTTTAAATAATTGGGCCATGCCACTGATACTAATGGTTGGTGCAGGTGTTGGACTTGCTGCGATACTTGGAACTGTGAGATTTGTCAGAGGTTGGTCGCTTAAGCCAATGATTTATCTCGCCCTTCTCCCTATTTTTGTTTTGACAGGTTACGCATGGCTTGACCCCAACCTCAGAAGTGTCTTGGGGCTTGCGTGGGATTGTGGAGCAGTTACAACCGGCCCCGTGAACGGTGCCTTTGGTGCTGTCTCTTGGCATTGGTATAGCTAACGCTGCTGGAAAAGGTGGGTCTTCACTGTCTGGCTTTGGTGTTGTAACAATGGCCTCACTTTTTCCAATTTTGGCAGTTTTAATTTTAGCAATTTTTGTCTCATTCTCCATAACACCAGATGAAATTATCGCAGCTGCAAAGATAGCGAGTAATGTTGTTGTAGAACAACCAACTATTTGGGATAAAACTCCCCTTGTTGAAATTGGCCTGGGTGTAAGAGCAATCCTGCCACTTGTTTTGTTTCTTATGTTTGTCCTTTTTGTTGTCCTTAAGTCAACTTTACCAAATAAAATGATTACTGTTTACGGGTTAGCACTGACAATTGTAGGAATGTGCATTTTCAATATCGGTTTAACTTACGGTTTAGGAGCTATTGGTTCACAAACCGGCGGCGTCCTGCCTGCCGCTTTCATGGATATTCCGGTAAGTGAAAGCTCCCCTATTTTCAACATAGCGACTGGGTTATCCATTGTTATTGGTTTTGCGTTCATACTTGGTTTTGGCGCGACACTTGCTGAGCCTGCATTAAATGCCCTAGGGTCGACCGTTCAGGATTTAACAAACGGGGCTTTTAAAAAATCAATGCTCATGTACAGCGTTGCTGGGGGGGTCGCAGTTGGTATTGCACTTGGGGTTAGTAAAGTAGTCCTAGGATTCGACTTAATGAAAGTTTTAATGCCGCTGTATCTACTGGGGATAGTTCTTACAGTTCTTTCAACTGAAGAGTTTGTAAATGTTGCATGGGATAGCGCAGGCGTAACGACTGGGCCGGTTACCGTTCCTTTAGTTCTTGCCATGGGCCTTGGGTTAGGCAATGCTGTGTCAGCGATAGATGGATTTGGCATACTCTCTCTTGCAAGCATATGCCCTATTGTAGCAGTGTTATCGATGGGCCTTGTTATAAAGTTTATGAACGAAAAAAGTAAAAACAAGATCGTAGTAAGGGAAAATTCATCATGAAAGAACGAACTATTACATATCTGACTGATGCCAATCTTATCACTTGTGTGATCCAAAAAGATCTTGCGGAGCCTGTTCTTGAAGCTGCAAAAAATGCAGGAGCACAAGGCGCAACAATAAGTTATGCTCAGGGTACTGGGGTGCGGGAAAGAATGGGTTTGTTAGGTGTTACTATTGATGCCCAAAAGGAAGTTATCAGAATAATTGTATCTCGTGAACAGTCTGAGTTGGTATTTGAGACGATGTACTTGGCTGGGAATTTAGATGTTCCTGGCAAAGGAATTATGTTCATGAGTGCTCTGGAACGGGTAGCAACTTATATACCTGATAACGTTTTTGAGAAGCTGGGTTAGGGTTATGGCTGAATACATTCAAATCGGTGCTTTAATTGAAAAAGATAATGGTTTAGACGCCTATGGCGATATTTCAAAGTCAGATGGGGTGATATACGCGCTTTTGGAAACCGGCAGGTCAAACGATTTGTTTTCCGAAAAACAATTTGGTGAGTTTGGTGAAGCAGCGGTACTTACATTGGTTGTTGACGCGAAGCAAAAAAACCAAGTTCTTGAAGATCTTGCAAAAAACCTAGGGCTTAATGAAAAAGGTGAAGGGTTTGTTTTTGAAGAAACAGCTCTTTTGAAATGTAGCTAGAGCCCCAACCACTGGCCACATTAAGCCTTCAAGCTGGGATATCTAACCCTAATACGCTCAATTGAAAATTACCGAACTCCAATGTTGTGGTAGTAGCACGCAAGTGTTAGATTTAAAGTTCAAAAGGAGAATTAGTAATGCGCAGTCTTGGGGTGATTTTTTTAGCTGATATTGTTGGGTACTCTAAAATGATGGCTCAGGATGAGCCTGGCACTTTGGCTAAGCTCCGCGAATTTGCCAGAGACGTAATTGGTCCCTCTCTGAAGAAACACCAAGGCACCATGATTAAATCTCTTGGAGATGGCTGGCTCATTGAATTTAATAGCGCCACAACAGCTGTTAGCTGCGCTCAGGAATGGCAAAGCATTACAAAAAAAGAAGGTAAAATGAGCCTGAGGGTTGGGATTCACCTTGGTGATGTTGAGCATGAGGAAGGTCCACCACCAGACGTATATGGCGATACAGTGAACATAGCCGCTCGGCTGGAGTCAATTGCTGAGACCGGTGATGTGGCTATATCGACATCTACATATTTGTGCCTAGATCAAAACCAGGCAGCGTCTTTCAATAATTGTGGAAAGCAAACTTTAAAGAATATTGCAACACCAGTCGAAGTCTGGAGCACAGGAAGGTTAAATGTTGGGTCAAAAGGCATGACACAAGACCGTGACAAGCCAGCGATATCAATCAAACCCATTAGTGGTTCAAGCAGCAATGTGGCTGCATTTTGTGACGAATTAACAAACGATTTGGAAAGTTACCTCGGCAAAAAAGACTGGATAGACTCCTTAGTCCAAAAAAACCCCAGCGACGATGATTACCAAATAACTGGCTCTGTTTCGCCAAATGGGCCAAACTTTGAAGTTGATATGGTTTTGAAAGCACCTGGAGGAAAAACTTTGTGGTCGGGCAGCACGGCCGGATCATTAAGGCAGATATCACAATTTAGTGATACCGTTGCAGACCAGTTTTCAGCTAAAATTTTCCTAGAAATTATGAAAGTCCGGGACAAATATACATAATTTAAAATCTAGACGACTTTTTACAATAAGCTCAACTCTGCTTTAGTTTAATAGTTTTATTTGACTCTGAGTTTAAGTTTAAATTAAACTTATAATTGGATCCATGTATCCAAAAAGAATCATAATTTAAACTGTATTAATCATAATTTAAACTGTACTTAAGGGAGACTATTATGTTCGGATATGGAAATACCCCGGCGGATATGACCGGAGGCACAATGGCAAGCATGCCCCCTGATGGGATGGCTAACGTAACCTCTGCAGACATGGGCAGTATGCCTCCACATGCCATGGAGGGTATGACTGCTGACCATATGGGCAATATGCCTCCTGACGCCATGGGCGGTATGACTGCTGACCACATGGGAGCAATGCCTCATGACGCCATGGGCGGTTGTACATCTGGGCACATGGACGCGTGTCCACCCGATGCTATGGGCGGTATGAGCGCTGGGCACATGTCTAATATGCCTCCCGATGCCATGAGCGGTATGAGCGGTGACATGATGGGCAATATGCCTCCACATGCCATGGAGGGTATGACTGCTGACCATATGGGCAATATGCCTCCTGACGCCATGGGCGGTATGACTGCTGACCACATGGAAGCAATGCCTCATGACGCCATGGGCGGTTGTACATCTGGGCACATGGACGCGTGTCCACCCGATGCTATGGGCGGTATGAGCGCTGGGCACATGTCTAATATGCCTCCCGATGCCATGAGCGGTATGAGCGGTGACATGATGGGCAGTATGCCTCCACATGCCATGGAGGGTATGTCTGCTGACCATATGGGAAATATGCCTCCTGACGCGATGGGCGGTATGACTGCTGACCATATGGGCAATATGCCTCCTGACGCCATGGGCGGTATGCCTCCAGGTATGATGGACGCCATGCCTCCCGGAGCCATGGGCGGCATGGATATGAGCATGCTTAGCCAACTTCCACCTGAAGTTATGGCCGAGTTGGGCGACGTCGATTGGGCTAGCGTACCACCCGAGGCTATGGAAGCAGGTATGGGAGCCTTTATGGACGGTATGGCTAATGGCATGAGCCCAGCGGACGCCATGGATGCAGGTATGGCAGCAGGTGAGGCAGCTATGCCTCCAGGTGAAATGGGCAATATGAATGCTGACACGATGGGCAATATGCCTCCAGAAGCCATGGGCAGCATGAATGCTGATATGATGGGTAATATGCCTCCCGATGCCATGGGCGGCATGACCGCTGACCACATGGGCAATATGCCTCCACATGCCATGGAGGGTATGACTGCTGACCATATGGGCAATATGCCTCCTGACGCCATGGGCGGTATGGACGCAGGAATGATGTCGCACATGCCAGCTGACGCAATGGGCGGTATGAGCCCTGATCATGATGGGCAATATGCCTCCTGACGCTATGGGCGGTATGAATGCTGATATGATGGGCAATATGCCTCCCGACGCAATGGGCGGCTGTACCTCTGATATGATGGAAGCTATGCCAGCTGATGCAATGGGCGGTATGTCCCCAGATATGATGGAAGCTATGCCAGCTGACGCTATGGGCGGTATGGACGCAGGAATGATGTCGCACATGCCAGCTGACGCAATGGGCGGTATGAATGCTGATATGATGGGCAATATGCCTCCCGACGCAATGGGCGGTATGAGCTGACATGATGGGCAATATGCCTCCTGACGCCATGGGCGGTTGTACCGCTGACCACATGGGAGCGTGTCCACCAGATGCAATGGGCGGTATGACTGCTGACCATATGGGCAATATGCCTCCTGACGCCATGGGCGGTATGGATGCTGATATGATGGCAAACATGCCAGCTGACGCTATGGGTGGTATGACCGGTGATCACATGAGCTCGTGTCCACCAGACGCAATGGGCGGTATGACTGCTGATCACATGGGATCAATGCCGCCTGACGTAATGGGCGGTATGAGTTCAGCTCAGACGGACGCTGTGCCGGCTGGAGCAATGGACGATGGTGGAATGGGGGCAATGGGCTCCTCATTTGCAGCAGATACCGCCGGTGGAATGCCTGGTGGTAGTCCAATGGATGCCATGGACGGCGCTCTTAGCGCGGGAATGGATTCAGCCGCTAGCCAGGGAGCGCCTATGGATGTTGCTGGGATGGCGGCTGATCCTGGTCAAGGTACTGTGACTGATGATCCCGGTGCCCAAACAACAGAAGACCCAAGCTTAGATACTGGCGGCGGTTAATTTTTAGCACAATAGCAAAAAAGTAGCCTAATTGAACTTATGAGGATTACGGTTGAAAAACCGTAATCCTCTTTCTTTAAAAAAATACTTTAATTATACCTCATATTCCATATGATAATTTTTAGGTGAAGGTTTAAAAGGCTAGTTCTCGTATATGAAAAACTCGCAATACATTAGAAAAAATTATTTTCACCATTTAATTTTAACTAGAAAATTTTTTGGGAATAACCCTAATCATAGGGATTTCAGACGATGAACACAAAGACACTTAGGTCTTTATCTCTGGGGGCGACCGCCCTCGCCCGACAGTTTGGGGTCAGAATTACTGTTGAGCAGTTAGAAAAAAAGATTTCACAAGGTGAAATTTCATCCGAGAAAGAATTAAAAAATACCCTTAAGGACCAAGGGATAAAAGTTCAGCGCTTGAAGCCAAGTTTAAAAACTTTGACGGATCGTTTATACTATTTTCCGTGTGTAGCGCTCATGCGCGACGGAACAGCCAGAATAATAATTAGCTGCAAGCCAAATACGGATCATGTAGTTGAGTTTCAATTACTAGATCCATTGGATCCAACCAATAAAATTAATGTTGAAAATGAGGCAGAGTTCAAACGTAATTGGGGTGGATCTGTTTATCTCATTTCAAGCGAAACGGGTATTGCCTCACAGGATCGTACTTTTGACTGGACCTGGTTCATCCCTGAACTGTACCGTTTTAAAGGTTTGCTAGGGCTCACATTTATTGCTGCTATGCTAACAGCTTTTTTGGGGCTAGCTCCGATCGTATTTATTCAAATATCTCTAGATAAAGTGTTAAATTATGGAGCAGTATCAACCTTATATATTTTGGTGATGGGTGTTACTGCGGCACTCATTTTTAACGGCATATTGGGCTATGTTCGCGACTACGTAATAAATTTTATTTCTACGTCAATAGAAGCTCGATTATCCGGAGATATTTTTGACAAAGTGATGGCACTACCAGCCTCAACCTTTCAAACTGGATCACCCTCCGAGTTTGAGGCTCTTCTTCAGGCATCCGGAAAAATTAAAAACTTTATCTCAACACAAGTCTTAAAGACAATTTTTGATGCGACCAACATTCTAGTATTTCTTCCTGTCCTTTTTGGTTATAGCCCCATTCTCGCTCTTATAGTAACGTTATTTTCAATGACCATCGGGGCTATTACCCTGTTTGGCAGATGGCGCCAGGCCGAGGCTGGGAAAATTACAGGCCCAATAGAAGCCTCAAAGCATAGGGTGGCTCAATCCAGCGTTGCGGGTATAGAAACGATAAAGGCATTTTCGCTGGGAGCTTCACAACGACGAGAATGGCGAAAAGTATCTGCCAGAAGTATACGCCAAAGTATACAAGGTCAGATTTCCAGCATGATTATCACTAATATAAATGCGACACTGTCCCAACTCATGACGGTTGCGATTGTTACGACGGGGGTTCTTCTGGTGCTTGGTAGCGGGTTATCAGCAGGAGCTATCATTTCTTGCAATATGCTTGGAGGAAAGCTTGTATCCCCATTCACTGCATTATTCACGTTTTTCTCAGATTTGAAGGGCTTTAGGTCAACACTTGAATCAGTAGGCACGAGTTGGAATGGTCCAAACGAACGGGTCGGCGTCGGAAATGAAATGGTTGTTAAAGGTGAAGTAGTTTGTAAGGACGTTGTTATTAAGTTTGAAAATACAAATGCTCTTAACGGCCTGAATTTGAGTATTCCTGCGAGGGCAAAAGTGGCTATTGTTGGACCATCGGGTTCCGGAAAGACAACATTTTTGCGTCTCTGCCAGGGTTTTTTGAGACCAAATACGGGTTCAATGGAAATTGATGGTCAGAATGTTCGCTATTTAAGTTTAGATAACTATCGTAGCCAGAATACATTGATAGATGGCAATCCGGTCTTCTTTGGCGCAACAATTGAGGAAAATTTACGAAAGGTACAGCCAGATATCAGCGAGCGAGAGTTTCAGGAAATACTTCAAATTTCTGGCCTGCAGAAGGTTCTAGATGATCTACCAGAGGGAATCTCAACCGAAATCAATCAGTTTGGTATGCCATTATCTCAAGGTAACCGTGTAACTTTAGCTTTGGCCCGCGGCCTAATGGCAAGGCCTCGTATACTTTTAATTGATGAAGCACTTGCTAGTTTAGATAAATCAAGTCAAATTTCTTTCTTTGAAAACTTCTCTAAAATATCCGAACTAAAAACCGTTTTAATGGCCACCCATGATCTTCGTTCAACAGCTGCATTCGAGCAAATTATAGTGCTCGAAAAAGGTGTAGTTGTAGGACAGGGGGCCCACGATGCACTTTTAGACACATGCCCTCTCTATAAAGAGCTATGGGCTATGGAGCAAAAACTAGCGGGAATGTAAATCCTATCCGTTGACTTATAAAGAGAAACTGAATGGCTGATAAATCTTATACAGACGGTGAGTATATTTTCCGAGAGGGTGAAAGTGCGGCTTATGCATACGTCATCAAATCAGGAGCCGTGGAAATAACAAAACACAGTACTGCAGGTGAGCAAGTATTAGCTGAGTTAACGGCACCCACTATCTTCGGTGAAATGGCGCTTATCGATGGAAATCCCCGCAGCGCAGGGGCTCGGGCCAATGTGAACACTGTCGTTAGTGAAGTAACTGCCGAGGCGTTCGTCAAGTATTTAAAACAAAATCCAGAAACCGCCGTCCAGATCATGAAGAATATTTCACAAAACTTGCGGACCTCAAATCAATTAGTCGCAAAATATGAGCGCGCAGATACTGGCGACAAAGGCTCTGCCCCAATTCAGGTTTTCACGGAAAACGCATCCCTTGATTTTGAAATAGATGACACTGACGCCATATATGAACAGGGCCCCTCAAAGCCTGTTTTAATTTTAGCTCTTACCTTACTAATATTTTTTATTGGGAGCGTCGTATTTGCCTCCCTTAGTCAGGTGGATACAACAATATCTGCTCGTGGGGAATTTCTGACCGCAACGCCGAACGTCATTGTGGAAGCCAGCGCAAGTTCCGTTGTAAAAAGTGTGGAAGTGGAGCGCGGTGACACAGTAGTTAAAGGTCAGATTATAGCATACCTAGATGATACTGTTGTGGCCGTAAATTTAAAACAGAACCAAGAAAAGATTGATAATATCTACCAGTCGCTGGTAGGGCTTCACATGGAGCAGATGCTGAACAATAACATTCAGAAATTCAATTCGAAACTAAAATTAGATAGTTTTTATGAAGCAACAATTGAAAAGTTAAATTTGCAAAATAGTTCTGAAAAATTTAATAGATTGTATCGAGATACGTTAATGAAAAAAGTATTGGAATATTCCGAAAAGATTAAGTCTTTTGATTCCAAGCTAGACACAGCTCGAAATGAGTATGAGTCATCAAAAGAACTTTTCGTAATTTCAAAAAAACAAACAGAAATTAAGGCCCAAATAGCTAGGGCGAAGAGTGAACTGTATGACCGACAGAAGGGTACATTATCGGATATTTTAATAAAGCAGACAGAAATAAAAGCCAAACAGACCGCGGTACAGAAAGATCTTTATGAGCGACAGGTCGTATCCCTGTCCCAATATCTATCGTCAAAGGATGCGCTTTTAAACGCAGAAAAATCTCAGTTTAACTCCAAAACTTCAACTACAAAGCTTGAGCTAGATTATCTCTCAGCAAAAGATGCGGTGTTAAACGCGGAAAAATCTCAATTTAATGCCAAGGCCGCGATCCCAAAACTTGAATCTGCAGTCACAACTCAAACAGCTGACAAACAGGCATTTATAGCAAGTTGGGCTTCAAAACTGACCGGTGAAATAACAGCAAAGAACGAAGAATTAACTCAGCTAAATCAAGAAAAAATTAAACTTTCCAGACTTGTTGATAATATAATTGTGAAGTCGCCAGCTGAAGGTATTGTTTTGGATATACCGGCAGTTGCCCGAGGTGGTATTGTTAGTGAAGGCGAGCCTATCGTTACCTTAGTCCAGTCTAATCAACCTTTGTTTCTTGAGGTTGATATAGATCCTAAAAAGATAACTGATATGAAACCTGGTATGAAAGTTTCTGTTAAATTAGATGCCATGCCGTTTCAAGAATTTGGCGGACTGGACGGTGAACTAATATATGTTTCTAACGACACATTCAATGAATCAGTATCCGGCGATCAAGGTGTGTTTTACAGAGGCAGGGTCAAAGTACAGAGCCTTAAAGAATCTGATATGCCGTCAGATTTTAACTTATCTCAAGGGATGATGGCTACAGCCGATATAATGATAGGGCAACGACCTTTGATTTCTTATTTCACATATCCCATCTTGAACGCCTTTGAAGAGTCATTTAACGAGCCAGAATAATAAGATTTTTATTGGGGGCAGCTTACAGAGCCCCAAACCCATAATCAAACAATTGGTTTAATGGTAATTTAATTTATTAAGCCATTCTGGTAAGCCTCTTAGTCGGTTCATCCATATTCACAATTAGTCGTTAAATATCCTGCCCAACCCAACCAGACACGAAATCTCTTGCAAAAAAACCTATTCTTATAGCTTCAATAGCCTTGGGCCTGACAAGGCGATAAGCTCCTAATTCGTTTTGAATAATGGAGGGGCTTTGGTGGCGGTACAGGGACTCGAACCCCAGACACGCGGATTATGATTCCGCTGCTCTAACCAACTGAGCTATACCGCCTATCGACGCTGGGGATAGGCAATGCCGAGACCGTCGTCAAGCATGAATCTGGCTTGCAATTTTGTATTTAATTAACTTAGCCTTAGCCATGGAAGTTTTAAATCAAATTCGCGCCGATATAGGCGCAAAATATGTAGTGATAGGGCAAGGCGCAGAGGCTTGGACTCGCGACTGGACAAATAGCTATCATTGGCAACCTTTGGCCGTTGTGCGTCCAGCCAACACTGCACAGGTACAAGATGTTGCGCGGGCCTGCTTCGCAGCTGGCGTGGCCATGGTTCCCGTAGGCGGCAATACGGGGCTAACGGGGGCGACCAAAGCTCAAGATGCAGTAATGATCAGCCTAGACCGGATGAATACAATTCGTGAGATCAAACCAAATGCACAAGTTGCAATAGTTGAAAGTGGCGCAATTTTGGACAGTATTCACCAGGCAGTGGATGCACATGATTTGGTTTTTCCACTTTTTTTTGGTGCGCGGGGTTCTGCAATGATTGGTGGGAATTTGTCTACTAATGCAGGCGGTTCCAATGTTCTTCGCTATGGCAACACGCGTGACTTGTGCCTTGGGGTCGAGGTTGTGTTGGCAGATGGACAAGTGATGAACCTAATGTCGGAGCTGCGTAAAGATAATACAGGGTTAAATTTAAAACATATGTTTATCGGCGCTGAAGGTACATTGGGCATCATCACGGCTGCAGTTCTGCGCCTCTACCGCAAACCCTTAGCATATGTCACCGCAATGGTGGGCCTCAAGGTACTGGAAGACTCGTTGCCTTTGCTAAATCGCTTGCAAAATGAGACTGGCAGTGGAGTTGAGGCGTTTGAATTTATGCCGCGGCGCTATATTGAACGACATCTAGAAAAAATACAGGGGGCCATTGAGCCATTTGATAGCGCTCATGAGGTGAACATTTTGATTGAAGTGGCCACTACCCGCGCCTCAGACCTGGAACACGATGCGACCGGCACACCTAAACTACAAGCAATTTTAGAAACTGCACTAATGGATATGATTGGGGCTGGCAGTGCACAAGATGCTGTGATTGCACAAAATGAAGCCCAAAGGCGCGTCATGTGGGAACGCCGCGAATGCGCCGCCGAAATCACTGTGGGCATTCCTGGTTCAATCGATACCGATGTGGCTGTGCCGCTGGATGATGTACCCACATTTTTGCGGCAGGTCTCTGCCCGGGTCCAAAAAATTGATCCTGCTGGCCAAGAGTTTTACATCTCACATCTGGGAGATGGCAATTTACACTATACTTTCTATCCATCTGACACGAGTGGTGTGTTCAAGGAACCAATCACAGAAGCGATTGAAGACGTTGTACTGGCCCTAAACGGCAGCTTTTCTGCAGAACATGGGATCGGGCTGTCAAAGCGCAATTCCATGGCAAGGCGCAAAGACCCCGTAGCCTTAGCGATGATGCACGAAATCAAATCAGCATTTGATCCTGAGAACTTGATGAACCCTGGCAAAGTCTACCCGGACTAGCGCCAGCTGAAGAACTCAGGGTCAGCTTGCGACAGTAGGTCCTTGGCCAAGTCATGGCCCATTTCTGCCCCGTTGGCGATGGGGCCAAGCCGCTGCCCGCTTAACTTTTCGCTTCCATCAGGCCGCAAAACCTCACCACGCAAAAATAAATTAGAACCCTCTATTACGGCGAGCCCAGCTATGGGCGTTTCACAGGATCCATCCAAAGCAGCCAAAAACGCCCGCTCACATGAAAGCTGTAGTCCAGTTGAAACATCGTGCAGAGGCTCTAAAAGAGTAGCTATTTTTGTGTCATTGGATCGGCGCTCGATCCCAATCACACCCTGAGCGAGGGCTGGCAGCATGTGTTCCGGTTCAATTGCTACAGTCGCTATATGCCCCATATTCAAACGATTGAGACCCGCCATTGCTAAAAAAGTAGCGCTAGCCAAGCCATCAGTAAGTTTTTTCAACCGCGTCTGAACATTACCACGAAATTCGACCACGTCCAGATCAGGCCTAACATGCATCAATTGCGCACGGCGGCGCAAGCTTGAAGTACCTACCCGCGCACCTTCGGTTAAAGAAGAAATCGAGTTTGCGCTTTGTGATACGAAAGCGTCCCTCATGTCTTCGCGGGGCAAAAAGGTATCTAGGACCAAACCTTCAGGCTGGGCGGTAGGCATATCTTTCATGGAATGAACCGCTATATCTATCTGCCCGCCCAACAGCTGATCTTCAATTTCTCTAGTAAACAAACCCTTGCCACCAACCAGCCTCAACGGCCTATCTTGGATGCGGTCCCCAGAGGTTTGTATGACCACCACCTCAAACGCCTCGTCGGGCCAATCCCAAGCCCTCATAAGCCGCACACGTGTCTCAACTGCCTGCGCCAACGCAAGCGGAGAACCACGGGTTCCAATCTTAAGCGGCCAAGAGGGAAGTGCATATCTCATGGTGCAACTTTACTGCGGCAAGACGCAGCTTTCAATAGAAGCCCGCTTGACATATCGTCACTGACTTGGGATCGAGTGCTGATGAAACAGTCCAAACCAATACTGCGCGCCCTTTCTGGTGAGATCCTGTCAACGCCACCTATATGGATGATGCGCCAAGCGGGCCGCTACCTGCCTGAATATCGCGCCACCCGGGCGGAAGCTGGAGACTTCTTGTCACTTTGCTACAACTCGGATTTGGCAACAGAGGTCACTCTGCAGCCCATACGCCGGTATGGTTTTGATGCAAGCATCTTATTTGCTGATATTTTGCTTTTGCCACAGGCTCTTGGCGCTGATCTTTGGTTTGTCACAGGCGAAGGCCCACGGCTTTCCACCGTAACCAATGCAGCAGACTTTGCTAAACTCAAAGGCAAAGATGATATCCATGAACACCTGGCACCAATTTACCAAACAGTAAGAAATCTGGTGCAATCTTTGCCCGAACAGACCACCTTAATAGGGTTTGCTGGCGCGCCATGGACCGTTGCTACCTATATGATAGCAGGTAAGGGCACGCCTGATCAGGCTCCAGCCCATCTTTTGAAGTCTACTGGCCTACCCGTTTTTGACGCTTTAATTGATCTTATCACGGAAGCAACAATCGAATATCTTTCCCAGCAAATTTTAGCAGGTGCAGAAGTGGTCAAACTTTTTGATAGCTGGGCTGGCTCTTTGCACAATGAAGATTTTAAAAAATATGCGTTGGCCCCAACGAAACGTATCATCACAGCCCTAAAAAAGCGCCACCCTCACACACCAATCATCGCCTTCCCACGTGAAGCTGGTGATAACTATATCGGTTTTGCCAAAGCCACGGGTGCCGATTGTGTAGCTGTGGACAATTCAGTATCTGCCAATTGGATTGCTCAACATATGCAGGTAGACGGCTGCGTTCAAGGCAACCTCGCCTCACGCCATATGGTTACGGGCGGGCAAAATCTGATCGACGATACAACAGCCATTGTAAAAGCTTTAGGCAAGGGGCCACATATTTTTAACCTGGGCCACGGCATTACGCCAGATGCAGATCCTGAAAACGTACAATTGATGATCGACACTGTACGCAGTATCGCTTAAATCCACTTCGCTAGAGGCGGCAGGCTCATCAACACCGCGTCAGGATCATGACCTGTTTCCAAGCCAAACCGCGTGCCACGATCGTAGAGAAGGTTATATTCTGCATAAAGACCACGGTGGGTTAACTGAATTTCACGATCCGCTGCATCCCAGCTCTGCTGTAATCGCGCCTCAACTAAAGGCGCATAGGCCGGCAAGAATGCACGACCCACATCTTGCGTCAGTGCAAAGTCCTTCTGCCAGTCATCAGTGCAATGATCATCATAAAAAATACCACCAACACCACGTGTGCACTTGCGGTGCGGCATATAGAAATACTCATCTGCCCAAGCTTTATAACGCGGATACAAATCTGCGCCGTGCGGAGCACAATAGGCCTCTAAAACGCTATGAAACTGTTCGGTATCTTTCGGATACTCTATGCAGGGGTTCAGGTCTGATCCACCACCAAACCACCAAGCCTCGGGCGTCCAAAACATACGCGTGTTCATGTGGACAGCTGGACAATGTGGGTTTTGCATATGAGCCACCACCGATATGCCAGACGCCCAAAATCTGGGATCTTTATCCATCTTTACCAAGCCCTTACGAGCTACCATCGCCTCCTGAGCCCGGCTGCCTAGCGTTCCAAACACTGTAGAGATATTCACCCCCACCTTTTCAAACACCCTACCATCACGCATCACACTCATCAGCCCACCACCCGCATCCGAACCGTCATCAGAAGTGCGTTTAGTTTTCTTAACCTCAAACTGGCCCGGAGAGGTATTACTTACATGCTGGCGTTCAATGGATTCAAAACGTGCAACAATGTCATCCCGCAAGCTATTAAACCAAGCACTTGCATCAGTTTTTTCAGATTGAAACGTATCAGTCATGTAAGTCCTATAATAATCAATGAAGCGACGTACTCACAGCATCAATCAAGCTTCGGCCACCATCGACGGTCAAAATTTCACCAGTTACAAAGGCCGAACTATCAGAGGCCAAAAACTGTACTGCCTCAGCGACCTCTTTAGGGCCAGCAATACGGCCCTGCGGTGTGGCAGATAATATAGCATCACGATGATCCGGGTTTTCGCGTAGGTAATCTTGTAAGGAGGCAGACATAACCGATCCGAACGCCACCGCATTCACCCGCACTCGTTCTGGAGCAAGGCTCACCGCAAGTGAACGGGTCATTTGGTCCAATGCAGCGCAGCTAACCGAAAATGCCATCAATTCAGATTGTGTCCGTTGAGCGGCTATAGAGGAAAGGTTGACGATGGTTCCAATGCAGGGTTTGTCAGAATCCTTACCTTGCTTTATCATCCGCCGTGCTACTAATTGTGAAAGCTTTAAACTGGATAGTAAGTTTTGATTAAGCATTACAGACATGCTTTCATCATTAGGGTCGAGCGGTGACGTCCTGACTACTTGCCGAGCACCATTTACCAAAATATCAACTTGATCAAACGCATCCAGCGTGGCCGAAAGTAAATTGGCAACAGCCAAATTTTCACGCAGGTCACCTGCAAAATAGCGAATATTACCCTTATCATCAACAATATCACCCAATTCAGCACGCAGGCTCGTTTCATCTTTGTCGGCAAACATAACATTTGCACCAGCATCTGCCAGATGCCGTGCAATTGCCAACCCAACACCATTAGCAGCCCCAGTGACGATGGCCGTTTTGCCAGCTACAGAAAAAGACATTTGTCACTCCTATGATTGCGAATCTGAGACATTATAGCGATCATTTTCGTCTGGGACGAGATGCATGAAATAGCTTAAACTGGCCATTTCCAGGAAGTTCCTCAACCTTAGAAAAACATTGATCTAATGCAGTCTCATAGGGAAGATGACGGTTAGCCACCAACCATAAAGAGCCCTTGGCCTTTAGACAACGCTTAGCCGCCGCAATGAAGGAACGACCCAACTCAGGATCTCCGCCCCGACCGATATGAAACGGGGGGTTCATTACCACAGCGTCATAAGAGCCATTCCAGGTTGCCACATCTGTCCAGTAAAATTTGGCTCGTGGATCTTTTACGTTCTGCTTGGCACATTCGAGAGCAAAAAAATTAGCCTCAACCAGATCCATCTTGGTAACACCATCACGACTTAGAATGCGCGAGGATAAATATCCCCAGCCCGCCCCAAGGTCTGCTACATCCCCAGCCAAGTGATCCGGTAACGCCTCAGCCAGCAATAAGGATGCTTGGTCCACTGCCCCAGCTGAGAAGACGCCCGCCTTTGTTATAAAACCCTCAAAATTCCAATCCACAGCGCGTAACCCGCACAAATCCGTTCCGGCAAACCAGAACAGCCTGCCATGTGCTTTTGTAATAGTGCCTTGAACTGGAACTAGTTTACGCAAAGTTTTATAGTGGCTATCAACACCATCTATTTTTTGCCCATCCACCACAACAATATCCGCATGTGCCGAGGCCTGGGCAATCAAATCAGCAGTTTCTTTCTTGGATCTTGTGCAACAGACAACAGCAAGCGAAAACCGGCGCGTTGGCAGTTCAACATCACAGGCAAACCCTTGGTTTTTCCAAGCGATGTTTACAGGAAAAAAAGGTTGCACAATAAGGGCGTCAGTCAGTCCCATCATATCAAAACCAACATCAGGGTGTAGTGCGGCCACGGGGCCATCCGGATGGGGCAAACCAGCTTCAAACGCAATAGAAAGGCGTACCATAGCCCTATTCTTTTTCCATAGTGCACTGCAACGGGTGCTCATGGCGCTGCGCCATATCCGATACTTGCGTTACTTTAGTTTCTGCTATTTCGCGGCTATATATACCCACAACCGCTAAACCTTTTTTATGCACTGTAAGCATAAGTTCAAAACTTTCTTGATGGGTGAGCCCGAAGAAGCGTTCAAGAACCATTATCACAAATTCCATCGGCGTATAGTCATCATTAAGGATCATAACCTTATATAACGGCGGGCGCTTTGTTTTTGGACGGGTGTCCAAGGCCACGCCAAGATCGCCCTCGTCTTCAGGAGTATCCGCTGTCATAATCCAAAGAGCCGTCACATCAGAATCCTTATTTTGCCCGATTTAACTTATGGGCTTTCGTATTACTATATAAAACTCAGTCGCGAAATTGAAAGAGTAGTCATGCCAAGTAGTATCAAAATTTTGGGCATAGACGCAGATGACACGCTTTGGCAGAACGAAGAGTTCTTTCGTCTAGCTCAGGGTCGCTTTGCGGATATGCTAACTTGCTATATGCCTCCAAATCTGTTGCATGAACATCTTCTGACTGCTGAACGGCGCAACCTTGGACGCTATGGATATGGAATAAAGGGCTTTGTATTATCCATGGTGGAAACCGCGATCAACGTATCTAAGGCCCAGGTTCCAGCAAGTGTGATCCACGACATTCTGAGAATGGGCCATGAGATGTTAAACCATCCGATTTATCTTTTGCCTGGCGTTGCAGAAAGTCTACCCCAACTAGCTGAAACCTATAAGCTAATTTTAATTACCAAGGGCGACCTTTTACATCAGGAACAAAAACTGGCTCAATCGGGTTTGAAAGATTTTTTTAGCGAAGTGCATATTGTGAGTGAAAAGCAGACAGACACCTATAGCACGATTTTCGGTACTGATGTGCAAATCTCAGCCATGGTTGGCAATTCAATTAAATCCGATATTGTGCCGGCACTCAATGCAGGTGCTACAGCAATCCACATACCGGCCCGCTACGAATGGGACATGGAACAAGCCACCGAACCCGCATCAAATCCTCGATTTCTCAAGGCCGTGGGGTTTGAAAATGTTCAGGAATTGCTCACCAAAATATGACAAAAAAAAGGGAAGATATATAAAAAAACAAAATGTAGTAACCAGACACAAACAAGCTACCAATTAAGCTAATTAAATGACACATAATAGCCTTATTTTAGCTATTTTTTCACTGATTCGAATGTGCTAGAGTTACCCAGAGCATAACACGGGGAAAACCCTGGTAAAATTTTAAGTGAGGCAGCCCACATGAGAAACCGTCTTTTTATTTATGTGGTATCTGCAATGCTCGCAGCAGTAGTTGTACCTTGGTCAGCAGTTAATTCTGCGCCTTATGCAGCTGTAGTTATGGATGCGCGGACTGGTAAAATCTACCACTCCAGAAACGCAGACGCCCGTTTGCACCCTGCCTCTCTGACCAAGATGATGACGCTTTACGTCGCCTTTCAGGCCATTGAGCAAAATGAAATAACTCTGGATAGTTACGTGACTGTCTCTGCCAACGCCACCTCTGAACCACCATCAAGACTAGGACTTAAAAGAGGTCAGAAAATCAAAATGCGCTACCTAATTCGCGCTGCATCAGTCAAATCTGCCAATGATGCAGCCACAGCTATTGGAGAAGCCATCTCTGGATCTGAGGCTGCATTTACCAAACGCATGACACGCACGGCACGCGCCATGGGAATGGATAAAACCACATTCAAAAATGCTCATGGACTAACACAATCCGGGCACCTATCTACTGCTCGCGACATGACAATCTTGGGCCGCCATATGATTTATGACTACCCACAGTACTATAATTTATTCTCGCGCCGGAGCACCGATGCAAAAGTACGTAAGGTTAACAATACAAATCGTCGTTTTCTTAAGGCCTATCGGGGTGCTGACGGCATCAAAACAGGATACACACGTGCTGCTGGCTTTAACCTTGTCGCCTCAGCCGAACGAGGTAGCGAACGCATCATAGCAACAATGTTTGGAGGTTCCTCTACTGCTGCGCGCAATGCACGGGTCGCCAAACTGCTAAATATGGGTTTCGAACGCGCGCCTTCTACTGCCAAGCTTCAAAGGCCCATCCTGCCGCCCTATGATAAAAATAAAAACGAGTATAAAGGCAAATCCAGCCGCTTAGTGGCCGCCGTGAAAAGATCCACCCGGCCAAAAATGCGGCCGCCTGAATCCTCAACATTATCAACCAAATTGCTACCGGCATCTGGCCCTAAAGTCCAAAGTCAATCTGATAATATTCTTGCGGCACTAAAAACAGCCACATCTGAGGCAATGGTTCCACAGTCATCCTTGTCCCCATACAAACCAAATCTCTCAAACGTATCGCCACGCGCACGTCCATCTCGCCTATCATTTGTGGCAGCCCCAGTCGTAGAGCAGCCAACAGAAACCGTGTCACGCAGATCAACATCTGGCGATCGGACTTGGGCGATTAACATTGGTAAATTCAACTCACGCTATCAAGCCGAACGCGTGCTGCTACGCATGGCCTTGACAGAGATGAGCACGCTAGACGGGGCGGAACGCAAAGTTAAAGCCCGTGCTACAGGATACGATGCCCTGTTTACAGGCCTCTCCCAAGATAGTGCAGATCTAACATGCCGTCGGCTACACGCCCAACAACTGTCGTGCTTTTTGATCGCACCGAGTTAATAGACTGACTTGCTCTTTTTGCCGATGTGCTACAATGATTTTGCATGACAAACCTCGCATTCCACATACCCACACCTAGCCTCGAAATTTCAGGCAGCACTCTACGTTTTCCAGTCCGGCGTATATTTTGCGTGGGCAGAAACTACAGTGAGCACGCTAAAGAATTTGGCAATAATGAGCATGAACCACCTTTCTTTTTCACCAAGCCCGCAGATGCCATAGTGCAAAGTGGCGCTACCATGCCATATCCACCAAAAACCGAGGAAGTGCATCATGAGGCGGAACTGGTGGTTGCCATCGGCATAGGGGGCAGCGATATTACCACCGAGCGGGCCGTGACACATATTTTTGGCTTTGCTGCAGGTAACGATCTAACCCGTCGCGACCTGCAAGCTACAGCCAAGTCGCAACGACGCCCTTGGGATATGTCTAAAGGGTTTGACAACAGCGCCGTAATTGGGGCTATTTTGCGGCAAAAACACATACCAGAAGAGGCTATAATCAGCTGCCTGGTGGATGGAGAGGTGCGCCAAACTGGCCAAGTGGCACAAATGACCTGGTCGACTTCTGATATCATCGCCACGCTGTCAAGTTATCTGACTTTGGCCCCCGGTGATCTGATTATGACTGGCACACCCGCAGGCGTCGGACCTGTGGCCCCTGGTGAGACCTGTACCGTCGAGATTGATGGTTTAAGCCCAGCGGTATTCACCTACCGCGGTTTAAGCCTAGGGCCGCAGCCAGCAGGGTTTGGGTGTAGGGGTGTTGCGGCGTATCAAACACCTGCGCCGCAGAGCCATGTTCCACGATGTCACCGTCTTTCATCACCACAACCTTATGAGACAACGCGCGCACAACTTTAAGGTCGTGACTGATGAACAGATACCCAAGCTGATATTTCGCCTGTAAATCCCGTAGAAGATCCACAATCTGGACCTGAACCGTGCGGTCCAAGGCTGAGGTGGGCTCGTCCAACACCACAAACTTCGGCCTTAAAATCATCGCACGGGCAATGGCGACCCTTTGGCGCTGGCCACCGGAAAACTCATGTGGGTAACGATCCATCGTGTCTGGATCCAACCCTACTTCCCCTAGCATCGCGGCCACCTCTGCGCGGTGGGTTTTACGGTTCGACCTGCTGTGAATTTCGAGACCCTCCGAGATAATCTCCATCACCGACATGCGTGGACTGAGGCTACCGAAGGGATCTTGAAAAACGATCTGCATATCACTGCGCAATGGGCGCATCTGGCGGCGGTTCAGAGCGTCAATATCACGCCCAATAAAAGAGATCCCATTTTCAGAGGTAATCAATCGCATCACGGCCAAGGCAAGGGATGTTTTTCCAGAACCTGACTCTCCAACGACGCCCAGAGTTTCTCCCTCCCGCACCGATAGGCTAGCGTCATTCACCGCTTTGACATAACCCACCGTACGCCGAAAAAGCCCACGTTGGATTGGGAACCAAACTTTAAGATGGTCGGTGCGTAACAGCTCTACAGCATCTAGCGCCACCGGGGAAGGCACGCCAATAGTTTCAGCATCCAAGAGCATTTTGGTATAGGGATGAGCCGGCTTCTCAAAAATCTGTTTGGTGGCCCCTGTCTCCACCACGAAGCCTTGCTGCATAACAACAACACGATCAGCAATTTTACGCACCACTCCCAAGTCATGGGTGATGAACAGAAGGCTCAAACCTTCAGTGCGTTGTAAGTCCGCTAAAAGCTCTAGAATTTGTGCCTCAATCGTTACATCCAGCGCAGTGGTGGGTTCATCAGCAATTAACAGATCTGGCTCGTTGGCTAAAGCCATCGCAATCATCACCCGCTGCCTTTGACCGCCTGACAATTGATGTGGGTAAGATTTGAGCCGCATAACAGGATCCGGGATACCAACCTTGCTCAGCAGCTCCACGATACGATCTTGCAAGAGAACGCCCCGTAGTCCCTGATGCACAGACAGGGTTTCACCAAGCTGTTTTTCAATGGTGTGCAGCGGGTTCAACGAGGTCATCGGCTCTTGGAAAATAAAGCTAATGTCATTGCCACGAATGCGTTGCAAAGTGGTTTCAGGCGCACCTATTAGCTCTTCACCTTGATATGTCACAGACCCGCGCGCCGTCGCACTTTCGGGTAGAAGATCCACCGTTGCCAAAGCTGTCACAGATTTACCAGAACCAGATTCGCCCACCACTGCCACGGTCTCCCCCGCGCCAATGCTAAACGATACATCGCGAACGGCGGTTGTGACACTGCCGTCTTGATTGAATTCAATCGACAGTTTGCGGATCTCAAGCACGTTCATGAGAACACCTTCCGCGGATCAAAGGCATCCCGCACGCCCTCAAAGATGAATACCAAGAGCGAGAGCATAATTGTAAAGACAAAAAAGGCGGTGAACCCCAAATGCGGTGATTGCAAGTTCAGTTTAGCCTGCTGTGTGAGCTCGCCCAAAGACGGTGAGGACGAAGGCAGACCAAAGCCCAAAAAATCGAGACCTGCCAGTGTAGAAATGGCACCTGTCACGATAAAAGGTAAAAATGTCAGCGTAGCCACCATAGCATTGGGCAGAATATGGCGCATCATGATGGTCCAATTGCTGACGCCGAGAGCCTGTGCTGCGCGCACATATTCAAAGTTGCGCGCACGAAAGAACTCCGCTCGTATCAATCCTGTGAGCGCTGGCCAGCCAAATATGATCGACAGCGTCGCTAAGAGCCAAAAACTGCGCCCCAAGACTGCAGTGAGAATAATAATCACATAAAGCGATGGCAACGCTGAAAAAACCTCAAGAAACCGCTGAAATAACAAATCTAACCAGCCGCCAAAATAGCCCTGTATCGCGCCTGCAATCACGCCAATGATCGACGCACAGATGGTGACCACAAGTGCGAATAGGATCGAGATCCGAAAGCCGTAAATCACCCGCGCGAGAACGTCTCGGGTGGTGTCATCCGTGCCTAGCCAGTGCTGCGCATCAGGAGGAGAAGGCGCCGAACGTCCTAAATCATTGGGCGTATCATAGCTATAAGGGACAGGTGGCCAGATCATCCAACCTTTGTGAAAACCCGCAACCTCAGTTCCCCACTGACCGCTGGAAATCGCCTCCATGGTGGCCTCTGGATTGTCAAAACAGACCTCCAAACCGCCCGAGATGATCAAACATTGCACCTCAGGATCACGGTAGGTGGCCTCAGTTTTAAAATCCCCACCAAAGGCAGTCTCGGGATAAAACTGGGTGACGGGTATGAAAAGTTCACCTCGGTAGCTGACCAAAATCGGTTTATCATTGGCTAGAAATTCAGCAAACAAACTCAAGCCAAACAGAATAGAGAATATCCACAGAGACCAGACCGCCCGGCGGTTTTTCTTAAAATTGCTTAAGCGCCGTTTGTTGAGAGGAGAAACCATGATCATCCGCGGGCCTCAAAATCAATACGCGGATCAATGAACACATACATCAAATCCGATAGAATCCCAACCACCAGCGATAACAGGCCAAAGGCAAATAAAGTGCCAAACATCACAGGGTAATCACGCGTCAACGCTGCCTCAAACCCAAGACGCCCCAAACCATCCAGCGAAAAAATAGTTTCAATAAACAAAGAACCACCAAAAAATACCCCAATAAACAGACTCGGAAACCCAGCAATCACGATCAACATCGCATTTCGAAACACATGCCCAAAGAGCACACGGTTTTCAGTTAAGCCCTTAGCTCGGGCTGTCACAACATATTGTTTGCGAATTTCATCTAAAAACGAATTTTTTGTAAGGAGCGTTAAAGTTGCAAAGCCCGAGATTACGGAGGCGAAAATTGGTAGCGCCATGTGCCAGAAGTAGTCACCAACTTTACCGAGAAGGCTGAGATCCTCCCAGCCATTCGATGTCAGGCCCCGCAAAGGGAATATCTGCCAATATGACCCACCAGCAAAGAGAACCAAAAGCATAATTGCAAATAGAAACGACGGGATGCCATAACCCACAATAATCAGCGCACTGGTCACAGTATCGAAGGTGCTACCGTCCCGCATTGCTTTACGAACCCCAAGCGGGATGCAAATCAGATAGATCAGCAGAGTTGACCAGAGCCCTAATGAAATCGAGACTGGCATCTTCTCCAATACTAATTCTGTGACCTTGATTGAGCGAAAATAACTCTCCCCAAAATCAAAACGCATGTATTTCCACATCATATTCAGAAAGCGCTCCAGCGGCGGCTTATCCAGCCCAAACTCCCGTTCAAGTTGTTCGATATATTCCGCGGGTAACCCCCGCGCACCGGCATAACGATCACTGGTTGCATTGGCGTCGATCCCTGCATCGCCATCACCCGTAATCGCAGCAAAGACATCTCCTTCACCTTCCAATTGGGCTAAAACCTGCTCAACCGGGCCACCAGGTACAAATTGGATCAGCGCGAAATTAACAATCATCACGCCCAAAAGCGTTGGGATCACCAGCAAAAGCCGGCGCAGGATATAAGCGCCCATATTAGTTCAATGCACCTGCTACATCTAAAATTCCTGCTTTTTCAGCATTAAACCACCAAAAATCCAACTCACCGAGCGCGTAGGGCGGCAGCGGATCAGGGTGCTCATATTGATCATAGTAGGCAACGGTGTGCACTGCTTTGAACCACTGCGGAATCCAGAACATTTTGGAGCGCAACACACGATCCAGTGCCCTGATGCGAGTATTTAAATCCCCCTTACTTTCGGAACGCACGACCAGTTCAATCAATGCATCGGCTGCCTGATCAGAGAAGCCCATGAGATTGCGGCTGCTGCCCTCCATCGCCTTGGTACCAAAATACTGTTCCAAACCGGAGGATGGCTCAAATGACATGCGCATCGAATGGTTCATAACGTCGAAGTCATAGGCCCGCGACCGCTCCGTCACTTGGGCCCAATCCACACGGTTCAAGCTAGCATCAACACCCAGGGATTTCATGTTCGCAATCATCGGGTTGGTAATTCGGTCAAATGCCGGTGAGCCGGCAAGAACTTCTAGCGTAAATACTTGGCCATTTTTCTCGCGCATGCCGTCAGAATTGACCAGCCAGCCCGCTTGGTCCATCAGAAAGGAAGCGCGGCGCAGACTTTTTCGATCCAACTGCCGGCTGCCCGAAACCGGGGCCATAACCGCCGGTGCTGTGAGAATATCATCGTGGATCAAGCCTTGATCGACGAGGCTTTGGAGTACAGCAAGTTCATCGCCTACCGGGACCCCGACCGCCTCAAGCTCAGAATTGCCCCAGAACGAATTGACCCGATCATAAAGCCCATAAAACAACTGTTCATTGGACCATTCGAAGTTAAACATCAGGCCCAAGGCCTCACGCACCAATGGATCTTGGAATTTCTCTCGCCGCAAATTGAAAACATAGGCCTGTGCCAGCGCCAGACCACCATCCCGAAGCTCGGTTTTGACCACATGGCCCGCTTCAATTGCGCCAAAGTCGTAAGAGGTAGCCCACTGCTTTGAGCTATTTTCCGAGCGGAAGGTATAAACCCCTGCCTTGAACCCCTCGAAAGCGGCTGCTGAGTCTGCGAAATACTCAACACGAATGCGGTCAAAGTTGTTGCGGCCAATGTTGGCAGGGATATTTTCGCCCCAGTAACCCGCGCGACGCTCATAGATCACCCGCTCGTTGATTTCAAAAGATTCCAACGCGTAAGGACCGGTGCCTATAAAGGGAGTGAGCGATGAATCGTCCAACCGCGCGCCTGTGCTTTCAAACCAGGATTTGGAAAACACCGGGATTCCACCCGCCAACTCAATCACATCGCGGCGTGGGGCTTCTTCAGCAAAAATAAATTTGATCCTCAGAGGGTCCAACACTTCAATCGAGGCCACCATCCCCGACACCGCCGCCCTGTAGGATGGCAACCCTTGCTCCATGAACAGGTCAAAAGTGAATTTCACATCTTCCGCCGCCATGGCGGATCCATCTGAGAATGTCACGTCGTCGCGCAAGTTGAAAATCGCCCAGTCTAAGCTTTCAGGATATTCGATTGTGGTGCAGAGAAAACAATAAGTCGCCGTAGCGTCATCGGCAAAGCCAGTCAAAATCGCTTCGTAGGGAACGGATGAAAGCGACGCTGTATTGCCTTTGCGGGCATAAGCATTGAAGCTGTCGAACGTGCCGAAGCCCCATTGTGAAATCTCACCACCTTTTGGGGCATCCGGGTTCACATAGTCCAAATGTGGAAAATCAGCAGGGTATTTCAAATCACCAAAAAACGAATAGCCGTGACTAACAGTTACGGGGTCGTGGCGCTCCGCCAGCACCTGCCCAGTGCCTGCCAAACCAAAGACTATTAAAAATAACACACGCTTAAAGAAAGCTAAAGTCATTGCTACATCCCTTATTGCTTGCAGATTGCCCTCTGCTCTTATTGGTAACTTAGACCAATTATAGGAATTGCGAAGGGGCTAGTTTATAATTTTAAAGCTATTTTTAACAAAGATGCGCATTTTTGTCATAACATAAAATAAAAGTAGGCGAAGGGCACCCTTATTAGGCGCATCACTTAAGTCGAGTCTGAGACAAAACGTCTCAAAATTATCAACACTTAATTCCCGATAGTCTCGAGGTAAGCGATCAGGTTCGCACGATCTTTTGGCTTGGACAGGCCATTAAAACTCATTTTGGTCCCTGGTGCATATTTGGACGGCTTAGTTAGGAAGCCATTAAGGTTCTCTTGGCTCCAAACTTGCGCCACGGCCACCAGGCTGCCAGAGTAATTAAACCCAGCTGCAGACCCCACTGCGCGATTCACAACGCCATATAAATGGGGCCCAACACCATTTTTTCCATCTTCTAATTTATGACATGCAGCACATTTTTTAAACGTCTTTGCGCCTTTTTCAAGATCTGCCAAAGCCAAAAGATCTGCCAGAACTGGGCCCTCTTCCACCTCAACCTCAACATCATCAGCATTACCACTATCAGTTTCAATCCAGGCAACACTATGGTCCTCTCCATGGCTTGCAGGGCTGTAGACCTTGTCAGCAATCCAGCCGCCAAGAACCAGTACTAACAATGCCGAACAAAAGGCGGCAGCAATTTTAGTTAAAATCATCGTGTCAAACATGTCGCGATCCGTCATTACAATTTGTTTGTTCTCCTCTATTCTCTTCCCCCCCTGTCGCGCAAGGTGTAGTTAGCGCGACTAAACGACCTTTTTCGCAGAAAATGCTCAGGAGACGTCAAATGATCAATAAAATTGCCTTTCAAGGTGAGTTAGGTGCGTATTCTCACGAAGCTTGCCTCGCTGCGCGACCGCAGCATGACCCACTACCTTGCGCCACTTTTGAGGATGTTATCGCCGCTGTGCGTTCTGGCGCGGCTGAATTTGCAACGCTCCCAGTGGAAAATACTACCTATGGACGCGTTGCAGATATGCACCGCCTGCTGCCCGAAAGTGGCCTGTTCATCAATGATGAGATTTTTGTGCGCGTGCGCATAAACCTGTTGGCGTTGCCGGGCGTAGGTTTGTCGGATATCAAAATTGCCCGTGGGCACTTGGTGATTTTGCCGCAATGTAAAACATTCCTAGATGCCCACGGCATCCGAGGGGAACCTGCTGCCGATAATGCTGGTGCAGCCGCCGATATAGCTGCGTCTAACGAACGTGATGCCGCCGCCTTGGCCTCCGAGCTGGCTGGACAGATTTATGGGCTTAATGTTTTAGAGAAAGATATTGAAAATCAATCTCATAACACCACTCGCTTTCTTATAATGTCTACTGCCGAAACTCGCGAAAGGCGCAGCGAAAAAATGCTGACCAGCTTTGTATTTCAGGTCCGAAACATCCCAGCTGCGCTTTATAAGGCCATGGGCGGTTTTGCGACCAATGGTGTCAATATGACCAAATTAGAAAGTTACATGGTCGGAGGTGCATTCACTGCAACACAGTTTTACGCAGATATTGAAGGCCATCCCGAAGATGAAGCCGTGCAGCGGGCTTTCGAAGAATTATCTTTTTTTACTGACGTAATTCGCGTTTTAGGCACCTACCCAGCCAACAGCAGCAGGCCGTTATAGCTGCCTCTGCTTATCCATTTTGATGGTAAGTAGTTTTGATTCTAGCGGCCAAATCCTGAGGTAATGTCTTTAACTAAAAATCGAGTAACTTTAAAAAACCTCAACAATAGAATAAACATTTTGCGGAAAGATATCTGCACCAGCACACGTCCTAATTTAAAGCCAATCTCTCAAAACATACCCGGCCCACTATTCCTTGTATTATCTAAACTGACCTTAGTATTTTCTTACATAGAAAAGTTCTATTTAATACTAATTAAAAAAAAATTTGGATAAACAATAAGGTATAAAGTATCCTAAATTTAAGACTAATTTAAGCAATCAGACAACCAATTCTCCAGAAGGAAATGTGCAATTGCACCTTTCCTTGCTGGTTTTATTTTTGGGTGTACCCCCTCAAAGATATCAACCATATCCTCTCGACTGACCCAAAGAGCATCTTCAATTTCATTTGGGTCAATTGTTATATCCTTATTCAGCGCAGTGCCCGAGCAACCAAACATTAAAGACGCAGGAAATGGCCAGGGTTGGCTGGCAAGATAGTTTACGGCCCCCACGAGAATACCTGATTCTTCTAAGACTTCGCGGCGAACTGCAGCTTCCAGAGTTTCACCCGGCTCGACAAAACCGGCTAACAACGAATACATCCCTTCTGGCCATGCATGCGAGCGGCCCACCAAAACATTATTCCCGTGGGTGATTAACATGATCACTACCGGATCTGTACGCGGAAAATGCGATCGGTTACAGGCAGAGCAATTGCGCTGCCAGCCTGCCATGGCCATGTCAGAGGGCCCTCCACAGGCAGAGCAAAATCCATGTGTCCGATGCCATTCCAAAATTCCACGGGCCATGGCGGCTAATTCCGCATCGCGGGAAGAAAGCAATGTCATTATGACGCGGAGCTCAGCAAAATATTCACCATTAATTAATGCCGGGTGAAATTGTTCGGAAGGGTCAAGAAACGCGTTAAGCGTCTCGGGTAATTCCTCAGGTTCCCAGGATGAAATATCAGCTAAAAAGAGTGGTGCAGCCATATCGTCCAACCCCAGAAAGACTAGCGGCTCGCGCGGTCGTCCTAAGGATGGGTGGTCGAGATCAACCCAAGCCAAGCCCAAACCCCCATCCAGTTGCTTGCACAGTAGTGGTTTTCCCCGCCAAAAAAGGATAGTTTTTGCAGTATTGTGGGCCTGAAGCGCCAACTGCGCCGAAGAATCCCGTAACTCAGCAGCTCGATTCAGCCCAGATCCTCCAAATGTAACTGTTTCCGCGCGCTGCATGTGGAGGATCCTAATTATTTATTTAATTTCTATTCAATTCGTCCCAGCGAGGAATTGCAATGTGATTTTCAAAAGTCTATAAGAACATCGAGGGGTTGGCGCGGGTAAGTGCCTCGCCAACCTGGTCAGATCCGGAAGGAAGCAGCCACAACGAGCCCCACTTGGGTCGATGTCCAACCTCTCACTAATCCTTTTTCATTCAGTATTGAGCCGTGCAATCAAGCATGGGTTTGCTGGACCAATGCCAACACAGGCTGTATCATGAGCTTAAGATTCGAGGGACTTACATGACTGAGACACCTGCATACCAAGTGTTGGCGCGCAAATATCGCCCAGAGACCTTTGCGGACCTCGTCGGCCAAGACGCCATGGTGCAAACCCTACGCAATGCTTTTGAGGCCGAGCGTATCGCCCAAGCATTTGTAATGACAGGGATCAGAGGCACTGGTAAAACTACAACTGCTCGCATCATAGCCAAGGGCATGAATTGCATCGGTACTGATGGCACTAGTGGTCCAACCGTTGATCCTTGTGGATCATGCGAACATTGCACCTCTATCATGGAGGGCCGTCATGTTGATGTCATGGAGATGGATGCCGCCAGCAGGACAGGCGTAGGTGACATCCGAGAAATTATTGACTCAGTAGCCTACAGGGCTGCCTCAGCACGCTACAAGATCTATATCATCGATGAAGTTCACATGCTGTCTACCAATGCATTTAACGCATTGCTAAAAACGCTAGAAGAGCCTCCAGCGCATGTTAAATTCATTTTTGCCACAACAGAAATCCGCAAAGTGCCCGTAACAGTTTTGTCGCGCTGCCAAAGATTTGACCTGCGGCGCATCGAACCAGATGTCATGATTGCTCTCCTTCAAAAAGTTGCCAAGTCTGAAGGTGCAGAAATTACTGATGAGGCTTTGGCTCTGATAACCCGTGCAGCAGAGGGCTCAGCCCGCGATGCGCAATCTTTGCTCGACCAAGCCATTTCACATGGCGCAGGCGAGACCTCAGCGGAACAGGTGCGCGCAATGTTAGGCTTGGCGGATCGTGGTCGGGTTTTGGATCTATTCGATCTTATCCTGCGTGGTGATGCTGCGGGCGCTTTGGGCGAACTTTCAGGCCAGTATGCGGCCGGAGCCGACCCAATGGCTGTGCTGCGTGATCTGGCAGAAGTAAGCCACTGGGTGAGCGTGATAAAAATAACTCCTGATGCAGCAGACGATCCAACGGTCTCACCAGATGAACGCAACCGGGGCCGGATGATGGCAGAAGATTTGCCGATGCGAGTGCTCAGCCGTATGTGGCAAATGTTGCTGACTTCTCTAGAAGAAGTTGGCCGTGCACCCAATGCGATGATGGCAGCCGAAATGGCCGTGATACGCTTCACCCATGTCGCAGATTTACCCACACCAGATGACCTGATACGGAAACTGCAAAATACCCACGCGCCCATTGCCCCACCGCAGGGCACGTCTTCCTCCAGCAACAGCGTGCAGCCGACCACAACCGAAGCGATGGGATCTCAGAAAAGCCATAATAATCACCTACACGTTCCGCAAATGTCCTCTAATTCTGGCGCGACAAAGGCCCTAGCAACTGAGCCCTCATCAGAAGCATTGGCCCGCTTTGCGCGATTTGAAGATGTGCTGGACCTCATTCGCCATCATCGCGACGTAAAACTCTTGGTAGATGTGGAGACTGCTTTACAATTAATTAGCTACTCACCCGGGCGCATAGAATTTGAGCCAACACAAAACGCCCCAAAAGATTTGGCACAGCGCCTTGGCAGCAGATTGCAAACGTGGACAGCTAACCGTTGGGCTGTATCCATAGGTAATAATGGGGCCAAAACCATCGCAGAGCTACGCGATACTGCTGCCAATGCTCTCAAACTGGAAGCACAAGCACATCCCTTGGTTCAAGCTGTCCTTATCGCATTTCCAAGAGCAGAAATAACAGAAATACGCACAGACAAAGATATTGCCTCAGAAGCACAGGCCCAGGCCTTGCCAGAAGTCGAGGACGAATGGGATCCTTTTGACGACGAATAACCAGATACTTATAGCCGTGGCTCATACCCGCGCACCGATCTAACTTTAAATGGGGTAACAATATGCTAAACGGACTTGGTGGTCTCGGCGATATGACCAAAATGATGAAAACAGCCCAAGAAATGCAAGGCAAGATGGCTCAAATGCAAGACGATTTGGCTAATATCAGCATCACTGGCGAAAGTGGTGCTGGTTTGGTCACTGCAACAGCAAATGCCAAGGGCGTTTTGACCGGTCTGAATATTGATGCAAGCATTTTCGATCCTAATGAAAAAGAAGTAGTTGAGGATCTGATCCTGGCCGCGATCAAGGATGCACAGTCTAAAGCTGCAGACAGATCAGCATCAGAGATGCAGCGACTGCAGCAAAGCTTGGGCCTGCCCGCAGATATACAGCTACCATTCTAAGATGATCATCAATAATGCCCTAAACGCGGCGCATTTTGTGCTCAAGGTGATCCTATGAACCACACTTCTAAAGATTTGGATCACTTGATTGAGCTGATGGCAAAACTCCCAGGTTTGGGACCGCGTTCGGCCCGCCGTGCGGTTTTGCATATGATCAAGAAACGCGCCCTACTGATGACCCCTTTGGCCGATGTTCTTGCAGAGGTTGCAATCACTGTGCGTGAATGCTTGACTTGCGGCAACATCGGCACCTCTGACCATTGTGACATCTGCAAAAGTCCCAAGCGTTCCACTGGCGAGATTTGCGTGGTGGAAGATGTCTCAGATCTTTGGGCGATGGAACGCTCCGGCGTATTTAAGGGTCGCTACCATGTCTTGGGTGGCACATTATCAGCGCTAGATGCCATTGGACCAGACGAGCTGCGCATCCCCAGACTGTTGCAGCGTGTAATTGATGAGAATATTACAGAAGTGATATTAGCGCTCAACGCCACGGTAGATGGCCAAACAACAGCGCATTATATTGGAGATCAATTAGGCGAGGTAACCGTCTCCACCCTGGCTCAGGGTGTGCCAATCGGGGGCGAGTTAGATTATCTAGATGATGGCACCATTACCGCAGCTTTAAGAGCGCGTAAAACGCTCTGAGACTATTACAAAAAAAATGAGGCGGCCAAAGCCTCCCCAAACTTTATAGTTTTACGAAGCCGTTCTTAACTATCGCCACTTGGCAAATTGAAAAAGCTATCCGCGTCCAAAAGATCGCCATGCTGTCTTTCTTCTTCCTTTTCCCGGGCATCTGCCAATGTGAAGGTTTCTAGACCTGAGATTGACGCCGGAATACGTGGCTCATCTGACATACCCAAGCTTTGCTCGGTACCAACCAAACGACGGCGGTCGTCATCTGACATTACTTCACCATCACGCAGCTTTTTAGCATTGGCTTTTTGAACCAACACGTCCAGTTCAGTTTGCTTACACAAACCAAGCGCCACCGGGTCTATCGGATTGATGTTCGTTATGTTCCAATGGGTCCGCTCACGGATGGCCTGAATCGTAGGTTTGGTTGTACCTACTAGCTTGGATATTTGGCCATCGGAAAGCTCAGGATGAAATTTTACTAACCAGAGAATAGATGCTGGACGGTCTTGGCGTTTTGACAAAGGTGTATAGCGCGGGCCACGACGTTTTTCTTCACCAACAGCCGCCGCATAAAACTTAAGCGATAGCTTGTAGAGCGGATCAGCTTGACCATTGTCAATTTCTTCTTGTGTCAACTGATTGTTGCTGATTGGGTCAAAGCCTTTGACACCTGCAGCAACATCCCCGTCCGCAATACCTTGCACTTCAAGCTCATGCATCTCAACAAAATCCGCAATTTGCTTGAAACTCAGGGTAGTATTGTCCACCAGCCATACTGCAGTGGCTTTTGCCATAATTGGTTTTGCCATTTCGGCCTCCATCCTAAACTTTAATCCCACACATAGCTTCCTCAACGCCTTGCAGCGGCCTCGGGTTTTGGCGAGACGAGTTACCATTTTTGGGGAACTTGCTGAGATGTATAATCTGTCCTAGCCAAAAGGGAAAGCCCCATGCACCGCTCGTGGGCGTCAGTGTTATTTTTACACTGTCACTTCTACAATAAGACAAGACTATTTGGATTTATAGCTTTCTGCTTTGCTAACTCCCAAGAAACAGCCTCCAAGACTCTGTTGGATCCAACACCTGTTTCCCCAAAAAAGGATAACAAGCATGATTAACCGAATTGGAACAACAGCTCGCGCAAGCAAAATTGTAAAGTACAATGGTGTAGCATATATTTCAGGCTAGGTAGCAGAGGGCGCCACAATTCAACAGCAAACCCTAGACTGCCTAGCAAAAATTGATACTTTGCTTTTAGAGGCAGGCAGCAGCAGGACCCAAATACTGCGGGCCACAATTTGGCTTTCAAACATGAGCCACTTCTCAGGATTAAATGAGATATGGAATGAATGGGTTCCAGAGGGTCACGCGCCTGCTCGCGCTTGCGGTGAAGCCAAATTGGCACGCACTGAACTCATGGTCGAAATCAGAATCGATGCAGCTTATAGTTAAAAAACCTACTGAGATTAGCTCCCCACTCTTTGGAGAAAACCAATCTTCGGCGTGAGTACTTAGCAACAAGCAAAAGTAGGGCCAAAAGTTATTAGATTTTTAGAACTATTTTTCCAATGTGTTGACCAGATTCCATCCTTTTGTGGGCTTCAGCGGCTTCAGAGATTTGGAATTCACTATCCATTACAGGCGCAATTCTATTCAACACCAAATGTGGCCATACTTTTTCTAGTAACGCACTTGCAATCTTAGCCTTCGCAAGATCACTTTGAGGGCGCAGCGTGGAGCCAGTTATTGATAAGCGTCGGGTCATCATTTGCACCAAATTCAGCGCAACTTTAGGCCCTTTCAAAAATGCAATCTGCACCAATCGACCATCATCGGCTAAGGCTTCCAAATTGCGCTGAATATAATCACCACCAACCATATCAAGGATCAAATCAACTCCACCGTAGGATTCCAACACATCTTCAAAAACTTCACTGCGATAATTTATAACCCGCTCCGCACCAAGGTCTTTGCAGACTTGGCATTTTTCCTCAGACCCTGCCGTTGCAAAAACTCTTGCACCAAAGAGATGTGCCAATTGAATTGCGGTAGTTCCAATCCCCGATGAGCCGCCATGGACCAGAAACTTTTCTCCCACCCCTAATTTTCCACGTTGAAATACATTGGAGTAAACTGTGAAAAAGGTTTCCGGTAGGCAGGCCGCCTGCTTGAGAGAAAGACCCTGTGGTATGGGCAGACAATGATTAGCATGGGTTGCCGCATACTGCGCATAGCCTCCACCAGGCAGCAATGCACAGACCTCATCCCCCACTGACCACTGTGTAACCCCAAGGCCTATCGCAGAAACTACGCCAGCCCCTTCAAGACCGGGCAAGTCACTTGCGCCCACAGGCGGATTATAGAGACCAGCTCGCTGCAACGTATCCGGACGATTTACACCAGCATAGGCCAGCTTGATCACCACCTCGCCTTGTCCAGGCGTCGGTACTGGCCGCCGGGTAAGTTGCAAGACATCTGGCCCACCGGAGCAACAATTTCAACAGCGATCATATTAGGCATTATGGCCTTTCCTTTCAATTTACAAAACCGACTAGCCTTTAGGCCCACGGCCAGGCAGATCATCACGCACAACTGGCCGTTTAATTTTGCTCAGCAGCCACAGTGGACCAGCTAAAACGGCACTCAACTGCTTGTTTGCACGAACCTGGCCCTTAGCTGTTTCGATTTGCATCACATTTTCAATGCGCCTGTCCAAAAAACTCCAAGTCTCTTCATATGAGGGGCTATCATCACCCAGCCAAAACAATACTGTCGCAGCATAAACCGCACTTAGGGTTGCACGTTTGCTGTACCAGTTCACGTCCTCAGACGTGTCACCGAGCGCCAACCAAATATTATCAGATGTACCCCAAATCAGCTTGGCACCATCAGCCACCAACAAGGGCAATGCGAACAGCGCAGATCCACGTCGTACCGCCTCTTTATTTTCAACTACCTCAAGCCGAAGGCGAACGGCCAGTGTTATTTTTTCCCTTATTTTAAGATTTTTCGTTGATGCAGCCTCATAAGCAACAAGCATGTCAGCATCACCCTGACGATGATAGGCAATCGCCAAATCAACTGCGCCACGTGGCGCCAGCAAAGCAGCCAAACTCGGGTCCATATTCAAATCAGCCACAGCACAATCAAAGCTTACTTGTGACCAACCATCAAAGACAACGTGTGGAAGGATCGCTACTAATAGATCAGATAGTCGCATTTCTAAAGTCATAAGGTCCCCTACATAAGCATAGCTAGACAAAACAGAAGCTCTGCGTTAATCAACGCACTCCTGCAATTATGCAATTTAAACTAGAAAGGTGGTGAAAACCACATGCAGGTTAGTGTTCGCGACAATAACGTCGATCAGGCCCTTCGGGCTATGAAGAAAAAGCTACAACGCGAAGGTGTATTTCGCGAAATGAAGCTCAAGCAACATTTCGAGAAACCATCTGAGAAAAAAGCACGGCAGAAAGCCGAAGGCATCAGTCGTACTCGTAAGCTGGCGCGCAAGAAAGCTCAAAGTGAGTCGGCATGAGATAACTCATACCGGCGGGCAACGCGCCCCGATACACAAAGAAAACCCCTACGTCAGCGTAGGGGTTTTTTGATTTAATTTTAAAGAGGTATGGCTGTAGTTTTGAATATAGTACGAAGTGCAAAGCTAGATTGCATCTGAGTCACACCTGGTAATTGAGCAAGAAATTTGCGGTGGATTTTGGCAAAGTCTTCAGTATCCTTTGCCACCACTTTCAGCAAAAAATCAGCACTGCCTGCCATTAAATGGCACTCCAACACATCCGGAATAAGCGCAACCGCTTTTTCAAAATTAGCCAGCACCTCTTCATTTTGGCCACTTAGGGTAATTTCAACAAAAACAGTTGTCTGCCGATCCACCTTGCGCGGATCCAGCAAAGCCACATAAGCTTGAATGTAGCCCTCAGCCTCAAGTCGCCCAACCCTCCGGTGACAGGCCGAGGCTGACATGTTAACGTGGTCCGCCAAATCAGAATTTGAAATGCGTCCTTTGACCTGAAGTACAGACAATAGCCGGCGATCTGTGGCATCTAATTTCATAATTACGCCATTTCTTTCAATAATTGGACGTTTAACTGAATAATTTTCAAATTCTAAAACAAAAAAATATGATAATGACTTTCGCCAAAATGACCAGCCCATTACAAACGTTGCAGCGCATATTACTTCTCGACAGAGCCAAACAAATATCAGCTAATAATTATTTTCAGGTCAACACGGATCACGACGGTTCTGGGTGCTTAGAACAAGGATAGAAACCCATTGCAGGTCAATACTCAGCTGGGCATTAGAAAAAATGAACGGCCTATAAAATAGCCCATGTGAGGAGTGCAATCAGGTAGTCTAGTTTCTCAGGGTACCACCAGTGGCTTTGGCCACTTTTTCAACAATTTTAGTAGCGATCGATTCAATCTCAGCATCCTTCAACGTGGCTTCTTTAGGTTGCAAGCGCACAGTGACCGCTAGAGATTTAAGACCTTCGCCAAGAGACCCACCACTAAACTCATCAAAAATCCATGCATCTTCGATTAAAGCCTTATCAGCTCCCTTCGCCGCGTTCACCAAAGTCATAGCCTCAACGGAATTCTCTACTACAAAAGCAAAATCGCGTTCCACTGCCTGCAAATCAGAAATCGACAATGCAGGGCGCGTTGCCAGCTTTGACTTCGGTATTGGAATGTTTTTTGTATGAATAGCAAAAGCTACAACCGGGCCTTTTACATCTAACCCAGCAAGCACCTTCGGGTGTATCTCACCAAAGCCTGCCAGTGACGTCTTCCCAAGCGTCATGCGCGCCGAACGGCCAGGATGCCACCATTCGGACAGGCCACGCTGATATTGGACTTTTGCAGGTGCTCCAAGTGCGTTTAGTACCGTTTCAGCGTCTGCTTTAGCGTCAAAAACATCAACCATACGGCGAGTGTTATGTACATCTTTCGGAGCCGTATGGCCCACTAGAATACCGCACGCTAATGTCTCTTGATCCTCAGGTTCCCCACCATTCCAAATTGGGCCAACTTCAAACAAAGCCATATCCATGATGCCACGCGCCTGATTGCGCGCAGCAGCTTGCAAAAGGCCAGGCAGCAAGGAAGGGCGCATATGGCTCATTTCAGAGCTGATGGGATTCGACAGCATAGTGGCATCCGTACCACCACCAAAAATTGTAGCGGCCGCGTGATCGATAAAGCTATATGTAACACACTCATTATATCCTAAAGACGCTATCATCCGCCGCGAAGTTTGTTCGCGGGTTTGCTCCACGGTGAGCACAGGTTTTGGAACTCCTAAACCCACACGCGCGAAGGGTTTTCCAACGAGATTGGTTAAGGATGCAATACGCGCTATTTCTTCGACCAAATCCGCCTCGCCTAGCACATCAGGCCGCCAGCTTGGAACATGTGCCATATCACCGTCTAAGCGAAATCCAAGATTGGTCAGCGTTGATCGTTGGTCACGCTCGGAAATATCCATTCCAACAAGCGAATGTACCCGGCCCACATCCAACTTATAGGCGCGCGTATGATCAGGAATTTTTCCAGCTTGGATTAGTTCAGAAGCTTCGCCACCGGCATAATCCACTATCATCCGCACCGCGCACTCTAGCCCGCCTGGAGTGAATTCTGGATCTACGCCACGCTCAAACCGGTAGCGGGCATCAGAGTTAATCTGCAAGGCCCGGCCCGTGTATGCTATCTGGATCGGATTCCAATAGGCAGATTCAACAAAGACATTAATCGTCTCGTTAGTACAACCAGTATCAGCCCCCCCCATGATCCCCGCAATGCTCTGAGCGCCGCTATCATCACTGATCATCATCTGACCAGCTTCAAAGACATAGTTTTTGTCATCTAGAGCCGCGATAGTCTCACCACCGAGCGCACGATGCACCCGTAAATTTCCTGCCAGTTTATCTACATCAAAAACATGTAAGGGCCGGTTACGGTCCATGGTAAAAAAATTTGTCACGTCGACCAGTAAGCTGATTGGACGCAGGCCAATTGCCCGCAATGCTTGCTGGAGCCACGCTGGGCTTGGGCCATTTTTCACGCCCCTGATCACACGGCCACAAAATATGGGGCAGCCATCCAAAGTATTAGAATCAATTGAAACAGACAAATTTGATTTGAAACCAGCTGGAACCAGCTCAACATCGCAGTCTTTCAACATGCCCAAACCCCGAGCTGCCAAATCGCGCGCAATGCCACGGATACCCAAAGCATCTGGACGGTTGGGAGTTATCGCGATTTCGATCACAGGATCAACGCTAGCCGGATCATGCTCTGCTAGCCAATCAGATAAACTTTGGCCAACCTCACCAGAGGCCAGTTCAATGATACCGTCATGTTCTTCGCTCAGCTCCATCTCACGCTCAGAGCACATCATCCCATGGCTATCGACACCACGAATTTTACCAACGCCGATGGTGGCATCAATACCAGGCACATAGACACCCGGCTGGGCAATCACCACGGTGATGCCAGCTCGCGCATTTGGGGCGCCACAAATGATCTGGCGCATGCCAGCAGCAGTTAGCACCTGACAGATGCGCAGCTTATCCGCATCTGGATGTTTTTCTGCTTCTATCACTTTGCCAATTGTAAATGCGGACAGCTTCGCAGCAGGATTTGTGACGTCTTCCACCTCAAGGCCAAGATCGGTCAAAGCATAAGTGATTTCATCCAAAGATGCGTCAGTTTCAAGATGGTTTTTTAACCATGACAATGTGAATTTCATAATGGGCCGCCCCGATGCTCAGAATTTCCGCATATTTTAAATTGTGGATACCCCTGTTTGTGCAGAAGGGAAAGCCCGCAACATGGCAAAAAAGCAGGCCGCGCTACAGATCAAATCTCGTATAAGTTACCATAGACTGAGGAAACCACCAACCTCAGAGCCAGCAGACCCCACAGCTACCACAAGTTAGTTTTGCAAATAAAGAACGCCCACCTATGCGAAAGTTCTGCCGCGTGTAAGAAAAAATGATCTGCACGTTTAGCATCAGCCCCAACACCGTTTATATAAACTGCCACATTTGGGCGATCCATCGATATGAATTAAACCCTTAAAATAAAATGTGGGATACGGATGCTCCCACCGCTATATTAATTAAAATGTGCCAAACAAACGTTGCCCTGAGCGTCACATATCACCAAGAAAAAATGGATTAACGGCTCAGCCCACTGACCAAACCCGGCTTATCTAGTGCCGCAAAGCCATAATGACGTAACCAGCGCAAATCACTGTCAAAGAAAGCACGCAAATCGGGGATGCCGTACTTAAGCATCGCAATCCGATCGATTCCAAGTCCAAAGGCAAAACCCTGGTATTTCTGTGCATCAATGCCGCCTGCTTTCAAAACCTTCGGATGCACCATGCCACTGCCCAGGACTTCCATCCAATCGTCACCCTCACCCACTTTCAGCTGACCATTGGACCAGCTACAGCGAATATCGACCTCTGCAGAAGGCTCCGTGAAAGGAAAGTGCGACGCGCGGAACCGCAACTCAACATTATCCACTTCAAAAAACGCCTTCACAAATTCCTCCAAACACCATTTCAGATTAGCCATCGACACATCGGTGCCCAGAGCTAAACCCTCAACTTGGTGGAACATTGGCGTATGAGTTTGATCATAATCAGCACGGTATACTCGGCCCGGGCAGATGATCCGCATCGGCGCACCCATTTTAGCCATCGAACGGATTTGTACAGGACTGGTGTGCGTACGTAACACATGCGGCGGGCGCTCATCACCTTCGGCACGATACGTGTAAAAAGTATCCATCTCAGCACGCGCTGGATGGTGGCCTGGCATGTTTAGCGCATCAAAATTATGCCAATCTGTTTCGATTTGTGGCCCTTCGGCCACCGAAAACCCCATGTCGGCGAAAATTGCAATTACTTCTTCCCAAACCTGTGAGATTGGGTGGATTGAGCCAGTTTTGTTGCCACGGCCAGGCAAAGTCACGTCCAACCATTCAGACTTCAGGCGCTCTTCAAGAGCTGCGTCTGCCAACGACGCCTTCCGGGCGATTAATGCAGAATTAACCTCATTCTTGAGCGCATTCAGCGCCGGACCCGCATCTTGGCGTTCTTCAGGGGTCATCTTGCCCAGAGAACGCATCTTCAGGCTGATTTCACCCTTTTTACCAACAGCCTGAACACGCAAATTTTCCAGTGCAGACTCATCCGTAGCCGCTGAGATTAAATCTAAATACTTTTCGCGTAGATCGTCCATCGGATCCTCCATGTCCTGCTGCGCACCGTGCTAGCGAGATTATCCAGTGCGAGCAAGAGCGGTTAGAGTTGTTACCCGGTATGCCATACAGATAGGCTCCACAAGCGCAGTCCTGACACCACCCTACCATACACCAAAATCTCTTATGCGCCCTTCCAACGGCGAAGCATCCAATACCATTGATCAGGATCAGCGAGGACCCGATCTGACAGGTTGTCATTGAACGCTTGGGTCATCGTGATGCTGTCAGAGGGCGTAATCACGGCATCGAATTCGACATTGAATTTTGTACCATCTCCAATTCGCGTTCCAAAGGCCGGAACCATGGGTAGGTCGTATTTCAAGGCAAGTTGAGCTGCGACAAGCGATGTTAAGGCAGGGTGGCCTAAGAATGGAAGCGGCGCTCCATCAGGATATTTCTCATCCAGCAGGATCGCAATGAAGCCACCTTCACGGATATGGCGAACCAAGGCTCTGGTGCCAATTTTACCTGTGGCAAAAATAGGCTTCCCACCGGCTTCAATACCAGACAACAGGCGGCGTTCATAATGGCGGTTTGTCTGCGGACGGTAAACAGCCCCAGTTTCCATACCCCGGGCTTTCAATGCAGACCGGATAGCTTCCCACTGACCGAAGTGACCTGATACTATAATTGCACCTTTGCCAGCAGCCTGGGCTGATTGCAGCGCTTTAAGCCCAGGCCCAGATACAGTGTTGCGATTATGCAGGGTTTGGAATTCGGCACAGTGCAAAATCTCAAAAAGAGTGCGGCCCATGTTGCGGCCCATATTGCGACATAACTGCAAACGCTCAGCCCGAGGCATATCAGGATAAACCCGGCGCAACTCAGGCTCGACCCGGCGGCGCGCAATCGGGAAGTAGCGCACCAAAAAACCCACCAAAGCGCCAAGTGCCCTAGATCGCCTATCAAACGCACGGCCCCGCGAAATCGACAGTGCCGATAACAGCGGGATGTAGCGGATATGGTGCCAAAGGCCGTTGATCAATCGAACAATCATCCGTGCCGTATGATGGAAATAGCAGGAGTGGCCAAGTGGAAAATTACAGCTGCGAATAAGTACTTAATTTTAAAATAAAATAATAAGTAATTAAACCAAAATTAGAGATTAGAGTTTAGAGATTAGAGATTAGAGATTTAAGCGTTCGAATCTAAGCTAGCTTAAAAGTGGCACTGCCCACTTATTCGTTAATTTTATGACTACTTCATTAACACATAAGCCATGCTGCTAAATCCAGCATTACAAACAAAAACAGCCGCGGAAATATCCGAGGCTGCTTGATCAACGTTATAGAGATTTTTAAACGAGCGCAGCCTGTACTTTTGACACTATCGTACCAAATGCATCTGGTTCATTTACAGCCAAATCAGCCAAAACTTTACGGTCAACTTCAATACCGGCCAAAGACAATCCATTTATGAACCGGCTGTATGACAAGTTTTCATCATGACTGCGGCATGCAGCATTGATGCGTTGGATCCATAAGCTACGGAAATTACGCTTACGGACTTTGCGGTCGCGCGTTGCATATTGGTTTGCTTTATCAACGGCCTGGGTGGCTGTTTTAAATACATTTTTCCGGCGGCCAGAATAACCTTTGGCAGCTTTGATGATTTTCTTGTGACGGGCGTGGGTTACTGTACCACCTTTTACACGGGACATCTCTGTAAACCTCCTTAACGGTCGTAGGGCATGTAGCTCTTGACGATTTTCGCGTCAGGAGCAGACAGAGTGGTCGTGCCGCGGGCGTCACGAATGAATTTGCGGGAACGTTTTATCATTCCGTGGCGTTTGCCAGCTTGTGCAGCCATGACCTTACCGGTCGCTGTCACCTTAAAGCGCTTTTTGGCACTCGACTTGGTCTTCATTTTGGGCATTTCGGTCTCCTATTTTAGACGTGAACGCGCGACTCGGCATGCCACTTTAGGCCGGTCTCACGGTAGAGCTTGGGTTGTAGGCAGGATCAAAGCTCAGGGCAAGTGGTAATTATTACTTCAACAGTGACAGTCGAACCATAATAATGTCTGGAGAATGTCGCCGACGCTTAAACCACCTGGTGCCGTCATCTAGCCTAATTTCAAATCCATCAGCTATCTGGTTCTGATCTATAGATTAAACGCTCCTCACACGGCGCCACCCGCAAAATATTTGTAGTTCCAGCTTGGTTGAATGGAACACCCGCAGTCACTGCAATTTGGTCTTGCTCTTCTGCAAAGCCTTGGCTGACCGCTGCACGCACAGCAGCCACCACTGCCACTTTGAAACGATCTACTGGTCCAGTGATCACACAATTTGTCCCCCAAGTTAGGCTCAGGCGTCGTGCCGTATCTATATTGGCGGTCAAAGCTATGATGGGGACCCTGGGTCTCTCACGCGCGGTAAGACTTGCCGTCGTACCCGAAAAGGTAAAACAAGCAATAGCCTTAATGTCTGTGGTTTCAGCAATCTCGCGTGCCGCAGCCACTATACTATCGGCCACAGTTTTACCTTTAGCACTGCGACTGGCCTCGAGAATACTGGTATAAGTCGGGTCCTGTTCCACTTCGATAGCCACGTTGCTCATCGTTGCTACAGCTTCAATTGGAAACAAACCCGCCGCGGATTCAGCCGACAGCATAATGGCATCCGTGCCTTCATAGATAGAATTAGCAACATCACTGACCTCCGCCCGCGTTGGCATTGGGCTTTCAATCATACTTTCTAACATTTGCGTGGCCACAATAACCGGCTTTGCTGCTGCACGACACTTGCGGACCAGTTGCTTTTGAATAGGCGGCACGGCTTGAACAGGCAACTCAACTCCAAGATCGCCACGCGCAACCATAATCCCATCACTCACGCGTAAAATCTCATCGAATGCTTCGACCGCTGCTGGTTTTTCAATTTTTGACATCACAGCGGCTCTCCCATTAGCCAGGGCGCGTGCTTCGTAAACATCTTCAGGACGCTGTACGAAAGATAAAGCCAACCAATCCACACCCAGTTCGCAAGCAAACTCAAGATCTGCCCGATCTTTGGGAGACAGGGCTTTGAGAGGCAATATCACGTCAGGAACGTTAACGCCTTTGCGATTGGAAATCGTACCGCCAGCTTCAACAACACAATCTGCAAAATCAGCACCACAGCTTTTAACTTTAAGCCTAATTTTACCGTCATTAACCAAAAGCCTCGCACCAACCTCTAGTGCTTGGAAAATTTCAGGATGTGGCAGTGTCACGCGTGTGACGTCCCCGTCAGCCTCCTTTAAATCTAATCGAAAATCAGCACCATTGACGAGTTCTTCTTCACCGTTTTTAAACGGCCCTACCCTTAATTTGGGTCCCTGCAAATCTGCAAGGATCCCAATAGGGCTATCAAGATCTTTTTCAATTTGGCGAATGATGGCATGACGCGTAGCAATTTCAGAATGATCACCATGTGACATATTTAGCCGGAATACATCAGCACCAGCTTCATGCAGGGCACGGATCATTTCGTAATCATTTGATGCTGGCCCAAGGGTTGCTACAATTTTTACATTTCTGTCACGTTTCATTCACAGGGCTCACTTATTGTTACCGCTATCAGGTTGAAGCCCTATTGCCCCAATTCACATCCAACTACAACTAAGCTAAGATGCGACATGCAAAACGATTTACCATTTTTCATTACAGGATCAGAACAAAAAGGACCATGGCTTATTACGTGCGACCATGCTCGCAACCATGTTCCATCAGCCATGAACAGCAAATCTCTTGGCTTGCCAGCAAAAGAAATGCATCGCCACATTGCATATGATATTGGTGCAGAAGGGCTAAGTTTAGCGTTGGGCTTACTTTTGCAAGCTCCAGTTCTGTGTAGCAATTTCTCAAGATTGGTGATCGACCCCAACCGCGGCGAAGATGACCCAACCTTGCTTATGAAGCTGTACGATGGAACGATCATACCTACCAACCGCCATGCTGACGCGACCGAGGTTACTAGAAGGCTAGACGCCTACTATCGCCCTTATCACCAAGCCTATGCAAAACTGGCAACACCTATTCGGGCCATCATCGCGATCCATTCATTCACACCCCAACTCAAAGGCAGGCAACCACGCCCTTGGGAGATAGGCATTCTCTTCGCCAAGGATCGCCGCCTTGCAGAGCCCACTATCGCCGGACTTCAATCACGAGGTGATCTCACAGTTGGCACCAACGAGCCCTATGATGGGCATTTGCCAGGAGATAGCATCGACCAACACGCACTGCGCAATGGCCGGCTGAATATATTGATCGAAGTGAGAAATGATTTAATTAAAAGTCCAAAAGGCCAGCAGGCATGGGCACGGCTTCTGGCCCCAATTTTACAACAGGCTTTAGCCAGCACTAAAACATCCAAAGCAGGAGAATAAAATGGACACACAAACCAAAATTGAACTTGAGGCCGCAGCATTCCGCCGCCTTCAGCATCATCTGATCACCAAACGCCCCGATGTGCAGAATATTGATTTGATGAACCAGTCCGGTTTTTGCCGGAACTGTCTGTCGCGCTGGTATCAAGAAGCAGCCCAAGAGATAGGGATCGAGATGACCAAGGGCCAAGCCCGTGAAGCGTTCTACGGAATGCCGTTTGATCAATGGAAAGCTGAGTTTCAAACGGAAGCAAGCTCAGAATCCCAGGAAAGTTTTTCCAAAGCTCATAAGTAGAAGCTAAAAGGCGCGAGCCCACTGGCTCGGGCCCATCAAAAACTAGACCAAATGCCAAACATCTCAGACAGTATTTTTTATCTGTCACTATACCTCAACAATCGACGCTAGCCCAACCCTAAGCGTAAATCTAAAAACCTACCTCTCTATTCAATCCAAATTCAAAGTTTGCTTATGCAAAAATGGATTGTCAGAAACTCCCACAATGAGAAGGAGTAGAGATCCCACTCCAACTACAAGAATTTATTAGACTGCGACCTTACGGCTTTCATCCAGATAAATTTCCCGCAGCCGGGTCGCAACAGGGCCCGGCGCACCAGTCCCAATCGCTTGACCATCCAGCTCGACTACAGGCATCACAAAAGCTGAAGCGGATGTGAAAAAGGCTTCATCTGCACCCTGTGCTTCAGTCACAGTAAAGGCCCGCTCGTCCACTTCCATTTGCGCTTCCCGGGCAAATCGCAACACAGCGGCCCGAGTGATCCCATGAAGAATATCATTCGAAAGATGCCGAGTAATAATCTTACCACCTTTTACTATATAAGCATTGTTTGATGTGCCTTCAGTGACTTTACCATCTTCTACCATCCAAGCATCATCACAGCCTGCTGCTTTGGCCATCATTTTACCCATCGATGGGTACAGCAGCTGCACCGTCTTAATATCACGCCGGCCCCAACGTTGATCAGCAATTGAAATCACTTTAATTCCGACTTTAGCCATTGGACTATCAGCAAGGCCCGGCTTATTCTGCGTAAACAAAACAATAGTCGGGGGTGTATCTGCGCTTGGATAAGCAAAATCACGGTCCGCTGCTGCTCCACGGGTGATTTGAAGATAGATCAAGCCCTCCCAGATATCATTTGCGCGCACCAATTCTCGATGTACCTCCAACAAATCCAATTTCTTGATAGGGTTTCGCATGCCAAGCTCGCCTAGAGACCGCGCCAAGCGTATAGCATGACCTTCAAAATCTATTAGCTTGCCATCCAGAACCGATGTGACTTCATAAACTCCGTCCGCAAACAGGAACCCGCGGTCAAAAATTGATACTGTGGCCTCATTTTCGGGTAAAAAGGCGCCATTTACATAAACTGTCCGTTTCATTGTATTATCCCCACAAGGCAGCTTCAGGCGGGTGCACACCGTCAGCATCAAATTTCAAAAAGTGGTCACGATCTTCTGCCAAGAGCAGCGGGCCGTCAAGATCGGTAAATGCCGCACCCTGTGCAACCAATACCGCAGGTGCCATCGCCAGCGAACTACCCACCATGCAGCCTACCATTATCCCAAAGCCTGAGGCCTGCGCCGCATCGCGCAAAGCCAAAGCCTCTGTAAGACCTCCTGTTTTGTCCAATTTGATATTGGCAAAGTCGTATTTGCCTTTCATATCAATCAAAGAGCTGCTGTCATGACAGCTCTCATCCGCACACAAAGGTACGGGGCGATCTAGGCCTAAAAGCGCATGGTCCTCTGCAGCGGGCAATGGTTGCTCAACCAGCTCCACACCCAAGCGCACTAAATGGGGGGCTAAATCCGAATAAGCCTCGGCACTCCAACCTTCGTTTGCATCTACAATGATCCGAGCCTTGGGCGCGCCGCGGCGAACAGCTTCCAACCGCGGCATATCATCAGGGGTTCCCAACTTAATTTTAAGTAAAGGTCGAAAAGCGTTCAAAGCTGCCTGCGCCTGCATCGCCTCCGGCGTATCAAGCGACAAAGTATAAGCCGTAATTTCTGGGCCCAATACGCTTAGTCCTATCATATCAGACACCCGCACTCCAGCCGTTTTGGCGTCTAAATCCCATAAAGCACAATCCACTGCATTGCGGGCAGCACCAGCCGGCAACTCCTCTGCCAAATCAGAGCGGCTCACAGCTCCAAGCGCCTCAATCTGTGCCGTAACACTCAGCAATGTCTCACCATAGCGGGCATAGGGTACACATTCACCCCACCCTATGTGACCATCTCGCTCAACGCGGACAGTTAGAACCTCTGCCTGGGTGCGTGACCCGCGCGAGATAGTAAATACTTTCGCCAATTTAAAGGTTTCAGCCTGAACCGAAATATGCATGCATTTTCCTCATTTTTTGACCAAAGTACTCTGGAATAAGCACCCAGTCTGTCAAAGTGCATCATAGATTGACAGACTAAATCATTAACTGGGCGCAACACTAAATTTTTATAAAGTGGCCAATGCGTCCACCAAGCGGCCTGCACCAATTCGGATTGGATCTACAGTGGGTAGACCCATGCGCGCCTCAACTTCAGCCAAGTAAGACATTGAGTCTGCATCCGACATATGCTGCGTGTTCACGGATATCCCCACAACCTGGCAGGTTGGGTTACCTACACGAGCCAAGGTTAATGCCACATCCCGCAGATCTTCCAATGAGGGTTGTTGATATTCTGGCAAACCACGCATGTGTGAACGAGTAGGTTCATGACCTAAGATCAACGCGTCCGGTTGGCCGCCGTGTACTAAAGCCATTGTCACGCCCGAATAAGACACATGAAACAGGCTGCCTTGCCCTTCAATATGGTCCCAGTGGTTAATATCGTTGTCTGGTGTTAAATATTCAACCGACCCCGCCATGAAATCAGCAATCACCGCGTCCAATGGTACGCCGCCACCAGTGATCAAAATACCAGTTTGGCCCGTGGCCCGAAAGGAGGACTTCAACCCACGCTTACGCATTTCAGCATCCATCGCCATCGCAGTATACATTTTACCAACCGAGCAATCCGTGCCTACGGTTAGGCAGCGCTTGCCACTCCGCTTTCTCCCGTTGGCAATTGGGTACTGCACGCTCGGTACACGCACATCATGCAGCGCGCAGCTATTAGCCGTAGCCGCTTCCACCAAATCAGCCTCATCGCGCAGCAGGTTATGCAGGCCGGAAGCCAGATCATAGCCCATGGACAAAGCATCTTTTAGAACAGCCTTCCATGCGTCCGAAATAATCCCGCCCCGATTGGCAACCCCTATTACGAGAGTTTTTGCTCCAGCAGCTTTGGCCTCCACGAGAGTCATATCTTGAATGCCAAGATCTGCACCACAACCCACCATCCGAAATTGCGCAACCGCATTCTCTGGGCGCCAATCTTTAATTCCGATAGCGACTTTAGCAGCTAGCTGGTCTGGCGCATCGCCGAGAAAAAGAAGGTACGGGGTTTTAATCATGGTGCTCTCCTAAGGCTATTAAATATTAAATACGTCAGATTTCATAGAATATCCCCCACTAAAAACCGTACTTTAACATATTAATGGTAAATAAATTTTAATAATTATAATTTATTCGAATAAAATCCCAAAATTACATAAGTATCAGCAATAGTCATTGGGAATAGGCGCCCGATTCGCAAAATCATTCCGTACACCATCAAAAACCGAATGGCCTTGCAGCCGGCAACGCAAGATAATATTATAAACTAAGTCAATCTTGCAATTTCGTTACCGAGGTTTAATATGTCATTTCGCTTGCAACCTGCCCCCGTGTCTCGCCCAAACCGTTGTCAATTATTCGGCCCTGGATCTCGTGTAGTATTATTTGAGAAAATGGCGTCCAGTAGTGCGGACGTAATTAATTTAGACCTTGAAGACAGTGTAGCACCTTCCGACAAAGATGCAGCCCGCAAGAACGTGATTGCAGCCACTCATGACGTGAACTGGGGCGGTAAAACACTATCCGTACGCATCAATGGCTTAGACACACCCTATTGGTATCGAGATGTGGTTGACCTCTTGGAACACTCCAGCGAGAGGCTGGATCAAATCATGATCCCCAAAGTTGGATGTGCTGCTGATGTTTATGCAGTTGATGCTTTGGTGACAGCTATTGAAACAGCAAAAGGGCGGACCAAATCCATCGCCTTTGAAGTGATTGTAGAGAGCGCCGCAGGGATAGCCCATGTGGAAGAAATCGCCAGAAGCTCACCGCGCCTGGTTGCAATGTCACTGGGCGCCGCAGATTTTGCAGCCAGCATGGGTATGCAGACAACGGGCATTGGCGGCACGCAAGATAACTACTACATGCTGCAAGGCGACGTTAAGCATTGGTCAGATCCCTGGCACTGGGCCCAAGCGGCAATTGTGGCGGCCTGCCGTACCCACGGAATTTTACCAGTCGATGGTCCATTTGGCGACTTCAGTGATGACGCTGGATTTCGCGCCCAAGCCTACCGGTCAGCAACATTGGGTATGGTCGGAAAATGGGCCATTCATCCAAGGCAAATTGCTCTATCGAATGAAGTTTTCACTCCCTCAGAGGCTGCCGTAGTTGAAGCCCGCGAGATACTTGAGGCGATGAGAGAGGCCAAAGAGAGCGGCGAGGGCGCCACCGTATACAAAGGGCGGTTGGTTGATATTGCGTCAATTAAGCAAGCCGAAGTTGTGGTCCGACAATTCGAGATAATCAACGGTACGTGAAAACTAAGACTAGTAAGTCTTAAATTTCCAATCACAAGCAGTTCAGTTGCACTTTAATCAAGCTAGCGTCATATAGGTTAAAAGACTTTATCTTGAGGCCACCAATGACCAACTATCTTGAATTTGAACGCCCACTGGCAGAGATTGAAGGCAAGGCTGAAGAGCTTCGCGCAATGGGCCGTGACAATGAAGATATGGATGTTGCCTCAGAGGCAAAAGCTCTCGACAAAAAAGCTAGTGACATGCTCGGTGAGCTTTATGCGAAGCTAACACCTTGGCGAAAATGCCAGGTGGCCCGCCATCCGGATCGGCCACACTGCAAAGACTATATTAAAGAGTTGTTTCAGGAATATACCCCTCTTGCTGGTGATCGAAATTTTGCCGATGACCATTCTATCATGGGTGGCTTAGCGCGTTTGGATGACAGGCCAGTTATGGTGATTGGGCATGAAAAAGGCAGCGATACCAAGTCTCGTATCGCACGCAACTTTGGCATGGCCCGCCCAGAAGGATATCGAAAAGCCATTCGGCTAATGGATCTCGCCAATCGGTTCGGCCTGCCGGTTATCTCCTTGGTAGACACCCCCGGCGCCTATCCAGGCAAAGGCGCGGAAGAGCGCGGCCAATCAGAAGCAATTGCGCGTTCAACCGAAAAATGTCTCCAAATTACAGTTCCTTTGATTTCAGTAATCATCGGTGAGGGTGGCTCCGGAGGTGCGGTGGCCTTTGCAACAGCTAATCGATTGGTGATGCTGGAACATTCCATCTATTCGGTGATTAGCCCAGAGGGCTGTGCTTCAATCCTGTGGAAAGATGCTGAGAAAATGCGTGAGGCTGCTGACGCTTTGCGTCTCACAGCCCAGGATCTTAAAAAATTGGGTATTTGTGATCAAATCATCCCAGAACCGAAAGGCGGAGCACATCGTGATGGCAAAGCCACAATGCAAGTGGTGGGAGCTACATTAGTAAAGTTACTTGATGAATTGGGCAAGAAAAACCCAGATGGTTTGATGAAAGATCGCAGACAAAAATTCCTCGACATCGGGACCAAAGGTCTCACCAGTTAACCCAAGCCTACCAAATGGCTTTGTCGGCCCGTGACTTCCAGCCCCGATCATAGGCCTGGAGGTCTATTTACGCATCTTGCCCCATATTCGCGGTTTGCGGACACAAAATATTGCCCATACCGTGCGATACAAGCGGCCACAGCCTCATCCAAAGGCCTTAGCCGAATAATAACCCGGGTTTCATTCGTAAAAACCCACCTCAGCCATCAACTCGCGCGATCGCACTTCGACGGCCTGCTCCATCAGCGCCATAAATTCTGACACAGGCCTATTCTTGGAAATAGGTTCCATAAACTCGACAGTGGCGGTACCAGGTTTGCGCATCACACTGCGCTTTGGCCAAAAAAGTCCGGTATTTAATGCAACTGGCACACACTCTTGTTGCAATTCGCGATATAAAACACCAGTTCCCATTTTATAGACTTTCTTTGTGCCGGGAGCCACACGGGTACCTTGAGGGTAAATCACCAATTGCCCAGGTGCAACTCTGCCAGACGCCACATCCGTAACCATCTTACGGATGGCCGCGGCCCCTTTGCCGCGATTGACCGGGACACACCCTAATCGATAAGCATATTGGCCCAGTATTGGAGTGAATAAAAGTTGCCGCTTCATGATAAATTTCGGGTTTGGGAGACAATTAAAAATCACAATAATATCAAAAAATGATTGGTGTTTGGCGGCGATCAGAACCTCATTTTTCGGAAGAGAACCACGCACTTCGACCTTAAGCCCAATCATCCAGCGCGCGCTCCAAACCACCCACCAACAATAGAGATGCGCTGCGATAGATGCGCCTTTTTGACTAATAATCATTGGAATCAGAAAAATGATCGCAACAACAACCATAGCAACATACATTTGAATATTAAAAAGCAAAGAGCAGACCCATTGCAGCGCGTTTTTCATCGCAGTTCCTTAAAAGCCTTACGCAGTGGGCATCCCCAAATCAAACGCGGTATTATAAATTACTGTAGGCCCAGTCGTTCATTTAAACCAGTTTATTTTTTATGGCTTTATCAGTGTGGATATATATAACGGAACACGTTTATTGACCTATCAAAATTTTTGGTAATCTTCGCACTTTCAGTGCTGCGGTTAAGGCGCTAGGTTACTTTTTAATTAGAGACTAACACTAGTAATAGATTCGAGGCGTCTATGCGGTTACTATGCCCAAAATGCGATGCGGAATATGAAGTTGCTGATGGCGTCATTCCAAATGCGGGACGTGATGTCCAATGTTCCAGTTGTGACACAATTTGGTTTGTAGAAATTAAGCCTGCCCCACTCAAAAGCAGTGGAATTGATCCAGAAGTGATCAGCATTTTACAGCAAGAAGCCCAGCGTGAATTGGCGGCTCGAAATGTAGAAACATCTAGCACTTCTAGACTATCAGCTACGGCGAATCCTGCAGAGACCACAGAACCTTTAGCTGGGATACAAACTACAACTAACGCTAAAAACCCTCCATCCCGTCGCAACCACCTGCCGCCTATTGAGGATGTGGACACAAAACCGACCAAAACTGCGCCCATGGCGGAGATAAGCCCTACTTCAGAACCAGAGGATGATGTGCCACCACTCAACAACCGGCAACTTGGCATCCTCGTCGCACTCACATTACTAGGATCGCTCGCAGCCCTCTACGTTTTTGCACCAAAAATCACAGAGGCTTTCCCTGCCTACACCGATTGGGTTAACTTTTATATTTTATGGGTTGATGACATACGCCAATGGCTGCAAAGTGGCTTGTCTAGAATTTTAGAATATCGAAAAAGCTTCGGTTAAACTCAAAACGGTCCAGCAATTTCTGCAGAGATTGGTGCTCTTCTTCTGTGCGGTCAAGCGCGCCGGAGCGGCGGCCAATTTCGCCCATCAACCCTTGCGAGCGCAATCGAAGCTCCTCTTGCGGCACCATCTGTTTCCCAGCACCCAAACGCCTGCGTAAGTCAGCGAAAGGGCAACCTTTGTGCTGCGCGGTAGTGGTGTTGGCCATAAAAGCCACCGTGAGGTAGCGCGGTTATTGCCACTCAGGAATTATATCTCTATTAATGATATCTTCCAAACTTGGTCGTGCGCGGATAACCGCAAACTGATCACCATGCACCATAACCTCGGGCACCAAGGGGCGAGAATTATATTCACTGGCCATAACGGCGCCATAAGCCCCAGCACTTCGGAATGCTATCAAATCACCAGCTTGCATCTCCGGCAGGGCTCGGCCTTTAGCAAAGGTGTCGCCGCTTTCGCAAACTGGGCCCACCACATCATAAGGTTGGTAGTCCGCACCAGCGGCAGGTTCCACAATCGGCACAATCTCATGATGTGCGCCATACATAGCGGGACGTATCAAGTCATTCATTGCACCATCAACAATCAAAAACTCTCGATCCTCACCTTCTTTCACATAAATAACTTCACTGACCAAAAGGCCTGCATTTCCAGTAATAAATCGTCCTGGTTCGATTTCAATCTCACATCCCAAATGGCCAACTTTCTCACGGATCAAGGCTCCATAGTCCGCTGGGCTTGGTGGGTATCCATTGTTTTTTTCATAAGGAATACCAAGTCCACCCCCAAGATCCAACCGCATGATCTCATGACCATCAGCACGCAGAATCTCGGCCAACTTCGCCACTTTTTCATAGGCTAAGGCGAAAGGCTCAAGCTCGGTCAACTGCGACCCAATATGCACATCAATGCCAACAATTTTGAGCCCAGGCAGACCAGCGGCTAGGGCATAGACCTCTCGGGCACGCGAAATGGGAATCCCAAATTTATCTTCTTTCTTACCGGTTGAGATTTTCGCATGGGTTTTGGCATCCACATCGGGGTTAATCCGAATTGTAATGGGCGCAATCTGTTCCAGTTCTACGGCTAGCTGTGACAGCAGTCGCATTTCCGGCTCACTTTCGACATTGAACTGACGAATGCCGCCCCTCATAACCATTTCCATTTCCGACCTGGTTTTACCCACGCCCGAAAAGACGATTCTCTCGGCAGGAATACCTGCAGCCCTTGCGCGCGCATATTCACCACCTGACACCACATCCATTCCGGCGCCTGCGTCACCCAAAAGCTTAAGAATTGCCTGATTTGATGCGGCTTTCATAGCGTAACAAATCAGGTGATCCATACCCTGCAGCGCATCGTCCAACAACTTAAAATGGCGCAATAAGCTTGCCGAGGAATAGACATAGAATGGTGTGCCAACAGCTGTCGCAATTTGGGAGAGTGCGACGTCCTCTGCATGTAAAGCGCCATCATTATATAAAAAATAATCCATGCCAAATGCCTCGCTGGTCCTGCTAGCGCATATCACGTCAAAAAAATCAGACAACACCTTTGCCTAACTAATCTCAAAAAGACAGAGAAGGCCTACGTTTAACCTGACTTCTCAGATATAGGTATAATGGTAGGCCACAGCTCACTCCAATTCCGAAAGTCGCGACAATAGCAATAAAATGAATGTATTTTTGGTTTTGAAACACCTCGTGTAGAATCCAGATGGTGAGTGCTGCTGCTGCAATGGTGAGATCCCAAACCAAGCCACTGCTGGCGGCATTGCTATGCCAAGCCTCAACCATAAGCCCTAAGTTTACTCCTTCAGCCTTAAACCAAGTAATAAAATAATACATGGGGTGCACTGCCCCCCAAACCGCTAAAAACAAATAGATCATTCGCATCCATATTCTCCTTAGTTGGTGTTTAAGTCTCCACGCACATCAATCAATGACAAGGGTTTTTCCGGTATGCCATCAGAACCACATGCGCAAATAATTACAAAAGCCAAAAAATTAATATATTTCATTCCAAAGCCGCCTCCCACCGCGCTATTTGAGCCCGCACCTGCGCAGGAGCGGTGCCACCATAGGACATACGCGAGGCTACAGAGTTTTCCACCCCCAACACCTCAAAAACCTCAGCATTAATGTGTACATGTACCGATTTCATTTGTATCAGACTCAAGTCTGGCAAATCACAGCCCTGGGCCTCAGCCATTGCAACTAAGCTGCCAGTGATATGGTGCGCATCACGGAACGGCATGCCAAGTGCACGCACCAACCAATCTGCCAAATCGGTGGCCGTTGAAAATCCAGATGCAGCAGAAACTTTCAAACTATCGCGGTTCGCAGTCATGTCGCTAACCATCCCAGTCATAGCAGCCAAAGCCAGCATTAGATTGTCGGCGGCATCAAAGACCTGTTCTTTATCTTCTTGCATGTCTTTTGAATAGGTCAGTGGCAGACCCTTCATCACTATCATGAGAGCAACATTGGCCCCAAAAATTCGCCCAATTTTAGCACGGATCAACTCCGCCGCATCAGGGTTTTTCTTTTGTGGCATGATCGAAGATCCGGTTGAAAACCTATCCGATAAAGTGACAAACCGAAACTGTGCTGAAGACCAAATTACGAGTTCTTCTGCAAAGCGGCTGAGGTGCATGGCGCAAATGCTCGCACAACTCAGATACTCAAGCGCAAAATCGCGGTCAGACACTGCATCTAGTGAATTGGCTGCAGGCCGATCAAAGCCCAAGGCTTTGGTGGTCATATCACGGTCAATCGGAAACGAAGTTCCCGCCAAGGCTGCTGCGCCCAATGGGCTTTCATTCATACGTCGCCGTGCGTCTTCAAATCGGGATTTATCCCGTGCCAGCATTTCCACATAGGCCATCATGTGATGGCCCCAGGTCACAGGCTGCGCAGTTTGCAGATGTGTGAAGCCAGGCATAACCCAATCTGCGCCAGCTTTGGCTTGCTGTAAAAACGCAGACATCAATGCCTCTAGGCCTAAAATAGCAGAGTCGGTTTGGTCACGGACCCAAAGGCGAAAATCAGTTGCCACCTGGTCATTGCGGCTACGCCCAGTGTGCAAACGTCCGGCAGGTTCACCAATCACTTCTTTCAGACGCGCTTCCACATTCATGTGAATATCTTCCAGTTCAACCCTAAACGGGAAAGTGCCTGCTTCAATTTCTGACAGTACAGTGAGAAGCCCTTCCCGAATGGCTGCGCTATCGCTATCAGTAATGATACCGGCTGCACCCAACATGGCGGCGTGGGCGAGGCTGCCATGGATATCCTGGGTCGCCATGCGTTGGTCAAACCCAATCGAGGCATTGATTGCCTCCATGATTGCGTCTGGTCCCGCAGCAAAGCGTCCACCCCACATTTGATTTTGGGTTTTTGTCATGACTGAAGCCTTTGGGAGTTTTAAAATGCGCTACTTACTTGCTACTATTCTATACACGGCCCTGGCAGCCACTGCAAACGCAGACGTCTATACGCTAGAAGCTTTACGCGGAGGCGATATGCGCAAACTTCAATTTCATAGTGAACCCAAGCCAACAACAGAGATAGCCTTCATACGTGCTGATGGCTCCATCGGTCGCCTATCCGACTATCATGGTAAAGTCGTCATACTCAATTTTTGGGCCACATGGTGCGCGCCATGCCGCAAAGAAATGCCAGAGCTTTCGGCCCTACAATCCACATTAGGTGGCAATAATTTTGCCGTACTAACAATAGCTACCGGCCCTAACTCACCTGATAAAATCGCAGCATTTTTCAATGAAATTAGAATAGATAATCTGCCATCCCACCGAGATCCAAGGCAGACTTTAGCGCGTGAGATGGGAATTTTAGGGTTGCCAGCTACCCTTTTGCTCGATCGTAGCGGTCAAGAGATAGCTCGCTTGTTGGGAGCTGCAAACTGGCACAGCGACAGCGCATTATCCATAATACAGGCCCTCATCGAGCCATAGAATAGACCTCATGATGGCGGTAGCATCCCAGGGTATGGTTGTTTAACAACCCGCAGGCTTCCATCCACGCGTAAACAATTGTTGGTCCACAAAATTTAAACCCTGCTTTCTTAAGATCTATTGATATTTGCAAACTGAGCGGCGACTGAGTTGGAACTTGGCCAAGGCTTTCATATCCTCCAACCAAAGGCGTGCCACCAACATAGGCCCACATCCTATCAGAAAAAGGTATTTCTTCCGATAAGCGCAAATAGGCTTTTGCATTACCAATCGTTGCCTCGATTTTGCCACTGTGCCGAATGATACCAGAATTCTGTAGCAAAACATTAACCTCCAAGGGCCCCCAGGTCGCAATCACTTCTGGGGAAAAATTTGCAAAGGCTTCCCTAAACGCATCGCGTTTTTTCAATATGGTGATCCAACTAAGACCTGCCTGGAACCCATCCAAGATCAACTTTTCCCAAAGGGCGCGGCTATCATACTCAGGTACCCCCCATTCTTGGTCGTGATATTTGCGATAGGTTTCATCAACTCCGGCCCAGCCACAACGTTCCATTTCATCTCCATTTTTCGTAGTATTTGGCCTGCTACATGATGTTGCCAATACTTTACTAGGCCATCTAATAAGAGGAGCCATTGTCTTGAATTTGCCGCCGCGCAGCGTATTTCCGTTGCGTTTGCAGCATTTACGTATCCTCCCACATTGTCATTTTCATGTAAAATTCCTACAAACATACTAATTCACTGGCCAACTGCGTATATTCAAAAAATAATTTGTGCCAGCGTTAGACGTAATTAAAGAGGAGATCCTTTATCACAAATATTGTAATCGTTTCTGCAGCCCGTACTGCAGTAGGCAGCTTTGGTGGGGCATTTGCTAAAACACCAGCCCATAATTTGGGGTCCTCCGTTTTACAAGCGGTGGTAGATCGCGCTGGAATTAATAAATCTGAGGTGAATGAAACAATTCTTGGTCAAGTTCTGACTGCGGGCCAGGGACAAAATCCTGCTCGGCAAGCCCATATTAACGCAGGCCTTCCAGTCGAAGCTGCTGCATGGAGCATTAACCAAGTGTGCGGTTCCGGCCTGCGTGCGGTGGCCCTTGCAGCACAACACATCCAATTAGGTGACGCAAACATTATAGCCGCTGGTGGTCAAGAAAATATGACCTTATCCCCACATGTATCACATTTGCGCGGCGGAACAAAAATGGGCGATGTCAAATATATTGACAGCATGATACGCGATGGTCTTTGGGATGCCTTCAACAACTATCATATGGGCCAAACTGCAGAGAACGTGGCCCAGAAGTGGAAAATTAGCCGTGATGTACAAGATGAATTCGCTGTGGCAAGTCAAAATAAAGCCGAAGCTGCCCAAAAGGCTGGCAAATTCGACGATGAAATCGCAGCCTTCAAAGTAAAATCCCACAAGGGTGATATCATTGTAGACGCCGACGAGTATATTCGTCACGGCGCCACAATAGAAGGAATGCACAAAATGCGACCTGCCTTTGTGCGTGATGGAGGCACTGTAACAGCTGCCAACGCCTCAGGTTTAAACGACGGTGCCGCTGCTGTTTTGTTAATGACAGCTGATGACGCAGAGAAACGCGGCCTTGAACCATTAGCGCGCATTGCCAGCTACGCAACAGCCGGACTTGATCCCACGATCATGGGGGTTGGCCCAATTTACGCAAGCCGCAAAGCTCTCGACAGGGCCGGTTGGTCAGTTGTCGATCTGGACTTGGTTGAGGCCAACGAAGCCTTCGCAGCGCAAGCCTGTGCAGTAAATAAAGATATGGATTGGGATCCCGCAATCGTAAACGTGAATGGCGGCGCAATTGCGATTGGCCACCCAATCGGAGCTTCAGGCTGTCGGATTTTAAACACACTGCTTTTTGAGATGCAGCGGCGCAGCGCCAAACGTGGGTTGGCCACATTGTGTATTGGCGGCGGCATGGGAGTTGCCATGTGCCTTGAGCGTCCATAAATTAAATCTGTCTTTACTACCCCTTGATAAAGCCAGTGCTCCAAAAATTCCAACTTAATCCAGTCCATGACACATGAAGAATTCGTCGCGCAATATTATTGCGTATTTCTTTTAAATATAGTAATTACATTTCGTAATCATTATTTATATAGGAAGAAATCATGTCACGTGTCGCTCTAGTAACCGGAGGTTCCCGAGGTATCGGCGCCGCCATTTCCACCGCCTTAAAAGCTGAGGGCTATACTGTAGCTGCAACATACGCCGGGAATGACCAAAAAGCCGAAGCATTCACCGGAAAGACTGGTATTAAAACCTACAAGTGGGACGTATCTGACTATGAAACTTGCGTAACCGGAATTGCTGCCGTTGAAGCAGATTTGGGGCCTGTCGATGTTTTGGTCAACAACGCTGGTATTACTCGCGACGCTCCATTTCATAAAATGAGCCGAGAGCAGTGGGATGAGGTAATCCGGACAAACCTGGATGGTGTATTCAACATGACGCATCCTCTGTGGAACGGCATGCGGGAACGTAAATTCGGTCGCGTAATTAATATTTCGTCCATCAATGGTCAAAAAGGTCAGTTTGCTCAGGCTAATTATTCGGCCGCTAAGGCAGGCGACATCGGTTTTACTAAGGCCCTTGCTCAAGAGGGCGCTCGTGCAGGCATTACAGTTAATGCAATATGTCCAGGCTACATCGCAACAGAAATGGTTATGGCCGTGCCGGAAAAGATCCGTGACAGTATCGTTGCGCAAATTCCAACAGGCCGCCTTGGCGAAGCCAGCGAAATTGCGCGTTGTGTTGTCTTTTTGGTCTCCGATGATGCAGGCTTCATCACAGGCTCAACCCTCACCGCAAACGGTGGGCAATATATCACGTGATTTTAGGATCAAAATGCAAAACAAAGAATTTCTACCTCTAGCGGTGGCCACTCTAACATTTACCGACACTAGATCCTAATTACATCCCAGATAATCGGGATATTTCCTCCTTAAGAAGCAGTTTTTTCTTTTTTAATTCTGCAACCTGCAAATGGTCTGCAGAAGGATATTTCTGAACGATTTCCACCTCTTGGGCAAGTCTCATATGCTTGCGTTGCAACTCAGTGATTCTGGAATTTAGGTTCATGGTTCCTCCTCTCGATTTGCGTGTATGTAGATTCGACCACATAAAGTTTAATCTGTCACGCTATTGTTGACGCCTATCATCATTAGTCCGCCATTTGCGCAAAAGGTTGCTCATCGATTAACTATGCCAGAGAAATTCAGCGCCATCCCGTAATACTGCGGAGATTTCTGGCGCGTAATCTGGCTGATCCTGAACATGCTCCAGACCAGAATGCAGGTTTCGCGTCGGTAATAGTTTAAATGCAGCTCGGCCAGCTTTGCGGGCTCGCACCAGAACCAAATGCGGTGCACGCCCATCTCGTGGGGCAAGCGGTTGTACCGACACAGACCCTAAACGCTCGGCAAGACCAGCCAAGATGTCGGGTAATCTCTCAACCCGTTGTATCAGCGTTAAATATCCTCTTGGCCGTAGGCGTTTAGCGGCAGTATCCACCCAATGAGAAAGCGCTACCACTTCAGCGCGACCAGATGCACGCCCAGCATCTGGCGAAATCGATGAGGAGTTTGCCTCAAAATAGGGTGGGTTCATAATAATTTGGTGAAATTCATGGCCATTAAACGGGGTTGGCCGGGCTGATACATCGCCCACCTGTACCTCAAATTCAAAGTTATTTTGAGCCGCATTATCACGCGCAATCTGTGCATATTCAGAAAGAATCTCAACACCATGCAATCGAACCTCCGGCACGCGTGCCATCAAACACATGCTAGCCACCCCAACGCCACATCCAAGCTCCAGCACCTTTTCACCAGGTTTTGCTGGGCAAGCTGCGGCCAACAGCACAGGGTCAATACCTGCGCGGTATCCTGTTTTGGGTTGGGAAAGCTGAAGTCGGCCGCCGAGAAAACCGTCTTGGGTGATGTCCACTATTGGCCCAAATCTATATTATTATCGCGCATCACAGCAGTTGCTACTAAGTGGTCACAATCTGCAACCATAAGCCGCCGCGGCAATATTCCAATGCTACCCTCAAGGATGCTGCTATTTACGTCAAATTCGAAGCAGGCTATGCCTTCACCTCGTAAAAGAACTTGAGCAAATGCTATTGAAGTTAGTTCAGTGGTCCGTAATAATTCTTTCATGGCTTATTACATAGGGTCAGCGCTATGTGTTTGTCGAGACATTTAGGAAAAGTAACGCATGTCATTGGATCACTCACTATCAAAACCTTATGACCGTCTCGCATTTGCGTTATCAGATAACATGGCACAGGTGAATGCATTGATCCAGTTACGCATGGCCTCTGAGCACGCTCCGCGAATACCTGAAGTAACAGCCCACTTGATTAATGCCGGCGGTAAGCGCTTGCGCCCAATGCTAACACTGGCAGCCGCTCAAATGTGTGGCTATGCCGGGCCTTATCATGTGCATCTTGCTGCGACTGTTGAGTTTATTCATACAGCCACGCTTTTACACGATGATGTTGTTGATGAAAGCACCCAACGCCGGGGCCGACCAACGGCTAATCTTCTGTGGGACAATCAATCCAGTGTCTTGGTTGGTGATTATTTATTTTCGCGGGCTTTCCAGCTGATGGTTGAAACCAAAAATTTGCAGGTCTTGGACATTCTTGCGAATGCATCTGCAACCATTGCTGAGGGCGAAGTGTTACAACTCTCCGCGGCAAAAAATTTAGCTACCACTGAGGAAGTTTATTTCAAGGTAATAAGAGGAAAAACAGCGGCATTGTTTGCAGCAGCCATGGAAGTAGGCGCTGTAATTGCAGATCAAGATGATAAGATCGTACAAGCTTTATATGATTATGGTGATGCGTTGGGTATCTCGTTTCAGATTGTGGATGATCTGTTGGATTATACAGGGACCAAATCGACTGGAAAAAGCATTGGAGATGATTTCAGGGAGTGTAAGCTGACTCTGCCTGTAATAAAGGCCGTAAAAATGGCTGATAACAATGAGCTACTTTTTTGGAAGAAATGCATTGTAAAAGGGAAGCAAGAAGCAAGTGATCTTGATCATGCCTTGGAAATAATGCACCGTCACAATACTTTATACGAAACACGCGTGCAGGCGCTGTTTTGGGCCAATAAAGCTAAAGCTGCACTTGCTATTGTGCCTGAGCATGAGTTGAAAAAGATGCTCATAGATTTGTCAGATTATGTGGTAGCCCGCATTAATTAGTTATAAACGGTCCTGTGGCTGTCCACCAACTTGGATGAGAATGCTTAATCTCTTGAGCACAGGTCTTAGCAGCCTCTAAAGTTTCAAATATTGCAAAACACGAGGCCCCAGAACCTGACATACGACTAAAAATTGGATTATGCTCCTGCAATTGGCTTAACACAGATGCAATCACAGGCTCCGCCATTATTGCCGGTGATTGCAAATCATTGCGCTGTTGTGTGAGCCAGTATAGCCAATCCGAGTGGGCATTGGGAATTGGGTCCAGGGCAGGGTTTGACTTTGACATGAGTTGATTAAAAATTAAGGCTGTTGAGACTGCCTCACCAGAATTAACTAAGCATACATAAAGCGGGGGGATATTCTGTACGGTCGAAATAAGATCACCGACCCCCTGCATCAAAACAGGCTTGGATTCCATACATGCTGGCACATCCGCACCCAGTGCTAGTTGCTCAGCAATACGCGGCAATGGTAACTCCCAAAGCTGGCCCATCGCTTTGAGCGTCGCGGCTGCATCAGCACTGCCACCGCCGATGCCTGAGGCAATCGGCATGTTTTTATGTAGAATGATTTCAGTGGCGCAACCAGCGGGAAACAAATGTGCCGCTCTTAGTACCAAATTATCCTCAGTCAAATGCATGTTTTCCAATTGGGGTCCAATGATCCGTAACGTGGTTTGTGCAGCTTTGCGCAACTCAACCCACTCACCACATTCTAGAAATACCACCAAACTGTCCAACATGTGCAGACCATCAGGACGCTGCCCCAACACATGTAAACATAGATTAATTTTGGCTGGGGCACTAACCCTAATTGCCATCGGCCATCTTCAGCGGTGGCGCGCCTTCCCGAGCTAAAACAGCATCAAGACCAATATCCAGCTTGAGCTGCATTCTAATCGGGTTGATATCTTCAGAACCTATGGCTTCAGTCACAAAACTCAAAGCTCTGAGCCACTGAAACCGAGCTTCAGTTTTGCGGCCTACAGCCCAATAAACATCACCCAGATGATTGTTAACGACAGGATCAGTAGCCATCAGCTCAACTGCACGCTCCATGTTGACAATAGCCCGCTTATAGTAACCAAGTCTAAATTGCACCCATCCTAAGCTGTCGATTATATAGCCGGCCTTAGGTTGCGCCAGAACGGCTCGTTCAATCATGGACAAAGCTTCTTTCAGCCGCTCGCCCCGTTCAACTAACGAATACCCTACATAATTCAGCACTTGAAATTGATTTGGTGATAATGCAAGTGCGCGGTCAAAGTCGCTCAGGCCCAGCTCCCAATTACCCAGCCGATCATGCGCGGTGCCACGGACATAATGAATATACCAATGCTTGGGCCTTGAGTGGTCAATCATATCAATAGCAATATCATAACTGCCAATGGCACGCTCATATTGACTGTCTTGACGCAGGAACTCACCCAAAGCTTCATGAACCTGACGTACATTAGGAAATGACTCCGCCAACTGCGCCAAGACTTCAATCCCCATTTCTAGTTTATCGATTTTGGAAAGCGCCTGCGCCCTGCCCAATTCTGCGCTTACAAAAGCAGGGTGACTGCGCGGCACTGCATCATAAGCCTCAATAGCCAAGCCGTAATTTCCAAGCCCTTCCAGTAATTTTGCCGACAATAAAAGTGCATTCACATTGTTGGGGGCCAAGTAGCTGGCCAAACGCGTATACAATAGAAGACCATCATTGCCTTCCCCGTTTTGTAAGGCAAGCGCGAGAAAAAATAATACCTCACCGGCCCCTTCACTACCACTGCGCACCACATCAAAATCAACAGCAGCGCCAGCCTGCAGTTGTGCAATCATTGCACGCACCTCCTGCCCAGCATCTTCACCATAAAGATCACTCAAAAAGTTGATGGCATCTGCTGAGCGATCAAGTTGCACCAAAATCTGGGCACGCGCCAAACTGGTACGAAATGGGACAGCCATCAGCGTTTGCTCTTTGACAGAAAATATAGCTTCTGCGCTTTCAAAATCACCCACAAGAGAGAATGCCAAAGCTTTTTGGTAAAGACCAAAGCTGCGCATACCCTGCTCTTTACTGGCTGTATCAAATGATTTCAAAGCATCCCTAACTCGCCCTAAACCCATCAACGCCCAACCCTTCAAGAGATCATCGACTGCGGCGCCAACAACAGAGGTTGATTCTAGCTGCGCCAAAGCAGCCTTATAATTCTCTGCCTTAAAGGACTGCGTAAGAAGCAAAATTTCAGATAGTTTGTTACTATTAGGAACGGAACTCAGCGCCTTAGCAAGCATCTGGGCTTCCGAAACATCGCCCACAGCTAAAAAAGCTGACATAGTTTGCTCGATGAGTGCCACATCCAACGGCGATTGAACCAACGCGCGGGAAAAATATTCAACGGCAAATCCATAATCATGCGCAATGGCGGCCTGACGGGCCGCTAGGTAAGGCCCAGAGGCCTCTTGCGCCGCAGCACCCGTGATCAGCGCCCCACTCAAAATAACTGATTGTAAAACACTTATAAATCTATTTTTCACTGCAAGCTCCCTCGTACGAACAATTCTAGGACCGCTGGGTGACAATGACAATTGCGATCGAACACCTTTTTTGAGAATAGTTATACTCATATTGTAAAGCTTCAAATCACATATTGGGGTAGTTCGGCCCATCCCCACCTTGTGGTGTAACCCATGTAATGTTTTCACTTGGGTCTTTGATATCACATGTCTTACAATGTACGCAGTTCTGAAAATTAATCACAAACCGTGGGTCCTTGCCATCTTCCTCAACCACCTCGTAAACTCCAGCAGGGCAGTATCGCTGTGCTGGCTCCGCATATAGCGGTAAGTTCACAGAGATTGGTAAGTCCGGGTTGACCAAATGCAAATGCGGTGGTTGGCTTTCCTCGTGATTAGTCATCGCAAAGCTAACATTTGTTAGCCGATCAAATGATAGCTTCCCGTCAGGCTTTGGATAATCAATCTTTGGATAATCTTCTGCTTTTCCTGTCGATTGCGCATCAGTTTTGCCATGTTTTAGGGTCCCAAAAAGACTAAATTTAAAGATTGTTTGAAACCACATATCGACTCCACCCAAAAGTACCCCCCCCAAGGGGCCGAATCTGGCGGACAAGGGCGCCACATTGCGCACGACTTTAAGGTCTTTGCCAACAGGCCCAGAGCGCAATTCAGTGTCATAACTGTCAAGTACATCCCCTGACCTACCTTCGTTTATAGCCGCAAAAGCAGCCTCAGCTGCAGCCATACCAGAATACATGGCATTGTGATTACCTTTAATCCGCGGCAGGTTTACCAGGCCAACCGAACAGCCTAGCATCACACCACCCGGGAAAGCTGCTTGCGGCATGGATTGGGCACCCCCTTTAGTGACAGCGCGCGCGCCATAAGCCACACGTTTTCCACCCTCTAGCACTTTAGAAATCCGTGGGTGATGCTTGAACCGCTGGAATTCCATATAGGGAAACAGATGCGGGTTCTTATAGTTTAAATCAATAATAAAACCGACGTAGACCTGATTATTTTCAAGGTGATACATGAAGGATCCCCCTGATTGCTTAAAACCCATGGGCCAACCCATCGAATGAGTCACTTCGCCTGGGTTGTGGTTTTCAGGCTTCACTTCCCAGATTTCCTTCATTCCAAGACCAAACTTAGGCACGTCACATTCTTTATCAAGATCGTATTTGGCTATCACCTCTTTAGACAAAGAGCCTCTTACACCTTCCGATAGGAACACATATTTGCCATGTAGCTCCATCCCCGGTTCATAGGCATCAGATGCACTGCCATCGGCATTCTTGCCAAACTCGCCGGCCACTACACCTTTGACCGCACCATCTCTATTAAAAACTAACTCAGAACAAGACATGCCTGGGAAAATTTCGACCCCCATTAATTCTGCCTGTTCAGCCAACCAGCGGCACACATTTCCCATAGATACTATATAATTGCCATGGTTACTCATCAGCGGCGGCATGATCAAATTTGGTAGACGCAACTGTCCAGATTCGCCCAGAACGTAAAAATTATCTTCTGTCACAGCAGTGTTAAGCGGCGCGCCTTTTTCTTTCCAATCAGGAATAAGTTTAGTGAGAGCGCACGGGTCCAAAACAGCTCCGGACAAAATGTGCGCGCCTACTTCAGAGCCCTTTTCCAGAACGACGACTGCAAGGTCCCCATTCAATTGCTTCAAACGGATTGCAGCAGACAGGCCCGAGGGACCAGCGCCTACGATCACTACATCATATTCCATGGTCTCACGTTCAATATTTGCCATCTTTTTGTCCCTCACCGCGAGCCCAGTCTATGGAAACTGCGGCCAAATTTTAATATCAGTACAATGTTTATGCTAGGTCACGGACGCAGGTCAATCATGACGCAGCTTCACAACAGAAAAGTTGATACTATTTTACCTTTTTGCAGCCCTTCCTTCGTCAAATAGTGCAATAAAAATTCTTTTCACCCGAGTGCCTCTTCAGAATATTAAAAAGAAAAAAATTCATAGGTCATATAGTCTAAATCCATGTTCAGCTTGGCTACCCATTAAACAGAGCTTCTGGGCCGGTTATCAAGGCCTACAAGCGCGTCGAAGCCCTAGCCTTGGCCTCCAATAATCTTCACTATTGAGCATGCGCCCTGTGCAAGCTGTCCAAATATACTTTAATTTAGACAATAGAGCCCTCAGCTATTACGCAATATAAATAGTACTGAAGCAGCTGATGGCGTTGAGTTCGAGCCAGCGGTGCTCTCATAGATTACCACCCAAAATCAACATTTTAGATTAGCAACAGAGGATCATAGAAAATATCGACACGGCATAATAAGAAAATATCTAATATTAAAGACACGCAGAAGCTCCCTAGCCTATAGCCTATTTGAAGGATTATCTTATCTCCTTCCCACCCAAAAGGAGTTCATCAGATTAGGATTTGGGGAATAATGTAAGGCTGTATGTTGTAACTAATTAATAATTTGTAAAAAAATCTATTACAAGGCCTCTTGACCCTTGCCAAAACCCCATGGCTTGGGTCAGGTAGGGTGAGTTACAATCGTGAGTTTTATAGAAATGGAAAAAGTCCCCTTAACCCGTTCAGGTGCGATCCGGCTTGAAGCCGAAATGAAAAATCTGAAATCAGTTGAACGCCCTACGATCATCAGGGCGATCGCAGAAGCGCGTGAACTGGGTGACCTGAAAGAAAATGCTGAATATCACTCTGCGCGAGAAAAGCAGGGGTTCATAGAAGGCCGGATTAAAGAGTTGGAATCGATATTAGGCAGAGCTGATATAATTGATCCAGCCAGCCTATCGGGAACCGTCAAATTTGGAGCAACTGTAGGGTTAGTTGATGAAGACACCGACGAGGAAAAAACATATCAAGTAGTTGGAGAACCTGAAGCTGATATCGAAAACGGTAAGCTGAACATGCGGTCACCACTAGCCCGTGCATTGATCGGCAAAGAAGAGGGCGACAGCATTGAAGTGCGCACACCAGGAGGCACAAGGTCTTATGAAATCATAAATATAAAATTTATCTAAATTTAGGCATTAAAGGCCAAAACTGCTGTATGGAATAAATCTTATTAATTGGCCGGCTGTGACCTGAATAGCTTCATCCGGTAATTCGACCAGACCATCAGCCCAAGACAGCCCCGAGACGCGCCCAGAGCCCTCAGATGCAAACGCCTCAACTGCACCATTGCGCAGACGTGCACGCAGATACTCACGCCGCCCCGCCTTTTTATTTTTGGCAAAAGTAGCTGGTAAGGTAAGCGCTTTTGGGTCAGAAAAGCTACTGCCTGAAAGCTGCATCAAAGCGGGCCGCGCAAACACCAAAGTACACACAAAAGCTGCAACCGGGTTGCCTGGCAGGCCAAACACCGGCACTCCCTTCCACATACCCAACGCTAAGGGCCGCCCAGGTTTGACTGCGATGCGCCATAGCGCCATATTCCCCTTCTCGCTTAAAATGGATGACATATGGTCCTCATCGCCAGCACTGGCACCACCTGAGGTAAGAATTACATCAGCCTCCTCAGCGGCTTCATCCAGAGCTTGGCATACAAGGCTAGCGTCATCTGGCACTATACCCATATCTACTACTTGCATGCCCCAACGCTGCAGAACCGCCCGCAACATAGGTCGGTTGGCGTCAAAAATTTGATCCAGCCTGCTATCAATACCTGGCGCACAAAGCTCCGCACCCGTCGAGATCAAAGCGACTCGCAAAGTCTTAAATACTTTAACTTGCACGACACCAACAGAAACCAACACCCCTATATCCTGCGGCTGGATCACGTGCCCAGCAGAAAATAGCACGGCGCCTTGCTCCACATCCTCACCAGAACTTCGGGCATTAGCCCCTTGCTTAAGTGGACCATTTACATAAAGCTTACTACCCTCAACGAAGACGTCCTCTTGCAGCACCACTGTATCAGCACCCTCAGGCAAAGCAGCTCCAGTCAAGATCCGAAGCGCCTGACCCGGCGCAACCGAGCCTGCGAATGCATCACCTGCAGCTGCACGGCCATCTCGCAGTTCAAAGCAATGCTCCCCCTGAGCAAGGCCCCCAAAAAGTGCGTACCCATCTACCGCTGAGTTGGCATAAGGCGGATGCGATCGGTGGGCCATGACTGCCTTAGCCAAAATGCGCCCATCACTTGTATCTACAGCACGTTCTTCAATATCAACAACCGTTTGGAGCCGCGCTTCAAGTAAGGCAAGCGCATCTTCCACCGGGGTCCAATGCACCCCAGCAGGTAAAGCAAAACAATCGTTTCGAAGCTTTGGCGCTTGGGTCACTTTGTCAAATCCAGATATTCCAAAATAAAATCTGCAACTACTGCGGTATCATCCAAATCAAAAACTGGACGGTCAATTTCCAAGCCAATATCACTCGCCACAGCCAATATTGTCGGGTCATTGGGCGCAATCAGGGGGTTACCAGTCTCAGCACGCCACGCCTCAACTTTTGGATGGCTATCGCGTTTCCAGCCCTCAATCAAAATAAGGTCAACAGGGTCAAGCTTAGCCAAAAGCTCCGGTAAGCTGGGTTCTTGGGTCCCGCGATGTTCATTCATCAAGGCCCACCGCTCAGTAGAGGCTAATAAAACCTGTGATGCTCCAGCAATCCGGTGCCGATGACTATCCTTGCCAGGATGGTCCACATCAAAGGTGTGATGCGCGTGTTTGAGGGTGGATACAGTATAACCTCGACCAATAATTTCCACGACTAAGCGCTCCATCAGCCCAGTCTTGCCCGCGTTTTTCCAGCCAGTTATACCAAATACGTTCATTTCATCGCCTCAGCCTTCACCAAATCTTCTGGCGTATTGATATTAAAAAACGGGTCATATCCATCGCTGGAAAATAAAGCCTCGGCTACGCCATGCTGATCTGTCCAGAGTACCACTTTGCGCATCCCAGTGGCCAATGCTTGCCGTAGATCATCTCGAAGTGATACGGGCCAAAGCCCAAAAGTTGGATGCCTATACAGCTTACCAGATCCTTGAGTCGCCGCTAATGCAATAGGCATAGCCTGTAAAACACGCTCCTGTTCGAGTCGACTCCGTAAATCCATGGGAAAAAATGGTGTGTCAGCAGCCACAGTGAGGATATGATCTGCTCCCTGCTCGGCAGCCCAATCGAGGCCTGCCAATACACCAGCAAGCGGCCCAGGGAATTCAGATACAGAGTCTGCCACAACAGGCAGCCCAAATTCAGTGAACCGAGCAGGATCACCGTTGGCATTTAATGCGAGATCAGAAACCTGAAGTTGAAGTCGCTCCAGCACATGGTCAATTATCCGGCGGCCCGCCAAGGGCAACAGAGATTTATCTCCTCCACCCATGCGGCTTGCTTTTCCTCCAGCCAAAATAACTCCCAAAAGAGCTGTCATTGTGCCGATTTCCTACGGTGTATTCGGTCTTCGTCTTCGCTAGAGGGAACAGCATCATAAACAAGCCGCTCATCTCCAGCCAAACATTGAAACCGCTGCCCCCGCATGCGTCCAATCAAGGTCAGCCCAACCTGATGCGCCAACTCCACACCCCAAGCGGTAAAACCTGAACGGCTAGCTAGAACTGGAACACCCATTAAGGCGCATTTGATCACCATTTCAGATGTCAAACGGCCCGTAGTGTATAAAATTTTATTAGCACCTAAAGTTTGACTTGCACGCATCCACCCGGCCACTTTATCTACGGCATTATGGCGCCCAACATCTTCCATATACACCAGCGGCTGATCTTGTGCGCAGAGTACTGTACCATGGATGGCTCCTGCACTTAGATAGAGGCTGGGCATTTGATTGATCTGGCGCGCTAGGCTGTAAAGCCAAGAAGTGTGAATGGTAGATTTTGGTAGCCGGAGCCCGTCAATACCCTCCATGATATCCCCAAAGACTGTACCCACCGCACAGCCTGAGGTGCGAGTTTTTTTCTTCAGCTTCGCTTCGTAATTGGTAGGGCTATTTGTGCGCACCACAACCGTCTGCAGCTCTGCATCAAAGTGTATAGCCTCAACAATCTCTTCTTTGGACAGCATGCCCTGATTGCTCAAGAACCCTTGTGCCAAATATTCCGGGTAATCGCCAATGGTCATAGCCGTCACAATTTCTTGTCCGTTTAACCAAATTGTTAGGGGACGTTCTTCCACAACATTCAGCGAAATTTGTGCCCCAAAATGATCAACACCCACAACTTGGCGTGTTAATCCCTCAGCCAGTGGGTTAGGCACGATCAAACTGGGCTTGGCTTGGGCCATGGGACTCTCCTATATAACGAAAATAAGAACACCTCCTATAGATAGGGCAAGCCGATGCAATCTGCCAGACATGACTTTTGGAAAGGCTTTTGGGGGGCTTTGCCTTTTTGCTTTATCGTTGGTCCTTACGGCATGGTATTTGGTGTTTTGGCGGCTGAATCTGGGCTGGATGTATTAACAGCCATTGCGTTTTCAGTTGCAGTAATTGCTGGGGCAGCACAATTTACAGCGCTATCACTGATGCAAGACCAAGCGCCTACTGTGATTATTATCATCGTTGGCCTGGCCGTAAATTTACGCATGGCTTTGTATTCCGCAACTTTGGCGCCACACTTGGGTGCTGCTCCGTTTTGGACTCGGGCGCTGGTGGCTTATTCAACTCTAGATCACAGTTTTGCACTTGCAGATGCCAAATATCAGGCAGATCCTGCAATGACACTGTCACAGAAGCTGGCATTTTTTTTCGGGGCGACTGGCTTCGTGGGAGTTATATGGATCGTTGGGACGGGATTAGGGGCTTGGCTGGGAACTCGGATTCCAGATTGGCTAGCCCTGGACTTCGCAATGCCAATTGCCTTTATCGCTTTGGTAGCCCCCGCCTTACGCACGGTGCCTCAAGTGGCAGCAGCTTTAACTGCTGCCGTGTTGTCACTAGTTTTAGCGGCCGTACCGTACGGACTAGGGCTGATCATGGCCGCCTTTGTAGCTTTGCTGCTAGGGGGCGAACTTGAGCGCCGCAAGCAGACTACCTTATGAATTATCCTTCCACTACGCTTTGGATCATCATTGCCGGGCTAGCTTTTGGCAGTTGGTTACTGCGATTTTCATTTCTGGGGTTAATTGGTAGCAAGGACTTGCCTGAGTGGCTCAAGCGACATTTACGATATACGGTAGTATCAGTGTTGCCAGGCATTATCGCACCCTTGGTGTTTCTACCCAAAGCTACTGGTGGTGTATTTGACCTACCACGTTTTTTGGCAGCGGCGGTGACGTTGGGTGTAGGCATCTGGACACGCAATGTATTCGTCGCAGTTATAGCTGGCGGCATAACGCTCTATTCGATGTTAAACATCAGCTTTTGATACTACTGGGAGCTATAAGCATCAGAAAATACTCATACAAAAGTATAAAATGCGTAAGTTAGACTAATTTCATCCGTTGATCAGATAGAGCAGAGCCAAAGCAGCAACAATCACAACGGTGGATTTGGACACAATGCCCATGAAGCTTGCAAATGTTTTTTCCTGGTCATCTGTACTCATAGAGCCATGTTCGTGTTTTTGATCAGCCATTTCTAAACCTCTATGTTATTTTATTTTGCCATAACTGTCGTTTCAACATTTGTCACGTGTTCAGGCGTCAATAGCAGCAATAAAGCGCGCGTTATTCTAATTTATGACACCTCAAATCCATATTGGCGCAGCTTGATCGAGCTATTTCAACTGCCACCGGTAGGCCCCGTCCCTATCTAGGGTACGGCTGACCTCACCTGCATGCCAAAGGTAATTACAATGCGCCAAGGCCTCAACAAGACCCAGGCCATATTCGCCATCACCGATGTTACGCTTGAAGACAGCCAGCATAACTTCTCCGGCCGTCTTGGGAGTTTTTAAGTCTATGCGCAGCCGATCTAAAGCACCGTGATGGTTTTCTAGAAGTTGTTTCAGCCGCAACGGAATGCCGATAAAAGGTAGTTTGTGGCCCGGCAATGCAAGATGATCTGCCCGCGCAAAGTCTTTCAGACGGGAACAGCTATACATCCATTCGGCAAGGGGGTTGGCGTCAGGTTCAGTTGGGTACACGCCAATATTAGAGCTGATAGAAGGAATTATCTGATCACCGGTCAGTACCAAATTGTCATCGCGGCTCCAAAAGCTTGCATGATCAGGTGCGTGTCCGTTATCCACGCGAATATCCCATATTCTCCCACCCATTTCAATAATGCTACCTTCTTGAATTCGGCTAAAACCAACCGGTATTGGGTGCACTACATCAGAAAAATTGAATGGACGATCAGTCTCTCTTGCCGCAAGCAAGTCAGCTCGCATTCCGGCGCGACGATAAAAGTCAATTTGGTTCGGAGTATAGCTATCTTGCACATCAAGCGTCAGCATGCGTGCCGTTAGATAGGCCACTTGTGTGGATATATATTCGGCATCAAACTCTTCCACAAACCAACCGTTCAAACCAATATGATCAGGATGATGGTGGGTGGCTACCACACGCTTGACAGGCTTGCCCCGCAATGGACCATCCAACAAGTGTTGCCACATGCCCAGCACTTTCCGGGACTTCATGCCCGTATCTATTAGGGTCCAACCATCACCATCGTCCAAGACATAAATGTTTACATGGTCCAGCTTCATCGGAAGGGGCAGGCGTAGCCAATATACAGATTCGGCAATCTCAATCATCGCACCGTTTTCAGGTGGCGTTTCTAAAGGATACCTAATGGTTGTCATGCGAACAGGCTAAGCTGCAAAATCGTCAAGCTCAAGCGCATAAAGATCCCTCGACCCCGCTCTAGCTTGCGCGCAAAGCGCTGTATATTCAGGAAGAAGGCTATTGATATAGAAGGTGGCCATCCGGATCCGTTTGCCCTCACCAGACATCGCAGCGATCAAATGAAAATGCCCACCAAGAACCCGGGCGAAGGCTTTTTGATAAGCCACGGCGCCGGCAAACCGATCGTTCAACTCCTGTGTAAGTAACCATTCGGTGGTCGCGCGCAGTTCGGCCGTAGCGTCCAGCACCGCGCGAGCCAAAGTGCTGCTGGAGGCTGCTGCCAATGCTTCGATATCATCCATAAGCGCATACGCAGCTGTCCCGCCGTCGGCCATCTTTCTGGCCACTAAATCCATAGCCTGAATACCATTAGTTCCCTCATAGATTGGCGTAATTCTAACGTCGCGCAGGTATTGGGCAGCAGCGGTCTCTTCCACAAACCCCATACCGCCGTGTATTTGCACACCAAGATCGGCCACCACGACACCAATATCGCTACCAAAGGCCTTAGCAATTGGAGTCAGAAAAGCGGCACGTGCCAGCCAATCAGCATCACCTGTGGCCTTAGACATATCAATTGCAACAGCACACGCCACGCCAATAGCGCGGGCAGCAAAAATCTCAGACTTCATTTGCGCCAGCATGCGCCGCACATCTGCGTGATCAATAATTGCACCGGTGCCTCCTGCAATCATAGGACGGCCTTGCTTGCGGTCCATCGCATAAGCCAGAGCGTGCTGATAAGCTCCTTCTGCGACACCAACCCCCTGCATTCCAACAGCCAGTCGCGCATTGTTCATCATAGTAAACATGCAGGCCATTCCGTTATGTTCTTGCCCTACAAGCCAACCCTTAGCGCCCGAGAATTCCATCACAGCAGTGGGGCTGCCATGAATGCCCAACTTATGCTCAAGGCTAACGCAGCGCAGATCATTGCGGGCACCCAAACTACCATCAGCATTGGGAATAAATTTTGGTACTAGAAATAGGCTTATGCCTTTAGGACCAGGTTTACCATCAGGAAGACGGGCCAATACCAAGTGGCAGATATTCTCAGCCACGTCATGCTCACCCCAGGTTATGAAAATCTTTTGGCCTGAAATTTTATAGGTGCCATCCACTTGCGGTTCAGCTTTACTAGATAACGCCCCCACATCAGATCCAGCCTGCGGTTCAGTGAGGTTCATGGTCCCCGTCCATTCCCCAGAAATCAGCTTTGGGAGGTAAAGGTTTTGAAGATATGCACTAGCGTGATTCTCAAGAGCCTCAATTTGGCCCTGAGAAAGCAAGGGGCACAGGTTGAGTGAAATACAAGCGCCACACATCATGTCATGCATGGCCGTGTTTAGTGCTAAAGGCAGACCCATGCCGCCATGCGCAGGTGTGGCTGAGATGCCAACCCAACCACCTTGAGCAATTGCAACATATCCATCAATAAACCCTGGTGACGTGCGTACAACACCATTTTCAAGCTTAGCTGGGTTCAAATCACCAGGCCTTTGCAATGGCACCATGACCGTATTACACATTTTACCACACTCATTTAGCACAGCATCTGTTAAATCTTGTGTAGCTTCAGAAAAGCATTCGTTTGCGACCACAGGCGCCAGGGGCACAACTTGATCAAAAATGAACTGATATTCGCTGACAGGCGCTTGGTAAGGCATAAAATACTCCGAAATGGCTGTGTAATTCACTGGGAAGTCTTATCCAACCACTTGTATCTTTAAAATAGCTTTCATACAAAACGCGGCGTTACGTTATGAGACAACTCAGACCAAAGAATTAGGCGCGCCCCGACTGAGCCGACAACATCATTGGATCAATACCCATAGAACCAAGAGCCTTGGCCCATTTATCCGCATCCGCTAGACCAAACACAATCTCAAAACTGGCATCGCAAATCAGCCATCCGTTTGCCAGCAGTTCCGCCTCAAGTTGACCTGCCGCCCATCCCGAATAGCCCAAGGCTAGTAAACTAGTGTTGGGCCCATTGCCCTGCGATAGATCTCTCAAAATATCAATTGTGGCAGTCAACGCAAAATCTGCGCCTATCTTAAGCGTATCAGGATCGCCTATATATTCCGCAGAATGTAGTACAAATCCTCGCGATTGCTCAACAGGCCCACCAAAATGAACCGTAATATCTGGCGTGGATGGGCCGGTCGCAATATCCAAATGTCCCAAAAGAGTTTTCAACTCCAGCTTTGGGTTTGGTTTGTTTACAATCAGGCCCATTGCACCATCTGCCGAATGCGTGCCTATATATATAACCGAATTGGTAAATCGTGGATCACCCATGCCTGGCATCGCCACTAATAACTTACCTGTCAGATTCGAATTTTGAGATATCATGAATTGAATATGTATTTGATTTAAGACAACAACAAGCTGTTTCAAGCGTTCCGTGCTTTGTTAAGAAAAAAAATGAGTTCTTATTTTCACATTATCACGCTATGCAAGTTTCTATGAACACATTCCTGCACAAAATAGCCCTTGTAGCACTGGTTTTATCACCACTTCCCACTCCAATTTCAGCAAATAAATTAGATGACAATTTGCAAGTCATCCTGCGGCCTGGGTGGCGCGCGACTGACGGTACCCATATAGCAGCCTTACAAATTACGCTAGCCCCCGGCTGGAAAACCTACTGGCGCCAACCAGGTGACACAGGCATTCCGCCAAGGTTTGATTTTACACAGTCATCCGAGTTGGATCTGGTGGACGTGCTGTATCCCACACCACAAATTATATGGCAGGACCAGATCCGTACGATAGGCTACCAAGGCAGTGTCGTGTTTCCAATTATTACTCAGCCCAGAATAACCGGCGATGTGACCTTGATAGGAAAAATCGAGATTGGTATATGTGAGGAAATTTGCATCCCAGTTTCGTTGGACCTCTCAGCCCGCCTCCCGGCGCGCGGCCCCACAGATCCGGTGATTGAAGCTGCGCTAGAAACCCTGCCCAGAACGGGCAAGAATAAAATTATTTGCACTTTCTCGACTACTGAAGAAGGAATGCACCTGTCGCTCACCCTACCGCATCCAGACCAAGAGATAAGTGACGCCACAATAGAATTGGATAACTCCCGGCTTTGGATTGAAACTCCAACAGCCGTGCGCACAGGCGATCAATTGCACATTAGTGCAAACATCCTAACCCCAAGCGGCAATCCCGTAGCTGTAGGGCGTAGCGACGTTATCACTACAATTTTCAGCTCAACGTCTGCAACTGAATATATTGGTTGCCAAGGCTCTTAGCGTTTGGTTCGAAAATTCAACACTAAAGCAGACAATACATACAACCCGAAAAGGACGATGGCACTACTCACTAAAAACAGTGCCAGAGCAATTTGAGGGGGCGAAGCAAAGGATAAATTTTCCAACGGTGATGGAAGCCTACCACTAACCATAACCCAACCCAAAGTTCCAACAAACAAACCAGACACACAGGCAATGGCTGCCCCAACTGGCAGGCTGGGGCCACGAGCGCGGATCAATCCACTGAGCGCGCGTTTAAAACTCGCCACTTGCGCGCCAACATCAGCTTGCATTGCTAACAGTGCGGGAACGACTATCAGAACCAATAACATGCCAAAACCTAAGCCATAAACTAAAGTAATTACAGTTGGTTTCAGAAATTGCGCTTGTGATGAGGTTTCATACAATAAAGGAGAAAGTCCTAAAACTGTTGTCAATGTGGTGAGCATCACAGGTCGCAAGCGGTCAGTTACCCCATCTAAAATGGCTGGAAACAGACCCCGCTCTTTTGCGTATTCATCTATAGTGGTTATCAAGACTATTGAATCATTAATGATTATACCAACCATTCCAATCAGCCCAACTACTGAAAACAACGATAATGGGATGTCGTACCACCAGTGACCATAAATTGTGCCCACTAAACCAAATGGTATGATCGCCATAATTACCAAGGGTCTTGTCCAACTTGAAAAAATCCAGGTCAACGTCATAAATATGCCCGCAAGCGTCAAAATAAGTCCACGTGTAGCGTCATTACGAAAATCGTCCTCTTGCTCTGCCAAGCCAGACAAATTGAAAACTACTTGAGTTTCCTCCGCAATTTTTGGTAAAATTGTTTCCTCTAATTCTGTAATAATGGCATTCGCACGAGCTGGATCATCTTCAGATATGTCTCCCGTGACTGAAATTACTTGGATACCATTCTCACGACGAACCGTGGAAAAACCCGTGCGTTGCTCTACCGTTACGATATCAGCAAGAGGTACATAATCACCTGCTTGCGTACGGATGAGCATTCTATCTGTAAAATCTGCTGTTAGCTCTCCTTTGGGAACTTCCACTCGAATTGTAGCTGATCTAGGTCCATCTGGAAAGCTAGCAGCCTCAATACCATTCAAGTGGTTTCGTAGAGTTCTTCCAAGAGCATCAATGGTCAGCCCGAGGGATTGGCCTTGTGGCGTCAACTCTAAGATCAACTCTTCCTTATCATAAGCCAGGGTGTCCTCAACAGCTGACACTTCAGGGTACTTGACGAGTGCGGCTTGCAAGGCTTCAGATGCTGCCTTCAAGGTATCTGCATCAGCACCTGAAAATTGGACGTCTAATGCATCACCACCGGGCCCAGAACTCCACCCACGAAAACTGATTGTTTCTACACGTGGGTGCCGCCGAACAGCATCTTGAAGATCTGCTACAAAAGCGTACGAAGAATAAGGCCTCAGATCTGCGTCTATAAGTTCAACCGCAATTGACCCTAGTTGGTCGCGATCTTTTGTATCAGATCCAGCGAGAGGCCGACCTGAGTTTCCACCAATTTCTGCCATGACAAAGCTGATTGGAGAGCGTCCATATTTTTCTTTATACTGCGCACCAACCTCTTCGACTGCATCCTGGAATGCTTTCATCTGAATTACTGAATCTTCACGCGTTGCGCCAGGAGCCATTGCAAAGTTACCAGTAACCGACGACCGCTCTGGCGCATTAAAAAATCGCCACTGGACATCTCCATTAATAAATAAAACTGCCTGACTTGCTAATGCAAGAACGACAGCCGCAAATACTGGATAGCGAGCCCATATTACAAATTTTATAAATGGTCGAAAAAGAAGTCTTTTAAAATGGTCGAGTAATTTATTCATATTGTGCGACGGTAAGTCATACCAACGCACAGTCCCCCCGTCAGTAATCGAATGTGCCATGTGATGCGGTAAAATTAAGAAACACTCTGCCAGTGACGCAATCAATACTACAATCACTGTGAAGGGAATGTCTGCAATCAAGTCTCCAAAGCGCCCACCAATAGCTACCAGACCGAAAAATGCGATTACCGTTGTGAGCGTTGCTGAAAAAACCGGCGTGAACATACGTTTTGCAGCATTTTCTGCCGCCACCATGGGGACTTCGCCCAAACTACGCACACGAAAATCTGCATGCTCACCAACCACAATAGCGTCATCAACTACGATCCCAAGCGTTATAATGAGAGCGAATAATGATATCATATTGATTGTTATTCCAGACACGTACATCAGAGCGACGGCTGCGGCCATGGCAGCCGGAATCCCGGCAGCTACCCAAAAAGCTGTTCGAACATTTAAAAATAAAAACAATAAAAGTACGACTAATCCAAGGCCTTGAAGGCCATTTTTCATCAACATTGACAGTCGAGCTGAAATAGCCTCAGACCGGGTTCGTATCAGTTCGACCTGAACCTCCGGCGGCAAAATTTCTTTTATTTCCTTTGCAACATTCTCAACAGCTTCTTGAATAGTGATAGAATCCCCTTGGGCTGACCTATCAATGCGGATGGATATTGCTTGCTTTTCACCCACGAAATAGGCTCGATTTCGATCGATACTCTGCTCAATCACTCGGCCCACGTCACCAATGACAAGCGCAGAACCATCTGTATTTGAACGTAAAATAATCGCACTAATGTCACGTACACTGCGTTTAGCAACGCCAGTCCTAATGCGCGCACTACCCGCAACGTCGCCCGCCGGATCAGCTTCAGCTTCCTCCGCAATCGCACTCGCTATTTGCGACAAAGTTACGTCATGCTGGATTAAAGATAGGCTATCAACCTCTACAATAGTAGAGCCCGACGCCACGCCACGAACACTGGTCCGGGTAACACCCGCAGCAAAAAGGCGTGTGATAAACTCATCAGAAAATAGGGCTAATTGCTTAATATCGACTGGACCTGAAATCACGACATCAGTCACCCTGTCCCGCCAGAACCCACGCCTCACACTAGGGTCATCCGCGTCATTGGGAAATTGTGACGCAACGGAATCAACCACTATTTGAGCATCATCAGTACCACGGGCCATATCCCAACCAGGTTCAAATTCCATTAAAATTCGAGCTTGGCCTTCCGATGAAGTAGAAGTAGTGCTGGTAACTCCCTCCACGCCGAGTAAAGATAGCTCGACAACTTGAACAATGGCACGGTCCACATCTTCCGGACCGGCACCGTCCCAACGAACACTAACTGTTACGTTATCGATAACAACGTCAGGGAAGAATTGTGCTCGCATTTGTGGAAATGAAACAACCCCCGCCAATAGCATAACTAATAAGAAAAGGTTGGCCGCTGTACGATGGCGGGTCATGTAGGATAAAATACCACTAGTCGTTTTAGCCATAACTGACATGGATTATCCTCCCATCCGGCTTTCCAACCGCTCGACCATTTCGTTTGGAACCTCTGGTTTTTTTAACTGATCCAAAATGCGTTTTTTGGCATCCTTTGGTATGTATTTATTTCCTTCAACAAAGGCTATCAACTTAGCACGACGTTCTGGGTCAAGCGTGACCATAGAAGGCGCTGCTGGCTCCTCTCCCTCTTCAGCAGAAAGGATGCGCACCCTAATACCAGTACCAAGGACTGGAGAACGTTCGGCGACAACTTTCGCATCTCGCAACTCGCGTGACCTCACCAGAACATCGTCTCCTTGCCGTCGGATCAGCGTCACTTCAGCTTCCATCAAACGCTCGTCGTCACCAACCACAAGAACTTTATTAGAACCACTCAATGCCGAAGCCGGCAACTTGGCCACCCAACTCAGCGCAGGCTCTGTAATATCAACCGTCACAAAGTCACCTGGACGCAGGCCTTTAACATTGGCGAGGCTAGCAAACAAAAGTCGACCGGTAAGGCCCTCACCCACAACCGCAGCCTCTCGCGTTAAGGCACCTTCCGTTTTCATTTCAGCGCCCAAGACATCTAAGGTCGCAGAGATTTTAGAATTTCGAAGAACTCCATCGTCATTTAGCAAGCGCTGATGCTGGGATGTGCTAACCCGAAATGCGACCTCTAAGGCCAAAGGATCAACAAGCTGACCAATCCGCTCATTGTTTGTTACAGTACCACCCTTAACTACTGTCACATTTGCTAGAGAACCAGAATATGTGGCCCGCAGTACGGTATCACGCAAATTTCTCTCAGCTTCAGCTAGAGAAATCTTAACCCGAATTAACCGCGCTTTGGTTTGATCAAGACGCGCTTCGGTCGCTTGAAAGGACTGCCTTCTCGACAAGATAGCTTGCTTTGCAGATGAAGCGGCAAACTCTGCAGTTTCCACAGAGGCCGCCGTCCCAACGCCACGCTCTATCAAATCATTTTGTCTCTTCAGTGCTTTCAAACGAAGCGCAGCTTGTTCTTTGGCTGCAGAAACTTCATCACTGGCTAAATCTAGAGCGCGGGTTGCCTCTCGCATATCTGCCTGTGCATCAGCCATGTCTGCCTGAACGAGCGCTAAAGCGGTCTCAGCGTTAGATGGATCAATTCGAAGTAGAATGTCTCCCTCTTGGACTTGCCCTCCATTTTGGAAGTTAGGGTGCAAATCAATAACGGCGCCACTTACTGCAGCACGAAGATCGAGACTACGCTGACTTTGGATTTCGCCAAAAACTTTCAAAACTGGAATTTGCTGGCCAGCTTGAAAAGGAACCACATTCACAGCAAAAGTTCGTTCGCGCTGCCCACCACCCCTACGTTGGCCATCATCTTTGTTCTCGATTGCTGAACGCACCATCACAAATGCAAAAGAAAAAATCGCAAGCGTTGCCCCAACAAGAAATAGTCCCATTAAACTCTTGCGTAGAAACCGCATCAACCCATTCCTTCAAATTTCATTATATGGTAGGGCATACATTACCCCCGTCACCATTAAACAGTAAAAAAGATTATTTTCTTTTTAAATGTTCGTCTAGACGTGGCATGATTTCCACAAAATTGCAGGGTCTATGCCGCATATCAAGTTGTTTGACCAAAATTTCATCCCAAGCGTCTTTACACGCCCCAGGGCTACCAGGCAGTGCAAACATGTATGTGCCATTGGCCACACCGCCAGTTGCTCGACTTTGAATAGCAGATGTGCCAATTTTTTGCATCGACACGATAGTGAATACGATACCAAAGGCATCAATCTCTTTTTCATAAACATCGCGATGCGCCTCAACTGTCACATCACGCCCCGTAAGGCCGGTGCCACCCGTTGAGATCACCACATCAATAGCCTGGTCCTCAGACCAACGACGCAATTGGTCCGCAATGGCGTACCTTTCGTCGCATATGACGTCCCTATCTGCCAAAATATGCCCGGAGGCCTGCAATCGTGCGACCAGGATGTCACCTGATTTATCATCATTCAGAGTTCGGGTATCAGAAACCGTCAGTACGGCAATGCGAACGGGCACGAAATCACCTTTTGAGATAACATCCATTATTTAAGCTTTCTCTGTTTAATGCTTGCTCAGCCATAGTTTAAGCGCCAATAAATCCTGCCAAGCCTGTTTTTTTCCAGCTGATTGTCGCAGTAATACATTTGGATGCACCATTGGCAGAACCGGAAGACCAAGGCCCTCCTGCCATTGTCCACGCAGCTTGGCCACACCCCACTTTCCAACGACCGCAGAGCAGCTCGTATTACCCATACAAATCAAGACTTCCGGGGCCGCGAGGTCCACATGCCGACGAACAAACGGCATCATCATCGCAATTTCTTCAGGCTTTGGCTCCCTATTTTGAGGAGGGCGCCAAGGGATTACTGTCCCAATATACACATTTTCTGCGCGGTTGAGCCCAATAGCTGCCAACATTTTATCAAGTAACAGGCCAGCAGGGCCCACGAAGGGCACACCTTGTAAGTCTTCTTCACGTCCCGGGGCTTCGCCAAGAATCATAACCCTTGCACCCACTGTGCCATCACTGAACACCAAGTTACGCGCGCCACGTCGTAAATCACAATGCGGGAAGTCTTTAATGGCCTGTTTCAGCCCATCCAAATCTTGCGCTACTTCTGCAGATTTTTCAGCAATTACTATCGGATCAAGCGCTACAGGCGCCATGGTAGCAGGGGATGACACAACTGGTATCACTATAGGCTGTGGCTTTTCAGTCGGCATCCGATAGCGGTCAATTGGCGTGTCGCCAATAGCGTCAGATACGCCCAGCTCAGCTTGCCATTCCAATGCGTCCCGCGCCATGTGCCAATCCGTGTATTCCATGTAACTAAACTAAGCCTATCGGTCGGGAAGGTAAATCACCCAATCTTTTGATTTGACCTGTGGAAATTTGCAGCGCTCACTCATCATTTTGCAATTCCTTAACTGCAGCCCTTGCCGTGTGCGTTTAGGCTTTCTATAAACCTCCAATCAGAGAGGTCGTCATGCAACTTCAGCATCTATTGGGGATACAACCCCTAAACCCCCAGCAAATTACGGAAATCTTGAATTTGGCCGATCATTATGCCGACGGCAACAGGACATGTTCGCGAAACAGTAATGTGTTGGCAGGCTGCACCCAGATCAATATGTTTTTTGAAAACTCAACACGAACGCAGGCTAGTTTTGAGATTGCTGGCAAACGGCTAGGCGCTGATGTGATGAATATGGCCATGCAGGGCAGTTCTATCAAGAAGGGCGAAACACTTATTGATACGGCTTTGACCCTCAATGCCATGCACCCTGATTTGATTGTGGTTCGCCATCCCCATTCAGGAGCTGTCGATCTTTTGGCACAGAAGGTAAATTGCTCGGTGCTCAATGCAGGCGATGGCTGGCATGAGCACCCTACTCAAGCCCTATTGGATGCTCTGACCATCCGCCGCTCCAAAGGCAGATTACACCGCCTAAACATTGCGATTTGTGGGGATATTGCCCACAGTCGAGTGGCGCGATCTAACCTTATTTTGCTAGGGAAAATGGAAAATAGGGTCCGCCTTGTGGGACCTGCAACGTTGATGCCAGCTGGGATCACAGAGCTTGGAGTTGAGGTCTACCATGATATGGAAGAAGGCCTAAAAAATGTTGATGTGGTAATGATGCTCCGCCTACAACGTGAGCGTATGGATGGTGGGTTTATACCATCCGAGCGCGAATATTATCATCGGTATGGTTTAGATGCCGCCAAACTAAGTAAGGCAAAGCCTGATGCAATCGTTATGCACCCTGGACCGATGAACCGTGGCGTTGAAATTGATGGTGACATTGCTGATGATCTCAGCCGCAGTGTTATCCAAGAGCAGGTTGAGATGGGAGTTGCGGTACGCATGGCAGCCATGGATATTTTAGTACGCAACCGGCGGCAAGACCTCCGAGAAACAAAACATGAGCCCACTCTATGAACCTAGTTATCATCGGAGGTTTTTTTTATCATGAACGAACCTAAAGATCCACGCATGTCAGGTAAAATCGCCATGTATGTGCTGATCTTCATAACAGCTCTCGTAAGCCTGATGATTTGGATAGCCGGATGAAATCTCTGCGCATCACCAATGTTCACATAATTGATCCTGAACGCCAAACTGTTGAGTTGGGCAGCCTTACCATTAAACATGGCCTAATCTCAGCCGAAGATACCACAGTTCTTACATACGACGGCCAAGGCAAGTATTTGGCGCCAGGCATTGTAGATATTGGCACAAAAGTCTGTGAACCCGGTGAACGACATAAAGAAAGCTTCCGCTCTGCCGGCCTGGCTGCTGCGGCAGGCGGGGTTACGACATTGATCACCAGGCCTGACACAGATCCAGCTATCGACAGTCCAGAAACCCTAGAATTTGCCGGCCGCCGTGCGCAGGCGGCCTGTGCAGTACATACTTATCAAATGGCTGCTTTGACCAAGGGCCGCTTAGGCCGCGAGATGACTGAAATTGGGTTTTTGCAAGATGCTGGCGCCATTGCCTTTACGGATTGTGACGCTGTTGTCACAGACACCAAAGTCCTTTCACGGGCCTTGACATATGCCCGGCAACTAGGCGCTTTGGTGATTGGCCACCCACAAGATCCAGGTCTATCAAAAGGTGCAGCCGCCACATCCGGAAAGTTTGCCTCTTTGCAGGCCATCCCAGCCGTATCGCCCATGGCAGAACGGCTAGGGCTGGAACGGGATTTGGCATTGGTTGAAATGACTGGTGCTAAATATCATGCTGATCAGATCTCTACAGCGCTTGCGCTTCCAGCATTGGAGCGCGCCAAGCAACAGGGATTAGATGTAACCGCAGGTGTGAGCATCCATCATTTGACGCTTAATGAATTTGACGTGGCCGACTACAGAAGCTTTTTCAAAGTCAAACCTCCACTGCGCTCCGAAGAAGATCGGCAGGCAGTGGTCTCAGCTTTAGCCTCTGGGCTGCTTGATATTATCAGCTCAATGCACACGCCGCAGAACGAAGAATCCAAACGCCTGCCTTATGAGCAGGCAGCATCTGGAGCAGTCGCTTTAGAAACCCTGTTGCCCGCTGCCCTGCGCCTGTATCACTCCGATCATCTAAGCCTACCACAGCTGTTCCGCGCGCTTTCTTTGAACCCAGCCAACCGCTTGGGCCTGCCCTGTGGCCGCTTATCGGAGGGGGCACCAGCTGATTTGATCCTATTTGATCCAAATTCACCCTTTCTGCTAGATCGTTTCCAGCTGAACTCTAAATCCAAAAATACTCCCTTTGACGGCCAGCGCATGCAAGGACGCGTTTTGGCGACCTTTGTGGACGGTCAAAAGGTGTACCAACGGTGATGCCTGATTTTGTGACACCAACAATGATATTAGCGGCATGGGCCTTGGCAGGTTATCTTCTGGGATCGATACCTTTCGGGATCGTTGTAGCCCGCCTTATGGGGCTTGGCGATTTACGCCAAATAGGCTCAGGCAATATTGGCGCCACCAATGTACTGCGAACCGGTTCTAAACCGGGGGCTGCACTGACCTTGATAGCCGATGCCGGAAAAGCAGGCGCAGCAGTTCTTTTAGCCCGCGCACTGGTCGCCGATGATGCTGCACAATTGGCGGGGCTTGCCGCTTTTTTTGGCCATTGTTATCCAATATGGTTAAAATTTCGCGGTGGGAAGGGAGTGTCAACCTTCTTTGGGTTACTTTTTGCCCTGGCGTGGCCCATCGGCTTAGCAGCCGGTGCCACTTGGTTGATTATCGCAGCTATTTTTCGTTATTCTAGCCTCGCAGCCCTCGTCACTGCTACCCTGACACCACTATTTATGATAATATTATCCCAATCCCAACTGCTGACCCTCAGCATTGCCCTAACTCTTTTAATTTCTTGGAGACACAAAGAGAATATTAGTCGTCTTGTGCGGTTTCAGGAAAGTAAAATTGGAGAAAATAATTTTAAAATTTAAATTAGTACTCCTATTCATAGACACAATCCAAACGGGTTTTCATAGTATTTCATCTTCAGAAAAATAACCGTCCGTGCACTATTTATGTTACTAAAAATTTAACCTGCATAACGGTTTAATAAGAGTATTCTTCATAAATTCGGTTTAAATCCCCATCCCAGTCGCCATTATAGCGTGCAAGAAGTTCATCTGCTGGAGTTTGACCAGTTTCTAAACTGTCTTGCAGTGCATTGAGGAAGTGCGTCTCATCAGGCACCATTCCACCGGCACCCGCCCGCGCGCGCGAAGTCAGACCCGCATTGGCAATTTCCACCGCTTGGCGTGCCAAATCCATCATCTTGATGTTGCCAACTTCGGCTTGCAATCCATCAACTGAGGCAGAAATTCGCAAATCTTCTCGAGTAGTAGCATCCATGCCTTTGACCAAATCCCAAGCCGCGTCTAAGGATGCTTGATCATACAGAAGTCCTACCCAAAAGGCTGGTAACGCACAAAGACGGCGCCAAGGGCCTCCGTCCGCGCCGCGCATTTCCATAAATTGCTTGATACGCGCCTCTGGGAAGATTGTTGTAAGATGATCAGCCCAATCACTCAGTGTGGGTATCTCTGCGGGAAGAGCTGGCAGTTTGCCTTTTAGAAAATCGCGGAACGACTGGCCCAGCGCGTCAATGTATTTTCCGTCGCGGTACACAAAATACATTGGCACATCCAACGCATAATCAACATAGCGTTGAAAGCCCATGCCATCCTCAAACACAAATGGCAGCATGCCTGTACGATCTGCATCCAAATCCCGCCACACCCGAGCTCTCCAAGATTTATGGCCATTCACCTGCCCCTCAAAAAATGGTGAATTGGCAAACAATGCGGTGGCAACGGGCTGCAAGCCCAAAGCCACACGGAACTTTTGCACCATATCTGCTTCGGAAGCAAAATCGAGGTTCACTTGCACAGTGCATGTCCGACGCATCATCGTGCGGCCCATAGTGCCCACTTTGTCCATATAGGCGTCCATCAGCTGGTAGCGGCCCTTGGGCATAAGCCCCACATCTTCATGTTTCCAAATAGGAGCGGCACCCAGCCCTATGAAACCTACACCGATTTTATCAGCAATATGCTTAACTTCGCTTAAGTGAATATTCACCTCATCACAGGTCTCGTGTATAGTCTCGAGTGCCCCTCCCGAGAGCTCTAAGGCGCCACCGGGCTCGAGGCTCACATTTGCGCCATTTTTGGTCAAGCCAATCAAGTGGCCACTCTCTTCTACAGGAGCCCAGTTAAACTGATCGCGCAGACCATGCAAGATAGATTTAATTGACCGCACACCCTCATAGGGCAGTGCGCCTAGGGTGTCTTTGCAATAGCCAAATTTTTCATGCTCAGTACCAATTCGCCAGTTATCCTTTGGCTTATTGCCCTCTTCCAGATAGCTTGCCAGCTGCTCAAAGCTCTCTATTGGACCACCGCCTGATTGTGGTATGGACATGTGGGACTCCAGTTATCCGTGTTGATATTAATGAACAGGTGGGCTCTTGATTCAACCAAGTCAAGGTCTCGTCAATGACGTTTAGTACGATTCCGCTGCCAAATCAAAAATAGATCTGGGCCCTTGCCCTGGGTTGCGGCCTGGGCCTGGGTATAATTCACACCAGGAAGAGCGACCAATGCGTCGAACAATTTATCAGTACCCTCAGCATCGCCCGGAACATAAAGTAAGCCTTCGGGACCATAAAACACCCAAGTGATCCGGCCCTTTGCATTCCGGTGCAACTCAATTCGTTCCAGCGTATCCATGGAGATCGACATACCACCTTCTGCCGAGAGGTAGCTCACGCGCCTCTCATCCACATCAACCACCCCAGCACCGCCCTCACCAGCAGGAAATTTAAACCGGCGGTAAGCATCGTGCCCAACTAACCCACCTACAACCAGAAAAATACAACCAGCGATGCGTGTCGTCCCATAACTAGTAAATACTATAAATAGCCCTGCCATCACAATAAGGCCTGCAAGGATGAAGCCACGATATTTGCGCAGTGAGCTTATAGCTTCAGGTCTGATAAAACTCATCGCCAATCTCCCAAAGTTGTTTGCCAGAGTGCTAATGCAGCAACAACCGCGGTATCTGCTCTTAAAATTCGTGGCCCCAAAGAAACCACATGCGCCTGCGACATAGCATCAAGGCGAATGCGTTCTCGAGGGCTGAACCCCCCCTCTGGACCGATCAAGACCGCCCAAGGCCCCGGTTGTTGTGACAATGAAATAGCTTGTCCTATCCGCATTTCATCACAAAACATAATTTTGCGATCATCCCAGGCGTCCAAAAGCGTAGAAAGCTTTTGCAGCTCCATCACCGGCGGGACAAAGGTGCCTCCACACTGTTCAGCGGCCTCCACCGCGTGGCTTTGTAACCGATCTTGGCGAACGCGTTCAGAGTTGGTGAAATCTGTATAAACTGGCATAATTTTCCCAGCACCCATCTCAGTCGCTTTTTCGACGATAAAATCCGTGCGGGCTTTTTTAATTGGGGCAAACATCAGCCAAAGATCTGCTGGCAACATTATTGGCTTGGACTGGCTTTCACAGCGCAGAATACCGGTCTTTTTGCCTGCCTCAACCACCCGAGCCAACCATTCGCCATCACGGCCATTAAAAAGTTCCAGAACCTCGTCTACACCCTTTCGCATAACACTAAAAAGATAATGTGATTGGTCCCGGCTCAAAGGAACCGATTGCCCCACCCCTAGCGGGTGATCTACATATAAGCGAACAACTGAAGCCATGGAGCACAGGATATGACTCAATTAGGCAAATCACCAGAGGGTCAGGTCACCGATGCGGTAAAAGATAATTGGGTAGACCGCTTAGCCCCTGCCGCGAGCCGCCCATATTTACGCCTTTCCCGCGCAGACCGACCTATCGGAACTTGGCTTTTGTACATTCCTTGCATCTGGGGCGTCCTCTTGGCAGCCCTGCATGATGGAAATTTACAAATTTGGGATGCCTGGCTTATATTGGCTTCTGGCGCAGGCGCCTGGCTGATGCGTGGAGCAGGCTGCAGCTGGAATGACATAACAGATAGACATTTTGACGCCCAAGTCGCCCGCACCCGTTCACGACCCATCCCCTCAGGCCAAGTCACAGTGCGTAGCGCAGTCGTTTGGATGGCAGCGCAAGCCCTGACTGCCTTTTGCATATTGTTGACCTTCGGGCCCATGGCTATAGCGATCGGTATTGCCAGCCTTGGGTTTGTTGCAATTTATCCTTTTGCCAAAAGGTTTACTTGGTGGCCACAGGTTTTTCTGGGTCTGGCTTTCAACTGGGGCGCGTTGCTCGGTTGGGTCGCCCACACAGGTAAGCTCGAGTGGCCCGCATTAATACTTTACCTCAGCGGAATTTCTTGGACCCTATTTTACGACACCATCTATGCACATCAGGACACCGAAGATGACGCTTTGATTGGCGTGAAATCTACAGCGCGTCTGTTTGGTCAGAATAGTCCACGTTGGCTAAGCTTGTTTTTGGGGCTTGCTGTCAGCCTAATGGGCATCGCTATTTGGATAGCTAATCCAAGTAACGTATTAGGTCTGTGGGTGGCGCTGCTTGGACCCTTGAGCTTTGGCTTGCACATGGCCTGGCAACTCAGCAACCTAGACATCAACCACAGTGGTATTTTGCTTACATTATTTCGTACAAATCGCGAAACGGGCCTCTTACCCGTACTATTTTTCACCGTAGCGGTGATGCTATGATTGATCCCGCACCAGTCCCGCTTTAGAACAACCGGAAGACTTAAGGAAAATAAATGAAATTTATCTCGGTCATGCTGTCCGCAGCGGCTTTTGCAATTGCTGGTTTGGGAGCATATTTTACTGCTCGCATGACGGTCACTTGGATTGAGGATAGTTCTACCAGAGCTGTTGAAAAGCAACTTCGGATGGAAGGGCATTCTTGGGCAAAGGTTCAAACCTATGGTCTACAAGTCATTTTGGAGGGAGACGCACCATCTGAAGCAGACCGTTTCAAAGCGCTTGCGGCGGCTGGGATGACGGTAGAAGCTGCCCGCGTGATTGACAACTTTACAATCCAAGACAGAAGTCCCCCCGGTGCACCAAAATTCTCTGTTGAGATATTACGCAACGATACCAGCATTTCGCTGATCGGATTGATTCCTACGTCTGCTAACAATACTAATTTCCGTAATCGTATTTTGCGCATTGCAGATGACTTGCCTGTCGCAGATTTCATGGAAACTGCAGATTATCCTGAACCTGACACTTGGTCCTCTGCCATTTCTTATGCGCTTTTAGCCCTGGAACGCTTGGAGCGCTCAAAAATATCAGTTGGAGAAGATTTGGTGAAGATCGTAGCTATTGGAGATTCGCCCAAACAAAAGTCTAAGCTTTTTGAGGAACTGACCCGCCGCACACCAGAAGGTATAAAATCCAATATTTCAATCAGTGCTCCACGCCCAGTCATCACGCCATTTACGCTACGCTTTAGGATCACCCCTGATGGAGCGTGGTTTGACGCCTGCTCAGCAGATTCCTCAAAAGCAGCCAAACGTATATTGAACGCTGCAAAAGTGGCCGGTCTTCAAAAAAATGCCACCTGCCGTCAGGGATTAGGCGTACCTTCACCAATGTGGGGGGAGGCAGCAGCACTCTCCATCACGGCCCTAACCAAGCTTGGCGGTGGGTCAGTTACGTTAAGCGATGCGGACGTAACCCTAACCGCAACAGAAGGTACGGATCCTAAGCTTTTTGATAAGATTACCAGCCGTCTTGGCGCAGATTTGCCTGAGGTTTTTGCATTAAAAAAAGTACTCCTTGTTAAAATCGAGGAGGTCGATGGCCAAGAAACACCACCCGAAATGATTGCCACTTTATCGCCAGAAGGACAGGTGCAGATCCGTGGATATGTAAATGATGCTTGGGCCAAACGGACATTAGAAACATTTGCATACGCAATATTTGGGACAGAAGATGTGTTTTTATCTGCCAAGCTGCGGGAAAATTTGCCTAATGGTTGGTTAGTGCGGATTATGGCCAGCTTAGCTGCACTTGGTAAACTAAACTCTGGCCTTGTGAACGTGACACCTTCGTCTATCTCTTTATCAGGTTTAACCGGAAACACAGCCGCCAAGACCCAAATTTCGCAAATTCTTTTGGATAAAATTGGTAATGCCGCTGAGTTTGAATTAGATGTCGCCTATCTTGAGCAACTGGACCCCTTGGCACAAATGCAATCGGGCCCAGAATGTGTGGATGAAATTAGCACTCTGATTGCAAATAATAAAATTACCTTTGAGCCAGGCTCAACCACTCTCGATAGCAACAACCAAAATATAATTGATGCTATAGCAGAGGTGTTCAGCCGCTGCCTTGAAGCACCAATTGAGATCGGGGGGCATACGGACAGCCAGGGCCGCGAAGAGATGAACTTAAATCTAAGCCAAAGCCGAGCTGATGCGGTTTTGAACGCACTACGCTCAGCCCGAGTGAAGCTAAAAACTTTGACTTCTGTGGGGTATGGTGAGGCCCAACCAATCGCAGACAACACAACAGAATCAGGCCGTGAAGCCAACCGCCGAATAACGTTCGGCCTCTTACTCCCTGACAAGACTGCCCCGCAAGACCTACCTGCCACAGCTGAGGAGACCAATAATGAACAGAACTGAGTTCATCTTAACCACCACAATCATTCTGTTTGTTGCTTTTTGTCTTGGCTGGTTCGCCAATTGGTTGTTCAATCGCTTTGTTCGCGTCAGCCATTCTGATGTGAGCGCTTTGGACAAAATGGCCCAATCTTTGTACGAAGCCGAAGAGATGCGGGATCAAGCCATCACCTATATTGAAAAACGCGAATCTGAGATGAGCAATCAACTATCACAAGCTGAAGCCGAACTGCGGGCCGCTATGGAAGGTTTACGGGTTGCTCGAACCGAGGCGGAAGAGCTTCGCACCTACATTGAGCAACAAAACTCTGGCGGTTAGTTTAAGCTTTAGGCACTCGGGACCATGCAGCCAAAGCGGCTTCATCTGTGGATTTTGCCTGCACCCATTCCGTGTGATCTTTGGATACTTCTTTTTTCCAAAATGGTGCGCGAGATTTCAAATAATCCATAAGATAATCCGCCCCAGCAAAGGCATCTTTTCGATGGCGTGCAGCTGTGGCCACCATCATGATGGTTTCACCCGGTGTCAGTATACCGTAGCGATGGATTACTAGTGCATCTTCTAGCCCAAATTTATTTATCGCTTGAGTTTCAATTTTCTGCAAGGCAGCTTCCGTCATCGCTGGGTAATGCTCAATATGCATATAATCTAGACCGCCGCTATCATCTCTTACAATGCCCGTAAAAGTTACTAAAGCGCCTGCACTTTTGACCTTTGCCTGAAAATTATTAACTTCCACCGAAAAATCAAATGCGGCCTCCTGAACCCGAGTCACCATTTCAGCCTCCTGTCATGGGCGGAAAGAACGCCACTTCACAGGAGTCTTTTAAATGCGTTGTCAGCTCACCGAGCTCCTGATCCACAGCCACACATATTGCCGACATATCCGCGAAAGCGGCAGCGCAGCCCTCATCACGCTGCAACAGTTCTACCACAAGATCTGCAACAGTCGCAGCATCTGTTTCAACAGTTTCTCGGCTGTGCCCCACCCGTTCGCGCACCCAAGCAAAATAAAGAATATTAAGTTTCATGGCTGTTAATCTCGCAAATGTGGCAGTGCTTTTCGAAAATAGTCTACGCCAGTGATCACAGTTAGAGTTGCTGCTGCCCATAACAATGTAATGCCACTGAACCAAGCGGTATACATCCCATTATAATAAAATAATAAATGATTGGGGTCTACCAAGGTTGACGATAAAATGTCATCTAAAATTTGGGGATCTATCCCGGAAGTTCTAATCAGAAAATAATGCTCAAAAATACCAACGGCAAATAGCAAGGCAATTGCAATCATTTGCACGGTGGTTTTCCACTTAGCTACTTTGGTCACTTGCAAAGTTCCAGCTACGTCACCTAAAAACTCTCTTAAGCCTGAAACAAAAACCTCCCGAAACACAATTAAAGCAGCTGGCAGTAGTATTAAAGCACCAAGGTCAAAAATACTGGCCAAAACTAACAAGGCAATCACTACCATCGCTTTATCGGCGATTGGGTCCAACATTGCGCCAAGTTTGCTTTCCTGTTTCCATGCCCTTGCCAAAAATCCATCCAACCAATCAGTTAACGCTGCACCCACGAATAAGATCAGCGCTGCCCAATCCGCATATGGTCGGGTGAAATACAAAAACATCACAGCAACCATTGGTGCAGCGATCAATCGGATCATCGTAAGAATATTAGGTAACGTCCACATACTTCAAACCTAACCGGGTTCATAAGTGCATACTACCCTTATCAATAAAATTTGACGAGTCCAATTCACAAATTCTGGAACGGCAAAGGACTACCTTAGCTACGGTTGGAAGTAGCTGTAAATTATCTCTGCCATTGCATCTGAAACACCATCAACAGCCATTAAATCTACTAAATTGGCACGTGTAACGGCTTTTGCTGAGCCAAAGTGCGACAGCAAAGCTTTTTTTCGTTTTGGGCCTATACCATCGATATCATCCAAAGGGTTTTTCATATTAGCTTTTGCCCGTTTTGCTCGATGTGTCCCAATGGCAAAACGGTGTGCCTCATCGCGCAGACGTTGTACAAAATAAAGCACTGGATCGTTATGGCGCAGGGCCATGACAGGCTTGCCAGTGCGGTAAAACTCTTCCTTACCCGCGCCTCGGTCAACGCCCTTGGCAACCCCAATCATCGCAATGTCATCGACGCCCCATTCATGCATTATATTCTGCACAGCGCTAACTTGTCCCGCACCACCATCAATCAACAGTAAATCTGGCCAAGCCTCGGATTTGCGATCCGGGTCTTCCTTCAAAAGGCGCTTGAAGCGGCGCCCCAGCACCTCTTTCATCATACCAAAATCATCACCCGGGGTTATGTCGTTACCTTTAATATTGAACTTGCGGTACTGTGATTTTATCATGCCCTCAGGACCCACCACAATCATACCCCCAACAGCATTGGTGCCTTGAATGTGACTGTTATCATACACCTCAATCCGGCGCGGGGGTTCAGACAGATCAAAGGCCACAGCAAGCCCTTTTAACAATTTGATTTGTGAAGCAGTTTCTGACATTCGCCGTGCCAGACTTTCACGGGCATTCCGTTTAGCCCCTGCCACCAGCTCAAGCTTTTCCCCACGCATTGGCACCGCAATTTCAACTCTGCGTCCAAGTTTGCCAGCCAGTGCATCCGCCATCAAATCCGGGTCCTCAATCTTATCAGAGAGCAGCACCATGCGGGGTGGTTCACGATCTGAATAAAACTGACCCACAAAGGCCTGCATCACCTCAGTGGTGGAGACATCCCCTACAATGCGAGGATAATAGTCGCGGTTACCCCAGTTTTGGTTACCACGGATGAAAAATACCTGAACGCAGGCCTGACCCGCTTCCATATGTAAGGCGATCACATCAGCTTCTGGCACACCCTGTGGGTTTATTCCCTGTGACGATTGCACTTGGGTCATAGCTTTAATGCGGTCGCGCAAGGCGGCGGCACGCTCAAACTCCATATTTTCGGAGGCTGCCTGCATATCCTTCGCTAGTTCCACCTGTATATGAGTGGACTTCCCACCTAAAAATCGCTCCGCATCCCGGACCAGCGTCGCGTATTCATCAGCTTTGACATAGCCTACGCAGGGGGCACAACAGCGCTTAATTTGGTACTGTAGACACGGCCGGCTCCGCGACTCAAATTGACTATCACTGCAATCACGTAAAAGAAAAAACCTCTGTAATTGAGCCAACGTGCGGTTGACTGCACCTGCACTCGCAAATGGTCCATAATAATTACCCTTTTCCTTCTTTGCTCCTCGGTGTTTTTTGATCTGCGGAAATCCGTGCTCAAGGCTGACAAGTATATTCGGAAATGACTTGTCGTCTCGCAGCAACACATTATATTTTGGTTTCAATTGTTTAATGAGGTTTTGCTCAAGCAGTAAAGCCTCAGTTTCAGTCTTAGTAGTCAAAAACATCATACTCGTAGTCTCGCTAATCATCCGACTAATTCGAGCTGAATGCCCTTGCGGCCGCGCATAACTCGCCACACGGCTTTTCAAACTACGGGCTTTGCCAACATATAGAACCCTACTTTCAGCATCAAGCATACGATATACGCCTGGCGAGCCATCAAGCCGAGTCAGGTAATCCGCAATGAGTTCATAGCTGGTGAGTGGTAACGTTGGCTCAATCATGGCTCTATTTTTAACTAACAATTCTAATCATAGCTGCACCGAATTAACAGTCACTGCAAGCATTATCATACCTCCAGTTTCTGTGGATAAGTCTAGGGATAAACTCTAGCAAAACACAAATTTGCCATATTAAATGGGTTAATTATTAATTTGCACAAAAATTAATCAATTTCTTAATATACTGTTTTTTAAATATAATATTTTAATTAACTTACAACTAATTGAATTTATTTGATTTTTATAAACACGCTTTGATTGAAAACCACGTAAGTGTACAACTTCAGATCACGATTATCAGTCAAGTCCCAAAACATCAGGCGTTTTCCACGCTAAATGCTGCCCACCGTCAACACATAACAACTGCCCAGTTACCGCCGGCGCATTGATCAAATACCCCAATGCAGCAATAATATCATCGGGATTTGAGCCACGCTTAAGTACAGTTGCAGCCCGTTGTTGGGTAAAATGCTGAGTTGACTGACGCACACCCTGCACAGTTGGACCAGGCCCTATAGCGTTAACCCGGATGTTAGGCGCCAGCGCACGTGCTGCGGTTTGAGTGAGCGCCCAAAGGCCCATTTTAGCGAGTGTATAACTCATAAAATCAGGCGTAAGTTTGCGCACTCTTTGATCCAGCATATTGACTACAAGCCCCTGCGCTATCGGTTCACCCATTTCATCAATCTTGGTCTTTGGTGCCTGTTTCGCAAATTCTTGGGTGAGCACAAACGGGGCCCGAAGATTGCTTTCCATATGCCGATCCCAGCTTGAGCGCGTTGCAGTCTCGATAGTGTCATGTTCAAAGATCGAGGCATTGTTCACCAGTAGGGCCAGACTTCCACCTAAACCCTCCACAGCACGCGCAATCAAGGGTTGTGACCCTGCATCTTCAAGCAAATTCGCCTGCAGTGCCACAGATTTCCGGCCCATGGCTTGGATCTCCCCCACTGTTTCATTCGCAGCCTCCGTTGACCCCGCATAATGCACAGCAACGTCGAAACCTTGCTGGCCCAAATATAAAGCAATCTCACGCCCCAACCGAATGGCACCACCCGTAACCAATGCACGCATATAATCTCTCCTCAGACCAGTACAATTACCAGATATACCATATACAGTAGGGTCAAGGCTGCGCCCCAAATCCGTGTGATATTTTGTCTAAAAAGTACAAATGGAACCAGCAAAAGCGAACTGGCTAACATAACCCACAAATCAAATCTCAAAAAACCCTCAGCTACTGGTATTGGCCCCACCAGAGCGGCTATCCCAATAATAGCTAAGAGATTGAACATGTTTGATCCAATCACATTGCCAAGTGCCACATCAGCCTGACGCCTGATCGCGGCGACAGTGGTAGTCGCAAGCTCAGGCAAAGAGGTGCCAACAGCAATCAAGGTGAGCCCAATGGCAGTTTCTGGCACGCCTAAATCTTGCGCAATAATTTCTGCATTCACCACTAAAACCTTGGCGCCCACCGGCAAACCTACCAACCCAAATAGCAAATAAAGCAAGATTTTCCATCCACGCATAGACGGATCAAGGCCTTCTAAGTGCCTCACGGGTACGGCCGCTACCGCTGCCGCGTAGTTCTCGCGGCGGGCTCTTGCGGCTTGGCCCAACAAAATCACGGCTAAGACTACGAGGAGTAGAGACCCATGCAACCAAGTAAACGGTCCTACAAAAGCCAACGCAATAAACAGCACCGACGCAAAAATCATGAGGGCAAAAGATTTTTTCGTATCAAATTCAGATGTGTAAAGCCCCGCAGCCATGGCCGGCAAACCCAAGACCAGCAAAATATTCGCTGTGTTTGAACCAATAACATTACCCATGGCCAAGCCTGGAGCATTATCTGCCATGGCAGATAATACGATTAGAAGCTCAGGCGCCGAAGTCCCGAAAGCCACCACAGTCAGGCTCACCACAAGCGTTGATATGCCAAGGCGCAATGACAAATTGACAGCGCCTTTTACAAGGCAATCACCCGCAAGTAGCAACGTCACAAGCCCAAGCACTACGAATATCCAAGCCATTCTTTAGCCTTTGTGGCGGCCAATATGGCCACAAGAGCATGGGCCTCTACCCATTCTATAACGTCCACATTTAGGGCATTTTGCATTTTTTAATCGAGTTTGACCTGGAAATTTCAAACGCCCAAACATTGCCAAAACAGCAATGCCAATTAAAAAAAATGTGACAATTTTAACTAGCATCAACCTACATCCCAAAGCGCGCAAAAGCGGCGCGCTCTTCTATACTATGGCTCACATCACCCAAGACATGCATGCCAAACCGGGTTAAGATAGATTTTTTTTGGCCAAAAACCTGGAACTTAACTTTATCACCAAATTTGTTTTTCATAATTGGGACTAAATGACCAATCCCATCTGCCAAACCATCCTCAATGCCTTTTTTTCCAACCCAGATTTCTCCAGTGAACAGATCACGTTCTGCTAGTTTAGGCCCCCGGCGCGCCGTAATGTGGTCTTTGAAAGTCTGGTGGATGCCATCCAACAAACTCTTGAGGCGCACCACGTCCTCTTCTTTTTGAGGCTGGAAGGGGTCCAGCATCGACTTCGAAGTGCCCGCGGTGTGCACCCGGCGCTCAACTCCATATTTATTCATTAATTGATCCAGGCCAAAACCTGCCGAAACAACTCCAATGGAGCCAACAATAGAGGAAGCATCCACATAGATCTCATCAGCACTTGCCGCCAGCCAATAGCCACCAGAGGCAGCTATATCTTCAACAAAGGCGTAGACCGGAACTTCGCTTTCATCAGCTAATCGGCGGATACGCGCGCCAATCAAAGAAGATTGGACAGGGCTGCCACCTGGGGAGTTGATAACCAATGCCACTGCACTCGGTTTTTTAGCAAAAGCTTTTTTGAACAATGGAGCGAGCCCGGCATCATTCAAACCGCGGCCCGTCGCGATCATGCCATTTAAGCGCACAACAGATACGGTTTTGCGGTCTCGTCGGAAGGGGTTTTTAATTTTCATGTTTTCGACATAAGACACCCCCCGCCCCGTAACAAGGCGAACAATTATTAAATTAGCTGCGAATGCGCCAACCAGTTTTGAAAATCCACCAAATAAAGGCCAAACAGGCCAAAGTAAAAAGGCTAATCGCGCCAAGGCTCACGCCAATTGCCACATCTGCCTGGCCAAAAAAGGCCCACCTAAATCCAGATATGAGATAAACCACCGGATTGAACATGGTCACGGTTTGCCAAATAGGTGGCAACATAGTGATCGAATAAAACGAGCCCCCCAAAAATACCAACGGCGTAACAACCAGCATTGGAACCAGATTAAGCTGTTCAAAGTTTCCGGCCCAGATCCCAATAATAAAACCCAAAAGTGAAAAGGACAAACAAGTTAAAACTAAAAAACACACCATCGCAATAGGATGTTGGATATCAAGATCTACAAACAGATATGCGGTACCAAGAATAACCAAGCCAATGAACAGGCTCTTGGTTGCTGCCGCCCCGACATAGCCCACAACTATCTCTAAGAAATTAACGGGAGCAGACAATAACTCATAAATCGTACCGATGAACTTGGGGAAATATATCCCAAAACTCGCGTTTGAGATCGATTGTGTCATCACGGACAACATTATGAGCCCAGGCACGATAAATGCCCCATATTCGACTCCATCAACAGCTTCCATCCGACTGCCAATTGCAGTTCCAAACACAACAAAATAAAGGGTTGTAGACAAAACAGGAGACAAGAACGATTGCTTAAGGGTCCGGAAGAACCGCGCCATTTCAAATGTGTAAATTGCACCCACAGCTTGAAAATTCATTTTGTATCCTCCTGAACCAGACCTACAAAAATGTCTTCAAGGCTGGATTGTTGTGTTTGCACGTCGCGCATTTGCAGCCCAGCGGCTTGCAGATCGTTCAAAAGACCTGTGATCCCAGTGCGTTCAGAATTTATGTCATAAGTGTAGGTCAAAGCCTTACCGTCTGCGGCTAAATCCAAGTCATAGCTTGCAAGCTGCGCCGGTACCTCTGTTGAAGGATCAACTAAATCAATGCGAATTTTTTTCTTGCCCATTCGCGCTATTAACGCATCCTTGTCTTCGATTAGTAAAATTTCACCACCATTAATTACTGCAATTCGGTCAGCAATCGCCTCAGCCTCTTCAATGTAATGGGTGGTCAGAATAATGGTCACACCCTGCTTTTTGAGCTTTGCCACCGTATTCCACATGTCTTTGCGCAGCTCGACATCCACACCCGCCGTAGGCTCATCCAAAAATAATACCCTAGGCTCATGCGCCAAAGCCTTAGCTATCAAGACCCTGCGCTTCATGCCACCAGACAGCGTCATGACCTTTGCATTTTTCTTATCAAATAGCGAAAGCGTTTTCAGGATCTCATCTAAATAGGCAGTATTTTTTTTCTTACCAAACAAGCCACGTGAAAACTTCACAGAATTGATGACAGTCTCAAAGGGCTCTAGCGCAATCTCTTGTGGCACCAGCCCAATCATTGCTCGTACTTTGCGGTAGTCACTGCTGATATCCATGCCATCCACGTTGATTTTACCGGATGTCAGGCTCGAAATTCCGCAAATAGTTGAAATTAACGTGGTCTTCCCAGCTCCGTTAGGACCCAACAGAGCAATAATTTCGCCTTCTTTAATCTCGAGATTAACATTTTTAAGCGCTTCAAACCCATCTGCATAAGTTTTCCGTACATTTTGCACAGACACAATTGCTGCCATAACCAGTCCTTTGGAAGTTTAGAAATTTTCAGTCACATCCGCTCTTTGTTGAGGAATGACAACCCCAGCAAATCAGACAAACACAAAATTATTACAAATTGGCGACTACTTCGAAAGTTAATCATCCTTCAATATTTAAAATGATAGCATAGCTGCGGACGACAATACTGCCACCCAAACGCGGTTCTGCACCCTACAAAAAACTGTAAGCTTCGACGTCATCTATGCGATCTCACGGGTCTAAATGTAAAACGGCCACAAAGAAAACCTTCTTCGTAGCCATAAATACAGCTTCAATAAATCATCTTACCGCAGGCATGCGTTGTTCGATGACCTCAGACCACCAACTACAGCCTGCAGGTATCGCACTATCATCAAAATTATACATCGGGTGGTGCACCATCGCCGTGTCGCCATTACCCACCAAAATATAGGCACCAGGGCGTTCTTCTAGAAGATAGGCAAAATCTTCACCTCCCATCACCAAGGCTGCCTCTTCGCAGGAACCAGATACAGATCGCGCCACGTCAGCTGCAAATTCAGTTTGTTCCTCATGGTTTACCATAACCGGATATCCACGGTGGTATGTTACGCCTGCTGTTCCGCCAAACGTAGCGGCAGTCCCTTCACAAATAGCGCTTATTCGTTTTTCAGCCAAGTCTCGCATCTCTGTCGACATGCTGCGCACTGTCCCTTTCAAATGCACCCCTTGCGGGATAACATTGTAAGCTGTTGACGATGTCTCAAAAGATGTGACTGACACGACAACCTGGTCAATAGGATCAGCATTACGACTGGCAATGGTCTGCAAGGCTAAAACTAAATGGCTAGCCATTACGGTAGTATCAATTGTTCCGTGCGGTTTCGCTGCATGACCACCTAGCCCCTCAAGCTTAATATCAAATGTATCAGTAGCGGCAAAAAAAATACCTGCACGAATTGCAAAACTGCCCACTGGCATGCCGGGCCAATTGTGCATGCCGTATACTTCTTGAATGTTCCAACGCTCCATCAGGCCATCATCACACATTTCTTTACCACCACCGCCACCTTCTTCAGCAGGTTGAAAAATTACAACCGCTGTTCCATCGAAATTACGGGTCTCCGACAAATACTTAGCCGCACCCAACAACATTGCTGTATGCCCATCATGCCCACATGCATGCATCGCACCATCAGTTTTTGAAGCATACTCAAGCCCTGTTTGCTCGTGGATAGGCAGCGCATCCATATCAGCGCGTAAGCCAATCACCTTACCCGAACCAGTGGCTGCACCCTTAATCACTCCGACAACGCCAGTACGACCAATGCCCTCGACCACTTCATCACAACCAAACTCACGCAACTTATCAGCAACCAAGGCACTCGTGCGATGCGTTTCAAATAAAATCTCTGGGTTTTGGTGAATGTCACGGCGCCACGCCGTAATATCATTGTGCAATTCTGCAAATCGGTTTTTTACGGGCATTATTTATTTTCCTATTTCAAAATACTCTCTACCCTAAGCTGCAAAGTGCCAAGATAGAGTTTTACATCTGACAAGGGGCCCATCACAAGGGCATCCTGCGCTCAACCATTTCTGCGTACCAACTACACCCGGCGGGGATAGCATTATCATCAAAATTATACTCAGGATGGTGAACCGTCGCGCCACCACCATTGCCAACCATGATGTAGGCGCCGGGACGTTCTTCTAGCATATAGGAAAAGTCCTCAGCAGCCATAATTGGTGGTGTGTTTGTATCAACTGATCCAGCCACAGCCAATGCAGCATCAGCCGCATAATCCGTGTTTTCCTTTGTATTTATAGTTACCGGGTAGCCACGTTCATAGTTTACTTCAGCAATGCAATCGTGGGCTTGTGCAGTCATGCTCACTAATTGCTTGACCTTAACCTCAACCATATCTCTTACCACTGGATCTAACGTGCGCACCGTCCCGCGCATCCGTACGACCTGTGGGATAACGTTGTGAGCCTCAGTATCTGAATGCAATCCACAGACTGACACAACCACCTGACCTAGCGGGTCGACGACGCGTGAGGCAACAGATTGCAGAGCCAGTATCACATGGGCCGCAGCAACATTCGGATCGATAGCCTCGTGCGGAGCAGCAGCGTGACCACCACGACCGGTGATTGTTAAAGAAAACTCGTCCGCAGCAGCCAACAAAGCACCAGACCGGATTGCAAATTCTCCAACAGGGAAGTTAGGCATGTTGTGCATGCCATAAACTTCTTGAATACCCCAACGTTCCATCAGGCCGTCTTTGCACATCTCAAGTCCACCACCTCCGCCTTCTTCCGCAGGTTGAAAAATCATGACTGCTGTACCATCAAAATTGCGGGTCTCTGCCAAATATTGGGCCGCACCCAACAGCATTGCAGTATGGCCATCATGCCCACAGGCATGCATCTTACCCGCTACTGTGCTGGCATATTCCAAACCTGTTGCCTCATGAATTGGCAGGGCATCCATGTCGGCACGCAGGCCAATTACGCGACCCGACGTATCAGTACGGCCTTTAATCACAGCAACAACACCCGTTCTTCCAATACCCGTTGTGATGTCAGTGACGCCAAATTCGTGCAACCGTTCCTCAACAAATTTAGCAGTATTATGCACGTCGAACCCCAACTCAGGGTGCATATGCAAATGGCGCCGCCATCCAGTAATTTCAGCATGAGTTTCAGCAAATCGGTTCTTAATCGGCATATGCTTACCTTAAATTTAGTTAACTTGATCCAAACACATTTTACCACAATCGCTAATCGTCGACGATGTCATCAATTAATTGCTCAGGCTTGCAGAGCAATAGTGGCGCCATCATGCCAACTTAGCCAACAAATCACACATAAATTGATGGCCAGCTTCGAACTGAGAAACCATTATAAACTCGTTGGGCTGATGGGCCTGTGCAATATCACCAGGCCCGCAAACCACTGCTGAATATCCCGCATCCTGAAACTGTCCCGCCTCAGTGCCATAGCTGACCACATGACTGGCATTGTCTCCGGTAACGGCCCGTACCAAACCTTCAGCCGCGCCATCTTCTTCTGGCTCCAACGGTGGCACTGCAAAGCGCGGGGTCAAAACAATATCAGCCTCAGGGTGCACAGCCTGCATCGCGGCCCTGACATCATTTACCTTGTTAAAATACAACTGGTTTAATCTCGCAGGATCATCACCGGGCACTGCTCGATACCCCATGCTGAAATGGCAATTCTTCGCTGTGATGTTTTCGGCAGTACCACCAGAGATCGTGCCGACGTGCCATGTTGTGTAAGGCGGATCAAACATTGCAGCTAACGGGCCCGGCGTTGCGGCACGGTTCAATTCGTTCTGCTCATTAGCCCACTGAATAAGACGCGCACTTTCATGAACAGCACTCACACCCTGGTAATGGATCGAAGAATGGACCTCGAAACCCACAACATGTGTGGTAAAAGCGTTGCCACCTTTATGGCCCGTGACGGCCTTCATCATCGATGGCTCACCCACGATGACAGCAGAACCTTTCGGCACCACATCCCGCATCGCTACGATCATTGGTGGCGCACCTGTACAACCAACTTCTTCATCAAAGCTAAGAGCCAACTGCAATGGCCGGGTCACCTGTGCGTAATGCGCCTCGACCAAAGCCCAGATAGCCAACGCATCAAAACCCTTCATGTCACAAGTGCCACGCCCATAATACCTGCCGTCTTTTTCAACCACTGCCCACGGATCCGTTTCCCACGGCTGGCCATCAACGGGCACAACATCTGTATGCCCCGACAATACAATAGCGCCCTCAACCTCAGGGCCGACATGCGCAAACAATGCCGCCTTGTGGGGTTGATCAGGATCAGGCCAACGATGTGAAGTGATGCCATGTGAGCCTAAATAAGTCTCAACCCAGTCAATCAAGGGCAGGTTAGTGTCGCGGCTTACGGTAGGAAAGCTGATCAACTTGGTCATCAATTCTAATGGGGTTAAACGGTCCAAAGTTTTAGTCTCCATTCTAATATCCACTATCTGTAATTAACACTTTATGGCCTGGCGCAACTTCACGGTAGACCGACGGCTCTGCCACATGCGAAACAGGGTGGATCGGCGAGGGGATTGGTTTAAAGTTCAAATCGCTTTCATCCTTGCGTTGACGCGGATCAGCAATGGGCACCGCCTTCATCAACGCCTGCGTATAAGGATGCTGCGGGTTTTCAAATACGGAAGAGCGTGGCCCCATTTCGACAATGCGGCCCAAATACATCACACCAACATGGTGGCTAACGCGTTCAACCACAGCCATGTCATGCGAAATAAAGAGAAACGACAGGTCTAATTCAGACTGCAATTCCATCATCAAATTCAACACTTGAGCCTGGACTGACACGTCCAAAGCGGAAACGGCTTCATCTGCGATTATCAGCTTTGGATTTAGAGCCAACGCACGCGCAATAGCCACGCGTTGACGCTGGCCACCAGACAACTCATGTGGGTAGCGACGCATGAAACTGCGGGGCAACTCGACGCGGTCAAATAACATCTCAACACGGTCTTGGATCGCCTTACCCTTGAGGATGGCAAAGTTATGCATCGGTTCAGCAACTTGATCCGATAGCTGCATCTGTGGGTTAAGAGATGCGAACGGGTCTTGGAAAATCATCTGCATATCACGACGGGAATTACGCAAACCATTAGTATCAAGCGCCATGATGTCTTTTCCACCAACGCGAACGGCACCTTTCTGAGGTTCGACCAATCGCAGGATCGAACGGCCCGCCGTCGATTTACCGCAACCCGATTCACCGACTAAACTTAAAGTTTGACCCTTATTGATGGTGAACGACAAATCCTCAACCGCATGCACATTGGCTATAGTGCGACGAAAAAAACCACCGTTAACCGCAAAGCGAGTTGTCAGGTTCTCAACTTCCAACAACACTTCATCACTACCTTTAATAGGCTCGACCCTGCCTTGATTACGACCCATCAAAACCATCTGCTCTGGGTATGCCTTGCCGGTCATCTCACCCAACTTGGGAACAGCTGCCAATAAAGCCTTTGTATAGGGGTGCTGAGGGTTTTCAAAAATATCTTCAACTGTGCCTTCTTCTACCTTTTCTCCACGGAACATGACCACAACGCGGTCTGCCATCTGGGCAACCACAGCCATATCGTGGGTAATGAACATCACCGCCGTGCCCGTATCGCGTTTCAGGCGATCCATGAGCGCCAAAATTTCAGCCTGGATTGTCACATCCAATGCAGTTGTCGGCTCATCTGCAATTAACAAACGGGGCTCGCAGGCCAAGGCCATTGCAATCACAACGCGTTGGCGCATTCCACCAGACAATTCATGTGGGTATTGCTTCAACCTACGTTCGGGCTCTGGAATGCGCACCTCACGCATCAAATCCAACGCCTTGGCCGACGCCTCAGCCTTGGACAAGCCTTTGTGGAGGCGCAAACCTTCGGTCAATTGACGCTCAACGGTAAAAACGGGGTTCAGGGCGGTCATTGGCTCCTGAAAAATCATGCCAATCTCGTTGCCGCGGATCGAACGCATAAGATTTGGTTCAGTTTGTGCTAGGTCAATTTCATCAGAATCTTTTCGGTTAAATAATAAACGACCACTAGTTATTTTACCGCCACCAAACTCAACCAAACGCATCAATGATAGCGAAGAAACCGATTTACCAGAGCCAGATTCGCCAACGACACAAACAGTTTCACCCGATTTAATATTAAAAGATACGTTAGATACGCCGACTATGGGCCCATCTTTTGTCTGGAATTCTACCCGTAAACCCTGAATTTCCGCAATTGTCGCACCTCTGTTAGATGAGTTATCGTGATCCAGCATATTGCCCCCGAGTACGCTCAAAATTTGAAGCTTCACAAATGCTAAGTCAAACCATTAGCAGCTGTCAAACAGTTGAAAGTATCTAGGTCCTAAATTAAATTGAATTTACTAATAATTTTGCCAAAATTTCATACCATGGGTTGCTATTTTTTAAAAAAATTGCTTCGGTATAAAATATTGGTTTGTTGGGAGGCAGGCTTAAAATTGCTTGAATTACTGAATGTAAACACCGTTTGACCGCAAGCAACCTAGCTGTCCTCGTTCAATCCATCCTAAATACTGCAGACCCATTCTGGTGAACTGCGGAGAAAAAGGCACCTATTTGTGTCAAAAAAGGAGAATATCATGCTATTAAAGACCCTTTTGCTTGGAGCTATTGCGACAACTGCAGTTGCCTCGACGGCGATGGCAGATGGTCACGAGGGCAAACGCGCACGTGACGGCGAAGTCAAAATTATTTACTGGCAAGCCCCATCGATCTTAAACCCCTATTTGTCTGGTGGAACTAAAGACCTCGAATCGTCTTCCTTAGTTATCGAACCCATGGGCCGCTACGACAACAATGGTGACATAGTCCCCTATTTAGCAGTAGAAACGCCAACAGTTGCTAACGGCGGTGTCTCTAAAGACCTGACATCAATAACATGGAAACTGAAAGAAGGGCTGCAATGGTCTGACGGTTCCGATGTGACATCAGCTGACCTCGTGTTTACAGCTAAATACTGCATGGACCCAGAAGGTGGCTGCGCACAACTCTCAAAATTTGATGGCATTAAAAGCGTTGACGCAATTGACAAACTGACGACAAAAGTGACGTTCGATCAGCCAACCCCAAACCCGTATGGACCGTTCGTGGGCATGGCAACGCCAATTATTCAAGCGGCGCAGTTTGCTGATTGCCTAGGCGCACGCGCACCTGAGTGCACCGAAGCTAACTTTGGTCCAATTGGTACAGGGCCGTTTGTCGTAACAAACTTTAAGCCAAACGACGTGATCCAGATGGTTGCCAACGACAACTATCGCACTGCGGGCAAGCCAGCGTTTGCATCCGTAACCTTTAAAGGCGGTGGATCAGCTGAAGCCTCTGGCCGTGCAGTTATGGAAACAGGTGAATATGACTACGGCTGGAACCTACAATTAGCACCAGACGTCATAGCTAAAATGGCCGAAGGCGGCAAGGGAAAGCCAATCTCTGCATTTGGCGCATTGGTAGAGCGTCTGGAGATGAACCTCACAAATCCTTCACCTAATCTTCCAGCAGAAACACGGGCAACAGTTGCTGAACCTCACCCGTTTCTATCTGACAGAAACGTACGTGAAGCACTCTCTATGGCAATCAATCGCCAAGAACTTGTTGACGTAGGTTACGGTAACGCTGGTCGACCGACGTGTAACTTGGTTCCAGCTCCAGCACTTTACGCATCAGACAACACAGGTTGCCTAACGCAAGATATCGCTGGTGCAAACGCTATGCTTGAAGCAGCTGGTTGGGTTAAGGGCTCCGACGGTATCCGCGCTAAAGGTGGCGTACGTCTGTCGATACTGTACCAAACATCCACCAACGCCGTACGTCAGGACTTCCAAGCTCTGATCAAAGATTATTGGAACCAAATTGGTGTTGAAACAGAATTACGTAACCTTGATGCGTCCGTATTCTTTGGTGGCGATGCAGGTTCTCCTGACACGTTCCAAAAATTCTATGCAGACGTAGAGATGTACGCAAACGTGTTCGACGGCACAGACCCACAAGCCTATCTCGCAGCATACCGTTGTGGTAATGAGCCTAAACCTTCCAGCCAATGGCAGGGTGAAAACATCAATCGCTTCTGTGATCCAGCGTATGACGCGATGATCGACGAGCTAGCCCGCACGGGCGACCTCGCGAGACGTGGTGAGTTGGGTAAAAAAATGAACGACATGCTGACAAAAGATAGTTTCACAATCGTTCCTCTGGTTGACCGTGGCCGTGTGTCCGCGCACGCAAATAGCTTGGGTGGCGTTGTCTTGAACGTATTCGACTCTGAGTTGTGGAACGCAGCTGACTGGTACCGCATCGGCAACTAAGACTGGTTGGGTGTGCAACACGCACACCCAACTTTTCCAAAATTTTGTAAGGAGCGCTTAAGCGCTCCTTACTCACTAAACTCTAGTACTGACGCACAAAGGCGCCACATATGTTGACCTTCACAATCCGTCGATTGTTCTTCTCAATACCGACGCTTTTGTTCATCAGTATTGTTATCTTTGGCCTGCTGCAAATGGCACCCGGAGATCCAATGGCCCAAGTTCCACTGACCGTCCCCCCAGAGGTGAAGCAAAAAATGCGTGAGGCGCTAGGCCTTGGCGCACCTGTCCACATACAATATCTTAAATGGCTAAACCAATTCTTCATCGTGGAACCACAGTTCCTGATAGATTGGATGACCCGCAGTAGCTTCCTGTTTGGCTGGCTACCTGACACCCAACTCGGGATGGTCTATGACGTCGAGTTGGAAAAACTAGTCCCACAGCAGCGCAACATCAGCTGGCAGACGCGCAGCCCCATAATGGACATCGTGATCCAGCGTATCCCACAAACGTTATGGGTCGTGGGCCTCGCTTACCTCGTTGGGATCCTGATCTCACTACCCATCGGTGTTTACTCGGCCTATCGCCATTACTCGATATTTGACCAAACAGGTACATTTATCACAATGGTTGGCTTCTCAATCCCACCGTTTTTCACAGGTCCCCTATTGATCGTAATCTTCTCAGTCACACTTGGCTGGCTGCCCTCAATCTATGACACCACACATGTGGTAAAGGATTGGGCTAGCTTTAAATATCAACTCTCACAAATGATCTTGCCAGTTATGGTTCTAGCACTCCAAACGACAGCACAAATCAGCCGATACATGCGGGCATCCATGCTCGACAACCTTAACCAAGATTATGTTCGCACTGCACGGGCTAAGGGACTTAAAGAGGGCGTGGTGGTCATGGTGCATGTGCTGCGCAACTCAATGATACCAGTAATAACCGTTATCGCGCTTGGAGTTCCCTCCATCTTTGGTGGTGCCATCATTACTGAAAACGTCTTTGGCGTGAATGGAATCGGCCAATTGTTGATCACGGCACTTTTTGCAAACGACATACCGATGGTTATGACCATCACCTTTATTTTTGCTATTATGATTGTGGCATTTAACCTGGTTGCCGATGTGCTCTACGGCGTGCTCGACCCAAGGATCCGCTATGACTGACACATCCACAAACACTGGCGAGATGGATCCATATGCGGCCCTGCAAGACAAAGAACCACCGAAAGCACCGCGCAACCAGTGGCTGGACGTCTGGGACCAATTCAAAAAGCACAAGGGTGCAGTGCTCGGTGGTGGCTTTTTAATGTTTATAACTCTTGCAGTCCTGCTTGGTCCATACATATGGAACGTCGACCCACAAAAGCTGGATATCCGAAACAAGGACGTGCGCCCAATCTGGACAGCTATCTGGGACAGCTCCGCAAAAACACTGTGGCACCGCCCTTTTGGTACCGATAACTTGGGCCGCGACATACTAGCAAACATGATCGCAGGAGGCCGCGCATCAATGGCTGTAGGCTGGACAGCTATGCTGCTTTCGCTGAGCATTGGAACCGCTATAGGTGTAGCCGCCGGTTATTTTAAGCGACTTGATGGTTTACTGATGCGCATGACGGATTTATTTCTTTGCCTGCCAATCCTGCCCTTGCTGCTGGTGGCGGTAACCTTGTTCCGGCAACCACTACGAGCCAACTTTGGGCCAGAGGGTGGTATGTTCATTCTAATCGTTGTGATTGTGGGGCTAACAAGCTGGATGCAAACTGCTCGGATCGTGAGAGGAGAAATTCTAGCCTTGAAAGAACGCGAATTTATACTCGCCGCCCGCTCAATCGGCACAAGTTCAGGCGCAATCATTCGTCGCCACCTATTGCCCAACGTTGTGTCACCTATAATGGTCTCCGCTACACTGGGACTGGCAGTAGCCATCATAACCGAAAGCGCACTATCCTTTTTAGGCGTCGGTTTTCCGTCAGATTTCCCTACATGGGGCAAAATGCTGGCTGATGCCGTACCACGGATGGAGCAATACCCTGAACGCGTTTTGCTGCCTGGCATCGCGATCTCACTAACAGTACTTGGGGTCAACTACCTGGGTGATGGGCTACGTGATGCGCTCGATCCACGCATTCGCGGGCGATAATACCAGCATTAGTTGAGCGGCCTATTTACGAAATAGGTAACTTAGAATTCGTAAGCGCAAGTCATTGTATGCATGACCGTAAAATAATATTCTGCCCATGACAAATTACACATTTTTTAGTTTAAAAATTAAGTGAGAGATCCAACCCACAGGCTTTCATCGCCGACAGCACAACATAAAATATGTATACGATACTTATTTGGAAGACTCTTGCTCAGTAGAAACTCTGGTAAATGGCTCAGAAAATCTCAGTAAGAAATAGATAGCGATAGTGCTTTATAAATTAAAACTGGCAGGGGCTAAGAGACTCGAACTCTTGACCCTCGGTTTTGGAGACCGATGCTCTACCAACTGAGCTAAACCCCTGCAAGTGAGAGATTGATTAAGCAAAATTGCAGCCCAATGCAAGAGCCCGATCACACGAAATGGCCTAGAATCTAAGATTTAGATTTGCTCAGCCTTACATTGCAGTAAATATAACTAAAAATGGTGAGGCGGCGATACAGGGTAATAATATCATCCATGGGGTAAGCCTGTCATGCTGAAGAGAAAGTTGGTGATGTGGCCACTGCGGGCGTGCCGGCACCACCTGGCAATGCGATGGACCCAATCAATCCGTGGCCTGGAGGTTACCGCATTTCAGACACCTGGCCGCCCACAATGTTATAAGGTAAAAAGGCGACCCTAGGGTCGCCTAATTCCGTAGCATGAGGCCTCTTTAGGAGGCCTGCGTATTAATTATTCGTGTATTTTAGAAACAACGCCGGCGCCAACAGTACGGCCACCTTCGCGGATTGCGAAACGCAAGCCCATTTCCATAGCGATTGGCGCAATCAGCTCAACGTTGAACTTCAAGTTATCGCCAGGCATAACCATTTCTGTACCTTCTGGGAGAACAACTGTCCCCGTTACGTCTGTAGTCCGGAAGTAAAACTGTGGACGATAGTTGGCAAAGAATGGTGTGTGACGACCACCCTCATCTTTGGTCAGAATATAAGCTTCTGCTTCAAATTTGGTGTGTGGCTTAACTGAACCTGGCTTACACAGGATCTGACCACGCTCAACGCCTGTACGATCAATACCGCGCAACAAGACGCCAACATTGTCGCCAGCTTCCCCACGGTCCAGCAATTTGCGGAACATCTCAACGCCAGTACAAACAGATTTTGTAGTATCGCGAATGCCCACAATTTCAATTTCTTCGCCCACGTTGATAACGCCACGCTCAATACGACCCGTTACAACAGTACCACGGCCAGAGATCGAGAATACATCCTCGATTGGCAGCAAGAAAGGTTGGTCAATAGCACGTGTCGGTGTTGGGATATATTCGTCAACAGCAGCCATCAATTTTGCAATGGATTCTGTACCAATTGTAGGATCGCGGTCTTCCAAAGCAGCCAAGGCAGAGCCTGGAATAATTGGAATGTCGTCGCCAGGATATTCGTATTTGGACAACAGCTCACGGATTTCCATTTCAACCAATTCCAACAACTCATCGTCGTCAACTTGGTCAACTTTGTTCATGTAAACAACCATATAAGGAATGCCAACCTGGCGACCCAACAAGATGTGCTCACGAGTTTGTGGCATTGGGCCGTCGGCAGCGTTCACAACCAAGATAGCACCATCCATTTGTGCCGCACCAGTGATCATGTTCTTCACATAGTCAGCGTGGCCTGGGCAATCAACGTGCGCATAGTGACGCGCCTCTGTTTCATACTCAACGTGTGCAGTAGAGATCGTAATCCCACGCGCACGCTCTTCAGGGGCCGAGTCAATCGACGCATAATCCTGAAAGTCACCAAATTGCTTGGTGATCGCAGCAGTCAAAGTTGTCTTGCCGTGGTCAACGTGACCAATTGTGCCGATGTTTACGTGTGGTTTTGAACGTTCAAACTTTTCCTTGGCCATGGGTGGCAACCTTTTGTTAAAGGGCCATAGGCCCGTGTTTATGATATCGAAGCGCAGATATTGGACCGTGAGATGAAAATCAAGAGTATTGTGATAAAGCACGCAGATGCGATGCTATTGGGTGTCACTTTCGATCACAACTGCAAGATCTGTTTCAACATCATTAGGTAGTTCCACGATGGTGTCAGGACCTTCAAACCAGGGCTGACGGCGTAACCAGGCCTCTGTGGTGAGGGCCGCTTGTTGGGCTAAATCGTTAATCTGCTGTTCGCGTGACCTTGTATAACCCGATCCTAGTAATGAACTAGCGTTAAGCTGTTCTATTATGATTATTTGATGCGGTTTTCCCGTAAGTACTTTGCCCGTATGATCTTCAAGCACAATCACCCTAAAAATTAGGACGGACTTAGGGGCGGCAATTAACGGAATGCCCGGCTTAGCAAGTATGTAACCATTCACTGTAATGCCTAGATGGTAATAAGAGCCGCCATCAAATCTGGAAAACCTGTCTTTAAAGGCATCATTTACCGCCGCCACCCACTCTTCACTGCTGGCTGTACGGGATACTGGACCTTTGGTTAGCTCTGCGTCTGCACGCGGAACAATCTGCCCTAGTCTGAAATTCCCAATTGGAACAAGCTTAGTTTGAAAATCCTGTGTTGGTGAGGAACAACCAGCTAAGAACAAAAGGCATATAAATGCCATACGCCAAACCATACTAACTCCTTAAAATTCAAGAAAATCTAGCAAGCGCAGGCATGCAATTCAACACAAACTATTACTGGCACTTATTTGAAACGATCTAGTGCTAGCGGGGCCTGTCTCCACTGGTAAATTCATGTCACTTTGTGAAACGATTATCGCGAGGAAATCCACGTGGGGCCATACGCCCAGCGCTGGCTCGCTTTCCAACCCACTCCAAAAGCTCAGTTTTTTCCACCGTCCGTGTGCGCTCTGCTGGGTCCTTCCAAGACAGACCTTCCTGCATTGCAAATGTGGTGGCATCAGAAAGGCCTCCATCTTTGTATTTTTGGAGGCGCACACCTTTTCCACGACCCATTTCAGGTAATTCATTAAGAGCAAAAACCAAGACTTTGCGGTTTTCACCAACACACGCGACATGATCACCTATCACTCGATGTGCCAAGAGCGCTTTCACATCCCCCTTCACATTAAGGACCTGCCGCCCAGTGCGGGTCTGTGCCACAATCTCAGCTTCGAGCACAACAAACCCATCGCCAGCCATCGAAGCAACAAGGCGTTTGCCCTTAGGGTCGTAAATAAACAAATCCACAATCCCAACATCATTGGGCAGATCAATCATAAGGCGTAAAGGTTCCCCCATCCCACGCCCACCAGGTAGGTTATCCGCAACTAAAGTATAAAAGCGGCCATTAGTTCCAAATACGATTAGTTTATCAGTAGTTTCCGCATGAAACACAAATCGAGCATCGTCACCATCTTTGTATTTAAGCGCCTTTTCGAGCGCTAGGTGGCCAGACATCGCGCGGATCCAACCCATTTTGGAACACACTACAGTCACTGGCTCACGCTCAATCATCGCCTCAAGCGGCACGTCTTCAACTTCGCCAGCAACTGCAAAGGCGGTCCGACGCGCGCCGCCAGCGTAGTCTTTGCCAAATGCCTTGCGTGTAGCGCGCAATTGCTCGCTGATTTTAGCCCATTGCAGGCCCGTATCCGCTATCAAATCATCAAGGTTAGCACGTTCCTGCTGCAGATCATCCCGTTCGCGTCGCAGTTCCATTTCTTCGAGACGCCGCAAACTGCGGAGCCGCATATTTAAAATAGCCTCAGCCTGAACGTCGCTCAACTCTTCTTGACCAACCTCAACCTTGCGATAGCTCAGGGGTCCTAAGTAGTCGCTTTCCGCCATGGCGCGCGGGTGGTCACGCGCCCACTCTTCAAACATCAGAGCTGTTTTGGGATCATTGTCGAACCGGATTATATCAATCACACGATCCAAATTCAGGAAGGCCAAAATAAAGCCTTCCAAAACTTCTAAACGGTGATCAATCTTAGAAAGGCGGTGGATGGCCCGGCGCACCAGAACCTCTTGGCGGTGATCCAAAAAGGCACGCAAAACCTCCTTCATGCTGCAAACTTTCGGAGTTAGCCCATCGATTAGCACATTCATGTTCAGGCTAAAACGCAATTCGAGATCGCTATTGCGATAGAGCATGCCCATCAGAAGCTCTGGATCCACATTTTTACTGCGTGGTTCCAAGACAACCCGAAGGTCTTCAGCAGATTCATCGCGCACATCGCCAAGTATTGGAACCTTTTTAGTTTGAATAACCTCAGCAAGTTTCTCAATTAATTTTGATTTTTGTACTTGATAAGGGATCTCAGTGACTACAATCTGCCATAGCCCCCGGCCGAGGTCTTCAATTTCCCATTTGCAGCGTAAGCGAAAAGAGCCACGGCCCGAACGATAAGCCTGCGCAATATTTTCTGGTGGCTCCACCAAAATACCACCCGTTGGAAAGTCCGGGCCAGGAACATACTGCAACAAGGTATCATCACGCGCATCAGGAGTTTTAATTAAGTGCAGACAAGCATCAATTAGTTCTGAAATATTGTGGGGCGGAATGTTAGTGGCCATCCCCACAGCGATACCACTGCTGCCATTAGCAAGAAGGTTTGGAAAGGTCGCAGGCAAAACAATAGGCTCGGTCAGCGTGCCATCATAATTTTCGCGAAAATCAACTGCGTTTTCTGAAAGGCCCTCGAGTAAGGCCTCCGCAACAATAGTCATCCGTGCTTCTGTGTAGCGGCTCGCTGCAGGGTTATCACCATCAATATTGCCAAAGTTTCCTTGGCCATCAACTAATGGGTATCGCACGTTGAAATCCTGAGCTAAGCGTGCCATTGCATCATAAATCGCAGCATCACCATGCGGGTGATAGTTGCCCATTACATCACCCGATATCTTCGCTGATTTCCTAAATCCACCGCTGGCATGAAGCTTCAACTCCCGCATCGCATATAAAATCCGCCGGTGCACAGGCTTCAAGCCATCTCGAGCATCGGGCAGTGCGCGGTGCATGATTGTCGACAGCGCATAGGTGAGATAGCGCTCACCAATCGCGCGGCGCAGCGGTTCCGAAACTTCATTCGACGGCATATTGATATCGCTTAACTCATTAGACATATATGTGGTGTAACTGTGCAAATCTGGTAGGTCCAGCCCAACCGTCTTAGGTTCTGAATGAAATCTGTAACCAGTCAATAATTATCGAAGCGCAATACAAAATGAAGGGGCCTGACATGCAAAAATCAATTCTAATTACGGGATGTTCTTCTGGCATTGGGCTGGATTGTGCTAAAACACTGCATGCGATGGGATGGTTGGTCTTCGCCAGCTGTCGAAAACAAAAAGATTGCGATCGCATTGTCCAGATGGGCATCCACGCCCCCAGACTGGATTACGCTGACTCTCAATCTATCACCGAGACCCTTGCATATATCACCAACAGAACAGATGGAACTTTGGATGCCGTGTTCAACAACGGCGCCTTTGCTGTCCCAGGTGCAGTGGAGGATCTCCCAACCGACGCGCTGCGCTCTATCTATGAAACCAATGTGTTTGGCTATCATGAGGTAATGCGCCAAGTCCTTCCGATCATGCGGACACAAGGGCATGGACGCATACTAAATTGTTCGTCAGTTTTGGGGCTTGTTGTGATGCGGTGGCGTGGTGCCTATACTTCCTCTAAATTCGCTCTGGAGGGTTTGACCGACACTCTACGCATAGAAATGCGCGATACAAATATCAAAATTATTCTGATCGAACCTGGGCCAATTGGTACCAAGATCCGGGAAAATTCAATACCACACTTTGAAAAGTGGGTCGATTGGAAAAATTCGCCCCGCAAAGCACAATATGAGACTGGGCTGTTAAAACGCCTCTATAGTCCAAAGGATGGCCCCGATGCCTTTGAGCTGCCAGCATCTGCCGTCACAGCCAAAGTTATAAGAGCTCTGGAAAGAGTAAATCCGAAGCCGCGCTATTATGTTACTAAACCAACCTATGTGATGGGCGTGCTACGTCGCATTTTGCCAACCCAGGCGTTAGATTGGGTAATATCACGGATGTAATGTCGCATGGTATTGGCCTTTTGTGCGATCTCGCCTAGATAAATCAATAATACTCAGGAGCACCGTAATGGATGAAGATCCTCTTTTTATAATCGCAAGCATTGCCTGTATAGTGGTTCTTGCGATTTTGGCCTTAGGCATCGGGAGCTTTGCCAAAGGTGGCGAATTCAGTAAAAAGCATTCTAACCGACTGATGCGTTACCGGATCGCCGCGCAATTTATAGCTGTGCTGCTGATCCTCGCTGCAGTATTTTTTGGGAAGAGCTAATTATGATTGTTTTGAATAAAATTTACACCAAAACTGGTGACAACGGCCAAACAGCTTTAGGTAACGGCGTGCGTGTCGACAAACATTCTTTGCGCGTGAATGCCTATGGGACAGTGGATGAAACTAACGCCACAGTTGGACTTGCCCGACAGCATTCTGAGGATGAACTTGATACGCAGTTAGCTGCCATCCAAAATGATCTTTTTGATCTTGGCGCTGACCTGTGCAGGCCGGATATGGAGAAAGATACCGAGGCTGAGTATCAGCCCCTGCGCGTTACACCTAAACAAGTGGTAAGGCTGGAAGCTGAAATCGATGAAATGAATGAAGCACTTGAGCCGCTACGGTCCTTCATTCTGCCAGGCGGGTCGGCCTTAGCAGCCTATCTCCATCTATGCAGAACAGTTTCGCGCCGGGCAGAGCGGATGACGGTTGAACTGGCTAGTGGGGAGGCAGTTAATCCTTCCGCTATAAAATATTTAAACCGCTTATCAGATTGGTTTTTCGTGGCAGGCCGAATTGCCAATGACGACGGCCGCGCTGATATCCTTTGGGTACCAGGGGCCAATCGCTAGTACTATTATGATCGCTGCTGAGACAGTTTAAAAAATGCCCCTTGCGGCGCGACTACGCCCAAAGATGTCGATTTTCCACTGTTTCCCGGCAATAATCGCAGGTAACACTGCGTCAATTCTGACCAAGAGTCGCGCGCGGCTCGCTCATTACGGAGATACGCACTATGAAGGTCCTGGTACCGGTCAAACGTGTAATCGATTATAATGTGAAAGTTCGTGTAAAAGCGGACGGCAGCGGTGTCGATCTGGCCAATGTAAAAATGTCGATGAACCCCTTCGACGAAATCGCAGTTGAACAGGCCATACGCCTAAAAGAAGCAGGCCAAGCTGATGAGGTTATTGCCGTTTCTATTGGTGTAAAGCAAAATCAAGAGACTTTGCGTACGGCTCTAGCTATGGGGGCAGATCGCGCAATCTTGGTGATTGCGACTGATGATGTTCATACAGATATTGAACCCCTAACCGTTGCTAAAATCCTCAAGGCTGTAATTGACGAAGAACAACCTGGCATTGTTTTGGCAGGCAAACAGGCTATCGACAATGACATGAATGCGACTGGACAAATGTTGGCAGCCCTGACCGGATGGTCACAAGCGACCTTTGTGTCTGAACTGGAAATCCAAGGCGACAGCGCAGTTGTGACCCGCGAAGTCGATGGCGGACTACAAAAAATTAAAGTCTCTATGCCGACCATCGTTACGGTTGACTTGCGCTTGAATGAGCCGCGCTATGCCTCTCTACCAAACATCATGAAGGCAAAGAAAAAACCAATGGATGAAAAAACAGCAGCAGATATTGGCGTTGATGTCTCTCCACGCTTAAATATTGTTTCAACCAGTGAACCCCAAGCGCGTGCTGCGGGAATTAAGGTTGGGTCTGTTGATGAATTGGTCGAGAGACTTAAAGAAGTGGGGGCTGTATAATGGCTGTACTCCTGATAGCGGAAGTAAACGGCGGTGACTTATCAGTAGATTCCACTGCTAAAGCACTCACAGCCGCAAAAGAGCTCGGTGAAATTACATTACTTTGCGTTGGTTCGGGCTGTTCTGGCGCTGCGACCGCGGCAGCAAAGTTGGATGGCGTGTCCAAAGTTTTGTGCGTTCAAGACGAAGCGTATGGCCATGACCTTGCCGAGCCCGTAGCCGCCCTGATTGTTTCACTAGCTGACGACTACACGCACATCTTTGCGCCATCCACCTCAGCCTCCAAAAACATTATGCCGCGCGTGGCAGCACTTTTAGATGTGATGATCATCTCTGAAGTCACAGCCGTCGTGGATGCTGACACGTTTGAACGTCCAATCTATGCAGGCAACGCCATTCAAACTGTGAAATCTGTAGATACAATTAAAGTTGCAACCATTCGAACAACTACGTTTGATGCAGCTGGTGATGGTGGGTCCGCCTCCGTGACAAGCATTGATGCTGTCGCAAATCCTGGATTATCGGTGTGGCTGGAAGACAACACAGCAGCAAGTGATCGCCCTGAGCTGACATCAGCCGGCATCGTCGTCTCAGGTGGCCGCGGTGTGGGATCACAGGAGGAGTTTAAAATCATTGAGGCACTTGCAGATAAACTGGGTGCGGCTGTTGGCGCGTCTCGCGCCGCGGTGGACTCAGGCTATGCACCAAATGATTGGCAAGTGGGCCAAACAGGCAAAGTGGTGGCCCCAGATCTTTATGTTGCAGTTGGCATTTCTGGTGCTATCCAACATTTGGCAGGCATGAAAGACTCCAAAGTGATAGTTGCTATCAACAAGGACGAAGAAGCCCCAATTTTTCAAGTGGCTGACTTTGGCCTGGTGGGCGACCTTTTCGATATTGTACCACAGTTGACCGAAAAGCTAGCATAACCACCTAAAAATAAATTTCAAAAACAAAGGTCCACTATGGTTTGGTGGGCCTTTATAATTTGGTCAACTAGTTTAGTTATAAACATACTTTCTGGGCATTTATAGCCAAGTATTATGTTGCCTCGCCGAACCGATCAGCCACTAAGGCAAATAAGGCCTGTGCCAAAGCCTCAGGCTCAGCACCACGCGTCTCAACCTCGATCGACGAGCCCTGCGACGCGGCCAACATCAGCAAGCCCATAATACTGTCGCCCTCCGCCGAAAGGCCATCTTTTCGCACAATTGCCCCCGCATCAAACCGTTCGACAGTCTCAACAAATTTTGCAGAGGCTCGTGCGTGCAGACCTTTTTCATTTATAATATTCAATGTTTGCAACACTTACACGAACCTTATGAAGTTTCTGGAAGGCAATCCATGTATTTCCGCCCAGCATCAATCGCTTTTGAAATCGCCTCTTGTACGGATTTTCTACGGCATTTCGTCAACTTAACTAATAAAGGCAAGTTTGCACCGTAAAGCACGCGGCGGTTAGCACAATTGCATGCAGACAATGACAGGTTACAGGGTGAGCCCCCAAACATATCCGCCACGATCACAACGCCATCACCACAATCAACACCATCGGCCGCTTGGCATATTTCTTCACGTTTTTTATCACGGTCGCAGTCTGCATGAATAGTAACTGCTGCTATGCCTGATTGAGCACCGACAACATGCTCCACAGCGGCCATATATTCAGTGGCCAGCCCTCCGTGTGCTACTATTACAATGCCGATCAAACGTCCAGATCCTTATATTTATTTGTACCTTTAGACATGGTTTGTGCAACCAACTCTCTATGCCGAATGGTCACATGCCAGCCGCGCAATTGCAAATCCTTCCGCACTACTTCCACCATAGTTACGGAACGGTGTTTGCCACCAGTACAGCCAAATCCAATCGTAAGGTGCGAACGCCCCTCGGCCGTATGTGCGGGGATCACCAAATCGGCCAACTCCAAAACTTTCTTTCGAAATGGTGTAAAGTTTTTATCTTCACCCACATAGGCTTGCACCGCCGAGGTGAGGCCATTTTTAGAACGCAGATCTTTATCCCAATATGGATTGCGCAAAAAACGGCAATCAAACATCATATCGACACCCCGCGGTGTGCCCCGCTTATAAGAAAATGATTGTAGGGAAATAGCCATGGCCTTTTCTTGGTCTGGCGCAAAATATTGGGTAACTTCTGCACCCAAATCATGGGGCGACAAAGTCGTAGTGTCGATTAAAACATCGGCGCGGGCACGCACAGACTGCATCAAGTCGAGATCTAGTTCGATTCCAGAAAGTGCTGCCCCATCTGGGGAGAGATGATGTCGGCGGCGGGTTTCTGAAAACCTACGGATCAAAACATCCACAGAGCAATCCAGATATAAGACTTCCAGCCTAATTTTGGAATTTACGGCAAGTGTTTCGATAGTTTCCATCATTTGGTTCACGGCAAAATCTCTGTTGCGGGTATCAAGCCCAAGCGCCAGCGGGCGATGTAAGGCTGGGCCTTCCAGCAAGCGTGGGGCCAGAGTGAGCGGCAGATTATCAATGGCCTCAAAGCCCACATCTTCCAGAGCATTAATTGCCGTAGTTCTTCCAGCACCAGAGGGTCCCGTCACTAGCACAACATGCGTCATCTCCGAAGTATCACTCATAATCCGCAAATCCATTCTTAATCAAAAGCACGAGTGCTGCAGCCTGTGGAACGGCTGGGCCACCAGGAAGCACTGAGATTCTATGACCTAGCTTTGTGACTTCTTTCGCAAAAGGCAACCGCGCTTCATTCATCAACGACAGATCTAGACAATATTTTAGGGGCACGCAGGTCTTGATCGGACATGATATGATTCCCAGCCCTCTCGCCTCGATGCAGCCTGCCAACGGCTCAGCAGCGTGTAACATTAGTCCGGACGCACCATTGCGCAGCTTGACCCGATCATCGGAAATCAGATCAGCGCCCAGCGCCAACATCTCAATCGCCAAGTAAGACTTCCCAGCCCCTGAGGGGCCCAAAATCAGCAGGCCATTTCCACTAACGACCACAGCTGTGCCATGCAGCAGCACCTCATCAGATTTTCCGCCATAGTTTTTCCAAGGATCATACATCATGCTGCGCTACACTGGCAGACGAACAACAAATCGCACACCCCAAAATTTCAAACCTTCCTCTGCGTCAGCTTTCTGAATATTAGCCGCCCAAAAAATACCAGAAAACACCTCAAAATTTTATTTGGGAAAGTCTAAGTCCAGCCCTGAGCGCTGGCCAAAATGACTTGTAGCTCGATGCATATAATCTGGATGCATATAGTACCGGGCAAACACTTTTAGCCACAATTAATTCGCACTCTCATAGGCATGCCACTAAATAGGCCCCAAAATCAACAAGGCAGACAGACGATTTATTATCAGCTTATTATCAGCGCAGCCAATCATAATAATTCTTCATTAAAGCGGTAGCCAATGCCATAGAGCGTCTCAATCGACTTGAAATCTCTATCCACCATTCGCATTTTTTTTCGCAATCGCTTAATATGGCTGTCGATAGTGCGATCGTCCACATAGACTTGCTCATCATAAGCCACATCCATCAATTGATCTCGGCTTTTCACAAAGCCCGGCCGAAATGCAAGTGTTTGGAGCAGTGCAAATTCGGTTACGGTGAGCGACACATCAGTTCCGCGCCACGTAACACCGTGGCGCAACGGATCCATTGACAGAAGACCACGCTCCATTAACTTGGTGTCGAGGGCCCGATCTGGAATAATGTCGGCAATGGCATTATGCCGCCGCAAAAGTGCCCTAATACGCTCCAACAAAATACGTTGAGAAAATGGCTTTTTCACATAGTCATCAGCGCCCATCCGCAGACCCAAGATCTCGTCAATTTCATCTTCTTTTGATGTTAAAAGTATGATGGGAATGCTAGAGCATTGCCGCACCAGCTGCAACAAATCCATTCCATCCAAACGTGGTATTTGAATCTCTAAAACTGCAATATCAGGCATATTCTTTGTGAAAGCCTCCCATGCGGCTTGTCCATCAAAATGAATTTCCACATCGAAGCCCTCCGCTTCAAGCATCATGGAGATTGACGTCAAAATATTCCGATCATTATCGACAAGAGCTATTCTTGGCATAGAAATCATCCTCTGACCGGCTTAGTATTTTGGCACTATGTACCAAAGCACCCTCCGTAATTTTACTAATGGGTGCAACCCGTAACAACGGACCAGCCCAAAATATCTTCAAAATTGAACATCAATTCACCCCATTAATGTTGATTTAGCCGCCTATGAAAAATTGTTTGCGCTAAACTGCCACTGATTGCGCTAACGAGGGAAAGCCTGCTGTTGATATGAACGTGTGACATGCTAAGGCAAGGCAGCAGATTTGAGCTGTAGGAGCAATCGCATGGGAACTGGACGCGTAAACCCCAAATTTACCCTCGAGCATCAGGGCATCACAGGGCTAGGAAATGTTTATTACAACTTGATCGAACCAACCCTTATTGAGCATGCTTTGGCACGCAAAGAGGGTGAATTGGGCCGTGGTGGCGCATTTTTAGTCTCAACTGGGAAGTTCACAGGCCGATCACCAAAAGACAAGCATGTGGTTAAATCTGCATCCGTGGCAGATACCATTTGGTGGGACAACAATGCTGAAATGTCAGAGGCAGGTTTCGATACGCTTTACGACGACATGGTGGTACATATGCAAGGCCGAGATTACTTTGTGCAGGATTTGTTTGGCGGCGCCGATCCTGCCAACCGCCTGGATGTACGCATAATCACCGAGCTAGCTTGGCATGGCCTGTTCGTCCGCCACATGTTGCGCCGCCCCGATACTGATGAATTGACTGATTTTGCTGCTGATTGGACCGTAATCAACTGCCCATCATTTCAAGCTGATCCTGAACGTCATAACTGTCGGTCTGAAACAGTGATTGCCATGAATTTTAACCGCAAAATCATTTTGATAGGCGGAACAGAGTACGCCGGCGAAAACAAAAAGTCCGTATTTTCGCTGCTGAACTACCTGTTAACAGACAAAGGCATAATGCCGATGCATTGTTCGGCAAACCATGCGCCTGGCAACCCTGTTGATACAGCTATTTTCTTTGGTCTGTCTGGCACTGGGAAAACTACGCTTTCAGCCGATCCATCCCGGGTACTGATAGGCGATGATGAGCATGGCTGGTCAGATCGTGGGACTCTTCAATTTTGAAGGTGGCTGCTACGCCAAAACCATCAACTTGAGTGCCGAGGCCGAGCCAGAAATTTTTGCGACAACCTCAAAATTTGGTACAATCATCGAAAATATGGTCTATGATCCTGAAACTAAAGAACTAGATTTTGACGATGACAGTCTGACCGCTAATATGCGCTGCGCTTACCCTTTGGAGTACATCTCGAACGCCTCCGCAACTGCGATTGGTGGGCACCCAAAAAATATCATCATGCTGACCTGTGACAGCTTTGGCGTGCTGCCTCCTATTGCGCGGCTGACCCCAGCACAGGCGATGTATCACTTCCTATCAGGCTTCACCGCAAAGGTGGCCGGCACAGAACGCGGCATTACCGAGCCACTGCCAACCTTTTCAACCTGTTTTGGTGCACCGTTCATGCCACGTCGGCCTGAAGTTTATGGCAATCTTCTGCGTGACAAGATCGCGAAACATGGCGCAACCTGTTGGCTAGTAAATACCGGCTGGACGGGCGGCGCCTATGGACACGGAAGCCGTATGCCCATTCGTGCTACACGCTCTCTGCTAAGTGCAGCCCTTGATGGCACCTTGTCAAATGGCGCGTTCCGCGCTGACGCTAATTTTGGCTTTGAAGTACCAACATCCGTTCCAGGTGTGGCAGATCTTCTTTTAGATCCAAGGCGCACTTGGGAAGACAAAGACGCCTATGACGCTCAGGCAACTAAATTGGTATCAATGTTTTCAGACAATTTCGAGCAATATTTACCATATATCGATAATGATGTACGCGCCGTGGCACTTAGTAAGTAGGTAAAGGTAGCAACACCACCTAAACCCGTGAGATAAGTTATATTATCCCACGGCGGATCAAATTAAGACCCGCCAGAACCAACACGCTAAGTGTAGCGATGCGAAACACATGCTGGTTTATTCGGTCTTGAACCTTAAAGCCAATCCATATTCCTAGGCAGGCTGGCAAAATAGCAAAAGTTCCCAAAGACAGCGCTGGAAGGGTGGCAATCCCAGACCTTGCATGACCAATCAGCAGTAGAATTGCCCCTAAACCATAAATTACGCCCTGAGCCCGCATCTGGGCTTGTTTTTCGAGATTGTGAGTAGACAAATACATCACCGTTTGCGGTCCCCAAACCCCCGACAATCCGCCGCCAATGCCCGCAACCAATGCACAGCCAATCGACAAGCCAGCTCTACTTCTCCCCTTGGGTTGCCAGCCACTCAGCATCAAACTAGCAAACCCCACCACCAAAATACCAAGGCATAAGAAAAATAGAGACTGTGAAAGAAGAGGCACCATCTGCGTTGTTATCAAAAGTAGCGCCCCACCCACTCCTAAAAACCAGCGGTGATCAAATAGTACTTGGTGTGCAGCGGTAAAACCTTGGCGAAACGCCTGCCAACTATTTGCAATCAATGTGGGTAAAATCAAGATACCCAGCGCCATGTCAGGGCTCATAAAAACAGTCATGCCAGTAATAAGGATCATAGGCATTCCAAAGCCAACAATGCCCTTAACAAAACCTGAAAGCAACGCTATTATGGTAATCAAAATTAGTATATTTGGCGAACTTAGGCTGAGGGTTTCATTCATTTTTTAACCATAGCTGCTCCTCCAAACCACCGCACGCCAATTCGACTGCGACATAATACTTCAAAATAGCTTTTTCTTTTGAATGAAAGTTGTGCTGTGGTCTTAAACGCCCTAAACCACATCCAATTCAATCAACTAAACTAAGCTTGGTACGACAAGAAATAGGATATATCTATGACAACAACAGTAATTTTGCCCAATCTGTTAACCCTCACCGCGCAGGCTGTGAGCTGCAGCAGAGGAAGTATGTAGCATCGCTAAAGACAAACTGTTGAATTTAGTCAGCGCAAAGGGCAAGGTCATAAATGCTCTGGTTGATGATCATCAAACTGCGGCCCATGGCTTTGCTTGGGTGGCCACTTACGTTGAAAGCTTACGACAGATGCAAAGGTGGGCGGAAGCTTTGACTGTATCACAACAGTTTAGCGAAGTCGAACAATTGATCCATCAAATCGCTTTTGGAGAATATTTGTGCCAGCTGTCTGGTGGCATTCCAATGAACCAAGGAGAAATCATACGTCTCCAAGACATTGGCTTGACCCAGAAGGACTTAGCTCCTCTGAGTAGCCCAGCCCCAAACCTACTTGCAGAATCTGGCAACACACAAGTTGCCCGTGTCCGGCTTGTCGTGCTCATGCAGGAGCGTGAAGCGGACACCATATTGGGGGTCTCTGGCCTAGATGAAGAATTGGAAATGATCCGAGAGCAATTCCGACGTTATGCGGTAGAAAAAATAGAGCCAGTAGCTCACGAGTGGCACCTTAAGGATGAATTGATCCCTCTGGAGGTGATCGATGAATTGGCTGAAATGGGCGTATTTGGCCTAACAATCCCAGAAGAATACGGCGGTTTTGGACTATCAAAGGCCTCAATGTGTGTGGTCAGCGAAGAACTCTCACGCGGCTACATCGGAGTAGGTTCCCTTGCCACGCGTACTGAAATAGCTGCCGAATTGATCCTCGCAGGGGGAACAGAGGAGCAAAAACTAAAATGGCTACCAGCCTTGGCCAGCGCTGAAAAATTGCCAACAGCCGTATTTACGGAGCCAAATACTGGTTCTGATTTAGGAGCGCTGCGCACACGTGCTGTGCCAAAGGGTACAGATTGGACTGTGACTGGCAACAAAACATGGATCACCCACGCATCACGAACTCATGTTATGACGCTGCTTGCTCGCACAGATCCTAACACCAAGGATTATAAAGGTCTGTCGATGTTTTTGGCCGAGAAAACGCCTGGTACTGATGAGATCCCCTTCCCCAGCGAAGGAATGACTGGTGGTGAAATTGAGGTTTTAGGATATCGAGGCATGAAGGAGTACGAAATAGCCTTCGATAACTTCCCCGTAAAAGGCAAAAATCTGCTTGGAGGGGAAACTGGTAAGGGCTTTAAGCAGCTTATGGAAACTTTTGAGAGTGCCCGCATCCAGACCGCGGCGCGTGCTGTGGGTGTGGCCCAGTCCGCGCTAGACCTTGCCTACCGTTATGCAATGGATCGCAAACAGTTTGGAAAATCTCTGATTGACTTTCCAAGGGTGGCCAACAAGCTGGCCATGATGGCTGTTGAGTTGGTTGTGGCGCGTCAATTGACTTACTTTAGTGCATTTGAAAAAGATCAAGGTCGTCGCTGCGATATTGAGGCGGGCATGGCCAAGCTTTTAGGCGCTCGCACGGCTTGGGCTGCCGCAGATAATGCGCTGCAAATTCATGGTGGCAACGGGTTCGCTCTTGAGTATAAAGTGAGTAGAATTCTTTGCGATGCGCGTATTTTAAACATTTTTGAAGGTGCCGGTGAAATACAAGCTCAAGTTATTGCACGACGTCTCCTGGGTTAGTCTCCGCGATCGTATTCATGAAAACAAAATAATCTCAGTCAGATTTTAACGGTGAGGACCTCCAATTGAGTTTTTTTAGCGAGCTGGTATCAACTATATTCGAGCGGCGGTACCAAAAGGTACTGCTCAAAGAGACCGAAGGCAAGACGACGGTCGAACTTGCAGACGCACTGTTGGGCAGCATTGGAGAAGTGTCGGGGGCTACCTTAGCGCGCAGTATTCTAGATCGCTATGCAGTCATGACACCAAACGAAAAATTAGCCTTCTTTGAGTTCATGACAGATAAACTCGAAATTGATCCTGAGTATGTCATCAAAGCGTTGAACGCCTTTAAAATTGGAGAT
>CAJJAW010000006.1 GCA_905182195.1 Alphaproteobacteria bacterium UBA4588
AATTTCTGAATCTCTTCGTTACGATCATACGGTGCATTTGTAGGAACTATAACTGTTTCATGCTCTTTGGATTGCTTAACCTTATCGCTGTCTCTTGATTGCCGTGCTTCACGGTTCAAACGCAGCTTCAAAGCCATAGCGTTAGCAAAATCTGTATCATACTTTGAGAGTGTCATGTGTGTCTCCGCTTTAGTGCTTTAGGCGTGATGCCAAGGCGCACAAGTTGGTAATTAAGTGCCTGATGTTTTGATAGTGGAAATTACTAATTTATGCAAGCTGACCAGTCAGCTTATCTTGCCAATATGCGGAGACCAGTCACACTCATAGCCTTTGGTTGGAAGAGTTATATCGGCCTCGAAGTTCAGCAGCTTGTAGACGCCAGAGTCTTTCTTCTTCCATGCTTTGACTGGAGGGCGTGTTTCGTCGAAGAAAGTCACATCAACAAGCTCAAGCCATGACGGCATAAACGAAGTACCACCCATCATACTGGAGATAACCATGTCGGTATCTTCGCCGCTGTCTGGCCGATTATAGCCATACGCAAATAAGTTATTAATTATCGTATCTATGTCCCCGCCTGACATTGCGCCAAAGGCCATAATCTCACCATCAAAATTTCTGTTGGGATCAGAGTGGTTGAGCAGATACTGCCCAGCCATCTGGGTCTATCTCTTGTTGGACCCAGGGCGGAGGATCAAGAATTTTCTGAAGCGATGAAACTCAAACTAAAGCTTAACCGGGAGGGTGGCCTACAAGCATTGAGGAGAAGTATTGCTGAAGAAACTGTTAAACGTCATCCTAAAGCTGATATAGAGGAGATAATGATCGAAATGGAAAAGATGGGATTTTGACAGATGTTTCAAGTAGTTTTGAATCAAATATTCTCTTTTGAAGTGGGTTTTATTGCTTTCATAGTTAGCCTTTTTGTTTTTCAGTTGATATCTACTAAAAACTGGGTATCTGAAAAAATTAATTTGCTTACATCTAAGACGTTAGTGGGATTAGGATTTATATGCTCAATTTATTTAATCTTAGCAGGTCTTAATCTTCTTGCTTCAGGCTATCTTGAAGAGTTTACCAAACCTGCATTAGAAAAAATTGTTTCTGACCCTGAGATTCTTAAACCTGTACACAGCCCTAAAAGGGCTCTAGCGGTTGGGCTTATTTTAATTCTTCCGTGGGGTTTGGTCATAATAGGAGGATTATTTGCTTTCCTCTACAGATTGACTTGGAAACAATTTTCACAGGACAATGATTTAGCACCAAGGTAAGAGCATGAAACACATCACCATCATACTAGCGTTCCTAATGACGTTAGCTAATCCGGTAACTGCAATAGAACAAAGATTTTCCGATGAAGACTGTAGAGGTGTTTATGCTGGTATTGTATCCCTTCTAGGTGAAGCTAACAAAAACTGGGAGGATCGTGAGCAGAACCCGATTGGATCTTCCGACTACGTAAAACACACCAATATTATAAAGTGGACTGTGGATGTAGCTGCCAACTATACGACTATTTATGAAGCATTTTGTGCTAAAGTTGAATGACCCAACTCAAGATGATCCCTGACCACACACTCAGCATCACCTGTGGCCTATGTAAGCACCACTCAATGCTAGAGGTAGCCAACCTAATACTTGTGGTAGGTGAGGAAGCTACGGTTCACGATGTGCGTAAGAAGTTCAGGTGCAAGCAGTGTAACGTAAAAGGTGAGAACACCTTCCAGATCATCTACAAAGGTAATGGTGGTATAGCTTTTGATGGTGCTGGGGTTAGGCCATGCGATTACCGCTGGGCATACCAAAGCTGATGTCTCTCTCGCCAATGTGAAACATCATCATCACCTGCAATGATAGTTATTAAACCTTACATAGCTGAGTGCGCTGAGTGTGGCTATACTGAAATGAGGACAGGCCTGATCAGCAATCTCTATCGACAATACTACCATCAGGCATGGTAGTGTTGCAAAAAATGGTATTCTTCATTCTGACTGACCTAATGTCTGCGTTAAGTAAATTGGCTCCTTTTAGGTTTACGCCCTCCAAGTTCCCTTTCCATAAGTACGCTGTCCACAGGTTGGCTCCTTCTAGGTTAGACCCTGCTAGGTTTGCACTCCTTAAGTCTACTTTGATAAGAATTGCTTTTTTCAGGTTCGCACCCACCAAGTTTGCACCCTTTAGGTTTGCACGCACTAGGTCTGCACCCTCTAAATCACACCCAACACACTCTTTGGTTTCCATCAACTTTTTCAAATCTGATGGATCAAACGCCAAAGCACCGCTTGGAGAGAGTGTCACTACAACCAAAGCAGTCACAGCAGTTCTTAGCAGCATAACAAAAGTAGCACTCAGATGTCTCATGTCCACTAGTCTTTCTCGTCATTATTATTAGTTTTCCGGCTGCACCAGCCGTCTGGGTAACCATTATCGTTATCAATATTACAAAGATATAAGTAGTCCTCGTATATTATCCAAATCGCTGTTGTCGATCTAAACCCCCCACTGCTGTCTTCTATCATAAAACTGCCCTTCTCAGCTTGAGACAACCCACCCCCAAACCAAAACCCCCGTGTGTGTAGCTGCCTACATGTATATATACCCCACGTACCCCCACTGGCCCTTGCCCCCCCATGTAATATCAAAATGTCGCAACTGCGACGTTTATGGGTAGGGTCACTATAAGTGATCAACACGTACAGTGCCTTGCCTTGGCTGACAGTCTGTAGGTGTGCTTAACAACATGTATATGTATCACCATCACCACCATCACATCCCCTGTACTAGTAACGATAAGGAATTACGTCAGGCATACGTAACCACACACGTACATTGTCATCACGTACAGTGACCCCACCAAGCTGTGGTACGACACAGGGGACAAAGACAGTGACTTGTAATCAGTGACGTAGTTTGTAACCTATTGTTATTGCATACAGCATCTTTGTGTTGTTGCTTGAGTACGGAAATGAACTCCGTGTGGGGGCACCACTTATACTCAATCAACATGTTTAACACATTGATCTGTAAGCGTTTACGTTTTGCAGCTGGTGTGGAGTATACGATATTGAAAATTATCTCATATCATCAACTTACTACTCAGGAAGGCGGCCTTCAGGTTCAAAAAGGAATGAACTTTGGGGTGAAGGGAAATTATTCAATCGTCTTGATGTCTACGGCAAAGAACGCTCCATATGTGGACGAAGTACTTGATGATGGAGTAATTGAATACGAAGGGCATGACGCCCACAAAAGCATCGATTACGACAAGAAACACGTTGACCAGCCAGCCTATACAAAAACAGGCAAGCCTACAGAAAACGGTAAGTTTTTAAAAGCAGTAGACGATTACAAAAATTTTCGGAGAGAGGCTGCAAAAGCTACAAGTCTATCGCAAGATAAAGCCAGGTGTGTGGGTGGATATGGGCTTCTACGAATTAGTCGATGGATATCAGAGGCATGACGGAAATAGGAGTGTTTTCAAATTCCTGCTTAAACCAATTTACGACTTTGACGTGTAGCATGGAGGACTTTCAGGACATTTTGCATGATCGTCAAATTCCTGGAGATGTGCAACGAGAGGTTTATGAAAGAGACAGAGGAAAATGTCACGCAGTGTGGCTCAAGTGAAAACCTACATTTTGACCATATAATACCTTTTTCAAAAGGCGGCTCCTCAAAGACAGCATCAAACATTCAATTACTTTGCGCAAAGCATAATCTGAAAAAAGGAGCTAAGTTTGTATAAGCGCTACTGAGCTCTTCACAGTATATTACGCTCTCAAACTGAACCCTTCTCCATACCGCTTGTCCTACAGATTGATTTGACCACCCACCTAACTGATCAATCATTTCTGACTGAACTCCAGCGTTCCTCAACCTGTCTCTGAAACTATGCCTGAATGAATGGATCACAGCTCAGGCACATGTTGCTTAAGCCACTTATTAAGTGCTGCAGAACATGAGTTGCCGTTACAGCCATTTGCATCAGTGTACGAGTTGAACAGGAATGGGGTTGTACGCTGACGATGCATGATCTTCACTGCCTCATATGCTGCCCCAACAAGGGGTATAAGTCGTTTACTGCCAGAGGTCTTTAAGGGCCGCCAAGGATGCGGAGTGAGGCTGATGTGCGGGTATTCATGATCAAGATAAATGTCATCCCAGATCAAACCTAAAGCCTCTGATAGCCGCATCCCTGTATCGGATATGAGGGCAACCAACAGCCGCCTTTCATCAGCCATATCGAGACATATCTTCTGAACACGTTTTATGTCCTCAGGTGATATTGACGCACGTTTGACCTGCATTCTACTGGCGCAAGATAGGTACGAGCAAAAGGCATTTGGCACTTTAAGTCCCTTCTCTTGAATTGTGAGCGTAAACACAGCCCGTATCGTTCCAAACATACGCTTGATGGAAGCGGTTGTGAGGCTTTGTCTAATAGCCAATCTCTGATAATCTGCGGCATCAGATGAAGAGTAGGCATCAACTGGTCTATCACCCTAGCCTCCGATTACTGAATCCACATTTCGCCGTTGCTGCAGAGAAAAACTGCTTGGTTCGCCCTACCCTTTCAGCCGGCAATAGACTTCTAAAGCATCAGACAGTTTAGGAGCATATGATGTGAAGCTTTCTTGGTTGTCCTTTGATTAGAAGTTTGCGCGGAACATCCATGTTGGAATACGCATCTGCAACCAGAAGTTATCAAGTTTACTGGCAAGAGAATGACTAGCCTTTAACGCAGCATTTTTACTTCGGGTCTTCAAGCACATTACAATACGAGGTCTTTCATAATGCCTTTGCAATCATTTGGAACATGTCTGGTGAAGTAATACACCCCACCTTTACACATTAAATAATGAGCATCTTTGTCTACCATGTCGTATACTCCACATCACCTGCAAAACATAAATGCTTACAGATCAATGTGTTAGACATGTTGATTGGGTATGATAGTGGTGCCCCCACACGGACTCGAACCGCGGACCTACTGATTACAAATCAGTTGCTCTACCAGCTGAGCTATAGGGGCACTGCGGGCGCAATTATGGTAAAAATTCTACCTATGCAAGCCCTAGCGGTGCGCTTTTGCCAAAAGAATTATAGCACCAAATGAAAGCGTCACCACCATAAGGGCAGCGGGCGCGGCAGCATTAAAATTTTCAAGACTCGCTTGACTATAAATATGAGTGGAGAGCGTGTCAAAGTTAAATGGCCTCAGCAATAATGTTGCCGGTAATTCCTTTACAGTATCCACAAAAACCAACACCAGAGCAGAGGCAAGGCTGCCACGCATAAGGGGTTGATAAATTTTAAAAAATAATGCCCTTGGAGAGCTACCTAGCGACTGGGCCACAAGCGGAATATTCGTTGGAATAGCAGCCAAGCCGGCTTCTGAAGCCCCAACGCCAATAGCAAAAAACCGCACCACATAGGCGAGAATTAATGCGCCCACGCTGCCCGTTAATATAAGCCCTGGATCAATGTTAAAAACCGCAAAAATTAGATCGGCAATCCAGTTATCAAATAATGCTAAGGGAACCAAAACTCCAAGGCCAAGCACCGCCCCCGGAAACGCGTAGCCCAATGTAGTCAAAATTTGTAAAGATTTACGTATAGAAGGTGAAATCCCCTTGAGTCCTAGAACCATTACAGCAGATAATCCCACAACCAACGCAGCGCTGATAGAACCCAAAAGTAAACTATTTCCCGCTGCGCGCCAAAGCCCTATTGCGCTCCACAAACTGCTATCGCTCAGAGAAGGCTTTACAAGAACCATAAGGGGGATCAGAAACCCAATTGCGATGGGTATTAAACAATATAACAACACAAGCAGACCAACGTAGCCTGTTGAGGTTTGCGGCTGGATGCGCGCAATTTGACGACCGGATTTATTGAACCGTGCCTTGCGGCGGCCCATTTTCTCAACCCAAAGTAAAACACCCACAATAGCCACGGCCATTAGGGCTAATTGGGCAGCACCACCTGGGTTGTAACTTTCCAACCAAAGCGAAAAAATACCAGTGGTGAGGGTTTGAACTGCAAAATAGTCTACTGTGCCAAAATCATTCAGAGTTTCCATCATAACAATTGCAGTACCTGCCGCGATTGCGGGACGCGCCTGCGGCAGGCTCACACGCCAAAACTGCCGCACACTTCCAAGTCCTAGCGATCGGGCAACATCCTGGCCACTGGCAGGCAATTCTCTAAACGAGGCTCGCGCCAACAAATAAACATAAGGATAAAGTGTAAAGGACAGTACCAAAACCGCACCAGGAAGCGATCTAATATTTGGGAACCAATAGGCGCGGGCCGAGGCCCATCCCGCAAAGTCACGCAAATATGTCTGCAAAGGGCCCGCATATTCCAAAACATCAACCCAAGCATAAGCCGCAACAAAAGAAGGCACGGCGAGGGGAAGAAACAGGGCATATTGCAAAACTCCACGGCCCGGGAAGTCTAGATGCGTCACTAAATAAGCCAAAGATGTGCCCAGACTGAGGCTCAGCAACCCAACCCCCAACATAAGCGTAAGGCTGTTGATCAAATAGCGCGGTAGCACGGTGGCTAACAGGTGTTCCCACGGTGATGTATCAACAGAAAGGGCCATCCAAGTTATTGAGAGGATCGGCAAAATTACACACGCGACAATCATGACTGCGACCAAGCTACCGAGATGCAGCCTCTTTTTTAGTTTTTCTGTCACTAGTCTCTCATTTTTCATTTCAAGTATTTGACTTTATTAGTAAATACAATTTTTTGAAGCCAAAATTTTAATGTTAGGCACAATCACCTGATTTAAATTTTTTTATCGCATTGGCACTTATTACACTGACCAAGAAAGTGTTCACACCTCACTTGTGAAGAACAAAGAGAGCCTTGTCTATAAACAGGTCAAACTGCCAAATATAAAAATTACAAAATTAATATAAATTTAGCAGAGAAGCGGCACCAAAGTGTATATAGTCGCAATTAAATCCATCTTTATAACTACATTCCTAAGGCTTCTTTATACATTTCCAGAAGGGCCTCTTCTTCAGCAATATCATCTTTATCACGTTTGCGCATTGTAATCAGTTTGCGCATCACTTTTGTGTCATAACCGCGACCCTTTGCTTCAGCCATGACCTCTTTTTGCTGTTCAGCAAGATCTTTTCTCTCAGCATCCAAGCGCTCAATACGTTCTATAAACTGGCGCAATTCGTCTGCAGTAACGCGATAGCTGCTATCAATGTCTGACATAATAAAACTCCGTTTCAAAAATAAGTTGCAGCAGCGATACCCTTCGTTTTCGACTTGCACAAGCCGCCTGGCTTAGCGAATGTGCCTCAAATTTGATTTATCGGAGTATACAATGAATTGGCTCATCATCCCCGGCGTTATCGTAACTTGCATAGGGCTTGGCCTGCTGCTCTATACAATGGCCTGGATTTGGCGTGCTAAAAAGCAAGGGGTCAGTGACACTGAAATGAAGGCTCAACTGCAAGCTGCAATCGCATGGAATCTGGGAGCTATGGGATGCTCAGCAATCGGCCTGATGATGGTTGTACTTGGGGTATTGCTCTAAGGCTTTCATCAAAATAGCTTATAATATAGTTAAACGACTAGACGCTTGGCATTCTCAAGGTTAGCAAGGTTCCATGCATATAAATCAGCTTTCCCCAGATTATTCGGTAGCGCCACAGATCGCAATCAAAGATGTTGCCACAATCTTAAATGCAGGCTTCAAATCAGTGATTTGCAATCGCCCAGATCAAGAAAATCCCGTGCCTTGTCAAATAGAGGCCATCAAAACTGCAGTGTTGGCTGTTGGATTGGAATTTGCAGAGAATGTTTTTGATTCCTACAGTTTCGGATCAGACAAGGTTGAGCGCCAAACTGAATTGCTAAAACAACTGCCTAGCCCAGTGCTTGCTTACTGCGCATCGGGAAACCGCTGCAGTGTCATTTGGGCCTTCGCACTTGCCGGCACCCTAGAAATAGATGCAATCTTAGACGCAACCACCCATGCCGGTTATCAATTATCACATATTAGGCCTCAACTTGAGAATTTGGCCCTTAAATAGGCGGCAGACTGACACAGAAATCTATCCCAAATTTCCCAACCAGAACGTATTTTGATAATTTAATAAAGGGATCACACCCGTGGCTAATAAAAATTACTCACCCACCGCAGAATTCGCAGACAATGCCCATGCCAATAAAGCTACATACGAAACCATGTATGCCCACTCTTTGAGAGACCCTGATGCATTCTGGGGTGAACAAGGCAAACGTCTGGATTGGATCACACCCTTTACCAAAGTCAAAAACACATCTTTTGAACATGCTGAGGTTTCAATCAAATGGTATGAAGACGGTGAACTAAATGTTAGCGCCAATTGTATTGACCGCCACCTTGCCACGCGCGGCAATCAAACGGCAATTATTTGGGAGGGTGACAATCCCAATGAGAGCGCCCACATCACCTATAACGAGCTGCATACTCAGGTCTGCAAGCTAGCAAACGTTTACAAATCATTAGGTGTGACCAAAGGTGACCGGGTAGTGCTCTATATGCCAATGATCCCAGAAGCAGCCTACGCCATGCTGGCTTGCAACAGGATAGGCGCAGTCCATTCAATAGTATTTGGAGGATTCTCACCTGAGGCCTTGGCTTCACGCCTGACTGCCTGCGATGCCAAATTGGTTGTAACAGCAGATCAGGCCCCACGCGCTGGCAAAGCGACCCCCCTGAAAGCCAATGTCGATATGGCACTTGAAATCTGTGGCGACATACCAACTTTAGTTGTCGAGCGCACCAGCGCTGATCTACCTATAAAACCTGGACGTGATCACAGCTACTCTGCCACAATGGCGCAGGCGTCAGCTGACTGCTTACCAGAACCCATGAACGCAGAAGACCCATTGTTTATCCTATACACCTCCGGCTCGACTGGTGCTCCAAAGGGTGTGGTCCACACCACCGGCGGTTACCTCGTTTACGCATCTATGACCCATCAATACACGTTCGATTATCATGATGGGGATGTGTTTTGGTGTACGGCAGATGTGGGTTGGGTCACAGGACACAGCTATATAGTCTATGGGCCACTGGCCAATGGGGCAACCACGTTGATGTTTGAAGGCGTGCCAACATATCCCAACGCTGGGCGCTTTTGGGCTGTCTGCGAAAAGCACAAGGTAAATCAGTTTTATACTGCACCCACAGCTATCCGCGCGTTAATGGGCCAAGGAAACACATTCGTTGAAAAATATGACCTATCTTCGATCAAAGTTCTCGGTACCGTGGGGGAACCGATTAACCCTGAGGCTTGGAATTGGTACAATGAGGTGGTTGGAAAAGGAAAATCTCCTATTGTAGACACCTGGTGGCAAACCGAAACTGGCGGCCATTTGCTTACCCCCCTGCCTGGCGCAACCGAAACTAAACCGGGCTCCTGCACCCTGCCATTTTTTGGTATTCAGCCAGTGATTTTGGAACCCACAACGGGTGCCGAAATTCACGAAACAGAAGCAGAAGGCGTTTTATGCATCAAGGATAGTTGGCCCGGTCAAATGCGAACTGTCTGGGGCGATCATGATCGTTTTATTTCTGCTTATTTCAGCGATTACAAAGGCTACTACTTCACTGGAGACGGCTGCCGTCGCGATGCGGATGGATATTATTGGATCACTGGGCGCGTCGATGATGTAATAAATGTGTCAGGCCACCGTATGGGTACAGCAGAGGTGGAGAGCGCTCTGGTAGCACACCCTAAAGTGACGGAGGCCGCCGTGGTGGGATACCCACATCCAATAAAAGGCCAAGGTATATATTGCTATGTAACCTTGATGACAGGCGAAGAGCCATCAAGCGAACTGCGTTTAGAGTTGCGCAACTGGGTGAGAAAAGAAATTGGCCCTATAGCCGCTCCTGATTTGATCCAATGGGCCCCAGGCCTGCCCAAAACCCGATCTGGAAAAATTATGCGCCGTATTCTGCGCAAAGTGGCCGAGAATGATTTTGATGCTTTGGGCGATACCTCCACCCTGGCAGATCCGTCAGTTGTCAATGAGTTGATTCAGAACCGAATGAACCGTGGATAGATCCAAGAAATCTTGCAAATTTTAACAAAATATTAAGAATGAGGCTAGCCAATATCAATATTGGCTAGCTTTTGTTTACGTTAAGCACGATTCTGCATATTGTGAGATAAGGATCTTCTTCCACTTTGGCAAAACTTGGCCTATATGAAGTGGAAATAGCGCCTAATCGCCGCAAAAAAGGGATAATATGACTAAGAAACCAAACGAGAATGACGTTGTCTTTATTCAAGAATTAGCAGAATTGCTCAGTGCGCAGGACCTGACAGAAATCGAAGTCAACCGTCACTATGGTGAGGCTGATAGCTTGAATGTTCGCATTTCAAAAACGCAAAATGTGGTGCAAATGGCAGCCCCTGTTGCCGTGGCACCCCCTGTCATGGCGGGGCTTGGAGCTGCGATAACAGCCCCCCCCGCCCAAGCAGCCGTTGAAGACCCAGCATCGCACCCCGGTGCGGTCGCATCGCCCATGGTTGGTACAGTGTATCTACAGGCTGAACCTGGTACTCCTGCATTTATCACCGTGGGTAAAAAAGTATCCGAAGGTGACACAATCTTGATTATCGAAGCAATGAAGACAATGAACCAAATTCCAGCGCCACATGCCGGCACGGTTACACGTATTCTGGTAGAAGATAGTGCCGCCGTTGAATTCGGTTCTCCCTTGGTAATTATTGAATAATGTTCAAGAAAATTCTAGTCGCCAACAGGGGCGAAATAGCTCTTCGTGTTATACGCGCAGCACGTGAAATGGGGATCAGCAGCGTAGCTGTGCACTCAACTTCTGACAGCGACGCCATGCATGTGCGCATGGCAGATGAATCGGTTTGCATTGGCCCCCCCTCCAGCACAGAGAGCTATTTGAGTATTCCAGCAATAATTGCCGCCGCAGAAATTACCGGTGCCGATGCAATTCACCCAGGCTATGGTTTTTTGTCAGAGAATGCCACCTTCGTGCAAGCACTTCAGGACCATTCCATAAGCTTCATCGGCCCCACAGCTGACCACATAAGGGTAATGGGCGATAAAATTAGCGCTAAGGACACCATGCGCGCACTGGGTGTGCCTTGCGTTCCAGGATCTGCAGGCGGTGTACCAGATGTTGAAGCAGCTCTAAAAATTGGTGAAGAATTTGGTTATCCAGTTATTATCAAAGCGACCGCCGGTGGTGGTGGGCGCGGCATGAAAGTGGCGAACTCTGCGGAAGAAATGCCAACCGCCTTTAGTGCTGCACGGTCTGAGGGCAAAGCCGCCTTTGGCAATGACGAAGTATATATTGAGAAATATCTCACCACACCCCGCCACATTGAAATTCAAGTGTTTGGCGACGGCAAGGGTAAAGCTGTACATTTGGGCGAACGAGATTGCTCTTTGCAACGGCGCCACCAGAAAGTATTTGAGGAGGCTCCAGGCCCCACTATTAACCCTGAAGAGCGTGCACGGATTGGCAAAGTTTGCTCTAATGCCGTTGCCAAAATCAATTATGTTGGTGCCGGAACTATTGAATTTCTATATGAAAACGGTGAGTTTTACTTCATTGAAATGAACACTCGCTTGCAGGTAGAGCATCCCGTAACTGAGGCTATCTTTGGTGTGGATCTGGTGCGCGAGCAGATCCGGGTGGCCGAGGGACATGATCTGTCTTTCACCCAAGATGATTTGGTAATAAACGGGCACGCCATTGAAGTACGAATTAACGCCGAAACCTTTCCTGGCTTCTCGCCGCGTCCTGGCAAAATTAATGCCTATCACGCACCAGGTGGCTTAGGTGTTCGTATGGATTCTGCATTGTATGACGGCTATTCAATTCCACCCTACTACGACAGCTTGATTGGAAAATTAATTGTCCATGCTCCAGACCGGGCTTCGGCAATCGCGCGCCTAGATCGGGCTTTAGGAGAGCTCATCATCGACGGAATTGAAACCACAATTCCACTGTTTCATGCCTTACTGCAAGAACCAGATGTGCACTCAGGGAATTATAACATCCACTGGCTGGAACATTGGTTGGAACATAAGTTCGAAGATAAATGAGCCTAGGGGCACTGAGCCCACAGCTGATGCTGAATGCCTATTCCAAAGGCATTTTCCCAATGGCCGAAACTGCTGCCGACCCAGAACTTTTCTGGGTCGACCCTAAACGGCGGGGGATACTTCCACTAGATCGCTTCCACATATCACGTAGCATGCGGCAGTTTTTGCAGTGCCAATCTATCACCGCCACCTTAAATAAAAATTTTGATGTGGTCTTGTTTCAGTGTGCAAACCGAGATGAAACCTGGATTAATTCAACACTGCATAGAAATTATAAAGAGCTCCACGCACTAGGACGTTGCCATAGCTTAGAAGTTTGGCAAGACGGTGCGCTTTTGGGCGGTGTGTTCGGGATTACGATTGGTGGCGTATTTTGTGGTGAAAGTATGTTTTCACAAGGTACCAATGGCTCTAAGTCTGCGCTCGCCTTTCTGACGACACATCTAAGTAACTGTGGGTTTTCTCTGTTTGACACGCAATTCATCACCGACCATTTGCGTAGTTTGGGTGCTGTTGAAATCAGCAGAGCCGCTTATCAAAGGCAACTGGCCGATGCTATCACTCAGTCAGTTTCGATTACGTCACAGCCTGTACCGAGTGCTCAAAGCGTCTTACAGCGCAACACCCAAACATCGTAGCGTGGATGTTCAAGCGCATTGAGCGCCGGTGACGAGGCTACCATCCAGCCTTCAAACAGTTTCTCTTTGCTGCGCGCGTCATTAACCGTGAGCAGCGCAAAGGCGTCTAGGCTCAACTCATCTTCAGGATAGCGACATTCCTGCAAATGCATCTCAATCGGGCCCAGCGTCACAATTTCACCTATAGATATAATAAAGGTTTGTAAGTCCCCAGTTGTCCTATCCAACCACCGCAATTCTGCGGCACTGGTCACACTAGCCCGCTGCGCAGATCCAAAAGTCGCTGTCAAACAAAGCATTAGCGCCAGAAGACGGATCATTATTTAGAGCTGCCTGATGCAAATTTCATTAGAAGATTTAGCAGGCTCAGTGAACCTTGAGTGTCCATGATCATATCACCAGCCACGAAGTTAAATTGTGAACCACCAGGCTGAAGTTCCACAAAGTTTCCACCTAACAGCCCTTCAGAGGCAATCAAGATGGCACTATCATCAGGAAGTTCAACGCCAAGGTCTAAAGAAATTTCCATATCGGCGCGAAAGCTTTTTGGATTTAGCGAAATACCAGATACTTTTCCAACCTTAACTCCCGCCAAACGCACGTCAGTGCCAACTGTGACACCTTCAATGGAACGAAAGCTTGCGTTCAAAATATACGATTCGTTCGTACTGCCCCAACCGCCGCGCTGAAATCCAACCACGGCAAAACCAATCGCCACAATCAGAACACAAGTACCAGTAATAAATTCTGCCCACGCACCACGCATCAGATCACTCCGGGGTCCAGGCCTCGTAGTCGCGGTGCGACTGCGGCCTCGATTGGCGTATAGAACCTGCTGGGGCATGGGCCATTACCGTCCCTGTGAGGTTTGCCTGATGTGGTTTTTCCCATGCTTTATGGATCAATGGTGTTTTGTTTGGGGGGTCGTTCCACGTATGATGCAGCCATCCATGCCAATCAGGATTAACCCGTGTAGCTTCAGATTCTCCATTGAATATCACCCAACGTTTGACGCTATCTTTGGTTTCATAAAACATATTGCCCGCATCATCTTCGCCAACCTTCACGCCCTTGCGCCAAGTAAACAGTTGCGTGTTCAATGTTTGGCCGTTCCACCAAGTCACTGCACGTAATAGAGTTGAGACGATGCCCATACGGTCCTCCAAAACTAGTATAGATCAGCTATGCCTTAGATGCCGTCAGGGGTCCAGTGTTTCTGGCCTCTGAAACGAAAAACAACAAGAATTCTAACCGAACCCCACTGCTTTCAGATATTGCCTGCGGTCTTAACCAGCGGTAGCTGGCTCGCGCACTTTCTCACCATGGATCATCAAAGGCGCTGCTGGCGATGTAACGGCCTCTTCATTTACGACCACTTCCTCGACACTATCCATTCCTGGTAGATCAAACATGGTATCTAGCAAAATATCTTCCAAAATTGAGCGGAGGCCGCGCGCACCCGTTTTGCGATCAATCGCCCGCTTCGCAATTGCAACCAGGGCGTCATCAGTGAAAGTCAGAGCTACATTTTCCAACTCAAACAACCGTTGGTATTGCTTAATCAAAGCATTTTTAGGTTGAGTCAGAATGATGACCAGCGATGCTTCATCAAGATCAGTCAACGTCGCAATCACTGGTAAACGGCCAACAAACTCAGGAATCAAGCCAAACTTGAGTAGATCTTCTGGCTCCAACTCACCAAACATCTCACCAACGCCACGGCTATCATTTTCCTTAACGTCAGCACCAAACCCAATCGAAGTTCCCTTGCCACGCGCTGCAATAATTTTTTCTAGTCCAGCAAATGCTCCACCACAGATAAACAGGATGTTGGTGGTGTCCACTTGCAAGAATTCCTGCTGCGGATGCTTGCGGCCACCCTGAGGCGGAACGCTAGCCACGGTGCCTTCCATAATCTTCAGCAAAGCTTGTTGAACACCCTCACCCGAAACATCCCTAGTAATAGATGGATTATCAGATTTTCGGGTAATTTTATCGACTTCGTCAATATAAACAATACCACGTTGCGCGCGCTCCACATTATATTCACTGGCTTGCAGCAGCTTCAGGATAATGTTTTCCACATCTTCGCCAACATAGCCGGCTTCGGTAAGGGTGGTTGCATCTGCCATAGTAAATGGCACATCCAAGATACGGGCCAGAGTTTGCGCCAGCAACGTCTTACCACAACCGGTTGGGCCAATCAGCATGATGTTAGACTTAGCCAACTCTATCTCATCCGAATTATCGGCAACATTTAAGCGTTTGTAATGATTGTGAACCGCAACCGAGAGCACCCGTTTTGCATGAGACTGCCCAATAACATAATCATCCAAAACTTGGCAAATTTCTAAAGGTGTCGGCACACCTTCCGATGTTTTTAGCCCAGTAGCCTTGGTTTCTTCACGGATGATATCCATACAAAGTTCAACGCATTCATCACAGATGAACACGGTTGGACCAGCAATCAGTTTGCGTACCTCATGCTGACTTTTACCGCAAAAACTGCAATAGAGGGTGTTTTTACTGTCTCCGCTTGCTTTATCAGCCATGTATCACCTTTAAATATTGTTGGCCGCCTGGTTGCACAGTCTAGCCCTATTACAGCATCACAAAATCACAATAAGCTTATGACAGCAAACAACGTGCCACAACCTGAATTTAGCAGTTAATTAAGCCGATGGTTCGTCCGTTTCGCGATTGGTCACGATTTTATCAATTAAGCCCCAAGCTTTGGCATCTTCTGGTGACATGAAGTTATCACGCTCCAGAGCCGCTTCAACTATATCATAATCTTGGCCCGTATGGGTGACATAAATTTCATTCAACCGACGTTTTAGCTTCTGAGTAAACTCGGCATGAATCATAATATCAGTTGCCTGGCCCTGGTATCCGCCGGAGGGCTGATGCACCATAATTGAAGAGTTAGGCAGCGAAAAACGCATGTCCTTGTCGCCAGCGGTCAACAAAAGTGATCCCATAGAAGCTGCTTGCCCAACGCAAAGGGTACTCACTTTTGGTTTGATGTATTGCATGGTATCATAAATCGACAGGCCAGCTGTTACGACGCCGCCCGGAGAGTTTATGTACATACTAATTTCTTTGGATGGGTTTTCAGCTTCGAGATGCAGCAATTGCGCGATGATCAATGTGCTCATTCCATCATGAACGGGGCCGTTCACAAAAATGATACGTTCTTTAAGTAAACGTGAGAAAATGTCATAGGCCCGTTCACCGCGGCTAGTTTGCTCCACTACCATTGGGACAAGGTTCATATAAGTTTCTACTGGATCGTTCATAGGGTCCGCCTGCTGTTCTGATTTACGACATAAATTCGATGTTCTTATTGAGTCTTAGTATTGCACTCCGGGTAGGTAAAGGGGCGCAGGAATTTTAGATGCATTTTACACGTATACGTCACAGCACTTTTTGCACAAAATCAAACATTCGGGCCAAAAAACCCATTGGCTGCCAAGGGAATTGGCCGCGTCATAGTGTTTGTATTCAAAGCAATCACCCCAAGAGTCAGAAAACGGATGCACTATAGCCGAAACCATGCCAAATAAGGATGAATGTCCAGCACCAAAATGGGCCAGATGAAATACTAAAGGGGGCCGAATGTATCCGTTGGAAGGTTTAAAAGTTATTGAAATAGCGCGCGTCTTAGCAGGACCTTGGATCGGACAAACTCTGGCAGATCTCGGTGCGGACGTGATTAAAATTGAAAGTCCTGAAGGCGATGACACACGCAATTGGGGACCCAACTTCGTAAAAAAAGGCAGCGACAGGTCGGCAGCTTACTTTCACAGTGCAAACCGTGGCAAACAGGGTATTACCATTGATTTCAACAATCCCGAGCGCTTGGCCTATCTCAAAGAACTAATCTCGACTTCAGATGTGTTAATTGAAAATTTTAAAGTTGGTAGCCTGCAAAAATTCGGCCTCGATTATGCAGCATTGTCCCCTGAAAACCCTAAATTGATTTATTGCTCTGTAACAGGGTTTGGCCAAGACGGCCCCCGAGCCCACAAAGCAGGCTATGACTTCATGATCCAAGGCATGTCGGGCATTATGGACATCACGGGCGAACCTGACGGCATGCCACAAAAAGTTGGTGTTGCTTTTGCGGATGTGTTTACCGGCCTTTACGGCGTTATTGGCATTCAAGCCGCTCTGGCCCAGCGGGCGCGCACTGGCAAGGGACAGCATGTAGATATGGCATTGTTTGATTGTATGTTGGCAGCCCAAGCAAACCAAAATCTCAATTACCTAACCACAGGCAAAAGCCCACAACGCATGGGAAACGCACATCCTAGCATCGTGCCTTATCAAGTATTTCCAGTCGGCGATGGGCACATCGTTATCGCTTGTGGCAACAATCGCCAGTTTCACAATCTGGCTCGGGCATTGGGCCGCGAAGATTGGATTGAGGATCCTATTTTTGCCGATAACATCACCCGGATTACCAACCGTACAGAAGTCGTGGATCAGATCACCTGCGGAGCTGTCCCAATGGGCCAAGCTGGACGTTTTGCCAGCACTGGAAGTCGCAGGCGTGCCCTCAGGCCCTATCAATACAATCGCAGAGGCTTTAGAGGATCCGCAAACTTTGTATCGTGAACTGCGCATCACACCTGAAGGCATTCCCGGCATCCGCACACCAATTAAATTCTCGGATAGCAGCTTACAGCTCGAACGGGCAGCACCAGGCTTGGGTGAGCACAATCACGATGGCTGCTTTAAAAATAATTAACCCAATTTGATGCAATCAGGCTTGGGCCTGTTGCCTAGACGCGCGGGTTCTAGTCATGTTCTTCACGACAATGGGTAATTAGATACACCGGAGATACTCTATTATAAAATTAACATATTTAGACTAATAGGCGCTAACGTCAGACACGTGTTATACTTACCTTAATTGGCGCAAGCGTCGCCAATGTTTCATCCGGTACCATTTCATCAAACCCAACATTGATACTCAGATAATTGACATTGTTCTTACGCCAGTCCTCAAGGATATTTAGATCCATTTCTGCTGACGGAAATAACCCCGCATGAGCGTCCCAAACTAACGCCTTCTTCAACAACTTTGTCATGATGCCTCCAAATTCACGTTGAGCATACCTTCGATGATCAAGCTGGCCACACCACCCACCTGTAATCGCACAATATTACCACCTTGCGTTTTGATCCTTGTCGTCACACGGCTGGGGCGACCAAGTTCTATTCCTTGTTCAGCCTGGACTTGTAAGTTCCCATCTTCACCAGGCTGAACCAACCCTTTTTGTAAAAGATAAGTTGATAGGGCTGCATTTGTGGTGCCAGCCGCTGCTGATTCAGCCACGCCGACGGCTGGACAAAAATCTCGAACGTGAACATCGCAAGTTTGATCTACGGCTTCAGTTGAAAAAGCAGCCACAGTTTCCAATCCGTTGGATACACAAAACTTAGCAAGGGCTGAAAAATCAGGCTGCAGTTCTCGCATCACTGCGAGATCACGCATTGGAAGGCAGAGGTGAATGAAATCGCCAGTGGCTACCTCTGGTGGCAATTCGTTAGATATGTCCCCGGCACCAACACCCAATATACCAGCCAGTTCTGCCAGATTGAGGTTCACTCCCGCAAACCGTGGTTCTGCAACATCCAACATAACTTCAACTCTTCCAGCCTTCGTCCGGCGACGCTCCACCGTAGCCTCCCCTTTAGGCAGATCAAGAACCGCCTTCTGCCACCCGTCCCCCACGCAAGGTAATAGTTCTTGTGCAACCAGATGCGTTATCAGACAAACAGTCCCGTGCCCACACATCGGCAACTCCATGACAGTGGAGAAAAATTGTACTTTAATTCTATTATGGTTGATGGCACTTACAAACGCCGTGGCTGGCGCCCCAATTTCACGTGCAATCAGAACTCGATTTTGGATTGAGATATCCGAGGCATTTAGCACAATAGCCGCTTGGCTACCTGAATACGGCACTGCAGTAAAAGCATCATATATCGAAATCGGCACATAAGGTTTTTGTTTGGCTAATTCACTCTGACTATTCATCTGGCTGTGCCCCAAATGCTAATGACTACGAATTCTGTTTTTCCGACACTGAAACTCTGGGAACCAAAGCTTTAACCAAGTCCTGCATATCAATTTGACCGATAGGTTTCTCTCCATCAACAACCCGAAATTTAAACGAGGTGTCACCTTCAGAAAGAGCTATCAGAGATTCAAGGTTGTCTTTTGGACTTACGTCACCCGCGTATTTAATTTTTTTATCCAAAGGCGTCATGACAGAGCGAACTCGTAAAACGCGAGCACGATTTATATCGCTAACAAATGCCTCGATATAGGGATCAGTCGGATTTACCAAAATGTTCTGTGGATCTCCCTGCTGAACAACGGCACCATCTTTTAGAATAACGAGGTGGTCAGCCAATCGAAGGGCTTCATCGAGGTCATGCGTGATAAACACAATCGTCTTTTTTAATTCAACATGTAGCTCGAGCAGGAGTTTTTGCATGTCGCTGCGTATCAAAGGATCGAGAGCAGAAAATGCTTCGTCCATAAGCATGATATCAGAGTTGGAGGTCAACGCGCGTGCAAGGCCAACTCTTTGCTGCATGCCACCAGAAAGTTGGTAGGGATAGTGGTGCTCATAGCCTCCAAGTCCAACTCGGTTGATCCAAACACGAGCCTCCTTATGCCGCGCACTTTGGGCCACACCGCGCACCTCCAGTGGAAGTGCGGAATTATCAAGTATGGTACGGTGCGGTAGTAGTGCGAATTTCTGGAAAACCATAGACATGTCTGTGCGGCGCATGTCACGTAATGCTTCAGTTCCCAACAAGAGCGCATCTTTACCATCGATCAGCACTTGACCATCAGTCGGTTCAATTAATCTGTTGATATGGCGAATAAGCGTCGACTTTCCAGATCCAGACAGCCCCATTACCACTGTTATGGCGCTTTCGCGAATATCGATTGAAATATCCTGGAGCCCTAAAACATGATCAGTCTGGGCAAGTAATTCTTCTTTCTCCATACCCGCTTTGACTTTCTCAAGCGCAGATTTGGGATTTGAACCAAAAATCTTATATAGGTTACGAATTTCTATTTTAGGAGGAGTTGCCATCATACTACCCGTCTATTTGAAGATTTGATTAGTAGATACGCGAGCAATCGCTGCTTTAGACACTCGGTCTAAAATAACAGCAAGCAACACTATCCCTAGTCCGGCTATGAGGCCCACACCCAACTCGAGATTTCGGATCCCTCGGAGCACTAGAACGCCGAGACCAGGCGCAGAGACTAACGACGCAATTACCACCATCGCAAGGCTCATCATGATAGTTTGATTTACACCCGCCATGATATTGGGCAGTGCGAGTGGTAACTCAATACCAAGAAGCTTTTGTCTGGGCGACATGCCAAAGGCGTTAGCCGCCTCAACGACATCTTGATCTACAAGTCTGATCCCCAGATCTGTGAGCCTAATAACTGGAACAATGGCGTAAACAATAATTGCAATCCCATATAGCTTTGGCTCTGTGACGCTAAACAAAAAAATCAGTGGTATTAAATATACAAAGGTCGGTAATGTCTGGAGCAAGTCCAGTAGTGGAATTAAACCCCGTTGCAGGCGGTTAGATTTAGCCATAGCAATTCCAATCTGGCACCCCTAATAAAATACATATTCCTGTGCACACAGCAATAATCGCTAGCGTCTGCAAAGCAGCATCTAGGTGGTCAATAAAAGCCAAAAATGTAAATGATAAAGTTACGAAAACTGTAACCACAACGGAACGGCATACGTACCAAACAAACAATAATATTAACGGAATAATGATCCACCAAGGTGTAGCCAAAAAGCTGAATAAAGCTAGTTCTAATAGCCATGATAGAGGCTGGGTTAGTGGATCCAATACTGATTTCAGGACGTCTTTTACGTTGAGGAAAGCGGCTTCTACTCCTGCAGTAAATTCTCGAGATTGAGGAAATGATAAGCATGCCTGATAGAGTTCATCCATCGATGGGAAAGGAAATATAGGTCCTTCATTTGCCGCGTCCGGGTTGGTTTTAGCCAACAAGCTGGCCATCGATAACTTTGGAGTTTCAGTCGCTGAGTCACACCAAACTCTCAACCCTAGTACATTGAACAAACTGTCATAAAACGCCATTTTTTGTTCCTCATTAAAACGAAGGCACGCAAATTGCGTGCCTTCGTTGATTTAGTAAGTACTGAAACGACTACTGTAGTAGTGCTGCAAGTTTACTGCGCGCGGAATCGTTAATCCAACTACTCCAAATGTCTTGTTGAGTTGACAAGAAGTAAACAGCGGCCTCATCACCAGTAGCACTTTCGGCATCTTGCCACGCGAGAAGACTATTCATCATGTTATTGGTAAACGAAAGATTTCGCATCACATCTGTCTCCGCTGGATGGGAAGCCTCAAACTCACTAGTGACAACAGTCGTGACCACACTACTTGGCCACGATTGCATCGTTGGAGTTGCGCAGTCTGTGTCTGAGTTACAGGCTTGTTTACTAGCATCATGAGGACCTAAGTCCACTTGAACCATTGGATACTTTCCTAAAACCAAACTAGGTGACCAGTAGTATCCGAACCATGGCTCTTTAGAAGTATATGCGGAACCAATTGATGCAGCCAGTGTCTCACCTGACCCATGTACAAAGTCTTCAACACCACTGGTTTCAAAACCACCAGCTTTAGCAACATTTGACGCTACAACTTGGCAGGTCCATCCCACAGGACAATTATGCATTCTATTTCCAACTAAATCCGGGTTGGCTAATACACCCTCAATAGTCATCAATTCTGGGTGAGCTTCTGCCAAATAAACTGGAATGAAGAGACCCTCAATGCCACCATCTGAGAGAACATCTGTTAATTCATTAATTTTTCCCGCCTCCAAGAGCGGTACATAGGCTGGCGCACCATTCGTCCAGACTTCAGTTATTATGTCGGGCTCACCAGTTTCAGAAACTGAAGCGAGTGCGGGCGTAGAAGCAGAAGGCACAACTGTAACAGAGCAACCATAGCCTTGCTCAAGCAAGAATTTGGCAACCTGGGTTACAATAACAGCTGACCCCCAATCCATTTCGGTAATAGATACCTCACCACAGTCTTGGGCCTGTGCAGTTCCAGCAACCAAACTGGTTGCCAGAGCACATGAAATTACCATTTTTTTTATATTTAACATAAACTTCTCCCTTTTTTAGTTAGGCTAATAATAGAATTATTTTAGTCATGATTGTTCAATCATCGGTAGTTAAACAGCATTTTCCATCAAATCTAGGCTCTCCAACCAAAAATACTTTTCTCCCCCACTTCATAGCCTTAAAACTTTTTGAAGTAGAAAATTTAGTCTCACATTATAAAAATGTAGCGTCAAACAATTATTTAAATAAAATATTATAATTAATTAAAAACCTTAACGCTGCATCCCGTTACGAAAGGTTTGGCATTAAATTACGCGTTTAATTTAAGGAAGGTTTGAACCTGAATTGAAGTCAGACGCAAACGGTCATCGTACCGCCTGTCATCTGGTTTAATGCCAGCCCTACCCTGAACCTACGAATTTTCACCCATTGCACAGGCCCTACCCAAAAAAAACTTATGTCAATCCGTGATGGTTATTAAGCGTTGCTTGCGTCTGCACCGACAGGCGATAGAGTAGCTGAAACTGGAGGAGCCAGCCATGACCCAAGATGTTGAACGCCACGCTATAAAAATGGCTAAAAAGAAAGCCGCACGTGACAAAATTATGGCGACAAAAACAGACGAAAAGGGTTTGGTGATTGTGCACACCGGCAAGGGCAAGGGCAAATCCTCAGCCGCTTTCAACATGATTTTTCGCCACATCGCCCACAAACGTAAAAGTGCTGTGGTGCAATTTATAAAGGGCGGGATGAGCACCGGTGAGCGAGATTTGATCCTGGAGCATTTCACCGATCTATGCGCGTTTCATACTATGGGCGAAGGCTTCACTTGGGAAACCCAAGACAAAACCCGTGACACCGAAATGGCACAGGCGGCTTGGACCAAAGCTAAGGAGCTGATTTTGGATGAGAGCAATCACATGGTGCTTTTGGATGAGATCAATATAGCGCTGCGCTATGATTATCTCGACATCAACGAAGTTGTAGCCTTTTTGCAAAATGAAAAGCCCGTGATGACCCATGTAGTTCTTACTGGGCGCAACGCCCATGCCGATTTAATTGAGGCCGCTGATTTAGTCACCGAAATGGAGCTGATCAAGCACCCGTTCCGATCTGGCATCAAAGCGCAAATTGGCGTTGAATTTTAGGTGTGCCTGCCCAAACCACGTGACTGCAACCGCAAGGCAGTGCATTCCAACACAGCAAGGATGCTATAATGGCGGTTAAACGATTGCTCACCGAGTTTGGCATGGGTTCTTCCCTGCGCCGACGTGACTATACTCAAGCCGCCGTGCGCGCGGTGAAGGACGCCCTGTGGCACAATTCGATAAATCTGGCTGAGCTGTTCGGCAAGGACAAAACTGAGATGTTGATTGATGTCGAAGTTGGCGTGCAGGATCCCGATGCGGTTAATCGCGCAGCTGTGGCGAAAATTTTTCCCTATGGGCAGGTGCGGGTAGAGGTGATGCATGGTGGGCTGGATGTGCCGCGCCCCGAAGGCCACCCAACAGTCATGGCCAATGTCGCGATTTCTGTATCCCTAGATTTGGGAGTGGTCTAGTGAGCGACCAAAGATTTATCATCGAAATGGGTATGGGCAACGATCAATACGGTCAAGATTATACCAAAGCGGCCCACCGCGCGATTGAAGACGCCCTGCGCCATTCGGCCATTCCAATGTTCCAAGCCCTAGAGCCGTCACTCGGGCTCGCGCCGCAAGATATGCGCGTGCAAGTCACCATTGGCGTGCAGCAGCCAGATTTGGTCGACACCAAAGCCTTAGTGTCCGCTTTGCCACGTGGACGGGCTGAAGTGAGAGCGGTTGCAGGTGGATTGAATGTGGTAAACCCAGACTCTGGCAATGTGATTGTGATCGCCAGCGCAGCAGTTGAGGCTTTTTTACCCTATCTTGGTGACCGGACATAAGCCTCAAACCAAGTTAGAGATCTCCAACAGATTGCCATCTGGATCGCGGATATAAAGCGATTGCATCGACCCTTGCGCACCGCTGCGCGCAACAGGGCCGTCAATCACCTCCACGCTCCGCGCCGCCAAGTAATTCTGCCAATCCCCAAGTGGGGTTGGTGACACAAAACACAAGTCAGCAGTACCTAAGCTGGGAAATGCTGCATGAGGCGCAAACGACGCCCCGGCCTGATGCAGATTGATTTTCTGCGCCCCAAATTTTAACGCCCAGCGCCGGCTGCCGTCGGCGGCTGCAAACTCAATCACCTGCATCCCCAAAACATCACAATAAAAAGCTACGGTCTGAGCAATATCAGCAACAGTTAATACCAGATGATCCAATGCGATAATCTTCGGCGTGGTCATATCTGTTACCCTTTTGGTCTCATACTGGCGTTGGCGCGAAAATCATCAGGGACAAGATCCACTCCATCCAAAATCAACGCTGCCATAACTTGGCCAATTTTGGGCGCCATACCAAATCCAATTTTAAATCCGCCGTTGGCAATAAACCAATCTGGGTTCACGGGATGTTTTCCCAGGATTGGTGCCCGAGTAAATGCCCGAGGACGCACCCCAGCCCAGCGCGCAAGCACTGGTGCATCTCGCAAAACTGGAAACAATTGCTTGGCCTTGGCAATTAGGTCATTGAGTTGCCCATCAGTATCTGTTGGTGATTTAAAATAACGTTCACTAGTAGAGCCAATTGCCACAGTACCATCCAAATGCGGCACAATATGCAAACCATCCGCAAACAACTGCGGCTCACCGGGGCGGGCAAAATCTAGCAAAGCCGCTTGACCCTTTACACCGTTGCCAATCTCTTGGCCAAGGTCCTCAGACATTTCAACCAAACCCTGCCAACCCCGTGCATCCAAAATAGCGCCCTGCCGGGCGCCTGCCGTGGTAATTACACCACCCAAATTCTCAACAGCGCGGCCAAGTGCCTGTGTAGCTTTCTGAGGATGGATATGGGCAGATAGAGTGTCATGGATCAATTGTCCGGTTGCAGAGGGGGGCGCCCATTCACCGGCCTTGTTCGCTGACATAACCTCCCAAACCGCCGTATTACCCCAGTTTTTCTCTGCATCAACGATGCGTGACAAGGCCAAGGCGATCAAGCGCTCCTCATTAATAGGTTGCAAACGTCCTTGATTAGCAAACCCCGTGGACAGACCGGATATTGCTTCAACCTCCGGCCAAAAGCTCCGAGAATAAAGTAGACTTTCCAATTGAAATTGTTTTTTTGGTAACCATAAATCTGGGGTATGCGGCGCGAGAGCACCCACAATGCCACCACTAGCACCACTAGCCACGCCAGCCGGATCAATCACGCGCACCCGGGCTCCCCGTTGCGCACAGCAAAACGCAATTGACAAGCCAAAAACACCAGCCCCTAAAATTGTTACGTCAGCAGTTGCCAAAATCTTCGCCCTTCTGCATGGTCTGCTAAATACTTAGGGTAGACCATGCTCAACCACCAGCCTGATAACATCGAATGGCGCGCAAACGTACCATTCTCCATCCAATTTGATGACCCATATTACTCGGCAGACAATGGACTGGCTGAGGCCCAACACGTTTTTCTGTCTGGAAATGGTCTACCCAAACGATTTTCACCTGAGTTTCAGATTGCAGAGCTTGGTTTCGGTACCGGACTCAATCTTTTAGTGGCACTAGCCGCGTGGCGGAAATCTGGTGTGAAAGGCATATTGCATTTCACCAGTTTTGAAGCGTTCCCACTGACGCCTGAACAGATGATCAAAGCCCATGAGGCCTTTCCAGAGCTCAAGAAGCTAGCCATTGAACTGGCCTCACTCTGGGGCAACACTATCACATTGCCTGATTTAAAGTTTGACCTCATCTTAGGCGACGCACGCGACACCCTTCCAGCTTGGCCCCAGAAAGCCGATGCGTGGTTTCTAGATGGGTTTTCACCATCAAAAAACCCCGAGCTTTGGGAACCTACACTTATGGCCCACGTAGCCCATCACACCAAAGCAGGCGGCAGCTGTGCCACCTATACCGCCGCCGGCTTTGTCCGCCGTGGCTTGCAAAAAGCTGGATTTGCCATCACACGAACTCCAGGCTTTGGCCGAAAAAGACATATGACCCAAGGGACCATGCAATGAGCGCAGGAAACAATACAAGACTTGGCGTTTTGTTGATGGTGGGGACAACTATAATCTTTGCAATCCAAGATGGGCTAAGCCTACATCTGTCGTCCACCTACAACGTTTATATGGTTGTAATGGTGCGCTATTGGTTCTTTGCAGCCTTTGTGATCACTATTTCAGCGAAACAAGCCGGGGGATTACGTAATGCGGCACGCACTAAGCAGCCTTTTCTACAAGGTTTCAGAGGTATTTTGTTGGCAGCCGAAATATGCGTGATGGTCTCAGCCTTCACCCTTCTGGGCCTAGTAGAAAGTCTAGCTATATTTTCTGCCTACACGCTTATAGTTGCGGCCCTTTCTGGCCCTATCTTAGGTGAAAGCGTGGGCTGGAGGCGCTGGTTGGCCATTGGAGTTGGGCTCTGCGGCGTGTTGATAATACTTAAACCAGGCATCGGAGTGTTTTCGCCATATGCCATCATTCCACTAGGCTCTGCGTTTATGTTCGCCCTTTATAGTCTGCTCACCCGCTATGTTGCCCGGTTGGACAGCACGGCCACAAGCTTCTTTTGGACCGGCGTGATCGGTTGTGTTTTTATGACAGTAATTGGTGCCTTTCATTTTGAAAATATGATCGCCACCGATTGGATGTTAATGCTATGTCTATGCTGCACTGGCGCCACCGGGCATTGGCTCCTAATTCGGTGTTATGAGGTCGCAGAAGCCAGCGCCGTGCAGCCTGTGACATATCTCCAATTAGTATTTGGCTCAACCATAGGGGTTCTCGTCTTTGGCGAGGTGATCAAACCCAATGTGGCTTTAGGTGCGGTTATTGTTGTCAGCGCAGGCTTATTTACGCTCTGGCGTGCAAGGGTGGCGCTTAATCCAACCGACTAACTGGGCGCCGCGATATCGCCGGGGAGGCATAGGCTGTAGGCGCTCTATAGTTGCCTTTCAACTCAGCCAAAAAGTTCAGGGGGACAACTTGCCCTGCCAAGCGGGCACGGTAGTTAGGCAGGCTTTCGGTCACCCGCATAACATAGTTTCTCGTTTCACTGAATGGTATTTGCTCGATCCAATCGACCACATCAATCTTTCCTAGCCGAGGGTCGCCAAGCTTGATGGTCCAGTTTCGCGCCCGGCTGGGACCAGCATTATACGCAGCAGCTATGTGCACTGGACTGTTACCAAATTCTTCTCGCAGTTCTTGTAGGTAGCGGATGCCAATCTTAGCGTTAAACTTCGGATCCTTTAACATTTTACTACGAGAGTAGCGCAATCCCAATTTTCCCGCCATTTCCTGCGCCGTTCGCGGCATGACTTGCATCAAGCCCAACGCTCCAACACCGGACACGGCGCCTATAAAAAATTCACTTTCTCGGCGCCCAATGGCAAGGGCCAATTCGGGCGCCACCTCATCTGTTTGCACCAGCAAGGGCATCAAAGGATAAAAATGCCTTTCCATCATGGTACCATAGCGCGACGCACGTTTTCCCAGCATCAATTCCAAATAGGGAATACCAAGCTCTTCAGCCATCCCACCCAGTTGCGCCATCCCCGTTGGACTTTGGCTCTCAAGCAAATGGGTTAAAAATCGCACCCCAAAGCGCGATCGGTCTATACTTATCAAAAGCAAGGCCGCCTTAAACACACTCGACTCAACAAAGGCAGCTTGCCGCCAACCCGGGTCCACAACATTACCCGCAAGACTTCGCTGCATAGGCAGGCCTGCAGCATCCGCCGCCAGAAGCCCATAAAAAGACGTTTGGTATTTAGCGCCCTTTGTATACGCCCGCTGTGCTTGCTCAGACTGGGCCATGGCGTGCAAGGTTCGGCCCTGCCAGTAATGCGTGCGCCCCAGTGAAATCTCACTGCCCACTGCAGCTTCATGGTTTTTGAAATGCGCCAGGGCCGGCTTTGGATTTTTCAATTTGCGCAAAGCGATAAACCCTGCCAGCCATTCCAGCTCAGCATAGTCCTCACTAGCATCAAGGTGGTGGCTGGCCGCCACATCATAGGCTTTCTGATATTTCCCATCCCATAGCAAATCACGCGCAAGAGATAAACGCTGCTCTGCCCATTTTTCCGGCCGCCCCAAACTGACCGCAGTGGCAGATTTCTCCAAAAGAAGTTTGATGGCACCATCCGCTTTCTTGCGCACAAGCCGCCATTTAAACCGGTCGAAAGCCAAGCCTGGATCCGTCTTCAAGCTGTCAGGCACCTTAGCTAGAAACGCCGTGACCCCATTCTTGTTTTCCTGCAACGCCAAACGCGCCTTGGCCAATTTTACTTGGTCAGAACTTACAGAGGAAAGCATTCTTTTCGCTGATGATATAGCGCCTTGCCACAGCAACATATCCAACCGTGCCTCATGCATGGTCGCTAAATCCGCACCAAAGGCTTCTCTAAACTCCTGCTCAAGATCCGCATCCATGTTGAAACTGACCCAGCCCCATCGCGCCGCAGAAATAGCAGCAGTGGTCTGGCCTTCTTTGGCCAGAGCCTGGGCAAGCCGCAACGAACCCTGCGCTGTACGCGGCGCTTGTCCATCGAAAAAAGCAATGACATCCCCAGCCAGCGCATCTGGTTTAATTGTGACTTCAGAGCGCTTACGCAAATAGGGTAAGCCAGGCCAGTCAGGCCTACGTACCAAAAATTCTTGTGCCGCTGCAAACTCACCTTTGCCAGCGCGCAACCGATCCCATTCGATCAGATCCAGACCCACATCCCCAGCCGGGCGCGCTAGACGCAAAGCCTCGTCCCAATTCCCTTTTCCTGTGGCTAAATAGGCTGCGCGCAAAGCGTCAATTGCCACAGTATCTTGCGCAGATACCTGGGGGCTAAATAAAATAGACATCAAAAGAAAAGGGATAATTCGCATATATGCGAACCTGCGCTTTGTATCAAAAAGTTTCAATCGTAAATCTTGGCAAATCTTGTGGAGCAAGCTAGGGTTCGACGACTAAACCTCGGGCGCTCATGCCCCACCTGAAAGGAAGCGCTATGATCACAGGATCTTTGCCTGCACTTGTCACGCCGTTTGCAAACGGCAAAGTGGATATAGATGCGCTCAAGAAACTTGTGGATTGGCATATCGACGAAGGCAGTAACGGGTTGGTGCCAGTGGGCACCACTGGTGAAAGCCCTACGCTTACACATGAAGAGCATGACTTAGTTGTTGAAATTGTTGTGGCACAAGTCGCAGGCCGCGTGCCAGTGATTGCTGGCGCTGGCTCTAACAATACAGCCGAAACCGTTCGCCTTGTTAAAGCTGCCAAAGCAGCCGGTGCATCTGCGGCATTAGTTGTAACACCCTATTACAACAAGCCTACACAAGCGGGTTTGAAGGCGCACTTCTTGGCTGCTGCCGACTGCAACATGGATATAATTATTTATAATATTCCGGGTAGATCTTCTGTTGATATGAGTGTTGAGACTATGGGTGAATTGGCCCAACACAGATATATAATTGGTGTGAAGGATGCTACCGGAGATTTATCTCGCGTTCCAAAACAACGACTTACGTGTGGTAATGATTTTGTGCAGCTATCTGGCGAAGATGCGACCGCCCTTGGCTTCAATGCCCATGGTGGCATTGGCTGTATCTCCGTAACAGCAAATATGGCACCAGCTCTCTGCGCGCAAATGCAAGCAGCGACCATTGCTGGCGACTATGCTGCAGCACTCAAAATTACAGATAGATTAATGCCCCTACATCTAGCGACCTTCCAAGAGCCTGGCTTAGTTAGTGCAAAATACGGTCTGTCAAAATTGGGGCTCTGCTCTGCAGAAGTGCGGTCACCTTTGGTGCCCCTTACCGATGATGCCAAATCAGCGATGGATGCAGCTCTGCGTTACGCTGGAGTTATCAACTGATATGAGCAGGTGCGTGGCTGTAACGCACAGTACAGCACCTGACCTATGACTTCCGCCGGAACAAATATTGTGATCCGCGGATCAACAGGTCATTAGCCGTAACTTGAACTGACCCATTGGCAAGTCTGCTCAGCCTCCATATATAAACCCCACTATGGTCAATAAAAAGTCAGATCCTAATTATCGAATCATCGCTGAATATCGCCGCGCGCGATATGACTATGCGATTGAGAGCGACCTTGAATGTGGCGTCATACTGATGGGGTCCGAAGTTAAATCCTTACGTGAAATTTCTGGTAACATAGCCGAAAGCTATGCAGCCGTTGAAGAGGGAGAGCTTTGGTTGGTGAACTCCTATATTGCGCCCTATGAACAGGCTAAAACATGGGGCCATGTGGAAAAACGCCGCCGCAAATTGCTGGTGTCCAAACGTGAACTATCACGGCTTTGGAACTCCACACAGCGCGAAGGTATGACCCTTGTCCCCTTGGTTATGTATTTCAACCATGTTGGACGGGTTAAAATCAAACTGGGTATAGCTAAGGGCAAAAAGAACCACGACAAACGTGCCACTGAGGCGAAGCGTGATTGGGGCCGCCAAAAGCAAAGACTTTTAAAACAGGGCATCTAAGCTGCCCTTTATCCATATTGCATTCACCCAGCAGAAATTATTGGAAAGCCTAGCGTCGATAACTCTTGTTTTGTTGGCCCAGCCCAGCTAAATCCGAATTAATCCAAAGGGGGCTGCATGGCACAAGACGATCCCAAAACGCTTGTTTCTACAAATTGGCTCAAAGAGAATTTAAAACATCCCAACTTGCGAGTCTTGGATGCAAGCTGGCATTTGCCTAACGAAAATCGTGATCCAGCATCAGAATTTGTACTTGGGCACATCCCAACCGCACGATTTTTTGATATTGATGATATCTCTGACCACAGGTCTGCCCTCCCGCATATGGTTCCACCTGTGGAGAAATTCATGTCGCGTGTTCGAGCCTTGGGTATAGGCGATGGGCATCAGATCGTAGTCTATGACAGCAAGGGTCTATTTTCCGCTGCGCGCGTTTGGTGGCTGTTTCGGATGATGGGGCACAGTAAAATTGCAGTTTTGGATGGCGGCCTACCCAAGTGGATTGCTGATGGCAACCCAGTGGATAAGATCAAGCCAGTAATCCGGGACCGCCATATGACCGTGCAGCCGCAATCCCACATGGTGCGCGACGTCACGCAAGTTGCCCATGCCTCAAAGCTCCTCGACCATGAGATAATTGATGCCCGCGCCGCTGCCCGCTTTCGCGGTGAGGCACCAGAACCGCGCCCAGGTTTGCGCGCAGGCCATATTCCCGGCTCGAAAAACCTTCCTTTCACACAATTGCTCAATGGCGATCACACTATGAAAACTACGGCAGAAATGGCTCGTGAGTTTCAAAAGGCTGGTGTAAATCTTTCCAAACCTGTGATCACCACCTGCGGCTCAGGCGTAACAGCAGCGGTCCTGTCTTTGGCTCTCGAGCGCATGGGCAAGATTGACCACTCCCTTTATGACGGTAGCTGGACCGAATGGGGTCAATTCCCAACCCTTAATGTCGCCACTGGAGATAGTTGATGCTCAGCAACCTTACCGCACAACCTCAAGATAAAATTCTGGCTCTTGTCGGTGCTTATCAGGCTGACCCACGACAGGACAAAATTGATCTCGGTGTAGGTGTCTATAAAGACTCAACAGGCGCCACGCCAATCATGCGCGCCGTCAAATCAGCAGAAGAACTACTCTGGCAAGCTCAAAAAACCAAATCCTACGTTGGACTTGCAGGCGATCCAGCTTTCTCCACTGCGATGTTTGAGTTAGTTTTAGACGGATCTGTGGCAGCCGATCGACTGTCTGCAGTTGCAACGCCCGGAGGAACTGGTGCAGTACGCCAAGCTTTGGAATTGATTAAAATAGCCTCTCCAAATGCAAAGGTTTGGCTATCAAATCCCACTTGGCCCAACCACCCTTCTATCGTAAATTATCTGGGTATGCCTTTGGCCGAATACCGCTATTTCGACACTGAGACCGGTTCCGTTGATTTTGAAGGCATGCTTGCTGATATCAAGGCTATTCCTGCAGGCGATATAGTGCTGCTGCATGGCTGCTGCCACAACCCCACCGGAGCAAACCTGACCTCCGAGCAAGAAGATCAAATCATCACCACTCTTGCTGAAAGTGGTGCAGTACCATTTGTCGATATTGCCTATCAAGGCTTTGGTGACGGTTTGGAAAAAGATGCCCGCTTCACCCGCAAGATTGCCAGCCAACTGCCAGAATGCTTAATCGCAGCCAGCTGCTCAAAGAATTTTGGTATCTACCGTGAGCGTACTGGAATTTTGATGGCTGTCTCAGAGAGTGCATCGCTGCAGGCAATTACACAGGGAAATATGGCGTTCTTGAATCGTCAAAATTTTTCGTTCCCCCCTGATCATGGGGCACGCCTTGTGACAATGATTTTGGAAGATCAAACCCTACGCGGCCTATGGTCCACAGAGCTGGAGCAAACCCGCATTAATATGCTGAACCTGCGCCAACAGTTAGCAGACGAGCTGCGCCAGCGCACTAATTCAGATAGGTTTGATTTTCTTGCCACCCACCGTGGGATGTTCTCACGTTTGGGCGTATCTGTGGACACTGTCGAAATACTTCGCTCTGACTTTGGTATCTATATGGTCGGTGACAGCCGGATCAACATTGCAGGTCTGAATTCACACACAGTGCCCATTCTGGCCCATGCCGTGTCACAAACAATAAAATAACATCTAGGCTGCGGCCACCACCATATCGATTACAGATAATTTTTTGCTTTTAGTCGCCAAATTATATGCCCAGTTCTCGTTATGATGGTAAAAAACCACCAAACATGCGAAACAGTATCAAACAACCCCACTCATGCGCATTATCTTGTGCAAAAAAACGGCCCTAACTGAACAGGCATATGACAGAAAAACAATCGGGGCCGCGCAAGCGCAAACCTGCAACACAAAAACCTATAGCAAAAAAGTTTAGCCGTTTTCGTGCATTGCTTTGGAAGCTTTTTTTGCTGCCATTTCGGATGGTATGGGCCATGTTTTGGCGTTTGGGTGTGGTCATCTTTCTGCTGGTGGGGCTCGGGGTTGCCTATTTCTTCACCAATCTCCCTGAAGTCTACGAGCTTGTGGACGGGCGGGCCAAAGGCTCCGTAACTTTACTGGACCACAATGGCGATGTATTCGCCTGGCGTGGTGATCAATTTGGCGGGGTTGTGACTTCCCAAACAGTATCACCGTTCCTGAAAAATGCTGTTGTAGCTACCGAAGATCGCCGTTTTTATCGCCATCTTGGGTTGAGCCCACGCGGGGTAGCATCAGCCATCAGGATCAATCTTAGATCTGGCAGGGGACCACTATCAGGCAATGGTGGATCTACCATCACCCAGCAAACAGCCAAGCTAATCTGTCTTGGGGTGAACTATGACCCAAAAGTTTGGAAATCAGAACGCGGCTATGAGCGTGACTGTCGACGCACCACATTGTGGCGCAAAATAAAGGAGGCTACATTTGCCTTGGCTTTGGAGGTTAAGTTTTCTAAAGACGAAATTCTGACAATCTACCTGAACCGTGCCTTCCTTGGGGCAGGTGCACGCGGGTTCGAGGCTGCATCTCAGCGTTATTTTGGTAAGTCTGCGACTATGGTGAACGCAGCAGAGGCTGCAATGATGGCGGGACTTCTTAAGGCCCCGTCGCGCCTTGCCCCAACCGATAATTTGAGTGGCGCCCAGGCCCGAGCGGCAATTGTCATTGGACTAATGCAAAGACAAAGTTACCTATCAAAGGCAGAGGCCAATTTTGCAATCACAATGCCCGCAACTCTAAGCGCGGCCGCAACAGCCCGCACAGGGGGGTATTTTGCGGATTGGGTGATGGCCACTGGTCCAAAATTTTTCACGCGCAAAACCACCGAAGATGTAATCATCAGCACAACATTGGATAAAAACATCCAAACTGCGGCAGAACAGGCTGTGCGCTCTATTTTTGACACAAAAATTGACGAAGGTTCCAAGGCACAGGTGGCAGTAATAGTTATGAGCGCGGACGGGGCAGTGCGTGCCATGATTGGTGGCCGTGACACACGCTCAACTGGCACCTTTAATCGCGCGACACAGGCCAAAAGGCAAACCGGTTCCGCATTTAAACCGTTTGTCTACGCCACAGCTCTTGAGATTGGCTACACGCCATTTGATATTATACGCGACGAACCAATCACCCTTGATATAGCTGGTTCTGGCGCGTGGTCACCTTCCAACTATAACAAAGAATTTGCAGGCGATGTTACTTTCACACGCGCGCTAGCAGAGTCTTTGAATATTCCCGCCGTCAAGATCTCAGAACATATTGGCCGTGGCTTAGTACGCAAAATTGCTACAGATTTTGGGGTTGCCAATGAATTGGCAAAAGGTCCAGCCTTGGCGCTCGGAGTTTCTGAGAGCACTTTGATTGAAATGACTGGCGCATATGCTGGAATACTGAATGGTGGTTCATCCGTTCTGCCTTATGGTCTAGAGGCAATACGCCTTCAGGGTGACGCCGCGCCCCTCGCAGGTCGGACAGGCGGCATCGGGGAACGGGTAATAGATGAGAAATCTGCCAAAGCGCTGACCTACATGATGTATGAAGTCATACAAGGCGGCACAGGTCAAAGAGCTAAAATAGAAGGCGTTGAAACTGCTGGAAAAACTGGTACGACTCAGGCTGCCCGGGACGCCTGGTTTATTGGCTTTACCTCAGATTTTGTTGTGGGTGTTTGGATGGGATATGATGATAATACGCCACTCAAAGGTGTGACCGGTGGTGGCATACCAGCCGACATTTGGCGTGAAACCATGATAGCAATAACCAATCAGTCGGCCCCAGGGCCCCTGCCCATGCTGCGCGGCCCCTCACAAACTTCAGTGCAGTTGCCACCAATAGGCTCTTCTCAAGAAACTACGTCAGGGACCACAATTTTAGATACGTTGTTTGGAATATTGACTGGTAAGAACTAGCCTAAGCTTGCAAGATCCTTGGTCAGGCGGCCAATGTCACCATTTCGTTCGTCTAAAAGGGCGCCCATCTCGACCCGCTCAGACGACAGTAGGCTAATACCCTCTATGATAATATCGAAAAACAATTTTTTCCCAGAGCGGTCAGAAACCCTAAAATATACCTCAAAAGGCTCAGCCCCCTCAACTTGCACAGACGCGCCAACTTCAAAAAATTTACCGCGGTTAGTAGTATTTTTAACCACAATCGCACTGCCAATATACTCCATAAATCGCTTGCCATATTTTCGCGCGATGTAGCCTCTAAAGACCCTACTAAAAGCTTCCAGTTCTTCAGAGCTCGCAGTGCGCGCACGCGGCCCCAAGGAAGACCTAGAGATTATATCTACATCTGCATATTGCTCAAAAATGCTCTCAAAAGCTGCTATCAATTTGGTTTGCGGGCCACCAGAATTGGTCGCCTGGTTAATTTCAGCGACTAACTGGTCCACCAATCTTCTAGCACTGTCACTATCAAGCGCAAAAGCCGGGCCAGTAACCACCACTGAGGCCACACCAAATAAAAAAAACCTGCGCCGTACGGTTAATTTATTCAAATTCTGCATAAGGATCGATGTAAGCATCACTGGGGTTGTCTTTCAATTGGAACCGACGGTTTTGCAAATAAACTAATCTCGATTGAGCATAGCTATCGGCACTATCATAAAGAACTTCGTCAATTTGGTCACCATAAATTTGTCGTTTTTGCAAGATAGCACCAATCCCTGCCCAACTACGATAAGAGCTCATGGTTGGCTTCAAAACGGAGCTGGTTGGATCGAGCATCATATCAACGAAAATGCCCATCCCATCACGCATGTTAGAGGGACCGAAGAGTGGTATTTCTACATAGGCACCTTCCACAACCCCCCAGCGCTGGAGCGTTTGGCCAAAATCGGTATCGCGTCCTGCAAGACCAATCGACTCAGATGGATCAAAAAGCCCAGCCAACCCGATTGTGCTGTTGACCACGAACCTCACTGTATTGTTGGCAGCAGCAGGGATATCCAATTGTAAAACATTGTTCACCACCGTGCCTGGCAGGCTCAAATTACTCGCAAAATTGCTAACACTGTCTTCCACCGCATCAGGCATCACATAGCTATAGCCCTTAGAAACGGGAGATAATATGTTGCTATCAAGCCCTTTATTAAGAGCATGCACCCTGCGGTTCAAAGGCTCTAATGGATCGGCCACCACAGTCCCTGAGCGAGGGCTGCATGCAGACAAAAGCACAAAAAGAGCAATGAACTTAAAAAATGTAATTTTTTTAATTAGCTTAAACATTCTTTCACCTTAGATTACATCTTTCTCTTAGTTTCCCGTGGCCTATTCGGCAAATGGTAAGCGACCCTGTCTTAAGGATTGTGGCAAACTGGTTACAGCCAACCCAAAACATAAATTCCGCGCCCACTTAGAAATGACCTTTACGCGAGAACCACTATTATTTATAAATAATACAAAATTATACCAGACATGTTCCAAACTTCACAGACTGGAGTACAGCTTTAAATTATAAAAATTAGTTATTAGATGAACCAACTACCCAATGCGCCACACTACGGATTTTTTACCTTTCAGCACGCCCTTTGAAGTATTTTGGTAAACTAGAGACCGCCCCCACTAGCCTATATTCTCTAACCTAAAACCAACCTCTTTGCACACACCATAAAAACCAGTTTTCCCTTTTCTAAAGCAATGTTTCCACCTATCTCTAGTGTAGAAAATTGATATGGAGATTTAAAAATGACCGGAAAATACGAAACTAAACTTGCTGAGCTGGGGGTCACATTACCAAATGCTCCAGCGCCAGCAGCAAATTATGTACCCTATGTGCAGGTTGGCGATTTGGTTTTTGTCTCAGGCCAAGTAAGCCAAGATGACAGTGGCTTCATAATCGGAAAACTTGGCAACAATGTATCAACAAAGGACGGCGCCACAGCTGCTCGCACTTGTGCTATTGCCCTATTGGCACAGGTCAAAGCTGCCTGCGGCGGCGATCTGGACAGATTAGTGCGCGTCGTGAAGTTATCAGGTTTTGTTAATTCCACCCAAGACTATACCGAACAGCCTACAGTGATTAATGGTGCTTCAGATTTTCTTGTGGAAGTACTTGGCGACGCGGGCAAACACGCCCGTGCGGCTGTATCTTCACCCTCGTTGCCAATGGGGGTCGCAGTCGAGATTGAAGGAATATTCCAAATCGCATGATAGGCCTTCCCAGTAGTTTTTTAACCCGTCCCATTGCACATCGTGGCTTGCATGATGCCGCATGTGGGCGGGTAGAAAATTCAGCTGCAGCAATAACAGCGGCGATTAATTCTGGCTATAGCATCGAAATTGATGTCCAGCTGTCAAAAGACGGCGCAGCAATAGTGTTTCATGATTACCATCTGGACCGGCTCACAGCCCACAGAGGCCCTATAGCGGAGCTACGTGAACATGAACTCTCACAGATCGCCCTAACCGGAAGCCACGATACCATTCCGACCCTAAATGAAATGCTTGCTTTGATTGCAGGACAAGTTCCGCTTTTGATTGAAATAAAGGACCAAGATGGGAATATGGGCAGTAACGTTGGCGAACTTGAGGCTGCTGTTGCCGACGCATTGCAAAGCTATAAAGGCCATATTGCCGTAATGTCGTTCAATCCGAATGCGGTGGCAGTCTTCGCGAAACTCCAACCGCAGACACCCGTTGGCTTGGTGACTGACAGCTTCTCTGCAGAAGACTGGCCCACTCTGTCGGCATGCATGCGGGAGCATCTGGCTGAAATTTCTGACTTTGACAGGACCGGAGCTTGCTTTATATCGCACAACCAAGCTAAATTGCATGATCAAGCCGTCGTAAGGCTAAAAACGCGTGGTGTACCCATTTTATGTTGGACTGTCAGATCTCAAGATGCCGAGATAACAGCCCGCAAAATTGCAAACAATGTCACCTTTGAAAACTATCAGGCTTGACCTTTGCGCACATCACCGCATTTTAAAGAAATACAACAAACAGAGAAAACCGTGAGCCAAGAGACGCAGATCGAAATTAATGTGCTCGCTAGCCTGTCTCACATTTCTGAGGTGGAGTGGGATAGGTGCGCATGCCCTGAGGCCAAAGAGGGGCGCCCCGTAGATCCATTCACTACCTATCGGTTCCTAAAAGCACTGGAAGACAGCAATTCCATCGGGCCGGGTACCGGTTGGACACCGCATTATTTACAAGCAAACCTGGATGATAAAACTATTGGCGTGGCACCACTTTACGGCAAAACCCACAGCCAAGGTGAGTATATTTTCGATCATAACTTTGCCCAGGCTTATGAGAATTCTGGTGGGAGTTATTACCCAAAATTACAATTAGCCGTGCCCCATACGCCGGCCACGGGGCGGCGGCTTTTGGTAGATAAAGACCATGCTGAGATTGCCCAGTCAGCCTTAGTTAAAGGCGCGGTGCAGCTTGCAGCAGAAAATAAATTGTCGTCTTTGCATATAACCTTCTGCACTGAGGCTGAAGCCGATGCTGGAGCACTCATGGGTCTGCAGCCGCGCAAATCGCAACAATTTCATTGGATCAATGACGGGTATGACAGCTTTGACGATTTCCTCGCCAACCTGAGCAGTCGCAAGCGTAAAAATATCCGAAAAGAACGAGCCCAGGCTCAAGATTTTGGCGGCCAGATAGAAGTTCTGACAGGCGATGATATTCAACCGCACCATTGGGATGCATTTTGGACGTTCTACCAAGACACTGGCACGCGCAAGTGGGGTACACCCTACTTGACTAGGCAGTTTTTCAATGAGGCGCAAATTCATCTGCGCGATGACATTCTGTTAGTTTTGGCTAAAATAGAAGGCAGCTATGTTGCCGGGGCACTCAACTTTATTGGTCGCGATGCATTATATGGCCGCTACTGGGGCTGCATTCAGGATTTTCCCTGCCTACATTTTGAACTGTGCTATTACCAAGCCATAGAGTTCGCCATTACCGAAGGTTTATTGCGCGTGGAGGCCGGGGCGCAGGGCGCCCATAAACTAGCACGGGGATATATGCCTGTGGTCACCCATTCGCTGCATTGGTTTGGAGATCCTGGGTTTTCCGATGCCGTAATGCGATATTTGCAAGCCGAGCGTGAGGCAGTTGACGAAGAAATTGACGTACTGACCACCTACGGACCCTTTAAGAAAGTAGAGATTGAGGAACAACAATGACCAAAGAACTTACAGATCGCATCGCCCTAGAACCCTTGATTGGATCTGGTTGGTCCATGGTTGAGGGGCGGGACGCTTTGACAAAAGAGTTTAAGTTTGAGTCTTTCCATCAGGCTTGGGCTTGGATGAGCGAAATGGCTCTTTGGGCCGCAAAGCTGGACCATCATCCCGAATGGTCCAACACCTATAATCGTGTGCAGGTGGTCTTGACCACACACGATTGTAATGGCCTGTCAGAACTGGATGTGGCGCTGGCCAAACACATGGATGCCGCAGCCCGCTGACCTTTAAACTGAGCTGCTAACCCAAGCTGACCAGTAAATTCTCTCCGCCAGATATATCACAAGTGGCACGCGCAGTTTCCAAGTTTAGGGTGCTGACAACACCGTCATCCACAACCATCGCATAGCGTGCCGAACGCGCAATAAAGCCCAGCGCCTCAACATCAAAATTCATGCCAATCGCCGTTGTAAACGCGCTTGTTGGATCAGCCCACATAGACACACCTGCCGCCGCAGCTCCAGTTACTTTGCTCCACTGCCGCATCACATGGACGTCGTTCACGGCAACACACACGATTTCATCCACACCCTTGGCTGTAAATTGATCGATGGTCCTTATGAAGGATGGTACGTGAGCACTTGAACAAGTCGGCGTAAAAGCTCCAGGTAAGCCAAACAGGACGATTTTTCTACCAGAGGTCAGAGCATCAATTGTGACCTCCTCAGGACCATCATCTCCCATGCGTCGGAGTATTGCTGCCGGTAGCTTGTCACCCTGTGATATTCCCATATTATTGATCCTTCATTCATTGTAACTTTATAACCCATGGATATAGGATAATTGGAACAACTTACCAGAGGTCGAACGCTATGTCGGGAATTGTTATCATAGGAGCAGGTCAGGCGGGGTCATCATTGGCTATTAAATTGCGGACTTTGGGCTACAGAGGTGACGTGACCCTGATTGGTGAAGAACCTGTTCCCCCCTACCAACGTCCCCCACTATCCAAAAAATACCTCTTGGACGATATGGCTTTGGATCGCTTATATCTGCGACCCCGTGATTTTTATACGGAGCAACTGATTTCCCTGCGCCTTAATACTCAAGTGACGGCGATAAATTGCGCTGAAAATACCATCTCCATCGGAGATGAGACCCTCAGTTATGAGCATTTGGCCCTGACCACAGGCTCCACCCCCCGCCGGCTTCCTGCTGCGATTGGCGGCACGCTGAACGGTGTCTTTACGGTGCGCAATTTGGCAGATGTGGACGCGATGAAGCCCGCGTTTAAGCGCGGCGGCCATGTGCTGATCATTGGCGGCGGTTATATCGGGCTGGAAGCAGCAGCCGTGGCGGCGGCCAAAGGTTTGCAGGTAACGTTGGTGGAAATGGCCGACAGAATCTTGCAACGGGTCGCCTGCACTGAGACCTCAGATTACTTCCGTGTTCTGCACAAAAGCCATGGGGTGGCGATCCTTGAAGGTGTTGGCTTGGAGCGCTTGACTGGAGAGGGCAATGTCACGGGTGCAATTCTGAGCAATGGCAAAGCACTTAAGATTGACTTTGCAATTGTAGGCGTCGGCATTTTACCTAGCACAACCCTGGCCGAAGCTGCAGGGGTTACGGTCAACAACGGAATTGAAACCAACAGCCAAGGCCAAACATCCGTGCCAGACATCTGGGCTGCAGGCGATTGCGCCAGTTTTCCCTATCAGGGAACGCGCATTCGGTTGGAAAGCGTGCCCAATGCCATTGATCAAGCTGAAGTGGTGGCCGCCAATATGCTAGGGACTGCGCAAGACTATATCGCCACCCCTTGGTTTTGGTCTGATCAATACAGCATAAAATTGCAAATCGCCGGTCTGAACACTGGCTTCACAGATGTTACGGTACGCGATACCGGTACCGCGCGATCGCATTGGTATTACAAGTCTGGTACTTTGCTGGCGGTAGACGCTATGAATGATCCACGCGCCTATATGGTGGCCAAGAGACTTATTGAGGCGGGCAAATCCGCAGATCCCACCATCGCAGCTGATCCGCAAAGCGACCTCAAAGTGCTCCTGCAAGGGTGAGAATAATTTCTGGCAAAAATCGTGGACTAAGGTTGGCCGACGTGGGCCAGGGCGACTTAGGCGCTCACCTGCGTCCGACTACCGACCGAGTGCGCGAAAGCCTGTTTAACATATTGCAAAACTGGTTGAACTTTAAGGGCCTTATGGTGCTAGATCTATTTGCCGGCACTGGTGCTTTGGGGTTAGAGGCCCTGTCACGCGGCGCACAGCATGCCACTTTTGTTGAAAATGGCCGGATAGGCCAAAAGCTAATCCAGCAAAACATCGCCCTGCTAAAAGCTTCTGATCGCAGCACGTTACTGACACAGGACGCAACCAAGCTAACCCACGGCGCTCCCTGCGATTTAGTGTTCCTTGATCCACCCTATGGCAAATCACTGGGTCAGCGCGCCTTAGTAAACGCACTCGAGCATGGCTGGATCACACCAGATACTCTTATAGTATTTGAAGAGGTTACTATCATGACGCCTAAAGGCTTCGTTGTTCAAGACACTCGGAAATTTGGTGGCACAACTCTCACACTGTTAAGTCCACTTTAGATACCCAACCCAGCCGGGATTGACTTCAGACGGATCAACGCTTACCTGCGGCCTTGTCCGGTTGGCAATTCTGACTGCTTACGCAGCACTTTGACCTGACCGAACCCAAGCTTTAGCCTTGGGGATGCGCGTTACAGTCAAAGGGCAATCCTGCCCAAATGATCGAAGTGATCCGCCAACTATGCGCTTTTCGGCGCAAGGGATAAATTATGACGTTTGAAGAACTGGGCTTAATGCCTCGCCTTGTGGAACAACTGACCGCACAGGGCATCGTTGATCCAACACCAATCCAAGTCCAAGCCATTCCACACGCCCTCGCAGGGCGTGATGTGATGGGCCTCGCGCAGACCGGTACTGGTAAAACCGCGGCCTTCGGTCTGCCTATCATGAACCATTTGCTGAAAGTGGGCAGCAAGCCCACACCAAAATCAGTACGCGGTTTGATCTTGGCCCCAACCCGTGAGCTGGCAGGTCAGATCAAAGATAATCTATCAGCCTACTCCCAAGGCACACATATTAAAGTTGGCCTGGTCGTCGGTGGCATGTCCATCAGCTCACAGATCAACCGACTGGCCCGGGGCACAGATTTGCTGATCGCCACACCGGGCCGCCTAATCGATTTGATAGAACGCAAAGCTGTTGAACTGTCACAGACGCAATTCTTGGTGCTCGATGAAGCCGACCAAATGTTAGATTTGGGATTCATCCACGCTTTACGTCAGATTGCACCTCTGTTGGCCAAAGAGCGACAAACTATGCTATTTTCAGCAACAATGCCAAAGCATATGAACGAGCTTGCCGATACGTATCTTAAAAATCCAGAACGGGTCGCAGTATCACGTCCTGGTGAAGTGGCCGATAAAATTACACAAGAAGTCCATTTCGTAGCTGGTGTCGCAAAAACCGAATTCCTGATTGAGAAGCTAGCCGAACATCGAGACGATGCAGCCATTGTTTTTGCACGAACTAAACACGGCTCTGAGCGTTTGATGAAAGCTCTTGGAAAATCTGGCTATGCGACAGATTCAGTCCATGGCAACAAATCCCAGGGCCAGCGACAACGCGCGATAGATGCGTTGCGCAACGGTAAAATTAAAGTCTTAGTGGCCACCGACGTGGCCGCCCGTGGGCTAGACATTCCTGATGTGCGCTTTGTTTACAATTACGATCTGCCGAATGTGCCTGAAAACTACATTCACCGGATCGGCCGGACCGCGCGTGCGGGCCGTGATGGCCGCGCCATTGCATTTGTGGCCCCCGATGAAATGGGTGAATTGAAGGATGTCGAAAAAGTATTGAAGGCGGAAATACCAATCGCAAGTGGCCGCCGTTGGGATCTGGTGCCTGGTGTCGACACCCGTAAACCCAAGCGTAAGCAGCCGACGGGCCGTGGTGGACCCGGTGGCCAGCGTCGCGACAATGACAATTGGGGCAAAGACAAAGCACGCGGTGGCCGTCCTGGCGCCAAAGCCGGCGGCAAACCTTACAGCGGCGGCAAACCATCTGCAGGTAGCAAGCCAAACTATGACGCCAAACCAGCACTAGAAGGCCGTTGGGATCCGACCAATGACGGCCCAGCCATGCAGGCACCAAAGTCCAAGGTGCGCAAATCCCATGGGGCATCCGCTGATTTGCCCCAAGGTGCCGTACCACAGGGTGAACGCAATCATCGCGGCCCGTCATCATCTAAGTTTGGTGGCAAACCTGGTGGTAAGCCTCAAGGTAGGGGCGGCAAACCCGGAGGGCGCCCGGGACAGTCTAAGGGTAAACCGAATGTAGGTGGCAATGCCAAACCGCGACGCCCACAGGCCTAAGGCCCACAATCACTCATACGTTGGGTGAAACAAACTTTTTGGTGACAGGGTGAAAATTTCAACCCCTGTCGCCGTGACCCCCACGGAGTGCTCGAACTGCGCCGAGAGTGATTTATCTCGGGTTACAGCGGTCCAGTCATCGGCCAGAACTTTAGTTTCAGAGCGCCCAAGATTAACCATAGGTTCGATAGTAAAAAACATCCCCTCCTCCAGCACAGGCCCAGTTCCAGCTCTGCCGTAATGAAGCACATTCGGCGGCGCGTGAAATACATGGCCTAGGCCATGGCCACAGAAATCCTTCACCACACTCATCCGGTGGCCCTCCACAAAGCTTTGGATCGCATGGCCAATATCGCCAAAGGTATTGTCTGGCTTTACAGCCCCAATCCCCTTGAACAGGGCTTCATGAGTCACTTCGATCAAACGCTCAGATTTACGAGGCAGTTTGCCCGCCACATACATCCGGCTGGTGTCACCGAACCAGCCGTCCACAATCACGGTCACATCGATGTTTAAAATGTCGCCATCCTTAATTTTCTTGTCACCTGGGATGCCATGGCAGACCACGTGATTAACCGAAATACAGCTAGCGTGTTTATAACCCTTATAGCCAATTGTCGCAGATTTTGCTCCATGGGCTGTCACCATGTCGGTAATCATCCGGTCAATCTCAGTGGTCGTTTGGCCCACAAAAATATGTGGCACGATATCATCAAGGATCGTTGCTGCTATGCGGCCTGCCTCAGCCATGCCTGCAAAATCACCTGGCGCATAAATCCTGATGCCGTCTTTAGTCAATCGTCCGCGGGCTGAGTTCACGAGGCCCCTCCTATTTTAAATATTTAGTTTGTATAGTGGAAGCGTTTCAGCGGGGCCAGAGTGGACGGTGAAAAATTCAACAGCGTTCTTAGTTGACAAGGTCCAACTGCAAAGCACCGCGCAGATTGATTTCAGTGGTGCTTACATCACAGCCATAATACAGCATCTCAACCCCCCGGGCCTGCGCACCCAAACAAGCCGCAGCATAGGTAGGGTCGAGATCTTCTGCCAAACGAAACCTGGAGCATCCCGTGTGCTGGACACAATAGATCAAAACAGAACGATGCCCAGCCTGGGCCATATCACCAAGAACACCCAAATGTTTCAAACCGCGAGCCGTGACAGTATCTGGAAATTCAGCCCAATCATCGCGCCGCCAAAGGTTTACATTCTTAACTTCAATATAAGCAGCCGGCGGGCCAGACTCTTTCAAAAGAAAATCCACACGCGAATTAGAACCATATTTTTGCTCTTTTAGAATAGTATCATAGGCGGCGAGCAGAGAAATCTGTTTAGCCTGCAAGGCCTCTTTGATCACCTTATTGGGAACGCCGGTGTCAATACCAACCCAAGCACCATTGCTCAATTGTGCCACTCACCAGCCGAACCTTAGCTTTTTTTTCGGATCATCATTAGGCTCTAGCCACACCCGCAGTCCAGGCTCCTTTAGACCAACCATTGCGCCAGGGTTGGCGCAATGGGCTGTAACCACCCGGCCATCGTCTAATTCAACATCCGCCAAAAATCGTTTATAGCGCTGGATCAGCCAGCCGGGCACAAGAGGGGTTTGAAAGCGCATCCTCCGAGCATATACCTATCGAATATTCGAACGCAAGGATGCCACATGACCAACCCAACTGCCGCAATGCTTGTCATTGGCGATGAAATCCTCTCAGGGCGCACCCGCGACGCCAATATGTACCACTTAGCCGGACAGCTCACGGAACAGGGTATCAATCTCAAGGAGGTGCGCGTGGTCAGCGATGATCCAGCTGCAATTATTGCCGCCATCCGAACTTTGAGTGAGGGCTACGCCCATGTGTTCACCAGTGGTGGCATTGGCCCGACTCATGATGACATAACCGCAGATTGCATAGCCGAGGCCTTTTGCGCGCCGATCAGCATTCGCGACGATGCCCGGGCTATTCTTCAAGCCCATTATGATACCCAACAGCAGCCGCTCAACGACGCGCGCCTGCGCATGGCTCGGATCCCAGACGGGGCCACTCTGATTGATAATCCAGTCAGCAAGGCTCCTGGCTTTACACTGAGAAATGTGCACGTCATGGCCGGCGTCCCTTCCATTTTTCAAGCTATGCTCGCCAGCGTCTTGCCCAGCCTAACAGGCGGCCATCCCCTGATCTCTCAAACCTATAGGGTTGAGCGCGGCGAAGGAGATATCGCCGCACCGCTTGGGGCTTTGGCCCACGCCTTTCCAGCTCTCTCAATTGGGTGTTATCCCTTCCAGAAAGACGGGCTATTTGGCGCAAATATTGTGATACGCGGTACAGATACCGGACTGCTTGATGAGGCTATGGTGCGGTTACAAAAAGAGTTTCCTGCGTGAATTTACTGAATACCAAAAGGTTATACAGCGTCGCCAACGCCACTTGGCCCGCCATGAGCGTACAGCAGTATGAAGGTTGGGATATTCGGGATGGTGCAGGCGCCGGCAAACGAGCATCGGCTGCTACACTGGCCCTAGACGGCTGGACTGATATTGCTCCGGCAGAACAGGCAATGCAGGCATTGGGCCAGGAAATGCTCTTCATGATCCGCGAGGGCGAGACAGAATTAGACATGAGACTTGAGGTGCGCGGCTATAAGATCATCGATCCTGTGATTATTTACGCTTGTAAAAACGCGCTACTGGCGCCCAAGTTGCTGCCCGTAGCACAAAGCTATGCAATTTGGGAACCTTTGCAGGTGATGCGTGAGATTTGGGCCATGGGCGGTATCAACGCAGAACGCATCGCATTAATGCATCGGGTTAAGGCGCCCAAGACCGGCCTGCTTGCCCGAAGCGCAGACACCCCGGCGGGCACCGCTTTTGTAGCGCTCAATGGCGATATAGCCATGATCCATGCAGTAGAAGTTTTACAAAGCTTTCGGCGCACTGGCGTCGCACGAAAATTGATGGCGCAAGCAGCAAAATGGGCGCAAGATAATGGAGCGACTTATATGAGTTTGATGACCACCGCCAAAAACGTGGCCGCCAATGAATTATACCAATCCATGGGAATGAAACCCGTTGGTCACTATCACTACCGCAAAAAGGAAAGCACATGACCTATACCCCAACTGCTCTGAATTTACCGATGGTAGACCCCCTTCCAGCCGCGACACAAAAATATTTTGACATCTGCCAAGGTAAACTTGGGATGGTTCCAAACGTACTGCAGGCTTACGCCTTTGATATCGATAAGCTGAATGCGTTTACAACTTTTTATAATGATGTGATGTTGGCAGACAGTGGGCTGTCAAAGCTTGAGCGCGAGATGATAGCTGTAGTGGTGTCATCAATCAATAAATGCTTTTACTGCCTAACTGCGCATGGCGCAGCCGTACGGCAAATATCTGGAAATCCAATTTTGGGCGAGCAGCTGGTGATGAACTACAGGTCGGCAGTACTGGATGTGCGGCAAAAAGCCATGCTCGACTTCGCAGCTCTTGTGACAGAAAGTAGCCAACATATTGAGGAGGCCGATCGGGACGCCTTGCGCGCCGTTGGGTTTTCTGAACGTGACATTTGGGATATTGCCGCAGTGGCTGGTTTTTTCAATATGACTAACCGTGTGGCCAGCGCTACTGACATGCAGCCCAATCCAGAATATCACTCACAAAACCGCTAGGATTAAGATGTTACGCACCCTAATATTCGTTTTGATGCTGCCATTTTCTGCTCATGCTCTCGAACTTAGCATGCCTGTTGATCTGGAACAAATAGCCCAGAATGAAAGCCCCTTGACGACAATAGAGATGCCCGTGAATGTTTGGGATGGATCAGAAGTACCCAATGTGAAATTGACTGGTGCCGTCACCCACACCGCGTTTCAATCAAATGTCGCAAGCAAGCCTGATGTTGTGGCAGCGGCCTTGCTTAAGCAATTGATTGAGCAGGGCTACACTCTGGGCCTCCAATGTGCAGATCAAGCCTGCGGCGGGTATGATTTTCGTTTTGCCTTACCCATCATGATGCCACCAGCGATGTATGTAGATCTTGGTAATTATACGTTTTTAAGCGCCTATAAAGGTAAGGGCCAAGCAGTATGGATATTGGTCAGCCGGTCGCTGAATAATACACACATGCAGCTGACGCAGGTACGGCCTACAGGAGATATAGACGTAAAATTTTCAGCGCTGCCTATTCCAAAAAGCCCTGACCAATTGCTGGGTCAATTGGCTGAAACTGGGCATTTCATCCTCTCAGACCTCAGCTTTGAGGCAGGTTCCGCCAATTTGAATGATGATACATTTCCCTCTCTACTAACTCTTGCTCAGTTTCTGGGTGAGAATCTGGATCAATCCGTTGTTTTGGTTGGCCACACCGACTCCAGTGGATCGCCTGATAAAAACTTGGAACTTTCCAGGCAGCGGGCCCAGGCCGTACGGTCCATGTTGCTTGGGCAATTCCCAGACATCACGCCCGAGCGCGTGGCATATAAAGGCATTGGCTATCTTGCGCCAGTTGCTAGCAATGCCACCGCCGAAGGTCGAGAGATGAACCGCCGTGTTGAGGTTATTATTGCGCCAGGCAAATAAACTACATTAGGGGAAAACCGCTTATTTGGCCGCCAGCTCAGAAAACTGCGCTGGCGTTCAATATAACCCTAAAGGTCGAAATACGCATGTAGCTCAGCTTTTGCACCAGGGTGGGTTACGGCACCTTGGTAGGTGGCCCCAACTAACTGTGCATATTTCCAAAGTGCGCCACTGGCATAGATCGTTTCACGTGGACCTTTCCAATCAGCTTTACGCTCGGCCAGCTCATTATCACTCAAAGCCACCGATAATTCACCTGAAATTGCGTTGATTGTAATTACATCCCCAGTTTTGAGAAGCGCAATTGGACCTCCAGAAGCTGCTTCCGGACCAACATGCCCAACACAAAAACCCCGAGTAGCTCCTGAGAAACGCCCATCCGTAATCAATGCAACTTTTTTGCCCATGCCTTGACCTGAAAGTGCAGCAGTTGTGGACAACATTTCACGCATACCAGGGCCCCCAGATGGACCCTCGTTGCGAATGACCAAAACATCGCCCTCTTCATATGCACGCTTTTTCACAGCTTCAAATGCATCTTCTTCGCATTCAAAAACCCGGGCGGGACCAGTAAAGATCTGATGTTGCGCACTGATGCCCGCTACTTTTACAATAGCACCCTCAGGTGCCAAGTTACCTTTAAGGCCAACAACGCCACCAGTTTTGGTGATAGGTGTTTCAACTGGGTAAATCACACGACCATCAGCTTCACGTTCGATGAGATCAAGCTCCTCGCCCATAGACCGACCAGTCGCAGTAATACAATCTTCATGAATCAAGCCTGCCTTGCGTAGCTCTTTCATCACAACAGGCACACCACCCACTTCATAGAGGTCTTTGGCAACATATTGGCCACCAGGTTTAAGATCTACAAAATATGGCGTGTCGCGAAAAATATCACAGACATCATCAAGATAAAACTCCAAGCCCGCTTCATGAGCGATTGCCGGAAGATGCAAACCAGCATTAGTTGATCCACCAGTACAGGCCACAACCCGCGCAGCATTCTCAAGAGACTTCAGCGTCACGATATCGCGCGCACGGATATTTTTCTCAAGCAAATTCATCACCGCTTCACCCGCGGCAATCGCATATTGGTCACGCGATTCATATGGCGCAGGCGCACCAGTCGAGTTCGGCAGTGCCAGGCCAATCGCTTCTGAGACGCAGGCCATTGTATTAGCCGTAAACTGGCCGCCACAGGCACCCGCCGAGGGGCAAGCGACAGCTTCAAGTTTTTCCAATTCACAGGTTGACAGCGTACCGGCCTGATGTTGGCCCACAGCTTCAAACACGTCTTGAACAGTCACATCTTTTCCATTCATCCGGCCTGGCAGAATTGAGCCGCCATAAATAAACACCGACGGGACATTTAAGCGAACCATGGCCATCATCATTCCCGGCAAAGATTTATCACAGCCAGCAAGGCCGACCAGCGCATCATAGCAGTGCCCACGCATGGTAAGCTCAACACTGTCAGATATTGCTTCGCGGCTTGCCAGCGAAGACCGCATCCCCTCATGACCCATCGCGATGCCATCAGTTACCGTAATTGTAGTAAATTCACGAGGCGTACCAGCTGCGTTTTTCACACCAAGTTTCGCAGCCTGCGCTTGCCGGTTTAAAGAAATATTACAAGGCGCTGCTTCATTCCAACAGGTTGCCACACCAATAAATGGCTGAGCAATCTCGGCTGCAGTCATACCCATCGCATAGTAAAACGAACGGTGCGGCGCACGCTCAGGACCCACCGACACGTGGCGGCTGGGTAGTTTGGATTTGTCGAATACGTGCTTATTCATTGCGGAACCTTTTGTTTAAAGTTTTTTCAAATGTTTAGGCGGAGATGCCACGATGGGCAAGTCACCAGTTGCAATCTTGGCATATTTCGAACCACCTCACTCCATAAACCTCTTTAAAATACTATTGTAATTAAATACTTTCCACCTTTCCACACGCGGCAGTACAATTTAAAAGAGTGGTATGACTTATAAACTCCATGAACGTCTTGTTGCTCCCGCCCGTAATAAGTCAGACATCCTGCGTCTGATCTTCGGATTGGTAACAATCACGTCCCTTTACATGATGATGGTCATGCTTGGTGGACATGTGGTTTCAGTAATTATGGGCGATGCATGGGCGCAAGCAATTGTCAATTCACCGGGCCTTACTTCGCCAGGCCAAATGCTGACTGTTCTTGGCAGTTTTGGGTTTATGATTATAGCTGTTTGTTTGGTAGTGATTTTGTTACACCATCGCAGCCCTATGACTTTGCTAGGTGGCTTTCGCCTCGCAACTACTCAGTTTTTCAAAGCAATGCGGAACTTGCTTCCCTACATGGCACTTATGGTGACATTGGCATTCGTCACTGAGGACTTACAGCCAAACCTTATGCTTGAACTTTGGCTTAGTCTTCTACCGCTCACATTATTATTCTTGCTCGTCCAAGTCAGCGCTGAAGAATTAGTATTTCGTGGCTATCTCCAAAGTCAGTTGGCCGCGCTTGGCCTGCATAAGAGTATTTGGATTTTGCTGCCAGCTGTTTTGTTTGGCTTATTGCACTATGATCCAATAATCATGGGGAGAGCAGCGCCCTGGTTTGTTCTTTGGGCCATCTGTTTTGGAGTTTTGGCAGCAGATCTTACTGCGCGCAGCGGGACCCTTGGCCCCGCGGTTGCCTTTCACTTTACCATAAATTTTCTATCCGTAGGTGTAATAGGTATTGCGGATTACCTGGGTGGGTTGAATTTATACTCCTACTCATTTTCAATCACTGATACGGTCAACCTGATCACATACCTTCCCTTAGACACCATTGGGATGCTGCTGGCTTATCTTTCCGTACGCCTTGCATTGCGTAGGTGAGTTGCAATTTTATGCACAGGTGATTAACTGTTTGGAAGTTACATAAAACAGGGAAACACAGCCGTTGAATTGGATTTCTAACTACGTCCGGCCAAAGATTAACTCACTGTTTTCGCGTCGCGAAGTGCCCGAAAATCTTTGGACCAAATGCGGCGAATGTGGCACCATGTTGTTTCACCGTGAGCTATCAGACAATTTGAACGTCTGCACCCATTGCGATCACCATATGGGCATCAGCCCACGTGCCCGGATGGAAGCTTTATTTGATGGCGGCATTTTTATTGATATTGATGTGCCAAAGCCTATCACCGATCCTCTGCATTTTCGAGACCAGAAGAAATACCCTGATCGGATGAAAGCCGCGCAAAAGAAAACTGGTGAGGCCGAAGCGATGCTGGTGGTCGAAGGCGAAATTGGCCGCACGGGTATTGTGGCCGCGTGCCAGGACTTTGCCTTTATGGGAGGGTCGATGGGAATGTATGTTGGCAATGCGATTATTGCCGCGGCCCAACGTGCTGTTGTATTGAAACGCCCCCTTATTCTATTTTCTGCCGCAGGCGGCGCGCGCATGCAGGAAGGTATCCTGTCGCTGATGCAAATGCCGCGTACCACAGTAGCAGTTCAGATGCTCAAAGAGGCTGGCCTACCGTACATCGTGGTGCTCACACACCCGACCACAGGTGGCGTAACTGCTTCCTATGCAATGCTCGGTGATGTACATATTGCCGAACCCAACGCATTAATCTGTTTCGCTGGCCAACGTGTGATTGAGCAAACTATTAGAGAAAAGTTACCTGAAGGTTTCCAGAGGGCAGAGTATCTTCTAGACCACGGAATGCTGGACCGAGTGACCCATCGAACCGCGATGCGCGATGAGTTGATAACAATCATCCGGATGCTGCTCAAAAAATCCCCCGCTATAAAAGGGGATCTGCCCAAGCCATCTGCCGAAGAAACCACAGCAGGAATGGATCAAGCAAAGTGAATTCAAAGTCCTCAGGACATCATCCTTGAGCGGATGATGTCACTGCATCCAAAGGTTATTGATCTGACCTTGGACCGCGTCCGGCGACTATTGGCGGCTTTAGACAATCCACAAGACCGCCTACCGCCTGTCATCCACCTCGCAGGCACAAATGGCAAAGGCAGCACCCAAGCCATGATACGTGCTGGGATGGAGGGAGTGGGCCACGTAGTTCATGCCTATACCTCGCCACATTTGGCCAAGTTTCACGAACGTATTAGGATCGCAGGAACATTAATTAGCGAACAAGCTTTGACCGAGAAACTGGATGCTTGCTACGCAGCAAACAATGGCGAAACAATCACCTATTTTGAGATCACCACGTGCGCCGCACTTCAAGTATTTACCGAAACACAGGCGAATTATACCTTGCTGGAAACCGGTATGGGTGGGCGTTTAGACGTGACCAACGTGGTGGACCGACCCGCTGCCTGCATCATCACGCCAGTTGACCTAGATCACCAACATTTTTTGGGTGACACGCTGGCCAAAATTGCTTTTGAAAAGGCCGGCATATTGAAGCGTGGCGTCACAGCCATCGTTGGGCCTCAGCAAGACGATGCCCTGGAGGTCATCGAACGCCAAGCTGAAAAAGTCGGTGCGCCTTTGCTGGTACACGGTCAGCATTGGCATGTGAACGTTGAAGCAGAGCGGTTGATCTATCAAGATGAAACCGGCCTTCTTGACCTGCCTCTGCCAAACCTGCCCGGTCCGCATCAAATCCAAAACGCCGGCGCCGCGATTGCGACGCTCCGCTATCTTGGCATGGATGAGATCGCCTGCACAGCCGCAATCACCCAAGCCTATTGGCCCGCACGCATGCAAAGGCTCCGCACTGGGCCTCTGGTAGAAAACTTGGCCAGTAACGAGGTTTGGCTAGATGGTGGGCATAACCCTGCCGCAGGACGCGCTATTGCTGGCACATTGGCCAGTTTGGCAAAACGCGAAACTCATATCATATGTGGCATGATCAACACCAAAGACGTAAAAGGCTTTTTGGCACCGATTGCCACCCACTGCGCATCACTGACCGCAGTCACAATTCCCAATGAGCCAAACGCAGTGCCCGCACCAGATCTTGCAAATTTCGGTCGCTCTTGTGGTTTAATATCCTTTGAAGGTGTCAATATAGACCAGGTCTTGCGGGACATATCTAAGCGCCACCCCGAGGCTCGGATCTTAATCTGCGGATCGCTTTATTTGGCGGGCCATGTTTTGCGCGAAAATGATGAGACCGCTTAACTATGGCCCCAGCCTTGCGCCTGCATTTCACGAAGCCGGGATGCAGTGCGCTCAAACTCGAAACTACCAGTACCGCTGGTATATAAATCCTCCGGCGCCACTGCAGCAGAGGCAATAAATCCAATGCCTGCTTCATAAACAGCATCTATCAGCGTTACAAATCGTTTGGCTTCACTGGCGTTACCACTGCCCAGCAGCGGGATGTCATCCAGCATCAACACTTTGGCCTGCTTCGCCAAGGCCAGATAGTCACCCGCACCAAGCGGCTGCCCACAGAGAGCTGCGAATGAGATCCGCGCAATCCCGTTACGAAAAGAGGGAATGGCGACCTGACGTGATTTTACCTCAAGGGCAAAGGGCGTCCCAGGACCCCCCGCCAGTTCCAGCCAGACCTGGTCCATGCCAGTGGTAGCACCGTCCCCCAAAGGCATAAAATAGCTTTGCTGACCCGCCATTCGATTTTGACGGTAATCCGTGGGAGAGGCCAGCTCATGCACCGTCACCTTCTCCTGCAACACTGAAATGAACGGCAAAAATAATTGTCGGTTCAGTCCGTCTTTATAAAGATCGTTTGGGTGCCGGTTCGAGGTTGCAACAATTACAATTCCTGCCACAAAAAGCGCCTCAAACAAACGGCCAACCAGCATTGCATCCGTAATGTCAGTAATCTGCATCTCATCAAACGCTAGGCAGGTGATCCCCTCAGCCATATCTTGCGCGATAGGTTGGATAGCATCAACAACCCCCTGCGATTTAGCACGCGCAATACCACTGTGAACCTCCTGCATGAAGGCGTGAAAATGAACTCGACGGACGGAGGTTCCCATGCTGCGGGCAAACATATCCATCAACATTGATTTGCCACGCCCAACTCCGCCCCACAGGTAAATACCCCTTGGGGCTGGCGCAGACTTGCGAAACCAACCCAATTTGCGCGGCTGGCTCAAGGCTTGCCGCAACCGCTCTAGTTCAGGCAAAACCCCTTCTTGGGCTGGGTCAGCCTGCAAGGTGCCACTGCGCACCGCCTCAGTGTATATTTGGATCAAGCTCATCTCTTCCATTACCCCTGCCCAGCGCAAGGTGCAAATACCTCGTTTTACTGGGCATAATACCCTACTCCTAGAATGAGTGGCACTTGCGCAGGGCACAATAACGCTTACTAACAATTTATGAAAAAAACTGCTCTGCTTACCCCCGTTTTGATCGCCGGCTGTATTATAATAATGCTGAGTTTCGCCGTGCGCGCTTCTTTTGGAGTGTTTCAAATTCCAGTTGCTGAAGAATTTGGCTGGTTACGTACAGAGTTCTCAATGGCAATTGCTTTACAAAATCTATTTTGGGGTATTGGCCAGCCAATATTTGGGGCAATCGCAGAAAAAATTACGGATCGGAAAGCCATTCTTTTAGGCGGTTTAGTCTATGCTCTAGGTTTGGTGTTGTCCTCTAGCGCAGTAACTCCAGGTGCCATGCAGATGTATGGCATATTGGTTGGATTTGGCATTGCAGGCACAGGCTTTGGGGTAATCCTTGCGGTAGTTGGCCGTGCAGCCTCAGATGAAAACAGATCCATATCTTTGGGCATTGCAACGGCTGCAGGATCAGCCGGCCAAGTGATTGGCGCGCCACTTGCGGAGTATTTGCTAATCTATATGGATTGGCAAAACGTGTTTATTGCGTTTGCGGCCATCATAATTGGCTCATTAATCTTTCTGCCTATGATGAAATCCGACAGGGTGGCCAGCAGGGCTAACCTGGAAGAAAGCATTGGAAAAGTATTGATTAAGGCGTTCAAAGACCCAAGCTATTCGCTTATCTTTCTCGGCTTCTTCTCGTGTGGTTATCAACTGGCATTCATCACGGCACATTTTCCAGCCTTTGTGACTGAGCTTTGCGGACCCATCATGCCCGGTGGGGCGCTGCACTCCATTGGCATCACCACCACCTCACGACTAGGTGCATTTGCTATTTCCCTAATCGGTTTGGCCAATATTGTGGGGACACTCACAGCCGGTTACCTCGGAAAACGCTATTCCAAGAAATATCTTCTGGCAGGAATTTATCTAGGCCGCACAGTGATTGCGGCCCTGTTCATCGCCCTGCCCATCACCCCGATGTCTGTAGTCATATTCTCCTTCGCCATGGGCTCACTCTGGCTGGCCACAGTGCCGCTTACATCCGGCTTGGTCGCCCACATCTACGGTCTTCGCTACATGGGCACGCTTTTTGGTATTGTGTTCTTCTCGCACCAACTAGGCAGCTTTCTGGGCGTCTGGCTGGGCGGCAGGATGTACGACGCCTACGGGACCTATACGGCCGTATGGTGGGTCGGTGTCGGCGTGGGCCTGTTTAGCGCTATAGTGCATTTGCCCATTAAAGAACGCCCTCTCCTACCTAACACAACAGCAGCAATAGTAGGGTAAGGATTAGATCTAATCTAAACTGGGATACAACAATAAAAGTGCTGGTTCAGAAGTTTTCTGATTATCTAATTTTTACTAGGGTTATGCCACTTCTATTAACGAAGTAACTGGTGGACCGAGGAGGATTCGAACCCCCGGCCCCCTGATTCGTAGTCAGGTACTCTATCCAGCTGAGCTATCGGTCCACTGAGCCGGGAGATAGCGGCAGGATGGAGTGGATGCAAGGGCAATATTGCGAATAACTCAGTTGTTTTCCTTTGGCAGGCAACCGGCAAAGATTCTGCCCTGACTAGCTTCATTACGGGAAATAACGCTGCACAAAGGCAACCAACCGCTTGATAATACGGCTTTCAAACAATTTGGGTGAAAAATATGCACCAGCAGCTCTTTTATTAATTTCACCCATGGAAGGATAAGGCAAAACAGTAGCCGCTATGGCTGACATTTTCAGATTGTTTGCAATGGCCATCGACCAAAGGCCGATCAGCTCCCCTGCACCTGCGCCGACGATTGAAGCCCCAATCGGACGCCCCTTCACGATCATGACCTTGATCAAACCGTCAGTTTTACTAGTCGCAATAGCCCGATCACTGCCTGAAAAATCAAACCTTACCACGTCAAGGCGTGAGCCAAACTTCGCTCGGGCCTGTGCTTCGTTCATACCAACCTGTGCAAGTTCCGGATCAGTATAGGTTGCCCAAGGGATATGGTCCGCCTTGGCCTTGGCCGGTAGGCCAAACAGCATTGACCGTATTATGACACCCGCATGATAGCCTGCTACATGAGTAAATTTCAGATCGCCGGCCACATCACCAATCGCGTAGACCCTCCTGTTGCTGGACCGCAAACCTGCATCCACTTTGATCCCACCAGGGTGATGTTCGATCCCTGCTGCTTCCAGGTTGAGCTTTTCGATATTTACCTGGCGGCCTGCCGCCACCAAGAGATGTGTTCCCCTGAAAGTGCCATTTGAAGTTCCCACCGTGATTTCACCCACCGCACAAGATATATTTTGGGCACAAGCGGCCTCCACGATCGTGATGCCTTCCCCACGCAGCTTTTGCAAAACAATCGCAGCCATCTCAGGGTCTTCTTTTCCAAAAGCCTTTTTGCCCTCAATTACCGTTACCGCACAACCTAACCGCCGATGTGCTTGCGCCATCTCCATTCCAATGGGCCCACCACCAAGCACTAGCAAGTGATCCGGCTTTTCCCGTAAGTCGAAAATATTTTCATTAGTATAGTAGGGCACATCTTCCAATCCCGGGACGGCTGGCACAAAGGGTCTCGACCCTGTAGCTATAACAATTCTCCGGGCGGTGATCACTGTGTCAGCCACCTGCACCGCTGTTGGAGATATAAACCGGCCAAACTCTTGAATAACCTTTACACCTAGCGCCTCAAATCGATCCACACTGTCATGCGGCTTGATCTCAGCAATAACAGAACCAACAAAATCCTTAGCTTTGGCATAATCAGATTTGGCAATAACGGGTGATACCCCCATTCCTGCACCAATTGTCTGAGCATAGGCAGCAGCGCCAGCAGCGAGTAGGGCTTTCGAGGGTACGCAGCCATAATTAAGGCAATCTCCCCCCATCTTATGACCTTCCAGCAGCACAACACGTGCTCCCATTTGCACCGCCCCAGCGGCAACCGACAATCCACCAGACCCCCCACCAATCACCAGGACATCTGTTGTAAGTGTTTTCATGATCAAAGCCCAGTCTTACCACGGATACGTTTTAAAATAATGGGTAGGGTCGATAATGCGCAGAGGCCAAGGATTGGGAAGATGATCTGTGGCTCCCAAAATATTCCAAGATCTGGGTTTTCTCCGCGCTCAAAGATCTCACCTAATCCCGCACCAATCGAGCTAAAAACTAAGGCCCCTGGGAAAATCCCAAAAAACGTTGAGATTACAAACCGGCGCCATGGTACGTCCAGAAAACTTGGCACTAGGTTGGCTAGGAAGAATGGCACACCAGGGATTAGCCGTATAAGGAATAGCATGGACCATTGGTTTTCAGCTATGCCATCTTTGATTTTCTTAACCAAACCCTCAGAGTTCTCAAGTGAAGCAGCAAGTCGCGCTCCAAATCCCCAACGCGCCGCAAAGAAAATTGTGGTCGCCCCAAGTGTTGCCCCAATCATATTGTAAAATACACCTGGAAAGGTCCAAAATAAAAACCCGCCAGTAATGGACAGAATTAATCCACCAGGTACTGAGAAGGCTACTAACAGTGATAAGCGAGGATAAATGTCAAAACAGCCGCAATGTAATTTGAGTCGCGGAAGCTGAGCAGCGTTTCTCTGTGCTCGCGCAACATCTCAAAGCTGAGGTAATCATGCAAAAAATAATAGCCGGCGGAGGCCGTCAACCAGAAAAATAATCAGAGCCCGATACTTCGCAAGTTTATTAAGCATTAAAGAGATTTGAAGGTACATATCAATTTCCTGATTTATATTTCTACGATATGACTGTCAAAACAAATTCTTCCTAGCCCCCTCACGGGTACATTTAAAAAAATGTTTTATTTTTTTAACTTAGATCTAAATTTCAATCAGAATATCGCATTGTCTGTTTGACTCAGCGCAACAGGGCCTAAAGACCGGATTTGAAATATATGGCTTGGCACTTGAGCTAATCCAATCCGGAGACACCGCGATGAAACGCACATTCCAACCATCGAACCTAGTTCGCAAACGCCGCCACGGCTTCCGCTCACGTATGTCGACTAAAGCTGGCCGCAAAATTTTAAATGCACGCCGCGCTCGTGGCCGGAAATCACTGAGCGCATAAGCGCTCTTTTGGTGATGACTGATACTTCATATAGTAAGTCCGGTGAGGTAACTTCGCCGGACTTACTGCTGTTAAATCGCATAACCCAGCGCAAAGACTTCTTGCGGCTTGCCAACGCCCAGCGCGTACATTCGACAAGCTTTGTTCTGCAGTCTCGCAACCGCAAAGATGATGCGCCAATGCGGGTTGGCTTCACCTGTTCCAAAAAGGTCGGAAATGCCGTAGCGCGTAACAGGGCCAAACGCCGGTTGCGTGAGATTGCACGCCTAATTCTGCCAATCAGCGGCCAACCCGGGCATGATTATGTTTTGATTGGTAGGGCCAATGTGACCGCCACAACTGACTTTGCCGCCATGCAGACCGAATTGGCTCAATCCTTACAAAAACTACAATCTGAACTGTGAATGTTTTTGCCCATATCGTGGCAGCGCCAGTGAGGCTTTACAGGCTGGTTTTTAGCCCTTGGGTGGGCTTCAATTGCCGCTATCAACCCACCTGTTCCGCATATGCTCTGGAAGCTTTGGAGAAGCATGGCGCCCTCAAGGGCAGCTGGCTAACGCTCCGCCGTTTGGGCCGGTGTCACCCTTTTGGTGGCAATGGTTATGACCCCGTTCCAGACGTACACAACCGTGAGATACGCTGAAAAGCTCAACAGAATAGAGATGGCCGAGGCAACAGCTTTGATTATGGCCAAGCGCCTTACCCCCCCAAAAAACTTAGACCACAGTGGTCAAAATCAACAGTGAGCTGTGAGTAGTTTAGCATCGCTTATACGGTGATGCGTAGAGCTTCAGGTCTACCGACCCCGAGACTTTAGTTAGTTTCATAAATAGCGCTAGAAAGGCTAATCAAAGCCCACGTCCCATGCCACAGCCATTAAAATCGCCTCATAGGCTTTTAAACCCCAAAATTACCCGAATCTACTTGACCTTTTGCCTTCCCAACGGTTGAACCCCACGTAACCCGGTAACCGGGAAAATGACGCATGGTGGGCTCAAATGGACGATCAAAATAAAAATCTTCTCTTAGCGACAGGCCTCAGCTTTGCTGTGATGCTTGCATGGTTTGCAATTGCTCCACCACAAACGGCTCCGCCCCCGGCTGAAGGCCTGCCGGTAACAGCATCAGTTGCCGAAACAGCCAGCAGTGCCGATATAAACACAAACATGGGGTCTGGAAATGCACAGGCCGTAGCCAATGCTGGCCGGATTACGATTGATACACCACGCCTCGAAGGATCATTGTCCCTTCTTGCAGGCCGGATTGATGATTTACGTTTAAAAGATTACACTGATACAATCAAAGAAGGCTCCCCGATAGTGACCTTGTTATCGCCAGAGGGGTCCGACCATGCCTATTATGGCATTAATGGCTGGGCCGCTGCATCCGGCGTCAGCCCAACTGAAGTTCCAGGCCCCACCACACTTTGGACCTCACGCTCCACGACCCTTACAGCTTCCTCCCCAGTCACCCTTAATTGGGACAATGGCAAAGGCTTATCATTCCAGAGGGTTATCTCCATTGACGAAAATTTCATGTTCAATATCGAACAGTCCGTAACCAACTCAAGTGCGATCCCCGTAGGGCTTGCACCCTACGGCCAGATAGCACGTCACGGCGAGCCACCCAACCTGAAAGGGTTCTTCATCTTGCATGAAGGCATGGTGCGTATGTCGGATGGTGAGTTGAGTGAAACTGCTTATAAGAAGATGCCTAAATTTGACATCAATCCAAAAGAACGCGCGCCCGCTGACGTGGTCCAAGTGGCTGAGGGAGGCTGGGTTGGCTTCACAGATCACTATTGGATGACTACAATGGTACCGAAAGGTGCTTTCAAATCAGTCGCCAAATATGACATCAATAATGACGTTTATTTAACTGAAGCGGTGCAACCCACGAAAACTATAGCTCCAGGCGCAACAAAACTGTGACCTCACAGTTTTTTGCGGGCCCCAAGGAATGGGAAGTGATCCGTAACTATCAAAACGATGGTGGTATTGATCGCTTTGTAGATATCATCGATTGGGGCTGGTTCTACTTCCTGACAAAACCAATATTTTGGCTGCTACACACTCTTAAACGGTTATATCGGTAATATGGGCTGGTCGATCATCTGTCTGACACTGGTCATCAAAGCTCTATTACTACCACTCGCCTATAAATCCTATGTTTCCATGGCTAGAATGAAGGAACTTCAACCTGAAATGGAGAAACTCAAGGAGAGCGCCGGGGACGATAAACAAAAAATGCAGAAAGGCATGATGGAGCTTTATAAGAAAAATAAAGTGAACCCTGCTGCAGGCTGTCTACCCATATTGCCGCAAATTCCAATCTTCTTTTCACTTTATAAGGTGATTTTTGTCACGCTTGAGTTGCGCCACGCCACCTGGTTTGGACCCTTCAACGACCTCTCGGCCCCAGACCCAACCTCGATTATGAATTTATTTGGCTTACTACCCTGGGGCACACCAGATGCAGGCTCGATCATTGCTTTGATTTTAATTGGGATTTTACCACTATTGCTAGGTATTTCCATGTTTATGCAGCAACAGCTGAACCCAGCACCAACAGATGCCACTCAAAAGATGATCTTTGCCTGGATGCCTTGGGTTTTCATGTTCATGCTAGGTGGGTTTGCTTCTGGCCTGGTAGTTTACTGGATCGCTAACAATACAATTACGTTTATTCAGCAATATGCAATCATGCGGAGCCAAGGCGTAAAGGCCGACGTGTTTGGCAACATAACCAATATCTTTAAGAAGTCCAAAAAGGACGAGTGAAATGCCTCACGTTACTGATATTTTTCGGCACCCGTTGAAATCCCATGGGCGTGAGGCCTTGCAGCTGGTCGCGCTTTCAAGAGGCGAAACCATGCCCTGGGATCGGTGTTGGGCTGTGGCGCATGAAGCCTCAACTGCTAGATGGTAGCACCTGGGTACCTTGCGTAAATTTCTCGCGCGGATCAAAGGCACCCAGCTTAATGGCAATCGAAGCTAAGCTGGATGAGGCCGCGCAAGCCCTGACACTTTCACATCCAAATAGGAAAGACTTTACATTTCAGCCAGACGACGAACGTCAACTCTCTGGTTTTCTAGCTTGGGTAAAACCTCTAATGCCAACCGATCGAGCACAATCTGCGCGCATCATCCGCGTGCCAGAACGTGGATCTACAGATACCGATTACCCGTCGATTAGCATTAACAGCCATGCCTCCTTGCGCAGACTATCAGAAAGCATGGGCGTTCCAGTGTCGCCTTTGCGGTGGCGTGGAAATATTTGGCTGGATGATCTCGAGCCTTGGGCCGAGCACAACTGGATCGATCAGCGCTTCCGTATTGGTACCGTTGTTTTCGAAGGCGTTGAGCCTGTAGTGCGCTGCCTGGCGACAACCGCGAACCCAGAGACAGGCGAGCGAGATGCAGATACTCTGGGCGCCCTAAATGACGGTTGGAATCATCAAAACTTTGGCTTGTATGCTCGCGTCATCCAGTCCGGAGAAATCTCAATTGAAGATACGTTGGAGCTCCTATGATCTTACCTTTCCCTATCGCTGAACCTGAGAGCGACGCGGCCTCTGAAGTTGGTCGGAAGTTATTTTCGGGTCCCGTAGACTTCTTAAAAGGCGTGGTAGCCATGGATGGGTTGCCGGACGCAGATCGTGTTGAGGTCTGCTTTGCCGGACGCTCAAATGTTGGAAAATCCAGCTTGATCAATGCAATAGCTAATCGAAAGGGCCTTGCCCGCGCCTCTAATACACCGGGGAGAACCCAAGAGATTAACTTTTTTGAATTGGGAGAGGAACGTTATTTGGTTGACCTTCCCGGCTATGGCTTTGCAAACGCGCCCGTTGCCGTAGTCGAAAAATGGCAACGTCTTTTGAAAAATTATCTATCGGGCCGCCCAAACTTGCGCCGTGCTTTTGTCTTGGTGGACAGCCGCCATGGCATGAAGCCCGTAGATGAAGAAATCATGCAACTGATGAACAAATCAGCTTTGGCATTTCAGGTAGTGCTTACCAAGCTAGACAAGATCAAAGATCACGAACGTGACCAGGTTTTGGAACAAGTCCGCAGCAAATTGGCCAAACATCCAGCTGCTTTTCCAGAGTTGATCCTCACCAGTTCTGAAAAAGGTGAGGGCCTCGCCACCCTACGTGCTGTGATCGCAGGGTTGGAATAGCCTCAAGATCCCTCAAATTGCTCTTGGCAGCACAGCTTTGGATCACTACTCTTGCATTAGTTTAGGTCAAAGAGAGATATCCCCATGAACAGCGATTGGTTAACGACAGCCAGTACATTGTCGAAAGCGTTGCCCTATCTTCAACGCTATGACGGCGCTACAGTGGTGATAAAGTTTGGCGGCCATGCCATGGGCAGTGATGAGGCGATGGAAACTTTCGCCCGCGACATCGTTTTGATGCAGCAAGTAGGCGTAAACCCAGTTATCGTGCATGGTGGTGGTCCGATGATCAACAAAATGCTGGAGCGGCTCAACATCAAATCTGAGTTTGTTGATGGCAAGCGGGTAACCGATGCGGCCACAATGGAAGTGGTTGAAATGGTACTTTCGGGCCTAGTGAACAAGCGGATTGTGCAGGCGATTAACGCTCAGGGCGGCCGCGCCGTTGGGCTTTCAGGCAAGGATGCTAATTTGATTACCTGTGACCCCGCCGACCCCAAGCTAGGATTGGTCGGCATTCCTCGTGATATTGACCCTACTTTGTTAAATAAACTTTTTGAGGCCGACATGATCCCCGTTATCGCGCCCTTGGGTGCTGGCGATAATGGTGAAACATTTAATATCAACGGCGACACCATGGCAGGATCAATTGCTGCTAACCTAAAGGCTGATCGGCTTTTGTTGCTCACAGATGTTTCTGGCGTTAAAAATGCCAAAGGCGAAGTATTGACCGAACTGACACCAGAAAAAATTAGAGATTTGACTGCATCTGGTGTGATTGCCGGTGGGATGATCCCAAAAACAGAGACCGCCCTAACAGCGATCGAAGGCGGTGTCCGGGCAGTGGTTATCCTGGACGGCCGCGCACCCAATGCCTGCTTACTTGAACTATTCACAGATCATGGCGCAGGATCGCTCATTCGCATCCCAACATGAGCCTCTGTAGGCATAGGTGGGGTGCATCAAATGCAAAGTGAGGCCGCAGTCCGCTTGGCTATTTTCATTGGGCTTTTTATTGCCCTCGCCATAATCGAACGCTTTGCGCCACGCAGACCACGCCAGCATCAGACGAGCCGTTGGTTGACCAATTGGCTCTTGGTGATCATCAACACCATCAGCCTGCGGGCTTTAGCCGTACTTCTGCCCTTCGCAGCCGTTTTGGCCGCTGCTGATGCCACCACTCGGGGTTGGGGACTTTTAAATATGATCTCGCTACCCAGTTGGATCGAGATGATTATCGTCGTCCTCTTACTGGATTTGGCTATATGGGTGCAGCATGTTCTCAGTCATAAAATTCCAGTGCTTTGGCGCATTCACCAGGTGCATCATTCGGACATTGAGTTTGATGTCACCACAGCTATTCGGTTCCATCCTATTGAAATTGCCCTCTCAATGACTTTTAAAATTGGGTTGGTCTATCTCTTAGGCCCGATGGTATGGGCCGTGGTTATTTTTGAGGTCCTGCTAAATGGATCCACCATGTTCAATCATGCCAATATTGCATTGCCGCAACGGTTGGACCGCTTGCTGCGCTCAGTTTTGGTCACCCCAGATATGCACCGGATCCATCACTCAGTGCATCGCCACGAACATGACACCAACTTCGGATTTGCCTTATCATGGTGGGACCGCCTGTTTGGTACATACACTCAAACCCCACAGGATGGGCATGAAACGATGGAAATTGGCCTCCAGTGGCGGGATTTGCGACCAACACGCTTGATTTGGTCACTGACTATGCCATTCTTTCGGAAATGACATATGATGAACTACTAGCTGTCACCGAAGCTCAGCGTCCTTACAATCTTTGGCATATTGGCAGGATCAACAGGCAGCATTATTTTACTTGGGCCACATGAACCCAGCTACTGGCCTGCTATATGTGATAGCCCTGAATGGCAGGATCGCATGCCAGATCCCGTGGATCGGTGGTCGCACCGGATCATAGAGAGGGTTGCACAAGTTACAGGATCTAAACCGCATTTCCCATTTGGGGCGCAGCCTGCCCCATTCCTCAAGTGGGCCTTGGCAAGTGATCGTGCATGGCAAAGCCCTGTTGTAATGGCCGTACAGGCAGAGGCAGGTCTTCTGGTATCTTATCGGGGCGCTTTAGAGCTTCGATTATTCCATTCAGGTTTCACGTCGTGAGAGCCCATGCCCGAGCTGCACAAAGCCCTGCATGACGGCCTGCCCCGTGGGAGCATTAATCGGCAGCGACTACAATTTAGATGCCTGCTGGGGCTACATGCGCGCAGACCCAGACCAACGCTGCCTCTCTACAGGATGTCTTGTCCGCCGTTCCTGCCCAATTAGCTCTCTGCATCCAAGGATCGCAGAACATTCGGCGTATCACATGCAGCAGTTTATAAAATGAAGCTAATCTTGATGCGCCACACAGAGGCCAATTGGAGCTTTAATCTTGAGGACCACGAACGCAACCTTAGCGACAAAGGCCAACGTGATGCAGAAAAATTGGGAATATGGCTGATCAGACAACGACACCAACCCACCCATGCATTGATATCTGACGCAAAACGCACTCAGCAAACCTTTGCAGGTCTCAATTCTAAGTGTGAGGCGGTGATCTTGCCTGATCTCTATTTAGCGCCACCAGAAAACCTAACACTGGCAACCGTAAGCATTGATACGGAATGTCTGCTGGTTTTGGCCCATAATCCTGGGATTGCGGAATTGGCAATCGAGATCGCAACACCAGAACCAACGCACCCTCGGTTCTTCGTTTATCCCCCTGGAGCTACATTGGTGTTGGACTGTAGCCACGACCGTACCTCGGCGCGGGTTATTGATTTCACGACACCAGATGACCTTCTGGTATAAAAAGAGCCCCGAAGGGCCCAATTTCAGCAAGTGTTAGGTTAGTGACCTAAGATTTGGCTCAGGAACAATTTGGTACGATCCGATTGAGGATTGTTAAAGAATTCTTCTGGTTCGTTCTGCTCGACGATTTGGCCCATATCCATAAAAATTACTCTGTTGGCCACTTGGCGCGCAAAACCCATCTCGTGGGTCACAACGATCATTGTCATACCATCTTCTGCAAGCTGGATCATCGTATCCAAAACCTCTTTGATCATCTCAGGATCAAGGGCAGAAGTGGGTTCGTCAAACAGCATGATCCGTGGCTTCATGCACAAAGACCGCGCAATCGCCACACGTTGTTGTTGTCCACCCGAAAGCTGGCCGGGGTATTTATCTGCCTGCTCTGGAATTTTAACCTTTTCAAGGAAATGCATAGCGATTTCCTCAGCTTCGACCTTAGGTGTTTTACGGACCCATATCTGCGCCAAAGTACAATTTTCTAAAATTGTCAAATGGGGAAAAAGATTGAAATGTTGGAAGCACATACCCACTTCGGATCTTATCTTGTCGATATTTTTAATATCAGATGTAAGCTCGATGCCATCAACAATAATCTGACCGCTCTGATGTTCTTCTAGTGCATTTACACACCGAATAAGGGTAGATTTTCCTGAACCGGAAGGGCCGCAGACCACGATCCTTTCACCCTGATTGACCGTAAGATCAATATCACGCAAGGCATGAAAGGATCCAAACCACTTGTTCATTCCCTTAATTCCGATTGCAATCTCATCAGAAACTTCATTTTTTGCCTGTTTGATCATTTTGAAAGCTTCTTTCTAACGGTTACTAGTTTCAAGTTGACGCTCCAACCATTGAGAATATTTAGACACGCTAAAGCAAACAACAAAAAATATCGTCGCCGCCGCGCCGAACAGTTCCCAGTAGACACCGTTCCATGAGGTTGACGATAAAATTGGACCCCGGATCATACCAACAAGATCAAACATAGAAATAATCGATACCAAAGTCGTATCTTTCAACATGCCAACGCACGTATTTACAATGCCCGGGATGGAAATTTTTAATGCCTGTGGAAGAATGATAAAGCGCATTGATTTGCTGTAATCCAAGCCCAAGCTGTTGGCCGCCTCGTATTGTCCTGACGGTAAAGCCGCAAGACCTCCACGCACAACCTCGGCAATATAAGCGGCGTTAAAAAACGTCATCATGACAATCACGCGTAAGATCAGATCAATACTCGTTTCGGGCGGCAAGAAAAATGCCAGAATAACGTTGGCCACAAACAATAATGTAATCAGGGGGACGCCGCGAATAAATTCAATAAAAAGAACGCAAATCCATTTTATTATCGGCATATTAGACTTACGCCCCAAAGCCAGTAAAATACCAAGAGGTATAGACAGAGCAACTGCGATAGTGCCCAGCAAAATGTTCAGCATAAAGCCGCCCATGTCACGGGACGGAACCGCTTGCAGCGCTAGGAAAGTTTCATTTGCATCAACCACATATCCACCCAACACCCAGAAGATATTGGCCGCGATCACGCCAATAATCGCTCCTAATGCAAACGCATTGGCCGAAAAACGGCGGAAGCAATATATACCAATCACAAAACCCAAGAACGCCACAACTGGCACGAGAGGAGTGCCGCCCCAAATTAGCCAATAAGCCAGAAACGGGTAAATTAGGCTAAACAATAAGAACTTACGGGGTAATTTGCGAAACAAAATCGGTGCCAGGGCAAATAGCAATAATATTACTGCAGTATTTGGTCGCCAATATTCAGTGGATGGGTACTTAAAACCATAAATAAGTTGGGGAAATCGTTCTTTTAGCACGGCAAAGCAGGCGCCTGTCGCTCCGTCCAAAATGTCATAACAGTCACGAACGGAATTAGCATTCCATACGCCATTTATAAACCACGGCGCAACACCCGCGATAATTGAATAGATCACCCAAAGTGAAAGAAGCGTCATAATAACATTAAACGGGGACGAAAACAGATTTTCTCGGACCCATTTCACCACACCTCTTTCAGTTATCGGAGGCGCCTGTTCTTCAATCAATTGATGGCGAACGAACGCAGCATTATTTTTAGCCATCGTCAACGTTCCTTCAACATGATGCTGCGGTTGTAGATATTCATGATCGCCGAAATACCCAGACTAATTATCAAGTAAAATAGCATAAGCAGTAATATAGCCTCGATCGCACGCCCCGTTTGGTTCAATGTAATGCCACCCAATGTGCCCGTAATGTCCATATATCCTACAGCAAGCGCCAGGGAACTATTTTTGGTAATATTAAGGTAAAAGGATATGAGTGGCGGGACGATCACGCGCAAAGCCTGCGGAAGAACTACTAAATTCATCACAAAATTGGGCCGAAGGCCAAGCGCAGCTGCGGCCTCAGTTTGACCTTCATTCACTGATAAAATACCGGCTCTAACGACTTCGGCGATAAACGCTCCCGTGTAAATTGACAGGGCAAACCAAAGCGAGATCAAACCCCCACGGGCATAGATACCTCCTTTGAAATTAAACCCTTTCAATTCAGGATATTCAAGCCCAATTGGGCTACCTAAAGCATAAAAAATTAGCACGGTTGGAATAACAAACAAGGCAAGGCTTGGCCACAATGTATTAATTAACCTTCCCTCAGAATAAAGTTTGTGCCGCGCATACCGACGTAGGGCAAATATGGCGAGTATCGACAGTATAAAAGTCCCAACAACAACCACAGATCCTTCAAGGAACAATGGCTTGGGAGCGTAGATCCCGCGGCCAGTAAAGGCAAACATATCCCACAGCATAGAAGCTTCAGGATTTTCGCCCTTGAACGCTCTTGGCTGCGGAAGTACGGCGAGAAAGATCGAATTTATAATAAGGATCCAAATCAACACAGGCACATTACGGAAGATTTCAACGTAGATCGACATCAACTTGGCAACGATCCAATTGTTTGAGAGCCGCAAAATACCCGCCGTAATTCCCAAGATTGTTGCTGTTATACATCCCAAGAACGCTACCAGCAGAGTATTTAGTATGCCCACAAAGGCTGCTCGAAGGTGGCTTGATTGGCTACTATATTCAATAAGCCGTTGGTTTATATCATAGCCGGAAGCTTCACCTAAAAACCCATATGAAATATTTAATCCAGCAGCCGCTAAATTTTCTACAAGGTTTTTGCCTAGATAAGCGACGACGCAAATCAGCACAAACAGCGCAAAAGCCTGGAACGTATAAGACCTATAGCGTTTGTCATTCAGTAGCATCGACAACCGAAAGGTTTCTCGCTCTGATGAGATGGATGTGGACATAAAAATCAAAACCTATGACTGCCATAAATTATTACTGGCTAATTAAAATTTGTCTCGGAATTGTAATAGTTAAAGGGCGCAAAGCACGCGCCCTTTAACATTAGGTTACCTAATTAACGGAAAGGTGGAGAGTAAATCAAACCACCGTCTGTCCACATGGCGTTAACACCACGAGCCAAGCCGATAATGGTTCCAGAACCAATGTTGGCTTCAAAGATTTCGCCATAATTACCGGCGACACTGATAGCCCTTTTGGCCCAATCAGCGTCCAAGTTCAACATTTCACCCAAGTTTCCCTCTGAACCCAAAAGGCGGTTCATTTCTGGGTTGTTAGTCCCTTTGGCCATTTCTTCAATATTAGCAGATGTCACGCCCAATTCTTCTGCTGTGATCAGGGCGTTCAATGTCCAACGCACCACGTCAGCCCAGTCGTTATCGCCATGGCGAACTAGTGGACCGAGTGGTTCTTTTGAAATGATCTCTGGAAGTAACACGTGATCTTCTGGAGTTTCCATGTTTGCACGACGCGCTGCGAGTGCAGAGCGGTCAGTAGTGAACATGTCACATGCTCCGGCCATATACTGAGTAACTGCCTCAGCACCAGATTCGACCGGTAGTGGCTCATAGCTCATGCCGATTGAACGAAAGTGATCCGCAAGATTAAGCTCAGTAGTTGTTCCAGTCTGGATACACACTGTAACACCATCGATGTCTGGGCTTTTTGCTGAAGTTATGCCGGTCGATGCCTTAACCATGAAGCCTTGGCCATCGTAATAGTTAACACCAATAAATTCGAACTTCAGGTCAACGTCACGGCTCATTGTCCATGTAGTGTTGCGGGCCAGCATATCGATTTCGCCAGAAGCCAAAGAAGTAAAACGTGTTTTACCTGTGGTTGGCACAAATTCTATAGCGTCTGAATCGTTCAAAACAGCCGCAGCAACCGCGCGACATACGGCAATGTCAAAACCCTGCCACACACCGTTTGCATCTGGTTGTGCAAAACCTGGAACACCAGTGCTCACACCACAGTTCAGTTTGCCACGTGCTTTAACATCATCAAGAGTGCCAGCAGATACTATGCCAGCCGCAAGGCCAGCAACAGCCAACGCACCAAAAAATATGGTTTTTTTCATTTTTACACCATCCTATTGTCAGTCCCGTTCGGGACGATCTAATCCAATCTTATTGATCGGCATGAATGCAAAGGCATTACCCCCACAATGACGACTATCATGGTCAGTTTAGAGAGATTCGGTCAAGAGAAGTCTTTAAGTATGCTTACTTTTATTTTTTAAATGAATCCAGTTTTTGGCAATTTATTATAGTGTACTTTAGTGTACTAATCTTTCGCGCTCAATTTATAGAACCGGTCGGCATGCAAGAAAGCGTCTCGCTTGATGGCTGCCGTAGCGTCAGCGTCATCGTCCTGTCCCCAATGTTCAATTTGCCAGAGCTCGTCCAAACGAGACCTCATCCACAAATCATCGTTATCAAAAGCGCCAGCTTGTGCTGCCAAGCCAATCACTAGCGAGCCAGACATGCTCACTAGGTCATGAAGCGCCACCAGCTCAAAAGGCGTTTGCGCTGTCACAAGGGCTTTTAGATTGATCACAGAGCTTGCAGGTTGCTCCACATGCATCACACCCTCAACCGTCAGCAAAGGCGCATCAAGCACTTCAGCTGCCCAAGCTAGAAGCGGATCCCACGCCTCTTTTTGCCGTTCAATTAGCTCTTGCGGTGCCGGCGCGCGGTAGCACAAAAAATCATCTTCGCCATAAGCCGCAATGAGTGCTGCAACTTCGGCCTTTTGTGGGGTCACTTTATCAAGTGCTGCGTTGGCGGATCGGGTAGCAGGCATAGTCTGAGGATCAATCTTGTCGTCCTGCGCATCCCACTCGGCGGCAATAGCTTCGGCCATTGCATGGGATGGAAGCACTAATGTTGCCTTCGCCGGTGTTTTGACCAATCTGCCATCTAATAAAATAACATACTGCGCATCACGGCACTCAATGGTCACATTGCTCCAAAATCGTTTGGCAGCCCAATCACTCATCCGTCACTCCACAAATTTTGAATTTCTGGCAGCAGTTGATCAAAATCATCAATCACCTGGTCTGCATTTTTGCCAACAACGCTTGCGCTATGGTAGCCCCAACTAACTCCAATCGTTTTCAAGCCAGCAGCGCGCCCCATTTCCATATCAAATGAAGTATCCCCGATCATGATACCACGGGATGCTCGTGTTTCGGCCATAGCTTGCAACACCATTGCAGGGTGTGGCTTTGAGGGATGGTTGTCCGCCACTTGTTCAGTGGCAAAGCGGCCCGCCAGATCAGGATTTGACAGCACATAATCCAATCCACGCCGGGATTTTCCCGTTGCAATCCCAAGCACATAAGAGCCAATGACCTGAAGGTGATCCAAACACTTCAGTGCCCCTGGGTACAGTGGTGAGGGTGCTGTCGTATGACGCAATCTAGAAAAGCTGTTTTTATAAGAAGTCACCAAGGCCAATCGCTCTGCATCATCGGCACCCGGGCACAATTGGCCAAATGCTTCAAACAAAGACAAACCAACAATTTTCAATATATCTTCTTGGCAGGGCAACGGCAGTTTTTGCGCATCAAATGCGAACTCCATAGCTTTTAATATGTGGGCTTTGCTGTCTATCAGGGTACCATCCACATCAAATAATATCAGCGTCCGTGGTGGAGTCATTCATCCCCCTCGAAAGGATCAAGCTCCACATCTCTTGGATCCCACTGCATTTGATCCCATGTACGCTGCATGTGTTCAGGCAACGGTGCTGTGAAAGACAACATCGCTTTTGTCACAGGGTGCTCCAACCTTAGATGTCGGGCGTGAAGGTGCATTTTCTTGCTAATGTCACCACCTAATTGCGCACCCCATCCATGCCCAAGGTTTTCTTGGCCAGAACCACCATACTTACCATCCCCTACTATAGGGTGGCCCATTTCGGCCATGTGCGCGCGCAGTTGATGGGTGCGGCCAGTTACCGGAACCAAAGCAATCCACGCGGCCCTACTGCCCAGAGGAGACAAAACCGCGTAATCTGTAGTGGCGCGCTTTGCACCTGGTGTTTTTGCGACTTCATTGGGGTGCACACATTGCATCTTCTCGCCTTCACCCGCCGGGCCATGCCCGCCAGCCTTCACCAAACCATATTTTACCGTGCCCATTTTTGGATGCGGCACACCGGCCACAACCGCCCAATAAATTTTCCGCGTCTCGCGATGCCTAAAAGCTTCTGTCAAGGAGGCCGTCATTTGACGCGTGCGGCCCAGGATCAAAACACCCGAAGTATCTTTGTCCAAGCGGTGCACAAGGCGCGGATTTTCGTCGTAACCAAAGCGTAGCGCCGGGGTCAGACCATCCACATGCCGATGTTGCTTACTCCCTCCCTGGACCGGGAGGCCTGGAGGTTTGTTCAAGACGATAATTTGATCATCGCGGTAAAGCACGCAAGCTTGGATCATCTTTGCATCCGCATCAGTAATTTTCTTATCTATGATGGGTGGAGCTGGTGTGTCAGGTAGCGGAGGAATACGAACGATTTGGCCCACCTCAACCCGTGAATTTGACTTTACACGGCTACCGTCAACGCGAATATCGCCTTTACGGCACATCTTTTCAATCTGGCCCTGCTGTACCTGCGGAAAATTGCGGCGGAACCAACGGTCAAGACGCTGGTCGCCATCACCTTCATTCACTTCTAGAAGTTGTACCCGGCTCATGCCCATATCCCCCGCGCAATCATTAAGCCCAACATTAGGCCACCTATCGACAAGACAACTGACATTACCACATAGGCCAAGGCTTGCCCCATTGCCCCACGCTCGAACAAGTTGACAGCTTCCAGTGAGAAAGCTGAAAAAGTCGTGAACCCACCCAACAAACCAGCCATCACAAAGGGGTTCAACTGCGCAACTCCACGCTGAGTGGCGAACACAACAAACAGCCCCATCATAAAGGACCCAAAAACATTCACACCCATCACTGCGACCGGAAACCCCGGGCCAATCAGGCGCAAAATACCAACTCCAGTCAAAAATCGAAGGGCCGCACCGATTGCCCCGCCGAGGGCCACTTGTAATGTTGTAATAAGCATTGGGCTGCAATGTGCTGGAGTAAACAGTTTGTCAACCACCACGACGCGTACGCAGTTTTGCAAAATAGGCTAATCTTTTGCTAAGTTCCCGCTCAAAACCCCGTTCAACCGGCGCATAATAGCCCGGCCGATCCATGCCATCTGGAAAGTAATTCTGCCCCGAAAACCCATCTTCAGCATCATGATCATAGGCATATCCATCACCGTATCCTTGCTCCTTCATCAAATCTGTAGGCGCATTTAGAATATGTTTTGGCGGTGGATGAGATCCCGTCCGGTTCGCATCCTGTACGGCAGCCTGATAGGCTACATAGGCGGCATTAGATTTAGGTGCGAGGGCCAGATAGGTAACCGCTTGAGCGAGAGCTAATTCACCTTCGGGGCTGCCCAGCCGCTCATAAGTATGCCAAGACTGCAGACATACATTTTGCGCCTGCGGATCTGCCAGGCCGATATCCTCAACCGCCATCCGCGTGATCCTACGGGCAAGGTATCTGGGGTCTTCACCACCGGCCAGCATGCGCGCAAACCAATACAGAGCAGCATCAGGATCGGATCCACGCACTGATTTATGGAGCGCCGAAATTAAATTATAGTGGCTGTCACCAGATTTGTCGTAAACCACGGCACGCTTCATCAGCCGCTTGGACAATGTAGATTGATCGGCAGGTGTCTTCAGCTGCCAAGCCATGACCTGTTCAATCAAGTTTAAGAGGCTCCGGCCATCCCCATCCGCCATCTCAAGCAAGCTTCTCCGGGCGTCAATTTCAAGCGGCAGCTGCAACCCGGCCTCAGCTTCCGCCCGCTGGGCAAGCAGCTCTAACTCCTCGAGGGCCAACCGCTTTAGTACCATCACTTGGGCCCGTGACAGAACAGCTGCATTCAGTTCAAACGACGGGTTCTCCGTGGTGGCGCCCACTAAAACAATTGTGCCATTTTCCATAAGAGGCAAAAAACTATCTTGCTGAGCTTTGTTAAACCTGTGAATTTCATCAACAAACAGTAAAGTTCCCTGCCCGTTATCGCGCCTAATTTTAGCAGTCTGAAACACTTTACGTAACTCAGGAACACCGCTAAAAATTGCACTGATTTGAATAAAATGCAGATCAGTCTCTTGCGCCAAGAGACGCGCAATGGTGGTCTTGCCAACCCCAGGCGGGCCCCAGAAAATAATCGAACTCAACACCCTGGCCGCCAGCATCACCGACAGCGGGGCCTCAGGACCCAAAATTTGGCGTTGCCCAATCACCTCAGCCAAAGATTGCGGTCGCAAACGATCCGCCAAAGGACTCAACCCATCTATTTCTAGGGGGCCTTTGCCCGGGGTGTCAAATAAATCCATCATCAGCCCCTACCCTAAGCAGCAGGCACCTGAAAGGTAAACATCCAACCCTCCACCTAAGCGCCCAAACGCCCTAAAGTGTGCTGGTTTTCGTCGTTCATTAATAGACTTCAGACTAAACGTAAGAATAGTTTACTCTGCCCAACCTTGAGCCGGGCCCTCAGCGTGATTATTCATAAAAAAGGCCCCAGCATACGCTGAGGCCCTTAAATAAAAATAACGTTAGTCTTATTTGTCCACTGCTTCCAAACGAACTTTATCAGCAGCACCTTTTGCATCTATATCGCGGTCCACAAATTCAATGATCGCCATCGGTGCCATATCGCCATAGCGAAAACCAGCTTTCAGGACGCGCACGTAGCCACCTTGGCGTTCTGCGTAGCGTGGGCCAAGCACATCAAACAATTTAGTAACAAACATGTGCTGCTTCAAACGGCTCATAGCTTGACGACGAGCATGTTCATCACCGCGCTTTCCTAATGTGATAAGCTTCTCGATTATAGATTTTAATTCTTTTGCCTTTGGCAATGTTGTTTTGATCTGTTCATGTTCTATCAAAGAGCCAGCCATATTCGCAAACATCGCTTTGCGATGCTCGTGAGTTCTGTTCAGGCGGCGGTAGCCACGTGCATGACGCATATTATTTCTCCGTTTACATTTTTCTTTGTCTGGAGGCACATGCGAGTGAACCTCTCCCTATTGGGGCAGTATTGCCCAGCCGTGTGGCGGGCGGGTCTTACCCCGCCAACCGTTTAGAAGTTGTCTTCAAGCTTTTTAGCCAAATCTTCGATATTGTCAGGCGGCCAATCCTCTACATCCATGCCCAAATGCAGACCCATACCGGACAGAACTTCTTTGATCTCATTCAAAGACTTCCGGCCAAAGTTTGGTGTCCGCAGCATTTCAGCTTCGGTCTTCTGGATTAAATCACCAATGTAAACAATATTATCATTTTTCAGGCAATTTGCGGAACGCACAGAAAGCTCCAACTCATCTACTTTCTTAAGCAGCAGCGGATTAAATTCCAAACCGTCATCTTCCGAATCGGCATTGGCACTTTCAGGTTCTTCAAAGTTCACAAAAATAGACAGTTGATCTTGTAAAATCCGAGCGGCGTAAGCCAACGCGTCGTCTGGTGTCAAAGATCCATCAGTTTCAATCTTTAAAGTCAGTTTGTCGTAATCTAAAACCTGGCCTTCACGGGTTGGCTGAACGTCGTAGCTTACTTTTTTTACTGGCGAATAGATCGCATCGATTGGGATCAACCCAATCGGCGCATCTTCCGGCCGATTTTTCTCAGCCGCAACGTAGCCTTTGCCAGTATTAACGGTGAGCTCCATAAATAAGTTAGCACCTTCATCCAAATGGCATAGGATGTGTTCTTTGTTAAGAACCTCAATTCCAGCAGATTCGATGATATTACCAGCAGTAACAACACCGGGTCCTTTTGCCTGGACAGTTAAACGCTTGGTGCCTTCAACTTCCATACGGATAGCAACACCTTTTAGATTTAAAACGATGTCGGTCACGTCTTCACGAACACCAGCTACGCTAGAGAATTCATGTAATACATTATCAATTTGTACGCTGGCAATCGCAGCACCTTGAAGTGATGACATCAGAACGCGGCGTAATGCGTTGCCCAACGTGAGGCCAAAGCCCCGCTCCAGTGGTTCGGCAATCAGTGTAGCTTGTCGGCTAGGATCATTTCCTGGCTTAATCTCAAGCTGCATAGGTTTAATCAGCTCTGCCCAGTTCTTATGGATCATGCGGTCCTCCATTCTTGTCTTTGCTCCATGTCCCTAAAAACAAAGACGCTCGAGGGAAAAAAACGTCCTTATGGCACTCAGAAAGAGCCTACGCGCCACAAGGTAATAAAATTTTATACGCGGCGGCGCTTTGGTGGGCGGCAGCCGTTGTGCGGCATTGGTGTAACATCACGAATAGATGTAATATTCAAACCCATTGCTGCCAAAGCGCGCAGAGCACTCTCACGACCCGAACCCGGGCCCTGAACTTCAACTTCCAAAGTTTTTACACCATGGTCTTGGGCTTTTTTGCCTGCATCTTCAGCAGCCATCTGAGCAGCATAGGGGGTTGATTTTCGGGAGCCTTTAAAGCCACAGGTGCCAGAAGACGACCATGCGATCGCGTTGCCCTGTACGTCAGAGATCAATATTTTTGTGTTGTTGAACGAGCTATTAACATGCGCAACACCGGCTGCAATGTTTTTGCGTTCTTTGCGCTTAGGCGCTTTTTTATCACGTGCCATTTATCTGCCCCTACTTCTTCTTGCCAGCGATTGCTTTCGCTGGGCCTTTGCGCGTGCGCGCATTGGTGTGTGTACGCTGTCCGCGTACAGGCAGATTACGGCGATGGCGCAGGCCACGGTAGCAGCCTTGATCCATCAAACGCTTGATGTTCATTTGAACTTCACGACGCAAGTCACCTTCAACTTTGTATGTCGCATCAATGTGCTCACGGATGGCAATAACTTCTGAATCGCTAAGCTCATTCATACGACGAGCCTCATCGATGTTTGCGCTTGCGCAGATTTCTTTGGCCGAAGTCAAGCCAATACCAGTAATATAAGTTAGGGCAATCGGGACCCTTTTGTGGGTCGGGATGTTTACGCCGGCAATACGGGCCACGGCATATTCCTTTTTAACTGCGGTTCCGTAACGCCGGAACCTTTTTTCACAGATACAGGCCCGGGGCAAATGCCGTCGAGCCTGCGGATGAGGTACTCTGAGCCATGCGCATGGCTCTTATGATTCTCTTAATAGAGATAAGTTGAATTATGGGGATTTCCTCAAAACGTCAAGAGCTTAACCCAAAGCACTCGAAATGGACGATTCCACTTCATCAATGTCTGCTAAACCATCAACAGAAGTCAGCACTTCCTTAGCGTAATAATAGCCAATCAACGGGGACGTTTCTTTGTAGTAGGCCATCAACCGGTTTTTTAGGCTGTCTTCATTGTCATCAGAACGCCGCTGAAAGTCAGACCCATTACATTTTGAACAAATGCCGTTAGCTGGGATAGGCTTTGAAATATCGTTATATCCTTCACCACATGAACCACAGGTCGAGCGGGACGTGATCCGGTCAACCAAGGCTTGATCGTCAACTTGCATCTCTATCACATGATCCAGAGATGCCCCTTTTGATACCAAAAGAGCTCCCAAAGCATCCGCCTGCGCCAATGTACGTGGAAAGCCATCGAAGATAAAACCACCAGAAGCCTCTCCGTCCAGTTTCTCTGCAATCAAACCAATCACAATCTCATCTGTGACTAACTGGCCAGCCTCCATAACGGCAGCTACTTTGTTGCCCATGTCCGTTCCTGAGCTTTTAGCTGCGCGTAACATATCGCCTGTGGACAGCTGGACCATACCACGACCGTCAACCAAAATCTTAGCTTGTGTTCCTTTACCGGCACCCGGTGGGCCAAGCAGAATAATATTCATTGACGTGTTACTCCACCTTTTTTGCCACGGCGCTTGCCACGTAGTTGTGATTTCTCAAGCAGCCCTTCATATTGGTGCGCCAGCAAATGTGATTGGACCTGTTGGATTGTATCCATACCTACAGATACAATGATTAAGATCGAGGTGCCGCCAAAGTAAGCAGTAATGGCAAATTGGCTACGGAGGATTTCGGGGATCAAACACACGAGAGCAAGATAACCTGAACCTAGGACTAAAAGCCGCGTAACAACATAATCAAGATACTCTGCTGTCTTTGCGCCAGGGCGAATACCCGGTACAAAACCATTTTGGTTTTTGAGATTATCAGCCACTTCGTCAGTCTTGAAAGAAACTTCACGAGTATAAAAATACGTAAAGAATACGATCATCGCAGTAAAGAACGCCAAATAGGCGGGTTGACCGGGGCCAAAATATGCGAGGACCGTTGACATAACGGGACCAGATTGCCCACCAGAAAAGGTTGCCAAAGTTGTTGGCAATAGCAATAGAGCCGATGCAAAGATCGCCGGAATAACGCCAGCTGGATTAACCTTTATCGGCAAATGGCTTGATCCACCATCATAAGTTTTCATACCTACTTGACGGCGCGGGTATTGAATGTGAATTTTACGCAGGCTTCGCTCCATGAACACAACAAATCCCAAGGTGAAGACCAGCATTGCAATAACGCCAAGCATGGTGCCTGTTCCAATCGCACCAGAACGGCCTTGGGTAAAGAACTGACCAAAAGCGGCAGGCAGCTCAGCTATGATGCCCACAAAGATAATCAAAGAAATACCATTCCCAATGCCACGAGCAGTAATTTGCTCACCCAGCCACATTAGAAACATAGTTCCGCCAACCAAGGTGATTACACAGGCCGCGATGAAGAAGAAGCCTGGCTCAGACGCTAAATCGCCAGCTTGCAAACTTGCCGCCAGGCCATAGGCTTGGAAAGTCGCCAATAATACCGTGCCGTAGCGCGTATATTGATTGATCTTTTTCCGGCCCAGCTCACCTTCTTTCTTGAGCTGCTTAAGCGGCTCCCACATAGCACCCAAAAGTTGAATAATGATCGAGGCGGAGATATAAGGCATGATGCCAAGTGCAAAAATGCCCATGCGCGCTAAAGCGCCACCGGTAAACATCGACAAGACACCGCCAATGCCTGAAGCGGCTTGATCCATAAATTGTTGCAAAGCGATAGCATCAATACCCGGCACAGGAATATAGGTACCAATTCGGTACACAATCAACAGGCCTACAGTAAAGAAAATACGCTGGCGCAATTCCGTGGCTTTACCCAAGGTGCCCCAGCTTAAATTCGCGGCCATTTGTTCGGCGGCAGATGCCATTCTAAAACTCCCTAAAACAAAACCACCGCCAATGGGGGGGTCCCCCATGGCGGCGCTTGGAACTTAAAAGTTATGTAAGCAGCTTGTGCGCCGCTCGCAACCGCCTATTCTTCTGAAGACACAGGTGGTAACAATATAAGCGAGCCACCAGCAGCTTCCACAGCAGCTTTCGCAGCTCCAGACGCACCTGTGACTGATATAATGGCCTTGGCGGTGAAATCGCCTTTCGCCAAAACCCGCACACCGTCAAGCTTGCGACGCACTAAACCGGATTCAATCAGGCTGTCTTCAGTAATATCACCAGTTAGCTTGCCGTCATCTATGAACTTTTGGATGAGACCCAAATTAACAACGGAGAACTCTTTGCGGTTAGGCTTGTTAAAGCCGCGCTTTGGCAAACGTTGGTACAATGGCATCTGACCGCCTTCGTAACCCTTGATGGCCACACCAGAACGAGATTTCTGGCCCTTCATACCACGACCAGCAGTCTTACCTTTTCCCGAACCTGGCCCACGCGCAATGCGTTTCTTGGTTTTTGTTGCACCAGGATTGTCGTGCAGTTCATTAAGTCTCATTACGCTTCTCCTTTACCGGATGTAGCCCCTGAAGCGTAAGCGGGCCAACCACGGCTTGATTGATTCTTGGCTCATAAAACTGGCCACTTGTGGCGTATAGTTGGACCTGAGACTGGTATCAAGTACAAAGGCTACTGCCGCCGGCCCCAAAGGACCAGAAATTAATGTACTGGAAAACGGAATCCCCCACCTGTCAATAGGTGGGGTTTCTACCTACAAGCTCAGAATATAATCTCTCATGAGATTTAACCTTTTTCCTCAATTATCTGAACCATATGCGAGATCTTGTTGACCATACCACGAATTGAAGGTGTGTCCTCCAACTCACGCGTGCGATGCATTTTGTTCAAGCCAAGGCCTATCAGCGTTTGTCGCTGTTTGGCTGGGCGACGAATTGGTGAACCAATTTGTTTTACCACGATGGTTTTTGCCATGATTCCGCTCCTTAAGCTTCTGCAGGTTCAGCAGCGGCAGCCGGTGCATCACCCCTGTTCAAGATATCTGCAACCTTTTTACCACGGCGTTGAGCCACCATACGTGGGCTGCTCTCTTTTTGCAGGCCATTCATTGTGGCGCGGATCATATTATATGGGTTTTGTGACCCGATTGATTTAGCAACAACGTCTTGCAGGCCCAACATTTCAAACACTGCGCGCATTGGACCACCGGCGATGATGCCTGTACCTTGTGGTGCTGAACGCATAACAACTTTACCAGCCCCATGACGGCCTTCCATGTCATGGTGCAGCGTACGACCTTCGCGCAAAGGCACGCGGATCAATTGGCGCTTAGCTTGTTCTGTAGCTTTTCGGATAGCCTCAGGCACCTCTTTAGCTTTACCCTTACCAAAGCCGACACGACCTTTCTGGTCGCCCACCACCACCAAAGCAGCAAAGCCAAATCGCTTACCGCCTTTTACAGTTTTGGAAACGCGGTTGATCGCAACCAAGCGATCAGAAAATTCTGGGTTTTCATCGCGTTCACGACGGTTGCCCCGTTGGTTATTTCTCTCAGCCATCTTGGCCTCCTGAGCTGCGAGCGCCAAGCACCCTATGTCTGCGATGTCCGTCAGCATAGCGCCGCGGCATCATCGAGGAGGGCATAGCTGCCCCCCTGCGCTTACTTTAAAATTTCAAACCACCTTCACGAGCAGCTTCGGCTAGGGCCTTAACTTTCCCATGAAAGAGGCGGCCACCACGGTCGAACAGTACTACCTCGACGCCCGCTTTTTTAGCACGCTCCGCGATAACAGAGCCCACTTTTGCAGAGGCATCCACGTTATTTTTGCCAACATAACCAAGGCTTTTTTCCAGAGTGGATGCGGATGCCAAGGTTATTCCTTGAACATCATCAATCACCTGAACCGAGATGTTTTTCGAAGAACGATGAATCGACAACCGGGGCTTACCAGTGTTGATTTTTCGTAATTTGTTCCGAACGCGCAGGCGGCGCTTCAGAAACAGAGTTCTTTTGCTATTTGCCATATCCTGGGTCCCTACTTCTTCTTACCTTCTTTACGGAAGATATACTCGTTTTTGTATTTGATCCCTTTGCCCTTGTAAGGCTCTGGTTTCCGCCATTCGCGAATATTTGCCGCGACTTGGCCAACAAGTTGTTCATCCGTTCCTTCAACTGTGATCTCAGTTGGCTTAGCTGCCGTGACTGTCACACCTGTCGGAATATCAAAATTTACGTCGTGGCTGTAGCCCAGAGACAATTTCAGGATATTTCCCTGAATCTGTGCCCGATAACCCACGCCATTAATTTCAAGCTCTTTTTTGAAACCAGCAGAAACACCAGTTACCATATTAGCAATCATAGTGCGGGACATGCCCCACTGCTGACGCGCGCGCTTGGATTTGCCACGAGGCTCAACCGATACGTTATTTTCTTGTACTGTGATTGTCACATCATCAGTGGCGGTAAAGCTACGGGTCGCTTTTGGACCCTTAACTTCAACGGTCTGGCCGGACACAGATGCCGAGACACCTGAGGGCAGCTCGACCGGTTTTTTACCAATACGAGACATACCTTACTCCTTAGAAGACCGTACAGAGCACTTCGCCACCAACATTGTTGGCTCGTGCACTAGAATCCGACATCACACCTCGAGAGGTGGAGACAATCGACACACCCAAGCCCTGACGGACAACGGGGATGTCTTTTACACCCAAATACACGCGACGACCGGGCTTAGAAACACGCTTAACTTCGCGGATCACAGGCGTTCCATCATAGTATTTGAGGCTGATTTCGATAGCCGGGTGGCCATCTTTACCAGTCGTTTTTTCATAGCCACGGATGTAGCCTTCGTCGGCTAGGACATCCAGCACCCATGCGCGTCCTTTCGAAGCGGGCGTTTCCACAGTGGATTTTCCACGCAACGAAGCGTTACGAATACGGGTCAGCATATCACCGATAGGATCGTTCATTTTTTAAACTCCTTACCAGCTTGACTTAACCATACCGGGGATTTGGCCAGATGAGCCAAGTTCCCGCAGCGCGATCCGGCTGACCTTCAGCTTACGATAGTAAGCATGAGGACGGCCAGTGAGCTGACAGCGGTTATGAAGTCGTGTTGCAGATGAATTGCGTGGCAACTTGGCAAGTTTTAGCTGTGCCTTGAAACGCTCTTCCATGGGGCGGGTTTCGTCGCGCGCGATACCTTTAAGTTCAGCACGTTTGGTGGCATACTTGTCCACCAACTTCTGGCGCTTTACTTCGCGGGCAATCATTGATTTTTTAGCCATTTCGCAGATCCTTAGCTGTTGAAGGGCATGTTGAAATGCTTCAACAGCGCTTTGGCTTCCGCATCCGACTTAGAGTCGGTACAGATAATAATATCCATGCCCAGCATATCAACAACGGTGTCGAAATCGATTTCTGGAAACACGATATGCTCTTTAAGGCCCATGGCATAGTTGCCACGACCATCGAACGAAGAACCTTTCACGCCGCGAAAGTCGCGTACACGTGGCAGGGCGATTGTGGTCAGACGATCCATAAACTCATACATCTGATCACCACGCAACGTGACCTTAGTGCCTAAAGGCATATCTTCACGAACGCGGAAACCCGCTATTGAATTTTTGGCTTTAGTAACCACGGCCTTTTGACCTGCAATTAGTGTCAGGGCTTCTTGCGCATGCTTTACTTTTTTGGTGTCTTTCACGGCATCACCAATACCCATATTTAGAACAATTTTTTCCAAACGCGGGATCATCATGTCGTTTTTATAACCAAACTCTTCCTTCATTGCGGCTTTAATTTCGGTCGCATAAAGAGCCTTCAAGCGCGGAGTGTAGTTTGCTGTATCCAACATTATACGGTCTCCCCAGTTGATTTTGCAAATCGTACTTTTTTACCATCTTCTTCACGGAACCCAATGCGGGTTGCTTTACCATTGCCATCGATCAGCGCTAAGTTTGACAGCTGAATCGGCATCGCTAGCGGAATGCGCCCACCCTGGTCAGACTGAGACTGCTTTGTATGGCGGATCGCCATGTTCAAGCCATCTACAATAGCTTTACCGGCAGACGGGTTTACAGAGGAAATTTCACCCTGCTTACCTTTATCTTTACCAGCCAAGACGACTACTTTGTCGCCCTTTTTTAATTTAGCAGCCATGTCAAAGCACCTCTGGTGCGAGTGAAATGATTTTCATAAAGTTCTTGGCCCGCAGCTCACGAACAACTGGTCCGAATATACGTGTACCTACCGGCTCATTGGCATTGGTGAGTATAACTGCGGCATTTCGATCAAAGCGGATCGCTGTGCCGTCTTCTCGGCGAACTTCTTTGGCTGTGCGAACGACAACGGCCTTACGGACGTCACCCTTCTTAACACGGCCACGTGGGATGGCTTCCTTAACCGAGACAACAATAACGTCGCCTACGGATGCGTATTTACGCTTGGAACCACCCAAAACCTTGATGCACTGAACGCGGCGTGCGCCGCTGTTGTCAGCTACATCCAGATTTGTTTGCATCTGGATCATGTGGTTACTCCCGACCTATGGGGTGCGATGCCGCAATATCCCCCAGGGTTTCGATTAATCTGCAAAATTATTCTGCAATAACTTCCCAGCGTTTAGTTTTCGATTTAGGTGCACATTCTTGAATGCGAACGAGGTCACCTACATTGAAAGCATTTTTTTCATCGTGAGCCCTGTACTTCTTAGACTTACGAATAGTTTTTTGAAGTAAAACGTGCTTAAAGCGACGTTCTACAGATACAGTCACAGTCTGCTCGTTTTGGTTCGATGTAACGACGCCGGACAGGATACGTTTGGGCATAAGGCTTACTCCTCGCCTGCGGCGGCGGCCGCTTTTTGGTTCAAAATTGTGTTGACGCGAGCCACACCCCGGCGCACTTGACGCATTCGGCTTGTATTTTCCATTTGGCCAGTCGCCTGCTGAAAGCGCAGATTAAATGCTTCTTTTTTCAGTGTTACCAGTTCATCACGTAGCTGGTCCGGGGTCTTATCCCGAAGTTCGTTGGCATTCATTGCCTTTTCCTTTCAACATCACTAGCGGGCGCCAAAAGGGTTACCCTGATTCTAGTGGAGTCCATAACGAGATATTGCTCTAGTGGGGAATGCAGCACATAGCAACCCCAATGAGGCTATTTCCACATCGATCAAAGTTTTACATGTTATGTTAAGGTGCCAAATAGAGATTGCCAGCGGAGTGGGCTACCCTTAATTCTTCCTCGTACTGCACCTTTAGGTCAGCTATAATGCATACATGTCTTGTATAAAATCGCTATTCGCGACCCGCCTTTACCACGCTGCCTTGTCAGAACTAGGTCAAGCCGTTGATCAATCTGAGTTGAAGAGCTCGTGCCTTACTATTGCTGAGGACGACGAAGCCGGCCAAGCCTGGTGCGAGAAAAACGATTTTCCTGGCTACACAAGCTATTCCTCACTCAACGACTTAGATTGGCGATTCCCAATCTTTAGGAATGTAATCCAGGCCCTGGACAAACATGTGGAAGCCTTCGGCAAGGATCTTGAATTTGATCTCAGCGAAAAGAAAGTCACTCTTGATAGTTTATGGATAAACATACTGCCCTTCGGCGGCATTCACACGGCCCATATTCACCCACATTCGGTGATCAGCGGCACAACCTATGTAGCCATGCCTGAAGGCACAAGTGCCATAAAGTTTGAAGACCCACGCCTCACCATGATGATGGCCGCCCCCACTCAAACAAAGGATGCACGCGAGGAACTACGTAGTTTTATCTATGCTAAACCCCAGGTTGGGGATGTGCTACTCTGGGAAAGCTGGCTGCGCCATGAAGTGCCCATGAATATGGTGGATGAAGACCGTATTTCTGTCAGCTTCAATTACAGCTGCTCCTAAACGAAAAAGCCCCCACCAATCGCTTGGCAGGGGCTTAATTATCTTAAGGCAAGTTGTCCTAACCTAATTTTTACCAATCTTCGCGAACAACTACGCGGGTTTTTATTGGAAGTTTCATTGCCGCAAGGCGCAAAGCCTCGCGCGCAACAACATCTGACACACCATCTATTTCGAACATAACCCGACCAGGCTTGACTTTGGCAGACCAAAAATCAACTGAGCCCTTACCTTTCCCCATCCGAACTTCGGTTGGCTTCGAGGTCACGGGAAGGTCTGGAAATATCCGAATCCACACACGGCCTTGGCGTTTCATATGACGCGTCATAGCACGGCGAGCTGCCTCAATCTGACGCGCAGTAATACGCTCAGGTTGAGTTGCCTTCAGGCCGAATGAACCAAAATTAAGAGTGCTACCACCCTTAGCCTCACCGTGGATACGGCCTTTATGCATTTTCCGGAATTTAGTACGCTTTGGTTGAAGCATTTTTCTTCTCCTTAGCGGTCGTTGCGGCGATTGCCACCTGCACCACGAGGTGCTGGGCCATCTTGCAATTCTTGCGATTTACGATCACGTGCGGCTGGATCGTGTTCCATTATCTCGCCTTTGAAAATCCAGACCTTGATACCAATGATACCATAGGCTGTCAGACCCTCTGCAGGAGCGTAATCGATGTCAGCACGAAGTGTATGCAAAGGAACCCGACCCTCGCGGTACCATTCGGTACGCGCGATCTCAGCGCCGCCCAAACGGCCTGCAACATTTACACGAATGCCCAAAGCACCCATGCGCATAGCACTCTGAACTGCACGCTTCATAGCACGACGGAAAGATACCCGGCGTTCCAATTGCTGTGCAATGCTTTCAGCAACCAAGGTTGCGTCCAACTCAGGCTTGCGCACTTCAACGATATTGAGGTGTAGCTCGCTGTCTGTCATAGAGGCAACTTTGAGACGCAGGCCTTCTATATCTGCGCCTTTTTTGCCGATGATCACGCCCGGGCGGGCTGTGTGGATTGTCACCCGGCACTTCTTGTGCGGACGTTCAATGATCACACGACTTATGCCGGCTTGCTTGCATTCTTCACCAATGAATTCCCTAATTTTTAGGTCTTCAAGTAGCAAATTACCATAATCTTTAGTATCTGCGTACCAACGGCTATCCCATGTACGGTTTATCTGAAGACGCATACCGATTGGATTGACTTTATGTCCCATTATGCTTGCTCCTCAACCTGGCGAACCAAAATAGTAAGTTCGGAAAATGGTTTAACAATCTTGCCGAACCGGCCGCGGGCACGAGGCCTGCCACGTTTCATGGTCAAGTTTTTACCAACATATGCCTCTGCCACAACCAGCTCGTCAACGTCCAAGCTATGATTATTTTCAGCATTCGCAATTGCAGACTGTAGACACTTTTTTACATCGTCAGCAATCCGCTTTTTAGAAAATGTCAGGTCTGTCAAAGCTTTGTTAACTTTTTTACCACGTATCATTTGGGCAACCAAGTTCAGCTTTTGCGGGGAGGTCCGAAGCATGCGCGTTTTCGCCATTGCCTCGTTATCAGCCACGCGGCGGGGATTTTTATCCTTGCTCATAGCTTATTTCCGCTTCGCTTTTTTATCGGCCGTGTGCCCTTGATAGGTGCGGGTCGGAGAAAATTCACCGAACTTCTGGCCAATCATTTCTTCAGTAACATTAACAGGAATATGCTTCCGGCCATTGTAAACACCAAAAGTCAAACCCACAAACTGCGGCAAAATCGTCGAACGTCGCGACCAAATTTTGATAACATTATTACGATCGCTCTCACTGGCTGCTTCGGCTTTTTTAAGCACATAAGCATCCACAAAAGGACCTTTCCATACGGAACGAGACATCTATTAACGCCCCTTTTTCTTGGCGTGGCGCGAGCGGATAATAAGCTTTTGCGACGCTTTGTTTTTATTGCGGGTGCGAGCACCCTTGGTAGGCTTGCCCCAAGGAGAAACTGGATGACGCCCGCCAGATGTCCGACCTTCACCACCACCGTGCGGGTGATCGACCGGGTTCATAACAACACCACGGACAGAGGGACGAACTCCCTTGTGACGCATGCGACCGGCCTTACCGAAGTTCTGATTTGAATTATCTGGGTTCGACACAGCACCAATAGTAGCCATGCACTCCTGACGGACCAAACGCAATTCACCTGATGACAGGCGGATCTGAGCATAGCCGCCATCTCTACCAACAAACTGAGCATATGTACCTGCAGCACGAGCGATCTGACCGCCCTTGCCAGCTTTTAACTCTATGTTGTGGATGATTGTACCTATGGGCATGCCTGAGAATGGCATTGCGTTTCCAGGTTTAATATCGGCCTTTGCAGAAGCTACAACCATGTCACCAGTAGCCAACCGCTGTGGTGCTAAGATGTATGACTGCTCGCCATCTTCATATTTGATGAGGGCGATAAATGCTGTCCGGTTCGGGTCATATTCGATCCGTTCCACTATTGCTGAAACGTCAAACTTACTCCGTTTGAAGTCAACAATACGGTACAGGCGTTTTGCCCCACCTCCACGACGCCGCGATGTGATCCGTCCGGTGTTGTTCCGGCCGCCCGATTTTGTCAAACCCTCTGTAAGAGTCTTGACTGGACGTCCTTTCCAAAGCTCCGAACGGTCGATCAGTACCAGCCCACGCTGGCCTGGCGTCGTCGGTTTATACGACTTTAATGCCATGCTTTCTGTCTTCCGTTTGCTTCGTGCGGCCCCGGAGGGCTGCCGGTGTTTAGGGCCCCGGAGGTCCCCGTTAAATTGGGTTTCCCCAAGACGACACAACCCCAGACGAATCTGGGGTACATGGCGTTGTCGGCTGATAGCAGTGGGGGTGGAAGGAGGCAAGGGGGGGGGCTATTTTCAAGCGTCAAAACGAGAAAAGATCGTTGGGACATAAGAAATAAATTAATCTGTTGACCAAATTTGTTTGGAGAGTAGGTGTTAACTCACACATCGCAACTTCATCATGTTTTTCTATCGATATTCAATCTAATCCACAAACCAGATGTTAAGTTTCGAAAGAAAGCTTTTAAAAAGAGTGTTGCCTATACATATTTTAGGCTTAATGCCGTTATCTAACCATACAATTTTTTCTATAGGCTAGGCACCAAAGATATTACTCCATCGGCAATATATGGCTTGAGTCAAGTGTCCACGCAGCAGATGGTACTTTACAAAGAAAGCCCCACCGTTGCCAGCAGGGCTTTTTGATTTCAACCACACAAACCTTTAAAGGCCGGTGGATACGTCGATTGTGTTACCTTCTTCGAGCGTCACATAAGCTTTCTTGACGTCTTTACGTCTGCCCAACATACCGCGGAAGCGCTTTGCTTTACCTTTGGTGATGGTAGTATTGACCGCCTTAACCTTCACATCAAACAAGCTTTCAACAGCTTCTTTTATCGTGGGTTTGTTGCTGTCGATAGCCACTTCAAAAACTACTGCACCATTCTCAGATGCCATTGTTGTTTTTTCAGTGATGATCGGCTTGCGGATTACATCGTAATGTTCTGGTTTAGCACTCATTTCAAACGGGCCTCCAAAGCTTCCAACCCTGCTTTAGTGATCACCAAGGTGTCACGCTTCAGGATGTCAAACACATTTGCACCCATTGTTGGCAAGATATCCAAGCCATCAATGTTACGTGCTGCCTGTGCAAAGTTTTCATTCACAGCAGCGCCATCAATAATCAAAGCACGTTTCCAGCCAAGGTTTAAGACCATCTTGGCTAACGCACTAGTTTTTCCGTCTGATACTGCAGCATCAATCACAACGAGTTCACCAGCTTTGGCTTTTGCGGAGAGCGCATGCTTCAGGCCCAATACGCGAACCTTTTTAGGCAATTCATGCCCATGACTGCGAGGAGTCGGGCCTTTGTAAACACCACCACCGCGGAAAATAGGTGCAGAACGAGCACCGTGACGTGCGCCGCCAGTACCTTTCTGACGATAAATTTTCTTGGTAGAATAGCTTACTTCTGACCTTGTTTTTACCTTGTGAGTGCCAGCCTGCGCATTGTTACGCTGCCAGCGAACAACACGATGCAGTATATCTACTCGTGGCTCAAGACCAAATAGAGCTTCGTCAAGATCAATAGAACCGGCTTTGCCGCCGTCTAATTTGATAACATCTAGTTTCATGCTTCACCGCCTTCCGCAGGGACGTCAGCTACTGGAGCTTCAACCTGTACGGCTGCTGATTTAATTGCTGCCGGAAAAGGAACGCCATCAGGCAATTTCTTTTTCATCGCATCTTTAATTGTAACCCAGCCACCCTTGGAGCCTGGAACAGCACCTTTTACCATGATCAAACCGCGATCGGCATCAGTGCGGATAACTTCCAAGTTTTGGGTTGTGACCTTTGCCGCACCCATGTGGCCAGCCATTTTCTTACCCTTGAATACTTTGCCAGGATCTTGACATTGACCAGTGGAACCATGCGACCGGTGACTAATTGAAACACCGTGCGTGGCGCGTAGACCTTTAAAATTCCAACGCTTCATCGCACCCTGAAAGCCTTTACCGATTGATGTGCCAGACACGTCAACCATCTGGCCCTCAAGGAAGTGTTCTGCTGAAATCTCAGCTCCCACTTCAATTAAGTTTTCAGCAGACACACGAAACTCAGCAACCTTGCGCTTAGGTGCAACGTTAGCTTTGGCGAAGTGTCCACGCATGGCTTGGCTTGTACGTTTTGCTTTCGCAGAACCCACGCCCAACTGAACAGCTGTATAACCATCCGTGTCCGAGGTGCGTTGGGCAACAACTTGCAACCCATCCAAACACAAAACAGTCACTGGGATCTGTTGGCCATTATCCATGAAAAGCCGGGTCATGCCGATTTTTTTTGCAATTACTCCAGAGCGCATTTTATATACCCCCCTTAAACTGAGATTTGCACATCAACACCGGCGGCCAGGTCGAGCTTCATCAGCGCGTCCACAGTCTGTGGTGTTGGGTCAACGATATCCAGCAAGCGCTTGTGCGTGCGGATTTCAAACTGATCACGAGATTTTTTGTCAACATGTGGGCCACGTAAAACAGTAAATCTCTCAATCTTATTTGGCAGTGGTATTGGGCCACGTACCTGTGCACCGGTCCGTTTGGCAGTATTGACTATCTCTTGTGTGGAAGCATCCAGCACACGATGGTCAAACGCCTTAAGACGAATGCGGATATTTTGACTTTGCATTTCGTTACCCCTTTCCAGGGCTTGAAGTCTGTTGATAGGAGGACTGGCTAACCTGCCCTCGTCGAACGAATACAGGCCTCTTTAGGAGGCCTGCGTATTAATTATTCGTGTATTTTAGAAACAACGCCGGCGCCAACAGTACGGCCACCTTCGCGGATTGCGAAACGCAAGCCCATTTCCATAGCGATTGGCGCAATCAGCTCAACGTTGAACTTCAAGTTATCGCCAGGCATAACCATTTCTGTACCTTCTGGGAGAACAACTGTCCCCGTTACGTCTGTAGTCCGGAAGTAAAACTGTGGACGATAGTTGGCAAAGAATGGTGTGTGACGACCACCCTCATCTTTGGTCAGAATATAAGCTTCTGCTTCAAATTTGGTGTGTGGCTTAACTGAACCTGGCTTACACAGGATCTGACCACGCTCAACGCCTGTACGATCAATACCGCGCAACAAGACGCCAACATTGTCGCCAGCTTCCCCACGGTCCAGCAATTTGCGGAACATCTCAACGCCAGTACAAACAGATTTTGTAGTATCGCGAATGCCCACAATTTCAATTTCTTCGCCCACGTTGATAACGCCACGCTCAATACGACCCGTTACAACAGTACCACGGCCAGAGATCGAGAATACATCCTCGATTGGCAGCAAGAAAGGTTGGTCAATAGCACGTGTCGGTGTTGGGATATATTCGTCAACAGCAGCCATCAATTTTGCAATGGATTCTGTACCAATTGTAGGATCGCGGTCTTCCAAAGCAGCCAAGGCAGAGCCTGGAATAATTGGAATGTCGTCGCCAGGATATTCGTATTTGGACAACAGCTCACGGATTTCCATTTCAACCAATTCCAACAACTCATCGTCGTCAACTTGGTCAACTTTGTTCATGTAAACAACCATATAAGGAATGCCAACCTGGCGACCCAACAAGATGTGCTCACGAGTTTGTGGCATTGGGCCGTCGGCAGCGTTCACAACCAAGATAGCACCATCCATTTGTGCCGCACCAGTGATCATGTTCTTCACATAGTCAGCGTGGCCTGGGCAATCAACGTGCGCATAGTGACGCGCCTCTGTTTCATACTCAACGTGTGCAGTAGAGATCGTAATCCCACGCGCACGCTCTTCAGGGGCCGAGTCAATCGACGCATAATCCTGAAAGTCACCAAATTGCTTGGTGATCGCAGCAGTCAAAGTTGTCTTGCCGTGGTCAACGTGACCAATTGTGCCGATGTTTACGTGTGGTTTTGAACGTTCAAACTTTTCCTTGGCCATGGGTGGCTCCTCTTTTTTTTCGTGGCGGTGGGCAAAATGCCCACCCTACGGGTTGGTGTAGGGTGGGCCGCTGGCCCACCACGTTTATGCAAATTTCGCTTGGATCTCTTCAGATATATTCGATGGCACAGCTTCATAATGGTCAAACTGCATCGAAAAGTTTGCGCGGCCCGAGGACATAGAGCGCAGAGTATTGATGTAGCCGAACATGTTAGCCAGTGGCACAAAAACATCAATTGCAATCGCGTTTCCACGGCTGTCTTGGCCTTGAACTTGTCCACGACGGGATGTCAGATCCCCAATGATACCACCAGTATACTCGTCAGGCGTAATCACTTCGACCTTCATAATAGGCTCAAGTAGTTTAGCACCAGCTAGACGCATACCTTCTCGCATACACATCCGACCAGCAATTTCAAAAGCCAAAACTGATGAGTCAACGTCGTGATATTTCCCCTCCAACAGGGCAACCTTGAAGTCGATTACTGGGAACCCAGCCAAAGGACCGCTGTCCATGACTGACCGAATGCCTTTTTCAACACCTGGTATGTATTCTTTTGGAACAGAACCACCAACAACACGCGACTCAAACGAATAACCCTCACCGGGAACGGTCGGCGATATGACCATTTTGACTTCAGCATATTGGCCAGAACCACCAGATTGCTTCTTATGAGTATAAGAGTGAGTAACTTCATGTCCGATTGTTTCACGGTAAGCTACCTGTGGCGCACCGATATTGGCCTCGACTTTAAATTCGCGACGCATACGGTCCACAAGGATATCAAGGTGTAGCTCACCCATGCCTTTCATGATTGTCTGACCAGATTCAATGTCGGTCTCAACGCGGAAGGATGGGTCCTCAGCAGACAGACGCTGCAGCGCCAAGCCCATTTTTTCTTGGTCACCCTTTGTTTTTGGTTCAATGGCAATTTCGATTACAGGTACCGGAAAAGTCATTGTCTCCAGAACAACCGGAGCATTCACAGCACAAAGCGTGTCACCTGTGGTCGTCTCCTTTAGGCCACCGAGCGCGATGATGTCTCCCGAAAATGCTTCAGAGATCTCATCACGATCATTAGAGTGCATAATCATCATACGGCCAACACGTTCTTTTTTACCCTTAGTTGAGTTCAAGAAGTTATCGCCTTTTTCTAACTTACCAGAGTAAATTCGAGTAAAGGTCAAAGAGCCCACAAATGGGTCATTCCAAATTTTAAACGCAAGCGCAGAAAACGGCATGTCATCATCTGCACGGCGGGCCTGATCCCGGGTTTCGGTTTCATCACCAGGCCTAAAGCCCATATAGTCCACGACGTCGAGAGGGCTAGGCAAATAGTCAACAACCGCATTCAATAATGGCTGAACAGCCTTGTTTTTAAATGCTGAGCCGCCAAGAACAGGCACGAATGCCATAGACAGAGTCGCCTTGCGGATCAGTTTTCTTAAAGTAGCAATGTCAGGCTCATTGCCTTCCAAGTACTCCATCATCGCATCGTCATCTTGATCTACAGCGGCCTCAACCAACTTACTGCGCCATTTAGCAGCGGCTTCTTGCAAGCTTTCACGTATTGGTGCTTTTATCCAAGAGGCCCCAAGGTCTTCACCCTGCCACAACCACTCTTCCATAGTGACAAGATCAACCAAGCCTTCCAGTTCGGTTTCAGCGCCAATGGGGAAAGAAATTGGAATAGCACTCGCACCGGTGCGATCTTCAATCATGGCGACGCAGTTAAAAAAGTCTGCTCCAGTTTTGTCCATTTTGTTAACAAAAACCATACGCGGAACTTTGTAGCGGTCAGCCTGACGCCAAACTGTTTCCGTTTGAGGCTCAACACCAGCATTCCCGTCCAACACACAAACTGCTCCATCTAGGACGGCCAATGAACGCTCAACTTCAATTGTAAAGTCTACGTGTCCAGGGGTATCGATGATGTTGAAGCGATGCTTAGGCCCCTCAGCGTCAACACCGTTTTCTGTACGCTCCCAAAACGTAGTCGTTGCAGCAGACGTAATAGTAATGCCACGCTCCTGCTCCTGCTCCATGTGGTCCATGGTTGCAGCCCCGTCATGCACTTCGCCGATGTTATGCTCTTTACCAGTATAATATAGTATCCGCTCAGAACAGGTAGTCTTACCTGCATCGATGTGCGCAATGATACCGAAGTTGCGGTACAGCTCTAGTGGGTATTCGCGTGCCATATCTGTTCAGCCTCTGTGGGATTACCAGCGGTAATGACTGAACGCTTTATTCGCGTCGGCCATTTTGTGTGTGTCTTCACGTTTCTTTACTGCTGAACCGCGGGATTGTACCGCGTCCAATAATTCACCAGCAAGACGCTCTTCCATAGTATTTTCGTTTCGCTTGCGGCTGGCTATAATCAACCAACGGATTGCAAGCGCCTCGCGACGCTCAGGGCGCACCTCAACAGGCACCTGATACGTTGCCCCACCAACGCGGCGCGAACGCACCTCGACCGAAGGTTTAATATTTTCTAAAGCCTCATGAAACATCTCGATCGGCGCGCGCTTTACTTTCGTTTCAACACGCTCAAGAGCGCCATAAACGATACGCTCCGCGATGGATTTTTTACCATCAAGCATCAAGTTATTCATGAATTTTGTCAGGACCAGATCACCATATTTGGCATCAGGTAAAACAGTGCGCTTCTCAGCGGCGTGACGACGTGACATATCTTGATTCCCTTACTTAGGACGCTTCGCGCCATATTTCGAACGGCGTTGCTTACGATCTTTGACACCCTGGGTATCCAGAACACCGCGCAGGATGTGATAGCGCACACCGGGGAGGTCCTTCACTCGGCCACCACGGATGAGAACAACGGAGTGCTCTTGCAGGTTGTGGCTTTCACCCGGGATATAGCTAATGACCTCAAACCCGTTGGTGAGGCGCACTTTTGCGACTTTCCGCATCGCCGAGTTCGGCTTTTTTGGAGTTGTTGTGTACACGCGCGTACAAACACCACGTTTTTGCGGGCATTCCTGCAAGTGCATTGACTTGCTTCGTTTTATTTTAGGCTGCCGGGGTTTCCGGATCAGCTGTTGGATCGTTGGCATTGGCGGTTCTCTTCCCGTCTAGACAAATAAGGTGATGGGAATATTCCCCACCGGTTCCAATGTTAAGCGCCAGGTCAGTTACCCATCGCCGGTTTCCGCGTCTGATCGCGGTATTTTTCGCCAAAATACAACCAAAACCGCATCCCTTCCTAAAAACAGATGGGGCGGCGGGAGTTCCAGAGGAACAGCAAGCTGTTCTTGACCACTTCAAATTTTGATGTTGCACAATGAGGTATCCCTCATGGCAGATATTGGGCGTATATGCAGAGTCGTTGAGGGTGTCAACAGGTACGGGGCCTAAGGCAAAACTTCTATTCTAAGCACACTTAACAGTGTGTAAAATTTACCAGGTTAAGCCTAAGTAATCACCTATATACTTTGAAAAAACTGGGTTTTCTGACAAATTTGTATTATATTGCGCTGATGGTGGCGTATACTCTTAACCCTGCGTAGAGCTTTATTTATGCAGGGTTCGCTGCCGGTAAAGGGTAAACGCGCCAGTACCCACGATCACCCCCGCTCCTATCAAGGCAAAAGCGTCTGGCCATTCAGCAAAAAAGACATATCCCAGAATCAGCGCAGCTATCAGCCCAACATAGCGAAACTGAGCTGTGAAGCTTACGTCGCCGGTACGGATCGCCATAACACTGACTATGTAGCCGAAGAAAATTGCAACCGCAGACCCTAAAAGTGCCGCCCAAGCAGCTAAAGTGATTGGAACCCATGGCTCGAACGCAGTGGCAAGGCTGGCAGCAACAAACACTCCAAAGGCAGCAAACAGCGACATCTCCTGCGATGACAGCTTGGCCCCGAGACTGCGGGCAGTCAAATCTCGGATGGTCACGCAAACCACTGCAGCAAGACAAAACAAAGAATAGACATTAAATCCATCACTGCCTGGCTTCACAATCAACAACATTCCTAAAAATCCAATTACAATCGCTGAAATTCGACGCCAACCTAAAGGCTCACCCAAAAATAAGAATGCAGCTAATGGAATGGTAAGTGGCAGAAGTTGCAGAATAGCAGTCATGTTGGCCAGTTCCATATTGAATAAGGCCGTCACAATGAAAAACGCCGCGCCCACTTCAGACAGAGTGCGCAGAGCCAGAATCATCCTGTCCCGGCAACCCAGCTCACGCGCCCTCCAGCCGGAGCACATCACTAATAAAGCCAGTAGTAATACTACTACCCCACCCCGCACAGCCAAAGTCTGAAATGTGGGCAAAATACCCGCCAAAGACTTGATGATCGCATCGTTGACCGCAAAACAGACCATCGAAGCGACCATGAAGAGCCCGCCACGAATATTATCTGACATGGTGCGGCCCCTTCGTCGCTCGACGTGAATTCAAATTGCAGCAATAATTCTTATTTAGTTTGACACTTCAACCAAAAAAAAGGGCCGCTCTTCTGAGCGGCCCTTTTTCTTAATATCGCCGCCATTATGCCTCTTTATTTTCAGCTTTATCCGCTAGCAGGCTGTCAAACAGCTCATCAGGTGTCGGCGCAGCTTGCACCGGAGCAGCTAAGGCGATCGCCTCTTCCGCTTCAGCCCGGCGCGCTTCGATCACAACGTTGTCACGATCAGTAGCAACCTTGCGCATTTGCTGCGTGGCGCCACCAGTCCCAGCCGGGATCAGACGTCCTACGATTACGTTTTCTTTGAGTCCTACCAACTTATCACGTTTACCTTGCACCGAAGCTTCTGTGAGAACGCGAGTAGTTTCTTGGAATGATGCCGCAGAAATAAATGAGCGGGTTTGCAAGGAAGCTTTAGTAATCCCGAGCAAGATAGGTTCGCCCTGAGCTTGACGTCCACCTTTTGACAGGGACTTATCATTGGCCGCATCAAATTCAGCCTTATCAACATGTTCGCCTTTCAGCAGAGTTGTGTCACCACTTTCCGTGATTTCCCATTTCTGCAGCATCTGACGAACGATAACTTCGATGTGCTTATCGTTTATCTTCACGCCTTGAAGGCGATACACGTCTTGAACTTCATCAATCATATAATCAGCAAGGGCCTCAACACCCATAACCGCAAGAATATCATGCGGCGCTGGGTTGCCATCCATAATGTAATCACCTTTTTTGATGAAATCACCCTCCTGGACTGGGATATGCTTGCCTTTTGGTACCATATATTCAACTTTTTCCATGGTATCATCTGCAGGTTCAATCGCAATACGGCGTTTATTTTTATAGTCTTTTCCAAAGCGGACATAGCCATCAATTTCTGCAATAATTGCGTGGTCTTTGGGGCGACGTGCCTCAAACAATTCAGCAACCCGTGGCAGACCACCTGTAATGTCCTTTGAACGACCACCTTCGCGAGGAATACGGGCCAAAATATCACCAGCTTTGATTTCTTGTGCGTCCTCAACAGACAAAACAGCATCCACTGACATGGCGTAGGCAATTGGGTTGCCATCTTTACGCACCAGCATCTCACCATTGGCATCAGTGACAATAATTTTTGGCGCCAGTTCATTGCCTTTTAGCGCCGCTCGCCAATCGGTAACGATCTTCTGGGTCATGCCAGTTGCGTCGTCTGTCTCGTCACGCACTGCAATACCTGAGACTAGATCCACATATTTAACAGTCCCTGATTTCTCAGCAATGATTGGCAGTGTAAAAGGGTCCCATTCAAACAGCTTGTCACCGCGGGCAATCGTTTGCCCATCTTTGACCAGCATTTTAGAACCATACGCCACTTTGTAACTTGCTATAACAGCGCCACCCACGTCGAGAATGCTAGCCACCATATTCCGTGTCAGTGACAAGAACTCACCAGCTGAGTTTTTCAGCAGGTTGGCATTTTCAAGATGTACCTTGCCAGACTGACTACTTTCCTGACTGGATTGTTGGCCACCACCCTGCGCAACTCCACCAATATGGAATGTCCGCATGGTCAGCTGCGTTCCTGGCTCACCGATTGACTGAGCAGCTATTATGCCAACAGCCTCACCTTGGTTCACAAGCGTACCACGTGCAAGGTCACGGCCGTAACAAGCCGCACAAATCCCATCGTCAGTTTCACAAGTCAAGGGTGACCGGATCAACATTGAAATAACGCCACCAGCTTCAATAAAGTCAGCTTTGCGCTCATCGATTATCTGATTTTTAGTACATAAGACTTCATCCGTACCTGGCTTAATAACGTCTTCAGCCGCAACCCGGCCCAATATTCGTTCTGCCAATGAGGAAATTACTTCACCGTCGTTTACCGCAGCACGCGCTGTGATGGAACGTTCGGTCCCACAGTCGTGCGACCGAACGATACAATCTTGCGCAACATCGACTAAACGACGAGTCAAGTAGCCGGAATTGGCCGTTTTCAAAGCCGTATCCGACAAACCCTTACGTGCACCGTGTGTTGAGTTGAAGTACTCCAGAACAGTCAGACCCTCTTTAAAGTTTGATATGATTGGAGTCTCGATGATGTCACCGTTTGGCTTGGCCATAAGGCCACGCATGCCACCGAGCTGTTTCATCTGGGTAACCGAGCCACGCGCTTTGGAGTGGGCCATCATGTAAACCGAATTCGGTTCCATCTCAGATCCATTCTCATCGTATTTCACCGAGGCGATAGCTTCCATCATAGAGTCGGTCACTTGATCATTACAGTTTGACCACGCGTCGATCACCTTATTGTATTTCTCACCCTGGGTGATCAGGCCATCCATATACTGCTGTTCGAACTCTTTAACCTGAGCACGAACACCATCAACGATTGTCCATTTGTTGTCTGGGATCAGCATGTCATCTTTGCCAAAAGAAATACCAGCGCGGAAGGCTTCACGGAAACCAATGGTCATTACATGGTCGCAGAAAATTACAGATTCTTTCTGACCACAGTAACGATAAACAGTATCAATGACTTGTTGAACTTCGCCTTTTTTCAACAGACGGTTTACCAAGCTGAATGGTGCTTTAGCATTTTGGGGAAGTAAGTCGCCCAACCGCACACGACCAGGTGTAGTTTCAAACCGCACCATGATCTGATTGCCTTCATCATCAACCTGCGGGATCCGAGCTATAATCTTAGCGTGAAGGTGAACAACACCTGCGTCAAGCGCGTGCTGAACTTCGTCCACAGATCCAAAGATCATATCTTCGCCTTTCATGCCCTTGCGCATGAGAGTGGTGTAATAGAGGCCTAAAATCATATCCTGTGATGGCACAATAATTGGAGCACCGTTGGCAGGGGACAACACATTGTTGGTCGACATCATCAAAACGCGAGCCTCCAATTGAGCTTCAAGGCTCAACGGAACGTGCACGGCCATTTGGTCACCATCAAAGTCAGCGTTGAAGGCTGAACAAACCAAGGGGTGAAGCTGAATAGCTTTTCCTTCAATCAACACAGGTTCAAAAGCCTGAATGCCCAAGCGGTGAAGCGTTGGCGCACGGTTCAACATAACGGGGTGTTCGCGGATCACTTCATCCAGAATATCCCAAACTTCAGGGCGTTCTTTTTCAACCAATTTTTTAGCCTGCTTCACAGTGGATGACAGGCCCTTAGCTTCCAACCGGCTGTAAATGAAAGGTTTAAACAACTCGAGGGCCATCTTTTTAGGCAAACCACATTGATGCAGCTTCAGCTCGGGGCCAGTAACAATTACTGAGCGGCCAGAGAAGTCAACGCGTTTACCCAAAAGGTTCTGACGGAAGCGGCCTTGCTTACCTTTCAGCATATCGGACAAAGATTTCAACGGGCGTTTATTTTGCCCAGTGATCACCCTGCCACGGCGCCCATTGTCAAACAATGCATCAACAGACTCTTGCAACATGCGTTTTTCATTTCGCACGATGATATCTGGTGCACGCAATTCGATAAGACGCTTCAAACGGTTATTGCGGTTTATCACACGCCGATAAAGGTCATTCAAATCAGACGTAGCAAACCTGCCACCATCCAGTGGCACTAAGGGGCGCAATTCTGGTGGAATCACTGGGATTACGGTCAAAATCATCCACTCTGGGCGGTTACCAGACTCGATAAAGCTTTCAACAATTTTCAAACGTTTGATTATTTTCTTCGGCTTCAATTCACCCGTTGCTACGGACAGATCAACACGCAGTTGTTCTGCTTCACCATCAAGATCAATCAACGACAACATTTCACGGATTGCTTCAGCGCCGATATTAGCAGTGAAGGCGTCCATGCCGTATATGTCCTGTGCGTCGAGAAATTCTTCCTCGTTCATCAGCTGACCATAAGTCAGGTCAGTCAAGCCCGGCTCGATGACCACATAGTTTTCAAAATACAAAATACGCTCAAGATCTCGCAAAGTCATATCAAGCATAAGGCCGATACGCGACGGGAGTGATTTCAGGAACCATATGTGTGCAACGGGACTGGCTAATTCGATGTGGCCCATCCGCTCACGACGGACTTTTTGCAGCGTGACTTCTACACCACATTTCTCACAGACAACGCCGCGGTATTTCATACGCTTATATTTGCCACACAGGCATTCATAATCTTTGATTGGGCCAAAGATACGCGCGCAGAACAAACCGTCACGCTCGGGCTTGAAGGTCCTATAGTTTATAGTTTCCGGCTTTTTGATCTCACCAAATGACCATGACAAAATCCGCTCTGGGCTGGCCAGAGACACTTTGATTTCATCGAAGGCTTTAGGTGGTGTTACTGGGTTGAACGGGTTGGTTGATAGTTCCTGGTTCATCTTAAAATCCTTTAAATCAGAGGGAGGGGACGGTGGGAGTAAAATGCACTAACGCGCAATTTACTCGTCCACCTCCGCATCCAGGAGTTCCATATTCAGGCCAAGGCCACGGACTTCTTTAACAAGAACATTAAATGATTCTGGGATCCCAGCTTCAAAATTATCCTCGCCCTTAACGATACTTTCATAGACTTTTGTCCGGCCAGCAACGTCATCAGATTTCACGGTCAGCATTTCCTGCAAAGTGTAAGCCGCACCATAAGCTTCAAGCGCCCAAACTTCCATTTCTCCGAAACGTTGGCCACCAAATTGCGCTTTACCACCCAATGGCTGCTGGGTAACCAGCGAGTATGGACCAGTAGAACGCGCATGGATTTTATCATCCACAAGGTGGTGTAGTTTCAGCAGGTATTTGATGCCCACAGTCACAGGGCGTGCAAACTCTTCGCCTGTCCGGCCATCAAACAAGACCGATTGACCGCTTTCACTAAAGCCTGCCCTACGCAAGGCGTCGTTCACATCAGCTTCTTTAGCGCCATCAAAAACAGGTGTAGCAATGGGCACACCGTTGATCACGTTGGTCGCAGATTCCAACAAAGACTTTTCGTCCATGCCTTGGATACCTTCAGAATAAACATCATCGCCATAAGCAATCCGCATCGCTTCACGCACTGGTGTCAAATCACCAAAACGACGATATTCACCCAATGCTTCATCAATTTGGATCCCCAAGCCGCGAGCGGCCCAACCCATGTGGGTTTCAAGAATTTGCCCTACGTTCATACGTGAAGGCACGCCAAGTGGGTTCAATACAAAATCAACTGGCGTACCATCAGCCAAGAACGGCATATCTTCCATAGGCACAACTTTAGAAATTACGCCTTTGTTACCGTGCCGGCCAGCCATTTTATCGCCCGGTTGTAGCTTACGCTTCACCGCTACAAAAATTTTAACCATTTTCATAACGCCTGGGGGTAGATCATCACCACGACGTACTTTTTCCACTTTGTCTTCAAAGCGGGCGTCTAATGTGCGTTTTTGCGCTTCATATTGTTCGTTCAGCGCTTCAATAACTTGAGCATCACCCTCTTCTTTCATCGCGAACTGCCACCAATGGCTACGTGGCATATCATCCAGTAACTCCACTGAAACAATGCCACCGCGAGCACCTTTAGGGCCTTTAACAGCCTCTCTACCTTCAATCATGCTCCGCAGGCGGGCATAGATGTTACGATCAAGAATTGTCAGCTCATCATCGCGGTCACGCGCCAGCCGCTCCACTTCTTCACGTTCAATCTGCAAAGCACGTTCGTCTTTTTCAACTCCATGGCGATTAAACACACGAACTTCAACGATTGTGCCGTAATCACCTGGTGGAAGACGCAAAGATGTATCTCGAACATCAGACGCCTTCTCACCAAAAATGGCCCGCAAAAGTTTTTCCTCTGGTGTCATCGGGCTTTCACCTTTTGGTGTAATCTTACCAACTAATATATCAGCAGGGCCGACTTCCGCACCAATATAAACGATACCAGCTTCGTCCAAATTCCTGAGCGCTTCTTCACCCACATTTGGAATATCACGAGTAATTTCTTCAGGACCTAATTTTGTATCACGCGCAGCAACTTCAAACTCTTCGATGTGGACAGATGTGAAAACGTCATCCCGCACAATACGCTCAGATATCAAGATGCTATCTTCGTAGTTATAGCCGTTCCAAGGCATAAAGGCGACAACAACGTTTTTACCCAGAGCTAATTCACCGATGTCAGTTGACGGACCGTCAGCAACCACTTCACCTTTGGTAACGTAATCGCCAACCTTCACAAGAGGACGCTGATTGATACATGTATTTTGGTTAGAGCGTTGGAACTTACGCATACGGTAGATATCCACCCCCGCGTCACCCAGTTCCAGATCTTCGGTGGCCCGAATAACAATCCGTTGTGCATCAACTTGATCGATGATCCCACCACGTTTTGCCATGATAGCAGCACCAGAATCGCGGGCTACAACTTCCTCAATACCCGTTCCAACTAATGGCGCTTCCGCCTTCAAAAGTGGCACGGCCTGACGTTGCATGTTGGAGCCCATTAAAGCCCTGTTAGCATCATCATTCTCAAGAAATGGGATCAAAGACGCTGCGACCGAGACTAACTGTTTCGGGGAAACATCAATTAGATCAACAGATCCAGACTGCGCCAAAGTGTAGTCACCATTTTGACGAGTCGAAACCAAGTCATTTTTAAACTTGCCATTCTCATCCAATGCTGCGTTCGCCTGCGCCACAGTATGGCGCATTTCTTCAGTGGCAGACATGTACTGAACTTCATCTGTAACCTTGCCATCGACAACTTTACGGTAAGGCGTTTCGATGAAACCGTACTTGTTTACTCGGGCAAAGGTTGCCAGCGAATTAATCAGACCAATATTTGGCCCTTCAGGCGTTTCGATTGGACACATACGGCCGTAGTGCGTGGCGTGAACATCACGTACCTCAAAGCCAGCACGTTCGCGGGTCAAACCACCAGGGCCAAGCGCAGACAAGCGGCGTTTGTGTGTCACTTCAGACAGCGGGTTGGTTTGGTCCATAAACTGTGACAGCTGACTGGAGCCAAAAAATTCACGCACAGCGGCGGCAGCGGGTTTCGCATTTATCAAGTCTTGCGGCATAACCGTATCAATCTCAACCGATGACATCCGTTCTTTGATAGCACGTTCCATACGCAGTAAACCAACGCGATATTGATTTTCCATCAACTCACCAACTGAGCGCACCCTGCGATTGCCCAAGTGGTCAATATCATCGATATCACCACGGCCATCGCGCAGATCAACCAATGCTTTGATACAAGATATGATATCTTCGCGGCGCAACGTGCGCACAGTATCTTCTGCATCCAAGGCTAAACGCATATTCATTTTCACACGGCCAACTGCCGAGAGATCATAACGCTCACTGTCAAAAAATAACGTGTCAAAGAGACCAGACGCTGCATCAACGGTTGGCGGCTCGCCTGGACGCATGACACGGTAGATATCCATCAAAGCTGTCTCGCGGGACATATTTTTGTCCATGGTCATTGTGTTGCGCATGTAGGCGCCCACATTTACGTGATCAATGTCTAAAACTGGTATATTCGTGATGCCGGCGTCCAATAATTCCTTTATTGAACCGCCAATGACTTCACCATCTTTATCCAACTCCCACGTCAATTCGTCCCCGGCTTCCACATAAATGGCACCAGTTTCCTCGTTGATTATATCTTTGGATACGAATTTACCAAGAATTTGATCAAATGGTAGCAGCAATTCAGAAACAGCTGCATCGTCAATCAACTTCTTCACCGACCGTGGCGTTACTTTTTTACCAGCTTCAGCAATCGTCTCACCTGTTTTGGCATCTACCAAATCAAATGCTGGGCGCGTACCCCGCACGCGCTCTGGGAAGAACTTCGTGACCCAGCCGCTACCTTTTTTGAAAGTATAATCAACCGTTTCATAATATGCATCCATGATGCCTTCTTGGTCGAGACCCAATGCATAAAGCAGTGTGGTAACTGGCAGTTTGCGGCGGCGATCAATCCGAGCATAGACCATTATCTTTGGCATCAAATTCAAAGTCCAACCAGGAACCTCGATAAGGTATAATCCTACATGCAAACAGCAATTTTCCAGAGGAATGCGATTTGCCTTTGTCGTGATCGAAGAACACACCAGGGGAACGATGCATCTGGGAAACGATCACCCGCTCAGTACCATTTACCACAAACGTGCCATTTGGCGTCATCAAAGGCATATCGCCCATGAATACATCTTGCTCTTTAATGTCTTTAACCGACTTCGCACCGGTGTCTTCATCTACATCAAAAACTATCAAGCGCAGCGTCACCTTCAAGGGGGCTGCATATGTCATGTCGCGCTGTTGGCACTCTTCAACATCGTATTTTGGTTTTTCCAGCTCGTATTTTACGAACTCCAGGATCGCCGTCTCATTGAAATCTTTAATCGGAAATACCGATTGGAAAACGCCCTTAATACCTTCACCGTCCAGCGGCTGCAGTGTCTCACCAGACTTTAGAAACAAATCATAAGAGGACTTTTGAACCTCAATTAGATTTGGCATTTCCAAAACTTCACGGATTTTACCATAATATTTGCGCAAACGTTTTTGACCTAGGAATGACTTAGCCATGCGTTACGTAACCTTTCATCTCGCCTGTCACACTGCCGTCGGGGACCGGCAGTGCCAACATCTGAGAACGGGTGATGGTTCGGCCTATTCTTGAATGTCGTCCCAAAGACATCCGCCCGACCTGTGAACCTACCCAGAAAGAAGCCCAAATATTGGGCGCCTATCTCGAAAGGGGTGCCGTTTCTAAACCTTGGCCATAGCCCGTCTACTTAATGACAGCAAAGGCTGGGGGCAGGAAACCGCCCCCAGCCGATTTCAGAACAAGTCTGAAATTACTTTACTTCAACTTCAGCACCGGCTGCTTCCAGCTTAGTCTTTGATGTCGTCAGCTTCAGCTTTGTCGATGCCTTCTTTGACAGCTTTACCGCCAGCATCTACCAATTCTTTAGCTTCTTTCAGACCCAGGCCAGTAATGGCGCGGACTTCTTTGATCACGTTGATTTTAGATTGCGCCAGCTGCAACCAGCATTACGTTGAATTCTGTTTGCTCTTCTGCAGCAGCTGCACCGTCTGCTGGGCCAGCCATCATTACAGCGCCACCAGCAGCAGGCTCAATGCCATACTCATCTTTAAGGATGGTTTTCAGTTCTTGTGCTTCAAGCAGTGTAAGACCAACTATGTCTTTTGCCATTTTTTTCAGATCAGCCATTTTAAGCTCTTTCCAATTATTAAGTGTGTTCCAACGACGGGCATAAACCCACGAAGATATTTAGGTTGCTTATGCAGCTTTCTCTTCAATGGTTGAGAGAATGCTCGCGATATTGCTTGCAGGTGCGCCAATGGCCCCGGCGATGTTACTGGCTGGTGCACCAATACAACCCACGATAGAAGCAACAAGCTCCTCGCGGCTTGGCATTGCGGCAACTGCTTTCACACCGGCGACGTCCAACGCGTTATCACCCATCGCACCACCCAGGATATCCAATTTTGGATTTCCCTTTGAGTACGCCTGAACCACTTTGGCAGCTGCCACAGGGTCTTCGGAATAGGCGAGAACGGTCATACCCGTCAGAAGGTTGGCAATGCTTGCGCAAGGCTTCCCATCAAGGGCGATTTTGGCAAGCCTATTTTTGGCAACACGTATTGACCCACCAACTTCACGCATTTGCGCGCGCAGGTCTTGCATTTCGGCAACTGTCATACCCTCGTAGCGGCTAACCACCACGACGCCAGAGCTTTCAAAGATTTGGCCGAGCTCGTCGACCAACTTCTCTTTCAGTGCTCTATCCACAGTTTCACTCCAAATTATGAGGGGCTGTTAAGGTCCCCTCGGCTCAGTTCTATGACGGTTACCCGCCACGTTAGAGTCCACGATATGAGACCAAAGCCAAAATCACCCGAAGGAATACCTCCAGAAATTCGTCCTAATCTCCATCTCAGGCAGGATATTAAGCCATAGCGGCCCCCACCATCTCGGACAGAACGACACCCCGGTCACATAATCCGAGGGATGTCAGTGGGTGATCTAGGGGATTCTTTGCCCTTGAGCAAGGGCCTAAGTTCACTTTTGGCAGCTGCAACACTTCGAAGCGGATCAATGCTTAGATATCACCGCCAGATTGCTTACTGTATAGGCATTTGTCAGAGAATGGTCATCCTTACTAAAAAAATACGCGTTTCTTAAGCGTTTTAAAAAATCTTTCCCTGACCAATTCGCAATCTTGGTAATAGCATATTCCAGTTGATGTCCGAATCAAAACAGGTGATGTGCAACAACACGAACAAAAAAATGGCGCGCCCTAAGGCACGCCATTTAGAATAGTTTAAACAGACGGGCTTATTGGCCAGTCGCGCTGTCTACGCTCAAAGTCACGCTTGGGCCCATAGTGGAGCTTACAACAATCTTCTTCATGTAAGCGCCTTTAGAGCCTGTTGGCTTCGCTTTAGCAACCGCATCAACGAAAGAGCGGATGTTCTCAGCCAATTTAACTTCATCAAAAGAGACTTTTCCAACGCCTGCTTGGATCACGCCTGCTTTTTCAACTTTGAACTGAACCTGGCCGCCTTTGGCCGCTTCAATTGCTTCTTTCACGTCCATGGTCACTGTGCCTATTTTAGGATTTGGCATCAGGTTGCGTGGGCCCAAAACTTTACCCAAGCGACCAACAACTGGCATCATGTCAGGAGTAGCAATGCAACGATCAAAGTCGATCTTGCCGCCTTGTACGATTTCCATCAGATCTTCTGCACCAACAATGTCCGCACCGGCAGCCAAAGCTTCTTCAGCTTTGGCACCGCGTGCAAACACAGCAACTCGTACAGTTTTACCAGTGCCGTTTGGTAGGTTAACTGTGCCACGAACCATTTGGTCAGCGTGGCGAGGATCAACACCAAGGTTCATTGCAATTTCAATGGTTTCATCGAATTTTGCTTTTGAATTAGCTTTGAGCAGGGTTACAGCTTCTTCAACAGAAACCAATGATTTGCCAGCAAATGCTGAGCGCGCAGCAGTTGTGCGTTTTCCGTATTTAGCCATCTTACTTCACCTCTATGCCCATAGACCGAGCAGAGCCCAGGATGATTTGCATTGCGCCTTCGATATCGTTGGCGTTCAGGTCTATCATTTTAGCTTCGGCGATTTCTTTGACCTGAGCTGCAGTGACTGTTGCGATAACTTCACGACCTGGATTTTCCGCACCGCGTGGGCGGTTGCGTTTGCCAACTGGCTTCAAGCCAGCAGCCTTCTTGAGGTAATAGGACGCTGGTGGCGTCTTAACTTCCATCGAGAAGGATTTATCCTGGTAATATGTAATAACAGTCGGGCATGGAGCGCCTTGCTCCATATCAGCTGTCTTAGCGTTAAACGCTTTACAGAATTCCATGATGTTGATCCCGCGTTGACCCAATGCGGGGCCTACTGGCGGGGAAGGGTTTGCTGCACCTGCAGGAATCTGCAGTTTCATCTTACCAGCGATTTTTTTAGCCATAGTGGCTGCTCCTTTTCAAACACCCATGATCGCGATCGATGGGCTATGTTGATGTGGTACGGATCATCACGCGTGATGACTGCCTCCCACATGCCCTTACGGGCCGTTTGCGCTTTATGCGCCAATCGCTCAAGTCTGTTTTGAGACCTGAGTGAATTCCAGCTCAACAGGTGTGGCACGACCGAAGATCGACACGCTCACTTTCAAACGTTGGTTTTCGCCATCAACTTCTTCAACATTTCCGTCAAAGCCTTCAAAGTGCCCGCCGTTGATCTTGACCTGTTCGCCAATTTCAAAGTGGATCAATGTACGTGGCGCATCTTCGCCTTCCTGCACACGGTTCAAGATTTGATTAACCTCAGCATCCCGCATAGGCATCGGGCGCCCGTGAGGGCCCAAAAAGCCCGTCACACGGTTAATCGAAGTGATCAGGTGATAGCCTTCATCTGAAAGCTCCATCCGGACAAGTACATAACCCGGCATAAAGCGGCGCTCTGTGGTCACTTTTTTGCCACGGCGCACTTCAATCACTTCTTCGGTCGGAACCAACACTTCTTCGATTTGATCTTCCATATTGGAATCAATAACCGATTGGCGAATGGTCTCAGCGATCTTCTTTTCGTAGTTAGACAGAACACTTACGGAATACCATCTTTTTGCCATTTTATGGCCCTTCACCTTGCTCGGGAGTATCCCGAATATTCAATCTCCAGCGCGTACTGCGCCAAATGAAAATGGACGTGAAGCCGAATCGCCGCACGTCTATTGTTGTTCGTAAGCGCATTACCCGCCACAGGCCCCATTTTCAAGAGCCCAAGTACCGGTTAATTAGAACATGCCTAGGACAGAACGCAGACCCAAGCGGATAACCGCATCGATTCCCGAGAATAAAATCGACACGGTAATGGCCAAGACCAAGACCATCGCGGTGGTAATCAAAACCTCACGGCGAGTTGGCCAAACGACCTTGGTAATTTCAGCCCGAGTTTGTTGAATAAATTGAAATGGATTAGTGCGCGCCATGATGATCCTCAGAACATTTGTGTTCTTGGGCAGATACGCTGTGTTGCGGCCTGTTTCAACCCTTAGCAACACATCATCAAAGAACTATGATCCCATCAATCCTTTTTAAGGCCTCAAGGTCGGCAGCATAGGCCATTTGACTGGAACTTAAGATAGCTTCGGACCAAGGCGCGAAGCGGGGATAGGTCTCGGATATGGGGAAACTTCTTGAGCAACTGCGCCCAGCTGGCCAGTATATCCAACCTCATGCTATTCGGCGCATTGGGCATACCAGTATTAACAAAACAGGCCCTGGCGCAGTTTCCCTCAGAGATCAAAGGACGACTATGGCCCCCAGTTAGCCGTATCAACTTCTCACGCCGTTTTTCGGCACCAATCCCGCCGCCCGATCACCCACCAAAGCGAATTATAGCGATCCCGAATAGCAGCAGGCCCCCACTATGCAATCTTAGCTTCAGCCAGAATGTTCTGGTGGTCGAGCACGACATTTTGAAAATGGGTTTGAACGGCTTTATGGGTACCGGCGTAGGTGCAGGCATCAACATCTATGTGGCCTACAGTGGAGTTCAACCTTAATGTCCTACTTAAATTTACATAAATCTATAGTGTAGATGTAAACATAGCGTTTAAAAGGACAAGATCTGATTGGCAGAGAAGATGCAACCGCGTCAGATCTGAGGCCTAAGTTATTTGTTTATCGTTATGAGAGAGACAATTACTTGGTT
>CAJJAW010000007.1 GCA_905182195.1 Alphaproteobacteria bacterium UBA4588
AATGTATCTGCCATGACGAAGCTGTCAGGCTAATGAAAACAAGCGTCCGATTACTGGCACAGCCTAAATCTATGCGCTCAATAATTGCCACCACAGTTATTACTCATATCTTTTAGCATGGCGCTTGTAATGCCGCATGTGAGTACTGACCAAATTATTTTTAGGGTGATGTGATGGGTCCCATTAAAGAGACCCATCGCTGTAGGCTAAGTTTTGAAAATTTTATAACTTGCTCTCATATGGCGTCTGTCCACCAGTTAATGCCAAGTCGAGCTTCATGACATTATTGTTTAGAGCAACAAGGCCCCAATTAACCCCATCAGGTCCATCAATAAAGTCTTGAAATTCAGAATCTGAAATACCCTCTTTGGCTTCCCAGACACAGTAGATAGGACCTTCAGCAGCCATTGGCATGAAAGGAATGATTAAAAAATCCCTTTTCCATAGTCGACTTAGTATTTTCAGCAAAAGCTGCTTCGTCGCTCATTAGAGCGCCAGTTTTGCCCCACCACTCAGCCGCCATTCCTGGTTTGAAGTGATGATTAACGATGTAGAATGATGATGCCATTTTTAGTTCTTCCGTATTATTTCAATTATTAACTTCATCCCAAGAATATTGAGACTTATAGCTAAGGGTTAAGATTCTGTTCCCTAATTAAAAATAACAATCATAAAAGAATGGGAGCAAATGTTACGTAAAGGAATTTAGTCTAAAAGTGCAATGTAGCGAGAAATTCTGCCTATTTTTTGAGCAGAGCTTCCAAAGCCTGGTCGCTTTTGCAACAAAAGTTTGCAAAAGCAAAAGGGTGTTGAAATCAAACAGTATTATTATATTCACTGAGTGTTGGCTTGTATTTACTTGGCTTGGGAGGGTTGGCGGATCGACAGGGATTCGAACCCTGGAGACGGTCACCCGCCTACACACTTTCCAGGCGTGCGCCTTCGACCACTCGGCCACCGATCCTTAATTTGCGGTTTATGAGACTGTAGCAAAGGTTTCAAGAGCCTAAATGATGGTATTTACCAGCATCATTCTGAGAGTGAGTCCGTGCCCGGGCATAGCTCTTACACTAGTCTACCGAGCTAGGCTCCATCCGGCCGATCCGGCCACAAGGATTCTGGGTTACGGATCCAAATATCACGCTGGGTGAAGGGGATTTCAATACCATTGGCAGTAAGTGCCTCAGCAATCTTGTGGTTGAGTTCAGATTTCACGCTAAGCCCGTAATTAATATCACATAGAAAGGCACGGATTTCAAAATTGAGAGAATCCGCACCAAACCCTTGAAAAATAACCGACGGAGGAGGCTCCAACAGTACCATCGGATGCGCAGCAGCTAGTGGCTTCAATATCTCCTCAATCTTGCGTGTATCATTGCCATAGGCCACTCCAACCGGCAATATAATGCGGCCAACCGAACTGCCATGGGTATAATTGGTTACAGTCCCAGAAACCAAGTCAGCGTTAGGAACAATCACATCTGTGCGATCAAACGTCTGAATACTTGTTGAGCGCACGGATATCTTACTGACAATCCCCATATTGCCCCCAACCTCAATCCAATCTCCCACACTGATCGGGCGTTCTATCAACAAGATGATGCCTGATACGAAGTTTGATACGATATTTTGTAAACCAAAACCAATACCAACCGAAAGAGCACCGGCAACGATGGCCAGAGACGACAAATCAAGGCCTGCGGAAGTAATTGCAGTGAGTGCAGCTACGAAAATACCAAGATAGCCAACCCCAGACACGATTGCATTTTGCCCTCCCGCATCTACTTTAGTTTTTGCCAAAATTCGGGTTTTAAGAGTTCTTTGGATCAAACGCGTGAACAAGAGACCAATTATAAAAACAATAACAAGCTCCAGCACCGCACCAGGTGAAAGCTGGACGTCCCCCAACGTAACACCCGATTTAAACTGCGTCCAAAGTTCAGTCAACTGAGACTGCCGCGCACCCCAAATAAGGGCGAATGCTGGCAAAGATATCATGATGAGCAAGGCGTTAATCGTAACGGCAGTCAAACCATCATGAGCTGCCACCTCGTCCTCTGACAGCATTGCGCAGAGGTTTCGCACTGCTTCAAATGTTAAAAATAATCCAGCAAGAGCACCAGCAGTCAACAGACTAGGATATAATACTTGGCTAGCTGCGTCTGAGTATCCGACAGCAGACAAAATCAACGCGACAAAAGAAACTACAATTAAGATTTGGCCAATCCTCACCACCAAACCTTGCGGCACTTTGGTACCAACTTTTTCCTCTGAAAAATTAGCATTTTTTGTCCATAAGATCTGCCCGATACGAAACGCCCCTATGGAGGCTATAGACACCAAAATGAAAGTGTAGACAGCTATTGTACCGTCACCAAATTCACCAGACCTCTGCAAGTGTTCCATGAAAAATTGAACCGACAAAACGAAGCCAAGCAATTGTGTTATTAGGCGCGCTTGGGGGCGCAAAGCAGATTTAACTGAAACCAAGCTTTTGGATAGTTCTTCCGGAGAAAACAGATGCGACGCTAGCCACTGGCTCCCAAAAAACGGAACCAAAAACCATAAAATGTGGTCTAAAAGTAGTGCCAAATTATTATCGTGAAGTCGGGAGATGTCCCATGCGCGTGAAACAAAATAAAGGCTCAAGAGAACAATGGCCACCTGCCCTAACGACCGTAAGTAAAACGCAAACTCGATTGTATATCTATTTTCAGGACGTCGAAACCTGAGAGCCGCGTTTTCCATCCAGCGGCGTGCCTGTGTCATCAGCAGGCCCGCCAGAACAAGTAAAAAAATTATAAGTGGTATTTGATTACGCAGTTTATCGCGCACCACTGGAGTGTTCCACGCTATTGATACACTTTTAATAAGCGCCAGTAACCTCTCGGACACTTGGGCTATTGCAGCCGGCCATATGCGCAAATCTAAAGGTGAGGGCCCGAGCGTCAGCAAATTTGCAGTCTGTTGAGCAGAAAGGCTTCCATCAACCTCACGGATCAAACCATCTGCCCTCTCAAAAGCTTCTTTAGCTCGAATGCGTGGTGCATTCAAAGCCTCAAATTGAGTATTCAGCACAACCCGTCTGCTAGTAATATTGGAAGGCTCGACACCATCTTCAGGCATCGGCCCCAAGGCCTCAAGTTGGGTTTTTAGATTGTAAAGACGCGCTTCATCCACATTTTGTGCAGCCATAAATTCTGCACGACGCAGCGCAAGCTGTTCACGCAGCTTTGTTAAAAAAATCTCTGTGGCCCACCCACTCACAAGCGTTTCTTCGACCATACCTGCAGTCTCAGCCCAGTCCTCATAATTTGGTGCAGCACCCGTGGCACTCTGGGCAATCCCAACACTGCTCCACACCGTAAAGCATAGAACAAGAAATAAGCTAGGCAGGTTCAAAAACTGTTTTAATATCACGGCTGGCCTCCATCCAATCTGGCACATCAAATCCTTTTGAGCGCAAGAAATCAGGGTTAAAAAGTTTAGATTTATAGCGTGTTCCATAGTCGCAAAGGATCGTTACTATTTTGTGGCCAGGCCCCAGCTCGCCAGCCATTCGAACTGCACCAGCAATATTAATCCCAGAGGAGCCACCCAGCACAATGCCTTCATTGCGCAAGATATCAAAAACGTAGGGCAACGCATCTGCATCTGGGATATTGTAAGACATGTCTGGCTTGAAACCCTCCAAGTTTTTTGTAATGCGCCCTTGCCCAATCCCTTCACTAATTGAACTTCCAGTTGAGGCCAAAGCACCAGTTGTGTAAAAACTGTGTAGTGCCGCCCCATCCGGGTCAGCCAGTGCCACCTTGACGCCCTTGGGTTGAAGGTACATCCCAATTCCTGCAATCGTTCCACCTGAGCCCGCAGCGCAGATAAAGCCATCTACTTTACCCTCAGTTTGAGCCCAAATTTCTGGGCCTGTTGTTTCAATATGAGCCTGCCGGTTTGCAATATTATCAAACTGATTAGCCCAGATTGCTCCATTTGGCTCGGTCTTAGCTAATTCAATCGCCAAACGGCCAGAATAGCGGACGTAATTGTTGGGGTTTTTGTAAGGAACGGCTGGAACTTCCACGAGTTCGGCCCCAGCGAGAATTAACATGTCTTTTTTCTCTTGGCTTTGGGTTTCAGGTATCACAATAACTGTGCGAAAGCCCATGGATGCGCCAACCAGTGCGAGGCCAATACCAGTATTTCCCGCAGTTCCCTCAACGATAGTTCCACCCGGCTTGAGAGATCCAGAGGCCACCGCAGCCTTGATAATGTACAACGCCGCACGATCTTTAACCGACTGGCCTGGGTTCATAAACTCAGCTTTTCCAAAAATTTCACACCCCGTGGCTCTGCTAGCGGCATTAAGCCTTATCAGAGGCGTATTACCCACGGCCGCAGCCAGATCAGAGTAGATTGTTGTCATTAAAAAACCTTTTCTTTTTATCTTCCTAGGGCGCAGGGAGCAGAAGCTCAAGAATTCTTACGCAATTCATTGCGATTAAGCGCCAACCAATAGCCAGCTAAAGCTAAGGGCACCACTGGAAGTCGTCCGGATTTTAGCAGGTTAAGGAAGTCGGTAAAAGGAAAAATATGACCTTGTATATCCTCAGACTCACTCTCTAATCCACCCAAAATTGCCGCGTCATCACCAATATCAGCAATCCCAACAAATACGTTAAAATATTCAGTACTAAGCCCCGGAGAGACATATCCGCTGTGCACTTTATGCAACTTGCGTATCAACAAACCTGCCTCTTCCTTGGCTTCACGGATAGCTGTCACCTCTGGGTTTTCGCCCACATCAATCCGCCCTGCGATTGGTTCAGTCAACCATGGATTGGGGTCACCACGCAAAAATGGGCCAAAGCGAAACTGCTCCACCAACAAGACTCGGTCTGTTTTTGGATCATAGGGCAAAACAATCGCCGCATCCGTTCCCAAAAATGCTGCCCGGTTGACCTGGTGTATTTGCCCACCATCAAAACTCGGTACAGAGATGTCCGCTTCTTGCAGGGCAAAAAACTTGGTATAAGGCTGCTTGAGCTGATGCACAGTCACATCGCTATGGGTCAAGCCAGACTGAGAAGCTGGCGCAGGATGCTCCCGCGCTTTTAAACGCGCGTCAGCACGCATGAGCATCATCGGGTAGGCGAGCGCCATCTCATCCGCTTTCATGTGGCCAAAAACTGCCATAACCTCTTCAGCGGCCTCGTACACCAACGCGCCGTTATCGCGCACCCAATCCTTTAGGCTCCAAGTGTTCCCAGCCAAAATACCCTCAGGAGGCAAATAGACTTCGGCTTGCAGCAGCCCAGTGGGCCCTTGCACCTGCACACGATGCAAGCAATAGCCAAACCCGCTTTCGTAATGATCTAAACGCGCCAAAACGTTGGCATCACAATCACACAGCAATATACCTGAGGCTGATCTAGCATCTAGCCGATGAATAGCTGGGAAGTTATGCCCCTTGGCCCAGCTAGCTTGAAAACCTTCCAAGACAGCGGCGTGCCCCTGAGGACAAGTTTCACCCGCCACCCGTTGCAAAAGCTTGTTCCAGCATAACGTCCCGAATAGGAACACATGTTTCATATACTGTTCAGTTTGGCTTGGAAATTGTAATTTGTGTAACGTCACAATTTCCATAATGAAAAGTTGCCGCACAAGAGGTGAGATAAAAGTTCCACATGCGACGGAACCTATCATCAAACCCCATCTCAACCACCTGATCCCATTTATCATTGAACGTATCATGCCAGCGGCGCAGAGTTTGGCTATAGCTTTCGCCAAATTCGATCGACTTCACCACATACAGACCTGCTTTTTCTGCCTGTTGGTGCAGCACTGCTGGTGATGGCAGCATCCCACCTGGAAAGATATACTTTTGAATGAAGTCAACACTTTTTCGGTAAATTTCAAACCGATCATTGCGAACCGTAATGATTTGTAAAGTGGCCTGCGCGCCAGGCTTCAACCTATCGTGCAAGGTTTCAAAATATGAGGGCCAATATTTCTCACCGACAGCCTCAAACATTTCTATGCTAGCAATACCATCATAGACACCCGTCTCATCACGATAATCTTGAAGCTTAAACGTTACCAAATCCTGTAAACCAGCAGCACTAATGCGGTCTTGGGCATATTTAAATTGCTCCTCGCTGATGGTAAGGCAAGTCACGTTCAACCCACGCTCTTTAGCCGCATATTCAGCAAATCCACCCCAGCCACAGCCAATTTCCAACACGTGACCTCCGGCCTGCACACCCATTTGGTCAACCATACTTGCATATTTCGCAATTTGGGCGTTCTCTAAACTCTCTTCGCCCGTCTTAAAAATTGCAGACGAATAGGTCATGGTATTATCAAGCCAAAGACCATAAAAGTCATTGCCAAGATCGTAATGATAACTGATATTTTTACGCGCTTGTATCTTCGAGTTGCCCTGCATCCAAAATCGGAACCGTTCATACAGTTGAACTATTTTTTGGCCAGGAAAACTGTCAAAAACTTCGTCATTATCCGCATGGATATAATCCATGAAAGCCTGCAAATCAGGAGTACTCCATTGACCCTCCAAATAAGCATCGCAAAATCCCAATTGGCCCTCACGCAATAGCCGTTCAAAAATTCCACCATTATGTATGTGGATTTCACACATAGGGCCCGCCCTCACACCCTGAGCACGAAACACACGACCATCGTCCAGAACAAAGTCCATATGACCGTTTTGCCCCTTTTTAGCTATACTAAAGGCCGTGGCTAAATAACGAGGCAAATTTTTCTGACCATCAGTGGTTGTAAGTATCATCGAAGCTCTCCAGCAAAAGTCACAGTGCAGTCAAATTAGCGGGACATACTCAAAGAGCAAGCCTGCCATCGCTAGAAGTCGCGTGATTTATAAAAAGAGAGAGCAATTTCACGGCCCTCTTTGGCTGATACAATAGGATTTGGGTATGGCATTTTGGGCGACAATGCCCATGACAGCGGTATAGCCGCAAAAAACTGCTTAGCAGTTTTCGGTGGATTCCGTTGACCCTCAGCGATCCAAGCCGTACGATATTTTCTATCTGCATCAAACTTCTCGATTTGGCTTTCCGGGTTAAATACCCGAAAATAGGGAGCAGCATCGGGGCCACTTCCCGCAGCCCACTGCCATCCCATCGCATTGCTCGCAGGATCCCAGTCAATCAAACAGTTTTCGAACCAAGCCTGCCCCAAACGCCAGTGTGTCATAAGATGTTTAGTAAGATATGAAGCCACAATCATACGCCCTCGGTTGTGCATAGTGCCCGTAACATAAAGCTCACGCATGGCCGCATCAATGAACTCAAGTCCAGTTCTACCAGTTTTCCAAGCAGTAAAGTTTCGACTTTCACTGTCTTCACTCCATGGAAAAGAGTCCCAAGCGGGCTTCCAATTCTGATTAAGAATTTGTGGGGTATGATGTAGCAAATGATAGGCAAATTCTCGCCAGACCAACTCTTTTAAGAATACTTCTGCACCCGGATTACCACGTTCCAATTCCGCCCGGCCCGCATGCCAGCATTGAGATGGGGTAATTTCGCCCAGCGCTAAATTTTCTGCAAGTTTTGATGTGCCGTCTTCACCGGGAATATCACGGTTGGCTTGATAATCGCGCAATCCACCTTGAGTAAATTCCTCAAGCCGTGCCATAGCCTTTGCGGCTCCAACCCGGGCATAGCCCGCCACAATATCCAACCCACGCTGCATTTGATGACCCAAGTTCCAGTCAGCGAGATTATCAGTCCTCGGAAAATCCATCGGTGCCGGTATAAAAATAGGCTCTGGTAAAGGCGCAGGCACATCGCGACTACGGACAGAGTTCCACATCGGCGTATAAACTTTGAAGAACCCACCAGCCTTAGTTTGCACAGTCCAAGGCTCAAACAGCAAGTGACCCTTAAAGCTTTGAGCCTCAACATCCATATCCAACATGGCAGCTTTTACAGCCCTGTCACGCGATTGGCTGGTGGGATCATAGGCACGTTGCCAATAGACAGCCTTGGCACCCGTTTCGGCCACAAGGGCTTTCAAAGTTGGCAACGCAAAACCACGTCGCAAAATCAATCGATTTCCCTTGGTAAGTAAAGCCGCTTGTAAAGCTGCTACACTTGCACCCAGTCGCCATTTTGGTGCAGCACCTAGGTTCTCAACTTGTTCATCACATATAAACACTGCAAGTATAGGACCACCACGAGTTACAGCTGCTGTAAGAGCTGCATGATCCTGCAGACGCAAATCACGTCTAAACCACAGAATTGTGGGATTCATGATGCGTCCTTCTCTGTCTATTATAGTATATGATCTAGCGCATTTAACAAACGGTCAACGTCCTTGGGACCAGTATAATGCACAAATGACAAGCGCAGTACGCCGTGTTCTGGCGCTATGTTCATTGCCTCCAGCGGTCGAACTGCATAAAAGTCGCCACCCCCAGCCATAACGCCAAATGGAACTAGCTTTTCAGCAGCCTCCTCGCCTGGCATCTGAAGCCTCACCGCAATGGTTGGCGCCCGGTCCTTTGCATTGGCGGGACCAATCAACTGAGCAGAGTTTTTCGCCTCTAGGTAATCCAAAATTGGTTGGGTCAAGTGTACTTCATGAGCACGAAATAGATCATGGACTTGGGCACAACGCACCGCTGGAGTGGCCTCAGCTTTGAAGTGATGGGCGTATACCACATCGACATAGTCTGCCATGCCAGCACAAGCTGCAACTTGCGCATGATCAGGGCCTGCTGGTGTAAAACGTTTGTAAAGGCTATCTGAGTTGAAATAGTGGCCCTGATTGGGTAAGCTCATGCCTAATTCGCGGCGTACCACCATGATGCCTTGGTGCGGGCCATAGGTTTTATAGGCAGAAAATAGATAAATGTCAGATCCAAGCATGTCAACATTAGGAAAGCCATGTGGCGCATAGCTGACCCCATCCACACAGCTGTAAGCTCCAGCCGCTCGAACCATAGCTGTAATCTCCGCTACAGGGTTCACAGCCGCTACAACATTTGAGCAATGCGGAAAACAAACCATGCGCACATCATCGCCCAGCAACGATTTTAAATCTTGTGGGTCCAAAAGCCCAGTTTCAGGGTTGATGCACCATTCCTTTACTGTGATCCCGCGTTCGGCCAAACGCCGCCAGGGACCAGAGTTGGCCTCATGATCTTGGTTTGTCACAATGATAGACTGACCCGGTTCCAGCCACTGCGCCACGGCCTGCGACAAAACATAGGTATTTTGCGTGGTTGATGGGCCAAAGCTTAATTCATCGGTCTCAACTCCCAGCATAGCAGCCAATCGCGTGCGGGCTTCATCCATCTCCACCCCACCCAAGCGCGAGGCCTCGTAAGGGGCGTAGGGTTGCACCTTACGCTCACGGTAAAATCGAAACAATCGGTCCTGCACCTGTGCACAGGTATAAGAGCCACCGGCATTTTCAAAAAATGATTGTCCTTCTAGTGCAGGTACGTCAAACGCAGGAAACTGCTGGCGGATAAATTCAAGATCGAGTTGCATAGATTTGTCCTTGATATAAAAATCTCCTGGGCCTGGACCCTAGGGGGTAGTGTTGTTTGAAAAGCCCTTGAGATCAACCCCATAGGGCCTATATTAGAAATCAAAAAGGCATTACTTGTTTAATTTTATGCATTTACGTCCACAACCACACGGCCTCGCACTTGGCCTTTGAGGATGTCTTTCCCCAAATTTGGCAAATCTGCCAAAGTCGCTTGCGTAATCATGCCTTCTAGCTTGTTCATTGGAAGATCTTTGGCAATCCGGGCCCACGCTCTTTTACGGTTTTCAAATGGCTGCATCACACTGTCGATACCCAGTAAGTTCACACCACGCAGCAGGAACGGAACCACAGTAGTTGGTAGCCCAGCGCCACCAGCCAAACCAACTGCAGCCACTGAGGCACCGTAGACCATCTGCCCTAGAACCCGTGCCAGCATATCGCCACCCACAGCATCCACACAGCCAGACCAGGTCTCCGCCTCAAGCGGTCGCTTAGTAGTTTCATTAATATCTGACCGGGCAACAATTTGATTAGCCCCAAGTTCCTTCAGATAATCTGCTGCCTCTGGGCGCCCAGTCACAGCGGCAACCTCATAGCCCAAATTTGCCAAAATTGCTGTGGCAACCGAGCCAACCCCCCCGGCGGCCCCAGTAACCAAAACTGGCGCCTGCCCAGAACGTAATCCGTGGTCCTCCAAAGCTATAACTGCTAACATCGCCGTGAAACCCGCAGTCCCCACGGCCATCGCTTGGCGAGTGCTTAACTCTTTTGGAAGCGGCACTAAATAATCTGCCTTAACCCTCGCTTTTTGCGAATAGCCACCCCAATGCTTTTCACCCACGCGCCAGCCAGTAAGCACAACCGCATCACCCACTTTGTAACGAGGATCGTCTGAACTCTCTACTATCCCCGCAAAATCAATACCTGGCACATGTGGATAGTTCCGCACCAAACCGCCACCGGGGCCAACACATAGACCATCTTTATAATTGACCGTGGAATATTCTACCGCAACAGTCACATCACCAGCTGGCAAATCCTCATATGAGATTTCACGAACCGCAGCATGGGTACCCATTTCAGTCTTCTCAACAACAAGTGCGTTAAACATTGGTCTCTCCGAGATTATAATTACAAAGCAGTGCTAGCGCGCTTTCCTACCAAGGACCAGAGCCAGTCAGCGGCTGATCGTGGACTTACGAATGGTAGCAATGCAAGAAGCGGTCACCAAAATAAACAAAATCCATAGAACATGGCCCCCTTTCATTCCTTACCAAAGCACATTATAACAATGTTGTCCTTCGGGACTATGGTCATAAACGCGCTCGTAATACACGGATCGGACCCGGGGGCGGTACCCGGCAGCTCCACCACTACCTCCTTCATTTGAGGACAGATGGGGCTGAAATAGGATCGACGGACGTCTAAAGGGGTAAGCTTTGGCTCGGTGAGATACCACCGTTATCGGTTCAATATAGCTAGTTGCAAATGACAACAAAGCTCCAATGGCTTTGGCTGCGTAAGCAGTTCGAGACATTGAACACTTAAGCCCTGTCGCCTAGCAGCGTCAGGCGGGGTTCGGAGGTACCTGGCAACAGAAACCTCCACTTTCACTATTTTAAATTAAGTAAATAAAAATCTTCTGAGAAAGTCCTACTTGTTAAGTAGAATAATCGTTAATTCCACTTCAATCGGTTTTATTGCGCGCTGATCGTTTCGCTAGTTTTTGTGCTAGATTAATGCCAACACCAGGCAGTGACCATGGACATTCTACAATACAAATTGCGCAGCCAGAGTTTTCGGTGAAATATGGAATGCATTTATCAAAATCGACATACCAACGTTCGACACCACGCACCACTTTTTTATCTGGCTCAATAGCGATGGGTGGACATGCATCTTCGCAAATACGGCACTTGGAACAAAACTCATCAATCCCAAATTCCCGCTTGGGCGTATCAGCAAACGGCGCGTTTGTAAGGACTGCTGACAATCGAAAAGAAGATCCAAATTCTGGGTTAATCAAGGACCCATGTTTACCTAACTCTCCAAAACCACACTCCAACGCTGGCGGGATCATCACTAACTTTCCAGCCATCGGTCCCGTTACAGCTTCCGCATTCCAACCCTGCTCTAGTAGCCACGCGGTAATCTTTTTGGCTACTGCTGCCGCCCGCCCATACTGACGCACTACCTCCACACCTGCACGAAATTCTGGCGCATATTTTAATTCGTCGTAATCATGGTTAACCCCCAGCATGATTACCCTCTCAAATTCTGTTTTTTGACCTTCAAAAAGCCATTCAGGCTTCATTGCGGTGGCGCCAACCATCTCACAATCTCCAGACCCCACAAACCGGTCAAGTGAAGAGGTCCAGGCATTTGCTGATTGCTCTACTGTGACAGGGTTCACATCGGGGAGAATAGAATCGAGTACGGCCTGCCGCTTGGCGCGCTCTGCGACCATATCTGGACTATCAGGCTGACACATATAGAACCATTTTTGTACTTCTCCAAATGCGATATTCTCTGGATTAGGAGCCCAAAACACTGGCACAGGGCGACGTGGTTCAATCTCTCCGACACCGTTAATTTCGTTTCCCGTAATATCCGGGCAGCGCGCAACCATGTCAGGGTTCGGAGTAAACGGACGGTATGGATTAAGTTTAGCCATGATCTATAAAATCATATCATGCTGAGATATCAGTACAACTCACTTGCACCAAAACTTAGTTTTAAGTTAAAAATCTATTTTACCAACCAGCTCATCACAGTTTTAAATATAAATTCCATACCAACCAAAAAGATGTTTAATGCTAAGTTAGAATGAATTTTTTGGTTTATTTCTAAAGCGAAACCCTCGGCCGCCCGGCCGCTTCTACATAGATTGTAGCTTCGATGAACACGTCTCGCGCCTCGGCCTGTGCGCGTTTGATGTCGCGCTGTGCAGACACCTGCACATCTTCGCTGCCACTCTCTTGTGCATCCGCCAAAGCCGCCACAGATAGCCAATCCTCCAAAGCCTGCAATGCTTCATCTTCAGAAATGAAATCCTTGGGCCCATCGCTAAAATGCACACGGTAAACGCCCTCTGATGGCGCAGTCACAGTCCCTGAGCGTCGCATTGTGATACGGCCAACTACGGCACCAATCGCATTAGCCACTGCGGCATGTTCCGGCAGAGTGACCTTGCAATGCAGCCTGCGCCCCACGGCAGGATAATAGGTGGCGGCAGAGGCTCCAAGGCCTATCACATCTACATTCAAGCTGGCCTCTATCTTCACTAACCCCTCAGATCGCGCCAAACCACGCTGCAATAGCTCATGTTTTGCCAAATCCACAGGTGCCCCATCAAAGGAGCCCTGCTCTCCAGCAAAGGCAGCAGCAAGAAGGGCCTGAGTCGTTTGGACGGTCAGTTGATCTAAAATCATCTGGGCTAAATCAACTGGTTGTGTAGCTAATGGATCGCCAGCCCCAGTTCTGTGGCGGCCAAACAGTTTAAGCGCCATCACGGCCGCGTCCCTGTCCCAAGCATCGAGTAGACCCAACGCATGGCTAGCATCTGAGGGCGTAACGCCCGACACCTGCACCAAACCGCGAGATACCAAACGCTGGACCGAAAAGGCTTCAACCCGAGTTTTTAATACTTGATCTATTGGGTGGGTGCCCAGACCTATCCGATCAAACAACGCCTGATCGCGCACGCTTAGCCCACCAGAATCGACGCCTGCCACCGCGCGCACAAATTGGCCATCATATTCGCCTGGCATCACCGCACGTAGCTGTCTGTCAAGTGCCGGAAACACCACCTCTGGAGCCTCATGAGCAATCAAAGAAACCGGCAAAACCCGTTTGGGACCCAAGAAAATTCCACCTGCAAGGCCATGCAAGATGAAATGCACTTCACTGTCACCGCCCAACCCCGTGGTCCGCATCGCCACGGCTTCCACCATGGTGCGGTACGGGCCCACCTGTGCGCCGGCGGGGTCAATCTCTGGCAGTCCGTTGCGCAATAGTGCAATGTCCGTGGTGGTACCGCCAATGTCTGACACTAGAGCATGATCCAGCCCAGTCATCCAGCGCGCGCCGACAATACTGGCAGCAGGACCGCTTAAAATGGTTTCAATAGGGCGTCGCTTCGCCATGCTAGAAGAGATCAAAGCACCATCGCCGCGCACCACCATCAAGGGCGCTGTGATGCCTATATCGTGCAAAATATCTTCTGCACGCCCAATTAACTTATGGGTCAAGCCAATCAAACGCGCATTTAGAACTGCGGTAAGCGCACGCTTAGGTCCGTTCAATTTTGAAGACAGGTGATGTGAGGCACTGACCGGGCGGCCGGTGGTCTGGATAATTATCTCTGCGGCGCGCTGTTCATGCGCAGGGTTTCGTGTGGCAAATTGCGCCGCCACAGCAAAGCCCGACACTCCTTGGTCTTGGGCCAACCAATCGCGCAGGGCAGCCTCATCCAAAGGTGCCACTTCAGAGCCTGAGTGATCATGGCCACCACGCAGTGCAATTACCGGATCTCCCTTAAGCGCGTCTTTCAACCCATGGGTCACAAGATCGCGCGCATCAAAGCCGATATAAATCAGCCCCACGCGGCCACCCTGCCCTTCTACCAAGGCATTGGTGGCCAAGGTGGTGGACAATGAGGCCAGTGAGATGTCATTAGGGGACACTTGAGCCTGCGCCAAAACATCACGCACGACTGCGCCAATGCCCAGCGCCAGATCTGCCCGGGTGGTCAGGGACTTCGCGCTGGCGATAAAATGAGTCTCATCACGGATCAGAACTGCATCCGTATATGTGCCGCCGGTGTCGACGCCCAAGAGTAAAGTCATGCGTAAACCTCGCCGCCAAGTCATGGAGCGGTTTAGCCTATTTTAGCCCAAGGTCATCCCCTTTTGCGACAAAACAGTCCCCGTAACGGCCAATGCGCGTAAATATTGTCTTGTGCCATTTGCCACCTTAAGCCATTTCTTGGAAAAGGGGCCAAGAATGACACGCCAAAACCTCACAAACTCTCAAGTATCATTGCCAGAATTTACCGCAGTTGCTGGCAAGATCGGGCTTTTGTCCTTTGGTGGGCCAGCGGCTCAAATTGCCTTGATGCAAGATGAGCTGGTCGACAAACGCGGCTGGATTTCTCAAGCGGATTTTCTGCGCGCCCTGTCCTTTTGCTTGTTGCTGCCCGGACCAGAGGCGATGCAATTGGCCACCTATGTGGGATGGCGGATGCATGGGGTGCGCGGCGGCTTGATTGGCGGTAGCTTGTTTATCTTGCCCGGCGCTTTGGTGGTTTTTGCGCTGGCTCTTGCCTATGTAAAATTTGGGCAAAACCCATTGATCCTTAAGGCTTTTATGGGAATAAAAGCCTGTGTGGTGGTCATAGTGGTGCAAGCACTGCTCAAAATCTCCAAACGTGCTTTGTTCACACCGATGGCTTGGGCCATGGCCGCCAGCAGCTTTTGCGCCATTTCGATTTCAGTTCTGCCCTTTCCCGCAGTGGTGCTTGTGGCCGCGATTTGGGGCACGTTAGTTCTGCCCGGTGCGGGCCATCCCGCACGCCAGATGATAAAGGGGTCACACTCCACTGCAACCATTTCAATCCTCCTGGCCGCACTTTGGGCAGCGCCATTCGCCATGCTGTGGCTTTTCAAAGATGTGTTTTTAACCAAAGTAGCAATGGTGTTTTCAACACTTGCGGTGGTAACTTTCGGTGGCGCCTATGCGGTTTTGGGCTATTTGGGTCAAACCGCCGTAGCCGATCTGCATTGGATCACCGCGCAGCAAATGGTGGATTCTTTGGGACTCGCAGAAACTACACCGGGCCCACTGATATTGGTCACACAATTTGTGGGCTTTTTAGCAGGTTATCACGCGGGCGGTATTGGGTTGGCTCTGCTGGCTGGTCTACTGACCCTTTGGGTGACCTTTATCCCCTGCTTTTTGTGGATATTTTTATTTGCACCCCATCTCGAGAGGCTGATGGCCGTGGCTTGGTTGGCGCGTGGTTTGGCGGGAGTCACAGCGGCTGTGGTGGGGGTAATTGCCAGCATCTCCATCTGGTTTGCAGGTCAAATTTGGTTTGCGGCACATGCCAGCCTTGCACTTGGTCCCTTCAATATATCCTTGCCCCAATGGCACTCTGTTGATGGCTTGGCTTTTAGCCTCTCCGCCATCGCGGCTATCCTGCTGATTTGGCGCAAATGGGACATCCTTTGGGTTTTGCCGGCTATGGCGCTTGTGTCAGCTGCAATTTCTTTCCTCTAACCGCTCACTCACTCTTTTGTTTCCCGCTAAATGCCTTAAAGTGAATTTTAGAATTGAACAGGTTTAGTGGTGGTAAGAATGATCGATTATGGCAATATGATGCACGATGCGATGCGTGGCCTCATCAAACGCTTGCTGCAAGATATCGCCAGCGTGGGTAAATTGCCCGGGGATCACCATTTCTTCATCACCTTTAACACTATGCACCCGGAGGTAGAAATCGCAGACTGGCTGTCAGACCGCTATCCCGATGAGATGACAATCGTGGTGCAGCATTGGTTTGATAATCTTAAGGTCACAGATGATGGTTTCTCAATCACCCTCAATTTTGGCGACAACCCTGAGCCGCTTTATATCCCTTTTATGGCTCTAAGGACCTTTGTGGATCCTTCAGTTGAATTTGGATTACGTTTTGAACAACCCGAAGAAGAGACTAACGATGCAAACGACACAGCTCTGTCCGTTGCAGAAGCACCAATGCACGAAAATGCAGAGCCGAGCGACAAACCTAAGACCGACGGCCAGGTTGTTAGCCTGGACAGCTTCAGAAAATAGTGAAACTGGTATAGAGCTCATTGCGCCCTTAGCCCTGCGTGAGTAAACCTTTCACAAATAGCGAAAGGGCATCCCATGACCGTAACACGTACAGAGACAGACAGCTTTGGCCCGCTTGAAGTTCCTTCGGAAAAATATTGGGGAGCTCAAACGCAGCGCTCATTGATTAATTTTCCAATTGGTTGGGAAAAACAACCTGTGGCCATCGTCCGCGCGCTTGGAGTGATTAAACAGGCCTGCGCCAAGGCCAACACACGCTTGGGTAAATTGCCGGCCGATAAGGGTAAAGCAATTCAGGACGCCGCAAATGAGGTGGTCACCGGCCAGCTAGACGATCACTTTCCGCTGGTAGTTTGGCAAACAGGCTCTGGCACACAATCTAATATGAATGCCAATGAAGTGATCGCCAATCGCGCCATTGAAATGATGGGCGGTGTTATCGGATCCAAAGACCCAGTGCACCCTAACGATCATTGCAACATGGGCCAATCATCCAACGACACTTTCCCAACCGCTATGCACATCGCAACCGCCATGACTGCGCAGGATGTAACACTTCCCGGCTTGCGAGGCTTGCACCAAGCTCTACAAGCCAAAACCGAAGAGTTTGACGGGATTATCAAAATCGGCCGCACCCATACGATGGATGCAACCCCTTTGACTTTGGCCCAAGAGTTTTCCGGCTACACCCATCAAGTTGCCATGGCCATCCGGCGCGTTGAAGCGGCCTTACCGAATATTTATGAACTTGCTCAGGGTGGTACGGCAGTTGGCACCGGGCTGAACACGCCTGAGGGTTGGGGGCCGATGGTTGCCCAGTATATGGCAGATATCACCAGCCTGCCCTTCGTGACCGCACCAAATAAATTTGAAGCTCTTGCAGCCCATGACGCTATGGTGGAAATATCCGGCGCTTTAAAAACTGCGGCTGTGAGCCTGTTCAAAATTGCCAATGACATACGTCTTTTGGGCTCAGGTCCACGCTGTGGTTTGGGCGAATTGATGTTGCCGGAAAATGAACCCGGCAGCTCGATTATGCCCGGCAAGGTAAACCCCACCCAATGTGAAGCCCTTACCCAGGTCTGCGCCCATGTGCTGGGCAATGATGCAGCAGTTGGCTTTGCCGGTAGCCAAGGGCATTTTGAGCTCAACGTCTACAAGCCCATGATTGCCTATAACGTATTGCAGTCCATGCAATTATTGGGCGATGCGGCCAAAGCTTTTACCGATAATTGCGTTGTGGGCATCCAAGCTGATCGGGATCGGATCGAAAAGCTGATGCGCGAAAGCCTGATGCTTGTCACGGCTTTGGCCCCGGAAATCGGCTATGACAATGCTACCAAAGTAGCCAAAACCGCCCATAAAAATGGAACCACATTGAAGCAAGAGGCTATCGCCTTAGGCTTTGTCGATGAGGCCACGTTTGACCGGGTTGTCCGCCCGGAACTGATGATTGGGCCAAAATGAGCTCCCCGGTCAACCTCAAAAAATTTCGCAAAGCCAAAGCGCGGGCAGACGACACCACCCGCGCTGAGGCAAACGCTGTGAAGTTTGGGCGGACCAAAGCTGAAAAAGAGGTGCAAGAGGCGCATAGAAAAGCCCACGCATACCGCCTAGAACAACATAAGAGAGAGCCCTAATGGAGCGGCCCAAAAAGCGCTCCCTCACCTTGGATGGGCACCGCACCAGCGTCTCTCTGGAAGATGAATTTTGGCGAGAATTTGTACGCATTTCCCAAAACCAGGGCAAAGCCATCAATGCTTTGGCCGTAGAGATTGACCATGCACGCGGCGTTAATCTAGGCTTGGCATCGGCTATCCGGTTGTTTGTGCTGGCCCAAGCACTTGGGCGACCATTTCCCTAGGAGCCGTCTGACTAATTTTGCCCGTAGCGATCATAGGCAGCTCAGTCAGAACCCGCACCCATTTCGGCGCCATATGTGGCGCTAGTTACTTCGCCACTATAGGTATCATCGCCTGCTCAAACTCTTCCTCATGCCTGCCCACAACCGTAAAATAGGCCTCAATTCCATGCTTCGCATTTTCAAATATTTAAATAATAATAGCGCCATTACCAAACGAAGAGCCAAGCAGAATATAATGTGAAAGAAAATAATCTAATAAAACTGTATATTACGCAATCTTATGGCTGCGGTGTGAAAGTTCTAGCCAAAACACACTTGTGATAAGGCAATTACAACGCTACGCCTTATGCATGAACGATCCATTGATTGATCCTTTCGCCCGCGCAATCACCTATTTGCGCCTCTCTGTGACCGATCGTTGCGACTTCCGCTGCGTCTACTGCATGTCGGAAAACATGACCTTTTTGCCAAAGCGTGACCTTCTCACCTTGGAAGAGCTTGACCGATTGTGCACAAGTTTCATTGGGCTTGGGGTGCGGAAACTACGCATCACCGGTGGTGAACCGTTAGTGCGACGTGACATCATGTCGTTTTTTCAAGGCATGTCACGACATTTGCAATCTGGCGCTTTGGAGGAGTTAACCTTAACCACCAACGGCAGCCAATTGCATCGCTTCGCCGGAGACCTGTATGACGCTGGCGTACGGAGGATCAATATTTCCATCGACACTTTAGACGAGGCAAAATTTGCCGAAATCACCCGTTGGGGCAAGTTAGTGAACGTTTTGCGCGGCATTGACGCCGCGTTGGAAGCGGGCCTCAAAGTGAAGCTGAACGCGGTAGCGTTGAAAGACTTTAACGAAAGCGAATTGTTCGATCTGACCGAATTTTGCGCCGCACGCGATATGGACCTCACCTTCATCGAGGTGATGCCTATGGGCGATTTGGGCGAAGAAGACCGAGTGGGACAATATTGGGCCTTGAGCGATCTGCAAGCCAAACTGGCCACACGTTACACGTTGACCGACCTGCCCGACCGTACCGGTGGCCCTGCGCGCTATTTGCGTCTGGAAGAAACCGGCCAGCGCGTTGGCTTGATCACACCTTTGACCCATAATTTCTGCGAGAGCTGCAACCGGGTGCGGGTCACCTGCACGGGCGAAATCTACACCTGTCTTGGCCAAGAAGGTAGCGCAGATTTGCGTGAACCTCTGCGCGCCTCTGAAGGCAATGATGTGCTTGAAAACGCCATTCGAGCCGCCATTGGCAATAAGCCAAAAGGGCATGATTTTGACTATTCACGCGGCAATGAGGGCGGAAAAATGTCCCGTCATATGAGCCATACGGGCGGTTAGATTAAGCAGTTTGAAGACTTTCGAGCAACCGCTCTAACATCTGTGCGCCGGCGTGAAATTCTGTTAGTTCAATGAATTCATTAGCTTGATGCGCCTGAGCAATACTGCCCGGACCGCAAATCACCACTGAAAATTCCTCTTTTTGAAAATGTCCGCCATCGGTGCCATAGGCCACGGTGTGACTGCCGTTATCTCCGGTCAATCGCCGCGCCAAAGCCTCAGCCTTGCCTTCAACTTCGGGTACCACCGCCGGGCCACGCATGACATGAATGTTGAAAAACGCATCCGGGTGAACCACCTGCATTTCAGCCTCAATTATATCAATCTGTTCTTGAATTTTGGCCAGCCAATCTTCAGTCCGCTCATCGCCAACACAGCGCAAATCAATTGAGAAATAGCAGTCTTTGGCCGTGATGTTATGGGCCGTGCCACCGTTGATTTTACCCACATGCAGCGTAGTGAAAGGCGGGTCATAGAGTGCCGCAGTCGCAGATGGCGTTTTGGCTTGGCTTTCAATATTTTGTTGGCGCACCCATTCCACAAACCGCGCAGCACACATGACCGCTGATACACCTTCATGTAAGCGCGACGAGTGCACCTCATGGCCGCGCACGTGAAACTGCAGATCGTCACAGCTTTTGTGACCAGTCACCACCTGCATTTCAGTCGGCTCCCCCACGACCACAGCCTCAACCTTAGCAAAATTGTCCAATAGGCACTTGGCCACATCCGGCGCGCCCAGCAGGCCAACCTCTTCATCGCGCGACAGAGCAAATTGCAGCGGGCGTTGCAGATCCATAGATTTGGCTTTCACCATCGCGGCCATAGCCAAAGCTACAAACCCTTTCATATCACAGGTGCCACGGCCATACAGACGGTCGTCTTTTTCAACTACGGTCCAAGGGTCCGTGATCCAATCTTGGCCTTCAACAGGCACCACATCCGAATGGCCCGACAAGGCCACGCCACCGGCCACATTCGGCCCCACCTGCGCCACAAGCCCGGCTTTGGTGCCGTCTTCATTTGGGATCACCACACTGTCGATCCCATGCTGCGCAAAGTAATCGCGCACAAAATAGATCAACGGCAGGTTTGTATCCGAACTGACGGTGTGGAAATGAGACCAGGTGGTCCAGCAACTGGCGGGCATTAAAAATATCTGTCATGCTTCCAATTGTGCTTGCAAAGCAGCCCCCGTCAAGAGGGGATGTAAATCATTGCGGAATATGGCGTCTAATGCGTCGCAAAGCCAGATAGACCACCCCAACCACCACAGGTACCACACAAGCTGTCAAAACCCCCTTAGGCAAGTCAGACATTTCCGCCACAGGCGCCAAGACATAGAGCACAAGCCCTGTCGCATAATAGCTGATTGCCACTATAGACAGGCCTTCAACGGTCTTTTGCAGCCGCAGCTGTACATCCGCACGGCGGTTCATGCTGGTCAACAGCTCTTGGCTTTGGCCTTGGCGTTCAACATCCACTCGGGTGCGCAACAGGTCACCGGTTCGGATCGCCCTTGCAATCAGATCTTGCAGCCGTGCATCCAACGCTTGCACCGTGCGCATAGCCGGATCAAAGCGCCGCATCATGAATTCCCGGAATGTTTGGCGACCTTCAAATTGACCTTCACGTAAAACTTCGATGCGCTGTGCCACAATCGCCGAATAGGCCTTGCTGGCGGCAAAGCGGTAAGCCACCCGCGCCGAATGATGTTCAAGTTTTGCAGACAACCGCAACAACGCATGAAGATTGTCTTCCGCTGAGATCTGATCATCGGCCAAGGCCGCAACCAGTTCCGACATCTCGGTATCGATCAAATTCAGCTCTGAGGACAGGGCGCGTGCGCGGATCAGCCCCAACATTGACATAGTTTTATAAACTTCAATCTCATTGAGCCGCTGCACAATGCGCCCCACTCGACGGCGACCGGTACTGGGCGGCACGAAAACCGCAAAGCGCAGATGCCCATTTCCATCCATGCGGTAGTCACCAGCAATCACTGCAGCATTGTCCAACACCCGGCTCACGGCAAGGCTTTCAGAGACAAACCAATCTGACAGTTTGCCTTTGATCAATTCCGTTTCCAAATCGGATTCAATCCGCAAAGACGTTGAGGACAGAGTCAAGCCGGGCAAATCAGCCAGCCATTCGGCTGGAAAAATATCAAACTCACTGCCATCAAACGGCACGTTGCCCTTATCGTCAAGAATTGCCGTATAAGTGACAAATTCGGTATGGCATTCCCATTTCACCCAAACCGAACCTAATTGGCCAAAAAAATGGGTTGCACCATCATCAGGATGCGCCACATCATACATATCTAGCAAGCGGCACAGATGAGTACGATCCGCCACTTCATCACGGCCAGTCTCATCATCCGCGGATTTATAAGCAAAAAAGGCCGCCCGGGCTGGCGCTGCAACGGTCGGAAATGGCCGCGCATGCAGTTCATTAGCCGAACTTTGGCGCAAAGGATGATCAATCATATGTGACATTCAGCGCCCTCGCCCAAAAAATAATAAAAGCCGTACCGCCCAACCAGAACCCGCCGACGGTGCGCTTAGTCTTGTCAGTCTATCATTGGCAGAAGTTTGTCCAATGAGGCTTTTGCATCACCGTAAAACATTCGGGTGTTTTCTTTATAAAACAGTGGATTTTCGATGCCAGAATACCCAGTGCCTTGACCACGTTTTGAGACAAACACATGTTTAGCCTTCCAACACTCCAACACGGGCATGCCAGCAATCGGACTATTAGGATCCTCTTGAGCCGCAGGATTCACGATGTCGTTTGAACCTATAACTATTGCCACGTCGGTATTGGGGAAATCATCGTTGATTTCATCCATTTCCATGACGATATCGTAAGGCACCCGCGCCTCGGCCAGAAGCACATTCATATGCCCCGGCAAACGCCCCGCCACTGGGTGGATCGCAAAGCGCACTTGCTTGCCTTGAGCGCGCAGCTTGCGCACTAGCTCCGACACAGATTGCTGTGCCTGCGCCACGGCCATGCCATAACCCGGGATGATCACGACGCTGTCAGCCTCATTCAAAGCCGATGCAACACCATCAGCCTCAATGGCGATTTGCTCACCCTCAACAGCCATTTGAGGGCCCTTCGTGCCACCAAAGCCGCCAAGGATCACGGAGACGAAATTTCGGTTCATGGCTTTGCACATGATGTAACTCAAGATTGCACCCGATGAGCCGACCAAGGCTCCTACAACAATCAACAAATCATTGCCCAGCGTAAAGCCGATGGCCGCAGCTGCCCAACCGGAATAGGAGTTGAGCATGGAAACCACCACTGGCATATCCGCGCCGCCAATTCCCATGATCAAATGCCAACCAATGAAGCCCGCGATAACGATAACTGTGATCATGGTCCAGACGCCGGCACCGCCAGCATAGAGCACCATCAAAGCAATGCAGGCCAGCAAAGCGATAGCATTCAGCGCATGGCCCCCTGGCAGCTTGAACGGCGTACCGCTCAGCTTGCCAGCCAATTTTCCAAAAGCCACCACAGAGCCAGTAAACGTCACCGCCCCGATGAAGACGCCTAGGAAAACTTCAATCTTCAAAATCGCGATCTCAACCGCGTCTTTATCCGCTAATTTTTTACCAAAGCCAGTTAATGTGTCCAAATCTCCGCCTGAGGTGAGAAGCTGGCGCACATTGGCCAATTCGAAATCCGCATTTAACCCGATGAAAACCGCAGCCAAACCGACAAAACTGTGCAATGCGGCCACCAGCTGGGGCATCTCTGTCATCTCAACGCGGCGGGCCACCACCATGCCAAGGTAGGCGCCGATGCAAACCATCAGCGCAATTACAATGTAATTGCCAACGCCGGGTCCAAAGACAGTGGCAAACATCGCCAATGCCATGCCAACGATCCCATACCAAACCGCGCGTTTCGCGCTTTCTTGGTTGGACAATCCCCCGAGGGACAAGATAAACAATACGGCTGCCGCGATGTAAGCGGCGGATGTGATACCTGTTGAAAGCATAGTCTGATCCCCCGCCTTAAGATTTCTGGAACATGGCGAGCATACGGCGCGTGACCATAAAACCACCAACGATGTTGATCGTCGCGATCAAGACTGAGAGACCTGCCAAAAGCCAGACCAAGAAATTACCCGACCCGATCTGCAACAATGCCCCCACCACAACAATGCCAGAAATCGCATTGGTAATGGCCATCAACGGCGTGTGCAGCGCATGAGCCACACCCCAAATCACTTGGAACCCAATAAAACAAGCCAATGCAAAAACTATGAAGTGCTGCATAAAGCTCGCGGGTGCATAGGCCCCCAACAAGAGCATCAATGCGCCACCCACAGCCAACATACCATATTGCTGGCGCGTGGTTTTGCGGTAGGCCGCTGCCTCATTCGCCTTCACCTCTTGCGGCGTCAAAACTGGCGCGCTTTCTTTGGGCTTGGCAGCAATCGCCTGAATTTTTGGCGGTGGCGGCGGGAATGTTATCTCTCCGGCATGGGCAATGGTTGCCCCTCGGATCACATCATCCTCCATGTCATGCACGATCAACCCGTCTTTTTCTGGGGTCAAATCTGCGATCATGTGCCTGATATTGTTGGAATACAGCGTGCTGGCCTGTGCTGCCATCCGGCTTGGAAAATCTGTATAACCGATAATGATCACTCCATTGTCTGTCACAATTCGCTCATCCATCACCATGAGCTTACAATTGCCGCCTTTTTCCGCTGCCAGGTCGATGATCACCGAACCAGATTTCATACTGGCCACCATATCAGCAGTCCACAGTTCGGGCGCATCCCGGTTTGGGATCAAAGCTGTAGTGATCACGATGTCCATATCGGGAGCAATTTCACGAAATTTGGCTAGCTGGGCTGCGGCAAACTCTGGTGATGACACCGGAGCGTAGCCGCCCGTTGCAGCGCCGTCGGCCTGTTCATCAGAGAAATCTAGAAATACAAATTCAGCCCCCATGGATTCAACCTGCTCGGCCACTTCTGGGCGCACGTCAAACGCATAGGTAATTGCACCGAGCGAGGTTGAGGTGCCAATGGCGGCAAGCCCAGCCACGCCAGCTCCCACAACCAAAACCTTAGCCGGAGGCACTTTGCCGGCAGCGGTCACTTGGCCAGTAAAGAAACGCCCAAAGTTGTTACCAGCTTCAATAACCGCACGATACCCAGCAATATTGGCCATGGACGACAGAGCGTCCATCTTTTGCGCCCGGCTGATACGCGGCACCATGTCCATTGCAATAACGCTGGCGCCTTTCGATTGGGCCAGCTCCATCAAAGCGGTATTAGCACCAGGATAAAAAAAGGAAATCAAAGTTTTGGAAGCAGATAGCCGTTTCACCTCTACATCACTCGGAGGCCTAACCTTTACGATCACATCACTGGCTTTGGTCAGAGCCGCGGCGGTGGCGGCAATCGCGACCCCGGCAGCTTTATATTGTGCATCACTAAATCCTGCGGCAACGCCTGCACGTTTTTCAATGATGCAGTCATGACCGAGCTTTTGCAGCTGTGCGGCACTTTCCGGGAGTGAGTGCTACGCGCTGCTCACCACTGTAAATTTCTTTGAGAGCCCCAATTTTCATAATTTTCGTCCTTTCTTGACGCGGTTTTTCACCGTCCTCAAAGTCTTTCAATTACAAAATTGGTACCCCGCGTAATAATATTGCACAACCGATGTACCGTGGCGTTTCGCCGCTAAACGTGAGTATATTTCTGCATACCACCATTAAGGGGAATAATTTTGATACTGACAGGAAAAAATGCCGTTGTAACCGGTGGCGGATCCGGCATCGGATTGGCCATTGCACGCGGTTTAGCAGCCCAAGGATGCCGAGTTGCCATCACCGGACGACGTTTGAATGTGCTCGAATCGGCATGCAAATCTTTTGGAGGACTATCCGTTAAGATGGATGTCTCGGATGAGGCTTCGGTCGTAGAGGGCATGCAGAAGATCGCCGATACATTTGGCAGCATAGATATCTGCGTGGCCAATGCCGGCATCGCTGAAGGGCAAAACATCCGCAACTCGAGTTTGGAGTTTTGGCGCAACATCATGGCGATTAATCTGGATGGGACCTATCTCACGGTCAGAGAATCTCTGCGCTACATGCCAGTGAAAGACTGGGGCACGGGTGATTGCCGTTTCCTCCATAGCCGGGGTGCGCGGCCTCAAAGGCGCACACGCCTATAGCGCTTCAAAGCATGGGGTGATTGGCATGATCCGAGCCCTGTCCGCAGATCACGCGAAAATGCCAGTGACCTTTAATGCAATCTGTCCGGGCTATGTCGACACAGATATCATCACACGCAATACCGAAAGCATCTCAGAGCGCGCTCAAATGAGCCAAGAGGCAGCACGAGCGTTGATGGTGGACCTCAATCCCCATGGCCGGTTAATCACCGCCGATGAAGTGGCATCTGCTGCACTGTGGATCTGTGGTCCGGGTTCAGACAGCTATGATGGACAGGCTATGGAAATTTCCGGAGGCCAACCGTAGGCCTAGGTCTATCGCGCATTGCGCCACATGTGTGTGGCCGCACCAAAGGCTGCAAATAATGGCTGCGACACCAGGTCTTCACTGGCCCGATATTCTGGGTGCCACTGCACACCCAGCCCAAAGCCTTTTGCATCTCGTACATATATGGCCTCGGGCGTGCCATCAGGGGCACGCCCATCAACCTCGATGCGCGGGCCAGGCTGATTAATCCCCTGCCCATGCAATGTGTTGGTGCGCACCACCTCGGCGCCAAACACCTTCGAGCGAACACCCCACCCGGCGTTAGGGTCACATCATGGCGCAGGGCAAATTTCTCTTCCAACGTGCCATCCGGCGGCATGCGGTGGTTGTCGCGGCCGGGAAGATCCCGGATCTCAGGAGTGCAAGCTCCCACCCATGGCCACGTTCATTTCTTGAAAGCCCCGGCAAATCGCCAAGTAGGGCTGTCCCGCGCTCCACCAAGGCGCGGATCAGCGGCAGGGCCAAGGCATCGCGATGCTCGTCCATGTGTCCCCGTGGCCCTCGGTTAGAGCCTCACCATATTCTTTTGGATGTACATTGGGACGGCCACCAGTGAAGACAAAGCCATCACAAGCCTCCATCAGATCGGCCACCGGGGCAGAGCAAGGCATCTGGCGGCACTATAACAGGCAGTGCGTCGCAAATATCGCGCACCGCCCAGGCGTTCATCTCACCGGCGCCATGCACCAAATATTCGGCATTGATCAAATGATGAGTTGCCGATAATACCGACTACGGGACGCGCCATGTTTGCACCTATCAACTTTCTAGTTGGGCGTAAACATAAGCCGCAGTTTGAAAGCCTACCAGCCCCAAATTTTCTAAAAACTAAAAGACCCCCAACGTTATGCCACGCTGGAGGTAGTAAAATGTGAAGCAAACGGCCTGAATTCAGCCTTCGCCGAGCAATCCTGCCGCTTCGATACCGGCCAAGGCCGCGATCAAATCATTGTCGGAGCTGTCGCCCGTGACGCCAACAGCGCCGATCACGCCACCTTTTTTATCGCGCACTAAAACACCACCCGGAACCGGGATCACATTACCGCCAAACACACCGTTCACGGCATCCATAAAATAGGCTTGCTGATCCGCACGCGCCATTTGCGCCGTACCCGCCATGCCCAACATCACACTGCCATAGGCTTTACCATGGGCAATAGCGAAACGGCCCGGTGCCGCCCCATCTTCGCGTTCAAACGCAATGACGTGGCCGCCCGCGTCCAAGACCACAACAGACAAAGGCTTAAGCCCAAGGTCATTACCTTTTGATAGGGCAGTGCGGATGACGGATTTAGCTTTACGCAGGGAAATATTAGGCATGAGCTCTCTTTCGAATGGGGCACTGCAAAGGTGGCAGGCGGTTTAGGGGTGAATTGCTTAAGCCTAGGCTTGAGCGGCTTTCAGTTCTTGTCTGCGACGATGCAACACTGGTTCAGTGTAACCAGAGGGCTGCACCCGGCCTTCAAACACCAGGTCACAGGCCGCTTTAAAAGCAATGCCACCGAAGTTTGGGGCCATGGCCGTATAGGTTGCGTCGCCGGCGTTTTGACTATCGACCACAGCCGCCATTTTCTTCATGGCAGCCATAACAGTATCGCGCTCCACCACATCGTGGTGCAGCCAATTGGCCAGAGCTTGTGAGGAGATCCGGCAGGTGGCGCGGTCTTCCATCAGGCCCACATCATGAATGTCTGGCACTTTCGAGCAGCCAACGCCGCTATCAACCCAACGCACAACATATCCAAGAATGCCCTGTGCATTGTTTTCAATCTCTTGTGTCAACTCATCAGGCGCCCAATTGGTGCCAGCCGCCACTGGAATGGTCAGCAGCTCATCCAAGCCCCAACGCGGGCCTTTGGCTTTCAGGTCGTTTTGTACGGCCATCACGTCAACCTGATGATAATGCGTTGCGTGCAAGGTGGCAGCAGTGGGGCTCGGCACCCAAGCGCAGGTTGCGCCAGATTTGGGGTGACCAATCTTCTGAGCCAACATATCGCCCATCAAGTCTGGCATGGCCCACATGCCCTTGCCGATCTGAGCCTTGCCCTGCAATCCGCAGGCCAGTCCGATATCAACATTGCGATCTTCATAGGCGTTGATCCAAGGGGTCATTTTCATCTGACCTTTGGGGATCATTGGGCCAGCTTCCATGGACGTGTGGATCTCATCACCCGTGCGGTCCAAGAACCCTGTATTGATGAAGGCCACCCGCGCTTGTGCGGCATGGATACAGGCTTTTAGATTGGCGCTTGTGCGGCGCTCTTCGTCCATGATGCCCAGTTTAACAGTGTTCTGCGGCAAGCCCAAAATATGCTCAGCCATAGTGAAAATCTCGTCAGCAAAGGCCACTTCCGCCGGGCCGTGCATTTTCGGTTTCACCACATACACAGAGCCATGCAAGGAGTTGCCGCCAGCCCGGTTTAAGTCATGCATCGCAATCATCGTGGTGCACATAGCATCCAAAAGGCCTTCGCCAATTTCATGGCCATCCCGATCCTTAATGGCGGGGTTGGTCATCAAATGACCCACGTTGCGCACCAGCATCAACGCTCGACCCTTCAGGGTTTTTGTCTCACCGCCGCGCAGATAGCTGCGATCGGCGTTCAAAACGCGATCAAAAGACGTGCCGCCTTTGGTGACGGTCTCACTAAGATCACCGCGCATGAGGCCAAGCCAGTTTGTATAAGCCAAAACTTTGTCTGGCGCATCCACAGCCGCAATAGAATCTTCACAATCCATGATCACTGACACCGCACTTTCCAATAAGATGTCATCCACATGCGCCTTGTCACCGCTGCCGATATTACCGTTGGGAACTATTTGAATAGCAATGTGTAGGCCGTTCTTTTGCAAGATCACCTCAACGAGATCACCCGCCCGATTTTGGTTGAAGCCGACATATTGTCCCGCATCAGCCAAAGCGGGCACCAATGCATCCTCAACAACTTGATAACCGGCCACATCCTCATGCGAGCCCTGATCCAATGGTGCCACTTGATCCAAATAAGCTTTGGCCCATTTTATCACGCGCGCACCACGTGCCACATCATAGCCGCGACCTTGGGGTAAGTCGCCCATAGCGTCAGTGCCATAAAGCGCGTCATAAAGGCTACCCCAGCGGGCATTGGCAGCATTCAAAGCATAGCGAGCATTCATAATCGGTACCACAAGTTGCGGACCGGGAATGGCACAAATTTCAGGGTCAACGTTTTGCGTGGTAATCTCAAAATCTGTAGGCTCGGAAACCAAATAGCCAATTTCTGTCAAAAACTCTTGATAAGCTACTTTGTCATGGTCCTTGCCCCTGAGCCCTATGTGCCAGCTATCAATCTGTTCCTGAATGTCTTCCCGATGCGCCAGTAAAGCCCGGTTTTTAGGCCCAAGTTGATGCGCCATGTCAGCCAAACCACCCCAGAATTGGCCAGAGGTCACGTCCAATCCAATTAAAGCATAATTTTCGATGAAGTTGAACAGCTCTTTTGCGACGGACAGGCCTGCAATTTCAGTACGTTGGGACATATCTTAGCACTCCAGAGTTTGACTATCGCTCAAATTTAACCATATTTCTCTCTGATTAGCCGTCAAAAGCCTAACAGGCAAGCTGAATTGGTCACTATTTTATACCAATTTTCCTTTTGGATACAAAGTTCCTCAAACACCCAAAATTTTAACCGGCAGTTGTTCCAAGCCCGCACAAGGCGCTATAGGCGAGTATGAATAGTAAAGGATCAAACTGATGACATCTTCAGACACGCAAACAATTTACCTTGCCCATTACCAGCCACCTGCGTTTTTGGTTGAGCATGTAGCGCTTGAGTTTACCTTACATCCGACGGCTACGCGGGTCCGCTCCACTATAAAGTTCCGCAAAAACCCAGACAGCCTGGTGACAAATTTTTTTCTACACGGTGAAGGCCTCACACTATTGTCATCTTATGTCAACGGCGTGGCAATCAGCCCAGAGATTTCAGATACGGGCCTAACGTGTGATGTGCCAGATATGCCATTTATATGGCAAAGTGAGGTTGAGATTGATCCCAGCGCGAACACATCGCTGTCGGGTCTATATATGTCAAACGGAATGTTTTGTACCCAATGCGAGGCCGAAGGCTTTCGCCGCATCACCTATTACCCAGATCGCCCTGATGTCATGGCGCCCTTTGATGTGACCATCCACAGCGACCTTCCCTATGCCCTGTCCAATGGCGAATCTTTAGGACGTGAGGGACACACCACCCGCTGGCAAGACCCATGGCCTAAACCAGCCTATCTTTTTGCTTTGGTCGGGGGCGAGTTCGAAGTCTATTCGGATCATTTCACCACTGTCTCTGGCAAACCTGTGACCCTTAACATCTACGTGCGCGACGGCGATCAAGACAAATGCACCTTTGCCATGGAAGCTCTAAAAATTAGCATGGCTTGGGACGAACAAGCCTATGGCCGTGAATATGACCTTAGCGTCTTTAACATTGTGGCCGTGGATGATTTCAACATGGGGGCTATGGAAAACAAAGGTCTCAACATTTTCAATTCGGCCGCAATTTTGGCCAGCGCAGAAACAGCGCTAGATGCGAATTTCGAACGTATTGAAGCCATTATAGCCCATGAATACTTCCACAATTGGACGGGCAACCGGATCACCTGTCGCGATTGGTTTCAACTAAGCCTCAAAGAAGGGCTTACCGTATTTCGCGATCAGCAATTCAGTGCAGATGTGCGCGGTGTCGACGTGCGCCGCATTGAGGATGTTTCGGCCCTACGCAGCCGTCAATTTCGCGAAGACAACGGCCCCCTCGCCCATCCGGTGCGCCCTGAGAGCTTTGTGGAGATCAACAATTTCTACACCGCAACTATCTATGAAAAAGGCGCGGAACTGATCCGTATGCTTAAACTATTGGTGGGCGATGCAGCCTATAAAACGGCGCTGGATCTGTATTTTGACCGTCACGACGGGCAGGCTTGCACAATCGAAGACTGGTTGCAGGTCTTCACCGACACCACCGAGCAGGATTTCAGTCAATTCAAACTCTGGTACGGCCAAGCGGGCACGCCAAGGGTTGTTGTTGAGGATAGTTTCGCCAATGGCACCTATTGCCTAACCCTCAGTCAGTCGACTCCGCCCACCCCCGGACAGCCGAATAAAAAGCCAATGGTGATCCCCGTAGCCGTGGGTTTGCTGAATTCAGATGGCTCAGAAGTGGTTCCAACCCAAATATTGACCCTAACCGAAGAGAGCCAAAGCTTCCGCTTCGACGGGCTGCAAGCGCGGCCGATCCCGTCGCTGTTGCGCGGGTTTTCAGCGCCTGTGATTTTGGAGCGTAGCACCACAAAAGCCAAGCGATTGATCCTGCTGGCCTATGATACAGATATGTTCAACCGCTATGAGGCCAGCCGTGAGCTGGGCCATGCAGTTTTGATTGATATGCTGTGCAACAAAGCTGAACCAGATCCAAGTTACACCGAGGCCTTATTGCAAGTGCTGGCCAATGAGGACCTTGATCCTGCCTTCCGCGCGATCTGTTGCGCGCTGCCAGGCCAAGATGAGGTTGCGCAGGCCTTGGTAGAGTTGGGCCATACCCCCGATCCCGCGGCCATTCATGACGCCCATCACAAGCTATCACAGCATTTGGCGGGCTCAGGCCTTGATGTACTGCGCGGTTTATATAAGGTCCATACCGTCACCGGGCCCTATACGCCCGATGCGTTGAGCTGTGGCCATCGGGCTTTAGCTAATCTCGCTTTGCGCTATATCAGTCTCCTCGATGGTGCCGCTTTGGCTGCCGAGCAATTTGCCGGTGCCCACAATATGACCCTGCAAATGCCCGCCCTCGCCAATCTGGTCCGGGCCGGGCACGGCGATGAGGCCGTGCAAAAATTCTATGTCCAATGGCGCCATGAGCGTTTGGTAATTGATAAATGGTTCAGCCTTCAGGTCTCAAGCTGTGATCCGTCACAGGCGGTCGCCATTACCACTGCTTTGCTATCGCATCCCGATTTTACGCTCAAAAATCCAAATCGGTTTCGCGCTTTGATTGGGGCTTTGGCCATCACACCTGCGGCGTTTCACCAACCAAACGGCGGGGCCTATGGCTTAGTGGCCGATCAGCTGATTGCTTTGGATGACCTAAATCCACAGCTTTGTGCCCGGATGACGGCTGTCTTTGAAACTTGGACACGCTACGATTCCAACCGACAAGGCATGATGAAGGCCGCGCTGCTACGCATCGCAGCCAAACCCAAACTGTCGCGCGACACCCGCGAAATGGTATCACGTTTGCTTGAGGCATGAAAAAACGCGCTATAACACGGGCGCATCTTGTTCCTTTTGGCTGTTCGCCTTAGAACACAGCCAAACACATTGATTAATTGGGGCGCTGCAATGCTGGACCAACCTTTTGAGACACCCAAACCCAAGGTTATTGCGGGGGCAAAATATGACTGGGAACTGGTGATCGGGCTGGAAGTTCATGCCCAAGTCAGCACCCATGCCAAATTGTTCTCTGGAGCCTCAACCACCTTTGGCGCCGAGCCCAACTCGAATGTGGCCTTTGTGGATGCGGGCATGCCAGGCATGTTGCCGGTGATAAATGAAGAATGTGTTGCTCAAGCCGTGCGCACAGGGCTTGGTCTGAAGGCAGAGATCAACAAGTTTTCAGCCTTTGACCGCAAAAACTATTTTTACCCTGACCTACCACAGGGCTATCAGATCAGCCAATTGTACCATCCAATTGTCGGTGAAGGCGAAGTCTTCGTTGAAATGGGTGACGGTACAGCGCGGATGGTGCGCATCGAGCGCATTCACCTTGAGCAAGACGCCGGCAAATCTGTGCATGACATGGATCCAAACAACTCCTTTGTTGATCTCAACCGAACCGGTGTTGCTTTGATGGAAATCGTCAGCCGCCCCGACATCCGCGGCCCCGAAGAAGCGGCCGCTTATATCACCAAGCTGCGCCAAATCATGCAGTATTTGGCCACCTGTGATGGCAATATGCAAAATGGCAGCCTGCGGGCCGATGTGAACGTTTCGGTCTGTCGCCCGGGCGATTATGAACGCTACCAAGCCTCACAAGACTTCGATTATCTTGGCACTCGCTGTGAGATCAAAAACATGAACTCTATACGCTTCATGCAAGCGGCAATTGATTTTGAAGCCCGCCGCCAAATCGCGATTTTGGAAGATGGCGGCAGCGTGAACCAGGAGACACGCCTATATGACGCAGATAAGAACGAAACCCGCTCGATGCGTTCAAAAGAGGAAGCACACGATTATCGCTACTTCCCCTGCCCTGATCTTTTGCCGCTTGAGATTGAGCAAGATTGGATTGACTATCTAGCCGCTGGTCTGCCCGAACTGCCTGACGCCAAAAAATCCCGTTTCATTGCCGATTTCGGCCTGTCAGCTTACGATGCCAGCGTGTTGACAGCTGAAACCCACAACGCCAGCTATTTTGAAAAAGTCGCCCTAGGCCGCGACGGCAAAGTCGCTGCTAACTGGGTGATCAATGAGCTATTTGGTCGGATGAAAAAAGATGATGTCACCATCGCAAATTGTCCGGTGACGCCTGATCAACTCGGTGGCATCATCGATTTGATCGCCAGCGCCGAGATTTCGGGCAAAATTGCAAAAGACCTGTTTGAAATTGTCTACACCAAAGGCGGTGACCCAGCTGAGATTGTCACCAGCCGCGGCATGAAGCAAGTGACCGACACCGGTGCAATTGAAGCCGCCGTGGACCAGATTATCGCCGATAATCCAGCCCAAGTCGAAAAGGCCAAGTTAAATCCAAAATTGGCCGGTTGGTTCGTGGGTCAGGTGATCAAAGCCACTGGCGGCAAAGCCAACCCACAGGTGGTCAATGAGATCGTAGCCGCCAAGCTTGCACTTTAAGCACTGCGCACGGTTAAGGCCAAAGCGTGGATGCGGTCCATGATCTGAGGGCCCAATACTGTGTGTATGGCGCGGTGCTGCGCAAGCCGACTCATGCCGGCAAACTGCGCTGCCGTGATCGTCACATCAAAATGACTTTCGCCACCTTCTTGAAACCCTGAATGGCCTCGATGTGCTTCAGAAACGTCTAAAACCAACAATTCATCAGGATCAAAGTGATCCTGAAGTGTTTTTTTGATATGATCTAACATTCTTTCAAGTTTTTTCATCTAAGCCCCTTTAATCTTTCTCATTCAGGTCTAAACTCTGATCTCCGAGTCGGAAAGGTGCTTACGATGAAAAAGGATGATCCCTTTGGGTTTGACATGTCCGTATCAACGGCAAAAAAGAAAAATCCGCGTGGCCGCAGAGGCATGTCTGGAGCATTTGAAACTTCAACACGCAAGTGCGAGCATTCAGGTTGTATTGAATCGGGCAAGTATCGTGCGCCTAGGGCGCCTAATGTTTTGGATGACTATCTATGGTTCTGCAAAGATCATGTTCGTGAATACAATCTAAAGTGGAATTTTTTTGATGGAAGTTCTGAGGAAGAGCTTAAAAAGCAAATGGCAAGTGATCGCGTTTGGGAACGTGAAACTAAACCGCTTAAAACTAGCGACGAGCAACGGGCCTGGGCACGCCTAGGGGTCGATGACCCGCATCAAGTCTTAGGGGCAAACGCCACCCAGAACCCAGGAAAATCAATCACAGGTTCAACGCGCAAGTTGCCCTCATCAGAACGCCGCGCACTAGATGTCTTGGAAGCAAAAGACCATTGGACAAAAGCCGAAATTCGCAAATCCTATAAATCTTTGATCAAAGTTTTGCACCCCGATATGAATGGTGGCGATCGCAGCCAAGAAGAGCAACTCGGTGAAGTAGTCTGGGCTTGGGATCAGGTCAAAGACAGCCGCAGCTTTAAGTAAAGGAAACAACGTGGTATCTGCATATAATATCGCGTTCTAATGGGCTCCGTTTTAACAAAAGCTTAGGGCCAGATGGCCTCTGGCCAAGGGCAATGTGGGTTTTCCCTTCCCCTTGCCCTTAGTCGCATTATATCGCACGAAAAGAACGTGGCAAAATGCCAGGGAAGAAGGAAAAGACTATGGCTGAAACAAATTTAGATATCGATACTCATCCAACCGAAGACATCTCAGTACGGGATGTGTTTGGAATTGACACAGACATGGTCGTAAAAGGCTTTACCGATCGTACTTCTCGCGTGCCAGAATTAGATAGTACTTATAAATTTGATCCAGATACGACCCTCGCAATTTTAGCAGGCTTTTCCCATAATCGCCGCGTAATGATACAAGGTTATCACGGCACAGGTAAATCCACCCATATTGAGCAAGTTGCCAGCAGATTGAATTGGCCTACGGTCCGGGTGAATCTTGATAGCCATATCAGCCGTATCGATCTCATAGGTAAAGATGCCATTAAACTCAAAGACGGCAAACAAGTGACAGATTTTCAAGAAGGTATCTTGCCTTGGGCTCTGAGAAACCCAACCGCAATAGTTTTTGATGAATATGACGCTGGCCGGGCCGATGTTATGTTTGTCATTCAGCGCGTGCTTGAGGTGGACGGCAAGCTTACCCTGCTAGATCAAAACCAAGTGATCGACCCACACCCATATTTCCGTATTTTTTCCACAGCTAATACAGTTGGCCTTGGCGACACTACTGGGCTATACCACGGCACCCAACAAATAAACCAAGGGCAGATGGACAGATGGAGCCTTGTTGCAACACTCAACTATCTGTCAATCGAAGCAGAATCCACGATTGTTCTGTCCAAAAATCCACATTATAACACAGAGGCTGGCCGCCGAACAATAAAACAGATGGTAACAGTTGCTGATCTTTCACGCACGGCATTCATGAATGGCGACCTATCGACCGTGATGTCCCCAAGAACTGTAATTGCCTGGGCGCAAAACGCGGAGATTTTCCGTAACGTGGGTTATGCCTTCCGTTTAAGCTTTCTCAACAAATGCGATGAATTAGAGCGCCAAACTGTAGCTGAATTTTATCAACGCTGTTTTGATGAGGAATTGCCAGAATCCGCAGCATCAATGAGTATGATTTAGGCAAATTTTTAAATCACACTTCTGGCCAGAAATGTAACCATGGGAGGGGATCATGAGCTATAACTCAAATGCAAAGGCAATATTGGCTTTGGTATCTGAGTTTATGTTGCATCGGTACTCACCCTTCTACGGCGCAAAGACGCAGCCAAAAAATAAAGCAGGTCATACGTTGTCTAATCTTACGTTTTATTACGCTTGCCTTACAATATCGGGCTGGGCCCTAGCTGGATCAAATTGATGCAAAATAACGATAACCCTGCTGACCCTTTTAAAAAAGCTCTCGCTGAGGCCACTAAAGTCATAGCCAATGATCCTGAACTCTCGGTTACTTTTTCTGTAGACCCTCCCGGGGCTTCAAACGACTCCATTCGCCTACCACAGGTAAGCCGGCGCATGAGCCGCCAAGAGGTTCTATTGGCACGTGGCACAGCCGATGCCTTGGCCCTACGCCATAAATACCACGATGAAAATACCTTTAACCGCTATGTGCCAAAGGGCCAAATGGCCCGCGATATCTATGAAGCTATGGAAACTGCGCGCTGCGAAGCAGTTGGTGCGCGTACAATGCCTGGCACACACAGTAACATCGACGCAAAAATTGAAAATGAGGCACTTCGGCAAGGTTTTGGAGATATTAGTGAAGCTAGCCAAGCACCTTTGGCCACGGCCGCCGGTTATTTAGTGCGGCATTTGGCAACGGGCCGTGATTTACCACCAGATGCAGCCAATGTGATGGAACTCTGGCGTGAATTTATTGAGGCACAAACTGATGGTAGCTTAGACAAGCTTGATGATAGTCTGGGTGATCAAGCTCAATTTGCAAAATTTGCGCGGCAAATTATCAGAGACCTGGGCTACGGCGATCAGCTGGGCGATGATCCTGATTTCGAAGACGATAACCCCGAAGACCCAGCTAAAGCTGACGAGGATCAAGTAGACCAGCCTGACAGTACAGGTGACGATGACAGTGAGGAGGAACAAGACGACGCGAATCCAGAGCAAAGCCAAGACAAACAGCAAGATGCGGCCTCTGCGCAGGTTTCAATGGATGACATGGCCGATAGCGAAATGGGTGAAGAGGCAGAAATGCCCGATGGCGAGGCCCCACTTGAGCCACCTACCCCGCAACCAGTATCGGACGCGGATCCGCAATATCTAGTATACAAAACAGAATACGACGAAGAAATTCGTGCTGAAGACCTTGCCGAGCCACAGGAGCTTGAACGCCTCAGAGCTTATCTTGATCAACAATTAGAACCCCTAAAAGGTGCCGTCAGCCGGTTGGCCAATAAATTGCAGCGCCGGTTGCAAGCCAAGCAAAACCGAAGCTGGGAATTTGACCTTGAAGAAGGTACCTTGGACGCAGGCCGTTTGGCGCGCGTGATTGCAAATCCAACAACTCCTTTATCTTTCAAAGTCGAAAAAGACACTGAGTTTAGAGACACCTGCGTGACATTACTCCTAGACAATTCGGGATCGATGCGTGGCCGCCCTATTTCGATTGCGGCCATCTCAGCTGATGTTTTGGCACGTACATTGGAACGGTGCAGCGTGAAAGTAGAGATTTTAGGCTTCACCACCCGCGCTTGGAAAGGTGGACAAAGCCGTGAGGAGTGGTTGGCCGAAGGTCGACCACAAACTCCAGGACGTTTGAATGATTTACGCCACATCATCTATAAAAGTGCTGATGCGCCTTGGCGTCGTGCCCGGCCAAACCTAGGCTTAATGATGAAAGAGGGCCTACTTAAAGAAAATATTGATGGAGAAGCGCTGGAATGGGCGCACCGCCGGATGAACGCGCGCCCGGAGGCCCGCAAAATATTGATGGTGATCTCCGATGGGGCGCCAGTAGATGATAGCACCTTGTCAGTTAATTCTTCCAATTATTTGGAAAAGCACCTGCGTGATGTCATCGCTATGGTAGAGAAGCGCCGCCAAGTTGAACTCTTGGCAATTGGAATCGGCCACGATGTGACCCGCTATTACGAACGCGCTGTTACAATCACGGATGTAGAACAATTGGCCGGTGCCATGACCGAACAGCTCGCAGCATTGTTTGATACCGACGCCCGCGCTCGGGCACGAGCCATGGGACAAAAAAGGACCGGATGATACTAGCATGATTTACCATTGCCGCCCGCACGACTTTAGCACAGTCTAAGCTAATGTGCAGTTACTTAGGGCAAGTTCAATGTTTCAAAATTTCGACTCTCCCCAATCCGTAAGCCAAAGCCCAACGCGTTTAAGAATGCTGCGAGCTTGGATGGCAGAGCAAAGATTAAATGGCTTTCTGGTGCCGCGCACAGACCGTCATCAGGGCGAATATGTGGCCAGCTGCGATGAGCGCTTGTCTTGGCTGACAGGTTTCACGGGTTCCGCGGGCTTTGCCTGTGTTTTTGAAAATATGGCAGGAATATTCATAGATGGCCGCTATCGTTTGCAGGTCTTAGACCAAGTAACAGATGAATTTACCCCAGTACATTGGCCAGAAACTCAGCTGCAAGATTGGCTAAAATCCACAGCTAAGGCCGGTGCCTTCATCGGCTTTGACCCCTGGCTGCATACTGTTACCCAGATTGAAACCCTCCGCCAAGACCTTAATGAGACCGATATCACCTTACGAGCATGTCCAAACGGGGTAGATGCTATTTGGGAAGATCAGCCAACCCGACCTCAGGGCGCGGCCTGGCTACACCCTGATAGGCTCAGTGGCGAAGCCTCGGCTGAAAAATGTCTACGCATTGGCGCAGTAATTTCAGCACTTGGTGCCAATGCATCAGTAATCACACAGCCCGATAGCCTATGCTGGCTACTCAACATACGTGGTAGTGATGTACCCCGCACTCCAATCATACAGTGTTTTGCTGTGATATCTTCTGACGGGAACGTAACTCTATTTTGCGATCCTCTAAAGTTTTCAAAAGTTAATCTAAATTTTAATGTGAATCTTTTGGATTGGGACAATTTCGCGCCTTATTTACAATCTTTTGAAGGTAAGATTTTGATAGATCCTTCCTCAATGCCGCATGCTGCAATGGAGGCTCTGGAAATGGGGCCATCTGAAACCATACGGTCAATCGATCCCTGTGCTTTGCCTAAGGCGTGTAAAAATAATGTTGAGTTGGTCGGAGCTCGGGCTGCACATTTGCGAGACGGCGCTGCAATAGTACAGTTTCTAGCCTGGTTTGACACGGCTGATAAATCCAGCCTCAGCGAAATAGATATAGTTGAAAAGCTTGAGGGCTTTCGTGCAGCCACAAAACTGTTGCACGATATTAGTTTTGACACAATCAGCGGCAGTGGCCCGCATGGCGCCATAGTACATTACCGTGTAAACTATGACACCAATCGCAAGCTTGACAGCGATAGCGTGCTGTTGGTTGACAGCGGTGCGCAATATCACGACGGCACGACTGATATTACCCGCACCTTGCCCCTCGGCAAGCCCAGCCACGAGATGGTACAAGCTTTTACACGCGTATTACAAGGTATGATAGCAATCTCACAGGTAAGGTTTCCAAAAGGCCTGACAGGCCGGGACTTGGACGCACTAGCCCGCGCACCTCTCTGGGCCGCTGGGCAAGACTATGACCATGGGACAGGCCATGGTGTTGGAAGCTTCTTATCCGTCCATGAAGGACCACAGCGGATTTCGCGAGCAACTGATGTGGTGCTAGAACCAGGAATGATCTTATCTAATGAACCCGGGTATTACCGAGCCGGTGCTTTTGGAATTCGGACTGAAAATCTTATCTTGGTGCAACCTGCTCCAGATCTTCCAGGTGGAGATAACCGCATCATGCTTGAGTTTGAAACCATTACCTACGCTCCAATCGATTTACGGTTGATTGACGCTAAAATGCTGACGCGCAAAGAAAAAAATTGGCTAAATACCTATCATCACGCAGTTTATTCCAAATTATCTCCAATCTTAGACGGTCCAATAATACAATGGCTGGCACAGGCTACAGCAGAAATTTAAAACTGAGATCATACAATGGGATAGCTTTTCCTACATGACATGCAATATAAAAATTCACGCTATTACAGGTAATGGGTCCATTAGGGCAGCCGGAACTATTATTGCAGAAACACACGCAGCATTGGAATTGGTGTGGAGGGTACCACCCCGCTGTAATTTATTTTCCACGTAATGACATAGCCATGGCTTTTTTAAATTATATTGATAAAACGTCTCATTGCATACACAAAGGGTATGCTCGATATTTTTCAATTATCACTAAAAACAAACCAATTGAAAACGTAGCTTGGACTTATGAGAACCCTAAGATAGAAATGGCTATGATCAAAGATCACTTAGCGTTTTGCTCAAATGACAAGAACATAATAGAGCATTTATAAGCAGACGCTTAGTTGATATGGTTTATTAAACATAAATTATTTATTTGTTTTTAATAATGACCTTGCCGCGCCGCGTGCTTCATCGGTTACCACGTCACCAGCAAGCATACGGGCTATCTCATCAATTCGATCTTCAGGCATCAATTTCACAACTGTTGAGAACGTTACCTCATCTTCAATGCGCTTTTCAACTCTCCAATGTGCATTTCCAAAAGCGGCCACTTGCGGCGAATGTGTCACCACCAAAACCTGTCCTTCTGCACCCAGTTCCGCCAAACGGCGCCCAACCGCATCCGCAGTGGCGCCCCCAACGCCACGGTCAATTTCGTCAAAAATCATGGTTCGTTGAGAAGAACCCTGCGAAAGGCAAACTTTTAACGCTAAAAGAAAACGGCTCAACTCTCCGCCTGAAGCAATTTTTTCCAACGGTCCAGTTGGCGCACCTGGATTTGTTGCAACGGTAAAGGCAACTGTATCTGAACCATTAGGCCCCCCCTCCACCTCAATTACTTCAGTCTTAAATATAGCACGTTCCATCTTCAAAGGTGCAAGCTCTAACGCCATGCTTTTATCCAAAGCGCTAGCACCGATCACCCGAGTGTCATGCAAATCTTGCGCCAGAATTTTATATGATGAGTACGCTAAATTAACATTTAATTTTAACGCGTCTAGCCCCGCATTACCACTGTTCAACGTCTCTAACTTCTGTACCAAGGTCCTAGAAATTTCTGGTAATTCATCAGGTGTCACTCCATGTTTGCGCGCCGCGCCGCGGATCGCAAACAACCGTTCTTCAGTTTTCTCGAGCTCGGAAGCATTAAAATTCAACCCGCCTAGCACAGTCTCTATCTCTTGTTGCGCTTGTCCAAGACGATTAAGCACATCACCCAGGGCTTCAGACGCAGGCTCTAATTGGCCATCTAATTGTTGCGCTGCAGTCTCAAGCCAACGCGTGGCATCGCCGACGAGTCCCTCCGCCCCATTACTAGACAGTGCCTCAAGGGCTTTGGCAACATTAGTACGAATTTTCACTGCAGCTTGCATCATCCGCCGATGAGCATCCAGCCTATCATCATCGCCCAGCTGTACATCCAGCAGTTGAAGTTCATCAAGCGTATGACGAAGGTATTCCTCTTCAGTTGCCAGAGCACTAATTTTTTCAGCAAGGGTCGTCAATGCTCCCTTAGCCCGTGAAAAGTCACGCCAAGCTTCCCTGCAGGAATTCCGCTGGCCAATGGTCATTGCATAGTCATCCAAAAGCGCCATATGACCTTTGACGTTTAAAAGGCCCCGGTCATCGTGCTGACCATGAAGCTCAAGTAATGTTTCGCCAATCTGGCGGAGCACCTGCCCAGAACAACGGCAATTATTTACAAAGGCCGTCTTACGGCCATCTCTAGTATTAATCCGACGCAGAATAAGCTCATCTTCTGGTTCGATACCGCTGTTGCGCAGGATATCATTAACAGGATGATTAGTATGGATATCAAACCAGGCCCTCACTTCGCCCTGCTCAGCCCCCTGCCGCACAAGCTCAGCTCGACCGCGCCAGCCCAAAACAAAGCCAAGACAATCCAACAAAATCGATTTTCCAGCCCCAGTTTCACCCGTCAAAACATTGAGGCCATGTTGAAACTGTAGCTCCAACTGATCGATGATCAGTATGTCACGGACGCTTAACCCCCGCAGCATTTCTGCCTCAATTCAATCACAGCCATTGGCCTTTAATCATCTGCCTATAGATCCGTGCCAACCAATTGTTGCCCTTAGTATTTGGGGTCAGACCACTACCACTTAATAAAATAACACTTTGGTTATGCCAATCTGTCGATGTGTATTGACTAGCTAGTACTGCGCCAGCCAATTGAGCTTCCACTTTCAAGCCTAGAGAAAGGTAGCTCTCAACCAAACGATAAAGCGCCTCAGGGGTTTGGCTGGTTGTTTGGAAATCTTGAACCACAATTCTAAAGCGATTTATGGCGGAAGTGTAATAGCCTTTTTGCAAGTAATATCGGCCAACTTCCATCTCCTTAGCTGCCAAATAATCAAATGCGAGATCAAATTTAATTTTGGCTTCAGCATCATATTCACTTTCAGGATAGCGCTCAATTAACAAGCGCAGCTCTTGCAAAGCCTTTAATGTCAAATTTTGGTCACGCCCCACCTCTGCTATTTGGTCGTAATAGCTGAGTGCAAGAATATATTGCGCATAAGCAGCATCTTCAGAAGCTGGGTGGAATTCAATATAACGCTGAGCAGAACTACGGCTGTCAGCGTAATTCATTGCTTTGTGAAAGCTAAACGCTTGCATGATCAAACCACGCTTGGCCCACTGCGAATAAGGATACAATCGTTCAATTTCACCAAAATACTCTGCTGCTTCCTCGTGTAGCATGTCATTAAGCTTCATCTCTCCAAGATCATAGATCTCCTTAGCAGAGTAGCTTTCAATAGGAGTTGTTGGCTCCTTTTTAAGTTGACTACATCCAACAGCAATAGTTGCAAAAATCCAAAGAAGAATGGAGTGACGAAACCGCATACTTACCCTCATATTTTGTTCTACAATAGCGTTAACACAGAAAGTTTTAGGGCAAAATGAAAGAGTTTAGTTTTTTGAGAAGAAGATCGTTCTATTCAAAAATATAAGTGTCTTTTTGTACCAATCCAGCCCCGGGTAACCGCTGGGACATTTCCGGATCACAATCTATCACACGAAACGATTCCGGTTGGCTGAACAACTTGCGCAAAAGTTTATTAGTTATGGTATGGCCCGCACGACGTCCCAAATAGCGGCCAATAATCGGACCACCAGCAAGCGCCAAATCCCCCATCGCATCCAGCATTTTATGACGCACGGGCTCATCCGCGTAGCGCATACCACCCGGGCTCAAAACCTTAGCCCCATCTACAACCACAGCATTATTAAACGTACCCCCAAGCGCCAAACCGTTTGACCACATTAGAGCTACATCAGAATTTCGACAAAATGTTCGACTATCACACAGCTCATGCACAAAACTGCCATTCGCAAGATTTAAGGATTTAGACTGTTGACCAATTGCCGCATCTGGGAAATCAATCTCAAATTCCATTTCAATACCAGAAAAAGGCACTAGCGCAGCATACGCTCCGTTTTCTTTGACCTCTACTGTCTTCAGAACTTCTAGCGCATGCACCGGTTTTGATTGCTCAATCAACCCAGTAGATAGAAATCCGCGTACAAATTCAAGTGCACTGCCATCCATAACTGGAACTTCAGGACTATTAAGCTCCAAAATTGCATTATTGATACCACAACCAGCAAGTGCGGCCATCACGTGCTCAACCGTAGAAACACCGTTGCCATCTTCATTTACTAGACGGGTACAAAGCGCCGTATGAACAGCGAATTGCCAATTGGCAGATATAAACTCATCACCGTCCAGAATATCTGTTCTCATAAACCAAATACCTGTTTCAGCTGCAGCTGGTCGCACTTTCAGTGTTACATCTCTACCACCATGCAAGCCAATTCCCGTAAATATAATATCTGATTTCAATGTCTTTTGCACATTTGCCCCGATAATCTTATTAAAATGATACAACGATCTAAACTATCGCTAGTTCGTCTTCAACGAAGACACAACTCACTCTTTGCAACCAATTGAAATATCTGTGGGATAGATGCAGCAAGGTAATGCCCATGCCCCACAATTAAATAACAGCGTACTGACTTATATATAAAAAGGCGCCTAAAGACGCCTTTTTATAACATGTAGAACTTTCTAAAATCAATTAGCCTGTCGGCGTAAAAACGCCGGGATTTCAATTCTTTCATTATCCTCATGATCCGCGTCAAACTCCTTACTAACCGTTTGAGACGGCTGTGTAACATATGTGCGTTCATTAGTTTCACTTTGACCAGTCATCCGGCTAATCAAAGAATTGATACCAAATTTACTTTTGGCTGGCGGAGCTTGAGCCTCAACAGAAGGCAGCGGCTCGAAAGGAGGGGCCCGTTCTACAGCTGCGCGCAACCGCGCCATAGCTTCAGGGCTCGGTGTGCCTGACGCATGCTGGGTTGCTACTAGTGGCGCCACTTCATCAGTCATAAATGTATCTAACTCTTCAACATTTGGCTGATAAATTGGTGTCGGCAAATCGTCCTGCAAATTATATTGAAACTCTTCAAAGGTTGGGTCTTCAGCAACAGTAGATGGCTCAGGCTCCAGAGAGAGCCCAAGTTCATCTTCCAATTCCGGCTCTAGGTTAGTTTCAGTCAATTCATGCTGAGAAACTTCAGAAAATGAAAGCCGCGACGACAAGGCCGCTGCCTGATTTGACTGATCAGCATCAATTCCTGTGGCCACAACTGACACGCGCATTACTCCCTCCAGCGTTGTATCCAAAGTAGAGCCCACAATTATATTAGCGTCTGGGTCTACTTCTTCACGAATACGATTAGCCGCTTCGTCAAGTTCAAATAATGTCAGATCTGCGCCACCGGTTATGTTGATCAAGACCCCTTTCGCTCCACGAAGGCTTATCTCATCAAGAAGTGGGTTTGACACAGCTTTATCGGCAGCCTGGATCGCACGGTTTTCACCGCTTGCCTCACCAGTACCCATCATTGCCTTGCCCATCTCATCCATTACTGCTCGTACATCTGCAAAATCAAGATTAATCAGGCCGGGACGGACCATCAAATCAGTAACGCCCTTTACACCTTGATACAAAACATCATCTGCCAAACTAAATGCATCCGTGAATGTAGTATTTTCATTGGCGAGCCGGAACAAGTTTTGGTTTGGAATGATGATAAGTGTATCTACTACCTTTTGTAAGGCTTCCACACCATCCTCGGCCTGCCGCATGCGTTTGCTACCCTCAAACTGAAATGGCTTTGTCACCACACCAACCGTCAAAACACCTAACTCACGCGCTGCTTGAGCTATAATGGGAGCAGCCCCAGTTCCAGTGCCCCCCCCCATCCCAGCAGTGATGAAGCACATGTGTGCGCCTGCCAGTTGGTCCACTATTTGTTCGATACTCTCTTCAGCTGCTGCTGCCCCAACGATGGCTTTTGCACCAGCACCCAAGCCTTCGGTGGCTTTGATACCCATTTGGATTTTAGCCGGGGCTCGGGATTGCTGCAAAGCTTGTGCATCAGTATTTGCTACAACAAATTCAACGCCCTCGAGCGCTTTTTCTATCATGTTATCGACAGCATTGCCGCCAGCACCACCAACACCGAAAACTGTTATACGTGGTTTTAACTCATCATGTTCGGGCATGGTTAAATTCAAAGTCATATTTTTTTCCACCTGCTCTGGCCACACTGCTCTGCGGCATTTTTAATAGCCACACTGCTCTGCGGCTTTTTTTAATAACTATAGCGTGAACTTATAGTCACGTCACCAAAAAACTCTCATCTAATACAAAATATAGCATAAAATCGATAAAAAACTCTAAATTTTGCGGCCCGGCATAGGCAAAAACTACCAATTATCTCGAAACCATCGTACTGCGCGTCGAACAGGCCGTCCAATCAACTGAGACTGCGGAACTTCAAAATCCCACCATTCATCCTGTGGGTTGGCGGCATTTAGGGCCAAGCCAACCACACCAGAAAACGCTGGGCTAGTTGCTGCTTGAGGTAAGCCCTGGACCCGAACAGGCCGCCCAAGACGGACATGCTGGCCCAAAATTCTAGCTGCCAAGCCATCTATTCCTGGAATTTGACTTGCGCCACCGGTCAAAACGATCTGCTTGCCTGGCAAATTATCGAACCCCGCCACATCCAACCGGTCGCGTACATCCTCTAAAATTTCTTCCATCCGAGGTCGAATAATCCCAATCAGTTCTGAACGGCTGACCTGACGGCGGTCATGTTCCCAATCACCACTACTACCATCAGTTTCAATTATTTCACGGTCATCCATCCCAGTGGCCATAGTCCCTCCATATAGGGTTTTAATCCGCTCAGCAGCCGCAGTCGGGATTTGCAATCCCATCGAAATATCACTTGTTACGTGATCCCCGCCTAAGCGCACACTGTCAGCAAAAATGAGATGTTTTTTGAAAAATACTGATACTCCAGTGGATCCACCTCCCATATCAATACAGGCTGCCCCCAACTCCTGCTCATCTTCCACCAAGGCCGAATGTGCAGACACGTAGGCAGATGAGGCTACGCCAGCCAATTCAAAATCGCAGCGCCTCATGCAATGGTTAAGGTTCAAGATAGTACGCTCTTTCACCGTCATAATATGAAGATCTACAGAAAGTTTTTGTCCAATATGTCCGCGCGGATCAGACATCCAAGATCTATCATCTAGCGTAAAATTAATAGGATGCGCGTGAAGAACCGCCCGATTTTCACCAAAGTCAGGTAGGTCACAGGCTACAAGAACCCGGCCAATATCATGCGAGGCTACGACTGCGTTTTCAGTCGTAATCTCGCCGAACACACCATAACTACGCGGCGCCCCACCAGAAAAACATGCAATAACGTGATCTACACGAACTAGAGCCATTTTTTGCGCAGCCTGCAGGGCGGTACGAATGGCTCGCTCTGTCTCAGCCATGGATTCAATTTCACCGAAGCGGATGCCACGTGACTTGGTTGTCGAGGCACCAATAACACGGAAACTAGACTGACCAGCCATGGAACCAATGACCTCACCAGAAGAGACATTGCTCGGCCCATCAAACCGCAGAATCAAACAGGCTACCTTAGAGCTACCTACATCAATGACCGCGATTACTCCGCGTTGTATCGCCGCCTTACGCATCGCGCGCATGGCGCGTTGAGTTTGATAAAGGTCATTCATTTTGCAATCTCCGAAGATATCATACTCTTAACCTGCTTAAGCCCAGCAAGGGCTTGGGGCCGCAACCGCAAAGTGGGGCGGCGTGGGTTGCGAAAATCTATTAATAATATGTCACGTTCAAATAGGTCTTGCGCTACACTCATAACAATGGCCTGCGCCAAGACTTGCGCTGCGTTATCTTCCGGAAGGGCGATGGTTTGACCATCAGATAGAACCAAATCCCAGCGACGCTCCCCTATTCGCACCAACCCACGCAACCGCTCAGAGATTGGAGCTGCGGTCACAATTAATGCCTGCGCCTCATCCAGATGATCCGTCGCGCCCTTACCCGCAATCAACGGAAAATGGGGAAAATCAGAGCGCTGATTAACAGTGCGCAACAGCTTGCCATTTGAAGACACTAGGTGCAAACCCGCAACGTTTCGCCACATAAATTCTGGCTTAATTTCCTTTATTTGAACTGATAACAAACCACCCACCGAGGTGATCAAAGTAGCATGTTCAACTGAAGCAATGTCTTCAATCCAGCCTCGCATGCTCTCAAAGTCTAACTCAAACGCACTTATTGGGAATAAATCACCAAATTGTGCACGGATTTCGTCCTTGAGTAGCAAAGATGCCCCCTCAATAGTAAGCGTCTGAAGCTGATGTACCGGCTGATTTTGAACCACTCCATGCGCCTCTAGAACCAAGCCGTTTAGGTAATCGCGATTTTCAACCTTTGAAAGGAACATCCAACAAAGCATTGCAATAGCAAAAGCTGGTAAAGCAACCCGCACCAACGCCCGAAACATAGGAGTAAGCCAAAGGCGTTGCATCCGGTAGCTTAACACGGAGGGTGCTGGATCCGTGACCAAAACCATCTCATCAACGCCAGAAGATCCTGCGTGCTCCATTGGCTTATATTTCACCGGCTGCATGAGGCATCCTCCACCAGAAAACTACATAGATCTGAAAAAGAAATCCCAACAGCGGCAGCCTGTTCAGGTGACAATGACGTTGGTGTCATCCCTGGCTGTGTGTTTGTTTCCAATAAAATCAGCCCAGAAATGCCTAAAGTGTCATCCCAGCGAAAATCCGTTCGGGATATACTGCGACACCCCAAAACCTGGTGAGCTTTAACTGCATAATCAAGGCAGGCTTGAAAAATCTCATCAGGTAGCTTGGCCGGCACCACGTGCTTCGAGCCGCCCTCAACATATTTAGCATCATAATCATACCAAGTATCAGTTAAAATATCTGTTACCGTCAAAGCCCGATCTCCAACAACAGTTGTAGTCAATTCACGGCCCGGCGCGAAGGTTTCCACCATAATGATATCCGGCATATCTTCCGATAGTACAGGCGGCGTCTTTTGTTCCAGGTCAACCAAATAAACTCCAACCGAGGAGCCTTCATTATTGGGCTTTATCACATAGGGCACAGGCATAGGATGCACACCTGCAAGATCATTACGAGCCATCAACAGACTGTCGACCACTGGCAAACCTACACTGCGAAACACCTCTTTGGATTTTTCTTTGTCCATGGCAAGGGCTGAGCAGAGAACACCCGAATGTGTGTATGGAAGCCCCATCCACTCAAGAAGACCCTGAACACAGCCATCTTCGCCCCAACGCCCATGCAGCGCGTTGAAAACAACATCTGGCACGGCACGCTGCAAGTTCTCCACAAGAGCAGAACCAGCATCGACTTCAACAACAGTATAGCCCGCCTGCCGCAAAGCGGAGGCGCATTCTTGGCCTGTAGATAATGACACCAGGCGCTCTGCGCCAGGCCCACCCATTAATACAGCCACAGTTTTGGGAGTCCTGCTCGACATACCCACTGTTCTCACTCAATATCTTGCCCTCTTTGGAGCATTTGTTACTGCGTTTATTTACGCTTTCAATCTTCTCTGGGTTCTCCGACCCTCATTACCTCCCACTCTAGCGTTAAACCGCTCTTAGCGTAAACCTTTTTTCGCACTAATTCGCCCAAAGCTTCGAGATCTTTTGCGCGGGCAGCTCCAGTATTGATCAAAAAGTTGGGGTGCTTATGCGACATCTGCGCTCCACCCAGCTCCAACCCTCGACATCCGGCGTCATCAATAAGCTTCCACGCCTTCAAATCCTGGTTATCACCCACGCGCCCAGTCGAGCTAAATCCGGCCGGATTACGAAATGTGCTACCGGCAGTGCGGTCTTTTGTAGGTTGTGTTTCATCACGCTTGGACAACTGGTCCCTCATTTTTTGATGCAGTGCCTCAGAGCTGTCATCTCCCAAACTGCACAGAGTAATTTCAGTGATCACAACCCCCTCAGGCAAATCACAGCTGCGATAGCCAAAGCTGAGTGTCTTGGAAGTATAGTCTACTTTCTTTCCAGCTCGATCCACACCACGGGCAGACACAAACGCATCTGAAAAATAATTGCCATAGCAGCCAGCATTCATCTTCAAAGCGCCCCCCATGGCTCCAGGGATAGTCCGCAAAAACGTCAAATCCAATCCCGCATCCGCAGCTTTGCGCGCAACATGACTATCCAAAGAAGCAGCCCCGCAGTGTAGCAGGTTACCATCTACTGAAATCTCATTGAAGCCACGGCCAAGCCTTATCACCACGGCACGGATTCCACCATCACGCACAATGACATTAGAGCCTACCCCTATCGGAAAAATAGCTACATCTTGCGACAACTCAGTCAAAAAATGGATCAAATCCTCCTCGTCAGCCGGTTGATACAGATAATCCGCAGGCCCACCCACACGCAACCAAGTTAGATCTGATAAAGACCGGTTTGGCACCAAACGCCCACGTGGGATTGGAAGTTGCATCACGATATCCTCTCAAATGATCTCCCCCGCTTAGACCGGATCGCGAGTTTCAAGTCAAAGGGCAACGACCACGCGAGTTCGAGCTAGATAAAACGTTCTGTACATTGACGGCGCAAACTGATCCACCATTTCGAAACCAGGAGACCATATGCAACGAATTTGGCTGGCCTTAACACCGACTATATTTTTGGTCCTCTGGTCCGCCGGCTACGTGGTAGCCAAAGTGGCCCTTGTGGATGCCGCGCCCATGGCTCTGCTAGCTCTTAGGTTTGCCGCCGTCATTTCCATCATGGCCGTCTTATTTGTCATTTTGCGCCCACCACTGCCTAAAACCACAAGAGATTGGCTGCATTTGGGCTTTGTCGGGTTTTTGATGCAGAGCATCTATTTTGGCATGGCCTATTTTGCTTTTGTGAATGGTTTAGCTGCCGGCACCGCAGCCTTAATTTTCTCACTGCAACCTTTGTTGGTAGCCCTGCTAGCCCCAAGGTGGACCGATGAAAATGTCAACTGGGCACAATGGCTGGGCTTGGCAATCGCCATGACCGGCACCTTTGTAGTCATCATAGCCCGGCTTGAAATAGGCCCACCACCGTTTGTTGGCTTTGGTTTTGCAGCCTTGGCCCTCGCCGGAATAACCCTGGCCACTCTCTGGGAAAAACGCTTTGGCCTGTCGCATCATCCGGTCACGGCAAATCTAGTCGGGTATAGCGCAGGATTGCTAGGGCTTTTGCCATTTCTCAGCTGGAGCGACATTGCAGCCGTGAATTGGACGCCATCCTTCTACTACGCCTTCGCCTATTTGGTGATCGGCAACTCTGTTATTGCGGTAGGTCTGTTGCTGGCCATGATCCGAGCCGGGCAAGTATCGCGGGTCTCAACCCTGCTGTTTTTGGTCCCACCTTCGGCTGCATTTATCGCATGGATCACATTGGGTGAACCCATGCCACTCTTCGCTTGGGTTGGGCTAATTATATCTGGTGCAGGGGTTTATTTAGCCACACGGCTCGGCAATGCGTAGGGTTAGTCAGCCTCACCGGCCAAGCCATGTGCCCAAGCCGAAATTGATCCTGCCCCTAAGCAGATCAGCATATCTCCAGGATGGCAAATTTTTACCAAGAAGTCTTTCAGGGCCGATTCATCCTCCACAATCATGGCATTGCGATGCCCATGCCTGATGAGGCCAGATACCAAAGAGTCACGATCCGCCCCCGCAATAGGGGCCTCGCCTGCGGCAAAAATATCAGTGATACCCACCACATCCGCGTCATTGAAGCAGGTGCAAAATTCCTCAAATAGGTGATGTAACCTGCTGTAACGGTGGGGCTGATGGATGGCCATGATCCGGCCCAAATGGCTTTGGCGCGCCGCCTTCAAAGCCGCGGCAATCTCAATCGGATGATGCGCGTAATCGTCTATAATTGTAACACCATCAATTTTAGCCACTTTAGTGAACCGACGGTTGACCCCCTTGAAGCTCTTCAGCCCCGCCCGAATGGCATCGCCTGACATGCCCAGATGCAGCGCCACGGCCACAGAAGCCAAAGCGTTTGAAACATTGTGATCGCCCGGCATCGGCAGGCTGCAATCGTCGATAACTGTGCCGTCCCGCAACGCCACATCAAAATACGCAGCACCCTGAGCATAACTCAAATTGACCGCCCTCACATCCGCTTGAGGGTTGAAGCCATAGGTCATAACCCGGCGGTCAGTGATCCGTCCAACCAACACCTGTACTTCGGGATGATCTGTGTTGCACACCGCAAGACCGTAGAAGGGGATATTATGTACAAATTCAAAGAAACCTTGGCACAGATTATCAAAATTACCCCAATGGTCCATATGCTCTGGATCAATATTTGTGACAACGGCAATGGTCGCAGGCAAGCGGCTGAAGGTGCCATCACTTTCATCCGCCTCAACCACCATCCACTCACCCTCTCCAGTGCGGGCATTGGATTCAAACGCATGGATCACGCCACCATTTACCACAGTCGGATCAAACCCTCCTGCATGCAATAGGGTTGAAACCATGGTTGTGGTGGTGGTTTTTCCATGAGTTCCAGCTACCGCCACATTGGACTTAAGCCGCATCAATTCCGCCAGCATCTCAGCGCGGCTCACCACGGGCAGACCGGTTTTGCGGGCTTCATCCAACTCGGGGTTGCCAGGCTTAATAGCAGTGGACACCACAACGACCTCAGCCCCCCCAAGGTTTTCAGCCTTTTGGCCAAGATAGATCAAAGCGCCCATGGCCTCCAATCGTCGGGTAATTTTTGAGGCCTTCAAATCAGAACCCTGCACCTTATAGCCCTGATCAAGAAGCACTTCGGCAATGCCAGACATGCCAATGCCCCCGATTCCTACAAAGTGAATGGCGCCGATGTCACCAGGCAGTTTGGTTACTTTTTTCATCTCAAATGCCTCCGGCCAAAGTCTCAATCATATCAGCAAGATCAGTTGCAGCTTCAGTTTTTGAACAGCCCAGCGCCGCGTTAGCCATAGATTGGGCTTGGGCACTATTGGTTAATAAATCTTTAATTTGATCAGCCAGATTCTCAGGCGTAAAATCAGGCTCCAGCAAAAGCTTAGCCGCGCCCGCCTGCACCAACTCGCGCGCATTGGCGATTTGCTCATCGCGTATGGCGGCTGCAAGAGGTACAAAAATGGCAGGCCGCCCAATGGTAGAAATGTCCGCTACCGAGGAAGCACCAGAACGGCTAATCACCAATTGCGCTAGGCTCATCCGGGCGGGTATATCTTTGAAAAACGATTGTACATCAGCCCGTACGCCAATCTCTGCATAAGCTTCGAGCACACGTTCGCAGTCTTCCTCACGGGCTTGTTGACTTATACGCAGGTTTTGACGCAGAGCGTCAGGCAATAGGCCCACAGCCGTAGGCACCACATCTGACAATATGCGCGCGCCTTGGGACCCACCGATCACCAGCAAATCCATCGGGTAATCACCCGGCGGGATATAGGAGGCACCGTGACGGTCCAAGATCTCTTGACGAACAGGATTGCCGACGTGATGGCCTGTCAAACCATCTGGTAATTCAGTCGGCCAAGTACCACAGGCAATCTGATTAACCCTTGGCGCAAAGAGCTGATTGACCCGTCCCAAAATACCGTTTTGTTCGTGCAACATGCAAGGGATACCCAAAGAAGTGGCCGCGCCCATGGCCGGAATCGCCGGATACCCACCGAAGCCAACCACGACACTGGGCCGCTCCCGCCGCATTTTTCTACGTGCACTGGTAACTCCAATAGCAATACGAATGGGCACCATAATTTTGTTGAAAAATCCGCCCTTAGAAAAAGTGGCGCTGGACACTTTCTCGATACCAATTTCAGCTGGAAAACCTGCTGTATACCGCGCGCCACGCGCATCAGTGGACAACACCACTCGCCAGCCACGCCTGAGCATTACTTCAGCCACCGCTTGCGCTGGGAACATATGCCCGCCAGTACCACCGGCGGCTAACACCAACAGAGGAGAGTTTTTCATATTAATATCCACGCATCACAGAGGTCAAAGCGCCCTGCGGGCGGCTTCGCGTGAAGGCCAAAATCATGCCCAAGGCAATCCCACCAGCGATAAGAGATGAGCCACCGTAGCTCACAAAGGGCAACGTCATGCCCTTGGCAGGCAACAGCCGGACGGCCACGCCCATATTAATCATCGCTTGCACGCCGAACATGGCCACAAGCCCGGTACCTGCAAGGCGCACAAACAAATCACGCTCGATCATCAATCGTGTGAGTGTACGTAAGACAATCACCGCAAACAGCCCCAAAATAACTAGTACCATTAGTACCCCATATTCTTCAGCAGCTACCGCTATTATAAAATCAGTGTGGGCATCTGGAAGGGACCACTTCACGGACCCTTCCCCGGCCCCCACGCCGAACAACCCGCCTTCCCTGATTGCATTTGCAGCATAACCAAGTTGAGTTGTAGGATCCACGTCTGCCAACATATAGCCGTCGATACGTCGGGCAAAGTGCTCGCTATTCTTGTAGGCTACAAAGCCCACAAACACTGTTGCTGCCCCCATGGATATAATAAACAAAAAAGGTGCCCCTGCACAAAAATACATAACCCCCCAAGCAAAAAGGATCAGGCTGGCCTGTCCAAAATCTGGTTGTAGCGCCAAAAAAACTGCGATTGTAACAGCAAACCCAAAGGACAGCAGCCGGCCCGGCGGACCATTCGGCTCAGAAGAAGCAGAGATCAGCCAGGCTGCAAAAACTACAAAAGCTGGCTTTATAAATTCGGATGGTTGCATCGATATAAACCCAAGTGAATACCATCGGGTAGCTCCCTTACCAAAATCAGTTCCAAAAATTGGCAACATAACCACAGCTAAAAGGGTAACTACAAAAGCGACGGTTGCCCAGCGCCGGACGGTAGAGGGGGACATCATGGAGGTGATTATCATCGCAATCAGAGCCATACTGCCAAAAATTGCCTGCCGCTCTACGTAGTGAAAGGCCGTTAGGCCGTTACGCTGAGCTAAAGGCGGCGAAGCGGCAAGTGCTAAAATTAACCCAAAAATAAACAAAAACAATACGCTAGCCATAGTCCAGCGATCTACGGTTCGCCACCATCGGGGCAAAATTGGATCGGGAACTTCAACGGGCAAAGGCCCATGTACCATTTCTGTCATTTATAAATAGCCTGTACTGCGCCCCATTTTTGGGGTCTATAATAAATCTTAACCTGACTTGAATAATTTTTCCAGTACCAATTCCCTTGCCATTCTTCCCACAACAGGCAAGTCATCATCTATGGATTATGATACAATTATTATTGGAGCCGGCGCGGCCGGCATGATATGCGCAACCCAAGCGCCAGGCCGCTGTCTGGTCATCGACCACGCAAAGGCCCCAGGCGAGAAAATTCGCATCAGCGGCGGCGGACGCTGCAACTTTACTAATATATATACCACGGCGGACAATTACATCAGCCACAATCCACATTTCGCAAAATCAGCTCTAGCGCGCTATACGCAATGGGATTTTATTGACTGGGTGGCGCGCAGCGGAATAGCTTATCATGAAAAAACTTTGGGTCAGCTATTTTGCGACACATCCGCTAAGGAGATTATCGCCATGCTGCAAAAGGGCGTGGATGAGGCCGGCGCACATATCCAGCTCAATACCTCCATCCAGAAGGTTGCAGCCATTGAGGGAGGTTACGCACTGGCCCTCAAGTCAGCCAAAGGCAGTCAAAACCTGACCACACGAAATCTCGTGGTGGCTTGCGGCGCAAAACCGATCCCAAAGATGGGGGCCACCGATTTAGGATTGCGCTTGGCCCAACAATTCGGGCTTGCGCTCACCAAGACCTATGCAGGGTTGGTACCCTTCACTTTTTCGGACCCACAGCATGAAGCCTTTAAGGCCATCAGCGGCGTGGCAGTCCCTGCCCGGTTGGAGGTGAATGGCACCGCTTTTGATGAAGCAATCTTATTCACCCATCGCGGCCTATCCGGCCCCGCCTCCCTACAGGCCTCAAGCTATTGGGCCCCCGGCTACGAGATCACGGTTGGATTGTTAAACGCGCAGAATCTGCACAACACCCTACAAGAGGCAAAAAAGACCGAAGGACGCAAATCACCTCATACTATTTTAACCCGCCTTTTACCCGCCCGCCTGGTGCCCCTGCTGCTGCAGGATCTCAATCTGCCAGAGCGGATTGCAGATATGACTGCGCATCAGCGCGCAAGCCTCGCCGAACGGCTAACCCATTGGCAGCTCACTCCTTCTGGCACTGAGGGGTACCGCACGGCTGAAGTGATGGTCGGCGGCGTCGACACAGATGGCCTTTCATCCAAAACTATGATGACCAAAACCCAACCGGGTTTATATTTCATCGGCGAATGCGTCGATGTCACAGGATGGCTAGGTGGTTATAATTTCCAATGGGCTTGGTCTTCAGGCTGGGTCGCGGGCCAATCTATCAAAGAAAATCTATAACAGAGGTCTAGGCCTCAGCCAATGCGGCCACCTGCGCCATGAAATCCTCCCCACGAGCCTCGAAGCTATCATATTGATCAAAGCTGGCCGCCGCTGGAGCCAATAGAATTACATCACCAGGCGCGCTTTGCGCATAGGCGGCCGTCACGGCAGCTTGCATTGTGGTGCAGATCTCGCAGCCCACCTTAAGCTGCATCGCAAACGCTTCGGCCTCGCGACCAATCACATAGGCTTTGCGTACATTGCCCAAAGTTTGTGATAGGGCAGACAGCCCACCTGCCTTTTGCAGCCCACCACAGATCCAGCGAATATTCTCAAATGCTGTCAAAGCTTTGGTGGCAGCATCCACATTGGTGGCCTTGCTATCGTTCACAAAACGCACACTGCCAATCTCGCGCACCAATTGGCTGCGATGCGGCAGGCCGGTGAAGCTGCGCAAGCCTTCCTCAATCACCCGAGGCGCCATATTTAGCGCCCTTAAAACCGCATAGGCGGCACAGGCATTTTGATGATTATGAGCCCCCGGCAAGCCCGGGATCTCGCGCAGGTCAATCGAGGCGGACTGACGTCCCTTGCGGCTTTCGGCCAAAAAGCCTTTGCGCGCCGTAACCTGCCAGCCATTGCCATTGGGCTTTTGCCCTGAGATTACCCGGATCACCCGATCATCATTTGCATTATCTGCATATTGCGCAGCCAGATACTGCCCTTCTGGCTCATCCACACCTATCACCGCATGATCCGGGCTGCCTTCGAAAAACAAACGGCGTTTGGCGGCAAAATAGCCGCCATAACCTGCATGGCGGTCTAGATGGTCGGGGGATAGATTGGTAAAGACGGCGATGTCAGGGGTCAGGCTGCGGGCCAGTTCAGTTTGATAGGATGACAGCTCCAGCACGATCACATCACCATCCTTAGCAGGATCAAGATCCAACACGCCCCGGCCGATATTACCCGCAAGCTGGCTGCGCTTGCCCGCGACATTCAGAAGATGATGGATTAAAGCGCTGGTGGTCGATTTACCGTTGGATCCAGTGACCGCCACCACCTTTGGCGCCTGATCGAAACTATTCCAATCTTGGGTTGCAAAGGACCGGAAAAACAAGCCGATGTCATTGTCGAGTGGAATGCCAAGGCGAAAAGCCTCCGTAATCGCAGTGTGCGGTTTGGGGTAAAGATGCGGAATACCCGGCGATGTAATCATCACATCAACACCCTCAAGCCCACCCCGCAAAGGATCAGCGCAGGTCAGACCAGCCTCTTTTGCGCGTGTGCGACCAGCTTCGCCGTCGTCCCAACACAGTACATTAGCCCCGCCAGCCACCAAGGCTTGCGCGGCCACCAAACCCGAACGGCCCATGCCGAGAACGAAGGCTGATCGCCCCTGCATTCCTTGAACTGGTATCATGCTTTTACTCCAAAAGGCGTTAGGTGCTGGGTGCGGTGTTACCGGACTTTTAAAGTGGCCAGGCCGAACATCGCCAACACAAGGGCAATAATCCAAAACCGGATCACAATTTGGCTTTCTGGATAACCCTTTTTTTCAAAATGGTGGTGAATAGGCGCCATCAGAAACACCCGTTTTCCCGTGCGCTTAAACCACAGAACCTGGATGATCACACTCATAGCTTCGGCGACAAACACACCACCAATAATCATCCACACAATCTCATGCTTGATCAAAACCGCAATGGCCCCCAGCGCGCCTCCCAGGGCCAAGCTGCCTGTATCACCCATAAAAATCGCAGCTGGTGGGGCATTGTACCACAAAAAGCCCAATCCGCCACCAATCAAGGCCATGCAGAAAACAAATAACTCTCCAGTTCCAGGCACATAATGTACATCAAGATACTGGGTGAAATCCACCCGGCCAACCGCATAGGCCAAAACCCCAAGTGCGGCGGCCGCAATCATCACTGGCATAATGGCCAAACCATCCAGCCCGTCTGTCAAATTAACGGCGTTAGCAGTACCCACAATTACAATCATAGCAAAAGGAAAAAACAGAACCCCAAAGGGCACCAGAGCGTCTTTTAAAATAGGGACAGCCACCTGCGTGCTCAATCCATCTGGGTGTAATTGCGCCGCCACCAGTGACGCCACCAACGCAATCCCAAAGCCAAGGCCCAGCCGGATTTTGCCAGAAACACCCGCAACGGTTTGTTTGCTCACTTTGGCATAGTCATCTGCAAAGCCAATGGCACCAAAGCCTATCGTCACAAATAAGACTACCCAAATATGCATATTGTCCAGCCGCGCCCAAAGCACGGTTGAAACAACCAAAGCCCCCAAAATCAAAGCCCCACCCATGGTGGGGGTGCCTGCTTTGGAAAAATGGGCCTCAGGCCCATCAGATCTAATAGGCTGGCCTTGGCCTTGGCGACGGCGCAGCAAATTGATCAGAGGTCTGCCAAACACAAAGCCAAAAATAAGAGAGGTCAGGAATGCCCCGCCCGCGCGAAAGGTGATGTAGCGAAAAAGGTTAAAGAAATCGCCCCCATCCGAAAGAATGGTCAGCCAATAAAACATCTAATATCCCCTTACACCTTCGGTTGTGAGCGTTGCCCTAAATTGCGGATCAGGTCAACAATCATTGATACGCGGCTGCCTAAGGACCCTTTGACCAAGACGGTGTCTCCCGCAAAAATCAACTCATCAAGATTCACTGAAAACTCCACAGCAGTTTTGGCCCAGTGGCCACGAATGTCCACCGGTAATGCCTCATAGCAGGTGCGCATCCTGGGGCCAATACAATGTACAACATCTGCCGCAAGCAAATGCGGGTTCTGAGCCAAAGCAGCATGCTGGATGATTTCGTCAGCACCTAGTTCAAGCATATCTCCTAAAATTACGATTTTACGAGCATCATCAGCCTTTCGATTACTTTCTGAGGGTACCACTGCCGCCAACACCTCAAGCGCTGCTGCCACCGAGGTTGGGTTGGCGTTATATGCGTCATCAATTAGCTCAATATAAGCCTGAGTATCAGCCATATCTAAGATTATAGTCTCTCGCAGGCCACGTCCAGCCAGAGGCTGCCAGCGGAACAGATCCACAGCAGCGCGTCCCGGGTCACCGCCCATAGCTTCCACCGCAGCCAGAACACCCATCGCATTAACCGCAAAGTGACGGCCAACTGTATTCAGCCGCAAAGCTGCAGGGTTACCGCGCATCCGCGCTTGGATCACAGTAACATCTCGGTGAGTTTCTAGGGCCGTTAGACGGAAAGCATCCGCGGTTTCGCCAAATCCCACAATTGTAGCCCCACAGGTCAAAGCCGCCTGCACTAAGATATCAATAGTCCCTACATCCGCAGGCAAAATCACTGCTCCACCAGGTAAAAGCCCCACGACGATGTCCGATTTTTCCTGAGCAATGCCCTCAATGCTCTCAAAAGCCTCCATATGCGCTTGACCAATAGTCGTTATCATAGCGACGTGTGGCTGCACCATTTTGCTCAGTGGAGCAATTTCACCTGGGTGGTTCATGCCAATTTCAAAAATAGCATACTGTGTATCAAACGGCATTCGCGCCAAAGTCAGTGGCACACCCCAATGGTTATTGTAGCTGGCCACCGAGGCATGAGTTAGGCCTTGGTATTCCAACACGGTTTTGAGCATTTCCTTGGTCGAAGTTTTGCCAACTGAGCCAGTGACAGCAATAACTTTGGCCTGCGTCCGGGCGCGCGCTGCTTTGCCTAAAGCAACCAAGGCTTCTAATACATCTGGCACAATTAGTAGTGGCGCATCATCCCCTACTCCTTCAGGACGATACGTAACTAAAGCGGCAGCCGCACCAGCTTCCAAAGCCTGCAAGACAAATTCATGGCCATCTCGTTGAGCGCTTAGTGCGACAAACAGATCACCTGCCTGCAATGTACGCGTATCTATTGACACCCCATGCGCATCCCAAGGTACATTAGATTGGCCACCAGTGGCGTCCATGGCTTCATCGGCAGTCCACAATGGCATTAATATTTCCCCTCTAAAGCTGCAACTGCGATGCTGGCTTGTTCTACATCGTCAAAAGGAAAAACATCATGACCAATGATCTGACAACTTTCATGACCTTTGCCTGCAATGAGCAAAATATCGCCAGGTTGCAAGCAATCAACTGCACGTAAAATCGCCTCTGCGCGGTCTGCTACCTCTGTAGCATCAGGAGCTCCCACCATTACCATGCCTCGGATCAACGCCGGATCTTCCGTGCGCGGATTATCATCAGTTACAAAGGCAATATCCGCAAACCTATCTGCAGCTTGCCCCATCAAAGTCCGCTTGTCAGGATCACGATCACCACCGGCACCTAGCACCACCACCAACCGCCCCATCACATGGGGCCGCAACGCCTTGAGGGCTGTGGCTACCGCATCCGGTGTATGAGCATAATCCACATAGATACTGGCCCCATTAGCGCGCGTTACCGCCAACTCCATTCGCCCACGAACAGCAAAAACGGCCTTCAGGCTAGCAAATACTTCTCCTGCCTCTCCACCAGAAGCAAGAACCATAGCTGCAGCTAGCATCAGGTTTTCACCCTGAAATCCGCCCACAAGAGGCACTTTCACCTGATGGCTTTCGCCTTTCCAGCTGAACAGGATATCCTGCCCAGTAGCGTCATATTTTTGCCCCAAAATCTGCAAATCAGCTACGCTTCGACCAACTGTGATAACACTTTGACCCCGGGCAATACAGCCTTTGGTCAATTCAGGGCCCTTGGCGTCATCCACATTGATAACTGCGCATCCCTGCAGATGTAGTACCCGGTCAAACAAACCCGATTTAGCAGAAAAATAAGCTTCAAATGTATTATGATAATCTAAATGGTCCTGGGAGAAGTTAGTAAATCCCGCTGCGGAAAGTACAACCCCATCCAAGCGCTTTTGCTCTAAGCCATGACTTGAGGCTTCCATCGCAGCGTGGGTAACCTCGGCCTCAGCGGCTTGCGCCAAGGCTCGGTGCAGAGTTATCGGCTCTGGAGTGGTGTGGTTTAATGGTGCTGACCATGCGCCTTCAACACCTGTAGTGCCTAAGTTCACCGCTTTCAGGCCCATATGAGTCCAAATTTGGCGACAAAATGTAGCGACAGAAGTTTTGCCGTTAGTGCCAGTCACGGCCACTATCACCTGAGGCTGTGAGCAGAAAAACAATGCCGCAGCGCCAGAAAGCGCTTGACGTGGATCATCTACCACACAAACTTCAGCGACATGAACGGGAAGTGTTCCCGCGATTAGGTCCGCACCATAAGGGTCGGTCAAAATAACACTGGCCCCTTGTCGTAGTGCAAATTTCGTAAACTCGGCCCCATGCACGTGCTTTCCCGGCAAGGCTGCAAAGAGATAGCCAGGACGTACTTCACGGCTATCGACAGCCAAGCCTTGGACCATGATTTGGGACGCCCTTCCTGTGGTCAGACCCAAATTTGCAAGTGTTTTGCCCCCGGTCATCATCAGTCAGATATCTTTCTCAAATTAATTATTAGCTAATGTTAAACTATTTTGCCGCAAAGATTCAATTTTTGGTGCAAGTCCTAATAAGGGCGCAACACGACGGATCACTTCAGCTGCAACGGGAACAGCAGTCCATCCGGCCGTACGACGCAGTTCTGAACCTGTACTGTCCTCAGGCTCATCAAGCGTCACAATTAAAACATACTTAGGATCCGAGCTGGGAAAAAAACTCGCAAAAGTAGCCAGAACTTTATCATCATGATATCCACCCTGATCGTTATGTTTATCAGATGTTCCAGTTTTACCCCCAACAGAATAGCCTCGGACCTCACCAAAACGGGAAGCGGTGCCTTCTGTTACCACATGACGCAACATTGAACGCAATCGCATGGAGACCTTTTGTGATATAATACGTTCTCCGATTGGCAAAGCTGTTTGTTTTAACACAGTGGGTTTCACCAATGTGCCACCATTCACCATAGCTGCATATGCCGCCGCCAAATGAACAGGAGATGTGGAAATGCCATGACCATAGGAGATTGTCATGGTTGAAATATCAGACCAATTTGACGGATATAGTGGCTTACCCGTTGGGCCCTCAATGAGCTCTATCGGTGTGGCTTCCAAAAGCCCCAGCTTACCCAAAAATGCCTTTTGCAATTCAGAGCCAATCATCAACGAAATACGTGCGGTACCAATATTAGAGGATTTAACTAAGACTTTTTCTACACTCAGCTCAGGGCCATAGTTTTTATAATCTTTAATTGAATGCCGACCCCATCTCAACGGCCCTTTTGTGTCAATCATCGTATCGGTTACTATCAATTCAAGCTCCATTGCTTGCGCCACGGTAAAGGGCTTGAAGGTAGATCCCAATTCATAAACTCCCTGCACCGCACGATTAAATAGCGGGCTGTCGCTAGCATCACCTTGTGTCAAGGCCCGTGGTCGGTTGTTGGGGTCAAAGTCTGGTAGACTTGACATGGCCATAATCTCACCTGTGTGCGCATCCATCAGCACAGCAGATGCACCTTTGGCATTCAGCAAACGCATGCCACCGTACAAAACCTCCTCCAAAGCCGATTGCACAGATAAATCAATGGAAAGTTGTAGGGGGTCGCCATTAAATTTGGGATCACTCAGGGCCTCATCAAAGGCCTTTTCAACGCCTGCAATGCCAATCAATTCTGCTGAATGCACGCCCTGGTCACCAAATGTAGTACCACCCAAGATGTGACCAGCCAATTGGCCATTAGGATAAAGTCGCATCTCACGAGGGCCAAATTTCAGACCAGGATCACCAATGTCATGTACGGCTTGTTTTTCTTCAGGGCTTATTGCCTTTTTAAGCCAAAAGAACTTTTGGCCGCCCTTCAGTCGCGCTTCGATTTTTACAGAGTCAATATCAGGAAAAATCTTAGCAAGCTGCCGTGCCGTTGTAACAGGGTCTACTATCTGTTGAGGATGTACATATAATGAATGGGTCTCGATATTAGTGGCTAAAACACGATTATTACGGTCAATGATGTCAGCCCGACTGGCAACAATCTGTACTTCGGAGCTACGGACTTTAGGCTCAGTGGGTTCAGACACAGCTAAAGCCGTCATCCGTGCACCAATCACACTGAAGCTGATCACAAAAATGCCACCCATCATTACCAGGCGCCGCTGAGTTTTACGTAAAATGCGCTCATGCTGCATTTCAATCCGCTCTCGGCGATTTGCATGCTCAATCAAATCTGGGTTTTCACCTGCCGATCTAGCGAAGAATATGCGCGCTAGTGGGCGGAGTGGTTTACGGATCATGGCGATGTCTCACGGTTCATGACTTCGACAGGCTCAGTGATAGGCCCTAAATCCGCTTCCGGATAAGGAATTTGCTCTAAACGTGCAAAATGATCAGAAGTAAGTTGCAGCAGTTTCAGGTCATCAAAATTTGCATTGACCAGCTGCAATAAGCGCTCTGGCCTATTTAAATACGCCCATTCGGCCCTTAATACCCGCAAACGTGAATGCGCCAATCCTATGTCTTTATTCAACTTAGATATTTCATCTAGTGTGTTTTTGGTAGTGTAATTTTGAGTATAGCCCCAAAATGCCAGCCCCATGACTGTCACAACTAGAAATCCTAAGAATAGATTTTTCATGAAAGCCTCCGATAGGGCAATTGCGGCACACCAAGAGTTTTTGCATCAACTGGCATGGCGGCGGCATCCGTGCGCCAACCCATGCGCAACTTCGCAGAACGCGAACGGGGGTTAGCCTCCAGCTCTTCTGGCGAGGCTTTTATAGCTTTGCGATTTTGCATGGTAAATTGAGCTGGGACCTCTTCAACCAGAGGTGCGTAACGATTGCCCGCTTGAGTGCCAGACCGCGCCTGAAAGAACCGCTTCACAATGCGGTCTTCCACCGAGTGAAAGGTTACCACAGCCAAGATACCACCCGGATGCAACACGCGCTCAGCCGCGGCCAAACCTTCAACTAGTTGATCATATTCCCCATTCACCGCAATCCGCAGCGCCTGAAAGCTGCGCGTGGCGGGATGAGACTGGCCAGGCTTTGAACGCGGTAGGCAGCGTTCAATGACTGAAACTAAATCTAAAGTTCGTTCAAAAGGAGCTTCTTCACGGCGTGAAACAATCTTTTTTGAGATCCGGCGGCTTGCACGCTCTTCACCATAATTATAGAGAATATCAGCAATTTTCTCTTCACTGGCTGTGTTTACCAGTTCGGCAGCGGTCATTCCGCTATCACCCATACGCATATCAAGAGGCCCGTCTTTTTGAAACGAAAATCCCCGGTCAGCTTGGTCAATTTGCATGGATGATACGCCAATATCCAACACCACACCATCAGCGTGCTCGGTCATTTTATCAAGATTGGAAAAGGTATCTTGCACGAGCTTCAGACGATCGCCAAAATCTGCAGCCCAGGTTTCAGCCATGGCAAAAACATTCGGGTCACGATCAATTCCGATGACCCGATCCGCGCCCGCATTCAGGAGGTATTTGCTATAGCCACCAGCACCAAAGGTGCCATCAATCCAATGCCCCCGGATCGGGGCGGCGGCAGCAATTAAGGAATTGATAAGAACGGGAATATGCGGGGCGGCAGTTAATAGCATGTCTATTCCTGCCCCATATTGTCCAAGTAAACCAACGGATCAAAATCCTCAGGCAATTTATCAAGCCAGGCCTCAGTTTTAGCCAACTCTTCAGTTTCGTAAGTTTCAGTCTTCCAAATCTGGAACGTGTCACCAGCTGCAATGAAGAACGCCTCAGATTCGAGATCAATTTTTGTGCGCAGCTTCGATGGTAAAACCAAACGGCCAGTTTCATCCACTGCTGTTGGAAAGGATTGGCCATGAAACAATCTTTGCAACATCCGTCGTTCCATCGAGCCACGAGGCAAAGCGTCTATTTTGAGGTCAACCTCATTGATGGCTTGTATGGTGTAGCATTCAAGATAGTTGCGGCGGTGGTCTCCATAGACAATTACCAACTCGGGGTTGAGGCCTTCAGTGTAACTAGGATCACCTTGCTCCAACACACGACGAAACGAGGCTGGGATCGAGACCCTACCCTTATTATCCACCTTATGATGGCTTTCGCCTCTAAATCTGCGCGCCACTGGGGCCTGCCTCACTCTTTGCTCGGGGTGATACCACTCCGAATAAAAACGGCGGATTAGACTACTGCTGCTGTCCAATCCGCCGACATTCTCCCTCACGGGATGTCCAGCTGCGCGCGCCACCTGGGGGGATGTCTGCACGCTGTGCGCTGGATCTCTTCGTTCAGAGAAGCGGATGCCTGTATGTAACCTGCGCTCGTCGTCGCCCTCTAAGTGGGGCTTTGATTTTATGACCGCTTCTGTAATCAATGAATGACATGGGAATTCATGGTAATCAATAGTAAATTTTGGGAATTACTTATCTAAAAACGTGGAATTCCTCCCAAAACTTAAATAATTCAAGAAATTTATTCCAAATGTGGTGTATTTATTTTAATTTTGCACTAAATGTTGTGCGTACACAATTTCTGCATTAATTCCTATTTTTTTAAATACAATAAAAATTGTGTTATCTTTAGTGAGATTATAGCAGGCCCTATCATAAATATTGCAAATTTAGGTCGCGAATCCCAGAATGGGGTCTTATGTTTTTATTTCTCCCATAGCGTCCCAGAACGTAGCTTATACAATGGCTCAGCTAGGCAATATTCGAAGCAATAAGACCTGTCGCAAGATCCGCATAGGAATCGGCCACAGGTCCGTCCCCCATGGCAACTGGTGTGCCACTGTCGCCCGCCAGACGCACTGAAAGGTCCAAAGGCAAGGAGCCCAAGAAAGGAATTCCCAGCTTTTTCGCCTCCAGCTCAACACCGCCATGGCCAAAGATATGGGCCTCATGGCCACATTCGGGACAGATATATTGGCTCATATTCTCAATCATTCCCAGCACAGGCGTGTGCAGCGTCGCGAACATGTCCAAGGCTTTCCGTGCATCTAAGAGCGCCACGTCCTGCGGTGTAGATACAACAATAGCGCCAGTTAACTCAGTCTTCTGACATAGAGTTAACTGCACGTCACCAGTGCCCGGGGGCAAGTCGATGATTAAAACATCCAACTCGCCCCACTGCACTTGATTGAGCATTTGCTGCAGTGCGCCCATCAACATTGGGCCACGCCATACAACAGCCTTGTCAGGATCAACCATTAAGCCAATCGACATTATAGTAACGCCATGAGCCTGCAGTGGGATAATAACTTTACCGTCGGGGCTAGCTGGCCGCTTATTCACGCCCATCATTCGGGGCTGGCTCGGCCCATAGATATCTGCATCTAACAAGCCAACTCTACGACCCTGCTTAGCCAAGGCAACAGCCAAATTTGAGGAGACAGTAGACTTACCAACACCACCCTTACCGGATGCAATTGCCAAAATGCGATCCACCCCCGGAACCTTCGTAGGTCCATCTTGTGGTTTGGGATGACCACCAATTTTTAGGTTTGGCGGCGAGGCCTTCTCTTCATGCGCGGTAACCACAGCCGTGACGGATTCAATCCCGTCAAGCCGCAACACCGCCTGCTCAGCAGCTCCACGAATATCAGTAAGTTTTCTGGCCACATCTGGGTTAGATGCCTCAATCACAAAGCGCACAGCGCCCCCGTCTATGGTAACAGCACGGATAAAATCGCGACTGACCAAATCACCCCCATCAGGCAATTGAAAACGCGCCAAAGCCGCTAAAACATCAGAACGATCTACAGACATATAAGCCTCCCAAAATATTTACGGCAGCTATGCTCCCCCTATTGAGCCGATGCAAGGCCACCGCAAGTCAAGAGGTTTCTCAGCCATGCAAATGCTGCATAGCGGCAATTCGAAATCGTGCGTTGTACAAACCCAGTTCAAACGTCACTAAGCTTTCATCAGCAGCATGGCTGGTTAAAAGGATAGACAGATGACAACAGTTTCAGACTTTAATGTACCAACGCACTCCCTACGCACAATCTTTGTGGAACGTTTCAACACTATGCGTGAGCAGATGGCAAAACGCGCCACTTACCGCACCACAGTTGCAGAATTGAACTCACTGTCCGGGCGCGACTTGGCTGACCTAGGCATTCATCGCTCATCAATCAGAAGCATCGCTTATGAAGCTGCCTACATTAAATAGATCAAATTTTCAATTTTAGCTTTCTACTCGTAGAAGCCTTTGGCAAACGGCGGCGCCTCATCTCCCTGGCGGCGCCGTTTTTTTAATCTACTTGATTGCAATTTTTGCCACCTAATGGCACGGATCTGTCACAATGACATATCCACTCCTCTCTGGCCTCATGCTCTTTTGCTTGGTTTCCTCCATCACACCAGGCCCCAACAACCTTATGCTCATGGCCGCAGGGGCAAACTTTGGCGTTCGCCGCGCCTTGCCACATGCCGCAGGCGTTGTATTAGGCTTCACCTTTATGATAATTGTAATTGGATTGGGCGCGGCCCAGTTTTTTCAAAAATTTCCCTTGGCCCACACTTACCTAACAGTCGCCTCAGTCACTTACCTTTTGTATCTAGCCTATAAAATAGGGACAGCAGCGCCCAAAATTGACGACCCAAACGGAGCGGGGATACCAATTACATTTTTTCAAGCCACAGCCTTTCAATGGGTTAATCCAAAGGCTTGGACAATGGCGCTAGCCGCAATCACGGTGTACACACCCCAGCCTACCACCAGTTATTACGTAGTCATGGTGTCGTTAATTTTTGGAGCCATTAATCTGCCTTCAATCAGTATGTGGTTAGTCCTAGGCGTACAAATGAGGCGGTTTCTAACTACACCTGCACGGCTCAGAGCGTTTAACTGGACCATGGCAAGCCTATTGGTTCTATCCCTTTACCCCATTTTGAACATTTATTGAGATGGCGCCAGCTCCCAAAATTGATTTGACAAGTGCCATTTTGCTGATGGTGCTTGCGATAATTTGGGGTGGCTCATTCTTTTTAGCCGCCATAGCGTTGCGCGAAATGCCCCCAATCACTATCACTTTGTTTCGTGTGGTGCTCGCACTGCCTGCACTTGCGTTATTTATTTGGATCAAGGGCTTAGCACTGCCACGAAGTCTCACGATTTGGGGCGCCTATCTTGTGATGGGCGCGCTAAACAATGCGATACCATTTTCACTAATATTTTGGAGCCAAACGCAGATTACGTCTGGACTGGCTAGTATTTTAAATGGCGCAACCAGTATAACGGGCGTAATAGTTGCGGGCCTATTACTTGGCGACGAACGGCTCTCTGCACGCAAGCTGACTGGGGTAATCATCGGGTTTTCCGGTGTCGCGCTCACCATAGGCCCAGACGCGCTGCGCAGTTTCGACATTCGCAGCTTGGCACAACTCGCAGTTTTGCTCGCAGGTCTTTCCTATTCTCTGGCGGGAGTTTGGGCCAAATTGCGGCTCGCCGGACAATCCCCAGAAATGAACGCCTTGGGCATGCTTTTAGGCAGCAGCGTTTTGATGATCCCCACTGCACTTTGGATGGACGGGCTGCCCAGCTTTAATCTCATGATGAGCACTTGGTCTGCACTTCTGGCACTTTCCGTCCTATGCACATCAGTGCCCTATCTGTTATATTTTAAGATTCTCAAGCGAGCAGGTTCCGGAAACCTCATGCTCGTAACCCTACTAATCCCACCAGTTGCCATTGGTTTGGGGATAACATTTTTAGGCGAACCTTTACAGGCTGCAGCGCTTGTGGGCTTTGCTCTGATCGCCTTGGGGCTTGCGGTGGTCGACGGCCGCCTTTCGAAGCTTTTACACCCAAGACGCTGATCCACTAGTTGAACTTGGCGTCTATAAACCCACTCTGTCCATAAATTTATAACGTGCTATTGTAGCCTCTACCACAAGCCTGTGAAGTCCATGAAACGGGATTTTGCGCAAATTGCTGACTGGGAAGTCCAGATCACTGTTAGGCACTCCGGACGCCCAATCACCCAAGACTTTGCCCATCGCCGTGGCCATAGCAACGCCGCGCCCATTGTATCCAAGCCCCGCGGCGATGCCGTTACCCATATCATGCAAATGCGGATAGTGATCGGCCGTAGCCGCGATATAACCGCCCCACTCATATTGCCATTTCACATTCGCCAACTGGGGAAATAACTCCGCTGTAATAGCACGCGCCTGCGCAAAACGAGCCTTTGTTGCCGCGGACGTGTAGGCTCCACGGGCCCCCATGATAAAACGGCCAGCCGCGTCAGTGCGAAAATATGAAAGCAACCGCCGGGTATCAGAAGGCGCATGAAGACCCGGCAGAATACTAGCGCGGAGATTGTCGGACAGGGGCGCAGTAGCAACCTGTATAGAACGGATTGGCACCACCGACTGGCGCAGTCCCGGGATCAGATCACCAGTATAGCCATTGGTACACACAAGGACCTTGCGGGCTCGCACCCTCCCATGCGCGGAGATAATCGTATGAAGAGACTCACCAGTTGCCACTGCTTCAACCCTAGTTTGGCCACAGATCATGGCCCCGGCTGCAATAGCAGCATCTGCCAAGCCAAGGGCATAATTCAGTGGATGAATGTTCCCACCGCGCGGGTCTAGTATGCCACCGACATAGGCCTCAGTACCTAATAGTTCAGCAACCTCAACAGCACCAAGCGACTGCATAGGTACGCCGTGTGCCTGCCACTGCGTAGCTTTCTGCTCTAAATTTTGCATCCCAGCTGCGTTATGTGCGGCACGGAGCCAACCAACGGGAAGTGCATCACACTGGATGTCATGCTGCGCAATAAGGTCAAAAACTAATTTGCCTGCACCTCCCGACAGCGCGATCATTCGCTGCCCCATATCTGCCCCAAATTTTGAGATCGCGTGATTAGGGTTTTCAATCAGGCCCGGATTGACTTGTCCACCATTTCGACCAGAGGCCCCCCAACCCGGGGTTTGAGCTTCCAACACCACTACTTTTTTACCCAATTTAGCCAAATGCAAAGCCGCAGACAGTCCAGTAAATCCAGCGCCGATAATGGCTACATCAGTCTCAATTTCTGCCTCCAGCACAGGGCATGCAGGCGTTTGGTTAGCCGTGTCAGACCACAGGGAATTGGCAATGAAATTGTCTTCGTTCTCGATCATGTGAGATGGCACCTAATTTATCTACGTCGTGGCCTGCAAAATTGATTCCAGCAAGAAAAATTCTTGCTTAATCTTAAAATAAAATTTCTAAAACGGAACATCATCCACTGAATCAGCGCTCTGGATATATTGGGCCACCACCTTCTTGAAGCCTGCTTTATCAAACTCAATGTCCAGTTTATCGCCTTCGATGTTGCGCACTTCCCCATAGCCAAACTTTTGATGAAAGACCCGCTCCCCGAGAGAGAACACCAATACAGCCGTTAAATCGATCGTAGCATTCTGGGATTGTGACAGTTGGCGCATGCCACGCTGTGCACTGCGCTCTTGTAGGCGCCTCCATCCCGGCGAGTTATATACATCTGCATTGCTAGCGCGCTCAAAAATGTCACTGCCAACCATGCTTTGGCTGGCTGGGCTGGCGTTTGCAGACATGCCAGCCGCACCATACCCACCGCCATACAGACCGGGCGGTGTGAGTACATCCACATGTTCAGTGGGCAGCTCATCGATGAACCGGCTAGGCAACGCGGATTGCCACTGCCCATATACGCGCCTGTTGGCAGCAAAGGAGATGATACAGACCTCTTCTGCGCGCGTTATGCCCACATAAGCCAGCCGTCGCTCTTCCTCTAGACCTTTTAATCCACTTTCATCCATAGAGCGTTGCGACGGAAACAATCCATCTTCCCAACCAGGCAGAAACACCATTGGAAACTCCAGTCCTTTGGCCGCATGCAGGGTCATAATCGATATTTTGGCGCCATCTGATTGCTTTTCATTGTCCATAATGAGACTGACATGTTCCAAAAAACCTTGTAAATTTTCAAAGCCCTCTAAAGCCTTGACTAGCTCTTTAAGGTTCTCCAACCGACCCGGCGCCTCGGGCGTTTTATCATTTTGCCAAGAGGTTGTGTAGCCACTTTCATCAAGGATGGTTTCAGCCAATGCAACATGAGTTATAGCCTCCATCCTAATCTGAGCATGCCAGCGACTTATCCCCTCAATCAACCGCCTAAGTTCCACCATACCCTTGCCGCTCAATCCTTTTGTAGCCAGCAATATCTTGGCACCTTCAACCAAAGACACCCCATTGCCACGCGCCGCAATTTGGATTTTTTGTTGCGCCTTATCTCCTAGGCCGCGCTTTGGCGTATTTACAATGCGCTCAAAGGCCAGATCATCGTCAGTGCTGATCGCAAGACGGAAATAGGCCATAGCATCACGGATCTCCATGCGCTCATAAAACCTTGGCCCACCAATAACCCGGTAGGGCAAGCCAATCGTCAGAAAACGATCTTCAAAAGCCCGCATTTGGTGAGATGCCCGTACCAAAATAGCCATACTCTCGAGATCATAGGGGTCCTGCCCCCTCGTGCCTCTCTGGGAAGCTTCCACCTCTTCGCCAACCCAGCGGGCCTCTTCTTCACCGTCCCAATGGCCAATCAGGCGTACTTTTTCGCCCCCTGGCTTTTCAGTCCAAAGTCTTTTACCCAAACGGCCCTTGTTGCCATCTATGATACCGCTGGCAGCACCAAGAATATGTAGTGTGGATCTATAATTTTGCTCCAAACGCACCACGTGCGCGCCGGGAAAATCTTTTTCAAAGCGCAGGATGTTGCCAACTTCAGCTCCACGCCAGCCATAAATAGATTGATCATCATCGCCCACACAGCAGATATTTTGATGCCCCTGCGCCAAAAGCCGCAGCCATAGATATTGCGCCACGTTGGTATCTTGATACTCGTCCACCAAAATATAACGAAAAAACCTTTGATACTGCGCCAAAACTTCAGAGTGGGTTTGAAAGATCGTCACTACATGTAACAACAAATCGCCAAAATCTGCGGCGTTCAACTCGCGCAGGCGATGCTGATACTGCCGGTAAAGTTCGATGCCCTTATGGTCATACGCCCCGGCTTCTGACGCGGGCACGTGCTCGGGCGTCCACGCCCGGTTCTTCCAGGTGTCAATAACCCCAGCAAGCTGGCGTGTGGGCCAGCGCTTGTCATCAATTTGGGTGGCTGAGATCAATTGCTTCATTAACCGTAGCTGATCATCGGTGTCTAGAATAGTGAAATTAGTCTTTAGCCCAATCAACTCGGCGTGCCGGCGCAAGATTTTGACACAGATCGAATGGAAGGTTCCCATCCAGGGCATACCCTCAATTTGCCCAATCAAATTGCTAACCCTATTTTTCATCTCACGGGCAGCTTTATTGGTAAATGTCACTGCCAGAATTTCATTGGGCCGCGCCGCACCAGTGTTTAGAAGATGCGCAATACGAGTGGTCAAGGCCTTGGTTTTGCCCGTACCTGCACCAGCCAGCATCAAAACTGGGCCGTCCAACTGCTTCACCGCCGCCCGCTGCGCCGGATTAAGCCCATCCATATAGGGCGCTGGGCGTGCAGCCATGGCCACTTGGCTCAAGCTGGGGGATGTGGCGGCCTCAAAGGCATCTGATTCATCAAAACTGCTCATAGTGCAATCTAACCCTAATAAATAAAAAGTGAAATAATTGTTCGCGTTGCGTTCTTATATTGTAATAAAAAGTAAACCTAGGCAAATTTTACACTTAAACTTACAATTTGAATGATGTAAGCGCTTGCATATGGATCTAAATTCAAAATATCCCGCCATCTCTGACCTGCGGTACAAAGCCCGCAAACGAATTCCACATTTTGCTTGGGAATATCTCGACAGCGCTACAGGCGATGAAAGCACATTGCATCGCAACCGCTCAGCGCTGGATGCCGTCCATTTTGTACCGCGTGGGTTGCGCGGTGAAATAGTCCCCGAATTAGCCACAACATTCTTAGATCAAGCCTATTCCGCACCCTTTGGTATTGCGCCTGTCGGCATGTCGGGCCTGATGTGGCCCGGTGCTGAAAAAGCCCTAGCTAGCTTTGCCGCTGAAGCCAAAATCCCTTATGGAATGTCAACCGTTTCCACAGCTACGCCTGAAGACGTAGCACCTCACTTGGGAAATACTGGTTGGTTTCAAATGTATCCACCGCGCGACGAGGCTATACGCAACGATATGCTAAAGCGCGTCAAAGACGCCGGCTTCACAACCCTTGTAGTCACGATTGATGTTCCCTCCCAATCTCGGCGAGAACGCCAAATTCGGGGCGGCTTAGTGCAGCCACCCCGCCTGACACCACGGATTTTGGCACAGGTGGCACGTTGCCCCGTTTGGGCCATAAAAACGGCACTGAATGGCAAACCGCGCATGAAAATGATTGAGAGCTATGGCAAAGCGGTCATGGAAAGCGTGGCCTCCCTACCATCTAATAATCATGTAGGCTATCTGCTGCGTACAGCACCTGACCATGACTATGTAAAGATTTTGCGTGACGCATGGGAGGGGTCCCTAATTGTCAAAGGTGTTATGTGCCCTGACGATGCCGTTCCCTTGGAGGGATTAGGCGTTGACGCTGCTTGGGTGTCTAACCACGCAGGTCGGCAATTTGCAGGCAGCCCTGGCGCAATCGACATGCTGCCAGCTGTTCGGGCGGCCACCAAGCTGCCGTTGATTTTTGATAGTGGAATTGAAGGTGGCCTGGATATACTGCGGGCACTCGCTCTTGGTGCCGATTTCGTCATGCTCGGCCGGGCATGGCATTATGCATTGGGTGCGATTGGGACCAGAGGCCCTAAGCATATGTATGATATGCTGATGGATGATTTGGCATCAAACATGATACAAATAGCCGCCACAAAATTAAATGAATTGCCAAATTTATTACACAGGCCCTAAAATCTGACTAATGCGTTTTTAATGTTCATAAGAAACTTTCATTGCCTATCAGAAACCAGGTCAATTTTTAGGTCTATTTTTTACGGGTTTTATGCTGAATTAATTTTTAAAGTATTGAGGCCAAGGAAGATCCAACATTAATAGTTTTAATACAACCTGACTGAGAGAATAATTATGGCTGATTTTCAAAAAATCTTGATTGCTAACCGTGGTGAAATCGCCATTCGTGTGATGCGCGCAGCTAATGAGTTGGGCAAACGCACCGTTGCGGTTTATGCGGAAGAAGACAAGCTTGGCCTGCACCGGTTTAAAGCCGATGAAGCCTATAAAATAGGTGAGGGCCTCGGGCCTGTTGCAGCCTATCTGAGCATCGAAGAAATTTTACGCGTGGCCAAGGCCTGTGGTGCAGACGCCATCCACCCGGGCTATGGACTTTTGTCTGAAAACCCTGATTTTGTGGATGCCTGCACCGAAGCGGGCATCGCTTTTATAGGTCCCAAATCCGAAACTATGCGCCAACTGGGCGACAAAGCCAGTGCGCGACGCGTGGCCATTGAAGCTGGAGTTCCCGTCATTCCAGCGACCGAAGTGTTGAGCGATGATATGGCAGCTATTAAAGCTCAGGCCGCCGCCGTAGGCTATCCTTTGATGCTGAAAGCCAGCTGGGGCGGGGGCGGGCGTGGCATGCGCCCAATATATTCTGAGCAAGAAATTGAAGAAAAAGTACTTGAAGGTCGCAGAGAAGCTGAAGCCGCTTTTGGTAATAGCGAAGGCTATCTCGAGCGGATGATCCAGCGGGCCCGCCACGTTGAAGTTCAAGTTCTGGGCGATAAATTTGGCGCAATCTACCATCTCTATGAGCGCGATTGCTCCGTGCAACGCCGCAATCAAAAAGTGGTGGAACGCGCCCCAGCACCATATTTATCTGACGTCCAACGTGCGCGCATCTGCGCATTGGGTAAAAAGATCTGCGCCCATGTAAATTACGAATGTGCCGGGACCGTCGAATTTCTGATGGATATGGACAATGAAGAGTTCTATTTCATTGAGGTGAACCCCCGCGTACAGGTCGAGCATACGGTGACAGAAGAGGTGACGGGCATCGACATCGTGCGCGCGCAAATCCTTATTGCTGAGGGCAAAGACCTGGTTGAGGCCACGGGCACCAACAGCCAAGAAGACGTAAAACTTGACGGCCACGCGATACAATGCCGCGTCACCACTGAGGATCCGTCGAACAACTTCATCCCAGATTATGGCCGCATCACCGCCTATCGTGGCGCCACAGGCATGGGCATCCGACTTGATGGCGGCACCGCCTATTCTGGCGCGGTAATCACCCGATATTACGACAGTTTATTGGAAAAGGTCACTGCATGGGCCCCCACGCCTGCGGCGGCCATTGCCCGGATGGACCGCGCCCTACGCGAATTCCGCATCCGGGGCGTGAGCACAAATATTGCCTTTGTGGAAAACCTTCTTAAGCACCCCACCTTCTTGAACTATGAATATACCACAAGTTTCATTGACACCACGCCGGACCTTTTTGAATTCAGAAAACGCCGCGACCGTGCAACCAAAATTCTAACCTATATCGCCGATATCACCGTCAACGGGCATCCCGAAACTGAAGGCCGGATTAGCCCCACGCCTGACCTCAAAGCGCCAAAAGCGCCCGTGCCGGTGTTAGACAATTCGATCCTTCCGAAGGGCACCAAAAACATTCTAGACGTAGAAGGGCCCCAAGGCTTGGCAGATTGGATGAAGGCACAAAAGCACCTGCTTATCACTGACACAACCATGCGAGATGGTCACCAATCTCTGTTGGCCACCCGGATGCGCAGCCATGATATGACCAAGATAGCCCCCGCCTATGCGGCCAACCTTTCTGGCCTATTTTCCGTAGAATGCTGGGGCGGCGCCACTTTTGATGTGGCCTATCGCTTCTTGCAGGAATGTCCATGGCAAAGGTTGCGCGATCTACGCAAAGCCATGCCGAATGTGATGACCCAAATGTTGCTGCGCGCCAGCAATGGGGTGGGCTATACTAACTACCCTGATAATGTGGTACAGTTCTTTGTGCGCCAAGCAGCAGAGACTGGCGTAGATGTGTTTCGGGTGTTCGACAGCCTCAACTGGGTTGAGAATATGCGCGTGGCCATGGATGCCGTAATTGAAAACAGTAAGGTCTGCGAAGGCACCATCTGCTATACTGGCGATATCCTTAACCCAAATCGGGCCAAATATAATTTGAAATACTATGTAAAGATGGCCAAAGCGCTTGAAGCCGCTGGCGCGCACGTACTTGGACTTAAGGATATGGCCGGTCTCCTGAAACCCGCCGCCGCAAAGGCGCTGATCGGCGCTTTGAAGCAAGAAGTTGGCCTACCTATTCACTTTCACACGCATGACACCTCGGGTATTTCTGGCGCCACGGTGCTGGCTGCCGCCGAGGCAGGCGTTGATGTGGTGGATGCGGCCATGGACGCCTTCTCAGGCGGCACGTCACAGCCGACCTTGGGCTCAATTGTCGAAGCTTTAGCCTATACCGAACGCGACACCGGTCTCGACATCGCGCAAATCCGTCGAGTGAGCGACTATTGGGAAAACGTGCGCGCACAATATGCGGCCTTCGAGAGTGGGCTGCAGGCCCCAGCTTCCGAGGTCTATTTGCATGAAATGCCCGGTGGACAGTTTACCAATCTTAAAGCACAAACCCGATCTTTGGGCCTTGAGGAACGTTGGAGCGAAGTGGCGCAAACATATGCGGATGTGAACCAAATGTTTGGAGATATCGTTAAGGTGACGCCCAGCTCCAAAGTTGTTGGCGACATGGCCTTAATGATGGTCTCCCAAGGCCTAACCCGCATCCAAGTCGAAGATCCTACTGTGGATGTGGCTTTCCCAGACAGTGTGATTGATATGCTGCAAGGCAATTTAGGCCAACCGCCAGGTGGTTTCCCTACGGATCTCGTGGCCAAAGTGCTCAAAGGCCAAGCTCCCTCGACCGATCGCCCCGGTAAAACGATGCCTTCCGTAGATCTTGACGCTTTGCGAGCAGAATTGAGTAAGCTTTTGGACGGAAAAGATGTGGATAATGAGGATCTCAACGGCTATTTAATGTATCCAAAGGTGTTTTTGGATTACATGGGGCGACACAAATCCTATGGCCCGGTGCGCACGCTCCCCACCAAAACATTCTTTTACGGCATGCAACCCGGTGAAGAGATCACAGCCGAGATTGATCCTGGAAAAACCCTCGAGATTCTACTTCAAGCTGTTGGAGAAACCAATGCCGAGGGCGATGTCAGGGTGTTTTTTGAGCTGAACGGCCAACCTCGAGTAATCCGCGTACCAAATCGCAAGGTCAAATCCGCAACCGCCGCCAGGCCAAAGGTAGAAATTGGTAATCCTAATCATATTGGCGCGCCAATGCCCGGAGTAGTCGCCAGTGTTACAACACAAGTTGGAGATCCGGTCCACAAAGGAGATCTTTTGCTCACTATTGAAGCTATGAAAATGGAAACCGGAATTCATGCGGAGCGGGATGCTACAATCAAGGCTATGCATGTGGTGGCCGGGGCACAAATTGACGCAAAAGACCTGCTCGTCGAGTTAGAATAAGATCAATTATCTCAGTTTATTCTTCTCAACTTTCGACAGCTGAAAATGAAACTTACTTAATGCCCAGTCTTGCCTAATGTCCTAATCTCTAAAATAATTATACCCTTTAAGGGTATGACCCAAGCGATGATTAAAAGCGCCTGCTACCAGATATGAATAATTCTGGTGGCTGGGGCGTCTCTAGCCTGTTAGTTTTCGAGTACGGTTGGTATCTTCTGTGTTCGCTTTACGCAAAAGCCTCAGTGTTTCATAATGTCTATGCAAACCGACCCAGAAGACTGATAGTGTTTAACCCTACCGCATGATTTACCTATTGAGTGTATGCCCAGTTTTTATTTTGGGTGGCACATAAGAAAATCTTTACCAATGAGAAGAATACCATCCAAACGAGTTTGAAACCACCAGACGAAATTTGAAAAATAAACTACAAATTAGAGCATTTTACCCCTTGCGGGGGAAAGCCTCTAAGGCTACTTCAGCCTCACTAACGGATGCGGGCGTAGCTCAGGGGTAGAGCATAACCTTGCCAAGGTTAGGGTCGAGAGTTCGAATCTCTTCGCCCGCTCCAGTTAGTAGTAAGGAAATGAGTACCTTACGTTTGCCGCCATGTTTCAACAGGCTAGCAACTTCCAAGAACATCTGAGAGCATCCATGCACGTTTTTATTTTAGAGTAAAAACCCCCACCAGCATTGCGATAACTGACTAATACAGGGCAGTGGGCCACGCGGAAAGCGGAAGAGAACGCGTAGCGGTAAACTAATTAGTTGCCTGTCTGGTATTTGGATTCACGTCTCTGCTGGGTACGGGGCGCTCTGTCGAGCTTACCCCTTCTCAATAGTACGACAGCAACCTATAAGGCGAGATAACGGAAAGGGCCTCAAATGCGTAAAAGCCAAATTACCCGCAATACTGCCGAGACAAAAATATCTGTGGACATTAACCTCGACGGCACTGGTAAGTACGAAAATCAAACCGGCGTTGGTTTTTTTGATCACATGCTGGATCAATTGGCACGTCATTCGTTAATAGATTTGACTGTCCACTGCGATGGTGATCGGCACATTGATGACCACCATACAGTTGAAGATGTGGGCATCGCCCTTGGCCAAGCAATTGCAAAAGCGATGGGCGACAAACGCGGCATTCGACGCTATGGCGACTGCCTTCTGGCAATGGATGACGCTCAGGTCCGCTGTGCACTTGATCTGTCGGGGAGACCATTCTTGGTGTGGAATATTGCAATGCCAACTCAAAAAGTTGGCAGCTTTGATACAGAATTGATACGTGAATTTTTTCAAGCGCTTTCCACACATGGCAGCATCACACTACACGTTGATCAGTTGCACGGAGTCAATAGCCACCACATCGCAGAAGCCGCCTTCAAATCTGTAGCGCGTGCTCTGCGCGATGCGCTGGAAATAGATCCACGGAAATCTAACGAAATTCCCTCAACCAAGGGTAAGCTGTAATTCCATGCTGACAGCCCTGATAGACTACGACAGCGGAAACCTGCATTCAGCGCAAAAAGCTTTTGAGCGTATGGCCACTGAATTGCCAAACGAAGAGGTTGTCGTCACAAAAGATCCAAATGTACTGCAAAAAGCAGACCGGATTGTTCTGCCAGGCGATGGCGCCTTTCCGACCTGCAAAACTGCGCTTATGTCCAAAACTGGGCTTTTTGAAGCGTTATTGGAGGCGGTGGAAACCCAGAGCAAGCCGTTTTTAGGTATTTGCGTTGGAATGCAGATGATGGCGAGCTTTGGCCATGAGTATGTTACAACATCTGGACTGGACTGGGTCAGTGGCAACATCCGCCCCATTCAACCCAACAGTCTCAAAATAAAAGTGCCACATATGGGCTGGAATGATCTTATAATCACCGGTGCTCACCCGGTACTTGATGGCATAAAAACAGGTGACCATGCCTATTTTGTGCATTCATACCATTTCGAAGTGGACAATGTAGCTCAACGGCTGGCCCATGTAGATTATGCCGAAGATATCACAGCTATAGTCAGCAGTGGTACCCGCATAGGCACTCAGTTTCATCCTGAGAAAAGTCAGGGCACTGGGCTCCGGTTAATTTCAAATTTTTTAAATTGGCGGCCATAATTAAAAATATCTGACTAGGTTGATCCAATCAAAAATTACATCCAAACCGCGCTTAAAGACCATGACAAAACCACCGACAGTTATCCTCAAACAATAGATTATTTAAGCATCCAAGATGCTAAATATTACAAAATCGTATCGCCATTACTTTTTGCCATCATATGCAGGATAATATATCAACAAGTGAAGGCTCTATTATCGTTACGGTTCGTATCTTGTTAATTCAGATTAATAGTTTCCGTCATGCTTGATTACTCAACATGGATATTCCCAGTAGTCTTACTGGGTTCATACTTGCGAATACCAAGCTATCCGCTACAACAAAGTACCCGTGGGGCTGAAAATCAAAGCTGTATAAACAGAAATATTTTTGATTATTTTCTAGCTCTGAATTCATCTTAAACTCAGACACATACAGCCCGCTCCATATTACCTTTTTTAATTAAGTTAATTTAAGGTAACTTTGCATCTTGCTTCTAAGCATGACATAGGACCGCCTAATTACAGCCGAAATGAGGCCCGCATGATCCTGTACCCAGCAATCGATCTCAAAGATGGAAAAGCCGTGCGCCTTTACAAAGGCGAAATGGAAAAAGCGACTATTTTTCATGACTATCCAGTAACTCAGGCTTTAACATTTGAGGAAGCCGGTTGTGAATGGATCCACCTAGTCGATCTCAATGGTGCGTTCGCCGGAGCACCGGTAAATGGAGACATTGTTAAAGATATTTTGGCCACCGTTTCCATCCCCTGCCAGCTTGGTGGTGGAATTCGTGATATGGCTACGATTGAGGCCTGGATCAGTCGCGGCTTGTCACGAATTATTTTGGGCACAGTCGCAGTTGAGAACCCGACACTTGTTCGCGAAGCCGCACTTGCCTTTCCCGGTAAAATTGCTGTGGGCCTAGATGCTCGCGAAGGCCGGGTGGCAACACGCGGTTGGGCCTCTGAAACGAATATTATGGTTACTGATCTTGCCCAGCAGTTTGAAGATGACGGAATTACAGCCATTATTTATACTGATATCAACCGCGATGGTGCGATGGGAGGCCCAAATGTCGCAGCAACTGAAGCCCTGGCGCGGGCTGTAAACATTCCTGTCATAGCGTCCGGCGGCGTCTCCTCCATGCAAGACCTACATGATTTAAAAGCTACAGGTGTGATTTCTGGCGCTATTTCAGGGCGTGCACTTTATGATGGCGCCATTAATTTGGCAAACGCATTGGATGCATTGAAATGATATTTCTAACACCGCCACCGGAAGCAGGGATATGTTGAAAACGCGTATAATACCCTGCTTGGATGTTGCCGAAGGCCGCGTTGTTAAAGGTGTAAACTTCGTGAATTTAGTCGACGCTGGCGATCCTGTGGAAGCAGCGCGTGCCTATGATGCTGCGGGAGCAGATGAGTTGTGTTTTCTCGATATAAAAGCTACCCATGAAAATCGTGGAACTTTATTTGATCTGGCCCGTCGCACCGCTGAGCAATGCTTTATGCCATTAACCGTCGGCGGGGGCGTACGCAGCCCAGAAGATGTGCGCAATTTGTTACTAGCTGGAGCGGATAAGGTAAGTTTCAATTCTGCTGCTGTGGCAAATCCGGACGTCATCGCAAAATCAGCCAACCATTTTGGTAGCCAATGCATTGTTGTAGCCATTGATGCAAAAACAGTGGCGCATGGGAAGTGGGAAATTTTTACCCATGGTGGTCGACGCACAACAGGAATTGATGCAATTGATTTTGTACGCACCGTTGTCGCCAAAGGAGCGGGCGAAATTCTACTGACCTCGATGGACCGTGATGGCACCCGCTCTGGCTTCAACTTGCCACTAACCCGCGCGATATCTGACGCAGTTTCCGTGCCAGTTATCGCCTCTGGCGGTGTCGGAACTTTGGACCACTTGGTGGAGGGCGTGACCCTGGGTGGCGCAAGTGCTGTACTTGCTGCTTCAGTTTTCCACTTTGGGGACTTCACAATTCAAGAGGCCAAAGCCCATATGGCAGCGGCCGGTATTCCTATGAGGATTTCATGATACTGCAAACACTTGAACAGACTATTATCTCGCGCAAAACAGCAGATCCAAATAGCAGCTGGACCGCACAACTTTTAGAAAATGGCCCTGAGAAATGCGCCGAAAAATTTGGCGAAGAAGCTATTGAGGCCATTATCGAAGCTGTGAAAGGCGACCAAAAAGCTTTAACGTCAGAAGCTGCAGATGTGGTGTATCATTTGATGGTAATGCTGGCATCACGCGATATTCCCTTTACGGATGTTCTTGCCGAACTAGCCCACCGTTCTCGCACCTCAGGTCTAGACGAAAAAGCACAGCGATAGCTCCAATCTCCATCCAAACTGGCAGGTCCTAGCGTTTAGTCACAGCATAAAGTCCAACCGCGGCCGCATTTGACACATTTAAAGAGCCAAACCCACCAGCAGCATCAATCCGGACTAAAGCATCACACGTATCTTTCGTACGATCACGTAGACCAGGCCCTTCAGCGCCTAAAACCAAAGCGGTTGGTCCTATATGGTTCCCTAAGGTAGCCTCCAAGGAAGCCTCTGCCTCACCATCAAGGCCGAAGATAAAATACCCCATTGCTTTCAAACGTTCCATTGTATCTGCTAAGTTCTGAACTCGCAGGTAAGGCTGACGTTCCAACGCTCCACTGGCTGTTTTAGCCAAGGCTCCAGTCTCTGGCGCAGAATGCCGGAGGGGGGCAATTACTGCCGCCGCACCAAACACTTCCGCAGATCGTAGAATTGCGCCTACGTTGTGGGGATCGGTGACCCGGTCAAGCAATAAGATAACCGGGGCTTTACCGTCCTTAATGGCTGCGACATTAACCAACGGCCCCCAATCTAAAGCTTTGACCTCAAGAGCCGCGCCCTGATGCACCGACTGGGGATCAATCGGTGCTAAAAACTTTCGAGGATCAGAAATCTCAGGTTCCAAACCAGCAGCAGCAACAGCTTCGCCCAATCGGTCAAAAGCATTCTTAGTTACTATCAAACGCAATTTGACACGCTTGTGGTTTAGCAATGCATCCCGCACCGCATGTATACCAAAAAGCCATACCGTTTCTGCAGAAGCGGCACGTTTATCACGTTCTTTTTCGACAATCCATTTAGGTTTTTTCATCACAAATTTCCAATTCTTGGAGCTCAAGACGTATGCAAGCTTGCAAGTGCAAAGCGCAAGCTGTTTTCCATGCCTAATGTGAAATTCATACTGTCTTAGCTTCATTAAGAAAGTTTCTCAATGCGCAGAGTCCTGCTGGATTACAGAAGTAAATACTTACAGTAGTCTAATTATCACAACATATTTCTTTTAAAATTATCCAACCACTACTTCCTGCATCTCGATAAAATATGCTTTATCGAAACTCCAATATAAATTATTAAAAGCAAATGTGTATTGAATTATTAAATGAATAATTAAGATACTGCACTTAACAAAGCAACGGTTGCGTTAGAAGCACTGGATATAGGATAAGGTTGAAAATAAAAAATAATCTGTTTAGATGCAAAACATTAAAATAGCTAAGCTATTATATATTTGTACGGAATAACTTTATGCATGTAGCAATCATTATGGATGGAAATGGTCGTTGGGCAGAAAGCCGTGGGCTGCACCGGATCTGTGGCCATAAAGAAGGTGCCAAACGAGTTGAAGAAATTGTAAGATACGCATCGACTGTTGGTATCACAAATCTTACGCTATACGCTTTCTCGACTGAAAACTGGCAAAGACCATCTCTTGAAATACAAACACTGTTTCAATTAATCAAGCTTTACCTACGAAAGAAAGTACACGTATTAAAACTTGAGAATGTGAAGATTAGCTTTATGGGACGACGCGACCAACTTCCAAAATCTGTTGTCACCGAAATGCATAGTTCTGAAGCCGCTACGCAAAAGTGTACGGGCCTTCAGCTAAACATTGCAGTAGATTACGGCGGACGAGATGAAATACTTAGAGCTGTGAATAAATTCATGTGTGCAAACATTGCGACCAGCTCAAAGATTGATGAAGCCACTCTTAGAAAATACAGTGACCTAAAAGATCAACCAGATCCCGACCTCATTATCCGAACTGGCGGCGATCAAAGGCTATCCAACTTTATGCTTTGGCATGCTGCCTATAGTGAACTAAGTTTTGTTGATACTTTATGGCCAGATTTTTCTGTACAAGAACTAAGTTCAGCTATGAAAAGTTTTGACGCCCAAAATAGACGCTTCGGAACCATCCCCCAAGTGGCTGAGTAAAGTCGCAAAGCTTCAGGTCCGGTCGAACCGCAGGGACCCCAGATCTGAACATGTAACCGCATTATCAACCTTGCTAACTTCTAATCTCAGCTTAAGCTAATCAATCGTAATTTTCGGGTTGACGTGCGATTTTCTAAGTCGTAACCGTTTCCGAGCCGAGGCAAGTCGCCTTAGTTTCAAGTGGGCGACAGGCCGCAAGGTGTGGCAGGGGACTGTAACTCCCTCGCGGAGACGCACGCCTGGTTCGATTCCAGGGTCGCCCACCATTTCCTTTTTAAAACAATCCAGAAGAGAAATTTACTGTCACACCTTACTAAGATCAAGCGAAACTCCGTAGAAAATGTTAGCATGCTAGTTAGCAAAAAAGTTATTCTGAAAATTTCAGGCCTATGATTACCCATTCACTTTTGGTTAAATATATTAAGCTGGAATTATTTAGACATAATGAGAGTTCAGTATGCCCTATTTTGCATCAAGTACTGTTGAAACCATACTTGATCGTGCAAGCCTATAAAGGATATCCCTGTTTTACATAGCGAAGCAGTGGAGCAGAAACACTTCTGGGGAATTTCATGATAACTAAGTTTTTACTTAATTTGTCGGCAGGTCGAATCTCCTTAGAGCGAAGTTCAGAAGCGGGTACATGGGTAAATTTGGGTGCCATAAAGCCAGATGATCCGAACCTTACTGGCTCTCTGGCCAAATTGCGGACACTGGCGCAACCTGATGCAACAGGTCCATTAGAAGTTATGATTTCCCTCCCAATGGATCAAGTAAAGACGCTAAGCCTTAAAAAACTAGACATGACAAGGGCCGATGTTGTTACGGCATTTACAGGGCAGACCCCTTACGATGTTTCAGAGCTGTGTGTAGACTGGGTGAATACAGAAGAGGGCAGCGCGATTGCAGCTGTAGCACGCGACACGCTGAACGATGTGGCAGACTTTGCCCAACGGTCCAACTTCAGCGCAATTATGTTTGTAGCTTTGCCTGGTGGCAGCTGGCAAAATGATTTTGCAATTTTTGATCTATCAGAGAGCCCTGTAAATGAAATGTCGCTGCGCTTACCCCCCTACATTAATGCACCTGAGTTGGAAAAACCCTCAGAATTAGAGTATATTTCGTCTATCGCACCCCATCAAAAACTAGCAAAAATAACGAAGCATCTTGAAACACAGGCCTACTCCATACAGAAGCCATTGGAAGAGCAAATCTCTGTAGAGGTGGCTAGTCATACTTTGGATCCGACAGTGCAACCCACCAACTCTATTCGAACCGGCCCCTCTGCAGACACACACTCTGGTCGAACGGCTAACCTCGTACACTCAGGAGCTCCAATAATTACTGGTGTTTTAAAATCTGATCCAAATAAAACAGGCCAAAACACTAATAAGTTGCGAACGTCTTCTGTGCGACAACAAGCCCCCTTAAGCGGCAAAAGAAATTACTTCATGGAACTAGCAGTTAGGATTTCAAAACACCAAAAATTCAAAACTAAAAAAGTTATCCCAGTTAGAAAGAGCATAAGAAAACAGCAGCTACAAGTAGGCGGGAAGCCGCGTTATTTGGGGGTTATTTTGACAACATTGTTATTAACTTTCATGCTCACAGTCGCGGCCTGGGCTGCAACAGATAGGCGAAAACCTGATACCCTGCTCCGCAGTCTGGTACCAACCATTACTGCCCTCACAGAACTACCAAAGATCCCCACAGTGCCAAACGAAGATACTATTCCTGATGAGACATTAAAGCTCTTCAAAACTACGCCCATTGAATCCAAACTCTTTAATATTACCGCTAAGAAACGTCCAAAGGCGCGGCCATCGTTTCTTGAAGTGCAGATTACAAGAACTTCACTTTCTAAGTTTTTGTCTAAAAAATTGGTGCTTTTTCGGCCAGTTTCGCGTCAAACTATGCTAAAACGGGCCCATGATATGGGAATCCTACCAACCGAATTAGCGACCGCAACCTCACTAAGGCCAGAAATGCGGCCAAATTGGATTGAGATTTTAGCCCGAACACCAGCTCAGACCGTTGCCATCCCATCGAAAACTCAAGCCGCAAAGGCCACGAGCGAGCAGTCTGTGATACAGGCTGCAACCATTAAAAATATTCTAAATTTGCGGAATATTAATCTGATTGGGGTTTCTGGAACCAAACGTAATCCAAACGCATTAGTCCGGCTGGCGAGCGGCAAGGTGCTCAAGGTAAAAATCGGCGATCGTTTGAATGGTGGGCGCGTCACCAACATCCAAACCACGACCTTGACCTACGTAAAATCTGGACGTTCAATTGTTCTTGAGATGCCACGCGGTTAGTAAAATTTAGGCGTCAGAAACACCAGCTTCAGTAAATGTTGCCATACCTGATAAGCATGCCACAGCCCCTTTTAAAATGCCAATAGCAAGAGCACCACCAGAGCCCTCACCCAAGCGCAGGCCAATAGACAAAAGCGGCTTCTTCCCGAGCTTGCTAAGCAATTGGGCATGAGCACCCTCAGCGCTTACGTGGCCCGCCTGTGTATGATCCAAGGCCTTAGGATTCATCGCATGTAATACCGCCGCAGACGACCCACAAATAAATCCGTCTAATAACACTGGAATTCTATGTGTGCGCGCAGCGGTAATGGCGCCTGCCATTGCCGCGATTTCACGTCCCCCCAACGTTTGTAATACAGCTAGGGGATCTCCCAACAAATCCCTGTGACGAGCCAAGCCCGCATCTACCACTGAGCGCTTCAAGGTCAGACCGGCATCATCGACCCCCGTACCACGCCCAACCCAAGCCTTTGCTCCGCCACCATATAGAGCAGCGACAATTGCTGCAGCAGAAGTCGTGTTACCAATACCCATTTCGCCAGCCACAAAAAGATCAGCCGTGGGATCAACAGCACGCCAACCAGTTTGGAGGGCCACCAAAAGATCATTCTCGCTCATCGCTGAGCCCTGCGTAAAATCCTGCGTGGGTTGGTCCAAATCCAAAGAAATAACATCCATCTTTGCGCCAAATACGGTGCAAATTTGGTTAATTGCAGCACCACCTGCTTGAAAGTTATAAACCATCTGTTGGGTGACTTCAGGTGAAAACGCTGAGACACCAGCAGCCGCAATACCATGATTACCAGCGAAAATAACAACCTGAGGTGCCACAAGGCTGGGCCGCCCATTCCCAGCCCAGCTTGCATACCAAATCGCTAAATTTTCCAAATCACCCAAAGCACCTGGGGGCTTAGTAAGCTGCAAATTACGGTCAGCCGCTGCGGTCTTAGCTAAAAAGTTAGCATTAGGTAAATCAGCGATAATGTTGCGAAATTCAGCTAAAGAAAAAAAAATATCCATGATTTCAGAGAATCCGTTGATTGCTATTGAACCCTTGTTTACCCAAGGCCTAAATAAGCCCATGCGACGAAAGGCCCTTTTTAATGTCTGACAGCGACACTTGGCACCCTCAATGGGCTGATGTTCCAGCATCTATTGGGCTTTTGAGCCGCCTGCCCGTGCGGATTGATGCCGCTTGGGCAGAGGCGCGCGGCGCCAATCAAAGTTGGGCCTATGCTTTGGCTGGCGTTATTGTTGGCGCAATCACAATTTTGGTAGCGTCGCTTGGCATGGCACTTCACCTGCCTGAGCTGGCCATTGGGTTTATCATTATAGCAACAACGGCTCATATTACCGGTGCTATACATTATGACGGCCTAGCCGACAGTCTGGATGGACTTTGGGGCGGCTGGACCGCAGCTCAGAGATTAGAGATCATGAAAGACAGCCACATTGGAGTCTATGGCGTTATTGGGTTGGTTTGTTTCGCAGGTCTTCAGGCCACACTCTATGGGCATATGGTCGCCCAAAGCCTTTGGCCAGTTCTTGGAGTTATGGCAATGTCTCGCGCAGCTATGGTACCCGTAATGACATGGATTTCAAATGCCAAAACCTCTGGGCTTTCAGCGCAGGTTGGCCGCCCAAGCGTGCCAACCGCAGTATTGGCATTAACTGTGGGAGCTTCTGTGGCTGTGCTCAGTGGAGCGTGGCCCGCAGTTTTTGGTGCAGTCATCGCAGCATTGACAGTTGGTGCTATTGCTAAGCATAAAATAGGCGGCCAAACTGGTGATATCTTGGGTGCTACACAGCAAGTGGCAGAAGTTTGCGCCTTAGTTTTTGTGATCTCCCTGACATGAAATACCGTCAGAACCATAAACTCCAACGGTATTTAAAATAGTTAATACTATGTAATAATTGGCACAACGCGTGCCATCAACACACCAGTAATTTCTTCGCCCGCTATGATTTCTTCTGATCCATTCACAACAGAAATCTCACGGGTCAACCTATCCAGCGCAGCTTCATAAAGCTGACGCTCAGAATAGCTTTGCTCACGCTGATCGTCAGTCCTGTGAAGGTCGCGCACTACTTCAGCAATAGCTATTAGATCACCAGAGTTGATTTTCTGTTCATATTCTTGCGCCCGACGCGACCACATAGCCCTTTTCACCTTAGCTTTACCTCGCAAGGTGGCCATAGCATGGGCAACTACATCAGGCGTGGCCAGTGGGCGCATACCCACTTCTATCGCTTTGTGAGTTGGAACACGCAGGGTCATCTTATCTTTTTCAAAGGCAACCACGAAAAGCTCTAGTGTGACGCCTGCAACCTCTTGTTCATCAACGCCAACAACTTTACCTACACCATGTGCTGGATATACAACAAATTCATCAATTCTAAAATCAAGTTTCTTTTTACTCATGTTCTTCCTTTCGCGCCGAAACAAACATCCAACTACTCTAAGGAGTCAGCCTTAACGTTAGATTTAAGTGAATGCTCTAAGCGCTGTATGTGGGCTACAGCTTGTAATTTCTTAAATACTATAGCAGATAATTAGGTGAGAATAAAGCGGCTGGATTTAGCCACCCGTCCCAGCAGCTTCAGAAAAGTATTTCTCTAGCTTACCTACCTCACCATCCCGGGTTTCCGCTTCTGGAAGCTGATCTTTCTTAGTAATAATAACAGGCCAAGACACAGAAAACTTACGGTTAAAATCAACCCATTTTTCCATATCGGGTTCAGTGTCCGGACGAATTGCGTCAGCGGGGCATTCAGGTTCACAAACGCCACAATCAATACATTCATCAGGGTTTATGACCAGCATATTTTCACCTTCATAAAAACAATCCACAGGGCACACTTCAACGCAATCAGTAAATTTGCAAGCAATACAATTGTCAGTGACCACATATGTCATTATTCTTCTTTCCTCTGGCTTTCGAATTCGAGTAAACGGCGCGGGCATATTTTGCAAGTTGGGCTAGCAATCGTTCTTTTCAAGACCTTGTTTAAATTTTTGTAATGCTCTGCGGTCCCGTGCCGTTGGTTTTCGGTCTATTTTAAGGCTGTCTGTATAAGCAGGTTTCGGTTCGGGCGGCGCAAGGTCTTTGTAAAGCAATTGAGCTTCAGGCGCAGGACCACGGCGTGTGCCAACCTCAATAATCTTAATAGCCCTTATCTGAACCGCTTGGGGAAATGTTAACACATCCCCAGCGCTTACATTTTGGGCAGGCTTATAAACCAAATTCCCATTAAGCCTAAGCTTGCCCGACTGCACAAGCTTCGCAGCCAAGCTCCGGGTTTTGAAAAACCGAGCTTGCCAAAGCCATTTATCAATTCGAAAGCCAAGCTTTGCGCTACTCACTTTTTGTTAAACCCCATCAAAGCTGCAGCAAATGGATTGTCAGGATCAATTAGTTTTTCCTTTCTCGGTGGGCGGGCTTGAAAGCTTTCAGCCTTGGGGTCACGACCAGGGCCTTTTTTGGCTTGGCCTTTCCCACCTGTATCAAACTGGGGCTTTACACGGGGTTTGGTGTTTTTACGCGTTGCATCAGTGGTACGTTCAGTACGGTGCGCGCTCCAAGTAAAGGTATAAAACACCTCCATCTCAACAGGTTGTTCCAGCTCAGCAGCTACAGAAGTTTTCTCAGGAAATAGAATATCAAGGGCTGACGCTGATCCTATTACACCAGAGGGCGTTTGCACTTCACCAACATTTGGCGTAGCCGCATCCACTGATGTAGGTAAGTCAGGCACAGGTACGGGTTTCAACTTCTTTCGCTCTGCTTTTTCTGCCCGATAGCCAAAGCCCTGCATCAAATTAGCAAATTGTTCTAGGGTCATGCCCGTGATTGACAGCATATCAGCGGTGGCCTCAAACCCACCTCGGGTATTTTGGGTACGCAACATATCGGCCAGGCGCTCTGCCATATCAACACGTAAGGCGCGCTCACCAGCAGCACGATAACCAGATTTTAAATGATACCCCACCGGAGCTTTTTCATCAGTTGGAATCGTGACTAATCCCGGTGGCGGAGCCTCTGGGAATTCTTGCAAGCCAGAAAATAACGACCAAAGTAGTAACCTCAGGCGAGTTGGCGCAGGTTTTAGCATCAAGGGCATAAACACGGTAAACTGACCAAAACGAATACCATGCTTGCGCAAGGCGCCACGGGCTTCTTGGTCCAACGTTTTGACATCATCGCCAACATACGCACGATCCAACAAGCCAAGGCCTTCGATCATTTGAAAGGCAAAGCCACGCGCCATACCAGTGAGCGTTTCGTCACGCTCCATATTCAACATCGGCTCAAACAGGGTTGCAATCTTGCGATCAATGAAATGCTGCAACCGGCGCGTGACTTTCTCAACCGTCTCAGGCCCTGCTTCTTCATCTACGAAGGCTAGTACATGTGGCTTGAGCACATCTGGACCAAGGATCAATTTACCCACAGCGGAGGCGCCCCACATCAAGCCACCCTGATCTGTGAAATCAATCTCAGTGTCTGGCGCATTATACATGCGATCAGCGCGCAAATGAAACTCAGGCGCTAAAGCCTGTAAGCTTGCACTGCGCAGGATTTTGGCCTCATCAGGCGAGGCGCTCACATCTTGCTGAAATCGAAAGCCCTCAAGCCGCCCTACAAACTGCTCTTCAACAGTCACTTCGCCATCTTTATTCACTTCAGCCACAAGGCTCTCCTTCTGCTTCAATCGCCGCATCAATATAGATGTGCGCCGATCAACAAATCTTTGGGTCAGCGCAATATGAAGTGCGTCTGACAGGCGGTCTTCTACGGCGCGCGTTGCCTCACGCCAATGCTGATGATCACCAACCCAATCTTTACGCTGAGCAACATAGGTCCAGGTTCGAATATAGGCTAGTCTTTTCGATAATGCATCTATTTCACCTTGGGTGTTATCGATACGTTTTATTTGTAGCGCGAGCCAATCTTGTGGAACATGCCCTTTTTCATGCAGATAGTTGTAAATAACACTCAGTAGATCTGCATGCTCTCGCCCAGAGATCCCGCGAAAATCTGGAATCCGACATACATCCCACAGCAGGTTAACAGAGGCCCCATCACTGGCGCGCGCTTGCACTTCGCCATCTTCAACCAACATTTTAAGAGCACCCAAGTCGTCACTCTCGCGCACGCGGGTCAACCAATCATTGTCTGTATGAATTTCCAGCGACGCAATAAGCGCCTTAGTGGTACCAAACTGGAGTTTTGAATTGCGCCAATAGAGTTTTAACAATGGTTGAAAACGGTTCTCAGTAATCGCTGCAACAACCTCATCATGCAGTGGACTAGCTTCTCCAGTCACCCCAAAGCTGCCATTGTTCATGTGCCGCCCAGCGCGACCAGCAATTTGCGCCAATTCATTAGGCATAAGAGGCCGCATACGATTACCGTCAAATTTGCTGGTGGCAGAGAATGCCACATGGTTCACATCTAGGTTCAAGCCCATGCCAATCGCATCTGTAGCAACCAGATAATCAACCTCACCGTTTTGGTACATTTCAACCTGTGCATTACGAGTCCGGGGGCTCAGAGCCCCCATCACAACCGCCGCACCACCCTTTTGGCGTCGTAAAAGCTCAGCAATGGCATATACGTTGTCTACACTGAAGGAGACAATTGCGGAGCGTGCAGGCATACGACTAATTTTCTTTTGACCACTGTAGCTAAGTTCAGAAAAACGGTCCCTGTACATAAAATCTGCCGTTGGCACCAAAGCCGCAATGGCTTTCCGCATGGTCTCCGCACCCAAAAACAGCGTCTCATGAAATCCCCGGGCCCTTAAAAGCCTATCAGTGAAAACGTGGCCGCGCTCTGGATCAGCGCAGAGTTGAATTTCATCAACCGCTAGAAAGTCACAGCCCATGCCCTCTGGCATCGCTTCAACTGTGCAAACCCAGTATTTAGCCTGGTCAGGCACAATCCGCTCTTCCCCCGTGACCAAAGCCACAACAGAGGGGCCCCGAAGCAACACAATTTTATCATAAACTTCTCGCGCTAACAAACGCAACGGCAGGCCAATTACGCCCGAACGATGCGCAAGCATACGCTCAATTGCATAATGGGTTTTACCTGTATTCGTGGGGCCAAGCACAGCCACAATACGATTATTTGGGGCCATCGGCCGATCCCCTAAAGTGTTACAGGGCTTGCCCTTGGGTTTTCGCGTCTAAACAGTCTCTTGCCGTCGATAAGATTTTGGAGTGGGGATGTATAGCCTCTATCATCTGAAAACCCTCAAATGCTTCCATGAATAGGCCCGCGTCCTCCAAAATGAACATCAAACCCTCCAAAGCTCTAAAATGCCTTGGTCAAGGGCCAAAGCCCGTTCAATTGCAGCCAAGGCCGGCCCTGCCTTGGCGGGCTGATACAGCACCACCGCACTCAGGTTCCAGTCTTTAGAAAATTCTGGCGCATGATCTGGGAGTGCATTCAGATGTTGAAGGGCGACCTTATAGTCTTGTGCATCTATAGCTAGCCTTGCGCGGGTAAGCAGGTAATCAATTGCAGCAGAACCACTTTTCGACCACTCTAGCAGAATTTTAGCTTCCAACGCTGTTGCGTCAACAGCCTCCACCTTTTTCCACTTTTTAAATAGAACATCCAAATCAGGTGATTGCGCGCACAGCGTCCAAGCTGTTACAAATAAAATTACTGTTAAGATCAGTACGGATTTGAATTTCGAAAATAGTATCTTCATAAGAGTATTGTAACACGGGTTTTAAGGGTTTCAGCCCCTTACAATATAATTTTATAAATCAAGGAATACCCCTATGAGCGACCTACTGGAACAAGCGGTGAAAGCCCTAAATAAAAAACTAGGTCACGTTGGTTTTGATGGCGTCGCAAAGTTTTTAATCACTGACAAAGGATCAGTGATTATCGATGGTAATGGCGCACGCATTTCTAACGCCGATGCCGATGTCACCCTTTCTGCATCCGTTGAAGTGTTTCAAGCGATCATGGATGGTGATCAGAATCCCACCTCAGCGTTCATGACAGGCGAGCTGTCCATTAATGGAGACATGGGTATAGCGTTAAAATTGGCTGGTAACCTCCAATAGATAGCTAAACTAGCACCCTTCCATACAGACCTGATATAAGGCCCCAATAGTGGAAAAGGCTATTGGCTCAGGGCGCCATGCGGGGAGAGAGTTCGCATTGATGTTTGGAATTCAGACGCCAAGGGTATAGTACTGATTTTTCCAGGTAGTGCTAAGTACATAGAAAAATATGACTGTGCGGCAGAGATGTTTGCATCGCAAGGCTGTAGCTGTTCAGAAATCGGTTCGAGGGGCCAGGGTTTAGCCCACCACTTGCAAGCAGACCGCAATATTGGTCACGTGATAAACTTCATTTTTTCATCAATCATGATGTTCTTTCTAGGCAGCAATGAAGATATCGTAGGTCCGCTACGTATACACAACCGGATAGCCCGTTGGCCACGAGCACGTTTAGAAGTTATACAAGATGCCAATCATGAAATAATGATGGAGCTGCCCAAGCTTCGAATCCAGCTTTTATGGCCAGACATGTGCGTTTTTTGAGAGCCATCACCCGATTGCGTGAATACCAGCCGCATCCACATTCGCACCAGCTTTCATCCAACCCTGCTCAGAGCCGATAAAAAACATGTGTGGGCCATACTGCGCCCATTCGGCGGCCTTTGCCGAGTTGGGCACGAACGTCATGTAGGCTTTCCCAGATGCTTTTGCTGCGTCGCCTGTGCGTTTGAGTGCATCCAGCAACTGTTGTGAATTAGTATTTGAATAGCCCATAGATACACTCATATCCGAGGGTCCAAGAAACAGCCCATCTATGCCATCAGTAGCGGCAATAGCTTCCACATTGGCCAGGGCCTCTGGTTCTTCTATTTGCGCGATCACCACTGTTTCACGGCCAGATTGTGCCAAGACCTCCTTCATCGCATACTGACCGTAACCAGCCCAACGCGTAGCCCCAGCAAACCCACGCCCACCGTTACCAAAATGCGACAGGCGAACCAAATCGGCCGCTTGCGTGGCATTTACGATATGAGGTGCTACAACGCCGACAGCTCCCATATCCAAAACTTGAAGGATGGTTTCAGATGAGAAATGCGTCACCCGCACAAGTACTGGAAAATCCAACGCCCGGGCGATCGCTAAACAGGCATCCGCCCGACCACGATCAAAGGGGCTGTGTTCCATATCAAGGCAAACAAAATCCAAATGGCTCGTGGCCAAAACTTCAATCAATTCATAGGCTGGTGTTTTAATAAATGTCCCAGCCATTAAATCTCGATTGGCCATACGAGCCTTGAAATTTTTAATACGCATGATCTCTCCAATTGTAACCATTAGTCACAAAGGGATCACGAACTGATTGCAATTTCAATTATCAATTATCAATTATCAATTATCAATTATCAATTTCAAAGCACATATAGCAACGCTCAACAAGACACCAAACACGCCCAACCAACCAGCAAAGGCCATACTTAAAATATGTATTTAAAAAAAATTACCTTTAACAATTGGAACAGTGAATATAGGAAATAATCCAGATACATATTGTTTGTTGCAGCGCATTGCTCACCATGAGAACCCGCTCTCGCGGACAGTCGCACAAACACTAAATGCCAATAAGGATCCAATCATGTTTAAAAAAAACCGCGTATTTGATGCCAACGCTCATGGCAATGGTGCATTCGGTGATCTTCCAGAATGGGATTTGAGTGATCTTTATACCAGCGAGGATGCGCCAGAATTATTACGTGATCTAAACTGGCTTAAAAAATCTTGTATAACCTTTTCAATAGATTACGAAGGAAATCTAATCAACCTAGATGCGGCTGGATTACTGGGAGCTGTGCAGCGCTACGAGGCGATAGATGTGATAGCCGGGCGGATCATGTCCTTTGCCGGATTGCGCTATTACCAACTCACATCTGACCCTGAGCGCGCCAAATTCATGTCTGATATGCAAGATAAGCTGACAAACCTGACCACGCCGTTAGTTTTTTATAGCCTTGAATTCAATAGATTGCATGATGAAAGTCTTTCAAAAATGATAGGCCAAAATAGTGATCTTGCACGTTATAAACCAGTATTTGATCGAATGCGGGCGATGAAACCTTACCAACTATCCGATGAGTTAGAAAAATTTTTACATGATCAGTCCGTAGTTAGCGCAGCAGCTTGGAACCGCTTGTTCGACGAAACAGTCGCCAGCTTGGTGTTCCATATCGATGGTGAAGAACTACCCTTGGAAGCTGCTGCCAATAAGCTTTCCGAACAGAACCGCGATACCCGCGAGGCTGCTGCGCGTGAGATTGCCAGGGTCTTGCGTGAGAACACCAGCCTATTTTCTAGGGTACATAATACATTAGCAAAAGAAAAATCCATCGAGGATCGCTGGCGCAACATGCCGTCCCCACAAGCCGGGCGTCACCTATCTAATCATGTTGAAGCAGAGGTCGTAGAGGCCCTGCGCGACGCTGTTGTGGCCGCATATCCCAAGTTGTCGCATCGCTACTACGCTTTGAAAGCCAAATGGCTGGGTCTTGAATCTATGCAGGTTTGGGATCGAAACGCTCCTTGCCGATCGAAGATAGTAAGCCGGTAAATTGGGCTACAGCTCAAGAAATGGTGCTGTCTGCTTACGCAGATTTTTCACCAGAGATGGCCGAGATTGCAAAGCCGTTCTTCACAGAAGGTTGGATTGACGCCGCCGTCAAACCCGGCAAAGCTCCTGGCGCATTTGCTCACCCCACAGTCACCACTGTGCATCCCTATGTGATGCTCAACTACCTCGGAAAACCGCGCGACGTGATGACCTTGGCTCATGAGCTCGGGCATGGAGTGCATCAAGTCTTGGCTGCTGGCCAAGGGGAACTGTTATCATCCACCCCTCTCACATTGGCCGAAACCGCCTCGGTATTTGGAGAAATGTTGACCTTCCGCAAGCTTCTCTCAGCAGCCAAAACACAACAAGACCGCAAGGTGCTTTTAGCCGGCAAGGTTGAGGATATGATCAACACAGTTGTGCGCCAAATTGCATTTTATGACTTTGAGTGTAAACTGCATGCAGCGCGCGCTGAAGGCGAATTGACCCCAGGCCAAATCAACGAAATCTGGATGAGCGTGCAGGCCGAAAGCCTCGGTCCAATATTTGAATTTATGGATGGCTATGAGACGTTCTGGTCCTACATCCCCCATTTCGTGCATTCGCCTTTCTACGTATACGCATACGCGTTCGGGGACGGCCTGGTGAATGCACTATACGCAGTTTACGAAGAAGGAGACCCGGACTTTCAGGAAAAATACTTTGACATGCTACGCGCAGGCGGCTCCAAGCATCATAAAGAGCTATTAGCCCCGTTCGGTTTAGACGCCAGCGATCCAGCTTTCTGGGACAAAGGTTTGAGCATGATTTCAGGGATGATTGATGAATTGGAAGCTATGGAAGACTAGGTCTTTCAATCAAAGCTATTGGTTGGGGGCGGCTTTGTAAGCTACCCCTTCTAAGGGGAACACTTAATTAAAAGCTCGGGCCTCACTATAAGCTCAAAGAATTGTGCTTAAATCAGCCTAATGCTCCACGGGTTGAAATCCGTTGCTAGTATATACAGAAATCAGATCACCCTCACTAAAGCGAAAATGGTCTGGAAAATCTGACCCAGATTGCGATAGCAATAATTCATACCAAGTCCGATCAGAAGCTTTTGGATGACATACCATCATATGGTTCTTTCAAAGTGAGACTAGCAACACTATTTGATTCAAAATTCATGAAATAAATATGTAATAACTAAGGTAACTTTTGGGCAACGGACAGGATCGTATCAATTGCTACTTGGGTGCCCCGCGCCTGTTCTAAGCTCCAAGGGTAATCCACCCCTTTACGGATGCTATGGCCAAAGGCCTCAACCTGATTGACATAATGGTTAGCGTTGGGAAATTTTTCCACCAGAAGGCCCAGATCAGGTTGATGCAACTCCACCCGCGCCTCACCAAAAACATTAGGATTAAACGGTGCTGTGAGCCGCAGCAGGCCATCTGTTCCATGAAACACCATTTCCTGATGAGGATGCATGCGCGTGGATACATAGGCAGAATACGTGGCGCCACCAACCAAACCCTGAAAAGATGCAAAAACATCAAACCCGTTTTCATATCGAATTTTTGCAGAAATATCCTCAAGATCACAGCCCATCACGTAACGTGCAGACCCAATAGCATAGACCCCAATATCCCGCAGGCCACCACCGCCCATTTCTTTCTGATTGCGAATATTCCCTGGATCACCACTGTTGTCGTAGGAAAACCCAACAGTGATGTGAGACACCTTACCAATAGCCCCATCTGCCACTAGTTGTCGGGTACGTTGCCACTGCGGATGGTGCACGATCATATATGCTTCTGCAGCGATCAAACCTGTCGCGTCACGGGCTGCAACCAGTGCGTCAAAGTCATCACCATGCATCGCAATCGGCTTTTCAGCCAAAATATGTTTGCCAGCATCTAGCGCTTTAATCGCCCACTCCGCATGCAAGTGATGTGGTAGCGGAATATAGACCGCATCAATTTCTGGATCATGGATGAGAGTATCATAGCTATCTATCGCACGGCAGCTGGGCGCCATCTGTTGAAATGGCTTCACTTTTACTAAATCACGGCTTGCGATGGCCGAAAGCACAGCACCGCTGGCCAAGTGGATAGCAGGTGCCATATGTTCTTGAGCAAAGCTAGAGGCACCAAGAATACCCCACCGGATCGGTGTCATGTGAATCTCCTCTCATCACTCACACAAACATAGCGGAAGAAAATAGACCTGCCAGTGGGAAATTAGAATAATTATGCTATTGGCGCCCAATGACCGCGGGATTATGCATTGAGCAACATGCCTTTGTCTTCTGCAAGTTCCCGCATCCGGTTCTGAAGTTTTTCAAATGCCCGCACTTCAATTTGGCGAATACGTTCACGGCTCACATTGTACCGACCGGAGAGCTCTTCCAAAGTGATCGCCCGATCCTGCAAGCGCCGTTGCATCATAATGTCTTTTTCACGATCATTGAGAACGCCCATAGCCTTGCTTAACATCTCACTACGTACAGAGATTTCGTCGTTTTCCTCATAATCACCAGCTTGATCAGCGGAATCGTCTTGCAACCAATCTTGCCACTGGGTGGAGCTATCGCCATCACTTCCAACCATCACGTTTAATGAGGCATCACCTCCCGACATGCGGCGGTTCATCGACACTACTTCAGCTTCCCTAACCCCTAAATCCGTAGCAATTTTCGTAATTTGTTCAGGACGCAGATCACCGTCGTCATAGGCCCCTATTTTGGATTTTGCTTTTCGCAGATTAAAAAATAACTTCTTTTGCCCAGATGTAGTGCCCATCTTCACCAAAGACCAAGACCGCAACACATATTCTTGAATGCTGGCTCGGATCCACCACATGGCATAAGTCGCCAATCGAAAACCTTTTTCAGGATCAAATTTTTTGACCGCCTGCATCAAGCCCACATTGGCTTCTGACACAACTTCAGCCTGCGGCAATCCATAGCCACGGTAGCCCATTGCAATTTTTGCAGCCAACCGCAGGTGGCTGGTCACCATCTTATGCGCCGCCGCGCTGTCCTGGCGCTCGACCCAGGCTTTGGCAAGCATATATTCCTCTTCGGCCTCAAGCATCGGGAACTTACGTATATCTTGCATATAACGGTTTAATCCGCCTTCCGGTGTTGCTGCCGGTAAATTTGCATAATTTGCCATGTTGTTCCCCTTCTTGAACCCCCACGCTTATGGGCTTACGATAGATATGAGGGCCTGCACACTCGGTTTCAAGAGAGCAGTGAATATTTAATACAACCCATAATTAATAGCAAATCTTGTCCCTGTACGCCTAAAATTACTTAGAGATCGTGCAGATTAGCACTCAAATCAGCTCAGAAGAGTGATTAGCTCCTGCATATCCATCGGCAGGGGAGCGGTAAAACGCAAAGCACGGCCAGTCAGAGGATGCTTGAAGCCCAAAAGGCCCGCGTGCAGCGCCTGTCTTGGAAAGCCCGCCACTTGCTCGGTATGCTCCCCCGCAAGCTTACGTCGACGGCTGTATGTTTGGTCGCCAAGCAAAGCATGGCCGGTATAGGACATATGCACACGAATTTGGTGGGTGCGCCCAGTTTCCAATTTACATTCCACAACTGCTGCAGAGCCGTCAGAGAGCTCTTGCAGAACACGCACGCGTGTCACCGCATGTTTACCATTTTGCAGCACAACTGCCTGCCTTTGCCGATCAGTTTTATGGCGGGCAAGCTGAGTGATGATTTTCAGCTGATTACCCGCCTCAAAGCTTGTGCCAGCAAGTCCCATCAAGCGCGGATCTGCTGCTGAGGGAACACCGAAACAAATCGCAGTGTACAAGCGAGAAACGCTATGATCCAAAAATTGCGCAGCCAAGCCCTGATGGGCTGCGTCAGATTTTGCTACAACTAACAGGCCAGTGGTGTCTTTATCAATTCGATGCACAATACCCGGCCGCTTCAACCCACCCACGCCCGATAGTCGATCCCCACAATGGGCTAAAAGAGCGTTGACTAATGTACCCGAGGGTGAACCCGGTGCAGGATGAACAACCATACCAGATGGCTTATTAACCACAATTAAATCGTCATCTTCGTGCAGAATTTCCAAAGTAATATTTTCGGGCAGCATATGGCTTTCTACAGCCGCAGGCACGTGGATGACAATTTTGTCGCCTTCAACAACCCTAGCCTTTTGTTCTGTGGCCACAACGCCGTTCACCTCAACAGCCCCATCTGCGATCATGCGCGACAATCGAGACCTACTAATAGCTCGCTCTGGCACATTGCGCGCCAAAGCTTTATCAAGGCGAGGTGGAGGATTTTCCCCAATGGTAAAAAGGACGTCATTCATGGCAAGTCAATCTGAGGTTCCTGCTAATTCACCTGAGCCGGCGAACCTGCGGTTTTTAAGGCGGCTAGTAACAACGCTGACAGCCACAATGATTTTGGGTCTGATAGCGATCTTTGCCGTGCTTGTCATCCGGTTGCAGACCACAAGTCCAATGTTTCCCGAAATAACTGCTTTGCCCGCTGACACTGATGTAATTTCCATAAGTCGCACCACCAATGAATTGGTGGTAATAGATAAAGCAAGAAAAATGTATATACTGAGTTTGGATGGCAAAATAATAGTACAGGAATTTGAATTGAAACCAGACTAATTATTCAATGTGTTTGCTTAAGCTTTCACATGGAAAAGGGCAGCGGTACCTTCCGAAACATAAACTCCTGAAATCAATGCCTTATTGACCTTCATCCGCTCTTTGCGAATGGGCGCAGAGCGGTCAAAAGCTTCTTTGTCTGGATAAATTGAAGTTAAAGACGCAGTCAAAGGACCTGTGCGCACAAAAGTTAACAAAGATGCCTCGCTAAATTCTGTTGGTGCCGTCTCAGTGTATTGGGCCTGAATAGTATCTCCAGACTCTTCTGAAGAAAAAGTAAGTGTATTGATGCGAGCGTAATTCATGTGGGTTCCTAACTCTTGACGGCTGGTGCGATAGTCCAGTGGTAAAGTCCAAACACAGGACAAGATTTTAATTGTATCTTTCGTAGCACAAAATTCAACCAAATAAAGGTTTGGCTATTAGTACGGAGGCTAGAGCGGCACCCACACATTTCAACCAACTGATAACTAAGCGCACAACCCATAAAAGATAAAATCTTTAAAAAAGCTTGCCGCCAAGCAAATATTAAACTTAATCTTAAAAACATCGGTTGTATCTAAAGCCCGTTAACTTTATTGAAACTAACCATTATGAAAATAGGAGAGATGAAATGGTAGAAGCATTTGGCGGCTCATTAAATCTGGGGCTTTTTATACTGACATTAGTAGGTGGAGCATATTATGGTTATCGTTGCCTATTTGCTAGCAAAGCCTTTGTCGACCAATATGGTTTTGGTGATGGTGCAATTTTTATGACACGTTTTGCGGGAAGTTGCGTAGGCGCATCCGTTATAGTTGGCGTGGTAGTTTTGCTTGTTGGCCCACAGGGTGCTTGGCCTATCGTGGCCTTTGGCTTTGTTCAGAGCCTAATTGCAACTATATTTGGTTATATGACTATCAATAGTGAATGGGCTAAAACGGAAGGAGTGTCCGCAACTCCTGAGGGATACCTAGCGCCACTCGGATTTGCGATCATTAACGGTATTCTAATGTTTAACATGTCAGACATCCTTTACGGGTAGCCTAAGCTTAAAACCGTTTAAGCATAAAGCATAACAGCTAATTAGTCTGGGGCGAAAGAAAGTTTTTTTGTCCCAGCACCTCTTAAATAAATTTTGAAACTAAATAATAACTACAATCAGCCGTTATTAATAATATGACTGATAATGAACTTATATATATGATTTGGGGAATAGGCCCACTCAAGAAGCAGTTTGAAATTGCACCGTATTCACTAACGTCAGACGATATGAAACTTCTGAAAAACCAAGAGCTTTTTGAGATTAAAAAAACAGAAGAATTGTCCAATCAGAGCTTAATACGAATTTCAGAAGACAGTAATCTAGAGGTAACTATAAGTAAGTAATCGTCAAGAGGCGCTTACGCCCCTATTAATGCCTGGGGATGCCTCCCTTGTTAACCAGCAGCATTAAGCATGAGCCTCCATGGCCAGTTTAACTGCAATTCAAACTCGGTATGCAGATCTAACAAATCACTATGCAAATGGGTGCATAGTATGCCAATTTTGATCCGTCAGTCGTGGCGTAACACGCCGCTAAAATGGCGCAGTTTACACCTGGCATTATGAAACTTTGTGCTAAAGTATTCGAAGGGAGGATGGCCTATCCTCTCACTTGGGTTGTCAGGGATAAGCATTTTATTAGAATAGCTTATCTATAATATTGGAAAGGTTTAATGAAATGTTTGGCAGCAAGGAGATAATCAAGGAAATAGTAGTGCCAACGAGGCATGTCACCGACTATAATATTGTTGAGGGATCAAATATTGGAGTAGTGAATCATGAAGTCGCTCGATTGTTGAAATTAGGATGGCAACCGTGCGCCGGTATTGCATCTGGGACTAAATCTGGAAAGAACGTATGGGTTCAAGCCATGGTCCAGTATGGTGATTAGCAACAATTTGGTAGTGAATTAGGGTAGCGGACTAGGCCAAATCAAGGACGTATCACTGACGGTCGACTTGATATCAGCTGGAAGCTGCAACGAATCTTTCACGTAATGCCGTACCATTCATAATTAAAGGGCATTTTTAATGCTGCACTTTCTATGAATTATTGGCCTAACTCGGTACATACAGAATTAAAGCGGTATGTTGAAACCCATTATTTACATAAGTTTATGGGAGGTTTTTGTACCCGCGGCCGGACTCGAACCGGCACGGCCGTTAAGCCTGAGGATTTTAAGTCCTCTATGTCTACCATTCCATCACGCGGGCACAGTCCGGAACATAGGCAAATCGTGGAGCGTGTAAACCCAAGTTTACTATAAATCGGTACCCAAATTTGGGATTAAATTGCGTTCTGGCGTAAAGGGATTCAAACTAAGCAATTTACGGAATTGAATTTCCGCTGTTGCCGCCCGCCCCAAAGCTAAATACGTCAGGCCTGCTCCCGAAAGCGCCCCCAAATGTCGCGGCCGTATGGACAACGCCTTTTCTAGGTCTGGCAATGCGTCTTTAAATTTCAAGCTAAGATAGCGTACAAATGCTCGCTGATTGTAGCCTTCAGCATAATTTGGGCAATATGCAACAAGTTCGGTAAGATCAGCTTCTGCCTCATCCAAATCGCCTTGGCGTATTTTTAGCATACCATTATCCAACAAACGCTGCGCTTTCCCATCAGGTGCCCGAGTCCAAAGGCTCCACAGCTGATCTGTTAAATGCTGTGCCTCTGCGGAAAATTTCACAAATTTTAATTCAGCATAAGCTTGGTTTAAAGCTGTGCCTATCGGAGGGTTTATTGGACAAGTCGCCAAACCAGCAGTAGCCACCCAAGTCAAAAATAATGCTATTATGTACTTCATGCCGTTAAATTGGCACGTATGAACAGTCTGTCAAGTTGCAGATGAAGTTGGCCTAGGTACTTTTGCGAATAGCCTTGGAAAATTGTGAAAAAATCTGGTCATTAGAGCCAATAACCGTTCCATCTTTCAACATATTACCACCAGAGTATATGGAGTCGATAAAGCCACCAGCTTCTTTCAAGATAACAATACCAGCCGCCAAATCCCAAACCTTCAGTCTCCGCTCCCAAACCCCATCAAACCTGCCTGCTGCGACATAGGCCAAATTAAGCGCAGGTGAGCCCAAATTTCGAACCCCAGCCGTGACCGGTAGAATTTGAGCTAAGTCTTTCAGAGTTTGTGGCAGATCAGATCGACCAGCACTAGGGAGACCCGTTGCAAATACACAATCAACCATTGAGCGACGACCAGAGACCCGCATCCGGGTTTCATTCATCCAAGCGCCCTGACCTTTTTCGGCAAAGAAGCATTCGTCTTGTGCGGCATCATAGATCACCCCAGCAATAATTTCGCTCTTATGCTCCAGTGCAATTGTCACTGCGTAATGCGGGATCCCGTGTTGAAAGTTTGTTGCGCCAACCATTGGGTCAACGATCCAACGACGGGTTGGGTCTTTGCCCTCAATTTCGCTTCGCTCAGCGGCCAAAAAGCCGTAAGTCGGACGTGCGTCCATCAATTCTTCTTTAACGACTTGATCAGCATGCATATCGGCGCGGGCCACAAAATCACCGGCCCCTTTTACCGACACCTGCAGGTTTGAAACTTCACGAAAATCCTTAGCTAATGCTCGACCAGCCTTGCGCGCTGTCGCGATCATTACATTCATATTTGCACTTTGTGCCATGGTGATGCTCCTGCAGATCAGGGTGGGCTATACGCGCCCTACGCTGTCTTGCCAAGGCCTAGCTGCGTTGCATTTTTACAGGCGCGGTACGCGCCAGTTTCAACAGATGGGCCATAAACGGTTTTGTCGTGTCTTCACGGCGTGTTGCCGCGAAAAGTCTTCGGGTAAGCCCGTGCTCTGTAAGCGGTCGCGTAACGTAATCTGAATTATAGCGCACCTCGCGTACAACCCAATCTGGTAGCACTGCTACACCACGATTTGAAGCAACAAGCAGCAAGATAACCGCAGTAAGCTCAATCTGACGAACCGACCGAGGCTCAACCTTAGCAGGCATCAAAAGCTGGGAAAACACGTCCAGCCGCGGCCGGTCCACGGGATAGGTTATCAAAACTTCATCCCGAAAATCCTGGGCTTCAATCCACTCCTTTTGCGACAAAGTATGTTGGCTTGATGCCACAAAAACTGGTTCGTAATCGAATAGGGGTGAGAATTCCAAATCTGGGTGTTCCTCAGGATCGGAAGAAACCACGAGATCCACCTCTTCTCGCGCCAAAGCAGGCAGGGCGTCAAAAGCCAAACCTGGGCGAATATCTACATCTACGTCGGGCCAAGCTTTTCTGAAGGATTCTAGCACCGGAAACAGCCATTCAAAGCAAGCATGGCACTCAATCGCTATGTGCAAGCGCCCAATTTTTCCAGATAGCAAGCCACGAAACTCATCTTCGGCTGCCTCAACTTCAGGCAAAACACGATCCGCGAGTTTGAGCATGCGCATCCCAGCAACAGATAGCTTTAAAGGCTTGGTGCGCCTAACAAACAGATCAATACCCACTTGATCCTCTAGGCCTTTGATTTGGTGAGATAAAGCGGACTGCGTAAGGTTTAGAATATCCGCTGCTTTGGATAGGCCACCAGCGTCATGGATCGCGCGGACGGCACGGAGATGGCGCATCTCGAGGTGCATTAGTAATAATCCTCATAACAAAATTGAAATATATGAATTATATTAATAGTATAGTTTGGAGTTATGTCAACCAAGCACCCACATTTTTCGAGGATCACATGACTGATATTTCATTTGAATTTTTCCCACCAAAAACCATTACAGCCGCTTTTTCGCTACAGCGTGCAGCGCAAACATTGTCAATGTTTGCGCCGCATTTTGGATCCGTTACATGCAGCCACAATCCGACCCAAACTTTGGATACTTTGGCCGCATTAGACAAGCTAGCCCTTGGCCCTTTTCAAGCACACATTACCTGCGCCTCTCAAGACAACAACCAACTTCCCCAATATTTAAGGGCAGCAAAACGCGCCGGCGCTAAGGGGATTGTTGCCCTACGCGGTGATGGAAAGTCCCAGGGCCTAACTGTTTGCCAACTGATCCAAGCAGCACAAAAACAAGAATACAATCAGGTTTTTGTAGCAGCTTACCCTGAGGTGCACCCCATGGCGCAAAACGCACAAAGCGACTTGGACATGCTGCTACGTAAACAAGACGCAGGTGCGTCGGCTGCCATCACACAATTCTTTTTTGACGCAGATCACTTTCTAAAGTTTAGAGACCAAGCAGCAGCGCATGGCATCACAATGCCACTGATACCCGGTATTTTGCCAGTACAAAATTGGCCAAAAACCCAATCCATGACCCAAGCCTGCGGCACATCAGTTGCGCCAGACTTAGCTGAAGGTTTTGAGCGCGCAGCACGCGAAGGCCGCTCAGAACTCATGGCTATAGCACACGCTACAGAGCTTTGTGACAAGTTGATCCAAAACGGTGTCGGTCAGCTGCATTTTTATACGATGAACCACGCTGAAGTTGTAGCAGCTATCTGCATAGCAATTGGTAAAGCCCCTCAACAATCCTTGCGTCAGGTTGCTTGAAGTACACAAAGTAGCACGCTAAGCTGAAGGTCCTCTTAAAGGACACCAAATGCAAGATGCTACCTCAATCTCTGATTTACCAGATCGTGAGAAATTGCTTACGATGTCTGGTTTTGATTTCATGTGCGCCATTCGTGACGGAGCAATTCCACGCCCACCAATCGCTCGGGTTTTAAACTATCACATAGCCGAGGTTTTGGACGGTGAGGTCGCCTTTGTTGGTACGCCCAAATTTGATCACACCAACCCGATGGGTACATTACATGGCGGTTGGTATGGCGCGATGTTGGACAGTTGCATGTCCTGCGCTGTAATGACCAAAGTACCTAAGGGAAGCATTTACACCACCCTTGAATATAAAGTGAATATCACCCGCAGCATCCCAATGGGGATGGAGGTGGCAGCCCGCGGCTGGGTGCAACATGTAGGCAGATCCACAGGTGTTGCGACTGGAGAAATTCGCGGCGTTGAGGATGGCAAAATCTATGCCACAGGGTCAACCACCTGCATCATTATGAAAATGCACTAGCGCCCTAAGAATTTAGGCAGGCATAAATTAGTAAATCTGCTCAGAGTGATCACATGAGCGAAAGCCCCGCCCGTGTGGCCCACCTCGCCTACAGGATGTCCAAAGCGATTTTTCAAGACCTTGGTCCCTATCGACTATTAACCACAGGTAGTCCCTAGACAGCTGCTTGAAGCATAGACCAGACCCTCTGAGGGGTGAACGGCATATCAGCCCGCGTTACACCACTGCCCGCCAAAGCATCCATCACTGCGTTAGAGACTGCCGCCATAGATCCAATGGTACCGGCTTCACCGCAGCCCTTCATGCCGATAGGATTGGCCGTAGAGGGCACCACAACAGAGTTGAACTCAAACATTGGAACATCCCCCGCGCGTGGCATGCCATAGTCCATGAAACTGGCGGTCAATAACTGGCCGTTCTCGTCATATACCACATGCTCCATCATCGCCTGGCCTAAGCCTTGCACCACGCCACCATGAACCTGCCCCTCAACCAGCATCGGGTTGAGCAAATATCCGAAATCATCAACTATCACATAGCGCACAACATTGGATTGGCCAGTCTCTGGATCAATTTCCACTTCAGACACATGGGCCCCATTTGGGAAGCTCAGGTCATCCAGAGTAGCAGATTGGGTGACGTCCAGTAGATCTTGCTCCCCTTCGGTACGAGCGAGATCCGCAGCATCAATCAGACTAAACACAATGTTTGAGCCACCAACCCTAAAGACCTCATCGTCAAAGCTGACAGAAGCTATATCCACATTATGATATTGACCCAGAAACGCAGCATAGCGTTCGGTTAATGTCCTAACCAAAGCCAATGTGGCAGTGTTTTGCACTGTAGCGGACCGAGAGCCGCCCGTTCCGCCGCCAGTTGGAATTTTATCACTGTCACCTTGGATCACATTAATCATTTCAACGGGGAGCCCCGATTGATCGGCCAAGTACTGAGCATAAACTGTTTCATGCCCCTGCCCATTAGATTGGGTGCCCACAAACAAATCTACCGTGCCGTCCTCATTGAATACTACACGTGAGGTTTCGGTAGGGTCACCAAGAATACTTTCAATGTAACAACAGAGGCCCATCCCACGCAGTAAACCCTTGGAGGCACTGTCCATACGACGCTTTTCAAAACCTGCCAAGTCGCATTTTTCGATCACCTTGTCCAAAACCTGATGAAAGTCCCCAACGTCATACCTAACTTTACTGGCTGTTTTATAAGGAAAGTTATCTGCTGAGATGAAGTTTTGCCGCCTGAAGCCCCAAGGATCACAGCCTAAAGACCGCGCAGCATAATCCATCACACGCTCCAAAACATAGATCGCCTCAGGACGCCCGGCGCCTCGATAGGCGTCTACTTGGGTTGTGTTGGTGTAAATTCCTGTCACCTGCAAATAAGCCACAGGTATATCATAAAGCCCAGTAAGCACCTTAGAAAATAGCTGGGTTTGGATCGGCTGAGCAAATTGACCAGAGTAAGCGCCCATATTGGCAAAAGTTTGTACTTGGTAACCAGTAATTTTTAAATCTGAATTTAGTGTTAAAGTGGCTGTTGATGTCAAATCACGACCAGCGTTATCAGACAGCATCGCCTCAGATCTATCCGACATCCAGCGCACAGGCTTTCCAAGCATGCGGGTAGCTTGGGCAACCAAGAAATACTCTGGATAGCTCATAGCCTTCATGCCAAAGCCACCGCCAACATCGGGGTTGGTAACACGAATTTCGCTTTCGGCCAATCCAAACATATTTGCCAGTTGCGTTTTTTGCGCCCAAACACCCTGACCATTCACACAAAGATGCAAACGGCCTTTTTCCAACTCCGCCCAACATCCACGAGGCTCCATTGAATTGCAAATGATCCGGTTGTCGGCAATATCGAAACTCAGCACATGCGCCGCTTCAGATTTTGCAGTCTCCATTTGCACAAGATCACCCATCGCCCAATCAAATGCGACATTGTCGGGCGCCTTATCATGCAGAGACGCACCGCCCGGCTGCACGTCCATATGCGCTGGCAGATCTTCAATCTCAAGCCAGATCAGTTCAACCGCGGCACGTGCTTGAGCCAAAGTTTCTGCAAAAACCATGGCCACAGGTTCCCCCACAAAGCGCACCTTATCTTTGGCAAGCAAGAAACGATCTGTGTTGGGTGCCGTTTGGCCATCTTGATTTTTGAGCAGGCTAGCTTCCATTTTACCTATAATCCCAAAATCTTCCAAAACCTTAGAAGTCAGCACAAGCTGCACGCCAAGCGCTGCCTTGGCGGCCTCGACGTCCAAAGACTTTATGACACCATGCGCATAAGGCGAACGGAACACATACCCATGCAAAGCCGCCAAAGGCGCCGTATCATCCACATAACGCCCCAAGCCCCTCAAAAAACGATCATCCTCACGCCGCTCAACAGATTGGCTTTTTCCAAACTTTTCCACGCATTATGCTCCTATTTTGCACGCAACAATATCAAAGCCGCCTGCACTGTCCAGTGAATATAGCATTTTTTTAGTATGTCAGTTTCAGACGCAACTGTCGATTTTGGCTATGAAAAGCTTCACCCAACATTGGAGGCCATGATGCACAGTCATCTCACAAAAAATCAGTTATCAAAACCACAAAAGTGGCAATATTGGGTGATGGTCTTCTCCTCCCCATACCCGCGATTTCTGTTGAAAAATCCCAGCTTGGCTAAACGAACTTGAAGCTATTGAACGTACTGGTTAGACAATGACTTGCCCTGGTCTTTAAATATCTACAAACGCATCAATGCATAAGTAGTGATGCCCATACCTCATGAAATAGCTGCCCATCCTGCAATTTTAGATGTGGTCGAAAGCGTATTGGAGCCAGACATCCTGCTCTATACATCTTGCTCTATTCCAAAGAGTTAATAATAAAAGAAAGTCAAACCAAATATGTTGTGACTATGCATCAAGACTTGGCCTATTGGGGCTTGGGCGAGATTGACGGCAGTGCTACAGTCTAGCGCACCCTGTCGCCCGCAACCCAGGAAAGTGGTTGCATGTATTTCGTAAAAGGTGGCCACGAGAATCCAATCACTCCTCATGAAGACAGCTTTGATGAGTTGAACCTGCTCTCACGTGGCCAAAGCAGACAAAACCTGTGGCGCTTTGACAACCGGGGAGCTGAGCCTGCATCATGGGTTGATAATCCATGGCTATGGGCCAAATACCTCAGACGACCTCAGAATTGGCGTGGTGATCCGTTACATCAGCCCGCATGCCCAAAAGCCTGATAACGCTTGAGTTTATTGCGCCCCCCTGCGCAGTCAATGTGACACGAAAAATTTCAATCGCTGCGCACCACCAAAGGGCTTGATCCACTCAGGTAATATTATACAGTATGAGCAAATTCGAGAAGATCAAGCAAAGGTCATGATGGCCAGAGCCAGGGGCAACACTGCGATGTATTCACAATGGATCATGTAAAATTCCGCGCGATGAAAGATGGCGATGCGGCCGATTACGCCTTCCTGACAGAGCACGAAGTCGAATACACTAAAGGCACAGCCAACAGGCTTCTCAAAGCTCTGGTTGGGCTTGATGAGAGCCTCTCAGGGTATCAGGTCTCCCGGCTGGGTCACTCGCTGCAATCAGCAACCCGTGCCGAACGCGATGGTGCAGACATAGATTGGATAGTCTCAACACTTCTGCATGATATCGGCGATATTTTTGCGCCCTATAACCATGATGAATATGCTGCGACTATTCTGCGGCCCTTTGTACGTGAACAATGCAGCTGGGTTGTGGAAAAGCATGGAGACTTCCAGATGGTTTATTATGGCCAACATGTGGGCGCCAACCCAGACAAACGCGAAAACTATCGCGGACATATCTATTTTGACGACTGTGCAACCTTTTGCGAACGCTGGGATCAAAACAGCTTTGATCCTGAGTATGACACCCTACCCATAGGCCATTTTAAGGCGCTTGTGCAGGAGGTTTTTGCCCGCCAAGCCTACGATCCAGAGGTTATTCGCCCTGGGGCCCGTGAACCGCTGATGCGTCAACCCGCACAGTTGTAAGTCAAGGGCTTTTACTCGCTTCTAGAAATGGGTATTCGAGTATAAATTCGAAGGGTACCTATCAAATGGCTATGGAAAAATTTAACGCGTCAGAAGCTGAAGATCGCCTATATAAAACATGGGAGGCTGCGGGCTGCTTTACGGCTGGTGCAAACGCTAAGCCTGGGGCTTCGAGCTATTGCATTATGATCCCACCACCGAATGTGACTGGCGTGCTGCATATGGGCCATGCCTTCAACAACACATTGCAAGATATACTGGTGCGCTGGCACCGAATGCGAGGTTTCGACACCCTTTGGCAAGCCGGCACAGATCACGCGGGCATTGCTACCCAGATGGTTGTGGAACGGCAATTGGCCGAGACCCATCAACCGGGCCGAGTTGAATTGGGTCGTGAAAAATTTCTAGAGAAGATTTGGGAGTGGAAAGAACACTCTGGTAGCACGATTGTGAACCAACTCAAGCGGCTTGGCGCCTCTTGTGATTGGGACCGGACCGCCTTCACCATGGCCGGCGCGCAGGGGGACACCCGCGTGGGCCATGAAAACAGTCCGAATTTTCATGATGCGGTGATAAAAGTTTTTGTTGAGATGTACAACAAAGGCCTGATCTATCGCGGCAAACGTCTGGTAAATTGGGACCCATATTTTGAAACAGCCATTTCCGATTTGGAAGTGGAGAATATCGAAGTGGCCGGGCATATGTGGCATTTCAAATATCCACTGGCTGGCGGCGTCATCTATACCTATATCGAAAAAAACGAAGACGGGGAAATCACGCTTGAAGAAGAACGGGATTATATCTCCATTGCCACCACCAGACCTGAAACCATGTTGGGCGATGGGGCTGTAGCCGTGCATCCTTCTGACGCGCGTTACGCACCAATCGTAGGCATGCTGTGCGAAATTCCAGTAGGTCCCAAGGCCCAGCGTCGCTTGATCCCGATCATCGCCGATGAATATCCGGATAAGGACTTTGGATCAGGAGCGGTGAAAATCACCGGTGCGCATGATTTCAACGACTACCAAGTCGCCAAACGCGGCGGCATACCGATGTATAATCTGATGGACACCAAAGCCAATCTGCGCGCCGATGGCCTCCCCTATGTGGAACAAGCCGCAACCGCACAGCGCATTGCCAATGGTGAGGAAAGCTTTGATGTGGCCAAAATCGCCGCAATGAACCTGGTGCCAGAAGACTACCGCGGCATGGACCGCTTTGAAGCACGCAAAAAAATTGTGGCCGACATCACCGCCGAAGGACTGGCGGTGATGGAAGTTTTTACTGTCACTGATGCCGAAGGCGTTGAGAGCACCAACCATCAACCTATGATCGAGAACAAGCCCATCATGCAGCCGTTTGGCGACCGCTCCAAAGTGGTGATTGAGCCTATGCTCACCGACCAATGGTTTGTCGACACGACCAAGATTGTAGAGCCGGCCCTAGAGGCGGTGCGCGATGGCACGGTTAAAGTGCTGCCAGAGTCGGAAAAGAAGGTCTATTATCATTGGTTGGAAAATATTGAGCCTTGGTGCATCTCGCGGCAATTGTGGTGGGGGCATCAAATTCCTGTGTGGTTTGATGCCTCTGGCGCGCAATATTGCGCCGTTACCGAAGCCGAAGCGCAAAAGCTGGCCGGTCCTGATGCCGTTCTGACCCGTGATCCAGACGTGCTTGATACATGGTTCTCCTCTGGCCTTTGGCCCATTGGCACATTGGGCTGGACTGGCGATGCAGAGACCGATGCGCAAAACGATATGCTGAAACGCTTTTTTCCGACCTCAGATCTGATCACCGGCTCTGACATTCTATTTTTCTGGGTCGCACGTATGATGATGATGCAACTGGCTGTGGTGGACAAGATACCGTTCAACACCATCTACCTGCATGGTTTGGTGCGTGATGCCAAAGGCAAAAAAATGAGCAAATCTACTGGCAACGTGGTGGATCCTCTGGAAATCATCGATGAATTCGGTGCGGATGCTCTGCGCTTTACCAATGCCTCGATGGCATCTCTCGGGGGCGTATTGAAGCTGGATATGCAACGCATTGCTGGATACCGCAATTTTGGCACCAAGCTTTGGAACGCCTGTTCTTTTGCGGAATATAACGAAGCCTTCCAGCACCGCAGCGATGCGATGCCCTCACCAAAGTTGGCCCTTAACAAATGGATCATTGGCGAAGTGGGTCGGGTTCGGGTTGCGGTAGATGCGGCCCTTGATGGTTACCGCTTCAATGACGCCGCCTCCGCGCTTTATGCCTTCGTTTGGGGATCGGTTTGTGATCGCTATCTTGAGCTGTCCAAACCAATCCTAAAGGGTGAACATTCCAGTGGAGCAGCCAGCCGATTGGAGACGCAAACCACTCTGGCTTGGGTGCTTGAGCAAAGCATGACGCTGCTGCACCCGATCATGCCCTTCATCACCGAAGAGCTTTGGGGCATCACTGCTACACGCGACACCATGCTGGTGCATCAAGATTGGCCAAGCTACGGGCTAGAGCTGGTCGATGAGGCCGCCACAACCGAGATCAGCTGGGCCATAGCATTGATTGATGCCATCCGTTCAGCACGCGCGCAGATGAATGTGCCAGCCGGTGCAAAAGTGCCTTTGGTACAAGTGCAAAATGATGCCGCAGGCAGCAAGGCATTGGCTGCCAATATGGCACAGATCCGCCAAATGGCTAGGATCACAGAAGTAACCATCGCTGCAGAAATGCCGAAAGGTGCTATCACAGTTTCGGCACCGCATGCCACCTTTGGCCTGCCATTAGCCGATATCATCGACGTGGCTGCCGAGAAGGCGCGGCTCGAAAAGAATATGGGGAAAATGGCCAAGGAGCTGGGCGGTTTGCGCGGCCGTTTGAACAATCCCAAATTTGCAGCCTCCGCCCCACCGGAAGTTTTAGCCGAAACACAGGCCAATTTGGCAGCCCGTGAAGAGGAAGAGCAAAAACTGTCGGAAGCCTTGGCACGATTGGCAGAAATCGTTTAATCTGAAATATTAATACCTACCAAAATGCTGAGGAAACATACAAATGGCAAAGATCACAACTGACAGCATTGGCCGAAACCTTGCCCTCGACTGTGCCCTTTGTCGGGCCGGAAACCCAAGAGCGGGCAATGGGCCAGGAGTTTGTCGCGCGTTTGGGGGCCAATGAAAGTGTCTTTGGCCCCTCTCCACGCGCAATTGCAGCCATGGTGCAGGCCGCGGGTGAGGTTTGGAAATACGGCGATCCAGAAAATTATGACCTGCGCCAAGCCCTTGCGGCACATCACAGCATTGATCCCGGCCATATTATAGTTGGGGAGGGGATCGATGGGCTACTGTCCTATCTCGTGCGCCTCTTGGTAGATCCTGGAACGCCAGTGGTCGCCTCCAAAGGCGGCTACCCCACCTTTAATTACCACGTTTCAGGCTATGGCGGCGTGTTGCATATGGTGCCCTATGCTGCCGACCATGAAGATCCTGTGGCCCTCATCGCCAAAGCCCGGGACGTCTCAGCAAAAATGGTCTATTTAGCCAATCCTGACAATCCAATGGGCAGTTGGCACAGCGCTGATAAGGTACAGGACTTGATTGATGCAATGCCAGACACAACGCTTCTGGTACTGGATGAGGCCTATGTGGAACTTGCGCCGGCGGGCACGGCGCCTGTGTTGCGGCCCGAGACGGAAAATGTAATCCGCATGCGTACCTTCTCAAAAGCCTACGGCATGGCAGGCGCACGGGTGGGCTACGCGATTGGGCCGAAGTCCTTGATCACCGCCTTTGACAAGCTGCGCAATCATTTTGGCATGTCACGTATTTCGCAAGCTGGAGCCTTGGCCGCTCTCGCCGATCAAAACTATTTCAACTCAGTTGTAGAAAACGTGGCCCAAAGCCGCCGGCAGATCATTGAGATCGCCGAGAGCAATGATCTGAGCGCTCTGCCCTCTGCTGCCAACTTTGTAGCCATTGACTGTGGCAGAGATGGGGATTTCGCTCGCGCTGTGCTGAGCCATATGGTGGCCAATGGTATTTTCATTCGCATGCCCGCCATAGCGCCGATGGACAGATGCATCAGGGTATCTTGTGGAGACGCCGCCGCGATGGCGGCCTTCGCGCAAGCCTTACCACTTGCGCTTGAAGCCGCCCGAAGCGCCTAGGCTGCGGCCAAGGCCCGCGCTGCGGCATCCAATCCATCCGGACCATACGGGATATCCAAAGCAATCAAGCCCGCCTGAATAGAGCCAAGCGTGCCCATGATCATCTGTGCATTCACATGGCCCATATGGCCAATGCGGAAAAAGCCATCGGCATTTGGATCTTCGGGCGTTGCCATGTTTAAGCCAATACCCAAAGTCAAACCTGCTTGGTGCTCGGTCCAGCGGCGCAATCTCGTGCCGTCTGGGGTGCCGATGGCCAAGGCTGTCACGGCACGGCTGCGCAAGGCCGGATCAGCAATATTCATCGTAAGAGGCCCACCTTCGCCCCAGGCGGAACAGGCCGCCCAAACTGCGCAGGCCAAAGCCTCATGGCGCGCCCAAATCTGTGGCAACTCTTCTTCGCGGATCATATCCAAGGCTTCACGCAGACCAAGCAAATGCTGCGTGGGGGCCGTACCACAGAAGTATTTATAGTAATTATCAGGCTCAACTCTTGGGTTCCAATCCCAATAGGCGCTTACTCGCTCCATAGCATTGCGCACCGCTCCGGCTTTTTCTGAGAAAAAGACGAAAGCAATACCGGGCGGGGTCATTAAGCCCTTTTGGCAGGCAGAGACCATAACATCGACGCCCCAGTCATCCATTCTAAACTCGTCACAGCCGAGGCTTGCAATGCAATCTACCATCAACAGAGCGTTGTGGCCGCTGGCGTCTATCGCACCGCGCAGGGCTAAAATATCATTGCGCACTGAGGTTGACGTGTCCACATGCACCGCCATCACAGCTTTGATCCGACCGGAGGTATCGGCGCGCAAATGATCGCGTACCTGGTCAAATTCTATGGTGTCTTGGCCACCAAAATCTATAGTTTCAACCTCGACGCCAAGACTGCTGGCCATCTCGCCCCAGCCCACGCAGAACCGGCCCGTTGCCAGAACCAAAACCGTATCGCCTGCCGCCAAGATATTGGAGACTGCAGCCTCCCAAGCCCCATGGCCATTTGCGACATAAATCACCGCATTGCCCAGTGTGCCTGCCACATATTTTAAATCTGGAATCAAACTGTGGGTCATCTCTATAAGACCACCCTCATAGATATTCGGGCAAGGTTGATGCATGGCTTGAAGCACGCGATCCGGCATAACCGACGGACCAGGAATTGCGAGATGTTGGCGGCCTTGAGAAAGTGACATGATGTAAAACCTATAATATGATATAGACTCGATATTCGCGGTTACCGGCCAGGTCAACTGTCCATCCCTTGCAGGGGACCAGACAAAGCACTAACAGGCCATTATGGATATAAAATTGTCATCCACAAAACAAATCAACCAGCGCAAACTTTTTGTTTGGTTGTGGCAAGGTTACCTGCGGCGGCATGTTTGGGTGTTGGCCTTCATTGTCATCCTCATGATGATTGAAGGAAGTATGGTGGGCGGGCTTGCATGGATGATGCAACCCTTATTTGATGGTGTATTTGTTGGTGGCAGCTATACCCAGCTTTGGGTCGTCGGTGCAATTGTGTTTTGCCTGTTTCTTGCCCGCGCGATTTTGTCTGTGGTGCATCGAGTACTGATGACTAAAATTGCCAAGGAATCTGTTGCTGACCTTCAAAATGATCTTTTAAGCCACCTTTTAAGTTTAGATATGGGATTTTTCGCCCAACATGCCCCCGGTTACCTAATGGAACGTGTGCAGGGCGATGTGCAGGCGGTGGGCACCATTTGGGGGCTTATCGTACGAGGTGCCGCACGGGATTTAGTTGGTTTGATTTCACTGTTTGCAGTTATGCTTTCAATCGATTGGCTCTGGACCCTTGTTGCACTCATGGGCGCTCCTTTGCTAATGGGGCCTTCTCTGATAGCTGCTCGTTACACTCGCAAACAAGCTAGCAAAGCCCGAGAAGTAGCAGCCAATATGGCCACCAGGCTGGATGAAGCGTTTCACGGTGTCGGCACAATCAAACTCAATGGTTTAGAACGCTATTATGCTGACCGCTACCGCACACTCACCCAGAGACAAATTAAGGTTGAAGTAAAAACCCTTTTTGGTACTGCCGTGATACCCTCATTGGTTGATATCATGAGCGGTATCGGCTTTGCTGGTGTCATAATTTATGGTGGCTATGAAATCATCAGTGGTGCGAAATCCATTGGCCAATTCATGGCATTCTTCAGTGCACTTGGATTGGCTTTTGAGCCGCTGCGTCGCCTTGCGGGGATCACTGGATTGATCAATGCGGCCTCGGTATCTATCCAACGGATGCGCGATATTCTTAATCAAAAGCCAAAGTTTCTAGGCCCTGACCAACCAAAATCATTCTCTGCAGAGGGCGATATTGAGTTTAAGAATGTGAGCCTTCATTTTGGCGATATGCAAGTGTTAAATAATATTTCTTTCATCGCCCCAGCTGGTAAAACTACCGCCTTAGTCGGCGCGTCTGGCGCAGGTAAAACTACAATATTTAACGCCTTAACAAGGCTTTATGCGCACAGCAGTGGTGAGATCACGGTTTCTGGCGTATCAAACGCCGAAATTGATCCCAACGCCCTGCGCGCCAATATTTCGGTGGTCTCACAAGACAGCTTGCTGTTTGATGAAACACTTGGAGAAAATATCACCCTAGGCTCTGTGGATGTAAGCCAAAAGAAACTCAAAGACGTCGTCTCGGCAGCACATGTAGCAGATTTCCTGCCGTCTCTTCCCGACGGCATAGATACTGAGGTCGGACCACGCGGATCAAACCTATCGGGCGGGCAACGCCAACGTGTGGCCATAGCAAGAGCCTTACTGCGCGATACCCCTATTTTGCTGTTAGACGAGGCCACCTCGGCGCTGGATACGAAGTCCGAAGTTATGGTGCAAAATGCCTTGGATAAATTGTCACAAAACCGCACTACCTTGGTGATTGCACACCGGTTGTCCACCATTGTCGCCGCCGATCAGATTATTGTCATGGACCAAGGCAAAATCATTGAGCACGGCACCCACGCGGAACTAATCGCCTCCAGTGGCTATTATTCTGATTTGTGCAAACTTCAGTTTGGCGTATCTAAGGATCGGTAGGCTCGCGCAAGATTTTCTGGCTTGGCCCCGGCTAAATACCGCATCAGCAAGATCAGGTTTTTGGCCCCACGGCGCATCCAACCCTGCTGTTGGTATTTTTCTGCCCCAGTGAAGGCATGGGCGCGTATCCGGCGCACCCGCTGGGCAAGCGCGCGGACCAAAGCCACATCCTCCATCAAAGGTTGATCAAGATAGCCACCTGCGGCATCATAGTCTTTGCGGCGCAGCAACAGTCCCTGATCACCATAAGGTAGGCACAGCAAATCCGTGCGCAGATTGGCCCATGCCGCGACCAGCTTTGCCGCCATGCCAGAGGCTCGAAATGCCAAGGAAAAACAAAGTGGGCATTCGTGCATCCGTTTTTGTACCTCTCCGGCCCAACCATCCTGCAAAATCGTATCCGCATGCAAAACCATCACCCACTCCCCACGAGAAGCCTCCACACCGCGGCCCAGCTGCCCGCCGCGTGAGGTGGCGCCTGATATGATCTCAGCCCCCCAAGCCTCTGCAATGACCAGCGTGGCGTCGTTCGAGCCGCCATCAGTGACCATGACCTCACAGATCAAACCCGCGTCCAGCCCCTCCATCAGCGACAACAGGGTGGCCGGAAGGGAGCGCGCGGAATTGAGCGTGGGGATGACAATTGAGATGGGTGCGGACATGTGGCCTCTGGCTTTGCTGAGAAAACAGATTATATGGAAGAGTGAACCGAAGGAACAGCCCATGGCCCAGCCTGAATACCCCCGCGGCATACTTCAAGTGACCGGCGATGACCGGATCAGCTTTTTGCAAAACTTGGTGACCAATGATATTTCGAGCACCGGTCTGCATTACACCGCCTTACTGACCCCTCAAGGGAAATTCTTCGCAGATTTCTTCGTTCTGGTGCGAGAGGGTGATATTTTAATTGATGTTGCCGACACATTGCAGCCAAGCCTGTTGTCACGTTTAAGCATGTACCGGCTCCGCGCCAAGGTGGATATTGCGCCCATGGAGTGTCCGGTTAACTGCGGTTTGGGGCCTGTGCCAGAAGGTGCGTTCCAAGACCCCCGAACCCCAGCCATGGGGTGGCGGGCCTATGGGGTGCAAGACAGCGATGTGATCGACTGGCAAGCCCTGCGCGTGGCGCATATCATTCCTGAAACTGGTATTGAGCTGGAGCCAGATCGTTTCATCTTAGAGATGGGTTTTGAGCGTCTCAATGGCGTGGATTTTAAGAAGGGCTGTTATGTTGGCCAAGAGATCGTGGCGCGGATGAAGCATAAAACCAACCTGCGCAAAGGGTTATGCCAGGTAAAAGTGTCTGGCATTACCTCGCCTGGGACCACCATCATAGCCAACGAAAAATCTGCTGGTGTGATTTATACACAGCACGACGGGCTCGCTTTGGCTTATCTGCGCTTTGACCGCATCACCGATCAGATGACAGCGGGTGACGCAATAGTAACGGTTTAAGCGCGCTCAGTGTATTCCATAGATATCGTATCCACGATGATCATCTCATCTTGGCCCACAAACGGCGGCACCATAACCTTAATACCATTATCCAAGACCGCAGGTTTGAAAGAGTTTGCAGCAGTCTGGCCTTTGACCACAGGCTCAGTCTCAACAATCATGCAGGTTACTTTTTGCGGTAAGGATGCATGCAGCGCTTCTTCATCATGATACTCGATCTGCACCGTCATACCATCCTGCAGGAACGGGCGACGATCCCCCAACAGCGCAGCTGGGAGTTCGATTTGGTCATAGGTTTCCATATCCATGAACACCAACATACCGTCGTTTTCATATAAAAATTGTTGGTCCTTTTGATCTAATCGAACCTTTTCCACCTTGTCGGCAGACCGAAAGCGTTCATTTAGCTTTGAGCCATTCCGAAGATTGCGCATTTCAACTTGAGCAAATGCACCACCTTTGCCAGGTTTTACATGATCGACTTTAACAGCGCTCCAGAGACCACCATTATGTTCCAGTACGTTTCCAATCCGAATTTCGTTCCCGTTAATCTTTGGCATTTATAGAACCTTAAGCAAAAGGTTGAAGTTTAGTTAGTGCCGCCTATATCGAGGCAGCAAAAGTGTTTCAAGCCTATACATGTAAAATACAGATGCACTGAGCCATGCGCTAAGCGCATGGCAGACATTCCAAAAGAGAGTACCCGAATCGGTTTAGTTGCTTCATAAGGAACAAACACCAAAGAGTTCAAGAGTGATAATTAAAAGGATACGAGATGAAAGATTTCGTCGACGGCAATGCCTTTAACAACGAACAGGGCAACCGCGCCCGTAAATTATTTGCTGCTGTTGTATTGGCCGCACTAGATGACGCGATTGCGGATGACAAAAAATATGGCAATGGCCCCGAGCAGATTGCTCGCTGGGCCCGTTCCCGCGATGGCCGCGAAGTTCTATCTTGCGCGGGGATTGACCCCAATGAGCGAGTTGTATCCGGACTGATGGACTTTGTTGGCAAGGGTATCCGTACATCTGTGGCCTTAAGCCGCGAAGAGAGCGAACGCCGTCAGCAGGCTGAAGCAGCCTAAGCCAATCGCTCTGGTTACGTTACAAAAGCGCGCCCCTTTGGGCGCGTTTTGCCTTTGAACACCCAAACATCGATATGCCGTGCCGCAAAAAATAATTTATCATCCGCATTCAAGGTGTTTCTTTCGGCCTGAGTTCAGTATGCAAAGCCTAGGGAGCGTTGCAAATGACCAAAGCAATCATGATTCAAGGGGCCGGTTCAAACGTTGGAAAATCCATGTTAGTGGCAGGAATATGCCGCACCTTGGTTCAACGTGGGCATTCTGTAGCCCCTTTCAAGCCGCAAAACATGTCAAACAACGCCGCTGTCACCGTCGATGGTGGCGAGATTGGCCGGGCGCAAGCCCTGCAAGCCATGGCCTGTCAGCGTCCCCCCTATTGTGGATATGAACCCTGTATTGCTCAAACCCGAGACAGCCATTGGGGCGCAGGTAATTGTGCAGGGTCATCGCATGGCAACAGTCAAAGCCCGCGAATACTCAAAACTGAAGCCTCAGCTGATGCCCAAAGTACTGGAGTCCTTCCACCGCCTCGCCAAAACCGTTGATTACGTGATCATAGAAGGCGCAGGCAGCCCAGCGGAGATCAACCTGCGCGCCGGTGATATTGCCAATATGGGCTTTGCCGAAGCCGCCAATGTCCCCGTGGTCTTGATCGGCGATATTGATCGAGGCGGCGTGATTGCGCAGATGGTGGGCACTTATGTAGTTTTACCGCCCGAAGATCGCAACAGAATTACCGGTTTTGCGATCAATAAATTTCGTGGCGACGTTTCGCTTTTTGACAATGGAATAAAAGCCATCTCACAAGAGACCAACTGGCGCAACCTTGGTGTTTTGCCATGGTTTATAGATGCATGGAAGTTACCAGCAGAAGATGTCATGGAGATCGCTACAAGACCAGGTGGCACGATCAAAATTGCTGTGCCACGTTTGAAACGTATTGCAAATTTTGATGATCTGGACCCACTGGTGGCTGAACCTAATGTCACTGTTGAGATCATTGAGCAGGGCCAACCCCTACCTGGTGACGCCACTTTGGTAATCTTACCAGGAAGTAAATCAACCATCAGCGATTTGGAGAACTTCCGTGCTAATGGCTGGGATATCGATCTGCAAGCCCATCACAGGCGCGGTGGAAAAATCCTTGGTATATGCGGCGGATATCAGATGTTGGGGCGCAGAATTCACGACCATAACGGTATTGAAGGGCCACCACAGTCAATTGATGGCTTGGGGTATTTAAACATTGAAACTACTATGACACCAAAAAAGAACCTGTCATTTGTCATGGCACATACCGTTAAGAGTCAAATACCTGTTAACGGGTATGAAATACATATTGGTGAAACCTCTGGCCTGGACTGTGATTACGCTTGGTTACGGCTCGCCGATCGTACCGAGGGAGCAATGTCTGCCGATGGGCATGTGCGCGGCTGTTACCTGCATGGTCTTTTCGCGTCAGACAGCTTTCGCGCAGAAGTATTGAGAGAGCTTGGAACTACATCCCAACTGGCCTCATATGATACTTCAGTTAACGACACGTTGAACCAACTAGCAAAGTTTATTGAACAGCACTTAGACGTTGAAGGATTAATCTCACTTGCCGAAGAGGTTGCCACAGACTAATTTTTACAGTCACCATAATATTGATTATGAATTTTTTGGTTGTGAACCTTAAATTATTTGCGTGCAACAAAGCTGCGGCAGCCATATGATACCCTGAAATTAAGTGAATGTATTCAGCTTCATAAGCACGCGGGTCCAGATCAATATCGATCACAGGTCCACCATCAAGTTCAATAGTTGCAAAATAAAATCTATTATTAGATAAAAGTCTATAAAACTTAGCGCCCAAAAATAGCTAAGGGCCAGGTATTAAGTCTGGCTTGCATTTATAGCTTTGTGTTATTGGAAATTGCAGTCTCTGCAAAAGCCTAGCTAAAATCTGAGCCCAGAAAACCTAAAGGCAAAATCAGTTACCAACCAAACCCTTAAGAACCCGATCCAACGCCTTTCCCTGTTTGCTTTTTGAAATTGGAGCTGTTCTCACCAAATTATAATATTCAATTGGATCATAGGTTTTGACCCCCAACTCAAGCGAAACAGCCGTCAGCTTTCCTATTGAAGCCAAAACCGTATATGCTGCAATTTGTTCGTCAATACTTGTTGAAATGCGGGTCACGCGGGCGTCTAGTAGTTCTTGCTCTGCGTTCAAAACATCCAAAGTAGTTCGTGCCCCAAGTGAAGCCTCCTCACGAACACCGCGGAACGCCACACTGGCCGCTTCAATCTGACGGTCTATCGACTTACCACTGGCACGAGCCACATCGAGTAAAACAAAGGAATTCCGCACCTCTTGCTCAATATCCAGTAGGCCAATATGAAGTTCGGCCCGTTTAGAATCCCTCTGTGCCATTGCGGCCCGAGAGGCCGATGCTTTAGCCCCACCGCTATAGATTGGACCGTCCACTGTAAGGTTGAAATCACGGTTTACGTTAGATGTCGAATTTGTATCAGTCAAATTAGCACTGCCATTGACTTTAAAGCGATTGGACGATTGTGCTATTTTTACATTAATCTCAGCAGCAGAAACCAAATGCTGTATCCGCTTTAAAGCTGGGTGATGCACACGTGCCTGTTCAATGGCCGCATCTACATTATCAGGCAAATCCGGTAAACCTGACGGTGTTATTAGATTTCCAGGTTTAAGCCCAACCACGGCTCGAAATTCAGCTGCAGCTTTGGTCAAATCACCTTCAGCCGATGCAAAACTAGCGCGCGCGCTGGCCAAACGTGCTTCAGCAAGAGCCACATCAGTACGGGTTACTTCGCCAACCTCAAAGCGGTCTTTGGCCGCTCGCAATTCCTGTTCAATCAATTCAACATTAGCAGCGCGCAGTGTGACAAATTCAATAGAACTCCGATATTTCATATGAGCTTTGACGGTACGCAACAAAACAGTTTGTTCGATAGAAATTAGCAATTGACGGGTCGCCAAAACTGTTTCTTTTTGGGCCTGAATGTTAAGTTTAGATTTTCCAAAATCATACAAAAGCCAAGATGCACTCAACTTTGCAGACAGGGCATTAGTTTCAGCGTTACTTGATGCACTATGGGAATATGTTGAGCTCCACTTGATGATTGGCCGCAAAGCCGCAACCGATCCCGCTACCTTCTCATCTGCCGCCCGCAACAAAGCGCGGTTTTGCGCCAAAAGCCCACTATTTTTGTATGCATTGCGCAGACTATCACTTAGGGTTTCAGCTGCCCCAAGAGATGGCACAGAAAAAATTAACAACGCAGCGCAGGTATACTTAGCAATTCTTAGTTTAAACATCGAGTTCCCTCAGGAAAATAATCATTTCAGATCAATTAAAACGCAAAGTCATGCGCCATTTCAAATCCACACAGCACAGGCGCATAGGCATTGCAAGCAAACCGCCAAGACATGCACCCGTCAGTCTTATGCCCTACCCTCACCGCACCATGGCCTTTTTGGCGGAACACCGCAACTATTCGGCCACCTTCAACTAGTTGAGCAACCAACCCCTCAGGGATTTCATCAACCGAACCTTCAATCATAATAACGTCAAACGGCGAATGTTTCGCGGCGCCATCTGTCAACTTACTTTGGACAACAGCCACATTCAAACAGCCCTCAGCCGCTAAAACGGCTTCAGCTTCCGCCACCATAACTTCGTTTTCTTCCAAAGCAACAACAGCTTCTGAAAGTTTTCCAATCACAGCGGCAGAATATCCCATCCCGCAACCTACATCTAGAACTAACTCATTGCGCTGGATGTCAACAGCATCCAGCATCTTGGCGAATATGCGCGGCTCAAGTATATAACGGCCATTTCCTAGATTCAAAATGGCATCGGCATAAGTGGTTTCACGCAGGTTATCAGGCACAAACATTTCGCGTCTAACCTGGAGCATGGCATCAATTATTGGAAATTTTGTCACATCAGCCGGCCTGATCTGTGTGTCAACCATTGTGGTTCTGCGAGCCAAGAAATCAATCATTTCAGGTGTCCCTGTGGTCAAAAATTATGTAGTTTATTCCACATGAAGAATGCGCCTGCAACGACAACATCGGCCTACATTCAAAAATCATGTCCATTCTGCGCGCAGAAGATGCGGATATCTGCAATGAATTTCCAGGTAGTTTATAAGACTTAGTTGAAAATCTTGTTTTGTTCAGTCTATGGTAAAGGAATAGATGATGATTTTCCACAACATCCGCTGGGAGTACTTTGAAACCAAAGCCTAGGAAGTCTAGCTGAAAATTTTTACAAATTTGAGATAACGCTTAATGTCAAAAATTGACTCTTACCCCAGACAATTAAGCAATCGAAACCTCGCTGGAATCTTATATTTTGCATCTGCAATGTTCCTATTTTCTGCTGTGGACACAACTGCAAAACTTCTAACAGAAAGCTTTCACCCCATCCAAGTAGCATGGTCGCGCCAAATAGGTTTACTTTTTGGAATTCTCATTTTGTTACTATTAAAAGGGGCAGTAATTTTAAATACTGCTCACCCATGGTTGCAAATTGGCAGGGGTTTATTGGCAGGCACTTCGGCACTATTATTTATCATCGCAATATCGGTTGTACCTATTGCAGATGCTGTTGCTGTCAGTTTCATAGCACCATTTTTTGTAACCATTCTAGGAGCCTTAGTTCTAGGCGAACATGTTGGCCTTCGAAGATGGACTGCAATAGCTGTTGGCTTTGTGGCGTGTCTAATCATTATCAGACCTGGTTTAGGTGTGTTTCATCCTGCAATAATTTTGGTTGTGATTGCAGCAATCGTTTATGCCTGTAGGCAAATATTGTCGCGAATACTTAGTGGTTCTGACAGCATAATAACAACTGTGTCGTATACAGGACTTACGGCAAGTGTCTTTTTATCTTTACCCTTGCCGTTCGTATGGCGCACGCCAGCTTGGGGGTCAGAAATCTGGTTACTTTTGACATTGACTGTATTAGCTGCCCTTGCGGAGATTATGGTTATCAAGGCGCTTGAATTATCACAAGTTGTGGTGCTGGCGCCTATCCACTACACCCTATTAATTTGGGCGACCATCTACGGTTGGTTCGTCTTTGGCCAACTGCCTGACGAATGGACTTGGTTTGGCGCGTCCATAATATTTTTGACTGGCATATATATGGTTCGACGAGAATGGACTGTAAAGAACCTATAGGGTTCTCTAATGAAGGGGAAATTTCTTAAGAGTACAAGTCGGGCAGTGTGCTTAGCGCAACAATCATGCCCTCTTTAGATACCTGCGACAACGTTTTGACATACGCGAACCCCTTTGCATTAAATGTATAGCCCTTAAAGCACTGAAATTTATTCGGAATAGTAAAATTCTTTTAAGGCCAGCCACAGCAATATAGATCATGTTGGCCACTTTGTCGTTTATTTGACAGACATCTGCCCCAGAATTGATGTTTATCTGAAAATGGGCAGAAGGTTTAAAACAGTTTATCCGTGTTCAACCAAAATTATTGTCCATGCATTGGCCCTACCAGATTAGGGTTTTAAAAATGAGGTGACTACGGTCATCCCAAACTAGGGGTTTGTTATGGCTCACAGGGATTTGCCAGCTGAAGTTTTACTGACACAACTGGAAAAAAGTGCATCAGGTCCGTTGACCAGTGCTACCGGAGCTGATCCTGCGCTTTATTGGAACGAAAATATCGCAACTGCAGAAGACAGCAATATTTTTCGCAAGGATTGGGTATGCCCAGGCCTTGCGGCAGAAATTCCCAAACAGGGTGACTACTTAACCTTCAGTATCGCCGGTGAACCAATCTTTTGTATCCGCAATAAGTCTGGAGACATAAAGACATATTCCAACGTTTGCCGACATCGCATGATGCAACTGTTAGATGGCACCGGCACTACGTCTAAGGTGATTTGTCCTTATCATGCTTGGACGTATGATCTAAATGGTAAATTAATGGGTGCTGGGCATATGGAAAAATCCACCAGTTTTGACAGGAGAAAGATCTGCTTACCCCAAATTCGGACAGAAATCTGGAATGGTTGGATTTACGTTACGCTAAATCCTGAAGCAATGTCTGTTAGCGACGCACTGTCGCCATTACATGATGTCGTAAAACGTTATAAAATGGAAAATTATGTACCAGTCTTGAGCGAAAACCACGTCTGGAAAACCAACTGGAAATTGCTTACCGAAAACTTCATGGAAGGTTACCATCTACCTATAGCCCACAAAGCAACTGTTGGGGCGTGGTTTGCATTAGAGGAAACTGTTTTTCCAGAGAATAATTATGATAGCTTCACGTATCAGACCTTCGTAAAGACTGGAAATCCTATTTACGGGCAAGCGCATCCTCACAACATAAATCTGAAAAACGAATGGCGGAATACTTCTGTTTTACCAACAGTTTTTCCAACTCATATGTACGTTCTAGCTCCTGATCATCTTTGGTATTTATCACTAAGGCCAAAAGGGGTTGGGGAAGTTGAAATTCGATTTGGCGTCGCCATTGCCCCCGAGGTGGATGCAACTTTAAGCGACGCTGATGAACGGGCCGCTTGGATTGATTCATTGGTGGTGTTTTTTGAACATGTAAATTCAGAAGACCGTCAGGTCGTTGAGGGCATTTATGCAGGCTCGCGATCCAGCTTTGCAGCCCCAGGCCCACTGAGTTGGTTGGAACGTGAAATTCACGATTTTCAAAAATATTTAATGAGACGTTTGTGCCCATCCACCGGTGTTTAGTATGACCTTTTAGATTTGCTTACTTTTCTCCATGGGTTTGGAACCGAAGCTGAATTTAGTAGAAAGGGCGTAACAGAACCATAAATAGGTCCCATAGTGATTTCCCTAGGTGCTACACCCTTATATTGACGTGGTAGATACTCATCCCCACTTTAATATTAGCCCCCCCTGTTGACGGTATATACTTATTGGCATTACGTAATATCAAACCTTCGTATGTAGAATAGTAACGGTAATGAAAAATAAGAAATTACTTGAAAGAATATCTATAATTATTATTTCACTGGGGTTGGGCTGGGTGGTCTATGCCAACTTTGGTTTGCTCTGCTGCACTTCGTTTTGACAATGGAAAAGGGCAGTTTCGTAAGCTACCTGAGGATATCAACACATAAGCAGGGACAGTCTCGGTTCGGGCTGCAAGTTCAACGCAAAGCAGTTGAGAATTATCAGAACGCTGGTGATTGGAACCTTGTGGCAGAACTGGTAGAAATTGAATCAGAAAACAACAACAAACGCCCAAAGCTATTGGAGGCAACAGACCTATGCAGAGCATCTGGTGCTACGGTGGTTGTTGCTAATATTTCAAGATTGGCCCGTGATGCTGCTTTCCTGTTGAACCTCAAAGATGCCGGAACAGATTTTATTGCCGCTGATATGCCAGAAACGAACAGGCTGACGATTGGCATTATGGCTTTGGTGGCTGAAATAGAACGTAAAGCTATCTCAACAAGGACTAAGGCAGCACTAGCCTGGCAAAGGCGAGGGGGACCAACAAATAGGCGCATATCGTGATGGAGTATTCATAGGGCGTAGAGGAACCAGAGAAGATGCAAAAAAGCATCAGATGCTCGTACTGCACAGTATCGTCTACGAGCAGTTCAGAAATTGCCTATGCTCAACAGGATTGATCCAGAGAAAAATGTGACCCTTAGAGCAATGGCTTATAAGTTGAATGATATGAATGTAGCAACAACCTCAGGTAAAGGTAGTTGGTCTGCTAATTCTGTTAGACGGTTAAAGGCTGTGGGCAATTAGATATAAGTAAGACAAGTTTGTAACGCATTTTGGTGGACTGAAGGGGTAGGCTATGGGTGAAGACATCATAACATCATACTTGCTAATACTTGTTGGCTTCATGGCTTTCTTTGCAGGCTACTTAGATATGACTAAGGACTAACATGTTTGTATATCAATAAAGCTAAGCTAAGATTGTGTTGAGAGATTTAGCACTAAGGTCAGAACATGAAACATTTTACGATCATTTCAGCATTACTGATGGCCTTTGCTACACAGGTGACGGGTAGCCATAGGCTAACTCAAAGTTAATATCGTTTGAAAATAGTAAATTGGAACATCGCATATGCCTGATACAAAGAAGCCAGAGTTCATCAAACAAACACCTAAAGGATTTATGATGAGAATTATGATGATGGTAGACCTCTTGAGGAAGAAGAAAGCAAAGTAGGATGTCAGCATGAAACACCTCACCATACTTATTACGTTCCTTATGGCGCTCACTACTCAGGTTTCTGCTGAAAACGAGAACGGCCTCCAACCAAAAAGGGTTTCAATACCCAAACAAGAACTCATAGACCTCTGCCTAAAACACCTTCCGAAGAACATTGTTTTAGTTGAGGGAAGTTATTTGGTTCGGATAAAAGACACTGATAAATTCTTAAGATATACAGATTCTGGAAGTTGCTATTTGAAGCAGTACAAATGAAACACATCACCCTGATCACAGCATTACTGATGACGCTCTCATCATCTGTAGTGGCACAGGACTTTGATAAGGGTATAGCTGCGCCTTAGACAGGTGGCGCACAAGTACATTGTCAATCTCAACTTTAGTGAGCCAATATAATAAGGATAATTAATGGTGGGTCGTGAGAGGCTCGAACTCCCGACATCTTCGGTGTAAACGAAGCGCTCTACCAACTGAGCTAACGACCCGGTAGCCGCGATATAGAGCGGGGAGCGGGGGGGAGCAAGTGGTTTTTTCTTAGCCTTCATGTTAACCAGGTTCCACTCAGGTGACGATATCTTGCCTATCTAGAAAAACCATCCAGAAATACAGCCTCTTCCCAGCACCTACAGAATTCAAACAGCGCGATGTCATTTAGTGGAGGCTGGTAAAGAGCATCTCAAGCCCCATTAAAAAACGCCCACACGTATTGCACAGGCGTTTTTTATTTTTTGTTTAATGGGCAGTCACGCCAGCAACACCAATCCGCTCAGCGGCTAAGGCTGCCGCGGCGGCTTCTTCTGCCGCTTCATCCCATTCAATTGCCACAGGTTCCGAAATCAAAGCATGTTTTAATACTTCCGAAACATGATTCACTGGAATGATTTCCAACCCGTTCAAAACGCTTTCAGGCAGGTCACGCAGATCTTTTTCATTCTCAGCTGGGATCAAAACTGTTGTAATCCCACCGCGCAAAGCGGCAAGAAGTTTTTCTTTCAACCCACCAATGGGCAGAGCATTGCCGCGCAGTGTCACTTCGCCAGTCATCGCCAAGTCTTTACGCACTGGAATACCTGTCAAAACAGACACGATCGAGGTCACCATAGCAAGTCCAGCTGAAGGGCCATCCTTAGGAGTGGCGCCTTCAGGCACGTGGACATGGATGTCCATCTTATCAAACCGCGGCGGTTTTACCCCAATATCAGGCGAAATAGAGCGGACATAGGAGCTTGCAGCATCGATACTCTCCTTCATCACATCGCCCAAAGTACCAGTCGTTTTCATCCTGCCTTTGCCCGGCAATCGCAGGGCTTCAATATGCAGCAAATCACCCCCAACACTGGTATAGGCTAGCCCAGTAACAACCCCAACCTGATGATCTTCCTCGACCAAACCATAGCGATATTTCTTAGCTCCAAGGTAATCATCAAGATTATCTATGTTAATTGTAACAGAGGTGGCCTCTTTTTTTACAATCATCGTCACAGCTTTGCGTGCTAACTTTCCAATCTCACGTTCAAGATTTCTCACGCCAGCTTCTCGGGTATAAGTACGGATGATCTCCTCCAAAGCATCAGGACCAAGCGAAAACTCTCCGCCTTTGAGCCCATGGTTTTTCACTTGCTTTGGGATCAAATGGCGATGTGCAATCTCGGCCTTTTCTTCCTCTGTATAACCTGCCAGAGGGATAATTTCCATCCTGTCCAACAAAGGACTCGGCATGTTATAGCTATTCGAGGTGGTCAAGAACATCACATCTGACAAATCATATTCTACCTCAAGATAGTGGTCGGTAAAGGTTGAGTTTTGCTCTGGATCTAAGACCTCCAACATTGCTGAAGCAGGATCTCCACGGAAATCTTGACCCATTTTGTCGATCTCATCGAGCAATATTAGTGGATTAGTAGTTTTCGCTTTTTTCAAAGCTTGGATTATTTTACCAGGCATGGAACCAATATAGGTTCGCCGGTGGCCACGAATTTCGCTTTCATCACGCACGCCTCCTAGTGAAATGCGAATAAATTCGCGACCAGTAGCATTCGCAACCGATTTTCCCAATGAGGTTTTACCTACACCGGGGGGGCCCACCAAACACATAATGGGCCCTTTTAATTTGCGTGAACGTTGCTGGACCGCGAGGTATTCAACAATTCTCTCTTTAACCTTATCCAATCCATAGTGATCATCATCTAGAGCTTTCTGCGCCTTGTGCAGATCTTTTTTAACACGGCTACGAACACCCCAAGGAATGGATAGCATCCAATCAAGATAATTACGGACCACAGTCGCCTCAGCAGACATTGGGGACATATTTTTGAGTTTTTTCAGTTCAGCGACCGCTTTTTCTTTTGCTTCTTTGCTAAATTTTGTCTCAGAAATTTTTGCTTCCAGTTCAGCCAATTCGCCTTCACCGTCTTCACCATCTCCCAACTCTTTTTGAATAGCCTTCATTTGCTCATTCAAATAATATTCACGTTGGGTCTTTTCCATCTGTGATTTAACGCGAGTTTTGATTTTCCTCTCAACTTTCAGCACTGACATTTCGCCCTGCATAAGCCCGTAAACTTTTTCTAACCGTTCAGCCACGACCAGAGTTTCTAAAAGTTCCTGCTTTTGCTCCACCTCCACACCCAAATGCCCAGAAGCCAAATCTGCTAATTTTCCTGGCCCACGGGTTTCACTAATTGCAGAGAGAGCCTCATCAGGCACATTCTTTTTGATCTTCGCGTATCGTTCAAATTCAGAAGACACAGATCGTACCAAAGCAACGACTGTATCAGAATCTCCTTCACTCTCCTCCAGCCGGCTCGCTTGCGCCTCAAAATATGAGTCATTTTCAACAAATCCAACAATCTGAACTCGCTCAACGCCTTCTACTAAAACTTTAACAGTACCGTCAGGCAATTTGAGTAATTGCAGTACGTTGGCCAACACACCAATATTGTAAATACCGTCTTGGGATGGGTCATCTTCAGCCGGGTTACGTTGAGACGACAGCAATATTTGCTTATCTTGGTTCATAACCTGCTCAAGCGCGCGCACAGATTTATCACGGCCCACAAAAAGTGGTACGATCATATGCGGGAACACAACAATATCGCGAAGAGGCAATACGGGGTAACTTTCGGCTAGTTCTAAAGTCATACTCGATCCTTATTAGTAGCGGGCCATGATCAAATCCCAAACAGGCAATTCAAACGACCCCATTTCTAATACTTACTTGGGGCGCAGGTACCCCTATTTCAAGGTCGTTTTTAAATTGCATGGACATTCACCAAGTTGCAAGCAGTGAGCGCAAATGAATGGCGCAAATCTGTGGATAACTTGTAGTTTAATTATGCCATGCATTTGCGCATATTTCTAAAAAATTAATTGTATAAGCCTATATAGGCTCAACATCCCCCAGCGCGCGCTCAGCATGAAAACGTGCTTCGAAATCTGCAAAGTTATCAACGTCGATTGCATCACGCATCAACCTCATAAGCTCTTGAAAATAAAATAAGTTATGCCAGGTTAGTAGCATGGAGCTAATAATTTCATGACTGCGAAATACATGATGCAAATAAGCACGTGAATAATTTGAACAGGCAGGGCAACTGCAGAATTCATCTAGCGGACGCGGATCATCTTGGTGGCGTGCATTTTTGATGTTCACCACACCGCGACGGGTAAAAACCTGCCCAGTGCGACCGGAGCGGCTTGGCAAGACACAATCCATCATATCAATGCCACGGGCTACGGCGCCTACAATATCGTCCGGCTTGCCAACCCCCATGAGGTAGCGCGGTTTGTCCGAAGGCAGTTGACCTGGTGCAAACTCTAACACATCAAACATTGCCTTTTGACCCTCACCAACAGCTAAGCCGCCAACTGCATAACCTTCAAAACCGATATTTTTCAGCGCTAAAGCGCTCTCAGCACGCAAGTCTTGATCAAGCCCACCTTGCTGAATACCAAACAATGCGTGGCCCGGGCGATCACCAAATGCCACTCGAGACCGCTCAGCCCATCGCATCGACATTCGCATGCTGCGGGAAATTTCGTCCAGCTCAGCCGGCAGAGCGGGGCATTCATCGAAGCACATTACAATATCGCTACCCAAAAGCTTCTGGATTTCGATAGACCTCTCAGGAGTCAGGTGGTGCTTTGAACCATCAATGTGCGATTTGAACGTGACCCCATCTTCGCTCATCTTGCGGAGGCTGGCCAAGCTCATGACCTGAAACCCACCACTATCAGTCAGGATGGGCCGTTCCCAATTCATAAATTTGTGAAGCCCACCAAGGTGATCAATACGCTCAGCCGTGGGACGAAGCATCAAGTGATAGGTATTGCCAAGCAATATATCAGCGCCAGTTTCACGCACAGAGCCTGGTAGCATGGCCTTAACCGTGGCCGCAGTGCCCACAGGCATGAATGCCGGAGTTCTAATATCGCCCCGTGGGGTGCTGATGGTGCCGCGTCGCGCCTTGCCTGAGGTCGTATGCAATTGAAATGAGAATTTCTGTTTCATACCATTCACATGCGTCAAACACCACAAGGGATCAAGCGTTCCAAACAATATTTTGTCAGAATTACATAAAACAAGACCACTGACGCCCACTAGTCTGAAATACTGCAAACTAAAGAACCCTTAAATCAAGCTTTACCCCAAGGCCAGCACACCTTATACCCTATTGAAACACTCAAGGATTGAGACATGTTAGAAGACGCTCCTGTTGAAGGCACACCATTGATTGCGCCATCCAATACAGACCACCCCCTCTATGATAACATCGTCGATGGAATACGCACAGTTTATGATCCAGAAATCCCAGTTAATATTTTTGATTTGGGGCTGATCTACACAGTCGAAATCAACGCAGAATCTGAGGTGCGCGTCCTGATGACACTCACGGCCCCAGGCTGCCCCGTGGCCGGTGAAATGCCAGGCTGGGTTGCTGAGGCGATTGAACCACTGCCTGGCGTCAAACATGTTGAAGTTGAGCTGGTTTGGGAGCCACCTTGGGGCATGGACATGATGTCTGATGAGGCGCGACTTGAATTGGGTTTCATGTAAACTCCCCATTCTAACCCTACCCTTGCACTAAGCGACGCACACTCTTAGGTTAAAAGCAGAACAAAAAGGATCAGGATATGTTTGGCATTCCAGGTAAACAAGCTGTAAACCTCACCCAGGCCGCCGTGCGGCAGATCACCAAGCTCATGGCCAGCGACGGCCATCAGGGCCTCCGCATAGGCGTGAAAAAAGGTGGATGTGCAGGTATGGAATATACCATGGAATATGTCGATGAGATCTTGGCACATGATGAAATGGTTGAGATAGATGGAGCTCGCGTCATGATAGCACCGATGGCTCAGATGTTTTTATTTGGAACAGAAATTGACTATGAAACAAGCATGCTTGAATCTGGGTTCAAATTCAAAAACCCAAATGTGATTGATGCCTGTGGCTGTGGTGAAAGTATTAAGTTTGACGAAGCCCTTTTTGCCAAAACATGAGTATATCTGACGAAGATAAATCCTTTGTCAAAGACAACCTTTCTAAAGCTGAAGCTACTAATACCCAAAGAACTTTTGATGGGTTTTTCGTCCATTCGGATAGAGCTATACTGGCTTTACAGATTGGACCCAGCAATCTGAAAATCAAAGCTAAGCGCCAACTTTCTCAATTTTTATACAACCAAGGCAGCGCGTAGTCTATTTATGAAAAGATTGATAAAATCAAAACTTCCATACCATTTTGACCCTCCCAAATGCCACAATGGATGGTTCACAACTGACTAAGATTAAGCACGCAACCCCATATTACTAAATATTCGAACCCCGCAGTACTCAAAACTTAAGAAGAAATCATATGCCCCTAAAAATCGCAGCCGGAAATTGGAAGATGAATGGCACAGAAATTGCCCTATCTGAAATGGTTGCCATATCTTTAGCGGCAGGTGATTTGAAATGCGCCACTATCCTATGCCCCCCCAGCACCCTCACACACCTTGCGGCCAGAATGGTTAGCTCAGTGGCAATAGGTGGGCAGAATTGCCACCACGAACTTGCAGGCCCTCACACGGGGGATATTTCTGCCGAGATGTTTGCACAGGCTGGGGCTCAATATGTAATTGTGGGCCACTCTGAACGGCGCGAGTGCTATGGCGAGACAGATGCTCACGTGCAAGCCAAGGCTACAGCTACATTGCGCGCGGGATTGACGCCTATCATCTGCATTGGTGAGACCCTAGCGCAACGCGAGAGCGGCCAGACGATCTCAGTTGTATCAAACCAGCTCAGTAAGTCCCTCCCCACACAGGCGAGCGTAGTTATCGCCTATGAACCCATCTGGGCTATCGGTACGGGCATAGTGCCCTCTTTAACGCAAATCACCGAAGTGCATGATGCCCTTCGGGCTCTGCTGGTCAAAACCTATGGCGCTCCAGGAAAAGATATCTCCATCTTATATGGCGGCTCAGTCAAACCAAAAAACGCTCCAGATATATTTTCTTTAGTAAACGTGAACGGTGCCTTGGTGGGCGGAGCTAGTTTGAAAGCATTAGATTTCGTACCAATCATGCAGGCGTTATCAGACAGCTAAAACATCATGTTCAGCATTGGATATATCGGTGATCAAAACAAACCATTCATGATGCCATCAGATCAATGCGGAACACTTCTATAGTAAAATGTTAACAGTGAGCGCACTCTTAACATGCACAAACATCACCTCTGGTGTAAGAAAAGCACCGTCCGCCACCACTTTTTTTAGATCTTCTGCACTTAGAGCATTACCCAAAATTCATTGATCTTTTTCGTTCACCAGATTTACTTTAAAATTAATTCTGGTCCCATCATTGCGTTTGGTAAAACTGTTGAAATCCAAGGAATGTAAGTGACCATTATGAGGAATACGAATAAAACCGCCAAAAATGGTAATGCCGCACGTACTACGGACATCATTGGCATATTAGCCACGCCCGAGGTCACAAAGAGATTGAGCCCAACCGGCGGGGTAATCATGCCAATTTCCATATTTACCACCATTATGATTCCAAGGTGTATCGGATCAATTCCAAGCTCCATAGCAATCGGAAAAACCAACGGTGCAACAATCACGAGCAATCCTGAGGGCTCCATAAATTGCCCCCCAATCAGCAAGATCACATTGACGATCACCAAAAATATGATCGGTCCAAATCCAGCGGACAACATCGCCGAGGCGATTTGTTGTGGAATTTGCTCATCAGTCAAAACATGTTTTAAAATAAGCGCGTTTGCGATGATGAACATCAACGTAACTGTAAGTTTGCCAGATTCAAACAACGTTTTTCGAGTATCTTTGTGAACGACAGAAGCTGGCAGATAAATCACAGCTTCAGCAACACCGCGCCCCATGGCCCTGGCACCGCCCAACAGACTGGAGCCAAAGCCAGTTCCTTGCCCCTCACGCGCCGCACCATGCAGCGAAAATGTGAAGATAATGGCAGGTGCGATGGTCGTAGCGCATAAAATCAGTGCCACCACGGCGGCTAAGAGCACTGTCAAAAGCATCGCAATCATGGATTCAGCCGCATATACCGCCATAGCCTGATAGATCGAAATCAAAGCCCAATAACCAAAAATCAAACCCGGCACAGCGCCAATCACCATGATTATTGGCCAAGCCACACGATGTCGTTGGCTCTCAAAATGCGTCATGGCCCAGCCGGTGCCCAAACAGATCACCACCCAGACCGTGGCAACAATGACTCCCCAGCCCTCAGTGTAGACGCCGGCCTTGCCCAGCGACCAGTGCAGAATGAAACCTATCACAGCAAAAGCTACGACCCGAAGCCCCAGCCCGAAAGGCAATATCTCTTCAGGGCGCAGCCAACCTTTGCCTTTGAGTGGGCCCATGTCCCGATAAATCATGATGGCAGCAAAAAAGGCATAAACACAGGCGACAGCCGCAGCCTCGGTCGGTGTAAAGATGCCACCGTAGATCCCACCCAAAATGATGATGATCAAAACTAAACCAAAAGCCGCATCCAACACAGCGGCCGCCACTTCGTCCCAGCCCTGCCATTCACCCTTGGGCAGATTTTTTACCCTTGCCATGATATAAATGGTGATCATCAACATGCTGCCGGCCATTAAGCCAGGCAAAACGCCAGCCAGGAACATCCGCCCCACCGACACCTCAACCGCAGCCGCATAAACCACCATGACGATTGATGGCGGGATCAGTATCCCTAAAGTGCCCGCGTTGGCGATCACACCAGCCGCAAATTCCTTGGTATAGCCCACCTGATGCATGCCTGCGATCACAATGCTGCCAATGGCAACTACTGTGGCTGGAGACGAGCCGGATAGGGCGGCAAACATCATACAGGCAAATACGCCCGCTATAGCCAAACCACCGGGCACATGCCCCACCAGCGCCACGGAAAAGCGAATAATCCGCTGGGCCACGCCGCCAGTCGACATAAAACTAGACGCAAGAATGAAGAAGGGAATTGCTAGCAACGTATAATGGCCAGCCATTGCTTGAAAGAACGTCTGTGCAATAGATGCAAGAGAGGTGTCCCCAAGCACCAGCAAAAATAAAATTGATGCCATACCAAGGCTTACCGCAATCGGCACGCCAATGAGCATTAGCCCAACAACAATAGTAAATAAAATTGCAACTTCCATGAGGCTATTCCTTAGCGTTCAGGTGTTGAACTTTAGCAACGGCATCTTCAACTTCATGACTGACAATTAACCTTGCGTCTTGCCCACGCAGCAAACGCAAGAAAACTTGCATAAAACGAAAAAACAGCAATCCCATGCCAAATGGCAGAATAAAGTAAGGTATAAAACGAGGTATCTTCTCATAATCATCCCCGTCATTCATAATAGGCTGGATCCAGCGAAGCCACTCTGGAAAGGCTATATCAATAACTTCATACCACCCGCGGTAAGAGGTGCGGCGCATTTCTTCAAAACCAGTCGGAAACCAGCGGCCTGTAGTTTGTGGCAGGTTGGCAAAATTAGCCCAATAGTCCCAAGCACCCTTCATTAACAAGACTGCATAGGCCACACAAATAGCGGCAGCAAATATGGTGACCCAACGTCGAAGATATGGTGAAAATAGGTTGATTACCGCATCTACACCCAAGTGAGCGGTCACTTTGACGGCGTAGCTAATACCAAACAGAACCAACCAAGCAAATAAGAATGTTGTGGCTTCCAAACCCCATATCAAACCCGTGTTAAAGCCATAGCGTAGGACAACATTTGCAAATGTAATAAGGGTCATCAGCCCCAGAAGAATCGCAATAGCAGTCTCTTCAACCTCATTTACTAAGCGGCCAAATCTTGAGGACACAATAGGGGATTTTGATGACATATCATGGGTTCCCAAAATCAGTAATGGTTTGGCCCACATCAACGCGGGCCAAACCAGCTAACCAATCATATTAGTGTTTAGCATTGATAGCTTGCGCAGCATCAATATTTTCTTGACCAACATCTCCTACAAATTGTGCCCAAACAGGCATCATAGCAGCAACCCAAACGGCACGCTGCTCAGCAGTCAAGTTACGAACGACACCACCAGCCGCAATTACGGCTTCTTTAGCAGAAGCGTTTACACTAGTAGATTCGCCGTTACGTGCTGTTGTTACTTCTGTCATAATTGTCGAAAGTTGGTCACGTACGTCAGTAGGTAAACCGTCCCAGAAATCAGTCGAAGTCACAACGAGGTAATCGATTATGCCGTGATCTGTTTCTGTTGTGCCATCCTGGACTTCAAAGAATTTCTTCCCAAAAATATTGGACCACGTATTTTCTTGGCCGTCTACAACGCCTGTCTGTAAAGCACCATATACTTCAGAAAAGGCCATTGGCTGTGGGCTCGCACCCATGGCTGCCATTTGTGCTTTCAAAACTTCTGAGTTTTGCACGCGGAATTTCAAGCCATTTGCATCAGACGGAACATTCAAAGGAACGTTTGCTGACATTTGCTTCATGCCATTGTGCCAAAACGCCAAGCCTAAAAGCCCACGCTTAGTCATCGATTCTTTCATCGCCTGGCCAGTCGCTGATGTTTGAAACTCGTCCACAGCGTTAATATTTTTAAACATGAATGGCAAATCAAAGATGCGGAATTTCTTTGTGAACTGTTCAAACTTTGATAGCGAAGGTGCAGCCATTTGGACATCGCCTTGGAGCAGAGCTTCCAAGACTTGATTGTCGTTATAAAGTGTTGAATTTGGGAACACTTCGACACAAGCTTTGCCGTTCATTTCGGCATTCACACGTTCCATCAACAACGTAGCCGCAATCCCTTTGGGGTGTTTGTCTGTGTTGGTGACGTGGCTAAACTTTATTACGATCTCGCCGGCATCGCACGCGGCAAGAGCAGCGCCTGCCGAAAATGACAACGCCACAGCGGCAGCAGCCGCAGTAAAATATTTCATGGTATCCTCCCAGGGTAACCGGATGTGTCCGGAGTGATTGATGTAGTAGGCTATAAAGTGAATAAAACAAGAAGAAACTCTACCTTAAAACATTGAAGACAAAATACCGCAGGGTAACCTTGTCACTTCAAACAGATTAATGCGTTATGGACCCATGAAAATATTTTACCAATCACCGACAGAAACCACTTTTGTTCAAAATCCTTACCCCATTTATGAGCAAGCCCGTGCGATGGGCGACGTTGTGTGGTGGGACGATTATAACATGCCCGCAGCCGTCAGCTACAGGGCAGTACGCATGATCCTCGGTAACCGTGAATTGGGACGCGAGCCGCCAGCACCAGCTCAATGTCCAGTCCATATCACACAATGGCAAGAAAATGAATCGCACTCCATGCTGGAATTGGAGCCACCGCGCCACAGTCGATTGCGCGGATTGGTACTGCGCGCCTTTACGGGGCGCAAAGTGGCGGCTATGGCGCCTGAAATTAAGGCTATCTCCCACAGACTTATTGATGCATTTTCTGATGAGCCGTTTGATTTCCTCAATGCATTCGCTCGCCCCCTGCCTGTACATGTGATTGCATCTTTGCTGGGCGTGCCTACGGACCGCTGCGATGACCTGTTGCGCTGGTCAAATGCAATGGTAGCTATGTATCAATCTGGCCGCAGCTATGAGACTGAACTAGCTGCCAACCAGGCCACCATTGATTTCACCGCCTTTTTAGACAGTTATATTTCACACCGCAGGACCCACCCACGCGAAGACCTTTTATCTGATCTTATTGCAGCAGAAGAAGCCGGGGAAAAACTGACTGGCGCTGAACTAATTTCAACTTGTATCTTGCTACTAAACGCTGGTCATGAGGCCACAGTGCATACCCTTGGTAATGCCCTCAACACTATTCTGCCTTCGGCCTATCGGGTGGTAACCCCCGAGTTGGTAGAAGAAGTCTTACGTTATGACCCTCCGCTGCACGTTTTCACCCGCTATGCATACAAAGACATTGATTGCTTCGGAATTAAAATTAAAAATGGCCAAGAAGTCGCCTGCCTCCTTGCAGCCGCTAACCGTGACCCCAATTTCGTTGAAGATCCCAACCGCTTTGACCCTTTCCGAAAACCAAGCCAGCACCAATCCTTTGGAGCTGGCCTACATTTCTGTGTCGGAGCACCCTTGGCTCGGCTGGAGATCACAATCGGGCTACAAACCCTATTTGAGCGGCGCCCAGACTTGAAGATCGTAGTTCCCCCAACATATGCTAAAACCTATCATTTTCATGGGCTTGTAGAACTTATGGTAAGATAAAATGCGATAAGTGCTATCAAAAGAGTAGAGATAAACAATTATAAATATTTCATATAAATTTCGTTAACCTAGGTAAGCCCACCCACGACGAATGTACCCGCCCCTGGGCAGGAATAGCACCACACGGGGGGGGGGCGCAGGGCGTGTGAGGCGGCGGGGTAAGTGATGGCAATGGACGCGTTTATTGAATGGGGTTGCAAGATTTTTATAAAAGAACGTAAAACATATTAAATATTATCTACTTTTAACATTTTGCTCGCGCCAAAGAATTGTGAAACCAGACACTATAATGAAAATAATACCTGGAAATAATGTATCGACTGGGAGTTCTCCAAATAAAAACCAGCCAAATGCAAGGGCTGTGATTATACCAAAATAACTAAATGGAGCGAGAACAGATGCAGGCGCGTGTCGAAAAGCATACATCAGGAAGACCACACCAAAACCGCCACAAATTGACATGCTCAAGATTAAAACGGCGTCCTTATAGGATTGTATTGGCGTAAATTCTGTTGTTACAGCTGCAAAAAGGATTGCTCCGATAGCTGCAGAAAATGCTGAATACAAGTACAGTATCGCGCTTGAGGTTGACTTATCAAAACTCCGTAAAGTTACCATTGAAGCAGCGTAACAAAACGCTGCGCCTAATGGAAAAACTGAAGCCCATATAAACACTTCTGATCCAGGACGTACGATTAATAGTACACCCAAAAACCCAACAATGACGGCCCCCCAGCGCCACACACCAGCTCTTTCACCATACACGAAAGTTGCAATCATAACGATAAAAATAGCATTTGTTTGGCCAAGTGCTGAAACAGTTGCTAATTCTAAGTTTGCCAGTGCTGTAAAAAATAATAGCTGCGCAACAGCAACAAATAAACCACGGCCAAATGCAAGTTTCCATTTTTGGATTTTATAGTCACTTATGCGAAAACTTAATTCGCGGGTGTAAGCCAGTAAGAAAATGGAAGGTAAAACGCCCAAAACGTTACGATATACAGAGAGTTCTTGTGGAGAATAAATTACGGAAAGAATGCGCACATGAACACTCATCAAATCGAAACAAAAATATGCAAGCAGGCATACTAAAATAGCGCGAATATTTGATGACATCTGTCTCCAACCGCAAAGGGCTTCCAACCGATTTCTGATTCATGATAGTTATTTAATATGGTGGTACCACCTCCTGGTCTCGAACCAGGGACCTCCTGATCCACAATCAGGCGCTCTAACCAACTGAGCTAAGGCGGCACTAAGTCGGATTTAGCGGCCCTCTAATCCGAATGCAAGAGGTGGAATCTCCAATCTGTCACTTCACAGAGACTAATTAGCATAATTTTTACGACATTGGCATTTTGATTGAATGCAAAGCCTCTTGATCAAAGATTAAAACACCCTTACCCAAAAGTTACGCTTAGAAAGGCATTAAAATGGGTATTAACACCAAAAAAGACATCGAAGCCAATCTCCAAATTGGTCCAACAGACCAAGGAATGGTTAGAATTTTTGTAAGTGCTGGAGACGCAGAAATCCCAATGGATTTTGAAGTTGAAGAAGCCAATGATATCGCCGAAGAAATTATGGCTGCTGCCAGAGCTGCTGCAGGTTTGGCAAAGTAGTCAGCTATACCGCGCGCGCCCCCGGATTCTAGCGGCTATGATCCCTACCCGCAGCATGATGCGCAAGGCTTTGGATGATAGGCTATCGCGCATCTGTGCAAACCGGTAGCCACTAACACTGCAGCCATTGGCCTAGGCGCCATAGCGCAGGTTGCCCCGGGCGGACATTTCTTTGCTACGGATCAAACGGTGGCCCAGTATAGTAGGATTTTCTTGCCATCCCTGAATGCAGATTTGTCGAATTTTGGCACATGGACCAAGAACGGTGACCTAACAGCAGAGGAACGCGCCACCCACAAATGGTAACACTTGGTTGCGAATATTGCTCCCCCGCCTAAAGCAGAGGGCCAGCTGGCCAATATGGCGGATATGGTGGCGCATTTCACGCAGGACGGCGGCGCACCAACCATTGACTAAGCCCCTTGCAGAGAGCCTTACAAAGGCCTACTTGTGCAGGCGGCGGGTTCTGCCCTTCTCGTATGCGGTCAAATTCCAGTGGCCTTACATAATCCGAGGGAGCTGGCTCTGTTTGGACCCTGGTTCTTTTACCTGGCACCCACCTGTACATACAGGTCCTCGGGAATTAAGTTACCAACACGGTTGTACTGGCGGGCCCGCCACTTGCATTCACACCAGTTTTTCCAATCACAAAGCGTTAATCCAATTAGCGATTTCCTGCATCGATGCTTCCGCGGTGCGGTCACTCCCGCAAGCCTGCAAGTAGGCATGTGGTTGGCCCAGTGCGAGCAGATGCGTAACCGGGTGATCTGTATTTTGAGCTACCCAATCATTATCATCTGCAATCGGATCGCATTCTGCTTTCACCAAAAGCAACGGGGCGCCAGATGTTGAGAGCCTAGCACGAAATTCAGCCATATCCTCGCAGCCCAAGTGGCGATACATGGCACAAAGGGCAACGGTTTGCAGTCCATCAGAATTTTGGCCATAGGCAACATGTGATGGTCCCTCAAGGCTTCCGTATGCGCCATACAGGCTAACCAGCGCTTTCACTTTTTCAGGCTCACGCATGCTGGCCGCAGCCCAAAGCACCATAGCGCCACCAGCGCTATCGCCTGCTAAAATGACGTGATCCCGATCAGCGGTGAACTGGTTTGAAATTTCAGCAGCTTGGTCTGCCTGGGCTGGGAATTGATGCTCTGGGGCCAAAACATAGGGGGCCGCAAATACCTGTCGACCACTTAGCTTGGCCATCCAAGAACAGAGGGGTTGATGGGTCCACGGGCTGCCAACAATCCAGCCGCCCCCGTGGAAATAGAGGATGTCTGCACCTTCTGTTCTCAAGTTTGGAATGAATTTCAGTCCCTTACCACTAAAAAAATTCACCTCTTCAATCGACACATCTGGCGCCGATAAGTGAGAAATTTTTGCGCGCTCGGCGGCGTAGTCTGCGCGCAGCTTATCGACAGGATCATTAACCCAATCTAGGATAGGCATTGCACTCATGCAAAAGACTCAGGCTTTGCTTCGCGCGCCATATGATCCAAAACTGCATTAACAAAACCACGCTCTTTGCCGTCTGGGGAAAAGGCAAGAGCTACCTCAACATATTCAACAATAGTAACTTTTGGCGGTGTATCCCCTTCTACAAATTCCGCACCCGCAGCCCGAAATAGCGCCCTAAGGGTCGGGTCAATACGCGCTATGGGCCATTTGGCGACCAAAGCACGATCAGTCATTTGGTCAATGCGGGCTTGATTGTTTACAGCCCCGGCAACAACTTGGGAGAAATGATCTACATCACCATCTTCAAGACGTATACCGTCTATCTCCACGCCCATCCGGTGTTTTTCAAACTCTTTCAACACCGCATCTATGGGTTGGCTACTCGCCTCCATTTGAAAGAGTGCCTGCACGGCGTACAAGCGACTGGCTGACTTCATTCGGCGCTTTTGGTTACCTGATAAATTAGAAACGCTCATACTGTTTTGATTTCCTCAGTACGCAAAAATCCCAATTTTCCAGTGGGTTTGCCCCATTTTCGAGTCAAGGCGATCAAATGAAGTGCAGCAGCTGCAGCTGCGCCACCCTTATTTTGGCCATCCGCCTGGGCGCGCACTTTTGCCTGTGTATGATTCTCAACTGTAAGTATTCCATTGCCGATGCAGGCACCTTCTAGACCTAAAAGTTGCAAAGCACGACTGCTATCATTGCAAACAGTTTCGTAGTGCGTCGTTTCACCGCGAATAACACAGCCTAAGGCTACATAACCATCGAATTGTGATAATCTCTGGGCGATTGCTATAGCTGTTGGCACTTCGAGAGCACCAGGCACCTCAACAAGTTCCCAACTTGCACCAGCAGCTTCAATCTCTGCTGTGGCTCCAGATATCATTTGCTCTGCAATATCTTTGTAATAAGGCGCTACCACAACGAGTAGGCTGACTGGTTTCTCAAACGATGGCCTATCTGCAGTATGATGCAGTTCAGTTGAAGCCATTAGCTTAGTTCCACAATTTTTTGTGTGCCTAAAATTTCCAGTCCATATGCCTCAAGACCCACGATTTTGGGCTCTGGAGAATTCGTTAACAATATAAGCTTTGACAGGCCAAGTGATGAGAGAATTTGGGCACCAACACCATATTGGCGCAATGTTTGCGGGCTACCGTCGTCTGTTGCACTGATTTTCATATGCAAATCACGCAGCAGCACCAAGACGCCCCGGCCCTCATCTGCGATTATCTTCATCGACTCTGAAAATTCGAAAGCCCTGCCCGCAGCACCAGTGCCAACCATATCAAGCATAGGGTCCAATGAATGCATCCGCACTAAAACAGGTTTCAATCCTCTAATGTCGCCTTTGATCAAGGCAATATGCTCAGCCCCTTGGGTCTCATCGTTAAAGATGCGCATTTGCCATTCACCGCCAAACTCAGATTGGATTACCTGCTCGCCCTTTGCGCGCACCAGATTGTCATGGCGTCGACGGTAGGCGATTAGGTCGCTGATGGTTCCAATTTTCAGCCCATGCTCTTGCGCGAAGCCGATTAGATCCGGCAAGCGCGCCATGCTGCCGTCATCATTCATTATTTCACAGATCACACCCGATGGGTTGAGCCCCGCCAGTCGCGAAATATCTATGGCTGCCTCTGTATGGCCCGCCCGAACCAAAACGCCACCGTGTGCGCGCAATGGAAATACATGCCCCGGCGTCGCAATGTCCGCAGCCGTCTTGTTAGAATCTATAGCTACGGCCACAGTTCTGGCCCGATCATGGGCAGAAATTCCCGTGGTTACACCTTCGCGGGCTTCAATAGAAATGGTGAAGGCAGTTTCATGACGGGAGGAATTATATGTCGACATCAATTGCAGACCCAAAGCCTCAACCCTGTCACTCGTCAATGTTAGGCATATCAGGCCACGACCATATCTGGCCATGAAGTTAATAGCCTCAGGGGTAGCCATCTGCGCCGGAATAACTAGGTCACCTTCATTTTCACGGTCTTCGTGATCAACAAGCACAAACATCCTGCCATTTCGTGCATCTTCGATGATCTCTTCAATAGGTGAAATCACTTTTGCCATGTCACGCTCAACAGCGCCCGGCGTTTCAAATGGCAGTCGATCATTCATAAGCTAGGTCCAATCTTGCAGGCGCGCGACATAGCGGGCTAAAGTGTCAATTTCTAAATTTACCTGATCACCAATCTGGACCCCACCCCAAGTGGTAACCACTTTTGTATGCGGGAATGAAGTTGATACCAAATTCTGCGCCATTGACTTCGTTCACGGTCAAAGACGTACCATTTAAGGACACTGAGCCCTTTGGGGCTATAAATTTTGCGAGTGCGTCTGGGGCCCGTAAGGTAACACGCGTGCTCCCACCCTCATCGTGCATCGCAACAATTTTGGCCACACCGTCAACATGGCCAGACACAATATGCCCACCCAGCTCATCACCGACTTTTAACGCACGCTCAAGATTTATCGGAGCATTAATATACCAATCTCCAATATTAGTGAAGGCAACACTTTCGGTGGATACATCAACTGAAAAGCTATCCACAGTTTTTTCTACAACCGTTAGACAAACCCCGTTACATGCAATCGAAGCACCAATATTAACGGAGATAAGATCATAAGAAGTTGCAATCTCAATGCGTAAATCAGCAGCTTGCGTCAAAGATCGGATGGCGCCAACATCAGTTATGATACCCGTGAACATGGTTTTCCCCTTTCAGCAGTCACTACCCCCAGTACTGGCTTGGGGCAAGGGTTTCAGCATGAATTGAAAGTGCGACAATTCGCGTTAGGAAACAAGTGTAGGTGACTATAACTAAATTACACAACATTATTCCAAATGGTTACTTAATTAGATATTTTACATTAGCCAGTTAAATTAACCATTTTTTGTTACCCTAGGGGCACCATGACCATTTTTTATAAAATGCCGACACATACGGATAGGCATCAGTCATTCTTTCTGGTGGCACTAATGCAATGCACGCCAGTGTTGTCGTACGTCTGAGCTAATTTTTCGACAACTCACTAAGGTAAATCGCCTAGCATCCGTCAACCGGTCCAAGCCCAATTCAGCCACTCCAGCCAAACCATCTGCCCCAATAGAAAGTCCAGCATTATAGACAATAAGATCATCAACCAAATCAGCTTTCAGTAAGGAGGCGGCTAAACTACCACCCCCTTCGCAAAAAACTGATGTTAGCCCCGTAACACCAAGCGCTTGCAACAAAGCCACCACATTAAGCTGACCGTTCACTACCTTTGGTATTTCCAGAAGCTTATCACAATCATCAAGCCAGGCATCTTTCCCCGTCGCGCCCGGCCCATGGCAGAGCCAAAGTGGTGCGACATCACGAGATGATTTCAAAGCTGCACCCACAAAATCTAAATCAGTAGACGCTATAATACGAACTGGCTGAGAAATTTGGCCCAAATTGCGCGCTATCAGACTAGGGTCATCTGCCTTAACCGTACCACTTCCAACCAAAACAGCATCATGGCATGCACGCAGACCATGTACATCTCGACGCGACGCTTCAGAAGTGATCCACTGGCTTTCCCCAGTAAAGGTCGCAATTCTGCCATCAAGCGACATGGCGAGTTTCAAAGTCAACCGCGGCCTACCTTTAGCCAAACGTATAAAAAATCCACGGTGCGCAACTTTAGCCTGCTCTGACATGCAACCTAAATCAACGTCAATTCCAGCTGCTTTCAATTCTGCAAGACCGGCCCCGGAGACTCGGGGGTCCGGATCCGTCAAAGCCACCACGCAACGGCGAATGCCGGCAGTCACTAAGGCCTCAGCGCATGGGCCAGTGAGGCCATGATGCGCGCATGGTTCTAATGTAACATATGCGGTTGCAGAATGTGCTTGGGCCCCCGCCTGGCGCAAAGCTATAACCTCAGCGTGCGGACGCCCACCCTTCTGTGTCCAGCCCCGGCCAACGATCCGACCATCCTTCACAATAACGCAGCCAACAGCGGGGTTTGGCCAAACATTACCTTGCCCGCGTTGACCTAAATTTAATGCCAACGTCATGTAACGTACATCGTTTACGGCAGTCACTCTTCAAGCGGCAAATTTGGCCGCAGCTCTGAAACAAACTTGTCAAAGTCATCAGCAGCTTGGAAGTTTTTATATACACTTGCGAACCGCACATAAGCCACAGTATCAATCCGAGCCAAAGCCTCCATTACAATCTCGCCAATAGCAGTGGAAGGAATGTCTGTGTCCCCCATACTCTCCAACCGGCGTACAATGCCTGAAATCATTTGGTCCATCCGCTCCATTTCCACTGGGCGTTTTTGCAGTGCTATACGAATTGAGCGTTCGAGTTTAGTGCGGTCAAAATCTTCGCGGCGACCATTTGACTTGATGACCACCAAATCCCGTAATTGAACCCGCTCGTAGGACGTAAATCGGCCACTACAAGCTGGACAAAACCTTCGCCTTCTAATTGCAACATGATCTTCGGCAGGACGAGAATCTTTTACCTGAGTGTCAACATTTCCACAAAACGGGCAACGCATGTGCCATCCCCTTTAAGTTTAAGTCTAGGGCGTTGCGCCCACTTATCCACACCTGTTATAACCTTTTACTACGACTTGGGTAGGGGGGAATTGCACACACTGGATTTTGTGCTTTGCATCAATTAAGGTGAAAAGCGTACTATGGGAAATGCTTCTTATAGAGCCTCATTGCCGAGAAATTCAGACTTTTAAAAAGTCCCCACAAAGTGAGGCCTTTTTAAAATCATCGTCAGGGTCTCTATTGGTCTAGAAAGCTGCGAAGCTTGCGGCTACGGCTTGGGTGCTTAAGTTTGCGCAACGCTTTAGCTTCAATCTGACGGATACGCTCGCGCGTTACACTGAACTGTTGGCCAACTTCTTCCAAAGTATGGTCAGTGTTCATGCCAATCCCAAAACGCATCCGCAAGACCCGCTCTTCACGTGGGGTAAGGCTAGCTAAAACACGCGTTGTAGTTTCTTTCAGGTTTTCCTGAATAGCACTGTCTAACGGCAGAACCGCATTTTTATCTTCGATGAAGTCTCCAAGTTGTGAGTCCTCCTCATCACCTATTGGTGTTTCCAAAGAAATTGGCTCTTTGGCTATTTTCATGACCTTACGCACTTTTTCCAAAGGCATTTGCAGCTTGGTTGCTAATTCCTCAGGTGTTGGCTCACGCCCAATCTCATGCAGCATTTGGCGCCCAGTACGGACAAGCTTATTAATCGTTTCAATCATATGAACCGGGATTCGGATTGTACGAGCCTGATCTGCAATTGAACGCGTGATAGCCTGACGGATCCACCAAGTGGCATATGTGCTAAACTTATAACCTCGCCGATATTCAAACTTATCAACAGCTTTCATTAAGCCAATGTTGCCCTCTTGAATGAGGTCTAAAAACTGCAAACCACGGTTTGTATATTTTTTAGCAATAGAAATTACCAATCGCAGGTTGGCTTCAACCATTTCTTTTTTTGCTTGGCGAGCTTCTTTTTCACCTTTTTGAACTTGCTGGACAATACGGCGGAATTCGCTGATATCAAGGCCAACATACTGTCCAACTTGGGCCATTTCGGCACGCAATTCCTCAACTTTTGTAAGACTGCGTTCCATAAACATCTTCCAGCCACGACCAGACTTTTCCTTGACGTCGGTCAACCAGTTTGGATCAAGCTCACGCCCACGATAAGCATTAATAAATTCACGACGGTTAATCCTAGCTTGGTCGGCCAATTTTACCATTGAGCTGTCAATAGACATGATCCTACGGTTAATGCCATAAAGTTGGTCGATCAAAGCTTCTATCCGATTGTTATGTAAATGTAATTCATTTACTGACAATACGATTTCAGACCGTAACTTCTGATATTTTGCCTCAGAATCGTTAGAGAAGCTTTGATCTTCATTAAGTGTGGCTGAAATACGCACATCTTGCATTTCAGCGAGCAAAGCATAATCATGAGCGATAACATCAAGTGTTTCCAAAACCCTAGGCTTCAGGGCCGCTTCCATAGCAGCCAGTGACAGGTTCACGCCTTCATCTTCGTCGTCATCATCATCGACAATGATCGCATTACCATCTGCATCCAGGACAGTGCTGGCAGCATTAGTCTCTTCATTTGGCGCCTCCGGCGCTACAACCGGGGTCACTTCCTCTTCACCCATGTGATGGCCAAATGTAGTATCTAGATCGATTACATCTCGCAGCAAAATATCTTCACTTAGCAATTCGTCCCGCCAAATTGTAATCGCTTGAAACGTCAGCGGGCTTTCACAAAGCCCTGCAATCATTGTTTTTCGACCTGCTTCAATGCGCTTGGCTATCGCAATTTCGCCCTCACGGCTTAAAAGCTCAACCGACCCCATTTCACGAAGATACATCCGTACTGGGTCATCTGTGCGATCTAATTTTTCGTTATTAGCACCAGCTAAAGCAATATCTCTGTTTTGGCTTGTAGAAACTAAATCGGTCGGGCCTTTGTCTTCTTCAGACTCGTGCTCCTCAGTAACCTGAATGCCCATTTCCGAAAGCATCGACATCACATCCTCAATCTGGTCAGAGGAAACCTGATCCGGTGGCAAAACCGTATTGAGCTGATCGTAAGTAATATACCCACGCTCACGAGCATCACCGATCATTTTTTTGACCGCTGTTTGGCTCATGTCAATCATCGGCTCTTTTGCGGCGGCATCTTGCTTGCGGTCGTCATTATCCTTGGCGGCCATGCGCTGAGGCTCCTTGTCCTTGGGACGCTCGACTGAACATCGTAGCGAATCAATATCCTAACTGATTCTATAAGTCATGTAGCCTGATTCGGTTACCAGTTCCCACCCCTACCAAGATTACTATCAGTTTGGTTTTGAAAACCTGATCTGTTCAAGCAAACTATCAAGTGTTTTTTGCTCTTCAAGCTTCACCTTCAGGCCGTTTGTGGCCGTTTTATATTCAGTTGTATCTTCCTGACTTCCCTGGGTCGTTCTTTGAACATGCTTCGCAGATTCGCTAAGTCGCCAAGTGAGGCCTTCATCATCCAAATCAGATAGATCTTGCACCGCCTCCGCAACCTCTCGCCCATGGGCAGCTGTTGCAAACATTTGGGCAAACTCTTGTTGGAGACAGGAGATCACTAATTCGACATCATTACAGTGGCGCACAGACGGTGCTATTTGCACGTGGGGAAGCCCAAGCAAAACATCAAGACACTCCATCCCAAAAACTTGTCCAGCAGCATCCCAGACCCCCTCCACCGGGCCTGAGTACTGCAACAAAAAACGTTGTATATCACGATGTTGGGGTTTTACGAACTGCAACTCTTCTAGTTGCCCCTCAACAGTGGCCAACGCTTCAGGTGTTTTCAACAGGCTCGCCAAAATCACAGACTGCCGCAAAACGTTGCTATGTTCAGAAGAACTGGCCAAAGAGGACGATCTCGTAGTAGCTTGCGGCTGTATTGGCACAGTTGCACCTTTCGGCATAAATCGTCGACTTTGCGATTTTGGGCGAAACAACTCCCAGCGCATGTCCTTAACAGCCTGACCATAATGTCCACGGATTGACGGGTCTTTGATCAGCCGTAACTTTTCACGCAATATTTTATCGAGGGCCGCTTTGCGTTCTGGGCTATCAAAGTTTTTACCATAAATTTCACGCTCCCAGAGCAAGTCCACCATCGGACGCGCAGTGTCCAAAAGCTGTTGCATGGTAGCCGGCCCGCCTGAACGAATCAAATCATCTGGATCTTGGCCCGCAGGCATCACAGCAAACCGTAACGATTTTCCAGCCTCAAGGAGAGGCAAAGCAAGGTCCATAACTCGCTGTGCAGCACGAATACCAGCAGTATCACCGTCCAAAGCAATAATAGGCTCATCTGACACCCGCCACATCAACTGCAACTGAGTTTCTGAAATAGCCGTCCCCAAAGGCGCCACAGCTGCGCCAAACCCGGCTTCAACTAATGCGATCACGTCCATGTAACCCTCAGCCAAAATCAACGGTTCACCCTTGCCTGTAGCCTCACGAGCTGGACCATAGTTGTATAGGCTTCTACCCTTGTCGAAGAGTTCCGTTTCAGGAGAGTTCAGATATTTGGCATTATCATTAGGATCCATGGCCCGACCACCAAATCCGATGCTGCGGCCCTGTGGGTCTCGGATCGGAAAAATGATACGGTTGCGAAAGGTATCATAAGGACGTTTACCCTTGCTGGAGGGCTTGGCCAGCCCCACTGCTAAGATCAACTCTTCCTCAACACTTTTGCCGGTTAAGTGATCCCACAAACCTTGCCAAGTTTCAGGAGCAAAGCCAATCTCAAACCTATCAAGAGCTTCTTGCGTCAAGCCGCGGCCCGTCAAGTAGCCCCGCGCATCTGCGCCAGCACTGGTATTTAGCTGTAATCTAAAAAATTGTAACGCCTGCTCCATCACGTCAGTTAATTGCGTACGCCGGTCAGCTTTTTGTTGGGCCAAAGGATCTCGAGTAGGCATCGGCATTCCAGCTTCTCGCGCTAAAATTTCGACCGCTTCCATGAAAGAGACATTCTCAGTCTCTTTGATAAAGCCCAGCGCATCCCCTTTTGCATGACAGCCAAAGCAGTAGTAATATCCCTTGCGGTCATCTACATGAAAACTTGCTGATTTCTCTTGATGAAAAGGGCATGGTGCCCACATATCACCCTTTACCTTGGTTTGATTTTCGAGTGTCCCACACAACTTTACGCCCCACAACCTGTGTGATCGAGATCCTACTACGTAATTCATCTAAAAACCCTGGTGGCAATGACATGGACTTTTCCTAAACCTTCTGCGTGCGAGCCGCCACCGATTCCATTGCAACAGCCAAATCATGTACAACTGTAAGTGCCATCGACCGAAATACCATCACCCTAAAATGCGATTTACCCAAACAAGATATGCTCGCTTGCATATGCATCAACATGCTACGTTGTGTCATACCAGTTTTGAAACTTTTGCTCCGCATGTCCAAGGGAGTAACCCGCGCCAAAACATCCCTGACCTCAGGACCAGAGATATCAACGATACACCACCCATCGCTTACATCAGTTACAGCAGCATATTGAAGTAACTTGGCAGAGGGCTCGACACCCATAAGCGCAATATGCGCATGGTCAAACCAAAGTGCATAGGCCACTCCAGTACGCTTCATCACATGCGCCGTCGGCCATTCCAAACCCATCTGGATGCCTAAAACAGCGGCGACCTGTTTCAATTTCTTACCAAAGGGCGCGACTAAAAATAAGGGTGTCTTCACCTCCTCAACATACACAGTGCCAATTTTAAGTGGCAAAGCAGTCGCAGCAGCCGCTGTTGCGTATAAATCAACCACGGAGACGCCCTCCTTCGGGATCAAAGAAGACCGTAGTGCACACCAAGCAAAGTGTGGTGCTGCCACTAAGGTGCTCCACCATCTTCACTATCTCCCCAATCCGGTTGCGGCCATCACGCAAGAAGGCCTGTGCAATGACACTTTCAACAGTGGGCGAGTAACACATCGATGTAACGTAGCCTTGATCATTTTCCCGGATTGGCACGGCATCAAGTTCAAACAAATGTGCCCCTGGAATAATTTTTTCAAGCTCGACCACCGGCCGCAACCCTACCAGCTGATCACGTTCGACCCCGATCAAGCCCGGCCTCGCAGCCATCGTTTTGCCGATGCAATCCTTTTTGTCCGAAATCATCCGTGCCATGCCAATGTCAAACGCAGTAGTGCGGCCATGAATTTCGGCATGGGTGATAAACCCCTTCTCAAGTCGCAACACATTGAGCGCCTCCATCCCATAAGGTCCACCCCCCAAAGCATAAGCGTGATCACACAGCAGGCGAAACAGGCTGTCACCATAGCTGGCAGGCACAGCCAATTCATAGGCATGTTCGCCCGAAAAGGAGATGCGGAAGAGCCGGCCAGATACAGCGCCTAATTGCACAGCGGCGCAGCCCATATAGGGCATGTTCTTATCGCTGATCTTGCTGTCCAAAATACCATTGAGCAAAGTTCGTGCCTGAGGCCCCGCAACTGCAAACTGCGCCCAATGTTCGGTTACTGAGGTGAAACTTACGTCAAGATCAGGCCGCAGCGCTTGATGTACAAAATCCATATGCCGCATCACCTGGCCTGCAGCGGCGGTGGTTGTGGTCATCAGATAATGGCTCTCACCAAGCCGGGCACAGGTGCCGTCATCCATGACATGGCCATCTTCGCGCAGCATCAACCCATAGCGTACCCGCCGCAACTTCAAACTGGCAAACGAATTGGTGTAAAGCAGATCCAGAAAAGTCACCGCATCTGGGCCTTGGATGTCAATCTTACCCAGCGTCGACACATCACAGACCCCAACTGTATTGCGCACCATCGTAACCTCTCGGTCACAGGATTGCCGCCAATGAGTTTCCCCGGCTTGCGGGAAATAGCTTGGCCGATACCAGAGGCCGGTCTCGATCATCGGCGCATTCAAAGCCCGCGTCGCTGCGTCGCTAGTCAACAACCTTTCGGGCGCGAAGCCCTTGCCATGCCCACCAGCCCCAAGCGCCGCCATCGCCACTGGCACATAGGGCGGGCGGAATGTCGTGGTGCCTGTTTCGGGAATACCGCGCCCAGTTGCATCGGCCAATACCGCAAGTGCCGTCACATTCGAGTTTTTGCCCTGATCCGTGGCCATGCCTTGGGTCGTATAGCGTTTCATATGCTCGACCGAGCGAAAATTCTCCTGAGCCGCTTGCTTGACGTCTTTGGTGGTCACATCATTTTGGAAATCCAGCCATGCGCGGCCTTTGCCGCCCACGTCCCAAAAGGGTTCAATCTCATAGGGCGCATCTTCAGCTGAGGGCAAGTCAAAGGCCCTGGGCCTTTTGCCAAGGTCCTTCGCGGCGCTCTGCGCCATCTCATAGCCTTGCGCCAAAGCGCCTGCCGTGCTCATGGTCCCAGCGGCGGCACCTGCAACTGACATGCCAGGAATAGCATCCTCTTGGGGCAGAAAGCTAGCCAAGCCAGCGTCCCAAACTGGTCTACCGTTCATGTGGCAGGTGAGGTGCACCGATGGGTTCCACCCTCCTGACACGCCCAAAGCGTCACACTTAATGGTGTTCAGCTCCCCATCCTGTCGGATGGTGATACTTCGTAAACCTAGGCGGCCAGAGGTGCCCACCACGTGCGTTCCAGCATAAACAGGGTAATCACCTTGAGCCAAAACACCAGAGCGGCTGTCAATCATCGCAACCACATCGACACCCGCATTGGAAAAATCGCGCGCTGTGCGATGAGCGTCAGAGTTATTGCCAAAAATTGCAATTTTTTGGCCAGGACTTACGCCGTAGCGGTTAAGATAGCTGCGCATACCGCTGGCAGTCATAATCCCTGGTCGATCATTGTCTTTAAAGGCTATTTGTCGCTCTAAAGCACCTGCGCAAAGAATAGTACGTTTTGCCGTGATGCGCCAAAAGGTTTCCAGTGGTAGGCCCTTAGGCGCCGCATGGAGATGGTGGCCCACTCGCTCCAACGCCCCGTAGGTGCCCTGATCATAAGCGCCAGTCACGGTGCTATTAGTCATAACCTTAACATTGGCGAGCCCCACCAACTCAGCCCCAATACCCTCTGCCCATATATGGCCTGCAACGCTGCCGACCTCTTCCACTTCAGACAGCAACCGCCCCCCTACACGGTCATTCTCATCAGCTAAAATCACATCCAACCCAGCGCGCGCTGCGGCCAGCGCCGCCATCAATCCGGAAGGGCCCGCCCCAATAATTAAAACATCACAATGGGCGTAGGCTTTCTCATAGAGATCATGATCATATGCCGCAGCCAAAGCGCCAAGACCCGCGGCATGGCGAATGAAAGGCTCGTAGACCCGCTCCCAAAACGCCCGCGGCCACATAAATGTTTTATAGTAAAAACCAGCAGCCAAGAACGGCGACAAAAGATCGTTTACACCCAAAGCGTCAAACTTCAGTGAAGGCCATGCGTTTTGAGGCTGGGCCACCAATCCCTCATACAGCGGCTGAACCGTGGCGCGGGTATTTGGCTCTTGCGAGCCACTGCGATAAATGGTCACCAAAGCATTTGGCTCTTCAGATCCAGCAGTCATAATCCCACGTGGACGGTGATACTTGAACGACCGCGCCACCAATCGTTGATCATTGGCCAAAAGCGCACTGGCCAGAGTGTCGCCGGCAAAGCCTTGAAAGAGCTGGCCGTTGAACTTGAAGTTCAGAACTGTTTCGCGGTTGATCAACCCTTTTCCGGAAACTCTCATAGCTGATCACCTTTGGCTAATCGCGCAGAGAGCACCGCATGCGAGACCGTATTACGGCGCACGACCAGCCAGGCGCCACAGCCAGACTCATGGTGCCACAGATCTTCGGTAAGCCCGGCCGGATTGTCGCGGTTATGCAGATAATCATCCCAAATTTTCGCCGAGGCAGCTGGATCTGGACGGTCCAAAGCACCAGCGTGGCCCGCGTAATAAAATTCGCGTCGATCGCGCACGCCGCATAGGGGGCACCCTATCCTCATGTGATCATATCCTCATGTCTCGCAGCTCCATATTTTGGGTATGACAAAGCCATCCTACCCCCTAATGCAGATTGTGTTGGGCGCCGGTGCCCTCTTCATCCATCAAACCGCGACCAGTCCGGAAGCGATCCAATCGGAAGCCCTGCGCCGCCGCATGCGGCGAACCGGTGGCCATTAAATGAGCAAAGCAATTGCCTGAGGCGGGCACAGCCTTAAAGCCGCCATAACACCAGCCCGCATTCAGGTATAAACCTTCAATATGGGTTTTATCGATGATGGGTGAGCCATCGGGGGTCATGTCCATAATGCCGCCCCAGCTGCGCAACATCCGCGCCTTGCCAATCATCGGCATCAAGGTCATCCCCGCTTCAGCCACATGTTCAACCATCGGCAAATTACCACGCGCAGCGTAGCTGGCATACATGTCAAGATCCCCACCAAACACCAGCCCACCCTTGTCAGATTGACTGATGTAAAAATGCCCCATACCAAAGCTGATAACATGGTCAATGCAGGGCTTCAGTCCTTCTGTCACAAAAGCTTGCAATAGATGGCTTTCAATCGGCAAGCGCATACCCGCCATTGCAGCCACTTGGCTACTACGCCCGGCCACCACGATACCCACTTTTTTGGCCCTAATAGCACCACGCGAGGTTTGTACGCCCTGAACTATACCTGCTTTAATATCAATGCCGGTGACTTCGCAGTTTTGGATCAAATCAACACCACGTTGATCGGCCCCGCGAGCATAGCCCCAAGCCACCGCATCATGGCGAGCAGTGCCACCCCTGCGCTGCAACAGGCCGCCATAAATAGGAAACCGGCCCTGGTCATAGTCTAGATATGGCAGCATTTTGCGCAACTGATCCACACTCAACAACTCCGCATCGTCGCCTTGATTACGGATAGAGTTACCCCTGCGTATTGCCTCATCTCGCTGGCCATCACTATGAAATAAGCCTATTACACCGCGTTGGGAGTGCATCACATTGTAATTGAGATCTGTCTCCAGCCCCTCCCAGAGCTTTAAGGAATGTGAATAAAACTCTGAATTTCCAGGCAAAAAATAATTGGCCCGAACAATTGTAGTGTTACGCCCAATATTGCCACCGCCGATATAGCCCTTCTCCAAGACTGCGATTTTTTTCAGCCCATGTGCTTTGGCCAAATAATAGGCTGTTGATAGGCCGTGGCCACCGCCACCAATGATAACAATGTCATATTCTTCAGCAGGCTCAGGATCTCGCCAATGCGCCCCCCAACCACGATTACCGGTCAGGCCTTCGGTTAAAATTTTAAGAGCCGAGAACCGCATTTATAGTCACCTAAAAAAACATACAAAGGTAGTGAATAAAAATATTGCATGTTTGGCAAGGGCTATATCATCTGCCAGATAGGTATTCATCAATGGAGGCTTAGACCGACTGGGTTGGCCACTCTTCATTTGCCTCACCAAGATGCGCCAAAACGGTTTCACCGGCAACGGCCGTTTGGCCCAAACCTACCGCAGGCTCAATCCCTTCAGGCAAAAATACATCCAAACGACTGCCGAACCGGATGAGGCCAAACCGCTCACCCACGCTCAAACCATTGCCAACCTTAGTAAAGCACACAATCCGGCGCGCAACCAATCCGGCGATTTGGGTTACACCTATCCGGGTTTTATCCGCGGCTTCAATGGTCAAAGAATTGCGCTCATTGTGCTCGCTAGCTTTGTCGAGTGACGCGTTGACAAATTTTCCGTGATGATAGGTGATCGCAATCACCTCCCCAGCCATTGGCGCACGGTTCACATGGCAATTGAACACATTCATAAACACCGACACACGCGTCAGAGCCTTGTTCCCCAAAAGCATCTCGACCGGTGGAACCGTCTTAGTGATCAACGAGATAACCCCATCTGCAGGCGATAAAATCAGCCCCGGCTTTTGCGCCACTGAGCGGACTGGATCACGAAAAAAATAGTAACACCACACTGTCATCCCAACGCCCAGCCAAAAAAACGGCTCCCATACCAGCCAAAGCGCCGCGGCTACGGCCGCAAAAATGGCAACGAATTTACGGCCCTCAGGATGCATTGGGACGGCGATAACTTTCATCATGTTCATATGACTAAATCCAATCGAAAGTTGTTAGGATAACGAAAAGCGCAAAAACCCCGTTTGAACAAAGCATACAGAATACCGCGAATGATCCGAGGTCTTTGGCATGTTTTGCCGTGAGTGACCATTCCGGAGACACAAGGTTTACAATTTCCTCAATAGCAGTGTTCAGCGCCTCTAGCGCCAGAGTAAGTAAAATTAACAGAATTGCGAACATGAAATACGCAGTGGCCACGCCGATTAGGGAGAAAAGTATAAGAACAAGTCCCCCCGCCAACAATTCGTGCCTAAACGCCGTCTCACCCCAAAGCCGTTTTGCGCCAAACCATGAATAGGAGGCCGCGGCAAAGATATGGGCCATACCATGAACTTTTTCAGGGGTCCTATGATTTTCAGCCATTAGACTTCTTTCTGCAAGTGTCAAAAATATCGAGTTGCGGATCACGCTCAGCAGTCTCAACTCCAGTCATACCTAACAAAGTATGAAACAGATTTGCATGGGAATAGTCTGGAGCAGGTTCAGCAGTCAAGCACTCAAGATCTACCCCCGTAGCTCGTTGATAACCCTCCGATAGCCAAATGATCATTGGTACTTTGGTCTGCTCATCAGGGGCCATGAAATAGGGGGCGCCGTGCAGGTACAGCCCCTTCTCTCCCAAGGACTCTCCATGATCAGAGACATAAATCATCGATGTACTCAGGTTGTCTTGTGCTGCTAGAAGGTCAATCAAATCCGCCAAAACCTTATCTGTATAGGCGATGGTATTATCATATGCATTGGTCACCTCTTGCGCCGTGCAATCGCTAAAATTGGACGTGCGGCAGGCCGGCTGGAACCGTTCAAAAGCCTCAGGGTATCGCAGATAATACGCTGGGCCATGGCTGCCAATTTGATGCAACACCAAAACCGTATCCGATTGAATGCCTCCCAATCGCTGTACAACTTCTTCAACCAAAATGCCATCGACGCATTCGCCTTCCCCACAAAAAGCAGGATAATCAGCATATGTAACTGAAGAATAGGCCACCCGCGCTGCCAGCCCTTTGTCGCCAGTGTTATTTTCGATCCATTCCACCCGGTATCCCGCGCGTTGAACCACATCCAAAACATTTTCATGCGATTTTCCGAGTTCATAGGAATATGCAGAGCGATCAAATTTGGAAAACATGCAAGGCAAAGATACGGCGGTGGATGTGCCACAGCTTGAAACATTTTGAAAATAAGCGATGTCTTTTTTAGCCAACTCCGGATTGGTTAAACGACCATACCCCCCTAGGCTGAAGTTCTGCGCACGGGCAGTTTCTCCCACCACAACTACGGTTAGCTTTGGCTTTCCGGAGGCGTTAAAATCCTCAACTAAAACTGCATCAAGGCCAATTTCGTTGAACTCCAACGTCGCAGAGCGCGTGAGCATTGCAACATAGCGAAAAGATTCCACGATGGGCGCCAACGGTTGAAAACTGGATTTCAAATCAATTCGCGTCCGCAGAACGGAAGCGTTGCCTTTCAAATCCGTTGCAATCAGCCCAACAAATCCAACTACACAGAGCAATAAAGCAAGCAAATTTTGCCAAATAGCTTTGACAAAACTTCGGTTTGATATTCGGATGTATAAAACCAATACCGCAGGCAGGAAACCGGCCAAACACACCCAGATTATAAACGGCGCAGTGATCAGATGTTTGCCTTCAGTGATTGTAGTCGACATCGTATTTTGGATCATCTCCCGGTCAATCACTACACCGAGTTGGTCCATATAAAAAGAAGTCACAGCGGACAGGACAAACAAGAATGCAATAAAAGGCCGCAACAGACGGTTAAAAGCGAATACTGAAACCAGGCCACAGCACAAAAGAAAGAATGCCCCAGAAAACGCCACGCCACGACCACTGAAACCGTCAAAAACTTCTGCCCAAATACTCCAGAACGTGGCGTTATGCAGCGCGAACACAACGGCAATAGATACCACAACAAGCATTAACGGGTGGGTTGGCCTTTTTAACGTCATAATTTAAATGTCCACGGCTGGCTTAGATCTATTTGCATAGGCAAAAATAGGGATCATCAAAAGATAAATCGCATTCGCAACCAGAAGAGTATGCCATGGGAAAACAATCAGGCAGATTAAAAAGATGACAACGAGCAAGATGACCAGCAATCGCATAGAGGCCGGAAAAGTTATTCCCTTTAAAGACATGGTCGGAAAGGTCCCAACAGCAAGCCCTGCGCATATCACCACAAAGATGATTGCCGGCACTGCATAATGCTCTGCCACATCAACGCCCGCCATTACCAAAAAGAGCGGTGATAACCCGAGGCAGGCCAAAGCTGGGGCCGGCACACCAACAAAGTTAACCGATTTCACGTCACTGCTTTGGCTCACGTTAAACCGCGCCAAACGCAGCGCGCAACATACGGAAAAGATCATCACTGCAATCCAGCCAAATCTAGACGCTTCCGTATTGGCGAAGATGGTGAAATATATCACCAGCGGGGTCGCGATGCCAAAGTTGAAAAAATCCGCAAGCGTATCCAGCTCGGCGCCGATCTTGCTCTCGCTCTGCAAGGCACGTGCAAGACGCCCATCTACGGCATCCAAGATCATCGCAAAGACTAGCAGATAAAGAGCTGTGTTGATGTTGTCTTGCAGCGCCATCCTAACCGCAGTCAGGCCAACACAGATCCCAAAAATTGTTACAATATTAGGAAGCATTTTCGAAAATGGCTCACGCGGTGAGGGTTTTATAGACGTCATATTACCCCAAAAAAAGTCGCCGTAGGCTACTGCGGAAATCAGAAAACTTTGTCGAAAACAAACCAGCGACAAGAAGCCCAGTCGCGGCACCAGCAATAGTAGCAGAAATCGTATGCTTGTCCAACATAACTCGCGCATACATTGTGGCAAATAGCACGGGGATAACAAACAAACCCAACCATACACTATACCGCCTCATAATAAAATATGCACAGGCTCCCGCTAGCGTTGAATGACCTGAGGGTGTATTATGCTTACTCGTAGGAGAGTTAGGCCTTTGCCCAAGCCGTGTGCCCATTATTTCAACATCGTTTAGCAGGCGCTTAGGACCATGTGACGCCAAAATTCCTGCTACTGTGATAACAGCGAGCTGTTTAAGCCCCTCTTTGTCTTTAAGCATCAGCGCCAAAGCAAAAGGAAGTACTGTATTAATGTGACGGCCATAATTTTCAGTCGCAACCACAAACGGCATATCATGCCCCCCCTTAGAAGCGGCGTAGTCGTTTTCCAAATCACTGGGATAAATTGACGCCAAAATAATTACTAAGAGCATCATCATAACTAGAACAGTATGTTTATAAAAAACTCTGATAGGCTGCCGAATTATATAAATGAAAGCCACTTTACCCCCCCTCATTACTACGACTAAAAACGTCAAATTGCGGTTTGTAAATGTCGCTGCGCATTCCGAATGCACCCATAACACTGTGAAATGGGAAGTCATGCGGGAACGTAATGTCCCTCAAAATGGTTGAGTTATTTAGGTTACGCGATTGCCGGAACCCTTTAGACATCCAAACCAAAAATGGAACTTCTCTCTGTTGGCGCGGGGCTATCGCAATCGGTGCGCCATGAAGATAATAGCCATCTTCACCCAAGGATTGGCCATGGTCTGATACATAAATCAAAGTTGCATTTATATCATCCAGCTCCTCCAATTGAGCGATTAAATCAGCAATCAAACTATCGGTGTATCTTATGGTATTGTCGTACGCATTATTCAGCTCTTCCTCAGTACACTTTGCAATCTGGACCGTTTTGCATACCGGTATAAAATATTCAAAATCAGGTGGGTATTTGTTATAGTAGGCAGGCCCATGGCTCCCACTTTGGTGCAGAGCTACAAAAATCCTGTCACCCTCTATGTCTCTTAAGAGCTCTGACAACTTCCAATTTAAAACACCATCATACCCGAGCAAAGGGCAATCTGTGCCTTCGCATTCCATCAAAATCTCGGCTGTTGTTTGGTAGATATCCACATCCATAGGCGGTGGACCAGAATTATTGCTCCTAAAAAGTGTTACAATACCGTGCCTTTTAAGATAACTTGGCAAAGGCTCAAATGTCGTACGCGAGGAGGCATCACTGCCCTCATGGGTGAGGATGCACGCCATGGACGCAATAGTATTAGTAGCACAAGATAATCCGATTGGAAAAGCGGCAAGCCGTTGATCAGCAGTAAAGGGATTGGTTTGACGTTCATAGCCCAGCGCAGCAAACCGATCCGCGCGAGCCGCCTCACCAATCACGAGGATTACAACCTCTTTTTTTAGCGGTGTTTCAGTCAGGAAGTATGCCCTGGGGAGCAGTACCTGCTCACGGTTATCCATAGCCTCACGGTTAAAATATCTTGCCGTGTTGATAATATAAGACCACGGCAAAATCTTACTACCCATCCGAGAGGCGTGTTTGTCGTACCAAAGCACAGTGAAAGACGTCATAATGATCCAGAGGGTCAACAGTACAATAGATCCAACGCAATAAACCAAACGCCAAATGCGTCGAGGCGCTGTGACGCCAACCAACAAAGTCATTAGGGCCGGCACCAAGCCTAAAACTAAAACAAACGGGATCATAGAAACATGTAAAAGCTCCGCTGTTTCCCGCGGGTCCGTATTAAAAATATTCGAGATCATCGAGCGATCAATTTCGATACCGTAGCTAACCATAAAATACAGCCCAATTGCATTGCAAATCAGCAAAATAGCAGTCACAAATTTCATCACAAACACAGACATAGTTGACAGCAAAAATAGCATTGCCGCCAAAAGACAAATCTGTAGAATTTGCAAAGAAACGATCTGGGTAACACCATGAATGTCAGCCAAGTCACTGACTTTTATGGCGTACCGCAACAAAGGGAGCTGGAAGGCTATTAAATTGAAAACGCAAACGGCAGCCACAAAGCCCATCAAACTAATATTTTTTGCCATCATCCATTCGACCGGGTACCGCAAATTTTCTACTTCCCATCCTCAAGTTGGCCCTTCGAAAGAAGCAGCCCAAATCAACTCTTGAGAGTCAATTTTCATAGCAACTTTCATGTCTCAACGCATGAGGACCTTTCTGAGGTAAAGATATGGCACGGGGTTGCTACACGCGCAATTAGGCAAAACTATATATTCCTATTGAAACCCTGAAGCCCAAAGCTGCAGGGTAAACTCTCAAGCCTCGGCCTCAATCTAATTTAATCACAAACCCTTGGCTTTATAGGCCCCAGCCACCTTGCCAATACTCACCAGATACGCCGCCGTCCGCATATCAGGAACATCGCTACGACTACGCCACACTTCAGCCATATCATTATAAGCCCCACGCATCGTATCATCCAGACCCGAGCGCACCAACTCAAGCTCCGTGGCTCCTTTGAGATATCGCATTTTAAAGTCTGGCGTCAGCTGCCAGCCAATATCCGAGGCCGAACTTAAACGTTCCAGCTCTTCAACAATCAATTGGTTTCTTGATTCTTCACGGCGACGTTCCATTCGTCCAAACCTAATATGACTTAAATTTTTCACCCACTCAAAATAGGAGACAGTCACACCACCGGCATTGGCGTACATATCAGGTATAATAACAACACCCTTGCCTCGCAAAATCAAATCAGCTCCAGCAGTCACCGGGCCGTTTGCTGCCTCTACTATAAGACGGGCTTTCACAGCATCAGCATTGTCTCGGTGGATTACACCTTCAAGTGCAGCTGGGATTAAAATATCACAAGCGGCTTCCAAAATTGATGATCCATCAGTTGTGTAGCTGGCACTAGGAAAATCTTTTACTCCACCATGCTCTGCAATCCAGGCCTTCAATTCTTCTATGTTAAGCCCGTCAGGGTTACTCACGGCACCGTCACGTTCAATCACACCAGTAATCCGTGCACCATCTTCCTCGCTTAAAAATTTTGCAGCGTGGTATCCTACATTACCTAAGCCCTGAACAATTATAGACTTGCCATCCAATTGACCATTTAGGCCAGCGGCTTTTATGTCTTCAGGATGGCGAAAAAACTCTTGTAAGGCATATTGGACACCACGCCCGGTAGCCTCAGTCCTACCCTGAATGCCGCCACCGTTAACCGGCTTTCCAGTAACACAGGCACGTGCGTTGATGTCAGTTGTATTCATTCTTTGATATTGGTCAGCAATCCATGCCATTTCGCGCTCACCAGTGCCCATATCTGGAGCTGGGACGTTTTGCGATGGATGGATCAGATCACGTTTGATCAATTCATAAGCAAAGCGACGCGTGATTTGCTCTAGCTCATGTTCATCATACGCCAGAGGGTCAATACGCAACCCACCTTTAGAGCCACCATAAGGCGCGTCAACTAAAGCACATTTATAGGTCATCAAAGCAGCAAGAGCCTCCACTTCATCTTGGTTGACGCCAAGGGAATAGCGGATACCGCCTTTTACAGGCTCCATATGTTCAGAATGTACAGCTCGGTAACCAGTGAAAGTTGTGATTTCGCCGCGAAGCCTTACCCCGAAGCGCACCGTATATGTAGCGTTACATACCCGAATCTTTTCAGCAAGACCCGGGGGCAAATCCAGCAATGCAACTGCTCGGTTGAACATAATATCGACACTGTCACGGAAGCTAGGCTCTGGAGAATTAATAGAGGGCATCAAACATTCCTTTAAAAATAGGGCATACTGTCGCATCATAAATAAATTTAAAAGTAATGAAACCCAGTAAAAACAAAAGCATCATAACAAATTAAACTAGCCCGCACGTCCTGCAATCAAAACCGCTAAAGTGTCTGCCATAAATTTCGCATCTGAAGGCGTGGTTACACCACCGATTCCAATTTTCGTACTAAATTTCCAGTAAAGGCCTGGAACCCAGGCACGCTGTGTCTTCTGGTTCAAACTCACCACAAACCCATTGGAGGGTTTGAACGCAAAAACACCACGGTCGATCCGAGTAATTTCATTAATTAAAGTCAAACACTGCCCATTTTCAAAAAATAAGCCAGTCTCACGCAGTTCAATATGGCCCCTGGTGCCGCGTTGCATCGCACGTGCCATCCATAAAACAGCGGCAGCAACAATCACAAGAAATACCTTATGGAAAAAACTAGCGTCTGTGGTAATTGCCAAATATACTAACAAAAAGCCGAGCAACATCATAACTAACAGGGCAAGACTACGCCGTACAGGTGACGCCTCTAGTTTAGCAATAACAGAATCTGACATGTCCTGCTTCCTCAAAATTTCATTGGGAGGCTGCCACCTCTCAGCTTTACTGCCCTGAAATGGCCAAAGATAAAAGTTGAAACTGCCTCTTAACGGCGTACAGTCACTTCATATCCAATCTCTTCTGGTTCATCGTCCACCAGATGTTCAGGAAACCCTGCTGCCAAGATGCTTAAGCCCGTCACTTTTTCTAACCTTTCAATGATTCTATCTGATTGAGCGCGCTCGCCAAATTGCTCCTGCCCGTCCCTCATAATACCGATGACCATTGGAGAAATCTCCAAAGGTACCCCATGGTCATCCGCGATCTTTTGGAACAATCCAATATCTTTTTGTACCAAGTCCATAGTGAAGTTTACGTCCCTAGAGCCCGATAGAATTAGCTGGCTTTCGGTTTCATGGACAAACGAAGTGCCTGATGACATTGCAATAGCCTCATAAGTCGTACCCAAATCCATGCCAGCCGCCTTCATCACAGTCAGAGCCTCACAAACAGTGATCAGATTAGCAGTAGCCAGATAGTTGGTCATTACTTTCAAAGTGCTTGAATTTCCAATATCGCCAACATGCAAGATACGACGTCCCATATGCGCCAGGATCGGCAAGACTTTATCAAAGGTCGCACGCTCACAGCCCGCATAAATTGAAATATTGCCAGTATCAGCCCGATGACAGCCACCGGACACCGGACAATCTACAGCCTCGCCGCCCGCCGCCAAAACTAAGGCACCAAGACGCTTAACCTCATTGGCGTCAGTGGTCGACATTTCCATCCAAATTTTACCGGGGCCCACATAGGGTAGCATTTCCGTCACCACGGCGTCAGAAGCGGCGGGACTTGGCAAACAAGTGATAACGGCGTCGCAAGTTTGCATCAGATGTGCAGGGCTAACCCCATCAGTCGCACCGCGAGACACAAAATCTGTCACAAACTCAGTGTTTAAATCATGTACGCTTAGGTCCACTCCATTACGCAACAAACTACCTGACAATTTGCCACCAACATTACCAAGCCCAATAAATCCAATTTTCATAAGCCATCCCCCAATCTCGTTTGTAAGCGCACAAAAGCACCCATAGCCGACATGTCGCCCCTATTTGCGACGCTTGTTATCTCCGTTGTGATTTTGCAAGATGATTTTATGCAAAAATCTGATGATCACGCCGCAGGAATTGAAATAACATCTGAATTCAAAAGGTTTTCTCAGAAAAATGATGTGTTCTCACGCGCCTTTTGGGATTCTGCAGTGCGGACTGAAAAAACCGATGCTTTTTTCGCCAGCTACAGAATGGAGGCCGCCCCGCGTCGCGGTGACGGATTTACTCAAAGAGATTTTGCCCTGCGCAATGCCAGTTGGTTGATCTCAGACATCATGACAGACCGCTTTGCAGGCCAAGGTCGGCGCGAAGGCTTTCAAGCCCCTATAAGTAACGACACGCCAGTGGCCGAGGACAAAATGGCCTTTGACAGCCCCCAGGCCGCAACAGCCGATATAAAAAAAGTATCCCACTTTTTTGGAGCGGATTTATGCGGTGTGACCACACTAGATCCCCGGTGGCTTTATGATTCACGGGTGGATGTGCGTGATATGTCCGAGGTAGATATTGGCCTTCCAGAAGGGCTCAGCCACGTGATTGTTTTAGGCCACGAGATGGATCAAGAGCTGGTGCGTACCTATCCCTCCGCCCTTGGCGGAGCAGCGACAGGTCGCGAATACAGCCACGAAGCTGCTATTGTGATGCAAGTTGCGGCTTATATTCGCAATCTGGGCTATCAGGCGGTGGCCTCAATGAATGACACAGGTCTGGTCATCCCAATGGCGGTCCAAGCAGGCCTGGGCGAATATGCGCGCAATCAATTGGTTATAACACCTGAATTTGGCCCGCGGTTACGGTTCTCAAAGATATTCACTGACATGCCACTGACAGTGGACCTCCCCAAACGGCCTGGTGTGGCGAAGTTTTGCGATATCTGCACCAAATGTGCCGATGCGTGCCCAGTCAAAGCACTACCATTAGGACCGCCAAAAGTTGGCGGTGGCGCATCTTCAATTCAGGGCGTGAAGAAATGGACTTCCGACGCTGAAAAATGCTTTTCGTTCTGGACAAAACTCAGCAGTGACTGCGCTATTTGCATGCGAGTGTGCCCATTTAATCGCGAATTTAGCAGCTGGCCACATAGGCTTTGGCTTAGATTGGCGCTCTCACCTGCCCGACGAGTGGCCCTTTGGCTAGACAGATACCGCGTGGGGCGTCTGAAACCCAGCAGCTGGTGGGAGCGGCGCTGAATTTGACCCAATGCCGTTCTCAATTTTAGAGTACTCAAGCTAATTATTGTATCTTATATTCAAAATTAGAATATTCTATATCTGGAATCTAAATCAAAAGGTTTTTACCATGTCGCTGCGTCCCACAATCGAAACTCGCCAGGCCTCTCCCACGCTCGAAGGCGCCGGTGTTAAACTTCATCGAGCTTTTGGCTTTCAAGATCCCTCAGAGATGGATCCATTTTTGCTGTTCGATGACTTTCGCAATGAATTAACCGAAGATTTCGAAAAAGGCTTCCCATGGCATCCCCACCGCGGCATCGAAACTATCACCTATGTCTTGTCGGGAACCGTTGAGCATGGCGACAGCCTGGGTAACAAAGGCACTTTAGGCGCGGGCGATGTGCAATGGATGACCGCCGGACGCGGGATCATGCATCAAGAAATGCCGCAGGGCAACCAACATGGACAAATGCATGGATTTCAGCTTTGGGGCAATTTACCCGGTAGCCTCAAGATGACAGCGCCACGCTATCAAGATGTGGCAGGAACTGAAATTCCAGAAGTAGTTGATGACGATGGGACCCGCGTCAAAGTTATAGTTGGCGAGTTTTGGGGCAAAAAAGGCCCCGTTGATGGTATCGCCGCAGATCCACAGTATCTGGATATATACGTGCCGCCCGGTGGGCAAAAGAACTTTAAAATTGACACTTATCGCCGGGCGTTTGCCTACGTGTATGATGGTGCTGCGGCTTTCGCCGACGCATCCCCCCCAACCGGTGTGCTGCTGGAGAAAGAGGTGGCTGGCCAAGAGGTCAACATCCGCGATCTGTCTGGCAATCGCACCTTGATCCGTTTCGGCACCGGAGACGAGGTGTGTTTGCAGGCTGGACCTGAAGGTGTTCGGTTTCTGTTGATCTCAGGCGCGCCCATCGATGAACCTGTTGCTTGGCATGGGCCCATTGTTATGAATACGCGCGAAGAGTTGATGCACGCATTCTCAGAACTGCGCAACGGCACGTTTATCAAGCCTGCGCACTGACACCAAGAGTTTGACGCGTCAAAGCGCAATATTTGCGGGTCAACTCATCGCTGGTCAATCGGCCATCTTCGCGAAACCAGTCGACTGGTCCAGTGAGAAGGGCAATAAGTGCTAAGCTGGTAATTTTCGGATCAGGCACCCGAAAATCGCCCGCAACAACCCCACTCAATATCAAATTATAAATGATTTTTTCATAAATGCGGCGTTTTTCCACAATAGCCTTGAAATTCACCTCGGTTAAGTTGCGCAGTTCCATGTAAGAGATAAACACTAATTCGGGTCGCTTTATGTGAAAATCCAAGTGGAAGGCTACGAAATGATCAAGTGCGGCGATAGGGTCCACAGGCACCAATTCCGCTGACCATTTACTCAGCAAATCCGCCATGTGCCCATCCAGAAGATCAAACAATAGCGCCTGCTTGTCTGAGGTGTAATTGTAAATAGCGCCAGCCTGGACCCCCACGTTTGCTGCAATTTGGCGCATAGTCACAGCGGCAAACCCGTGGCGTGCAAACAGCTCAAGCGCTGCCTGTTTTATCCTTGGTCCAGTTATTTCCGAGTGAGATCCAGTTTTACGCGCCATAGCCGCATGTTAACTGAACACACGTTCAGATCAATCAGCATTACTTGCCGAAGTGTAATTAGCTGTCTAGAAACAGATTATGACCACGAAACTTTATATTTTAAACTTGGGGCTCGCCTGTACAATTTTTGGCTGCGCATCTTTTCCTGAATTGGAAAAAGCAGCACCATTAGGCGACCCGCAAGCTGAATTTACAGAATTTTTGAGTTCTGAAGCACTCAACAACATCCCCACTAGTTTAAGCCGGGTAGCGCAACCATTCAAAGCCAGTCAGCTCGACAATATGCGCCGCCGAGCTGACAATTTACGCTCTCAAAACTCAACCAGAGATTGATACGCCCAATCAGATGTCAATATTCACTAAATTAGATCTGCTTCCACTGAGACTATCGTTGCGGTAGAATCGTTTTATAATTATATCCACTCTGAATTTTTAGCCTGTAAGGACGTATTATGATCATAGCTCCCCTGAGACTAGGCATCGCAGGACTTGGCACCGTTGGTGTTGGAGTTCTAAAAATAATCAACAAGAACGCAAGTTTAATATCTCTTCGTACAGGTAGAGATGTTATAGTCACCGCTGTGTCTGCGAGATCACGATCAAAAGACCGCGGTATAAATCTATCTGGTTTAGCCTGGGAAAATGATCCAATAGCCTTAGCCATGCGTGAGGACGTGGACGTTTTTGTTGAATTGATTGGTGGCAGTGACGGCCCTGCAAAAGACGCAACGGAGGCCGCGATTGCGGCTGGGAAAGATGTAGTTACGGCCAACAAAGCTATGCTCGCAGTGCACGGTCAATCTCTGGCACTTGCAGCTGAATCAGCAGGCCGAGCAATCAGATTTGAAGCGGCTGTCGCTGGTGGGATCCCCGTTGTAAAAGCTTTAAGTGAAGGTTTGGCAGGTAATAAAATTAACCGAATTTTGGGCGTGATGAACGGCAGCTGCAACTACATACTAACACGCATGGAGACCTCAGGTCTAACCTATGAAGATATTTTTGCTGAAGCCAATGCGCTTGGCTACCTTGAAGCTGACCCGAATCTCGATGTGGGAGGCATAGATGCTGCACATAAATTGGCGCTTCTGGCCTCTATTGCTTATGGCACCGAGGTTGATTTTGACAATGTGGTGCTGGAAGGCATTGGAGCGGTGACCATCGAAGATATTCGTGCAGCAGCCGATATGGGCTACCGGGTCAAGCTTCTGGGCGTGGCACAGATGACAGGTCGAGGCCTAGAACAACGCATGACGCCTTGCCTTGTTCCAACCATCTCGCCTTTAGGTCAGTTGGAGGGTGGTACCAATATGGTGATCCTCGAGGGAGATGACTCCGGCCAGATTGTGCTGCGCGGCGCGGGGGCCGGCGAAGGCCCAACAGCCTCAGCTGTCATGTCTGACATCTTGGATTTAGCTCGAGGCCTGCGCCTTAACACATTTGGCCAACCAGCAAAAACATTGAGCAAAGCACACCCAGCAGCTACAACCACCCCAGCCCCATTTTATCTGCGCATGCAGCTGCTGGACAAACCCGGCGCCTTGGCAAAAATTGCCGCCGTAATGGGCGAAGCGGGCGTGTCGATTGATCGGATGCGCCAGTATGGCCATGATGCGGGCAAGGCCCCAGTTCTAATTGTGACCCACAAAACCACCCGAGCAGCTATCGACCAAGTTTTAGTTGATTTCAACATAACAAAGGTGGTTGAGGGCACGCCAGTTGCCCTAAGGATTGAAACGGCTTGACGCAATAGAGACCCGCTGTTCAAATATTTTAGACTAACATTAAACTTTTTGAGTACTGTTAGCGCGCTCAGTATTGCAATCGGGCGGGCCAGCAAGTTAGGGCTCAAGAAACTGTTAAAGGAAGCTCTTATGTCTGACCCAATCGAATTTCACGATCGCGCCCTATCACTTGGGCTTGCGCGAGTGGCCGAACAAGCCGCACTCGCCTCGGCGAAACTGATCGGGCGAGGGGACGAAAAAGCAGCCGACCAAGCCGCTGTAAACGCCATGCGGACCCAGTTGAATATGTTGGATATTGCGGGGGTAGTAGTCATCGGAGAAGGTGAGCGCGATGAAGCTCCAATGCTCTTCATTGGTGAAGAAGTGGGGTCAGGCAAAGGTCCCGCGGTGGATATTGCTTTGGACCCGTTGGAAGGAACCACCCTAACTGCCAAAGACATGCCCAATGCCTTGACTGTGATAGCTTTGGGCCCACGTGGCTCCATGCTGCACGCACCAGATGTCTACATGGAAAAGCTAGCCGTAGGCCCAGGCCTGCCAGAAAACGTTGTATCGTTAGATATGGAACCTGCCCAAAGAGTGCGAGCTTTGGCGGCAGCTAAAAATTGTTCTGAGGAAGACATCACAGTCTGTGTGCTGGAACGCCCACGCCATGATACTATGATCGCAGAGTTACGTACAACAAGTTGTGCCATTCGGCTCATCACCGATGGAGACGTAGCCGGTGTGATTCACTGTGCGGAATCGGAAACCACGGGCATCGACATGTATATGGGCCTCGGCGGTGCACCTGAAGGTGTTCTAGCCGCAGCAGCTCTAAAATGTATGGGTGGCCAAATGTGGGGGCGTTTGATATTTCGTAATGATGACGAACGCGGTCGGGCTGCCAAAGCAGGTATTACAGATTTGAACCGTATCTACAGCCGCGATGAGATGGTAACACAAGATGTAATCTTCGCTGCAACCGGCGTGACAGATGGATCCATTCTGGCCGGCATCAAACGCGAAATTGGCTTTATGACTACCGAAACCATCTTGATGCGGTCCAAAACCGGATCTGTACGGCGGATGACATACCGCATACCGACAAACTGATATGTATCTTGGCGTTGAGAATTCAATTTCAAACCGGCGTTGGGTGGGCCCATCTCTTGTGGTGGAACGCCAAGCTCTAAATCTGAACCAGCAAACGGACCTGCCACTGCAGCTGTGCCATGTCATAGCGCGTTTAGGCGTCACTCCAGAGCATGCTGATGACTTTCTCAACCCAACCTTGCGCGCCACCATGAGCGACCCCAAAACACTAAAAGATTGCACCTTAGCGGCAGAAATTATTCTAGACGTGGTTCAGGCGGGCAAAAATATAGCAATTTTTGCGGACTATGATGTTGACGGCGGGGCATCAGCAGCCCTTCTCTTTGACTTTTTAGCACATTTCTCAATTGTACCGACGCTGTATGTACCTGACCGAATTGACGAAGGCTATGGGCCCAACCCAGAAGCCATTCAAGCCCTAGCTGCAGAGCATGATTTAATTATCTGCGTTGATTGCGGCACACTGTCCCATGAGGCTTTGGCAGCAGGCACCGCCGCTGATGTTGTTGTTGTGGATCATCACTTAGGCGGAGAGACCCTGCCGCTGGCCAAAGCTGTAGTGAACCCGAACCGGCAAGACGAAACTGGCGACTTAGCTCATCTATGCGCGGCTGCAGTTGTATTCATGGTGTTAATCGAAGCCGCGCGCCTGATGCGGTTGTCAGGCCAAACACCACCAAACTTAATTAACTCACTTGATCTCGTCGCTTTAGCCACCGTGGCTGATGTAGCACCATTAGTGGGCGTCAATCGCGCATTTGTACGCCAGGGATTAAAAGTGATGGGACAACGCAAGCGGCTAGGGTTAAATGCTCTATCTGACGCAGCCCATTTAGACATGGCCCCTAGCGCCTATCATCTAGGGTATGTCTTAGGGCCACGCATTAACGCTGGTGGCAGAATTGGCAAAGCGGATTTGGGCGCACGCTTGTTGTGCAGCACCAACCAGCACGAGGCCGCAGCCATGGCCGACAAATTAGAAGAGCTCAACACCGAACGTCGTAGCGTTGAGACCTCTGTGAGACTTGCAGCCATGAAGCAAGCTGAGGAACGCGGTCTGACGCATCCGTTAGCTTGGGCGGCGCAGGATGGTTGGCATCCAGGCGTGGTGGGCATTGTGGCCTCACGGCTTAAAGAAAAAACTAACCGTCCCTCTGTGGTGATAGGGTTTGATGGCGACATTGGCAAAGGCAGCGGCAGATCTGTGGCTGGTATAGATCTGGGCGTAGCCATTCAAAAGTTGGCTCGGGATGGTGACATTGAAAAAGGCGGTGGACATAAGATGGCTGCAGGTTTGACACTCACCCGAGCGCAGTTGAAACCAGCCATGGAAAAATTAGGTAAATTGTTGGAGGCACAGGGTGCCGGAGAACTCGGCCCCGCTGATTTGAATTTGGATGGCACATTGATGCCCGGTGGTGCCACATTGCAGCTGATTGAACAGCTGGATCAAGCTGGCCCCTTCGGCGCCGGAGCATCAGCCCCTAGATTTGCTTTTCCGGACTGCACAGTCGCATTCGCTAAGCCCGTTGGCGAAGCCCATTTGAAAGTAACGCTAAGCGATGGGTTCGGAACTAAACTAGATGCAATCTGCTTTGGCGCTTTCGACGGCCCCCTTGGCGCAGCTCTCAGCAATGCCCAAGGTTCAAAGATGCATATTGTTGGCCGTTTAGAGGTAAATACATGGGGAGGGCGCTCGCGCCCTCAGCTACGAATTGAAGACGCCAGCCCCGCATGAAACCTTACACCTAAAAACATCTGGCAAAAGCAAAGAATCGACTTGCCACAGAGCCAAGCTTTCCCTAAATAGCGGCCTACTAGCAGTGTCCCGTTCGTCTATCGGTTAGGACGTCAGGTTTTCAACCTGAAAAGACGAGTTCGATTCTCGTACGGGATGCCATAGGTTTACAAAAATACTTCAGATCACTCCAAGCGTTGCTTAAGCGCCTTTGTGAGTATTTATTTTATTCCGTTCAGGAACAATAAATACTCCACAGTTAAGTCAACATTCTACCCAGGCCATAGGCAACAAAAAAGGCCCACCAAATGAATGACAGGCCCAGTTTATATTATACAAGGATTACGCGTTTCGACGTATAACTTCAGTCATAAACCGATCTCGGATCACAACTGGGTCTTTGGTAATTACAGGAACCTTGATGTTACCACTTTCACATTTGGCAACGATTACTGTCATTTTTTTACTGTTAATTGCTCCTTGCAAGACGCTACTGGTCTCTTCCGCCTGACATTCAATTACATTTTCGCATCCACAGGCACGTGCCACCGCTGTGAGCGATGTTTTTTTACCTGCATAAGTGGGTTGATCGCCTGTCGAGCCATAGCTCCCATTATCGATGATCAACAAAATGAAGTTGTCAGCCACGTTATTTGCAATCGTAGGTAAAGTCCCAAAGTTAGTCAAAACAGAGCCATCGCCATCAATAGAGATAACTGTTTGGTCCTGCGCCAAGGCCACGCCCAAACCAATCGAGGATGACAAGCCCATAGTGCCCAACATGTAGAATGTGCTTGCTTGGTCATCGATCAGATGCAGCTCTTGACTTGGTAATCCGATGTTACACACAACTAATTGATCGCGCAGAATAGGAGCAATATCACGGATAATTTCAGAACGGATCATATTAGTAACCTCCCCAGAACGTTGCATCAGTGAGAATGGCCACCGGTTTGTTGCACATAAAAGTATACTTCAAAATAGCATCCAGCTCTTGCTCGTCGCCAGGCTTATGAAAGTGATAGGTTGGGATGTTAAGCTGGTTTAGCAGTGCCTTCGTGTGCACAGCCATTTCAACTTGGCATGCAACGGGCTCTTTGAGCTCACCACGGTAAGAGATTAGCATCGGCAAAGGCATTCGGTAGAATTGAGTCAAAGTGACCAATGTGTTCACTGTCACACCAATTGCAGTATTCTGCATGATGATTGCAGGGCGTTTGCCACCCATGAACGCGCCGGCACAAAGGCCCATGCCCTCGTCTTCTTTATTCGAGGGAATATGGTAAATTTTGGGCTCTTTCTCAACAGCGTCGATAACGCCACCAAGCTGTTTGCACGGTACTGTGGTGACAAATTCAATGCCATTGGCAACGAAGTCAGCCACTATTTTTTCACTAACGGACATGAGGCTCCTTTCAGGGAATTAGAATTATCTTTGGCGCAGGGGTGCGACCGTTACGGATATCTTCAAATGCTGCTTGCCCTTCTGACAAAGGGCGGGTTTCGACCCAATCCAGCGGCCCAAGCTGACCTGCAAAAATTGCAGCGCCTGTGTCGCGGAAGTCTTGTGGTGTATAGGTATAGGTACCTATAAAAGTAATCTCTTGCAGGGTCAGACGGCGTACATCAACGCCACCCTCTCCAGAACCAAGACCGATATGACAGATTACACCACCTGGCTTTGCCAATTCACAGGCCGAAGTCCGTGTAGATGCAAAGCCAACACCATCGATTACCAAGTCCGCACTGCTAGGCACAGGGGCACTGGCATCGTTGCCATCAGTGGCCTCAAAGCCAGCAATGCCGTGTAGAGTTTCAAGTCGCAGGGGGTTCACTTCAATCAAAGTGATATCGTGAACACCCATAGCACTCAGACACAATGCTGCCCCAACACCAATCGCACCACCACCTAACACAACACATGTTAAACCCGACACCGGGCCATTCTGCCGGCGTAGCCCCAAGCGCGCTGCATGCCATCCACAGGCCAAAGGTTCGGTTAATGCCGCAGGTTTCAAAAGATCCTGCCTCGGTACAACCAACAGGTTTTCTAAAGGAATTGCTACCATATCCGCAAACGCACCCGCGCGGGGTGGCATAGAAATTATCTGACGGTCAGCACAAATATTAGATTTTCCAGCCAAGCAGGATGCACATTTGCCACAGCCATTCAACGGATTGATCGTGACCAGAGTGCCATCTCGCGGCCCACCGATGATGGTGCCTGAAGCTTCATGGCCCAGAATGATCGGTGTGGGCCGCCTGGTATCGTGACCCAAAAACGCATGCATATCAGATCCGCAAATCCCAGAATATTGGATCTGCACCATCTCCTCACCGGCTTTGGCAACCGGATCCATATAATCCATATAATTAAGCGCCTCAACGCCTGTGTTCACTAAAGCTTTCATTTCGCTGTATATCCTCCGTCCACAAACAATGTTTGCCCAGTCACATAGTTGGACGCGTCTGAACAGAAAAACATCATGGGACCATCCATGTCATAGACTTCTCCATTCCGCCCAATACAAGTCTGCGCCGCATTTCGTTTCGATAATTCAGGATCAGCAAATACCTGTGCTGTGAGTTCAGTACGGAAAAAACCGGGTGCAATAGCATTTGCAGTTATCCCATCACGCGACCAAGCCTCAGCCATGGCTCGGGTCATTTGCTCTACGGCACCTTTGGACGCACCATAGCTTATACCGTTAGCGAAAGCGCGACGGGATTGCAGTGAGGCAAAGTTAATTATGCGGCCCCAGCCTTTGGCCCGCATTCCAGGGACCATGGCTTTAGCCAAAAAAAATGGGGCAGCCACGTTCAAATTTTGCGTCAAATCCCAATGCGCATCTGTCATTTCATCCGCCGGCTGGCGGGTATTGATGCCAGCTGCATTGATTAGAATATCTGGTGTTCCAAACGGCCGAACAGCTTCAGCTGCAATATTCGCCAAAGCTGACCTGTCTGACAGATCCGCTGCTAAAACAGCAGTTTCTCCTTTAGCTGACTGGGACCATTCATTGAGTTTATCTTCACGCCGCGCAATTACCAATACCTGAACACCATTGGCTGCAAGCACTGAAGCCGCACCCTGCCCCAAACCACTAGAACCACCAGTCACAACTGCTATTTTACCCGTTAAATCAAAAAGGTTAGATCCCAACATTTTCTAGCCCTGCGCTGTTAGGTCAAAGTTTTCGCCAGGATAATACTTGGCAAGACGGATATCAGCTGTACGCGCATGGCCTTCCATGCCTTCCAACCTAGAGATCCGAGCGGTGGCAATGGCCACATCTTTCACTCCATCCCGAGTAGATCTTTGCCATGTTACCAACTTCATATATTTGTGCACCGACAGACCACCAGTGTATTTCGCCGAACGCGAGGTAGGCAAACAATGGTTTGGCCCAGACGCTTTGTCACCATAAGCTACGGTCGTTTCTTCGCCCAAGAACAAAGACCCATAACAGCGCAACCGCTCCAACCACCAATCCAGATCATCTGCCTGAACGGTCAAATGTTCAGGTGCATATTCGTCTGACGTCGCTGCCATTTCTTCACGGTCATCACAGAGAATTACTTCGGCATAATCGCGCCAAGCGGCTTCGGCGTTGAGCCGGTTCAAATCAGGCAAATCGGCAATCAAATCAGGCACAATATCAAGCACCTTCTGCGCTAATTCTTTGTCGTCGGTGACCAACCAAACCGGAGAATTATACCCGTGCTCCGCCTGCCCCACCAAATCCGCCGCCACAATCTCAGCATCAGCTTTTCCATCTGCAATCACCAAACTATCTGTCGGTCCCGCAATCATATCAATACCAACGCGGCCGAACAGAATGCGCTTGGCTTCGGCGACGAACTGGTTGCCCGGACCCACAATAATATCCGCTTCCGGCAGGCCAAACAGACCAAAGGTCATTGATGCCACGCCTTGCACTCCGCCCATGGCCAAGATTTTATCTGCGCCACATAAGTGAGCAGCATAGACAATAGCCGGAGCAATGCCTGTGTCTTTAGCGGGAGGTGAACAGGCTGTAATATGCTGACAACCGGCCACTTTTGCTGTGGTCACGGTCATGATAGCGCTGGCGATATGGCTATAGCGACCACCAGGCACATAGCAGCCCGCCGCATTGCAGGGAATGCTCTTTTGGCCCGCAATCAGACCGGGAACAATTTCGGTTTCAAAATCTGCCACCGTACTACGCTGCGCTTCTGCGAAGCGTTTCACATTGGCATGAGCAAATTGAATATCTTGTTTCAGCTTTTCAGGCACCAAATCACAAGCCGCCTTAATTTCAGGATTGGTGAGGATCAAATTACCATCATAACCATCAAACTTCGCTGCAAATTTCAGTGCGGCCGCATCACCACCAGCTTCGATCTCATTGAGAATCTCCATGACAGTCGCGCGGACATCGTCACTCCCAGTTGAAGCGGTTTTTGAAGATTTCTTAAGATAAACCCGAGCCATTGCAAACATCCTTAGCATTTAATTGTATTTTGACTCATTATGTAAGCGCTTGCATTGTTCTATGCAAGCGCTTACATTTACGTGAATCATTCGATGGGAACGCTACATGCGGGATAGAAACCGCCCAAGCTTAGAAGATGTTGCGGTCCTCGCTGGTGTTTCCACCGCATCCATCTCACGTTGCATCAACAATCCTAAAAAGGTTGCAGAGCCGACCCGCGTGCGCATTCTGCAGGCCATTGAAACCTTAGGCTATATGCCACATTTTGGCGGGCGGGCTTTAGCGCGCAACCGCACCAATACCATCGGCGCCATCATCCCCACAATGGACAATGCCATGTTCGCCAGCGGCTTGCAGGCTTTTCAGGAAACCTTGAGCCAAGCAAACGTGACTTTACTGGTGGGAAGCTCAAACTATGACCCTGCACAGGAATTTGAACAGATCAGGTCTTTGCTTTTACAGGGTGCGGATGGTTTACTTCTGATCGGCCAAGCCCGGCCCAAAAAAACCCACGATTTTCTGGCTCAGCATTCAGTGCCACATGTTTTGGCTTGGTGCTTCCCAAAATCCATCGGGCCACCATGCTGTTGGGTTCGACAATCAAAAATCTGGACGCGCGATTGCTGAGCATGTGATTTCTTATGGTCATCGCAAACTTGGCGTCATTGCCGGACTGCGCGATGGTAACGATCGGGCGCAGGATCGTATCCTCGGCATTCAGGACGCAATCAACGCGCATCCAAATATTCAATTACTGGGCCTGCAAGAATGCAAATATAGCTTTGAAGAGGCCGGCTCAGCGTTAGATGAGCTCTTATTGGGCCCCGTTCATCCAACCGCTATTATATGCGGAAGCGATGTCTTGGCAGTGGGCGCCATGCTGCGCGCCCGCGACTTAGGACTTCAGATTCCTGAAGATATATCCATCACAGGATTTGACGACATTAATCTCGCGCGGGTGACCACGCCGGGGCTGACCACTGTGCGGGTGCCCCAACACGACATGGGTCGCAAGGCCGCACATGTGTTGCTGGGCTTATTGGATGCAGATGCCCCACAGCCTCAATCCTATGAGTTGATGACAACGATCATTGACCGCGGGACCCTAGCCCGAGTTTAACAAAAGAGCACATCGCGCATCGTTTGGGCAGCATCAATCAAAATTTGTTTACGTGCGACAGCATCTTCGATCGTCAAGCGTTGCGCCGGTCCGTGAAACGCCAGTGACGCCGCATAGCGGCCGCGCTCATCCAAGATCGGTACAGCAATCGCGACCATCCCTTCGACAAATTCCTCTCGGTCAATCGCGTAGCCCAACTTTGCCACCTGTTTCAGTTCCGCCAATAGCGACGTATCCGTGCACAAAGTATTGGGCGTCAAGGACTGGAGCCGCAGACTACGCACCATGGCAAGGCGTGCTTTAGGCGATAGGCTCGCCAAAAATGTTTTGCCACTGGCGGTACAATGAAAGGGCACATGTGTCCCAACCGGCAATTGCACCCGGAATGGCCAATCCGTTTCAATACGGTCGATATAAATCATGCCGCCGCTGTCAGGGACCACAAAGTTGACCGTCTCGCCCACATCTTCGGCCACCCGTTGCATCACCTGATGACGGGCAATATGGTCGCGCGATGAATGTAAAATTCCAGAGGCCATCAAGCGCGCCCGCCGGGTTGGTCGTAACTTTTTGCCGTCGGTCTCGCGGGCCAAAAACCCCTCTTGCTCAAGCTTTGTGCACAGCCGATGAATGGTTTGTTTCGGCAGGCCGATCTCATGATTGATTTCCGTGGGTGACAGCGGACGGTCCGATTGCCCTATGACCTCGAGTATCAACAACGTGCGCAAATTAGTAGGAATTCGCTCTTCCATGGGCATCTCACCTCAAACCAATTGTCAGCGGCAGCCGCTCGTTGCCGACGCAAAACTGTATTGCCGAATCTAATATTTCCTGCATTAGTAACACAAAAGATCAAAAACGGGAATTAAAGTCTCAATTTTTAATATATGGGAGAGGAATTGGAATTTGACTTTGTCATAATTGGTGCCGGTTCGGCTGGTTGTGCTGTGGCCAACAGGCTTTCGGCTGATCCAAAATACACGGTTGCTTTGGTCGAAGCGGGCGGCAAAGACAGCAATCCGTGGATTCATATCCCAGTTGGCTATTTCAAAACCATGGACAACCCAAAGACAGATTGGCGGTACCGCACTGAAAGCGACCCGGGCCTCAATGGGCGCGATATCCCTTGGCCGAGGGGTCGGGTCTTGGGTGGGTCCAGCTCTATCAATGGCCTTCTCTACGTCCGCGGCCAACCCGAAGATTTTACCCATTGGCGTCAACTTGGAAATACAGGCTGGGCCTGGGATGATGTGCTGCCCTACTTCAAACGCGCCGAGACCTGGAAAGGCGACGGCAAGATTGATCCGGTCCGAGGCACCAACGGCCCACTTTCAGTTTCCCCCACCCGGCTAAAGCGCGATATCGTCGACAAATGGATAGATGCAGCCGTTGCCGCAGGCTACAAACGCAATCCAGATTACAACGGTGCAGATCAAGAAGGGGTCAGCTATTTTCAACTGACCCTCGACAAAGGCCGTCGCTGTTCCAGCGCTGTGGCCTATCTAAAGCCTGCACGTGACCGCAAAAATCTCACCGTCATCACCCATGCGCAAGCTGAAAAGCTTTTGATCAAAGACGGTCGCACCACTGGCGTGACTGTGAACATTAAAGGCACAAGCCAAGATATCATGGCGCGGCGCGAAGTTATTTTGAGCGCAGGGACTATCGGCTCGCCACAAATTTTGATGTTGTCAGGCATTGGGGCTGCGGATGACCTGAAACAACAAGGTATCACTGTGGTGCATAATTTGCCCGGTGTTGGCAAAAACCTTCAAGACCATCTGCAAGCCCGGCCCATATTCAAAACACACCTCTCGACCATCAACATCGAGACCAACAACCTTTTGAAACAAGGAATGATTGCGCTGCAATATGCACTGGCACAAACCGGGCCTATGACCATGGCCGCAAGTCTGGGCACCGCATTTCTTAAAACAGATCCGACGCTAGACACGCCAGACATTCAGTTTCACATTCAACCGTTCAGCGCCTCTGCCCCGGCGGATGGGCCACATAAGTTTTCCGCTTTCACCGCCTCTGTTTTGCAGATGCGACCAGAAAGCACCGGGCATATCGCTCTAAAATCCGCAGATTGGCGCGATCATCCTGCGATCCACCCAAACTATTTGGCAACCGAGCTGGACCAAAATACGATTGTCAAAGGCATTCAAATCGCACGAAAAATTGCACAGTTTGAACCACTCAAGGCGAATATTATCGAGGAGTTTATCCCAGGCTTAGGCGTGGCATTCGATGATTATGACGCAACGCTCACATGGGCCCGCGACAACAGCGTTACGATTTACCACCCCACCGGCACCTGTAAGATGGGCCAAGATGATATGGCCGTTGTGGACGCGCGTTTGCGGGTGCACGGCATCAAAGGGCTGCGCGTGGCGGATTGCTCCATCATGCCCACTATCACCTCCGGTAACACCAATGCCCCTGCAATTATGATTGGTGAAAAATTGTCTGACATGGTTTTGGCGGATGCAAAATGAACCAAACTACAACACCCTTAAAGGATACGATGAATGTTTGAGACAGTGATGGCATACGGGCAAATCGTGATTGCTGATTTGATCCTCTCGGGGGACAATGCCTTGATCATCGGCATGGCCGCCGCAGGATTGGCGCCGGAGCTACGTAAAAAAGCTATTCTTTACGGCATGGTTATCGCCGCTGTCTTACGGATTGTCTTTGCAGTCGTCGCCACCACGCTTTTGGGCATCCCGGGCATATTGTTTATTGGCTCCGTGTTGCTCTTCTGGGTATGCTGGCGTCTGTTTCGAGAGATCCGCGAAGGCATAGACCGCGAGGCGCAGGCCGCGCTTGAGGCCGCAGGTGATTCCAGCCAAGGCGATACAAGCGCAAAGCATAAAACCATGGCAACTGCTCTGATTTCAATCACAATCGCAGATGTTTCTATGTCGCTGGACAATGTGTTAGCTGTGGCCGCAATTGCCGATGGCGATCGTCAAATCTTGATCTTTGGCCTTGGCTTGGCCATTTTACTTATGGCCTTCGCCGCAACCATTATCATGAAATTGTTAACAAAATATCCGTGGATATCATGGGTGGGTCTCATTGTGCTGCTCTATGTGGCTGGCGAAATGATGTATCGTGGTTTTTTTGATATTCACAGCGGTGTGGGTCCCTTGCTTGGCCTCGTAGACGGTTGGGAGATGAGCAAGAGCCATTAAAAGAATTGGGATTTGGTGTAACGCGAGTGATGCCAATACTCTAAGATCCGTTGGTGTGCCTTCGGCCCGGGTCTAAAGTACTACAAAGAAGGCACAAACTAAGGGAGGAAAACTTAAATGTTTAACTTAAAAAATATAGCCAAAGGCGCAGCGATTTCTGCTGTTGCCTTTTCGGTTATTGCAACATCTGCAATGGCAGACAAAGTGTTGCGAATTCAATCAGTTTTGTCAGACAACGCAGATGAAGTTTTCATGTTGAAGGAATTCGGAAAAGACGTCGCAGCCCTAACAGGCGGTTCTTTGACCATCGAAGTTCTTCCAGCTGGTGCCATTGTTGGCGCACGCGACGTGATGGATGCCGTTGATGCAGGCCTCGTCGAAGGTGGGTTTGCTTGGACACACTACTGGGGTGGCAAACACGTAGCGGCTAACCTGTTCGGCGCACCAATCGCCGGCGCTGGTGTTGGCCTCGACAACATCGCATTCCTGTCATGGTTCCAATACGGTGGTGGCAAGGAACTGTATGACCGCCTTTGGGACGAAATGGGTGTGAACGTAAAAGGCTTCATGCTCCAGCCAGTTGGTCCAGAAGCTTTAGGTTGGTTTAGCGAGCCTATCAACTCAATGGACGACTTTCGTAAGTACCGTTTCCGGGCCCCTCCAGGCATGGTAGGCCAAGCGTATAAAGATATCGGTGTCGCTTCTGTTGCCATGGGTGGCGGGGATATTCTGCCAGCTTTGGAGAAAGGCACAATTGACGCAGCTGAGTGGTGCTGCCCGAAACCTGACATGGTATTCGGCTTCCAGAAAGTTCTAAAGCATTACTACCTTCAAGGTCTACACCAAGTGGTGGTTAACGCTGACATGTACGTCAACGGTGACTTCTACGATGGTTTGTCAGTCACCGAAAAGAAAGCCTTGGAAGTCGCAGCTAATGCTTCCTTGTCCAAATCTATGTCCTACCGTATCTACGAAAATGGCAAGGCATTGCAGACTTTGGTGAATGATCACGGTGTGATTTTGCATGACACCCCAGCTGATTACTTTTCATCGTATATGTCAGCAGCAAAATCGCTTCTCGAAAAGAATGCAGCTGAAAACGAGTTCTTTGCTGAAGTATGGCAGTCCCAAAAAGACTTCGCTGACATCGCAGTTCCATTCTGGGCAGGATCTCAGGCATCGAATGCCGCTTTGGGTAAAGCACACGCTGATACTTTGAAGTAAGCACTAAACAATTAGTACGGGGTTTTTAGAAGCCCCGTACTTTCTTTTTTTAATAAGTGCCTAAAAACGTTTTAAAAAAAGACCCCAAAACATTAAGGGGCTACAATAAGGGAGATAGGGATGGCGGCAGATGAAGTTGACCCAGCAAAGCTCGAGATTACTGATGAGCTGATTGCTGAGCGGAATAACTTTACTCCAGGTGAAACACCAGAGGATATGACCGCATGGCAGCGCCCTATCACGGCAATAATCGATGTTGTAAACAATTGGGTTGGACGTTTGATCTGCCTATTAATTGTTCCATTAATCGGAGTTGTAGTGATTGAGGTTTTCTCACGAAATACTTTTTCCATTATGGTAGATAATGGCTGGGGCGATTTAGCCCGCTCGTTGGGTCTTGGTCCAACAGTCTTCGCCTATGATATCAGCCGCATGATCGCGGGTGTCTTGTTTATGGCCGCTGCTGGATATGGATTAATGCGTGGAGTTCATATACGCGCAGATTTCTTATACCGAAACTGGTCGGATAAAACCCAAGCAACAGTTGACGCTTCACTCTACTTGATATTTTTCTTGCCCTCAATGTTGCTGTTTACTTGGATTTCTACGAAGTTTTTCATGGTAGCCTATCTCACCGGTGAAACAGCATTCGATAGCACATGGTCGCCAGTTCTATGGCCCGCACGTATCGCTATGCCCATAGGTGGTGCATTGCTATTCTTGCAAGGTTTTCCTGAACTATTCCGCGCTTTTCACAAAATGGGTAAGAAACGCGAAGGCACGTTCCTTTGGATTACCGCGGCCACACTTGTTTTGATCGCTCTGGAGATGTGGGTTCCAGGCGTTTTACCAATTTTTGAAGGTGTCTCAAGTTTATTTGAAAATGGCGGTATATTAGATGTGCCAAAACCTATAATTGGTTTGATCATGTTGGGCACCATGATCTTTGTGATTTTTATCGGCTTCCCAATATCATTTACATTAATTTTCTTGGCATTTGGCTTTGGTATTTGGGGGCTTAACTTCAAACTCACTGGCCTTCTGATGACTTTGAATACGAATTCAACCATGTTGAACGACCAGCTGATGGCCGTACCTTTGTTTATCTTGATGGGTATCGTCATGGAAGCTGCGGGCCTGATGGAGCGTTTGTTCTCCTCAATTCAAATGATCATGGCACGTGTACGTGGATCACTTTACATCGCAGTTTTAATCGTCTCAACAATCTTTGCAGCTGCGACCGGTATTGTGGGGGCGTCAGTTACCCTTCTAGGAATTATGGCTGGGGCTACTATGAGCCGCTCAGGCTATAATGTTAGGCTGTCTGCAGGAGCAATTACCGCCGGGGGGACGCTGGGTATCCTCATACCACCGTCCATAATGTTAATTGTGATGGGCCCTGTGCTTGATGTATCCACCCTAGACCTATTTCGCGGCGCGTTTGTGCCAGGTGCACTACTCGCTTCATTGTACTTGATTTACACATTGGGCCGCTGTTGGCTAAATCCAGAGCTGGGACCTATCCTTTCAGAAGAAGATCAGCCAGAAACCTCAAACAACTACCGCTTAGAAGTAATTCTAATATGTATCGGTGTTCTGGCAATTTGTAGGCTGTTTGGCCTAGCCCTTGGTGGTGCTTTTGGGTTCATCCCATTTGGCGGCCTGATTGTTTTGTTGGCAGCGCTACTTGTGAGTTATCGTGCCTACAAAAACCTAACCGTTCTACGCATCGTTACACCCTTGGTCATTGGTGTACAGATCGTATACTCAATGTCAAAAATCATGGCACTGGATGGTGTAGAGTTTGGGCTTTTCTATCAAATTGCATGGCTAATTTTCCTTGCCTTCGGTGCCTATAAGGCTGTTGGTTTGTATTCCGCCACCACGGCAGAAAACTTCCACTTCTCAGAATTGTGGAACGAGTTTTTTGCTGGGTTGATGCCTCCAACTATCCTAATATCCTTCGCTTTGGGATCAATTCTTATGGGATTTGCAACACCAGCTGAAGCCGCAGCTATGGGTGCATTTGGATCGATCCTATTGTCCTTAGCTTACGGCAAGTTCAAGGTTGCAGGCTTTTTTGACAGCTTGGTTAAAGGTCTGGAGATCACAGTTTTAATTATGTTTTTGGTTGCAGCTTCCAACTTCTTCGGAGCGGAGTTCTCAATGCTTGGTACGCCAAAGATGATGACCGAAGTTCTTCTCGGGTTGGACATGTCGCCGTATATGATCTTAATTATAATCATGGCGTTGATCTTCGTACTTGGATGGCCACTGGAATGGGTGCCAATTGTGTTGATAGTTGTGCCAGTTTTACTGCCAACTGTCATGGCGCTGGATCTTCCCGGCTTCGCAAACGATTACGACAAGATGGTTTGGTTTGGAATCCTGATTGCAGTTAATTTGCAAACAGCATGGCTCAGTCCACCTGTGGCATTGTCTGCCTACTTTCTGAAGGGCGTGGTACCCAATTGGGACCTCAAAGGACATCTACCTTGGCATGATGCAATTCATGGTTATACAATTGATTGGGCTAATACTCTTATTCTCCTTCCCACAGTTAGTGTTATGGCTACCTCGGGTCATGGGAGGGTAATAATAACAGAGGGGCGGCCAGATCGGCCGCCCCTCTGAAAAAATTTATTAAAATTAAAACTAAAAAACAATGGGCGAGGTCAACGTTAGAAATCGGTGGGTGCACCGCCTTCCGACACACGTCGATCAACAAATGCCCGTAATTCTTCATGGACGGCTTCTTCCATAGGAGGCTTTTTGTAGTCCGCCAAAATCTCTTTGTATTTGTGATGCGCCCGCTCAGCAGTCCAAACACCACCAGCTAGGTCCCAGCCCTCGTAATTACGCCAATCACTTATAAAAGGCTGATGGAATGCGTGTTCATAACGGTCTTGGGTATGTTGCACCCCAAAGAAATGTCCAGATGAGCCCACCTCGCGGATTGCATCAAGGGCAATGTCTTCAGGGTCGGTGCGCGTGATAATAGGCTCAAAATACCGCTGTATCATTTGCAGAACTTCACAATCCATTATAAATTTCTCCGGAGAAGCAATCAGGCCGCCCTCAAGCCAGCCCGCCGCATGGTATACAACATTGGTTCCTGATTGTACCGCCGCCCAAAGTGAATTGGAGGTTTCCCACATCGCCTGACCATCTGGGACATTCGCCGCACAAACCCCCGAGGAGCGGATTGGCAGCTTATAAAACCGCCCCATTTGTCCCGTCATCTGGGTGGCGCGCATATATTCCGGCGTGCCAAAAGCCGGCGCCCCAGTTTTCATATCAACATTCGACGTGAAGGTCCCAATCACACAAGCGATCCCCGGCCGGACATATTGAAACAATGCTATCGCACAGAGCGCTTCGGCAATCGATTGCGCCACAGCGCCCGCCATCGTCACGGGTGCCATGGCCCCTGCGAGTGTGAAAGGGGTTACAAAAATAGCTTGGCCACGGCGCGCAAGACGTAGGCAGCCATCAATCATTGGCCAGTCATGCTTGAGCGGGCTGGTGGAGTTGATATTAGTAAACATATGCGGTTTAGCTTCAAATTCTTCGTGGGTCAGCCCCCCCGCGATCCGTACCATTTCCATAGTGTCCTCAACCCGTTCGGAACCCAGGCAATAGGTATGGGCCGCTTTGTCAGTTAAGGTGAGCTTATCGTAGGTAGCCTCAAGATGGCGAATAGAGGCATGCAGATCAACTGGCTCGACCGGATAGCCACCCATTAAATGGATGCAGTTGAAATATTGGCTGAGTTTAAAAAAGTTTTGACAATGCGCGCGGGTGCCAGAGACCTTACGGCCCAGCTCCATGTCCCAATAGTTTGGTGGTGAAGACACGTTGCCAAATAGCATCTTATTGCCACCCACGGCCAGCTCATGGGCCGGATTGCGTGGTGTTATTGTGAATTCCGACGGGGCTTTGCCCACCATCTCCATCACCCAATGGCGGTCCAGATAGACCTTCTCGTCAATGACTTTACAGCCCGCATCTTTGAAAATCGCGAGGGCTTCTTTATTGAGAAACTCAACCCCAATGTCTTCCAAAATTTCCATTGCACCTTCGTGGATGGCCAAAATGCCTTCTTCGGTCAATGGCTCAATGGGACGATCTGTGTTCTCAACGATACGCCAAGGCATTTGTTCGATGGCGCCTCGGTTCCCGCGGGTATTCCCGGCGCGACCACCGCTGCGGCGTCTTGGCCCATCACTCATTTTTGCCTCCAAAAATTATTAGCGTTTAAAATGAACCATACAAACAAGTTTTGCGGTCCAATCACGACATTTTATGTCTAATTTTTAGTTTAGCTATTTTGCGCTGATATCCAAGCTGGAAGATGCGACACATCCGGCAGCACCACATCCGCCAAGTTTTCAAGGTCTTCACGCACAGCCAGCCCGGTTAACACCGCAACCGTATGCATGCCAGCTGCACGGCCTGCAATTAAATCATGTGTGCTGTCGCCTACCATCACACAGCCCTCAGCTGGTATGCCTATTTTTGCGGCTAACGCCAAGAGCGGTGCAGGGTCTGGTTTGGAACCATAACCGCTATCGCTCCCAATCACATAGTCAAAGAAATTCAATGCACCCACTGAAGTCAAATGTCTTTGGGCTACCCGCTCTGCGTCATTAGTCATCACGCAAAGTTTCAACCCTTGAGCTCTTAATTCTTTGGTGAGAATTTGCAAATCTGTAACCAAAACTTGAGGGACTTTTGTGGCCTGTTCATTCAACTGACTTAATATCTCAGACACTGTCAATTCCGGTTTAAAACCCTGAATGACCTTTGCAATTTCGGCAGGAGTTCCCGCCACAATCAAACTGCCAGGCAGCACCCTCCCCGCCACAGCATCATACTGCAACGCGCTCGCTAGGCTTTGACACAGCTCAACATCAGAACCGGCGATCATAGACAAAATATGACCTGTCCAAACTCCCCAAGTGCTTTGGAAATCAAACAACGTCCCGTCTTTATCAAAAATGGCAGCGCGAATATCCATTAGGTCCAATTAACCTGCTCACCACCAGGCAAAGCCTGCCGCGCCATCATCGGATCCATATAGTTTCGGATCCCGTTCTCGTCACAAAAGCGCGTAACCCATGCGTCATCCATGCAAATAAAATCCAGCAACGAGGCCAGAAACACTGGGTCCGCAACACCATTGCGCAGATCTTGTTCTGAGGCACCGCTTGCTCCCAAAAATACATCCCGCAAATCCTCTTCACCAATCAACCAAGCTAACGCCTGTAGTGCCATGGTTTGTGCTATCTCAGGTGTCATTGGCGAGCCATTATATCAATCTAACTAATTCATCTTAAAGTGTCACAAACGCTAGATGCAAGGCAAGTATCCATGACTTACAGTTGGCCAGGATTAAAATTAATGCTTGCTACCAGTACAAAGCTGCACGCTGCTCGTAATATTTCTAAAGATAAAAAAAATGTGGCAGTATGCCCTAGTGCAATTTATAATCCACGAAGAAAATGAAATGAACTAAGGATTATCCCATGTCATCAGGTCGCCTACTCAAACCTGCCCTGCTGCGCGGTTGGCGCCGTTGCTGTCCCAATTGTGGCAAGGGGGCGCTTTTGTACAAATACCTAAAGGTGCATGACAGCTGCCAAAACTGTGGCCAAAACCTTTACCATCACCGCGCCGATGACGGGCCAGCCTATCTGACTATCCTTATTGTTGGCCATATCTTGGCGCCGCTGCTGCACGTAGTCTTTGTGCAATTCAGGCCGGAGCCGTGGATCATGGCCGTAGGGTTTGGTACCGGTTGCGTTGTCTTGAGCCTGTATTTCTTGCCCCGCATCAAAGGCGCAATCGTGGCCTTCCAATGGGCCCGCGGCCTGAACGGCTTTGGGAAGGATACCTCTGGCATTGCGCTAAAAACCAACTAAGATTGGCCCTATGACAGATACACCCATCCGATCCGCATCTACCCTTATCATTCTGCGCAACTTCACCTCTACACCACAGGTGCTTATGGGCCAGCGCGGGTCAAAAGCGGCCTTCATGCCAAATAAATTTGTATTTCCGGGCGGAGCGGTGGACACCGCCGACAGCGCCATTCGTCTCGCACAGCCTTTGACTGATCTATGCAACGCCAATCTGCTGCAAGAAAGCACTGGCCCCGCCCCCGAAACCTTGGCCGTGGCCGCAATTCGCGAGCTATGGGAAGAAACTGGCCTAATTCTTGGGGCGCGTGAGCCTTGGCATGATGCGCCAGAGGGTTGGGCTGACTTTGCGACTGCAGGGTTTCGCCCATCAGCGGCAAACATGTATTTCTTCTTTCGCGCCATCACCCCCCCGGGCCCACCCCGCCGGTTTGATGCACGATTTTTCCTGGTCAATGCAGATCAGCTGTCGGGGGATTTGGATGATTTTTCCAATGCCTCTGATGAGCTATCGCACCTACAATGGGTCTCTTTAGGTGAGGCAAGGTCGTTGAACCTACCGTTTATCACCTCGGTGGTTTTGGGGGAATTGGCGGGATTGACCGAAATTAGTGCGCCAACCTCAGTACCATTTTTCAAAAACCAAGATGAAGAAAGCCTATTTCTCAGGCTGCAAGGATTACAAAAGCAAGATCAGTAACACCACCGAGGCGCTCAAAAGGAGAATGCCCATTATTTCACGGCGGCGTAATTTCTCGCCGAATACAAAGACTGATATCGCGAATGAAGCCAATATCTCCACCTGACCCAGTGCTTTGACATAAGCCGCGTTTTGCAAGGCAAAGGCCGTAAACCAAGCCATCGAGCCAAATAGCGATAAGAGCCCCACCCAAACAGCCACGCGCCAAGCCTGCACCACGGCTTTGATTTGTCGCGGTTCGCGCCATGTCAAAAATAGGGCCATGCCTACAAGCTGCATCAAAATAGCGGCCATAACCGTGACGCTAGCGCGCACGAAGACGTCCTCAGCCCAGATATGCAGCGTAGCACCCCGGTAAAATACTGCACAGGCCCCAAACAAGATTCCACATGACAGGCCAAGCGCGGTCGCTTTGTTGAAAAACCTTGGGCCCTCTGATCCTACGACTTGCGGCGTATCAGACAGCACTATAACTCCCAGCACCCCGATTGAGATAGCCCCAAGTGCCTGCAGGCTCACACCTTCGCCCAAGAACAGCAGGCCAAAGCCTACCGCCAGTAGCACCTCAATTTTCTTAAATGCGATTCCAACGGTGAAATTGCGTTGCTGAAACAATGCGACCACGCACATGGTGGCCCCGACTTGGCAAAACCCACCTGCGGCGGCAAATGTCCAAAATGACCAATCCACCAGCGGCCAACCATATCCGCGCATAAGTGAATAGCCAATGGCAATCGCGCTGATCAAAGGTGCCGAATATAAGAACCGGGCAAAAGTGACCCCACCGGTCGAGAGCGTGTCGATGCGCAACCTCTTTTGAACCATAAAGCGGAAGGTTTGGGCAAATGCTGCAAACAGCGTGACTGGGATCCATAACATAAGCGCAGACTTAGGCGATTACGGATCCCTAGGCCAGAGAGGGTGCGCAACCGGTTCTTTACGCTGGAAAAAATATTGCCGGAACAACTGACCATAGTTTTTATAGACATAGCCATGATTGCGCCGCATGAACTCATCTTTTTGCGCGATATAGAATGCCGGCAAAACGTACCAAGCAATATGCGGATACATATGATGCACAGCATGAAAATTGTTGTTTAAAAATAGAAAGGCCAACACCCCACGGCCTTCGACAACAGCGGTGCGCGCGCCCAGATTTTCATGGGCGCGGTGTTCGGCATAGGTACGGATTTTCAACAGGCTCAACCCGCCATAGGCTGCAATGAGATAGGCCCAAATTGAAAACCCCACTTGGATCAGCAGCCAAACAACCAGCGCACAGGCCGGGATATGGATCAGCCAAGCCCAGAGCACTCGGCGGTCGCCGGAGCGCGCCGCGCGCCAATCACCCAGCATGAAATAGACTTGCGAGATAAATGCCCCCAGCACCAACCGCCCCGCCAATGTCCCATTGGCTGAGAATATCCAGCGTCCCAGGTGGGGCATCTCCTCCCATTTGGCCGGGTCCAAATAATTAGTCTCAGGATCATCATAGGGATCCGTGAGACATGCGTCGTGGTGATGCGCCAAATGCGTGTCGCGAAACCGTCCAAAGGGGATCAGAAGGTTTAAAGACGGAAACACCAATGCCACATTTACCCAAACCCATTTGGTGGGATGACCGTGAATGATCTCATGCTGCAAGGACGATTGCAGGGCAATCATAAAAGTTAAACCCGGCAGCGAGATCCATAATGGTAGGAACAACAAAGAGAATCCAAGCCCCATAGCAGCCAAGCAATGCTGCAAGCGTGGGCCATTCGGTGTGCAATTTTGGGCGGGGCGAAGACATCATCTACAATAAGTTATAGCGTTTTGAACACTTGCGATATTTGGAATATTATGTATTTTTATTAACTATAATTTATATAAATCACCAATTGAGATTTTAATGGACAAACGTGACCGCTCAGCCCTCTTTAGAACCCGCCTGCAAACCGCAATGACGCTCAGCGGTGACACGCAATCGAGCCTGTCGCGTAAAACCGGGAGCAGATCGCTCAACCCTGTCACAAATCCTAATTGGCACCGATGCGCGTTTGCCCAATGCCAATTTGGTGGCGGAATGTGCGCAATCACTGGGCGTCTCTGCAGATTGGCTGCTGGGATTATCTGACCAGCCAGAACCCGCCGCACAGGTTTTGGCCCAAGCCATGACTATGGCCGATGCGCCCCGCGCCCTGATCGATGCGCAAATCTTTGCATGGCACCAAGAAGCCGCCGGATATAAAATCCGCCATGTCCCAGCGGGCCTGCCAGATATGATCAAAATTCATGAGATGTTAGAATGGGAATATGAACCAACTCTTGGCCGCACCATCGGTCAAGCAATTGGTGCCTCTGAGGATCGGTTGAACTGGATGAGCAAAGCCCAGTCCGACTATGAAATAGCACTCCCACTACATGATCTTTATGCATTTTCCCGTGCTGAGGGGTATTACCATAACTGCCCCCGTGACATTAGGATCAAACAGCTTAAGCACCTCAAGGCCTTGGTACAGCAGCTCTATCCTTCCTTACGCCTGTCACTGTTCGATGCCCGGCGCATTTATTCGGCTCCTATCACAATCTTCGGTCCCTTGTTGGCTGCGATCTATTTGGGTCAAAAATATCTTGTGTTTCGAGATCGAGAACGGATCAGCGCTCTGACCCAACACTTTGACGGGTTGATCCGAGAGGCACATATAGGATCGCGCGGGTTGCCCCATTTCATCCAAACCCTTTTGGATGAAATCGCCTGAACCACACGCGTACTGTTATACTTTCGGATCAGGGTTTTCGGTATGACCGTCCACAGCGATCACTTGCCCCGAGACCAAACGCGCGCCAGAACTGCATAAAAACACTGCCATATTTGCAATATCTTCCGCCGGTGACCAAGCTGCGCATAGAGGTGCCCCCAGCATAGCCATCATAGATATGCTGATAGCTGGTGTCCTTGGCCGCGGCCTCACGCTCCATCACCCCTTGCATGCGCGGACCTTCCACTGCGCCGGGACAGATAGCGTTGGCCCGTACGCCCTCAGGACCCCATTCCATAGCTAAGGTTTTCATGAGCCCAATAATGCCCCATTTGGCCGCCGCATAGGGCGCACGATTGGGAAATCCATAAATGCCAGCTGTCGATGAGGTCAGTACAATTGCGCCCCGCGTGGCTTTCAACATAGGCCCACCATATTTCGCCGCCAAAAATGCACCTTCGAGGTTCACAGAGACACAGCGCTGCCAATCTTCGATTTTGATGTCTTCCACCGCCGCGGTAGGCCCCGCGATCCCGGCATTGGCGCAAAGAGCATCCAATTCCCCCCATTGGCCGGTGATCTCGGCAAAAAGCGCCGCGACCTGCGTCTCATTGCTCGCATCAACTTGGCTTTTGCGCCAGTGAACCGGACAGGTGGCCAGACAATTTGCATCAACATCAGTGACCCAAACCTCAAAGCCTGCAGCTTCAAAGGCCTGCCCCATGGCGCGACCAATTCCGTTGCCGCCTGCGGTGATCAATACCCGGCTCATTTCTTGCCAACCATACGGCCAAGACCATCAGGGACGCTCCAAAACTGCATGAGCCTGCGCAATCTGGGCTAACTTATCGGTAATGTCCTCAGAGGGTAGCGTTGCTTTACGCGTCTCCAAGGAGACATGGATCAACATATGCTCGCCCGTGGCCAGCAAGCGGTCTCCTTCAAACATCTGGTGAAACAAATGCATCTTTTTGCCTGCCCCTTCGGCGCAATAGGTCTCGATACGAATTACATGGCCGGCATGCACCTCATCCACATGGCGGATATGGGTTTCAGCAGTAAAATAGCTGCCTCCTGAGGAGATATAATCCGCATCACAGCCCACAATCTCCATAAAGCGATCCGTGGCATCGCCAAAGGCCTGCAGATAGCGCGCCTCATTCATATGGCCATTGTAATCCGTCCAATCCAAAGGCACCGCCCGGCGAAGAGTTTCTGTCAAACGTGTCAAATCCAGCGCCTCGGCACTCCTTGGCATCTCTGCGCGGGCATTCAACCGATGATCTTGATCCTTCAACAAGGCACCGGCCCCCCAATCTTGGGTTTTCAGCGCCCGCATCATGCCCACCAAATTATTGTCTCTAATGCGCTCCAACTCACGGATCGAATGCATGCCAGACTGTGCATCGGACTGATCAGAAATCATATCCACCAATTCATCTGTGAACTCAGGCACGTCCATAAGCTTGGTCCAAGGCCACTGCAAAGCCGGTCCAAACTGCGCCATGAAATGCCGCATGCCCGCCTCACCGCCCGCTACGCGGTAGGTTTCAAATAAACCCATCTGCGCCCAGCGAATGCCAAAGCCATATCGAATGGCGTTGTCAATTTCTTCTGTGGTAGCGATGCCATCTTTGATCAACCACAAGGCTTCGCGCCAAACCGCCTCTAAAAATCGATCTGCGATATGAGCATCAATCTCTTTACGCACCCTGAGGGGATACATCCCCATGTCACGCAACAGACGCTCCGCCCGTTCTACGATCACGAGGTCACTTTTATCTGTGGGTACAACCTCGATCAAAGGCAGCAGATAAACCGGATTAAACGGATGGCAGACCATGATTTGCTCAGGACGCAAAGCTCCTGCTTGTAGCTCCGAGGGTTTAAACCCCGAAGTAGATGAACCCAGCACTGCCGCTGGATCACAGTGGGCCTGGAGAGTTTGGTACATCTTTTGTTTTAAAGCCAATTGTTCTGGCACGCTTTCTTGGATCCAAATCGCCCCCGCAACAGCATCCGGTATACTGGTATGAAAGCTGAGAGCCCCCTCATCAGGCAGAGGCGCCTCATAGAGCCCGGGCAAAGAACGCCGCGCATTATCCAACACTTCACCAATTTTGCGCTTCGCTTCCGGATCTGGATCAAATACCCGAACATCCCAGCCGTTGAGCAAAAACCGTGCCGCCCAACCGCCGCCAATCACGCCGCCGCCAATAATCGCTGCAATCTGTGTCATCTTAACTATCCTACCATCCTAGATCTCATACAATCACCGCCACAACAGCGGGCGGCTATTTAGCTCCCAACAGGAGCACGTTTGGCCAAGCCAAGTTTTTCGCGCACCTCAGCCGGGCCAATCACCCTTGCGCCAAGGTTTTCTATTATGCTCACAGCGCGGTCCACCAGCTGATAGTTTTCGGCCAAAATCCCACGATCCAGCATTAGATTGTCTTCCAAGCCAACCCGCACATTGCCACCCGCCAAAACGGAGGCCGCAACCAGAGGCATTTGATGCCGCCCCAGCCCAAAGGCACTGAAGGTCCAGCCGTCGGGCACATTGTTAACCATGGCCATCAATGTATTGAGATCATCCGGCGCGCCCCAAGGCACTCCCATGCACAGTTGCACCAATGCATTAGGTTCAAGCACGCCATCGGAGACCAGCTGTTTTGCGTACCAAAGATGACCCGTGTCAAAAGCTTCAATCTCGGGTTTCACACCCAATTCTGTCATCATGCGGCCCATTGCAGTCAAAATACCAGGAGTATTCGTCATAACGTAATCTGCTTCAGCAAAATTCATGGTGCCACAATCCAGCGTACAAATCTCTGGCCGACATTGTGCTACATGGGCCACCCGTTCGCTGGCACCCAGCCATATCCGTGCCCGCACTTGGCGGTAACGGGCTTTCGACATCGCCAAACACCATATCCCCACCCATTCCTGCGGTAAGGTTCAGCACCACATCCACCTCCGCATCCCGGATGCGGTCAGTGACCTCACGGAACATTCCCAAATCTCGGCTCGGGGCGCCAGTTTCAGGATCACGCACATGGCAATGCACCACAGCCGCCCCAGATCGCGCTGCCAAAATCGCACTTTCAGCAATTTGCTTAGGGCTGCGCGGCACATGCGGGCTTTTGTCTTGGGTGGCACCAGATCCGGTCACAGCACAGGTGATGAAAACTTCACGGTTCATTTCTAGGGGCATTGTGATCTCCTCTTCGTTCACACCAATCTGTGACGGTTGCAAAAACTGATTTGCCTATATACGAATTTTTCTTGATGATATCCGCAAAAAATATTTGGCAAAATACCGATGCCCCTGCGCGTTGGGCTTTTGATTTTAAACGATAGCAATATTCTGTCGTTTGCGGCCGCTGTTGATCCCCTAAGGGCCTGCAATCGGCGCGCTGATCGCGAGCTATTTTCATGGCAGTTTTTGGCGCAGGGTGGGCGAGATGTGAGCCTCACCTCTGGCATAACGCTGGAAACCAAGGACATTGCCGACTTCACAGGTGATTTGCTGATCCTAATTGCTGGATTTGGCCTTGAGCAGCACAGCACCCCATCCCTGGCGGCTGCATTGCGCCGCGTGGTGGCCGATGGCACCCATCTCTGGGGTGTTGATGGCGGCAGTTGGGTGATGGCTCAAACTGGCCTGTTGGATGGACACCGCGCAACCTGCCATTGGGAAGATGCCGAGGCCTTTGCCCGTCACTTTTCTGCAGTCAATCTGGTACCTGACCGCTACACGATCAGCGGGCCCTTCGCCACCACAGGCGGCGCCTCTCCCTGCATTGATCTTATGCTACATCTTATCACCAGCCGCCACGGACGCGCCCTGTCCGAACGTGTGGCTGCCGCCTTCATCTATGATCCAATCCATGCAGGTGAAGCTCCCCAACAGATGATTGCCACCACGCGCATTGCAGCCAAGCACCCGCGTATCGCCAGAATTTTGAAACAGATGGAAAATCTCATCGACAGCCCGCCCACCATCGGGACCCTCGCACGGGCAAATGGAATTTCGACGCGAAAATTAGAATTGGAATTCAAAGCCGCCACCGGGCGGGCGCCGGGCACTTTCTTTCTAGACCTGCGATTATCAGAGGCCCGGCGGCGTGCCATTGATAGCGCCCAAAGCGTCCAAGAAATAGCATTAGCCTGCGGCTTTACCTCGCAAGCCAGCTTTGCACGCGCATTCAGACAGGCCTTTGGGCAATCCGTGACTGCCCTGCGCCGCCAACATTGAGCTATTAGTAAGGCATAGGGTGGGCGCGATGAGTTTTGTTTAGATCGGCCAAAACCTCTGCCGACAAAATCACATCCTTGCCTTTCAAGATATGCGTCAGCTGGGCCACATTCGTGGCGCCAAAAATAGTAGAGGCCATGAATGGTCGACCAACGCACCAGGCCAAAGCCATATGAACTGGGTCCAGTCCATGCTTTTGCGCAACCGCTATATAGGCCGCAGCTGTAAGGTGCGCTCTCGCTGTGTTTCGACCTCCAAGCTCTGGTGAGACACTCATCCGGCTGCCTTCGGGTACCGCGTCGGCGGCATATTTTCCGGTCAAAAGCCCAGTAGCCAGCGGTGAGAACGACAATAGCCCCACATCTTCATTGGCGCTCAGCTCCGCCAAATCCGTGTCATACATCCGGCACATCAAAGAATATTCATTTTGGATGGAGGCGACACGGGGGCCATGCCCCTCTTCCGCCGCGCGCACCCATTGCGCCGTGCCCCAAGCGCTTTCGTTGGACAGACCAAAGGCGCGAATGCGACCCCGCTCCACCTCTAGCGCCAAGGCGCCTAAGCAATCTTGGATGTTCTGGATGGTCTCAGCCTTGTTTTGCTGCGACGGGTCATAGTCCCAATTTTTGCGAAACATGTAAGAGCCCCTATTGGGCCAATGGAATTGGTAGAGATCAATCACATCAGTTTTTAACCGTTTCAAACTTCCGTCAATCGCCTCTGGAATAGAGCTGGGCGTAATTGGCGCTCTGTCACGAATATATGCGATGCCATCACCAGAATGTTTGGTGGCAATCATAACTTGATCTCGCTTGCCACTGAGGCGCAACCAATTGCCAACGATCTCTTCACTGTCGCCTTGCGTTTCGGCTGTGAGTGGATTGACCGGATACATCTCAGCGGTGTCAAAGATATTAATCCCTGCGGCGAGTGCCATGTCCATTTGGGCAAAGGCATCCTCTTGTGCCGTCTGCGTACCAAAGGTCATTGTACCCAAACACAGATCAGAGATCATAATACCCGTACGGCCTAATTGATTTAGTTTCATTTTGACGTCCTTTTATTCTGGACAAGTTAGCCAAACAATACCCCGCTGCAAGGTAAAAATATGTTGTGAACAAAGAAGGAACGTTCTAGCTTGTAGGGATGGCTAAATCTGCACCAAATCTTTTACTCAACAAGCAACACTCTCATGCATCCACGCTTGAGCTATGGCCTGACGCCAACTTAACTTTGGGGCGTGTGCATGAGGCTTGTGGCCCCAATCGCCGCAGCCTAGCGATGATGATAGCCCAAAAAATGGATGGTCCCATCTTTTGGATTGCCCCCGAATGGAATACAGACCACCCCCATGTGGATGGGATGATCTCCTTTCATCAATCCGGGTCGTATGACGTTCATCACCCCGAAGCGCACCGAGGACATTCTTTGGATCGTCGAGGAGGTGCTGCGCAGCGGCGCCGTGCCCCTTGTGGTGGCGGATCTCTCAGGCCTTCCAGCGCTCACCCCAGTACGACGCTTGCACTTAGCAGCAGAGACAGGGCTCGCCGAGGGCACGTGGCATCCCCTTGGCCTATTGCTAACTCCCGGAGATGGTGGCGCACCCGGGGTCGAGAGCCGCTGGCATCTTGCCGCACGCCATCAAGGGACTGACAATATCTGGCAACTTGACCGGATCCGTAGTCGCAGCGCCCCCCCCCGTAGTTGGCTGCTATCCCACCAAGCGGGGCAATATGCACTCTGTCCTTTAAGCAACATAGAGCCCACCACAGAACACTATCCCTAACATTCTTATTATACCCACCGACTAGGCCCCCAAAAGGGCGCAAACAAAATACTAACCCCATCATCAAAACCCACTTGCACCTACCAAAAGCCAGGCAGATGATTGCTACATGCGACTCATATTTTCCCTGGCAGCACTTTTTCTTTCAGTCATACTCTTGCAGCTTTCATCAGGTGGCGTTGGTCCACTCGATGCGCTGACAGGGCTAGAAAAAGGTTTCAGCAAAGGCCAGATTGGGATCTTAGGCTCATCGCATTTTCTGGGCTTTTTCATAGGCTGCTGGTGGGCGCCACGTGTCATGGGGAGCGTCGGGCATTCTCGGGCCTTTGCGGTATTCACCTCTATGGGTGCGATTGGTATGTTGGGTCATACCTTACTAATTGATCCCATGGCTTGGGCCGTGATGCGGGTGGCTTCAGGCTTGTGCGTGGCGGGTTGCTACACGGTTATAGAAGCCTGGCTACAAGCCAAGGCCACCAACGCCAACCGTGGCCGCACCATGGGCGTGTATCGAATGGTTGATATTTCGGCTTCCTTGGGTGCGCAAATGATGATTGGCGCTTTGGCGACAGTTGAAACTTATCTCGCCTATAACCTTCTAACCTTGTTCTGTTGCGCCTCACTTTTGCCCTTGGCACTCACAAAAGCCAGCCCACCCATCACGAAAAGCGCACCTCGTCTGCGCCCACTTCTGGCACTCAATCGATCTCCTTTGGCCGTATTTGCTGTGGTCGTGACGGGCCTAACAAATTCCGCTTACCGCATGGTTGGGCCACGCCCGGCGGGCGTCACCGACGAAGACTTTGCCGACGTCAACGGTTCCGGATGGGTCAACTGGTTCGACGACCAAGAGTGCTTAACCTCCTTCCAAATGCGACATTTAATGGATCGATCCTTGCGTCACAAATTAGACGCGGACGGGTCCATCTTATTTAGCGCCGGCGGCACGCCCATGGACCAAATCGGCAAAGACAACAAAAACATGGTCTTCCACAAAGAAACCGGCAAAGCCTCGTGTTTGTGGCACTTTAACAATCCGCAGGCGAAAATCCGTTTAAAAGATTTCGCGAACGCCTTCCCGGATAAATTCTTAACCCCGCACGGAAGAGAAGTGATGTTGAGCACCTCGGACGAACATCCGGGAAATCGAGACCCGGGACCTTCGTCTGCGGCTGCGTTTAGCGCTCGATCGAGCGCTCGAGCGGCGACGAATTGAATGAAGTTATAATATACTAAGAGAATAGGAAGAAAAAGTGAGAGAGAAAGAGATGAGAGAATATGAGAGGAGAATAATGCGTATATATATACATAATAAGATTAATCATACGCGTGTTGTGTACTAATTTAAAACGAATACATACTTAAACGAAAAATGCTCCTTGATGGACAGCTCCTTTTTCCTTCCTTTCTGCTTGCATGGAAAAAAATCACATCACACAAAACACACGCGTGAAGGAAGAGAAGAAATGGCAACGAGTCACGCCACCACGAGCGCGGAAGAGGCGGCACCTTTATTGCTAGCTTCGTCGTCTACGTCTGCTAATGCTCACGCGTTTCGTCGCGATGAGAGCGGTTTGGAGACGTCTTCGTCGTCCGCATCATCATCGTGTAAGAGATACGGAATTTTAGCCGCGGCTGGATTGGGGGCTCTTTTCGTGTTGTCTTCGTCCAAGACGAACAGCGGCGTAACGTTGACGACGACGAGGGGAGGAGGTCGACCAGAACACGTCGCATCGGTTAAACTGGGTTCCTTCGAAACCGGCTACGACTTGGACGCGAACGCGTTCGATGGCGACGTTTGGCACGTCCCGTTTGAGTTTTACAGAGACACCAAGTGGGCGCAGGCGAAGTTTTGGCGACCCGGGTCGAACGCGGATCTCGACGGCGACGTGACGATGTTAAGTGAAGAAGAAAAAATGCACCCAGACGAGAAGAAATACATGCCAGTGTTTAAATCGAAAGGCGTGGATTCCGCTCCGGTGGTAGTGACGGCGCACGCGACGAACTTGAAGAGCAACGGGTGGGTGATTCTGGACTCGGCGAAGAAGAACGGGTTGGAGATTGTGATCTCGGGGAACGGGACGACTTTTCACGGGTTTGCGGATAAGATGATGGGTTTGAAAGCGGCGTTGCATTCGATTCCAGGGAACCCTATTATTGTCAACGCGGACGCGACGGATGTTTTGTTGCAGTGCGGGCCAGAGGAGTTTCAAAAGAGGTTCGAACAAGCGGACGCGGATTTCATTTTCGGAGGCGAGACCCAGTTATGGCCGGAGATTAGGAAATATTTCGACATGGAAGACGAGCAACAGTTTAAAAGAGAGATGAGTTTGACGTTTGGTGAGATTGGTAAAGCGGCTGGGGATGACGTCGAGTTAACCGGCGAGCACCCGAACGTCTGGGCCAACGCCGGTTCCTTCATGGGACGAAAAGAAGAGTTGATCAAGTACATCGAAGCGACCGAGAATAGAATGATGCGACACTACGATTGGAAAGAAGAAGACGGTTTCGGGATGACGTGCAAACCCGCGGCAACAACAGACGAAGAATTCAACAACGTCTTCCCAGGTATGCGTCAATTTGACGACCAAGAGTGCCTCACAGCGTTTCAAATGCAAAAACTCATCGAACGCTCGCAACGCCACAAGTTAGACGCGGACGGCTCAATCCTCTTCTCCGCCGGCGGCGCGCCAATGTCGCAGCTCGGTCAAGACGCCAACGGCATGGTGTACAACAAACAAACCGGGAAAGCCTCGTGTTTGTGGCACTTCAACAACCCCTCGGCGAAAATCCGCTTGAAAGATTTCGCCAACGCCTACCCGACGAAATTTTTAACCGAAGTCGGCAGAGGCGCGATGTTGAGAACGCCGGACGAACATCCTGGGAACAGAAACGGTGAAGTCGGCCCAGCCCCGAGCGAAAGTCCTTGATATGATAATACTAACTGTGTAAATAAAAACGTAAAGAGAGAGAATTTTGTGTCTTACTTCAATGCCTCGTACGCACGCTCGGTTGATTTCATTTTTGAATTTTCCCCTACTTTGAGTAATCCAATCGCGTCACTCTTTCGCACAACACAATGACCAAAACCATGGCAACAGCGGCAAACAACAACACCAACATCGAAGATACCATCGACTCGCGCGAGTTCATCGCCAACCCTCGAAAAGTAATCGCGGAGAAGCTGTTCACCGCGTACGGTTTCAAAAGTGTAAGCGCTGCAACCTCGTCTGCGTTGGAACCGATCGACGGCGATTGGAACCTTTCGAAAGTGCTCAAAAAAAGCATCTCGGAGAGCGAGGAGGAGGAGAAGGACGCGACGAAGACGACGAAGTGGTTAAGTATTCCAGAAATAAACCACGCGGATGGGAAAGGCGTCGGGATTGAAAGCGTACCGGAAGGGAAACTGTGCCGGTTTCGGTGCGTGGTGCAAGATATGAGAGACCCGGAGTATTACGTGGGATGTTTTAAGAGCAAGAGAGCGAGCTCGGGGTGGCAGACGACGAAGTTCGCGGAACACGGCGGCGACGAGACGTCGAGAATGGAGGAAGAGGACGACGAGGAGCGTTTGTTTACATTCGAGAACCCGCAGCAGCAGTCTTCGAACGTTCGGATGTGGGAGAGGAAGGTGTTCTATTGCGTCCCGATACCGGGCGAGGCGAAGTGGGTGCAGGAGAGAGATTGTTTGGAGAGAGAGGATACGCACTCGAACGGCGATGGGGTGGTAGATTTTACGAGCATCGGCGGTAATACTGGTGCGAGCGTGGGAGGAGGAAGCGCGAAGAAGAGAACCCGAGAGGAGAATAACGAGGAGGAAAAAATTAAAGACGACAAAGAGGCAAAGATGAAGGAAGAGAAAAACGAGCCGGCGAAATCTGAAGACACCATGGAAGCGATGCCAATAAATGGGTCGCAGAAAACGGAAGATTTTACTGCCATGAATAATAAGAATCGAAATAAAAGTTTCGCCAGAGAGACGCTGGACGAGGCGAGGAATTTGCCGTTACCGAACGACCAGCGAGGACCGTGTATCGTTTGCGTGTACGATTCACCGGAGGATGACGAGGGCGACAAGGAAAATAATTCGGAAACAATGAATTCAGCGACAATTACAAATCCACCATCGAGGAGGTCTTCCACGCAATTGAAATTGAACGACATCGTTGAGTTTTACGGCGTTTTGAGTCTCAATCCAGAACACGCGGCTGAAGCGTTTGGGAACATTGGATTGAACGATAGTATCGAGGAGGACGGTGACGGCGCGACTACGACGCAACCTTCGGACGATGACTTTTACGGACACGCAGAAAGGGCGGCGTTGTTTCCAGCGAGTTCCATCGCGCCAAGGTTCCACGCTTTCGGCTTTACAAAGTTGAAACTCGAAGATCTCGTTTTGAAGACGCCGGCGGAGCGTTATCTTTTGGACGAGGAGGAAAACGTCAAAGAAGCGTCGGCTTCCGTATCTGTGGTGCGACCGTTCGACGCTGCAACAACAAACGCGATGTGCGAAAAGATGATCGATATTTTCACCGAAGCGCTCGGTGGAGATAAAGTTGCCGCGAGTTACGCTTTGTTCCTCGCGTGCGCGAGGATTCGTTTACGCACGGATGAATTCCCAGTCGGTTCATTGTGCGTCAACTTTTCGATCGATTGTGCGCTCTCAAAAGAGGATGGAGAGAGCAAGCGTAAACGTAACGACAATCTCGTCAATGCACTCGCGTCTGCGTTGCAATCTCTTTGCCCTGCGACCGCGTGTTTATCCGTAGACGTTCCTTCGCTCAACGCGCGAACGTGGGTGCCTAAAAAAGACTACGACCGTAATCGTTTACGCGCTGGACCTTTACAGCTCGCGGACGGTACCGTTTGTGTCTTGGACGAAACGAAATTACAAACGGGTATTCTCGCAGAAACTGGCGTGAAGAACGCCCGAGCCGTGAAGGATATCATTCAAATGCAAAAAGCGGAGTACGATTTCGATTACCATCAAATGTCTTTGCCGACGGATATTAGCTTTGTCGCTGTTTCCGAAGGCAAGTCGATTTTATTTAGCGAAGACACGGAAGGGTTAGTCGTCCCATTACGCCCGACGAAGAACGAATCCAACACAACGCTCTTGCATGCCCTTGACAAACAAACTTTGGACGACATGCGAACGCTCGTTGCGTTTGTTCGCAACGCGCCGCACATGGACATTTCGGAATCGTGCGGCAAAACCATCGAAGCGTCCATGGTGCAAAAAAGACAAGACGATCCAAAAGAAGCCACGCAAGCGAAAATGCACTCGTGGTTAACCATGTCCAGATTGCAAAGTTTACTCAAAGGAAGAAACGAAATCACGGTGGATTCTTGGGAGGAAATCATGGAACTCGAGAGAACGGTGAAGAATCGACGCCGCGTTCTGTAGTAAAACAAAGAAAAACATCGCGCTCTCTCAATAGAACTGAAAAGTTCGTCTTCAACCGCGCGTATTCATTCAATATTTCATAAATACAAAAACTAAACTTAATGCATACTCATTCTAAACCTATTCTAAAGACGCGCTCGTTCCAATCTTTCACTTCTCTTCCTTCAGTCGAGCTCGCCACGCTTCCAGCTCGTCTTCGTCAAACTCCAACGTCCCATCCGCCTCTATTTTCGCTCGCATCATCGTCGCCTTCTCCTCCTCCTCTTTCCCTCCCTTCTTCTTCTTTTCCTTCTCCTGGATAAAATCCCCCGCGTCGCCTTTCTCGCCGAACCACCCCAGTCTATCCGCCACCACGTGTTTCCTCTCGCACCCAGGGCAGGTGACGACGACCACGCCAAAGTGATACGCGCGTTTGCTAAACCCTTTGATCGATCTCGTCTCGCATTTCCCGCACGTGAACGCCATGTATAACTCTTTTTTCTTCTTCTTCTTTTGCTCTTCTTCTGCTTCTTTTCCTCCTCCTCCATCCGAAGTCGTAAACGCACGCCAGGACGAGCAGATGGAATGCCGACGAAGCGAATTTCCCCTAAAGACACATCCACGAGCAGCAGAAGCAGAAGCGGCGGAGGATGATGCAAAAGTGCCCGAGTTCGTCTTTGTAAAAGCTGATGCGCTCGATGAAGCCAACCGTCGTAACAAGAGCGCTCCTCCCCGCTTCATCATCTTCACCGAGCGTTTTGTTTCATCATTTGTGGGGAAATGCAGTTGAAATTCATCCCGCACATCAATCTTCGTGAGACGTATTCGCGGTGAAAGACAAAGACATGGAGCAACTGCAAAAGCAACTGGAACAATTCACGGACTCTTTAGACAAAACCACGTTTCGACCGTTACAGAAAAAAACCTTCGACTGTTCCTCCAAGTGTTGCGACGACGCGAAGCAATCGCACGAAACCTTCCAGCGATGCATACAGAACTGCGCGGCGACGATGCAGGAGAAAGAAACGGTCGTGAATAACGAACTGCAAATATTTCAACAGAAAGTGCAACGGTGCGCGCAAACGTGCAACGATAAAGCGCAGAGTTTTTTAGAGAGCGATGGAATCGGAGGAATGGATAAAGCGCAGAGGAAAGCGATGGAGTGCATAGACGAGTGCGCGAGGGATTACGGGAAGGAGTTGAAAGCGATTCAGAGGAGGGTGGTCGGGTAGTCGATGATGTTGTTGTAGTCGTTTATTCTATGTACTCGTAGCTAATTCTATTCTAATTCTAATCTACCTTCCCGCGATGAAAGCTAGACGCGAGCTCCTCGAAACACCTTCTTCGAGCGAGGTACCGAGCGAACTCTCGCGCGAACCGCACGGTAAAAGCGACGAGTAAAGGAAGCACGAGCGGCATAGCGAGCGCGAGTTCGTGTTCGAAAGGGAACGTGACGTCTTCGCGGACGTTTATGGATTCGCGACTGGTTTGAAACGCGAGTTTTCTGGCTTTGGCGACGAGTTTGAATGCTTCTTGTCGTCGGTTCTCGTCCATCATCGCGACGGCGTCTCGGAGCATCGCTAAGGACTCTTTCGAACGCGAGGCGAGATAGGAAGCGTCTTTTGCGTCGATATCACCAAGGTTCGTGGCACCACGGAGAATTTCTACGATTTCTAACATATCCGCGCGGACTCGAGTTGAACTTAAAGCGTCCATTTCTATCATCGATAAGATGTTCGCCGCATCCGGCAAAGCGTACTTCGCGTAGGTTTCGTCTGAAGTTATATCCACGCCGAGCAGTCTCGCGCGAACGCGTGCAAAAAGGAACGGAAGGATATCAGTAACACTTTCACGACGCTCCAAAATCGTTATCCCAACGTTATCGCGCTTGACAAACCAGTTCTTTGGAAGAAAAGCGTCGTCGTTGTTGTCGTTTTTTTCGCGACGAATTTCCCGCTCGGCATGGACGGTATCAAGTCCACGTCCATTTTTCTGAGAGGTAACGCCCGCGTGAACCTTTCCGCGGCTTCCTGATTCGTCGTCGAAGCATGAGAGTCGCCCACTTTGTCCTCTTCAGCGCGGCTGTGGTACACGACGCGAGACTCGGCTTCGATGTTTAAAAAATGTTCGAGACGTTTCGAGAGATTGCTCACAAACGGTTCGCGCACGTCTTTCCTAAAATTCCACGAAAGTGTTTCGTTTTCTTCATCGTCATCGGGAAGCACTAGAACGAACGAGAGTGACGCCGCCGACGCGCCAAAATGGCCATCAAACTTAGCGTCCTCTCTCGCGACTTTCCACGCGGACGAATATAGTTTCTGAACCGATTCTCGAATTTTTGTCATCGCGTCAAAGCCGCCTCGAGACCCCCACTCAGAAGAGGTCCACTTCGCGTCGACGAACGCGTTTCGGTCGGTGCCAAAGTGTAGGTGAAAGTTCGCTTTTATACTGTCGTCTTCTACTTCGTTTTCGTCGTCGAAAAAGTACGCGTAAATTTCATTCGGATACGTCGCGTAGTTCATTCTCATCTCGTTCTCCACGTGCGCGTACATTCCACTCTTCGCGCTCTCGCCGTCGCCATTCTCGTTCTCGTCGCGCTCATCTCCGCTCGCTCTCGTGGACCTCGCGTAAAACCTCGCGCGTCTCGCTAATTCGCTCCTACCTTTGTCACACGCTACGAAAGACTTTCGCGCCTCTTCCTCTGCCGATTTCTCGTTACTTGTCGACGCCTCAAACGCCTCGCCGTCGAGAACGTCCGCGCACCCGCGAAACGTCACTCTCGCAACCTCTTCGGTCTTTCTACCTCTCTCCAAAGCATCACCATCAAAACTCCCCAAAACCCACTCCTTGAACTTCTCTCGAATATCTCTCGCCATCTTCGTTTCCATCGGGCCTCGCTTTCGCACGAAGTGCGCGCGAACGACCACTTCCATCTCGCCTTCTCTCTCTTCGTCGTTCAAGACTCTCTTCGCCAGCGCGTCCAGCTTCTTTGTCTCCGTCATCATCATCACCTTCGAAGCCGCAAACTGTCGATCTCTTTCCGGCGACGCCCAAAACCACCAACTCGCGACTAAAACCAATCCGAATGCGAGGAAAACCAACGACACGAGCAACCGTTTTTTCTTCGGAACTTTCTCCGACGACGACTTCGAGTGCAACGCAAAGTTGGCCAACGCGAGCGCGTCTAGCGATGCACTTTTTATCGTTACTGATGCCCCCGTGCTCTCCTTCGTCGTTACGTCGTTCAAAATCGAACGCGCGCGTGCGACGAACGCGTCTTTGTCTTCGTCTTCCATTTTCAAAGCTTTGAGCGCGTTCCCGGTCGGGGGAAGAAACGTCAGGCAGTCGTAGACCGATTTTACCACGCGGAGGAAGAGGAGGAGGAAGAGGAAGATCAGGTAAAGGCGCTCGTCGTCCTCCATTCTTTCTTGTGGCGGTCTTCTCCTTTACCGGGTGTGGTGTGAAATGGTGTCAAATTTAGCGCAGAGGAGAGAGGAGAGAGGAGCTTTTTGTGAGGCGTAGACGCGCTATTATGCGTACACATATACAATGAATGCTTCACACACGCGTTTAAAGCTTTGAACGGCCTTTATTATTATTACTAGTGTTACTATTACTACTCGCATTGAATCGAGGCCAGAGCAAATGGTCGTAACCGGGCGGCTTGTGCGAGCTGTTGAACGGCGCTTTTTGCGCGGCGGCGAAGAGGTTTTCGTAAACGTTCCCGTCTCTCGCGCCTAAGGTTGAGTTCAAGAAGTAATCGTCCAAACCTAAGGAGTCGGCTAAGGCTGCCGCGTCTGGGCGCAGTTCTTGGAGGAGCTGGGCGATTTCTTCTCGAACGAGTTGGCATTGCATGGCTTCGAGGTAGCCGTCTTCGACCCAGTCGCCGAGTTCGTCTTCGACGCCGCAGAGGGCGTGGAGCGTGGCGAGGCGTTTTAGAACTGCTATGGTTTCTTTGCTCACTTTGAGTTTTTCAGCTTCGTGAATGCCGTCGAAGAAGTTCGCGAGGACGACTAAAGCGCAGTGCGATTTGGCGACTTTAATCCAGCTTACCATGTCCAAACGCATGGCTTCGTCCACGGAGAGGTTCCCGGCGCGGGCGGTTGCTTGCGAACACAAACGCCAAGCTCGATGCTCGTACGCGCGCAACAAAGCGTCCTCGTCGCGAATGCCTACTTCGTGCCCGAGGGTGGAGGTAAACGTGTTGCCACTTTCGGAAAGATACTTCATTTGGCCAACCAGTTTGACCTCGGTGACTAATTTCGCTCTGCAACGCGCGCATGGTTTTGAGCAAATAACCGCGAGGTTTGCAAACACAAAACGTTATTGTCGCCTTCGTACGTGACGTTTGGTGCGTAACTCGCAATCGTGGTTCCAAATCCGGCATTCGCAAGGTATCCGTGTCCGCCGCACGTCAGTCGACAACTCTCAATCGCGTCTTTGGTTTTCCAAGAACAAAAGGCTTTTAAGCCCGAACTCGTCGCGTGTAATTCCGGCAAGGCGTCAAAATCTTTCTCGGAGGACTGCGAACGTTTCAGAAACTCAAAATACATTCTTCGCATATAATCGCTCGTCGTGTGAAACGCGAACGAAGAGGCGAGAATAGGAAAGAGCGTTCGTTGCGAGTGTTGATAATCCAACACTTGTGTCTCGACGTTGTTGTTCTTACTATCCGCGTTGGATTGACGTCGCACGAGATTATATCGTAACGCAATCGTCACAGCTTTCTTCATGTATAACGCCGCGTTCATGACGATATCGGATCGAACAAATACCATGGTTCCATACGCCGCTTTCTTGACTGGCGGAGGGACGTACGTCCCGTCGTCTAATACTTTCGAGTGACCCATAAGCATGGCATCTTTCGGTACTCGAACGTGATCGAAGCGTAAAAACCCGTTATCTACCGCGTTATATCCCATTTTATCGCCGATATCTCCACACTGGACGCCTGGCAACGGCAAATGGTCCTTTGTCGACCGAATTTGGACGACAAACGCGTGAATGCCTTTATCTGAGAATACCGGTTCCGAATGAGAAGCAAAAGAAGAAGAAGAAGAAGAAGAAGAAGAAGGCACGAATAGCCTCGCCATGACAATCGCGTGCGTCGCCGTTTTCCCTAATCCTCCCGGCCACCATTTTGTCGCAGTCAACGTCGGCGAGTGCACGATGAACTCCTTCTTTCGAACGTCGTACGTACACGTCGTCTCCAATCCTCTGATGAACGTCCCGTGGCCCAACTCCGTTTGCGCGTACGTCCCAACAATTTCTAAATTCACGCACTTAGGTAACCAATACTTCTTCTGTTCGTCCGTTCCTTGCCCTTGGATGGTAGGTATGAACATCCCGAGGTGTAAATCCAGCCCGCCCGGTTCGTCGATGAACTCGCGCACGACGCGAGCGATGGCTATCAACTTGTTATTGTTACTCTTGTTAACGCCGTTCCCGCTATCCCCGCTATTCCCGCTACGACTACGCGTCGCACCGCCGCCACTACTCCCCCCGCCACCGCCACCGTTGTCGCCATGAATCTTCGCCAAAATCTCCCTCGCGACTCTCGGAATCTCCAAATACTTCTCCAGCGTCGTCCTGTACAGCTCCTCCCTTGGCAAAGAGTACTTCTCGCTCGTTTTGTTCTTGAAAACTCTGTCCTTGGTTAACGTCTCCGCCACGAGTTTTCTCAGCTTGACGTTCTCCACGCCGCCGGCTAATAAAACTTCCAACTCTCTCGAGTTAAACGAAGCTCGCTCGCGCTCGCGAAGTAAATCTTTCCTCGGGTCCACCGACGATTGCGCTATCTGTTTGGACACGGGAGTTTGCAGTTTTCTCGCGAGAGTGATGTCGTCCTCGTTGGCCTCCGCCTCGTTCGTACTCTTACTCTTCCACGCCGTATTCATCATCAACGAGTGACTTTAAGTGGTGGTAATCAGCGAAGAAGACAACAGGACGACAAACGAAAACAACCAG
>CAJJAW010000008.1 GCA_905182195.1 Alphaproteobacteria bacterium UBA4588
GTACGTATCAGTCACTGGCCTTAAAACAAACAACCTATACGCCTCTATGAAGTTTTGGTTGCTTACCATCCCTGCATTTAGGGCTGCACAAAAGGCAGATGGCATATTGCTTTGTGAGAACAACAGCAGGAACGGCTATCAACATACGCTTACTGTATGGGAGACAAAGACACACATGCTGGCATACGTCAGATCACCAAAACATATGAAAGCCATGAGAGCCTTTCCATCAATAGCTAGTGGCAGACTGCTGAGCTACGAAAGCGATGCCATACCTAGTTGGGATGAAGCACTGCTAAAGTGGGAACGAGAAGCACGTGATGGTTGAGGGTAAACAGTAATTCAATATGACCCAACTCAAGATGATCCCTGACCACCAGAGCATCTCATATGCCTGATAAAAAGAAGCCAGAGTTCATCAAATAAACTTAAAGAGAATTTAAATAGGGAAAGTACAATGAGCTTATTCAATAAATGGTGGGATGCGGCAAACTCACTAGACAGATTTAAAATGGCAGAGTTACTGGATGATAGCTTTATATTTATCAGACATAATACGGGTGGGAAAATGAACAAGGATGAGTTTATTGATTACTTAATGACAGGTATTAGAGATCAAGTGACAGCAGAGGGTAGACGTTTGATCTATGAAAACGACCAAATTATAGTTAGTCATTCAGTACTAGATGGCCCAATGGGTAAGAATGCGGTGATGTTAGTGCGTTTAGTAAAAGACGGAAAAATTACTAGAATGGAAACAGGTTCTACACCATTATCTGTCTAATAGCTTGGCGTCAGGTAAACCGTTAGCATGACCCAGTTCATCACAATAAGGAGTATTCTGGTCAGTAATTGACTAGGAGGGCATGTGCCACCCTACCCCCTGGGGATGCCGTATATGGCCCTGACCTGAGATTGGTGATGGAGTTCATAAACTAGTAGTATCTGGCTGTGAGGGGCTGTGTTTACAGACTATAAAAAACGGTTACTGCATATCTACTTTTTAATATTTTGAATGGAGATAAAATCTTGCGACAACTAACTTTACTTATAACACTTTTATTAGCTTCAAACCTCGCAAACGCCGCTCCATCTAAAATACAAGTTGATGGAGAAAAGTTAATTTATAACACTGACTTGCCTTCACTATCTGAGGATGAAGCAGAGATTGTTGAGGAAGACGTAAAAATAATAAAAGAATTTCTTAGCAACAACCCGAGCATTCGGAGCATTGAATTAACTAGCGGTGGAGGTGACGTATCGGCTGCTTATGACATTGTTGATATTATAATGGAAAACGACCTTGATATCCATGTTGTAGGCGCTTGTGAAAGTGCGTGTCCATTACTTTTGCTTGCCGGAAGAGTTAGAACAGCAGAAGCAGGATCAAAAATTGGTTTTCATCAAACCTCAGTTTCTCCAGAGAATGAGGAATCTAACTATAACAAAATGAAAGAAGAAATGGGTTTCAAATCTCCATTCGATTATGTTGCATGGTCGATGGCTGATACCCAAGAGATAATGTTGAATGATCTTTATTACTACCAATCACTGGGGTTAAGTTTAGATTTCGTAGTCATGACATTGGAGGCACCCAGTGACGAGATGTTTTATCCTTCTCATGAGTGGCTCCTCAAAGAGAACGTCCTTAGCCAATAAATATTATTTTCAATATAAATTCTCATTGCTTGTAATTATATTTAGGACTTCGCAGAGTTTCTGCTTGTGTTGAAAGTTTGATACAATGCAAATATCAATCGTCGTGGACACATCTTGTCACACATCGAGGTACGGTCGTGTTTTGACAGGCGGTAATCATTCATACTGGTCCTCGCTCATTGAGATCTAACTTACTTACTGTTTATGAGCTTTAGCCCAAGAGAACTCACTATATTTTTCTTCCGCCGGCGTTCCAGCAATTTAACTGACATAATTACTTATTATTTTTTGAATTGCCCTAACACAACCTCCAAAATATTTTGGTGTGTGTATCCAGCAGTTAGAAAATCAGAGATCGCACTTTCAGAAGCGTGCCCTCTGGTCCTTACAACTTCCAAAGTGAAGCTGCGTAAAGCTTCAAGCTTCGACTTCGGTAGAGGTGTTTCATCCCTCAAAGCATTAATAACATTATCGTTAATATTCATGTATTTTGCCATTGCAGTATGTGCTGGAACACAAAAGTTACATTCATGTTCGACATTGATGGTTTGCCAAATTACGGTACGTTCTTCGTCAGTAAAGTTTGTATCCATAAATAGCTCGTGCAGCTCAGTATAAGCCTTAAGGGTCTCCGGTGATCCTGCCAATACAGCATAGAAACCGTTGCGGCCACTTTTGGCGAATAGTCCATTCAATAATTCTTTACTCGCTTCTGGTGCTGTCTCAAGATCGTGAAACACGAATGTATTTGTCATTTATGCTCTCCAAATATCTGCACATCAGGCACTGCCCCTTAGGTTTTTATGACGGATCGCGGTTAGCTATTAATTCTGTTCTGGCAGTACTATCAAAAACTGACCTGATAGGCGCTGCTTGGTTCGCGGGCCGCGGTTTTTAGTTTCCAGATTCCCTTATCGTTTTCAACGAAGTCAAACCTTACAACAGTTAGAAACTAGCTTTTATCAATTTCTGATTCCAGTCGACATAGCTTTAAGAGCTGTGCACGATAACAGCCATGAAGCCCTATGATAAATGGAGACATGCTAAGATGAGCAGCTACGTGGAAAATCTCTACCACTATCCAATCAAAGGTCTCACCGCACAACCTCTTCAGAAGGTCGCCTTAAGTAAGGGACAGGGGTTCCCAATAGATCGAGCTTTTGGTTTCGCACGCCCTGAAAGCGGCTTTGATCCCAACGACCCTAAACCGCTTCCAAAAACGAAGTTTGTGATGCTTGCACGAGAGGAAGGACTGGCATTGCTCGATACCCATTTTGACGAAGTAACCGAGACCCTGTCAATTAGCCGAGGTAGGAACAAAGCGTCTTTTGACTTGGCTTCAAGTTCCGGTCGTGAGGCTGCATCAAGTTTCCTTGCCGACCTTCTTGGATTTCCGCCTGACCTACAGCCAACTTTGTACTCAGCAGAACCGCATAAATTCACAGATGTGTCTGTTGTATCGCCTGAGATGATGAACAGTGTGTCTCTTATCAATCTGAACAGTGTCAAACATTTTTCACAGGTGATTGGTCAGTCGGTTGATCCAGCTCGCTTTCGTGGAAATCTCCTTTTTTCAGGCTTTCCCCCTTTTAGCGAGCTTGATCTTGTCGGTCAGCGCATCGCCTTAGGTGAAATCGAAATGAAAGTCGTTCTGCGCACTAAGAGGTGTCCGGCAACTCAGGTCAATCTTCAATCTGGTAAGCGTGACTTAGACATCCCAAAGCTGTTACAAGAACATCTTGGTCATTCCAACATGGGTATTTACGCGGAGGTGCTAAGTAGTGGTAACCTTAAGCTTGGTGATGAAGTACGCTTAATCAAATGACCAGAGCCTTACTGCTAAAGTGTGCTCTAGATTTATCTTATTTTTGTATTTTTATTCAGCCAATGGAATTGTTAGATTGCAAGCAAAATCAGCTGCCCGCTCACTAAATAATATTTCAAAAATATTAGATCGGCTTAATGGTCCAAGGCGCGGCGCCCGGAGTCCTCGGTCCATGGTCCTGGGACCTTGGTCAGTTTGGATTGGGCCAAGTAACCCCTTAAACAAAATGAACGCAGTCTGTTTTTCTCACATTTGCCGAAATTAATTACCACGCTAGCTCAGCGCTGGAGTAATCAGATAGAGGTCACCATGAAACATGAAATATTCAGGATTATTATGATTGCGAATTGATTGTTCCCGAAGCGTTGAAAGGCGCGCGAGTTTTGGACTTAGGTTACGGCGCGCGACGCAATCTTTACTCCCTGTCACAGATGGTGGACCTAGCATGAAATGGCTAAGTCCCATCTTGCTTGTCTCTGCAACCTTTGCATCAGCCAATCACGAGTTAGACAATCGCGACTTAGTTTCTGGCCAAACTCTCTACACAAACAACTGTGCATCCTGCCATGGAGCGAAACTAGAAGGTCAACCAAACTGGAGGTCGTCCAATACAGATGGTGTACTGCCAGCTCCGCCACATGATGCCACAGGACATACTTGGCATCACGATAATGGACTGTTGTTTGAATACACAAAGCTGGGTGGGAAAGGGGCATTGGCGGCAAGGGGCATTGCCAATTTCAATAGTGGGATGCCTGCTTTCAATGGTGTCATCTCAGATGAAGATATCTGGGATATTCTCGCTTTCATCCGATCAACATGGCCCAAACGTCAACAACAATTTCAGAAAAGCGTTAACCCACCGCACTGATGCTGTGGAAGTCAGACAAAACCTATTGGTGCAGTCGCCAAAAGAGTTGATCAGAGCCTTAAATACGAGCAATATGAGAGCAAGAAGGTTCTATTTGCGGAATGTCAGCTATGGCTCTGCCGCCTGAGATGGGTAGCTTTGCCCAAGATTTTATTGGAGTAAAGCGTAATGGTTTCACTGTCTCAATCGACCAAGATACCATGAAAAGGCTGTCTCTCTGTTTCCTTTTATTTTTGCCAACAGTCCTAACAGCGCAAGTTTTTGATAACGTCTCAGAGATAGCCACCCCTGTTGGCATAAACGCTATGGAGCCTGCATTATTCGGGATTGCAGATGGCAGTATCATTATGTCATGGACCGAACCTGATGGAACGGGTTTTGCAGTCAAGACGGCAACTCTTCAAGGCGGAAACTGGTCAAGGCCGGTTACCATAACCACATCAAACAGTTTGTTCGTAAATTGGGCCGACTTTCCAACTGTTGCAGCTTTCAATGACGGGACAGTTGCGGTCAGTTGGTTGCAAGAAAATACAAATATTCCTTATGCTTATGACATTAATATTGCTTTATCTTCTGATGCAGGCCAAACTTGGGGTTCCCCAATTGTACCACATGATGATCAGTCAACGCGACAGCACGGGTTTTTAACGCTGTTGCCCACGGAACGGGATGAAATGATTGCTGTCTGGCTGGATGCGCGAGAATATAACAGCCAAAGCCCTGGGGATAGTTTTGGTAACGCTGTACAATTACGCAGCACGACGATTGGCAAAGACGGGACCCTTGGTAAAGACATACCGCTTGATTTGCGTGCCTGTTCTTGTTGTCAGACTAGCGCCGCCATTACGGAGGATGGAACTGTCCTAATAGCCTACCGTGATCGTACGGCCGATGAAATTCGCGATATTTCAATTGTTCGACGCCACAATGGGGTTTGGTCTGGTCCTGTAAATGTCCATGCAGACGGTTGGGAAATTTCCGGATGTCCTGTAAATGGCCCAGCAATTGATGCGCAAGCAACTGATGCTGTCGTAGCTTGGTTCACAGGTGCTGACAACATCGCCACGATCAAAGTTGCATTTTCAGAAGATTCCGGGGTCACGTTTGGACCCGCGTTTCAAGTGGATAGCGGCAAAAGTGTCGGCCGTGTAGGCACGTTGATGCTAGCAACGGGTGAGGCGCTAATTTCTTGGGTGGAATGGACCAGTGACGGTGAGGTGCTCATGTTGTGCCGTGCCACAAAGAACGATGGATGTGTAGCTCGGCAAACCATCACTGAGCACGCGGCATCTGGCTCCTTCAATTTTCCAAAATTGGCACGCAGCGGTGACACAATTTATTTAGCGTGGACCCAACCGATCGATTCTGAAGCTGGTTTTAGTACCATTCGTATGGTTGTGTTGGACCTGTCAGACTAACGAGAACAAGTATCGGATTGTTAGCACAGCTAGACGTATCTTTCAAACGAAATCCTTAGTCTTGCCTGCGATCTAATTGATTGCTTTAGTAAACGAAATTGATTTGGAGTTATTGATGCGCCTCAACAATAATATAAAAGGTGCCGCCCTGATGACTGGTTGTGTGTCTGCATATGTTATTAATGATGCTTTGATGAAACTTCTATTTTCTGAAATCTCATTATTCCAGGCACTCTTTCTACGCAGTATGATTACTGTTCCACCAGTCGTGGTTATGGCGTGGTTTGCAAAAATTGCGGTACGTAATCTATCAAATTATAACAAGCGACTTGTGTTGTTACGGGTTGGTGCTGAGGTATTTGCAACAATCGCTTTTCTGACAGCTCTCAAGCATATGCCTTTAGCCAATGTTACTGCAATTTTACAAGCCTTACCACTTGCTATAACCATGGCTGCTGCACTTTTTCTTTCAGAACCAGTTGGATGGCGACGTTGGATTGCCATACTAATCGGCTTTATTGGTGTTCTGATAATTGTTCGGCCCGGTGTTAATGGTTTTAATATTTATTCACTTTCAGCTGTAGCAGCACTTATTTTAATTACTGTCAGAGAAGTTTTTACTCGTAAATTAACAAGCAAAGTACCAACGATCACCGTGGCGCTAGCTACTGTGATTGGAATTGGTGTATTTTCTGGAATTATGATGATTGGTACAGAGTGGCATCCCGTCAATGCATCCTCATGGCTACTCATTCTTGGTGCAGGTGTGGCAGTTATGATTGGGACCTTCCTAAGTGTTATGGCTATGCAAACTGGCGAGATCAGCTTCGTTTCTACCTTTCGTTATACTGCTATGCTTGTAGCAATCGGGGTAGGCATTTTGATATTTGACGATTGGCCTGACCAACTGACTTTAGTAGGAACTGTTACTATAGTTGCTACGGGCGTTTACTCTTTTTATCGAGAACGAGGACTTAATAGAAAATCAACAAATTAAATGGTAATATTACCTATATAAAAGCGGTACGAATACGTTGAGGGTGCAAAGCGGGGATTATAAATAATGAAAATCATGAAAGCCGGATCACAGCCAACCAAACTTGCCACCTCCGACTGGTTCACAGGCACTGTATGGCAGGACCCTATCGTCGAGGCCCCAGAGCCAGCGCGAGTTCGGGCATTGAAAGTGGCGTTTGAACCGGGAGCGCGCACAGCATGGCATACTCACCCTTTAGGACAGACCTTGCATGTTGTCAGCGGTGTCGGCCTAGTTGGGCTTAGAAATGAACAGCCACAGGTCATTAAGGCTGGAGATACAGTCTGGATACCTCCGGGGGAGGAACACTGGCATGGCGCGACAGCACGCAACAGCATGGCCCATATAGCCATTCAAGAAGCGTTGGACGGACATGTAGCCGAGTGGCTGGAGAAGGTGTCTGACGAGGATTACAGCCTCACTAACGATGGCTAGCTACTCTATAGGCACCTAAGATGCAGACACAAACCGGAGAGGTTCATGACTTATAAATTATACTATGCAGATGGAACTTGAATACATTGCCTGGGCCAACACGGTTGTAGGCCACTTACCCTTTTTACCAAAAGAAGGACTAAGCGAGTTTTATGGCGCTGCGATCAAGCTGAGCTGAATGCCTACGATGACTTAGGCACTATTCGTCAGGCTCAGAATGCCTTAATTCACATATTAGAGCGCAGAGCCAAAAGGCTTGGATCAAGTGAACCTCAAATTCGTAAGTTCATGCTGGGTTTTTTGTCATCCAAAGACGCTTTGGATTAGCCCTGCCCACTTCAAGCAAGTTTAAGCGTATAGAACCCATCCCAACAGCCCTACAAACGAGATTAAGCTGCCACGATTTGTTTCTTAGGATCAAAGAAAGGGCGTTCCGTGACGGTAGCTCGGACCGGGCCCGATACAGTGACAACTTCCACCTCTGTTCCGATGACATCATAGGCAATGTCAACCATGGCCAGCGCAATGTTGTGCTGCAAGCGTGGTGAATAAACAGCAGATGTAACCTTGCCAATTGCATCACCACCCTTATTAATTGCCAGGAAAGTTGTGTTTGGCCCCCTAAACGGTTCGCAATCGATGATCAGGCCAACCTGCTTTCGGCTTACGCCCTCGTCTTTGATCCGTCGCAACGCGGCCTTACCAATAAATTCAGCCTTCATATCAAGATTAACCAAGCGGTCTAAACCAAGTTCATAAGGGTTAGTGTGAATATCAGCATCTGCGTGATAAGATAGCATGCCACCTTCGATACGGCGGATTGAGGAGGTGTGGCCTGGCTTGAGACCAAAGCTCTTTCCAACAGCCATGATCCGTTCCCAAAGAGCATCGCCCTGCGATCCATCACGCAGGTAAAGCTCGTAACCTAACTCACTCGACCAGCCAGTTCTCGAAACGACCAGTGGAATACCATCTAGTTCAACCTCACGAAGCCAATAGTATTTTAGTTCCAGAATGCTTTCACCGAAAAGCTCTCTCATAATTTCGCCAGATTTTGGACCCTGCAATTGCAGCGGCGACACATCAGGCTCGGTGATTTTAACATCAAGGCCAGAGTGAACCGCCACTCCTTGAGCCCAAAGCAAGACGTCACTGTCTGCGAGCGAAATCCAAAAGTGGTTTTCAGCCAGACGCAGAAGGATTGGATCGTTTAATATACCGCCTTCATAATTAGTGATTAGGATGTACCTGCACTGGCCCACAGACATACTGGAAAGATCGCGCGGTGTTAACATCTGAGTAAACTTCGCTGCATCGCTACCAGTAATTTCCACCTGGCGCTCAACCGCCACGTCACACAGAATTGCGTCATTCACGAGGTTCCAGAAATTTTGCTCAGGGTCACCAAAATCACGGGGAATATACATATGATTGTAAACAGAGAATGCTTTAGCACCCCAGCGAACAGTTGCATCGAAATAGGGCGATTTACGGATTTGTGTGCCAAAACCAAAATTTTCTACTTGAGTCATGGATATCTCCTATCTCTTATTGAATTTCAGCGTGATAGCTAATTGTTCAAACTGACCTCATCCTTAGCTTTTGAGAAAAAATAGGAGGGCTCATTTTCGACCGCTTATGCGGCGATCGCGTCTCTCAAACATTGGAGCAATAGCCAACTCTCCTCCAGAGCATTGGTCACTCAGACGGCGACTTGGAATACATCGCTTGGGCCAACACGGTCGTAGGCAACTTACCCTTTTTACCAGCAGAGGGACTAAGCGAGTTTTTACGGCGCTGCGATCAAGCTGAACTGAATGCCTACGATGATTTGGGTACCGTCCGTCAGGCTCAGAATGCTTCTCTTCGTATATTAGAGCGCAGAGCCAAAAGGCTTGGAGCAAGTGAATCTCAAATTCGTAAGTTTATGCTGGGCTTTTTGGAAGGGGCTTTATGAGTACCAAAACGGAACAAACTTTTACAAAAAGGTTGTCACACGGGTTGTCAGAGAGCCAAATCAACCCCTAATATCACAAATAGCCCAACACAGTGGGCTATCTAAGCTATTAATCTAAAAAGAAAAATGGCGGAGGAACAGGGATTCGAACCCTGGGAGGACTTTCACCCTCGTCGGTTTTCAAGACCGGTGCATTCGACCACTCTGCCACTCCTCCGACAAGCGCTGCATAATGGCGTAAAATTGATTCAGCAAGGGCAAGAATGGCGGCATAACGCAAGAATTTGCCTTTATAAGGCGAAGTGAGACACTAGGCTTTTCATCAGACGATGGTTTGGATAAAGATAAGTAGCGGCATGGCAGTTATTTTGGCGCAGATGAACGCACGGAAGTAGCACTATAAATTAACTACTAACGTGACCTGGAGCCATCTGCGCTGCTACGAAGTCAACGCGGCAATTGCAGAGTAACAAGGCAGGGAAAATTATGCCAACACGTTCCAAAATAGCTTTATTTTCAGTTTTCGCGGCTCTTATCTTTGGTAGCAGTGTTAGTGCCTTTGAGACCAAAGCCAACGCAGCCTATATGATTGATCAAGAGACTGGGACCGTGCTGCTAGCCAAACAAGAGAACGTTGCCCTGCCACCTGCATCAATGTCAAAGCTTATGACGCTATTTATGGCCTTTGAAGCGCTGCGCGATGGTCGGTTGCAATGGGAGGAAAAGTTGCCGGTTTCCACTCATGCTATGAGTTATGGTGGATCAACCATGTTTCTAGACACAACCGACAAGATTTCTGTTAAGGATTTGATTCGAGGCATTATTGTTTTATCGGGAAATGATGCCTGTGTGGCTATAGCTGAAGCGCTCTCTGTTGATGGGACTGAGGCCGGGTTTGCTGCAATGATGACAGCGCGCGCGCAGGCGATCGGCATGACACAATCTGTATTTGCCAATTCTAATGGGTGGCCGCACCCTGAACAGCGAATGTCAATGAAGGATCTCACCATATTGGCAGGGCGTCTTATCTCAGAATTTCCAACTAAATATGTGTTATTTTCAGAAAAAGAATTTGCCTTTGATGGCCGCGTACCAAGCAATACCCGCAACCGTAATCCATTATTGAGCCTTGGCATTGGGGCCGATGGACTCAAAACGGGACATACTTCAGAGGCCGGATATGGGTTAGTGGGGTCTGCAAAGCAGGGAAAAAGGCGGGTGATATTTGTGCTCACAGGATTGAAATCGGCCAAGGACCGCTCAGATGAGGCAGAACGCATGGTCAAGTGGGCCTTTAGGCAATTTACATACAAGACACTAAAACAGCCGGACGACATCCTGGCGCAGGCTGCCGTTTGGATGGGTAGTAGCCAGACTGTTGGACTTTTATTACTAGGCAACCCGAAGATATTGGTTCCAATCATAAGCAACAAAAACATCTCATCAAAAATCATTTATAAAGGTCCATTACGAGCACCCATCTCGAAAGGTGACCATGTGGCCGAATTAGTGATTAAAGTTCCCGGCCTGTCAGAAACCCGTCTGCCTTTGATCGCCGCACAGACGGTCACCCGCGGTGGATTTCTTCCACGGTTGCGAACTGCCGCACAAGTGTTATTCCGAAAAGTAAATGGGGGCCTGTCCGGCACGTAAATGACTAATACAAGATTTCTATCATTTGAGGGTATTGATGGCTGTGGGAAATCTACGCAAGCCAAACTCCTAGCCTCACATTTTGAGACTGAACTAAAAGATGTGGTGCGCACCCGCGAGCCAGGCGGCAGTATCGGCGCTGAAGCTATTCGTGGGCTTTTGTTAACAGGCGACACCGACAAATGGAGTGCTGAGACAGAGATATTGTTGTTCACAGCGGCACGCCGCGATCACCTTGAAAGGACCATTGAGCCCGCGCTTGCGGCAGGAAAAATGGTGATTTGTGATAGGTTTGCAGACAGCACGCGTGTCTATCAGGGGGCGACACGCGGCGACCTCCGCGGCAAAGTGGATCAATTGCACGCAACCATGATTGGGCGTGAACCTGATTTAACCTTGATCATCGACGTAGACCCAAGAGTGGCTTTGGCCAGAGGGCTCGCACGAAATTGTGGTGAAGACCGGTTCGAGGATTTTGGCTTGAAATTCCAAGAAAAACTTCAGTCAGGTTTTTTAAAATTAGCACAAGAATACCCGCAGCGGTGCCGCCTTATTGATGGCAACCGTCCACCAGAGGCTGTATTTAAAGATGTTCTGGCGCTCGCAAAGCAATGAGCGATTTTCTTCAAGCAGATAAAATCGATGGGCTGCCCCACCCAAATGAAACCGCCCGGCTGTACGGCCATGACGGTGCGATCGCTGAGGTGTTGGACGCAGTAAACGCCAACCGTTTGCATCATGCCTGGATGCTGACAGGCCAAAAGGGAATTGGTAAAGCACACTAGCTTATCACATTGCGCGATTTTTGCTAGCACAAGAGCCACCAGGCGACAGCTTGTTTGGTACTTCACCACCGAGCACCAGCCTTGCGGTGGACCAAGATCATCCAGTGGCCAGCCGAATACGCGCCGGATCTGAGCCCGGTCTCTGCGTGCTCCGCCGACCAGTTGACGAAAAAACTGGTAAATTGAAAACCGTAATCACTGTGGATACTGTGCGTGAATTACGCAAATTTTTCAGTCTCTCTGCCGCTGGGAACGGACGTCGCATTGTGATTGTTGATTGCGTCGATGATATGAACAGCAACGCCGCAAATGCGTTGCTTAAAGTCTTGGAAGAACCGCCCACAGATGCGGTATTATTACTGGTTACACATCAACCCAGCCGCATATTGCCCACCATACGTTCACGATGTTGCAGGCTGCCATGTGCACCCTTGTCACCAGAAAACTTACAAAAGGCCACTGAAATAGCCCTTCCAGACCACGCCTTCGATAGCGCCATAATCACCTTGGCCGAAGGCTCAGTGGGACAAGCTGCAGAATTAACCCTGACAGACGGTTTAAAAAACTATGCTATGATTATTGATATGTGCAGCACGCTGCCACGCTTTGATCGTACAAAATTATTAAAGCTGGCAAATTCTGCTGGCCGTGGGACAGATGGTAAATTTGACCAAATTTTAAATCTAATGGACATTTTCATTAGCCGCCTGGCCCGCTCTTCTATGTCACCTCATAGCGCTCATGAAGCGGCAGTTGGTGAAAGTGAGGTTTTTGGCAGGCTGTGCCCAGATCAAAACGCCGCTCGCCTTTGGGCAAATACCCAACTTGAGTTAAGCCAGCGCGCACGGCAGGGCAAAACTGCAAACCTTGACCCCAGTTCGCTGATCTTAGATATGGGTCTTAGGATAGAAGAAACAGCGTCAAAAATCTTGCTTTAGAAAGGCCGCCATTGATCCAGCCCCCAGCCATCACCGACAGCCATTGCCATCTTGATTTCCCTGATTTCAGTGGGGAATTGGATGATATTATAGATCGTGCACAGCAGGCTGGTGTGCGCCGGCTGGTAACAATCTGCACAAGGCTAAGCCAAGAGCCCGACGTGCGCCGTATAGCTGAGACCTATGATCAAGTATTCTATGCCGCCGGAACTCATCCAATGAACGCCGATAAAGAACCTATGGCCACACTTGAGGAATTAGTAGCCATCGCTGCGCATCCAAAATTTGTTGCTATTGGCGAAACCGGACTCGATTATCATTACACAATAGAAAGTGCTGAGATACAAAAAAAATCTTTGTGCATCCATATTAAAGCTGCGCAGACAACCAATCTGCCTCTTATCATCCATGCACGTGGCGCTGATCAAGATATGGCAGAAATTTTGAAATCAGAATACAAAAACGCGCCCTACAGCTGTGTGATGCATTGCTTCAGTTCGTCACCTGAGCTTGGTAAAACAGCATTAGATTTGGGGTTTTATCTTTCAATGTCTGGCATTGCTACTTTCCCAAAATCACAAGGAGTCCGCGATATTTTTGCCGCGGCCCCCATGGATCAGATCTTGGTCGAAACTGATGCCCCTTACCTAGCACCGCCGCCTTACCGTGGAAAACGTAATGAGCCCGCGTACTCAACTTTCACGGCCCAGGTTGGGGCAGATTTGTTTGGGGTGTCTCTTGAAGAATTTGCGGCACAAACTGAAGCTAATTTTGAACGCCTCTTTTGGAAGGCCACATGACCCGAACCGTAACGATACTGGGCTGTGGCTCATCTGGCGGCGTGCCACGCTTGGGTGGAAAATGGGGTGCGTGCGATCCAAAAAATCCAAAGAACCGCCGTCTACGTTGCTCCATACTCATTGAGCAAACAGGTCCCGAAGGTACCACCCGTGTTTTGATAGACACCACACCAGATATGCGCGCCCAGCTTTTGAGTGCTGAGATAGGTGCGCTGGACGCAGTAGTATACACACATTCCCATGCTGACCACGTCCATGGCCTGGATGATCTGCGGATGATCGTAATCAATATGCGTAAACGACTCCCCGTTTGGGCCGATGCAGCCACAAGGGCTGATCTCTTAAAAAGGTTTGGATATGTGTTTGAAACACCCGCGGGCTCAAGCTACCCCCCCATTTTGGATATGAATGAGATAACAGGCGCCTTCGCCATTACGGGCGCAGGCGGTGAAATTGATTTAACGCCGTTTGATGTAGCCCACGGAGGTATAAACGCTTTGGGGTTTCGAATTGGAGACATGGCCTATCTTCCTGATGTGTCTGACATACCAGACAACGCTTGGCACCATCTTCACAATCTTAAACTTTGGATTGTCGACGCACTGCGATATGATCCACATTTCTCCCATACCCATGTTGAAAAAACACTTGGTTGGATCAAACTGGCCAAACCTGAGCATTCTATAATTACCAATATGCACGTGGATTTAGACTACACAACTTTACAATCCGAACTGCCCCCTGGCGTTGAGCCAGCATTCGATATGATGACAAAAACAATCTAATATGAGCATATTACTCCAAGTGATACTCCCAGTATTTCTAGTAATTGGCTTTGGTTACCTGGCCGTTTGGCGGAAGTGGTTTTCAGACAGTGGCGTTGAGGCCCTAATGAAATTCACCCAAACCTTCGCAATCCCTTGCTTGCTGTTTAGGGCTGTATCAACTCTGGACCTTGGCCAGACCTTCCACTTTGCATTGCTCGGCAGCTTTTACTTTGGGGCAATTACAGGCTTTTGCCTTGGCCTGTTTGGCGCAAGGTTTTTGTTCAACCGAAACTGGGATGACAGCGTTGCCATCGGATTTTGCTGCTTGTTTTCCAACTCAGTTTTGCTGGGCTTACCAATAACGGAACGCGCTTATGGAGCGTCAGCACTCACCGCTAATTTCGCTATCATCGCAGTTCATGCCCCCATAGCTTATGGGATAGGCATCACAGTGATGGAACTAGTGCGTGGGCGCGGATCCAGTGCATCAGCATTACTTCGCAAAGTCTTTCAATCCATGTTCAAAAACGCCTTAGTAATTGCCTTAGCTTGTGGATTTTTGGTCAATTTATCGGGTATCAGCCTGCCGGAAATACTCACTAATGGCTTTGACCTATTAGCCCGCGCCGCACTTCCAGCAGCCCTGTTTGGACTAGGTGGCGTCTTGGTGCGCTACCGGCCAGAAGGCGACATTCGGGTAATTTTCTATGTTTGTGCCATCTCATTGGTGGTGCACCCCAGCTTGGTTTGGATGACGGGGCGATATTTCGAATTATCCCAGACTGATTTTAGAAGTGCCATCTTAACCGCAGCCATGGCCCCTGGCATAAACGCGTATATTTTTGCCAATATGTATGGAACTGCCCGCCGAGTGGCCGCTTCTGCAGTTTTAATCAGCACTGTTCTTACAATTTTCACTGCAAGCTTTTGGCTCTATGCCCTAGGTTAACTATAAAACAGGCTCGGCAAAACGGCTTGGACGAAACGGTTCTAGAAGCGCGCAGTTAACTCCTTGAAGAATTTCTGACGCCAAAAGATGCCCCACTAAAGGACCAAGCGTCACGCCACTGTGCATTACAGCGGAAAAAACCCCCACCACACCTGGAACCTCACCAATGACTGGTAATCCATCCAACGGTATAGGGCGAACTCCGACGTTAACCGCCGACAGAGAAAGCGTAGGCACATCGCGCAGCTTTTTCTGAATTCGGTCCAAAACTTCCACCGCAAGATCCATGGGGTCCACGTTAGGGTCAATCTCACCACTGAAGATTTCTCCAGCAGTAAAGCTGCCGTCAGGGTTTTGTCGAAAGTGAACATCGGGGGTCATTAGAGTATGATTAATAACCTGTGGCAGTGCATTAGTTTTTAAAATCATACCTTTTTTGTTAGCCATAGGCAGTTTCCAATCAACCCCTGGCAGCCGATGTTTTGCAGCCGCTCCTGTGGCCAAAACGACCACATCGCAAGCCATATTACCGGCGTCGGTTTGCACAGAGCAAACACGCCCGGTTACCTGTTCAATGCGCTTTAAAGATACACCGCCCCTAACAGAGCCACCGTTACGCTCAACCGCAGCCAAGATAGCCAGCGCTACTTTTTGTGCCTGTGCTGCGCCTTCTGTAGCTGTCAAGATCGCTTTACTTGGCGCCTGGCGCAAATACGGCTCAAGTAATGCAATCTGATCTTCGTCCACGATGCTGGCCGGATACCCACGCAAAGTCAAACTTCTGAACTGCTCAACAAAGTCAGGCCCTGCATCTTCCCACCAAAGTGTGCCTTGCCACCGAATGTAATCACCCAATACCAGTCTTTGGTCCAAAGCACGAAAACTTTCCAACGCCGCCTTTCGTAAATCAAAATAGGCCTGATTTTCAGCAAAACTTGCATTAATCCAGCCAAAGGAATTACCGCTGGCGATACCCCCCAATGAGCCTTGTTCTAAAACAGTGACGTCAGCCCCGAGATCTTGGCATGCAAGGGCAACGCTAGCCCCTATGATGCCTGAACCGACTATAATAACTTTTGGTTTTACAGCCATATTAATCCACACGTTTAAAAATCTTCAATTTGGGTAAGCATGAAAGCGCCCCCTCCCCTAAAATTACAACTTGGAGCTCGCATCACAACGCATCCTCCATTTGACGAATGATTACTCCCACTATTACATTTTCAGTATTCTAAAATCATATGCTCTCTTGCAAGCCTACTCTGTTTATAACTTCAACACCTACCATCGAAGTGTTTCCAGTAATTCATAATTCTGTGTAGCAAAAACTACGCGTCATAGATCCACTCCAAAGCACCAGTGGTAAAAATGCCATTTCTCATCACAACCTTTCCTGAATGAAACTTAAAGTATAATCGAAACATGAGCGGTGCATGATATAAATTGAACACTGCAATAGAAATTGAATACGCAAATAGGTTACTTTTCCAAACCCTACCCCTTGTTTCTGTTCGCCAGAAGGCCAAATCTATAGTTCAGCAGGGAATCAACATATGCACAATAATTCCGCCGAACAAATGCCATTCTTGCAAAACCCTGCGCCTAATGTGCAAGACCGCGAAAAAATGGAGGGCGGTAAAGCCTTTCGACTTGAGACTGAGTTCACCGCAGCTGGTGATCAGCCAACAGCAATTAAGGAACTGGTGGCGGGTATTGAGGCCGGGGAGCAGAACCAGGTTCTTTTGGGTGCCACCGGAACTGGTAAGACCTTCACCATGGCCCGGATCATTCAAGACACCCAGCGGCCAGCTATCATACTAGCGCCAAACAAAACTCTTGCAGCCCAACTCTATGGAGAATTCAAAGGATTTTTTCCTGACAACGCTGTTGAGTATTTTGTCAGCTATTATGACTATTACCAACCTGAAGCTTATGTGGCGCGATCAGACACCTTCATTGAAAAAGAAAGCCAGATCAACGAACAGATTGACCGCATGCGCCACTCCGCCACCAGGGCCCTGTTGGAGCGGGATGATGTGATCATAGTGGCCTCTGTATCCTGTATCTATGGTATTGGTTCTGTGGAAACCTATGGGGCGATGACCCAAGACCTTCATCAAGGTATTCTCTACGACCAACGCAAAGTCATCGCAGATTTGATTGCCCAACAATACCGCCGTAACGACCAAGCATTCCAACGTGGCACCTTTCGTGTCCGAGGTGACAGCTTAGAGATTTGGCCGGCCCACCTTGATGACCGAGCTTGGCGGCTAAGCTTTTTTGGCGAGGAACTTGAAAGCCTTGTCGAATTTGATCCCCTAACAGGTGCTAAAACCGATACATTTGAGCGGGTACGGATCTATGCCAACAGCCACTATGTTACGCCTCGTCCTACTATGCAGCAGGCCATTATTGGGATCAAAAAAGAATTACGCACTCGGCTAGACCAACTGGTGGGTGAAGGCAAATTGCTGGAAGCTCAACGGTTGGAGCAGCGTACTAACTTTGATCTAGAAATGTTGGAAGCCACTGGAGTTTGCGGCGGGGTTGAAAACTACTCACGCTACCTCACTGGCCGCGCACCCGGCGAGCCTCCCCCCACACTATTTGAATTTATTCCAGACAATGCGATTGTGTTTGCTGATGAAAGCCACGTGAGCGTGCCACAAATTAGTGGCATGTACAAAGGTGACTACCGGCGCAAATTTACGCTTGCAGAGCATGGCTTTCGATTGCCTTCCTGTATGGACAATCGCCCACTTAAGTTTGAAGAATGGGACGCGATGCGCCCACAATCTGTGTTTGTCTCGGCCACTCCATCAGCTTGGGAACTTGATCAGGCAGGTGGTGTATTCACTGAACAGGTAATACGCCCAACAGGTTTACTTGACCCACCTGTCGAAATACGGCCAGTAGACACACAGGTCGACGATCTTCTAGACGAAATTCGCAAGGTAGCGGCTGCTGGACAGCGCGTGTTGGCAACCACTCTAACCAAAAGGATGGCTGAAGATCTGACAGAGTACCTCCATGAACAAGGAATTCGCGTACGATATATGCACAGTGAGATTGACACCATCGAACGCATTGAAATTCTGCGAGACCTTAGGCTTGGAGCCTTTGACGTTCTGATTGGTATCAATCTACTACGTGAGGGCTTAGACATCCCAGAGTGTAGCCTAGTTGCAATCTTAGATGCCGATAAAGAAGGTTTTCTGCGCTCTGAAACCTCCCTAGTACAAACTATAGGTCGGGCAGCTCGTAATGCTGACGGCAAGGTGATTATGTATGCGAATAAAATCACAGGATCTATGGAACGAGCTATTGGTGAAACTGATCGTCGGCGTGAAAAGCAAGCAGCCTATAATGTTCTTCATGGGATTACACCATACACCGTAAAGAAAAATGTTGAAGATGTATTGGCGGGACTTTACAAAGGCGACACTGACATGTCGCGAGTTACTGCCAAAATTGACCCGGCGTTACAAGGTGGGAATATCCATACTGTTTTGGAAGGCTTACGGCTTGATATGCTTAAAGCTGCTGAAAACCTGGAATTTGAGGAAGCAGCTCGTTTGCGCGATGAAGTGAAGCGGTTGGAAACAGTTGAGTTGACGGTGGCAGACGACCCATTGTCACGGCAATACGCCGTAGAAAAAGCAGTGGAAGACGCTAAAAAATCCTCAGGCCGATCAACTGGTGGCCGTGCAGGACAAAAAGCAGGCGCAAAACGCCGTCGATAATTTCACTCTAAGAACTTTTTGCTACAATAATACCTTCAGACGCCTATTTCGTCAGAAGGTAAAAGTTGAACACCATTAATAAGCCATTTGCCATCAACGCTAATCATCCGGTAAGCCATAATATGATAACGGCCTTGCTGATCTTGTATTTGGAGCTTTTGCCAAAACTCATCCTGAACAGATTCAAGCTCTAAAAATCTCACATCAGCTGGTCTATAAACCATCGGGTAGCTTTGGCTTACCATTACCCCAAACCGTTTCGAAGACTTAAAAATCCGTTGTATGTTTGGGCTTGCAAACTCGAAAGCAACCTCAAAATCATCTTCTTGAAATGCATTTATTTGCGATTGAATAGTTTTTTGTATTTCTGCTTTATCTGCCCAAGCGGGGGCAATGGTGGCAATCAAAAGCACAACAGCAACAAAAAAATATTTCATTAAAACCTCTCCTCAAACCTACATTGGTTTTAGTGCGCAGGAGAACTTGGTCAAATCAGCCTATCTTATGACAGTTTTCCTGCAAGGCCCTCTTCGATCAGCGCGATGCTTTCGTCAATGCCAAGTAAAGCTATAAATCCACCAAATCTTGGCCCCTGCGAGGCTCCAAGCAATACTTCATAAAGCGCTTTAAACCAATTACGCATGGGATCGAAACGCTCACGACCACATGAGAATACTAGGCTCTGAAGGGCATCAGCATCCAACCCCTGATCCCAAGATTTCAAAGCATCACGCAGTTCAGTTAGAGCTTCGCGCTCCAGAACGTTGGGCGCACGATAGGTTTTGGTAGGTTTCACAAAATCGTTATAATAACGTACCGCAAACCCTGCGGCAGCATCCAGATCTGCGTGGGTTTCGACTGACGCATCCGGTGCATAGCGCTTGATGAAGCCCCAAAGTTGGTTTTTATCTTCTGCACCAGCCACAGAAGCTAAATTTAACAACATTGAAAATGGTACCACCATTTTACTTACAGGGACATCGCCTCCATGAATATGCCAAACAGGGTTGTTCAAGCGGCCTTTATCATCTTGGCTTTCGAAAGCGCGCAACTGCTGATGATATTCATCCACAGCCTTAGGGATCACGTCAAAATGCATCCGCTTGGCCGTCTTGGGCTTTAGATACATGAAATACGATAGACTTTCCGTGCTGGCATAAGTCAACCACTGGTCAATCGACACTCCATTGCCAGAAGTCTTAGATATTTTCTGACCCCCCTCATCCAAGAATAGTTCATAACTGAAATGCTCTGGCGCAGGTTGCCCCAAAATACGGCATATTTTGTCATAGATTGGCGTATTAGTAGAGTGGTCTTTTCCATACATCTCGAAATCCACCTCAAGGGCGGCCCAGCGGGCACCAAAATCAGGTTTCCACTGTAATTTAACGTTGCCACCCGTGACAGGCAGTGTCATCTCAACTCCGTCATCAGTATCAAATGTGATCGTTCCATCTTGCGCATTTACAGACTTCATCGGCACATAGAGAACCCTACCTGTTTCAGGGTGAATAGGTAGAAAAATTGAATACGTTTTCTGGCGTTCTTCACGCAAGGAGGCCAACATAACCTCCATTATCGCGTCATATTGCTCAACCGCGCGTAGCAAAACCTTATCAAATTTACCACTAGCATAAAATTCAGTGGCACTGATAAACTCATACTCAAAGCCAAAGGTGTCTAAGAAGCGGCGTAGCATCGCATTGTTGTGGTGGCCAAAACTCTCATATTCTCCAAATGGATCAGGAACTGAGGTGAGTGGCCGCTGCAAATGCTCTACTAAACCCTCTGAATTAGGCACATTACTGGGAACTTTGCGCATGCCATCAAGATCATCAGAAAAACAAACAAGCCGGGTTGGGATGTCACTCAATTCACGAAAAGCTCGCATAACCATAGACGTACGCGCCACTTCACCAAATGTTCCGATGTGGGGCAAACCACTAGGGCCGTACCCAGTTTCAAACAATACGTATCCTTTCTCAGGGGGTATTTTTTCAAACCGCTTTAATATCCGACGCGCCTCTTCAAAAGGCCAGGCTTTCGATTGGGTAGCGGCTTCGCGCATATCAGACATATCAAACTCCAGTTTCCTTGCGCTTCACTATTGCCGCGCGCGCCTAGGGTCAATAAGCTGTAATTTATAGCCGTAAAGGATATTTGAAGTTGACCAACAGTACGCCTTCTCTTTCATCGCAAGATTGCCTTGTTGCAGTTATGATTGCTGTGTCCGCAAGCGATGAGGATATCCGCACATCTGAATTAATAACTATTCAATCTATTGTTAACCACCTACCAATTTTTAGCGATTATGACGTGGATCGCATCAAAACTGTGGCCGCGATGGTGTTAGATTTACTCTCAGAAGAAGAGGGTTTGGACGCATTTTTCGGCTTGATCCGTAGCAGTCTTCCTGAAGGTTTAAACGAAACCGCATATGTAATAGCCTGCGATGTGGCAGCCGCTGACGGGAAAATGGGTCAAGAAGAACTGCGGATGCTTCAAGAAATTCGCTATGAACTGAGCATAGATCGCCTTCATGGTGCGGCGATTGAAACGGCAGCGCGGGCGCGGTTTCAGACAGTAGTTTAGATACTTCATCCAGTTACCCGGTTATACTTTTGAAAATTTCAAAAGTCACCCCTCCCAATTGTACTGGTGTCACCTAAAATGGGATGCTAGCTGGACCGTATGTGGAAAGCTATTTTTTTTATGTTAATCGGAATGGCGCTTATCCCCGTAGGCGACGCTGCCAGTAAGCTATTGTCCAACAACCACGGGTTTCATCCATACTTCATAGCCTGGGCGCGATTTGCTATTGGTTCAGTGTTGGTCATACCCTTTATATCTCAAAATAGTTTAAAGGTGTTCAGAAACCCCTTGGCATGGATCAGGGGTGTATTGCTAGCAGTAGGCATAAGCGCTATTACTGTAGCCGTTTCTCTCGAAAACTTGACCAGTGTCTTTGCAGTATTTTTTGTTGGTCCCATTATCAGCTACATCCTAGCTGTCGTATTTTTAAAAGAAACCGTGAACCTGCAACGCAGTATACTATTATTTCTTGGGTTTTGTGGGATTTTGATTATAGCGCGCCCAGGCTTTGGGTTTACACTGGGCCTGGGCTTTGCCCTATTAGCCGGCACAGCTTATGGTATTTTTCTAACACTTTCCCGTTTAGCGGCAAGCCAAGAGGATCCAAAGGGACTTTTGATTTCCCAAATGGCCATAGCCGCAGTGATCACAACGCCAATGGCACTACTACACTGGCCAATCCAAAACGTAGAAACGTTAGGCTTGATTACGGTATCTGGAGCCTCTTCAATGTTGGGCAACTTATTTTTGATCTTAGCCTATGCCCGAGCGCCAGCCACGCGGCTAGCCCCATTTGTCTACTTTCAACTCATAGGAGCACTGTTTTTGGGCTGGATAATCTTCGATACTTGGCCAGATGGCTGGGGCATGCTGGGCTTAGGCTTACTAATAATCTCAGGGTTTGGCTCTGCATTTTTGCGCCGCTAGCGCCATATACCGCGACTTCGAATTTCCGAGGAGCTAGATTGGCTAAGCGGTAGGTTCACGAAACACCAAGCCGGAGCGGCGACATGGCTAAGCATTCGCGATGTATTGTTGGAAATCCGGTACCCTGCAAATAGGCGCGCCGCCGGCGAACACTGCGCTGCCAGACCTTGGCCAGGGCGGGCCAATACACCAACGGGCATAATTTCAAAAATTGAACGCCAAGCCTGCCAATGATGAATTTGCGCCAAATTATCTGCCCCCATCAACCAGGTAAATTTGGTTGATGGATAAAACTCGCTTAGCTCAGTAAGAGTGTCGCAGGTGAACCTAGTTTGTAGCTTGGCTTCAATGTCAGTAACCTTAATCCTAGGATGCCTTACTATGGTCTTAGCATAGATAATTCTGCGGCTTAGCGAAGCTGGGCCCTTTTGTTTTAGTGGGTTCCCAGGGCTAAATAACCACCACACCTGATCCAGATCAAAGCGCTTGAGCGCGTGCAACGATATACGCAGGTGGCCTTGGTGGGCTGGATCAAATGATCCACCTAAGAGGCCTACACGCAGGCCAGCATTGGATGGTGGCAAATTAAATCGCATTATAAACCCCGTTTACCGAAGATTTGGTCATGTGCAAGACATCCCATCACCCAGCCAATTCTTATGTATTTGTAAAATACACATTTGCACCTGTGTGGCTGCCACTGTAACAGCGGTATTAATTCTGTATTTTAACACCGGGGGCACTCATGGCCGCATATCAATACGTTTATCACATGGATGGCGTTTCAAAGACTTATCCTGGTGGCAAAAAGTGTTTTGAGAATATTCGCTTATCATTTTTACCTGGTGTGAAAATTGGTGTTGTTGGAGTGAATGGCTCCGGTAAATCCACTCTTTTGAAAATTATGGCAGGTCTGGACACTGATTTTTCAGGTGAGGCGTGGGCAGCTCAAGGAGCCAAAGTTGGATATCTTCCACAGGAACCTAAACTAGAGGATAACCTGACCGTACGCGAAAACGTGATGCTTGGGGTGAAACCCAAGAAAGACATCTTGGACCGCTACAATGAGTTGGCGATGAATTACTCCGATGAAACTGCAGAAGAAATGGCGCAGTTGCAAGATGAGATTGATGCCCAAAACCTTTGGGATCTGGATGCTCAGATTGATGTGAGCCTAGAAGCACTACGCTGCCCACCCGACGATGCAATGCCCGAAAACCTATCTGGTGGTGAAGCGCGGCGCGTAGCTCTCTGTCGTTTGCTGCTTGAGCAACCCGATATGCTGTTGCTCGATGAACCGACCAACCACTTGGACGCAGAAACTATTGGCTGGCTTCAAAAGCACTTAATCAACTACGCAGGCACAATCCTGGTGGTGACTCACGACCGTTATTTTCTGGATGACATCACCAGCTGGATTTTGGAAATTGACCGTGGCCAGGGAGTGCCCTATGAAGGTAATTACTCAAGTTGGCTTGAGCAAAAAGCCAAGCGCCTGTCGCAAGAGTCCCGTGAAGATAAGTCCAAACAAAAAACACTTGAACGTGAATTAGATTGGATGCGGCAAGGCCAAAAAGCTCGGCAAGCAAAATCCAAAGCCCGTATTGCATCCTATAACGACATGGCCAACCAATCTGAGCGTGAAAAAGTAGGCCATGCGCAGATAATCATTCCGAACGGACCCCGCTTGGGCTCAAAAGTGATTGAGGTTACAGGTCTCAAAAAGGCGATGGGCGACAAGCTGTTGGTCGAAGATCTGTCCTTCTCCCTACCTCCCGGAGGCATTGTTGGAGTAATTGGTCCCAATGGCGCAGGCAAAACGACCCTGTTTAAAATGTTCACAGGCCAAGAGCAGCCCGATGAGGGCACGGTAGAATTTGGTGACACTGTACAGTTATCTTATGTGGATCAATCCCGCGATGATCTCGACCCTAATGCTAATGTTTGGGAGGCTATTGCCGATGGGTTGGATGTGATCCAACTGGGTGACGCAGAAGTAAATGGTCGGGCTTATTGCTCGGCGTTCAACTTCAAAGGAGCAACGCAGCAAAAAAAGGTCAGCCTATTGTCTGGTGGCGAACGCAACCGTGTGCACATGGCTCGGTTGCTGCGCGCTGGTGGCAATGTATTGCTGCTTGATGAGCCGACCAATGATTTGGACGTCGAAACATTACGAGCTCTTGAGGATGCACTGGTCGATTTTGCGGGCTGTGCAGTTGTAATCTCACACGATCGTTTTTTTCTTGATAGGATTTGCACACATATCTTATCGTTTGAAGGTGAGGCTCATGTAGAATGGTTTGAAGGCAACTTTGAAGACTACGAAGAAGACAAAAAACACCGTTTGGGTACAGCTGCGATGCAGCCCAAACGGATCAAACACAAGAAGTTTGCGCGCTGATGCGCGATCAGAGCGCACACAAGCTAAGCGTGTAAAGTGCCACTAGAAATAACGAGTCAAACTCAAGTATAGCTATTAGGAAGTCCACATCTGAGGAAAAAGGATAACGCCTCAAACACTCTTCGTCTATAATTGCAGCAGAAATCTAGAATTTTCGCGGTATCTTTTGTAACAATGGCAGAAGTGCGCCCATATCTGGACCATGCGACATCCCCGTTAACGCCCTGCGCAATGGCATGAACAGGCCCTTCCCCTTGCGGCCAGTAGCCAACTTGACCTCTGCCGTCCATGTACCCCAAGTAGTGGTATCAAATGGAACCTCGGGCAGCATTAGAATGGCTTGGGCTATAAACTCTTTATCTTCAAAATCAATTTCAGGGGTCGCCCCGTTTTTAATCAGTTCCCACCAGCCTCCCAGATCCTTAAGCGTTGAGATATTTGTCCGTGTGACATTCCAAAAGTCTTCGGCAATATCCACGGGCACACCAATCGCCGCCACATCTTGCGATACATCCACATAATCCAGCCCTTGCAGGTATTTTGCAGTGATCGGGATTAGGTCTGAATCGTCAAATTTTGTGGGAGCAGAGCCAAACTTGTTTAAATCAAATCCAGCTATGATCTCTTCCATTGAACCACGCAGTTCAACCGGGTCGGATGAGCCGAGACGGGCCAGATGGCTTAGAAGCGCCATAGGTTGAATTCCGGCGTCACGCATGTCGCGCAGGGCCAGCGAACCAAGCCGTTTCGACAGCCCCTCACCTTTTGGCCCAGTGAGCAATGAGTGGTGAGAAAAACTTGGCAATGTGCCGCCAATCGCACAGATCATTTGTATTTGTGTAGCTGTATTGGTCACATGATCCGAACCCCGCACGACATGGGTAACGCCCATGTCTATGTCATCACAGATCGAGGCCAAAGTATATAAAACTTGGCCATCACCGCGGATCAACACGGGATCACTTACGGAGGCTGCATCAATGGACAAATTGCCGAGAATGCCATCGGTCCATTCAATGCGCGATCGAGCCAGCAGAAACCTCCAATGCCCGGAGCTCTCGGAGCTCAAAGCTTGACGCTCCACATCTGACAATGCCAACGCCGAGCGATCATAAACCGGTGGCTTGCCCATGTTGAGTTGTTTTTTACGCTTTAAGTCCAGTTCCACAGGCGTTTCAAAACATTCATAAAACAAGCCCTTACCGCGGAGCTGATCAGCCACCTCGGCATAGCGTTCAAGGCGGGCTGATTGATGCTCGACACGGTCCCAATCCAGCCCCAACCAATCTAAATCTCGCTTAATGCCATCCACGTATTCCAGCTTAGAGCGCTCAGGATCAGTATCATCAATCCGTAGGATAAATTCTCCACCCGCCTGACGCGCAATCAGAAAGTTGAATAGCGCGGTGCGCAGGTTGCCAATATGTAAGTAGCCAGTAGGCGAAGGGGCAAAACGAGTGGTGACCATGGGGTTCTCCTGTTGCGCAGTCTTTACACACAGGGGATCTAAAATGTCCAGATTATAGCCGCATACCTATGTTAATCAGCCATTATCACGCCACTGGTTAGCAATAGGATAACGACGGCCCAACCAAAATGCTCGTTCAGATAGGAGAGTGCCGGGTGCAGATTGAAACCGCTTATATTCACTGAGATAAATCAGATGCTCGATTTTTTTGACAATCTCGACATCAAAACCCGCATCTACACAGTCAGAAACAGAGGAATCTTCATCTACCAGCATCATTAAAATACCGTCTAAAATATCATAAGGTGGCAGGCTATCTTCATCTTTTTGATCATCGCGCAGTTCTGCACTGGGCGGCTTATCAATGATGCGTGGGTCAATCACCTCGCCGTCAGGACCCAACATCCAATCGCGGTGCTCCACATTACGCCAGCGGCATATGTCAAAAACACGTGTTTTGTATAGGTCTTTAATGGGATTATACCCCCCAGCCATATCACCATAGATGGTAGCATATCCAACTGCCACTTCTGATTTATTTCCAGTAGTGAGCAGCATATGCCCAAGCTTATTGGACATAGCCATCAACAATAGTCCACGCAGACGCGATTGGATATTTTCCTCAGTCAAATCCGCCGGCTTGCCCTCAAAAATAGGGGCTAAAGCTTCAGTAACTGCGGCCCGCGGCCCAGTTATCGACAAGGTTTCTAACGACGCGCCCAAAGCATGGGCAACAGCCGCGGCATCATCTAACGAAGTTTGGCTGGTATGTTCTGACGGCAGCATTACACAATGTACCCGCTCCGCACCTAATGCATCGACAGCAATAGTTGCAACAATTGCAGAATCAATACCACCAGAAAGGCCAAGAATTACCGATGAAAACCCCGTCTTGCGCACATAATCGCGCAGCGATAGTACCATAGCGTTATAGTCTTGTTCTTGCGTGTCCGCCCAATGTGCACGTAGGCTTGGTAAGGCCAGCCAACCATTTTCAGTATTTTGGAACTCAACATGCGCAATGCAGGTCTCAAACATAGGCAGTGACAGCACCATCACTCCACCAGGGTTCAACACAAAAGACCCACCGTCAAATACCTGATCATCTTGGCCACCCACCATGTTAACATAAACTAGCGGCAGGCCAGTCTCGATTACCCGTGCCACCATGTGGGCAATGCGAGCGTCCATTTTGCCACGGGCATAGGGCGACCCATTGGGAACAAACAAAACTTCTGCACCCGATTCAACCAAAGCCTCGGACACATCAGGGTGCCACGCATCCTCACAAATTGGCGTTCCAATGCGCAACTCGCCTACCCGGTAAGGCCCAGAAATATCCGCGTATTGGTAAAGTCGCACCTCGTCGAACACGTCTGCGTTTGGGAGGATGTGTTTTTTGACAATAGCCTGTACAGTGCCAGCAGCCAAAATATAGTAAGCGTTAAAAAGCCCAGTTTCATCTAAAAATGGTGCACCAATGCCCATGGCAGGTCCGTCTGCACAAGCGACAGCCAAGGCCTCGACCTGTCCCATCGCATCACGGGTAAAGGCAGGTTTCATAACCAAATCCTGCATCTGATAACCCGTCACAAACATCTCTGGCAGCATGACCATATCAGAACACGCGTCTTTCGCAGTATTCCAGGCCTGCAACGCCTGAGCACAATTACCAGAAATATTGCCAACAGTTGCGTTTAGCTGCGCCATGGTTAATTTAAATTTTTGCTTCATCTACTCGCTCGATCTTAACAAAATTTATCCCTTATCTATCAGACATTAGCCGAAGCAAAAGCCCAATCGGTTAGTAAATGTTGAAAGCCGTTGCCCTAATTGATGAGATTTATTAGGCTTAGAGTTGAAACAAACAGTCCAGTCAAACACTGGACTATCTTCTGGGGGTTAAAATTTAGATGCTTATGAAGATCACACCATTTTTTTTGGCGGCTACAATACTCGGTTTTTCAGGAGCCGCATTTTCACAATCGGCCAGCGTTCAGTCAAAACAGTACGAAGATGGTGGGTTCTATGAAGGCACTTTCAAAAACGGCCGACAACATGGGCAAGGCACCTATAGTTTACCTTCGGGCTATGAATATACAGGCACTTGGGAGAATGGCAAAATCACAGGGCAAGGCATTGCTAAGTTTCCAGATGGATCTGTTTATGAAGGCAATTTCTCAAATGGCAAACCCAACGGAAACGGCAAAATCACTTATTCAGATGGGGGAACTTACAGCGGCTCATGGTTTGAGGGAAAGATCGACGGCCAGGGTATTGCGTCCTACGCCAACGGCATGCGCTATGAGGGTGGCTTCCGCGCCACAATGCATCACGGACAAGGCACCCTAACATCTAACGACGGCTATAGGTATGAGGGGTCCTGGGTGGATGGCCTCAAGCAGGGCGAGGGCAATATTATCTATTCTGACGGCACGGTCTACCAAGGCGACATTGACGCCGGAGAACGTTCTGGAGAAGGCACTCTGACGATGCCCAGCGGTGTGATTTACGAGGGCACCTGGAAAGCGGGCCAAATAAACGGCGAGGGCACACTGACCCAAGCCAATGGCGATATATTTAGTGGCACACTAGTGGATGGACTGCGAGATGGATTGGGCAGAGTTAGCTATGCCAACGGTGATATCTATGAAGGGAAATTCAAAAATGATCGCCGCGATGGTCACGGCACATTTATCGGTGCAGATGGCTATCATTATATGGGTAATTGGTCAGAAGGACAAATCTCGGGTCAAGGCGTGGCAACCTATTCAGATGGCTCCGTTTACCAAGGCGCGTTTCTAGCAGATCTAGCACATGGGATTGGCATCACTACATATCCCGACGGCTCCACCTATGAGGGCGATTGGGAAGCTGGTGTCATCAACGGATCAGGCAAGGCAACCTACCCCAACGGCTTGGTCTATCAGGGTGGATTTCAAAACGCCCAGAACCATGGCTACGGCGTTATGACTTTTGAAGACAGTTACCGCTATGAAGGTAATTGGAAAGAAGGCAAACGCCATGGTGTCGGTCAAGCTACCTACAGAAATGGAACGACCTATAAGGGCCGATTTTCAGCCGGCCAACGCGCAGGTCAGGGTCACATCAAAATGAAAGATGGCTTTGAGTATTCCGGCGAGTGGCTTGCTGGTGAAATCCACGGCAGCGGCGTGGCCACCTATGCAAATGGCGACGTTTATAAGGGAAATTTTTTGGCGGGCCATCGTCAAGGGGGCGGCACTATGCGTTATGCATCAGGCGACGTTGCAAGTGGGACGTGGGTAGGCGGTACCTTAGAAAATGAGAGTGCGCCGTCTCCATCTGAGTAAGCCTTCAGCCACTTTGTCTGAAAGGCTGAAGTTGTATTACCAAGGTACCAAGACACCATTTTGATCAAAAAATTTACCCGTATCTTTCGCATTACGTCCTTCAATCACATTGTGCAGCATTACTGCTGCTTCCAACGCTGGCCGCGAGTTTTGGTTTGCAACAAATGGCTTTGTAAGCGGCGTTTCAACAGTCCCAGGGTGCAATGAAAAGCATGCGAGCAGTGGATGACTGCGCGCCAATTCAATGGCCGAGGTATGTACTATTTGGTTGAGCGCAGCTTTCGCTGCCCGGTAAGAAATCCACCCACCTAAGCGATTGTCCCCAATAGACCCCACCCTAGCAGACAATACAGCCACTCGCGCCTGACGATCACGCGGTAGTAATCGTCCGACCTGGCTCAGGATTAACGCAGGGCCAATGGCATTGACTTGCATCTGATCCGCCATGCCATGGCCCGTGATCGCACGAATAGTTTTTTCTGGACCCACACGCCCTATAGTCAAGGCGCCAGTAGCAATGATTACCGTATCAAAAGTTCCATTCAGCAAACTCAATGCTGACGGAATCGTCTCAGGTTGCGTAAAATCTATGCCGTGAGTTTGACGTGACAAACCTTTACATTCCCAACCTTTGCGCAGGTATGCCTGCTCAAGCGCAGCGCCAATGCCGCCAGAACTTCCGATGATCAATATTTTTTTCATGGGTTAGAAGTAGTGCGCACATGTACCGCCGCCAAGCTTTGTCAAAAAATTTTAAAGCAAAAGCCCATATTGTTCCATGGCTTGCTGACCTAAAACCATTTTTTTACTTCCCATTTTCAAATACGCAGTTATAATTACCAAATGAAGATTTATTATGATCAGCTCTTACTTCTAACACTTAGCCTAGGCTGAGCGTGCTTTTCGGCGCGGGACGCTCACCTAAGCCCAGCGCCGGCCCAATCAAAATTTCCTAGTTAGAAGAAACAGTCCTATGACCCAAGATCGCGTTTTTATTTTTGATACTACTTTGCGTGATGGCGAACAAAGCCCAGGCGCTACGATGAACCATGCAGAAAAGCTGGAATTAGCCGAGATGCTTGATGATATGGGCGTGGATATTATTGAGGCCGGTTTTCCCGTTGCCTCAGAAGGTGATTTCAATGCCGTCCGCGAAATATCGAAGCGTAGCAAAAATGCTGTAATTTGTGGTTTGGCACGCGCCAACTTCAAAGATATTGACAGGTGCGCCGAAGCTGTGCGCCACGCAGCTCAGCCGCGCATTCACACCTTTATCGGAACCTCTCCATTGCATCGCGCTATTCCAAACTTAAGCCAAGATGAAATGGCCGACCGGATCCATGAAACCGTAAACCATGCGCGCAACCTATGTGATAATGTGCAATGGTCGCCGATGGATGCTACTCGGACAGAATATGATTATCTGTGCCGTACCATTGAGATCGCCATCAACGCAGGCGCAACGACGATTAACATACCCGACACTGTGGGCTACACGGCCCCACGTGAAAGTGCGGAACTTATAGCCCGCTTGATTGCCGATGTAGCCGGCGCTGGTGATGTGATTTTTGCGACCCATTGTCATAATGACTTGGGCATGGCCACCGCAAACTCTTTAGCCGCCGTAGATGCGGGTGCAAGACAGATTGAATGTACAATCAATGGCCTAGGCGAACGCGCCGGGAATACGGCTTTGGAGGAAGTTGTGATGGCCATGAAGGTACGCAACGACATCATGCCCTACCGCACACAAATAGACAGCACCAAAATAATGGCTATCAGTCGCCGCGTGGCAACGGTGTCTGGCTTTGCGGTGCAATTTAACAAAGCCATTGTGGGCAAGAATGCGTTTGCACATGAAAGCGGAATACACCAAGATGGCATGCTGAAGAACGCTGAAACATTTGAGATCATGCGTCCAGAAGATGTTGGCCTGTCTGAAACTAGTTTGGTTATGGGCAAACATTCAGGCCGCGCGGCTTTGCGGTCCAAACTGAAAAATCTCGGCATTGAACTAGCAGACAATCAGCTGAACGATGTGTTTGTGCGGTTTAAAAATCTGGCAGATCGCAAAAAAGAAATTTTTGACGATGATCTGATAGCCTTAGTGCGCGCCGATACAGCAGATGAGCAATCTGACCACCTGAGCCTTAAATCTCTCCGCGTTGTCTGCGGCACTGAAGGCCCGCAAGAAGCGGCTTTGGAGCTTATGGTTGAGGGTTTATTGCACGCTGTTACCGCTACTGGTGACGGACCAGTCGACGCTACTTTCAACGCCGTCAAGAAATCCTATCCCCATACCGCCCGGTTGCAATTATACCAGGTGAGCGCAGTAACTGCAGGTACAGATGCACAGGCAACTGTAAGTGTGCGCATGGAGGAGGACGGTAAAATTTCGACTGGGCAATCAGCAGATACAGACACTGTGGTTGCATCGGCAAAAGCATATATTAACGCGTTAAACAGGCTGATCGTCCGCCGTAAAAAATCGGCGCCTGGCGAAGATATAAAGTCTATTTCTTACAAAGATGCAGGCTGATCCCCGCGCATTGACCATTTTCATTCCTTTTGAAGCATAAAAAGCATACAAAAGGGCCTTGGAAATAGATCACCTAAACCGTATAGGTATTTATAGACTAGGCATATATAGTCCTAGATATTGATATATTGAGGCGTTACTAATGTTTGGACTAGGTAGTTTTTTTTCGTCAGATATGGCGATTGATTTGGGTACTGCAAATACGCTTGTCTATGTCAAAGGCAAAGGTGTGATTTTAAACGAACCCTCAGTAGTGGCTTACCAGGTCAAAAATGGTCAAAAAAAGGCTCTAGCATTTGGCGTAGATGCAAAAATGATGCTTGGCCGCACACCAGGGTCTATTCAAGCTATTAGACCAATGCGCGATGGAGTCATCGCAGATTTTGATGTTGCAGAGGAAATGATCAAACATTTCATACGCAAAGTACACAAACGCAGCACATTTTCGAAACCAAAAATAATAGTGTGTGTACCGCATGGAGCTACGCCTGTTGAAAAACGTGCTATTAGACAATCTGTACTATCCGCCGGCGCTCGTCGCGCAGGACTTATTGCTGAGCCTATTGCCGCCGCAATAGGCGCAGGCATGCCAATCACTGATCCAACCGGCTCAATGGTTGTGGATATCGGCGGCGGAACAACCGAAGTGGCCGTTCTCTCATTGGCAGATATTGTTTATGCTCGATCTGTTCGTATGGGTGGGGACCGGATGGACGAAGCTATTATCAGTTACTTGCGACGCCAACATAATCTTTTAGTTGGTGAAGCTACTGCTGAACGTATCAAAAAAACAATTGGCACAGCCCGAATGCCCGATGACGGTAAGGGCTCCGTAATGTCGATACGTGGTCGTGACTTGTTGAATGGTGTGCCAAAAGAAACTGAGATTAGCCAAGCACAGGTTGCTGAGGCCCTTTCTGAAACTGTGCAGCAAATTTGTGATGGTGTAATGACAGCACTTGAAGTAACTCCACCGGACCTAGCTGCAGACATTGTGGACAGGGGTGTGATGCTAACAGGTGGTGGGGCATTACTAGGTGAGTTGGACTTGGAGCTACGTCAGAAAACTGGGTTAGCTGTGTCTGTTGCAGATGAGAGTCTCAACTGCGTTGCTATAGGAACGGGCAAGGCCCTCGAATATGAAAAACAGCTTGCGCATGTGATCGATTACGACAGTTAAACCCTCAATACTTCAAGGCCCCTAGGGGAACATATGGGACATGATCGCAACAATCCAGATCGGTATTCAACTGCCCTAGCGCGGTTGATATTTGGTGGATTGGTTGTTCTTTTGATTGGGCTATTTCTATTATGGCGCATAGACAGCCCTAGAGTTGAGCGGCTCCGCATTGAAATCATAGACCGGGTGATCCCAAATTTTGCATGGGCAACATACCCTCTGACCGGGGCTATAAATATAATACGGTCAGCCAGAAGCTATGCGGGTATTTATCAACAGAACCAAGAATTAAGACGCGAATTACAACAAATGAAGGCCTGGAAAGAAGCCGCCCTTCAACAAGAACAAGAAAATGCAAGACTTCAAGACCTCAACAATGTGCGTCTTGATCCAAAATTTGTCAAAATCACTGGCGTAGTCCTAGCCGACAGTGGAAGTCCATTTAGACAAACTGTACTTTTAAACATAGGAAAACGCGACGGTATTGTTGACGGCTGGGCCGCAATGGATGGCATTGGGCTGGTGGGCCGCATTGCTGGCGTGGGCGAGCGCACATCACGCGTCGTTTTACTCAGCGATACCGCAAGCCGTGTGGCTGTGACAATAGAGTCAAACGGGCAAACTGCCTTGTTAGTCGGCGACAATACTAGCAACCCACTCATCGATTTTTTGGAAGACCCCGAAACAGTCCGGCCCGGAGATCGAGTTATGACATCAGGTGACGGTGGGGTTTTCCCACCTGGTATATTGGTTGGGCAAGTAACCCAAACTCAATCTGGCAGACTGCGCGTTCGATTGGCAGCAGACATGCGAAGACTCGAATTTTTACTAGTCATAAGGCACAAACCGCTGGATACAATCTCAACTCCAGCCAGCCTGGTTGGCGCACCCCTGGCGAGACCTGGGGTTAACTAATCATGGAAGACCCCCCCCTTCGCATATTGCGCCTCAGACTTACTTATTTGCTAATTGTGATGCTGGAGGTCGTATTTCAAACTTTGCCCATCCACTCCTCTCCATATCAATTTGCCACACCAGATATTCCACTAGTCATCACCTTCGTCTGGGTCATGCGGCGCCCAGATGTGATGAATCCTATACTTATAACAATAGCTTTTCTTTTTGCTGATATGATATTAATGCGCCCTCCCGGTCTTTGGACATTGATCGCTCTATGTGCCTCCATGTTTCTGCGCGTCCGCGCCCTTTATTTTAAAGAGATAATTTTCTTTTATGAATGGTTAATGATTGCCATTATTATTATTATTAGTTTTACAGCACATTATTTCGTACTAATACTTACCTTTTTGCCGATCCAAAATTTAGAATTACTTGCCATGCAGGCCTTTATAACCATAATGCTATATCCAATTTGCATTTGGATATTTCGTTCGATGTTACGTTTCTCGTTGTATAATGCGTTACAAAACGCACGCTGAAAGTAGGTTAATGAACCAAAAGGCCGACCAAGTATTAAAGTCTGCAACCCAGTTGTCCCGGCGCGCATTACTTATAGGCTTCTTTCAAATTGGAATTATTGTAGCTTTGGGCGCACGCATGCGCTTCTTGCAAGTTAAAGAGGCCCAAAAATACCGACTACTAGCTGAAGAAAACCGGATTAACGTGCATCTGCTCCCGCCAGCCCGTGGCATAATATTCGACCGCGATGGAAGGATTATTGCCAACAATGTTCCTAACTACCGCGTCATTATGGTGCGTGAAAACGCAATTGATGTAGACGTCGTTTTGGAGCAACTGCAAAAATTAATCTACATCAAACCCACAGACCTAGACAAGGCCCGTAAACAGATCAAGCGGCGCAGTGCATTTGTGCCTGTCACAATCACTGAAAACCTAAATTGGATAAGTTTTGCAAAAGTTGCGGCCAATGCCCCAGCTTTACCGGGCATTTCAACCGAAGTTGGCCTATCGCGCATCTATTCACAAAAGGAAAATCTAGCACATGTAATTGGCTACGTTGGCCCCGTGAGTGACCACTATTTGGAACGCACCAAAGACCCAGATCCGTTGCTGCAAATTCCACGGTTTCAAGTTGGCAAAACTGGCGTTGAAGCGCAAACTGAACAACAATTGCGGGGCACTGCAGGCCACCGACGTATTGAGGTAAATGCAGTTGGACGAGTTATGCGCGAGCTGGAGCGTGCTGAAGGCAAGCCAGGAGCAGCTGTCAAGCTGACTATCAACAGTGAAATTCAGAATTTTGCTCTAGAACGTATGGACGGGCTCTCAGCTAGTGCGGTGGTGATTGATTGCGAAAGTGGCGATCTTTTGGCGGTTGGCTCCAGCCCAAGCTTTGACCCAAATCAATTTGTGCGTGGAATTTCGTCAGATGCCTACAATGGGCTCCGAAATAATGTGTTTGGCCCACTGCGCGCCAAAGCTGTACAAGGTACTTATGCACCGGCCTCCACCTTCAAAATGGTAACCGCACTTGCAGCTCTAGAAAATGGTGTGATCAGATCAGACGAAACTGTTTTTTGTCCTGGGCACCTTGATATAGCCGGCACTCGTTTTCACTGCTGGAAACGGCAAGGCCATGGAGAAATGAATTTAGCAGATAGCATTATCCAGAGTTGCGATGTATTTTTCTACACCATTGGACAAAAGGTTGGGATTGATAAAATTTCAGATATGGCGCGGCGCTTTGGCCTTGGCCAGCATCACGACTTGCCACTCAGCGCCATAAGCCGCGGAGTGGCACCCACGCCTGACTGGAAGCAGCGGTCTTTCGATAAAGGCTGGCTTTTGGGCGACACTGTAAACGCTTCCATCGGGCAAGGCTATGTCCTGGCGTCGCCACTTCAATTAGCGGTTATGGCAGCCCGACTAGCTACGGGTAGGACAGTGCGGCCAAGGTTGATACAAAATATTGATGGTGAAGTTATGCCATTAGGGGGGGGGGCACAGTTGGATGTGGATCCTGTACACCTGGCCGTTGTCCAAAAAGCTATGTTTGGAGTCGCAAATACAAAGGATGGCACAGCGTTTAGTAAACGCATCACAACCCAAGAACTTCGTATGGCAGGCAAAACGGGCACTGCACAGGTTAGGCGCATCACAGCAGAGGAACGCACAACTGGTGTGATACCAAACGAAGACTTACCTTGGGAAAAACGTGATCATGCATTATTTGTAAATTATGCACCGCATGACAATCCGAAGATTGCGGTGGCTGTGGTGGTTGAACATGGCGGTGGCGGCAGCTCGATAGCAGCTCCCATTGCCAGAGACATCACCCTATTTGCTCTTACTGGAGAAATTCCGGATCTTAAACATTACCCCACAGAATTGCGTAATCAAATAAAGCGTGAACAAAAAAAGTTGGCACCACGGCTGATTGACTGGAGCAGCGTCGGTACAAGTGGACGAGCCAAAACATGAATTATTTAGAACACAATCTTTCAGCGACACCAGTCGGGTTGCACAAAATTTTGGCTTTAAACTGGCCAATAATTTTTCTTCTTGCCACCATTTCGGGGGGTGGGTTTGTGATGCTTTATTCAGTTTCAGGTGGTGACTTAGAGCGTTGGGCACAGCCCCAGATGAATCGATTTTTTATGGGCATGACTTTCCTTTTTATAGTTGCGATGGCCCCAATTTGGTTTTGGCGCAACATGTCATTTCTTGCTTATAGTATTGCTTTTTTTCTTTTGGTTGTGGTGGAATTTATTGGTATAGCTGGCATGGGAGCACAACGCTGGGTTGATCTTGGCTTTATGCGCCTCCAACCCTCAGAAATTATGAAAATTGCGCTAGTTTTGGTTTTAGCTGCCTATTATGACTGGTTGCCGCTTGCACGCACATCAAAGCCACTATGGGTCCTTTTTCCAATTTTACTGATCCTAGCTCCTGTCTTTTTGGTTTTGCGTCAACCCGACCTTGGTACGTCTTTACTGCTAATTATGGGTGGAGGATCAATCATGTTTTTAGCTGGGGTCCACTGGAGTTATTTTGCCACAGTGGTAGGATCAGGCCTTGGTTTGGTCTTGGCCGTATTCCAAACCCGCGGCACTGCCTGGCAATTACTAAAAGATTACCAATACATCCGTATAGATACCTTTCTAGATCCTCAGCGTGATCCCCTGGGGGCAGGCTATCACATCACCCAAGCCAAAATTGCTTTAGGCTCTGGCGGCTGGACAGGGCGCGGCTTCATGCAAGGCACCCAGTCCCGCCTTAATTTTCTGCCCGAAAAACATACAGATTTTATTTTTACAACCCTGTCTGAAGAGTTTGGTTTTGTCGGGTCAATATCCTTAGTGGCACTTTACACTTTGGTTCTCATTTTCTGCATTGCCTCAGCGCTCAGTATGAAAGACCGTTTTTCCGCTCTTCTAACCCTCGGGATTGGCATTACCTTCTTTTTATATTTTGCGGTCAATATTGCCATGGTCATTGGCTTAGCGCCAGTTGTGGGTGTTCCCTTGCCATTGGTAAGCTACGGCGGATCAGCTATGCTAACCTTATTGTTAGGCTTTGGTCTAATGCAAAGCGCACATGTTCACCGTCCAAGGCCAAAGTATAAATGATAAATATTTTTTTTGTGGCCCATCCTGGACAATTTTCTCTCTATGAGACACATCTAAAGAGGTGTCTCAAAAAAGAAGGTATAGTGGCCAACCTAACCACGCAGTGCGCCCCAGCAGATGTAGATTACATTATTTATGCCCCCAACAGCGAGGTTCAAGATTTCACACCATACACCCGTTGCAAAGCCGTTCTTAATCTTTGGGCTGGTGTAGAGACAATCGTCAGCAATAAAACCTTAACCCAGCCACTATGTAGAATGGTCGACAGCGGTTTGCGGCAAGGCATGACTGAATGGGTCACAGGCCATACCCTGCGCTACCACCTTGGAATGGACAAATACATCATAAATCCAAAAAAAGTCTGGGATGCAACGCATCCATGCTTAGCCCAACACCGACCTATCACTATTTTAGGCATAGGTGCTTTAGGAGCCGCCTGTGGCAAGACACTAAACAACCTTGGGTTCCCTGTTACGGGCTGGTCACGCTTACCCAAAACAGTGCAGGGCATCGATTGCCATCATGGGCCAGAAGGTCTTCGCAGAGCACTTAAAACAGCCCAAATACTGATTTTGTTACTGCCAGACACGCCTCAAACCAAAAATGTGTTGAACGCGCAAACTTTGGCCCAAATGCCCAAGGGCAGTGTAATTCTCAATCCAGGACGGGGACCATTGATCGACGATGACGCTTTAGTCACAGCGTTACGGGGGGGCCATATCTCTGCCGCATGCTTGGATGTGTTTCGAGTTGAGCCTTTACCACGAGATCACCCATATTGGACCCTGCCAAACGTTACAGTAACGCCTCATATCGCCTCGGGAACTCGGGTGGCCACCGCGGCAGAGGTTATTGTGAACAATATCAAGCGTGGAGAGCAGGGTCTGCAATTTTTATATTTAGTGGATCGCACCGTAGGCTATTAGCATCACCGCAAGATTGGTGGCTGTCCGGGTACGGTTCCAGGCCCAGGACGATCGGCAGCAACTTCAAGTGCCGGCAAATCAAACCGCAGGCCGACCTTGAGCAGCTTTTCAACCATGATATGGTTTTGCGCTAAATAACTGACATCCCAAGCAGCACCATCTTGGTCAGAAAATTGCAAATACTCCTGCACTAATTTCGCCAGGTCCGCTTGGGAATCAGGCATCGAACCCACAAAACATAGCATTGGGTTTTTATTGTCATCAGTGTCAGAGGCCTCAACCAGAACAACATATTCCGCGAGCCCTTGAGCGGCAGTCAGCTTGACCGACAGTGCATCAAGGGCTTTGGCCGAGAGCGTAGGCGGCGCCGAAACTTGAGTGATCTGTTGAGACATTTCATTGGGTCTCTCATTCAAGGATTGCGCCAACCAACGCAAAGTTTCCAATTCAAAAACATAACCAATTGCAGTGGAGCCTGGGTTAAGCGCAATACCCGTCCTTTGATCAGCTAGCATTTGAACCAAAGCACGGCCAGAGATCGAAAGGTATTCAGCCTCACCACCAATAGACTCAGAAAGCCGCAATTCCGTATCATAAATTGCAACATACTCTTGCTCGTGAAATTGTACCGTCTTTGGCGTCACTTCCTCATTAGATGTGGCATGCTCAAGGGCCAAAAATACCTCTGCATCAACCAAGCGCTCCATCACCGCTGAAAACCGCGTTGTATCGTCAGGCGTGGCCTCTAACATAACAATTGCTCGCTCAAGGGGTGTCATGGGTAGTCTCTCTCGTTTCTTTAATCTAGTTTTAAAAACCAGAATTAGCCCGGCCTCGAACCGAAGGTCACGGCAGCAAAAAACATACACATTAACTCACACGCATGCGGTTCTTCATATTTGTTGTTTTAATAAAATACTATTCACTTACACAATGACGCCTAAATAAGTAAAAGGATTTTTTTAAAGCCACAAAACATCAACTTGGTTACGAGCGACCCGCTAGCGCCATTCCATCACGTCATCCACAACTGCGCGAGCGGTGCGAAATCTGTTGGCCGGGTGCGCAGGATCGCTATACCCAAACGAGATACCACACAGGATATGACGATCTTCGGCTATCTCTAATTTCTTGCGCACCAGCGGCGCATATCCCGCCAGAGCAGCCTGCGCGATCGAGGCCAGCCCCAGCGCCTGAGCCGCCACCATAAAACCGGTGACAAACGCACCACAATCCAGCAAGCCATAGGCACCCAGCTCAACGGGACTGGTGACCAGTGCCAAATGCGGCGCTCCAAAAAAGCGAAAGTTCTCTCTCATTTGCCGATCTGAGGCGGTGCGGTCCCCCTTAGCCACGCCCACCGCATCATAAAGCTGCCAGCCGCAATCGGACCGCCGCTCTTTATAGATGCCCTGATAGTGCTCGGGAAACCCAACATCGGGGGACAGAGGGGCCGAGCCAGAGGCCGCATCATAGAGCGTCTCGCGCAAGCGATTGGTTTCACCAGCACTGAGCACAATCAACTGCCAGGGTTGCGAATTGCACCAGCTGGGCACTTTTTGTGCTGTGGTAACGATGCGCTCAACCAGCGTGCGCTCAACTGGCTGATCCAGAAATCCACGGCAGGAATGTCGTTGGTCCAATAAAGTATCAAGGGTTGAAAACACACTCATCTTCCAGCCTGCTCAAGCTGGATAAGTTCGCTGAGGATTGCATCGCGATCATGATCACGCTGCGGACTTGCCGGCGGGGGGGCTGGCGTAGCCCCATCAAAGCGCGGAGCGGCTGCGGCTTGCAACCGACCCTGTGGCGCCGACCACACCTTACGTGCCTGCATATGGGTCTCTGCCATCGCCTCTTCAGGATTCAACACAGGCCCCGCACAGGCATCTGAACCTGCGAACACCGCAGTCCAATGTGCGCGAGTTTGAGAGGCAAACAGAGCCGCCAACCGCAATGTCAGTACAGGCCAATTTGACCGATCATGCTGGTTGGCAAAATCACCATCAGCCTGAAGGTCCATCCGTTCTAAAAATAATGCATAGAATTTCGGCTCAAGTGCCTGAACCGTAAAATAACCGCCGTCTCCACAGCGATAGCAACGCGACCAATGCGGTCCATCCAAAACGCTTTGCCCACGCTCGGTTTGAAATTCCCCCTCGGCCCGCAACGACATCATCAGGTTCATCATATGCGCTGAACCGTCAATCATCGCCGCATCAACCACGCATCCAACCCCGGTGCTGCGCGCCTTGAGAATCCCAGCCAGCAACCCTACCGCCAAATACATGGCACCGCCACCTATATCGCCTACCAGCGTTGGCGGGGTGATGGGCACATCTTCCGGAGCAGAGGCATACCAAAGCGCGCCCGACAGGCCTATATAGTTCAGATCATGCCCAGCTTGCGCAGCTTTGGGGCCAGTTTGCCCCCACCCAGTCATCCGCCCGTAGACCAATTTAGGGCACAGTTGATGGCAGATCTCAGGGCTCAGTCCCAAACGCTCCATCACGCCGGGTCGAAACCCCTCGATCAACCCGTCTGCAGTTTTTAATAGCCGCTTTAAAAGCACAACATCCGCCGAGGCCTTGAGATCTAGCACGATCGAGCGCTTGCCCCGGTCCAATAGTTTGCCTTGCGCAGTTTCAGATATCGGTGGGGCCGCTTTGCGATGCACCGTGATGACATCTGCACCAAGGTCGGCCAGCAACATCGACGCAAAAGGCGCCGGCCCCAACGCCTCTAGCTCTACAATCCGTACCCCGCTTAACATCGCCCGTACCCTCTTTATTTTGCCTCACCACTACGCCCGCTTTTTTGCGACCTTGCAAGGTCCCTTCCAGCATAAATTAATCTAATTCCACCGTGTTAAACTATGTCGGTGCCAAGGCCGGACACTAAACCACAGTTCAATAAAAATTATAGATTTCATGCGATGAACTTCAGAAATTAATAATAGCTTTAAAAAAAGCTTATTGGACAATACTTAGATCAAGACCGGTGGACTGTTGTTTTATTTGTATTATAAGGTTTTGAAATAGAAATCTCGTCAACAACCTACCTTTTTGATTTAGAGATTATGTGTTCTAAAAAGGAAATACATTGAAAACCTTTCTAACCTCAATTTTTATGGTGGCGCTTTGGCTGATGCTATCTGGCATATACAAGCCTATGCTTATTGGATTTGGAATAGTATCAGTTGCTTTGGTCATGGTGATTGTTCGTAGAATGGACCAAGTTGATGGTGATCATGTCCGGATTTCTATCAAACCAATACAGTTTTTCTTTTATGTATTATGGCTGTTTATAGAAATTGCTAAATCTAACTGGCGGGTGACAAAAATAGTCCTGGCACGGACTATGCCTATTCGGCAAAATTTATTTGAGGTCCCCTACTCACAAACAAGCGATCTGGGGCAGGTAATCTTTGCCAACTCTATAACTCTGACCCCAGGCACTCTCACGATTGAAACTGAGACTGGAGACTTTTTGATACACGCTTTGTCTTATGACCCAACTGATATGGACGCACTGGCAGATATGGATAGGCGTGTGACTGGAATTGAAAACGGAGCGGCTATTTAATGTTTTCAATTGCTACCATTGCGATATTTATCGCTATGTTTCTGGTGTTAGTTAGACTGATCAAAGGCCCTACACTATATGACCGCGTTCTCGCAGTAAATTCTTTTGGCACGCATACTGTTTTGCTAATCGGAGTAATGGGGTTTTTAAATGGCCGCCCTGACTTTCTCGATATTGCACTATTATATGCCTTAATTAATTTTGTGGGCACAATCGCAATTTTGAAATTTTTTCGCTACCGCGCCATTGGTGATACCATGTGGACCCCCCCTAATACGAAAAATGAGGAATAAGAAAATGGATGTTTTTCTAAATTTTTTGTGTTGGATCTTAATAATATCTGGGTCTTTTTTTGTAATTGTGGGGGCCTTTGGAACCTATAGGTTTCCTGACTTTTGGTCGCGATTACATGCAGCATCAATAACAGACTCAGCCGGTGTTATTCTTTTATTAATTGGCATGGGCGTATATTCAGGCCTCACATTGATCACTTTTAAACTTTTGGTAATAGGTCTGTTTCTATTTATAACTGGGCCAACCTCAACCCACGCAGTTGCTAATGCCGCTCTCGTTTCAGGACTGCGACCACCGAAGCTGCAAAGCAATAATTCAGATGACTAAGATCTGAGAAGGCCAAGTGATGTTTTGTAGAGAAATGCTGTGATCAAGATTCTATATATAACAGGTGTAAAATCGAAATTTTTATTAACATAGCCCTTTTCAGTATGCTCGCAGTCACGGCTCTTACCGTGGTGCGTACTCGCAGTTTATTTGCCATTGTAGCACTTTCAGGGGTGTTTAGCCTCTTGTCAGCTCTTTTGTTTATCACCTGGGATGCGGTCGACGTAGCATTTACGGAGGCTGCTGTGGGAGCAGGAATTTCAACAGTATTAATGTTGGGTACACTTGCTCTAACCTCGCGTACCGAGAAAACTAGCCATAAATCAAATCTAATCCCACTTATAGCCGTAGTCCTGACAGGCGCCGCAATGATTTATGGCACTCTAGACATGCCTAAACTTCGGTTCGGCAGATACCCCAGTACAGACACACGTTGGGCCAGATTATTTAAAACGAATTCCAGAAGATATACATGTCCCAAATGCAGTAACAGCTATTTTAGCAAGCTACCGAGGCTACGACACATTGGGTGAAACAGCTGTTGTCTTCACCGCTGGCATTGGCGTTTTAATGTTGATCAGCGGATTGCGCCGCCGCCGCCGAGGAGAAGATACAGAAGAAAATACTGACGACACGGAGGGGACAACCTGATGCGTCATCATTTAATTTTGCGGGTAATAACTAAACTTCTGGTTGGCACCATATTTTTGTTTGCCCTTTATGTGCAGTTCCACGGCGATTATTCTCCTGGCGGCGGGTTTCAGGCAGGGGTCATTATGGCGGTTGGCTTCATAATATATGGAATTGTATTCAGTTTGGATAAAGTGAAATTGGTATTTCCACCTTGGTTAGTGCATAAATTAATAGCCTTTGGCGTTTTACTTTATGCGGGAACGGGCGTCTTCAGCATGTTTATGGGATATGGATATTTAGATTATACGGCCATTGACCCTCATCACCCATCACACGGACAACACTTGGGAATTTTAATCGTAGAGGCAGGGGTTGGCATAACGGTAACCGGTGTAATGGTGGCAGTCTATTATGCCTTTGCGTCCCGCACGCCAGTTATAAGTGACGAGGAGTGGTGAGTATGAGTTTTTTCACTTCCGACTTTATCTTTGGCCATCTAAACTACTGGTTATTCATCATATTAATGATGACTGGCTTATATATTGTAATTGGTAAAGGCAATTTAGTCAAAAAAATTGTAGGTCTGAATATCTTTCAGACTTCAGTTTTTATGTTCTATATCTCAATGGGAAAAATTTCTGGGGGCACCGCCCCAATTTTTCCGTTGAATGGTAAATATGATCCTGAAGTTGCGTATTCAAATCCCCTTCCGCACGTCCTTATTCTCACTGCGATTGTCGTTGGGATAGCTACGACCTCGCTCGGTCTGGCACTTATTATTAGGATCCGAGAAGAGTATCACAGCATCGAAGAAGAAGAAATAACAGTGATTGAAGACACTGTCTTTCGCAGTGAACACCTAGTGGTAGCAAGCCAAGGAGAGCCCCTCTAATGGCGACGCAAACTGTTCATCATACTGCCATGACACTGTCTGATCATTTGCCTATTTTGCAAATTCTAATTCCATTTATTGCTGCACCGTTAATAGTTTTCATTGGGCGACGAAATTTAGCTTGGCCCATTGCATTCATTGCTAGCACTGCCTCATTCGTGATTGCCTGCTTGCTTCTGTCAAAGGTAATTGGCGGTGGCATAATTTCGTATCAAATCGGGGGCTGGGCGCCACCGCTCGGTATCGAATATCGCGTTGATGCAGCAAACGCTTTTGTACTTTTTCTAGTAACTGGTATCGCAACCTTAGTACTACCATACGCTAGGCAAAGTGTTGAAGCAGAGATGCCTCAGCGAACACAAACCCTATTTTACGCACTTTTTTTACTTTGTATGACAGGCCTTCTAGGCGTAACCATCACAGCAGATGCGTTTAACGTATTTGTGTTTTTAGAAATATCTTCACTCTCAACTTACGTGCTAGTTGCTCAAGGCTCTTATCGCGATAAGCGTGCGTTGACCGCTTCATTTAACTATCTGATTATGGGTACCATTGGGGCCACATTTTTTGTCATAGGCCTTGGCTTTCTCTACATGGCGACAGGCACACTAAACATGGCCGACCTAGCAGATAGACTTTCAGGGCAATACGAAAGCCGCACTGTCCGAGCTGGATTTGCATTTATTCTTGTGGGGATGGGGCTCAAAATGGCTATCTTTCCACTTCATTTTTGGCTGCCCAACGCCTACACGTATGCACCCTCTGCGGTAACCACATTTCTTGCCGCAACGGCGACTAAGGTTGCGATCTATGTTTTGCTACGCTTCATATTTAGTGTTTTTCAACCAGCGTTTCTTGCCGAAACATCCACTCTTGAGATACATATTTTATCCATTAGCTTTGCTGGCCATGTTTGCCGCGTCTTTTACAGCAATCTTCCAACGCGACCTAAAGCGTATGCTAGCATATTCAAGCATAGCCCAAATAGGTTACATGCTGCTGGGCATTGCCTTACTTTCCGAAACTGGATTGATGGCTACGATTATTCACCTCTTCAACCATGGCATCACTAAAGCGGTACTATTTATGGGTGTTGGGGCTTATGTGCTACGGTCTGGAAGCTCATTTTACATACAACTCCAAGGCCTTGGGAAGATAATGCCATGGACCAGTGCCGCAGTTATAATTGGAGGGTTGTCGCTAATTGGCGTACCCGGAACCGCTGGATTTTTGAGTAAATGGCTTCTGGTGCAAGCGGCACTAGAGCAAGGCTATTGGCCAATTGCGATGTTGATTGTAGCCTCTTCGCTACTCGCAGTCGTGTACGTCTGGCGACTGGTAGAGACACTTTATCTGTCAACGCCGCATAGTGAGCAAACCATTCAAGAGGCTCCACTTTCAATGCTACTGCCACTATGGATAATGGCCCTAGCCTGTATTTACTTTGGCTTTGAAACGGACATAACCCTGGGGGCAGCTAAAGCTGCAGCTCAAGCGTTACTCGCCGGATCATCTGGCATGCTGCATTAGGACGGACTAAGTTATGGATACATCCTTGGCTATATTACTATCGATGCTTCTGCCAGCCGCCGCAGTTGTTACCAATTTGTTGTTTCGCAACAGTCCAAACCTTCGTGATGGGCTAACACTTGGTGCCGCCATAGCAACTTTCCTCGTCGTACTGAATATTCTCGTTACGGTAGGTAATACAACAACTGACACCTTTGTCTTACTTGAGGTGATGCCTGGGCTTGAACTGGCATTTAATGTAGAGCCTTTGGGAATGATGTTTGCAATACTGGCATCAGGGCTGTGGATAGTGACCCACGTCTACGGTATTGGGTACATGCGTGGAAATAATGAAGATGATCACGCACGTTTCTTTGCATGTTTCTCTTTTGCAATCTTCTCTGTCATGGGAATTGCCTTTGCTGCAAACATGTTCACCCTGTTTCTATTTTACGAAGTATTAACACTGTCTACGTATCCACTGGTGGCTCATAAAGGCACGCTGGCTGCAGTCAAAGGTGCTCGTACTTATCTTAGCATTCTGATCGGCACCTCAATCGGTCTGCAATTAGTTGCAGTGATTTGGACCTTTGCAATAGCGGGAACGCTAGACTTCACACGCGGTGGAATTTTAGAGGGCCTTATAGCAGGTCCCTCAGTTGCAATTCTGCTGGCACTCTATGCCTTTGGCATCGGTAAAGCAGCCCTAATGCCATTTCACCGCTGGCTGCCTGCAGCAATGGTAGCCCCTACCCCAGTCAGCGCACTATTACATGCAGTTGCTGTAGTTAAAGCCGGCGTATTTACTATGCTAAAAGTGGGTATATACATATTTGGAATTGATTTTTTAGCGGCAACAGGAGCCTCAGTTTGGCTGATGTGGCTGGCAGCCTTTTCAATCATTGCCTCTTCGGTAATTGCTTTGACCAAGGACAATCTTAAAGCCCGACTTGCATACTCAACAATCAGCCAACTCTCTTATATAACACTGGGCGTTGCCCTCGCCACGTCAATGGGGATACTGGGAGGGGGCCTGCATGTAGTCACGCACGCGATGGGTAAGATCACACTTTTCATGTGCGCTGGGTCAATATATGTTGCCACCCACAAAACGAATATAACCCAGATGACTGGCCTAGGTCGCGCAATGCCAATAACGTTTATGGCATTCTTAATTGGCTCCCTGTCCATTATCGGCCTGCCCCCACTGGGTGGGTCATGGAGCAAGTGGCTCCTCATTATGGGAGCAGCAGATGCCGGCCAGCTTACAATGATCGGAGTATTACTAATTAGCTCACTCTTGAACGTTGCCTATCTTCTTCCGTTGGTTGGGAAGGGTTTCTTTTTGAAAACAACCAATCAGACCGGCCCTACAAAGTTCTCAGAAAGTCCAACTTTAGTTTGGGCACCACCCGCATTTACAGCTTTTGGTTGTATAATTCTATTTTTCTACGCCGGGCATATTCAGGCATTCCTGATGCCCATCACAGCTGCACCTTAAGGAGGCCGCGGATGGACCTGAATAGATCTAATGAAACAAGCAAATTTTCCCCACTGGGCAAAACGCTTAGTTGGTTTACGAAAACTAAAAATGCAAACAAGTTATTTTTAGGACTGGCTTTACTTTGTTTTGCGCTATTTCTAGCAGATTTTACTTACCATAAGCATGGGCATTTCCATATTGAGGAGATCCCCGGATTTTATGGTGCCTATGGATTTTTTATGTTCACAGCACTCATATTGGTTGCCAAAGCCTTAAGACTTCTCATCAAACGCCCAGAAAATTATTATGGGGATAAAGCCGTTGATGGTGAAGAGTATCCTACCGACCAATTAGAACAAGGCTCCAAGTGATGATCAGCATTTTACCTACAGCTTTCATCTTCATTGCGGCAGCATTAGTCTTGGGCCTTCTTCCAAGGGGCCATGTCCGCGGTGTTATCCTGCTTCTAACTCCAATACTTGCCGCGTGGCAGATCTGGAACCTGCCAGTGGGCATCTTCCTACAGGTTGAGTTTGTAGGTCAGACACTTGATATGATGCGGGTTGATAAATTATCACGAATTTTTGGCTTAATTTTCTGTTTGGCTGCATTTTTGGGAAACCTCTATGCATGGCATGTGCGCGACTTCATACAACAGATAGCTGCTTTGCTATATGCTGGAGCCGCCATAGGGGCAGTTTTTGCAGGCGATCTGATTACCTTATTCTTTTATTGGGAGGGTACTGCACTCGCCTCAGTCTTTCTAATTTGGGCTCGTAGAACCGAAGGTTCCTATCACACAGGGATGCGATACTTACTTATTCAAATCACATCAGGCGTCATTTTACTGGCAGGGACTGCGTTGCTATATAGGGAAACTGGATCAATTACTTTCGAACTCATGACCCTTGGCTCGTTAGGCACATGGCTTATTTTTCTATCTTTTGGTATGAAATGTGCTTTTCCCCTGCTGCATAATTGGCTTCAAGACAGTTATCCCGCTGCAACAATTACTGGCACAGTAATTCTCTCTGCATTTACTACAAAGCTAGCAGTATATGCACTTGCTCGTGGGTTTGCTGGCACAGAACTATTAATATATATTGGCGCAGCAATGACTTTATTTCCAATCTTTTTTGCAGAAATTGAAAACGATTTACGCCGAGTATTGGCTTACAGTCTTAACAACCAATTAGGCTTTATGGTCGTTGGTATCGGCGTAGGCACTGAAATGGCTATCAATGGTACGGCGTCACATGCCTTTGCCCACATTCTATATAAAGCATTACTATTTATGAGCGTTGGTGCTGTAATGCTACGCACAGGCACATCTAAAGCTTCAGAGCTTGGTGGGCTTTGTCGCACGATGCCCCGGACTGCAATATTTTGTTTGATTGGAGCAGCATCAATTTCTGCTTTCCCACTTTTCTCCGGGTTTGTTACCAAGTCGTTAATAATGGATGAGACTGCCAATCAGCATTACCCAATCATCTGGGCAATACTCGTGTTTGCCTCTGCTGGTGTCTTGTCGCACTCTGGAATTAAAATTCCATATTTTACGTTCTTTGGCCATGACAGCGGACTACGCCCTAAAGAGGCTCCAATCCACATGCAAATTGCTATGGGTTTCACCGCATTCCTTTGTATCTTTATCGGAGTTTACCCCGAGCCACTCTATGCGCTGCTGCCCTATGAAGTTATCTATCGCCCATACACAATGAGCCATGTCGTCGGACAGTTACAGTTACTTTGCTTCGCGTTACTGGCTTTCGTCGTTCTCATGCGCACTGGTATCCATCCACCTGAGATCCGCGCTGTGAACCTTGACGTGGATTGGATCTATCGCCGACTAATCCCAACGCTTTACAACATCATTTATGCTGGAGTGGCCAAGGTTTTCCAATTGTTAGAAACTCTCGTAAACACAATGATCCAACTGTTAGTCAAAGAACTGTACAAATTACATGGACCAGAAACTGGAGTTTCACGGATGCGTGGCGTTGGGGCAATGGTAATATGGGTGGCTATTCTCCTCGGAATAGCACTAATTCTATCATATTTTTGATCCAAGGATCTTACTTTAAGGCTTTGCATAGGGTCAAAGAAAACTTTCAGAACAATAGTGCTTACCTCGTAATCAGCATAGGAAGAGCGGAGTTTTAGTAACCTAAATAATTTTGGAATTCTGGCACGAATACCAAAACGGGTAAACTTTTTTAAACATAATCTATAGAAATAAATCCGCATTCTACTTCTTTGGGTTTTATATTAGTGAATAGGTACAGAGCTGATATTTTTCAATTTCAGGGCTTGAAAGACATCAGCTTCCAGCGTATCTGGACCTCGCTGATGGGTCGTAGCATAATGGTAATGCACCTGTTTTTGGTACAGTAGAGTGCAGGTTCGAGTCCTGCCGACCCAGCCAGCTTTCCCAGCCCACTAACTCTGTACTTTGATTAGAAGGCCGCGCTAAATTGACCGGCAGCTATTCCAAAAACCTTAGATCCCCAAATGAAGCTTAGGTTTCCAAAAGGGACGAAACAACTCAATTTTGGGGCATCTATCCATGACAACTTGCAATCCAGCCTCTTCTGCAAGCACCGCCGCATCATGGTCCACTACTCCTATTTGAGCCCAAAGCACCTTTGCGCCGATGGCGATCGCCTCTTTGGTAATACCCATCAAGTCTTCGGACCGGCGAAAGACTTCGACCATATCCACGGGGCGATCAATGGAGGCGAGACTTGGGTAAACCTTCATACCCCGAATTTCTTTGAGCCCCAGACGTGGGTTCACGGGTATCATGTCATAGCCAGTCTCATTGAGCACCCGCAGCACGCCATAGCTAAACTTAGTTTTATCCGGGCTTGCCCCCACCATAGCAATGGATTTGACCGAATTGAGAATACCCTGCAAATAGGCCTCAGTGTAGGGTTGGTTATGGTCCATAATCAAACTTTCTTTGGCGTTGCGATGTCGGCTTTCAGCTCATGCGATTGCAACGGGTCGAGAAACGGGTTGCGGTATAAAGTGCCGTGGCTTTCCACCCCTATCTCAAGGGTAATATCTGAGATAGGCCGTGCTACGCAGAGTATGACATAGCCATCACCGATTTGACGGTTATTCAGAGCTACTTGGCGACGTTGATCGACCTTTCCCACAGTCAATTTTGCCGCACAGGTGATACATCCGCCGTATTTGCATCCATAAGGTAGATCGACACCATGATCACGAAGACTATCCAGTAAAGGTCTGCGTGGGTCGACCTTATAGGTCGCACCATCCCGATTTGCCAAAGTCACGATCACAGCCAGATATCACTGGTACAATCGCCGCCAGGATACCGAGCTTCATGACAGCGGCTTGGCCCATTGGGTTCTTTGCCAAAATCGACAATGAAGTCAGGGTTCATCGTCATACCACCGTTTACAGGGTCACAATCAATCATCACCATCACCCCCCCTTGTTCGCGGATCTCTGGGTAAAACTGGTTGTCCCACGTACTGAACAAGCTGGTCGTTACGTAAAGCCGTTTGCCGTCAAGTGAGAGCTGGAACATCTGCGGGCCGCCTGCCATTTTTATACCGTTCACTTCGGGCGCCTTGCCCAATAATCCGCCCATCCAGACCTGCCCAGTCAGCACCGGTTTATGGGGGTCGGAGATATCATACTGGCGCATATCCCCATGAAGCCAATTATTAAGGTACAAATATTTGTCATCCATTGACACAAGTATGGCCGACATTACGCCAGGCACAGGAATTGGCCATTCGGGATGCGGCTCATTGGCCACATCAATTATCTTTTCCCACTGCCACTTGCCTACATCATCTTTCCACCAATGGATAACGTTGGAACTGAGCGCTGCCCCACAAAACCCGTGGGTGCTGTCCGGGTCATGGTGAAACTTCACCTCAAGGGGCAACAAGCCATCTTCGCCCAAATACATAGTCTCAATAGGCACTTTCTTTTCAAAGTCCCAGAAATGGATCTCACGGCCATACTTCAAATGCCCCACTTCCTCCAAATCAAAGCCAGGCATAAAGGTGTTGGGTGCCGCCCATTCCGAAGACACCATGACATTATGGCGCGGCTGGTACCAAAAATCATACCCAAATTTTATATCGCCCATTGAGTTTTCCCAGCGGCCTATAATCTCAAAGTCTTTATTCAGATGCAAATAGCCACCGGGCGCCTCTCCTTTAGCATCACCAAGCATTGAGATTATTATCTCAGAGCCGAGACAGTGCACTGTATGCGGACCAGAAAGGTTGGTCTTAGATCTGATTTCAGCCCCATCAATCACTTTGTGAAGCCGTGGAGCCCGAGGTTCAGTGGCCGTATCTACAATATGGATATTGTTTGAGCGCACGCCCGGAAGCAGTAGATATTTTCGTGACACAGAGCCATCGTCAAAGCATGACGAACAGGCATTCCAGCCCATATGGTGCAGTTCGTCGCCAATGCCTGGCATTTCAAGCCGGTGAATGACTTGTGAAAAAGTTGGGCTGCTAGGGTCTACGTCCACAGTTGCCAGATAGTCTGGCCTCTGGATGCCAGTTCCAGTATATATCGCAATGGTGTAGAGTAACTTCTCACTTGGCGCTTGTATCGCCTCTGATGGGCTTGCATAGCCTGGGCCACAACAAACGCTCATTTTTATCCCCTTACGCACATTCAATTCAGGTCAGCCCGAAAGACCACTCTCTGGATAATTATCTATAATCTTAATTGCCAAACGCAATCTAAAACAAGTCAAATATGGCATGACGTTGCGGATTTTAAACTACGCAGTCCACCCTAATGATGCCCCTAACCCAGGCCATGCAGAGTTTTGGTTTCAAGATAGTCATCAAGCCCCATCACTCCACCCTCACGGCCATTGCCCGATTGTTTATACCCACCAAAAGGTGAGCCATAATTGAAGCCCCCACCATTGATGTGCACCGCTCCCGCCCGCAGTCGCGCCGCTACCCGTTCAGCCCGAGCCTGGTCCCCAGTTTGTAGATAGGCTGCCAGCCCGTAAGGCGTGTCATTGGCAATCTCAATCGCATCATCCTCAGTATCAAAAGGTATAATCACAAGCACTGGCCCAAAAATCTCCTCCTGCGCAATGCGCATGGCATTGGACACGTCTATAAATACAGTGGGCTTTACAAACCACCCATCGGTGACCCCATTAGGTTTACCTAATCCGCCCGTCAAAACAGTGGCGCCCTCATCAATACCCACAGCAATCATCGCCTGCACCCGGTCAAATTGGATGCGATCAAACAGCGGCCCAATATGGCCACCCTCTTGTGTTGGATCACCCACTTCAGTTGCTTCTACAGCTCGCTTCACGATGGATACAGCTTCATCATAGCAATCACGTTCTACCAGCAAGCGGGTCGGCGCATCACAAGATTGGCCAGTATTGTACATGCACTCATCGACCGAGGCAGTTACCCGCGCCTCCAAATCACAATCTGCGAATACCAAATTGGGCGATTTTCCACCTAGTTCTAACGTCACCCGCTTTACCGTATCAGCCGCGTCGTGCGTCACTGCGGTACCCGCGCGGGTCGAGCCCGTAAAAGACATCATTTGGATATTTGGGTGGCGCGACATAGCAGCCCCAACCGTGGGGCCATCGCCCTGCACCAGATTGAACACGCCAGCCGGAAAACCGGCCTCGTGTATTATCTCTGCATAGATCATCGCAGAGATGGGCGTGTGCTCCGAGGGCTTCAATACACAGGTACAGCCCGTGGCGAGAGCTGGTATCACCTTAAGTGCAATTTGGTTCATGGGCCAGTTCCAAGGTGTAATTAGACCACACACACCAATGGCTTCACGCAATTGGATGTCGCCACTGGCCAACTTTTTGCGTTCCTGCATCTTCTCCAATGCATCAATGAACCCCTGCAAATGCCCGACGGCCGCATCCGCATGTGCCTCACGCGCCATCGATATCGGTGCACCCATCTCCATGCTCATCGCCTGGGCCAGATCCTCAAACCGCGACTGGGTCACCGCCATCAGTCGGTGAAGCAGCACCAGCCGGTCCGCCTTGCTGGTTTGGGAATAACTGACAAACGCCAGGTTTGCCGCAGCAACAGCCGTATCAACGTCAGCAGCGCTACCCAAAGCTACACTACCTATTTGCAGCTCGGTTGCTGGATTCAAGACTGGCATCGCTAGAGACGACTTGGGCGCAATCCAAGCGCCGTTAATGTAGAACTTACCTAGGTTTTCCATATTCATTTATTTCACCTCATCTCGCCTTGGTTATAGCTTCTTCGGTCAACGCGCGTATCTCTGCAACGCTGGCTTGCCGCGGATTACTACCCGCAGCGATGTCACAAATCGCTTTTTCGGCGATGCGTTGCGCACAGCTTAAGGGCACATCAATATCACTCAAGGCTTTTGGAATATTAATCTCATCCAGAACAGCCTCCACATGGGCAATAAACATCGCAACTGAGCTGTCTCGCAGCCCCATTGCCTGAGCCATGCGCTGCACTTTGAACTCTTGGAATGGCAAATTGAACCGCAACACCACCGGCAGAACAATAGCATTCGTAAGTCCGTGCTGAGTATCAAACTCAGCGCCTATCATGTGGGAGATTGCGTGTACCATGCCAAGGCCCTTCAGAAAGGCAATCCCCGCAAGGCAGGAGCCCACCAACATGCCACCTCTAGCCTGAATGTTCTGCGGGTCCCGCACGGCTATTGGTAGCCATTTAGAGACCAGGGCCAGCCCCTCAAGCGCTAAGCCGTCACAAAGTGGATTAAATCCGGGCACCAAATAGGCCTCAATCGCATGGGTCATCGCATCTGCACCAGTCCACGCGGTTAAATTCTGCGGCAGGCCAAGTGTCAATTCAGGATCTAGCAAAGCTAAGGTCGGCTTAAGTTCCGGGTGCCAAACGCAAAACTTCATACCTTTGGCAACATGGGTAACCATCGCGGTGCTTTCAGTTTCAGCCCCAGTACCCGCTGTGGTCGGGATAGTTATCAATTTTGGGAATGCCTGATCATTGGGAATCTTGGGTATGGCCTGCTCATATTCAAAGGCCCAAAGGTCAATGTCATTGTGCGCCGTCAGGCAAATAGATTTGCCCCCATCCATAGCACTGCCGCCACCAATCGCGATGATGGCGTCATGCCCACCGGCACGAAACCTCGCCCGACCAGCCCCAATTTCATCATCACGAGGATTAGGGGATATATCAAAAAACAATCCTGATTTAAGTCCCACCTGCGCAATGTATGTTTGAACCGCCGCAATAAAAGGTAAATCACTGCTCCCCCGATCGGTGACCACCAGGGGATTGGACAGGCCCAAATCTACACACTTCTGGCCAATTTCGGCCAATCGGCCAGGACCATAGGCGATGGGCACAGGAAAAGACCAGTCCTGCGCATTCAGAATTTCAAAATCATCGGCGGTGAGGTTTTTAAATTCGGCTGACACGGTACTTATCTCCAAATTGCTGTAAAGTTAAATAGTGGCCCAAGTGTTACAAAGTTTTTTGTGGGGATACCTTTCCAGCATATCTCATGAAAGACAAACAATTTCAGTGGCTTTGGTCCTGAGTTGACGCAGGGTTTAAGGCTCTCGCCCAAACTCCAATCGTAAGGCTGCACTTTGTTCACCCAGTCCCGGGACATCAATCGTCGGTCCACCATCAGTTTGCACCGGTAAAGCCGCCATCTCGATCTCAGTGCCGCCAATCATCGCAGTGGTATTGCGCAAAAACGGATGTTCAGAGAGATCAGCAACTGAATTGAGTTGTGCATTGGCAATATGCGCCACGTCCAACTTGGCCAAAACCTCAGGCGTATCATATTGCAAAAAACAGGCAGACACGATCGTATCTAATGCCACCCGATTAACATATCTTTCTGGATTTTGGGCAAACCGCGGATCATCTGACAAATCGGGCTGCTCGAGTACGTCACAGCACAGTGCCGCAAATTCTCGATTGTTTTGCACTGACAGCAATACCTGCCCTCCATCCCCGCAGCCGAATGCGCCATAAGGGGCAATGAAGGAATGTTTTAGGCCCGAGCGCGCCGGAGCACCGCCCATGTAGCGATGCGCCATCAGCGGCATATTCATCCAATCGGCTAAGACATCAAACATAGAAATCCTCAGATCAATCCCCACACCGGTCTTACCTCTTTGGATCAGCGCACGCAGGATAGCCGAGAACGCCGTGAGGCCCGTTGAGAGATCAGTTAGCGAAACTCCCACGCGGGCAGGGTTTTCGGCTGTGCCCGTGACAGAGCAGAGGCCACTCTCGGCTTGGATGAGAAAGTCGTAGGCCTTCTTTTTAGCGGCAGCACCGCTGTCACCATAGCCTGAAATTGTACAGGTAATTAGCCCAGGGTTTTTCTTGCGCAGTTCCTCGCCAGAGAGGCCCATCCGGGGCACAGAACCTGGTGCTAAGTTGGAGACAAAAACATCAGCCACCACCAACATACGGCGCATTAGTACCAGATCATCCGCGGCTTTTAGGTTCAAACAGATCGACTCCTTGCCGCGGTTCAGCCAAGCAAAAATGGCACTCTGCCCATTGGCGCTGGCGTCATAGCCTCGCGCGAAATCTCCCTCTGGTCGTTCGACTTTGATCACTCTGGCGCCTGCATCAGCCAGCATCAAGCCACAATATGGCGCGGCAACAGCCTGTTCCAATGACACCACAGTGATCCCATTAAGTTCGTTGTGCAGACCCATTCTTCCCCCAAGTGCATACCAAGGCCACTGACCTTTGCTTCCGACTATACTGTGAGCCTCCATACTTCCAAAACACAAGGCCACCAAAAAGAATCAAATACAAAATTTTGTAAAAACTAGAATTTATCCAAGCTCAACTTTTAGTTTTTACATGATTATTTGCGCAATTATTAAGCAGTTCGACGCATCTGCCCTCATTTTGCGCCGCCCAAACTTTACGCCCCCAAGCAACAATTCAATGGTGAGCTCACAGACAAATCCAGTTTAACGAAAGGAACACTTGTGAAACTGATTATTGCAACGATCAAACCCTTCAAGCTCGAGGAAGTTCGGGAAGCGGTATCTGAGGTTGGCGTCAGCGGCATGATGGTAAGTGAAATCAAAGGCTTCGGCGCCCAATCCGGTCACACTGAAACTTATAGAGGGGCGGAATATACAGTTAATTTTGTCCCCAAAATAAAATTGGAAATCGCCGTAACAGCGAAAATGACTGACCAAGTGATAGACGCAATCTCTAAGGCTGCGCACACGGGTAAGATTGGAGACGGGAAGATTTTCGTCCTTGATCTGGAAAAGGCCATGCGCGTGCGCACCGGCGAAACAAACGAAGAGGCGCTGTGATGCGAAGAGATAAAATGCAAATGTTTTCAAAATTGGGCTTGGCGGCTGTGCTGCTGGCTCTTCCTCAATTAGCCACGGCACAAGAGGTGGGCGCTACACCGACGAACGCCGATATTGGCTTCATCTTCACCACATTTATGTTCCTAGTGTCGGGATTTCTAGTATTTTTTATGGCGGCAGGCTTCGCCATGTTGGAAGCAGGCCTAGTGCGTGGCAAAAACGTCGCCATGCAGCTGACTAAAAATATGGCCCTCTTCTCTCTGGCCTCACTGTTTTTCTACATTTTAGGTTACAACTTGATGTACCCAGGAGACGGTTGGAGCATTCAGGGCGTTTTGGGAGCCTTCTCCATCACAGAACTCGAGCCCGTGGGTCTCAAAGGTGTAGAAGCTGATTTGACTTATGCATCCGTAGGCTCAGACTTCTTCTTTCAGCTGATGTTTTGCGCTGCGACCGCATCTATCGTCTCGGGTGCCTTGGCCGAACGCATCAAACTTTGGCCCTTCTTGGTCTTTGTGATTGTTTTGGTATCTGTGATCTATCCACTACAGGCTAGCTGGAAATGGGGCGGTGGTTTCCTGGATGACTTGGGTTTCCAAGACTTCGCGGGCTCCACAGTTGTGCATTCGGTTGGTGGTTGGGCAGCGCTGGCCGGCGCGATCATCCTTGGCCCACGCTTAGGCAAATACAAAGATGGCAGGGTAAACCCAATGCCTGGCTCAAACCTCGCCTTAGCCACCTTGGGAACCTTCATCCTGTGGCTCGGTTGGTTTGGATTCAATGGCGGCTCACAGCTCTACATGGATACGTCGGGCAATGTGGCTGACATCAGTCGGATCTTCTCCAACACCAACACAGCCGCAGCGGCTGGCGCGGCGGCCGCTTTGATCCTCACACAACTGCTCTACAAGAAGCCAGATTTAACCATGATTTTGAATGGTGCTTTGGCCGGTCTGGTATCCATCACCGCCGAACCTCTTACCCCATCATTAATCCAATCTACTATGATTGGCGCTGTGGGCGGTGTGATCGTCGTATTCGCAGTACCTATGCTGGATCGTCTGAAGATTGACGATGTGGTAGGTGCCATCCCAGTTCACCTCTTTGCAGGTATCTGGGGTACGTTGGCAGTCTGTTTCACCAACAGTGCGGCCACTTTCTCGGTACAGTTGACCTCAATCTTGATCGTCGGCGCCTTTGTCACAGTCGCCTCTGCACTGGTCTGGTTGGTGCTCAAAGCAACAGTTGGCCTGCGGGTCAGTGAAGAGGCCGAAATAGCTGGTCTAGATCGTAGCGAGCTGGGCATGGAAGCCTATCCTGAGTTTACAGGAAGATAAATTTCCTCAGCAACTTAGCTCTCCGAAAATTATCTTTCGGGGAGTTTTTTATGTTAAAAATATAAAAGATAATCTGATACTTTGGCCTTCCCTAGCTTTTTGGCTCCAAATCTGCCAAAAGATCCAACAATTGCTCATAGCGATCTGTCCCAAGCCTGCGCTGAAAATCAGTCGAAATTTTTATCGCTTGTGACAAATTGTCGTCGATTATTTGTTGACCTGCGGGCCCAATCACCACGGTTTGCCGGCGCCGATCATCGGGATCCATGGCTCGGATTATAAATTTTCTTTCCCCAAGCTTACGGATAATGCGCGACAGGCTCGGCATTAAAAGGCTGGCCTTAGAAGCAATCTCTGTCAAATCTTGCGGGCCAAACTCAGCCAAAATCCGCAACACCCGCCATTGCTGTTCTGTGATCCCTGACGCCTTCAACATCTCACGTATGGGAGCCATCACACTCTCACGCGACCGTATCAAGGCAATCGGCAAAGATCTGTTGGTAGATGGGAGTTGGGAATTTGATTTTGTCATGAGATGCACCGCTAATTGGTTCATATGTTAATTAAAAATTATTGACAGCACAATAAAAAATTGAAAAACTATATTTAGTTAACATGTTACTAATGTTGAATTGCACTATATTGCCCGTCGATCCGAACTTGGCATTAAAAAGAAAGTGAAGCGCATAATGTCTGCCCTTGATCAAAATATCAAAAAGCTTAAAAGTCACTTATCCCGTTTTGAAAATGGGGGTATTAAGCACCGCATTGCAGGCGAGGATGTAGCCGGCGGCGGCGGGTTCTTCACAACAACCTCCCCCGTAGACAAATCAGCTATCTGCGAAGTTGCGCGTGGAGATGCGGGTGATATCGACAAGGCAGCAAAAGCCGCCAAGGTCGCATTCCCAACCTGGCGGGATATGCCAGCAAAGGAACGCAAAGCAATCATGATCCGTATTGCCGAAGGCATTGAGGCACGGGCGGAAGAGATTGCACTCTGTGAATGCTGGGACACTGGGCAGGCTTGGCGATTCATGTCAAAAGCCGCCTTGCGCGGCGCCGAAAACTTTCGCTACTTTGCTGATCAAGTTGGCACAGCGCGAGACGGGCAGCATTTGCAATCACCAACCTTGATGAATATCACAACTCGAGTTCCCATTGGCCCGGTCGGTGTCATCACCCCATGGAACACGCCCTTTATGCTCTCCACCTGGAAGATCGCTCCGGCGCTAGCTTCTGGATGTACTGTCGTTCACAAACCTGCCGAGGCGTCCCCGCTAACCGCACGCCTGCTGGTTGAAATTGCTGAGGAGGCTGGCCTTCCACCCGGTGTGTTGAACACGGTAAACGGCTTCGGTGAAGATGCCGGTAAGGCTCTCACAGAGCACCCAGATATCAAAGCCATTGCATTTGTGGGCGAAAGCCGCACCGGATCGATGATCACGAAACAAGGGGCTGATACCCTAAAGCGGACCCATTTCGAGCTAGGCGGCAAAAACCCGGTAATCGTATTTGAGGATGCCGATCTTGAGCGCGCCTTGGATGCTGTAATTTTCATGATTTATTCAATCAATGGCGAGCGTTGCACGTCTTCTTCGCGATTGTTGATCCATGAGAACATACGTGAGGAATTTGAGGCTAAGCTGATTGCACGGGTCAATAACATTAAAGTAGGTCACCCTTTGGATCCCGCAACTGAGATCGGTCCACTAATTAGCGCGGAGCATTACGCCAAGGTCACTTCCTATTTTGACGCAGCTCGAGCCGATGGCGCCAACATCGCAGCTGGTGGTGAAGCTGTGGGAGACTTGGGCTACTTTGTACGCCCCACACTCTTTACCCAAGCCAACAACACGATGCGCATCGCCAGAGAGGAAATCTTTGGCCCGGTCCTAACCTCAATACCCTTTTCAACCGAGGAAGAGGCACTGCAAATAGCAAACGACTCGCCATATGGTCTCACCGGCTATGTCTGGACCAATGATCTGACCCGCGCCTTGCGGTTTACAGAAAAGCTCGAAGCGGGCATGATCTGGGTGAACAGTGAGAACGTCCGTCACTTGCCTACCCCATTTGGCGGTATGAAATCCAGTGGAATTGGTCGCGATGGTGGGGACTGGAGCTTTGAGTTTTATATGGAGCAAAAGCATATTGGCTTCGCCACCGGATATCACAAAATTTTACGCCTCGGCGCTTGATCATAGCCAGAAAAGGAGACTAGCATGCCGGTTCCCATCCCAAATCTTTATCCAAGCTTTAACACTGTGCGGCTCAGCCACGCCTGCTTAAATGTCGCAAATCTGGCCGCATCGAAGAAGTTTTATACCGACATTCTTGGTATGCAGATCTCAGATGAGACCGACACCCATATCTACCTGCGAGCTATGGAAGAACGCGGCCATCACAGTGTGATTTTACAGAAATCTGATCAGCCAGGCACCGTAGAGGTAATGGGTTTCAAAACGTATGACGAGGCTGATTTAGACCGGGCGGAAGCACATTTAAGTGCCAAAGGTCGCCCAACAGAATGGATTGAGCGCCCCTACCAGGGACGCACATTGCTAACCTCCGACAATATTGGGGTTCCACTGGAATTTTACCACAGAATGGACCGTTTGCCGTCGTTACATCAGCAATTTGCGCTGTATCGCGGCGTTAAACCGCTCCGCATTGATCATTTTAATTGCTTCTCTCCAGATGTGGATGCCTCGGTCGCATTTTACAATGACATCGGATTTCGGGTTACAGAATATACTGAAGATGAAGAGAGCGGCAAACTCTGGGCGGCCTGGATGCATCGCAAAGGTGGCGTACATGATATGGCATTTACCAATGGCACCGGCCCAAGGATGCATCATATCGCATTTTGGGTACCGACCCCACTCAACATCATCGACCTTTTAGACTTGATGGCGACAACAGGCTATGTGAGCAATATTGAGCGTGGTCCCGGTCGTCACGGGATTTCAAACGCTTTTTTCCTCTACATTTTGGATCCAGATGGGCATCGAATAGAGATATACTGTTCTGATTATCAGACGGTTGACCCAGATCACGAGCCAATAAAATGGGGTCTCACCGACCCGCAACGCCAAACCCTCTGGGGTGCTGCAGCACCCAGAAGTTGGTTCGAGCATGGCACAAATTTCGTGGGCATCAAAGCACGGGAAAGTGGCTTGCAGGCAAGCCCTATCATTGCCCCCTAAGCGCAAAACAGGATGCTCAACGTTGATTAATGCAGGGCAAACAATTGACCCACATCAGCCCGCTGATCATGCACCTCAGACAGGCGTAACAGGTGCCAGGCCAGGCTGTGGTTGCTGGCGGTAACTGGCTTCGCTAGCGTCGCCTCCGCCTGCGCGATCACCCGCGCCGTGCGTAGGCTAGTGCAGGATATGAACACCGCCTCACAACGAGGGTCTTGGCCCACAGAGATAGCAGCCTTCAAAATGGAGGCCTCGGTGATCTTGCCCACCTGCAGGTCATTATCTTCATAGAACGAGCCAACTACCGGCACATCAATCCCCGCCGCCACAAAGTTAGCCTGCATCGCAAGAGTTACATCAGGTGTGTAAGGCGTGACCAAGCCAACACGAGAGACACCCAAGGCAGTAAAAGCAGCTTTCGCCGCCGTCAGAGGGTTGGAGCTGGGAACCCCAGGATGGATCCGCGCCAAAATCTGTGTAACCCGCGCCTCGCCAATTATGGTTGACCCAGATGTACAGGCATAACCGATGGCGCTTAGGCCCAATGACGGCGAGATCAACTCAGCGGCGTGCGGGAGCTCTTGTGCCATTCTAACCAAAGTTTCAGGAGTGACCAAGGCGTCATTGGCCAGTCTTGCATGATAAAGAGCCACGCCATCAATGGCCGTCAAATTGGCGAGTTCGGCTTCCAGGGTTTGGTCTGTTTGCAAGACCAAAAGCCCAATTCGCGCACGATGACCAACCCCCGCATCAGTATCGAATGAAAGTTTCTCAACACTTTGTGACTCTTTTGGGCGGGGTGTCATATTTTAGCCTCAACCTCACACACGCTTGAGGTTCCAATTTTCTCAATTTTCTCGAGCAATTCACAACCGACAGAAAGGCTCCTTGCGGTGGCTTGAAGCATATTGGGCAAGATCATCCACTCTAAGGCCCAAGCTGCGCCAGAGCGTTCTTGTTCATGAACCAACGCCTGATGCATACCACTAACTTGGGTTGCATTATACCTAGCCAAGGTGACCAAGAGCTCTGCCAAAATAGGGTTTTTTTTGTGCGGCATGGCCGAGGACGATCCACCACCCACCAGCGAAATCTCATCAATGCCCTGCTGCGCCATGAGCGATATATCCATGCCCAGTTTGCCTAAACTGCCAGAAACCAAGGACAACCAGCTTGCCAATTCTCCCAATCCGTCTCGCATTGCATGCCAGCTTTTGTCCGGCGCCGCCAGACCCAAGCGGGCGGCCAGCGCATCACCTGAACTCAAGCCAACAGCGCCACCACACTGCATGCGCAACAGCCGCGGTAACATCTGATGCAATCGAGCTAGATGATCGGTCAATGGAAAACTCCAAGTCGTTAACCTATCTGCTACGGTTATAGGCAAGGCAGCTTGCATCCGTGTGCGCCCCATCAGCGTTGTTGTGCCATGATCTTGCGATAACTGAGAAATAACAGATTGCAGCTCGGCCAGACGCCGCTCAAAAATCGACAAGACATCACGTAAGGACAAAACCAAAGCCGTGTCAATCACGTCTTGGCTGGTGAGGCCACGATGAATATCTATATGTAATTCCTGAGAAATTTTCGCCCTCAAACACCGTACCAATTCTGGTACGGGCAAGCCATCAACGGAGGCGCCTGCCATCAAATCTTGCGGCGTAATCTGTGCGGCCTCCACAGCCAAGGCAGCCGCTTCGTTGCCCAAAACGCGGCTGTGAGCGGCTTCAATCCGCAGCATATGCGCAAGCTGAGTGTCTGCGGACAGATGAGCTAAAACTTCAGGATCACCAAAAATACCACTCAGCCACGGATGTTCAAATACCGAGGTCACGCGGCCTTCAGCCCTAAAATTTTCCGCGCCTGAGCTGGACTGGCCACTGGGCGCTCATATTTTTCACAAAGAGCCGCAGCTCGGGCAATAAGCGCAGCGTTCGATGGCGCCAGAGTATTGCGATCCAAGCGGACATTATCTTCCAAGCCAGCGCGGGTGTGCCCTCCAGCAGAAATAGCCCATTCGTTAACAACAATCTGGTTGGCACCAATCCCTGCTGCACACCAGGAAGCACTGGGCGCCCTTACCTGCATTTGAGCCACATAAAAATCAAAGACAGCACGATCCGCCGGCATAGCGTTTTTCACACCCATGACAAATTGGACATAGAGCCGCCCAAAAAGCTGCCCCTCCTCATGCAGTCGGATCGCTTGCAAGATGTGTGACAGGTCAAATGCCTCTATTTCAGGCACTACCTCATGGGCTTGCATCTCACTAGCCAACCACTGAACTAAGCTAGGCGGATTTTCATAAACACGCGTCGGAAAGTTGTTTGACCCCACTGATAGAGAAGCCATATCCGGACAAAGGGACAGCATTCCACCACGCTCCTGCCCAGAACCTGAGCGCCCACCAGTTGAAAATTGAATGATTACTTCGGGGCAGTGGCGCCTCAGTTCTTCTTGCAAACGGGCAAATTTTTCGGGGTCACTGCTTGTGGTTTGATCATCATTACGGACATGTGCATGAATTATTGCAGCCCCAGCCTCTACGGCGGCATGGCTACTCTCCACCTGTTCCGCAACACTAATCGGCACCGCTGGGTTAGAAGCTTTTGTGGGTACCGAACCTGTGATTGCACAACATAAAATACAGGGGTTTGAATGGTTTTCAGACATTTAGAAATACCGTTTCATTTTCACCTTGTAGGTGGATGTCAAAATTATAGCTCTCACCGTCTTGAATGGCAATTAAAGTAGCCTTGCGGACCGGGTCGTTGATCGAGGTAAGTACTGGATCATTCGCGTTAGCTTGGCCGTCAAAATAGATCCGCGTGTGTAAGCCTAGATTTATCCCACGGGCGACCACCCAAACCTTGATATGCGGCGCATCCTCTCCAATGGCGGCAGGCAAAATAGTTTGCAGATAATAGCCCGCCAACTCGGCATCCACCGCCCTGCGTGCCCACCCTTGAGAGCCGCCTTGCGACGCATATTGTCCACTTGCATCTGCTTGCCAAAACTCCAACATCGCGTCTGTGACGGGTTTACCGTCGCCGTCAAATATTCTTCCTTTAATTGTAATCAATAAACCAGAAGTGTCAGAACTGAACATTTCAGCACCCAAATCATGGCCACCATACATATTTTCGAGGCCAGCAAAGCTTGGCGTACAGCCAATATGCACGTATGGGCCAGCAGTCTGGGACGCACTTTGCAATCGTGTCATCAATTGCCCTCCAGTTTATTTTCAAACAATGTTGAGCCTTGACCCCGCAAAATGATATCAAAGCGGAATGCACGAAAATTCATAGGTACCGTGTGCGCCATATCCAAACGCGCCGTGAGACGGTCAATAGCCGTTGGGTTCGCAATGGTTTGAACAATAGGGCACAGCGGGATATGCGGATCGCCCTCAAAATACATCTGGGTGATCAAACGCTGAGCCCAGCCAGTGCCAAAGCAGCTAAAGTGAATGTGCGCAGGCCGCCAATCATTTCCACCATTAGGCCAAGGGTAAGGCCCCGGGCGGATTGTGCGTAACGAGTAATAGCCGTCCCCATCTGTTATTGTGCGGCCACAGCCTCCAAAGTTTGGATCCAGTGGCGCTAAGTAGCCATCTTTATTATGTCGATACCTCCCACCTGCATTAGCTTGCCAAAATTCAAGTAAGCTATTCGAGACAGGGCGTGCATTTTCGTCGAGCATGTACCCGTGCACCATAATCTGTTCGCCAATTGCGGCTTCGCCAGGACAAGCATAATTAATGATTAAGTCATTATCGTTTGGATTAATAACGTCATGGCCAAAATTTGGACCTAATAGCTCACCTTGACCCGGCGTGAAGGATAACAGCTTGTGCATTGGCGACCGAAGACGTGAACTGCGGTATTCAGGGGTTAGCGCCTGAGGCTGTAGGCTCATATCCAGCCGATTAAATGGTTTTTCTTTTATCACTCTAGCTCATCCATTCGTGCAAAAGTCTGCTTTGCCACTTGCATTGCGCGGTTTGCCGTTGGCACGCCAGCGTAGATCGCCACATGCAGGATGAGTTCCTGAATATCTTCTCTACTTGCACTTGTGTTAGCCGTGGCGCGAATGTGCATGGCCACTTCTTCCCAATGCCCCTGCCCACACAGTAAAGCCAAAGTAACGATTGATCGCTGCCTATGGTCCCACGTATCGCGCGACCATACATGCCCCCACGCAGCCTCAGTGATCAACTCTTGGAATGGGGCATCAAACTCAGTTTTTGTTTTTTCGGCTTGGTCAACATGAGCGTCACCTAAAACTTTTCGCCGCGTCGCCATACCCTGCTCATGTCGCATTGAAGGTTTCCCCATTTACACTCCTTTTGGTTGCAAGTGCACAAGCCATCTCAGGTTGTCCTTAGATGAATATTTCGGCTTTCTATAATGAAAACTTAGTTGCTGGGGGTCAAGCAACTAAGATAACTATCTTTTCGTGACAGGCTTCATTTTTTGATCCTAATGTCCAACTAGTCTTCAAAAGGGATCTTCTATTGAGGCAATGCCAACAAATTATATTTGAGTGACTTTGCTTTAATTAAGTCGAATTAACAGACATCTAGGCACGCTTGCGGTTTTATATTCTGGATGAACAAATCTTGGCCGAAAGTAATCACCAACTGCTAAACCTTAACACATGTACCCATCAATGAAATTATTAACCCATCCTTCCTAAAGTCACCTAAAACAATATAGTCAACGTTGAGCCCGATAATACAATTAGCGTCTAACCTTATCGCTTTTGACTTAATTTCCAACATTGCCATTTCCAAAGATTCTTGCAAAAAATCTGTACTTTTTTCAGGCTTGCCACGTAAAGTATTCCATATTTTTTTAAAAAGTGGAGTTCGCTTAAACTCATAATGAAAATCAGTAGATATTACCCCACACCGCTTTTTAATATTGAGGTTGAAACTGGTTTCAGTCGTAACCAACATATCTTGAAACTTATTCAACACAGTTTCTGTGGACTTCTGTGTGGATGAGAACACGGGTTCTTGGGACGTCAACACTCGAGTTTGAACTCGATCTTTCACATGGCATGTAATGCAGAGACCATTATAATTTTGAGCCGCCTGGCTTTCAGCATAACCCATTTTGGTTGAGCAATCACGACATTTAGCCAAACCTAATACCTCCAGAAAACGTTACCAAAAATTATTCTAAACTAATTAGCACCCGGTAACGCATACTGAAAGTGATATCTACTTTATAAGTTTATGCTTTATCGTGTTAGCTTTTCAATCATATCAGAATTAGCCTGCATAATTTTTGCAGCACCACTAAACTGCTGCTGCGCTCTGATCATGTTTGTCATCTCATCTGTAATATTAACGTTAGAGCCCTCTATGAAACCTGATGTCAAATTTCCAAAGCCAGGTGCGGTAGGCTTTCCTAAAAATATTCTTCCAGCATCGGCTGTAGGTGCGTAGGCGCCACTCCCAAGCTGCCTCAGCCCATTTGGGTTCGAAAATATGGATAAGGAAATAGTTGCGACAGGCAGGTCGCCAGTCTTTCCAAATGCCGCAAAAATATTTCCATCATTTTCAACGCTAATATTAGACAAAGGATCTTCATTTACGTCAATTGGAATTTGAATTCGCTGCAATGCCGCGGGTTCCACACCAACATCAACAAACTCACCCTCGACAGCTGGCATTCCAAGTACGAATGCGCCATCTTGCGTTTGTAAAAAGCCATTTGCATCGAGAGAAAAGCCACCATTTCTTGTAACCGAGTAGCCAATTTGGTCTGCTCGTTGGGTCATGAAGTATCCATTTCCAACTACAGCCGTATCAAGAGCACCGCCCATTTCTTTAAGTGAACCCTGAGCATCACTACGCCGCGTATCGTCAGCGTGCACGCCCTTACCAACTAAGGAGCTTTTCACACCTTCCGCAGAACTCCCGTTGAAAAGTTCCGAAAACGCTACTGAGCTCTTTTTAAAACCCGTAGAGTTTGCATTCGAGATATTATTTGAAATAATCGAAAGCTCTTGAAGAGCAGTGTCCATACCAGATTTAACTACTGAAAACATAATTTACTCCTATGACATTTACATAGAACAGAGCAAAATTTATACCAACCGATTGCAAAGAAGCATTAATTAAATCATTTCCTTTAATAAGAATACTAATAATTCTCATTTATCCCATAAAATCAAACAAGTTTTTGCTACTAATTCGTGAAAACGTTGCTTGGGCTGCTTCCTTATTAGTTAACAAGCCCTGCAATTTAGTTAGTAAATCAGCCATATCAGCTTCCTTTATTTTTGAAATATCCTCATTCAAGTCAACCAATGTATTTTGCGTACTCTCAACAAATTTTGTGCAGTTTTGACTGCTACACCCAAATCGAAGCGCTTCGAAACAAAATGCTGGCCTATGGCTTCTATTTGGGCTCCAACCTTCGTATTGGTCATTAAATGCGGCAAAATAATCTCATCATTAACATTAGAATTTAATACCTTTTGCACACCAATTGACCGGTCTACGGCACTCGACAAATCGGTAGCATAGTTTTCAATTTTTAGATCTACGCCTGCACCAGACAGTCTGAGTTTATTATCAGCGGAAACCACAGCAGTAATACCACTTGACGCTGAATAGCTGTTTATTTTAGCGACAACTGAACTGAAAGTCGTTACCATAAACATTAGCATTTATATCGTAACTTGTTCCGTTTGCGACCAAATCAAATTTAAAATTAGCGACCTGACCAGAGGCGGGGAAAACTATGTCTACGGAAGTTCCCGCTGACAGCAAGTTTGAAGATTGTGTCAGGTGCAATCTCATAATCCAAACTTTGTGAAAGTGAATCAATTGCATCAAAAATTGAGAACTTGGCGTTAGCTTGGCCAGCAGACAAAAACACCTCATCACCAGAAAAGTTTTGTCGCAACTCACTATCCCGCGATATTTGCAATGACTTTGCACTCGCCGCTCCAGAGTAACTAATGCTGCCAAAATTATCTACTTTAAAGGGCTGCGCTACTCCAGAGTTCCCCGAAAAATACCCATTTCCGAGTGCGTCAGTACCATTTGATATATCAATAATTTCCGTCTTTATGGCTTCAACTTCAATTTTGAATAACTTTCTTTGGTCTGGAGTTAGAAGCCGTTTGAGCTCTCAACGTAGCTCAGTTAACCTTATTGACGCATTCTCTAATTGGTCAAAGCTAATATCTATTCTCTCAAGATCTGAAATTGCCCGCTCAGCATTACTACTAAATTGAGTAACTTCTAACTTATGTTCTTCTGAGGCATTTAAATGCGCTATTTCTTGTAGATCATTTTTCAGTGATAGCGATTTTTTCCCGTGCTACTTGGACTTGAATATCCGCAACATCCTTATTCAGGCGTGAAAAAAGATCTATATTCTTTTGGTAAAAACCAGAGGTAGTAATCGACATGTTTCCCAACTCCCGTTAAAATGATCGCAGTAGTGTGTCTAATAACTCACGAGCAGTTGTAAGAACACGAGCCAAAGCCTGATATGCTTGCTGCTGTTCCATTAAGCGCGCCGCCTCAGTATCTAAATCCACACCAGAAAACTCGTTTTTATTATCCAAAGCTACTTGATAGGCTACTTCAAATGTCTCTAATGTTTGTTGGTTCGCTTGAATTTCAGCACCTGTATTTGACACTATTTTTCCAAATACATCTGAGTATCCACCAATTCCAGTCTCTTTGTTTAATAACGACGTATCTAGCATATTGTTTAGGTTATTCCCGTCATCAATATTGGCGTCTGATACCAACACTCTAAATGTGTCACCGCCATTAACAACGCCCTTAAAGTCAATTGTAAGTCCCTGAAATGTAGTACTGTTATCTCCAGAAATTGATCGAGACCCCACAATATGCCCAGTGGAGAAATCAAAAATATCCACGCTAGAGGGGTCTACTTTGCTTGCAACCAGTGAGTACTCTCGCGTGGCCTCCGCAGTTGCCTTAACTGCCTCTCCAAGGGCGATTGGATTGCGGTTTCCGTTTGATATGAAAACCAGGTCCTCACCCCGCAAGCCGTCAATTGACAATATTTCACTTGCCAGCGAGTTTACCGTCGCACTAGACTTTACCCTTTGGTCTCCAATGTTTGAAATTCGCAGGCCATCACCAGAAACTAACAACTGAGCATCTACGGTTGAAATACCATAATTTTTAGAATCAGCATTCGAGTTAATTCTTATATTTTTATTTCTAGTCGCGTCGTCATTTATAGAAACTTTTAGCCGAACTTGCGTATTGTCACTCGGGTTAGTCTCTGCTGTAAAAGACATCCAAGCAGGAAGAGCGCCACCTCCAGCCTTAACAAATGTATCATTACCCGAAACAAATTCAATTACATACGCATCTGCACCTACCATGACACTGCCTATGTCAGTATCACTGGCTTTCGACTTCGCAAAATATTTAGAGTATATCTCAGTCTTAGATGTATTGGAGATATGAAAATCTGTAGCGACTTGGCCAGCGTTTGTTGATGAAAAAGTGATCCCATGTCCACTGACAACACCGCTGTTTGCATTAGCTTTTAGGCGGATACCAGCACCATCTACTTCAAAATTCATCGTAAGCCGATCTTTTTCAGGCCCCGTAACAGAAAATTTTGAGCCCTCCACAAGTGCAGCAAGGGCATCGGCCCCTGTAAGGAGCTTGAGTCCCAACTTTAACGTTAGTACCCTGCACCTCAATATCTTTATCAATATTTAAAGTAGCAATATATTTTTGCTCGCCAATAGAAAATGCAATCTGTGAACCTTCACCGGGGAAGCCACTGGCTAAGGCAAACGTGTCCCCATAAAAAACTGTGGAGGTTGCCATGTCTCGCAAATTTGAAGCGATTTCTTTCGAAATTATACTAGATGAAAAGTCATCAGATTCCTGAGGCAAAAAACTAGTCACAAGATCACCAGATATTGGATCAGATAAAGTTAGGGAGTATTTTGATGCTGACGAAACAACATCGACATTCTTAACGTCAGAGTATCCACCGTCCAGTTGGTAGTTTGCGTAGAAGCTTATATCTGTATTATTATTTTTCAGATCAAAACTCTTATTTGCAAACCCCATTTCAAAAGCTGAATGAGTACTATTAGTACCATTTAGACTTAAATCAGATGTACTTTTTATTTGGACATTACCGCCAATAACTAAATGTTGCCTATCCGAAAAGGTCTTGGAATGTAGTCAGTAATCTATCACCAAATTGGTTTAGCTGGTTCACCAAAATTGCCACACCACTGTTCAAATTTAAATCTTTTAAGGTAATATCTCCAGCGTCAGTATGCTCTAAAATCACACCAGCATCGCCAGTCAAGTGAGCTGTTATCCCCGTGGAATTTGAAAAGGAGTTTATTTGGTCAACCAAGCCAGCATGTGAAGAATTAACGACAGTTGTACTAATTTGCTGACCCGCTAAATTATTTCCAAATAGTTTAAATTCAACAAGTCCGTCTGCAATTCCTGACAGCTCCAATACATTTGATGCTGTTGCACTCATCCCTAAAGGAGCTAAATCCTTTGATAACTGGCCCGCTATTTGGCCTGCCATCATTCCAGTTTCAAAACTCACACTCACACTCTGCCCATTAGATGCGGCGATTGTAACTGGGTTTGTGAGTTGGGTACGACTTGCTGGAAAAGCACCAGCCGCGTAAACAGTTACGTTATTATTATTGTTATCGCTGTCGTTCAACCAGCGCCAGATAAGCGAAATAACATCTAATCCCTCAGTAGTTTTTCTAGTAACATCGGCACCGAAAAGCCTTTATTAGAAAGTGTGGGTAAGTAATTTGCTGTATATTTAGCCTCACTCGAAAAGCCATTTTCTGTTGTTATCAAATTTTTAACTTCATCTTGGCTCAAAATCTTCCCAGAAATTTGCACTCCTTCTCGCGTGAAAACACTCATATCTGCTGGGCCACTATCTTGAGGGACAAGTATTCCACCCACCCCACCCATCGAGCCTGAGGCTAACTTAGAAAAGCTGGAATTTACTGGCTGTGACGCCGAGGAAATTACAAAACTTGCACCCGACCCAACAGCACGAAGTCCAAGATCTTTAAAAGATTTTAATGAGGTATTGGAGAGTATTCCACCAGAGTTTAAAACATCTGCTAAATCATTATTACTTTTTAAACCTGCAAACACACCCGTAGCGCCAAGACTATTACGGTCAACGCTGAATACGAATTGTTCATTCTGAATTGTCACTCAATTTTGTCAAATTTACGGTTAAATTATCAGATGAACTTAGATTATTAAAATCTATAGAAATACGTAAATTAGATTGTGAATTAAGTATGGAAATATCTTTAAGGGAATCCACATTTTCTATAACTCCCAATGCACCTGAGGAATTAAAGCGTATTGGGTTTGCCGCGTTTCGGCTCTCTGAAAATAGGCTTTGTAGGTCGGAAACACCTATCCCCAAGTCTTCTTTAAAGTAACCAATTTCTAATTCTGCGGTACTAGAGTTTTTGAGGTCAGCCACAACAGTATGCAGCCCAGCCGCTGCCAATTTGTTACCGTCAGAAATTAATAATCTCATATTAGTGGCCGTGGTATCGGATATGTCTATGGAAAACTTATCACCGTTCTTTGGCTCGCCTTGGACAATTACAGTTAAACCACTTAAATCTAAATTTGAACTGAAGTCTTTGACAGCTTTACCATTGCTGCTTGTGACACCCCAAGTGCCACGCTCACTGCTAAAAACCATTTCTAATTTAGCATCAGAAAAACCTTTGGGATAACCTTCTATCCTTATAGAACTTGTTCCACTGTTAGCTAAAGACTTTGTAGCTGCTACATTTTGCAGGCTAAAGATATCAGTACCCCTGACCCCATTTAGGTCAATACCCATTTTGTGGATCGCATTCATTTCATTCACAAACTTTGTCGCCAAGGAGTTTACTTCGGTTACAGTAGAGCCAATTAAGGCGTCAGCAGAAACCAACCCAGCCAGTTGTCCAGAAGAAAAATGTATACTGGTGGTGCCACCACTTGTATCACTGAGGTATGCCTTAATATTTTGCATATTAGTGTCAAAAGAAATTGTGTTAAACGAATTACCCTCTAAGAGGTTTCCAGCACTGCCTAATTTACCGAGAGATACGGAGACGCCACCGTTACCATGATAGTCTACCGATATTTCGGAAAACTCACTCAACTCTGATAATAGCTTATCTCTCTGATCTAAAAGTGCATTTTGGCTACCAGTCTTGTTCGCGTTACCCGTAATTTCATTTAGCACCTTAGAAAGGTTTTTCAGGGTGTTGTTGAACTCACCAGCTGCTAATTCTAGAGTGCCATGGGCTACTGTTCGCAAATCATTGAGACCGGCATGTAAGCTCGTAATCTCACTTGATACGCCCTTAGCCCCTGACAAAGCTAGCGCCCTTAAGTTCACATCCGAGGGATCCTGCGCCAGGTCATTTAAATTATCAAAAAACTCCCCAATACGAGTTCCCACTGTCGCACTCTGCGGTATCAAGACACTTTCGAGGCGATTAAGAACCTCAGATTTTGATTTTGAAAATGAAAATGAAGATGATGAGTTCTGTAATTGTAAATCCAAAAATTGGTCAAACGCTCTGGTTATGCCACCCATGCGGACACCTAAGCCACTCGAATTAGACAGAGAGAGAACATCAGCACTGGCGGCACTTACTTCTTCAATAGAAGCGTCCCGGCGGGAATACCCCTCCGTGCCCACGTTAGCAATATTTTGACCGGTCGCAGCAAGGCTACTTTTATAGGCGCTTATGCCGGCCTTCCCGATATCAAATAAGTCGCCCATGCAAATACCTTACTTTACAATATCTGTTCGAAGCTGGCGCACGATCACTTCAGTGAGACCAAGGTTCATGGATGAGCCACCAGCTTGGGATAGCTCACTATCAAACATCTCCTGAAAACTGTCACTTGCCGAAGAGCCCAGGAGGTCGTCACTAAGTTTACTCTGCCTGGCCTGATCTAGGAACATCTTAAGAAAGATTGATTCAAATTGACTAGCTGCGCCCTCCAAGTCTTTCAGGTTTTTATTTTCAGAGCTGCTAGAACCGCTAATATTATTTTGCGGCATTATTGAATTTAAATTCATTTCTGGTCTGCTGAAGATATTAGTCATCCATCAGGTATCCTTAAATTACAATTAGTTCAGCATTGAGGGCGCCTGCCTCCCTTAAGGCTTCCAGTATAGCCACCAAATCTGATGAAGTTGCTCCAACAGAGTTGATTGAATCTACAAGGTCACTTAGTGAAACTCCCGATCCAAACAGAAATGCTTGAGCTGTCTCTTCCTCAACAGTTATTTCCGTATCCGGAGTTACGGCTGCCGGCCCTGCAATTGCATTTGCCCCAGCACCAGCTGCTAGCGCATCCGCCTGGTCCACGTTTAAGTTTTCCTTAACCTGTACAGAGAGTGAGCCATGTGACACTGCTGCGGCGCTAACCTTAACGTTACCACTGATAATAATAGTTCCCGTCCTCGAATTAATAACAATTCGTGCGGGTGGAGAGGCTTTTTCAACTTCTAAATTTTCCAACATCGAAACAAATCCGACCTTCTGGTTTGGATCTGCTGGCGCTCTTACGCGGATGCTATTTTTGTCTAATGGCGTAGCCATACCTTCACCAAAGGACTCATTTATAGCTTGAGAGATATTATAAGCTGTTGAGAAATCACCCTGATGTAAATTCAAAATTACATAGTCCGTGTCTAGAAATGCAGTTTGAACAAGTTTCTCAACACTTGCACCACGCGGAATTCGCCCGACCGTTGGAATATTGACAGTTATGGAGGACTTATCCGCGCCCTCTACGCCCATCCCACCGACAACGACGTTGCCTTGTGCAATGGCATAAGTTTCACCATCAGCACCGAGGAGAGGAGACATCAAAAGTGTTCCACCCTTTAACGATTCAGATCCACCGATTGTCGATACTGTGACATCAATAGTCTGCCCAGGCTTTGAAAACGGTGGCAGCTCTGCTGTTATCATTACGGCCGCCGCATTATCCGCATTGAACCCCTTAATGTCACTTGTTATTCCAAACCTTGCCACCAGAGACTGCATGGACTGCAGTGTGATGCCAGTATTTCCGTCACCAGACCCAGCAAGGCCAACTACAATACCATAGCCAACAAGTTGGTTTGATCTGATCCCAGCGAGTGAGGTAATATCTTTAATTCTTTCAGCGTGAACTGAAGAAACTAAAAATGTGAAAAGCCCACACAATAATAAATATTTACTAAAAATTTTCATCATGACATTTCTTATAAAGGGTTTATGTTATCGAGAATTTTACTGAACAAGCCTTTTTTACTTGATGCCGCTATGTCACCCGCGCCTATGTACTGGATGTTTGCATTTGCAATTCTGTCTGACGACACAGTATTTTTAGCGTCAATGTCTTGTGGTCTTACAATACCTTGCACTCGAATATACTCGTCCCCATTATTGAGTGTCAGCTTTTTTTGACCCAAAATTTCAAGGTTGCCATTCTGAAAGACACGCACAACGTGCACTGAAACTTGACCAGTCAAGGAATTAGACTGGGCAGACGTGCCGCTTCCTGCAAATGTATTTGCGCTACTAGCAGCTAATCTTGCGGACAATTGTTCTGCCGTGTACCCAAAAGGCTTAATTATGTCTAGAGCCCCCGGCAGCGTCATAGTGCCTTCAGTTGTTCGAGATGTCGCCGCATTTTGCGATTTGGTCGCCTGAAAGCTTTCAGAAAATGCTACAGTTATAATATCGCCAACCATTTGGGCTTTGGTTTCCATTGAAAACAAATTGCCCTGCGACGCATTGAAAATAGTGCCCGAGTTATTGGTCGTTTCAACAAGCTGCATATCCTGGGGATACATTGGCTCAAACTCGATGCCCCGCCGGTCTTCATTATGTTGAGAGCAGCTGGCGAGCAAAAGCAAAAATGGGAAGATACCTTTATTCATGTCTTCACCTATAGGTTACGATTGATGTAACTCATCATTTCATCAACTGCTGTGATCGATTTTGAACTGACTTCGTACGCCCGCTGCGTTTCAATCATGTCCACAAGTTGTTGCACGACGTTAACATTTGACCCCTCCACAAACCCCTGGAGGACAGACCCAAATCCACCGGCCAATGGCAAACCCTCTTGAGGCTGGCCACTTTCAGTAGATTCAACTAAAAAGTTTTGCCCGACAGGCATCAAGCCCCGTGGGTTTCCAAAATTCACCAGTGACACTTGCCCAACTTCTTCTGCGAAGTCATTTCCAGGCACCGTGACACTGACAGTACCATTTGCGGCAATATTTATATTTGTTGCATCATCTGGGATTTCAATTTGTGGCTGTACTACGTACCCACTGGTTGTAGTCAGCAATCCATCTGCATTGCGAGAAAATGCACCTGCGCGCGTGTAACCCACCCTGCCGTCAGGCAATAAGGCTTGAAAAAATCCAGACCCATCAATCGCAAGATCAAGCGAGTTATCCGTGCTGACCAAGCCGCCCTGAGTGAAAAGTTTTTGGGTACTTACAACTTTTACGCCCGTACCCACTGCAAGTGGAGAAGTTAGGGCTGTGTCGTCAGCCGTCTGCGCGCCAGCTTCTTTTACCACTTGGTACATTAAGGTTTCGAAATTTGCGCGGTCACGCTTGAAGCCCGTTGTGTTGACGTTGGCCAAGTTGTTGGCAATGACTTGCATTTTAAACTGCTGGGCATTCAACCCAGTCTTGGCGACGTGCATTGCGGCTGTTGACATTTTTTTGACCTTTCAACTAACTATTAGTGTTAGAGAGCAAGGATCATGCCAAAAGATAATTAGTTGGGGAGACTCATCAACTTAGTGCCAGCTTGATCAAGTTCTTCAGCCTTTTTAATCAACTTAACATTAATCTCAAACTGTCGCTGCATGTCCATATTAAAAACCATTTCCTCAATGGCATTAACATTGGATCCCTCTAGCACTCCTTGGGCATATTGCCCTGACTGATCTGGAGGGGGGACTGAGCCATCTAGTTTTCTAATTCTTCCATCCAAACCCTTAGATAACTCTTCAGGCTGAGCGGATGTAGATGCCAAAAAACCAATACTGGTGAAAGTCACCAGGCAAGGAGCCAGGCTGTCGCACTAATATTTCACCGTTGTCACTAAATTTTATGGCTGAAAACGGTGGTAAGATAATGGGCTCAAGCTCAGCTGATAGCACGGCATTACCCGCGCCATCGACCAGCTTATTTTCAGCGTCAACTCCCAAGTCACCACGCCTAGACAGTGCCTGGTCACCATCTTTCGGCTGAATGAACAGATATGATCCGTTTAACATAGCCAAGTCAGTTTGCACCCCGGTGCTCTCAAGTGCACCTATTTCATTAGAGAAAATACGCCCCCCAGTCTCTAGGGGAAATATTCGTGCAGTAGCCTTGTTCATTGTGGATAGAAAACCCGCGCCGCCCTCATTTGGCAAGTCTCGCCTGAAGCCCGGGACATTTGCGTTGGCCAAGTTATTGGCCAAGTCAAACTTTAGATCTTTCAGCCCTGTAATAGCACTCAGAGCTGTTTGAACCATTCTATCCATAATGCTTAACCCTTACCTATTATCTATTATTAGTTTCTAATATTAATAATGGTTTGCGTCATGCTTGTAGTAGTCTCCATAGCTTTTGCTGCGGCCTGATAATTTCTTTGAGCTGTTATCAGATTTACCAACTCCTCAGTAATATCAACGTTGGAACGCTCCAAGGAACCCGACATAATGTTGCCAAAGCCATCTACTGCAGCCTCACCAAGCTCAGCGGCACCACTCGCAGCGGTCGCTGAAAATGTGGAGTTACCAATCTGTTTTAGGCCCGCATTATTACTAAAGTTTGCAAGTATAATTTTACCAAGGCTCACGTTTTCACCATTGGAATAACCTGCCATGACATTGCCGTAGTTATCAATTTCAAGACCAGTCAAACGGCCAGCACCTTTACCATCCTGCGTGACAGCACTAGCTGTAAACGGTGTCGCAAACTGAGTGGCACCAGAAAAATCTACTGTTATGTCAGAATTTGGCAATCCCTCATAAGTCACTTTCGTAATCGGGCTTTCTATTGCACCCGTCTTGCTGAAGGTAAGCTCTCCATCATCCAAGTACAGAGGATAAAAATCTTTAACAATGTTATTCGCAAAGGCAGTGTATCTGATGTTATTACGCCAGTGGGAGAAACAAACAGCGGGCGGTTATTAGCATCCGTAGCTTGCTGAGGCGTCTTGATATCCGTAGTTTTGCCCACGCCCAAGGCGACTTTATCTAATCCAAACCGAACTGCACCTTCAATCTTGATTGTCGAGCTGTCGCCCATGGTGCCAGTTGTAAATACTAGATTGTTGTTTACCTTACTGTAAGTCACATCTACGCCACCAATTGGAGCCCCTGTAACCGGGTGCTGCATTACATTGATGCGCGATTTCAGAGCAGCTGCTAAGGTGATCCCAGTGTAGTTTGACTGAGGTAGTTCGATGTACGCACTCACTCCGTCCACAACTACAGTAAACTTATTTTCATTAGCTACGTTGGTAACTGTGAAGGCTTTTTCCATATCAATGAGTGCCTCGGCACCAGTAGCTACAGCAGGCTTAGACGCCAGGCCAGTAGCGGCCGTGAAACCCTCCTCTCCTAGAATTGGGTAACCCATAATTTGGTTTGTTCCCTTTCCAAGCTTATGGATTGTAAGTTCCGCATCATCGGTTGCATCTTTTGCACCCAGTGGAGTTAACTTATATCTACCCAAAGCAATATCGGATTTAGTTTGATTTGTAGGGACACCCACGGCACCGTTAGCAGTCAACGCCTCACCAGTTTTTCCACTTGAAAAGTTAAAGACATTATTAACCGTATCAAATTCCACCTGCATGCCGTAGCGCTTGTTTGCCGGCTGGATATCAACGCCAGAAGCCATAAACGCATCACCAACTACTTTGTCATCTCCGGCTAAGCTAATATCTTTGTTATTTCCAAAGGCTTGAATACCTACGCCGTTTGTCGCGCCAGTCGTCAAAACTTTGCTGTAGACAGTAAAACTATCCTTGAGTATGCCAGTGCCCAAACCTAACTGCGCATTGTCAGCGTCAAAATTTAGTCGCTGCTCAACCTCATCATAGCCAACTTTTATTGCTGGATCGCGATCATCGACCCAATTTGTCGATACAGTATTTACATCAAAGCCCAACGTCGACCGAAGTTCACCCGAGGCCATCTTGTTAGCAACACCAGCAAAATCAGCAAAAGCCAAGGCAGATTCTGTGTTAATGGTAGTAGATTGGATTGCAGTGCGTTTAGCCGAAGCTCCTATTTCTTGAATTACAACTTTGCCTGAGTAGTACGCCTCATTAACCCCTTCGACAGAACCTTCAGTATCCTCAAAGTAAGCGACGATATGGTCTGATGGTTTACCCAAAACCTGAATTGCCTTCTCGGAGGTCATTGTGGCACCATTGGCGACAGGAAAAGTCTTACCCGTCATATCGTAGTCGAATGTTATTTCATAATTGCGCCATTGGTGACAACATTAAGAACGGCGTGATCTTTAGTCCCAAAAAAGGTAGTGAAAGCATTAGTCGTTTTACCAGCCGTGTCGAACTGCATAAACCTTACTGCCTCAGGACGGTAGTTCCATAATCGCTTGTAGCTACCGAAATAAAGGCTTTGCTTAGCAAATGCATGCCAGCCGCTCTGTATTCCATATGTACCATTAGCTACCACCATCGGCTGCGTTTTCATCATACGCCTTCACAGCGGGCTTGTTAATACCATCACCAGCAATATCGTTGCTGTAGGCTACATACCGGGTGAGTTGTAACGATGTTGGAGGCACCTACACTAGTACCTGTCTTGTGAGTAACCTTTACAATGTCATTGCCAGTAGGGATTGCGGCAACCGGTATTGGACCTGAAACCGCCTTTTTGAACATCTTACCATCAGCGCCCAATGCTGTTATATTGGCTGATTAATCCCTGCTGGAGTTCCCGCCGCTTGAATATATGCATTCATAGAGTCATTTATGCGCCTCTGCGTGTGGGACAGAAAATTTTCCTGGGTCATGGCCATTCCAGTCCCGTCCGCAGGCATATCATTTACAATGGAGTCTGCAAACAAATCAACTTCTATTGGTATAGTTAACCCTTGGGACAGGCCAGTCCCCTGTGTCTTTTTCATGTCAATAGTAAATTTGCTGTCAATATCTTTTGTTAGCTGAATTTTTTTATCGTCACCAAATGCTGTTTGGGTCGCAACTTCCACAGCTGCAGCCAATTGAACACCAGTATAAGTCCCTGGCGGAATGGAGATTGATACTGGGCCACTAGCATCAATATCTACCAACATAAAATCTTTGCCCCAGAAGGTTGTCGATTTTCCATTGGCACCTTCAAACTCCCTTGTAGACTTAAATTCCAGCGGATCAGTCGTAATTGTGACTGTTTTTCCATCAGCCAAAAAGGCTGTGAGCGGATTGCCCTTTATGGTAGCAGGAGTTGAATCTACGGCAACGCCCAGGTCATCAACCTTGTAAAGTGGAAAACCCTTACCCTCTAAAATGTATGCTGGGTCTTGGGGCACCGTGGTCTGCTGGCCAAACTTGTCAATAAATAAGGACGCCTCCTTTGGGTCAACAGCGCGCTGAAGTTTTGGGGTAATTTCCACACCATCGACGAGCAGCTTAGTATCATATTTAAATGTCGGGTCGAGATCAGTCTGGTTCTGTGTTTTTATGTAAAACACAGTCGCAGATTGAGGAACTCCCGCGGCATCAAAAATAGTGACTGCCGACGTCGCAGAGTAGGTAGTGGGGTCATCAGCATCGAAAACATTATCTGCAGGAAGTACTGGTTCCTTGGAATTAAGATTAACTCCCATCGTCAAATTAGTTGTAGCTGTTGGCTGACCAAATTCTGCTTTCAGCTGCAATCTATTTGCGCCATCTAATGTCTTGTTCGCAACCGCGCCGTCGTCGTCCACTGGGTAGCCCAGCAAAAACTGGCCGTTGCTATCAACAATAAAGCCAGTGTCATCAACATTGAACGCACCGTTTCTAGTGTACACGGTCTGCGGGGCAGCACCACCTGACTGAACTGCAAAGAAGCCCTGACCAGAAACCGCCATGTCGAGAGTATTTGAAGACGTCGTGAGGTTACCTTGGCCAAATTGTTGTGTGATTGACTTTGTCTGTGTACCAACACCGACCTGCTTGGTTTGCATCGGAGTGGATCCAAAAATATCACCAAAGTCAGCCCGGCTCTTTTTAAAGCCGTTGGACCCGACGTTAGCAATGTTGTTCGACGTGGTCGAGATATCCGTTTGTGCGCCCTTGAGGCCGGTAAGTGCTGTGTAAAACGACATAAAGTCACTCCTTATAGAAACCTAGTTCAATTCATGTTGATAAATTATTGCAATATTTGTGCCATAATTTAGCAGTGTTGTTTATTTAGACTGTGATCAGTGATTTCACTTTTCAAAGTTACCTAAAGTTGATGGCTGTGCTGACATCCATTTCACCAAAATCTTCCACATCAATTAAGACGTTTTCAGAATTTCCAGAGCCGACGGAAGCCGAAAGCACGCGAGCGAAGACGGATGGATTAAGCTGCTTCTGACCTTCTCCAAAATCGATAGTTGCATCAATCTTGATCCGACTATTTGAATTTTGGATTTCCTCGGGGATATCTTTCCAGGAGAAGCCCACGAGACCGGCCGCTTGAGCGCCTAAGTCCATGACGTTAAGTTCTTCACCAGTGTCCGCGTCACTGATAACAATTTTTGCCATGCTGCTAGCCTGAGGCAAGTCAAGGACGCCATGCAGCTCCCCCTTCTCATCGGGCCGGGAGATGTTTCCTGGGACCAGGACCGAGTGACCAAGAAGGTTTGCAGCCGTTGCAATTCGGCCTTGGTCAGACTTATTTACCAGCTTTTCCAAAGATTCATTAACCTCTGAAATTCCTGTAACGGTTGAAAACTGCGCCATTTGAGCAATAAAATCACCGTTATCCATAGGCGCGAAGGGATCTTGATTTTGGAGTTGCGTAGTCATCAACTTCAAAAAGTCATTCTGACCGAGAGTATCCGATGCGCCCTTCTTTATATCCGAGTTTTGGTTTATTCCCAGTTTTTCATAAAGTGCGCTCTGAGCTGAATCTATTGACGACATAATATTTTAACCTCACTTACCCATACTAATTGTACGCATCATCAAGCCACGCAAAGTTGTGACCATTTCCACGTTGTTTTCATATTGCCTAGACGCCTCAAGCATCTCGACTAATTCTTCGTCGACGTTGACTGCCGCCGTATAAATAAAACCGTCTTTGTCAGCTTTAGGGTGGCCCGGCTGATAAGATTTTTCCGCAGGCCTATCCACTTCTACGATGTCATCGACATCGACCGAGGAGATGCCAGACTTTTGAATATCATCAGCGTAGACCGTCTTAAAAACAGCTTTTATAGCTTTGTACGCTTCAGCATCAGACGAGGCGACGGAGCGTGCATTCGCTAAGTTACTGGCGACCGTATTTAGGCGCACCATTTGAGCTGACATGCCACGGGCAGCTATGTCGAAAATATTTTTGATATCAGACAACCTACTCTCCCTTAATGGCTGACATTAAGCCACTGAACTTACGATTTAAAAATTCTAGTGAGTCTGATAGCGCATAACATTTTCAGAAAATTGCATTTGCTCAACGTGGAGTTCGACAGTATTCCCATCCTGAGAAGGATTTACATTCTGCCTAAATTCGGCGCCTTCGTCCCCCGTCCCAGTGTAAAATTTAAAATGGCGACTATTAGATGTTGATACTGGGCCAACATCCATTCTTGCCTGCAGTGCTTTAGAAAAATCAATATCCCTAGCCTTGAAATTAGGCGTCGCAGAGTTCACAATATTGGAAGCTAGAATTTCATTGCGCTTAGCGCGCAAATTTAAAGCGTCCGCATGGGTCTGAATATGATTTGCTATCGATTTCATTTTGACAGGGTCACTTGCAATGTTTCATTTGGTGTGAATGTTGCAAGGACTGTGCCAAACACTAATGGAGAAATACCGTGGCCTTAGAAAAAGACAATTTACTCTCACCAATTATGGAAAAGGAGAGGAATAAAATTCTAAACCAATACTCAGACTTCTCATTTGATGAGGCATTAGACGAGGTGAAGTCTTCACTAAAAACTGAAAAGAATACCGCTACTCGCCTCGTCTTATTAGCTGTAAAAAGCTGGATTATTAAAAATAAAGTACATGTCCTTGTAAACGAGCCATTCACCTTCTCACTTGGTGAAATGGAAGGGACTAATGTTTTCACAGCCAATGACGACGAAGATCCAGATGATACTGTAGATGGGCTTTTTGATGATGATAATGATGATGCCAGTGACGACGTTGAAATCGTAATAACTAAAACAACATCTCTAAATGGCGATAAACTGTTAAAGAATGCAGTCCTGGAGGTCGGTAAAGATGATGCTAAAAAGTTAGTTTCAGAAAATAAAGCCAAGTACACCTCTGATGCGTAAAGAAATACTGTTCTCAATAATCACGATATCTGTCATAATAATGGTCTTACTATTTATGGCTCAAAATACACGCTATGAGAGTAACTCGATAGTATGTAGTCACCCAAAAAATGTCTTTGAGGTTACCTATTCTCAATTGGAAAACGGGGCACAGTTATCTTTTGAGAAAAATAATGAGGTATTAAAAACATACGTGATCAGCAGCCTTGAAGGCAGTACGTTTCAATTTAATGATGAAACATCAAACTATATGTTTGATTTATTACAAGAAGTTGCGATCGAAACGAGAAAAAGTGAAATTATTCTGTATCAGTGTGAACACACGAAATTTAAAATGTAGTTAAAACAATGGGTGTCTCCAAGACAGATCGAAGATATTTAAAGTAAAGTCAGAGGTAGAAATGTTAATTTCTCCATTTGAAATTTCTCTACTTTTAGAAATTTTTAAGTAAAGTGTTATTGGACGCACAGGTTCTCCACGAAAGCACATCAACTTCAGCTTTTCAAAAACTGCACAATCTAAACCAATTTTAGCGGTAACTAATGGTCGACTTGACTGAAAAAACATTTGACCCGTTAATTTATTTTTGGCTTGTGATCGGCGACACGCCACGGTGCAATTATGAGTAGGGAGAGATGAAATATCACATGACAACATTATTTCGTCATCGTCGGTCAAGCTTGGCAAAACTATTTCGGCACTTGCAACCGTTAAGCGTAACTCCTCGTAAGACTGACGTAGTGGCAAGACTGCCATTACGTCAGTTCCAACTCTACCGTGCTACGTAATTTATCTATTGCCGCAGATTTAATTTGCGAGACCCTACCAGTACTAACAGATAGAATTTCGGCTATTTCATATACATTTAATTCTTTTACATAATATAATTCTACAACCAAAAGTTGTTGCGTATTCAATTTGCTCATCGCGTTTCTCAAATATGCTTTAAGCTCTCCATTAAATATTTTTTCTTCAACATTTGGTTCTTTAGAGAAAATAAACTCACCATACAACTCTGTGACCTCATCGATACTTTGGTTCTGGTTTGCAGCAAAATTATGCTCCCTCGACGCCAAGTCAGAGGTTGTAATTTGTAGCTCCTCCGCAACTTCACTCGGATAAGGCAATCTGCCAAGCTTAAGCTCTAATAATCGCTTGGCTTTATCGGTATCTTGTTTTTGTTTGACTGTAGTCCTGCATAAATTAGAGGACTTTCGTAGGTAATCTACAATGGCACCCTTTATCCGTAAACGCGCATAGCTTTCAAAAGCGACACCTTCTTTTTGTTCATAGTTATGAGCAGCCTCAATCAAACCAATCATCCCAACTTGCAACAGGTCTTCTACTTCCGCAGCCTTTTGGACCCGACCAGCGTAAAAGTACGCGTACTTTTTCACAAGATTAGTATTTCCTTCAATCAGTCTATCTGCTGATATTAGGTTACTATAAGGATTTGTCATTTTTCAAACACCATTTCCTGAGCTAAAAAACTGAACACCTGAACGTTTTTTTGGCAAAGTTTCCTGAATATTTTTTGTAATAACGTCCATACATTGGCCAACAGCTTTTTTAGAGTTTTTATCTAGTATAAATGGCTTTCTAGCAATAATTGATTGCACAATATCGTTTGAGCTTGGCATCCACCCAATAAAATTTAAGTTAACAGGAAGAAACATGAGCGCTATTTTTTCGAAACTTTTAAAATCCCTTAGAGCCGCATCTTTGTTTTTAGCCATATTAACGATGACTGAAAAATCAATAACCTTTTTCTCTAAATGCAAGGCCTTTAAAAACGCATAGGCATCCATAAAACTAGTTGGCTCACCAACTAATGTTATGATCACATGGTCAACGGCTGAAGCAAACTCTATACTAGAATTTGAGGCGCCGGCGGGAGTGTCAACAATTAGAAAATCGAGATCATCCTCCAAGGCGTCCAACGATCTAATTATTTTCCACCGCTGCTCCGTGTCCAAGTTTAGGGTGTCTAATGTGCCTGATCCGCCTGGGATAAGCTTTACGCCAGCGTGAGACTCACAGATGATATCCTCCAGAACACAATCACCTGAAAGCACGTCTGAAATAGTTTTATCGGCTTTCACGTTCATCATGATGTTCGCATTAGACATACCAAAGTCAGAATCTAACACTGCTACACTGAAACCGTTTAACGATAGGTTAATCGCTGAATTGATTGCGAGTGAGGTTTTTCCAACCCCACCCTTGCCACTTACGAAGGCTAATGACTGAACCATGGAGTTACCACCCTTCCTGCTTAGCTAAATTGGTCAGGAAACTTTCCATCACAGATACCTTAGCAAAATCCAGGCCGTCACCAACAGCTTTAAGACCCGAGAAAAATAGAATTTTTTTGTTAAAATCAGAGATTGCGGACAGTTCGTTGACAGACACTTCCAGCAAATCCATCTTTGTTAAGGCAATGTACAAGTTTGGTATCTGGACTTTTTCGAGAAGATTTTTGACTGCTGCATAACTTTTTCCAACTTCCAGTGCGTAGACTACGCTAACATTTGGTCGCGGCTCAAGTCCTTCAAGTTTCAATAAAACAGAACTTAAAACTTCCATTGAGCCCTCATAGTCAATGATTAATCTGCCACTATTTATGTTGACGTCTTGCCTCTTTCTAAAAAGTGATGTGATATTTGAATCTACGCCAGACTTAAATATTGAAGTTAGGTCACCTGCCAATGGGTCTGCAATCACTGTAGTTGGAAGTCCACCTAGACTAGGTGGTAAAAAATTTTCTAATTTTTTAGATAGAACAGTTTTTCCGGACCGTTCAGGTCCGCAAACCAAAATAACTTCGCTTTGATCAAAATCTTTACTCTTGCCTTGAACAATTGTCTTAGTGAACTTCCTTATAAAATAAGGGATTTCACTTTCAAGTTCATGATCTTTAACGAGGCTATCTATTGCATCGCTACTGAAGCCCAGCATTTTCATTTTTGCGTCAATGGATGTTGACTTATTTTCAGCTGTGGCCAGCGCCATCGTACCATCTAGCAGAAGCTTTAGCTCTTCATTTATGCGACTAAAGGCTGTGGCTATATCTGTTTTACTTAAAACTTCAGGAATAGCAGATAGCGCAGGGTGGAGGAGTAGTGGTTCTCTCAAATCTTCCGCAATAGATGCATCAAGAGGCATTACTATATCCTCAGGTTCAGTAGCCTCAGATATGTTAACAAATTTGGCAGTCTCAGCATCAATAATTTCAGAAAATATTTGACTTTCCACTGGAGCGTCCATCTTAGGCGATGACCTTCCATCTCTGCGAGCCTTTAGCTTATCCATAGCTAAAATATTGGCAGTCTCAACCTTTTCAGGGGTCATTTGTTGCCACTATTTCAATCATTCCATTTCGACGCTCTGTCGACAAAATAAGAGCATCTGGACCCAACACTTTTTGCACTTCTTCCATTGCAAGGGCCGTATCTACAGCACTGAATTTTAATTCTGGCATGATATATACTCCAATCCAAAAGTTTTCTGGTTATTCAATTGCATCAAACCCTCCAACGGTGAAAGCTATTTCCACACTGCGGTCTTCTGGGAGCTCCATGAAGCTCAAGACATTTACAGACGGAAGTTGAGACCTAACAAACTTTGCCACATGTTTACGTATTTGTGGAGCCACGATCAGGAACACAGGCTTACCCTCCTTGTTAAATTCTTCTGAAGCGTCATTCAGGCTCGAAAGAATCTTCTTGGCCAGAGTACCCTCAAGGAGAAGCATTTTCTCCTCCGGGTTCTGCCGGACAGTCGTCAAAATCAGCTGCTCCAATTCAGGGGAAAAGGTAATCAAGGGAACAGTGTCCTTAAACTTTATCATTTTTTGAATGAGTAAAGGGACGAGTTTCGGGCGTATTCTCTCTGCAATATCTGCGCTATCTAACTTCTGCGCACCCATTGAGCCTAGGCTTTCAAGAATTAGTCTCAAATCAGAGATAGGCACCCCCTCCTCTAAAATACACTTCATAATGGAGGTTAATTGGTTAAGAGGCATGATCTTTGGGATAACAGTGTCTACGAGATTAGGATACGTGAGTTGCAAGTTATCTAAAAGTTCTTGTACCTCTTCCTGGCCCAGCAAATCTGATGCATAGCTATTTATTATCTGGCTCAGATGGGTAGTCAAAACATCGTCTGGCTCGACTATGACGTAACCTTTGGCTTCGGCATCTGCTTGCACTTCAGCATCTATCCAATATGCATCAACACCAAATGCTGGTTCCTTTACTTTCAAACCAGCCAATTCAAGTTTTGTGTCATCACCTGGAATTGCCAATTTCTTATCAGCAAATATGTTATCATCAGCAACAATTTTTTGGCCAATTTTAATTTGATACTGCGAAGCCCCTAAATTTAAATCGTCCCTGATACGAACGCCAGGCACGATAAATCCTAACGCCTTAGAAATTTCTTTCCGCAAACGGGTTACCTTTGGTACAAGATTGTCTGCCTTACCTTCATCGACCAGGGTAATTAAGCTATAACCAATGTTTACCGAGATTTTAGACGCGTCTTTGACATCATCCAATCCAAACTCAACGTCATCCTCAGCTTTTTCCGTCTCAATTTCCACACCTTCACTCGATGCCGCCAAAATTTCTTTCTTTCGAGATGTCCACGCCAGAAATGCGGTAATTAAAGAAAATCCAATGAAAAGCATATTGGGCATTCCAGGGACTAGCCCCAACGCCAGCATAACCAAAGACGTGGGTAACCACGCCGCAGATAGGTTAACTTGCCGCGAGATGTGCTCCGACATGTTTTCCGATGAAGAGACACGTGTAACTATGATCGCGGTGGCTATGGAAAGCAAAAGTGATGGAATTTGTGCGACAAGGCCATCACCTATTGATAACAAAATGTAGTTTTCTGCCGCTTGAGTTACGCTTAAATTATGCTGCGCAATTCCAATTATAAGTCCGCCTATTACATTAATCGCTAGGATAAGAATTCCTGCAATCGCATCGCCTTTTACAAACTTTGAAGCACCGTCCATTGACCCATAAAAATCGGCCTCCTTAGACACGTCTGATCGGCGTTCTGTTGCCTCTTCGGGAGTTAGCACGCCAGCATTAAGATCAGCATCAATTGCCATTTGCTTTCCGGGCATCGCATCGAGGGTAAAACGTGCCGAGACCTCAGAAACTCGGCCGGCGCCCTTAGTGATTACAACGAGGTTAATGATAACCAAAATAGCAAATACGAATAGACCTACGGTGTAGTTTCCAGCAACAATGAATTCACCGAAAGCTTGAATAACTTGCCCAGCCGCATCCGAGCCATTGTGTCCCTCTGACAAAACAATTCTGGTTGATGCTACATTCAAACCCAATCGCAAAACTGTCGCCAAAAGCAGCAAGTTAGGGAACGAAGAAAAATCAAGGGGGCGGTGCGTGTGTAGGGCGACCATTAGTATCAACAAAGATATAGTTATATTGAACACAAAAAAGAGATCTAGGAGAACTACAGGAAGAGGTAAGACAAGCATTCCCACCAAAGCGAGAATTCCTACGGGCAGCAATGAGCCTGACATTTTTTTTATGTCACCAAATGAAAATCCGATGGCTTGGCTCTGTTGCATCAATCACTTCCTCATAAACGTCAAATAATTGACGACTTAATAATCCTGTTTTAAAACGATTTAAATACAAAAGTTTTGCAATTAATCGACCTATAAGTATAGGAGCACAAATCGTGCCATCTAAAAAATTGCCATACAAAACATCTGCTCCTCATGTGGAAGTTTTAGAAAAGAAATTCTTTATAGCTGAGTTTTTTGGCACAAAATTTGCAAACTACCTGCAACACTCAACTCAAGAAGGATAATTACCATGCGTTCAATGTCTGTATCAATGTCAATGGGTTTACTATCAGTCAGCTTACTGGGAACAGCCTGCACTACACCGGGCATGAACCTGCTGGGCACTGGTTCGTTGGAATCAAAACAGATTGGGTTAAACAACACACAGCAGGTACTTTCTGGAGCTAACATGCAGTCCCCTTTATATGAAGCTCCATATCTAAGGGCAGTTGGAATGTCTTCAGTAGCGGTCCAACCTTCAAAAAATTTAAATCAACGCAGGTTGATGGCTATCAGAGCGGCAAAGCTTGATGCGTATCGTGTCTTGGCAGAGCAAATTCATGGAGTACACTTGGACGGACAAACTACAGTCGCCGAGGCCATGCTAACTTCAGATGTTTTAAGTTCTGCAGTGCGTGGAACGGTCTTGGGAGCAGAAACAGTTGTAATTGAGCCAACTGGTGGAGATACGTACAAAGTGGAGATGACCATCAGTCAAGCCCACGTGGACAGGCTTATATTGCTCTACAAAACAAGCTTATTGTAAAAATATCGCGAAAACACACTCATGACCAAGTTTAAAACACTCATTGCCCTGATCGCTGTTCTTCTTTCCAGCGCAGCAACTGCTGACGAACTATTAGTGGAGGTTAGTGGGAGTGCTTTAAAGACGGCTAAGCTACCAAATAGTATTTATGAAGCGAGAGCCATTGCCAACGCGTTACAGTCAATTGTGCAGTCCGGGGCACAATCTTTAGAAAGTTTCTCTTTGGTAGAAAATGGCAAGGTATTATTCGACCAAATATCTACTCAATCTAATATAAAAATAGCCGGCTATAGAGTGATATCCACTAAGGATTTTAGCGATAAATCAACTGCGACCCTCGAAGTACTTTTAGTGCCCGCAAGCAGCAAAAAAAATCGGTTGTCTTGCCGCCAACCAGAAAGTTTAGATATCGCAATCATCTGGAACGGGATTTCAATAAAAAAACCAATGCCATTTTGGTTGCAGGTTGATCAGGCGGCTCTACTACGTGAAGTAACAAATCAAGTAAGGCTTGATGGAAAGTTTAATTTAATTCCAAAATCAATCAGCCAAGACAGTGGCAACTCTAGCTATTCTCTGTACGAAGTCGATGATGCAAGTGGGTCTAAAATTTCTGAGCCAAAATATTCAGTCACCCTGAGCCTCGAACTAGACACGACTGAACACTCTAATCCGTTACAACGCGAAAAAACGCTAATAATTAATGCAAAATCTGATCTAATGCGTAAGAATAACGTAATTAACTCAGTAACTCTAAAAACAGATGCTAGCCTTGATAGGCGGATGTTTTTACCTGTCGGTAATACCTCTGGCAGGAAAAATCTTGGAGATATTCAAAATGGTATTGCCGTACTAGCAAACAGGACCGTTTCACAGGTTATAAAAAAATTAGAATGCAAAAATTTTGTAAGCAAAGTCACCTATGCAAACAGGGCCATTAGCATCGATTACGGGCTTCAAGACGGGCTACTACCAGGTGACATCTTCAACTCAGTAGGCCCCGGGGCTAAGCAATATTACTTCACAGTTAAGGAAATGACAAACAATTCTACCAAACTTCACTCTTTGTCAGAGGATACGGCTGGGAAGTTATTCGACGGCATGAGTATCCAATTACTGGAGCGCTTCTAATGAACTTTATATTCAAAGCCTTTCTTATGGTTATTTTATCTTATACAGGCTCAAGGACTGCATGCGGAGGGGAAATTAATTTTTGGATCCGATCTTAAGAAAGTGGCCGCTGAGCGACTTGCGGAAGAAGGTATATCCAAAACAGTGCTGGTGTCAGACAAAAGGGCATATTTCCCATGCGCCAAAAAAATATATATTTCACCTAAGAATGAAAATGATTGGAACACTATAAAAGCTTCATGCGGCAGCCCATCAATCTGGTCTGTTTCCCTGAGAACTAAAAATACCAGCAGCCAAAAAGAGAGCGCGTCTAAGACGGAAAGTTCAGTACAGATAGTTTTTACCAAACAAAACATCCCAAAGGGAAAAGTCATTCAGCTGGAAGATTTGGAAATGAAGTGGGCAAGTTCCAGATCAACTTATGGCGCATACGTAAAAGTTGAAAATATTATAGGACATAAAGCTAAAAGAAATATAATGAGGAATTCTATTATTAAGACCCAGCATATAATTCCCATGAATGCTGTTAATAAAAATGATACAATAATAATTGCTTCAGGATCCTCAGGGTTAAGTATTTCGACCTATGGGCAAGCACTCGCCAACGGAAAACTGGGCGATATGATTTTAGTTAGAAACTTGTCTTCCAACAAGGAATTCAAAGCTATTATAACCGCTTCAAAAAAAGTTACGCCAATTTACTAACATAAATTAATACATCCGTCGTTAAGGATCTCGGAAGGGGTACTTAGGATGATTAATTCAGTTAGTAATAGTTTCATTAACAATGCTGCTGTATTGAATGAAAACAATATACCTGCCGACAGGCAAGCTGCGATCGATATTCCAAAAGAAATTGTAAATAAAATCGGCGCCAAAGATCTTACAATTAAAGATCAAGTTAAAAATCTTGCAAGCAGTGGTCCACCAATCGACAAGATGTTGGTCCAGGAAATAAAAATTAAGGTTGAGCAGGGGCGATACCCGATTGATCTTGATATGGTGACGGAAAAAATGTTTGAGAACTTTTAAGAGGCTGCAAACTAGCGCACACGTGCCGTATCGCAGTTTTAAAAATCTAGATAACTAAATTCCAAAAGCCAACGCGTCTGCACGAGTAAGTTCGTTAGCCTAAATTATGTTAATAGGCAGGGTCCTTGCTAAATGTTGCCCTCAGCTCGTAAGGCTAGGGTAAGTTCAAAGGGATAATACAATGCGTTTAACATCTTTTAAAAATTCGATAGGCATACTGTCTGTGAGCTTGCTTGGCTCAGCCTGCACCGCACCAGTATGAATTTGCTGTCTTCTGGATCTGCTCAATTTCCACGTCCAACGATGCAAACAAGACAAATTGGTTTAAATAACACACAGCAGGTACTTTCTGGGGCTAACATGCAGTCCCCATTGTACAAGGCCCCATTTCTGAGGGCAGTTGGAATGTCTTCAGTTGCAATCCAACCATCAAAGAATTTAAATCAGCGTAGGTTGTTGGCTATTAGAGCGGCTAAGATTGATGCGTATCGCGTTTTGGCTGAACAAATTCATGGGGTTCACTTGGACGGACAAACTACAGTCGCCGAGGCCATACTAACTTCAGATGTTTTAAGTTCAGCCGTACGCGGAACAATCTTGGGAGCCGAAACAATTTTAATTGAGGCAACAGGTGGAGACACTTACAAAGTGGAAATGACCATCAGCCAGGCCCATGTGGACAGACTTATATTAGTCTATAAGAATAGCTTATTGTAGTAATACCACAAAAACCACATGGATATAGGCTTCAATTACTAATCGCGCCCTACGAAATGGCATTTAAAAGTTAACGGAAAAAAGGTCTACCTGCGTTTAATTAAAGTACCTAATATGCCAATAATAATTTAAAGTATGTTGACTCCATGAAAAAAAATTAAAATTATAGCTAACATTAATTTAACTTTGGTCGTTAAGATCTGAGAGGGGTATTAGTATGATTGATCCTATTAACAATAGTTATAATAACAGTGCCGCTGCATTGATTGATAATATAAAGCCGGCTCAGCTACTGACAAGCAAGCTGCGCCAGCGGAACCGAAGGTCGCTATAAGCCAGGTCGACAGCCAAGACATGACAATTAAAGATCAACTAAAAGACTTGGCCAGTAGTGGCCCGCCAGTAGACAAGTCTCTAGTTCAAGAGATAAAAAATAAGGTTGAGCAGGGAATATACCCAATTGATCTGGACATGGTGACAGAGAAAATGTTTGAAAGTTTCGAGGAAGCTGCAGGCTAGGGAAAAGGTATGAGTATCGACAGCCATTTGTTCCTAGATACACTGGAACAAATGAAAGAATTACTATCAAGCCCAGACATTGCGTCTCGGGCTAATGAAGCGCGTATACTGACGACATATCAGAATTTTGTGAGCTAACAGATCAATACGCCGTACAGCAGAGCGATTTTAAAGGCCAGCCTGAGGAAATTGAGGCTCTAACCAGCATTTTAAATAAATTGGCTTCTAAAATAGAGGTTATTGAAAAGCACAGCCTGATATCGCTACAGAAATTGGAATTTCTGTCTAAAATCTCACCAAAGACATAATTATTTCGGCATTTCTGTAAAGATTTCTGTGGCCTCTTCTTGGTAGGCAATTCGATCTTTGATCTCAATTTGATCTTCAATTTCTGATATAAATTCACTGACTTTGTCATTACCAAAGGCTTGCGAAATTAAAAACCAGATGTAAGCCATTCTTCAAGTCTGGCTCGACAAATAGATTGTAGTATGTTTTGCCTAGCCTTTCTGATGCGTTCTTGTCGCCGGCCATGGCCTTAGCGGTTAGCTCAGTCACTATTTCCTCAGACACAATTCAACCAAGTCTTCCGTTACTATTTCTCGAACTTCGTCAACTAATGCTAAAGCAGGCTCACTTCCCCCCAGTGACGCTCGCCAAGCCCAGTAGAGTGCTCGTTTATAGTTTGCCGGGCTCCCAAGACCCTTAAAATACAAATAGACAGATTGTGTTGCGATGTAGGCTCACCCTGCTCACCCAGTACAGTAAATAGCTCAACTGCAGTCTGGAATTCCTTTTTTTCAAAGGCGCTGACAGCCTCCAAGAAAGCTTCAGATTCCTCCGCAACTGGAGTGTCTTGCGCATTTCCTGTATTTACCCAAAGCATCACCGAAGCGGTGAACATCTAATATTATACGTGTCATGTTGCAGCCACCATCACCAATTTCAATTCCAATAATCTTGTACTTTTAGACCCATTACGCTGATACACTACCACCTTCGGTCGCTCATTGTCTTTCTTTATAAACTCCACAGAAATAGATTTGGGGAGGTAGACCCCTGCCCTCTCTAAAATTTCCTTCGGTTGATCATAAAATGCATCTAGGAACCTCTTATCTATCCAAGTTCTCGCAAGGGCCTGACCCAATATATCAGGTAAAAATTCTTGGATTTGCGCTTCGCTCTCTAAAATAATATCCTGATCATCAAACCGCGTTAAATCGTACTCCGGAAGTATGGGTTTCTGCTTCTTCGGAAACATAACGGCAGAAATTTAGTAGACGCAAGTGACGCTAAAAACCGTTTCAATTAATAATTTCCATTAACAATGTATAAACTTCCAAATGTTTCAGTTGTTATGCTAACCTAGTAGCATTAATGAATAAAGTAATTAAGCACTGTGGAGATGTCTCACTATAAATTGTGCTGGTTACCACTAACCGATGGTGTATTTTTAATGACTGCAATGTATTCGAAATTGGTTGGGACCTCTGAGGCAGCAACTCGCCTCAAAAAACTGATATCTATGGTTGCGCCTTCAAACTCAGCAGTGATTATCAAGGGGCAAACTGGCGTAGGCAAGGAACTCGTCGCGGAAAGTCTACACCAATCAAGCCGTCGGAAAGGTAAGTTTGTTGCCGTGAATTGCGCCGCTATACCACGTGACTTAATGGAGGCGGAACTTTTGGGCATGAGAAAGGTGCATTTACTGGAGCCGTAAAACCACATTGGGGAAATTTGAGCAGGCCGACAAGGGCACTCTTTTCCTAGATGAAATTGGTGACATGAACCTAGACTTGCAATCTAAATTGCTGCGGGTGCTAGAAAATTCAAGTGTGACCAGGGTCGGCGGCAGGACAGATATCCAATTGGATGTGAGAATTGTTTGCGCCACTCACAAGGATTTGAGTGAGCTTGTATCCGAAAATAAATTTCGTGAAGATTTGCTTTTCAGATTGAATGTATTTCCCATCCAAGTCCCTACCCTAAAGAACGGATAGATGACATACCTGAAATAGTGACCTACCTACTTAAAAACGCCTCAACAAATAAAACTAACGGCGCAGAAATACATTTCTGCTGATAGTGGTCTGGATGCATTAAAGAAACATGATTGGCCAGGCAATATAAGAGAATTAAAGAATGTCATAGAGCGTGCAAAGGTTTTCTTTCCAGGCCAGGAAATAAACGATGATAATGTCACGAGAACACTCCTAGGCTTTGATCAAAACTCATTCTTTGATGGGCTGCAGAGCACACAGAGACAATTTGGGACGCCTTGGACACGCTTGGTGGGACAGTGCGCAGGCATGATGAACGACAACGCAACACCACCCACGCCTGCCGATTTTTCAAGGTTATTTGATAGCTCAAACAGCGTTGATATTCGCAGACTGCTCAGGGATATAGAGATTGTGTTAATAGAGAAGGCGCTGGAGCGAAACGCCAATAATACTAGCGAAGCGGCAAGAGACCTACACCTCCAGAGGACAACGTTGATTGAAAAAATTAAAAAATACGGCCTTTGATACCTTTTAAGACTTATTCCAGGACGCCACCATACTGTCGAGGTATTCCGACGTCGAGCCACCCGCCGTAACGACCTTCTCCATCGCAGCAAACTGCATTGTATACCTGTCTGTGAGTTCTGCCTGCCTCAAATCAAGTTTAGTAAGGTCTCTGTCTAGGCTACTGCTTCTTTCTGAGTACAGTCTCGAAATTGTAGCATGGGTCGCACTAGATTGTAGTGCGTCAGTAAAAAAGTTACTCACTAACGTCTTTACACTTCTCCCCACATAGAGCTTACAGTCAGTCTGGTCACTGTTGTGACAAATTGGAAACCTGTGTAACTGGGACTACTATATGTAGCCCCACCCACGCCTGTATTTGAATCATTATTATTCTGATCCCCTCTGGTAAAATTGCCCACATCCACTACGTCTTGCCAACTTTCGTTTGTTTGGCTGTTGTGGTTACTCATCGCCCCAATGCTATTGGACACCGCAGTCACTGGATTAGCTACGACTACCTCTGTCGCGGTGCCACCACTTGCCCGAGTAATCGAGCGGGTGAGTAAAGCTAGCACCGTGCCTGTGCTATTAGCGCTCAATCTCAATGTAGTTCCGCCGACAATTTGCGCTGAAATTCCACCAATATTATTTAATTGAATTCTAAGGTCATTTAGGTCCCCACCGACAGCGGTGGTAAAATTAGTAGTATTCCCGCCAACCCTTATTGACATAAATTGTTGGGGTATAGTTTCGTTCGCATTGTTAAAGTTACGATAGTCATGGATCTGCGCGACCCCAGTAATTGCATTACTGAGCGAGCCTGACATTGTAAGGGTGTCACCCGTGTCAACTGCATCAACGGCAGTATCGGTTCCTTGATTAGGCTGCGGAATAGAAAACGCTATACGCTTATTACCAGCTAAGTCAGTAACCGTTTGCGCAGTTAAGTCAGCCAAAGCGTTTAATCTAGTGGTAAATTGTGCTACGGTCTCACCAGCTTGAGTTGTAAGTGATAAGTCACGGCTCGTTCCGTGTTGGCTTGTTGATCGGAACCTTATCGTACTGTTAGCAACTAAGACATCATTAAACGATCTAAAGCCGGAAATGCTAGATGTACTTGAGGTCGGGCTAACACGCTGGTGGTTGGTAAATTGATGTTCCCCAGTCGGCATCGTGGATGTCGCAGTCGCGAAAACCTGCACGTTTGGATCATCAGAGTATTGCACATTTAGCGTTAGGGCATCAAACTTATCAGGCTCCTTCGCAAACGTCCTATCAAAAGTCTTTTGATCAAATACCAAAGTCCCGTCTCTGGCAGTCTTAACGCCAAAATCTACGAAGTGGATTTTCCTATTCCTTTCGCCACTGACAGTGTAACCTAAAATCGGTGTTGAAATTAATTTCTGAAATTGTCGTTCGGCAGATCTCAAATACGAATTTTGGGCTAATTCACCATCAGCGTCCCCATTTGCGTCGACAAATCCCAGTGCAGCCATATCTGCCTTGTAGAAATTTAATTCCTTTATCAGATCTTTCAACCGATGCCTGGACGCTAGCGGAAGAAAGTGTCGACGTGATTTTTGTTTGTCCAGTGGTATCGTCCGCCAGTAAGTTAACAGTTACACCATCTAGTAAGTCATCTATGGTATTGGTGCCCCGCGTGATTGGTATATTATCCATTTTGAATGAGGCGTTACGCGCAGTCTGTATCACCGAATTTTGCGCATGAGGTGCAGTGGTCATTTTATTTACTCCAAGGTTTGAAGTAATAGTGAATGCACCCGCCGCACCAGCCTCACTGGTAATCAATAGCCGGAAGCGATCAGCCGCAACCCCACCAGGATCAATCACCTCTGCTGTGAGGCCGGGGACAGCACTTAATCTTGCGGCAAGAGAGCTAGACATTATCAGTGGCAAGCACAGAAATTGGGGCAGCCTAGTTGGCATGTGGTGCGGCGGCTGCCTTTATTGTTAGTGTTTGAACATTCGGCCAGCCCCAAAGGCGGTCAGCAGTAAAATTTTGTACTGAATGAATTTGTGGCAATGCTATCCGAAGTTCAGTGATTGTCTTGGTAAAACTTCTAATTTCACTGCTGTCGCTAGCCGTAACTGACAGTGTACCTGCTTTGGAGGTCGCCAGACTATAATCGCTGAGGTTAGTCATGGCATTAATAGCCGTTTGGGTGAGTTTAGCACTAGACTTCAGGCTGGCCAGCCCTGAGACCGCGGCATCAGTTGTTTCTTTTTTAGCTGTGACATTCGACCTAATTGGATCTATTTCAGCAGTTAACTATAGCTTCAACAATAACTGGGATATTATACCCAGAACCCTTTTTATTGATCATGCTGATGTAATCGTTACTTACAGCGCCGGCCATCACAACTCCCCTAATACCTTAACGACCAATTACACAAAGCTTTAGATCAATATGTGATTTCGATTTCAATTCGGCGATTTTCTTCACGGCCGTCTACAGTCATATTGTCTGCGAGAGGGTCAGTTTCACCTTTACTGACCGCCGACATGCGATCCCCAGAAATTAATCCAGTTTCCTCTATTGCCTGCACTACACTCGCCGCACGTCCAGCCGCTAAATCCCAATTATCCCTAAACTTACCACCAGAGATTGGAATGTCGTCAGTGTGGCCAGTCACGGTAATTTTGCTGTCAGGGCTCATGGCCGTCAAGGCAATGCGCTCTAAAATTTCCTGGGCCTCAAATGTCAACTCAGCCGCGCCAGACGGGAATGCCCCACCGGCACCAACAGATATAAATACACTGCCCTCACGTTGCTCAATTTCGATGAGGCCTTGGTCAATCTGCTCCTGCAGTGCGACAGTCAACTCCTCAGTTGCCTCAGATGCGTTTTGACGCTTTTCACTCTCTTTTTGTGCAGATCCGCCTTGGTCACTTCCATTTTGAGGAGAGTTCTCGTCCAAGGATGCGGCTAACTCTTGAAGTTCTGCCTCCAGGCCTCCAAAGAGAACTTCGCTCTCAGATGCACCGGCACCCTGGCGGGCCGCCGCCAGGGCGGCCATTGTATCTTGGATCATACTCTTGATTTCGTCTTGGTTCATTTGTTCTTTGGGAAAATTAATAACTACATTCTCCCCGAGGGTCTCAATCTTTACCTCGCCGCTATCTATAGCCTTTTGTAATTGCTTTGCTAACTCTGTTGCGTCTAGCGATGCGTCACTCTCACCACCCGCACCATCAAAATCAGATATCTTCTTCTTATCCAATTCTCCACCCTCAGGAGTATCCTCAGTTTTGGTTTTCAGTTCGAGCTCTGGCTCCTGAACAGACGTGGTTTGCTGGCGCAGCGTCTCAGTAACAGCTGGTGTCGGGTTTGGACTAAAATTCAAGGAAATGACCGTCGTGCCCTTAGGCTGCTCCACGACTGGAACAATTTTTTGAACGCCGAAGGCCTGTTTGAGCGAGCCTGAAATTTGTTTAAATTTTGGTACGTTAAATTCTGCAAAGGAGAGAATTAAAACAAAGAATGCCATCAGTAGTGTAGCGATATCGGCAAAGGTTGCCATCCACGCGGGGGCGCCAACAGGAGGGCACTTAGGGCACTCCTGCTCTTCTTCTTCTACGTCGTTGGAGAGCTTCTTCAGCCATGGTAAATCACTATGCCCTTAATTATGCTGCTATTTCAAATTTAGCTTGCAACTTAGGCGGCAGAGTAGCGGCCATTGTATCTTGGATGTTTCTTGGGCTGTCACTGCGGGCTATGCCACGCAATCCCTCTAAAACAATTTTCCGGTAGTTGATCTCATATTCAGTATAGCCTTCCAACTTTATTACCATTGGCGCAAACAACACGTTGGCTACAAACGCACCATAAAGTGTTGTCAAAAGCGCGACAGCCATGGCGGGCCCAATAAGCTTAGGATCCCCCATATTGCCCAACATAAGCACCAGACCAATCAAGGTTCCAATCATGCCCATCGCTGGTGCTAAATCCACCCAACTCTTCACGCAACCCCGTTGGGTGTCATGCCTTGCCTTCATGGAAGCTATTTCTGAATTCATTTGCTTTACGAGCTTCTGCTCGTCAGCCCCATCAACCAGCATTTGCATCCCTCTCTCAAAGAATGGGTCCGGAGTAGGCTGCCCCTCTAGGGCCATCATGCCATCTTTTCTTGCCATGCCAGCAAGCTCAACCATACGCACCACAGTTTCTTCAAACTTGGGCATGTTAGGCCTAAATACCTTTAGCATAGATTTGAAGCTTGCCAAAAACGCTGGCAGCGGAACTGAGTACATAACTGCGAAAAAAGTCCCGCCAAAAACAATTAGGACCGATTGTTGGTCAATAAATGGTGAAATTCCACCGCCAGCAATCATTGCAGCTAAAATCATGCCAACGGCACCAACAATACCAAGTAATGATGCTATATCCATGTCAAATACTCCTTTTTCAGAAACTTATATACAAGATTTGTACCATTCGATATACATTCAAAGAAAAAAATGGTCCGGTAACGTTTAGTTACCGCAGGAAGCAGAACAATGTACAGATACCTCATTGCCGTTTTTATTATTACATTTTCTATGGCCAGTGGTGCGTCTGCACAATTCATTGCGATGAAACACAAAGTAAAAGATCTAAGCACCAGCACAATCTGGCTTAGATGCTCTGTGGGGCAAGCCTGGGACCCGGCTCTTGACACCTGCACCGGTAAAATTATTAAGCTTGACCACACTCAAATCGATTACGCTACTAAAGAAGCAAAAAGGCAACTCGGTGGCAATTGGCGCCTACCGACCCGTACCGAACTGGAGAGCCTAGTGTGCGGTCAATGCCCGCCACCAAAGATAAAATCTAGATATTTTCCAAATGTCTCACCAGAGGCGTATTGGACAAGCGACAAGAATATTATGAGTTCACGAACTTTCTGGTCCGTAAATTTTTCGACGGGCCATTCGTATTCTAGATTTTTCCCCTACCAAGCCTTGCCGGTATTACTTGTCCAAGCCAATTAAGCGTCAGCGCCTTTATAGCAAGCTAGAGCTTAAAATTTCAGAAAAGACTGGCGAGGATTGCAATAACCGCAATGCCACACAAACCTGCCACGGAGACCTCAACTACCTGCGCTTTGGCATTTTTTACACCGGCTGAATAAGCTAATCTCATTTTGTCTACCCGATCATTATAGATTTTTGCAGCCATTTGGCACGAGTTAATCATAACTGGCTCTAAGTCAGCCAAATGAAGGTCACCAAAACTAATGGAGTAGCTCGACCGCAAAACTTGTTCAATTTCGCTCAATCCAGCTGACGTAAGATTGGCAGCTTTGGGCACGGGAACTCCCTTGAAAAATAGAAAGCCAGCCTCGGGGTAGTTTGCTGGAATGGGAGAGATCGGCGCTGCCTGCGCAAATAAAGCGAAACAAGACATCTCATCCCGACCCGTAAATCTATTAGGGATTTCGATACTAGAAATCTCCTGATTGTTAAAATTAATGAGTGTGTCAACAAGATTTAGCGCAAAATCAGCCTCTAACTTGTGGCTTTCGGCGTCGAACTCATCATTAGTTTTTTCAGATAAAGGTTGATCAACAATTTCTTCAGGTACGGGTTGGTCAACAATTTCTTCAGGTACGGGTTGGTCAACAATTTCTTCAGGTACGGGTTGGTCAACAATTTCTTCAGGTATTTGTCCTCCTAAGAAAACGCAATTGGTTCACATGAAAATAGCAAATTTATTAATTTATAATTATATTACTGCCTGCTATTAGTCAATAGTCACTCATCCTATTATTCAGACTAACAGTCTTTATTATGACTGGATTAATGCTAACATGCCTTGGCCTTGGGCATTGGCCTGAGCGAGCATTGCCGTGCCCGCTTGAGCAAGGATTTGGCCCTTGGCCAGCTCGGTTGTTTCAGCCGCGAAATCTACATCTAATTTTGATGAGACATCAAGCGCATAGCCTGCTGCGAGAGACGTCAGTAGCGTCATCTTATTGGTTGCCTTTACGAACTGATCGGCTACTGCAATTTGCCGTCGCATCAACAGTGCGAGAGTATCGGCAATTTGGCCATCACCAGTACCGCCATCTATTGCAGTCGCTAAGAATGTCAGCGACTGGTCACCAACCAAAATTCAGTGAGCCTGATTCATAGACCAAAACTCACTGCTTTGTTACCGCCAGCATCAAAGCCTTCGCACCCCATTTGGAGTTATCCTGAATCGCATCAAATTCGTTTCAAGATCATCGCTTCCAACTTTATATTGGCTATGTCTGCAGCCGAATTCAAACCATTCTCACCTAAAGTGTTGAGCTCTTGAACACGCGTCATGAATGGCTTGCAACGATTTACATCATTGTTTATGACTTCTATGACCTGCATAGCTTCAGAAAGGATTTTGAATACCAATTTTGATACTTGCCAGGTTGTTTTCTGTATTGCCAGCAATCACAGTTGAGGCGGGCCGGTCACCGGCAGTAACCCCACGCCGACCAGTAGCCAATCGCTCCATACTTTTAGCAACCTTATTTGAGTTGTCATCCAAGGCCGCTTGGACTTTGTAAAATGCTGAACCTGCGCTGATAGTTGTCATGTCACTCTCCTATTATTCAAGTGCTAAAAGTTTTTAATTATGACTGGATTAGTGCTAACATGCCTTGGCCTTGGGCATTGGCCTGGGCGAGCATTGCCGTGCCCGCTTGAGCAAGGATTTGGCCCTTGGCAAGCTCGGTTGTTTCAGCCGCGAAATCTACATCTAATTTTGATGAGACATCAAGCGCGTAGCCTGCTGCGAGAGACGTCAGTAGCGTCATCTTATTGGTCGCTTTTACGAACTGATCGGCTATGTTACATTTGCTGCGCATCAACAGCTGCAAGATCAAGTAGCAATTTTGGCACTCACCGTACCGCCATCTATTTCAGTCGCAGAGAATGTCCTGTACGGTAACGACACCAAAAGCCACTGATGCCTGGTTCAGACCAAAATTCACAGTTTAGTTAGCGGTCACCAAATAAAGCCTTGGCACCCCATTTGGAGTTAGTCCTGAATTGCATGCAAATTCTAGTTTCAAGATCAGCCGCTTCCAACTTTATATTGGCTATGTCTGCAGCCGAATTCAAACCATTCTCACCTAAGTGTTCAGCTCTTGAACACGCGTCATGATGGCTTGCAACGATTTTATATCGTTGTTTATGACTTCTATGACCTGCATAGCTTCAGAAGGATTTTGAATACCAATTTTGATACTTGCCAAGTTGATTTCTGTATTGCCAGCAATGACAGTTGAAGCAGGGCCGGTCACCGGCAGTAACCCCACGCCGACCAGTAGCCAATCGCTCCATACTTTTAGCAACCTTATCTTGAGTTGTCATCCAAGGCCGCTTGGACTTTATAAAATGCTGAACCTGCGCTGATAGTTGTCATGTCACTCTCCTATTATTCAGTACTAAAAGTTTTTAATTATGACTGGATTAATGCTAACATGCCTTGGCCTTGGGCATTGGCCTGGGCGAGCATTGCCGTGCCCGCTTGAGCAAGGATTTGGCCCTTGGCAAGCTCGGTTGTTTCAGCCGCGAAATCTACATCTAATTTTGATGAGACATCAAGCGCGTAGCCTGCTGCGAGAGACGTCAGTAGCGTCATCTTATTGGTGCTTTTACGAACTGATCAGCTATGACTAGATTTGCTGCGCATCAACAGCTGCAAGATCAGTAGGCAATTTGGGCACCATCAGTACCGCCATCTTTATGCAGTAGTCGAATGTCCTGGGAATGGTCACGCACCAAAATTCGTGATATCCTGATTCAACCAAAATTCACTGCTTTGTTATGGTCCGCAAATAAGGCCTTGCACCCCATTTGGAGTTAGTCTGAATTCGCGCAAATTCTAAACTAAGATCAGCCGCTTCTAACTCTATATTGGCTATGTCTGCAGCCGAATTCAAACCATTCTCACCTAAGTGTTCAGCTCTTGAACACGCGTCATGATGGCTTGCAACGATTTTATATCGTTGTTCATTACTTCTATAACCTGCATAGCTTCAGAAGGATTTTGAATACCAATTTTGATACTTGCCAAGTGTATTTCTGTATTGCCAGCAATCACAGTTGAAGCAGGGCCGGTCACCGGCAGTAACCCCACGCCGACCAGTAGCCAATCGCTCCATACTTTTAGCAACTTTGTTAGAGTTGTCATCCAAGGCCGCTTGGACTTTATAAAATGCTGAACCTGCGCTGATGGTTGTCATGTCCTCTCCTAGTATTAAGGTTATCAAAACCCTCAATAATCTAACGTCTAATGGTGAAAATTTGTTTAGGGAAACCTTGGACACTTCAAAGTAATGTCAAAATAATGACACTTGCTGTGTGTCAAATATACTTTTTGGTATCGATAAATTTAAATGATAGACAGGGTTTATCAAAGGAGAAAAATCATGAAACTTGATTTCAATATTGGTATAAGTCAGCGGCAAGGCTTAACCCTCACTCTTCAGGTGCAACAGGCTATAAAGCTTTTGCAGATGACCAATCTTGAGGTAAACGAATACATAGAAGAGAATTTCGCAATAAATCCATTTATCGAGTTGAAAGATCAAATTTCCCGCGAGCAACAGTCAAACAAGAGCGACGCCAAATCAGAAAAACCATCAACGGCTCAAGCTTTAGAAGAGACACCGTTCGGCACTGAGAAAAATAAAACTAAAACCGAGATAGAAAACCAGTTTGAAACAGGTGAGAGCTTCAAAACTAAAAGTACAGTCTCAAAAGAGCAAAGCGACTTCGATCCGGTACAGATGATAAAGTCTCACGAGAAATCATTATATGTCCACTGCGGTGACTACATAGCGAACGTCAACTTTTCAGTTCAAGAAAGACTGGTGGCTTATAAATTTCTTGAAGAGTTAGAGGCCACTGGTTGGATTTGCGTTAGTGTCCAAGATGTTGCAAAGGAAACCTCCACAAATGTGGAAATTGTTCAAACTGTTTTAGAAAGCCTACAGCAAATAGAACCGGCTGGGTTATTTGCTAGAACATCTCTCAGAGTGTTTAACACTACAGGCCGCCGAATTAGGACTGCTCGATGGGACCCTTAAAAGCATTTTAGAAAACTTACATCTTTTGGGTGGTGGTAAGTTTGATTTATTAAAACGCCGCTGTGGCTGCACTGACCAAGAACTTTCAGACACCTTGAAAATAATTAAATCGTTAAACCCAAAACCCGGGCTCCAGTTTTCATCTGAAAGTATCAATATACGGGAGCCAGACTTAAAAATTACCAAAAATGATGATGGGTGGCTGGTAACCTTAAATAAATCAACTTTGCCGAGCGTAGTTATTGATAAAAGTTACGCAAAGACAGTTAGAAAAACTAAAATGGATGTGGATCAAAAAGAATTTATAAAAGAGAAAATTGCTGAGGCTAACTGGCTCAAAAATGCCTTGCAAAAACGCAATGATACAATGCTTCGCGTAGGTGCAGAGATTGCGAAACGCCAGACCGAATTTCTAGAGAAAGGTCCAAGCTTTATTCAACCAATGGTGCTGAGAGACGTGGCAGAGGCTGTCGAAATGCATGAAAGCACAATCAGCCGTGTGACGACAGGCTCATTGATGGAAACACCACAAGGAACACTAGAGTTAAAAGCTTTTTTCAGTGTTGGCTTGCAACTGAATGATGATCAAAGTTCTCAATCGTCAGCAGCAGTAAAATTTAAAATTAAAAAACTTATTGAGAGCGAAAAGCCTCAAAATCCAATTAGCGATGATGAGATAGTCGATACATTGAAGGGCACAGGGATAAATGTTGCGAGGCGGACTGTCGCAAAATATCGGAAAGTTCAGAATATTCCAGCATCTTTTATGAGAAAGCGTCAAAGCACCTTAGCTGGAATATTGTGAATACAAGAAAGCATTAAGGTAAACAGGCAGAAAACTCTGCACACTGCGTTCCATTGGTAAGCCACGTAATATCGTTTCACTCCATGTATATATATCCATATAGGGGCGTATTGCCCTTGAACCCCAATCTAATGCCTAGACGTCCAACCTTCCTTCATAATCATCTTGATCTCTCCTTAAAGTTCATTAGCTCATCAAAGGCTCCATTAAGAAGCGGCTCATATTTGCGCCATTGCTGAGAACTACCTTGGTAAACTTTTTTCCGTACTTGTTGCTGTGAGGCAGTCCTGACGCTCCGCTTATTCGCCTGCGGCGAAAGACATGCATTCTCCCATTCGAGTTCTAGGTATTGAATTAGGTTTCTGCTCTCAGTCTCTTGGTCAGTCGTAAGTTTTTCATAGTTCAAGTGATAAATTCGCTCACTATATGAAGTCTGCAAGAACTGCATAAAATCGCTATACAGTGCATAGTAAGCTGTTACGTCTTTAAGGTCATAGCAGTAACCAAGGCCGTTTGCAGGAAAGTAGTGTTTATAGTTTGACCAACAAGTTGCAGCCGCATCTCGCTGAACATGAATAATTTTAGCCTCTGGAAAAGCCGAACAAATTAGAGGGATATACCTAAAGTTTTGTGGCATCTTATCTGTGATCAAACTATTGCCATCTGACCGCTTTATTAATTCGCTCAGGTAGTTTTGTCGGAATTCTGATACGGCCTCTGTAGTTGCCTGAGTTACACCTTGAGCCAACACCCCCCCAAAACGCCCGATATCTTTCAACTCACCGGCAGCCGTAACATCTGAATGACATGAGATGATTTGTTCCACGAGCGTAGTGCCTGACCTTGGCATGCCAAGGATGAACACTGGCACAGGCCCACTATCGTTTGCGATGCTCTTCAGTGCATGTTTCAGTATGGAAGGTTGTGCTTTCCTCAAACTGGTGAAGAGGTTGTGATCTTGATCAATCGTGTAGCCCAGCATCTTTTTACGCAGGGCATTCCCCTCAGCAAAATATGAAAAGGCTTTTTTAGATTCACCCAAATCCTCATGAGCCTTTGCCAATGCAAAGCTAAGATTACATCGAGCGGCATCATTTAGCGTCTTGTCTTGGTGGAGTCTTTGCATCTCAAGAAAGTGAGAATTTTCAGATGTATATATAGTGATTTTGCTGAGATTACGATGAGTATCTGCATAGTCTGGTCTGATCGCCAGTGCCTTCTTGTAGCTCTTTATGGCAGCGTCTGGGTCACCCTTATCCATCAGGGCTGCTCCCATATTATTATAGGCCTCAGCATAATCAGGCTTAATTTGGACAGCCTTTTTATAGCTCTGAATAGCTGCCTCTTGATTACCCTTTTCACGTAGGGCATTTCCCATATTAGTATAGGTATCTGCACAGTCAGGCTTGATCTTTAGGGCCTGCTTGTAGCTGTCTATTGCTGCGTCAAAGTCACCCTTTTTATTCAGGGACCTTCCCATATTATTATAGGCCGTCAGCATAGTCGGGCTTTATCTTTATAGCCCGCTTGTAGCTGTCTATGGCAGCGTCTGGCTCACCCTTATCATGCAGGGCAATACCCATATTATTATGGGCATCAGCAAGAGTTAGGCTTGATCTTAAGAGCCAACTTGAAGTTCTCGATAGCAGCGTCAAAATAGCTCATATCATTAAGTACTTACGCCATATTATTATAGGCGTCAGCATAGTCAGGCTTGATCTTGATTGCCTGTTTGTAGCTGTCTATGGCAGCGTCTAAGTCACCCTTTCCTTAGAGCGCATTCCCATATTGAAATAGGCTTCAGCATAGTCAGGCTTGATCTTGAGTACCTGCTCGAGGCTCTCTATGGCAGCGTCAAAATCGCCACTTTGAATTAATTCTCCACCAAGGAGTGAATTCAGTTCATAGTCATCTGGCTTTAACTCAACCGCTTTCCTTAAGTTCTTTATCGCTTGCTCAGTATCTCCTTGCGAGGAATATATCTGGCCCAGCATGGCGTAGCTCACCTCCGACTGAGGCCAATATTCTGTTGCCTTGGTGTAACTGGATATCGCCAAATCTATTTGACCCAGCTCAAAATAACATTTCCCCAAGGTAATATTCAAAATTCCAGAGCTTGGGTAAGTCTCCAGTAAATTCAGACATGCTTCGATAGCATCATCAAACTTTTGTTGGGTTATAAACTCATCAATTTCACGAGTGTCTTTTGCCAAGGGTTCCTGATTTTCGATATCAAGACGGTGAGAAATGGCCTCTATGTTTTCGCAAGACATTCCAGAACTTTTGCTGCTTTAATGAGTGCCTTTGCTTCAATAATTCTTTCTAACTTAGCCAACGTATCTATATAACTTGCCCAAAATAAGCTGACGTTAGGGCTGGCGGTCAGGGCAAACTTGAAAAACTCGAGGGCTTTGTCTAATTCATTTTTAGCAACAAGCACGATCCCGATGTTATGATTAGCTTCACAATGATCCGGCTGTATGGACAAAATCTCATGATACATCTTTTTTGCAGCACTTAAGTTACCTGCGTTATGTTCTTCCAAGCCCTTATCAAAAATAGACACAATATCAGCAACTCTAGGATTTAATTTCATGATTTACAATCTCAACCCCTAGTCAATTATTAATGATAAACAGCAAAATTTGTGCCATAATTACCTAAGCAAATGATTTGGGCAGTGCTGACCTCTTCAAGCCCACCCTAAGTGTGAGAAGTGCCTATACAACTCCACTAGTAGATGCTCATTATTTAATGTGTAAGGGTGGGGTGTATTACTTCACCAGACATGTGCCAAAAGTGCCGAAGAGGATTAAGTTGGTCTTAGGCTAGGCTCATATATATTGGGCCGTTTTGAGTGTATTTTGAAAATGGTTACTAAATTCATTAGTCGGTAAAAAGCTCGGGTTGTTTATGTCATTAGTAGCAATAAGCAAATCTGTGGATAAAAAACTCTCCATTGCTACTATGATCTCATTAGGAGATTTCATGATGCTATCAAAGGAAACAGTGGTTACTCTATTTTGTAACATATTTGAAAAAATTTCCCATAACTCATCATACCAACGTATATGGGCCATTATGGCTTTTGGATCGTAAGAATAATGATTTCCTGAAACGTAGTCAGATATAAAAATGTTCGATGCTAAATCCATCTTGTCCCGAGATACGAACACAAAATAAGAGTTGGAAAATGAGTCTGCTAAATGGGTAATTGCGTGTGCTAGCGATGGGAGAGTGGATGTTATCAACTTATAATCATTAGATTTTAGTTTATTTTCATCCCCATAAAAAATATCTGATATTTCAAGTTCCTTGTTCGGGGATTTGGTTCTCAAAAATTCATCATTTTTAATGTACTCATAAAATGGATGAACTAATTTGCTATTGCACAAGAGTTTTTCTAATGATGTTTTGCCTGATCTTGAAGGGCCTAAAATAAAGATTTTTTTTATGGAACTTCTTTTGTTCTTCCAACTATGGGGGCTCCATCCTTTTATTTTTTCCAATGTTTTTAATAATTGGAATATGTTCTAAAAGCAGTTCGGCTTTTATGGTTTCTTTCTTTAAAATATTGGCCTCAAGAAATAATTTAAAAGCCAGATCAGTTTCCTTTTGGTGACGATGCAAATTAGCTTTTTGGAACTTTGATTTAATTGAAACATTTGGTGTTTTAAAAGGAATCAAACCTTTTTTCTCTAAATTATTCAAAGTTTGAGAGGGTAATGTGCCTGTTGGAACTTTCATTATATTTTCTAAAGCGTTGGCCGTTTCAGGATTAATGTTAAGGGCCTGCTGATAGCTGTCTATTGCAGCTTCTAAGTTACCCTTACCCTGTAAGGCATTACCCATCTTGGTGTAGGCTTCAGCACAGTCTGGCTTAATCTTAAGAGCCTTTTTGTAGCATTGCATAGCCCCATCTAAGTCACCCTTTGCGTTTAGAGCGACGCCCATATTGTTGCAGGCATCAACATAGTCTGGCTTAATCCCAAGAGCTTTCTTGTAGCTTTTTATAGCAGCTTCTAGGTCGCCCATATTCTTCAGAGCGGTCCCCATATTGTTAACGGTTTCGGCATAACCCGGCTTGATCTTGTGAGCCTTTTTGTAGCTTTCCACAGCTGAGTTTAGGTCACCTTTACTCATTAGTGCATTACCCATGTTGTAGTAGGTCTCAGCACAGTCTGGCTTGATCACAAGAGCTTGCTTGTAGCTTTTTATAGCAGCTTCTAGGTCGTCCATATCCTTCAGAGCTAGCCCCATATTGTTAAGGGCTTCAGCATAGTCTGGCTTGGTTTTGAGAGCCTTTTTGTAGCTTTCTACAGCTGAGTTTAGGTCACCTTTACGCATTAGTGCATTACCCATGTTGTAGTAGGCCTCAGCGCAGCCTGGCTTGATCTTCAGTGATTTTTTGTAGCTATTTATAGCTTCATCTAAATCACCCTGTGATGAATACACTTGGCCAAGCATTACATAGCTCAACTCCGACTGCGGCCAATATTCTGTTGCCTTGGTGTAACTGGATATCGCCAAATCTATTTGACCCAGCTCAAAATAACATGTTCCCCAAAGTAATATTTAAAATTCCAGAGCGTGGGTAAGTCTCCAGCAAACTCAGACATGCTTCGATAGCATCATCAAACTTTTGTTGGGTTATAAACTCATCAATTTCACGAGTGTCTTTTGCCAAGGGTTCCTGATTTTCGGTATCAAGACGGTGTGAAATGGCCTCTATGTTTTCGCAAGACATTCCAGAATTCTTTGCTGCTTTAATGAGTGCCTTTGCTTCAACAATTCTTTCTAACTTAGCCAACGTATCTATATAATTTGCCCAAAATAAGCTGACGTTAGGGCTGGCGGTCAAGGCAAACTTGAAAAACTCGAGGGCTTTTTCTAATTCATTTTCAGCAACAAGCACGATCCCGATGTTATGATTAGCTTCACAATGATCCGGCTGTATGGACAAAATCTCATGATACATCTTTTTTGCAGCACTTAAGTTACCTGCGTTATGTTCTTCCAGACCCTGGTTGAACAAAGCAACAATATCGAAATTTTTGGAACGCATTTCCATAATAGACCCTTAGGTTTCCGTACCCTACAATTAGGTGCAAAAACTATGCCAGCCTGTACCTAAGCTTACAAAACTCAGTTTAATAAGCACTTGAAGCCATATATAAAACTAACTGGCGCCTGCCAGGCTCGTTCTTCTAGCGGCATGCAGTGGAGCAGTATCAAGCCTGTTCTGCATTTCTAAGCTCAGATCAGTGTAGGCATTTTCGTAAACTTTCTACCGGAAGTAGTTTTGGAGAGTTTTGCAATTTTCAACTGCGGTCTGCGGCATTTGTAGTCTTGCTGGCATTTACCAGGTCTGAGTTTGTATCAATGAGTGGCGAAAGTAATGTTCGTCTGGTGCATATCGAAGTGTAGGGGCGCAGATCACAACCCTTTCCACCCTATCTAATATGCAACCAAAAAGCGCGCCTGGCTTGAACCTAAATATTAAATAAGCTTTAATTTTTCATAGTTTTTATTAATGTCTTAGGCTTTTTTATAACGTTTCTCTCAAACCTAACTTTATTGCCTGTATCCATTTTTCTAACAATCAAACTGACATCTGCTTCATTTGAGGCAGCTATTGTCATGTAATGAACTTTATCTTCGAACATCGTAAAAGAACGCATTAAATTAGTTTGTGCTCTGATTTATATAAATAGATATCATTATCGCAGTCGCTATGAACAGGTAGATATTAACTACAAATGTAAGAAGGTATAAAATAAATACCATAGCTAAAGGGGGATATAGCCGGTACTTCAACAGCCACAGCGGGGGAGCGACCCAAGCCATGGGATCAGGCGTAAGGTTCAAAATATCGCAAATACCACGGTTGTATTTCTGTAAACTTCATAATTATCATAACTCTGAAAATCACCAAAGGTATGCTTGCTAAACGCAGACAGCGCTAGGTCCGTCTCTTCCTTTGTCGAGTATTCGAATGAGCTTTTGAGGGGGTGGTCTATTAAAATATCAAAAACCACGCCGTCTCGATAAAATGTAAGAAGCCACTTATTCTCACTATCATGCTCTTGCAGGAACGTACCTCGCAATTGCTCCGGGCCTGTCCATGTATCGTCTTACCGTCTATCGCAATAAGAATGTCGGCTTCTTGTAGTCGCTTCACGTAGTCCTGAACGGTAATACCGCCAGCTGCAATTTTTAATAAAAAACCCTGCAAGTCAGATTTATCAAAAATAACATTTGGGCCACCGGCAGGATCTTCTGCATTCTCTACTAAGTCATCAATCATTATAGTTAAACTTTAGAGGATTTGGAGCAGCCTTGGGAGCCCTCTTTTTAGAAACTACCTTTTTCTTTGCTGCTAGTTTAGCAAGTTTATTCATTTCAAAAATTTCAGCAGATACCTTTTGTTGCATCTCAAGCAGTTTATTTACTTTATCTTCCAATGCCTGGACTTGTTTATAAGTTACAATGCTATTTCCGTCACTGCCTACTTCATCCTCAACATCGTCAGCTTGCACAAAAAATTTCTCCATATTGGAAAGTTGACTCACGATTGTATTTTGGGTTGTTTCCGTTTTCGACTGAATACTTTCGAGCGTTGTGGTTGCAAATTGCTGGATCAAGCTGTTTACGTCTCGAACCGTGAGCTTAACAGCTTTTGAATATTTGGCTTCAGCTCCGGAGATATCATCGACTGCCTGCTGCGATGATGCTTTCAAATCCACCAGCGCGGATTGAATTAGCTTCTGATTTTCGTTGTTTTGTTTAACAGTTTTAATAGACTCGTCTAATTTTGCAACATTTTCTGTAAAAATAGCCAAAGCTTCAATAGACACATTTGAATTAGTTTTTAGTGTTCCCAGAGCTTTATAATACATTATCGAGGCTGCCCCAAGAGACACCAAACCAGCAAGGATAGCACTCACAAAAATAATCAGGACAGAATTGTATATCTTATTTGCCTGAATATTAACAACTTCAAACTGTTCTTTAAGGTTGTGAAATACTTCTGTCACCTCAGCAGCAGTATCAGCAGCATCTAATGCTACTTGAATACTGTCCTGAATGTTATCATTTTCTGTTACTTTAGCTGCCATCTATCAGAACCTTTTAGACGTTAATGTTTTAACTTTCACCTTATGGTAAGCACAATCTGTGCCAGTTGTTCCAAAAACCGATTGGCTAGGCAAAGATTTTGATTTGAAGTTAAATTTCTTACATCCCCATGGCCGAAGCTTATCATGTGTTACATAAAAATATAAACAATTATAACATGTTATTTTGGCCATATAACTCTAACAACCTTTAGAACCAAACTTTGAATAGCGAACCTGATAGACGCCAGAAACGTTAAAAATGCGCCTAAGTACACCAAAACAGCTTTGACATGATAATCACTATCTAATAAATTGTTAGCCTCAAAAACAAGCCAAAGCGCTGCTCCAAAAAATGCTACTGAAGAAATCAACTCACCAGTTGATCTTTGATGTCTCTTCATATCACTAACCCCGATATCATAACTTTGAACCAAATTCATCATATAGAAGATCGCTTGGAATGTCTGGATCTTCGAAAGTTGGTTTAGCACCACGCTCTAATTGAAGCACATAAGCCAAAACGGAAGCAACCGCAGAGAACAAATCTTCTGAAACATCGGCGCCAATATCTCCAGTAAAGTATAGCGCCCTTGCTAGTAACGGACTGCGCACTCGACTAATACTTGCCTTGTCTGCTTCTTCGATGATCCGCAATGCTAGCGGCCCCTTGCCCATTGCAATTATGTAGGGTGTATCACGAACACCTGGCTCATATTTAAGTGCTACCGCAAAGTGAGTTGGGTTGGTGATTATCACTGAAGCATCACCAATATTTTCAATCGCCTGTGCACGCTGGGAAGCTTTTTGACTGGCCTCCATCTGCAGGCGTCTAATTCTAGATTTAACTTCAGGTGAGCCCTCACTGTCTTTTGACTCGTCCTTCATATCCTGCCTGTTCATGCGCAGTTTTTGCAACCATTGGTGGCGGCTCCACAGGTAATCTCCAGCACCGATTATGGCAAAGATACAAACTAATGCAGCAACTAGAGACAGCAGAGACTGATAAAAGACTTGAAAGCCATCGCTCAAAGATGAGCTACTTAGGTAAAGTACCTTGGGCATAAATGTCCAAATAACTAGCCCACTCACTGAAATCAAAAAAACAACTTTTATTACTGACTTGACTAGTTCAACCAAGCCTTTGACAGAGAAAATTCGCTTCAATCCGCTTAGAGGGTTTATGCGGCTTGGTTTGAAGGCCATTGCTTTGCTGGAAAAGTTGATAGAACCTCCAACAATAAGTTGAGTGAATAGTACTGCCGCTAGGATTGGGAATGCAAAAATTGCTGCGCCACCCAATACGAGGTTAAAAGCTAACTCTGAACTAAAAACTCTCAGAACTTCCAAGCCTTCAGGATGATCCCACCTAAAAAGTGAAGTCCAACCAACCAAAATAGTTTTTGAAAGCATCCCAAGACAAAAAAGAACAACTAGTCCCATCAGAGTTGAGCCAAGAACGAACATCTCTTTGGAAGAGAGGATGTCCCCATCCTCCTTAGCTTTATCCAAACGTTTTTCAGTTGGGTCTAACGTTTTTTCTTGACTGTTATTCTCTTCAGCCATCGTTCTGCTCCACAAGCAACAACATCAGTAGATCTATTATTTCGAGTCAATAAATCCTTGAAAGCAAACGCAAGGGCATCCACAGAAAAATATAAAATTAAAAATGCACCAATAAGTGTCATTGGAAAACCAAAAGAAAACAAATTCAATTGCGGTGCTGATTTTGTGATAAAGCCAACTGCAATGTTAACAAATATCAAAATAACTACAATCGGCAACATAATCATTGCTGCAGATTTGAATAGGATTTCGCTGGCGGACAACCCAGCACTTACCAAATCGCTATATGTTGTAAACTCACCTAGAGGGTAGTACTCGAAGCTTTTATAAATAAAGCCAAGAACCATTAAATGTCCATTAATAGTAAAAAACGTAACTATTAAAAACATCATAAAAATTTGGCTTATTACAGGTGACTGACCGCCACCAGTAGGGTCCACTGTCGCAGCGAATGCTAAACCTGATGTGGCTGCAATTTTCTCCCCAGCCAAACTAACTGCTGCAAAACCTATATTTAAAACTAGCCCAACAGTAAGCCCAATAAACAGCTCTTGCATAATTATTAAAATTAACTTGGGGCCCAACAAAATACTGCGTTCTGGAAATTCAAGAGTTCCAAGTATCCAAAACCCCAAGCAAAACGAAAATACAATTCTGATTTGTAGCGGTACCATTCTTCCACCAAAAAACGGAGCCGAAACCAAAAAAGCGCCTACCCTTAGGGAGGCTATCAACAATAGGATTAAAAAGGTGAATAGCTCTTGCAATTCAAGTCCTGGCAGAGCACCCAGTTCGTTCACTATAGGTAACAAACTAGAGACCCTTCCTAGATATTTCGTCAAATATGTAGGTAAAATAGTCCGTCATTTGGGTAATGGTAAAAGTGGCCATTAATGACATAGTCAGTAAAACGATAAATAATTTAGGGACAAAGCTCAGTGTCATTTCATTAATAGACGTAGCCGCTTGAATTAGGCCGATAAACAAACCTACCGACAAAGCCACTAAAAGGACCGGGCCAGCGACCATAATAATTTGCCAGAAAGCCATACTAAGATATTGAACATTTTGATCAAAAACCACGTCTCTATCCCACTACAAATGTGGAAGAAAGTGAACCAATCATCATGGCCCAGCCATCAACCAATACAAACAGTAACAACTTAAATGGCAGGGAAATTAACATAGGTGAGAGCATCATCATGCCCAAAGACATCAATATAGAAGCGATAACAAAATCAATAACCAAAAAGGGCAGAAAAATTAGAAATCCAATTTCAAAGGCTGTTTTCAATTCAGAGGTTATAAATGACGGTAAAACGATTGAAAGCGGGATCGCTTGCGTATCTTCAAATGGCCCTTGGCCAGCCATCTCAGCAAACATATTCATCGTATCTGATGCGAGTATTAGCAACCATAAATTCTTTCATCAAATCTGTTGCTATAGATAATGCCACTTGAGCTGATGTTGTGCCCTCTAAATACGGATTTAATGCAGTTTCGTATATAATTTCAAAAATTGGGCTCATTACATAAAAGGTAATGAAGAGTGCAATAGCAATCAAAACCTGATTGGGAGGCGTTTGCTGAGTTCCAAGGGCCTGCCTTAAAATTGAGAGAACTATGATGACACGCGTAAACGCAGTCATTCCCAATACGATTGACGGAACAACCGTCAACACTGTCATGAGAACAAGTATTTGAAGCGATAGCGAGTATGTGGCTTCGCCATTTTCGCCGACAGTAGATGATAAGGCAGGCAGGCCCAGGACGCTAGCATCCTGAGAGAACGCCACTGACGCAACCAGGTTGCCAGCTAGTAAAATAATTAAACTAAGAACAAACTGTTTCATTGGCTATCGAGCCCCACTTGCATATCATCTGATGCTGGGACCTGCATCTTCTTGGGCAACTCTATAACAGTTGAGCTTCCGTTTTTGCCAGAAACCACCAAAAACGAAATATCTGCACATTCGACGACTGTGGCTGAAGCAAATTTGGAGAGAGGTAATGTACTCGCAACTTTAAGCGGCCAGGAGACTGTCTTCCCTAACACCACACCAAAAAGTTTTCTACGCTTGAGGATTACTTGTGCACACACAAGTAATCCTAAAAACACTAAAACTAATATTATCTTGCTAACGTCAAAATCAACCATCAAATTACTCCCCTAAATAGGTAGAGCAATAGCAATGCCAAACTAATTATATTGATTTAATACAATGCTTAAGATTTTCTTATTAGAACGTCAAATGTTTGAAAAACTTAGGAGTTCTAAATACTTTCCATCCGCTTTTCTGGGTCTACAATTTCTCCAAACCGAATTCCAAAACGCTCGCCTATCATCACAACTTCACCCTTAGCTATTTTTGTGTTATTCACTAGAATATCAAGAGGATCACCAGCCAGTCGGTCTAGCTCCACAACGGATCCCTCATTCAGTCTTAGTAAATCTTTTATTGTGATTTCAGTCCTGCCAACCTCAACAGTGAGCTCGACATCAATATTTTCTAATACTTTTAAGTTTTCTATGCCAACGTGTTTTGTGCTCAGCGCTCTCAGCTGCTTGCTTGTCTTCAGCCATTTTCCTTGTCCTTTTTTAGTGAAATTCGTTTAGTCATGGAAACCGCAGCGTTTCCGCCCAAGCTTACCAATTTCCGCGTGGTAGACTGGTTCTCCAGAGACCTTGACTACAATATTTTCAGGCATGGAAATCGGGAATGTGTCGCCAACAGTACTCTTCATCAGCCTTCCCAAGCTAGCTTTACTCCTGGTCAATTCAGCCGATAATGGCAATGGAATTGATAATACAGCCTGCTCCAATTTCTGCTTTCCAGGTACGATCATCCTGCACAAACTCATTTTGAACTCGGGACCTTAATTGTGAAGAAATAGGTTTCAGGGTTTGTAGTGGGTATAATACGTCAAAACTTGCCGGCTCTGCATCTGGCATCTGAACCATAAACGAACAGACAATCACAGTATCGCCCCCATCAACAAATGACACAAACTGTATATTCTCTTCTCGCGACAGAGGTTCGAACGTAGTCACAAAAAGATCTTTCCAGGCATCTTCCATAGCCCTGTTCATTCCATCAGTTATGATTTGAATGATACGTTGCTCTGTAGCAGTGAACTCACCTTTAGCCTGATGTAAGGCCTTAATTTTGGACCCGCCATAATAAGAATTCGTCAAAATTGAGATGAACGACGATTGAACAATTAGTAATGAATTGCCTCTGAGCGCTTCCAATCTATTTGTCGTAACACTGACAAAATTATCGCAACCAGCAACATATTCATCAAACGATTTAACTTCTGGAGGAAAGGAAGAAATACGCGGCATTATCCGCAACATTGGAAGAAAAACAGAACGCGTAAATCGGCATATTTTTTCATTTATCATTCTCAAGGCATAATAATCACCAAGTAACGAAAGGTCTTCTGAACCAAAATCAAAATCTCTTACTGCTTTCGTATCGAAAACATCAATAGCATTCTCTGGCTCAGCAACGGCTTCAAGCCCCCCCAGGAGAGCCTCAACCTCGTCATTAGAAAGTTTTCGCGAACCAACCATTTTAAATTTGGCCTTTTATTGAAGTACGTAAGAGGTAAAGTGAACACCTTCAACGCCGCCAAAGCCCTCAAGGTCTTCCAGCTTCAAGTTGATTGCGTCTCTCATGCTATTGGCTAATCTATCTCGTCCAACTTTACCATCAATGTCATCAACTGTATAAGTTCCCATAACTCCCAGAACTTCTGAGCGCAGAGCCATCTGATGTTTTTCAACATTTTCAATTACGGTCTCATCATACTGAGTTGAAATACCAACACTAATCTGTAAAAACTGTTTAGATTTAAGCAGGTTGGTCGTGAAGTTGTCTGCGAACGTGAAATAGGAAGTTACAAAGGTCTCACTAGACGGCGTTTCCTTAGTTACCTTTTGTTCCAACAAACCTTCTTCATTCTCTCCATCCTCACTCGGAAGTTGGCCCGCCTGTTGAAGTTTTCTTTCAATCAGTGCTTCAACTTGTTCTACGGGTGTTTGAGTGGGCATGAATAGGTATGCCCCCAGCCCAAGGCCTACACCCATTAAAAGGAGTGGACCCAATCCAAATAGCGCAATCTTCTTGAAATTAATTTTTCGTTTTTGAGTTTCTTCGGCCATAATTTTATCCTACGCGATCAAGTTCAAACTTGTGGAAGTTCTATAAGAAGTTTGGGATTGACTGTTTCGTGCTGCATCATGCTTTAGCACATTGTTTGCTTTGTCAGTAACCCTGTTTCGGTTCTGATTTGAATTCTGTCGTTGTTGTTCCGATCCGCTTTGCATACCAACTGCAAAATTTGCAAGTTTCATGCCATTCTGTGCAGTAATTTGGAGTAATGAATCTTCGTTTGCCCTAAGTAGGCTTGCAGCAGCCTGTGTCTCAGCTACCATCCGAATATCTATTGCCTGCTTGTCCAAAAATACGTTTACTTTGATTTTTCCAAAACTTTCCGGCTCCAGATGTATTTCAAAATTTTGTTGGCCCTTCAAAACCTTATCTACAACCAGCATGCCAAGCCTTGAAGCATATTGAGCACTATAAAGTGAAATTTTGTTATTTACGCCCGGAGCCAACCCTTCCAAATTAATTGACGGGCTGGCATTGGGTAAGACTATGTTATCAAATTTGTTAATACCAAATCCTGTTATATCAGCTTGGCGTCCCGACAATTGCTCTACTTGTGGGATCAAACTGGGAAAAGTTATTTGCTTCATTCTCAAAGTATCTGCAGCCTCTAAAAACGACTTTGGGTTGAACGCGTCTAAATCTACCTTTTTTTCGAACCCATTCGCACCAGTTTGTTCTGAAAATAAATAATTTTTATCGCTTTTTATTAGATTTAAAAATTTGTTAGGGGTAGCCAAATTCAGAGCACTATCAATCGGGCCCGGCCATCCATCAATTTTAGTAGTTGAAAGTAATACTGCATTTTTTTCAACAATAATTTGTTTTTGCAATAGATCTAATGTTAACGGCTTTTGGTTAAGACTGCTAACCTCAGAGGCATCTTCTTTTGAAAGATTGGGATTTTTTACATCCAAAAGTTGTTTATGAAAAAATGAATTCGCCTCCAAGAGTGATACAGGCCGAATGTCTAAATTCTGGCTGAACTTTAATATCGGATCAGTCGAAGCTATTTTTGTTACTATTTGCTCACCATTTTTTGACGCATTAGACATCTCTTCTAAAGCTAGGATAAGCGCCTTAGTTCTTATTTTCAAATCAAGCGGGACTTCACTTTTCTGAGCAATTTCCACGCGCGCCAGTTCTTGCACCTCAGTCAAAAGCGGTGTCTTAGCATCAGCACTGTTTCGGTTTACATTCTCTAATCTGATATCAAATTTCACGAAATCAGGTAACCTATTCGGATCCGTGTCTTTCGGTATAGATAAACCAATTAGTAACCTGGACCTAGTATCTGTATCTGGGTCAATTTCTATAATCTTGGCTACAGATACAAGGTTTACGCCTGGCTCTAAATCATCGTCGCCTGAAATGTTGAACAAGTCAGTAGCTCCCAATTTTCCCTCTGCATCTATTAGCTGGAGCTTAACTGGAATAAACGGATCATAATCTTTTTTTATGACGTTACTTACCCCAAGTTGAATTGGGACAGTTTGGGGGATTAGAAGCTCTATCGGTGTCTTTATAGCACCATCTTTAGGTGTAGAAGAAAACACTTCGTTTAAATTTTTCTTCAAATCACGAATATCGAAGAATAAAAAAGAACTATTCGAATCTTTTAATTCTAGATGCATCGCAATGCCATCAGTCAAATCACTTAAAAAATCTAAATTAGGCGCTTCTGAAATATCTTGTGTGGGTAACCCACCTTTTGATCCATCTGCTACAGTCTGCTTCGCAAAAACACCCAGAGCCGAAACTAAGTCTTCAAATGTAGAAAACTTTATACCAACTTCACTTTCAACCGTTTCAACATTCGGCACCCACACCTCTTATCGCGTGAGCGGCGCTTATCTTATTCCGCTATCCAAAGGTGAGCTAAAACTTAAAGGATCAATTACATTATCAATACTGGGATTGCTTGAGAAGGCGTCTGATGAAGTATTAGAATGACTAATAACATTGCCAACAGACAACGTTATATCTTTGGTTGCATTGGCATCAGTCGCAACAAAAAAGTTCCTGGCATCCTCAACAACTGGCGCAGCGATGGAGACTTCAACACCGTCAACAACCGGCACGGCATGCAAGTCCTCGGCATCGTAGACTACTGATTTAGAAAATAGATCCTCGGCGCTATTAACAGCGGGTACCACAAATAAGGCCTCAGCATCACTAACGACTGGCGCAACAACTACGTCCTCACCACTATCAACAACTGGCTTAACAAAGACGCCCACATCACTATCAACACCTGGCGCAAAAAATGCGTCCTCAGCGCCATTAATAACTGCTGCATCAAGTAAGTCCTCGCCACCATCAACAACTGGTGCATCAAGTAAGCCCTCGGCATCATTAACAACTGCTGCATCAAGTAAGCCCTCGCCACCATCAACAACTGGTGCATCAAGTAAGCCCTCGCCACCATCAACAACTGGCTCATCGAGGAAACTTGGGAATACCGGGCAGGAAATCGGCGTATCGGGGAAATCCATAGACAATCGGAAGTCAACTGGATCAGTTGAGAAATCTACTCTACCGTCGACAACAGGTTCGGCAAGGGCGCCGTCGGCTGAAACCTTAGTAAATAATTTAGCGTCAACTTCCCCCAAACCACGAGTTGATTGGTCATTTTTAGAACTTATTTTTAGGCTTGAATTAAGCTCCTCACCAGTTGGATTAAGTTCCTCACCAGTTGCAGAAGTTAATAAATCTGAAAAATTTGCAAAAACAGCATTGCCAGGCCCTTTTTGAACACCCTTTAGATTTGAGGATACGTCAGTTTCCCCTAAATTTCCGCCGCTGTTAAAAGTAATACTCATGGATGGAGCTCCAAACTATTCCATACACATTAGAGCAAGTTCTGTACCAATCACTTCCGACGCTTCAATATATTGGTATCAAAATCTTTTAATTCCTTGGATCTATTATCTTCAATCTTTAATTCACTAATTTTTTCTAAGATTTTTTTACTTTTACTATCGTGTTTAGCAACAACTTTTTGCAACTGAACCTGTTCAGTCGTCAGAAATTCGATCCGGTTTTCAACTACTTCTTTTTGATGAATCATTTTTTCGCGTAATTTACTGTTAATTTGTAAGCGGTGCCCGCTCTGTGGAAGGCCAACCTCAACAGTCTCCTCAATATTATAGGTCAAATCTGTTTCTAATTGACGTATTTTATCAATGTTTTTACTCATATTATTTAACTCGAATTGAGATTTAAGTTTTCTATTTTTGCTCTGACGATAAATTAAGTCAAATACCTTGTATTTTGCCATTACGAGCCCCTACCCTAAAAGTTTATTCAGCAACTCTTCAGTTTGCGAGAACGAGAACGATTCAGACTGATCTTGGTGTAGAAAACTGACTATTTTGGGCCATAATTGAACTGCCATATCCAAGTCAGCATCTTGCCCCTGAATATATCCACCCATTAAAAGTAGATCTTGGTTTTCTTGATAGATAGAGATTAGTTTGCGCAACTTGCGTGCGTTGGCCGAGTGCTCTTTTGAGCATAAGTCACTCATTAATCTACTCACAGAATTACTTACGTCTACTGCAGGGTAAATTCCTTGCTGTGCAAGCTTTCGAGAAAGCACAATGTGGCCATCCAAAATAGCTCTGGCATTATCCACAATAGGGTCTGAAACCGTATCATCACCATCTGCAAGTATAGTATAAATTGAAGTGATCGAGCCTACTGAATTCACACCGGTCCCAGTCCTTTCAATCAATTCCGGTATCAATGAAATAACAGATGGGGGGTATCCACGGGCTGTCGGCTGCTCTCCAAGTGATAACCCAATTTCTCGTTGAGCATGAGCAACCCGAGTGAGTGAGTCCAAAATCAATAAAACATTCTTACCTTGGCCACGGAAAAACTCTGCGATGCTAGTCGCGCGTTTAGCGCCTTGGATCCTTAGGAGAGCGGACCGATCCGCAGGTACAGCTACTATGACGACCTTATGCTTGGAATGGGAGCTCGTTATCTCCTTTGTAAACGTGGCTAACTCGCGTCCTCTTTCACCAATTAGCCCAACTACGATCACGTCTGCTTCAGCGCTTCGGGTAATCATGTTTAATAAGACTGATTTGCCCACACCAGAGCCAGCAATAATACCCATTCTCTGGCCACGGCCAATTGAAGTCAGAGCATTAATGCTTTTAATTCCTACATCAAAAATTTGCTTTATATCACCTCGGTCAAACGGATTAACGCTTGTACCATTAATAGGTATGAAGTGCGTAGTTTCGATAGGGCCGTCACCGTCTAAAGGCGCACCTAATCCATCTATTACACGCCCTAAAAGCTTTGGGCCTACATTAACGTCCTTCACTCTACTGGAAGAAAATATTTTATCACCGTTAAATATTTCAGATGACTTATCATATTGAAATATTATATTTTTATCCCCTTTAAAGCCGATTACTTCACCCTTTGATAAGGTTCCATATCTAGACTTTATAGTACATTCTGAGCCAATCGAAGCTGGAAAAGTACTGCTCTCAATCACTTGGCCGTCATACCCAGTCACGCTACCGCTAAATTTTACGTCTGAGCGCAGAAGTGCCTGTTCCCTTATCCCAAGTAAAATCTTTTGATAGTTTGATACACCATCAGTTGGTAGAATATTATTCTCAAGCAAACTCATGTAAATCAATCTCCATCAGAAAGGTTGAACAGTGAAACACCTGCAGAAGATTTTCGACTAGTCACTTCAAACTCACCACGTCGCAAAGTTTGATTTTCTAAAAATGTATATTTTAACTCAGAAAAATTCCTAGCCGTTTTCAATTTAGCGTAATCTGCAACATTTACATAAACTGTTATTTCATCATTGTTGCCAATAATTTGCTTTGCCACTGTTGAAATTTTCTTAGAAAACTCCTCTGGAACTACGTCAATTTTTGTACCAGCTAGGTCAGATGCAATTGCAAGAACAACATCAGAAATTTCATTTTCCATTTGAGTTGCAATAAAACTGGAAGCTCCAAACATTGCCTCAATGACTGTTGAAAACTCTTTTTTTTCATCATCTAGTTTTTGATCAAATGTTGTTTGTGCCTTTTTAAGTTCAGATAAAAATTCAGCACTGTCAGCGATTTCAGTTATGTTGGCTAAGACCTCACCAACATGCTGGGTTTCCTTTTTAGAGGCAAGCTCATCATTATCAATATTCTGATCCTGAATTTCTATCTTCAGTTCACTGTCTGTTTTAATATCATCAATTTCTAAGGTAAATACATCTTTGATTATAAGACTTGGCTCAAGATCAGACACATCAAGGTCACCAATTTTATCAGATAAATTTGTAGACTGTGGTTTCGTACCATCTTCAATTATAAATCCGTTATCTTCTTTGGTATTCTCACTCTGTTGTGTTTGGCCATTAGCCAGTTCTGTATCTTTATCAAGATTAGAAATATCCAATTGGGCTTCGACCGTACTCGGATCAGTATCTACCAAATTGGATCTAACCAAATCAAAAAGGCTATTGGACTTTTCAAATTCCTTTGAATTACTTTCTTGTACAGCATCTGGATGAAACTCAGTCAAACTAGCTGCCTTTAACAAACCCTTTAAGTCAGAGTTCGTTAAAGCATTTTGTTGATCGCCTTCGTCAGTAGAAACGACATTCATCAGACCATTTCCTCACCACCACGTCCGGCAAGTACAATAGTTCCATCATCTGACAGCTTTCTGGCAACGTTAACTATCTGTTTTTGCGCCTCTTGTACTTCTGTCAAACGAACTGGGCCAAGTGCATCCATTTCGTCACGAATGTTGGCCGCTGCCCGTGTCGACATACATCCCAACAACTTATCTTGGAGTGAAGCCTCAGCACCTTTCATTGCAATTATAAGAACGTCTTGGTCGACTGATCGCAGCAGAGTCTGTAGTGACCTGTCGTCTGATATGGCAAGGTTTTCAAATACAAACATATTATCCTGGATCTCAGCCATCAATTCCTTGTCTTCTTTTCTGATAGATGTGAGAATGCGTGTCTCCATTTCTGTCTTAGTGAAGTTCATAATTTTAGCTGCTGCTTTCACACCGCCAATTTTCGATGCTCTAAGTGAAGTATTCGCAGCAAACTTTGCTTTCATCACCCGTTCAAGCTCTTTTACAGCTCCTGGTTCTACTGTTTCTATAGTAGCAATACGGCGAACAATGTCGGCTTGAATTTCAGTAGGCAGCAAAGTTAATACGTCAGCACCCAGTGAAAAATCTAAGTATGAAATAATTAAAGCCTTAATCTGGGGATGCTCATCAATAATAAGTTCAGATATGGCGCGGGCGTCCATCCAATCTAAAATATCAATAGCAGACTCAGAACTCGCCGGAGTGATCCTCCCTAAGACTGATTGGGCTTTATCTTCACCCAAGGCACGTACCATTACATTTTCGATATATCGGCCAGCACCCAAACCTAAACCGGTTTGCTTCTTTATGGTTTCTAAAAATTCGTCAAGAACCATATTTACCGTAGCTTGATCAACGCCGGTAACAGAGTACATAGCGGTACCAAGGTGCTGAACCTCCCTAGGCGACAGGTTCGTCAAAACTTGTGCAGCTTCTTCTTCACCAAGCAACATCATGAGAATAGCGGACTTCTCTGTGCCTGTAAGTTCTGCCAGTTTTTCTACATCAATTTGTTCTTCAGCCATTTTTTTATTCCTACGAGAGTGAATCAAGATCCTGGCGCATCATCTGTTTGAAAACGTTGGCAACTCGACCAGCTTCATCTCCAACAATCATACGAACCAAGGCTACTTTGTCATCATAAGTATTTGCAGTATCCAGCAAATCAGCTGAAATCCCACTCTTCTTTTTTGGTTTTAGCTTAGCTTTAATACCCTCAAGCGTTTCACCTTCTTCTACTTCAAGAGCCCTTGAGCTTTCAATCCGTTGGGTAGCAATATCAGCCATAGTTTCAGCTTCAGCATAAAGTTCCATTACAGAATTCGTACTAGAAGTTGGAACAAGAATTCTCGAAAGCATTGGCCGCACAACTCCGAGTGATACAAAGCCTAGCAGTAAAACCAACAGGCTCTTTTCAATTATTGATTTGAACCAAGCAGTTTCGTACCAATTGATTTGTTCGCCTTCAATCTCATCGTTAAATAGTTGCGACGTTATTGTCAGGCTATCACCACGCTCAACTTTTAGCCCAATAGCGCTACTAATTAGCTGCTCCATTTCTTTTTTAACTTTTTCTGAAATTGGCTCGAAGGTAGTTTCTCCAGTTTCAGGGTCTACTACTTTGCGGTCCCTGACTAAAATAGCGGCGTCAATCCTAGCTATGATGTTAGATGGAGTGGTTACAGTTTCAAACTTACGGCTAACTTCATAGTTTTTAAGATCAGTAGAGGATTTTGTTTCGAATTCGTCTTTTCCAGAGCCTCCAGCCCCACCCATTTTTACTTCAGAGTCTTTCTGGGCAATCTGCGCTTCTGCTGGTGGCTGATTTGAAATAGCACCTGGGATTCCAACCGCATCCTTTTTAGAAGTGACATTTAAAGAGCTCTGCTCACTCAAAATAGCCTTATCTTCAGGATCCACCATTTCTTGTGACGTCTCTCTACGGGTGAAATCAATTTCAATATTCACTTGAGCCGTAACGTTAGCTGCACCTACAATTGGGGCAACAAGGCTTTGAATTCTGGAACGGTAGATACTTTCCAGCTTCATCCTGTAAGCTAGCTGGCTATCAGCCATCACTTCATTGGGATTATCTGGTGCATAAGACAAGAGATGGCCCATCTGGTCTATTATCGACACCCCATCCTGCGACATGCCTGGTACAGATGCCGAAACAAGGTTCGTTATAGCTCTAACCTGCGTTTGATCAAGTTGGCGTCCAGCTTTCAAAGTCACAAAAACCGACGCAGTTGGTGATGTCTGATTGCGAATAAATACAGATTTCTCGGGTAGAGCCAAATGCACACGCGCCGCTCGAACGCTACTAATTTCAGAAATTGACCGGGCAAGCTCATTTTCTTGAAGTTTTTTCAACTTCATAGTTTCTACCGACCGAGAGACACCTAACGGCATACTATCGATTTCCTCAAACCCATTGGATGCGTATTCAGGGAGGCCCTGGGCTGCTAGTGAAATTCTGGCCTGGTGATAATCATTAGTTGGAATTAGAACTTCACCGGTTGCTGGATCAAGCTCTACACTCATGCCCATGTTTTTTAATGCTTCATAAATTTTAGATTTTTCAGAGTCTGAAACGGAAGCATAAAGTGTGGTCATATTAGGCTGCCGCATAGTCACGAATAACACTACTGCAGCTACTGCAGTAAGCGCAGCAAATATGGTTGGCAATGCCCGCCGAAAGCCTGGCTGCCCTATAACTTCTCTAATGTTAGCCACCGCATTCATTGGTGCGCTAAGCATATTGCTGGAATTGCCTTCGGTTGTTTGGATGCTAACCATCTGGTCTGTATTTGCCATAATTTTATCCTATCCGCTCTACACCGGCATATTCATAATATCTTTATATGCACTTAAGGCCTTGTTGCGGATATTTAGCGTTAGCTGAAAACCCACAGAAGAAATTTGTTGATTAACCATGACCTTAGACAGGTCACTTTCCGTACCTAGTTCATAGTCTTTGGCAAGTTTTGCTGCCGAATTTTGAGATTGGGCAACGTCATTGAGCCCATCAGAAATTCGTTGCGAAAACGATGGGCCAGAATCTAGAGACTTTGCTTGCAATGTGCCTGTAGAGAACTGTGCTTTCTCCTTAACAACAGCCAAATTGGTATTAATTGCAGTCATATTTGTGCTTTGAATTTTCATGATTTACTCACCCGACCTGCGCATAAAGTTTAGATTTGAGCGCATCCATTGTATTTCTTGGGCCCAAAGTAAGTTCGTTATCAAAAACTATATTAGTTTCATCGATGATATCTGAATAACTAAGGATTCCTGCTCGTTGGATCACGTTATCCAATTCCCTTACATTACCAGGCCAATCATGCTGCATAAGACGCTCCAAGGCTTTCGATTTAAGAGTCTTAGGAACACCTGTTGCACTGGCTGTTCTTGTTAGTAAATGTGCAGATATTGCTGGAATGTCTAACGGGCGTACTTTAAGCGAACGCGTTGAGATGGGAAAAACATTTAGCCGGTAAAATAAGTCTTCTCTAAATTTATTTAAACGAATTTCTTCCATCATGTCGCGGTTCGTTGTGGCGAGCACTCGCACATCGATAGGAATTTCTTTAGCGCTACCAACAGGAGTAACTACTTTTTCTTGCAAAACCCTCAACAACTTGGATTGAAGAGCCATAGGCATTTCAGAAATCTCATCGAGTAAAATGGTGCCAGCATGTGCTGCCCGAAAAAGACCTGAGTTGGCCTGCATTGCGCCAGTAAAAGCGCCTTTTTCATGTCCAAATAGCATCGACTCAAGCATATTCTCAGGGATGGCTGCACAGTTTACTGCGATAAATGGCTCGTCTTTTCTAGATGATTTAGCATGCAATAGACGGGCTACAACTTCTTTTCCCGTACCGGTTGGCCCGTTAATCAGCACACTTGCGTTGGCACTGGCCAGGCGGCATAGAAGATCAACCAAATCTGCCGTCTCAACATCTCCACAGGGTAAATTTACATATTTTCCTATAATTTGTTCTAAGAACAGGCTTAGGAAAAATTCGAATGTGCTAGTTTTTTCGGAGAGTACAACTGGGACGTGTACAAATTTTATTGCCCCGTTGCGCTTGTCAATAATTTCAAATTTGCTGGAGCCAGTAACAAATATAACTGCCTTAGTAATTTTGTGTTCTCTTAGGAAAATTTCAAAATTGTTCGAATTTATGTCACACAAATCTGTAGTAGAAGAGAGAATTAAGCACTTCTCCTGATTAGCTGACTGATTTAATAAGTCATCACCCAGCTTAGTCCATTCTATTCCCCTTTTAGCAAAGGCAAAACTGACCGCATTCAAAAACGCTTCATCACTTTGATCCAAGATAAAATTTGACATTTCGATCCTCCACCACAGCTAAGCAGGTATCGTGCCAAAATATTTAAATATATATATATCAATTATTTACGTTAAATTATATCTAAATTTTGATTATAGTTAATAAAAAATTCATTTTTTTGACAACTAACTAACAAAAATATTTTTGAGCCGTTAAGTATCATGAAGAGGGAGAATAAAATGAATGCCACTCAAGCTATAGATGCCTATACAAAGACCAAGAACAAAACTCTTTCTGAAGAGCAGTTAGGGCACAATGTCGTAAGTGTGGCTCTAAATAGGTTGAAAACAGACTTGGATATTTTACTTACTGCATCGGATATAAAAGTTCGAACTAAAGCGTTTGAGAGAACAATACTGACCATTTATTACCTCCAGAAAAGCTTGGACTTAGTTAAAGGTGGTGAACTCGCAAAGCAGTTATTTAGGCTATATGAATTCTGTCGACTAAAAGTTATTGAATGTGGCTTTCATAATAGCAGTGGATCTCAAGAAATAAAAAGTTGTCGGGATTTTATATCGGAAATAGCTGGAAGTTGGGAAACTATAAAAAAAGCATCGTGACAATGGTATTCTGAAATATATCTGTGCCCAATTTATTATATGTACGTTTAATATTACAGGATATCAGCCTAAAAAATATTTCCATCTACAATACGATAGCTGTTTACAGATTTGTCAGGCAGCTATGTTGGTATGCAGGTGAGACTTAGGCTTTGGTATAGTTGAAATGTTTAGATATTTAGTAATTGCTATGTTGTGTTGATAGGTCGGTGACAGACTATTTTGTGCCATTTGCCTATTTTCGGCGTGGACCGCCGACGGGGTGAGGTAAGGGCTGAAAATTCTTGACGAATATTCCATCGCACCTACCGATTTTTCAGCGCCTTGGACAGGATATACGACTTTCCCCGCAACAACGACACCACTACTCTTAGGGAATGCCGAAAGGGCGGTCTGAACCGGCGGCAGGGCAGTGAAGGCGCTTTGAGTTTTTAAATCTACAGGCTGCATAAGAATATTTATGCATAAAATGATATAGACTTCAATGCACGGCAACAATATGAGATGATCATGAAAAAACCATGCGCATTTTGCGAAAGGACCCGCCTAGGATTTATTTGGGTAATTGTTTTTGGTATTATGGCCAATGCGGCCTACAATTTTTTTTATTTTAGGGAAACACTGACGGTCTTCCAAATTATCAAAATTCCTCTACTTCTTCTGCATTATAGCTTTTTTTATAAAAACCTATAATACATGGCGCAAATAACTGCTCATCAATTAACTAAGCCGCTGAAACCAGTTTTAATCTGTCTATGTCAAAACTGTTTGGCTTTGCGTCACCAAGATCAACAGTAAAATTAGTGGCATGCGTCGGTTCGTCTGCCTTATTGAAATATTCGCAAGAAATTACGAACTTCAACCCTGCGATTGATGCGTCTGTTTGTTCTATTAATTGCATTTGCATTCCTCCTGATTGAGAGATGCACGTTTCATGCCATTCATTAAATGATATTGTGGTTAATAATATAAACGTAATGAATGTCAGGACGATAATCTTTCTCAATCAAAAAATCGTTAAGCCTAACCATAATTTTATCTGTCAATATTTTGCGCCCTTCGGCGGACGTAAGCTGTTCACTTGTAGTATCAACTACTACTTTAGTAATCTCCGATATTAAATCAGCTTCAATCTCGTATAGTGATTTAATAAAGAAATCAGCTAATACATTTGCCTGCTTCGTCGCGATTGCAACCTCTAAGCTAAACAGTTCTTTTGTATCTAAAAGTCGCCCCTGAAAAACAGTTTCAAGTTTTAAATAATTATATTTATCTGGCAGCAGACCCATACCATCGTCGTTGACACCAGCAAGCGTGACCTCATCTAAAAATTCCGTCAGCGCGCCTAAACTGACTGCTAGTGAGGCTTGAACTTCACTAATCTCGGCTTGACCCTGCTCCTTTGTAAACTTCCCAGATCTAACTTTTTCTTTAATAGCGTTCATGTAGTCTTGGCCATCAATGATGTTATCAGCTTGCACTTGAGTGAGAGTTCCATCCGCCACTGCTGACTCAAGTTCAGCAACCTGCTCAACTGGTTCCTTAAAATACACCCCAGAGTAGTCAATTCGGACAAAAGAGTGCCCAAGGCCAAACAATACTAAAACCAATCCTGCTGGAACGAATAACTGCAAATAAAACATGGCTCCCCCTCACCAAATAGCAGCAAGAATTATGCCAATAACTTTAGAGCACGTTTTATGTAACTTTTCAGGATAACTTTTCTGACAATTCTACGGTTATTCCAAGTCGGGCTTCACCATCTAATAAAAATTGTGACGATGATAATTCAGTGAGGCCATTGATATCTTTAATTGTAAACACAACTAAAGCCTCTGTATCAGAAACTTTTGTAATAACTTCATCAGCCACGAATTCGTGACGAAGGGCTTCATAACTTTTGAAGAAATCAAACCACTCATCAAAATTACCATCTGAAATACTTACAGCTGCGGCTACATCCATCTTGATACCCCTCTTTTCAAATAACTTTAGCAGTTATTTTGCCGCATGCAATATTTGATAAATGGCTACTTTGACATCTTGGTAATTAAAATAGGCTAAATATAAATGGTACGTATCTTGCTCGTGTTATCACAAATTCGTCTATTGAAAGATTGCTCTTATGCAACCAAAAGTAACTAACACCTTATTATTTTACAGCAGATTTGCTACCATAGCTTTACTGCTCGCGGTAAATCCTAATTTTGCTTGGGCCAAGGCCCCATGTATTTCAAAAAGCAATGCAGGCAATTCTTGCGTGTTGGAACAAAGCCAGGGATTCAAATCTCAAAACATATCTCAAGATAGCGATGCTCTTGCGATAGACCATCTGTATTATTCAGGCGGCATTCTACATAATAAAGTCTAGCCGGTGAAACAACGCCCATAAAAGGATTACAGCAACCAGTGGACACGGCTGAGAAGCTTGCACGGAAAGCAGAAATTGCAAAAAACCTTAATAAAGGGGCCAGTTCAGTTAGTATTTACAGTAGAAGCCACCGAATATTTCAAAATCTGAATGAAGCGGGCAGAAAATCAATCCAAAAATGTCTTAGATTTGGGACTTATGATGCAAAACTTGACGGTATTTGGGGAGAACAGACCCGCAATGCAATTAGTAATTTTAAAAGCACCGCTAGCCGACCAAGAGAAAAGGACAAACCGAGCTTATTTTTGACAATCAAAAATATATTTTCCAGAAAAGCGGGCTGCCACACCCTGCTCACTAATATTTTTGGATAATTTAATTTTAAATAATAAAAACATTTTCTTTATAGATTTTGCTTTCAAACCACACAAAATACCGGTTATCGTAACGTATCTTTGGAGATAAACATGTCTGAGCCAGACCAAACAGACGAAAACAGAATTAGTACAGATATTCTTAAGATTAAAGAGGTTGAAAATTCATATATCAACAGCTCAAAAGAGCGTATGTTTGATGTAATAAACCTATTAGTCACTAATGCAGAGGGCTCTGTATCACTTAGTGACTTTTCTCAGATATTTAAAACTGTAACGGTGTGGATAAAGTTCAGACCCCGCAAGCTTGGCACCTATGTGGAAATTATTAAGGAACGGTCTACTGCTACAACTATAAGCGTGCGCTATACCAGCGACGAATACATACCCCATATAAAGGAAGTCTTAAGGGACCATAATATTCGTGTTAAATCGATTGCTCAAAACGTAATGGTTTGCCAAATCCCTAAGCCAAGCGACCAAGACATCGAAATAGCAGTGCAAAAAATTAGAGTCCTAGCGAGCACAGCACGGTCATCCCTATCTCAAGTTAAAGCAGATACTATCCAACGACTTCAAGCGGCGCTAAAAAACGAATACTTAGAAGTTAAAGCTGTAAAATTTACGATAACAAGCATAGAAAAAATTGAACAGCAAATGGCTGCAATGTTGACTTACTTCAGATTGGAATGCGAGAAAAAACTTAGCGGTCGTAAGTTTGAATTTGATACTCCTGAAGCAAAAAGCCTTTGGGCTACTGTCGATAAAAAAATAAAGAAAAATGGGTACATTGAAATATAAGAATATGTCAATATTTTGTAATTCTAATATAATTTGTGCGTTTTTAGTATGTTTTCTGGCGTCTCCGGCAAAAACCAACACCACTATTACGAGCCATGAAGATATTATTTTTAGTTGTATTGAAGACCCGCCATCTAAATATTTTTGTACAAATGTATCCGTAATAAATCCAAGTATAACTTTGCACCTGTCAAAGCTGGAGCGGAAAAAAATATATGGCTACGTTGATGCGTTTAGGGTGATGCCGACAATTACTAATTTTACAAAAAATATAATAATTTGCAAAGGTAAGGTTAAGCTTTCTAGGCAGCGAGCAAGCCCCCAAAGATTTTATTATCAATCAAAGAGTAGTTAGAGGCGCACAATCCAACGATAATGCTTCCTACTTAATTAGAAGTGATGTGCCATCACAATTACCCTTCTACACTGAATTAGATGACATCTTAAAAAAATTCTCGTATAATAAAATAGTTCTGGAGTTGGTAGAGGTGCAGTATAAGAATTAAAACTTATGGCATTAGTTACCCAAAAATTGATAATTTGAGACCCATTTGGTGGAAAATATCACATGACGTTTAAAACATTCAATTTATGGCTGGCATCAATATTAGTAGGACTGCTTTTGGGTGTGTTTGGGGCTGCAGCCGCACACTACTTTAGGGTTGGCATATTATTTATTGAGAACAGTTCACAAAATTATTTTCAAAATAATATAAACTTTATTTTCTTTTTTTGTAGCTTAAGCATCGCGGCAATACTAATCAGTTTGATTAAAAAAATTGTTAAAGTAAAAGAATGGCATGGCCCTGCAGATACAATCTTCGCTGCCCACAGAATAGATAATGAATTGGATGTAAAAACTGGTGTAGCCAGCACATTAGTTGCATTCATCTCAGCCGGTGGTGGAGCATCAGTCGGTCAGTATGGGCCGCTAGTTCACTTTGGAGCGACCCTTGGAGCGCTAATTAAGGGTAAGTTTAAGTTACCCATCACGACTGATGTTTTTCTTGGGGGTGGCGTTGCAGCTGCAATCTCAGCAGGTTTTAATGCGCCATTAGCCGGCATAATTTTTGCGCATGAAGCAATCCTACGGCACTTCTCTTTGAATGCGATGGCTCCGATAGCCGTTGCGTCTGGAACAGCATTTGTGGTTCACAATTTTCTTTGGGATGCATCCATCCCGTTCATTCAACCTTTTTCGAACACACCGCTCAGCCCCATGATGATTAGTTCAATAGTTTTAGGTCCATTTTTTGGACTTATCGCTGTGCTTTTTATGTCTAGCATATTGATGTTTTCAAAATTTCCAGAAAAAATGGGCTTAACATCGTTTCAATCCTTACTTATAGCTATTATCGGTCTCAGCATTATTGGCACATGGTATCCTGAAGTTATGGGGTTAGGAACTAGTGCTATAGTAAACCTTACGAACGCAGACGGGTTATTTATAGTGGCGGTAGCTATTTTAATTGCCAAAATTATAGCAACTGCACTGTCGTTGGGATTTGGCTTCTTTGGTGGTGTTTTTTCTCCAGCCTTACTAGTGGGCGCAGCTGCAGGGTCAGCGGCTACGGCTCTAATAAACATGACCGGATTATATACAATTCAGGGGCCTGAGCTTGTCATCTGTGGTATGGCAGCAGTTGCCGGATCAGTTATTGGTGCACCGTTTTCTATGATTATAATTGTATTGGAGCTCACTGGATCTTATAGTTTGGCTTTGACATCAACGATTGGCATTGTCACAGCAACAATGATCAGTAACCAATACTTTGGTCACTCACTATTTGATAAACAGCTACTCAATAGAAACATCGATCTTTCACAAGGGCGTATGGGTCTGCGACTAATGGAGGAAAATATATCATCTATTATTTCCTCAGATGGCCTAAAGTTTGCATCAACTATGGAGGTATCTTCGGCCGTATCAATGATGGTAAAATATGGAAATACTGAAGCCTGCATAGTTTTTGATAATGGTAAATATGTGGGTAAGTTGATTTTAGGATCGCTTATACTCGGAGATCCAAAAGGCCAGGTAATCGACTTCATAGAAACCGATGCCCTAACCATTAAGTCAGACGCCTCCCTTCAACAGGCAATAGAAGCCGCATCGAATTTTATTGGTGAGTCAATTCCAATCGTTGAAAGGGAGAGTGATATTTTCATTGGAACAGTTAACGAAGGAGATATTTTCAAGCTATACTTAGAATTACAAGGACAGACACTCGACCTTGAAAAAAGATGAGTTTTGAACACATAAATTCCTTTTAGATATTAAATCCAATGGCCAAACCAACTCAAAAATAACTTGTCCTTTGGTATGGTAATTGCTTATTTGAGGAATGAGAGCTCAATCTAAAATAACCCGCCGATTTGTTCTCTCTTTAGGAATAGTACCTGTGGCTGTGCACGCCTCTCCACTTATTAATCTTGAACATGGCTTAGGCTTATTTTCCAACCCGAAGGGGCCTTTAAAGCAATGGCCCTCCAATAGGTTAAATTTATATCATGACCCTGAGCCCGAACTGCAAGAGTTCGACCACCTCCGATCAAATAAATTAGGCAAAATAATAATTAATCAGAGCCTAAATCTGAATTTATTAAATTCTAATACTAAGGAAGAAATTTTACTCCAGTTTTCTGATAACCATGAATTGTCTACAAACCAGAGATTGCGTTTAGATACCTTCCTAAGAGATTGGAGAACCGACGAAATAAAGAGTATTGATACTATAGTTTTGGAAAATTTTTTTACGATCTGTGAGCTATGCTCAAATAAAAAAAATATTTTACATGTAAATATTCACTCAGGGTATCGGTCAAAAAAAACTAACGAATATTTACGTAATAATAATCATAAAGTAGCAAGAAATTCCATGCATATTTTAGCCAAAGCAATAGATTTTTCAATTCCTGAAATAGGTGCAAATCGCTTAGCCAGCATTTCTAGAGCCAATACTCAAGGTGGGGTGGGAAGTTACCAGAACTTTGTGCACCTTGATAGTGGCCCTAAAAGGTCTTGGTAGAGGCAGACGTAATCGTTCTGGTTTTAGACGAGCTCCTGTTAACGGCAGCCTAGCCTTGGGTGTATGAAACCCTTATTATTATCAAGATGAGTACTAACCAGATAGGCTTAGCACCTAGCCAGGTTATGAAATTTTCTTGTTATGAAAATTACTATTCACAATCTGAATATCCACTAATCATACACTTTCTAGCCAGAGATATAGCCTTTGAGATCTCACTAGCTGTCATTTTTTTGGCCAGTGCTTCTCTATTTTCTCTTGCAGTTATATCACCATTTGAGGCAGCAAGATTGTACCATTGGTGAGCTAAAATATTGCTTTGAATTACGCCCGCCCCTATTTCGTACATATTACCGAGGTTGGCCTGCGCAGTGACGCTCCCATGCTCAGCACGAAGCCTCCACTCTATTAATGCAGTAGAATAGTCACCAATCATATAAGCCACAAAGCCTTTATCAAAACCCTGTGCGTAGACGAGACCACACCACCAAAATAAAGAGATGTAATCAAAAAAATACAAAACTTCATATAATTACTCCTTCTAATCCACCTTATGACAGCGCTATTTTCTTACGTTATACAATTCATTATTCAGCTACCACAGCACCACACATTAAAATTTTATCACAATGTGCTACTTGCATTAAACTATAGTTTCATCTGAACAGACGTAGACAATTGAGCAAGAGCGTACACTGTTTGACTCCTAGTATATTGTGTCAAAAATATCGAAATTAAGAGAGTATAACACACACTACAATTAGGTCTGTCAGATAGTCACCGCGTAAATTATACTAAAAAAAAAAAATCCATGTCGTTAATACTTTTATGACAGATAATGAAAATATAAAGTACGCATGGTTAATTATGGTTTTAAACAAAAAACTTGAAAACCAACCTTATGAGTTATCTAGTCATGAGCTGAGCCTGCTGAAGCTCCATGAGCAAACATGCTCATGACGAGCCAGTCTAGAATAACAGTTATGGCAATGGTTGTGGAGTTATGCGGCTTAAGCTTTACTTTCCAGACACCTTATCCTCTGCTAAATAGAGTTTGCAGGAGAAGCTTTGTTTCATTTTTTGAAAAGATTGTGGCAAACGTGAGCAAGGCGCTATAATGTAAACTTTGGCTAATGAAGCGAGCACTTTCACATGATGATTTCTAAATTCATACGGATAGCTAAAATTATCTTCTTAGTAAGTATTGCTGTGTCAGTTACTCCTGCCTACAGCAAAAATATGCCTTGTAACGTGAAATTGGAGTTCGACAGCAATTCAAAGGGTTCAGTTGCAAATTACGTACTTTCACTACAACTAAAAAATACGACAGGCCGAGGTGTATCAGGCGCCTCTGTGATTTACATGGATGAGAACAAGAAAAATTTGGGAAATACACTTTTGTATTGTTCAACTGATGACAATGGTATGACCGAAACTGTTAGGCCAGGAAGCTATGGACAATGCGTTTCGGTTTTGCAAAAGGTAGATGGAGCATTTATGAGCGCTTTCGGTAGCCAGAAATGGACGGAAATTGTGAATACACAATTGGCAATTTTGAATGGCGTGGCGCTCTGCGAAGTCTTAGGTTTTGCATATTAGCAGAAAAATCTAAACCAAGTTCGTATAGCGTTCGAAACAGATGCCTATACTTAAAAATCTACTAAAAAAATAAAATGAAATAAAATTTTAATATCAAAATCTGTTAATAATACTTTAAATATTAAGTTAGTTTTTAAACGTATTTCTTAATGAATCTAAGGTAGTTTTTAGCTTATTTGATACATTGCAGTCTATTTCTATTACCATTTTTTTCTTTGCTGCATGGGATTTAAAATTTGATGTTACATCGCTGAACTTGGGGTTCATTTGAATTTGCAAAAGATTGCCTTTGAATGTCTGAATATATGCCTTACTTGAGTTAAAACCTACACGCTTTTCAGATGTTAAATCGACAACAATAAAAGCTTCGTTCATTAACTCGCAATTGGTTTCCAGCTGAACTTCTGATATTATAAGTTTTTGGTTTTCTGTTAAAATAGAATTTATTTCAGTGCTGTACCAATATGTGCCAAAATTACTAACCAAAAGCAGCAAAATGATCAAAAAGAAATTTTTCATTTTGTAATCTCACTTAAAATTTAAAAGTCACTACTTATCAATCCAATCATTTCTTATTTTCACATTATTAGAAATATAGATACGGTATATTAATGATAATACACCGTATTCTGTGTAACTTAAACAAACTAAGTTCTCACTGATATCATAAGGTTTAAAACAAAATCAATGCATAACAAAAACGGTGAATTTGATCTCAATCTGAGGAGAATATATGATGCCAGATTTAAGAAGTATGGAGCAACCCCGAAGGGTAGTTATTGGATAAGTGAAGCTAGGCAAAACCTTAGATTTCAAATTTTGTTGCACGAGGCGACCAAGCTGCTAAAACAAGGTTACTTTTCTATTGGAGATATCGGCTGCGGCTACGGAGCTCTTGCCCATTATATATCGAAAACAAAGTATGCTGAAAGTGTAAGATATTATGGTTACGACATTTCAGAAGCTTTAGTAAGTCATTGTAGACAGCCCCCCCACTTCCACTGGGCAACGTTTGACAAAGGATCTCAGCCCCAGATGAAAGTAGATTTTTGTTTAATATCAGGAACATATAACCTGTCCGCACCGAGCGTGTCGATGAATGGGAAGACTATATATTCAGGAATTTAAGTGACTGTTGGCTAAAAACAAAAATAGCTATGATATTCAACCTACAGATTGATAAAGAGGCGCATATTTCTTCTGGAAATATTTTTTATGGAAACAAAAGCTCCATTTTGCAAAGGTGTAATCTTAACTTTGGCCCAACACATTCTGTAGACAATATTAGCCTGTCACATGACACTACTTTAGTGGTTCAGCGTAAATAAATAATAAAGTAAAAAAATTTATATATTTTTATACTATTTTGGTTTGTAAATAATTAACTAATCCAAAAACTATAGCCGCTCCTATAATCGCTTGCGGCGTTACCGCAGAGATAAATAAAGAAATATTTGCCATTACGCTTATCAACGTAATCGCCAGAAGCCGCCCCCAGCAATAAGTAAACCAAAATAAGTACAACAAGTACCAACCCCATACTTTCAGCACCTCTGAGTAGTACCGATCTTAACTGGACTAGATATTTATCAATCTTATTCATTTTTTACCACCTAAATTGCTGGAGGAACACATTATTTATAAAAGTCTACTTTTGGAATAATGCCAAAACCACACCTAAGGAGATCAAGCCTGCAAGGCCTGCGCCACCAAGTTGTTGCACCAGTGAAGTGATATTGCCCACAACATCCCCCAAGAAGGACATATTAGATGAACCGACTAAAAGCGACGCGACGACTGCGAGTGCCAAAAGTGCGATTGCTATCTCGGTTAGACTACCGATCGTTTTTTTTGCATTTGCTAGCATAGTTTCTTTCCTCTTTTGCTACTGTAGTTCATTTATTGACTTCAGTGTGCAGATTTTGCGTGGCAACTATCCCCCACGTCAAGCATTTAGTTGTATTATTATCTATAGGCACAATATGTAGCTAAGATCCACAAATTGAGGTATCCAGTACTGTATACTAATAGACTATTTCTGATATTGTTACCACTTATTTACTCCACCAAGTTTTTTTCAAATAGAAACTTAAATTTCCAAATATTCTGCGTAAAAATTAGTTTCGCAGCGCTAAAAATGACAAATACCTTACTAGCCTATCGGTGAATGCATTCAAATTATGAGAATGTGCGGTTTGAGTTTGAAATCTAAAGCTTAAAAAGATGCTTTTAGGCATCAAAACCCTACCTCAGATGGCTCCCCGCACCCGAAGAATTTGCCCACCCAAAAATTCATTTTTATGCTTCAATTGGTACACCAAGTATAGATACAGTGAGTGCGGTACAAGTGCGCCCCTATTCTTGACTGAATTCTGGATATAGAATGCCGAACCAGGACACATAAAGCCGCCATTCAAGCTTTGCAGCAACTTTTAGGAAAACGCCTTTCTACCGGAAGGTCAATTCTTGAAATCCACGGGCGTGACGAAGCTTACACAAACCCAGCCTTGCCCGATGCTGTAGCCTTCCCAAACTCAACCAAAGAAGTTTCAGAAATTGTGAAAATCTGCGCGACGCATCGCTGCCCAATGGTGCCCTTTGGCGTTGGGACCTCTTTAGAGGGACATGTTGTCCCAACCCAAGGTGGCATCAGCATCGACACCAGCCGTATGAACAGGGTGCTCGAAATCCGTGGCCAAGATCTAAACGTTGTGGTGCAGCCCGGAGTAACCCGGTCCCAACTGAACACTGAATTACGGGCGTTAGGCCTCATGTTCACCGTCGATCCCGGCGCAGATGCCACACTAGGTGGCATGGCCGCTACACGTGCGTCAGGAACGAATGCGGTTCGCTACGGCACTATGCGAGAAAATGTCCTAGCTTTAGAAGTCGTTTTGCCAGACGGGCAAATTATTCATACCGGTAGCCAAGCACGAAAATCTTCTGCAGGCTACGACCTCACTCATCTTTTCGTGGGCTCAGAGGGCACACTCGGCATCATAACCCAACTGACCATACGCCTCTTTGGTCAACCCGAGTCTACTCGTGCGGCCACCTGTGTTTTTGAAACAGTGAATGATGCAGTTACTGCAGTTATTCTCGCTATCCAATCCGGCATCCCCTTCGCACGGGTGGAATTGTTGGACGAGATTCAAATGAGGGGTATGAACCTCTACAACGCAGATATGAATTATCCAGAAAAACCACATCTATTTTTAGAATTCCAAGGCACTAACGCCACCACGACAGAGCAAGTTGAGATGTTTAATGCAATCAGCGATGATTTGGGTGCCTCAGAATATCAATGGGCAACTAAAACTGAAGAACGAAATGCGCTTTGGAAGGCCCGTCATGACGCCTATTATGCAGCAAAAACTCTACGGCCAGGCGCAGAAGGATTTGTAACAGATTGCTGTGTACCCATTTCAAAATTGGCGGAATGTATCACACAAACTAAGATTGAGATTGAAAAATCTGGCCTTATAGCTCCAATTTTGGGCCATGTGGGAGATGGAAATTTTCACCTGATAATCTTGATTGAACCTGGAAATAATATTGAATTAGATGCCGCAAATCAACTTTCCGAAGCTGCAAACCTATTGGCACTCAAATTTGGCGGCACAGTAACAGGCGAGCATGGCGTAGGTCTGGGCAAGAAAAAATATATGCAAGAAGAGCATGGTGCGGCCTATGATCTGATGGGGCTTTTAAAAAGTACGATCGACCCTGACAACCTTATGAATCCTGATAAACTGGTTAGCTTGAGTTAAAATAGCCAAAACATCTGTCCAGTTTTATTATAAATTTACCAATTTCCACCCTAGAACTTCCAGCGTTAAAACGCTTTGAAGGTTTGCGTAGTGTAGGTGCGTTCGATGCCATCTATTCCAAGTAGGTTATCGTTGATAAACATACCAATATCTTGACCATCTGGCGTGTAAAGCTTCATCAACAGATCATAATCACCACTGACTGAATATAATTCAGAATGGATTTCACGTAACGCAATTTGCGCGGCGACGTTATAGGCGGTGCCTGGGCGGCACCGGATTTGAACGAAGAGGCAACTCATCCAAAGTCCTTTCTAATATTGTTTTTACACCCAAATCTTTAATGCTCTTTAGCAACAACACAAGCTTGCATCGTAAACAAATTATTGTTTCATAGGTTTTGTTTACCACCGAGTAATTTTGCTTTGAGCCAGACGTAGCTAGATGTTTAAATTATGATACAGCTCCACTCATATAAGCGTTGATCACAAGAAAAATTCCTCCAGATAGAATAGCTGCCGCCGGAACAGTGATGATCCACGCCGCAATAATGGTTAAGAAGTGGCGGCGCCGCACAAGTTTCCGTCGCCGGCGCTCTTCTTTTGGATGCGCCGATGGTTCAGGGATCAAAATACGTGCAATCTTCATGCGCCGCTGTGCATCCCATTCTCGGAAAAAACCCACCCCAAACACGCCCCCAACCGCGATATGTGTGGAGCTTACTGGCAATCCCAGCCAGCTAGCCATAATTACTGTGATTGCGGCTGACAGGGCCACACAATAGGCACGCATTGGATTGAGCTTAGTAATTTGCCCCCCTACCATTCGGATCAATTTAGGGCCAAAAAGAAATAACCCAAAAGATATTCCCAACGCACCAATTACCATCACCCAAAGAGGAATAGACACTGCATCAATAAAGGCACCAGAAGTGGAGGCTTGCACAATAGCGGCGAGTGGCCCTACGGCGTTTGCAACATCGTTTGCGCCATGCGCAAAGCTCAGCAATGCAGCGGACACGACCAGTGGAATGCCAAATAATTTTTTAAGAGATTTATTACGGTTTTCCAAACCGATGGATTGCTTGCGAATGACGGGGATCATCACAAACCATATCAAAAGCCCCATACCCAAACCAATCATTAGGGCGGTTGAAAAGTCAATTTTCATAACTTTTTTCAGACCCTTGAGAGACAGGTAAACAGCAAATGCTGCCCCCATTATGCCCACTAGGAACGGAACCCATTTACGTGCGGCGGCAATCTTGTCAGGCTGATACACTATTTGAGATTTGATGAACCATAAAAATAGAGCCGCAACAGCCCCACCTAGGACTGGCGATATAACCCAGCTGGCAGCAATCTTATACATGGTCGGCCAATTTACCGCCGCAAATCCGGCGGCAGCAATACCTGCTCCCATAACGCCACCCACAACGGAATGCGTAGTAGACACAGGCGCACCTATCCATGTAGCCAGATTTACCCAAAGAGCGGCCGAAAGGAGCGCTGCAAGCATCGCCCAGATAAAAATAGAAGTTGTTTGCAGGCTTTCAGGGGCTACAATCCCCTTTGCGATGGTTGAAACCACGTCGCCACCAGCAAGTAGTGCCCCAGCGCTTTCAAAAATGACCGCTATTGCAATGGCACCACCCATTGTCAAAGCATTTGCACCAACCGCAGGCCCCATATTATTAGCCACATCGTTGGCGCCTATATTCAGCGCCATGTATGCACCCAACCCAGCAGCAATCACAACAACAACCGTATTGCCAGTATTCCCAAACAAATATAGCGCAATGAGCCCTGCCAGAATGATGAATGCCAGCGAAACCCCTAGGCCCATAAACGGACGCGTTGCGTAGGATGTAGCCCGCTCTAAAGATGAGAACCGCCCCAAATCTCGGTCTAACGTTTCGAGATGTCGCTGCTCATAATTATTGTCTGCCATTGATCCGCACCCTTAAAAAAATTCTGCCTTTTAGCAGTTACCTTTTTGAGCGCCAATTATATCCAGTCCAGATGGATTACAATAAGCATATGTGAACAATATTAAAATATGGCTGCGTCTAGGTCCCTAAGACTGCATTTTTGACACATATGAATTGATTTGATCAGTTGATTATCCAACTCAAAATTTCAATACTCTCTGGCCCAAGTGTCATGCTAGTAGACAGTACGTATCGTAACAGTGAGAGCATAAGCTTAGTCTAGAATTGTAGACGAGGCTTTACTACGCTGCCTCTACTAATCTGTACGTTCATATAAACCTGTTCACTACGGGCCGTCGCTCGAGACACAATAATCAATAGGAATTACTAAAAATAATAAGTGAAATTTAAATAAAACTCTCTACACAGACATAAAACTAAGTTGCCAAGCATTACGCTTTTTTATTCAAACTAATATCACTTACCGTCGCGGGCCGTTTTTTCTTCCCGGGTCAGTTTGTTGTTCCAAGCATTGTTGCTCAGGCCAAGTTCACTAGGTAAGGGTTTAGTCTTACCTACACTAATTTTACCACCCTTGTTCAAAAACTCTTGCACAAGCGCGTCGTCAGTAGTTTTTTTGGGGATCTGTTTCATAAAACTTTTCTACTACTATCTCACTATGCTTGTCACCCGTCATTCGGTTTTTTTTAGACTCTGTCCGGTTCAGAGTTAGCTTATTACTTGGAGTGGCTATGAACCCCCCAAAGTAATTACGCTAAGCTATTGCCAAATCTGGCAAGGCCTTAACCAAATCATCAACTGCCTTCATCTGAGCCAAGAAAGGTTTAATCAAATGCAACGGCAAAGCACTTGGGCCATCACATAAAGCTTGCCCTGGATCGGGGTGGGCTTCCAAAAACAAGCCAGCGATGCCTACCGCCAAGCCTGCGCGCGCTAGTTCGGCAATTTGCCCGCGACGCCCGCCTGACTCAGCTGCATTGGCCGCACGCGTTTGAAGTGCATGGGTCACGTCAAAAATGATAGGCGCATCATCGCTACAATCTTTCATGGTTCGCAACCCTAACATATCAACGACCAAATTATCATAACCAAAACAGGTTCCACGCTCACACATCAATATTTTATTGTTCCCACACTCACGAATTTTGTCCACCAAATTTTGAATTTGTGGTGGGCTCATAAACTGAGGTTTTTTCACATTGATCACGGCTTTAGTTGCCGCGACAGCGGCAATGAGATCGGTTTGGCGCGCTAAAAAGGCAGGTATTTGCAAAATTTCACAGACTTCGGCAACTGGAGCTGCCTGAGAAATTTCGTGGACATCAGTCAAAACAGGCACACCAAAGGTATCTTTGACTTCCTGCAAAACCTTCAAACCCTCATCCAGGCCAGGACCTCTATATGAATAGATCGAGGAACGGTTGGCTTTGTCGAAAGAGGCTTTAAAAATATATGGTAAACCCAAGTCTTGCGTTGCCGTGACAAAAGCCTCCGCAACCCGCATCGCCAGATCTCGGCTCTCGATAACGTTAATGCCACCGATAAGGCTCACCGGCAATTGATTGCCCAAGGTAATCTTACCAACGTTGATCTCAGTCATTGAAACGGCTCTCTAAAAATATGTTGGATCAGTCATAGCACAAATTATGAAGTTTCAAAGGCGTCTCTGTTCACCTTGGATGTTTAATGAAATGCGTGTAGGTGTACTTAAAATACAGGATAGTTTGGTGCTCAATGAATATAAAAAGCTCTGTTGACCCCGCCACATCTGTTTTGGACGCAATTGAGTGCTTTTCAACGGGTTTGGTCCAGATGAAAGCTACTCTCAATAAACCTATAATGTACGCAGTCCTCCAAAAAACAGCAGAACTAATTTATCATATGAAAGGCCGACTTATCCTCTCTGGTATGGGTAAAAGTGGACATGTAGCACGTAAACTGGCAGCTACGCTTTCATCAACGGGAACCCCTGCGTATTTTGTACATGCGGCAGAGGCGAGCCATGGCGATCTTGGTATGATCCAAAGTGATGACGTTTTGATGCTTTTGTCCTGGTCTGGAGAGACGGGCGAGCTGTCAGACATCATCGCCTATGCCATACGGTTTGATGTACCCATAGTTGGGATTACCAGCAAAGCAGATGGTACCCTTGCCCAACGGGCTCAACATACCATTGTATTGCCCACAGCCAAAGAAGCTTGCCCACATAATCTTGCTCCAACCACATCCACTTTGATGCAAATGGCCATGGGCGACGCTTTGGCAGTTACACTGCTCAAAATGCGCGGTTTTTCCGAGGAAAACTTCCATAACTTTCACCCTGGCGGCAAGCTTGGCGCCATGTTGGAACCGGTCTCTAAGTTTATGTTTTCGGAAGACCAGCTACCTTTGCTTGACCAATCAGTGCCCATCTTTGAAGTTATCACTGAAATTTCTACCAAAGGTTTTGGAATTGTGGGGCTCTTAGATTGCACAGGCAAACTATGTGGCGTTATAACCGACGGCGATATTCGGCGTTATCTTGAGAAAAATGCGAGCGGCTCGATGCAGGACGTTATGTGGTCCACATGTGCGAAAGATATTATGAGCCCAGCGCCTATCACCTTAAAGCCTGAAAGTTTGGGTGCACGCTCATTGCACATCTTACAAACACACGAAATATCAGCTGCCTTTGTGATGCAAAAAAATATCCCAATCGGCCTGATTACAGTTCTGCAACTCTTGCAACGCGGTGTGGCGTAAGTCACCAGTTCCACTCAAATACCAATATTTTATGGCCAGCCATTTTGTAGTAACACGCCTTCGATACGCGCGACATCAACTGGATTATTCAACTCCCAAAACACCCGCCCTTTTCCCTCCACCAGAACGCATCGGACCTTCGTGGCCTGTTCTAAAAACCTTAATTGCTCAAGCCCCTCAAACCTTTCCAAAGCGCCCTGCGACCATTCAACATATCGCGCCAAAGTTTTAGGCCGGTACGCGTAGGCACCCACATGATGGTAAACTGGAGTTTTAGCATCAGTTGCATATGCCTTATCCGTGAAAGGCAAAACTTCCTTGGAAAAATACAGTGCATCCCAATTTAAATCAAACACCGCTGTGGTCCCGCCCACACGTCCATTCCTGCGGTCCTCAAGAAACATATTCAGAGTGTAGCCATCGCATTGTAAAACCGGGGTTGCCATTTGCACATCGGGGTCGCGCTCCATCTCATCAATTAGGGCAGTTATGAACCACGGCGGTGTTAAGGGCGCGTCACCTTGAAGATTAACAACAATGTCAGCTGATCCAACCAAACCTTCCAAGGCCTCTGCAACACGCTCTGTTCCGTTGCGGCAGTTACTCGAGGTCATGATCACTTTACCACCAAATTTTTTAACAGCCTGTGCAATGCGCTCATCATCCGTGGTCACAAAAATGTCATCAACATCAGGGACCTCACAAGCAGTTTCCCAGCTTCGTTGAATTAATGATTTTGTGGTGCCAGTTGCTCCAGTCAAAAGCGCAAGAGGTTTACCCTCAAATCGAGCAGATGCATAGCGAGCGGGGATGATAATCACGGTTTTTTCTGTCATATGGAACCCTTAGGGGATTCACGGCACGTAATCAAAATATTTTAGTAGCCGTGGGTCGTAAAATTTTACAAAGTCATGCCGTAGCCCAAATTCTCATTTAATTTAGCTCCAAGCTTCAGTCGTCAAAACTTAACTTCGGCCTGTTAGATACCCCATAACTTTTGTAGCAAAAGTTTTGCAGAGGTAGGCCGCATACAATTTTGGGTGATCAGCTTAACGAGCGCCCTTAGCCAGACTAAACGCCAGACCCTAAACTTCTGCATTTTTTTGAGCAATACAACACTTCTTCCCAATCTTTGGCCCATTTTTTACGCCATACGAAAGGCAGCTTGCAAACTAAACAGACTTTGGACGGAAAATTTGATTTCTTAACCATTTTCATTTGTAAAATTCCCTCCGGCTGCCAAACTCATTCACCCGTTTGCGCCATGCTCGGTAGCTGCCAGTTTTCAAAGTGTCCCGCATCAAGCGCTTAACCTGCTTTTCACTGAGCCCGTATTGCTGTTTAATATGGGCAAACGAAACATGATCTGAAAGGGCCATTTCGATGACCTCACTCGCTTCTTCTGGACGTAATGCGATGTGATCGATTTTCATCATAAGGAGCCTTTTTGTTTGACGATTTACACATAGGCGTCTCGAGGTAAACTAACAGCCCTAAGTAAAAAATTTTATGTTTTAGTAAATCAATTATCCAGACCCTCCTTGAAAGATGCTGTATCTCCTCTAGTTCACACTTCTAAATGACGGGCTCACTAAGGATCTATTTTGACTGCGTTACGCATTATACTCGGCGACCAGATCTCTGAGACAATTTCGAGCATGGATGGCGCAGATCCGCAGAGGGATATAATCCTCTTCTGCGAGGTTGTGGCCGAAGCCACCTATGTGAAGCACCACAAAAAGAAGATTGCGTTCATTTTTTCTGCCATGCGCCATTTCGCAGAGGATTTGCGCTCCAAGGGCTACCAGGTTGATTACTACCACTTGGACCCGAAGGCCCCATTGGGCAACTTCACCGCGGCTGTGCGGCAAGCCCTAGGCACCCACACTGTTGATCACATCATCGTAACTGAGCCAGGCGAATATCGGGTTGGGACGGAGTTGAGTGGCTGGGCTGAAACCTTTGACCTGCCAGTATTTATCCGCCCCGATACCCGGTTTTTATGTGACCACGCTGAGTTTGAGACCTGGAGCGAAGGGCGCAAAAGTCTTCGCATGGAATATTTCTACCGCGACATGCGAAAAAAATATTCCATTTTGATGGAGGGTGATCAACCACTTGGCGGGCAATGGAATTTTGACAGCGATAATCGCAAGCCCCCGCAACCGTCTTACGATGTGCCAGACACCTATCACAATCCGCCAGACGCTATTACAAAAGACGTATTGCAACTTGTTGAAACCCAATTCCCTGATCACATGGGCACAACTGATGCGTTTCATTTTGCCGTCACAGCCAAGCAGGCAAAAGCGGCCTTGGTGCAATTCATTGAGGAAAGACTGCCACATTTTGGCGATTTTCAAGATGCTATGATCCAGGGAAAGCCATGGATGTATCACGCACACATCGGGTTATATCTTAATGTCGGTTTGTTGTTGCCATTGGAATGCATCGCAGCAGCAGAGCAAGCCTATCACCGCAAACACGCACCGCTCAATGCTGTTGAAGGGTTCATTCGTCAAATTTTAGGCTGGCGAGAGTTTGTGCGTGGGATCTATTGGAAAGAAATGCCAGGTTATGCGGGCGTGAATTTCTTTGGGGCAAAGCGTGATCTACCAGCCTTTTACTGGGATGCTGACACTAAGATGAATTGCATGCATCAATCGGTGACTGAAACCGTCGAAAATGCCTACGCCCACCATATTCAACGCCTGATGGTCTTGGGCAATTTTGCTCTTTTGACCGGGATTGATCCGCGACAAGTCAACGACTGGTTTCTGAGCGTCTACGCCGATGCCTTCGAATGGGTTGAGCTGCCGAATGTATCTGGCATGGCCCTATTTGCAGATGGAGGGTTTTTGGCTAGCAAACCCTATGCCTCAGGCGGTGGATATATCAATAAGATGTCCAACTACTGCAAGGGATGCAGCTATCAAGTAAACCAAAAAACTGGCCCGGGCGCCTGCCCATTCAATTATTTGTACTGGGATTTTCTGGACCGTAATCGTGATAAATTAGGCAAAAACCACCGCGTTGGAATGATGTATAAGGTCTACGACCGGATGTCAGATGACAAAAAACTTGCAATTCATGAAGACAGCGCAAAATTTCTAAAAAATTTGGATGCGCATTCCAGTGATTGCTAAAGCAACAGCGCGATTGATATGAAACAAACAATTCCAAAAGCTCCACTGTGGCTTGGACTCGCCGGGTTGCTTCCGTTCATCTGGGGTGCTGCCAGCCATGCTAACCCAAATCTCGCAGCTTGGGGTGCTAGCTGGGGCGGGATTGGCTTTGTGGGATTGGCAGTACAAACTACATATGGGGCGGTAATTCTAAGCTTCATGTCCGGCGTTCTTTGGGGCTTTGCAACCAAAACTCATGGCCGAACCGCAGCCTTGTGTTATGTGCTGTCAGTTTTACCAGCGCTCTGGGCATTCTTCTTAATGTCTAGCCCTACAGCGCTTACGGGACCCTACCTCATCGCTGGCTTTTTCGGATTATTTATTCTCGACTTAGTGTTCTTTCAGCTTCAACTCACCCCCGATTGGTGGTTAAGGCTCAGATTGCTGCTCACAACGATTGTGCTGACCTGCCTCCTGCTGCCGTTTTGGCTAGCATAGCACCGGCTCAGGTTATCAAATCTGCGCCATCTGATTAAAGATTCTGTTCCCAAGGCCAAATCCTTGAAATAATGTTGCAACGTCACATTTGATATATGTTGCCCTTAGGGCAGAGGCCATTTACCAAGGTTTCAAAATTTAGACCTGAACGACATCGGAGATATATTATGGATGGAAATGACACACCAACTGGGGGCAAATGCCCAGTGATGCACGGCGCCGCAACCAATGCGACCAATCGTGGCCGGTCAAATACTGATTGGTGGCCAAATCAATTGAATGTCAGAATTCTAGCACAGCACTCCGATCTCTCTGACCCTATGGACCCAGACTTTGATTACGCAGAAGAATTCGCCAAATTAGATTTAGATGCGGTCAAAGCTGACCTGACTGCTTTGATGACCGACAGCCAAGATTGGTGGCCTGCAGATTATGGGCATTATGGCCCATTCTTTATTCGTATGGCCTGGCACAGTGCTGGCACTTACCGCACGGCCGATGGACGGGGCGGCGCAGGAGCTGGTCAACAACGGTTTGCCCCACTCAACAGCTGGCCTGACAACGGCAATCTAGACAAAGCGCGTCGCCTGCTTTGGCCAATCAAACAGAAATATGGTAAAGCCCTATCATGGGCCGATTTGATGATCCTAACCGGCAATGTCGCCCTCGATTCCATGGGGTTCAAAACCTTTGGCTTTGGCGGCGGCCGTGTAGATGTTTGGGAGCCTGAAGAGGATATCTATTGGGGCACAGAAGACACTTGGCTGGATGACAATCGCTACAGCGGCAAGCGCGACCTAGAAAACCCACTGGCCGCCGTGCAAATGGGTCTGATCTACGTCAACCCAGAAGGTCCAAATGGTAATCCTGATCCCTTGGGCTCGGGTGTCGACATCCGCGAAACATTTGCACGCATGGCGATGAACGACGAAGAGACCGTCGCTTTAGTGGCTGGTGGCCATACATTTGGCAAAGCCCATGGGGCGGGTGATCCAGAGCTTGTGGGGGCTGAGCCCGAAGGAGCCAGTATCACCGAGCAAGGCTTCGGCTGGAAAAATGAGTTTGAAAGCGGCGTTGGCATTCACACCACCACAAGTGGCATAGAAGGACCTTGGACCTCCAACCCTGTCAAATGGGATATGGGTTATTTTGATTTGCTGTTCGGCTACGACTGGCAGCTTACCAAAAGTCCAGCTGGCGCAAACATCTGGCATGCGAAGGAGCTATCAGCCGCTGATCACGCGCCACAGGTCGACGGCTCTGACACTACGGTTCCCGTGATGATGACAACTGCAGACATGGCCATGCGCATGGACCCAGCCTATGAGAAAATCTCACGGCATTTCCACGCCAATCCCGATGCCTTTGCCGATGCCTTTGCCCGTGCTTGGTTCAAGCTAACCCACCGCGACATGGGGCCAAAACCTCTTTACCTTGGATCTGACGTGCCCGCCGAAGATTTGATCTGGCAAGATCCAATCCCAGCAGGAAATGCAGATTTATCGGCCACCGATATTACTGAGTTGAAATCTGCAATTATGGAAACAGGCCTCACAGTGTCCGAGCTAGTGTCTGCGGCCTGGGCTTCTGCCTCGACCTTCCGCGGCTCAGATAAACGTGGCGGGGCCAATGGCGCGCGGGTGCGTCTCTCACCACAAAAAGATTGGGCAGCCAATCAACCAGCGCAATTAGCCAAGGTTTTGGCCACGTTGGATGGCGTCCAAGCAGATTTTGACAAAGATGTCTCCATGGCCGACTTGATTGTTTTAGGCGGAGCTGCCGCAGTTGAAGCGGCTGCAAAAGCTGGTGGCCATGCAGTCACCGTCGCATTCACACCGGGTCGGGGCGATGCCACTCAAACACATACCGACACCGAGTCATTTGATGTTTTGGAGCCCAAAGCAGATGGTTTTCGCAACTACCTCCAGCAGGAATTTACTGTTTCAGCTGAGGAGCTGCTGGTGGATCGCGCGCAACTTCTGACGCTCACCGCACCAGAGATGACCGTTCTTGTGGGCGGCCTTCGGGTGTTAGGCACAAATACCGATGGTTCTACCCAAGGTGTATTCACTAACCGCCCAGGCACATTGAGTAACGACTTCTTTGTTAACCTGTTGGACATGAGCACCGCATGGGTGGATGTTTCAGACAATGAAACTACGTTCGAGGGTCGTGATCGTGCCACCGGCGCAGCTAAATGGACCGCGAGCCGTGTTGATTTAGCCTTCGGCTCAAACTCACAGCTGCGCGCCTTGGCAGAAGCCTTTGCAACGTCCGACGCTGAGGCTTCTTTCGTGCGTCAGTTTGTGAAAGCTTGGACCAAGGTGATGGACGCAGACCGTTTTTGAACAACATAAAAAAAATATAAAGCCCGCTATTAAGCGGGCTTTATATATATTATATAATGTCCCCTAGGATAGTAGCAACAAAAGCTCTTATAGAAACCCAGAGCACTTCTAGTTTTTAAAAATGCTTTTTACGAATAATTATTGTGAAAAAGTAAAAATAATTTCACCTAGCAAGATTATTGGGTGCAAATTAACCTCCAATATTTAATGCTTAGATGTTATTAACATTGAGATTATCACTTCACCAAAAAATTTAATTTTATCCTAATAGCATCGTCAATGGTAACTGGCCGTCGGGTTTCCCGATCCACATTCACATGCACAAAATGCCCCTGCGCGGCAGCAACTTCCGCATCACCCCGGAAAAGAGCTACCTGATAAGTGACCGAAGATGTGCCCAGCTTTTCTCACCTTAATTCCAGCAGTGATGACATCGGGGAAGGCCAATTCGCTGAAATACTGGCAGCCAGTCTCCACTACCAAAAATATGGTCACACCAGATTTCAGATCCAGCGCACCCTGCTCTAACAAATAGCCATTCACCGCCGTATCAAACAGCTGGTAATGCACCGCATTGTTCATGTGACCATAGATGTCATTATCGATCCAACGGGTGGGGAGGGTCGAAAAGGCGCAGTAATCGGCGCGAGTACTGGGGGTTGGTCTCACCATGCGGCCTCATAAATTTTCAAAGCTGCAGCCTCATCCACTGGGCGCGGATTGTTCACCAGCAGACGGGTTTGGTTCATCGCATCGCTCGCCAACATCGGCAGTGCCTCTTTTTTAACGCCCATATCACGCAGGTTTTGCTGCAACCCACATGTCCGGCTGAGGGCGGCCATACCCTCAACAAATTTCATCGCGGCATCATCCACACCCTCTGCAGACACCTCTGGAAATACATGAGGCAACAGATCGGCATAGGCTTGCGGCGCCACTTCAGCATTGAAGCGCAAGACGTGCGGCAAGACTAACGCATTCGAAAGCCCATGTGGGACCTTGTAATGCCCACCAATTGGATAGGCTAAAGCATGGACAGCCGCGACGGGGGAGTTGGCAAAAGCCTGTCCCGCCAGCATTGAGCCCAGCAGCATATCACTGCGCGCCTCAATATCTCCGGGCGTATCGACAGCCCGTTGCAGCACCCGGCCCATCAGGCGCAGCGCCTCCACAGCCAAAGCCCGGCTCACAGGGTTGTTGTTTGGATTTGCGCTGGCATAAGCTTCAATCGCATGCACCATGGCATCAATGCCCGTGGCCGCCGTGACGTGAGCTGGCAGGCCAAGCGTCAGCTCAGGATCCAGCACCGCCACATCCGGCAAGATTATTGGGCTCACAACCCCCATTTTTTCTGAGGCACCAGTGGTGACAATCGAGATTGGTGTCACCTCAGAACCCGTTCCCGCCGTGGTAGGCACCAGCACAAGCGGCAGACGTGGCCCCTTGGCATTTCCAATCCCATAGGCCTCGACCAAAGGTTGGCGAGAGGCGGCCAGTAATGCCGCAAGTTTGGCCACATCCAAGGAAGATCCGCCACCAAATCCCACCACGCCACTCACAACCCGCGCCACATCAGCGGCTTGAAGGATGACGGCTTCGGGAGGGTCGGCCTGAACCTGATCAAAGACGGTCACCCGAAGCCCTGCAGCGCGCAGGTTGTCCACCACCTGCCCCACCAGCCCCGTGGCCACCATACCCGGATCAGTGACAAACAGGATATCCTCTCCGCAGACGGGCCGCACGATATCGGCCAATTGCCGGGCGAGGCCCGCGCCCATGCGCAGGCTTGGGGTGGTGTTGAATGTGAAAGGCGTCATGCTCACTCTCCAGCTCTATCAGGGCGACCGTACGGTGTGGCCTCTGAGTTAGATCCCCATCGGTTAAATTTTTTCCTGCGTGTGCTTGCGCAACTCCGCACGGGCCACCTGCCTACGGTGCACAGCATCCGGACCATCAGCCAAGCGCAAAGTACGTAGATGCATCCAATAGGCTGCAAGAGGCGTATCTTGACTGATGCCCCCGGCCCCATGCAGCTGGATTGCTTCATCCACAACTTTTAGGGCCATAATCGGCGCCACCACTTTAATTTTCGAAATCCAAGGTGCGGCGGCTCTTGGATCGCCTTGATCCATCATCCAAGCCGCTTTCAGAGCACAGCAGCCGGGCCATTTCAATTTCCATACGCGCATCGGCAATAATATCGAAATTCGCGCCAAGATGCGCCAGTTGCTTGCCAAAAGCTGTGCGGCTCAGGCTGCGTTTGCACATCAGTTCCAGCGCGGCCTCAGCCTGTCCGATGGCACGCATGCAATGGTGAATACGTCCGGGCCCAAGCCGGCCTTGTGCAATATCAAAGCCACGCTCTTCACCCAGCAGCAGGTTTTCAGCAGGCACCCGAACATTGGTAAACCGCAGGTGATAATGCCCATGCGGCGCATCGTCATGGCCGTAAATCTGCATCGGCCGCACCTTTTCGATACCATCCGTTGCAGCATCAACCACAATCATTGAATGGCGTTTGTGTTTTGGCGCATCGTTATCGCCGGTCTTGACCATGACGATATAGACTGCACACCGCGGATCACCGGCGCCACTGGCCCACCACTTCTCACCATTCAGCACATAGTCATCACCATCGCGCACGCAGGTCAGGCTCAGGTTGGTGGCATCCGACGAGGCAACATCCGGCTCAGTCATCACATAAGCCGAACGAATTTCTCCGGCCAGCAAGGGCGCCAGCCAGCGGGTTTTCATCTCATCCGTGCCGTAACGTTCGAACACTTCCATATTACCAGTATCTGGCGCAGAACAATTGAAGACCTCAGCAGCTAAAGGCGATTTGCCCAGCTCTTCGGCCATATAGGCATATTCAACTGTGGTCAGACCAAAGCCTTTGTCGCTGCCTGTGAGCCAAAAATTCCAAAGCCCTTCGGCGCGAACTTTGTCTTTCAGCGCCTTCATGATTTCGACTTGTCGGTCGGTAAAAGTCCAACGATCCCCCTTGGACACCTCTGCGTGATATTCATGCTCCATTGGCATGATGTCTTCACGGATGATTTCCGCAACCCGGTCACGGAGCTTCTCGACACGCTCTGAAAGTCCAAGATTCATTTCCATAATAGTGCCCTCAACTTAGCTTGATTATTTTGCCCTTTACAGGCGTCCCATTCATGAAACATACTCATGCAGTATGTTGTCAATGGAAGTAGGCTGATGTCTGATCTACAAAATGCATATGCCACGCAGTCTCTCTTGCTTGGCAAGACGCTGGGCCGCAGCCCTTGGCTTTTGATGGATCAAGCACGCATCGATGCCTTCGCAGATACCACAGAAGATCCACAGTTCATCCACATCGACGCCGCACGCGCCGCCGCGGAAACATCACTTGGCGGAACCGTGGCCCATGGATTTTTGACCCTGTCGATGGCCAGCCGCATGATGCAAGACACCGTTGCGCCATTTGAGGGGCAGGTGATGAACCTCAACGCTGGTTTTGACAGGCTGCGGTTTTTAACGCCCGTGCGCAGCGGCAGCAGAATCCGTGGCGTGTTTAAGCTAAAAGACGTCAAACAAACCTCCACCACCCAGTTGCGGATTGTCACGACGCTGACCATTGAGATTGAAAGTGCGACCAAGCCCGCCCTTGTCGCCGATTGGGTCAACGTCGCAGTTTTCCCAGAATTGGAGTAATAGTAATGGACCAGAAAGGCCCCATGACCAAGCCATTGCATAACCATGACCCGGCCGTCCTATCGGCATACTTAGAGCAACATGTAACCGGGTTTACAGGGCTTGCGGACATTAGGAGATTTTCCAACGGGCAGTCCAACCCCACCTATAGGATCTTAGATACCTCTGGGGCCAGCTATGTGCTGCGTGCCAAGCCACCGGGAAAATTACTAAAGTCTGCCCATGCCGTGGACCGTGAATTTCAAGTGATGAAGGCACTATCCACGACCGCCGTGCCAGTACCAAAAATGCTGCATTTATCTTGCGATGACAGCCCCATGGGCACGCAGTTTTTGGTGATGGACTATCTGTCCGGCACTGTAGTTTGGGACCCAGCCTTGCCCGAGAACTCCAAGAGTTTCCGCACGCAGGCCTATAGCGAGCTTGTTAAAACGCTTGCGGCCCTTCACGAGATTAATCCGCAGGCGGTGGGTCTTCAAGACTTTGGCCGGCCTGGAAATTATTTTAGCCGCCAAGTGTCTCGCTGGACCCGCCAATACCGCGCATCAGAAACCCAAGCCCGACCAGACATGGACTGGACCATCGATTGGCTGTCGCAAAACTTGGTAGCAGATGATGGGCAGGTGTCTATCGTGCACGGGGATTACCGCTTGGACAATGTCATGTTTGACGCCCACAGCACCAAGTTGATTGCGGTTTTGGATTGGGAATTGTCGACCTTGGGCCATCCATTTTCTGATTTGGCCTACCAATGCATGGGGCTGCGATTACCGCAAGATTTTCTGATCAAAGGGCTGGGCGCCCTCGACCGCACAGCGCTCGGCATCCCCGATGAAGCAGAATATGTCGCGCAATATTGCGACTTGCGTGACATCGCACCGCCTGAGAATTGGGAGTTTTATATGGCTTTCTCCTTCTTTCGGTTGGCCGCTATTCTTGAGGGTGTTATGCATCGAGCTCAATCAGGCAATGCCTCCAACCCCAAGGGGATGGGCGCCATGAAATCAGCCATCATCACGCTGGCGCAGGCTGCAAAAATCACCGCTCAGCAGGCCAGCAAATGAGCCTTGGCGCAAAAAGTGCTAAACCGCGCATATTAGATGCGGCGGCCACTGCCTTTGCAACACATGGGGTGGACCAAACCTCTATTGACAACATCGCCCAGGCGTTGGGGGCCACGAAGGGAAAAATTTACCACCACTTTGGGTCCAAAGGCGAATTGGTATGTGCCATCCGCAAACATTCGGTGCAGCTCACCCTAGATCGGGTGAGCCCTTATTTCGAAGCTGACACCCCACCGCCCAAGAAATTTCACGCAATGGCAGAGGCCCATGTGGTCGCAATGATTTCTGAACTGGCCTATCACCGGGTCGTTGTGGAGGAAATGCGCGGCTCTGGAACTGGCAGCGTCACAGATAGCGAGCGCCAGTTGCGGCTGGAAATAACCGCGCTGCAATCGGAATATGAAGATATGTTCCGCAGCGTGTTGGCCGCAGGCATCGCATCGGGCGCATTTCGAGATCAAGATCTGTCGGTGACTGTGCGCAGCTTTCTCATGATGCTGCATGCACCTATTTACTGGTATCAACCGCGCGGGCCGCAAAACAGTCAGGCCATTGCAACCCAGCTGGCAGATATGGCCTTGGGCGCAGTGGCATTTCCCCACACCAAAAATTCCGTGGCGACACCTGGGGAATGAGATGTAGATTTACCGACAAACCCCTTCTAATATTTCAATATGCCGCTCAGCCCCTAAGGAATATCTAAATGTCTGATCCTGTGACCCTGTCAAAATCCGGAACGATTGCCATCGTTGAAATCAATAATCCGCCCGTCAATGCCTTAGGACAAGCCGTACGCGAAGGCCTGTCAGACGCAGTGAGACAAGCTGAAGCAGACCCTGAGGTGACAGCGATTGTGATCATAGGCGCCGGCCGGACCTTTCCTGCGGGTGCCGATATCAAAGAGTTTGGCCGGCCAATGCGAGAGCCGCACTTGCCCGAAGTGATAGACCGTATTGAAAGCTCTACAAAGCCTGTGGTCGCTGCCTTGCATGGCACCGCACTCGGCGGCGGCTTTGAAATCGCTCTGGGCAGCCATTACCGCATCGCGCTGTCCGATGCCCGCGTGGGCCTGCCAGAAGTTCACCTCGGGCTCATCCCCGGCGCGGGCGGCACCCAACGTCTGCCGCGGCTTTGTGGGGCCGAAATGGCCCTTGATATCATGTTCAAAGGCACGCCAATCAGCGCCAAAGTCGCCCATGCCGCAGGCTTGATTGATCACCTGGTTGAGGCAGATCTTTTGGGCGCAGCCATTGCCTATGCCGGCGAATTGACCGAAGTGCGCCGAACCCGCGAAGAGACCCGCGGCTTGGCAGATGAAGCTGCCTTTCGCACAGCGCTCGGGGCGGCCGAGCAAACTGCCAACACGCGTATGCGGGGGCAAATGGCTCCACTGCAAATTATTGCCTGTGTCAAAGCCACTTTGGAACAACCCTTTGCCGAAGGTCGACTTTATGAGCGCAACTGTTTTTTCGAGTGCCTTGCCTCCAAGCAATCCAAGGGTATGATCCACGCCTTTTTTGCCGAACGTGCCAGCGCCAAGGTTCCCGAAGCTGGGCGCGCCAAACCCCGGCCCCTGAACAGCCTCGGCGTTGTGGGTGGCGGGACCATGGGCGCGGGTATCACTGTGGCCGCGCTCAACAGCGGCCTGCCCGTGACGATGATCGAGCGCGACGATGACAGCCTGAAACGTGGGCGGGCCAATGTGGAGGAGGTCTATGACCGCCTGCTCGCCAAGGGTCGGATCACCGCAGATCACAGGGCCTCAGTTATGGGGCTTTACACAGGCTCCACAGACTATTCGGATTTGTCTGATGCCGATATGGTGATTGAAGCGGTGTTTGAGCGCCTTGACGTTAAACGCGGTGTTTTTGCGCAACTTGATAAAGTCATGAAGCCAAGCGCAGTTTTGGCTTCAAATACCAGCTATATCGATATCGACCATATCTCAAGCGCCACAAATCGCCCCGATCAGGTACTTGGTCTGCACTTCTTTAGCCCGGCCAATATTATGAAGTTGCTCGAAATCGTGGTGCCCAAGGGTGTTGCAGATGATGTTGTGGCAACCGGGTTTGCCTTGGCAAAACGTTTGGGCAAAGTCCCGGTGCGGGCGGGAAATTCCACTGGGTTTATAGGCAATCGTATCCTTGGGAAATATGGCATGTGTGCGGCGCATATGATGGAAGATGGTGCTACGCCATATGAGATAGACGCAGCCATCTACGCCTTTGGCTATCCCATGGGTATTCATGCCATGTATGATCTGGCCGGGCTCGACATCGGCTGGGACAATCGCAAGGCCGCAGCCACCACCCGCAACCCCGACGAACGCGACGTGCAAATTGCCGACCGAATTTGTGAACGAGGTTGGTTTGGTCAAAAAACGGGGCATGGGTTTTACCTTTACCCAGATGGAGCAAGAATTGGCACAGCTGATCCAGAGGTATTGGCCATCATCGAGGCTGAGCGCGCGCTCAAAGGAATTACGCCCCGTGCCTTCTCTGTTGAAGACATTATGGAGCGTTATATGGCGTCCATGGTCAATGAAGCCTGCGAGGTCTTGCGTGAAGCTGTGGCATTGAAACCATCGGACATTGATGTCACTTTTGTCTACGGCTATGGCTTCCCGCGGTTCCGAGGTGGACCGATGAAATACGCAGATGGATATGGTCTCGACAAAATGCTCGACAACATCCGCGCCTATGAAACCCAAGACCCAGTATTTTGGAAACCTTCACCTTTACTGGTGGAATTGGTTGCCGCCGGAAAAACATTTGATGACTTAAACAAAGGATAGACTGATGGATCTCAATTTTACCGCTGCAGACCTCGCCTTTCGCCAAGAGGTCATTGAGTTTCTCGAAGCCGAATTGCCAAAGGCCATTGCTACAAAGGTAAAAGCCGATATCGCCGTGACTAAACAAGATACCGAGTTTTGGCACGCAACCCTGCACAAGCGGGGATGGCTGACCTATAGTTGGCCCAAGGCATTCGGCGGCACCGGCTGGGACCCTGTTCAGCAATTCATTTTTGAAGAAGAATGCGCCGCCGCGGGCGCGCCACGGATTTTACCCTTCGGAATAAAAATGCTTGCGCCTGTGCTAATGGCCTTCGGCTCCAAAGGGCAGCAGGATCATTGGTTGCCACGCATGTGCGATGGGTCTGATTGGTGGTGCCAAGGCTATTCCGAACCCGGATCAGGTTCCGATCTGGCCAGCCTAAAAACCACCGCTGTGAAAGATGGTGACGACTACATCATCAACGGTCAAAAAACTTGGACCACCCTCGGCCAATACGCAAATATGATTTTTTGCTTGGTGCGTACCGATGGCACCTGCAAACCACAGGCGGGGATATCTTTTATTTTGGTGGATCTTGCCACGCCCGGTATAGACATGCGCCCAATCCGTACCCTCGATGGTGGGTATGAGGTGAATGAAGTGTTCTTTACCAACGTTCGCGTGCCTGCCTCCAATCTGGTGGGTGAGGAAAATAAGGGCTGGACATACGCTAAATATTTACTCGCCCATGAGCGCAACGGCATCGCCAATGTTGGCATTTCCAACCAAAAATTATTGCGGTTAAAGCGGCTGTCTTTGACCCAAAGACGCGCGGGTAAACCATTGGCTGAAGATCCACTTTTTGCCGCGCGGATGGCACGGCTTGAGATTGAACTACGCAATTTGGAGACAACCAATCTACGGGTGCTGGACGGATTTTCGAAAGGAGCAGGGCCCGGCCCAGAAAGCTCTATGCTAAAAATTATTGGCTCAGAGCTGGAGCAAAATTTTGATGATCTCACCCGGCGTGCGCTTGGCCGCCATGCTCAAGCCCATACGCCAGAGGTGTTTGAGCCCGGCTATAACGGCCCCCAAGTGGCCCCAAAAAATATGGCCAATCAATCCGCCACTTATTTCAACAAGCGCAAAGTATCAATATACGGCGGGTCAAATGAAATCCAAAAAAATATCATCACCAAAATGATACTGGAGCTTTAATAATATGGACTTTCAGCCCACAGAAGAGCGCCGCATGCTGGCGAGATGATCGGAAAATTTGTTCAAAATGAGTACCCCTTAAAAGAGCGATTGGATGCGGGAGCCAGCGACTTGGGCTACAATTTTCAGGCCTATGCGCAGATGGCAGATCTTGGATTGATCGGCGCATTGTTTGACGAAGAAATCGGCGGTTTTGGCGGTGCTGGTTTTGATATTGCCACAGTCTTCACGGAGCTTGGCAAAGGTTTGGTCAATGAACCCCTCAATGACACCGCGTTGGCCAGCGGCTACATCCTTGCTCATACAGGACACTTGGATTGGGTTGAGCAAATCATCTCAGGCAAAAAACGTGTGGCGCTGGCGTTGATCGAAAACGGCGCCGACTATGACTGGTACCTGCCGGAGACCACTGCCATCTCCAGCGGCGACGGTTGGAATTTGACCGGAAAAAAAACCAGCGTGAAATTTGCCCATGGGGCGGATGCAGTAATTGTCAGTGCCAAAACTAACACCTCAGACGGACTAAGTCTGTTTTTGGTCACAGGCGATGCGCCAGGGATAACGCAGCACCGCTTCCAAACGGTGGATGGGGGCAGTGCTTGCGACATAAGCCTAGCAGACACGCCTTCCCTTCTTCTCGGTGTTGAGGGTGGCTCATATGAGATTATTGACGCCACAGCCGCCCGCTGTACCCTTGCGCTCTGCGCGGAAGCTCTGGGCATCATGGACAGCATCAAAACCATGACCGTCGACTATCTGCGCACCCGCCAACAGTTTGGCACTGTGCTTGGAAAATTTCAGGCCCTACAACACCGTACGGCCCAAATGCTGTTGGAAATTGAACAGGCCAAATCAGCAGTCACCAACGCCGCCAGGGACTTGAACGCCCCCACAGATGAACGCAACCGTGCGATCTCTGCGGCGAAGTACTCAATTGGCCGCATTGGCTGCTATTTGGCCGAAGAGGCTATTCAACTGCATGGTGGTATCGGGATGACTTGGGAATATGACCTGGGACATTTCGCCAAGCGATTGGTGATGATTGATCATGAATGGGGCGACCAGGACCATCACTTGATGCGCTATGCTCAAAGCTAGAGAGTTTTGATTATTTTGGGCGGACCCATTCACCCTAAGGCATATGGATCGAAGAGCTGACGCCACAGACAGATGAAAGATTAGGCGGATAGAACGCTGGGTTTTAGTCTGTTTCTTGTCATACTGTCTTTCGCGGCCTAACTAAGAAATTATAATCTAAGGAACACGCGATGCACAAACCAGCCGACCCTTATGATGAGATCCGCGAAGCCATAGCCAAGCTCTGCGCGCGATTTCCCGGCAGCTACTGGCGGGCTTTGGATCGTGAGATGGCCTACCCAAAAGAATTTGTGGCGGCCTTAACCCAAGCAGGGTGGCTTGGGGCTTTGGTCCCTGAAGAATATGGCGGCTCCGGCCTGCCTCTGTCGGCAGGTGCCGCTATATTGGAAGAAATTCACAAGTCCGGCGGGAGTGCGGGGGCCTGCCATGCACAGATGTACACAATGGGCACGCTCCTGCGTCATGGATCCGAGCCGCAAAAACGCCAATACCTACCTGAGATCGCCTCGGGGTCATTACGCCTGCAAGCCTTTGGCGTGACCGAACCTACCTCAGGAACTGACACTGGCGCCCTAAAAACCACAGCCAGATTGGACGGGGATCACTATGTGATCAATGGTCAAAAAATCTGGACCAGCCGCGCCGAACATTCGGATCTTATGATCCTACTAGCCCGCACCACACCATTGGCTGAAGGCATGAAAAAAACTCAAGGCCTTTCCGTTCTGCTGGTAGATATGCGCGAAGCGATCGGAAACGGCCTAACGATCCGCCCAATCCGCACCATGATGAACCATGCCACAACCGAAGTATTTTTCGATGATCTCCGGGTCCCTATGGAAAACCTGATTGGTGATGAAGGCAAAGGGTTTAGCTACATCCTATCAGGCATGAATGCTGAACGTATTTTGATTGCATCTGAATGCATCGGCGACGCTAAATGGTTTATCGACAAAACGGTTAATTACGCCAAAGAACGCAGCGTATTTGGCCGTGCAATAGGGCAAAACCAGGGGGTCCAATTTCCCATTGCAAAAGCCTATGCCAATATGCGGGCTGCCGAGTTGATGGTCAGAGAAGCTCTGACACTTTACGAATCTGGAAAAAATCCAGGTGCAGAGGCCAATATGGCGAAAATGCTGGCTGCGGATGCCTCAAACGAGGCTGCAAATGTTGCGGTGCAAACCCATGGAGGTTTTGGCTTCGCAGAAGAATATGACATTGAGCGGAAATTCCGAGAAACCCGACTGTACCAAGTGGCACCCATTTCCACGAACCTGATCCTATCTTACTTGGCCGAACATGTTCTTGAGTTGCCGCGCTCTTACTAGCGCCACATGCAGGCCGAATATAAAGGCAACCCCACCCGCTAATTTTATGGAAACTTCAAACCGTAAGAATTGTTGAGCCTGTGGTCACACGGCCTTCCAACGCGTCATGCGCCTTTTTCACGTTATCCAGTGCGAATTCTTGGCCGATCACAATCTCGAGTTTCCCAGAAATCACTTTCGAGAACAGATGCCGCGCCATTTCTTGGCAATCATCATGGTTGCCAATGTGGGTGAACAACGTGGGCCGGGTGATTTTTAAGGATCCCTTCGCCCCAAGCTGGGCCAGGTTGAACGGTGGTACCGGGCCCGATGCGTTGCCAAATGTGATCATCATGCCCAAGGGCTTAAGACTGTTGAGCGACCCTTCAAATGTGGAGGCTCCAACAGAATCCATCACCACGTCAACACCCTTTCCACCAGTTAATTCCTTAACTTTTTCTTCGAAGTTTTCGGTATTGTAATTGATGCAATGGGTGGCTCCATAGCCCAGCGCCAGCTGACACTTATCATCTGTACCGGCAGTACCGATCAGCGTGATGCCCTCAGATTTTGCCCATTGGCAGGCGATTAAGCCAACACCACCAGCGGCGGCGTGAAACAATACAGTGTCTCCAGGGTGCAAAGGCGTGGTGCGGTGGAACAGATATTGCACCGTCATACCTTGCAGCATCATCGCCGCACCCTGCTCAAAGCTAATACCATCTGGCAAAGGGCAGACCTGTGCGGCGGGCATAACACGCCGTTCGCAATACGAACCGGGAGGCATTGACGCATAGGCAGCACGATCGCCCACTTTGAGATGTGTCACGCCTTCGCCTACAGCCTCAATAACCCCAGCCCCCTCCATGCCCAAGGCTTGTGGGAGGCTTAGCGGATAAAGCCCAGTACGCTGGTAAACATCAATAAAGTTCAAGCCACAGGCTTTGTGCGCAATACGCACCTGCCCAGCAGCTGGATCCCCCGCCGGCATATCCATTATTTGCAGCTTATCGGATCCACCAAATTCATTAATCACAACTGTCTTATTCATCACGCTCTCCCTGATTGCGAAATAAGTTTAGCGCATTGGCAAAGTTTAACAATAACAATATGGCTACAGAGCCACTATCACCTGATAGAAATCAACGCTTATCGACTGGCCACAGCAAAGTTTTCGCAATAGGTCTGCGCTATGATTACCTTTGCCCTTGCGATTGTCTTAATGTTGTCGACCCCGGGGCCCGGAGTGCTCTCCGCTGCGGGGGTGGCTGCTGGATTTGGCCCCCGCGCCGGGCTGCGCTATGTGGCGGGGTTGTGTATTGGGCAGGCACTGGTCTTTGCTGCGGTGGCAGCCGGGCTCTCAGCTTTTGTACTGGCCACCCCTTGGCTGCGCCTCACCCTGATGGCGCTGTCCTTTTGCTATTTGTTTTATCTGGCCTGTCGTATTTTCTTTGCGGGATCAAAAATTGCGTTCATTCAGTCCGCACACCCACCGGGGCTTATTGCGGGGCTACTTTTGCAGCCGATCAACCCAAAAGCCTATGCAGTACTCACCGCCCTACTTACGGGATTTCCCCTTTACCCTGAAGCCTATTGGACCGAAATTACCATCAAATTTTTAATCCTAAATATTATATGGATCCCTATTCACGTGGTCTGGGTCTATTTTGGGGTCTCGCTGAAGCGGCTCAATCTCTCACCCAAGGCACAACGCGGCATCAATATGGCCATGGCACTGTCAATGTTACTTGTGGTCTCCCTGGCTGCTTGGGCAACCTTCTAAGCGGCTGAGACACGGAACATCCGTTCCACCAGCCGACGGCGCGCCAGAGGCAAGGCCCGATCACCCAGCGACGGCGCGAGCCATTTTTCCAAAAAGTGCCCAGTCGTGCGCAGGCCTTCGGCGATCTCCGCGTTACTGGCCACACTGTCGCCTATCATACAAGGTACCAGGGGTAGAAGCTGAGTCTTCCAACGCCCAGCATGATGCGCCCCCACCGCACGCCCAGACTTTGGCGAGACATAAGCCAAATCCTCTGTGGTGCCAGAGACTGCACAGCACGTCAGATCCAAACCAAAACCCAAAACTTCCAACAGCTGAATTTCCCAATGCAAATAAGCCAACGGCCAAGCGTCAGTGGAGCACATGAGATCCAGCAAGCTGACAGATGATTTATAGAGTGCGGAATGGATTTCACGTTCTGGTAACGAAAAGTTGAGCAGACCCACGGCCGATGTTAGGCCCGCAAGAGTTAATGGATCAGCCATCACTTGCGCCGCGCGGCTGCGCAAAGGTTCGGCGGTAAAGGACCCGAGGTGCTCTTCAAGCCGAGCCTTCCAAACCACCTCAATCTGTCCACCTGGCTGCAAAACAGGTGCCTGCTTGCGCCCAGCACCGCCACGGACAACCCCCGAGTGACGGCCATGGCCTTCAGTAAAAACTTCGATGATTACAGCATTCTCACCATGCTTTCGCACCGCCAGCAATACCCCCTCATCGCGCCACTCGATCACTGTTATACCCCAATTTTTAAACAAGAGGGCCACTTAGACATCCCCTTCGGCCAGTCTATCCAGAACGCATCTAAATGTTAAGTTATTTGAAAATACAGCTGCCGCTACTCACTCAATCCCGGCTCATCCAGCAAATGCCGACCCGCACGATCCTCGACTTCTATCACCCAAATATCCGGATCAAAGCTTCGTTGGCGGGTGATGGCCGCATCAAGGGTGGGCTCATCGCCACAGATCAACTCGACCCAATTGCGCCCGCCCGTTTTCAGATCAAACGAACGTTGAAACACCATGCCCTTACCGTCAAGAGTGTTCAGCTTCACCAACACAGCCCCAGCATTTGCGTCGCCCCGCGCCACTACAAAGGCTTGAATATCGACGAGGCGCAGGCGGGTCAGATAGGCTGAAACCCATACATCACTGGTCAACTGGATCATTCGTTCCCATCGCGAAAATCGAGGCCCATTTCCATGTAACGCTCTTTTTCTTCCAACCAATTAGGACGTACTTTGACTTGCAAGAACAGATGTACCTTACGGCCCAAAAACACTTCCAATTCCGCACGGGCTTGGGTGGAGACAGCTTTGATTGACTCGCCACCTTTGCCCAAAACAATACCCTTATGGCCATCGCGCATCACATAGATCAGCTGGTCAATTTTGCATGAACCATCTTTGCGCTCTTCCCAAGCTTCAGTTTCCACCGTCAGCTGGTAGGGCAATTCTTGGTGCAACCGCAAGGTAAGCTTTTCGCGTGTAGTTTCGGCGGCCAGCATACGTAGCGGTAAATCCGCAATCTGATCTTCTGGATATAGCCAGGGCCCCTCCGGCACCTCACCTGCAATCCACGTTTTGAGTGCGTCACAGCCATGACCTTTCTCAGCTGAGATCAAGAATGTTTCGACGAAGTCAAACGCCTCGTTCATAGCTTTGGTCAGCGCCAGCAACTCTTCGGCATGTACTTTGTCAATTTTATTGATAGCTAAAACAATGGCTTTTCCTTTGGGAAGGTCTTTCAGGGCCTCCATAATCCCATCCACTCCTTCGGTCACGCCGCGGTGAGCCTCTATTAGAAAAACAGTGAGATCGGCATCCGCAGCCCCGCCCCATGCAGATTTAACCATAGCGCGATCCAGCCGGCGCTTTGGACGAAAAATGCCCGGGGTATCAACAAATACAATTTGTGCGTTTCCCTCTATCGCAACGCCGCGGATTCGCGCTCGGGTAGTTTGCACCTTATGGGTAACGATCGATACTTTTGCCCCAACCATGCGGTTGAGCAGAGTTGATTTACCTGCGTTTGGTTCCCCTATTAGGGCCACAAATCCGGCGCGTGTATTCATGCCCCTAGCCTTTCCAACATTTGTTGTGCCGCAGCCTGTTCGGCCTGCCGTTTTGATCCAGCTTTAGATCGCGCCACTTCACCGGAATGTAATTGTACCTCGATCTCAAACAGTGGCGAATGATCCGGGCCAGCACGGGACAGTTCAACATATCTCGGTGGCGAGCCTTTTCGAGCTTGCGCCCATTCTTGTAAGGCTGTCTTTGGATCACGAGCATCAGCTTTTACCGATGTAATCCGAGTATTCCAAAGTCTTAGTATCAAGCTTTGTGCCGCAGAGAAACCACCGTCACGGTATACTGCTGCAATTAATGCTTCCATTGCATCGCCCAGCAAAGCTTCTTTGCGGCGACCACCACTTATCATTTCTGAGCGTCCCAATTTTAACATGGCACCGACACCGATAGATCGTGCGACATCTGCACATGTTTCTTTACGCACCAGAGCATTAAACCGCGGGGCCAATTGACCTTCGCTGGCTTTGGTATCAACGTCCAGCAAGGCCTGCGCCATCACTAAACCTAACACACGGTCACCTAAGAACTCTAATCTTTCATTGTCTGAACGGGTAGCAGAGGAAATACTTGAATGTGTTAACGCCGTAATTAGCAGCCCGGGGTCTTTAAACTCATATCCAATATGATCAGAAAACTGACGTAGATCAGCGGACAGCTTAATCATTTTGGGCATGGCTTCAACATCATCATCTAGTTGACGGCCTTAAGATATCGGTCACTACGCCAGGTCCAGAAAGCAAGGATTGAGCTACCGGCTGACGAAAACAGAATACGGTCGGCACGCCCGACAATATCTTTCATCGGTACAAACCCAACGCCCCCAATGGATTGTGGTACTCGGCTGTCAGAAGAATTGTCCCGGTTGTCACCCATAAAGAAGAAATGATCCTCAGGTACAGAATACACTTTCGTGCTATCAACATTAATCCTGCCGCCAAGCTGCATTTTATCTTGGTCAATCGTATCCAAAATCCCGTGAGACACATCATTAGGGAGAGTTTCTATATATTTTCTCTTAATGCAATCTGCGCCCATACCAACCACACCATTACTACAGATTGGGAGATTGCGTTGCGAGCCTTGTGGTCCATAGGTCTCAACAAAATCTGCCACTACTTCTATTTTTACAGCTTTACCGTTAATTTTCAAAACACCACCTTGCATCTGAATTTTATCTCCTGGTAAGCCAACCAGTCGCTTAATATAGTCCGAGCCCGTCACTGGATGGCGAAATACCACAACATCGCCTCGCTTCGGGTCCCCACCGAAAATGCGCGTATCACGATCTTTCAAAAATCCACAGAAATCGTCTGCATCAATGTCCACTCCAAAACGAGAAATCTGAATTTTAGGGCAGGAAGCATAGGAATAGCCGTAAGCCATCTTATTCACAAAAAGAAAATCTCCGATCAACAACGTGTCTTTCATTGAGCCTGAAGGGATCCAAAACGGCTGAAAAAACAAGGTGCGAAACACGCCTGCTATCAATAGTGCATAGAATATCGTTTTGATGGTTTCAACAGCACTTGCTATGAAAGATTTTTCTTCGGTTACGGCCATAATATCCCCAGAAGTTAATTTAAGAGTATGTGAGGCGCTTGCAGTCCAGAGTCAAGTTGGGGTTGCTGCTCTATCAGCCATATCCAATCGAGCTTCGATCACAACAAATGCCTGTGCCCAAGGGTGATCATCAGTCAGAGTGCAATGGATAAAAGCCGTATGTCCTTCAGGTGTCATCTGCACCAAACGCTCTGCTGCCCAGCCTGTCAGAGCCATCATGGGCTGGCCACTGTGCATATTGGTGACACCCATATCTTTCCAGCTGATCCCCATGGCGAGCCCAGTACCTAGAGCTTTAGAGCAGGCCTCTTTAGCAGCCCAACGTTTAGCATAAGTACCCGCAACATCTTTACGAGATTCTGACTTGCGTTGCTCGATCTCCGTAAACACCCGATTTTTGAACCTATCACCAAATCGATTCAAAGTGCCTTGTATCCGCTCAATATTTGCCAAGTCCGTACCTATCCCTAAGATCATGCGCGGGCTTGCTGCATCAGGCGACGCATTTCCACAATAGCAGGCTCGAGCCCCATAAATACAGCCTCACCAATCAGAAAATGGCCAATATTCAGTTCTGCCACCTCTGATAAGGCCGCGATGGGGCCCACATTACCAAACGTCAGCCCATGGCCGGCGTGCACTTCAAGCCCTAGTTCATCAGCTAGAGCCGTACAGCGCATGATCCGCTTTAGTTCATCGTCTGTAGCCCGGATGTCACCCTTTGCGTGAAAATCACAATAGGCACCTGTGTGCAGTTCTACAACATCAGCGCCCACACCGACACAGGCTTCCAACTGACGTTCATCCGCCTCTACAAATAGCGACACACGGCATCCCACCTCCGATAAAGGAATGATGAAATCGGCTAACCTGTTTTGGTCTGCAGCAATTTCCAGTCCACCCTCCGTGGTGCGCTCTTCACGTTTTTCAGGCACTATACACACAGCATGCGGTTTTAGACGTAATGCAATAGCTTGCATTTCTGCAGTTGCAGCTATCTCAAAGTTAAGCGGCACTGTCAAAGCGTCCATCAAAGCGTAGATGTCTTTATCTTGAATGTGGCGGCGATCTTCGCGCAAATGCGCTGTGATTCCATCAGCACCCACAGCCTCAGCCATCAATGCTGCTCGTACCGGATCAGGATAAGCCCCACCGCGCGCGTTTCGTAAAGTTGCAACATGATCAATGTTGACGCCAAGGCGTTGTTTATTTGCCATTTCAAATTCTTTCTATAACAAGATCAGAGTTCAGAATCTTTATCACGTTTAAGTAGTGCTTTTTTACGTAGCTCTGCCAACTTAGCCGCTAATAATCCTTTTCTACGGTTTTTATAGGCACGGATTGCTGGCACCGAAATAAAATAGACTACAAGACCTGAGATTATCCCTGGTGGCAAACCACCCACAAGCCAAGGAAAAAAGAGCGTGTTCCAAAACTCCAGCAAATAGGTCCAGTCCCCATGTGCCATTGTGAATATTGCTTTAAAATTATACCAAAGCTCAGACAGCGCGCGCAAGAACATCTGACCAAAACCAATATGGAACTCGCTATCCAACCGCTGCCCAAGCATAGAATAACCAGTGCCTAAGGCCGCAGCCCCAATTGGGATATACGTTAGCGGATTACCAAAAAAGGTCCCAAGAAATGAAGCCAATACATTAGCTCTTAGCAAAACAGCCAGAAGACCAGCAGCAATGAAATGTAGACCATAAAATGGAGTAAACGCGGTAAAGACGCCTACAGCTATACCTCGCGCAATTTGCTCTGGTGTGCCAGGTAAACGCTGCAAACGGTGCTTTACGTAGATATAGGCACGGTTCCACCCACCTTTGGGATATATCACTTCCCAAATCGCTCTACCCAATCCACGTCTGTCGCGACGTCTAAACACCAACTTTATCCCATTCACCTTCGAAAGAAGTTATATCCTGCGCCAACGTCGGGTCACGATGCCGATTGATCTCTGCAACGTCGTTCTCTGCTTCCAACGCGGTTAACACCATGTGCAATTGTGACACATCCCGCAATTCCAAGTCGATAATCAATTTAAAATAGTCTGGTTTGCGATCCACAAAATACATATCTGATATATTTGCCTTCTGGTCGCCGATCAAAGTGCAAATATGACCCATAACCCCAGCACCATTTCGGATAGTCACTTCGATACGCACAGGATGGGTCGCAGCATGTAGGCCATCATGCCAAGCCAAATCCAACCAGCGATCCATTTGTTTTTCATAATGCAGAAGATTGGGGCAATCGATCGTATGCACTACAACACCTTGACCACGAAAGGTTATGCCAACAATTCGTTCGCCCGGTAGGGGATTGCAACAAGCAGCATGCGCAAAATTTTGTCCTGGCTCCAGACCGATCACGGCAAGGGCAGCCTCTACCTCATCGGTTGAGCGCACTTTGAGGTTGGGATAAAGTTCTGCAACCACTTCACGGGCAGCAATCTCAGCGCTGCCAAGACGCGCCAAAAGCTCATCCGCATTAGGTAGGCCAAAGTGTTTTGCAGCAGTACTTAAAGCTCGGTCCGTGGACTTTTTATTTACATTTTCAAACGCAACCCGAGCAAACTCACGTCCTAGATTGATAAATTTTTCTCGGTCCACTTCACGTAGACTGCGCCTAATAGCGGTTTTAGCACGCCCAGTCGCTGCAATATCAATCCAACTGGCCGGCGGAGTTTGGCCCTCTGCAGTAATTATTTCCACAGATTGTCCATTACGCAGGCGTGTCCAAAGCGGCACTCGGATCCCATCCACCTTCGCCGACACGCAAGCTGACCCGATCCGGGTGTGGATGGAATAGGCAAAATCGATCGGTGTTGCGCCACGAGGCAGCTTGATGACTTCACCCTTCGGCGTAAAGCAAAACACCTGGTCAGTGTACATTTCCAGCTTAAACGCCTCAAAAAACTCACCGTCGTCACCCTCAGGCCCAAACCGTTCCGTCAGAGACGCAATCCAAGCCGATGGATCGCGAGCAAAAGGGTTTTCAACCCGCGCACCATCACGATATGACCATGTCGCTGCTGCGCCTTTTTCAGCAACTTGATGCATAGCCTTGGTGCGTATCTGCACCTCAACTCGACGCGCATTTCGTCCAGAGACCGTGGTATGGATGCTACGATAGCCGTTAGTTTTGGGTTGGCTAATATAATCTTTAAACCTACCAGGCACTGACCGCCAGCGTTGGTGAATTACACCCAAAACACGGTAACAATCGGCTTCACCACCCACGATAACACGAAATCCATATATGTCAGATAGACGAGAAAACGATAACTCCTTTGTCTGCATTTTACGCCAAATAGAATATGGCTTTTTAGCGCGGCCTTGTATTTCAGCCAGAATACGTTCGCTCGCCATCTCCGCAAGTAAATCACACTTTATTTGTTCAACCACATCGCCAGTCTCATTTTGTAATTTGATGAATCGGCGAATAATGGACTGCCGACCCTCAGGATTCAGAACTTGAAACGCAAGGTCTTCAAGCTCTTCACGGAGCCAGTGCATACCCATCCGGCCAGCAAGTGGCGCATAGATATCCATTGTTTCACGGGCTTTTTGCTGCTGTTTCGCCGGGCTCATCGAGCGAATGGTGCGCATATTGTGCAAACGGTCTGCCAATTTGACTAAAGTCACCCGAATGTCTTTCGACGTAGCCATAATCAATTTTCGAAAGTTTTCGGCCTGCTTGTTCACTGTGGAAGACAACTGCAGATTGGTAAGCTTAGTCACTCCGTCAACAAGGTCAGCTATTTCATGACTAAATAGCTCCTCAACATCGGTATATTTAGCTTTTGTGTCCTCAATCGTATCATGCAGAAGAGCAGTGATGATCGACGCATCATCTAGCTGCTGGTCGGCAAGTAAACATGCCACAGCTACCGGATGGGTATAATAAGGTTCGCCAGAACGGCGCATCTGCCCTTCATGCATCTCGCAACAAAAATTATAAGCTTTAGTTATAAGAGCAACGTTAGTTGACGGGTTATAAGCGCGTATCAGACCGATCAGGTCATCGGCAGTGATCATGCGCTCACTTCCTTAAGGCTTGCTTTGAGCTTCCATCAAGGCACGCAAAAGTTTTTCATCATTTAAATCATCTTCGGCAGGCTTGTCTGGCTCGCCACCCATCAGCAAGGCCATAGAATCTTCTTCAGGCTCGTCAATTTCGATTTGCGTTTGATTACTTTCGATAAGACGCTCTAGCAGGTCGCCAACCATCTGAGTTTCGTCTGCAATTTCACGCAAGGATACAACAGGGTTTTTATCATTGTCGCGATCCACGGTTACCGGCGATCCACTGGCGATTTCGCGGGCCCGGTGGGACGCTAGCATAACTAGATCGAAGCGATTTGGTACTTTATCTACACAATCTTCAACTGTGACACGCGCCATGACGAATCTCCTGCACCTGTAATGAAGCTTGCTACTTAGGAGTGAACGTAAAGAAACGCAAGAGTGAAATGCGCATTATGGCTCTGGCATCGGCCGCAGGGCATCACGATCAGCTACTGACAAACGGCCATACATTTGCTGCACCGTCAGCCCAAAGACAGGGTGGCGCCAGTCAGGGACTATATCCATTAAGGGGCCTAAGACAAAGGCACGGTCCTGCAGTCGCGGGTGCGGCAAGATCATTTCTGTAGGCGTTTGTTGTATCTGCTGTGAAAGCGGCATGTCTCGCCATTGCGCATAGCCATTCAGGGATGGAGCAATAATATCCCCAAAAGTCAACAAATCTAAGTCTAACACTCTCCCACTCCACCTGGTATCACGCGCACGACCAAAAATTTTTTCTATATCGTGTAAAATATTTAAAAGCTCATTTGCTTTGCCTTGAAACTTAAACTCAACGGCTCCATTCACATAATCTGGGCCATAGCCAACCGGGAAACAAGGAGTAGAGAAAAACCTACTTCGGTACATCAAGCTATTGGTGCGCCAACGCAAATTTGAAATTGCGTAACACAAAGTTTTTTCGGGCTCACCCACAGAAGAGGGTAGATTTGCACCAAGTGCTACTAATGCACTTTTTTGGACCGGTTTTGAGTCAATTTGCATTTGTAACATTTACATGGCTTGTCTTATACATGGCTTGTCTTACTTAATATTATTAGGATCTTTTCTCCTATATAATTATAGACTTCGCGCACGCACACTACAACAGATGAAACCTAATAATACTTAAAAGGATGTTTTAATGTTTTATCGCGATGAGCGTTTGGCTCTCCTTATTGATGGAGTAAATTTATACTCAGCAGCAAAGGCTCTTGAGTTTGATATAGACTATAAATTACTACGGCATGAGTTCATGAACCGCGGCAAAATGCTGCGTGCAATTTATTATACTGCGCTACTTGAAAATGATGAATATTCCCCGGTCCGTCCACTGGTAGACTGGCTGAATTACAATGGCTTCACCATGGTGACGAAAGCAGCCAAAGAATTTACTGATAGTCAAGGGCGCCGGAAAATTAAAGGTAACATGGATATTGAATTAACTGTCGACGCAATGGAATTAGCGCCGCATGTCGATCATATTGTATTGTTCTCAGGTGATGGCGATTTCCGTCCAATGGTTGAAAGCATTCAGCGCCAAGGCGTTCGCGTTTCCGTTGTTTCAACAATCAGAACCAATCCGCCGATGCTTGCGGATGAACTTCGTCGCCAATGCGATAACTTTATCGAGTTGGATGATTTGCGTGATGCCATTGGCCGTCCAGTACGCGAAACTGATGACAATGCCACTAACTGACGGTGAATAAACCAGACCGCACTCTGGACGATCCAGCCAGGCAAGACTAGTTTCCGGGTAAAGGATGCCAAACATGCCAAAACCCCACCTCAAACTATACCTTGCGGCCCCGCGTGGGTTTTGTGCGGGCGTTGACCGTGCCATCAAAATTGTTGAATTGGCCCTACAAAAATGGGGTGCCCCAGTTTATGTCCGACACGAAATTGTGCATAATAAATTCGTAGTAGATAGTCTGCGTGACAAGGGCGCTATTTTTGTCCAGGAACTTGATCAATGCCCCGACGATCGCCCCGTCATTTTTTCAGCTCATGGAGTTCCAAAATCCGTTCCAAATGCCGCCCATGCGCGCAATATGATTTTTGTAGATGCAACCTGCCCATTAGTCAGCAAAGTTCATATTGAAGCGGAGCGGCATAGCCAAAACGGTTTGCAGATGATCATGATTGGCCATGCAGGACATCCAGAGACAGTAGGCACTATAGGGCAACTACCAGATGGGGAAGTACTTTTGGTCGAAACCGAAGTCGACGTAGCCCAAGTTCAAGTCCGTGATGCGGACCAGCTAGCCTATATAACACAAACCACACTATCTGTGGACGACACAGCCGGGATCGTGGCAGCTTTGCAAAGCCGCTTTCCAAAAATAATAGGCCCACACAAAGAAGACATCTGCTACGCAACCACCAATCGCCAAGAAGCTGTAAAAGCAATTGCACCACTTTCCGACGCACTTTTAGTTGTCGGCTCCCCAAACTCATCAAACTCTAAGCGTCTGGTGGAAGTCGCCTCACGCGCAGGCTGCAGCTATACGCAACTGGTGCAACAGGCCACGGATATTGATTGGCGTGCCCTACATGGGATCAAAAGCATTGGTATTACGGCGGGCGCCTCCGCACCAGATGTTTTGATCCAAGAAGTGGTAAATGCCTTTTCCGATTACTATAATGTATCTGTAAAAACTGTTGAAACTACCAAAGAAAATGTGAGTTTCAAAGTACCACGCGTCTTGCGTGACGCAAAATGATAGCCCAAATATTCAGTGTTATTAATGACCTTACGGGCCTGAGCTCAACAGGTCCTATACTCCAACAGAAAAACCACATATCATGACCGACGTACAAACACTTGCCGTGTATGATGTAAGAATTGAAGACTATCTGCGCCTCACCCAAGCGCCACCCAGCAAATCTCTTTTGGCTTTTATTAGCGCAATTCCTAAAGGCGGGCGAGTGCTGGATTTAGGTTGTGGCCCAGGGCTTGCTGCTGCCGAAATGGCAAGCCAGGGCCTTCAGGTTGACGCTACCGATGGCAGCGAGGCTATGGTTGCAGCCGCGGCCAAACACCCAGGTGTCAAAGCCAAACAAGCCACCTTTGACAGAATGCCAACTGCTGCGACTTACCATGGTATTTATGCAAATTTTTCACTGCTACACGCCACACGCTCAAACTTTTCGCGCTACATCCAGGCCTGCCACACAGCTCTGCACTCCAGCGGTATTTTGCATTTGGGTATGAAGCTTGGCCGAGGCGAAAAACGCGATGCGCTTGGCCGGTTCTATACCTATTATGCTGCCGACGAACTTGCTGATGTGCTAACCACTGCAGGATTTACGATCACCTTTCAGCGCGAGGGAAAAGAACTTGGGTTAGCCGGCGATGTGGAGCCTTTTATAATGATGACCGCTTATGCGTAGCTTAATTGCCTATACTGACGGCGCCTGTAGTGGCAACCCGGGACCGGGCGGCTGGGGCGTGGTGCTACAGGCCAAATCTGGCTCAGGCGTCACCAAACAACGCGAGCTGAAAGGTGGCGCTCAGGAGACCACCAACAACCGCATGGAACTGATGGCCGCAATCTCGGCGCTGGAAGCCCTGTCACGGAGCTCAACCATCACCGTGGTGACCGACAGTGTTTATGTCAAAGACGGCGTGACCAAATGGATTTTTGACTGGAAAAAAAACGGTTGGAAAACTGCAGCCAAAAAGCCCGTGAAGAACGAAGACCTGTGGAAGCAACTCGACGCCGCCCAAGCCCAACATGCAGTCACTTGGGAATGGATCAAAGGCCACGCAGGCCACCCTGAAAACGAACTGGCCGACGAACTTGCCCGCGCTGGAATGGCGCCTTTTAAAGAGTGAAGTCGTATTGAATTGGGACAAAAACCATGGATAACCGAAAACTCACCTCGATATTTGAAATAATAGGCTCGGTGCTGGCTATGATCTATGCCTTGTTGATCGCAAGCAATACTGGGAACGAAATTCTCGGCTTCACCTTGCTATTTATCTCGGCCAGCCTGTTCGCCGCCTGGGCAGTCATCGACCACCGCTGGACGTTTTTGCTGCTCCAAGTCTTCTATGCCGCTTCCGCCATCATTGGCTTGATCCGTTGGGCTTGATCAGGATGCCGGTTGCTCAGGCTTAAGGCGATCTACTCCAACAGCTCCGGCAGGCTGTGGCCCTGAAAAAATGCTTCAGCGGTTTGGGCTGTTTTGCCGGCCTGTTGCAGAGTTGTTAGAATAACGGAACCATCACCACAGGCTATTTCACTGGCTTGCAACACCTGTCCCGGCACGCCTGCACCGTCCGATAGGCAGGAGGCGAGAACCTTTAGCCGTTGATCGTCCATCATGCACCAAGCGCCCGGGAAGGGCGACAGGCCACGGATTTGGCGGTCGATCTCGACAGCAGAGCGAGTCCAATCAATTCGGGCTTCTAATTTGTCGACCTTAGTGGCGTAGCTTAGGCCTTCCTCGACCTGAGGCACGCAGGCATGGCCCGCAAGATCTGCCAAAACATCAACAACAGCCGTAGAGCCCGTAACAGCCAATCGGTCGTGTAATTGAGCTGTAGTTTCGCTGGCACCGATGTCTAAGCTGCGCCGAATGCGCACCGGGCCAGTGTCCAGCCCAGCATCCATTTGCGTAATACACACACCAGTCGTCTGGTCTCCAGCCATGATCGCCCGGTGAATGGGGGCCGCCCCCCGCCAGCGTGGCAATAGGCTGGCGTGAATATTCAAACAACCCTGTTTGGGCATGTCCAAAAGCGCTTGCGGCAAGATCAACCCATAGGCCACCACGACGGCGATATCAGCGTCATGGTCTGCGAAAGCCACCACATCTGCAGGATCACGAAAGTTTACCGGGGTAAAGATAGGCCAGCCACGCGTCTGGGCCAACTGATGCACAGGCGATGGCCGCAGTTTTAGGCCCCGGCCTGACTTGCGGGGGGGCTGACTGTAGACCGCCACAATCTCATGACCTGCTGCGGCCAAAGCCTCGAGGGCGGTGACGGAAAACTCCGGCGTACCCATGAACACTACACGCATTGCTTGCGGGCCTTTTTAATCATCATATCGCGCTTGAGTTTCGACAGATTATCAAAATACATCCGTCCATTCAGATGGTCCACTTGATGTTGCAGCGAGCGCGCCCAAAGCCCGACCAGATCCTTTTCCTGCATGGCGCCAGTCTCATCCATGTAGCGAACATTCACGCCACTTGAACGTTTAATTTGGGCTGAAACATTAGGTAGATTGGGACTAGCTTCCTCTCCCATCTCAAATTTGGCCGACGCATGAAGAATTTTGGGATTGGCCATCCGCAGAACCTGGCTGCGTGCCGAGGAGGCATCAACAACCGCCAGACGCAGGCCAATGCCCAATTGCGGTGCCGCCAAACCAACACAGAGCATCGCCTCCATAACTGCAATCATATCTTGCCAAATCTCAAAAATCTCTGGCGTAATTTCAGATACAGTTTCAGCTTTAGCCCTCAAACACGGATTTGGCCAAGGAACAATATGACGGGTCATGGCCGGGCCTGCTCACGCTTCAGCTTTTGCATTTTTCGGGTGATCATCTGGCGGCGCATCGGCTTTAGGTGATCAATGAATAGCTTGCCATTCAAATGATCCAGCTCATGCTGCGCACAGGTTGCCCAGAGCCCATCAAAGCGCTGCTTGTGGATCTGGCCATCAAGGCCAAGCCATTGCAACTCCACTGCAGCGGGCCGCTCCACATCGCCGTATTGTTCTGGGATTGACAGGCAACCCTCTTCATATGTACTCAGATCCTCCGAAAGCCACAGTATCTCAGGGTTCATAATCACTATCGGGCAAGGAACCTCTCCCTCATCTTTTACGCAATCCATCACAAACATGCGGGCCATCACCCCAACCTGGGGCGCTGCCAGACCAATGCCGGGAGCATCATACATGGTTTCCAGCATATCATCAGCCAACCGCGTGAGTGCTGTCGTAACCCTGACTACAGGGGCCGCTATTTTCTTTAAGCGTGGGTCGGGGTGGATCAATATGGGGCGCAATGTCATATGACACCTGATATTCAAACCCGCGCTACAGCGCAATTCCTCAAGGCAAGTTTCTTGGTATCTTTTTCAACTAAGCCTTCACTTGAGCTACATTAGGGTCAAATCTCACTTCTATTGCCTGTATCCACCTCAAACAGAACCACTTCTCTCTTGATCCTCAGCCCAGCCCAGATACTCTGAAAACAATTGTTTTAGGAAATATTATGAACTTTGACGAACATATAGACCGCCGCAATACGCATTCAGCAAAATGGGACACGATGGAAATGCTCTATGGGGTATCTCCAAATGACGGCCTTTCCATGTGGGTGGCCGATATGGATTTTCGTCCACCAAAAATAGTGCAAGATAAACTGACTGAGTTACTCGATCATGGAGTTTATGGCTATTTTGGCGATGACGGGCCATACTTAGATGCAATCCAATGGTGGATGAAGCATCGCCATGGCTGGGAGGTCCCACGCGATGGCGTGTTTACAACCCACGGGTTGGTCAACGGTACGGCAATGTGTATAGATACGTTCACTACCCCAGGCGACGGCATCGTCCTGTTTACACCGGTCTATTATGCCTTCGCAAAGGTAATACACGCAAATAACCGTGAAGTCATTGAACTGCCGTTGTTCAACGATAATGGGCGCTACGAGATGGACTTTGAGGCCTATGATGCAGTCTTGCCAGCTCATGCTAGGATGATTGTCCTTTGTTCTCCACACAATCCAGGCGGACGGATTTGGAGCCGCACCGAATTGGAACAAGTCGCCGCGTTCGCCAAGCGCCATGACCTAATTCTAGTCAGTGATGAGATCCACCATGATCTGACCTTTGGGCTCAAACATACTCCGATGGCACTGATCGAAGGTATCTCCGATCGGTTGATCATGATGACAGCTAGCACAAAAACTTTTAACATAGCGGGCAGCCATACGGGCAATGTCATCATTGAAGATCCAGACTTGCGTGCACAATTTTCCCAACGGATGCAGGGGCTCGGCTTGTCTCCAAATGCCTTTGGCATGCATATGGCCACAGCAGCCTACTCACCCGAGGGTGCTAAATGGGTGGATGAATTAGTACATTACTTAGACGAAAACCACAAAATATTTAATGCAGGCATAAATGCCATCCCGGGTGTGAAAACGATGGAATTAGAGTCCACATACTTAGCTTGGGTCGACTTTTCAGGGACGGGCATGCCCCTGACTGATGTAATTGAGCGCGTACAGAAGCAGGCTAAAATTGCTGCCAATCATGGGCCAACGTATGGGAGCGGCGGCGAAAATTTCTTACGGTTTAACATTGGTACCACCCGGAAAAATATTGAACGTGCTGTAGCAAATATGCAGGCGGCTTTTTCAGATTTACAATAAAGTGAACCGTTAGCTCTGCCCGATCAAAGCGATAGGCCCATTCTCCACACGTTCAAAATCAAGTGGGGCAGTCTTGACGGCGCGGGTATTACGCTTGAATTCATAGCGCATTTCGCTGCCCTCCTCTTCGGAGGCGACAATCAGACACTGATAAAGGTGGATACTCCCATCGTAAAGATCCACTAATCCGCGCAGCTGTGGTGCGTCTTCTAAATCTACCGAAAACCCACCATCCCAGTATTTGAGCACGGTTAATGTTTCGGATCCAGACTGTACCCGTAATCGACTTTTACTATGGAGGGCCTGCTTGCGGGCAGCCTCTAAACCATCGGCCACTTCTTTTGGCAAAAATGTCGTCATTTTGGTTTCTCCCCAGCTAACAGCGTGCGCGGGTTTCACTGCATGGTCAAGCAAACGATTCAAAAACAGTATTTGACGTTACGCACCGAGCAGTGTTGACGTCTTTTTATTGCGTAGGACATGTTCCATATCAGGATTGTACAGCGCAGAGTCGACAAAATCTTGCTGCTCTTTCAATGCAGGGCCAACCAAAATTAAAGCCGTTCGGGTAATTTTGGCATCCCGAACCTTTTTGCGAATATCACTCAAATTACCGCGAATGATGAGCTGATCAGGCCAACTGGCGCGGTAGGCCACCACAACTGGACAATCAGCACCATAATGCGGGATCAACACCCGCTCAATTTCACGCATATTACGTATCGCCAGGTGGATGGCTAGGGTCGCGCCTGAGATGGCAAAATTTGCCAGTGTTTCACCAACTGGCATTGAGGTAGATTTCATCGACATACGCGTTAAGATTATAGATTGCGCCACTTCTGGAATGGTAAGTTCTTGCCCCAAGGCAGCCGCAACCGCAGTATAAGCTGGAACCCCTGGGATTATCTCATACTCAATCCCATCCGCGCGCAAACGGCGAATTTGCTCGGCGATTGCACCATAGAGAGACGGATCACCCGAATGTACCCGCGCAACGTCCTGGCCCATGGCGTGTGCGCTTAAAATTTCCGCATGTGTTTCATCGAGCGTCATCGGGGCGGTGTCGAGCACGCGCGCGCCGTTTGGTGCACAGTCCACAACCTCAACAGGCACTAGGGAGCCTGCAAAAAGGCAAACCGGACACTGCCCAATAATCCGAGCCGCCTTGAGGGTCAAAAGTTCAGGGTCACCCGGGCCAGCACCTACGAAATATACGGTCATGTGTCTTTCCTTTGTGTGCCAGAGGCCAAATCGCCATCAATTTTGCGCGCATAGCCACGCGGCGTAAACATGCGCGGCCCTTCACCCAATTGCGCCAGACGTGAGTTGGATGATCCCACCAGAACCACCGTCAGCATATCGACCTCATCCACCTGCAAATCAGCGAGCCTGCGATAGCAGATATGCTCTTCAGGTCGGCCCAATGAGCTAGCCAGCAGCACTGGCGTGTCTTCAGGCCGATGTTGCAACAAAATATCGCGGGCCTCAGCCAGCAATGTCCGGCGGGTTTTTGACACTGGATTGTAGAAGGCTATAACAAAATCCCCCTCGGCGGCCGCCTTGAGGCGCCGCAAAATATCATCGCGCGGTGTCAGCAGATCAGACAGGGAAATCGTGCAAAAATCATGGCCCAAAGGGGCCCCAGCGCGGGCCGCGGCCCCTTGCAAGGCGGACACACCCGGCGAACAGACGACTTCAACCCGACGGGCGGCATCGCTCACTCCCAATTGATCGGGCCCGCGGTCCAAAAGTTCAAATACCAAGGCTCCCATGGCATAGATGCCCGCATCGCCAGAGCAGACCAGCGCCACATTCTTCCCTAGGCCTGCCTGTTCCAACGCATAGCGGCACCGCGCCTCTTCGCCACCCAAAGGAAAATCTGACCGGGCTTTGCCAACGGCCAAAGGTCCAAGCAAATCAATATACAGGCCATATCCCACCAGCTCTTGCGCATCCGCAACCAAGCGCGACACCTCAGGAGTGCGCCAAGCAGCTTGGCCAGGGCCGATGCCCACAACCGACAAACGCCCGCGCGGCGTGCCATTCAATGTGGCCGTAGGTTCAGGCGATAGGCCAAGGGCCACAGTGGCATTGGCCGTTTTCCGCTTTTGCACCCAAAGCGTGCCCTCAGAGCCCGCCTGCGCCAAGGCCGCCGCCTCAGACACACCGTGACACCCCACTTCGGCAAAGACCACGCCAGATGGCGTGGCCAGCCGTGGCGTTTCAGCTTCCAATTCAGCGGCAGAAAACAATCGAAGTGGCGCGCCCAATAAGGCGGCCAAGTCAAGGATCGCAGGCTCATCAGCCTTCAGCGAAATCGTATTTACCGAATGCACCGCTGCGTCACAGACACCGGCATCGGATAGGGCAGAACGCACCAGATCCGCAAGTTCTTGCGGCGGGCAATTGCGCGCGCATCCCACACCAACCGTCACCCGTTGCGGGGCAAATTGTAGATGGTTTGGACCCAAGTCGGCTTGTGGCGCAATCGCACAGGTGAGGCGTACCGCATCGCCTGCAGGCAAATCTGCAAGCCAAGTGGCCCTGGCCTTTTCATCACCCAAAACCGCAGCGCCACCACCGGCCAGCAAAGCGGCCATAGCGGCTTTAGCGTCAAGGCGGTTTACCAAAGCCCAGCCCTGTGGAGGCTCATCCAAAGACACGCCCAAAGACACATCCCCCGCCGTGGTCACAGCAGCGATGCCCCCCAAAGCCACAGCAATATCACGCGCCAATCGGTTGGCGCCATGGTGTCCGCCCAACAGTGGCACCACAACCGCACCATCATCGGACACGGAGACCACCGGCGGTTCCATTGTTTTATTAGCCAGTAACGGGGCCACAGCGCGGATCAAAATCCCACTGGCACAGACCCCCACAATAGGCACACCAGCGGCGAATAAATCGCGCGCATGGTCCAGAGCATTGGCAAAAAAAATATCCGGCTGCGCCACACGACCTTCCCGACCATGCAGCTGAGCGCCAAGGGCCGCAGCCACCTTTTGCGCAGTCGCAAAACCGGAGGCATTCAGAGCCAGAACAACAGGAGTTAGAGCCATGGGTCGGCCCCTTTCGTTAATATGATCATTGAAAAATAGGGAGCGTTTTCGGGGGCATCCGCCAAGGGACAAACCAATTCATCCGGCAGGCTGGCGCGCTCGATATAGGCCGCTTTGTCAGTCAAGCCCAACTCAGCGATCACAGTTCGAATTTTATTTAAATGCCGTCCCACTTTCATAATAGCTACACTCTCCGCTCCCTCGATGCGCGTACGCAGCTCTTCTACCGGCAAGGGGCCAGGCAAAACCGTTAGACGTTCATTGCGCGCGGCCAAGGGCATACCCGCCCGCGCTGCGCATGTGGTAATTGAAGTCACACCCGGTACGACTTCCACCTGATAATCTGTCGCAAGCCGTGCGTAGAGATACATAAAGCTGCCATAGAAAAACGGATCCCCCTCGCAAAGGCAGACCACATCCTCGCCACGATCCAGCTCAGCTGCAATGTTCTTTGCGCCAATGTCATAGGCTGCTTGCGCCGGGGCGCGCTCGACGGTCATGGGCACATCCATCACAATCTCTTTAGCCTCGGGTGAAATTAAATCTGCGGCAATTGAACGGGCAAAGCTTTCGCCCCCAGCCAGGCTTGGGTAAGCAATCACCCGCGCTTTCGAAATCAGACGGCTGGACTTGACGGTGATGAGACCCGGATCACCAGGCCCAAGGCCCACGCCATATAAGATTCCACTCATCTTTTGATCAAACTCCATTGGGTGACCGGCATGAATGGCCTCCAGCCGCAATAGGGGCCCACAGGCTCTGCGCGGGTGACCGCCAAGCGCACCAGCTCACCACCATATTTCTTGTGCAGCTCCATCAGGATAGCCTCGCTTTCCAGCGTCACCGCATTGGACACAAAACGTCCCAAAGGTTTGAGTGCCCCCCACGCCCCATCAAATACGCCATCGGTCAGACCACCGCCCACAAAAATCGCATCGGGAGATGCAAGACCCTCCAATACCTCCGGGGCAGTGCCCGCCAACAATTCAAGCTTGGGCGTGCCAAGTGCCAGCGCGTTTTGAGCCGCCATAGCGCGTCTGTCCGCCCTCGGCTCAATGCCAATCGCCTGCGCATAGCGCGCCGCACGCATCCATTCCACCGCGACCGAGCCGCAGCCAGTGCCTATATCCCAAAGCAATGCGCCACGCATCGGCATCAGCTTGGCAATGGTCACCGCGCGGGTTTCACGTTTGGTCATGGTGCCGTCATGTTCAAATAATTCATCGGGTAAGCCCGGCACACGTGGCAACAAGGCCGCATCCGGTGCAGCAATACAGTCCACCGCCAAGGTATTGAAGGCAGGCACCTCATGATCCCAAGTCGCGGCTATGCCATCAAAGCGCAATTCATTCTCGCCGCCCATGGCCGCCAAGACGGTCATCTTTGACGCGCCAAACCCGCGATCTGCTAGAAACTTCGCGATCTGCTCCGGGGTATTATCACCGGTCGTAAGAATCAAAAGCCGTTGATCCGGTTGGATAAAGGCAATCATTTGCTCCACGGGTCGGCCATGCACGGTCAGCGTTTCCACATCTGCCATCGACCAACCCATCCGCGCAGAAGCCAGCTGGAACGCGCTGATCTGTGGGTAATAGGTGATCTCCGACGGATCTATAGACCGCCCAATACGCGCACCAACCGAGAACCAAAGCGGGTCACCGGTGGCCAAGACCACCACCCGTTTGCCACGCAATGCTTGCAGCTGTGCAATCAAAGCGTCAAAGGGGCTCGGCCATTTCAGCCGTTCAGCAGACACAAAGCCAGCCAATTGGTGGTGCCGATCACCGCCAATGATCACTTCTGCCGATTGCACCACCGCACGCGCCGCAGGCACAAGCCCATCCAAGCCATCTTCACCGATTCCCACGATATGCAGCCAAGCGCTCATGACAGCAGCTCCGGCAGGCCTGCAGACAAGGCATTGACCGCCGCCGACGCAATGGCCGAACCACCACGCCGACCACACAGCGCCACAAATTCACAGCCGCGGGCATTGGCGGCCAATTCAGCCTTTGATTCCGCCGCCCCCACGAAGCCCACCGGAAAGCCAAGGATCACCGCAGGCTTTGGCGCACCCTGGTCGAGCAGCTCAAGCAAGTGAAACAAGGCAGTTGGAGCATTGCCAATGGCCACAACCGCCCCCTCAAGATGTTCAGCCCAAAGCTCAACCGCGGCAGCAGAACGGGTGTTGCCGATACGGGCCGAACGGTCGGGCACCGAAGGGTCGTTCAAAGTGACCAAGACCGGATTATCAGCGGGCAGATAGCGACGAATGATACCTGCAGCCACCATTTCGCAATCACATAGAATTGGCGCGCCAGCAGCCAGGGCCGCAGCACCAGCTGGGAAGGCATGCTCGGAAAAGGCCAAACGATCGGCAATATCCACCATTCCGCAGGCGTGAATAATCCGCGTAGCTAGCTTGTCCAAACCATGGGGAAAGCGTTCTAGACTTGCCTCCCGTGCAACGGTGGCAAAGCTTTCGGCGTAGATCGCCTTAGGGTTTTTTTCATAGGGACGCATCAGCGGGCCTTAGGTTGTAGGCAACGGGCAAAACCCATTAGATGAAATTAGCTCTTAGATATTTTACGTGCGCTTTCAGGCCCATGCGGATGATCGGCATGGGGATAGGTTGCATGTACATGGTCGTGGCTGTGATCATGGCTGTGGTCATGATGCTGCGCGGCCTGGCTCTCGAGGCGGCATAGGCCGGTGCAAAAACTGTCACAAAGCCTGCAATCTTCCACATTCGAGCCCGGCGCCGAGGCCCCTTGGCCTTCCACATGGTGATGATGCGACTCTTGTACCGCGCCAACCTCAGCTTCAAAGCCCAAAACCTGTGTGCGATATTTGCACATGGCACAGTTTGGCGGAGGAATTTCGCCCACTTGCTCGGTGATCCGCTCAGCAAAGGTCGCTAGGACTTGATCATGGTCGTTCAAATATCCAGCTTTTACAAATTGGATATCTGGATTTTTAGCTGCTACTTGATCGGTGAAACCATAGATACGGTCAATCAAAATTCCGGAGAAGAGGAAATAGGGGAAGACCACAACACGTTTGTAGCCCAGTTTGGTTGTATGCTGTAGGCAAGGCTCCACCAGTGGAAAGGTCACGCCAGAATATCCGGTTTCACACCAGCCAAAGCCCATGCCTTCGTGCAGCATGCGAGCGATTTTTGCGACATTGCCATTGGCATCAGGATCCGAAGCTCCCCGACCGATCACCACAAGGCAGGTCTCATGCATCGGCACCAGACCATGCTCTGAATTGGCCACATCCAACGCTTCTTGGATCCGTGCGCCTGCGGCAGCAATCATTTTCGGATCAACGCCCAGCTCACGGCCGTAGCTAACCTCAATGCCATGTTTGGCCGCATAGGTGTTGAGCACTGTCGGGATGTCATTTTTGGAATGCATCGCGGCAAACAGCATGCCCGGAACCGCCAATATCTTATCACAGCCTTGCGCGCGCAAACGGTCCAAGCCGTCGCGGATCACCGGATTTGCAAATTCCAAATAACCGTATTCAACCGCCCAATCACGGGGCAGAAGAGCTGGAAGCTTTTCGGCCAATACGCTAAATTGATCCACCGCCACTTGGCTTCGGGAGCCATGGCCACAAATCATCACACCAATTTTGCTCATCTCAAGCCTCCTGCAATTCGGGTTCATGTTCTTTGGACGCCTCTACACCGCGCCCCTTGAGCGCTACCACAGCGGCGGCGACAAGAGCCGCAGCAATGGCCGCCACGGCCACCCAATGGTCATGGCCTGCCAAACCGCCAACATGCCCAACATGGGCCAGCGCGGGTGCGGGTACAAAACAGGCTAACATGATCACTATGCGGGTCATGGTCGGGTCCTTCAAAATAGCTATCGAAGAGCCCACAACACATAAGATATGTTGCTTTTTCTGACGATCATGGTGTGCACCCCCAGTTTGGGTCAATGCCTTTCCATGCTCCGCTCCGGTCCCTCGACACCGTCTGGCTGTCACGTTACGCCATATGCCTAAGTAGAGCAAATGGATTTCCGACCGTGCGGCACTCGCAAACGACCCATCGGGCACCTTCTTCAATATCAGATGGCACCACCAAAGGTCTAACCTGCGATAGCCCCACTTAGCTGCAGCCAATGAAAGCCAAGACATCTGCGGCTTGATGAAGCTCTAAGATGCCAAGACAACCGGGATACTAATCCCGGTCCGCGCATTTTCCCGTCAATTTGTCTTTATAGCATTAGGAGTTATGTATGTTTGAAGCGATAGCAGTGGATGCGGGAGTAAATTAAGATGGGGCAGTTAGTTGACGGTGTTTGGCATGATGTTTGGTATGATACTGAAAAATCAGGTGGAACTTTTGAACGCTCCACCGCAGGGTTTCGCAATTGGATTACGGCGGATGGCAGCCCAGGGCCCAGCGGAAAGGGTGGCTTCATTGCTGAAAGTGGGCGCTATCACCTCTATGTCTCCTATGCCTGCCCCTGGGCTCATCGCACGATGATCTTTCGTCAGATAAAAGGGTTAACAGACCACATCACTTTTGACGTGGTGCATCCCGATATGCTGAGCGATGGCTGGACATTTGAAACAGATCAAAATGGGTCCACTGGGGATCGCCAATTTGGCCTACCATTTGTCAGGGATATCTATTTGCGCACCGATCCTACTATCAGCGGCCGGGTGACAGTTCCAATTCTTTGGGACAAACACCAAAACACAATTGTATCGAATGAAAGCTCAGAGATCATCCGCATGTTCAACAATGCCTTTAACAAACTGACAGATAATGACTTAGACTTCTATCCGCCTGCGTTGCGTGCCGAGATAGAGCCCGTTAATCAACGGATATATAGCACCCTTAATAATGGCGTTTACAGTTGTGGCTTCGCGACCACCCAAGCCGCCTATGATGCCGCCGTTGCACCCTTGTTTGATACTCTGGATTGGCTAGAGGATCACCTCAAAGACCGACGCTACCTAATGGGTGTAGAATTGACTGAGGCGGATTGGCGCCTATTTCCAACCCTAGCGCGCTTTGATTCAGTTTATCACACGCACTTCAAGTGCAACCGCAAGCGTATTATTGATTACCCAAATCTATGGGCCTACACCCGTGAGCTTTACCAACACCCAGGCATCTCTAACACTTTGAATATCCAACATATTATACGCCACTATCACTTTAGCCATGACACGATAAATCCAAATAGGATCATCCCCACGAACCCTATTTTGGATTGGAACCAGCCCCACGGACGTGACAAGAACCTCTACTCGGCTTAATACTTAAAAATCATGCCAAGATCTTCCACACTTTGGTATAAAGTACATAAGCCAAAACTTTCGAGTTTTAGGCTCAACACAACCATAACCTTTTATACCTTTGCAAACAGCTCAGAGATTTGATGATTTCAATGTAGGACAAACCGCAGCTTCATGAAATGCAGCATAAGTGTTTTACTAAGCCCATAGAAAGTTTCTGCAATTTAAGTCAGTATTTTTATTCAAAATTATTATAAATCATACAACACTATAATTTATTGACACTCAAAAATATTAACCAACCATAAGGCAGCAATAGGACCCTTGAGTTTTTCTTGCACCCGTCGCAACAATCCTACAAGAGCAGATAAATAGTTGGAGAACCCCATGACCTCTTGGATTACCATTTGTGATACTTGCAAGCGTGAGAACTGGGATCCGGTTGTACAGCCACAGACCGATGGCGAAATTTTAGCTGACATGATTGAGCCGCGCGCAAAAACTGCTGGACTGAAAACTCGCCGCGTGTCTTGCATGATGGGTTGTGTCCGAGCTTGCAATGTGGCTATCCAGGGGCCCAAAAAACTGGCTTATGTGCTCGGTACATTTGAGCCTACCGAAGAAAACGCACAGGCGATTGTCGATTATGCCACGTTGCATCAGGGATCAGACAGCGGCCAAGTGCCTTATCGGCAATGGCCCCAACCTGTGAAAGGCCGCTTCACCTCCCGCATGGCACCTCTTCCGGACGTGGAATGATGGCTAGAAATGGGCGCGATCATGGTGGAGGGCTGGATGCTGCAGTAGCACAATACGGAGGCAAGCGCTCTAATTGGTTAGATCTGTCGACCGGTATAAACCCCAAGCCCTATGCCATCCCCACCTTGGAGCCCTCCAGCTGGAAGAACCTGCCCGATTATAAGGCTGATGCAGCTCTCTGTGCTGCCGCACGCGAGTTTTGGAACGTACCTGACTGCGCTGATATTCTAGCGGTGCCAGGCTGTTCTTCTGCAATCGCACAGATCCCATCACTGCAGCCTGCCAGTTTCGTGGAAGTTGCAACACGCACCTATAACGAACATGCAGCCGCCTTTCTCTTTCACGGTTGGGATACGCAAGCGTATCACACTTCTCCTCAGGCACGTGTAATTGTACATCCCAACAACCCAACCGGCGAGTTCCATTCCAAGATTATAGCGGCCCGCTTAACGGTGATCGATGAAAGTTTTTGTGATATTGCACCTGAGAAAAGTCATATCGCCAAAGCCGCACTACCGGGTCATATCCTGCTAAAAAGCTTTGGGAAATTTTGGGGTCTTGCAGGATTACGCCTTGGGTTTGCAATTGGTGACCCTGCGCTGATCGATCCGCTACGCGAAAAACTTGGGCCTTGGCCCGTTTCGGGTATAGCTCTTCAGGTTGGGACGCAAGCACTCAATGATCATGCCTGGGCTGAACAGACACGTCAAAAATTAACTGAAGACGCCATATATTTAGATCAGATCATGGCTAAAATTGGAGCGGACCCGATGGGTGATTGCCCTCTATTTCGGACCTATAATGTTGAAAACGCACATGATTTACAGCATCAGATGGCCCAAGCGCATATCTGGAGCCGAATTTTCCCCTATAGCAAAACATGGATTAGGCTTGGCCTACCCCCAAAGTCTGATTGGGGCAGATTAGAGGTCGCCCTATGACGCTATTTTTTGCCCTTTTACTGGACGCCCTTATGGGCGAACCCCGCTGGCTTTGGTCACGGATACCACACCCAGCGGTTTTGATTGGAAATATTATCGCAAAGGCGAGCAGTGGGTTCAATCATTCCCCCAACCAAAAAATTAAAGGGGTTATCTTAGTCATAGGCCTCGTGCTCTGCAGTGGCGGTCTAGGGTTAGTGCTAAGCCAGCTTGGAGCTTTAGCAGAGATCATTCTAGCAGCAATTCTGCTGGCACAAAAATCCCTTGTACAGCATGTGCAAGACGTCGCACAATCCTTGCGAATGTCCCTAACGGCCGGGCGCCGGAGCGTGGCTATGATTGTTGGACGTGACACCGCACATATGGACGCAACACAAGTGGCGCGCGGCGCCATCGAGAGCGCAGCTGAAAACTTCTCTGACGGGATTGTGGCTCCAGCCTTTTGGTTCGCAATCGCAGGCTTGCCAGGCTTGATGATCTACAAAGCAATCAACACCGCCGACAGCATGATTGGTTACAAAAACGAAACGTACTTAGACTTTGGCTGGGCGGCCGCACGCCTGGATGATTTAGCTAATTGGATCCCAGCACGCCTGTCCGCGTTTGGAATTTGGCTCTTAACGGGGTGCAAAACCAAATGGCGCTCGCTGGCCAATGATGCAAAGCTGCACCGCTCGCCTAACGCAGGTTGGCCAGAAGCAGCGATGGCCCATGCATTGGGAATAAGCCTATCTGGCCCACGCAGTTATGAGGGGGAAATGCTAGATTTTCTGTGGGTCAATACCACTGGGCGAAAAGACATCGGCCCAGCAGATATTGAAAAAACTATCCGTATTTTATGGATAACATGGTCAGGCATGTTGGTGTTTGTGGCTGGGTTTGCGCTTGTGTGTGTTCTGTGAATCAGGCCTACTCGTAGTGATTTAAAAATGTCTTGAGGATTAAAATGCGCCCACTTCTGCTAATCTTAGCATTTGTTTTTCCAGCTACAACGCTAGGCGCATCTTGCGGTGGCAACTTTGGTCAGTTTTTAAATACTATCAGACAAGAGGCCCACGATTTGGGGTATAGCAGCATTCTGGTGAATGAATTTTTTGATGCAGCCCAACAAGATCCCAAAGTCCTAAAAGCCGATCGCAGTCAGGGCATATTTCAAAAAGATTTTATTACATTTTCACAAATTCTTATCTCAGAGCATCGCTTAAAAGATGCAAAGAAAAATGCGGCAAAATATGCGAGTATTTTTAAACGTATTAATGATAAATTTGGTGTGCCCCCCGGTGTTCTTTTGGCATTTTGGGGCTTTGAAACAGACTTTGGGGCTAATCAAGGTAATTTTAACACCTTAAATTCCCTCATAACCCTAGCCCATGATTGCCGACGCCCTGACCTGTTTCGACCCCAGATTTTTGCAGCTCTTGAGCTGTTCAAACGCGGGGAGTTTGATCCAGTTCTAACCACAGGGGCTTGGGCAGGTGAAATTGGTATGATCCAAATTCTGCCTGGAGATATCATCGAAAGCGGCACAGATGGCGACGGCGATGGCCGCGTTGATTTACAAAACTCCGCGCTGGATGCGCTGATGACCGGGGGGCATGTACTCAAGCGGCTAGGATGGCAGGTCAATGAACCTTGGCTGCAAGAAATTGAGCTACCAAAAAGCTTTGACTGGGCCATGACCGGCCTCAACAAGGCCTACCCCGTTTCACTTTGGAAAGTCCTAGGCGTGACAGCGCGCAATGGAGCCCTATTTGACGATGCGTCTCAGGCATCTGTCTTACTGCCCGTTGGGCATAAAGGCCCCGCCTTTTTAGCCTATCCTAATTTTAACGTCTATTTTGAGTGGAACCAAAGCCTAGTCTACGTCACCACTGCCGCCTATTTTGCGACAATTCTGGGCGGTGAACCTACCTATGAAGTTGGAACCCCTGATAAAGGGCTTAATGCCCTTCAGATGCAGGATATCCAAACAAATCTTGCGCGCCGTGGCCATAATATGGGTAAAATTGATGGAATTTTGGGGTCTAAAACCCGCGCAGCAGTGCAGGCTGAACAGCAACGGTTAGGGTTTCCTGCCGATGCTTGGCCAACGCCAGAGTTGCTCCGCAGGCTTTCACGTTAAGCGCCAATCAAGCAACCATTTGTTCTGCTTTTTTGAGATCAACCGAAACCAATTGGCTCACCCCCTGCTCGGCCATTGTGACCCCAAATAACCGGTCCATCCGCGCCATGGTAATAGCATGGTGGGTGATGATCAAAAACCTTGTGTCAGTACGGCGGGTCATTTCGTCCAGCAAGTCGCAAAAACGAGTGACATTGGCATCATCCAAAGGTGCGTCTACCTCGTCTAATACACAAATCGGCGCAGGATTTGCCAAAAACACTGCAAATATCAGCGCCATGGCAGTCAATGTTTGCTCTCCACCTGACAGCAGACTGAGGGTCGACAGTTTCTTGCCCGGAGGTTGGCAGAGAATTTCAAGACCCGCATCCAGCGGATCGTCACTTTCTACCAGTACCAAATTGGCCTCTCCCCCGCCAAATAGGTGCGAAAACAGCGTGCCAAAGTTGCGGTTTACCTCATCAAAAGCGGTCAACAATCGGTCACGGCCTTCTTTGTTGAGATTGGAAATGCCACCACGCAGGGTTCTTATGGCCTCTTCAAGATCTGTTTTCTCTTTCGTCAAGGCATCAAATTCTTCCTGAACCTCACGCGAGTCTTCTTCCGCCCGTAGATTCACCGCCCCAAGCGCATCTCTCTGCCGCCGCAGCCGTACCACTTCCGCCTCAACCTGTTCTGCTGGTGGCATTTTCAATGGATCGACTTCTAATTGCTCTAGTAAGACTTGTGGTTCTGTTTCCAACTCTTCACGAATACGTTCTGCTGCGAGTGCAACGGCTTCGATAGCAGCCTCAGAGCGGGCTTCAGCACCAGCACGAGTTTCACGGCTTTCAGATGCAACCCGCGCAGCGCCACGCTCAGCATCGGCAGTCTGACGCAAATTTGTCTCACCCATGGCCAAGCCGTCCGCCGCTGCCCTCCGCCGCTCCTCAGCCTCCAGCAGCGCCCGCAAGAGTTTAGCGCGTTGCGCGCGAATCTGCTCAGGCTCAGAAATTGCAGAGCTGAGATCCACCTCAGCCGTAGTGTGGCGTTTCAAAAGCTCTTCAGCTCGCGCCCTAGCATTGCCCAACCGCCCAACCCAGCTGTCAATATCCTTCGCCACTAAGCCTATCCGCTTGTCACGCGCCTCACCATCACTGCGGACTTCATCATGCGCCGCCCGACGGCTCATCATAGTGACCCTGCTAGCCTCAACGGTCAGCTTGATGTCTTCCACCCGCAAACGAGCCGCTACAAGGTCCTCCAATCCGTCCATATTAGTCTGCGCCTCGCTCAGCTGTAACCGAGCGTCAGCGGCATCTTGGCCATGCCTTGTTACGGCCAGCGCAAGCGCCTCCAGCCGACCATCAGCCAAATTTAGTTCTGCCTCAGCGCGCGACACAGCGCGGCCTGCGTCCGCCATAAGCCCATCCGCCGCGCGCCTTGCTACTCGAGCGTCTTGATCGGACTTGGCCAAGACCTGCATGTGCTCCACCAATGTTTGGTGGGTAGCGTCAGCCGCATATGCCTCCGCCTTAGCAACAGCCAATTCCTGTTGCAGAGCCTGCAATCTATTACGTTGCTCTAGCGCCAAAGCAGCTGCAGATGGAGCATCTTTGGCCTGGGATCGAAACCCATCCCAGCGCCATAAATCACCCTCAAGGCTCACCAGCCTCTGGCCTGGCAAAAGGGATTCATGGAGCCGCGCACCTTCCGCTGCAGTCACTAGACCCACCTGGGCAATACGACGATTTAATACCCCAGGCAAAGTCACATATTGGCCAAAGCTTTCAATGCCTTTTGGAAGTACCTGTTCACAATCATAGTCAACTAATCCAGCCCAACCCGACAGTCCATCAGCAGTAACAATGGGCGCCTTGAGATCATCAGCCAAAGCTGCGCCAAGCGCTTTTTCATAACCAGATAGCACATCAACTTGATCCAAAACTTGATCACCTTTGCCACGATCCCGCTCCACCAATTTGGTAAGAGCAGACACTTCAGCTTGCAAAGCATTGACGACGCCATTGGCCTCAGCTCGGGTACCGCGTGCCACAGTTTCTTTAACTTGGCTGTTGGCTCTCTCCGCCTCAGCTTTAGCCAGGGAGGTTTCAGCTTCAGCCACTGTTTTGATAGCTACAGCTTCATCTTGCGCAGCTTTTTCATAAATGACAGCGGCACCGCTGGCTTGAAATTGGGCTTGAGCAACTGCCGTTTCAGCAGTAATCTCGTCAAACTCAGATTTAGTCAAACGCTTCTTAGCATCCTCCAAAAAGCGTTCCGTAGAATGATGGCTAGCGGCCAAGCGTGCCACATCTTCCGTAATCTCGGCCAGTTGAGATTCTCGATCGTGCAACACCGCCGCCGCTTGTGAAGCTTCCCCACCCGCTTTTTGCACCCGTTGAACGTGACCCTCGCCGGCCGCTTCAAGCTCAGTGGCCTCCGCACGCAACCTGGCAATTGTCTCACCCGCATCTTTATTGAGATTCTCTTCGCGCTGCATATCCGCCGTCAGCTGCACAATGCTTTGTTGCAAGGTGTGAGTGATTTCGTCAGCTCGCTTTTCTTGATCAGCCAAGGTATCTTTTTGAACGTTCAACCGTTGCAAAACTGCATTTGAGATGGCCTCTTCTTCTCGTAGTGGCGGTAATGCTACTTCACATGCTTCACGCTCTTTAACAGCTTTTTGCACAGTAGTTTCCGCCTGCGCAGCAGTAATGGTGCCTAAACGCAGTACTTCCTCAGCAGTGGCCCGAGCTTCATCAGCCTCTTTCCATCGGCGGTAGAGCAATAGCCCCTCGGCCAAGCGCAGACTGGCGCCGAGCTCTTTGTATCGTGCTGCCTGTTTAGCTTGGCGAGCCAATTGGGACAGTTGATTGCCCAATTGCTCAATCACATCATCTACACGAGACAGGTTAGTCTCCGCCCCTTTAAGCTTCAACTCCGCCTCATGCCGTCGGGCGTAGAGCCCAGAAATACCGGCTGCCTCCTCCAAAATGCGACGACGAGCCTTGGGTTTAGCGTTAATCAATTCGCTGATTTGGCCTTGCCTGACCAACGCTGGGGAATGAGCGCCAGTACTGGCATCAGCAAATAACATCTGCACGTCACGGGCGCGTACGTCTTTGCTATTGGTTTTAAAAGCAGATCCAATATCTCGCGTAATCCGGCGCACTACATCCAGCAAGTCACTTTCATTGAAGCTGGCAGGCGCAAGCCTTTTTGTATTATCAATTTGCAAGCTAACTTCAGCGAAGTTGCGGGCTGGGCGAGTGGCAGTACCCGCAAAAATGACATCTTCCATGCCACCTCCACGCATAGCTGTCGGCCGATTTTCACCCATAACCCATCGCAGCGCCTCAAGCAGATTCGACTTTCCACAGCCGTTAGGGCCGACGACGCCCGTCAACCCATCCGCAATAATTAAATCCGTAGGATCCACAAAACTTTTAAAGCCATTTAACCGTAATTTAGAAAACCGCACCGCCTGCACCCTCGTGATTCTACTAGACTAAGTTAGACGAAGCAAAGGAGTGGGAGTCAACGCCAAGCACCCTTATCCTGTGTTATCACCCATCTTATCCACAATATGTTGGGTTTTGGCGCTTTGAAAGCTCACGGTGCATAGATTATTGATGAACTTTTAATTTTACTATTAATTTAGTGAGTACACTATAATCTTTAGCTGGCAGAAAAACTGTCATCACCGATCATATTGATCGGTTGCAAAACTAGTGGCCTGCCCAAAAGTGAACCAAAATAGGTTTGCTCTATGTAACTTTTTTACCTAAATGCCGATCCTCTGCACTTGGATGTCGCAAACGTTCTTGACGATTGGGCAAAGGCAGGACAGAGATGAGATCTGTAAGGTGTTCGTTGGATGCAAAGCATTCAGAACTGAAACGGGAATTTGGTGCGGGTGACCCATTCAGGGATCCAAAACCAAAGCCGCCCCCGCGACTGTAAGTGGTTTGGGTCTGTTATATGCCACTGGGAAACCGGGAAGGTTACAGACCATCACGCCGCCAGCCAGGAGACCGGCCTACTAAATGTACCAACCCCCTGTCGGGTGTGACAGGTTTAGGAGATAGAATTATGACGACTGAAATAAAAGTAATTGCAGTTGCAACGCCACCCACCGCTGGCATCGCGTTTGCCTTCATCACAGGGTTGGCATTGTTGTTTGCATCTGGGTACGCTCAAGCGACATCCTTGCATGACGCAGCCCATGACCAACGCCACGCGATGGCTTTTCCCTGCCACTAAATCATGGTTAAAAATTTATTTGTTAGCGCGATTTGCGCGGGCATTGTAGCTGGGCTGATAGCGGCCTTGTTGCAATTCATATTTGTTATTCCAGTTTTGCTGGAAGGTGAGCTGTTTGAAACAGGCGCACGGCTTCACTTTGGAAACGATGGCTCGCCTCAAAGTGACAGAGGCGTACCCGGCTTAGGCGATGATTGGGGCCGTCATTCGATGACAGTGGCGTTCAACATCATCACCTATACTGGATATGGCCTGATTCTTGCGGCCATGATCAGCTATGCAGCATTAAAAGGCAGCTTCACCCCATCGCGTCAGGGTATAACCTGGGGACTTTGTGGTTTCATTGCTGTGCAATTAGCACCAGCAATTGGCCTACCTCCTGAGTTACCCGGCACCCTTGCCGCAGAGATAGGGCCGCGACAAATGTGGTGGCTGGGTACGATTGTGGCGACAGCGATCGGGATGGGGCTTATCGCGTTTGGTCGCAGCTACCTTCCCTTATGTGGCATTGCAATCATACTCATACCACATTTGGTTGGTGCACCGCATCTGGATGCATTTTTTGGGGTGGCGCCACCGGAACTTGCAGCGGAATTCGCGACGCTTAGTTTAGGCACATCAGCCGCAGGTTGGGCCGTTTTGGGTTACGTGGTAGCAGAAGTGCTGCGACGACTTGAAAGCTAAAGTTTTGGTACTCGGCCCTGCAGGCACAGGCGTAAACGCCCCGCGGCATGGGCCTCGGTTATCCACCCATCAGGCGCGTTTAGATAGAGGCTTAGCAATCCCAGCATATCTTGAGTATCTGTCTCAGGATCTGCGCCCGCAAAAAGATAGGTAGCCTTTTGCGGCCCTTGGAGCGCAAACGACAGCGGTGTATCACACATGTTTAGGCAGGAGGCCATTTTGACATCAATATCCAAACCACTTTCCGCCACAGCGGCAGACAGCTGGTCAGCCCAAGCAGCCCCAAGGGGGGCGGCCCCCTCCGCTGAACAGGTATCACATATGACCACTCGATCTTTCACAAAGGCTCCTTATGCCTACTTACCATTTGCCCTAAAACACTCCCAGCCTGATCACAAGGAACTCTGACATGGTAAAGAAGATCCCTGCCACAATCATTACCGGCTTTCTTGGTGCCGGTAAAACCACACTGATCCGCCACATGCTGGAAAATGTGCAGGGTCGCCGGATTGCTCTAATCATCAATGAATTTGGCGATTTAGGCGTCGATGGGGATATTCTCAAAGGCTGTGGAGATGAGACCTGTCGTGAAGAAGATGTGATGGAGCTGTCAAACGGTTGCATCTGCTGCACCGTGGCTGATGATTTTATACCCACAATGGAGAAGCTTCTCGCACGTGAAGACAAGCCAGATCATATAGTGATCGAGACAAGCGGTTTGGCCTTGCCACAGCCTTTGGTGCGGGCTTTCAATTGGCCCGGGATATCAACTCAGGTGACCGTTGATGGCGTGGTCACAGTAGTGGATGGCAAGGCAGTTACAGACGGACGTTTTGCCCATTCTGTGGAGGCGATAGATGCACAGCGCAAGCTGGATGAGAACCTAGATCACGAAACCCCCTTATCAGAACTATTTGAGGATCAAGTAGCCTGTGCTGATATGATTGTGGTTAATAAAACTGACTTGTTGGCCGCAGCACAAGCAGATGCTTTGGTGGCCAGCCTCCGCAGCTCAGCGCGCGACGGTGTGCAAGTTGTAAAAACGTCGATGGGTAAACTGCCGGTGGATGTATTGCTGGGCCAAGGCATTGGCGCAGAGGCTGATTTGACGTCCCGCCATGAGCTTCACCATCACCATCATGACGACGACAAGCATGGCCACCATCACCACGAGCATGACCATGACGCCTTTGAGAGCTTTGTCGTGAACCTCGGCGAGATTTCCGACGCCAAACAATTTGCGGATCAAACCTCCGACATCATCCGTGCTCACGATATTTTACGCCTCAAAGGCTTTGCTGCAGTGGCAGGAAAACCCATGCGCCTCACGCTTCAGGCAGTCGGGCCGAGGGTTGATACCTATTTTGACCAACCCTTCGACACAGCTCCTCGCGTCACGCGGCTAGTAGTGATTGGGCAAGCAGGGATGGACCGCATGGCGATTGAGGCGGCACTATATGCGTGTATCCCAGCCGGATGATACTGTGATTATAGTTGAGCGCACCGATCCCCACGATCCGCAGGCCAAAGCTTTGTTACAGGCCAGTCATGCGCTAATGCAATCTTTGTTCCCACCAGAGGAGAATGCCTATCTGTCGATTGACGAGCTTTGCGCCGAGGATGTACATTTCTTCGCCGCACGCCGTGGCACGATCCTGCGCGGCACCGGCGCGCTGGCAGTCAAAGACGGATATGGGGAAATAAAATCCATGTTCGTAGACCATGACGCGCGTGGGCAAGGGGTGGCTGATGCCATCCTAAGGAGCCTTGAGGATCTGACCCTAGAAATAGGCCTTTTAGAGATGAGGTTGGAAACAGGGCAACAAACTGCATGCAGCACACAGGCTTTACAAGCGGCACGGTTTCGTAATCTGCGGGCCGTTCGGAAATTACACAGCCAACCCCAGCAGTATTTTCATGAAAAAGCAGCTATGAGACTACTTGGCAGCTTTGCGTGCTCCAGAAGCCGCTTTCATTCGGGCCAACAGTTCAGCCTTAGTGCCACCTTTCCCAAAAGGGTTTTTGCTGCTGCCTTTGGCGTTATGTTCACTGTGACGTGGCGTATTGCCACGCTGTTTAATGCTGCCTGCGTCTTTGTAGTCCATAATCTATCCTTTACTGCGGCTAATAGCTTAGTCGGCGCTGATGCCCTATTCCCTTCCATTGAGCAAGACGGAAGCGCCTGATGCACCTACTAGCGGCCACACCTGGATCTGTTGACGATGGAAAAGAGCCCGTTGATCTTGGCCAAACCCCAGCGGATGTGATTTTTATCTCCGCCGCTGACACCGAACTTGCAGCACTGTCAACCGCACGCTCCGAGATGCCAGATCCACCGGGCCTGCGTTTGGCCAGCATGATGCATCTTCAGCATCCCATGTCGGTAGATCTGCATATTGACGCCTGTGCCTCAAAAGCCAAATTAGTTGTGGCCCGCGTATTGGGTGGCGCCGGGTATTGGAAGTATGGGTTCGAGCAATATGCCGCCCGTATGGCAGATGCAGGCGTGGCCTTTGCAGCCCTGCCGGGAGACGACAAGCCAGATCCAGAACTACGTATGTTTTCAACGGTCTCCGACACAGATTACGATGCCCTTTGGGCTTATCTGGTCGAAGGAGGGCCAAAAAATTCGGTGAACTTCCTGCATTATTGCAGCGCCATGATATCTCCACGCGAAGCTCCTCAGGCCGCCGAACCCCTGTTGCGAGCCGGTATCTATTGGCCTGGAGCCGGCATCTCAAACATCACAGCAGCGAAGGCAGAGTGGACCGAGGGCGCCCCAGTTGTGCCAATAATTTTCTACCGCGCTTTAGTGCAGGGGGCCGGGCTCAATCCGATTAACCGAATGGTGAAGGCCTTGCTGCGCATCGGCCTCAATCCGCTCCCAGTGTTTGTGGCTTCACTCAAAGATCCAATCTCTGTCGCTACGCTGGACCAACTGTTTCAATCCGCAGCACCCGACGTAATTCTTAATTGTACATCCTTTGCCGTGGGCAATCCACATGGGGACGGCAGCCCAGACAATCCGCTGACCCTGCCCTCCACCTTAAAAGCTCCAATCTTTCAAGTGGTACTTTCTGCCAGTACAGAGCAGAATTGGGAGGAAGGCCTCAACGGCCTTTCAGCACGCGATATCGCGATGAATGTGGCGCTGCCCGAGGTGGATGGCCGGATTTTGTCCCGCGCTGTTAGCTTCAAAGGCGAGGCATTTTTTGATGAGGCAACCGAATGCCCCATCGCCACGTATAAAGCCCGCGGCGACCGCATCTCTTTTGTAGCCACTCTTGCTTCCAATTGGGCGAAGCTACGCCGCACAGCTGCTTCAGAACGGCAAGTGGCACTGGTGCTGGCGAATTACCCTAATAAGGACGGGCGACTGGCCAATGGAGTTGGCCTCGATACCCCAGCCTCAGCAGTCTATGTAATTAGGCTTTTGCAAGAGGCCGGCTATGATGTCGAGGCCCTTCCGGCAGACAGCGCAGATCTGATGGCGCAAGTCATGGCTGGACCTACCAATTGGCTCACAGATCGTGCGGATCGCAGCGGCGGTGAAACCTTGTCACTGGCTCATTATTTGGAACAATATCAAGCCCTGCCATACGCACTGCGCGTGCGCATAGAAGAGCGTTGGGGGGATCCCAGAGTGGACCCTTTCTTTGAACCCGGTACCACAACAGCAGAGGGCGGGTTTAAACTGTCTATCCTGCAGTTTGGCAAAGTCACCTTAGGCCTACAGCCCGCACGGGGCTATAACATTGATCCCACTGAAACCTACCATTCTCCAGACCTTGTACCACCGCACAACTATTTAGCCTTCTATTTTTGGCTGCGCCACAGCCAAGGCGCGCATGCAATTGTGCATCTGGGCAAACACGGCAATTTAGAATGGCTTCCAGGTAAAGCTCTGGCCCTAAGCGAAGAATGTTTACCCGAAGCAATTTTAGGGCCGATGCCGCATATCTATCCCTTTATCGTCAATGATCCTGGAGAAGGCACACAAGCCAAGCGGCGCACTCAAGCTGTAATTATTGACCATCTTACCCCGCCTCTCACCCGCGCCGAGACCTATGGTCCCCTGCGCGACCTGGAGGCCTTGGTAGATGAGTATTATGAGGCGGCCGGTATTGACCCGCGTCGAATTGACTATCTAAGGCGCGAAATTCTAACGCTAACGGCTACAAGTGGTTTGGACAAAGACATAGGTTTTCAAGGGGAAGAGACTGGAGACTTAGCAAAATTGGATGCCTATCTCTGCGACCTGAAGGAAGCCCAAATCCGTGATGGGTTGCATATTTTTGGACAAACCCCCGAGGGCGAGCAATTGCGGGATTTGACCATTGCCCTGGCACGCATTCCGCGTGGCGCAGGCAAGGGCGGCGACGCATCTCTATTGCGTGCGATGGCAGATGACTTAGGGTTGGCGTTCGACCCGCTAGATTGTGATTTTTCAACTAAATGGCAAGGCCCTAAGCCTGAGGCCTTAGCCAATCTCAGCGATGATGGCTGGCGTAGCAATGGCGATACGGTTGAGCGGCTCGAACTATTGGCCCAAAATTTGATGGAGGCCACAGCCCAAGCCCCGGGATCAAAATCTGCTGCAGTAATGGATCATATTTACAATGACATTACCCCAAGATTATCAGACTGCGGACCTTCTGAAGGCAAGGGACTGTTGACCGCACTTGCCGGGGAATTCGTAAGCCCAGCCCCTTCGGGTGCTCCCACCCGCGGGCGCCTGGATGTGTTGCCGACCGGCCGAAATTTTTATTCAGTCGATAGCCGCGCTGTACCTACGCCCACAGCTTGGGCCTTAGGCTGGAAATCTGCCAACTTATTAATAGATAAGCATTTACAAGACCATGGCGATTGGCCTCGCGCGCTGTTACTTACAGCATGGGGCACTGCCAATATGCGCACTGGTGGCGATGATATTGCTCAGTGTTTGGCCTTGATGGGCGTGAAGCCCAAATGGGACAGTGCAAATCGCAGGGTAACTGGCTTTGAAGTGATCCCCGCAAGTTCCTTGGGGCGCCCACGGGTGGATGTTACTCTGCGCATATCTGGCTTTTTCCGCGATGCCTTTCCAGGATTAATTGATCTGGTCGACAGCGCCGCTCGGGCAGTTTTTGACTTGGATGAACCATGTGATGTCAACCCAGCCAAAGCCAATGGCTCTGGCGCAAGGGTGTACGGCTCAAAGCCTGGAGCCTATGGGGCTGGCTTGCAAGCATTGATCGATGAGCGCATCTGGGACACTCAGGCAGATTTTGGCGCCGCCTATTTGGAATGGGGAAGCTATGCCTATGGCCATGGCCGTGCCGGCAATAAAGATCGCGAAGGGTTTGAGGCCCGCCTCACTCAGGTGGAAGCCATTGTTCAAAACCAAGACAACCGCGAGCATGACCTGCTCGATAGCGATGACTATTACCAATTTGAAGGAGGCGCGGCAGCAGCCGTTACCAGCCTGCAGGGCCAATCCAGAACCGTCTATCACAACGACCACTCACGGCCAGAACGCCCTGTCATCCGTACGCTTGACGATGAAATCGCTCGCGTAATCCACTCGCGGGTTCTTAATCCTAAATGGATCGGTGGGGTGAAGCGCCACGGCTACAAGGGCGCCTTTGAGATAGCGGCTACAGTAGATTACATGTTCGCCTTCGCCGCCACCACGGGAGCTGTAAAATCTCACCACTTTGATGCTGTGGAAGCTGCGTTCTTAGAGAATGATGAAACCCGTAACTTTATTGCAAATGCCAACAGCCCCGCGCTACGCGAAATCGCCGAACGCCTACAAGAGGCCATCGACCGGGATCTCTGGCAACCGCGGTCTAATTCAGCCCGTGCTAGGATCGCGGGTTTGCTCTAAGGTTGGCTTAAGCCCTGCCATTGATCCAATACATAACGCGCTGTCATCAGATCCAGATGCGCGCCACCGCCATTTTTGAAAACAGTGATATCCTCTGGTCTAGCCTGAAAGGCTGCCAGATTATAGTAATCAGCCTGCACATGCTCACGGGTAATGACGCCAGTTTCTAAGGGAATTTTTAGCTCGCCAATATGGCCAAGAGTGGTGTCAAAGCTATCGACAAAGAGAAGTGATTTCTGCAAGACCTCATCATCCGCCTCGCGCATATCGGGACGGTAGGCGCCGATCATATTCAGATGTTGCCCCGGGCGCAGCCAAGCACCCTTGATGATGGGCTCAGTGCTCGTGGTGCAGGTCAATATAATATCCGCCGCGCCAACCGCAGCCTCCAAATCAACTGCCACCACGGCACCCGTAGCCTTAGCAAAGGCCTGTGCTCCCGCGGGGCTGCGGTTCCAGATAGTGAAATTTGCGTCAGGATAACCCGCACCAAAAGCCTCCACCAGCGACCGGCCCACAGTACCCGCCCCAACAATCAAAATCTTTCTGGCATCCGCCGACGCCAATGCCAAGGCCGCCATAAGACTATCACCCGCAGTTTTCCATTTGGTGATTAGATGAAAATCAATCACTGCGGCAAGTTGGCCATTTTGATCGTCAAAAAGCATCACACCACCACCAACCATCGGCTGACCAAATTTAGGGTTTTCAGGAAATACGGTAGCAGTTTTGGTGAGTAGCCCCATGCCATCAATCCACGCAGAACGACTGAGTAAGGTATCCGCCCCCCTGTACAAAAATAGATCATTAATCTCAGCCTTAGGGCCTTGGTGTCCATTCTTCAAAGCCGCAACTAAAGCCAACCAATCTAGCCGTTTTTGCCCCTCAGCAAAGGGGACTATGGCTGGGGTCATTGTGCTTGCTCCACAGTCAAAAGCCCTGCACTCACAAGTAGGTCAGCCCAACCTTGCGGCGTTTCAAAGAGATAAGTTTGCCAGCCGCGGCTTGCAGCCATGGCGATATTGTCAACGCGGTCATCAGTAAAAAGGAGGCGCTCTGGCGCCACACCACAATCTTGTTCCAGCATCTCATAGATCTTAGGGTCTGGCTTAATGACCTGCATCTGACCAGAGACATAGTCACGATCAAACTCACCTAGAAAATCATAATGGGTTTTAGCATATGCATAGCTTTCAACGCCAAAGTTGGTCAGCGAGAACACCGGGACGCCCACGGCTTTAAGTGCGCGCAGCAGGCGTACCGAGTGATCAATAGGTGGGGCAGCCAACTCGATCCAGTTGTCGTACCAATCACGAATTTCAGCCCGCCATTCAGGATTAGCCTCAGCTTCCGCATAGATTACATCCCGAAAACCTTCGCCCAGATCAATCCGATCATTCATCGCATGTAAATCGACTGCGGCAAACATGGCGCAACGCCGTTCAGGGCCAATTGTACGATCAAAGTATCGCTCTGGGTGCCATTCAAGCAGCACATTACCAATATCAAAAACAACTGCATGTACGCTCATACCAGGGCCTTTCATTACACGATTGCTAGCGTGGAGAATTGAGTGGTGCAACCCTTGGCCGAGCATTAACCGCTTCGCGCCACACCATTACCAAACCAGAGACTAGCACCAAACTCATGCCAATCCATCCAAAAGCATCAGGCCATTCGGAGAAAATTAGATATCCAAATAGTGTGGCGTAGATCAGGGCTGTATATTCAAATGGGGCTACTAAAGCAGCTTCCGCAACCCGGTAAGCTTGGCTTATCGCAGCACCACCTATAGTTATTCCAAAACCAATAAAAACCATTATGCCAAAATCTGGCCAAGTAGGCCAAACCCATGGGCGAACTAAAAATTCAAGCGACCGATGCCCACCACCAGATAAGTTACCATGTCCCAGAGCCAAGCCAATTACAGCGGCAACAATTAAAAAGACAACCGGTACATAAAAAGTAAGTGTGAGTAGATTTTCATCTGTTCCTAGCTTTCGCGTCAACACATGAAATGAAGCGTAACATATTGCAGATAAAACCGGCAAAATGGATGTAAAACTAAACGATTCCATTCCAGGGCGAACCACCAACATCACCCCAATTAGTCCAACAATAACCGCAGACCAACGCCATACACCGACGATTTCACCAAGAAAGGTGACTGAGAAAATTGTAATTAAAAATGGAGCTATAAAAAAGATAGACACAACAGTTGCTAGCGGCAAGTCTGCCAAAGCAGTGAAGAAAAATAAATTAGCACCAACTACGAAAAATGCACGCACTATGTGTAATTTTAGGCGCTTAGTATGAAGCAGCCCGTATCCTCCAGCCAATGGGACCACAACGATTAATAATAACAAAACACTAATAAGTGACCGTGTAAAAACTATCTGATGTAGCGCATAACCATCAGACAAAAATTTAACTAGCATATCGTTAATAGAAAAAATTAGAGCCCCTAGTAAGGCCCAAAGTGCTCCAGATGGAAATTTTGCGTTGTTCATCAATTAGCGCTACGCCTGTGAGTAGCTTTAATCTGGTTCAAATGCGACCACGAGCGTGGCGCAATTACACCTCACCTGAATGTAATGAGTATTTTACCCACTCCGCAAAAGCCGGTCTAAGACATTGAGAAAGCGAGAGCGATCAGCTTTCGAAAATCCCTTGCCTCCACCTTGGCGAAAAGGATCAGCGGCGCGCAGATCGTACATCAAATCTCGGGTAGCAAGAACATTGCCTATATTAGCCTGCGTTAGTGGCTCACCATTGGGTTTGAGAACTTTGGCTCCAGCTTCCACTGCCTTAGCTGCCAATGGGATATCCGTAGTGATCACTACATCTCCTGGCCCAGCCCGATCAGCAATCCACATATCTGCAATATCTGGTCCAGGCTCCACAACAACTAGCTCAATCAAGGGATTTCCAGACGGACGAATACCACCGTTGCAAACTAATTTAACTTGCACCTTATGCCGGCTTGCAACCTGCTCCACCTCAGCCTTCACCGGGCAGGCATCTGCGTCAACGTATATCATGAGGCGCCGTTTTCCCAGACTTCAACTCGTCTGGGACCGGCATGCGGTTAAACGCATCTAGCCCTGCAATTTTATAGGCTTCCGCCAGAGTTGGGTAGTTGAAGGTATTTTGCACAAAATAATCAACTGTGCCTTTGAGATTAAGCACCGCTTGCGCAATATGGATCAACTCAGTTGCCCCTTCACCCACGATCTGCACCCCAAGAACACGGCGAGTTTTAAGGGAAAACAGCATTTTTAGCATGCCGTGTTCCAGGCCCATAATATTGCCCCGAGATGTCTCCCTGAAACGGGCTACACCTACCTCATAAGGGATACCCCGTTTCTTAGTGTCTTCCTCACTCATGCCACAAGTCGAGATTTCAGGAACCGAGTAAATACCATAAGGAAACCAAGGGCTTTCAAGTAAACTAGGCGTATCCAAAGCGTGGCAAGATGCAACTCTCCCTTGCTGCAGGCTAGTGGAGGCGAGAGAAGGATGGCCGATAACGTCACCAGCCGCATAAATATGCTTCACTAAAGTTTGGTAGGTTTTACGGTCAACATCCAAGCGCCCTCGATGGTCAGTAAATAAACCAGTAGTTTCCAGCCCTAGCTTCTCAGTAGCACCAATTCTGCCCGCCGCAAACAGAAGCATGTCAGCGCGAACATTACGGCCGTTTTCCAATGAAACTTCCACATAGTCCACTCCGTCTTCAACACTAGAAACTGGAGACCCAAGCCTAAGGTCAACTCCGTTTTCACGGATTTCATGCGTGAACTCTTGGATAAGAGTACTGTCGATAAAGTCCAAAAAGGTCTCGCGTGGTTCTATTAATGTTACGCGCACATCTAGTGCTGCAAACATTGTGGCATACTCAACACCAATCACACCTGCACCCACAACAATCAATGATCGAGGGATCTGCGACATTTCCAAAAATTCATCGCTATCTATTATCGAGGATCCGTTAAATGGAATATTATCCGGTCTGTAAGTGCGTGTCCCAGTTGCAATCAAAAATTTATCACCAGTTACTAGCGTAATCTCACCAACTTCTGTGGCTACTTCCACTTGATTAGGGCTCAAAAACCGAGCCTTCCCATGCAACACATCCACATGATTACGATTAAACTGGTGTTCCAGTACATCCACTTCATAATCGAGAGTTTTGTGTAAGCGAGCTTTTAAATCATCCGCACCTATTTCATTTTTCACACGGTAAGATCGGCCATAAAAGCTACGCTCGCGCCATCCAGATAGATTCAGGACTGTCTCACGTAAAGTTTTAGACGGAATGGTTCCGGTGTGAACAGATACACCACCCAATCTCGGCCTAGCATCTATAACTAAAACCTGACGTTTCAATTTTCCTGCTTGCATGGCGGCCGACCGGCCTGCAGGGCCAGAGCCTATAATAATAAGATCGTAATGTGTCATGAATTACTCCGCGTGTAATGCTTCCGAATGAAAATTAATATGATCTTCAATAAAGGTAGACACAAAAAAGTATGAATGGTCATATCCTGGTTGCAGACGCAAATGTCCTTGCTGACGACGTTTTGCCATCGAAAATGCCAAAGTTTCAGGTTTCAGAAGATCCAGAAATGGATCTTTCGTGCCTGTATCCACTAAAACTGGGCCATTAAAGCCTTTATCCAGCATTTGTTGGCTCGCGTCATGGATTTCCCATGCGCTTTTGTCGGGTCCTAAGTACGCCGTAAGTTGCTTACAGCCCCAGTCTGAGCCCGTTGGGTTGCAGATAGGTGAAAATGCGGAAACGCTCCGATATTGCTCAGGTCGCGCCATTGCCAAGGTCAACGCACCGTGGCCACCCATGGAATGCCCCGTGATCGATTGTCGCTGTAGATCAACCGCAAATTCGTTGCCCAACAGGTGGGGCAGCTCGTCGGCAACATAATCCCACATCCTAAAGTGTGGGACCCATGGGTCCTGCGTTGCGTTCACGTAAAACCCAGCGCCTTGGCCCAAGTCATAAGCGTCATCATCCGCCACCTCAGCGCCACGAGGCGAGGTATCAGGGAACACCAACGCGATCCCTTCCTCCGCTGCCCAAGCCTGCGCACCGGCCTTGGTCATGGCATTCTCATGGGTACAGGTCAGACCCGACAAATACCAAAGCACTGGAACAGGTCCTAGTTTTGCCTCTTCAGGCAAAAACAGTCCAAAAGTCATCTCCCCGCCACAAGCTTTAGAGGTATGAGAATAAACTCCCTGCATACCACCAAAGCATGCAATTTCAGATTTGATTTCCATGATAAACCCTTTCTTCCGTGTTGTACTTTGCAAAGCGGATATTACTAAAATTTGCAAGGACGAAGGCTATATTGCTGCGGATAAGCCACTGATCACTTAGTTATACAGAACATTAACCCAAGCGATTACCAACGACACAGTGACTACCGAAGCCACTGTCGACAATAATATTGATGCGGAAACCCGCGCAGGCGCCACTTTGTAATGGGTGGCCAAAATGAAGATATTACCCGCCACAGGCAAAGCCGTCGCCGCAATTAATACCGCCGCAGGATAAGGGGCCACCGAAAAAATTAACAAGGCAGAAATCGCAACAGCACCGGGATGCAAGATCAATTTACAAAAGGCCAGCCAGCCTGCAACTGTGATCCGCTCAGCCGATTTGCTGGCCAGAGATGCGCCAATCGCAAACAACGCACCTGGCGTGGCTGCTGCACCTAAAATATCAAAAAATTCTGCCGCAGGTGTGGGCAAAGCCACACCCGAGCTAGAGCACAGTAAGCCTGCCAGCATCGCCATAATCATTGGATTTTTAATCAAGCCAAACCCAACAGTTTTCAGCATGCCAAAGCTAATGCGACCATCCCGTGAGCCTACAATCAAGATTACAATCAGACTGCCAAAGACTAGCTGATCAATGGCAAGCACCAACATGACCCACAGCACGGCCTCTGGACCCATTAACATCGCAAGCATCGGTATACCCAGAAACCCTACATTGCCGATACAGGCACATTGTGCCTCCACCGCGGCCTCCGCCACATTGCGCTTGCGAAAGATAGCCACACTGGTGGCAAGAAAGTAGATCACAAAAGTTGCCGAAAGATAGGCTCCAATAAAAGACAAATTGACTAATTCCGAAAAGGACAGATTAGCCGAAAACCGAATGATCATCGCAGGTAATGCAAAATAAAAAACAAACTTTGTGAGGTACGCCGTGGCTATCTCAGGGAAAAAGTGGGTGCGCGCAGCACCGTAACCCAGCCCCACAATAGCAAAGAAAGGTAGAGTTTTGAGTAGAACTTCAATCATAGGCCATCCAAGCTTCCTAAATGAGAGGGCGCATCAAGCGCCCTCTCATTGTCGTCAATAAATCGTCAGGTAACCGGCACTTCGTTAAAATTCGACCACAGCACGGATAGATTTCCCAGCGTGCATCAGATCAAAGCCTTTATTAATATCTTCCAGAGGCATAGTATGGGTAATCATTGGATCAATCTCAATTTTTCCGTCCATGTACCAATCAACGATCTTCGGAACATCAGTGCGCCCACGTGCTCCACCAAAGGCAGTACCTCGCCAAACTCGGCCAGTGACCAATTGGAACGGCCGGGTAGTGATCTCAGCACCGGCAGGGGCCACACCAATGATCACACTTTCGCCCCAACCCTTATGTGCGGCCTCCAGTGCCGTACGCATCACACTGACATTACCAGTCGCGTCAAATGTATAATCCGCACCACCACCAGTGAGAGCCACCAAATGTGCCACCAAATCACCACTGACGTCTTTAGGGTTCACGAAATCCGTCATGCCGAAGCGCATGGCCATCCCAATCTTGCCAGGGTTCAAATCAACCCCAACAATCTGATCCGCACCGGCCAGTCGCAGGCCTTGGACCACATTGAGGCCAATGCCGCCCAAACCGAACACAATTGCAGTACTGCCTATCTCAACCTTGGCGGTATTGATCACCGCACCAATGCCTGTTGTGACACCGCACCCAATGTAGCAAATCTTATCAAAGGGCGCATCAGCGCGCACTTTGGCCAAGGCAATCTCTGGCAAAACCGTATGATTGGCGAAGGTCGAACAGCCCATATAATGAAGAATAGGCGTGCCATCGAGCATCGAGAACCGACTGGTGCCATCAGGCATCAATCCCTGACCTTGGGTGTTGCGGATCGCTTGGCACAGATTAGTTTTTGGGTTGAGGCAATAGTCGCACTCGCGACACTCAGGCGTATAAAGTGGAATTACGTGATCGCCAGGTTTTAGGCCCGTAACGCCGGGGCCACATTCCGACACAATTCCCGCGCCCTCATGGCCCAAAATGGCAGGAAACATGCCTTCAGGGTCCGCGCCAGATCGAGTAAATTCATCAGTATGACAAATCCCAGTTGCCTTTATTTCAACCAAAACTTCGCCAGCCTTCGGACCTTCGAGGTTCACTTCCATAATTTCAAGTGGCTTGCCAGCTTCCATAGCAACTGCTGCACGTGTTCGCATATAAAACCTCCCTAAATTTTACCAAACCCTAGGGTAGGCTGGGTGGCGTTTACAACCCTTTTCCATTGAATGAATGGAGTATTGCTCCGAGAGCTAAACCCGGTGGTAAGGGCCCCCCGCAAGTATGGACACTGAACGGTATAGTTGCTCAGTTAACATCACACGAGCCAACATATGCGGCCAGACCATTTGTCCAAAGCTCAGCTGTATATCCGCGCGCGCAAGAACCACCGGCGCCAAACCGTCAGCGCCCCCAATTACAAATACCAGCTCAGAGGGTGCTTGATCTCGGATACGTGATAAATTTTGGGCGAAATCCGTGGAGGATTGTGGTTGGCCATGTTCGTCAAGCACAATAACCGTTGCCGCAGCGGGAATAGCCTTGGTCAAGAGTGCCGCTTCGCCAAACTTGCCACCACCTTTCTTGTCTTCCAGCTCTGTAAATTCAACTGGGCCCAACCCAAGAGGGCGCCCGGTGCGGTTGAACCGGGCGATGTAATCTTCAATAAGTTCCTTTTCTGGGCCGTTGCGCAGACGGCCGATGGCGATAACGCGCAGACGCATTAGGCCTCGGAGGGGGCTGGCGCTCCTGGCTCCAACCACATCTGGTCAAGTTGGTAAAACTCGCGCACTTCAGGACGGAAAACATGTACAATAACATCACCCGTATCTACTAGTACCCAGTCACCAGTGCCTTTCCCTTCCAGCTTGGACATGATCCCCAAGTCATCTTTAAGGCGAGTTTTTAACTTTTCAGAAATCGCTGCAACCTGCCGTGTGGAGCGGCCAGAACAGATCACCATGTGATCGCCAATCTCCGAGATGCCACGCAAATCAATCTGCACCACATCTTCGGCCTTATCATCATCTAGGGATTTCAAAACGGCGGCTAATATTGCATCGCTCGTAGCACTCGATTGGCCTTTGGCCAATTTGCGCGCGGATCTTTCCGCGTCAGATGTCAAAGACAGGACCGTGTCCTCCAAACAATGCGCCGCAACATCCCGACACTGGGTTTGCGCTTGATAGCATTGAAATTTAGATTCCTCAATCGCTTGCATGGATTGCTTTACAAACTGTGTTGATCAAGGACCACAGTGGAAAACTGCGCTCAGATTATCTTTGGTCTGCATTGTTATTGGAACCACGCATTGTCGATTGATGTCATAGGCTTGTCAGATTGTAAACTTCAGGCTTTCACCAAATCCAATTTCCGAAATAATCTCATTTCACAGGATCGAACCTGTATAGTTACAAGATGCAGGCACCCCCCTATAGGTGAAGAGCCATATCAGAGATTTTTTTCAGCGCGCGCGGCATCTGGCCTGTCGATTCTACCAGGCACTGGAGTGCCACCTCACAGGTCTGCTGACCTTCACGCCAGATTTACTTCAAATTAAAGTCCAAACCCCGCCACAGACCCCACATAATACAAGATCACCTGAAGGCTTGTGTCGGGCATGCGTGCAGGTTATTTAGGAGCATGAAAATGGTCTTTGATATCTCGGATCGCGCTCGCCTACCTTGGAGATTTTTTTCCGTAGAAAAATCAACTTTCCGGCTGCGCCTCTATGACTAAGCATCTCTGTGATGACACTACAAATTAGACGACACATATAAGGAACGCCAGATATGGCCCCTAGAACACTCTATGATAAAATCTGGGACGCGCACGTGGCCCATCAAGCAGATGACGGTACCTGTCTTTTATATATTGACCGGCATTTGGTTCATGAGGTCACCAGCCCTCAGGCCTTTGAAGGTCTGCGAATGACCGGTCGTAAAGTGCGCGCACCAGAAAAAACAATTGCTGTACCGGATCATAACGTACCCACTACATTGGACCGCTTAAAAGGCATCGACAATGAAGAGAGTCGCATTCAAGTTGACGCTCTCGATACAAACGCCCGCGAATTTGGGGTGGTCTATTACCCCGTGGACGACGTGCGTCAAGGTATTGTGCATATCATTGGCCCTGAGCAGGGTTGGACTCTGCCCGGCATGACCATTGTTTGCGGAGATAGCCATACCGCCACGCACGGTGCCTTTGGCTCTTTGGCTCATGGGATCGGCACATCTGAGGTTGAGCATGTTCTGGCCACCCAGACGTTGATCCAGAAAAAATCTAAAAATATGAAAGTGGAAATCACCGGACACTTGAGCCCAGGCGTCACTGCCAAGGACATTACCCTTGCAGTGATTGGCGAGACTGGCACCGCTGGCGGCACCGGCTATGTTATCGAATATTGCGGTGAAGCCATCCGCAACCTTTCGATGGAGGGCCGGATGACAGTCTGCAACATGGCAATTGAGGGTGGCGCACGGGCCGGCATGATCGCGCCTGATGAAACTACCTTTAAGTATTGCAATGGCCGCCCCAACGCTCCATCCGGCAAGACATGGGACGCCGCATTGGACTATTGGAAAACTCTTTTTTCCGATGGTGACGCGCATTTTGACAAGGTCATCACCATGAAAGGCGAAAACATCGCTCCAGTGGTTACATGGGGGACCAGCCCCGAGGATGTGTTGCCCATCACGGCAAGCGTGCCTGCTGCCGATGATTTTAAAGGTGGCAAAGTGGCTGCAGCCCAACGCAGTTTGGACTATATGGGTCTGACCCCCGGCACACGTTTACAAGACGTCACCATCGATGCCGTGTTTATCGGATCCTGCACCAACGGACGGATCGAAGATCTGCGCGCTGCGGCGAAAGTGGTTGAAGGCAAAAAGATCCAAGAGGGCTTGATCGCCATGGTTGTTCCCGGTTCGGGCCTTGTGCGCTTGCAAGCCGAGCAAGAAGGGCTTGCGGATGTTTTCAAAAATGCCGGGTTTGAATGGCGTTTGGCAGGCTGCTCTATGTGTTTGGGTATGAACCCCGATCAGCTTGGCCCACAGGTCCGCTGTGCCTCCACCAGCAACCGCAACTTCGAAGGCCGTCAGGGGCGCGAGTCACGCACCCATTTGATGAGCCCAGCAATGGCAGCTGCGGCAGCTCTCACCGGGAAACTAACTGATGTGCGGGAAATTATATAATGGAAAAATTCGAAAAGCTTACTGCAATCGCAGCGCCTATGCCTTTAATTAATATCGACACGGATATGATAATTCCAAAGCAGTTTTTGAAAACCATTAAACGTACCGGCTTAGGTGTGAGCGCGTTTTATGAAATGCGCTACAATCTGGATGGATCTAACAAGCCAGATTTTGTACTCAACAAAGAGGCCTATAAAGACGCCAACATCTTGGTGGCTGGCGACAACTTTGGCTGTGGATCGTCACGCGAGCACGCGCCTTGGGCTTTGCTAGACTTCGGCATCCGTTGTGTGATTTCCACTAGCTTTGCTGATATTTTTTATAATAATTGCTTTAAAAACGGCATATTGCCTGTCATTGTGACTGAAGAACAATTGCGCTTGCTGATGAAAGACGCTGAAAAAGGCAGCAATTCCCGCATGGTCGTCGATCTAGAAAATCAAAATATCGAAACATCGGACGGTGATGTTATCACTTTTGATGTAGACCAGCATAGCAAACACTGCCTTATTAATGGGCTCGATGATATTGGCCTGACACTTGAAAAAGTTGTCTCAATTGATGCCTTTGAAACCAAAATGGCGCAAAGCGCGCCCTGGGTATAAAACTACTAGCAAGGTAGAGCTTTGTCTGCTTGGTCGTAATTTAAACTCTAGATAGTTATTAAGCTGAGATAATTGAAAGGGCTTTTCATGAGCACCCACTCCCTCCTTATCCTACCCGGCGACGGCATTGGGCCCGAAGTTATGGCTGAAGTGCGCAAAGTAATTGATTGGCTTGGCTGCCATCGCGCCATAACCTTTGAGGTGTCTGAAGATCTGGTGGGCGGCGCAGCGTATGATGTGCACGGGGTGCCGCTGCATGACGATACGATGGCCAAGGCACAGGCAGTGGATGCTGTCTTACTTGGCGCAGTTGGAGGTCCAAAATACGACAATCTTGATTTCAGCGTGAAACCAGAGCGCGGGTTACTGCGCCTGCGTAAGGAAATGGATCTCTTCGCCAACCTGCGCCCAGCACAATGCTTTGATGCCTTAGCTGACTTCTCTTCGCTCAAAAGAGATATTGTAGCCGGTTTGGACATTATGATTGTGCGTGAGCTCACCTCCGGTAGCTATTTTGGTGAACCGCGCGGAATTTTCAAGGAAGGAAATGAACGTGTCGGCATCAACACGCATCGCTATACTGAGTCTGAAATTGTGCGCGCCGCGCGTGCAGCATTTGAGCTAGCGCGCCGCCGGAGCAACCGCGTGTGTTCAATGGAAAAAGCCAATGTGATGGAGGCTGGTGTGTTGTGGCGCGACGTAGTCACCGAAGTCCACCAAGCGGATTATGCCGATGTTGAATTGTCTCATATGTATGCGGATAATGGCGCAATGCAGTTAGTTCGAGCTCCGAAGCAATTTGATGTAATTTTCACCGACAATCTTTTTGGCGATCTCCTCTCAGACTGCGCCGCGATGTTGACTGGCTCACTAGGCATGCTGCCCTCTGCAAGCCTTGGCTCCCCAATGGAGAACGGCCGCCCAAAAGCGCTCTACGAACCGGTCCACGGTTCAGCACCGGACATTTCTGGCCAAGGCAAAGCCAACCCATCAGCCTGTATCTTGTCCCTAGCGATGGCGCTGCGCTATTCGTTTGATATGGGTGATGATGCCACGAGAATTGAGACGGCTGTTGAAAAAGTTCTCGCCGACGGCATTCGTACTGCGGATCTTTTGCAAGCCGAAGGTGACACCGCTGTAACAACATCGCAAATGGGTGATGCCATCGTTGAGGCTCTTACTGCCAGCCTCTAAGCTCGCTAAATATAAAAATTGTAAACGTCGGGCTTGCTCGGCGTTTACAATTTGACAGTGCGTAGCAATTTGGATGGTATAGGTTAATGGATATAATAGACACCAACACCTACCCGCTCGACCAACCAGACAGCGCCAGTTATAGCGCCCTTGTGGCGCTATGCCAGACGGATCTGGCAAAAAATGGCTTGTTCAATCTTCCCGAATTTCTGCGCCCATCCGCGCTGCAAGATACTTTGGAGCTGGTAAAACCAGTGATTGAGACGCAAGCTTTCGTCCACCTCCGCACACATAATATCTATTTCAAAAAAACTATCCCGGGCCTTGCGCCAGACCACCCAGCCCTAAAGTTGCGCCAAACCGCCAATCACACTATTTGTGCTGATCAAATTGAAGACAGCGCGATCACGCAATTATATGATTGGCCAGCCTTTGCTAGCTTTCTTGCCGATGTTATGCAAAAGCCAGGATTATACCCAATGGATGACCGCATCGCCGGCGCCAATGTAATGACCTATTATGACGGCGAAGCCCTGAACTGGCATTTCGACCGATCAGAATTCACTACAACATTGCTCTTGCAGGCACCTAGTAACGGCGGTGAGTTTGAATATCTGCGCGATCTGCGGACAGACGATGATCCAAATTACGATGGGGTTGCAGCGCTTTTGAACGGACAGCTGGAAACGACGATTTGTCCACAAGCAGCGGGCACTCTTAACGTGTTTCGCGGCGTGAATACAGCGCATCGGGTAACACCAGTTGAGGGAGACACACCACGTATAAATGCGGTTTTGACCTATTTTGATGCCCCCGGCCGCAAATTTACTACCGAGGAGCACCTGGGTTTTTATGGGCGGACAACGCCATAAAAACGCACTAAATGTTGCCTCTCCATCAATGCCCTCGCCTGGCCTGGGCACAACGCGCTGATAAAGTAGAGTGAGTTGAGGCCAAACACGGCGCTATCAGCGGCATCGCATGAAGCCTTTACCGCATGGCTAATCCGATGGCAGCCCGCGATTCTGGTGATTTGAGATGGAAATCTTCACCCACGTATTTTGCACCAGCCGACCCACAGAGAAAAGCGACTGCTTGAGCGACATCTGAGGTCGGAATATGATCCGTGACTTCGAGCTGGCTGACGGGATTAATCCCTGAAGCTTTGATCAAAACCTGCATCTCAGTTGCCACTGTACCGGGGCTAAGACCGAGGCAGATGATTCCTTGGTCGCCATACTCCTCGTGGCCCGAGCGGGTTAGCTGCAATACAGCGGCTTTGGACGCACAATAATGGCTCCACCCCTCCAGTACGCCGTAGGCAGCACCCGAAGAAATATTAATAATGGTTCCACCGCCCTGCCCAATCATGATCGGCAGGGCGGCATGCATCATATAAAAGACACCCTTTACGTTTACGTCGATCACCTTATCCCAGTCCGCTGGCGCAAAATCTAACAAACGGTGCACCGGAGCCAGTAGCCCAGCGTTGTTCACCAAAATATCGAGGCTGCCAAAATGTGCGAGTGCCAAATCAACCGCAGCTTTCACCTGGTCATAGTCTGAAACATCGCATGCAATGGCTTTGGCCTGCGGGCCGATCTGAGCGGCGAGCTGTTCCAAAGCTTCAGCACTGCGAGCCGTTAAGACGACATTGGCCCCAAGGGAGGCCAAGTGTTGGGCTGTGGCTGATCCAATACCCTGGCTTGCCCCGGTGATCAAAACTGTTTTCCCTAAAAATATCATCTAGTCGCTGCCTTTTCACTTGTTCAAACTAAAGCTAACCCGACGATGACAAGGGCACAAGTTAGCACTTCTGCCTTTACCACGCCGCGCAACCATGGCACCACACAGACACAACGGAGACAGCTATGCGCGCAACTTTAATAATTTTGACCCTAGCCTATGTGCTATCGCAATTTTATCGTGCGTTTTTGGCGGTATTGGCGGCCCCATTGCAGGCTGAGATTGGTGCCACAGCGGCCCAGTTATCCGCCGCGTCTGGCTATTGGTTTCTGGCCTTTGCAGTGATGCAGATCCCCGTAGGATGGGCACTGGACACATTGGGCCCAAAGCGCACCAATGCTGTTCTGTTGGCTGTGGGAGCCGGTGGGGGCGCTATGGTTTTTGCTGCTGCTACCGCTCCGTGGCATATTTCCCTTGCAATGGTCTTAATCGGGATTGGTTGCTCGCCAGTGCTTATGGCCTCATACTATGTAGTGGCGCGCAGCTTTCCAGCCGCAGCTTTTGCGACGATGGCCGCCTTCATTTTGGGGGTTGGGTCGCTCGGCAATATCGGCGCGGCCTTTCCTTTGACGATTTTGGTTGAGCTGTTGGGTTGGCGTTTTTCAATTATGATGATTGGCGTGGCCACAGTATCCGTGGCCGGCTTGTGCTATCTGATTGTCAAGGACCCCCCCAAGGTGATCACCACTCAAAAGGGCAGCGTATTGGATTTGCTTCGCATGCGCGCCATGTGGTTTATCTTGCCGATGGTCTTGGTCTGTTACGCGCCTGCCGCAGGTCTCCGCGGCCTTTGGATTGGACCTTACTTCACTGATGTGTTCAACTCTACCATCGCTCAAGTCGGCACTGTGACCACAGTTATGGCCCTGGCTATGATTGCTGGCAATTTTTTTTACGGCCCGCTTGATCGGCTGTTTGGTACCCGAAAATGGGTAATCTTCGTTGGCAACTTCATCTGTGCAGCATTGTGCATCGCCCTCTATAAGGTTGGTCAAAATGGTTTTTGGACAGCTGCAGGAATAATGGCAGGGATTGGCTTTTTTGGCGCATCTTTCCCTATTTTGGTAGCTCATGGTCGGAGCTTTTTTCCAGAACATTTGATGGGTAGAGGCGTAACATTGGTTAATCTATTTGCAATCGGTGGTGTTGGCGTGATGCAAAACCTCTCAGCCCAGATCTATGACGCTAAGATAATAGATGCTGCGTCGCCGATTGTCTCGTATAACGCTGTGATCCTGTTGTTTAGTGTGACAATGTTGTTGGGTTTAGCAATTTATCTGTTTTCAGATGACCGAACTGACTAGCGCCCCCTTCCCATTACTTAAACACCGCGCTAAACGGACCTTTCTTTGAAACAAGGAAGAGACTATGTCTTATAAAGTTGTCATCGTAGGAGCCACTGGTAGCGTTGGTCACAAAATGCTTGATATTTTGCACGAACGTGAATTTCCAATTTCCAAAATTGCTGTTCTAGCCAGCAGAAAATCAATTGGTACGGAAGTAAGCTTTGGCAACAGAACCTTGAAAACAGTAGATCTAGCTACTTTTGATTTTACCGGTTGGGATATGGCACTTTTTGCAGTAGGTTCAGACGCCACCAAAGAGTATGCCCCTAAGGCTGCTGCTGCTGGCTGTATCGTTATCGATAACTCTAGTTTGTATCGCTATGATCCTGACGTGCCACTGATTGTGCCAGAAGTGAACGCTGAGGCGATCTTTGGCTACAGCAAGAAAAATATAATTGCAAATCCAAATTGCTCAACTGCACAAATGGTCGTAGCCCTGAAGCCTTTGCATGACCGCGCCAAAATCAAACGCGTTGTGGTAAGCACTTATCAAGCGGTATCTGGTGCTGGCAAAGAAGGTAGTGATGAGCTTTTCGATCAAACTAAATCCATTTACAATTTTGCTATTGGCCAAAGTCTTAATCTAAATAATAATAGCGATGACGGGGATAAGGATGAAACACCTTCTACGTTATTTACTAAGCAAATTGCCTTTAACGTGATCCCACATATCGACGTATTCCTTGATAGCGGTGATACCAAAGAAGAGTGGAAAATGGTGGCGGAGACTAAGAAAATACTGGATACTAGCATTAAAGTGACAGCGACTTGTGTGCGCGTTCCCGTTTTTACCGGCCACTCTGAAGCAATCAATATCGAATTTGAAGAATTTTTAGATGAAGATGAAGCTCGTGCAATTCTACGCGAGTCGCCTGGCATTATGGTCATCGATAAGCGCGAAGATGGAGGCTATGTCACCCCAGTCGAATGTGTGGATGAACATGCAACATTTATCAGCCGGATCCGGCAGGATGTGACCGTAGAAAACGGCATCAACCTATGGTGCGTTTCTGACAACCTGTGCAAAGGCGCAGCTCTGAACGCCGTACAAATTGCTGAAGTTTTAGCTAATAAAGTGCTGAAAAAAGGTTAGCCTAAACGTGTTGATTATCTAAGGCCCCATCATTATGTGGGGCCTTCTTCGTGATAAGTTAAATGCGTACGAAATCCTGCAGAGTGGCGTCAAACTGCTCCAAAGTACCTTCGGCAATATCGGTCCAAAGCCCATGAAGGGTCAGCTCGTTCTTATCGAGGGCACTCTTCACAAAAGGAAAGGTCATCAGGTTCTCAATTGAAACCATAACCGCCTCCCTTTCTAACCGTGCCACCCGCTCCGCTTCATCAGGCATATGTTTCACACGCTCAAACCCAGGGCGTAAAATATCCATCCAACGGCCTACAAAGCTGCTGCTTTTTTCCAGCTCTGGCGCAAGGCCCGTGCACATATCATGGCAGCCCTTCACGCCGCCACAATTGGAATGCCCCAAAACAATAATATGTGAAACATTAAGTGCTGTGACCGCATATTCCACCGCAGCAGAGGTCCCATGTGGCTCTCCATCAGGCAGATAGGCCGGCACCAAATTGGCAATATTGCGGTGAATGAAAAATTCACCCTGCTCGGCCCCAAAAATGGCAGTCACATGAACCCGGCTGTCACAGCATGAAATCACCATAGCACGTGGCCTTTGGCCTTCACTGGCCAATCGACGATACCACGAGTGATTGTCCTCAAACGTGGTGGCTTTCCAACCGTGGTAGCGTTGTACCAAATAGGTCGGCAGCGGTTTCACAGAATCCATAGGCTCCCTTACTTATTTTTTGAAATCAACTTAGCAAATAAGTATGCAAAATTCGAGAGGTAAAACTCAGTATTATTTATAGTTTGATAAACTTTATTTAGCCCAAAAGGGAACCTTTGGAGGCGCGGATTTGGGTTTTGTCTATAAGATACTCAGTCTGCATTGCATTCCACCAATCGCGATGATTACCTTGATTCAAAAATCAATTAAAGGGATCCTCAATGCCACGTACGCCTAACATGTTCGCAAACCCCTCGTCGCAGGCCGTCCCTCTATACCTCGTGGCGAGTGCCGATGCTGAGGCCTGGCTTAATACACGGGGCGCACGGGTGCAAAACAGCGCTGCCAGTCAAAGCTGGATCGGCAAGCTCGGCCAGATACTCTGCGTCACAGAAAACGGGCTTCCCATATTACTCGCCATAGGGTTCGGCGATACCATCGCCCGCAAGCGCAAGCGCTTTGGCTCAGTTGCAAATATTATCAGCCTACCAAAGGCTGTATTTAAGCTCATAGATCAGGACCCTAAGATTGCGCAGGAATTTGCTCTAGGCTTTGCGCTCAGTAAATACCGTTTCACCCGCTACGCCGCAAATACCACTCCAAAAGCTGAGCTGATATGCCCGGCCGGGTTTGATGAACAGAATCTACAAGCAATCATTGAGGGCGAGTTTCTCACACGCGATCTAATCAACACCCCCGCCAACGATATGGGCCCAGAAGAGCTGGAGGCCACAGCCCGAGATTTGGCCAATGACCACGGTGCTCAAATTACTGTAATAAAGGGACAAGATCTCATAGCGCAAAACTTCCCAATGATTCACGCTGTAGGCCGCGCCTCACTGCGTGAGCCGCGGCTGATCGACATGACTTGGGGCACCAATGGCCCAACACTAACGCTGGTGGGCAAGGGCGTATGTTTCGATACCGGCGGGTTAAATATCAAACCTGGGGCATCGATGGGATTGATGAAGAAAGACATGGGCGGCGCCGCCCATGTCATGGGCCTGGCCAAGATGATCATGGCTAGCAAAATGCCGTTGCAACTGCGGATGCTGATCCCGGCTGTGGAAAACGCAATCAGCGGCGATGCTTTCCGCCCACAAGATATTCTTGTTAGCCGTAAAGGCCTCACCGTTGAGATCAACAATACGGATGCCGAAGGGCGTTTGGTTTTGGCAGATGCTTTGGCCTTGGCCGATGAAACACCCCCCGATCTTATGATATGCATGGCCACGCTCACTGGCGCGGCGCGGGTGGCCGTCGGGCCTGATATTGCGCCCTATTTCACTGAAGATGCGTCCCTCAGCCACGCCATCGCCACAGCCGCCTCCACGGTTGATGATCCCGTCTGGCAATTGCCTCTGCATGCGCCTTATGAGGCCATGATCGAGCCAGGCATTGCGGATCTGGACAATGCCCCATCCAGTGGCTTCGCCGGTGCTACAACCGCTGCGCTATTTCTAAAACGTTTTGTAACCGACACCGTACGATTTGTGCATTTTGATTGCTACGGCTGGCAGCCCGCTGCAGCCCCCGCCCGCCCCAAAGGTGGGATTGGCCAAGGCACGAGAGCTCTGTTCCAAGCCCTGCCTGAAATTTTGGACCTATGAAAGCAGCGCGTCAAATAAAAACAGGCCTCACCAACCTGTGCCACAGCGCCAATGGGCCACGCGATAGGCAACTACTGCTAGGTGACGCTTTTCACCTGAGTGAGCAAAATGGGGATTGGAGCCGCGGCCGTGCCAAAAAAGACGGCTATCAAGGCTATGTTAGGACAGCAGATTTGGAACCAGTGGCACCCCATTCCCATTGGGTAAGCACCATTTCCAGCCATGCCTATGCGGCGCCGGATTTGAAATCTGCGGATCAAATGTCCTTGCCCTTTGGCGCTCAAGTGGCCGTGACAGCTCAAAGTGAGACATTTTGTGAAACTCCACAGGGCTTTATCCCCCACCAGCATCTGCGTCCCATTGGGACGTTTTTCACTGATCCCATCCAAGTCGCCATGATGTTTTTGGGCGCGCCCTATCTTTGGGGAGGCAATTCCGTATCCGGAATAGATTGCTCAGGACTAGTGCAGGCCGCTTGTCTGGCCTGTGGCAGTGAGTGCCCCGGCGACACTGGGCCACAGCAAAAGTTTTTTTCGTCTTTTGGCGGGGCTTGGGCCAAAGGTCAGATAGTTTTTTGGCCGGGTCATGTCGCCTTAACCATCAGTGCCTATGAGTTGATCCATGCTAATGCACATGCAATGGCTGTAACAGTTGAAGGAATTGAAACCACAATAGAACGTATTTCAGATGCCGGAGACGGACCCGTCGTCCATCGCGCGCAACTTTAGCCGCCTCAGTCCACCATGCGGATAAGCCTCCGCTCCAACACACCTAAAACTGACTTAAGATCATGGCCGCGCTTCAGCACCTGGCCCTGCGTGCCGATCAGTGCATAAATACCCTGCTTACTACGCAACTTGGGACGTTTTTCAATTCGATACAGCGGGTTTTCTGCTGTTCGCTTGAAAACTGAGAAGACCGCCACCTCGCGCAGGCACGAAATCCCATAATCCCGCCACTCGCCAGCAGCGACCATACGCCCATAAAGGCTCAAAATGGGGGCCAACTCCAAGCGATGAAAGGTAATCTTTTCTGGTATTTTTCCAAGAGTTTCTGGTTTTATATTTACTATATTCATAGAGTTACATTTGCGCCAAATTCATTTTTAATCAACCCTATAGTCACCCTGCACTGAAATGGCCTTTCCAGTTATCACTTCACGCTGCCACAACCCCTTGTTAATCTGAGATCTACGTCTCTAGAAAACGGGGTTTGGCATTTCTGCTCCCCACAAAGATACGCAAATCTGATACCCTGCTTTCTTGCCTTGGGACGCCAGTGTTTAGGACGCTCTAAGCAAACCGACCATGGCAAAACCAGCCGCCCGATATTGCACCACCATGAGCAAAATAAAGCCACAGCCGGTCTCCAGATTTAGTTACCACCCGCCAGTAATCCCGAGTACCACTGCGCCATGCTCGCTCTGCTAGCCACCATTCAGGGGCGATGCGTTCAGGGCCCTGCGCACTCTGTAACTCATGGCTTTGGCCCCGCCATTTAAAATGCAACGGCACCTTCGGCACCTCGGCGGCGACTATAGGTTCAGGCTGGAAATAAATTAAAGGCCGCGCACGCAACACTATAGGCCAATCCATCTGTGGCATCGACCAGGCCGCCGCAAGCACCTGTGATGCCTTTTCAGGAATATGACTGTCACCTGGATGCAGGCGTGTGATTGCCTCTAGCCCAATCCGTGCACCCAACTTGCCGATAAGGTCATCAAGCTCGGTATTTTGAGATAAGCGAGCAGCCACCGCAGGACCTGCTTTAATTTTACCCTTATGCTGGTGGGCATAAATAGGCTCAGTTTGCGCCGCTACCACCCGCAGTACATCAATTCCAAACTCTACTTTGATGTCCTCCAGTTTTATTACCAAAAGTTGTCGTATCAGGGCCATATCGGCCGAAGGGCGGGCCAGTCCAACCTCCACTGACTGCATAGTTTGATCAGTCCGATAGGCCTCAAGTCGCAATCGCCGTACGCCACGGCCCTTGGCTGTCAAACTAGCCGCAAGCCGTGGTAGCAATTTATCCAAGGCAGCCAGCATATCCTCTATCAGGCCGATTGGTTCCGGCAAAGTTAACCGGCAGGCTAAATGCAACGATTGCTTTGCAGGGCTAATCGGCTCAGGGGCCACGCCCAAGGCCTGATCCATCCGGTATATCGTGCCCTTACCAAAGCGTCTTGCAATCGCCGCACGGGGTTGATCCATCAAATTCTCAACACGGCGCAACCCCAACCGGTTGAGTGAGGTAATCACATGATCCTCCAACCTCAAAGCAGCCACAGGCAAAGGGGCAAGCGCCTGTTGTGTAAAACCTGGTGCTGCTATACGAGCAAATCCACCCTGGCTCGACTGCAGTCGCGGCGGCTGGCCGCCCCGCTCCCAATTCCGGCGCTTAACGGCTCGGGATCGGGTCGCTGGAGCCTCCTGATCAATAGCATCCCCAGTACGGCTCAAGCCCAGAGGTTGCCCCGCATAGCGAGCCAAAGCCCAAGCGGCACCTTTAGTATCAGCCATACCAATATGCACCGAAAGGCCAAGGTTGAGACAATCCAGCTCCACCTGCTGGATCACCCCCAGCTCGCCCCCAAACAAATGCGCACATCCAGTGAGATCAATCACCAGAGCATTTGGAATCTCTTCCGCTACCCAGGGAGAAAATTTGCTAGCCCAGCGGCGCAGGCTAGCCAGAAACCGTGCTTCGAGTTGCCGATTCTGCAAACGAGTGATCAGATCAGGGTACATCGCCAGAGCATCACGCAGGGGTTGACCATGCGAAAGCCCCCAACCCTCAGCACTGACCGACAGTGATGAAATCACCTGCGTTTTTCCAGTGTCTTGGACCACAGCAAAAGGCTGCTCTTCAGTCACACGGGCCTGTCGCAACAGCCGTTCGGCCCCCATCCGAGGAAACCATAATGATAAAACACGGCGATGTGGCATTTACAGTATTTTTGTTCCCTATATGTTCTTTTTATAGAAGGTTGGGACCTGGAGTCGAGTCTCATGATTGTAAAACGATACAAAAGCGGTGAAATACAGTCACAGATCAGGTAAGCTGACATCAGAAATAAGGAGCTACCCATGACCAAACCCGTTGTACTGTGTATTTTAGATGGATGGGGGTTGAGCGAGGCCAAGGTCGGCAACGCTCCCGCGTTAGCTCATACACCTACATTTGATCGCCTCATGGACAGTTGCCCCAATGCCACCTTGATCACTCACGGCCCAGATGCAGGCCTACCTAGCGGGCAGATGGGAAATTCAGAGGTTGGCCATACCAATATTGGTGCGGGCCGCGTAGTGGCCATGGATTTGGGGCAGATTGATCTAGCAATTGAAAACCAGAGCTTCTTCGAAAACACCGCTATTTTAGACTTTGCAGCGACGCTGAGCAGCAGCTCAGGCACCGCACATCTTATTGGGGTCGTTTCCGACGGTGGCGTACATGGACATCTCAATCATATGCTGGCGGCAACCCAAATATTCACGGCTATAAATATTCCAGTGGTAATTCATGCAATTGCAGATGGCCGTGATGTCAGCCCCACCTCAGCAAAGGGTTATTTCAAAACTTTAGAAGAAAATCTGCCCGACGGAGCGCGCATTGGCACGGTGATTGGCCGCTATTTCGCACTGGATCGCGACAACCGTTGGGAGCGAGTCCAAACCGCATTCGCAGCCATCTCAAAGGCAGAAGGTCCAAAGGCCGCAACACCACAAGCCGTCATAGCGCAAGCTTATGCCGCCGGCCAGACTGATGAGTTTATTCCAGCAACTGTGGTTGGGAATTATGCCGGGCTAATGCCCGAAGACGGTCTGTTTTGCCTCAACTTCAGAGCCGACCGCGCACGTGAAATTCTTGCTGCCCTGTGCAACCCTAATTTTACAGAATTTGATACCGGACCCCGGCCAAAACTGGCCGCGCAATTAGGGATGGTGTGCTATTCTGAAGCCCATGATGCCTATCTCACCGCCGCCTTCCCAAAACGCAACATTCCCAACACCTTGGGAGCTTGGGCGGCTAAGCACGGGAAAAGGCAGTTTCGTCTCGCAGAAACTGAAAAATATCCGCATGTTACCTTCTTCATGAATGGCGGCCAAGAAATCCCTGATCCCGGCGAAGATCGTGTCATGCCCGCATCCCCCAAAGTGGCGACCTATGATTTACAACCAGAAATGTCGGCAGGTGAAGTTACAAATCAATTCATAGATGCTATCAAAGCGGGCTATGACTTGATTATCACCAACTACGCGAACCCCGACATGGTAGGCCACACTGGTGATCTCCAAGCTGCCATTGCTGCCTGTGAGGCCGTAGATCAGGGGCTGAGCAAAGTAGTGGACGCATTAGAAAAAGTAGGTGGCGCCATGATCCTGACCGCCGATCACGGAAATTGCGAAATGATGATTGATCCTATCACTAGTGGACCACATACTGCACACACTACGAACTTGGTTCCAGTCCTTGCGATAGGCTTGGCAGAAGGGAGCGCTCTGTCTTCTGGCCGATTAGCAGATGTCGCACCCACATTGCTTGAGCTGATGGGGCTTTCACAACCACCCGAGATGACAGGCGTATCTTTGCTCAGATAATCGATAATTGTTGGATGACCCTATGGAGCATCTTTGATCTAGTCTTTCATATGTTACGATCTATATCGAAGATATGGTTGTTTTAAAGATTCTATACAACAGACACCTATTAAGGGGCTGGAAAGCTGACGCAAGACAGGCTTTATGTAATATAAATATAGTGACGTAACGCCAGTGGGATAACTCGAAGACCAACTGTGCAATAAGGATAGTAAAATGAAAAAGTTTTTGATTGCAGCTACGGTGGGCGGACTACTTGGAATAGCGATCGCACCACAATTAGCAGGCCCACTTTTAGCCAGTGAAACAGACCAAGCAAAAACTTATCAACAACTTGAATTATTTGGTGATATTTTCGACCGTATCCGTGCAAAATACGTCGAAGATGTAGACGACGCAAAACTCATTGAGGCTGCCATAAACGGTATGCTCACCTCACTGGATCCCCACTCAAGCTATTTGTCACCCGATGATGCAGACGATATGCGCATTCAAACAAGAGGCGCCTTTGGTGGCTTAGGTATTGAAGTCACACAGGAAGAAGGCTTTGTAAAAGTTATCGCGCCAATAGACGAAACTCCAGCCGCCGAAGCAGGTGTTGAGTCAGGTGACTTCATCACCCATGTGGATGGCGAAGGCCTACTTGGGCTCACTTTAGACGCAGCCGTACAATTGATGCGCGGCCCGGTCGGCTCTAAAATCGTAATCACTATTGTCCGGGAAAGTGAACCTGAGCCCTTTGACATAACTATTATTCGCGATACTATTAAATTGACAGCTGTGCGTGACAGATCCATCGGCAAGACCATTGTAATGCGCGTCAGCACCTTCAACGATCAAACCTATCCAAATCTAAAAGACGGCATCGCCAAACAAATTGAAGTGGCCGGCGGCATAGATAATGTAAACGGCTTTGTAATTGATCTGCGAAACAATCCGGGTGGGCTTTTGAACCAAGCAATTATGGTCTCAGATGCTTTCCTCGAAAAAGGTGAAATAGTGTCGACCCGTGGGCGTGATCCCGCAACAGGGGATCGTTGGAATGCCCGATCTGGAGATTTGGCGCAGGGCAAACCTATTGTTGTACTGATCAATGGCGGCTCTGCCTCCGCCTCAGAAATCGTCGCAGGTGCTTTGCAAGATCACCACCGCGCAATTGTCGTGGGAACCAAGAGCTTTGGAAAAGGATCTGTGCAAACAATCATGCCATTGACCGGCGCCGGCGCAATGCGCCTTACAACGGCCCGCTACTACACACCTTCAGGCCGCTCAATCCAAGCACTCGGCGTCTCTCCCAACATTATCGTTGAGCAACCCCGCCGTACGCTCAAAGATGACGAACCCGAAGAGGAGCAAAAGAAAATGCGCAGCGAAGCTGATCTGCGTGGCTCACTCGATAACGATAGTATTTCTGAGGCGGAACGCACTCAAATTGAGGCCGAGCGCGCCGCCGCAGAGGAAGCCGCAAAATTGCGCAAAGATGACTTTCAATTGGCTTATGCAATTGACTTGCTCAAAGGCCTATCTGCCATCCAGCCAGCAAAATAGATGATGTTGCAAACAGATATAGAAAATCTGCCATATCGCGCCAATGTGGGCGTCATGGTGCTCAGCAAATCCGGTGATGTGTTTGTGGCCCAAAGACTTGAACATTACGCCAATGCCTGGCAAATGCCCCAAGGTGGCATTGATCCCGGAGAAGGCCCAGCAGAGGCAGCTTTGCGAGAACTCGAAGAAGAAACTGGCATTAACAGCAGTAAAGTAGTCATTTTAGCTGAAACACAGAACTGGATCCCCTACGAATTACCCCCCGATTTGATCCCCAAACTATGGAACGGGAAATATCGTGGCCAAAAACAAAAATGGTTTTTGATGCGCTTTTTAGGCGAGGATACCGACATCGATATAGAAACCGAAGAGCCAGAGTTTTCATCCTGGAAATGGATTGCACCAAGCGCACTGCCTGACGCAATTGTGCCTTTCAAACGCGATGTTTATGTTGCTGTTTTGGAAGCTTTTCAAAGCCATCTATAAACAACGAGATACTAGCCCATGAATTCACGTCAAGACATCCTCACTCGCATGGCTGTTCGCTTAAAGGAGAACCGCAAGGCAAGAAATCTTTCGCTAGATGCCTTGGCGGAGCTGTCGGGTGTATCGCGATCTATGGTCAGCCAAATTGAGCGTGGAGAAAGCAGCCCAACCGTCTCAACCCTATGGAACCTTACCCAAGCGCTGAAAGTAGATTTTGCCGAGTTGGTAGAAGACCCAGCCCAATCACGCGGTATTGAGATCATGTCGGCGGCCTCAACCCCCACAATTGGTACTCTTGGTGAAGGTTGCAGGATTCGCATCCTTAATTCTCCTGATCAAACAGGGCAGCATGAAGTTTATGAATTGGAATTTCAGCCCGACGGCCTGCTTGAAAGCGCACCACATGGGCCTAAAGCCAAAGAACAATTGATGGTAATTTCAGGCGTGTTAGAGGTCATATCAGGCGACAATACCGCGGTAGTATGCGCAGGCGATACCGCGCGTTATGACGCCAACTGTCCCCATGCTATTCGCTCGCACGAAGGGCGAGCCACGGCATTTTTGATCGTAGAAAATTCTTAAGCTTAATCTATTGGAAAAATTTCTTTGCGGCCCTCAGAGGTAAGGACAAAGCAAGCTCCCGCCTCAAACACTGCCGAAGTGAGCGGTTTTCCATAGCCTGCACCAGTATCGAGATTGATCCGATTGCCGTAATGGCTGGCCTGATCAACAGGTGAATGACCGTGGACAATCATCTTGGGGTGGGCTGCCAAATGCCTATGAAATTCATTTCTAATCCACAATAAATCTTCTTCGTCTTGCGCCTGCAAAGCAACACCCGGGCGAATACCCGCATGGCAAAAGAACAGGTTTGGGGTGTCATAAGACAGCTGACACTGGGACAAAAATACATGATGTCCCTTTGGCACCGAAACTAAAGCTTCAGCATGAACGTCACTCAAACGTCGGCGCATGCTGAAATCAAGACCATAGGAACGTAGGGTATCTTGGCCACCCAATCGGTGATGCAACCAGCTTACATCAAAGAATAGATAAGGATCTCCACGCGATGGCGTTTGCAAAAACCATTCAAACATCCGATCATGGTTACCCTTTAAGAATATCCAATTGCGGCCAGCGTCACGGGCTTGGATTAGAAAATCTAAAACCCCACAGCTGTCAGGTCCACGATCAATGTAATCCCCGAGAAAGACGATGGATGCCTCAGGGCCACCATCGTCTTCTATTAATTCGAGTACTTCCTGAAGCATGTCCAATTGCCCGTGGATGTCACCAACCGCATAGATTTTGGTCATGAAACGTCAAACTCCAAACGGCTTACTTGACTAAATTTTCCGGTCGTAGCCAAATCAGAAAGCACATTCTCAGAGACTGCTGCATCCACAGAAAGCATTGCAATTGCCTCACCACCCTCAGCCGCGCGGCCTAGGGTAAAGTTAGCAATATTTACGCCATTTTGCCCCATAATTGAACCTAAAATTCCGATGATGCCCGGCACGTCATCATTAGTGGTATATAGCATATGACTACCGATTTCCGCATCAACATTGATACCTTTAATCTGAATGAACCGCGGCTTACCATCACTAAACACAGTGCCACCCACTGACCGTTCTCGGGTTTCAGTGACAACTGTTACTTTGATATACGCTTCAAACACACCTGATTTATTTTGATTGGTAGTACTGATTTTAATTCCACGTTCTTGGGCAATCACAGGCGCACTCACCATATTCACATCTGGGTTTCCAGCTTTCATGATGCCCGCAACCACGCCACAGTTCAGCGCTTCAAGGTTCATACTGGCGACGGTTCCATCATAAAGGATGTTAATCGCTTTGATTGGCTCAGACGTCATCTGGCCAATGAAAGCGCCCAAATGCCCCGAAAGCGCCAACCATGGGCCCATCACCTTAGCTTCTTCAGCGGTAACAGATGGCATATTTAAGGCATTAGTCACAGCCCCTGTAAGCAGGTAGTCTGACATTTGTTCAGCCACTTGAATGGCCACATTCTCCTGCGCTTCAGTGGTGGCTGCACCCAAATGCGGTGTGCATACAACATTGGGCAAATTAAACAATGGGCTATCAATCGCCGGTTCAACTGAAAATACATCAAACGCAGCGCCTGCAACATGACCAGCTTTTAATGCATCAGCCAATGCCATCTCATCCACTAGACCACCACGAGCGCAGTTAATGACGCGCACACCAGGTTTCATTTTAGCAATCGCTTCAGCGCTAATTATATTGGAGGTTTGTTCAGTTTTTGGCACGTGCAGCGAGATGAAATCCGCACGCTCAAACAGTGCATCCAACTCTACCTTCTCAACACCCAGCTTTGCCGCTCGTTCTTCTGACAAAAATGGATCATAGGCAACAACCTTCATCTTCAAACCAACCGCACGTTCACATACGATGCCACCAATATTACCCGCCCCAATCACGCCCAAGGTTTTGCCGGTCAACTCCACACCCATAAACTTAGATTTTTCCCATTTCCCTGCATGAGTTGAGGCACTTGCCTCGGGGATTTGGCGGGCCACGGCGAACATCATTGCAATGGCGTGTTCCGCGGTTGTGATCATATTTCCAAAAGGTGTGTTCATCACGATCACACCTTTTTTTGAAGCCGCAACACGATCGATATTATCCACGCCTATACCAGCCCGGCCAATTACTTGCAGATTGGTGGCCGCATTGATGATTTTCTCTGTAGCTTTTGTGGCGGATCTAATGGCCAAGCCATCATATTGACCGATTACAGAGAGCAATCTACTTTTATCTTTTCCCAAACAGGGATCAAAATCTACTTCAATACCACGATCACGGAAAATCTGGATAGCTGTTTCGGAAAGTTTGTCGGATACGAGTACTTTAGGTGCCATTTTGGCGCTCCTTATAAGGTATATTTTTTGTTAAGTAAGGCACAGGGCCCCCTCTTAGAATTACTGGCCGTTAAGCTCGGTTTGGTAGGCCCACTCAAGCCAAGGCAACATAGCCTCAACATCTGTGGTTTCGACCGTGGCACCACACCAAATTCGTAAGCCTGCCGGCGCATCGCGATAAGCACCCACATCGAGGGCGGCCCCTTCGATATCCAAACGGGTCGAAACGGATTTCGCGAATGCGTTCGGATCTTTGATCCGTGGATCGGTAAACTTCAAACAGACCGAGGTGACAGAACGGGTTGCCGGATCCACCGCCAAATTATCAATCCACTCTCGGGTGACGCAGAAATCCCATACCGCTTGGGCATTGGCTCGCGCACGAACTATCAAGCCTTTGAGGCCGCCTACCGACTCGACCCAATCCAGGGCAAAGAGGTAATCTTCAACACAAAGCATCGACGGCGTGTTGATGGTCTCACCAGAGAAAATACCATCGATCAATTTTCCACCTTTGGTCAGGCGGAAAATCTTTGGCATTGGCCAAGCGGGAGTATAGCGTTCCAACCGAGCCACCGCCCGAGGTGAGAGAATCAAAACGCCATGTGCTGCTTCGCCACCAAGCACTTTTTGCCAACTGAAGGTGGTCACATCAAGCTTATCCCAAGGCAGATCCACCGCAAAGGCGGCGGATGTCGCGTCACAAAGGGTCAACCCAGTGCGATCCGCAGGGATCACATCACCCGAGGCCAAACAAACACCCGAGGTTGTGCCGTTCCAAGTGAAACAGACATCATTGTCATAGTTCAGCAAAGCCATGTCGAAAATCTCGCCGTAGGGTGCTATATGCTCAGAGGCTTCAATTTTGAGCTGTTTGACCACATCACTGACCCAACCCGCGCCGAAGCTTTCCCACGCAACCACCTGGGCTGGACGCTCACCAAGCATGGACCACATGGCCATCTCGAAAGCGCCTGTATCAGAGGCCGGCACTATGCCTATTTTATAGCCTTCAGGAATATTCAACACACGGCGCGTTTGCGAAATGGCATCTGCCAATTTCGCCTTACCACCAGCAGCACGATGCGAACGGCCAAGCCAAGCATCTGCCAAAGAGGAAGGTGTCCATGTGGGGGGTTTGGCACAGGGGCCAGAAGAAAATCGCGGATTTTCCGGCCGCGTTGCCGGTTGTACAATAGCCATTGATGCTATCCTCTCAGATATGCGCCCTTCGTTGGGGAAGGGTGTCCCACTCACGTGGCTATCGGCAGACCCAGGAAACCACAAGAGCAGAAATGCAGGAGACAGTGTTCAATTGCAGCCGCACAGTGTGTATCCTTGAGCGGATCGGAAACATCAGTGCCGGATCAGCACCATGATCCGCTGTAACCGGTTGATGATGAAATCAGGGGTAAAAGCCGCGCACAGTTGCTCAACTTTGCCCTCAGTAACGTCCCCTTCGATCAAGGCATGCACGGTGCCATCAGGATCTACCAATGCCAGGTAAATTTCTCCACGCCACAAAATGCCCAGAGCCAGGTTGAACGCACTCCAGCTGGAATAAATCGTGATGGTACGCGCCCACATCTGAGGCGATGTGATGCCCAAACGCATACCTTTATCCACAAAAGACCGAAACAATACCGCGCCGCGCCCCACCACCGGCAACTCGACCCAAGCCTGGCCATCAGTTTCGCGTAAATCAAGCTGCTCCACATTGGATCGCTTGCAACTTGCCAAAGGATTTGGCACATCTGCCCAAAATCTGGAAAAGGTTCCTCGATGTATATCACGACCCTGCTCTGCAAACCCGGTCAGCAAGCGCTTACGCCAGCACTCACCCAATCACTCCTTGGAGCTTGGGGCGGGCGCAGTTTGACGTGGTTGGCGGCAATGGACGCGGTTGAGTTTGAAATTCTCACCCTGCCTGAAAATCTTTGGCAGGTCTGGGGGGGCATGCAAACCTTAGGCATAGACCTGATTGTGCAGCCGGGCAAAGAACGCCGTAAGAAAATGCTGTTGGCCGATATGGACAGCACTATGATTGAGCAAGAATGCATCGATGAGCTGGCAGCCGAAGCGGGCGTCGGGCCAAGGGTAGCAGATATCACCGCTCGGGCCATGAACGGCGAGTTGGATTTCGAGCAGGCCCTGCGTGAACGTGTATGGCTGCTAAAAGGTTTACCTCTAAGGACCATTCAAAAGGTTTATCAAAATAGGATCACCTTTATGCCCGGCGGAGAAGTTCTTGTGGCCACAATGCGCGCCCACAAGGGATATGCCGCTTTAGTCAGCGGGGGGTTTACCGATTTCACCCGACCTGTGGCGGCTAAGCTTGGGTTTGATGAGCACCGTGCCAATAGGCTATTAAAGGCTAACGCAGCCCTCACCGGCCAAGTAGGCAACCCAATTTTAGGGCGGGAAGCTAAAGTCACCGCCCTGAATGAAATCTCAACTGCCCAAAACTTACACGCAAATGATGTTTTGGCGGTGGGCGATGGCGCCAATGATCTCGACATGTTGAAATTAGCCGGGACCGGCGTAGCGTTACATGCAAAACCAATTGTGCAAGACCAAGTATCCGTGCGAGTAAATCATGGTGACCTGACCGCGCTTTTATACCTGCAGGGCTATTCGAAATCAGAGTTTGTGATACCGCCAAACGTCAGCACTGCTCCTTAATTCAAAGCGACAGAAATACGTCCAGTCTCCAACCCGTCCCAGTTATGGATAGGGCCCAAGCGTTTTAACGCCGCAGGATGTGCGGCATCCAACACGCCAAATCGGATCAATAGCGCTGTGATTACCGCTTCACTGGCTCGCGTGCCACCATCTTCAATTTTGACAGAAATACCTAAATTTTGACCAGGTATTATAGCAATGAACATGGCCTCCGCCCCAGTTTTAAGAGCAATTCCTGGAGCTGCACGCATCAATTCAGTGCAGGCGCGAGTTTCGCCGGCCACCAATTCTGGGTGTGCAATCATTGCATCGCGCAACAACGCTGCAGCCGCACTAATTGTGTCAGATCCATCCCCAGAGCACCGCGCCATCGCGCGGGCCAACCCAGTCATGGTGCAGGCCCAATTCGGCGCAGAGCACCCATCAATGCCATAACCTGGACTGGTTTCACCTGTAATTTCTTCAAACGCGTCACGTACAGCTATTTGTACAGGATGATCGACCAAGTGATAGTCTGGACCCGCACCAAGGTGCCTGCTTAAAGTCAAAAACCCACAATGCTTGCCGGAACAATTGTTGTGGTACCTGCAGGGAGACTTATCCCTTTTGACTAAATCATTGCTTGCTGCAATGTCTCGTGGCCACTGTGTTCCACAGCGGAAATCATCATCACTTTTGCCAAGATTTTGCAACCATGTTCGCACCAAGCCTGAATGAATTTCATCCCCCTGGTGGGATGCGCAGGACAGAGCCAATTGCCGCGATGTCAGACCAAATGCATTCGCAGCTCCAGAAGTTACAAGCGGTAAGGCTTGCAAGATTTTGCACGACGAGCGTGGTAAAATCACATGCTCAGCATTGCCCCAAGCCTCAACAATTTCTCCATCCAAATTGCATATCACCGCATGGCCACGATGCTGGCTTTCCAAAAAATCGCCCCGCCAAACATGAACCAATGGAATTGAATGCAACATATTTGGCTCCTTAAAGCATTTTTTTGCCACCAATAGCTTAAGGGGGGTTTCCCCACAGGGTGCGGGTGCGTTAGGTTCACCGATAACAACGATCTGATGATACGGCCAGTAAAAATATTGTGATGTGGTCCATGAAATGCAAACTAAACTATAAAGGCAGACCTAATGTTAAAGACACTTATTTCTTCCACGGCTTGCATTCTGGGACTTCTGTGTTCCAACGCCTCGGCCCAAGAGACATCTAACCGCGCCTCAACTCACGACGATTGGTCTGTTTTTGTTGAAAGCAATCCGAAGGAGTGTTGGGCAGTAACGGCGCCAAAAGAGACTGTGAATAAACGCGATGGCAGTGTTGTGACGGTCCGGCGCAGCAAGATCTTGCTGTTTGTATTTCATCGCCCAAGCGATAATGTAAAAGGCCAAGTGGCGTTCACAGGTGGCTATCCATTTGCAAAAGGACGCAGCATTGCCTTAGACCTTGACGGTGTAATCTATGATTTAACTGCCGATGGTGAATGGGCATGGCCACCCAGCCCTGCCGATGATGAAAAAATTATTGCCAGCATGAAACGTGGTGCGAAGGCTGTGGTTACTGCACAATCAGAACGTGGAACAGTGACCAAGGACACCTTCAGTTTGACAGGCTTCACAGCCGCAGTAAAAGCTGCTGAAAAACGTTGCGCAGGCTAACAATGCTTGAACGATTGGCAAATGAACCCGGCACTGCTAAAGCAGGGCTTAGTTAATTTGGATCGCCACCATGACCGACGCATCAGCCCCTATCACACAAGACCTCATTACGATTCCGCGCAAGATGCTGGACGGTCCCACGAATTTAGTAGGTTTAACACGTGATGCCCTGCGCAATGCCTTAGTGTCTGCTGGCACATCTGAGAAACAATCCAAGATGCGGACCGGTCAGCTTTGGCAATGGATCTACCAAAAAGGGGTTCGTGAATTTGATCAGATGACTAATCTGTCAAAAGAGTACCGCACGCTGCTGACGGAAAATTTTGTTGTGGCAATTCCTGAAGTTGTATCAAAACAGGTATCAATAGACGGCACTCGAAAATATCTGGTGCGAATTGCTGGTGGGCATGAAGTTGAAACGGTCTATATACCCGAAAAAGACCGTGGAACCCTATGCATTAGCAGCCAAGTGGGCTGCACTCTTACCTGCTCATTCTGCCACACCGGCACACAAAAGTTAGTCCGCAATCTCACCGCCGGCGAAATAATTGGTCAAGTAATGCTGGCCCGCGACGACCTCGGAGAATGGCCAGAATCTGGTCGCAACCCAGTGAACACCGCAAGGCTACTTTCTAATATCGTGCTAATGGGCATGGGAGAGCCACTCTACAACTTTGAGAACGTCCGCGATGCAATGAAAATTGCAATGGATCCAGAAGGTATACAGTTGTCGCGGCGCCGAATTACCCTGTCGACCTCTGGCGTTGTTCCCGAGATAGCTAGAACTGCAACCGAGATTGGATGCCTGCTGGCCATCTCATTTCATGGCACTACAGATGAGGTGCGCGATAAGCTGGTACCAATAAACAAACGCTGGAATTTGGAAGCTTTGCTAGAAGCACTGCGAGATTACCCTAAGGTGAGCAACTCCGAGCGGATCACATTTGAATATGTGATGCTAAAAGGTGTAAATGACGCCGATGAGGACGCGCATCGCTTGGTACAACTGATCAAAGGCATTCCTGCCAAGGTTAATTTGATCCCGTTTAACCCGTGGCCAGGTGCACCCTATGAGCGTTCTTCCAACAACCGCATAAATGCATTTGCAGAAATTATTTACCAAGCCGGCTACGCGAGCCCCGTCCGCAAACCCCGCGGCGAGGATATTTTTGCTGCCTGTGGACAACTCAAATCTGCTACAGAACGCGCCCGAAAGAGCCGCAAGGAAATCGCTGCCGAAGCGGGTATTGGCTAAGGCACGCCACGCTTGACTTGTTTCATCAATCCTTACGGCTTACCAATCAAGACTATAAACGCGCTTGGGAGGCAAAAGATGGTAAACTCAGAGCAAATTGGTGCTGCATGGGACAAAATTCGCGGGCATGTGGTCCGTACCCCTGTCATTCAAACCGATGTGTTTGGACTGTCGCTTGCCATAAAACTTGAGCATATGCAGCACACTGGAAGCTTCAAAGCCCGCGGGGCTATGAATTCGCTTCTATCGATGAATGTGCCCAATGCTGGGTTAGTAGCTGCAAGTGGCGGCAATCATGGCGCAGCTGTTGCCTGGGCTGCTGCGAGTTTGGGACATAAAGCGCGGATATATGTACCGGAAATTGCTGGACAAGCCAAAATAAATTTAATCAAAAATCTCGGTGCAAATCTTGTGGTGGTCCCCGGTGCATATTCCAATGCGCTTGAGCAGGCCTTGGAATATGAGGCCGACACCGGTGCAGCACAAATTCACGCATTTGATGCCCCAGGAACTGTCGCAGGACAAGGTACAGTAATGGCTGAATGGGAAGACCAAGGCTTAGAGGCTGATACCGTATTGATTGCTGTGGGGGGGGGCGGCCTGATCGGTGGTGCAATGGCTTGGCTTCAAGGACGATGCAAGGTGGTGGGCGTTGAGCCCTTCAATGCCCCAACCCTAACCAAAGCGCTGCAAAATGGTCCGCAAACTACGGTTGAGGTATCGGGCATAGCCGCCAACGCTCTAGGAGCTAAACAGGTAGGGAGCATATGCTATGATTTAGCGCAAGCGACCAGCACGAAAACAGTAAACGTCGAAGATGATGCCATTGGAAAAGCTCAACTTTTACTTTGGGAGAAGCTACGCCAACTAGTCGAACCGGCGGGTGCAGCCGCTTTGGCAGCTCTACTTTCTGGCGCGTATGTCCCACAAAAAGGTGAACGCGTGGCTGTCTTGCTATGTGGTGCGAACCCCGCCACGTCTCCATTATGAGGCCAATTCCACGCATTGAAGAATAGACCCACCACAAACTTAAATGGCGATAGGCTAGACCTGAAGCGCGACTTTCAGTATGACGCATTAAATTCAACTAATTGGAGCCTTTCATGTCGAACCCACTTCTAGAAAAAGCCATTGAGGCCGCGTGGGACGCACGCGACGGCATCTCTCCCACAACCAAGGGCGAAACCCGTGAGGCAATTGAAACAACGTTGAACGCACTCGACAGCGGCTCATTACGTGTCGCTGAAAGACATGAAAGTGGTGACTGGCATGTAAATCAATGGGCTAAAAAAGCAGTTTTGCTCGGCTTCCGGCTCAAGGATATGGAGCTACAAGGTGGCAGCGCCCAAGGCGGTAGCTGGTGGGATAAGGTCGACAGCAAGTGGAAAGATTGGGGCACAGACGAATGGGGGGCTGCGGGGTTTCGTGCCGTTCCAAATTGCGTAGTCCGAAAGTCTGCCTATATTGCTCCAGGTGTTGTTTTAATGCCATCTTTTGTAAATCTTGGCGCCTATGTCGACAGCGGCACCATGGTTGACACTTGGGCGACAGTCGGCAGCTGCGCGCAGATTGGTAAAAACGTACATCTGTCTGGCGGTGTCGGCATCGGTGGTGTTTTAGAACCCATGCAGGCAGGTCCAACAATTATAGAAGACAATTGCTTTATCGGGGCCCGTTCCGAAGTAGTTGAGGGCTGCATCGTGCGCGAGGGCGCAGTTTTAGGCATGGGTGTATTCATCGGGAAATCAACCAAAATCGTTGACCGAGAAACTGGCAACGTGATGTATGGTGAAGTACCGCCATATTCCGTTGTTGTGGCAGGCTCGATGCCATCAAAAAATAATGTGAACCTCTATTGCGCTGTGATCGTTAAACGAGTCGATGCTCAGACACGCTCGAAAACAGCCATTAATGAACTGCTGCGGGACTAAAGTTTAAAACTTCCATTGAAAACAACAAAACAGTGTAGCCATGACTGAAAAAATTAAACGTACCCATTACGTATATACCTTGCTAGTTGAGGTGGGGCGTAAAGTAGGGGATGGACTGCCAAGCGAAGCCACCGGTGGCGCTTTGATGATCTATGCCAGTGGAGTAGATGAACCTGAAGCCGTGCGCGAAACTGTAGCCATTTTGAAGCAGGCTGATCTCGCACCTTTGGATGTGACAGGCTATGGTACTTTGGATGAACGCATAGCCGAAGGCCATGACATTACACAGGAGGAGCGAGAACTTATGCAGCGTGCCCTAGATGAAAATAGTGTTGTGGTAACTCAGATGACCCCATTTTTCGAAAACTTCCCAAAAGGAGCCCATTGATGGTTGATCCAGCACAGCTCACCGCCGATTTAATTCGCTGTGCCAGCGTGACCCCTGTAGAAGGTGGCGCATTAACTTTGCTAGAGGATAGGCTGTCGAGCGTCGGCTTTACCTGCACACGTGTGGATCGCGGTGATGTCTCTAATCTATTCGCGCGCTGGGGCACTGGCAAAACCTTTGGCTTTAATGGACATACGGATGTGGTACCTGTCGGCGACGTTGCTGCTTGGACAGTCGATCCGTTCGGCGCTGAAATCCGCAACGGTTTTATGTATGGCCGCGGTGCTACAGATATGAAATCTGGTGTTGCCGCTTTTGTCGCTGCCGCAATGGATTTTGTGTCTGAAACACCTCCAGGCGGGTCTATCGTATTAACTATAACAGGGGACGAAGAAGGCGCAGCTAAAGATGGCACCGTAGCATTGTTAGAGTGGATGCAGGCCAACGGTGAGACAATGGATGTCTGCTTAGTAGGCGAGCCAACCTGCCCTGAAAACATGGGCCAAATGATGAAGATTGGGCGCCGTGGATCGATGAATGCCTTTTTCAAAATCACTGGCCAACAGGGCCATTCGGCTTACCCACATCGCGCAAAAAACCCGTTGCCCGCAATGGCGTGCCTAGTAGCTAAACTGAGTAGCGCTGAATTAGATCAAGGTACAGAATATTTCGATGCCTCCAGCCTAGCCGTGGTCACCATCGACACAGACAACACAGCAACTAATATAATCCCAGCCCAAACCCTTTCGACCGTTAATCTGCGGTTCAACGATGCACATTCTGGCGCCAGCCTTACCGGTTGGCTACAGACCCAAGCAAATGGGATCGCCACTAAATTTGACGTGAGCGTCGAACTAGAAACAAGCATCTCAGGCGAAAGCTTTATCACCCCCCCCTCGGCTTTGTCAGAGCTGGTGGCCAACGCGGTACAGATAGAAACCAACCGAACCCCAGAAATGTCCACCAGTGGCGGTACATCGGACGCCCGCTTCGTACAGCATCATTGCCCTGTGGTGGAATTTGGTTTGGTTGGCAAAACTATGCATCAAGTGGACGAACGGGTCGAAATTGCGCAAATTCACCAGTTAAAATCAATCTACACTAGGATTTTGCGTGATTATTTCACCTAAATACCGCAGACGTTTGGTGGTTATGGTCAAAGAGCCTCGCCCAGGCCGAGTGAAAACAAGGCTGGGGCGCAGCATTGGGATGACTACGGCCGCGTGGTGGTTTCGCCATCAAGCCCGCAGGGTTTTGCGCCAGTTGCAAGATCCCAGATGGGAACTAATCCTCTCAGTCTCACCCAATTATGAAGGCATGCAAAGCCGGGTGTGGCCGCACCACCTCGCACGCACACCGCAAGGCCAAGGCAATCTAGGCACTCGGATGAAAACGCTGTTTGACAGCCTTCCACCAGGCCCAGCTTGCATCATCGGCGCTGATATTCCCGGGGTGACATCTCGCGAGATATGGCAGGCTTTCCGCAGCTTGGGGACTCATGACGCCACCTTTGGGCCTGCGCCTGATGGCGGCTATTGGTTAATCGGACTGAAACGCACCAAGCCAACCCCGGCTCGCCTTTTCAGCGAGGTCCGCTGGTCTACAGCAACCGCATTACAAGATACTATAGACAACATACCAGATCTCACCATTGGTAGGGTTGCAACTCTCAGTGATGTGGATGACGCGAACGATCTGTAGACTGAGATACGGGATTACCGCAACGTTTGGCGTGCCATTTGTACTGCCAAAATTCCCAGCATGATCACCACCACACCAACAACATCCCAGACACGAAGACTTTCACCAAGAAAAATTGTTGCGATTGCCACCCCAAAGAACGGGTTTAAAAAGTGGAATGTCGCTGCCTTAACCGCCCCAATACGGCGGACTAGCCAGAACCAAATGAAGGTTGCTACAAGTCCTGGCATCACGACTGTGTAAGAAAATGCAATGATCAATTTTGGTGACCAGACAACTACTTTATGTTCCAAAAACAGCCCTGGGATCGCGAGCAATGCAGAACCCACAAGCATTTGCAGACCAATGATCATCAAAAGATTTCCACCCGAGGATGCGCCCCGGACCATCAATGTCGCCACCGTGAGGGAGGCCACCGCTATGAAGCAAAGAATGATTCCAAAAAGATCCACTCCTTCCTGCATGCGAGCGCCCATAATCAAGGCAACACCCAATGCGCCGGCAAAAAGTCCCAAAATCCCAATCCAAGATAGTCGTTCTCCAAAAATCACCCAGCCTGCGAATCCTACAGCCAGGGGCATTGTAGAGGCAATTATAGAGGCCAAAGAGGCTTCAATCGATTGCATTGCAACAAAATTTAGCCCCAAATATAGCGCGTTTTGACAAATGCCAAATACGATGGTGGCCTTCCATTGTGCGGGTGTCAGCCGCCAAGTCTGGCCCAACATACGCGCAATCGCGATACCGACCATGCCTGAAATCAAAAACCGCAAAGACAGCGCTAAAATTGGCGGCGCGTCCGTCACGATGATCCGAGCCGACGTAAAAGCGGACGACCAAATAAGCGCAAATGCCAACCCGGCCAATATAGCGCGCATATCCATAGTGTAGCACCTTCTCAGAAATTGGTTGTTACAAGCTTTGTGCAATATCAAAGGATGACGCAAGGCTTGTCAGCCTTCATAAATGTACATGTAGTGAGCATAAATACAAGGTATTGAATTTAAACAAAAAAAATCCGCGTCGACCATATCGAAACGGATTTTAATTTAAACTGTTAAGTAACCTTAGCCGTTTACGCTGTCTTTCAGAGCTTTTGCAATTGTCATTTTTACAACTTTATCAGCATCTTTTTTAAAGCTTTCACCAGTGGCAGGGTTGCGTACCATGCGCTCTGGACGTTCGCGGCAATAAATTTTTCCAATACCAGGCAAAGTGACAGCACCGCCCGCAGAAACTTCACTTGTGATCAAACCACATATAGCATCCAAAGATGCTATAGCTGATTTTTTGTCAGTATCCATTTTTTCTGCCAAGGCAGCAACCAACTGTGTTTTCGTCATAGGTTTCGACATTTTAATCTCCTAACAAGCCCAATATATAGGGCGCCAATCTTTGGTAGTTAACTGCATATTGTACTAAGACACAACAAATTGTGTCACTTTAAAGTGAAAAAAAAAATTAATTTACATAATTATAAAAAAGCAGTCTCCTCAAAGCTCCGTAGCTTACGTGAATGGATCCGTTCAAGCGGCATTTTTCGTAATATTTCCATCGCACGAATCCCAATCCTAAGATGACGTGCCACTTGAGTTTTATAAAAATCTGTCGCCATACCAGGTAATTTTAGCTCACCATGCAGCGGCTTGTCGCTAACACATAGCAAGGTCCCATAGGGAATACGAAAGCGATAGCCATTGGCAGCAATTGTGGCGCTTTCCATATCCAAAGCAATGGCACGCGATTGGCTCAGCCGGTGCACTGGGCCGGATTGATCACGCAGTTCCCAATTTCGGTTGTCGATCGTGGCTACCGTCCCAGTCCGCATAATTTGCTTCAGGTCATAGCCAATTAGCTCCGTCACTTCAGCAACAGCCTGCTCCAAGCTAGTCTGAATTTCAGCCAATGCCGGGATTGGGACCGAAACAGGTAGGTCATCATCCAACACATGATCTTCACGCAGATAAGCGTGCGCCAAAACAAAGTCTCCCAAATGCTGTGAGTTGCGTAACCCAGCACAGTGGCCAACCATCAACCAAGCGTGTGGACGTAACACGGCAATATGATCCGTGGCAGTTTTGGCGTTAGAGGGGCCAACGCCGATATTAACCAATGTAATACCACTGCCATTGGCCCGCTTCAAATGATAGGTAGGCATTTGTGGCGTTTTATTGGACAGTTTCAAATCGCCATCACTTCGGGTGATTTGGTGATTACCAGTGCCGACGAAGGCCAAGTAGCCACTGGAAGGATCCGCCAATTGCTGGCGCGCGAAGGCCTCAAACTCCTCGACATAGAATTGGTAATTCGTAAACAACACGTGGTTTTGGAAGTGCTCAGGATCTGTGGCAGTATAATGAGCCAACCGCGCCAAAGAATAATCTACTCGCTGCGCGGTAAATAGGGCGAGCGGCTGGCTGCCGTCAGATTTAGGGTCAGCCCCGCCGTTGACGATGTCATCATTGGTGGTCGACAGATCAGGAACATCAAAAACATCGCGCAGGGTAAAACCAGCGGCGTCCGGCGGGACAATCAGGCTGGGATCATTGGCCACCGCAAAATGAACCGGAATAGGCGTATCGGAATAGGCCACCTGCACAGTCACATTGTGATTTTCTATCAGCAAATTCAGCTGCTGCTCAAGATAATATTGGAACAGCGCCGGGCGGGTGATGGTTGTGGCAAATGTGCCGGGGCCTGAGACATGACCAAAAGACAGGCGGCTATCGACAGAGGCATAGCTTGTGGTGGTGATCCGCACCTCTGGATAATACGCTCGGTAGCGGATGCCACTTTCGCCAGACTCCAGTACTGATACAAATTTTTCACACAAAAAATTGGCAGCCGTTTGATACAGCTCTATTAAATGTGCTACGGCGTCTTTTGCATTTTCGAAATTCTTCGGTGCGCTGTCGTTGGGCAAGGTAAAAATATGATCCGCTTCATCCATACGTTTTAGGCGCCTTTCACTACGGGTGTAATTTCAAACTTCGTCACATCCACTAACCCAAGGTCGCTAATCCGCAACTCTGGGATCACCACAAGAGCCAATAGAGAATGCTGCATATAAGCATTATTAAACATGCATCCACAATCGGCCATGGCTTGTACCATTAGGTCGGCCTTAGCCGCCACAGTGGCCGCAGGCGCATCCGACATCAATCCCGCGATGGGAAGTTCAACTAAGGCCCGCTGAATACCGTCTTTCCAAACCGTCACCCCACCTCCAACCTCCGACAAGCAATTCGCAGCCAGTGCCATATTCTCATGGCAAGTTCCAACAATAATCATGTGATGGCTATCATGGGCAACGGTCGAGGCTACCGCCATATTACCTCTATAGCCAAAGCCAGACACAAAAGCATTACTCACCAATCCACTGGCCCGATGCCGCTCAACCAGAGCAATCTGGCAAATGTCCCCCTGCGCCACGACGCAGCCATCCCGCACCGGGAGCGTGGCTTCCAGAGCCTTGGTTGGGGCCTGGTTTTCGATCACCCCAATGACCCGCACGTCTACAGAACGCGCGCCCTCAGGGGCCACAATGGTGAATTCAGAGGCGGTTTTATCTGCCCCCATGCGCACGGTCTGGCGTGCCGCTTCTGGCCAAACCACATGCGGACAATCGGTCGTGATCTCCCCATTCAAAGCCACAGTTTTACCCCGTGACATCACTCGCTCAATCGGCAGGGTTGTGAGATCACTAGTGAAAATCAAATCTGCTCGGCGTCCAGGCGCAATACTGCCCAATTCGCGCTCCAGCCCAAAATGACTGGCGGTGTTGATGGTTGCCATTTGCAACGCCACCATTGGATCACAGCCACAGGCAATCGCGTGGCGCACAACCCGGTTCATGTGGCCGTCATTCACTAAAGTGCCAGAATGGCAATCATCGGTGCACAGAATAAAATTACGCGAATCCAGCCCGCGTTCGGTAATCGCGGTAATCTGGGTTTCGACATCATACCAAGCACTGCCCAGCCTAAGCATCGATCGCATCCCCTGGCGCACCCGCATGACCGCATCTACTTCACAGGTGCCCTCGTGGTCATCAGCCGGCCCGCCGGCCGCATAAGCGTGGAACGCTGGGCCAAGATCTGGACTAGCGTAATGCCCGCCAATGGTTTTGCCTGCCCGCACGGTTGCGGCCATTTCCGCGAGCATTTGCGGATCCCCATTGATAACCCCAGGGAAGTTCATCATCTCCCCCAACCCAATTACGCCAGGCCAAGCCATAGCTTCGGCCACATCCTCAGCGCTGATCTCAAAGCCTGTAGTTTCCAAACCCGGTGCCGAAGGAGCACAGCTAGGCATTTGCGTGAAGATGTTCACGGGTTGCATCAGGCCCTCATCATGCATCAACTTCACCCCTGCCAAGCCCATCACATTGGCAATCTCATGGGGATCGGTAAACATGGTGGTTGTGCCGTGCGGAATTACAGCACGTGCAAATTCAGCAGGAGTGAGCATACCACTTTCAACATGCATATGCCCGTCACATAGCCCCGGGATAATAAAGCCCTCTGTCCGTAGCACCTCAGTTTCCGGCCTAATACAATGGCTAGCATCAGGGCCCACGTACGCAAATCGGCCAGCTGAAATTGCTATATCCCATCGCAAAACTTCACGGGTATGAACATTAGCCACTTTACCACCCAAAATAACGGTGTCGGCAGAGATGCGGCCCGCAGCAACCCCAACTAATTGCGCGGCACATTCGGGCCAAGTATTAATTATATTTCCCATAACCCAAGCTTTCCGATCTGGACGATCTGTGCAAGCCCCTTTACAGTTTTTTTCAACGCAGCCTGCGCTAAAAAGGGTAGCACCATGAATATCGTTATTTTTCACAACCCTAATTGCGGCACCTCGCGGAATGTAGTCAAAATTGTCAAAGATGCAGGCTATACTCCTAATGTTATTGAATATTTAACAGTAGGTTGGTCCATACCACAATTGAAAACCCTCTTTTCCACTGCTGGCATCACCGCCCATGAGGCACTTAGAGTGTCCAAAACCCCCGCCGAAGAGATGGGCCTGACGTCGCCAGAGGTCACGGGGGAACAGCTCCTGAAAGCAATGGTTGCCCATCCCATCTTGGTCAACCGCCCATTTGTCGCCTGCAAAGGTCAGGTGCGCCTGTGTCGCCCGTCCGGTGAGGTTTTGTCTCTCCTCAAACAATGGCCCCCCGCGCCCTATGCCAAAGAAGATGGTAGCCTGCTCATCGATGCCGATGGCCTGCCATTGAAAGGTGCTTAAAAACGCCACGGCGAACCACGAAGGAACAGAATTGTCTTTTGCACCCCTGTTAGACGCCACGCATCCAATCCCCGTCCACGGTATCGCTGCGCTGATTTGCCTGATACTTGGCTTGACTCAATTGCTGATGCGCAAAGGCACAACCCTGCACCGCAGGATTGGCTGGATTTGGGCAGTGTTAATGGCAATTGTAGCCTTCAGCGGGTTGTTCATTTGGGAGTTGCGGTTGTTTTGGCTTTTTAGCCCCATCCACCTGCTGTCACTGCTCACACTTTGGACCTTAGCGCGGGGCATTCTGGCCGCGCAACAGGGTCGTATAGCGGACCACGAACGCGCGATGAAGCAGCTGTACGGTTTTGCTCTTGTCGTCGCGGGGGCCTTTACCTTCTTTCCGGGTCGGATCATGTATCTGGTCTTGTTTGGCACGCCCTAATTATCCCAGTGTCGCAAATAGACTGGTTTCTTGTTTAAAATTCACGTTTTCTAACCGCAATACAGAATAAGGACTCCCAAAATGATAACACCCGATCTGCGCCCAAATATGGACAATTGGCAGGAGCGTGTCGATTTGGCAGCGGCCTTTCGCTGGACTGTGCGCCTTAACATGCATGAGGCCGTGGCCAATCATTTCAGCCTTGCGATTAATGATGAGGGTACCAAGTTTTTAATAAACCCCAATCAGGTGCATTTTTCGCGCATCAAAGCCTCTGACTTGATTGTGGTTGATGCCAATGATCCCAGCAGTATGGAAGGTCCCGACGCGCCAGACCTTACCGCTTGGGGCTTGCATGGTGGCCTTCACCGCTATTGCAAACATGCCCGCTGTGCAATGCATGTTCATTCCCCTTATGCCACTGCGCTGGCTTCCCTGGCCGATAGTAATCTACCGCCCGTGGATCAAAACGCCTGTATGTTCTTCAACCGCTATGTGATCGACAACAGCTACGGTGGTCTTGCCTTTGAGGAAGAAGGGGAACGCTGCGCAGGATTATTTGATGATCCCAAAAAGAAGGTGATGATTATGGGCAACCACGGTATTTTGATCATCGGCGATACGGTGGCCGAAACTTTCAACCGCATGTTTTATTTCGAACGCGCCTGCCAAACCTATCTATTGGCCCTGCAGACTGGCCGGCCTTTGCGCATCCTTGATGACGCTATTGCAGAAAAAACCGCTCAAGAGCTAGAAGCCTATCCCGAACAAGACGCCCGGCATCTGGCCGAACTCAAAGCCATCTTAGACGAAGAGGGCAGCAGCTACGCCGCTTAACTATTCATGCTCCAACAGGACCAATATCTATGACTAAGGAACACCAAGTCCACGGCGAACAGCCTGCGGTGTTGTTTCAAATTCTACGCGAAAAGCCCGCGTCATAGCGCTTGCATCCTGATAGCCACAACGCACAGCTATTTCAGCCACAGAGACCTGAGCCTCAACCGCCAGGCTATGAGCTAGTGCCAACCGCATACGCCGATAAATAACTTGTGGGTTTGCGCCCATTTTGGCCCTCACTTGGATCTCAAGATGCCTTTGACTGCGCCCCAATCGCGCGGCAATATCAGATATCAACAATGGCTCTTCAAGATTTGTACGCATCAATTGAAGTGCCCGTGGTACAATACCGACCTGCGGATCAGGCTGCTCAGAATAGGCCCCCATAAACAAGTTTTCGACGCGCATCCGTAGGGTTGGACCGTGGGCTTCTCCAATTAGTTGCAATGCCATTTCAAAAGCTGTCGAGGCTCCGCCACATGAGGCACGTCTCCTGTCAAATACCACAGCCTCTTTCTGGACATGAACTTCGAAAAACCTCTCCGAAAATCGATCAATCTCATCCCAGTGGATGGTCGCCTGATGGCCATCCAACAGACCGGCCTCAGCCAAAAGCCAACTTCCAGTATCCAACCCTGCCAAGGTTGTAAAACGTTTAGCCGCAGCCCGCAAAGCCCGACTGGTGGTCACCGTCGCATGGGCTAAAAATTCATAAGACGGCATGACCATCAAAATATCGCCCCCAGCATCCGACAGCCGCGCATCAGCCCCCAAGCGAAGACCCGAGGAGGAAGATACCTCCAACCCGTCCAAAGTAACAATTTTCCAACTATAATTCAGGCGACCAGACAGATCATTAGCAGCACGCAACGGTTCCAAAATATTGGCCAAACAATGATTGGAAAAGTTGCTAAACAGCAGGATGGAAATCTGACAGCGTGAGATATGATGATTTTGCGAATTTGGCATGATTTTAGATAACAATGCATGATGAGTTTTAGCAAGCGTATTAGCCTATAGCTCAGCATCAATTAAAGGATCACAAAATGCAGTATGGACTGTCCGAAGAGCAAGAAATGATCGCCAGCACGGTCCGATCCTTTGTAGAAAAAGAGATCTATCCGCATGAGGCCCTGGTCGAGCGTACAGGCGAAGTGCCGGCAGAAATAGCAAGCGAGATCAAGAAAAAGACACTGAGTTTGGGATTTTATGCCTGTAATTTCCCCGAAAGCGTGGGCTGCGCTGGGTTGAACCATATGGAATTCGCACTGGTAGAGCGGGAACTTGGACGTGGTTCCATGGCCCTCAACCATTTTTTTGGCCGACCACAAAACATATTAATGGCCTGCGAAGGTGAACAAGTTGAACGCTATCTAATGCCCGCAGTCCGTGGCGAGCGCATGGATGCATTGGCCATGACAGAGCCTGGAGCTGGCTCAGATATTCGCGGAATGAAATGTGCAGCAGTGCGCGATGGCGGCGATTGGGTTGTCAATGGCAGCAAACATTTCATCAGCGGCGCCGACCATGCAGATTTCATCATCGTCTTCATCGCAACCGGCGAAGATCAAACTCCAAAGGGGCCAAAAAAACGCATAACCGCCTTTCTTGTGGACCGCGGAACACCCGGCTTCACCATAAGAGATGGCTATAAATCCGTGAGCCACCGTGGCTATAAAAACATGATTTTGGAATTTGACGATTGCCGCCTCCCACAAACCCAAGTGTTGGGTGAGGTGGATAGTGGATTTGAAGTCATGAACACCTGGCTCTACGCTACTAGGATCACCGTGGCCACCATGAGCGTGGGCCGGGCACGGCGGGTGTTCGACTACGCCCTAAACTACGCGGCTGAACGGGAGCAATTTGGTCAAAAGATCGGAAAATTTCAGGGTATTAGTTTTCAATTGGCCGATATGATCACCGAAATTGACGCCGCAGACCTGCTGACACTTGCGGCCGCAAACCGTCTAGATATGGCCCTGCCCGCAAATCGTGAAATCGCAAGCGCAAAACTCTACGCCAGCGAAATGTTATCGAGGGTTACAGATGCCGCCATCCAGATCCATGGGGGCATGGGCCTAATGGACGATTACCCCCTTGAACGCTTTTGGCGTGACGCACGGGTTGAACGCATCTGGGATGGTACCTCCGAAATCCAGCGTCATATCATCAGTCGCGACCTCCTGCGCGCACTTGGAGCCTGATTAATAATGCCTGCTAGACGCAAAGTAGCGCTCCGAAGTTATATATTTTTTAACGGAGGTCAGGCAATAGCTCTAAGCCGTACAAGTCCAGATAAACGGCCCTGTAATGGTACGACCATCAGCGCTCCCGTTGATATCACTAAATTAGCTGCCAGGTATTAGTAATGACGACGAGAATTATTCTAAACAAAAAATATTCTCATAGAAGACAGGTTTTGGAGTACTTACTCCAAACTGGTAAGGCAGTCTTCAAGCGACTCAAATTGGAAGGGTAAAGCGTGCAAAATCTCTCAAGACTGCTGAACCCACAATCAATCGCGGTGATCGGTGGCGGTGCATGGTGCGAGTCGATTATGTCAGCGGCTCACCAAATTGGATTTAAAGGTATTTTACGACCGATCCACCCTACCGCTAAAATTATAGCAGGCATCCAGTCCTTACCCTCTCTAGAGGAGTTCCCTGGCCATATTGATGCAGCCTTTATTGGGGTCAATCGCTACGCGACGCTCGACATCGTAGCACAACTGCGTAGCCTAGGTGCTGGTGGCGCCATCTGTTTTGCCTCTGGATTTTCCGAAGCCTCAGAAGAAGACGCCACCGGACATGACCTACAAACCCAGTTGATCACAGCCGCAGGCGATATGCCAATCTTAGGGCCTAATTGTTACGGGTTTTTGAACGCATTCGATGGCTGCGGTATTTGGCCAGATCAACATGGCTGCCGCAAGGTCGAAAGCGGGGTCGCAATTTTGACTCAGAGTTCCAACATAGCGATCAATCTCACCATGCAAACCCGAGGCCTGCCTATCGGCTATGTCATTACTTGTGGCAATCAGGCACAAACATCCCAATCTGACGTTGGCTTGCATCTTTTGGACGACCCTCGGGTCACAGCCATTGGCCTGCATATCGAGGGGTTTGGCGACCTACGCAGTTGGGAGGCTTTGGCCCATAAGGCCCATGCCAAAAATATTCCATTGATCGCTTTAAAATCTGGAAAGACACAGCAAGCACAGACCGCCGCAGTATCCCATACCGCATCAGTGGCGGGAAGCGACGCAGGTGCTGAGGCCCTACTCGCGCGACTCAGTATTCGCCGTGCAGATAGCCTGCCAGTGTTCTTGGAAGCCCTCAAGCTCAGCCACCAATTTGGTCAGCTTACCAGTAACCGTATTGCCTCAATCTCCTGCTCCGGGGGGGAGGCAGCTTTGGCGGCAGATACTGCCCATACCACAAAGCTAACTTTTCCAAAGCTCAATTCCCGTCAACGCACTGACCTGAACGCTGCATTAGGGCCCATGGTAGCTCTAGCAAATCCACTAGACTACCACACCTATATTTGGCGAAATGAGACAGCAATGACAAAAGCTTGGGCCGCAATGGCAGATCCAGATATAGCCCTTACCCTCTTGATCAGTGACTACCCACGGGCCGACATTTGCGATCCTAGTGACTGGGACTGTGTGACCAATGCCGCAATCGCCGCCGCACAACAGACCAAACGCCCTTATGCAGTTGTGGCAAGTTTGGCTGAGTTAATGCCTGAGCATATTGCCAAAACCTTGATGGCAAATGGGGTTGCGGCAATGAACGGCTTAGACCACGGTATTCAAGCGGTAGATCTCTTGACACGCCAGCTGTCCCAAGATCTGAATCCAGTACTTTTGCCGGGAGCCGACCGAGACGCCAAACTAATGGATGAGCATGTCGCCAAACAGAACCTCGCTCGACATGGCCTACTAATCCCACGGGGCATCAAAGTCTTAGATCGTGCGAAAGCCGCTCAGGCGGCGATGGCTGTGGGTTTTCCAGTGGCGCTCAAAACTCTTGGCTTGGCCCATAAAACCGGCTCCAATGGTTTGGCACTAAATCTAAACTCATCCGAAGAGGTTAACGCCGCATTGCTTAATTTGGCCCCCGGTAGCGTTTTGATTGAACATATGATTGCAGGAACGGTAACGGAGCTGCTTGTTGGTGTAACTCGCGATCCAGCACATGGCTTTGTGCTAACAATTGCTGCTGGAGGTACCATGACCGAGCTTCTTGATGACAGGGCAAGCCTGCTTGTGCCAGTGGCGCGGGAGCATGTGACCACAGCGCTCAACAGCCTAAATATGGCGCCTCTCATGCATGGTTATCGCGGCAAACCATCCATTAATTTCGAAGCCCTGTTAGATGCGATTGACGCTTTGCAATCCTATGTGCTTGCGAATGCCGACAGCCTGGAAGAAGTTGAGATCAACCCTCTGATTTGTACAGCACAAGCGGCGATTGCCGCAGATGCCCTAATAAGGAAAACTCAATGAGCCCGATCAAAACCCATGTGGAAGACGGTATCCTACAGGTTACGTTGGATCGCCCAAAGGCCAACGCTATTGATCTCGAGACTAGTAAAATCATGGGCGATACCTTTGCCGCTTTTCGTGATGATCCCAGCCTTCGGGTGGCCATTATCACCGGTGCGGGTAGCAAATTCTTTTGCCCCGGCTGGGATCTTAAAGCGGCCGCTGACGGAGACGCAGTAGATGGTGATTATGGCGTTGGTGGATTTGGTGGCCTGCAAGAGCTGCGCGATCTCAACAAGCCAGTGATTGCAGCTGTAAATGGTATTTGCTGTGGCGGTGGTCTCGAATGGGCGCTCTCTGCAGATGTTATTCTTGCGGCAGATCATGCCAGTTTTGCTTTGCCTGAAATAAGATCTGGCACAGTTGCCGATGCCGCATCGGTCAAAGTACCAAAGCGTATCCCCTATCACATTGCAATGGAGTTACTTTTAACAGGTCGCTGGTTTAATGTTGAAGAGGCCAAAACTTGGGGGTTAGTCAATCACTCCTACCCTGCCGGCGAGCTTATTGCGCAGGCTTGGGATATGGCGCGGCTTTTGGCCAGTGGCCCACCTTTGGTTTACGCTGCAATAAAGGAGATCGTCCGCGATGCTGAGAACAGCACGTTTCAAGATAGTATGAACAGGATCACCCAAAGACAACTGGCATCTGTGGATATTTTATACGCCTCTGAAGACCAACTAGAGGGTGCAAAAGCCTTTGCCGAAAAGCGGGATCCAGTTTGGAAAGGGAAATAATTGACTAAGGCACACAAGGCTTAAGTGGATGAATTAAGTCACAGACTTGCGAAATAAGGCAATTACACCGTTATCTTTGGCGTGAGGTCCGGTGGCCCCCTCAAGGTAAAATTGCACCGGGCGCAGCTCTAGATCATGGATTCTGCCCGCCAACCGCTCAAAGGCAGCCTCAAAGCCAGCCGGGATAAAATAGGCGCTGTTGATTGAAAGGCAAAACCGTCCGCCTGGTTTGGTAATCCGCAGCAATTCATCCAAGGCGGCCGCATCCACATGTCCATGGGTGAAGGTTCCTGCACTAATGATGAAATCATAAGTATCTGCGGCGATTGGCAAGCAGCCCATAAGGTCCCCCTCAATCATGGCATTATAACAACCTTTTGAGGCCGCAACCGCGAGCATTTCAACTGAAATATCCAACGCATCAATCTTTGCCAAGCCATGAGCAGCTAAGCGTTGGCCCACTAGCCCAGTACCTGCGCCCACGTCCAGCACTCGGCCAATCTTCTCGCTCCCAACAACACTCACAAAAGTATCCGCCACCCGCGCGGGTAGAGCATAGCCCATGTGATCTGCAAATTCGTGATCATAAGTCTGGGCCCACTTTGCGTAGAGGCGTTTGTTGTCCTCAGGCGACTTCAAGGAATAAGCGGTATCTAACTCTGGTTTTTTAGTCATAGGTGATCCTGCGGCAATTCTACTCTTCTCGTATTGGTAATTAAAGCCTATCACCGCACTATGACCAAGAGATTACTTTGCCTCGGATATGGTTTTTCAGCCCGCGTGTTAGCGCCGGTGCTGCAAACTTTGGGTTGGAGCATCGCTGGCACCACCCGCAACCCAGCCCGCGTTCTTGAAATGCACTCTGAACATGTTGAACCCATCCTCTGGCCCGGGGATGATTTGCATGCAGCCCTCAGTGACGCCTCACATCTTTTGATTTCAGCGGCACCCTCGGCTCAAGGTGATCCATTTTTGAGCACAATCGATCTGGCGCAGCATGAGTTTTCTTGGGTAGGGTATTTATCAACGACCGGCGTTTATGGAAATCATGATGGGGCTTGGGTGGATGAAACTGCCCCACTGACCCCTACAACGCAGCGTGGGCAACATCGGGTGCAGGCCGAAGCCGCTTGGGCCGCAACAAATTTACCGGTCCACATATTTCGCCTTGCAGGTATTTATGGGCCAGGGCGTGGGCCATTTTCTAAAGTGCGCAATGGCACTGCGCGCAGGATCATCAAGCCAGGGCAAATGTTCAGCCGCATTCACGTAGATGACATTGCACAGGTGGTAGCAGCCTCAATTGCGCAACCGCGGCCAGGCGCAATTTACAACTTATGTGATGATGACCCAGCGCCACCGCAAGATGTGCTCGCCTATGCTGCTCGGCTTTTAAACATGCCACTGCCACCCGCAGTTGATTTCGAGATAGCAGAAATGACTTCTATGGCGCGCAGTTTTTATTCAGAAAACAAGCGAGTCCGGAACGATCTTATAAAGTCTGAGCTGAGTATTTCTCTGAAACACCCAAGCTACAAAGAAGGATTGCAAAGCTTACTGGAATTGGAAACCTAAACCAATTTTAAGATTTAGATCAGGCCCTGGCTTTGAGTTTGGAAACGCCCAAAGCATCCAAGACTTTGGTATGTATGTCTTCAGCCGAAAGCTTGGCCTCACGGTACATGTCCGCCGGACTAGCGTGATCTATGAACGTATCAGGCAGGACCATGGAACGGAATTTCAACCCGTGATCAAACACCTCCTCCTCTGCCAAAAGTTGGGCAACATGGCTGCCAAAGCCTCCAATAACTCCCTCCTCAATCGTGATCAAAACGTCATGATCAGCAGCAAGCTGTAAAATCAGCTTGCTGTCTAAGGGCTTGGCAAAACGGGCATCAGCGATTGTAGGTCTAATCCCCTGAGCAGCCAAGGTTTCAGCGGCAATACGCACTTCGCTCAACCGTGTACCAAACGACAAAATCGCAACTTTACTGCCTTGTTCTACAATTCTACCTTTACCTATCTCCAGAGGTTCTGCCGTCTCGGGCATATCACAGCCTACGCCTTCTCCCCTCGGAAAACGAAATGCAATAGGTCCATCGTCATAGCCCACAGCCGTTGCAACCATACGTGATAGCTCAGCCTCATCAGCCGCAGCCATCACCACAAACCCCGGAAGGTTTGTCAGAAAGCTGATGTCAAAAGCACCAGCATGAGTAGCACCATCGGCCCCGACCAAGCCCGCGCGATCAATAGCAAACCGCACAGGAAGGCGCTGTATGGCGACATCATGCACTACTTGATCGTATCCACGCTGCAAGAAGGTAGAATACATGGCGCAGAAGGGTTTCATACCACCTGCAGCCAGGGCTGCGGCAAAGGTCACCCCATGTTGCTCAGCAATGCCAACATCAAAACACCGGCTGGGATAGCGTTCTGCAAAAAGATTGAGCCCTGTTCCATCAGGCATCGCGGCAGTTACAGCACAGATTTTATCATCCTGCGCTGCATGCTCCAACAATGACTTCGCAAAAACTGAGGTATAGGAAGGCGCATTCGAAATCACTTTCTTCTGTGTACCAGTCACCACGTCAAATTTACTAACCCCGTGACCCTTATCCCGAGCAACCTCAGCTGGGGCATAGCCCTTGCCTTTTTGCGTGATCACATGAATCAGCATAGGCCCAGTCGCGCGCTCTTGCACCGTGCGCAGAACGGGTAATAGTTGGTCCAGATCGTGGCCATCAATCGGTCCAAGATAGCTAAACCCAAGCTGCTCAAACATAGTACCGCCGACGGTCATGTGCTTAACCATATCACGGGCGCGCTTGGCCCCCTCACGAAACGGTCCCGGTAAAAGCGACATGGCGCCTTTGGCCGCCGCTTTAAATTCTTGAAATGGTGCGCCTGCATACAATTGGCTTAAATATGCAGACAGCGCCCCAACCGGAGGGGCAATCGACATTTCGTTATCATTTAAAATTACGATCATACGCTTCTTAAGGTGACCAGCATTGTTCATAGCCTCAAAGGCCATACCAGCGCTCATCGCACCATCCCCAATTACAGCAATCGCATCGCCTATGCCATGCTCTGGTGCACCGCCCAAATCACGCGCAACGGCAAATCCAATAGCCGCCGAAATTGAGGTGGAAGAATGCGCCGCACCAAAAGGATCATAGGCGCTTTCACTTCGCTTGGTGAAGCCACTAAGGCCATTTTTTTGGCGCAGTGTTCTTATGCGGTCTCGGCGTCCAGTTAGAATTTTATGCGGATAGGTTTGATGCGATACATCCCAAATGATCCGATCTTTAGGCGTATCAAACACGGCATGCAGCGCCACGGTCAGCTCAACCACACCCAAGCCAGCACCTAAATGCCCACCAGTTTCAGACACGACTGAGACGGTTTCCGCCCGCAACTCATCAGCCAAGCGTCGTAGTTCTTGGTCCGTGAATTTCTTCATATCTGCCGGAGTTGAGACTGTATCCAGAAGCGGCGTTTTGGGGCGCTGGGTCAATGCAAAAACCTCTTCATGTGGAACGTGATACGGCAAACTGTGCCGCAGCTTTTAATGTTGAAGCACGGTCACCAAATATGACCAGCGACTCGCAGGCTTCATCAACCAAATCTTGAGCGCGGCGCTTAGCTTGTTCTAAGCCCAGAAAGGAAACGAACGTGGCCTTGCCAGATACACTGTCTTTACGCACCGCTTTACCAACCAATGCTGCGTTACCTTCGACATCTAAAATGTCATCAGTAATCTGAAAGGCCAAACCCAAAGCTTGCGCGTAACGTCGAAAGGGTCCCGCATCGGTACCCACCAAAACTGCGCCCGCTGTTGCCGACCATTCAAACAAAGCCCCAGTCTTATTTTGTTGTAATTGTGATATATCGGACAGAGTGAGCGGTTTAAGGGCAGTCTCAGCAGCCATATCCTGTGCCTGACCCAAAACCATTCCTTGGCCACCGCTAGCTCGTGCCAGACTTGAGATCAGGGCCAACCGAACTTTAGGATCAGAACTACATTCAGGGAGCGTCAACAGCTCAAATGCGAGTGTTTGCAAAGCATCCCCAACCAACACAGCAGTCGCCTCATCCCATTTTTTATGTACCGTTGGTTGCCCGCGGCGCAAGTCATCATTGTCCATACAAGGCAAATCGTCATGCACCAGCGAATAGGCATGCATCGCTTCCACAGCCGCACCGGCATGTATGGCACCTGCCCCTGGCGCACCCACAAGCGCTGCACTTTCAGTTACCAAAAACCCACGCAACCCTTTGCCTCCAACCACAGCATAGCGCATGCCCTCAGCCACTGGCAGTCCACCTAAAGGCTGCAGTACATCTGCAAGACAAGCCTGCGTGGCTGAAGCTGCAGCCTTGAGTTTTAAGAGGAAATCAGAGTTTTGCATCATGTTCTCAGGAGCGACGCACGCTCAACTCGCGTCCAGAGGGGCAACGCCAGTGGGCTGCCCATCACCATTCAACGTAATGGCCGCAACTTTTTCTTCAGCAGATTTCAACTTGGCTTCACAATGCGCCTTTAAAGCTGCGCCACGTTCATACAAAGAAATTGATGCATCGAGGGCAACATCGCCACGTTCGAGTTGTGTCACCACCTGCTCTAGCTCGGCCATCGCGGTTTCAAAGCTCATCTCATCAATCGATGCATTAGCCATTTGTCTGCTCCTTCAAAACTTTCACATGCGCCACAGCGGAGGCTGCCAACGCTTCAAGATCATAGCCGCCTTCGAGGCAGGATACTACCCGGCCTTGGCAATGCTTTGACGCCAGTTCGCAAAGCCGTTCCGTTACCCAAGAGAAGTCTGCTTCAATTAGCTTCATCCCAGCAAGTGGATCAGCTTTGTGGGCGTCAAACCCAGCCGAGATCAGCAAAAACTCTGGGGCCCAGCGATCTACTGCAGGTAATATCTGCGACTCCATCACTGCTCGGAAGGCCTTGCGGCCTGCGCCCTCCGGTAGTGGACAGTTGATAACATTCTCATAAACCCCGGTCTCATGGGCATGGCCAGTACCTGGATAGAGGGGCATTTGATGGGTGCTGGCAAATAAGATACGACTATCGCCTTCGACCAAATCTTGTGTGCCGTTACCGTGATGCACATCAAAATCAACAATCGCAACGCGCTTCAGTCCATGATGGTCCAAGGCGTGTTTTGCAGCTAGGGCTACATTTCCAAAAAAACAAAAACCCATTGCGGTTTCATGTTCACAGTGATGCCCCGGCGGTCGCGTGGCGACAAAAACATTGTGGGCCTCGCCTGCCATCACCATATCAACGGCGCGGATCGCGCCACCAGCAGCCCGTAAAGCCGCTGTAAGTGTCCCAGGCGACATATGCGTGTCAGCGTCCAAAGAGCTCCAGCCTGATTGAGGGGCCGCAGCACGGATTGCATTAATATGACGCTGTGGATGAACACGTAATAAGTCGTCATCTGTAATCAAAGGTGCGTTGACACTCTCCAAACCCAATGGAGCCAACGCAGCCAACACATATTGCAGCCGTGCCACCTGCTCAGGATGACCAGGTACATTTAAGTGTTGCAGGCAATCGGCATGGGTGATGATTTTGGTAGTCATGATATGTATCTCTGCTCCGGAGCCAGCATGTAGCCCGCCCCACGAACCGTTTGCAAATACCGTGGTTGCTTTGGATCACTCTCGATTTTGCGTCTTAATCGCGTGATTTGGACATCAACCGCTCGTTCCTGCGCCTGGCCTCCATCACGCTCAAGCTGTTGTACCAAACTGGTTCGGCTAACGGGCACGCTGGGAGCACCGGCAAATATACGCATCAAATTACTTTCGGTTGAGGTAAGCCGAACGCGCGCCGCGCCTTTCCAAAGCTCGCCACGAACAACATCATAGCTCACCTCACCAAAGCGCATAATCTTTGGAACATTCACATTGTTCTCTGGCGCGGGCACCCGCCGCAAGATCGCATTAATCCGCAACAAAAGCTCTTTCGGTTCAAATGGCTTCGCTAGATAGTCATCCGCTCCAGCCTCCAGTCCCAAAATACGGTCTTCCGTTTCGCCCCTAGCAGTGAGAAGCAAGATCGGGGTGCTGCGCGTTTCGCGTAAATACTTGGTCAGTGATACGCCATCCTCGCCCGGCATCATCACGTCCATGATGATCAAATCAAAATCGAGCCCCAACAAAATACGCCGTGCATGGCCAGCATCACGGGCGGCGGATACCAAAAACCCGTTTCGCATCAGAAATTTTTGCAATAAGGTCCGAATGCGCTCGTCATCATCAATAATCAACAAATGTGCATCAGGCGTCATTTATGATCTCCTCCAGAAACCTGTTGGTAATGCCCTTTGAGCTCCGGATCCATCATAGCTTCTAGAACCGTGCAAAACCCATGTACAGATTCAGCCCCAGCTTGCCGATAGGCTGCGCGCATACGGTCGCGCTGCACGTCTGACAGCGCGCGCTCAAGCTCAGTGCCAGGGTCAGTCAGGGTCAGGTGGCGCTGCCTCTTATCGCGGCTTCCCACTTCGTTGAGCACAAGGCCATCTTTAATTAATGTACGAAGTACACGATTTAAGCTTTGCTTGGTCACGCCCAATGTGGCCAGCAAATTATTGACCGTTGTACCCGGGCTTCTTTGGATAAAATGCAAAGCCCTGTGATGAGCGCGGCCATATGATTTCTCTGCCAAAATTCGGTCTGGGCCGGCGGTAAACCCGCGATATGCAAAAAACATCGCCTCAATACCTTTTCGCAGTTGCTCATCAGTTAAAAATAACAACCCACGGGTATTTTCTGACCAACCCTGCCCTTGCGCCATGCCCTATCCTTTCGATCAAACTGTAAACCAATAATATGTCAGTGTTGTTGACATTCCAAGAATCAATTGTTAGCGATTATGATATTTTGCGTAATATTATGTCCGAAACGGCCGTATTTTGCGACATAAATGCAAATTTGACTGACCAAAGGGAGAACTACACATGGCTGGCGCATATGACGACCGTGACGGGGTCATCTGGATGGATGGCAAATTAGTAGATTGGCGTAACGCCAAAGTTCATGTTTTAACACATGGGTTGCACTATGGCAGTTCGGTATTTGAAGGCGAACGCGCCTACAATGGTAAAATTTTTAAGTCTCGCGAACATTCTAAAAGACTTTTAAAGTCTGGGGAATATATGGATATTCCAATACCCTACACCGTAGATGAAATAGAAGCAGCCAAGGCCGAAGTTTTAGCGGCCTCCGGTTTGCAGGATGCATATGTGCGGGCTCTATGCTGGCGCGCCTCTGGCGAGGACATGGGTGTCGCATCGGCACGCAACCCAGTAAAAATGGCCATCGCTGTTTGGGAATGGGGCGCCTATTATGGCGACGCAAAGATGAAGGGTGCAAAACTTGATATCGCCAAATGGAAGCGACCTAGCCCAGAGACAATTCCATGCTTTGCCAAGGCGTCAGGCCTTTATATGATCTGCACCATGTCCAAACATGCTGCGGAGAACAAGGGCTGTTCAGATGCTATGATGCTTGACTATCGTGGTTATGTGGCCGAAGCTACTGGCGCCAATATCTTCTTTGTAAAAGATGGTGAAGTGCATACCCCCAAGCCCGATTGCTTCCTCAACGGCATCACCCGTCAAACAGTCGTTGGCATGCTTGAAGAGCGCAGTATCAAAGTTAATGCGCGCCACATCATGCCAGAAGAGCTAGAAGGCTTTGAGCAATGCTGGCTAACGGGCACCGCCGCTGAGGTGACACCTGTTGGTCAAATCGGTGACTACACTTTCGAAGTGGGGGCTATGACGCGTGATATTGCCGAAAGCTACGAGAAACTCGTACGCGCTTAAACCGCCACCAACTGCAGAATATTTGACCCCAGCCCACAGTGTTGGGGCCTTTTCTTGCTTAATGCGTTGACTGTGCCCGATTACGTCGCCGCCCTAGCCGTTGCTCACGCCAGATGATCACCACGCCTGAGGCGATGATCACAGAAGCACCCAAGATAGTCCAGCCAGTTGGAATTTCTGCAAACCAAAAATAAGCAATCGCAAGAGCAAGAAGCATTGACGTATAATCAAAAGGTGCCACCACAGAAGCAGGCGCGTTTCGGTAAGCCGCAGTTAGACAAATTTGCCCAACGCCTCCAATTAAACCTGCAGTGACGAGCATCACAGTCGCCTCAAATGACGGCACCACCCAACCAAACGGCAAAGACAAGAAAGACAGCAATGTGATCAGGAGAGAGAAGTAAAACACGATCTGCGCCGTGCCCTCAGTTGCTACCAATCTGCGAACAAAAATCTGTGCTAAGGCCGCCAAAGCCGCGGACCCCAAAATCGCCGCTGCGCCAATCAGTTCGAGCGCGCTGCGGTCGCCGCTCACATCAAACGTCGGCCAAAGTACAATAAGAACCCCAACAAAACCTAAAGCCACGGTAGTCAAACGAAACGCCCGCACTGTTTCACCCAAGATCAGCGCGGCCAAGACCGTGAGTATAAGAGGTGTGGTAAAGCCCAAGGCCGCGACCTCTGGAAAGGTCAAAATTCCAAGTGCGAAAAACCGCAAGGACATCGACGCCGCTCCCGCAATGCCACGCCACATATGGCCAAAAATATTGGAGGTGCGCAGGGCACTGGGAAAATCTCCACGCGCCATCAACCAGCCCATCACTACCAAAAGCGTGAAGAAGGCCCGAAAGAACACTTGCTGCCCCGTCGGCACTTCCGCCGCGGTGGCCTTAATCAATGCCATCATGACGGTGAAAATGGAAACCGCCGTCACCTTGAGCAAAATCCCACGGATATTGTCGGTCATTTTAGTCCGATCTGGCCCTATGCATTTGGGCCGCGCTATTATTAGCTGTTGTTACACAAATACAGGACGTTGCAAATGACAAGCCATACAAATGAATTTGGGCAAGCAATCGGCTTTCCACTAGAATTCACCGGCCCTTGGCCCCGCCCCCAAGGCATCACGCTGCCTGGATGCACATGTCGCTTGAAACGCGCCGCACCAGAGCACGCACGCGGCTGTTTGATCGCTTTTCTCATGACCACTCCAGACAAAACTGGACTTATATGCCAACCAGCCCTGCGCCAGAGTTTTCCAAGTTCGAGGCATGGTTTATGTCCACATGCCTTGGCAAAAACCTACTTTTTATACTGTGTTTGATCGCCATGAGCGAGAAATCGGGATTGCGTCTTACCTGCGTATTAACCCAAGCGTGGGATCAATTGAAGTCGGTTGGATCTCTATGTCGCCGCTCATGCAACGCACTGTGATGTCGGCGGAGGCGATGTATTTGATGATGAGCCATGTGTTTGATGATCTGGGCTATCGCCCGCTGTGAGTGGAAGTGTGACAGCCTCAACGCGCCATCCCGCGCCACGGCCCAGCGCTTGGGCTTTCGATTTGAAGGCATATTCTGCCAATGCAGCCACTATAAAGGCCGCAACCGAGACACCGCTTGGTTCGCTGTAATAGACACGGACTGGCCCACACTCAAAGTGCGTTTCACCGCATATCTGGGTCCCAAAAATTTTGATGCGCACGGTCAGCAGATTAGGAGTTTGTCAGGTTTTTGCGTCCCAACACTCAACTGATGCTTATCACAAAAAACTTCGCTCAATCGCCCACCAAACCCCAACGATTGCTATTCCCAATGAGCAGGGCACGACCACGATATTTCGATAGAAATTCGTACGGCCCAACGGCAGCGCTAAAAGAATAAAAGCCATGCCAATCACTGCAAGCTGACCAAATTCAACCCCGACATTGAAGGCAATCAACGACAGAACAAACTGCCCCTGTGCCAAACCAAGGTCTGCCCAAGACAGAGGCAAACCCCAGCCCATGCAGCAAGCCAAACCCAAAGACCACCACAATGCGCCACCAACCAAGCTTGGGCCTTAAAATGTTTTCAATCGCCACATAGGCAATCGAAATTGCGATAAGCGTCTCCACCAGCCATATTTGCGTCGGCGGGATGGTGATCACGCTGAGAGTTGCCAGGCCTAAAGTCACGGTATGGGCCAAAGTGAATGCGGTGATTTGCGCCAGCAGCGGACGCCATGCCAAGGAAAACAAGAACAATCCAAACACAAACAGAATGTGATCCAAACCCTTGGGAATAATATGCTCAACCCCCTCAACCACAAACCGCCAGAAGACCGCCGCAGCACGCTCGTCCACTGCCCCATCTCGCGGCAGGCGCGCACTCATCTCTCCACCCTCCAAGAAGGCTGCATAAGCATTATGTCCATCCCCATGGCGTACCACCAAGCCACCATTTTGGACTATCCAACCAAGTGAGACAGCGCCATTGCCTGGCGGTAGATCTGCCTGCAGCATTAAGATTGTATCACGTGGCAAATCTAAATTAGGCTCTGAAATAACGTTCACACCGGTTAATTTTGGCAAACCAGCCCCCTCTATCAACAGACCACTAGCAAACAAAGGCCACTCTGCGCGCACTAATTCGGCTAATGCCACGTCGGTTAGGCCGCGCAGTTGATCATACGTCTCAGCCTGGGGGGCTTCGTCAGTGTCCATCACTTTCGTAACATCAATCCCTGCAAGCAATGTCTCAACTGTAAGCTGTAACTCCACTTGAATTTTTGATTGGGTCACGGTTACATCGGCTACCGCTGGCCGCAGCTCATGAGCCTGTGATGCTCCACAAAAGGCAAGCAAGATCATAAGAGCGCTTGACATCAATACAAAACGACACACCATAATTGGTAACTTAGAAAAAGGCTTAAACATGTTTAGATGGTCCCTTACTCTGATTTTGAGCATGCTGTTTACAGCTCCAGTTTATGCCCATGAATTTTGGATCTCACCAGTTAAATACGAAATTGATATAAATCAACCAATCGAAGCGCACTTCCGAGTTGGCCAAGTATTCAACGGCAGTAGTAATTCTTTTTTGACTAGGTACACCACCCGTCAAGAAGTGGTTCAGACGGGCAAAATCATTCAAGTCAAGGGGCGAAATGGGGATCGGCCTGCATTTCAAGTGGCAGGCCTGCCCAATGGCTTGGCTGTATTGGTACATGAAACCACAGACAGTACTTTGACCTATCAGGACTACAAAAAGTTCGTGAGCTTTGTGAAACACAAAAACTTTGAAGGGCAGCCTGAAGCTCATACAGTCCGCGGCTTACCCAAGATCGGCTTTGTGGAAAGCTATAGACGCTTTGCAAAATCCCTACTTGCCATAGGTGACGGTGTTGGGCAGGACATACCCGTTGGGTTAGACATCGAGATAGTAGCACTCACCAATCCCTATACGGATGACCTCAGCAACGGTATGCAGGTACGGATTTTAATGGCGGGGTTGCCTCGCGCCCATGCACAAGTAGAGCTCTTCGAACGCGCACTTGGGACAACGGATGAGGCAAAGGTCAGTCTTTACCAAACGAATGCCGAAGGTATTGCCACATTTCCAGTGATAGCAGGGCGGGAATACATGGTTGATAATGTCGCTTTACTCCCACTAGAGCCCGAAATTAATGGAGATCCAGTTTGGCATAGTCTTTGGGCAAACCTAACATTTGCGGTTCCGTCAGATTAAGGTGCAGTTAACTTAATCTGTCCAGTGGCCCAAACTGCAGCCTCAGCAACTGTCGGGTCAGGATCCGTGATTAACGTTGCAATCATATTCAGATAGCTGGGGTTCCGACTATTTCCTATGGCGTATAAGACATTACGCACAAAACGGTCTCGACCAATACGCTTGATCGGAGAGCCCGAAAACTTCTCCCGAAAATCAATATCTGATAGGACCACCAAATCGGCCAAACGCGGCGCTGCCAAATCTCCCTTTGCCGCATAACGAATATCGGATGCTTGCACCGCAAATTTATTCCAAGGGCAGACTGCCAAGCAATCGTCACAGCCATAGATATGATTGCCAATTCCTGGACGTAACTCGAGATCAACTGGGCCTTTGTGTTCAATTGTTAAATAGGAAATACAGCGGCGCGCATCCATTTGATAGGGGGCCACAAAGGCTTTGGTCGGGCATATGTCCAAACAGCGGGTACAGTTGCCACAATGATCAATTTCAGCGAGGTCTGGCTCAAGCTTTAAGCTGGTAAAAATCGCTCCTAAAAACATCCAATTACCAGTATCTCGGCTTACCAAGTTAGTGTGTTTACCTTGCCAACCGAGCCCGGCGGCCTGCCCCAACGGCTTTTCTGCTACCGGCGCTGTATCAACGAAAACTTTAACTTCACCACCACCTTCAGCCACTAACCACCGAGCCAAACGTTTTAACCTTTTTTTAACAATGTCGTGATAATCTTTGCCTTGCGCATAAACACTAATATTTCCAATATCATGATTGATAAGATTTCCTAAAGGATCAACATTTGGCGCATAACTTTCAGCCAGCATCACCACAGACCGCGCTTCAGGCCATAAAGCTGACGGAGCTCCACGCCATGCTTTGCGATCTTCCATCCAGGCCATTTGGCCATGATAGCCCGCACTCAGAAAAGCTTCGAGCCGTTCAGGCATATCCGGGATAGCGTCAGGTTTTGTGATCCGTGCATTGCTAAAGCCCTCCACGAGGGCCTTAGCCAAAAGTCTAGCTTTCAGGTCAGAAGTCAAGATTTGAATAATGATTTGGCTGTGGAAAACCTGGGACGTTATCAGCCAATATGGATCTAAATGCGGGGCGAGATTTCAAAGTGGCGTACCAGTCTTTGACCGCTGCAGATCGGTTCCAATCCACATCACAGATGTAATCAAGGGACGATAAATGTGCTGCCGCTGCAAAATCAGCAAGGCTCATTGCATCACCGGCCAACCATCGGCGATTATCTAACAACCAAGCAAGATAGTCCAAATGAAATTTTATAGCCTTAGCCCCCGCTTTGACATTGGCAGAAACCGGATAGCCCGAACCATGAATTTTTCTATTTACCCGCTCATACAAAAGATTCACCGTGACCTCATGATGAAACTTATCATCAAACCACGACACTAGCCGGCGCACCTCAAAGCGCGTTTCTACGTCTTTGGGGATCAAAATTGGTTCTGGGTATTTCTCTTCAAGATACTCACAGATCGCCGAAGATTCTGTAAATATATTTTCATCTATTTTCAAAATAGGGACTTTTCCTGCTGGGTTACGCCGCAAAAAATCTGCGTCCAGCTCCCAATAGCGCTCCTCCACCAGCTGCACTTCGATCTTTTTTTCAGCCAAACTCAAACGCACCTTGCGGCAGAAGGGAGACAACGGGACGTGGTATAAAATATTCATAAAAATTCACTTCAATTTAATCATGTCACCATAGACGCCCTTGGGGACTGCAATCAATCCTCAAAACATGCTGCACGCCCATCTTTTCGGATCATATCTGATCCCGCAATTACGGAAGCCGCTTGTTTTCTTAAGCGACTAACAGGTTTGATGGCACTGCGGCCCTTGGGATCTGGCAAGACAACCGCCAGTCGGCCGGCTTGAACACGGTTCAGCTCTGCGGCATTAACTCCAAAATGGTGCCTTGCTGCCGCCTCGATACCAAAAACACCAGTGTCAAACTCCGCTACATTGGCATAGATCTCCAACAGCCGCCGCTTAGTCCAAATGGCCTCTGCATAGGGAGTCATGAATGCTTCTATAGCTTTGCGTAGCCAACTGCGGCCCTGCCATAAGAACGCATTTTTCACAGCTTGCTGGCTTATCGTAGAGCCACCACGCATCGCGCCGTCACGCAATGCCCGGCGCACTGCCGCACTGTCTATGCCCCAATGAGCGCAAAAGTTTGCATCTTCAGCGGCCACTAGAGCTCGCACCATAACTGGAGCGACATCCTCGATGTCCACCCACTCGTATTGAATGCCCCCAAGACGCCAGCTTTCTTGTATCATATATAATGTGATGGGCGGGTTAACCCACCTATAAGCCAGGCCCCAGCTTGCAAAAATTACGACGAAGGCCAAAAACGCACGTAAAGCCCACCAGCGCACCAGCCTAACAGCATACCAAAAGCTTGCGCGCCTGAGCTTTCCTTCACCCTCATCGACCGGAGGTTCTTCAGAAAAAGTGGTTTTCTTTGCCATAAGCTAGCCACATCACATCAAACGCAACCCGTCAACTTCCCAAAAGGCGGCATAGTTAAGCGCCACCTTTAAAATTTATTCTGCAGGTACAGATTGAGCGCGTACATCACTCAGTGGTGCTGGAAGGTGCACAAGCATCTCTTTTGGGCAAACCTGTACAAACTTGTGACGCTCTTGATCCCAATGCTGCAAAATATCAGCGGCTTTAAGTGAGCCCGTTTCTTTGACATGGCACGTTACAAGGTCTTTGAGCTCTTGCTGCCAATGGGGGACCGTGACTGGGCATGTAACTAATGTTTCCATGTTCATCATGGGCTCAGCGCTGCCCATAGGATCATAGAGATAGGCCATACCACCTGTCATACCAGCACCAAAGTTCGCACCAATTGAACCCAAAACCACCGTGACCCCACCGGTCATATATTCACAACCGTTGGATCCACATCCTTCAATCACAGTTTTTGCACCAGAGTTGCGCACCGCAAACCGTTCACCTGCCCGGCCTGCCGCAAAGAGATAGCCGTCAGTGGCACCATATAGAACCGTGTTACCAATAATCGTGTTCTCAGCGGCCACCAAAGGACTAATTTGAGCCGGGCGAATTACAATGGTTCCGCCAGATAGGCCTTTTCCCACATAGTCATTGGCTTCACCAGCCACTTCAAGCTTAAGCCCAGGGGCCGCAAACGCACCCAAAGCCTGGCCAGCCGAGCCCTGCAATTTAATTGTAAGATGGTCAGACTGCAAATTATTACGCATGCCAAATTTGGTAACAATATGGCTAGAAATACGTGTGCCAATCGATCGGGATGTGTTTTGCACTGCATATTGAAGCTGCATTTTCTCACCCTCCTGCAAGAAGCGAGCTGCATCCGTGACAATTTGGGCGTCTAGGGTATCAGGTACAGGGTTTCGGAGTTTGTGGCGGTCATAAGAAATTTGATCCGCACCATCTACCGTGATCAACAAAGGATTAAGGTCAAGGTCATCCAAATGAGCAGAGCCACGCGAGACTTGGCTCAACAGATCAGCACGGCCGATCACTTCACCCAAAGATCGAGCGCCGATACTGGCCAAAATTTCACGGACTTCCTGCGCATAGAATGTTATCAAATTAACCACTTTGTCAGCAGATCCGGTGAATTTTTTACGCAGGTCTTCATCTTGAGTACAGACACCAACCGGACAAGTATTGGATTGGCATTGCCGCACCATGATGCAGCCCATGGCTATCAAAGCCGCCGTACCTATACCATATTCCTCTGCACCAAGCATCGCAGCCATAACAATATCACGGCCTGTGCGCAGCCCACCATCCGTGCGCAAAGTTACTCGCTCGCGCAGATTGTTCATAGCCAAAACCTGATGCGCTTCTGTCAGCCCCATTTCCCAAGGCAGGCCAGCAAATTTAATGGATGTCGCTGGAGATGCTCCCGTACCACCATTATGACCAGAGATTAAAATAATATCTGCGTTGGCTTTGGCGACACCAGCCGCAATTGTGCCAACACCTGAGGCGGCCACTAATTTTACGGTCACTTTACAGCGCGGGTTGATCTGTTTGAGATCATAAATCAGCTGAGCCAAGTCCTCGATGGAATAGATATCGTGATGGGGCGGCGGGCTAATTAGAGTAACGCCTTTAGTCGAGTGGCGCAGCCTTGCAATCAGGTCAGTCACCTTCACCCCAGGCAATTGGCCACCTTCACCGGGCTTAGCGCCCTGTGCCACCTTAATTTCTAATTCCTCACAATGGTTCAGATATTCTGCAGTCACCCCAAAGCGACCAGAGGCCACCTGTTTAATTTTTGCAGATGGATTATCGCCATTCGCTTCGGGAACAAAATGCGCAGGATCCTCACCGCCTTCACCACTGTCAGACTTTGCTCCAATGCGGTTCATAGCAACATTCAAAGTTTTGTGCGCTTCAGGGCTCAACGCCCCCAAAGACATGCCCGGAGTCACAAAGCGTTGTCGGATCGACGTGATGCTTTCCACCTCATCCACAGAAATCGCCTCACCCATAGGTTTAATAGCAAGTAAATCGCGGAGATGAATAGGTGGATTTGACTGCAATTTCGCTGAATAATTTTTCCACATTTCGTAGCTTCCACGATCACAGGCAGCTTGTAAGAGATGCATAGTCTGGGCTTCCCAGGCGTGTTTCTCACCCGAGCGCCGCGCCTTGTAAAAGCCACCAATTGGCAAAACGTCACTTCCGCTTGCATAGGCACTAGCGTGAATGGTTTCAGCTTTACGTTGAATGCCAACCACACCTATCCCAGAAATTCGTGATGTCATGCCAGGGAAATATTCAGCGCACATGGCGCGCGATAGTCCCACCGCCTCAAAGTTCAATCCGCCGCGGTAGGAGGAGACCACCGAAATGCCCATCTTTGCCATGATCTTCAAAAGGCCTTGGTCAATCGCTTTTCTATAGCGTGCAACTGCTTCTGTCAGCGCACAATCTAATAACCCACGTTGAATACGGTCAGCCAAACTGTCCTCAGCCAAGTAGGCATTTACGACGGTAGCACCACAGCCAATTAGGACAGCAAAATAATGGGGATCAACGCATTCCGCCGAGCGCACGTTGACCGAAGTAAAAGTCCGCAAGCCGTGTCTTGTAAGCCAAGAATGCACAGCACTGGTGGCCAAAATCATCGGCATGGCAACCCGCACATCGGTGGCATGTTGATCGGTCAACACCAAATGCCCAGCACCAGAGCGCACCGCATCCTCTGCCTCTGAGCGGATACGCGTGAGCGCAGCTTGCAGTGAACCAGCCTCAGAACCTGACGGAAAGGTACAATCAATTTCTACCATAGGTGCATTGAAATTTTCCAACAGCCGTTGAAATTGTATATTAGCCACAAAGGGCGAGTCCAGAACCAAAATCTCAGTTTGCGCACTGACTTTCATCTAACACGTTTTTTAGATTTCCAAACCGTGTCTTGAGGCTCATTACCCGAAACTCTCTCAGGCTATCTATCGGAGGGTTGGTTACCTGGCTAAAATTCTGTCTGAAAAAATGCGACAAGGGGCGATATTTTTCGCTTAACACTGCCGAGGGAGTATCATCGCCCATTGAGGCCAAAACCTCTTTGCCATCTTCTGCCATAGGCGCCAAAATTTGCTCGAGTTCTTCAATTGTGTAGCCAGCCGAAATCTGACGCTGGCGCAGTTCTGTACCTATAAACAGCGGCGCCTCAACCGCTTTGGCTAAATCATCATCAAGCTCGCTGATTTTGCCCACCCATGCTCCAAAGTCTCGGCTTGCGGCCAGTAAATCTTTCATCTCAGTGTCGTGGTACAAACGACCTTCCTTCATATCTACAGCCAGCAATTGCCCTGGGCCAAGAGCCCCTTTTTCTTTAACGTTGGCTTCATCCACGTAGACCATGCCAGCCTCAGAGCCAGCTATGAGAAGACCGTCACCCGTCACAACGTAACGCATTGGGCGCAATCCATTGCGATCCAAACCAGCACAAACCCAACGACCGTCTGTCATCGCCAAAGCGGCGGGACCATCCCACGGCTCCATGACAGAATTACAATAAGAATACATGTCAATCCAGGATTTAGGCAAATCTACAGCCTGTTTTGACCAACTTTCAGGCACCAACATGGTTTTCGCCATAGGGGCATTACGGCCAGCACGCACAAGCATTTCAAACACAGAGTCCAACGCGGCTGAGTCGGATGACCCACTTGGAATGATAGGCTTGATGTCTTCTGCCATGTCACCAAAGGCCTCCGAGGACATCCGAATCTCATGGCTCTTCATCCAATTCGTATTGCCTTTGAGCGTATTAATCTCACCGTTGTGAGCTAACATGCGAAATGGCTGCGCCAACCACCATTGTGGAAAGGTGTTAGTTGAATAACGCTGATGATAGAGAGCAAAAGCCGATTCAAAGCGGTCATCTTTCAAATCTGGATAAAACTCAGACACATCCTGAGCCAAGAACATGCCTTTGTAGATGATAGAACGGCAAGACAAGCTTGCCAAATACAGCCCGTTGATCCCCGCAGCTAAAGCTGCTTTTTCAATCCGTCGACGAATGACATAGAGTTCACGCTCAAATATTTCTTCGTTCACTCCCTTGGAGTTAGAAATCAAAATCTGTTCAATCTCTGGACGGGTTGCGTTGGCCTTATCCCCCAAGCACCCAACATTTACAGGAACATGACGCCATCCATAAATATAATAGCCCATCCGCAACACTTCAGTTTCAACAATAGTACGACAAGTTTCCTGGGCGCCAAAATCAGTCCGTGGCAAAAAAACTTGGCCCACCGCCATAAGTTCTTCCATCCGCGGGGTGTGGCCAGTGCGCTCGATTTGATTATAAAAGAACGGGACTGGGATTTGAACGTGAATGCCAGCGCCGTCACCAGTTTTTCCATCTGCATCCACCGCACCTCGATGCCAGACAGCTTTTAAAGCATCTATGCCAGCTTGCACCACGTTGCGACTAGGCTTGCCATCAATTGAAACCACAAGCCCTACACCACAGCTAGCGTGTTCCTCGCCCTCAGAATATAGGCCATTTTCAGACATATGCTTTCGCTTAGCTTCTTCAGCTGTGACCCAGCTTGCATCAAATTTCGTCATTATGGTCTCCTGTCATGCCCACGAAGGGCGGCGTACTTTCACGTTCGTAGTGCGGACAACCCGCTTTAAGTTTGCGCAGTCATAAACATTTATTCTGCTGCGATTGCATTTGCATCGTCCAGTTCAGCCAAAATCGCGGCGGCACAATCACGGCCGTCTCGTATAGCCCAGACGACCAAGGAGGCTCCACGTACGATATCGCCCACTGCGTAAACATTTGGCAGGCTGGTTTTTCCAGTCTCAAAATCAGCGCGGATCGTACCCCAGCGCGTGACGTCCAAACCAGCAGCTCCCCAAAGCTTAGGCAAATCCTCTGGTTCAAAACCTAAAGCTTTAATCACCAGATCGGCAGGCTCAACATAATCTGCATCTTCAATGACCTCTGGACTTTGGCGACCAGTCGCATCAGGTAAGCCAAGACGCATCTGCTGCACCAAAACACCGGACACCGGCGTGCCCAAGAAGCCTTTCGGTGCAGTGAGCCAAACAAATTCAACACCTTCTTCCTCAGCATTTTGGGTTTCTCGTAAAGATCCAGGCATGTTGGCCTTGTCACGGCGGTACAGACATTTTACCGAGGTAGCACCTTGACGCACAGCTGTGCGCACGCAGTCCATGGCAGTATCACCACCACCAATCACTACAACTTTTTTACCTTCAGCATTGAGGCTACCGTTTAAAAATTGGGGCACATGGTCGCCAAATCCATGACGATTACTGGCCGTCAGGTAATCAATCGCTTTGACAATACCATCTGCGCCAGAACCCTGGGCCACAAGATCTCGGGATTTGTACACGCCCGTGGCGATTATCACCGCATGGTGTTTGGCACGGACATTCTCAAAGCTGATATCAACTCCGACAGTACAATTATTCACAATCTCAATACCCCCGTCTTGCAGCTGCTGCACCCGTTTCATCACCACATCTTTTTCTAGCTTAAAGCCTGGGATGCCATATGTGAGCAATCCGCCAGCGCGGTCATAACTATCGTAGACAGTGACCTGCAAACCAGCCCGCCGCAGCATATCGGCAGCAGCAAGCCCGCCAGGACCCGCGCCAATAATGCCAACAGATCGGCCGCGCTCCACTGTAGGTTTGATCGGCTGCACCCAGCCTTCTTCCCATGCCGTATCTGTTATATATTTCTCGACTGATCCAATGGTCACAGTTTCGTGGCCAGATTTCTCAATAACGCAATTGCCCTCACAAAGCCGATCTTGGGGGCAAATCCGGCCACAAATCTCTGGGAAGGTGTTGGTCGCTTGACTGATTTCATAGGCCTCACGCAGACGGCCTTCCGCGGTGAGCCGTAACCAATCAGGTATATTATTGTGAAGAGGGCAATGGGTCTGACAATAAGGAACACCACATTGGCTACACCGGCTCGCCTGCTCTTCCACTTTGGCCTCTTCAAACTCAGAATAAATCTCATCAAAGTCTTGGGTGCGATCCGTTGCCTCCCGCTTTTCTGGCATGAGACGAGGAATCTGCACAAATTTTAGCATCGGATTTTTAGCCATGATATCCTCGATTCCCGTAGTCACAATATTTTTAAGGTTTAAAAACAAATTATAGTCAGTAGATGTGACCTATATAACAGGGATTCAGTTATGGCGACACTTTTTTGGCTAATTAAATTATTTTTTAGAACCGAACCGGACCTATATTCACGGTGGCGCTCAAAAACGATAGGTATATTATGCAGCTATTACTGTAAGGAACGCCACTAATGCCCCTCTATCACTTGGTTTTAATTGCCATCATCCAAGGACTGACAGAGTTCCTACCAGTCTCATCCTCTGCACACCTAATCCTTTTACCCGGCCTGACTGGCCTTGAAGATCAAGGGCCTACCATAGACGTAGCTGCGCATGTTGGTACGTTGTTTGCGGTGATAATATATTTTTGGCCTGACGTTCGACTAGCCCTGCAAGGATTTCCAAAAGTCATGCGCGGTCAAATCAACACTCCCCCAGCTCGGCTATTAATTGTGTTGGTAATAGCGACAATACCAGTGATTTTGGCCGGGTTGATTTTCAAACTCACTGGCCTGTCAGAAACCCTAAGGTCTATCACAGTGATCGGTTGGGCTATGCTCATCTTCGGCATTTTACTATATTGGGTGGACCAAAGGGCCCAAAAAACACGAAAACTGGATGTTTTGACATGGCGTGATGCGCTTGTATTAGGGCTTTGGCAGGCCGTTGCTTTGATCCCAGGTACTTCGCGCTCCGGCATCACAATTACAGGTGCTCTTAGGGCCGGCTTCACACGCACGGAAGCAGCTCGCATATCTATGCTGATGTCGATCCCAACAATCCTAGCTTCAGGTACCTTGGCCGCGCTGGATCTCATTGGAGGCACTGTCCCTATACGCGATACATCGATTGTCATCGCCTTCAGTTTTGGCGCAGCATTTCTTGCTTTGTGCCTTATGATGCGACTGCTCAATACATTAAGTTACACACCATATGTCATATACCGCGTACTTCTTGGCCTTGGCCTTTTAGCAATTGGTTATAGCGGAAGCCTAGGTTTTTAAGTTTTTTGCGGAAGCCTTGATGTCCGCATATTGGCCGGAGACCCTAAACGGCCAGAGATATTCGCTTAAAACACTCTCCATTGCTGTCGTCTCAATGCCCAAATCAGAAAAACTCAGGCACTTGCCCGTTGGTACATTGTCAACACTCAAGCTTCGCACCTGATCACGGGTCAAGGCCAAAGGGGCAATACCAAAGGTTAACTTGTGGCCCAGCTCAAACGAGGCTGCCATAATGCGGGCCACAAACATCGGAATACCCACAACCAGGCGCCGACGTTGAATGACATTCAACATTCGCAACATCAAGCCACGAAAGCTATCGCTCTCAGGACCGGCGAGCTCATAAATGCCAGCCGCCGCAGCGCCTGTAGCACCCAAAACGGCCGCCGCAGCAAGGTCATCGACAAAAACCGGCTGGAACTGCGTTTCTGCGCCAACGATCGGCAAAATTGGCCCAAACCGAGACATATTAGCAAACCTATTAAAAAATTGGTCTTCCGCACCAAAAACAATTGAAGGACGTAAAATCACTGCATTTGGCATATGCCTTAAAACCTCGGCCTCACCTGCCGCCTTAGACCGGGAATAGTAACTTGAACCTTCCAAATCTGCACCAATTGCAGAAAAATGTACCATGTGAGAAACACCTTCAGCCGCCGCAATCCGCGCTATTCGTTCGGCGCCGTGGGCTTGAATGGCATCAAATGTATTGCGTCCACTTTCTTGTAAAATACCAACGCAGTTAACCACAGCATCAGAACCACGCAAAGCCTGCGCAACAGAAGCATCATCACGAATATTGCAGAAAATTGGTTCAACTTGTCCAACAGCACCATAAGGTTTTACAAAAATCGCCTCATTAGGCCGTCGCACAGCAACCAGTACCCGCCAACCCGCTTTAGCCATACGCCGTGCTACATAGCGTCCAATAAAACCCGATCCGCCGTATATAGTTACAAGTTTCGACATGGTGCCCGTCCTAAAATTTATTTTGTAATCTGGCTACTCCGACTGGTGTGCCGTGACAAGCCGATACCAGAGATTTGCTACAGTTCAAACCCACCACGCCTTAGTGCAGAAGCCCCTGGCAGAGGAGGATGCAGTTCTCACTTGACCCCCCTGCTGCCGCGGCTTAAATGCCCAGAGCACGACATCAGCCCAGATGGCGGAATGGTAGACGCGCTAGCTTCAGGTGCTAGTGTCCTTATGGACGTGGAGGTTCGAGTCCTCTTCTGGGCACCAAAATATCACTTAAAGCATTGTAATACCTCACTAATTAGACTTAGTAAGTGAGCCGTAGACCATGCTGGCAACCAAATCTAATAGCTATACGTTCCAAAAGGAGCGGCATTTGGTATTTCTCCCGTAGAGTGCCTGCTGATTTAAGGCGGCATTATAGAACTGGCAGGATTGCTTACTCGCTGAGGACTAAATCCATCAGGGATGCTCGTGTTAGGGCCATGAGTGATGCTGCTAAGTTAGACAGGCATTGGCATATCCTGAGAATCTCTTCCGATGATCTACCAGGGAAGCATCTACTCGCTGGCGCAGTTGAAGCAGATACCATTGATACACCTAAAGATGACCATTCACTTAAGGCCTCTGTGGCAGTGTACTTGCGATTAAAGGGCAATCATCGTCCTGCAACCTTTGAGGCAGCAGTCAGGCGTTCCTGCGGTTATCTGATTGATTGCTGTGGGATGAAAGACCTCCACGATTATGTTCGGTCTGACGCTACCAAGTTCCGTGATTACCTGTTTGCTAAGGGCCTGAACGGGGCTTCTGTGGCAAGGATATTTGGAACTGTAAGAGCCGTTATAAACTTAGCCCTGAGTGAGTTTGGGCTAGCAATCGTCAACCCCTTCTCAAACGTCTATTTTGATCACAGTGTTGGGGTTAAGAAACGGCTCCCCGTAAAGCCTGAGGACATCAAGAAGGTTCAGGCAGAGTGCTATAAGGCTGATGATGAGAAACGATGGCTGATAGCCCTAATAGCTGACACAGGGATGCGTTTAGCCGAAGGCGCTGGCCTGCTAAGGTCAGACTTTATTGAGCAAGACGGTATCCTGTGCGTGAACATCAGACCTCATCCTTGGCGATCCCTGAAGACAGCAAGCAGTGCTAGAGTAATACCACTAGTTGGTTCAGCTAAATGGGCAGCAGAACGCATATTAGCACAGCCTGATGGCAGTGAGTTTGCATTCCCCAATTACAATGATGGGCAGCGTACAAATGCAAACTCAGCCAGTGCTACTTTGAATAAGTGGCTGAAGGTTAAGGTTGGGCAAGAGTACACCATTCATAGCTTCCGGCATTCAATGCGAGACAGGCTCAGGGCAGTTGAATGTCCCAGTGATGTGATTGATCAGATTGGTGGTTGGCTAACACACGGTGTTGGAAATGCTTATGGCGAAGGATACAATTACAAAATTCTAAATAAGTGGATGATTGCTGTCATATGCTTTTAGCACTTTGAGGGCAGATTTTCGATTTAGACCTGTCTGCCCTCATTATAATTTAAAGGTTTCAAATTGCGCTGTTAGGATAGTTCTTTACGTCCAAACTCATCAATCCATAACATTGAAGGTGCGCCAGCCATTACGGCTATAAATGTCTTCATGACCTTACTGCCTCCAAGTCGTTTGGGATTATTACCGTAATTATGATAGCCTTCTTTGGCCTTATCCTTGGACTTGACCAACGAGCATTTGCGGCTGCCCATTGTAGAAATTAGGAATATCCGCCAACGCTGGCCCTGCTGCGGCGAGTGCAGAATCTAATGCTGCTTGGTCTTTGAAAGTCATTGTAGCTATTGCATGGAAGCCTGCTGGGGTGTCATTGCCGCCTGCTAACCCTTTAATAACTAGAACGCTATCCATGTGTGGGCCCATATGTTCGCCTACAATTGGCATATGTTTTTGGGCATAGTATTCATGATCAAAAGTTGTTTGATTTTCCGTAGAATAAAGAACTTGCAGTGAAACAGCCATGATAACTTCCTTATTGTTATAGTTTTTAATTATGCCGCTAACCGTAGTGCTAACCTAATTTAATGGCAATCAACAAAGATGAGATGTACAAGCATCAGAGAATTACGAACTGATTTAGTCC
>CAJJAW010000009.1 GCA_905182195.1 Alphaproteobacteria bacterium UBA4588
TCATCCATCAAAAGCCAGGGTAACATTTGAAAACCTGTCCAATGAAACGATATTGTTATAAACAGTGTCGCTTGTTTTATGGCTCCACCGCCGAGCTGTTAGACTCATGTATTTTTCTTTTAATTGTGCATTATTATAAGGATCCTGCCAATCGCCACGATTAGTCTTTACCCCAGCCTTAAAATTGTGGCCATTCTTCATGGTAATGCTAACCTCTGCTGGTCGAAGATCAGGCAATTGCGCTGACATAAAACTATTTTCAGAAATGCTGGTTTTTGCAGCTAGGGCCAATGTTGCTGAGTCAGTCAGGGCATTTCCAGTGAAGCTATGTACTTTTGATGATCGGTTGATCAATGTAGTTGCTATTGCGAAGGGAATAGAAAACCTGGCTGCCAGCATATTTCGTGGCTTCTGGTCATCTAATTCTGCCGCAAGGAAATAACTCTCAACATGAATGCGGTCTATCTGTTTAGGGTACTGAAGCTCAGGATGCTTATCAATCAATATCCATAATGCGTCTAGCGCGGCGTGGTTATATCGACAACAGGCGTGCAATTTGAAATAATTTCTGTCTACCTCAAACCGTGTGCCTATACTTTCTAATGAGGCCTCAACATCAAAACCTGATGACACAACGCCACCAAACACAGACCCAATTCCATCTTGTTCACCAGTAAAGCCCGCCATCAACAACTGATGCGCCGTATGGCTCATTTGGTTAGCAACACCAGTATAAGCGTTGCGGACTGTTCCACCTTCCAGCATAGTCTTTCTACTAGTTGCTAACGTTAAGCTTGACGCAATATTAAGCAGTTCAGCTAATTGTACCTCATTAAGCCTATTTAGCGCCCCAAGTGCTGCTGCAGCCCCAACTACGCCCCAAGTCCCATGTGGGTGCATATTGGCGTTAAGAGAGGTTGCAAGCCCGATCCGCGCGGCTATGTCGTAGCCAATGATAAAGGCGGTTAAAAAATCTTTTCCAGAAACTGATTCAGGTGTGCTCTCTGTCGCCGCAAGCAGCGCGGGGAAGATATGCATGCCGGGATGGCCACGAGCAAATTGGTGCCCCTCATCCATTTCTAATACTGTGCCAGCGGTACCATTAATGAGGCTTGCAGTTTGCGGGTCAGTTAAATTTAAACTACCTAAAATACGCGAGGTTCCGGAAGATTTAATTGAACTAGTAAAGGCTAATATTTCTGGTTCAGCACTGCCGCCGACAATAGCACCAACGCAATCTGCTATGATTAACTTTGCCCTAGACACAGTTTCAGCTGGAATATCACCAAATCCAGTCTGACTGATAAACGCTGAAAAAATATCGAGATGTTTGGTCATAAAAGTATTCCAAATAGAAAATTTGATTTTAACATAAAAGAATATGTCATTTTTACTTGGACAGAGTAAGTCCTTTGCGTCTTAACTGAAACAATGAAAGTTTATGAAAAAAATAATGAACAACCCAAAGGAGTGTCTAATGACTAAATCACACAAGATGTTTGCTGGTTCTCGTCGCCAATTTATTGGCAGGGCTTCAGCTACATTTGCCCTAGCCTCTGCAGGCTTATCAATTCCCCATATTGCCAAAGCAGCTAGTGCTGTAAAAATTGGTCTTATTCATCCGGCTACTGGTTGGGCAGCTTATCCAGCGGCACAACTTCGCTATGGAGCGCAAATGGCGATTGCAGATATTAATGCTGCAGGTGGAATTAAATCCATGGGCGGTGCTCCTGTTGAGGCGATGCTTGGTGACTCACAAACAAAGCCTGAAATTGGTGCTGCTGAAGTTGAAAAAATGAATGAAGCCGGCGTAAACGCCATTCAAGGCTGTTATCAGTCTGCAGTTGGCCTTGCGGCCTCAGCGACAGCGGCAAAATACAACATCCCATTCTCTGTTGATGTGGGAGTTTCGGATAAATTAGTCCAGCGTGGCCTTCCGAACGTCTTCCGTATGGCAGATGGCTATGGGCGGATCGCATCTGATGCCTCAGTTAACCTTGCTGAAATCAACAAGGCTGCAGGCTCGCCCGCTAAGACAGTTGCTATTGTGCATGAAGAGTCTGAATTTGGGACAGGTACAGCAAAGCTTGTCACGGAAGCACTTGCCAAGCATGGCTTGACAGTGATCGAGACCATCAAGCACGCAAACCCCACGCGTAACTTTGACAATATTGCCCTGCGGCTGAAAGCAGCTAAGCCTGACATCATCATGCCAATAAACTATCCAGGTGAATATGTTTTACTGGCGAAAACATTGCGCCAACAGCGTGTTGACTTCATGGCCAGTTATTCTGTTCTCGGTGGTGGCTTCAACTTTAAGTTTGTTGAAGAAATGCCACAAATTGCTGAGAACATGATTGATGTGAACCACTGGTATGACCCGAGCTCCGCTTCTGGTCAGGCCATGCGCACGCGTACCGAGTCTGAGGGCAAATATTTCACCTTCGAAGTTTACTGTGCTTATATGTCTATTCTATTCCTTGTTGACGGCTTTGAACGCGCTGGGTCAACCGATAAAGAGGCGGTTAATGCAGCACTTGCGAGTTCAACTCTTAACGTTGATTTCATGCCATATGGTCCAACTAAGATGGTCAATGGACAGAACATGGGCTCACGCGCGGTGGCTATTCAAGCTCAAAAAGGCGATGTGCAGGTTATTGCCCCGTCGTCTTACGCATCCGCAAATGCGATATTCCCCCGTAGCTAAGACGCCTTATAAACTCTAGTTTTGGCAGCTCCAAGGTTTCCTTGGAGCTGCCTTATTTAATATTTATTCATTTAGAAAAGTTAGAAAATGTTTTCAGAAGTTGTATCATTGCTTCCAGCAGGTATCATAAATGGGCTTATGTTTGGTGCTATTTATGCTCTGGTTGCCCTAGGTCTAACGCTTATTTATGGCGTACTACATATTATTAATTTTGCACATGGTGCCATGTTAATGTTGGCAATGTATATGGCATATTTTCTCTTTAAAATTTTAAATATTGATCCTTATGTTGCAATCTTAATAGTCACGCCCGCAGGCTTCGTCTTTGGCTATACGATCTACCGCTGGGGAATAGGTAAACTGTCGGGTGGCCGTGATCAAAACATTCTACTGATTACCCTTGGACTGTCTATTATTCTTGAAAACTCTGCTCTAGTCTTTTTTACTGGGGACCAACAAACCATAAGCCTGTCATACAGTTACGAAGCGTTTGATCTTGGCTTTCTATATCTATCCTACCCCAAGGTGATCTCTTTTGTAGCATCATTGGTGATCTGCTTATTATTATGGATGTTGATGACCCTAACAGACCTTGGTAAAGCCATTCGCGCCGTCGCAAAGCAGCGAGAAGGCGCCCGGCTTGTTGGTATTGATGTTGAACATGTGTTTGCTGTCACCTTTGGCATCGGCGTCGCCTGTTTAGGAGCTGCGGGGTGTATGTTGCTGCCTATTTTCTATGTTGACCCTTACACAGGCAATATCTTCGTAATCGTTGCCTTTACTATTGTTGTACTAGGCGGCATGGGCAGTATTGTTGGTGCTTTATTGGGTGGTTTTATTATTGGAATCACGGAGTCTGTGGGCGGATTGATCTTGGGCGAAAGCCTTGGTCAAGTAGGTATTTCCCTGATCTTCATCCTTATTCTCATCTTTAGGCCAACTGGTATATTTGGGAGCAAAGTATGACATTCTCTCTAAACACTATATTGCTTATACTACTTGGTTTATTAACCGCAATCCTTGCGCCCTTAGGTATCTCAAGCAAGTTTCAGCTTGATGTCCTGACCTTGATCTTCTTCACCGCTTATATTGGACAATCGTGGAACATTCTAGGTGGCTATGCTGGACAGTTTTCCTTTGGTGGAGTGATGTTCTTTGGCACTGGGGCCTACACTTCATCAATCTTATTAACCAGTTTTGGTGTGCCTCCAATAATTGGCATTTTTGCGGCGATTTTCATGGGAGCGTTCCTTGGATTGATTGTTGGCTATCTAAGTTTCAGGTCAGGATTGCGCGGATCTTATTTCGCCCTTATAACACTTGCCTTTGCAGAACTATTGCGGGTTTTGGCGAATTCAGTCGAATTCACAGGCGGCGGCGTAGGTTTGTTTTTAACTTATGCGCCGGGGCTTCATAACCTCCAATTTAATTCGCCCACAGGGTTTTATTACTTCTCGCTAGTCCTTCTAGTTATCTCGCTTGTGATTGCTATGTGGCTTGAACGCTCTCGTTTTGGGGCGCAGCTTGTGGCCATCCGCGAAAATGAAGATGCGGCAGAGGCCCTTGGGATCGATACACTCAAATGCAAGATCTACGCAATTATGATTATGGGAGGCATGGGAGGGGCAGCGGGTACGTTTTATGCCCAGAAATATCTTTATATCGATCCGCCAATCTCCTATTCGATTGCGCTTTCTGTTGAAATGCTGCTGGTAACTATTGTTGGTGGTATGGGTACAGTCTTTGGACCGTTGGTTGGCTCATTCTTTCTGCATATCGTGAATGAATTTGCTCGTCACTTTATCGACACACCTGGGGTTAGCTTAATAGTCTATGGCTTTATTCTTATCCTGATTATCTCTTTCCTTCCGAATGGGCTAGTTGGCCTATTCCATAGGGCGCGCAAGAAAAAGGATGATAATGATGCTTGAGGTAAAAGGCCTCACCAAACGATTTGGCGGACTTCTTGCGGTATCCGCTGTTGACCTTGAGGTTGCAAAAGGAGAGATCGTATCGCTCATTGGTCCAAACGGCGCCGGTAAGACTACATTATTTGCCAGTATTTCCGGGTTCTTAAAACCTGATGAAGGTGCGGTTAATCTTGATGGACGTTCCATCATCAATTTGAAATCACATAAAATTTGCCAGCAAGGCATGGTCCGGACGTTTCAAATCACTCAACCGTTTGCAACCTTGAACACGCTTGAGAATATCATGGTTGGCGCGTATTCTAACACCAGCAACAAAAACATTGCACAATTGAATGCTGAACGTGTTGCTGATATTCTTGGCATGACATCTCTGCTGTATCAAACAGCTGACGGATTGACAGTAGCGGCGCGTAAACGGCTTGAGCTTGCCCGTGCATTAGCAACCAATCCTAAACTGTTATTGCTTGATGAAGTCATGGCTGGCTTAAACCCAACTGAAATTGATGAGATTGTGGAGGTAATCAAAGGCATCCGGGACAACGGCGTTACCATTTTCTTGATTGAACATGTAATGAAGGCTGTGGTTAATCTTTCAGACCGAACTTATGTTTTGAACGATGGTAAATTGATTGCCCAAGGTACGCCTAAGTCTGTAGCCTCGGATCCCGTAGTTATCGAAGCTTATCTTGGGCATGGGGCTGCTAAGATGATGACAAATGGAGGTAAGTCATGATCAAGGTCAATGGGTTACATGCTGGTTATGACTTGGTTAACGTCTTACGTGATGTGACGATAGAAATTGGCAATGGAGAAATTGTTGCTGTTTTAGGCAGTAATGGGGTCGGAAAAACAACGCTCAACAACACATTATCTGGACTTATCAAACCAACATCGGGTGAGATTTATTTTGATAATGTGCTTATTTCAGGCCGTGACCCAGTTGAGATTGTCGAAATGGGGCTAATCCATGTTCCTGAAGGACGCAAGCTGTTCCCGAACCTATCAGTAAAGGAGAACCTTGAGCTGGGCAGTTACCGCCGTGGTAAGCTTAACCGCGCAACCAATTTTGAGCGGGTACTAGAAATTTTTCCTAAGCTTAAAGACCGCATTCGCCAAACTGCGGGAACTCTTTCAGGCGGAGAGCAGCAAATGGTTGCCATCGGTCGTGGCTTGATGAGCGATCCGCGCATCCTTCTGCTTGATGAGCCTTCATTAGGCCTATCGCCCCTGCTAGTGGAGCAAATGTTTACTTTGATCAAGCAGATCAACGACGACGGCTTGTCCATTATTCTAGTTGAGCAGAATGTAATTCAATCACTTGCCATTGCAGACCGCGCCTATGTCCTTGAAGGTGGCACTGTCAGTTTGTCAGGTCGTGCAGATGAGTTGAAAGAAAATAGCAATTTAAAAAAATCATATTTGGGTTTGTAATTATTGGGCTGTAAATCCGCCATCAGCCACGACTACTTGCCCGGTCATAAATGAAGACGCATCCGAAATTAAGAATGCAGCAAGGTTGGCAATCTCTTTTGCGGTACCGAACCGCCCTAGAGGAATTCCTTTTAGTAAAGCATTGGACCTGTCCTTATTAGCACGGGTCTCAGCAGTCATGTCGGTTGCGATTGGGCCCGGGGCAATTGCATTAACCCGAATGTTTACGCCTGCAAGTTCAAGTGCCATCGATCGCGCCAACCCATTGATAGCTGATTTAGATGCCGCATACGCCGCCGCATTACGATGTCCAACTAGCCCTATCTGGCTGGATATCATCACAATTGACCCTGGTGTGCGTTTCCGTAAATATGGAATAGTAAGTCTTGCAAGGTTAAAACTGGCAGTCAAATTAACATCAAGGATCCGCGCCCAATCATCTGGTTTGGTGTCTTCGCTAGTTAAGAGTTTGATGATGCCGGCTGACGCCATCACGCCATCAATACCACCGCAGGCAGAGGCCGCTTCCGACACCGCGCATTCCAAGGCGAATGCATCAGTAACATCCATAATAAAACAACGCTCTATAGGGACAATGCCATCCAAATTTCTGATCTGCTCATCGCTAAAGACAGTACCAGATACCATTGCACCCAGGCTATGGGCAAGGCGAGCGGTCGCAAGGCCAATCCCTGTTCCGGCGCCGCTTATAAAGAGGCTTCTATTGACAAGTGTGATCATTAGTGGCGTCCTAAAAATATAGAATTCAGTCAACGTTTACACAGTCGGTAGAGAATATGAAGCAAATTTTAGTCATTGTTCCCTTTCCCATGTCCGATCAAAATCTGGCCATGCGCAAACAACAACTCAAGTCCGTTCAACTTTCTAACAAAATGGAATTTACATTTCGTCCAGTTAAAGCGGCGCCAAAAAACTATGTTTCTGAAGCAGACATGGTGCTTGCTGATATAGCTATTCTCGAAGCTGGCTTAACGGCAGAATTAGATGGGTTTGACGCTGTATGTATCGATACGATGAGTGATTCAGGCGTCGCCGCTTTGCGGTCATCACTTTCTATCCCTGTTGTTGGTCCCGGCCGAGCCTCTATGTTGACGGCGATGATGCTTGGCCAACGGTTTTCAATAATTACCATGTGGCAAAAATGGCAACATCTTTATGAGAAGACAGTAAATGACCTAGGGATCCATGCAAACTTAGCGTCAGTGCGGTCCATTGACGTTGCACCTGACAATCAAGCCCTACTTGACGGAAAAGAAGATGATATTTTTCCTTTGTTAGAAGCGGCTGCTCGGCAAGCTATTGATGAGGACGGTGCAGATGTTATCTTGCTAGGCTCAACCACCATGCACCAAGCCCATGCCCACCTCGCCAGTGCGCTGGAAGTGCCTGTGATCAATCCTGGCCCGCTTACCTATAAGCTGGTTGAAGCTCTTCTTGGATTAGGGCTTAGCCATAGCAGCAATGCCTACCCAAAGTCGCCAGCGCCGCGTGACGTGATGCTTCATGCAATGATGAAGACAGCTAGCGAATTTGACCATTAAGTCTGATTGGCATGGTCCAATGTATTTTCGCCTGCCATATAAACCCGAACCTCGTTAAATTTATCACCGTAGCTGGTAAAAAAGTTGCAGTTTGATTTATGAACAAGCTGGCCATCATGCAGCTGATTAGTAACTCTGAAACGGACAGCTATAGCGTCACTCTCTACATTTTCAACAAATGAGAATTGGTCATGGCGAACCCATTTATGATTTGACCAGAGGCGGTGAAACATCCCAGTAATAGCCTCATGGCCAATGAGTTTTATGTTATGAGTTTCAATTGAAAATACGCAGTGCGCACTGAGCGTGTTGAGCAACAATGGTAGATTTTCGTGATCAACACCATGAAAATAACTTACTACCATTGATTTGAGTTTGCCACCTTTCATCGTCTTAACTCACGTGCTTCAGCCAAGTCATTCCAGACTTGTTGATGAGTGATTTTGCAATCACGTATCGAAAACCTATCAATGAAGCGAATACCATCAAAATTTGTTCCATCCAACCAAACACCTTGCAAGGTTCCATGGCAATATACTGTAGCGTCTTTGCTATTGAATGAGGTTTCAACCCGTTCAAACGTTTTCAATACTGATTGATAGCGGGTCTTCGCCCATGCTACGATCTCTACGAGGGCCGTGAAACGTTTGCCGCCCGGGAATACCATTTCAGCTCCGTCAGCAAGCCATTTCTGTGCATCATCAAGCTTACGGTTGTGCATTGAGGATAAAAACTGCTTAACTATCTCATCTGGCTGGATTGGGGCGGGCGCTGGTATTTTTTGGCTTCGACCCCGCATATAATTTTCTTGTGCCACTTCCTTGACAGTGACAATCACAAATTCAGGCGATGCGCCAATAGCCGAACAAGCTGCATCAGTAATACGCTCGGACACCAAACGGCGAGTGTCAGAATTATATCCTTCAATTAAGGTACATTCAATCAGTGGCATTTGTTTTCTCCTCAAGTCATCAACGTTAAATTTTCGATTATTATCAGTCAACTGTAATATTAGTGATATATTAAGGCAAAATTTTTTTATAGTATTACTGTGTTTTTTTATGCTACGATTTTTGTATGGTTACATTAGCAAAAAAGCTTCTTTCTACGGCCTCTGGTCAATCCAAACTCAAGGCTGGCGACATTATTATTTGCGATGTTGATCTTGCCATGATCCATGACTCTGGCGGGCCGCGCAGGGTAAAACCAATTTTGGAAAGGCTAAACCGCAAGGTATGGGATAAAAATAAGATTGTTGTTGTCACTGACCATTACGTACCCGCCGAAAGTGATGAAACTCGCGCCATTCAGGCACTGACCAAAAAATGGGTAAAAGATCAATCGATAGAAAATTTTTATGATGAACAAGGCATTTGTCATGTCGTCTTGCCTGAACGCGGCCATCTGACCCCAGGCATTTTTTGTGTTGGAGGTGACAGTCATTCACCAACTGGTGGTGCCTTTGGCGCTTACATGTTTGGGATTGGCGCAACTGAGATGGCCGGCGTACTTGCCACGGGGTCCATTTGGATTCAGACTCCAGAAACTATCCTAATGTCATGGGAAAACCAATTACCTGAATACGTCACGGCAAAAGATATGATGTTGGCAATGTGCGGTAAAATTGGCATGGGTGGAGGCCGTTACCAAGCTATCCAATATGCTGGTGAAACAATACGAAGCTTGCCAATGCAAGAGCGAATGACTTTATCAAATATGGCGGCTGAACTTGGCGCGCAGGTAGGGGCTAATCGCTCCTGATGAAACGACTATCGCTTATGTTGAAGCGGCTGGTGGTCAAGTACCCGAAAATTGGCGTGACTTTCAAATTGAAGCCGCTGAAGAAACAAGTAATATTATGTATTTTGACGCAGCAAACTTATCGCCACAAATAGCTGCACCGCATTCTCCTGCAAACGCTGATGATGCAAGTGAATTTCGCAATATAGGCTTTGATGTTGCCTATATTGGCGCCTGCACAGGGGCAAAATATATCGACCTTGTTGCTGCAGCCGAGGTGTTAAGAGGCCGGCACATCGCCGATGGCATAACACTTAAAGTTGCACCAGCAAGCTTACGTGACCAAAATCGCGCTACAGACGATGGCATTATGCAGGTCCTCCAAGATGCAGGGGCTGAGTTTCTATCAAATTCATGTGGTATATGCGCAGGCTATGGCGAAGATCGTTTAGGTGAAAATCAAGTTTGTATTTCTTCCACCGCACGCAATTTCAAAGGTCGGATGGGTGCACAGACTTCGGCAGTTTACCTAGCATCACCCTATACCGTTGCAGCGTCTGCAGTCACTGGTACGCTAACTGACCCTAGACTTTTGATGGGGGAGTAATAGATGCCGCGGCTGTGGAGACTTGAAGGCACTATTGACACTGATGTTCTGGCCCCCGGATACTATATGAAATCGCCATTATCTGAGCTTGCCAAGCATTGCCTGGAAGCTGTGCGCTCTGACTTTTCCCATTCAGTAGATCAAGGTGACGTAATTTTAGCCAATGCCAATATGGGGGTAGGATCATCACGAGAACAAGCAGCTGAAGTATTAAAATATTTAGGCATAGCAGCGGTGATCGCCCCAAGTTTTGCAGGAATTTTCTACCGCAATGCCATTAACCTTGGCTTGCCTGTTTTTACCATAGATGAGGCGCTGATGGACATACCCACTTTAGTTGATGGGGCTAAAGTAAGGTTTGATTTTGATACTGCAGAATTGCGGATCTTAGCTGATGCAACCACCATCAGCTTGATCCCATTCCCGGATTTTCTGAAAGAGTTAATATTAGACGGTGGATTGGTTCCTCACCTTGAAAAACGTTTTCAAACTGAAGGATCGTCAATATGAGCTTACGCAACTTAATAACAGGAGATGAATTGCTGTTGGCTCCAGGCATTTATGATGCGCTATCTGGCCTCATAGCCACTCAATCTGGGGCAAAGGCAGTTTACTTGTCTGGCGCAAGCCTTGCCTATACGAGGTTTGGTACCTCTGACATCGGACTTGTCAGCGTTTCTGAAGTAAATGACACCATCGCCGCAATCACTGATCGCATAGATACGCCAATTATCGTTGATGGTGATACTGGGTTTGGTAATGCCCTTAATGTTCAGCGTACCGTTCGAAGCTTTGAGAGGTCTGGCGCTGATGCGATCCAACTTGAGGATCAGTCGTTCCCTAAAAAATGTGGCCATTTGGATGGTAAAAAACTGATTAGTACTAATGAAATGGTGGGTAAAATTCATGCTGCCTTGGACGCGAGGGCTAATGAAGAAACCTTAATCATTGCTCGGACTGATGCGCGTGCGGTGGAAGGTTTTTCTGAGGCTATTGACCGTGCTGGAGCATACAAAGACGCCGGTGCAGATGTACTTTTTATTGAGGCACCACAATCGCTGGACGAAATGCAGAAAATCTGTGCTGAATTTGCTGACCAAATTCCACTACTTGCAAATATGGTCGAAGGTGGCAAAACTCCTAGTTTGTGTGCTAATGACTTAGCCGCATTAGGATATAAGATAGCCATCTTTCCAGGTGGTGCTGTGCGGGCAATTTCTTATCACATGGAGTCTTATTATATTGGCTTATTGGAAAATGGTAGTAACGATTCTTTCCTAAATAAAATGCATAATTTTGATAACTTAAATAAATTGATAGGCACTAAAGAACTGATTAAACACGGTGCCAAATATGAAAACAAAGGAAACGATTAGTGATACCATGAGTAAAATTAAAATGGATCCCGTCACCCTTGCGATCTTGAAGGGTAGACTTGAACAGATAGCAGATGAAATGGACGCAACCTTGTTCCGTTCTGCATTTAACCCGATCATCGCCGAAGCCCATGACGCTAGTCATGGCATTTACGATGCTATTACGGGAGAAACTCTTGTTCAGGGAAAGTCAGGCTTGCCAATTTTTGTTGGTGTGATGGCGTTTGCTGTGAAAGCGGTTATCGATAAAGTTGCTCGTGATGGTGGCCTGCAAGATGGTGACGTCTATATCTTTAACGATCCTTATGATGGTGGCACTCATCTGTCTGACTTCAGGTTAGTAAAGCCAATTTATCGAAATGGGGAAGTTTTTTGTTATCTTGCCTCAGTTGGTCACTGGCATGATGTTGGTGGTAATGTGCCGGGAAATTACAACCCAGAAGCCACTGAATGTTTTCAAGAAGGGATGCTAATCCCACCGGTAAAGCTCTTTTCGGCAGGTGTCTTGAACACCGATATTGTTGATATCCTGTCCTCAAACTCACGCCTGCCAAATTCACTATATGGCGATATGAATGGGCAAATCAATGCCCTAGACTTGGGCAAGCAGAGGCTTAACGATCTGCTCGACCATTATGGTGAGGATAATATCAAAAAAGCCCTCAGTCTATTAAAAATGCGAGCTGAGCGTATGATGCGTGACCATTTATCCGCATTACCAAATGGGACAATTTCGGTTGAAGATTTTCTTGACAATGATGGTGTTAACGACGTTGCCCTCAAGCTTGCCGTTGACATGACCATTAAAGATGAAAAGCTTATTATAGATTTTAGTCGGTCGAGCCCTGCTTGTGCGGGCCCTGTGAACATTTCACGGTCAACCACTATTGCTGCTACCTATGTTGCCCTTAAACATATTTTTACAGATGTGCCAGCAAATGCAGGGGTTTTGCAGCCTGTTGAATTCATCATTCCTGAAGATAGCTTCTTAAGCGTCAGAGCTCCCAAGCCTGTAGGTGGTTACACCGAAACTATTCTAAGATTGATTGATGTTTTGTTTCAAGCATTTGAGCATATTGCGCCTGAACGGGTAAATGGCTGTGCATACGGTACGATTAATGCGCTCTCAATTGCAGGCCATCGCAAAAATGGTAGTCGCTGGGTGATGTTTTCGTTCTTTGGTGGTGGTCATGGTGGCCATCCTGAAGGTGACGGGCTCAATCACGGCAATGCCCCTATTTCAACGGCAACAATCCCCCCTCTAGAAATTCTTGAAGCAGCCTATCCTGTTGCTTTCACCCAGTGGGCGCTTAGGCCTGATTCTGGTGGCGCTGGAAAGCATCGTGGCGGCTTAGGTGCTATTTATGAGATCGAATTGCTGGAAAAAAGCGCAACTGCCTTCCTGTTTGGTGAACGCGGTAAATTTCCACCACCAGGGGTAGTTGATGGCGGCGCTGGAGCGGTGAATAAATTTTATTATGACAGTGACGATGACGATGCTGTAAATAATAAGAAATCACCCCCATTAGTATCAAAAATAACTGGTATTAAGCTTCGTAAAGGCCAAAGAGTTAGGCTAGAAACCCCCGGCGGTGGCGGTTATGGAAAACCTGCGGACCGGCCTCAACATCTTATAGATAATGATATTGCCCAAGGGTATGTCTCTGGGGAAAATAAATGAGAAAATCAATCGTAATTGGTGTAGATGTTGGAGGCACCTTCACTGATATCCTATCGCTTGATGAAGTATTGGGTGAAGTGCATGTTGAAAAAGTGCCATCCACTAAAGGTGACCAATCCAGTGGATTTTTAAGTGGTATTATGGCGGCAACCAATCACGATTTAAGCTCAGTTTCTACGATTATCCATGGCACCACTGTGGCAACCAACGCTCTGCTTGAACGCAAAGGTGCAAAGGCTGGGATTATCACTACGGAAGGTTTTCGTGATGTGCTTGAAATGCGCCGCCGCGATCGCCCTACCACTTGGGGGTTGTGGGGGCAATTCACGCCTGTAATTGAACGCAAATGCAGACTTGAGGTGCCTGAACGTACTCTAGCTGATGGTACTGTGGTCAAAGAAATTGCCGCAGCTTCCATTGAAGCGGCAGCAAAAGATTTGATCGATCAAGGATGCGAGTCCGTTTGCCTATTTTTTATCAATGGCTACGCTAACAAAAATAATGAAACAAAAGCAGCAAAAATTTTACGGCAGGTTTGGCCGAATGACTATGTCAGTGTAGCAACAGAAATCCTGCCCGAAATTAGAGAATTTGAGCGTTGTTCTACCGCCAGCTTGAATGCTTATCTTCAGCCTGTGGTGGCAAATTATTTAGCTCGCCTAGAGGATCGCATCGCTAAAGAAAATTCTGATTCTGAAATCCTAATTGTGCAGTCTAACGGTGGCATTATGTCAGTTGACGCGGCAAAGGCATTCCCAGTGCGAACTGCCCTTTCTGGTCCTGCAGCTGGCGTGGTGGCGGCGCGGCAAATTGCGAACGCAGCTGGATTTTTAAATGTTATTACTTGCGATATGGGTGGTACGTCTTTTGATGTGTCACTTGTGGCTGATGGCCAGAATATACTGACTGCGCAAGCTAGTATCGACTTTGGCATGGTCATCCGGACACCTATGATTGAAATGTCGACCATAGGTGCAGGTGGCGGCTCGATTGCTCATATTGATGAGACTGGACTACTTGAAATTGGGCCTGACAGTGCTGGCTCTGATCCTGGGCCTGTTTGCTACGGCTTTGGAAATGATCGCCCCACAGTAACTGATGCAAACCTAGTGCTGGGGCGCATTGATGCCCGCAAACCTATTGGTAATAAATTAACTGCCCTTGATCGGGACGCGGCCGTAATGGCTATAAAAAAGCATATTGCCACCCCGCTTGGAATGAGGGTTGAAGATGCCGCTGAAGCGATCGTTAAAGTAGCTAATTCCAAAATGGCTGGTGCGATCCGCCTGATTTCCATTGAGCGTGGACATGACCCAAAGTTATTTGTAGCGATGCCTTTTGGTGGTGGTGGTGCGCTACATGCAGGGGCGCTCATGCAAGATATTGGTTTAGCAGCAGCGATTGTGCCGCGATATCCAGGGGTCACCTCTGCGCTGGGTTGTGTCATGTCTGATTTACGTCATGATGAAGTGCGCACCTTGAATGTCATGCTTAACTCCCTTGATGATGATCACCTGCACAAACTAATTGCTGAGATGACCAGCTCCGCTGAAGGAATTATTCAGCAATCCAACGCAAAAATTGAATCTATCTGAGACCATTATTGAATTGGATATGCTCTACCTCGGTCAAACCCATGCAGTGGCCGTGCCTATCCCAAATGATTGCGTCGCTAACAATTGATGTGATCCGTGGCGCCTTTGAAAAAAGCTACCTCAAATCGTATAGTCGCCTGCTCAAGGAAATCCCAATTCGAATCCTTAACCTTAGGTTATCGGTCATAGGCAAGCGGCCTCAAATTGATGTCAAGATGTTGGCAAGTGGCCCTCGTAGCGAAAGTGTTGAAGTCTGTCGTATAGCGGAGCAAAAAATATTTGCGAATGGCATATGGTATGATGCAGCGATATATGAGCGCCTTAAATTGCCTGAAGGTAGTAAAATTTCGGGCCCAGCGTTATTGGTTCAACCTGACGCCACAATTTATATTGATCCAGGCCTCTATGCCATCGTTGATGATTTGGGCAATATCATCATGAAACAAGAGGTAACATAAAATGTCTAAAAATCCGTTTGACCCGTTAACAACTGCAGTGTTGATTGTGGATTTACAAAATGATTTTTTGGACCCTAAAGGCGCCTACGGGCGGTCAGGAACGTCGAACCCAGATATTGCAGCATTACCTGCAAAGGTTGGGCCCCTGCTTGCTGAAGTGCGCAAGGCCGGCGGCTGGGTTGTGTCCACGCAATTCACTCTTGTTCCAGGTAAGAATGGCGAGCCTTTCATCTCTAATCATTTGAAAAAACTGAGACCATTTTTAACCAAAGGTGACTTCATGCCATCAAGTTGGGGGCATTCACTTGTTAATGAGCTTCAGCCTGCTGATATTACTATAGAAAAGGTTGCCTATTCAGCGTTTTATCAATCGCGTCTCGACTTTGCTCTAAATCGTGCTGGTATTAAAACCTTAATGGTTTGCGGCATTGTAACCAATGGTGGCGTTGCATCAACGGTTCGTGATGCCCATGTCCGAGACTTCCACACAATCACTTTGGAAGACGGCTGCGCGGCTTTCTCTAAAGAAACCCATGATGTTTCTATCGCTTCACTAGAAACCGTTGGTGAAGTGATGTCGATTTATGATGCGATCAACCTTTTTAAAGGCTGTTAATATATGCCAGGCGTCATCGTTGCATCCAAATTTTCTGCTGATATTGAAATTGACTGCCTGATCATAGGCGGCGGTGCTGCTGGTCTGACTGCCGCTTTGGCGGCGTCCGAAACCGGCGTTTCTGTCTTAGTTGCTGAACGTGAAACACGGCTATCAGGCTCAACTGCATTGTCATCTGGCCTAATTCCAGCCGCTGGTACAAAAGCCCAAGGCCACCAATCTATTAAAGATTGTGAAGATATTTTTTACACTGATATTATGGCAAAAAATAAAAATACAGCTGAACCCGCCTATGTTAAACTGATTGTACGGCAAATTCCCAAAACTCTCGATTGGCTTGCTGATGATTACGGCCTCCCATTTCATGTGCTGGATAATTTCCTGTATCCGGGCCATACAAACCTTCGTATGCACAGTGTGCCGGAACAAACTGGTGTTGGTCTGATCAATCGTCTTGAGGCCGCAGTCTCTGCCAAAGATATCACGATTGCGACAGGTGTTCAGGTTATCGATATTGTTGTTGATAACTCTGACAAAGCGTTAGGCGCAATTTGCCTGCGCCCGGATGGCTCGTCAGAGAAAATCGCGGCAGCATCTGTCATTATGGCTTGTAATGGTTATGGGGCAAACCCTGACCTCATTGCAGAATATATTCCTGAAATGAAGGATGCACTGTATTTTGGCCATCCGGGCAATCAAGGTGAAGCTGTATTATGGGGAAAGGCTCTAGGCGCTGAACTGGTACATCTTTCGGGCTACCAAGGCCATGGGTCAGTTGCTCATCCCCATGGCATCTTAGTGACTTGGGCCTTAATGATGGAAGGGGGCATTCAGATCAATACAGACGGCGCCCGTTTTTCAAACGAGCATAGTGGTTATTCTGAACAGGCGGTATCAGTACTTGAGCAGGCTGGACAAATAGCCTTTAATATTTTTGATGAACGGCTAGTTGGTCTTGGCCGCGGGTTTGATGATTTCAATAAAGCGGAAGACAGTGGTGCAATCATAAAAGCAAAAAATATCAACGATCTTGCCCATAAACTTGGGGTAGATTTATCTGCCTTGGCTAAAACTCTGACAGATTGTGATCGCTACGCAGCAGGCAATGGAACTGATCCATTTGGGCGAGGTTTTGATGCATCCAAGCTGCTGAAGCCACCTTACTACGCCGTTAAAGTTACCGGTGCATTGTTTCACACCCAAGGTGGATTAACAATTAATCACGCGGCGCAAATCTGCCGACCTAGCGGATCTAAGTTTGATAATATATTTGCCTGTGGCGGCGCTGCTTGTGGAGTATCTGGGCCAGATGTTTCTGGTTACTTATCCGGTAATGGATTGTTAACTGCTTTAAGTTTAGGAGAAATTGCGGGCCGGTCAGCCGGCAGGATTACTTCTATATCTGATTAAATATATATTATGATATAACGCTGAGAGTTGTGAGATAGTAATCCGCGTACAAAGGGTTTGGGACCCTCAGGACTCACTAGCTACCCAAAAATATAAAGCCATTGGTGCCGACATAGCGTTGATAGAAATAAGTCGTTATTTTCCTGCTTATATGAGGGTTATTATAAATCCCAACCATTTTGACGCCCTAAACCTTCGTTACTGGTGGTTTTTAACTATTCCTGCCGTGTGTTTTCTGATTTTACTGAGCACTACAGAGACACATGGCCAGATTAGTGCAGCTTCTATAATCAAACCTGTTCTTCTGATTGATGTCCTAAATGAAAAAATACCCGCAACGAACTTACCACGCAATCACTAAAGGCCTGCGGTCTGAGACGCAGGGAACTATTCTAGGAGTTCTAATTTTGAACCTTGCGAGAACTGCCAATCCTGTATTTTGGGGGCCGCCGATCAGCCTAAACTGGCTTTAGAATGCAACGCTCCTTCGTCTTGGCGTTTACGAAATTGTTTCATCAATTTCAGGTGATAGGCTATCTGCTCTTTTGCTAATGGAGCAGATAGGCGTTTTTCTTTAAGAAAATTCTTATATTTATCCTTACCTCTCACCAAAAGTGCATGCGCAGGAGTTTCACCTATATCTTTAACCGAGGCCGGAATATAGCTGATTCCAAAACCGATGCGACGTTCTTCGCGATTATTATTAAAAGAGGCGTGGATCAGCTTTGTGTGGTGTAGCGACATCTGTCCAGCTTGCAGTGGCATACTAACAGCTTCAGACGTGTCAATTTCTGTAGCTAATCCCTGTCCACGAGGGATCATATTGTCTGGATTAATGTCATCATTATGATCAAATAACGGACTTTTATTTGAAGTGGGGATTACCTGCATACAACCCGCTTCATCATCAGCCAACGTTAAAGCAACCCACGCAGTGACATGCAAAGCTGGATCTAGAAAAAAATATGCACCATCTTGGTGCCAACGCACAAAAGAATTAGATTTTGCTGGCTTAACCCACAAAGTTGCATGATAGCACAATATATCTGGGCCAATAATATCTTCGACTGCGTCAAGAATTTTTGGGTGATGTACCAAACGGTCAGCCCAAGAAAAGATCTGGTGTGATCGTGACTTATAAGGAAAATCAATCTGCTTTCCGGTTTCGGCCTCGAATACTTCTATTTCCGATATACAAGAGTTAACCTCTGCCTTGGTTAACACATCAACGGGGCTTACAAACCCACTCTCGTTATATTGGGATATTTGGGTATTTGTTAAACGCTTTAACATCATTAAATTTTAATCAATCTGAGTAATATGTAAAGTATTTTTGTCTAATGCTACCGTATTTAAGCCATAATGACTAACCCTTTTCATATCAACGAAGCTCGTTCGTATACCTTATTCGCGGTGAGGCGTTAAGGCGGGTGCTGTCAGGTTTGGGAGTTTCTTGGCCCAATTCACACAGCCCAAGGATGTAGGACGAACGCTATCTTATGCCTGACATAAATATTAAGTTTATGGATTTAAAATAATAAAGCCATTTGGGCTTTTGGTGTCATAGGCTTATGGATAAGGTCTAAATACTCCTTACTAAAACGGGATCCGCAAATAAGTTGTGTGGTGATAATTATTTAGGAAATGTAACAATGGTAGAGCCCGAAACATTTACGTTCCTTGCAGATCTGGTAGGTAATAACAGCAAAGCTTGGATGGATGAGCATAGATCTGAGCGTGATGATGCAATGCGTAATTTTACTGGGATAGCAACGACGTTGCACGATTATGCCCATCGTTTTGATTATTTAGTGGCTGATGCGCGGAGCAAACCAAAGCAAAGCTTCACGAGGTTTTTCCAAGAACCGCGGGATCGTATTGGACGCGCTCTATTCCGAGCAGACGTGGATATTTTTGCCAATGCGGGTCATCCAGCTGAAGACTTTGGATACTACCTCCATCTAGAGCCAGGAAATTGTTATGCCGGGGCGGCACTTTTCCAACCATCCAAGACGGCGCTTGCACGGTTGCGGGCGCGTTTGATCGATGATCCGGAAGAACTACAAAACATTTTGGCAAATCCTGACTTCCAAACGGATTTCCCAGACGGGCTAGTTACACGACGAGAATTGAGCGCTTTGCCTGATGGCGTTTTAGGCAGTGATCCTGCAGCGCCCTATTTGAAAATGGTTGGACTGGGATGCAGAAAAGACGTGCCAGATGCTCTCCTGCTCGAAGACGACGTAATCGATTTGCTGATCGAGATTTTTTGTGCCGCCCGCCCACTGGTGCGCTGTTTCTACTGATTGTTCTTACGCTGGGTCTCCCCTGTCGGGGCTGTCAGACAAATGAGAACAAGCATCAGATTGGTGGCATAGCCTAAATCTATGCACTCAATAATTGGCGCACTGAATTGGAGTAGCGTTACGGTTCCGTTTGAATTTAAGACTTGCATAGAGCTGTACGCTCCCGATCAAAGCTAATCCTAGATGAACCTACGCCTCCAACGCTAAAGGCATGAGGGCTGAGGCGTAGTGTCTGTGATCCGGGGGCACTGGTACGCGGTCCTGTGAACTTAAGTTGGATGGATTAGGCCAAGAAACCCTGAATTACATTATGGCGTGAAAACTACTTATGATTGGGAATGTCTGTTTTAATACGCTATCTTGTTGTGGGTAGCGCTGTGGATAGGAATTTAAATGGTGGGACGAGAATAGTGCGCCCAATATACAGAAATGTTTCTGAACTTAGCCTATCCAACCCGATACCCATCCCCTGTTTCGCCTTTAGTGGACTAGAGTGGCCAAGAAGGGGGGTGTTTTGAACGCAGTTTCGCGATTGAATTTACAAATGTCCAAACTACTTTAGGATCCGGTCAGTGTGGAAAGGGATCATCATGAAAAATACTATGTTACTTACTTCTTGCCTGCGCAGAGTGTTCTGTGTTTTTCTTGTAGCCTTTTCAGCTTCTCAGATGTCAGCAAACGAGCTGAAAATTGACATAGTGCTGGAAGGGGCTGGTGCTAAAGCAGAGAATGGAATGCAGATCAGCGTTCATTATGAAGGTCGCCTGAGTGATGGAACTGTGTTTGATGGCTCGAAACCACGTGGCGCACCCTTTAGCTTTATTCTGGGCGCAGGACAGGTAATTAAGGGATGGGACAGCGGCATTTTGGGCATGCAAGAGGGGGAAAAGCGAGTGCTAACAATTCCGCCAGAATTGGGCTACGGCTTACGCGGCGCTGGATCAGAGATTCCGCCAAACGCAACATTAGTCTTTGATGTTGAGATGATCAAAATGACCTGGCCTCCTACATTGCAACAAGCCAGTAACCAAAACCTGCAGAAGTCATTGCAAAATGGTGCTGTGCTTGTCGACATCCGTCGCCCAAAAGAATGGCAGAAAACTGGTGTAATCGATGGGGCAGAGCTGATCACCGCCTTTACTAAATCTGGCCAGCTACATCCAGAATTCCAACAGAAATTCATGTTGCTCATTACTGATCTCGATACACCTATCATGCTTTATTGCAGAACTGGCAATCGAACCACAAACTTAGGCAACGCCTTAGTTAAGCAATTGGGGTTTTCGAATGTTAGTCATCTTTCGGCAGGCATTACTGGCTGGCAAAAAGAGGGGCTACCTGTAAAGTCTTATACGCCCTAGGAAGAAGGTCTTGGATAGGCAGTGTGGATAGCCTTGCTGTTTAACCTTTGATGTAGAATTCGACTTGCAAAGTTTGGAAGAAATACGACGTGTGGGATAGGTATTGATGCGTACATTATTATTTATATTACTGATAAACTTGGCATCCAATGCTTGGGCAAATAATATTGTTACTGGCAGTGCAGGTAGTAGGCTGGAAGGCAAAGTTATTTCAGAATTCGGCAGTCCTTGGGCAATGTCTTTCATTGATAGTAAAAACTTACTGATCACTACAAAAAGTGGAGAACTTTGGCTTATAAATACAAGTGGAGAACAGTCTTTAGTATCTGGAGTTCCAAAGGTTTTTGCAGGTGGCCAAGGTGGTTTAGGTGATATCGTTCCTCATCCAAAGTTTTTACAAAATAACTTAGTTTATATTTCTTATATCAATTCGGAAAATGCAGGAAAGACACGATATGCGTCTGTAATAAGGGCCTCATTGGTGCGTTCTGATAGGCCACATCTGAAAAACGTTGAACCCATTTGGAACCAAATACCGGCACGATCGGGCAAAGGACACTTTTCCCACCGAATTACGTTTGGTCTTGATGGCACGCAACACAAGGATAAGGTTTTTATTACATCTGGCGATCGGCAGGAACAAACTCCTGCACAAGAATGGGATATGGCATTAGGAAAAATTATTCGCCTAAACGATGATGGTACCGTACCAACGGATAATCCATTTCAGGACAAAGGTAGCCTCGCAAAAACCTTTTGGACAGTTGGTCACAGGAATGCCCTTGGACTCGCATTCGCTAAAAATGGTGAGCTATGGGCCCACGAAATGGGCCCACGGCATGGGGATGAACTTAATTTAATCGTTGCTGGTAGAAATTACGGATGGCCAATAGTGTCAGAAGGTAATCATTACAGTGGAGTAAAAATCCCTATTCATGAAACAAGACCAGAATTCATGGCACCAAAACTTTATTGGGTACCTACCGTGGCTCCATCTGGGTTAATTTTTTATGAAGGCGATGAATTTCCTGAATGGAAAGGAAATGCATTTATTGGAGGATTAAAAAGCAAGGCATTAATTCGAATTGGCTTTAATAATGGAGAGCCTTTTGAGGCTGAGCGCTTCAGTTGGTCCAAAAGAGTGAGAGAGGTCGAAACAGGCCCTGATGGTGCCATTTGGGTGTTAGAGGATGGCCCATCTGGAAGGTTAATAAAATTCACAAAACTAAATAAATAGATTGAGTACAAGTTAATCTTGGCGTTGAATGCCAAATTTATTCAGAGTGGCTTATTACAACCTTACTTATAAGTATTTGGTAAAATGGAAACGTTTTTTTCCTCAACTAAAGTCGCAATTTTACCATAAGCCGCACAGAGTTACTCGCAACTTTGGTAGTATCAAACGCACTCACATCTCCTGTAAACTAGTAACTGTGTTGGGTTTCATATCAATGGAGCAGTGCTTATTTTGCATACGGGTGACCGCCCAAGAGCAGGGATCACTTAGCCCGATCCATACAGACCAAGGACTCTGGCCAAGTGCAATCATAGCAATGCCAATATGTTAGCTAACACCAAGCACAATGCAATTGACTTTTTATGCTTTCAAGTAAATGTTAAACTGATAAAAATTTTGAAGATTACTACTTACTTTTTAAAAGCCTGAGAAGTTTTAAAGAATATGAAAATTACGCTACATGGCTGCCGCGGCTCTATAGCCGTAAGTTCAAAAGAGTTCATAAAATATGGTGGGTATACATCATGCTATGAGCTCAGGGCTGGTAACACACAGATTATTTTAGACACGGGAACTGGTTTCCAAAATGTAAACTTTCAAAAAGATTCCAAAAAAGTTATTTTGTTTAGCCACCTTCATCACGACCATATTCAAGGCCTGGGTTTTAATAATGATATCTTTAATCCGAGCTGTAATATTGAGCTATCGAGCGCTCTTTATGAGTCAACCGAACTAAGAAGTAAAATTCAGACGTTTTTTTCGGGTAGCTACTTTCCTTTGAATTTAACGGACAAATTAAAAAATTTAAAATTCCAAAACTTTTTTGAACTGGTCCAAAGTAATAAAGATGACATTTTGATTGAAAGTTTGGAAATGAACCATCCTGGAAGATCATTTGGATATAGCATCACGCATGAAAATAGAAAGTTTGTGTACTTATCTGATAATGAATTCGAGCATTGGCAACTGACAAAACTTTGTGATTTTTGTGAAAATTCTGATATTATTTTGTGGGACGGAATGTTCAGAGACAAAGACTTAATTGATAAAAAAGGCTGGGGCCATTCTTCAATAGAGCAAGGAGCCGAGTTTTTTAATAAAGTTAATTGTAAAAAGATGTTAATTACTCACCACGCTCCTGGTCGTACAGATTCTGAGCTGGATAAAATAAACTCTGAGTTGCCTGATGGTATCGAGCTCGCATTTGATGGTATGACTATTGAAATTAATTAAAACATAAAGTGTTCTGTAGCTTGCAGAACAAAAATATCACACGCTTAGACACTTAAATAATTATTCTATTAAACCGTGTTGGTAATTAAGATAAATGCTACTAAGCCTTTTCTTAGAAAGAACACGAGAGCAGGACATATCACCTCAGCTAGGTGGCAGCTTTCATCGTTCCTCTCTCCTGTCACGATCCCATAATAATTTAGCCCCTATGTAGCCCCAGATCAGGAAAAGCATTTTGTTATCAGCTAAGTAATTTATTTTGTGGTGGCCCCCACACGGGGTTCACACCCTTACCCAAGCTTCTCCCGAGCCTGCCGCCACACCTCAAGGCGATAGTGGACGAGAAGTGGACTGGGAAATAGTGGACAACCCCAGCAACCCGCCTGGGCTTAAGCAGCTAGACCCGTTCAACTGGTCACACCTTGTCCTGACCTCTAACCTAACATTTCAATCAGTGTGGATATCACCCATTTTTAAGTAGAGGGTGTGAAAAATACATTGCAATCCCCTACACTGTCAAGACACTGCCAAGCTGCGTATCTGGCAAACTCTGCTGTCGAAAGTGCCGAAATCAGCCAAGACGCTAAATTGGCTGCAGCGTTCCGTTGCCACATTTTGGACATGTCCTGCCCACGGCTCTACCTATGCCGCCCTTGGGCATTAGATTGCCACCTTTTGTACCGATGCAGCTTCCATCAAAACAAAATGCACAACCACAGCTATCACATTTAGATTTTATTGGTACGGTTGAATAATTCTTACCACACGCCGGGCATATCAGTGGTTTTTTTCGTATTGAAAGTCTAACAGATGATGCTGGTGATGTTATCCAATTCCCAGCGAATGAAGTTTTGATGGTTGACATCAGTTCTTCTCCCTAAAGGTTTTCGATAGCTATTTGTGTAGTGAGCCTTATCTTTCTGTCAAGTTTAAAGGTCTTTTCCTCACCCTCTCAGCCGCCCATATAAGGTCCATACAGAGGCAAAATTTTTTCACAACTGGCTCTTTTTGGGGGGGGGAGGCACATAATAACGCTGGTTAAGCAGACTGTATGGACCTCTGTGAGAACCCTGTGGTGGAATCCAACAGAAGGCCAGGAGAGTAATTGGGTACCGCTGTTTTGCAGCCATAAATTTCAAAACCCCAGCTAAGCATTGGCATCATGGGAAAAAATTAGGCTGATAAGTTTTTGCTGCTTCCCTAAAGTTTGCGTCCCAAACTGAAGGAAATCCTAGTCGACGTTTTATAAATTTACGTAGTAAAATGCTTCAGACCAAAAACAAAAAAATTTTCAATACCCAGTATTTAATTATTAGGATCGGTGCAGCGTAAAGAAGTATAAGAAAGGGCATCCTTAAGACCATGTTGATCCATAGAAACCAGTTTTCAACCTGTGGATTTAGCAAACCCTTTTTGGTTCTCTTTAGGGAGTCGTTCTCAAACTCAACTAGCACTTTGTTCATGCAGTATGAACCAACGCTCCCCACTAACAACATTAATAGTATCTCTGTTAGACTGAAGTCCAACATACTTTAATACTCGCCGCAGTTTTTGTATTTAAATTTAATGCACTTTGATGCCATTTCTTGGGCTTTGGATATATCCTCGGGTGTCATTTTTTTTGCTATTTGTTCTCTATATTGTGAACCAAGTTCATAACCGCCATCACTGGCAGTGGTGAACCACAGATAAGCCTTAACATTATCTTGAGGAACGCCAAAACCGTTACTGAACATAAAACCAAGAGCGCTTTGGGCGTAGGCATCTCCTTTTTCAGCGACTAACTTATATAACTTAGCAGCTTCTTCATAATTTTGAACTACGCCAGTACCGGTTTTGTACATAATTGCTAGACGCCATTGACCAGGAGAATACCCCTGCTCTGCGGCTAATTTAAACCACTTTGCAGCTTCTTTATCATCTTGAATTACGCCGTGGCCCTGATTGTACATTATGCCAAGATTAACTTGAGCAGAAGCATCCCCAGTTTCAGCTAATGGTTCCCAGCTTTTCAACGCTAATTCATAGTCACCGGCTGTGTAAGCATCCCAGACCTTTTTATCTAAAGCTTCAGATAGTAATTCAACATTTTCATTAATACGCTCTTCAGCACTTTTTTGAGCCACAACATTTGTGGAGAGTGTCATTAGAAATACTATGATGATAGTGGCGTTTCTCATGTAGTGGTCCTAAGTGTAAACTGCATTTATGGGACTGTAGCTTAGGCTTGGGTATCAAGAAAGTAATTTTTTATCCCAAATTTTTAAGGCAAGAACGGGAGCGACCTATTCATCATAACTAGTTTTTTATAAAGCTTAAATAATTTTAACTTCACAGATTAGGCGGATCGTGCTTTTATAGTCAAAATAATACGGACTAAATTTATGAAGCTTTACTGCTATATCTTTGCCTTCAATATTATGCTGTTCTCAACCCAACCATTTGTTCTAGCACAAGACTTTAATAAAGGCTTGGCTGCCTATAAGGCAGGTGATTATGATTCTGCTCTTGAAGAGTGGAACCCTTTAGCTGAAATGGGAAATGCCTCTGCTCAATACAAACTAGGCTACATGTACAAGACCGGAAAAGGTGTTCCTTTGGACTATGGTGGAGCAGTACGATGGTACCATTTAGCGGCTATACAAGGAAATGCTTCTGCTCAATCTAATCTAGGTTTTATGTATAAAACTGGAAAAGGTGTTCCGCAAGATTTTTTACAGGCATATATGTGGTATGAGATCGCCAACATTAGTGGTCATAAGGACGCAGAAAAGTGGTTGCATAATTTATCACGAAAAATGATCCCAGCTAACATTGAGAAAGCTCAAAAAATGGCTACAGAATGTATAGGTAAAGCTTACAAAAACTGTGGCTGGTGATGTTTTTTTAATAGCTAGCTTACGCAGCTATGGATATGTGTAAGTTGATCAAATATTGTTTTGATAGAAATATAAACAATAATGTGATGACATAGGTTAAATTCGATAAAATATATTATATTGGGGAAGACACAATGCGTTCAATTTTATTTATTGGCTTGACGAGTTTTAGCTTGCTGGCTGGGTGTACTGTGAAACAGCCGGTAGTCAGTAGCATCACGGCTTCAAACTCAAGAGCTGCTGTATTGGATGGTTATAAAAAAGCCTGCATGAATGACTATGGATATAGAGACGAGGGAAGCGATCTTCTGGCTTCATGTATACAATCAAAGGACCAAGCTTTGAAGCCGCAGTCTGAAAAAAAATATAAATTAAATGACGATTCCTTTGAAAAGTTCAATGAAATCTTAAGAAAGGGTTCATACACTTTTAAATCTTAAACCTTGATAAAAAATAAAGTATGCACCCCAAAAAAGTTTGTGGCGTTATTGGTAAAGTTACAGTTTTGGAGCAGGGGTAGCGTAGTTTTTAAGTTTTTAGAAATAACTGTTTTTATAATCATTATTGATTTTTTTATTACGTTATCGTCCTTACAAACTCGGATCTAGGGTAGGCTTTTCATGCTTGCCAACATTTCAGATTCGTAAAATATGGTTAGTGGTTTGAACTCCACGGGTAACGATTAACTTTATATCTTTTACTAACCATTTGATCCACATGAAATCCCATTTTAGTATGTTTTCTCTATAATTGTACACATGCTTGCCGCCACTTCAGAGTGTAAGTTGCTGGGGCTAACTACACGCAATTCATTTCTATGCAGCTAAAATGGTCAAATCTTCCACAAATTAGAAATGTGTACCAATTTATCAGTGCGTTAACGTTTTGATGCAAATTACATACTCTAATGTTCTAACACGCTGCATTTGGGTTAATTTTCAATAGCAAAATTCTAGTGCCGTGCAGCAATTTTATGCTAATTTTGTTAGTTTGGTACTAGTTCATTATGTAACTATAATTTTTACCATTTGATAAAATTTTTTTTTATGCCAAGATGGTCCCTAAATTAGCCAGTTGGAGGAACCGATGACTAGCCAAATGATCTCAGGCATTGCCGCTGACCGTCTTAGTAATGATGAGCTTGCACAGAATTTTGGAGACCTGCATTCTCCACTTCAACCACATGAGGTGATGGTGGCAGCAGATCGATGCTATTTCTGCCATGACGCACCTTGCATAACGGCATGTCCCACAGACATTGATATTCCATTATTTATTCGCCAGATTAGCACTGGAACGCCTGAAGCTGCTGCCAAAACAATATTTGATATGAACATTCTGGGTGGCATGTGCGCGCGCGTCTGTCCGACTGAAGAGCTTTGTGAGCAGGCTTGTGTGCGTGAACTAGCTGAAGGCAAACCTGTTGAGATTGGCCGCTTGCAACGCCACGCAACGGATACACTGATGGTGCAAGACGTTCATCCCTACTCGAGGGCCGCCTCAACTGGAAAAATGGTTGCTGTAGTTGGAGCAGGGCCAGCTGGGCTGTCTTGTGCGCATCGTTTGGCAGTGCTTGGTACTGATGTCACAATTTATGATGCGCGGCCCAAGGCGGGCGGTCTGAATGAATACGGTATAGCGACTTATAAATCTACGAATGAGTTTGCCGCTCGGGAAGTCGAATGGTTGCTATCTGTTGGCGGTATTACGGTTGAAAATAACAAAGCCTTAGGTAAAGATATTAATCTTGACGACTTGGCGCGTGATTTTGATGCGGTTTTTCTTGCTGTTGGATTGGGTGGGGTTAACGCCTTAGACATTGTTGGCGCTGGCAAATCAGGCGTTTCTGACGCTGTTGCTTTTATAGAAACGCTCCGCCAAGCGACTGACCTTTCTACTATTCCGATAGGAAGAAATGTTGTCGTAATTGGAGGGGGTATGACTGCGGTTGACGCAGCTGTGCAATCAAAATTATTGGGTGCTGAGCAAGTCACCATTGCTTATCGACGTGACCGTGAAGCAATGAGTGCAAGCCGCTATGAGCAAGACCTTGCGGCGAAGCATGGCGTTAAGTTGATGTTCAACGTGCAGCCAAAAAAGCTTCATGGAAACGGGGCTGTGACCATGCTTGAGCTAGAATATACTGCTGATGAAAAGGGTAAACTTGAGCCCACAGGCGAAACTCTAAATATTGCTGCAGATCAAGTTTTTACTGCGATTGGTCAAACACTCAAAACTGACGGTAGTCTGGCACTTGAGGGTCAAAAAATTGCTGTGAATGGAGTTGGCCGCACTAGCCGTGATGGCGTTTGGGCCGGAGGAGATTGTGCCTCTAGCGGTAATGATCTTACTGTAACGGCCGTTGCTAAAGGGCGTGATGCTGCAATGGATATTCATATAACCTTTCTGGGAGGCGCGTAACAATGGCTGATCTAACAACAGATTTTTTGGGTATTAAAAGCCCAAATCCATTTTGGCTCGCATCTGCTCCACCGACGGACAAAGAATACAATGTCCGCCGCGCTTTTGAAGCTGGCTGGGGTGGGGTAGTTTGGAAAACGCTTGGTGCTGAAGGCCCACCTGTCGTGAATGTAAACGGCCCGCGCTATGGCGTGATCCACGGAGCTGATCGCCGGGTACTTGGACTTCAATAATATTGAGCTTATTACGGACAGATCTTTGGAGGTGAACCTCGAAGAAATCACTCGTGTAAAGAGAGATTACCCTGATCGCGCAATGATCGTATCAATCATGGTACCGTGTGAAGAACAGGCATGGAAAGATATTTTGCCTAAAGTAGAAGCCACTGGTGCTGACGGTATAGAGCTGAATTTTGGTTGCCCGCATGGTATGTCGGAACGCGGCATGGGGGCGGCGGTTGGTCAGGTGCCTGAATATATCGAAATGGTGACACGTTGGTGCAAGCTGTATTATTCCAAACCCGTAATCGTAAAGCTAACACCAAATATAACTGACGTACGTTTGCCTGCGGCCGCGGCACGGCGCGGTGGCGCTGATGCGGTATCTCTGATAAATACTATAAATTCTATTATTTCTGTCAATCTTGATTCCATGAGCCCGGAGCCTTCAATTGATGGCAAGGGCTCCCACGGCGGATACTGCGGTCCTGCTGTCAAACCGATTGCGATGTCTATGGTATCGGAAATTTCACGTGCACCAGAAACAGCTGGGATGCCCATATCAGGCATTGGTGGCGTGACCACATGGCGTGATGCGGCCGAATATATTACTCTAGGCTGTGGTAATGTGCAGGTTTGTACTGCGGCGATGACTTATGGCTTCAAAGTTGTTCAAGAAATGATCACTGGTCTTTCTCAGTGGATGGATGAAAAGGGTCACACCACAATTCAAGATTTTATGGGGGCTGCCATCCCAAATACAACTGACTGGAAACATTTAAACCTTAACTACATTGCTAAAGCTGAAATCAGCCAAGCTGACTGTATCAGTTGCGGCCGTTGCTATGCAGCCTGTGAAGATACATCCCACCAAGCCATTGCTATGTCAGATGACCGCACGTTCACGGTGATTGAAGCAGAGTGCGTAGCATGTAACTTATGTGTTGAGGTCTGCCCTGTTGAAAATTGCATCACGATGGTGAAACAAGAAGCGGGAACGGTTGATCTCCGGACTGGCGAAACTGTATCGGCTGATTACGCCAACTGGACTACACACCGTAACAATCCAGGCGCTGTGGCTGCTGAATAACCGAACGATGTATAGCGCGCCTTTAACAGTAGCGCGCTATACAATTTTAGACTGTTAGCATTCGGCGCAACATATCCTCAAAATAGCGTTCGGCGTCTGGAAAATGATCCCCTTCACCAAGGACAGCCTGTACTTGTACATCAAAGTCGGCGTAGTGCTGTGTCATTGCCCAGATCGAAAAAATAAGGTGATGCGCATCTACTGAACGAATTAACCCGGCACTCGACCACTTGTTCATCAGTTGTACCAAAGAGCTGACCACCTCGCGTAATTCTCCCTTCAAAGCATCCTTAATTCGTGGTGCCCCTTGGATGATTTCATTTGCATAAAGCCGACTCTCGCGTGGATATAGACGGCTCATCATCATCTTGTGTTTTGCGTAACCCAATATTTCTTCGATCGGATCACCATCTGGGTTGATGTCGCGAACAGGTTTGAGCCAATGCGCGAGAAGTTGAGTAAGCAGGGCCTCATAGATAGCTTCTTTAGACGCAAAATAGTATAGAATGTTAGGCTTTGAGAGGCCAGATTCAGTTGCGATTTGGTCTAGTGTTGAACCCCTAAAACCAAACTGTGAAAAGATTTTTAGACCTGCGTCCATAATGACTGAATGGTTTCTTTTTTGGATGCGGGTTTCATACTTGCTCATAATTAGTCATCCCATAGAAAACCCAAGCGAGTAAATGACAAAATTTGTGCACTACGAAAACTGCTGCGTAATCTACAACAGCAATTCCTTGACTCGTACTGAACCTCTGATAGCGTTACTTTTACCAGTTGGTCAAAATAATTGACTGACCATTAAACATAGCTGAGTGGGGGCCTAATCTATGGCTGCAATTGCAGAAAACCTAAAGATTAACAGTGAGCGTCTTTGGGATAGCCTAATGGAAATGGCAAAAATAGGGCCCGGTGTTGCGGGCGGCAATAATCGCCAAACTGTGACTGATGAAGACAGCGAAGGTCGACACTTGTTTCAAAAGTGGTGTGAGTCTGCTGGTTGTTCCATGGGTTTAGATCAAATGGGCAATATGTTTGCGAGACGCGAGGGTGCAGACCCAGACGCCTTTCCTGTATACGTGGGCTCGCATTTGGATACGCAACCAACCGGCGGGAAATATGACGGTGTACTTGGCGTTCTTGGTGGTCTGGAACTACTGCGCACGATGAATGACCTTGATATCAAGACTAAGCACCCGATTGTTGTCACTAATTGGACGAATGAAGAAGGCACACGCTATGCTCCGGCCATGTTATCTTCTGGGGTTTTTGCTGGTCTGCACACCCAGGATTGGGCGTATAATCGTTTAGACTCCGAAGGTAAGACGTTTGGTGATGAACTGGTGCGTATTGGTTGGCGCGGCGAGGAAACAGTAGGCGCTCGCAAAATGCACGCATTCTTTGAGCTGCATATAGAACAGGGCCCTATTCTGGAGGCAAAAAAGAAACAGATTGGTGTTGTAACCCACGGTCAGGGTCTGTCTTGGACTGAAGTCACTATCATTGGAAAAGACGCGCATACTGGATCTACACCAATGCCCATGCGTAAGAATGCCGGCTTAGCTATGGCTCATATTTTGGCTAAGGTTGACGAAATAGCTATGTCGCATGCGCCTCATGCTGTTGGGGCCGCTGGCCACATTAATGTATATCCGAACTCGCGCAACGTGATCCCAGGCAAAGTTGTATTTACCGTTGATTTTCGATCACCTGAGTTGGCTGTCATTACGGATATGGAGGCACGGCTGCGTGTAGACGCTCAGTCCATTTGTGATGAGATGGGCATGGAGGTTTTATTTGAAAAAGTGGGTGGATTTGATCCTGTGGCGTTTGATGAGACATGTGTGGGCGCAGTGCGCAGTGCTGCAGTGAGGCTAGGCTACAGTCACATGGACTTAATTTCTGGTGCGGGCCACGACGCTTGTTGGATAAACCGTGTTGCGCCAACTGCGATGATTATGTGCCCCTGTGTTGACGGCCTTAGCCATAATGAATCCGAAGAAATTAGCCGCGAATGGGCTGCGGCTGGAACTGATGTTTTATTGCATGCCGTTTTAGAGACTGCAATTATCACGACTTAAGTGCGAGAAGTGTCGACCTAAAAGGCAAGGAGATTAAAATGACCAAAGTTATCAAAAACGGTACAATTGTTACCCATGATCTGACTTATAAAGCTGATGTCTTAATTGATGGTGGTAAGGTTACCGAGATTGGACAGGACTTGTCTGGAGAGGAACAATTGGACGCGACTGGTTGCTATGTCATGCCCGGTGGTATTGATCCGCACACCCATCTTGAAATGCCATTTATGGGTACTTACTCAACGGATGATTTTGAAAGTGGAACACGCGCCGCACTTGCGGGTGGAACAACGATGGTCATCGATTTTGCACTACCCAGCCCAGGCCAAGGTCTGCACGATGCACTCAAGATGTGGGACAATAAATCTACACGCGCAAATTGTGATTATTCTTTTCATATGGCTGTAACGTGGTGGGGTGAGCAAGTTTTTAATGAGATGGAATCCGTCATCAAAGACCGTGGCATCAACACTTTCAAACACTTCATGGCTTACAAAGGTGCGTTGATGGTCAATGATGATGAGCTTTATGCGAGTTTTAGCCGACTTTCCGAACTTGGTGGAATAGCAATGGTTCATGCCGAAAATGGTGATGTTGTGGCTGAATTGTCTGCTAAGCTTTTAGCTGAAGGCAACACTGGGCCTGAAGCGCATGCTTATTCACGCCCCCCACAGGTTGAGGGCGAAGCTACGAACCGTGCAATTATGATTGCTGATATGGCAGGTGTTCCTCTTTATGTCGTACACACTTCTTGTGAAGATTCTCACGAAGCTATTCGCCGCGCACGGCAGCAAGGTAAGAGGGTATGGGGTGAACCATTAATCCAGCATCTTACACTCGATGAGAGTGAATATTTTAATAAAGATTGGGACCATGCCGCACGCCGTGTAATGTCGCCTCCGTTTAGGAATAAGCAGCACCAAGACAGCCTTTGGGCTGGCCTGCAGTCCGGTTCTCTGAGTGTTGTGGCCACAGATCATTGCGCATTTTCTACGGACCAAAAACGATTTGGTTTGGAAGATTTTACAAAAATTCCGAACGGCACGGGTGGGCTTGAAGATAGGATGCCAATGCTTTGGACGCACGGCGTAGAGACGGGGCGTTTGACCCCAAATGAGTTTGTTGCAGTAACTTCAACAAACATCGCTAAAATCCTTAATTGCTACCCTAAAAAAGGTGGAATCCTAGTTGGGGCGGATGCTGATATCGTTGTCTGGGACCCCAATAAACAAAAAACGATTTTGGCCGCCAATCAGCAGTCTGCCATCGACTACAACGTCTTTGAGGGCAAAAAAGTTAAAGGCCTTCCGCGCTTCACACTGACACGTGGCCAAGTGGCTATTTATGATGGTGAAATTCGTACAGAAGAAGGTCACGGAAAATTTGTTAAACGTGAGGGAAATACAGCCACGAACAAGGCACTATCGTCTTGGAAAGCCATAACATCGCCTCGCCCTGTCGAACGTACAGGCATTCCTGCTAGCGGAGTCTAATTCAGTAAGCTAGGTTTTGACTTCATTCGAACAGGAGACAACATTGAGGCATGAGGTCAGGATCACAGCAGAAAAACTTCACTTGACCTTCAAGACAAACGACGGTCCTGTAAGTGCTCTTCAAGATATAAGTTCTGAAGTGAATAAGTGTGATTTTGTTAGTTTTATAAAAGGTTTTTGTGGTGCAATCTGAAGTAATAAATGTTTCGAACCTTGATCTTACATTTGTGACGAGTGATGGGCCTGTCCATGCTCTGAAAAACGTTGACTTAAAAGTTAATAAGGGTGAATTTGTATCTTTTATTGGACCATCTGGTTGTGGAAAAACCACTTTATTAAGGGTTTTAGCAGATTTAGATGAACCAACTGACGGCGAGGTGACAGTAAATGGTGTCAGCCCGAGAGAAGCTCGAGAGGCTAGAGCATATGGCTATGTTTTTCAGGCGGCTGGTCTATATCCTTGGCGTAACGTAGCCGCAAATGTAAAGTTGCCTCTAGAAATTATGGGTTATTCGAAAGAGGAACAGCTCAAAAGAGTAAAAAAGGTTCTTGATTTGGTAGAGCTGACAGGTTTTGAAAAAAAATATCCTTGGCAACTTTCTGGTGGAATGCAGCAAAGGGCTAGTATAGCTAGAGCTTTAGCCTTTGATGCTGACATATTATTTATGGATGAGCCATTTGGTGCTTTAGATGAAATCGTTCGTGATCATTTAAATAAGCAATTGCTAGAACTGTGGAAATCTACAAACAAAACAATTTGCTTTGTGACCCATTCGATACCAGAGGCTGTATACCTGTCTACGAAAATTGTTGTTATGTCGCCGAGACCTGGGCGAATTGTTGATATAATAGACAGTAATCTACCCTCAGACCGGCCTCTTGAAATTAGAGACTCTAAAGAGTTTATTGAAATATCTCAAAGAGTTCGAGAAGGTTTACGTGCGGGCCATAGTGATGATTAAAAAGTTGTGGACAGGCTCAGATAGTAAAATACTGCCCGTTTTTTGCATAATAACTTTTATTGTAATAATCTGGTATGGATTTTCTATAATTCTGAATGCTCCATGGGAATATGATAAAGCTAAAAGAAATTCGATTACATTATCAAAGACTGAATTAGTGAACCAAACGTGGTCACAAAAAAGGCCAAAATTGCCAACGCCACATCAGGTTGCAAAAGAGATGTGGGATACCACTGTAAATAAAAAAATAACTTCTAAAAGATCACTAATCTATCATGGCTTAATTACTTTTTATGAAACAATCTATGGCTTTGCTTTTGGAACCGGTCTTGGTATTCTATTAGCACTAGGAATAGTTTATAATAGGGCAACCGCAATGAGTGTCATGCCTTGGATAGTTACTAGTCAAACCATCCCTATACTTGCCATTGCGCCAATGATTGTTGTCGCATTAGGGTCTGCTGGATTTAGTGGTTTGATGCCAATTGTAATTATCTCAATGTATCTCTCGTTCTTTCCGGTAGTGGTGGGCATGGTCAAAGGCCTTAAAAGCCCAGAACAATTGGATATTGACCAAATGAAGACTTGGTCTGCCTCCAAATCACAAGTTTTATTTAAATTGAGAGCACCAAAATCGACACCGTATCTTTTTACATCATTGAAGTTAGGTATGGCTGCTTCAGTAGTAGGCGCAATTGTCGGAGAGCTCCCATCTGGTGGTGGTGGAGGGCTTGGCTTTAGAATGCTTTCGGGAAGTACTTTTGGCAACACTTTGCACATTTGGAGCGGTTTGTTTTCTGCGGCAATACTCGCAGGCTCCCTGATTGCTATAATTAGTATTATTCAAAGAATTGTATTAAAAAGAATGGCTTTGGAAACATGATGCTATATTTTGCTGGGGCAATTAGTTTTTGGATTTTAGCGTGGTTGGTAAATATTTGGATAGCACGATCAAAATGAAAATAAAATATTGAATTTATTCCCTCCAATACTGTTTGGGGTCAGCGTTATGTTGATTTGGGAAGCAAGCGTCGTAGATTTCGAGGTAAGCCCAGTAATTTTGCCACCACCCTCTGCCATCTATTATAAATTTATCTCAAGCGTACCAATTCTTTGGGGGGATTTTGTTCAAACTGCTCTTAAAGGGGCACTACCAGGATACTTGATAGGATGCGGCGCTGCTTTTTTTGTTAGTCTCATAGCAGACAAATTTAGATTTTTCGCGCGTGGCGTATTGCCGATTGGAAATTTTTTAGCAGCGATGCCAATTATTGGGATCGCTCCAATTCTCGTTATGTGGTATGGTTATGGGTGGCAATCAAAAGCAGCGGTAGTTGCAGTGATGGTTTTCTTCCCAATTTTAGTTAACACTGTTCAGGGAATGAAAATGTCTGATGAAATTCATAAAGACCTGATGCAAACTTATAATGCTAATTATTTACAAACATTACTTAAATTAAGACTGGCAACGGCAATGCCCTTCATTTTTAATGGACTTAAGATTTGTACGACATTAGCTTTGATAGGAGCGATCGTTGCTGAGTTTTTTGGTTCTCCGATTAGGGGCATGGGGTTCAGAATATCAACGGAAGCGCCTCGGTTCGCCCTAGATATGGTTTGGGCGGAAATAGCAGTAGCGGCGATTGCAGGATCGTTATTTTATGGGGGGATCGTTATGTTAGAAAAGTGGATAACTTTTTGGCACCCTTCTCAAAGAGGAAGAGCGTAAATCGTAATAAGATATTATCAAGTAGTTAAATAGGAGCAAAAGATGCAGAAACTTAAGACTTTTACAGTCGGTGCTATAGTTGCCTTTACGGCCTCAATGGTAAACGCGGCAGATAACGTAACAGTGCAGTTGAAATGGGTAACTCAAACCCAATTTGCTGGGTATTATGTTGCGCAAGATAAAGGCTTTTATGAAGCAGAGGGCCTAAATGTTAATATTAAAGCTGGTGGCCCTGATATTGGGCCAATGAGTGTTCTTGCCGGTGGTGGGGCTGATGTTGCTGTGGACTGGATGCCCTCAGCATTAGCCGCGCGGGAAAAGGGCTTTGCAAATGTTAACATTGCACAGCCTTTTGCTGGGTCTGGAATGATGTTGGTCTGTCGAAAAGATCGAGGCGTTAACTCAGTTGCTGATCTAAAAGATAAGAACCTGTATGTTTGGTATTACGGAAACGAATGGCCGTTCTTAAGTTGGATGAATAAACTTGGCTTATCAACAGATGGAAGTGCTGGTGGGGTTTCTGTATTTAAGCAAGGCTGGGATATTTTGCCGTTAACACAAGGTGATGCTAGTTGTGTTTCAGCAATGTCATATAATGAGTATTGGCAAGTTTTGGCTGAAGGCTTGAAGCCGGAAGAGCTAACAGTATTCAGATATGAAGAAGAGGGCGTTGCGACATTAGAAGATGGCCTTTATGTTAAAGAAGAAAACTTATCTGATCCGGCATTCGTTGATAAAATGGTTCGGTTCGTTCGCGCGTCTATGAAAGGCTGGAAGTACGCTGAGAATAATACAGCTGAAGCCGCTCAAATAGTTGTTGATAACGATGATTCTGGTTCACAGACTGTAGATGCTAATACTATTCAGATGGGTGAGATAGCCAAACTGACGGCCGGTAGTAATGGGGCACTGTCAGAAGCAGATTTTGATCGTACAGTTTCAAGTCTTATGACTGGTGGTTCAGATCCCGTAATTACCACTATGCCTAAAGGCGCATGGACACATGTGATTACCGACAAAGCTCTTAAGTAAAAGATATTTAAATTTGGTATCGCCCCGCAAATTGTGGGGCGATACTAGTACTATACCATAAAGCTGATTATTGGTTATCGAAAATTTTTGTATGTTAATATTAGATCAGCAAATATAGCACTTTAGTAAACTGAACGCGTAGCAGACCAGTTACAAAATCTGGGCCAGCGTTAGGCTGTGAGGCTTCCAAAAAATGGTGGCTGCAACTCAATATCGTTTATTTTGAGGATCTTAAAATAAAAGATTTAGGCAGATTTATATCAAAGGTAACACCCCTTAACTCCTTTTAAAATATGGTAAGGCTATTGGCTGGCTAGATTACAGAGGGTCAGCCTGGCCCTCTGTAATCTTATGAAAATTTGTAGCTTAATTTATTCTCTCAAAGTTCATGCTGCGGGAGAAAATAGGAGGGTATTATGTGAGCTCCCCGCTAAACCTAGAATTATTAACTTTGTAAAAACTCTAAAAACGACTTTCATGCCGTAAATTAGCATTTTTATATAGAGTATGTACATACACTTGTAGCAGTCAAATACGAGAACACCATGCCAGATCTTGAATGGATGACAGCTTTGATATCGCGTATTATTGGCGCGAAACGTGGATGTGCAGCGCGCGGTTCTCCACGGTTTTGATTTAATACAAACCATAAAATTTCATCGAGCAAAAGTGAGCATAAAAATGTCATCAACTGTTTACCGCCGTTCTGGTGGTCGTTCTGCACGTAGAGCTCTGCGCGCAGCCCCCCTTAAAGACGATGCCCGTCCTGTCCGGTCAGGCATGTCAGGTGGAACCTACAAACCTCTATCTGATCTTGATGTACAAAAAATTCACACTGCAGCACTTGATGCGCTCGAAACCATTGGCCTTGCTGATGCTCCGCCATCAGGAGTTGAAATTCTCACAAACGCTGGCGCAATCCAAGGTGAAGACGGTCGCATCAGGTTCCCTCGTGCGCTCGTCGAAGACATGCTGACCAAGGCCCGCCGAGAGGTCACACTTTTTAGCCGTGACGGTAAAAACGATCTCACACTTTCAGGCAACCGTGTCCACTACGGCACTGCGGGTGCCGCAGTACACATTGTTGATGTTCACGGCAATCAATACCGTGAATGTACTGTACAAGATTTGCATGATGCAGCACGGATCGTGGATAAACTTGACAACGTACACTTCGTACAACGGCCTATGGTCTGTCGCGACATTCCTAACAATTATGAAATGGATCTCAACACGATTTATGCATGCGCGTCAGGAACAACCAAACATATAGGTACATCTTTCACCGAACCATCTTTCGTACCTGGCGCTTTTGAAATGCTCTACAAAATCGCTGGTGGAGAAGCAAAATATCGTGAACGTCCGTTCGTATCAAATTCCAACTGCTTCGTTGTGCCACCCATGAAGTTCGCAACAGAAAGTTGTGAAGTTATGGAGGCCTGTATTCGTGGCGGCATGCCAGTACTTCTATTGTCTGCTGGCATGGCAGGTGCAACAGCGCCGTCCACCATTGCGGGTGCTATTACTCAAGCCGTTGCAGAATGCCTCGCTGGCCTTGTCTATGTCAACGCTATTGCTCCTGGCCACCCAACAATCTTTGGAACTTGGCCCTTTGGTTTAGACTTACGAACTGGTGCGATGTCAGTTGGATCTGGTGAACAGGCACTCCTCACCGCTGGCTGTGCTCAAATGCACAAATTTTATGGTATTCCGGGAGGTGCCGCTGCTGGCGCATCTGATTCCAAAATGCCAGACATGCAGGCGGGCTGGGAACAAATGTGTTCAAATGTTATGGCAGGTCTCTCTGGGCTCAATATGGTCTACGAGGCAGCAGGTATGCACGCCTCATTGCTTGGGTTTTGCCTTGAAAGTCTCATACTAAGTGACGATATCATCGGCCAAGCTTTGCGCTGCGTACGAGGCATTGAAGTCACCGACGAAACTCTCGCTCTGGATCAAATGGAGCAGGTTTGTGTTGGGGGGCCGGGCCACTATCTCGGCACAGATCAAACGCTCAACCGTATGCAGTCAGACTTTGTCTATCCGACATTGGGTGACCGCACCTCGCCCAAAGAATGGGTCGAACTAGAAAAGCCAAATTTGCTAGAGAAGGCAACAAAACGTAAAGATGAAATCCTTGCAGAAGTTTCTGCAGCTCGTTTTGATCTCCAGCTCGACGAAAGCTTGCGTGAGGCACACACAATCCATCTGCTTCCCCAATTGCCGTTAATCGCCTAAGATATTATCCAATAGGAGACTGTCGGTGACAAGCTGGTGATCTCAGAATTAATTTAGATATAGTGGTATAGGAACGTGTTTAATCTTGAACTAATGCGATAACATTATCTGAATGGTTGAAGTTGGTTTGCTTGACGATATTTTGCGTTATTCACTAGGGCAGGTGCCCAGCCTTTGTTCATTTCAGATATTTGGTATCGAACTTGCCGATGACGAGGCCCGTATCCTGAATGAGCTTAAGTATGTCCAGATAATCTTTGGTGCAGTAACTGCAGAAATGATACGAAGCCCCGCGGCAAGCCAAAGAGCCGTTGTATAATTTCCAGTCCAGTCATAAATTTGACCTGCAAGCCATGGACCAAGCAGTGCTGCCGCGTGGCCAATTGCCATAAGTCTGGCTGTGACGCTACAGCCGTATGCAGTCTAAATCATTACTATGATGCCATGCGGCAAGCTTGAGCCGCTGAGATCAGTTTCAGCATAACAATATTGTGCCTAGTATGTGCAATTAAAAACGCTTTGCTTATGCTCACTAAATAGACGGTTAAGCCGAGGGTTATCAGTGTTAAAAAGAAGCCGCCAACTGACAGTTCCAACTCAAATCCGTACGGTGATATAACAGCGCCAAAGGCATATGCAGCAGTTATCACGCCCATAGCGAGACCTCGATTTTCTGGGTTTGGATGTGCAGCGAATTGTAATCTGAATCCGTAACCAAAACCGTTGGCTATACCAAAAATTAGGCTGTACCCAATCCAGACCAGCTCCAATCCGGTTGCAATACTGTCAACGCCAGCACCGATAGCCCCAAGGACTGCAACCCATGCATAGATTGTTGCAGTTTGCAGGCGGTAATAAATCCTAGGACCAAAGAGAACTGTAATTGTTAAAAAACTAAGCTGAATGAATAGGTCAGACTGACGTTCGCCCGAGAAGTTCCAAACATTACCTCGAGAGGTTCGAGAAAAACTGAAAATGCGTGTACTGATCCCAGCACCATAGATACCAACGAAGTGGCCAATAGTACTCTGCGTCCTTGAGAATTTAACTCAATCATATTGGAAACGTACCTTAATGGATGCTAATGTGACAATGCAGTAAGAAGCTAAGCTGACATTGCTTACTTTATGCTTGGCAAATAGGTGTACGAGCCTTTTTCTTTTTACAAAGGACAGGAAATAAAAGATTTTAATTTGAGTGGGTGCCTAAAGATTTAGGTATAGAGTAATACAATAATTTTTTAAAACTTAATTTTAGGCAAATTTTGATAAATTTTTACAGTATTTTTTCCAAAATATTAAATGTTATAATAGTAACATATACATAATTTTAGCTTATAATAGCCAAACAGGAATTCTAAAAGTGGAAATACTTCGTTTAGATCATGTGAATATCAAAACAAATAGACTAACCGAAATGGTCGCGTTTTATGAAGACGTACTAGGAATGAAAAGTGGCAAGCGGCCCAACTTTCCATCCCATGGTGCTTGGATTTATGTCGGCAAAAATCCCGTTATCCATTTGGTGGAGATGGCGCATGAATGCGCATCAGTTGAGCCAAAAATCGAACACTTTGCGCTTCAAGCAATTGGGCTCAAAAACTTATTAGAGACTCTTGTCGAGCGTAAAGTTGAATATACACTGGACCCTGTTCCTGGGCTTTCGGTTATTCAAGTGAACCTGACCGATGTTGACGGCAACCATATCCATATCGATTTTAACTCCACAGAAACTGAATTTTTAGATTAACTTTTAACTGCCAAATAAGTATTATTAATTATTACACCCTGCCCATTATGCTGGTGATAGGGACGTTGCCTGGCAAGAAATTATGAGTGGAGGGTGCGAACCTTTGTTATTCATGGCATTGGTACTACAGTTGTAAATATGGGAACCGAATACCCTTTTTGTACGGCTGGCCGTTCAGCGATGCGCACATACCAATCACGTACGTTAGGGAAGTCGTTTAGATTGATTTCCTGCCACTCAAACCGTGATACCCATGGCCAGCAGGCAATATCAGCGATTGAATAGACGCCAGTGCCTTCACCGGCCATGAAATCGCGGTTCTCAAGCCGTTCGTTAAGCACACGGTACAGGCGTTTAGCTTCGTTGGAGTAGCGCATTTCCCCATAGTCAGATTTGCCTTTATTATACTTAACAAAATGATGTACTTGCCCGAGCATTGGGCCAAGGCCGCCCATTTGCCACATCAGCCATTCAACCATGCGCCAGTATTCGTCACCGTCGCACTGAAATTTCATATATTTTTTTGCCAGGTACATCATGATGGCACCAGTCTCCATTAACTGAATACCTGTTTCGCAATCAACAATCGCGGGGATACGATTGTTTGGGGCTATTTTCAAAAAGCTTGGCTTGAACTGTTCATCTTTGGATATATCTATAGGCCGCACTGTATAAGGGATGCAAAGTTCTTCGAGCAGGATAGAGACCTTGCGGCCGTTTGGTGTTGCCCAAGTGTAAAGGTCAATCATGGTTACCTTTTGAGTTCAGTATTTTTCAATAATTGAGTAAACGATGCCATCGAGTGTTATGCCCGCCAGGTAGCCGGTTTGGTTGAATACGAGAGTATGAATTTCTTTCAAGTCATTCTGTGTGGAGATTAGGGTAGTCTTGCTGTCCCCACTTTTCGCGTAACTCACAGTTCCTTGCAATTTTAATTGAGTTGAATTCATAAGTTCATTTAGCTTTGCCGCCGTCATGATGTACATAACTTGACTGTATTCTTGGCCCCCAAATTGTGGGCCAAGATTTCCACCAGACATCCTGATGCGACCTAAAACTTGATCTTCCTTAAAGATATAACCTTCAGAATAGTTACCCCCCAAAAATAATCCAACTTTGATTGCTCTTGGGAAAACAATTTGTCCAACTGATCTTTTGCGGATATCCGAGATAATCAGCTCTTTCTGATCAGCAAGTGCTAAAACCTGCCGAGCTTCATCGACATTAACCGCGAACTTTTTCTCTAATACCACCAACGACGAATTAATGGGTTTAGAAATTTTTGCACATGCGGATAATGATGCTAATAACATTAGGATATAAAGTATTTTATTCACAATATTTCTCTCTAATTTGCTAATTTGCTAATGTGGTTATTGACCCAAAAGTATCTCTACCTGATTTTCAGATGAAACAAATAAAGTAAATTTTCATACCGATATCTATTAACTGTATAACAGTAGTTGTTGTTTGCCAAATATGATTCCTATGCTGTTGGCTTCAAAATTTTGCAGAAACAAAAAGGGACTCCATTTAAAAACTGCAAAACTATAAACAAAAAAATATTGGAGCTCTTAATAATTATATTCAAAACTGTCTGGCACGTGTAGCCGGACAAAAATGTTGGTAATAGTAGCTTTGTGGTCGTTAGATTTAGCTTGAGCACACTCGCGTGCCTTTGCCTGGAGGATTTTCAGGAACGCCGGCAAAGCATTGTGCAATTGCCATCCATTGATTTGCAATCTCTCCGCGAGCGATAATATTTGTATCCTCAATATTTCTTACCTGGGTAACAACTTCTGCAAATGCTAACGCAGTCCCAGTTATAGAATGTGTTGTGTTAGGGGCATTCCACTCCCATAGTTTGCCTGATGGTGCTGTTAAACAGACATATGGAGTGTGCTCTGGAATTGGAATATGTCTGTTTTCGAAGCTCCAGCCAAAGGTAGCGACTCCAAGATGACAAATATTTCGAATGCGGTCATGAGCTGGGCGGATTATGCCTAAAACGTCAAATACTTCTTGGCCATGTGCCCACGTTTCCATTTGGCGCGCAGTTATACTTGATATAGCGCTCATGTCTGGTCCCACCCATTGCAAACGCTTTTTGGGATTGGCATTTTCATAAGCTAGGCCTACTGCGCCGCTGTTTTTTTGCCAAACCTCAAACAATCTTCTTCCAGATAATTCACCCAAGAAAGAGTACTGGCTCTCTAAAAGAGTCATTCCTTGGTCCAAACGTTTAGCAATATGAGAATAAAAACTCTTGAATTCTTCAGAACTTTGTAAGGTTTTAAGAGCCGCTACATCAAACATGTATAAATGCCCAATTACATCATTTATTGTCCAAGATTTAAATAACGTTGTGCGGTCAAAAATAGTGTCTGGAAGGTGGTTTACAACATTTGCCAACTCTGCAGCTTCTGCCAAATAGTCATGAGCTTGCTGCATTATAAATCCTATCCAGACAGTTGATATATTTCAGGGTTCTATTTTGACTTAATTTAAAATGCTTTTAACAAAATAATTAAATTTTAGTACTAACCTATTAATATCAATCAAGCTGCTCTGATTGTAGTTTGAGTGCCATTTCGAACAGATCTTGAGAAAATTTATAGGGATCGGATGGCATTTCACCATCTGCTATTCGTGCTTGCTCAAACAGAACGCGGGACAAATTATCAGACAATGTTATATCTAGGTCAATCATTTTTTGTATTAATGGGTGGTCTATATTTACCTCTAATATTTTCTTACTGGATTCAAAAGTCGGATTTTGTGCCTTGAGGATCCGTTCTAAATTGTAGTCCAGCCCTGCCTGCCCGGCTACTAACCTAACAGGGCTTTCCTTTAGGTTTGAGGAAATTTTTACGTCTTCCACTTTGTCAGTAAGTGCGTTTTTTATACGCTCAAGAATATGGCTTGAATCTTTTTCAGGAACTTCAGGCTCTTTATCTTCTACTTCACCAACACCACTTAAATCATAACTGTCACGTGAAATTGAGATAAATGATTTATCTCCAAACTTGCCCATTTGTGACATCCAAAAAGCATCAATTGGATCGGTCATTAAGAGCACATCAACACCTTTTGCTTTAAAACCCTCAAGGTGAGGGCTTTTGCGAGCTTGAGATAGGGTTTCAGAAGTTAGATAGAAAATTTGATCTTGCCCAAGTGCCAGTTCGGTTGAGTAGTCTTTTAGGGTTATTAGTTTGTCGTGCTTAAGAGAAAAAACTCGAATGATCCCAGCGATTTTATCACGATTTTCAAAGTCTTCATAAAGTCCTTCCTTAAGTACTTTACCAAATTGAGCCCAAAACTTATCGTAACCCTCAGGGTCTTTATTAAGTTTTTTGTTTAGTTCAGACAAAATACGTTTTATTAAAACCTTAGATATTTTTTTGATTACTGGACTGTCCTGAACCATTTCTCTGCTGACGTTAAGATCAAGACTTGTTGTGTCTAAAACACCATTAATAAACCTCAACCATGATGGCAGTATTCCATCGAGATCGTTGGTAATAAAAACGCGATTAATATATAAATTTAACTTAGATTTTCGCTCTGCATCAAACAAATCAAAAGGCGCCTTGCTAGGGACGAAAAGTAAATTCGTAAATTCCACTGTTCCTTCTGATTTATTGTGTAGTGTGATGAACGGGTCATCATAGGTCGAAAACTGTGTATTAAAAAATTTATTATATTCTTCGGTGCTTATGTCTTTTGGAGAGCGTGTCCACAAAGCTTCGGTGCTGTTGACTTGTTCTGTTTCACCATCCTTATTTTCAATGTTGATAGGTATTGAAATATGGTCTGAATATTTTTGTATAAGGCTACGAATTTTTGCTTCGTCTAAGTATTCCTTAGCGTCTTTTTTTAAAAACATTCGAACTACAGTGCCAACTGGAATATCTTCAGACGATTTATCTATATTATAGCCAGTCTGCCCATCGCTTACCCATGCCCAAACTTCACTAGTCCCAGCTTTCTTGGTCACGACCTCTACTTTTTCAGCAACCATAAAGGCAGAATAAAAACCAACACCAAATTTACCAATGAGTGTTTGTGCTGCGGATTTGGCATCACTAGTCTCTTGCATTTCTTTTAGAAAAGAACTGGTGCCAGATTTGGCTATGGTTCCTAAAGTTGCAACCAAATCTGCCTCATCTAAACCTACACCTGTATCCTGAATTTCCAACGTTTTTTTCTTTGAATTTACTCTTATTTCAATTTGATCGACATCATTGTTCAAAATAGATTTGTTTGTCTGGCCTATAAAGTTTCTCTTTTGAATCGCGTCTGATGCATTTGACAAAAGTTCTCTAAGAAAAATATCTCTATCTGAATAAAGTGAGTTAATCACAATATTCAAAATTTTTCCGGTGTCAGCTTCAAAGTTTTGTGAAAAATTGGTCATTTTTAGCCCTCTATTTTTTTTGCAAAATAACCGCTAGATTTAAGAATTCAAGTATACTCTTGGTGTTATAAGATGTTATTAACTTTAGTCATCCGCGTTGAGTTTATTCTAACTTAAAATCGCTTGCCGATAAATCTATATTCATCCCATGCTAGTTTAACATAAACTTTTTTATAAAGCATTTGATGATATCGCTTGTGACTTTCGCAACCACTCAAGGCTCTGATCGGTAGGACAATTTGGCTTGTATTCAGCACCTGTTGGATAAACATATCCAAGGTTCGAAATAACTTGAAATACATGCTCATAATTGATTTCGCCATGATCTGGTGCGCCACGATCGGGCACTGATGCGAATTGGATGTGACCAATATTCGGAAACAGTTTTTCAAGTCTGTGGCTAAGATCACCTTCCATAAGCTGGACATGATAGCAGTCAAACATCAACTTTAGGTTTGTAAATCCTACTTCATCGATGATGCTAATCGCTTGATTGGTAGTCTTCAGAAAATAACCTGGGACATCGTACTCGTTCAGCGGTTCAATCAGGATCGTGATTCCATGCTTGGCTGCATTTTTGCAAGCGTAGGCCAAGTTTTTTATGAACGCCAAATGCGCCTGATGACCAATAGCAAAACCTGCCATGACGTGTACATTTTTTGCCTCTATTGCAATTGCATAGGTGATAGCTTCGTCAATGTTAGCACGGGCTTCAATTTCTCGCCCCACGATTGCGGATAACCCATTGTCGCCACCTGTAACATCACCACGGCGTGTGTTTAGACTAAGCATTTTTAGTCCAGTTTCCGATAATGCTGTCAATATTTTAGAGGCAGAAACATCGTAGGGCCAGTGGCACTCTACCGCATCAAATCCCGCAGCTTTGGCGGCGTGAATGGCATCCGGTAGTGGGCGATCATTCCAAAGAAACCCTAGATTTGCTGAAAACTTCATACATCCCATTCCACATCAAATTTAGTTACTAAAGCTTGTACATCGTCAGGCGATAAGCACGCGTGGCAACATTCCACGCGTTATCATCGCCAGCCGTGAAGTATCTTCCAATTCTTCAATGGCATTACACGCTGCTTCGATATCTTTACCCGCTACTACAGGTCCATGATTAGCTAACATTACAGCAGAACGCTTGCCTGCTAGACCACGCACGGCTTTGCCCATTGCAGGGTCGCCTGGTAGAAAAAATGGGAGTAACTTCACCTTGCCAAGTTTTATTATACTGTAGGGTGTTAACGGCGGTAAAAAATTATCAACGTCAACTTCTGGCATCATCGACAACGCTACTGAGTGGCAAGAGTGTAGGTGCACAACTGCGCCCGCAGTTGATCGCGTGTCATAAAAAGCGGTATGTAATGGCATTTCTTTGGTTGGTAAATCGCCACTGGTCAAGAGACCGCTTGCATCAAAAAGACTTAACCTGCCTGGATCAAGGCGGCCAAAGCTAGTGCCAGTTGGGCTAACCAGCAGCCCTCCATCCTGCGTGCGCGCTGAAATATTGCCCGTACTGCCACCAGTTAGCCCTCGGTCAAACATTGACTTGGCAAGTATGCAGATTTGTTCGCGGAGGTGGGCATCGGTTGTCATATTAGATCCAATTTGTTTTGGGCGTCTGTAAAAAATGTGGGAGCGCCAAAATTACCCGATTTTAGTGCTAGCGCCATCTGGTTTCCGTCTGATTGACAGAAAGTCCAAGGAACGCCTGGGGCGATCTCTGCACCAATATCCAGATGGGTCACCCCAAGAGCCTTTGTTACGGCACCGGATGTTTCCCCACCCGCTACGATGATGCGGCGCGCTCCAGCATCGCGCATGGCAACAGCACAAAGGGCAAGTATTTCCTCGATTATTTTGCCAATAGCAGCGGTCCCTAAGGCGTCTTGTGTTGCTTTTACGCTAATTGGATCTGCGGTTGCGTAAACAAGTGGTGCCTGCGATAAATCTTGCAATTTAAGCCAGTTGAGTACGGCGTTTGCACCTGACTTTGCAATCTCCAATGGATCCAATCTATATGTGGGTGCGCTCTTATTAATATAAGTGGCGACCTGCTTATTGGTCATGGCTGAACAGCTGCCTGATAGAATAACCGTACCCCTACCAACCTTTGGAGACGGAATTTTGGGTGCATCAGCTGATAGCGTTCCGTCTGCAAGGTAAAGCGCTGGCAGAGGCATGGCGATTGCAGATCCACCAGTCATCAATGGCATGTGGCGGCAGGCCTCAGCAATGACGAGTAAGTCTTCATCAGCCACTGCATCCACGACCACGTGGGCAACGCCTTCAGCGTTTAACATGTCTAATTTTGTTCGTAACGCTGATGCACCTTGGGCAACAGTTAGCCTATCAGCCAACCCTACCGGTTTGGTAACTTGAGGTCTGAGGAGGCGCACTAAATTACTATCATGCATTGGTGTAAGAGGATGATCCTTCATCGGGCTTTCAGCCAATGGCTGCTGACCAACAAAGAGGTTACCCATAAATATGGATCGTCCGTTTTCAGGAAACGCTGGACAATAAATGGTTTGGGCAGTGCCAAGATCGTTCATCAACGCTTCTGCTACAGGCCCGATATTACCCTCCATAGTACTATCGAACGTAGAGCAATACTTCCAAAAAAATCGTTGGGCACCTGCACGCTGTAACCAATCAAGGGCAGCTCGAGTTTCGGCTACGGCTTTGGATACATTGGCTGCGCGCGATTTCAGGGCAATGATCTCAAACGGGCTAGTCTCCGACGGTGGCTGTGTTGGCACACCAATGTGCAGCGATATACGCACGCCGCTACGCGCCAAAATGCCCGCTAAGTCTGTTGCTCCAGTAAAGTCATCAGCAATACAGCCTAACACCGTCATCATATTTTCCCTTTATTAGCGCATAAAGCACTGTGTTAAATTTTTTACAAATTAGTGAGTTTTAGTGGGTCGCAAGTGGCAGCTTTTTAAGCTTCACCTGGTAGGGTTAGCCCAACATTTCGTGCATAAACTTTTGCCACTGCAGCATCATCCTCGCCACCTAGCCCCATTGCTGCTGCAGCAGTAAACTGCTGTAAGGCCGCAGTCGCTATTGGAGCTGTAAACCGTGCATCTTTAGCAATCTCTAAAACAATTCCGAGATCCTTAGGCCAAATATTGACTGAGCTTTGTGGGGTATAGTCGCCCGCAATAATATGCGGAGCACGGTTCTCCAGCATCCAGCTAGTTCCAGCACATTTACTGATTACTTCAACAAATTTTTCGGGTGTTACACCTTGCGTCATTCCAAACGTCAGCGCCTCAGCCATGGCTGCGATGTGCACTCCGGCCAGCAATTGGTTCACCGCTTTCATAGCACTGCCTGCGCCCACATCATGACCCAACGAAAACACAGTTTCTGCAATACAGTCTAACACAGGCTGCATTGCCGCAAAAGCCTCTGGAGTACCTGACGCCATGATGGACAGGTTTCCCAGTGCTGCTTTTACTGATCCACCAGAAATTGGTGCATCAAGATACAGCACACCCACTGCTTCACAACGTGCTGCCATTTCCTTTGCAAACAGGGGCGGCACAGTAGCACAAGCTAATACTGCCGCACCTTTTGGGAGTTTGGCCGCTATACCGTGATCACCAAACAAAACCATTTCAGTTTGAGCGGCATTCAAGACGGCAATAATAACTACATCCAATGCGTCAGTAACTTCAGCCAAAGGGCTCGATTGGCCACCCTCACTTAAAAATTGTGTCATATGGTCAGGGTTAACGTCTACACCCCAGACTTTGTGCCCGCCACGCACTGCTGAAGTTGCAATGCCGTATCCCATAGAGCCAAGCCCGAACGTCGCGATGTTTTGGACGTCAAGTATTGCCTTATTCATCCTATACCCCTGTTATAATTTATAAAACTAAGCTATTAAATTAGCGTTGGTCTCAGACCGTTTGTTACTTTTTCATCCCGCTTTTGGGAGTGTTGCTAAGTGATAATAGCTAAGGTGTTTGTTTTATATGCTTATATATTTTTAGATAATTGGCACGGTAGGTAAATCTTTACAATAGAAAAATACGTAAAAATGGAAATAAATCCGTAATAATGGAATTATATTTAAGTTTAGTTTAATATCAAAATGCATATTTGAAGTCACCATTTGATAATTTTTAAACTATTAAGTATCTAATTTAATGATTTATATAACTAGATGTCGTTAAAAGGCAGGGTGCTCACCTTCTACCGTTAAACGATTAAGACCAAATTACGGCTTCAAACCTAATTTACCACTAGCATCAAAATTGTTGCAATTCATATGGTATATAAATGCGATTTCTAGGAATCAACGCGCTTAAGGTTTAAACTAATAGAACCTTAAAATGTGATTTGAACTTTCATTGCGCGGCTTCTGTCTGCCGCCGTATCAAATGCGGATTGCACCTCAGAAATATCGAAGCTGTGCGTGATTAACTGGTCAACTTTGATTAATCCAGATTGCATAATCTGAACTGCGGTGGCAAATTCTGAGTGGAAGCGAAAAGAGCCGCGCAGCTTAATCTCTTTGGCGGTCAATGCCTGCATGGGAATGGTCATGTCGCCGCCTAAACCTAGCTGGATCAATGTCCCACCTGGGCGCAAGCAAGCAACACCCTCAGCAAGCGCTGCCGCAGCACCTGAACACTCTAAGTGAACGTCAATCTGGCCTTTTTCTTTTTGGTACTGATCTAAAGCGTTGGGATCTAGCTTTATATTCAGGGCGTTGTCCGCACCGCAGTTGCGGGCCATATCAAGAGTGTAATTTGACAAATCAGTAACTATTATACGAGCTGCACCTGCGCACCGAGCTGCAAGGACACTGAGGCATCCAATGGGCCCACATCCAGTAATCAGTACGGTCTTACCCACTAAGTTCCCCGCTTGCTGGATAGCATGTAAACACACTGCCAAAGGTTCTGCCATCGCGGCTTGTCCTGCTGACAACCCATCTGCCGGTATACATTGATCTTCCTTCACCACCAATTGTTGTTGGAATGCACCTTGAATGTGTGGGAACGGCATAGCGCTGCCGTAAAACCGCATATGCAGGCAATGGTTTTGTTGCCCGTTCAGACAATAAGCGCATGACTGGCATGGCCGGGAAGGAGACACTGCAATCGACTGACCAATCTTGATCTTTTCCACGCCGGCTCCCAATGCAGCCACTTTTCCAGATACCTCATGCCCTAACACCATTGGCTCACGCAATTTAATCGGACCAAAGCCACCATTTTGGTAATAATGAAGGTCTGAACCACATATACCACCCGCTTGCATTTTCACCAATATTTCGCCACGGCCTGGTTCTGCCACATCGCGCGCTTCCACGCGTAGATCTCCTGCTGCGTGGATGACAATAGATTGGTTGCTGTGTGACATAGGTGTTTCTCCATTATACAATTTCCTGTAAGGTACAGTTAGTTAGACGAAAGAACCAAAGGAATCTTTAATGACGCTTCAAATATTCGACTTGACTGGAAAACGCGCGCTTATCACAGGTTCTAGTCAGGGGATTGGCTTTGCTCTTGCTCGTGGCCTTGCTGGTGCTGGCGCAGAAATTGTACTCAATGGCCGTGATGGGCCAAAGCTAGATGCCGCAGCAAAAACGCTAAAAAATGAAGGCGCAATAGTACATCAATTAGCTTTTGATGTGACAAACCATGAAGAGGTGCGCGCTGCGGTTGACGGTTTTGAATCGAAAGTGGGTCCCGTTGATATTTTAATAAATAATGCAGGCATGCAGCATCGTACTGAGTTACACAATTTTCCAGCTGATGCATTTGAGCGTTTGTTGCAGACTAACGTCGCGTCTGTTTTCCACGTTGGTCAAGCAGTGGCACGTCACATGATTGATCGTAAGCAGGGGAAAATCATCAACATTGCCTCAGTGCAGACAGCATTAGCACGCCCGGGCATTGCACCATACACAGCAACTAAGGGTGCCGTGGGTAATCTAACCAAAGGCATGGCAACAGATTGGGCACAATACGGAATAAACTGTAACGCCATTGCACCTGGTTATTTTGATACACCTTTAAATGCTGCATTAGTTGCGGATGAGGAATTCAGCGCTTGGCTTGCAAAACGAACACCTGCAGGACGTTGGGGAGATGTGGAGGAATTGGTGGGCGCCGCTGTATTTTTGGCTTCAGCCGCGTCTACATTTGTCAACGGCCATACGCTTTATGTTGATGGGGGGATAACCGCTTCGCTTTGATAAAGGAGACTTGGCTGTGAATAAGTGCACAGCTAATCGTGAAATAACTCTGCTTGCAAAAATGTGGAAAATTGAATTAGCTAATTTTACTTAAATGGGCAGCGGGGTGTCTTCCGGACTCGCCTGACGTTTTCTACAACGTGTGAAACCCCTGCGAAAGAGATGTGAGATAGCATCTATTTCGAATAGATAGTTTGCGATGTTCGCAGCTGCTAAAATAACGGGAGGCTCTTATGAAAAACGTGGGTGTAATTGGTCTTGGAGATATGGGCAGTGGCCTTGCTAAAAATCTTATTAAGAATGGTTTTACTGTTAAAGGTGCTGACCTTTTGCCTGCTCGACAGTTAGCGTTTGACGCAATGGGGGGGCTGTTGTGCTCTAATCCTGCTGAAGTTGGCCGAGATGTTAATGCTGTTTTTGTTATGGTCATGAAGGGCAGTGAAGTTAAAGATGTAATTTTTGGCAGTGATGGGCTTTTGACGACGATGTCGACAGGGGGGGCGATTATGTTGTCGGCAACAATAAAGCCAAATGAGGCGCGTGAAATTGGTGACGGAATGGCTGGCTCTGGAATTCATTTAATTGATACGCCTGTGTCTGGCGGCTTTCCCGGAGCACAAAGTGGTACCTTGACCCTGATGGCCGCAGCACCAGCAGCAACGCTTGATGAATTTGCGCCCATTATGGAAGCAGTTTCAGAAAGTATTCATCGGGTTGGAACAAACCCGGGCGATGGTCAGACTGTAAAAGCTTGTTTGCAGTCCCTTATTGGTGCGCAATTTTCTGCAACTTTTGAGGCGGCGGCACTTGCCGCAAAAGCGGGTGTGCCGGGGCAGGTTTTGCTGGATGTATTCTCGACGTCTTCTGCAGGCTGCGGCGTAGTTAACAATGCGCTTGAAAAGATAATAGATCGTCAGTTTGAAGGTACCGGTAGTCACATCAACACTATGCATAAGGACCTAACCATTTCTATGGCACTTGGCGAAGAACTTGGCGTGCCTCTACATACCGCAGGCTCTGCCATGCAAATTTTCCATGCGGGCCGTACAAAATACCCCAATGGCGATAACTGGGTTTGTACGCGAGTGATTGAGGAAATTGTTGGTGCGGAGCTCCACCGTGAGGTTTCAAAATGAAACTGGGTGTTATCTGTGACGGAATTAATCGTGATCTGGGCCACGCAGTTAATGTTATGGACGAGTATGATCTTGAATATGCTGAACTGCAGTTTGTCGGTAATACGGAAGTTGGTGACCATTCAAAGCAGGAGATCGCAGAAATAGATAAACTTCTGCGAGATCGCGGTAAGCCAGTATCATGTTTGTCCCGGCATATATTTGCGGGGATGACCGCAGCGAATAGGTCTGGTGATGTCCTTCACACCAAACACATGGATGCACTCAAACGAGTTATTGATATGGCCCATATTGTTGGGTCGCCTCTTGTTAGGATAATGACCCAACGAAAAGAACAAATATTATGGGGATTAAACGGGGCTGAAAAATGGAATGTGGCTCATGGTGTATGGGACACGATGGGCCCGATGATTGCCCCAGCGGTTGAGTTGGCAAAATCTGAAGGCGTGACGTTAGTTGTGGAAACTGGAAACGGCACCCTCGTAAACTCCAATTACACAGCAAGGAAACTTATTGATGAGTTGGATGCGAAGGACAATCTAAAAGTGCTTTGGGATCCTGGAAATAATTGCTGGTGCCATGAGTTGGCATATCCGGATGGTTATAATGAAGTGCGTGGTGGTTATCTGGGTCACGTACACATCAAAGACCTAAAAGTGGATACGCCGCGTGGGTTATTAGAGATTTGCCGGTTGGGCGAAGGGCAAATGGCCGATGTATTCCAACCGATGGCCGATGCCCTGAGGGCAGACAGTTATGATGGCGTAATTTCGTTTGAAAGTGTTTATCATCCTGGTAATGGCAATTTTGAAGAAGGGTTTCGGCTGAGTGTTGATAGGTTCAAAACATTGTTTTCTTAGCGCATATAAAGTGCACCTAGATAATGGCTTAAATTAGCAGAGTTCCAGGCCTTGTTGGGACTAATAAAAAAAGATGGCGGTGACATATTTAAGCCTGTGGCACCGCCAATTCTTCAGAGGTGCGCGCATTCCGGGACTGCTGAAATTACCGTCCCATCTTTCAAATGCTTCAGCAAATTCTCAACAGTTAGCGCCCCCATTGCCGCCCGTGTTTCCACGGTTCCACTGCCAACATGAGGCAAAAGTACGGTGTTTGGTAAGTTACGTAGTGCTTCTGGGACTGCTGGTTCAGATTCAAACACATCCAAACCGGCCCAGCCTAATTTTCCGCTCTTAAGCGCATCTATTAGAGCGGATTCGTCCACCACGGACCCACGGCTTACATTAATCAATGTGCCGTTTGGACCTAATGCCTCCATAACTTCTGAATTCACGATGTTATCTGTAGAGGGTCCGCCTGGTGTGATGCAGATTAACACATCGCAATCTTTGGCCATTTCAGTCACGCTCTTGTAATAAGTATATTCGACATCTTTCTTGTTTCGTGAATGATAGACGATAGTAGCGTTCCACGGCGCCAACTTATTAGCGATGGCCTGACCAATACGACCCAGCCCTAAAATACCTACAGTTTGGTTGTCAGCTGATCGTGTAAGTGGAGCGCCTCCCTTTACTTCCCAGTCACCTGAACGGACATAGGCGTCATCACGTAAAACTTCGCGATAACATGATAACATTAGTAAAAGTGCAGTAGTCGCAACTTCTTCGTTTAGGACGTTTGGCGTATGTGTGACTATAATTCCGCGACGCACTGCTTCAACTGTATCTATCGCATCGTAACCCACTCCGTATCCGCTGATCACCTTCAAGTTTTCAAGGGAGGACATAATATCTGGGCTAAGGCCATCATGGCCGTTGGTAACTACATGGGTGATTTTTTTGGCGTCAAAATTATCCACTTGATGAATTGTGAAGGCAGATTCGAGCCGTTCACGCATTGCCTCAGTGATGCTGCCTATTTGTAAAAGATTAGTCATCTTGGTTCACTTTCTGGCGCTGTTGGCCAAGACCTTCGATTGATAGTTCCATTACATCACCTTTTTTGAGGAAGACTGGTGTTGGTTTGATCCCTAAACCCACACCTGGTGGCGTGCCCGTGGTGATGACATCACCTGGATGCAGTGTGAATAGCTGGCTAAGATGTTCAATAATCTCCGCCACAGTAAAGATCATAGTTGCAGTGTTGCCGGTCTGCATTCGCTTGCCATTCACATCCAGGCTCATGTTCAGGTTTTGCGGGTCTTCCACCTCATCTCGTGTCACCAGCCACGGACCGGTAGGGCCGAATGTGTCGCAAGATTTCCCTTTGGTCCATTGACCCGTCAGGTTGGCTTGGAAATGCCTTTCTGAAACATCATTTACAATGCAATAGCCAGCCACATGGCCCAATGCATCCTCCTTGGAGACGTACTTCGTAGTTTTTCCTATTACAACGCCGAGCTCCACCTCCCAATCAGTTTGCTCCGACCCCCTAGGCATGACTACATCATCATAGGCACCGACGATGGCGGAGTTCGCCTTAAAAAACAGGATTGGATGCTCAGGAATTTTTGCACCAGTCTCAGCGGCATGGTCTGAATAATTCAAGCCAATGCACAAAAACTTACCTATATTACCGACGCATGGGCCAATGCGTTGGCCATTCGTCACAAGTGGCAGGCTTGTAGGGTCGAGCGCTTGCAGTTTTGCAATGCTTGCGTCATCCAAAGTGGCGCCAGTAATGTCTGCTATATGCCCAGATAGATCACGCAACTGACCTGCGGCGTCCAATAGCCCAGGTTTTTCGGCGCCGGTTGGCCCAAAACGAACTAGTTTCATATGATGTCCTTCTTAGTGGTTGTGACGTGGCATGCTTTTGCGTGCGATATCTTTGAAATTATCGGCATCACGAAGTGTCATGCCTTTGTCGAACGGTTGCACCAGTTCGCGGAAGTATTGTTGCCAAGGAGATTGGCTTTCCGGTACTGGAAAGCCGCCTTGTGCAAGGAGAATTTCGCGCCGCTCAATAAACTCTTTTTCAGAGATTAAAATATTGGCACTGCACTCATTTAAATCAATTCGGATCATATCGCCCGTCCTGAGAATTGCTAAACCACCATTGTCTGCCGCTTCGGGAGTGGCATTTAAAATTGAGGGAGAACCAGAGGTGCCAGATTGGCGACCGTCACCTATGCACGGGAGGGCTTCGACGCCTGCCTTTAAGAGGTAGGCCGGCGCGCGCATATTTACCACTTCCGCGCCGCCAGGATATCCCTTCGGCCCAGTGCCACGCATTACTAGGATGCAGTTTTCGTCAATTTTCTCGGTGGGATCATCAATCCGGTGATGATAGTCTTCGGGCCCGTCAAATACCACTGCGCGCCCTTCAAACGCATCCGGGCTAGTAGGTGAACTTAGATAGGTTTTACGAAACGCGGGACTGATAACTGACGTCTTCATAATTGCACTGTCGAAAAGATTACCTTTTAAGTTTATAAAGCCTGCTTGATCTATAAGGGGCGTAGCAATCGGCACAATTACATCGTCATTTGTCGATGGTCGCATTGCGCAGTTTTCAGCCATCGTTTTCCCATTTGCAGTAATGGCGCTAGGATGTGGTAGAACTCCCGCCTGCAGCAACGCACTCACCACGGCGGGTACGCCGCCGGCACGATGGAAGTCTTCGCCTAGATATTTGCCTGCAGGCTGCATATTTACCAGAAGTGGAATTTTATGGCCAATATTTTGCCAATCGTCATTTTCTAATGTAACTCCCATGTGGCGCGCAATACCATTCAGATGTATGGGCGCATTAGTTGACCCGCCAATTGCTGAGTTAACGACAATCGCATTCTCGAACGCCTGGCGTGTCATTATATCAGAGGGGCGTAGATCATCCCAAACCATATCTACGATACGCTTACCAGTTTGATAACTGATCTGCCCACGCTCACGGTAGGGTGCTGGAATCGAAGCTGAACCAGGCAATTGCATTCCTAACGCTTCTGCAAGGGAATTCATTGTTGTTGCGGTGCCCATGGTATTACAGTACCCCACTGATGGGGCTGATGCTGCAGCAATGTTCATGAATTCATCACCATCAATCTCGCCAGCCGCCATTTTTTCGCGAGCTTTCCAAACTACTGTGCCAGAACCAGCCCGCTCTCCCTCGTACCAGCCGTTCAGCATAGGCCCAACAGAAAGGGCAATCGCCGGAATGTTTACTGTCGCTGCGGCCATCAAAAGAGCCGGAGTTGTTTTGTCACAACCAATTGTTAAAACTACACCATCCACTGGATAACCAAACAAAGTCTCCACCAATCCTAAGTAGGCAAGATTGCGGTCCAGTGATGCCGTGGGTCGTTTGCCTGTTTCTTGGATGGGGTGCACAGGCATTTCCAATGGGACACCACCAGCAGCGATAATCCCATCACGGGTTCGCTTTGCAAGTTCAATATGATGGCGATTGCATGGCGATAAATCGCTTCCTGTCTGTGCAATTGCAATTATGGGCTTGTTTGATTGCAACTCTTCACGGGTTAGCCCGTAATTCAAATAACGCTCCAAATACAAAGCCGTCATTTCTGGATTATTAGGATTGTTGAACCACTGGCGAGATCTCAAATCTGTATATGAAAGCTTTTTTTTCATTGTCCCGACCACCCGCCGTCAATGATATGGGCATGCCCTGTCGTAAATGCGCTTTCATCACTGCCAAGGTAAACAACAAGAGCCGCTATTTCTTCAGCGCTTGCCACTCTGCCCATAGGCTGCCGTGATACAAATTGCTCCAGGGCGGCCTCGTAGCTGCCCAATTCTTCTCCCAATGCAGTCACCCGATCATGCCAACTTGGGCTTTCAACTGTGCCGGGACAAATGCAGTTGCATCGAATGCCTTTGCTTATATAGTCAACGGCAACCGATTTAGTGAGGCCAACAACCGCTGCTTTCGTTGTTCCATAAATGAAACGGTTTGGCGCACCAATGATGGAGCTGGCAGCTGAAGACATATTGATGATTGAGCCGCCACCATGTTCTAACATGCCAGGCAAAGCAGCTTTTACTGTGCGGACCATCGAGCGAACATTTAAATCGAACGCGAAGTCTAAATCATCGTCTGTGGCATCTAAAATTGTTCCATGATGAACAAATCCTGCACAATTAAACAGTACGTTTGGAGCGGCGCGAGAAACGCCTTCTTTGACGCTTTCGCCATCGCGCGCATCAAGTTTAAATATTTCAATATTTTCGAGATTTGTATCACGAATCGTGGAAAGTACATCCATGTTTATGTCTGTTGCAAAGACCTTTGCCCCTTCGTTCGCCATAGCAATTGCGGTTGCCCGGCCAATACCTTGTCCCGCGGCAGTAATTAGCGCACGCTTGCCTTTAAGTCTTTGTCCCATAAAGTTTTCCTACGATTTTTATTTCAATTTTATTCAGGTAGATATAAAAATTCAACCCTGTTTGGGGTGATTTTTAGATCGTTTTGTTATTCACCTAAGTTTTATATAACTATGCTATCAGCGTATGGCAGAGATTTAGTTTTGACCATAACCCACTTGAAATTGAGTTATGTATTTGGAGTGCTATGATGAGGAACCTCTGCAATATTAATTTTATTAGCAACGACTTTGTTGGGGGCTGTGAGCTTTGATTTGTACCTTTTGGGAAGACCTCACTATTCGCATCTCGTAGCCCAGACAATGTCAAAAGCTGATAGTATTATGTTAATATTCACCGACCGCTATGTGGTGGTTGCGCTGCGTTTGTTTTGCCTGTCAGGTGACGCTTTAAATGGTCGTGAATTCGTTTTCGTGTAAGCGCTTCGTCTGCTTTCAGCGCCGCATCGAGAATTTCAGCATGTTGTTTGATATTCGCCGATATGAAGTCAAACCGCCGGTCGGCTTCCATTAACTGTTGCCTAAACTGCGCATAGACTTGGCTGTGTAACTGCTTCAGTGTGCCTGACCCACATGCTGAAATGAGTGTCTGGTGGAACTCGCCCTCGCAACTAAACCAAATGTCGACTAGTTCAGTGGGATCATCCAGTGCTTGGATTCGGTTTTCTATGTGGATGAGTTTATGATGTGCTGCGGTCAGCCGCGCTTCCCAAGCAACACCGCCTTCGCGGATTGAAAGAACAGCACCTTCCCCCTCTAATAGGATCCTAACGTGTGTCAGTTCGATCAGTTTTTGTGAGGACCGCTCGGGCACTCTAAAGCCCCGCTGTTCTTGGAAGTTAACAAGCCCTTGTGTTGATAGACGCAATAAAACTTCACGTACTGAACTTGCGGAGCATCCGAATTCTTCGCGGAGAATTTCCGCCCTTAGCTTGGCGCCATGCAGAAATTCGTTCGTTGTTAAACGTTTTTCAAGATCGCGATACATATCTGTGTCATATGCCATGGCTTCATTCTGCAACATAAATTATTCTAATTAAGTAATCATTGTAGCATCTTTTATTTCTGAGAATATATAAAAATATCAAAATTATAAGAAATTTCATTTTTATCTTGCCGACCATGAATTCTCAGCCTAGCGTACCAACAGCGTAATTCGTGTGGAGGCCTGCTTAGGATTCCGAATTCAAGCGCTTAACGTCTGGGAGGACAATATATGAAACTATTAAAAACCGCGGCATCTATTGCTATAGTTGCTGCTATGGCTGCATCATCAGCAGTTGCTGATGGCCACGCTACAACTAAGCTGCGTATGCAGACACATTTCTCACCTGAGCAACTCTCGGGTAAGATGGCTGCAAAATTTATTGATGATATCGAATTAATGTCAAATGGCGAAATCGCTGTTGAGATGTTCTACTCTTCATCTGTCGTTAAGTCAGTTGAAACATTCGATGCTGCCGCAACAGGTATTCTTGATTGTGACATGACAGGTGGTGGCTACCAAACTGGTAAGAACCCTGCCTTCCAGTTTGCTGGCGATTTGCTTGGTGGTTATCAGAATCCATACCAGCAAATGGCATGGATGCTGCACGGTGGTGGACGCGCCGCGTTAAACGAACTTTATAACGGTTACGATATGGAGTTTGTTGGATGGTGGATCCCGGGTCCAGAGTCTCTGGCGTCAACAAAACCAATTCGGACAGCTGCTGATTTCAAAGATTGGAAATTCCGCTCACCTCCGGGCCTCGCAACAAAAGTATTCGCCGCTATGGGTGCATCGCCAATTGTTATGGATTTCACAGAGATCTTTACTGCGCTTGAAACTGGCATCATCGACGGTGCAGATGCGGCAAACTTGACCAACAACGTTGGCCTAGGTTTGTACGATATTGCAGAGCACACAAACTATCCTGGCTTCCACTCCATGCCAGCAGACCACCTAGCTTGTAACAAGTCTGTTTGGGACGCAATGCCTGCGCATCACCAAAAAATCATCGAAGTTGCGATGGAAAGCCTAGCGTTGCAAAATGCGACCATCAACGAAGTCCAAAATGCTCAGACGGCTAAAGACCTGCGCGCTAAGGGCATCAACTTGTATGAGTGGGCTCCAGAAGATCTTGCAAAATATCGTGCGGCCGTACAAATTGGTTGGACCGAATTTGCGACAACGCCAGAGGCCAAAGCGCTTCTTGCGAGCCACATTGCATTCCTAAAAAACCTGGGAGCAATGAAGTAATCGGAACCGCTTACTGATTAAATTCCTGCGGCAAGGCTGTTTTATGGCCTTGCCGTTTTTACTTATAACGACTGGATAATATGAAAATTACCCGCATCATAAGTCATGTACTTCAATATGACATGCCCGAAGTATTAGGGTATTCGCAACAATACTATTCTAGCCGCACTGCGCATTTGGTTGAGGTTCAAACTGATGAGGGTGTGACCGGTTGGGGTGAATGTTTCGGTCCAGGAAATATAGCTTTAGGTAATAAGGGTATCGTGGAAAAGGTTATTCAGCCGATAGTGTTGGGCATGGATCCAATGGATCGGGACGTGATTTGGCACAAGGTTTATAACCTTTTGCGAGATCATGGACAAAAGGGCATGCCCGTGCAGTCCTTGTCTGGAGTGGATATTGCACTTTGGGATATAGCTGGAAAGGTGGCTGGCCTACCATTACACAAGTTAATAGGTGGAGCGCATCGTACCAATGTTCTTTGTTATGGTTACGGCATGATGCTGCGAGATGAACCTATAGTTGATCTGGCAAAGCGCTTTGAAGATGAAGCGGCAGCAATCCGCGGCATGGGGTTTGTTGCCACTAAGATGAAAACTGGTTTTGGTCCAAAACCGGATATTCAACTGTGTGAAGCCGTCCGGCGTGGAGTTGGTGATGATTTTAAATTTATGGTTGATGCCAACCACTGCTACACGACATCTGATGCGTTTTATGTAGGCCGCGCCCTAGAGGAGTTGGATGCCTATTGGTTTGAAGAGCCTATTGCACCAGAAGATTTGGATGGTTATCGCGAATTACGTGCGGGCTTGACGGTTAACATCTCTGGCGGTGAAGCTGAATTCAACCGATGGGGCTGGCGCAGTATTCTTGAGAACCGTGGATTGGATATTGCACAGCCGGAAGTTTGTGCGCTGGGTGGAATTTCTGAATATCTGAGGGTGTTAGCATTGTGTCATGCGCATTTTACACCCGTAATAAACCATGTTTGGGGCAGCGCGATTGCTGTTGCTACCAACTTACAACTTTTGGCGGCAATGCCGCCCTTGCCTGGCGGTCTGCATCCTTGGGAGCCAATGCTCGAGTTCGATACCACAGACAATAAATTCCGCGACGAACTGCTAGTCGAGCCTTTGGATATCCAAGGGCAGGTCGAATCGAACGCAGGCCGTGTCGCAATACCTACTGGACCAGGAATCGGCGTAGAACCCGATCGAGATTTTATTAATTACTATAGTATCGACGCATAGCGGCGAGGGGATATCAACATGCAGAAAACAGGTGGAATTATCGAGTGGCTCGTGCCATTAGCGTTCGTGGGTACGATGAGTTGGCTTATCTGGCATCTGCCAGCCTTTTTGTTGGATTGGATACCCTATAAATCAGATTCTTTGAGAGCTCAGATCGAAGCCATATATTTAATTAGTGACGTGACTCCAAACTTAAGTGGGATCTTTGGTGGGCATATTGATATTATTGATTTGTCTGCGTTGATCTTGGCTCCCATTTTTGCATTTATAGGAGCGCGAACCGTACGCGCAGCGGGCATGGAGTATCTTGGCGCTAGTAGTATTGACAGAGCGGCATTGTTCATTGGCCGTGTCACAATGATGATGATTGCACTAATGACTACAGTCATGCTGTATGAGGTTTTCTTGCGCTATATCATCGAAAAGCCAACTGAATGGGCTAATGAAATGACACTTTGGTTTGCTAGCTTTGTTTTCTTAATGTCGGGCTTTTACGCGATGCAGCAACGCAGTCATATCCGCATCTTTTTGGTCTATGATATTGCACCGCGTTGGCTGCAAAGAGTTTTTGATACGATCTCAACCCTGTTGATTGTCATGTTTGCTTTCTTTTTGGTGTATGGCAGCTACAAACAGGTTTTTGTAAATAAACTTTATAGGTGGGAGCTTTACGGATCTGCGTTCAATCCGCCAATCCCTGCAACGTTGCAGCCGATGATTTTGATTGTGATCACTCTGGTTGCATCCCAAGCGGTACTGAACCTGTTCGCAGACTGGAATAAAGAGCCTGAAGTTCATACAGATGAACCCGATCAAGAAGAAATTGAAATGCTGAAACGCGCAGTGGGACAAGACTAATGGATATTGGAACAATTTCACTTATATTAATGGTGACGCTTATCGTATTACTGGCCATCGGAATGCCCCTAGGCCTTGCGTCTGCTGCCCTTGCTGTTTTAGTTTTGGTACTGAAGTTTGAACCCACACTTTTACTAAACCCTCTCAGTTTTGGTGATGGAATGTTAACCAGCCGACCGGGGACGGGGCCACTTTATATTCTCGCGCAAAAAATATACGGGCTCTTAACTGACTATGTTCTCATATCGGTACCACTTTTCATTTTCATGGCATCACTTTTGGAACGCTCTGGAATTGCAAAAGACATGTATTCTTCGCTTAATGTTTGGCTATCCCGCACACGGGGTGGAATTGCAATCGTGACTTCGATTATGGCGGTTATAATGGCTGCGATGTCAGGAATTATTGGCGGTGAAGTGGTGCTTTTGGGCTTGATAGCACTGCCTCAAATGTTGAGATTGGGCTACAATCAAAATCTCGCAATTGGTGTGATTTGCGCTTCCGGTTCGTTGGGCACTATGATTCCACCATCAATAGTTCTAATTATCTATGGTTTAATCACAGAAACCTCTATCAAAGCACTGTTTACAGCAGCCTTTGTTCCGGGGTTTATGCTAGCGTCGATGATCATTCTGTACATCGTCGTTAGGACAACTCTGCGCCCGGAAGATGCACCCTTGCCCGAACCAGATCCAAACGATCCAGAACCAATTGAGAAGCGTAAACTTTTTGGTGCATTCATGTCTATAGTGGTAGCAGGGTTCTCAGCTGTTTTGTTTTTACGGGCTGCATTTTTTGAACTTTCTGGTTCTAACGCGGCAAGCGAGGGTGACCCTGCTCGGCTTGGTACGTTAGATCATATGCCTTGGTTGGGCGGCATTGTCGTAATAGCACTACTTCTAATATATTTTGTTTTTGGAAAAGATCGCGCAAAAATTGGCTGGGGTATGGGCAAGGGTCTCGTTCCACCAATTGTTGTAATCGGAGTTGTTCTTGGTTCTATTTATGGTGGGATCACTGGTATTACCGAAGCGGCTGGCATGGGCGCCTGTGCTGTTCTAATCATCGCAGTCTTGCGAGGTGAGGGATCATTCCAACTGGTCTGGGAAAGTCTAATGCGCACTTTAAGGTCTACTGGCACAATAATTTGGGTCACCATCGGTGCGGCTTCTCTTGCGGGCGCTTACACGATAGCAGGTGGGCCAACTTATGTGGCAGACTTGATCGTTGGGAGAGATCTCCCAACGATGGGCGTGATCCTGGTTATGATGTTAATTTTATTGTTCATGGGCGCGTTCATGGACTGGGTGGGCATTGTTCTTTTGATAATTCCTGTATTTCTACCTATCGTACTACGCCTTCCCATCGATGAAATTGGACTTATTGGCCAGTTGGCCCCTAACCATGTGGCTATTTGGTTTGGTGTCCTGTTTTGCATGAACATGCAGGTTAGTTTCCTTTCGCCACCGTTTGGACCGGCGGCGTTTTATCTAAAATCTGTGGCACCACCGCACATTAGCCTGACTGATATTTTTAAAGGGTTCTTGCCCTTTATTGGCATCCAGTTACTTGCGCTCTCAGTAATGCTCGTTTGGCCAAACATCATCGCTCTGCTCTTGTGAATTAAGCCATGAGATTAACCTCCTATCAAATAGGGCAATTTAAAACAGAAGGATATGTCGTCGTTCCAGACTTGATACCTGCTAGTATACTTAAGCAGGTCAAAGCTGAATATGCTGATCTTTTGGACGGTCTTTACGAGGGTTGGTTTGTCGATGGCTTGGTACAAACACCCGGTGCGAATTTGGATTTTTGGGGCAAATTGTTAAGTGCATATCAGGCTGGGTGTGACTACTTCCAACCGATGGATATTTCGCTACCGGGTGATCGTATCATGGACGATACACCTTTTCATATAGGACCAGCGGTGTTTGAAATGTTGACAGCTGCCCCCTTGTTGGATGCAGTTGAGCAATTAATCGGCCCTGAATTGACCAGCAACCCAATCCAGCACGTGCGACTAAAACCGCCGGCCGCTAAATTGGACCAAGCTGAAGTGCGGGCCCATATTACAGCAACAGACTGGCACCAAGATCGCGCTGTGGCTTTGGAAGATGCCGATCAAACTGATATGGTCACAGTATGGCTCGCAATTACGGACGCCACGGTTGAAAATGGGTGCTTACAGGTTCAGCCACAAGCTTCAGGGCAGACAATTCTCCCCCACTGTGCCCGTACGCAAACGGGCATCGCTGATGGGTTTGTGGATGAAACCAAAGCTTTGCCCTTGCCGGTCAAAGCTGGCGGGGCGGTGTTGTTTCATCCGCTGACGCCGCATGCCTCACTAACCAATATAACCGATGGCTTTCGCTGGTCTTTTGATATTAGGTTTAATGCGACAGGGCAGCCGACTGGCCGATCGCATTTTCCTGATTTTGTAGCCCGTTCACGCGCGCGTCCAGAAACGGAACTGCGCGACTGGCGTGCCTGCAAAGATCAATGGGGAGCGGCCCGGGCGAGATTGGCGCAGGTCCCGCATATTGATATTCATCGATGGTCCTCGGACGCGCCTTACTGCGCCTGAGATTGTTACTTTGAGGAGCAAAAAATGGACTTTGTACGGTTAGACCGCGCTGATACAGTGGTGACGTCAACGCGGAGCCTGGCTCTCGGCACCCTTGTCGATGTCGTCTCCACAACAGCCTCAATTCCCTCGGGACACAAAGTGGCTACTGCCCGGATGGGCCCTGGCGATCCTGTGCGCAAATATGCCCAACTTATTGGCTATGCGTCTTGCGATATTATGCCGGGAGATCATGTGCACACGCACAACGTCGATTTTCGGAACACTGCGATGGAGTATGAATTTTCAACTGATTTGCGTCCCGTGCCTCCAGCCACAAAGCAAGATACCTTTATGGGTTTTCGTCGTGAAAACGGAAGGGTTGGTACGCGCAATTACATTGCAATAGTCACGTCGGTTAATTGCTCAGCGACTGCCGCACGGATGATTGCCGATCACTTTACACCAGAGGTTTTGGCGGATTACCCAAATGTTGACGGCGTGGCGGCTTTTGTACACGGAACCGGATGTGGAATGGCGGATTCTGGAGACGGGTTTGAAGCTCTGCAGCGTGTCATGTGGGGCTATGCTAAACATCCCAACCATGCAGGGGTTCTTATGGTCGGATTGGGCTGCGAAATGAACCAAATTGATTGGTTGTTAGAGGCTTATGGTCTAAAGCAGAGCCCAACATTTCAAACTATGAATATCCAGAAAGTTGCAGGCCTGCGCCTGACTATAGAGTTAGGCATAAATAAAATAATGGAAATGCTGCCAATTGCTAACCAAGCAAAGCGTGAGGAATGTCCTGCATCTGAATTGATGGTTGCGTTGCAGTGTGGCGGTTCTGATGCGTGGTCGGGGGTCACCGCAAACCCTGCATTGGGCTATGCTTGTGATCTATTGACAGCCCAAGGTGCAACTGGAGTTTTAGCTGAAACCCCAGAAATTTATGGCGCTGAGCACTTGCTGACACGCAGAGCTGTAGATCAAGCGGTAGGTGATAAGCTAATTGGCTTGATTAAATGGTGGGAAGATTACACGGCGCGCAATAACGGATCAATGGACAACAATCCCAGTCCTGGAAATAAAGTGGGAGGTCTGACTACGATCTTGGAAAAATCACTTGGTGCGGCATCTAAGGGTGGCACCACGCCTTTGATGGGGGTCTATAAATATGCGGAACCTGTCACTGCGCGAGGCTTCACGTTTATGGATAGCCCGGGATATGATCCTGCCTCTGTGACTGGACAGATTGCTGGCGGCTGTACCCTTGTCTGTTTTACCACTGGGCGGGGGTCTGCATTTGGATCAAAGCCTGCACCTACGATTAAAATCGCAACAAACAGTGAGATGGCAAATCGCATGTCTGAAGACATGGATGTTGACGCTGGCGAGATACTATCGAAGGGTATCAGCGTAGAGGATAAAGGTCGTGAGATTTATGAGATGTTTCTGCGCGTGGCATCTGGTGAGGTGACAAAGTCAGAAGGGCAGGGCCTTGGAGATTATGAATTTGTGCCCTGGCAAATTGGGGCTGTAATGTGAAGCGCATTCTGGTTGTTGGTGGTGGCTTAATAGGTTTCCGACATTTACAAGCCGTCCAGGCTCATGCTGGATGCAAACTTGTTGGCTTGGCAGATCCTGATATGTCGATACAATCTGATGTGCCCCGCTTCGCCAAGATGGGCGATGTCATGATGCCAGTGGATGGTGTGATCATTGCGACTCCAACCCATTTACATGCATCCCACGGTATAGAAGCGGCAGAACGTGGCTGGCACATGCTGATCGAGAAACCAGTTGCGGAGAAACTTGAAAGCGCAAAAAAGCTGGAAACGGCATTGCGTAGCAAAAATATACGCTCGCTCGTTGGGCATCACCGCCGCTATCATGCGGTGGTCCAGCAGCTAAAAGCTTGCCTCCAGGATGGGTTGATTGGCGAAGTGGTCAACGTTTCGGTCCTATGGGCCATGCGTAAGCCAGATGTTTATTTTGAAGGCAATTGGCGTACCGACGGTGGCAGTCCTGTGATGATAAATTTAGTGCATGATATCGATATCCTACGATTTGTTATTGGTGAAATCACCCAAACGGTCGCCTTAAGGGGACGATCGCTGCGTGGATCAACGCGGGTGGAAAGTGGTGCTGTTGCGCTGGCCTTTGAAAATGGTGCTGTTGGGACTATTAGCTTCGCCGATACCACTCCTAGTCCTTGGGGGTTTGAGGCGGGTACTGGCGAGAATCCAAATATCGGTACAACCAAACAAGATATGATGTGGATCACAGGAACAAAAGGCGCTATAAGTTTTCCATCGATGACTGTCTGGAAGGGTACTGATTGGGGTAGTTCTGCCAAGCCTATTACGTTTGAACCTGCGCAGAATATGAGAACGCCACTGGAAGCGCAGTTGGATCATTTTGTTGATGTGATTAATGGAGATGAGCCGTTAATTGACGTTGCAGATGCCGCATCAACCCTTGCGATTGCGCAAGAGTTAGAAAACCAACTTGCCACCCCAAACTCTAATAAGGCCACTAAATCTGTTTGAATAGGATTAGAAAAATTTGGTGCAATAAAGTACGATTCTGCTACTTAAGATAAATTTTTGATTGGATAAATTATGGGCAAACCAACTATTGGATTTATTGGCTTAGGTTTAATGGGTGGTGCTATGGTTGGCCGCTTACAAGACCTTGGATATCAGCTAACTGTTTTGGGAAATTTGGATCGCACTTATTTGGATTCAGCCATTAGACGTGGAGCAACTGAGGCTGCAACTGCAAAAATAGTTGCACAGGCAAGCGACATAGTGATGTTGTGCATGGGTACTTCTGATCATGTGGAAGGCCGGATGCGGGGAACTGACGGTGTGATCGCAGGTTTGCTTCCCGGTGCGACTGTCATTGATTTTGGTACGTCCCTTCCGGGCAGTAGCCGCACTTTGGCGATAGAAGTGGCGCAAGCTGGTGGTACCTTTCTTGACGCTCCATTAGGCCGCACACCTGCGCACGCTAAGGATGGCTTGCTGAATATTATGACTTCGGGAGACAAAAGTGCTTTTGATGCGGTTGAACCGGTTTTGAAGGATCTAGGTGAGAATGTCTTCTATTTAGGAGAAGTTGGTTCTGGACATACTATAAAGTTAATCAATAATTTTTTTGGAATGACAGTTGCTAATGCTATGGCTGAAGCCTTTGCCATGGCGGATGTGGCCGGTGTGGATCGTGCCCAACTTTATGACGTTATGGCGGCCGGACCCCTGCATTCTGGCATGATGGGGTTTGTGAAAGCTTATGGGGTTGATAATGACCCGGCACAGTTGGCTTTTGCAATCAAGAACGCAGCCAAAGATGTGGGGTATTATGCCCGCATGGCCGAAGATGCTGGTGTGGACAGCATCATGTGCAAAGGCCCACTGGCTGCTTTAATTGATGCTCGCGATAATGGGCAGGCGGATGATATGGTCAGCCAAATGGTGGATTATTACGTTCGTCAGTTTAAAAGCTAATCCATGGCAGTTGTTGCCAAATCAATGGCTGATTTCCCGCGATACGGTATAATATTGATGCTGGTAGCCTGGCTACTTTTTTCTTTAGTAGATACGGGCGCAAAATGGCTGGCTGTGGCGGGTGTATCTGCGTTCCAGCTCGCATTTATGCGGTATGCTGGACATTTTGCCATCTCGATTGGTGTCATCTTGCAGGGTGGTATCAACCTTGACCGCTTCAAAACTGATCACATCTGGCAGTTGGTAAGTCGAGCATTACTCTTAGTTTCCGCCACACTTTCAAACTTCTATGCATTACAGTTTTTACCATTAACAGTTGTGTCTGCAGTCATGTTTTCTAGTCCTGTTATAGTATGTTTTCTATCAATTTATGTGCTTAGGGAAAAGGTCGGACCATGGCGTTGGGGCGCTATCTTATTGGGATTTATTGGTGTTCTGATTGTTGTGCGCCCCTTTGGAACCGTTTTTCATCCTACAATGCTGATGATAATTTACAATGCTGCCGCTTTGGCCCTTTATTCACTTATGACGCGAAAACTGTCTGGTGTCGTTGCTGTTGAAACCATGCAGTTTTATATGGGGATGGTTGGCACTTTTCTCATGTTACCCTTCGCTATTTGGACCTGGACCCAACCGTCTACCGCGTGGGGTATGCTAGTTTTGATCAGTTTAGGCGTATTGGGCTGGGCTGGGCACCAGCTGCTGACAAATGCACACCGCTTTGGCACTGCAAACCAACTTATGCCGTTCACCTATTCATTTCTGATTTACGCGGCTGTTTGGGGCTACCTATTGTTTGGAACAGTACCTGACCGGGAAACTATCTTAGGGGCTTTAGTTATTATGATCGCAGGACTTATCATTTGGAAAAGAGATAAAAAATGAAACGAGTTGCATGCATCGGCGAGGCTATGATTGAGCTATCACTAACCGGCCAAAATGCGCAGGTTGGAGTGGCTGGGGATACGCTTAACACTGCAATTTATTTGTGTCGCTCATCACGGGAACTGACTGTTGATTACATCACTTGCCTTGGGGATGATCCAATTTCTGATCGTATTTCCGACTTCATGTCTGGAAATGGGATAGGAACATCTCAAATAAAACGCATCTTAGGTGCTTCGCCTGGACTATATGCTATTACAACCACAGTGGAGGGGGAGCGAAGTTTTACATATTGGCGTAGCAACTCCGCTGCTCGTCAGTTGTTTGCTGATGGCGACTTTAGTACCCTAGAAAACTATGATGCTGTGTATTTGTCGGGCATTTCGATGGCGATCTTACCACATTCTGTTAGGTTGGGGCTTCTTGAATGGTTGAACCAATCATTGATCGAAGTCATTTACGATAGCAATTACAGACCTAACCTTTGGGAAAATATTGAAGATGCCAAGAAAATTACATCCGCATTTTGGAGACGCGCTGACATTGCGCTTCCATCTATCGATGATGAGATGCTTTTATTTGACGAAACGGCCGTTGAGGTTACAGCCCGATTTTCAGCCAATGCAACAACTGGAGCATTGAAGAGGGGAGAGCAGGGGCCGTTATCATTGGGTGCTGAAGTCCACCAGACATATTCATCAGCTCCTAAAGTTGTGGATACCACTGCTGCTGGTGATAGTTTTAATGGTGGCTATTTAGGGTCTTTATTGTCAGGCAACAGCCAAGCTGACGCACTTATGGAAGGTCATAATTTAGCTATGTGTGTTGTACAACATCGCGGCGCCATCATCCCTGAATGAGTGGTGCTAAATCAGAGGCACCTAACAGTTCCAGTAATGCAGTTTCAGGATTTTCTGAACGCGCAGCTTTTGCAATATCAACCGCCTTGGGGTCATTGAGCTGTTTACCTTGAGACGTTTGGTCAATACAAAATGTGATCCACGCCTTTACGCCTTTGATAACAGTCGGTGAGACACCGGCTCGCAATGTGTCCAGAAAGCGGTATGGGACCTTCTGGCTACCATCCATTGCAATTTGGTCAAGTCGATGGGAAAGATCTGGATTTTCAAATCGTGTTAATAAGGCTTTCGCATAGTGGGGCACCTGACTGCGCACCGAAGGCGGCAAAGTTGCGCCGGCTTCTAGCATGAGGTTTTGGACTTGCTGTCGCAAAGTTGAATCCGCAATCGCCTGATGTACGTAGGTATGGCCCAGGGCCAATCCAGCATAGGCCAATAAAGAATGTGCACCGTTTAACATTCGAAGCTTGCGTAATTCGTGCGGCCGCACGTCCCGGACAAACTGAACCTCGGGCCAGTTTGGCCGGGGGCCTGAAAAACTATCCTCAATCACCCATTCGCGGAACTCTTCGGTAGGTACGGCCATTGGGTCGCCACTAATCTTGCGTATTGTGTCGGTAGTGGCTGGCGTAATCCGATCGACCATTGAATTTGGAAAGCTGACGAGTTGCCAGTTGATCTCAATGCTTGCAGCTGTTGCAAAAGTGAAAACAGCTCTTTTCAAGGCGTTTCCATTTTCAATGCTGTTATCACAGCTTAATACAGTTATTGGGCGTGTTCGAGTTTCCAAACTCTTTGCGATGAAGCCAATAAGAGTCTGAATATGGTTGCCTGCCAAATCTGAAAATATTGCTGGGTCTTCTAAATTAAGAGTTCCGTTGGTATTTAGGTGGTATCCCTTTTCAGTCACTGTAGCAGAAATAATGTCTGCAGTGGTCATTGCATCTAAAATTGATTGCGCGCCTTCGGACGCCACTAGAACGTCTTTTAGAATACTGATCCGTTTGAGACTTTTACCTTGTATGCTTAGGTTGTAAGAAAAATCTTGTGCGGCGAGGCCATCGCGGACTAAAGGTGAACGTAAGCTGACCCCTACAACATCCCACCCGCCAGCATCTGCAGTGTAATCAAGAATGTGTGCACGGGCAAAATTACCTAGGCCAAAATGAACGATTTGTCCCATTTAACCCGCTAACCCATAAACATTGCGTGCAAGATCTGTTGCTAGTAGCTGTGCTAAATCCTCTGCATTGTCACGTCCAAACAGACCCTTGTCGATCTGCCCAGCCAGGTGCAAAGCTACGCCCTGTCGCCACAAGTCATGCCGTGCGGGAATTGATAAAAATGCACGTGTATCATCATTAAAACCTGCTAAATTGTAGTATCCCGCTGTTTCAACTACCTGATCAAAATATCTAGCAATGCCGGCGGCGCTATCATGAAACCACCAAGGTGGCCCTATGCGCAGGCACGGCCAGTGCCCAGCCATTGGGGCTAGTTCGCGGGCATAGGTTGTCTCGTCCAAGGTGAACAAAATTATCCGCAAGTTAGCGTTATTCCCGACGCGGTTAAGTAGTGCCTCTAAGCCTCGCACCCAGTCCGCGGAAACTGGAATGTCTGCGCCCATATCGCGCCCAAAATTATCAAGTAAATTAACGTTAGTGTTTCGGCGGCTACCACCATGAATTTGCATAGTCAGTCCATCTTCTACCGACATTTGAGCCATTTCGATGAGCATATGGCCGTAAAAACGTCTCGCATCATCCAAGGAGCCTGTTCCGCCTCTTAGACGTTGATATATTACCTCAGGGTCGCCCAAGAATTCTGTGTGGATAACTTCAATCGCGTGGTCTGTTGCCGTGGCACCCATGGCAACAAAATACTTACGGCGAGATCTTAATGCTTCAAGGTAACCATTATAGCTACCCAAATCGCAACCTGTTAACTGCGATAAATCACGAAGGTTTTGGACGAAATTGGGATCAATTGCATCGAGAACCCCATCTGGACGGAAAGTGGGCAACACCCGGCCGCCCCAGCCGCTGTCTCTGATTGCCTTATGATGGCCTAAATCAGCCAAGGCTGTATCTGTAGTTGCTAGTGTTTCTATATTGAAACGATCGAATAGTGCGCGAGGAAGATGGTCATCTTGTGCTAACTTCTCAACAATCTGATCATATATTGAATCTGCTGTAAACGCGGACAGCCCTAACTTAATCTGCAACGTTTCACGCAGAACGTAATCTATCCAAGTACGTGATGGCGTACCAAAAAAAAGATGCCAATGCGCTGCAAAAAGTCGAAAAACCTCACGTGGATCGGCATCTTGCCCTCGCGATCCAACACCTAAATCTGCCAGCGGAATGCCCTGTGAATATAGCATGCGAAAGACATAGTGATCGGGTATGACTAGAAGTTCAGCTGGATTTTTAAATGCGTTGTTTTGAGAAAACCAAATAGGATCACAATGACCATGGGGAGAGACGATCGGCAATCCTTTAATCGCTTGATAGAGCGCGTCCGTGGATGCATTAAAATTGCTTGTCACTTTTAGCACTCCAATAACTATGTTTCTGTATTTACACACATATTGCAGGTTGTATCTTGCCTGTACAATGCTCCAAAGTAAATTAGAGATAGGGGGAGGCACGATGAATATTGTATTAATCGGCTTGGGCATGGTTGCGACCACGCATGTGACTGCTATCCAAAGCTCTAACCAAGGTTTGACGCTTCATGGCGTGTTGGGACGAGATCCTGTTCATACAGCTAATTTTGCGGCAATTAAAGGAACGCATGCTTACGCATCTGTGGCTGATATCGCGCGGGATGGCTCGGTTGATTTTGTAATTCTCGCGACCCCACCAGATACACGTCATGACATCGTTGAAACCCTTGCTGCAGCGGGTAAACCTATCTTAATGGAAAAACCAATAGAACGAGATTTAACAGCCGCTACCAAGATAGTTGAGATGTGCGAAAAAGAGTCAGTCCCACTGGGTATTGTGTTCCAACATCGCGCACGCGAAGCCTCGATAGCGCTTAAATCAGCGATAGGATTAGGAGCCTTAGGAGAAATTTGTACTGTAGAATTGCGCGTCCCATGGTGGCGTGATCAAAGTTACTACGATGTTTCAGGACGTGGAAGTTACGCTCGCGACGGCGGTGGCGTCATGATATCTCAAGCAATACATACACTGGATCTAGCTATGTGGTTACTTGGGCCGATTTCCACCATTCAGGCACTAATGCGGCGTACGCCGCTGCATGAGCTAGAGGCTGAAGACTGGGCTGGTGCCTTGTTCGAGACTGAATGTGGAGCGGTTGGAACTTTGATGGCGACAACAGCTGCGTATTCTGGTGAGGCTGAGACAATAACTTTACAAGGCACCAAAGCTGCGGCACATCTTGGAGCAGGCGTGTTGACGGATAAAATATTTGAACGGCGAAACTGAGTTATTTGGCGTCGCTTCAACAACTGGTAGTGGAGCTGATCCGATGGCCTTTAGCCATGTATGGCACCAATCTGTAATTGAGGATTTTGCA
>CAJJAW010000010.1 GCA_905182195.1 Alphaproteobacteria bacterium UBA4588
ACTTCGATGTGGGTCTGAATGTGGGTCTAAAAAATATGACTATATTTTAAATTAATTAAAACAATACTATAGATGGGATCTATGGCAGAGAGACAGGGAGTTCATCTCCTATTACATCCACCAGTAATCAGCTAACTCTCTGTATTCACTCAATACAGCATACCCCAGTTCACTGCAATAAGGCGCATATTGGTCAGTAATCTGGTCAGTAATCGACTGGGGGGGCATGTGCCACCCCACCCCCTGGGGATGCCGTATATGAGCCTGACCTGAGATTGGTGACTGGAGTTCGTAAACTAGCTGTATGTGGCTGTGAGAGGCTGTGTTGACGGTTTCTGCTGAGCAGAGTGCGGGGGCTGGTTGTGGATGCTACTTCAACGAGGAAGGTGTCCCTTATTAATACCCCTTTCTCGTTAAAGAAGAGAGATAAGAGTGTAGTTAGTGTAGGTAGTGTAGGCAAATCGCAAAAGTCCCCGGAAATATCCCAGTAGAAAGTTTCCCAAAATGCCTACACAGACTACACTAACTACACTGATCTGGGCTTAGAACTGCATAACAGGCTGGATACCCTGCCATTGCATCCCACTAGAAGTACGGGACTGGTAGACGCCGGTTAGTTTGTCCAAGGCTTTCTTGAAGGCGTTGGTGGCGGAAATCGAACATACAGCATTACTCCAAGCCGTATGACTTCAGGGCTGGTTTTGAAATAGCGAACTGGAGAGTGTGTTTTGTTATCCAAAGACGCTACAAATTAGCCCTGCCCGTCTCAAGTGGTTTTATCTGACAGAGCCGTTTGGTTTGCTAATTTATTTAATTGAGATAATGCGAAATTAGTCCAGAATTTTTTGTAGATTCGGCGGTATTTCCAGATTTCTCGTAAAAAAGTCTATCCATCCTCAGTTGCACGGAGATGAAATTGCATACTTCATTTCGAGAATTACCTAATGAGCTAGTGCGGATATCACATCGCTATCCTGGGATCTTAAAACTTGGTCCTACTGATGCGCTTAGGCATTACGACGTCTGTGGTTCAACTTATTACGATAAGGTATATAAATAATTCAATTCAGTCCGACTGCGGGGGGATTTTTATCTATGAAGTGGTGGATTTGATCTTTTTTTTCGCCCAGATCAAATGGAGATTCTTTGAGAAATGCAGAGCAATTTTTCTTAAGACTCTGATTTATTTTGCTTAACTCTTTTGATAAATTTGGGCATTATCTCATTATAAACGGTGCGACAAGTTGCCATATAGACAAAAATAATAAAACATGACGCAATAATAAGTAATAAAAAAGTTTAAAGTGAGTAACCAAAGAAGTTACTTTAAACAGTAGTTATAAATATAGAGATAACTCAGGTAAAAATAAATTTAAGACAAGTTAAGACCAAATACTTAACCCAATTCACACCTATCGCCGTTTATGGCTAGGCAAAAGGGAATAAGCATGAAGACGGCTCTTGCACTCGTTGTTTTAGTTATTGGATCAGTGGTATTTCACTTGCTCAGTCCTTGGTGGTGGACCCCCATCGCGACGAACTGGGTGTTTATGGATAACATGATCTCACTAACCTTCTGGATTACTGGCTTTGTGTATGTCGTGATTTTACTATTTGTCGCGTATTGCGTCTACAAATTTAGGTATCGCGAAGGCAGGGTTGCGGCCTATGAACCTGAAAACAATAAACTCGAAACTTGGCTAACCGTTTTAACAAGCCTGGGTGTGGCGGCTTTGCTGGCGCCAGGGCTGGTCGTTTGGTTTCAGTTTGTAACTGTTCCAGAGGACGCCACTGAAGTTGAGGTTGTGGGGCAACAATGGAGTTGGAGTTTTAGGTTGCCTGGCGCGGACGGAAAATTAGGTACCGCAGATAATCGATTGATCAGTGACGACAATATATTAGGGATTAATCCTGAGGATCCATATGGTCAGGATGATATTGTTATTGATGGTGATGACCTGCATTTGGCTGTTGGACAGCCTGTAAAAATGCTTCTGAGATCAGTGGATGTACTACATAATTTTTACGTACCAGAATTCCGAGCGAAGATGGATATGGTTCCGGGGATGATTACATACTACTGGATGGAACCAACTCGGGTTGGAACCTATGACGTGTTGTGCGCGGAATTGTGCGGTACGGGTCATGCATACATGCGTGGGACCGTTTTGATCGATACCGACGAGGATTATGCTCTGTGGATCAGCGAGCAGACAACGTTTGCGGAGATGTCTACATATCAAAAAATAGAACTTACTAATTTAGGGGACCCCTAATTATGGCTGAGATTGAAAACGACTCGCTCCCCATTCTCCCTCCCGCTGAGCTAGAGGAGGTGGAGCTTTATCATGCAACAAATTTCTGGACAAAATATGTTTTCTCCCAAGATGCTAAAATAATTGCTATCCAATATTCTGGGGTAGCGATTGCGGTTGGTCTAGTGGCGCTTGTTTTGTCTTCTTTGATACGGCTACAGCTTGGCTTTCCAGAAATGTTTGATTTCATTACACCAGAAACCTATTATCAATTCGTCACCATGCACGGAATGATCATGGTGGTCTATTTACTCACCGCTTTGTTTCTTGGGGGTTTCGGTAACTATCTGATCCCACTGATGATTGGTGCCCGTGATATGGCGTTCCCCTATGTGAATATGCTTAGCTTTTGGATTTATTTTTTGGCGGTGCTCGTGCTTGTCGCTAGTTTCTTTGTTCCGGGAGGCCCCACAGGAGCAGGTTGGACACTCTACCCCCCTCAGGCAATTCTTTCTGGGACCCCTGGTGGTCAAGGACTAGGGATAATCCTTATGCTTTTATCATTAGCACTTTTCATTATCGGCTTTACAATGGGTGGACTAAATTATGTGGTCACAGTGCTGCAAATGCGAACTCGAGGTATGACAATGATGCGGCTTCCCCTGACAGTATGGGGGATATTTACTGCGACAGTACTAGCACTTTTAGCATTTCCAGCGTTGTTAGTAGCCACTGTAATGATGTTGTTTGATCGGCTGTTAGAAACTAGTTTTTTCATGCCATCTTTGGTCGAGTTTGGAGATCATCTTAGCTATGGTGGCGGGAGTCCAATTCTTTTTCAACATCTTTTTTGGTTCTTTGGTCATCCGGAGGTTTATATCGTAGCATTGCCTGCATTCGGGATTGTGTCAGACTTAATTTCAACTCACGCGCGAAAAAACATTTTTGGATATCGTATGATGGTATGGGCAATTGTTGGAATTGGAGCCCTTAGCTTTATCGTTTGGGCGCACCATATGTACGTCAGTGGGATGCACCCATATTTTGGATTTTTCTTTGCAACAACGACCTTAATAATTGCTGTCCCAACAGCCTTAAAGGTCTATAATTGGATACTGACCCTTTGGAATGGAAATATTCACCTGACTACTCCGATGCTATTTTCGCTTGGCTTTATTGTCACATTTCTAAATGGTGGTCTCACAGGATTGTTTCTTGGAAACGTTATAGTGGATATTCCACTGTCAGATACAATGTTTGTTGTCGCACATTTTCACATGGTTATGGGCGTAGCGCCAATCCTTGTTATCTTCGGTGCTATCTATCATTGGTATCCCAAAGTTGCTGGGCGCATGCTGGATGAGCGCCTCGGACAAATTCATTTTTGGGTTACTTTTGTGGGATCATATTTAATATTTTTCCCTATGCACTACATCGGGTTGGTCGGTGTGCCAAGACGCTATCCCGAATTGGGAGACGCCGCTTTTATTCCTGATTCTGTTGCCACTTTGAACTCTTTTATTAGCTTGGCAGCTTTTACCGTCGGAATTGCCCAAATCCTGTTCTTATATAATCTTTTTCGAAGTCTTCGAAAGGGACAGCCCTCCGGACACAATCCATGGCGAGCGACGACACTTGAATGGCAAACGGCCCAGACCCCTCCTGGGCATGGTAATTTTGGCCCAGAGCTTCCGCTCGTTTACCGTTGGCCCTATGATTATAGTGTTCCTGGTGCTTCAGAAGATTTCTTAGCTCAAAATGATCCTGCCCAAATAGCCAAAGGAGGTTCAGCGTAATGACTGTCGTTTTAATATTCCTGGCAGTCGTTGTCTCGACCTCTATGTGGTGGTTGTCACATCAACGATTGGGGGCAAAGCCTTGGCTTGAAAGTGGATTGGACAGTTTGGACCAGGGGTCTCACAAAGTTTCCTTGCCAAAGGCAAAAGTCGGTCTCTTAGTTATTCTGGCAGTCGTTGGAATGTTATTTACATTATTCTTCAGTAGCCACTTTATGCGTCAAGAAATTGAAGACTGGCGTCAAATTCCTCTGCCAAGTATTATTTGGATTAACGGCATTCTTTTATTGGGAGCAAGCATTTATCTTCAGTCTGCTCTAGTTACTGCACGTCGCCAAGCCTCACAAGTACAGGTAGTGGGGGGCGAAAACCCCGTGCCAGTCGACGTTCGAAATGATGGAAACAACAACGATTCTGTAAGACCTTTGCTGATAAACGCCTGTGTTCTGACGGTTGCTTTTCTTATAGGCCAGGTGATTACATGGTACGAAGTAGCTGGAAATGGATTTTACCTTTCGAGCAACCCTTCGAGTACTTTTTTCTATGTACTCACGGGCCTACATGGGTTGCATATTATTGGCGGTTTGGCTGTTCTTTTTCATACAACGGCTCTCACTCGGAGCGATACGCAATTACATAAAATAGTGACTCGAGTAGATGTATGTGCCCTCTATTGGCATTTCTTATTTTTTATTTGGTGCGTAATGATTTTTGTAATGTTGGGCTGGACATATGATCCATTTATTGAACTTTGCCAAAGGGTGTTTTTATGACAGATACATCGTCAGCAAAAGTAACTGCTTCAGATAATAGGCCCAAGGGTTTATCTGGTCTTGTTGAGGACTGGTCATCAGATCAGCGTGCGTTTAAGAATGTAAGCTGGCGCAAAGCAATGATGTGGATATTTTTACTCAGCGATACATTTATTTTTAGTATTTTTCTGTTGTCGTACATGACTGCTCGGATGTCTACGAAAGTGGGTTGGCCAAACGCTAGTGAAGTTTTTTCACTGCATATAGGACATACGAATTTTCCCCTCCTGCTTATTGCGATTATGACATTTGTCTTGATATCGAGCAGTGGTACAATGGTATTGGCTGTGAATTATGGCTACCGAAAAAACCGAAACCTAACGGCCATAATGCTACTTGTTACAGCACTTTTGGGAGCCACATTTGTAGGTATGCAAATATTTGAGTGGACCAAATTGATCTCAGAGGGCGTGCGGCCTTGGGGTAATCCGATGGGTGCACCGCAATTTGGTGGAATATTTTTCATGATAACTGGGTTTCATGGAACCCATGTTTCTATTGGAGTGATTTTCCTTCTTGTAATGGCGCTGAAAGTTTGGCGTGGAGACTACGACAAGCAGACACCGGGTTATTTTACTAGTCGCAAAGGCGAATATGAATGCGTGGAAATTATGGGATTGTATTGGCATTTTGTGGATTTGGTCTGGGTTTTCATTTTTGCATTTTTCTATCTTTGGTGAGGATTAAACATGGCAGAATCTAATAGCAGTCATAATAATCAATATAGCGCTACAGAAATACCTGCTGATGGCCATCAAGCGCATCCATTAAAGGTATATTTTGTTGTCTGGGGATGGTTATTTGTCCTGAGCGCCTGTTCGTATGCGATTGATTTCATGGGAGTTCAAGGTTACTTGCGTTGGACTTTGATCCTCTTCTTTATGTTCGTAAAAGCTGGTCTAATTGTAGCAATTTTTATGCATATTATATGGGAAAGACTTTCCTTGACTTATGCTGTCCTTCTGCCACCGATAGCAGTTTTGGTTTTTGTGGCGATTATGGCGATAGAATCCAACTATACTGTCTTAACACGGTTTATTTTTTTTGCTGGGGGATAGTTTTTATAATTTACTGTTTGGCCCCCGCTGAAATCCAAGCTGATGCGACTAATCAGCCGTTTTGAAAATGGAACCCAATCAGACAAAAAGTGAGGTAAAGCAATGTTTTCAAGGTGCATGGCCATCGTATTGGTGGCAATATTTTGTAACTCATATTCGGTAGCGAATGCGGCTGACTGTGAAGGTGGTAAAGTCCACGAAATCAAAATGCTAAATAAGAGTAAAACGGACCCTAAGATGAAAATGGTTTTTGAACCATCTTTCGTTTTGGCGGCTGCAGGGGACTGCATAAAATTTACACCAACATCAAAAGGGCACAACGCTGAAACAATAAAAAAAATGATCCCCAATGGAGCTAAAAAATTCAAAAGTAAAATGAACAAAGAGCTGATAGTTCAGTTAGATGTTGAGGGGTTGTATGGGATTAAATGCAAGCCACATTATCAAATGGGCATGATAGCCTTGATCCAGGTTGGTGAAGTCTCAGAGGATGTTATTAAAGAGGCTGCTAAAGTTAAACACCGAGGCAAGGCAAAAGATAGATTTAAGTTACTGTTTGCTGGATTGTAGTGCATTATGGTCTGTCAATTAACCTATATTAGCGTTCGTATTCCAGCAACCAATCAGTTGATTAAGTTCAATTCAAACAAGTGAGAAGACCTTCACAATAATTTCATATGAGGCCAGAGGCCAAGTGGTGATTTTTAAATGATGATACTAACAGAAAACCTAATACGCAATATTCGAAGTAGCTATTTTGGTAAGGCTCCTGATTTTTTAGCTTTAGCAAAACCTCGTGTCATGTCTTTAGCCATTTTTACGGCAATTGTCGGGATGATGATTGCGCCAAGTAGTATAGACGCTACCAAGGCAATATTTGCCACGATTGCGATCGCTGTTGGAGCAGGTTCGGCTGGCGCGCTTAATATGTGGTATGACGCTGGTACTGACTCAATGATGTCACGTACTGCAAACAGACCGATACCGTCTGGTCGTTTGTCTTCACGTGAAGCGCTTCTGTTTGGATTGATATGTGCCACCATATCTATCATATTACTTGCAATCTCAACAAACTTAATTGCAGCACTTTTGCTGGCGATCACAATTTTATTTTATGCAGTAATCTATACCATGTGGCTCAAATTTCGAACGCCGCATAACATTGTGATTGGTGGCGCTGCTGGCGCACTTCCACCTTTGATTGGATGTGCAGCGGTGACAGGCTCTGTGACAATCGAGGGATGCATATTGTTTATGATTATCTTTCTTTGGACGCCACCACATTTTTGGGCCCTAGCGCTGTACAAATTTCGTGACTACGAAAATGCCAACATTCCCATGATGCCTATTGTTGCGGGCCGGCGATCTACACAGCGGCAAATTTTTGTTTATTCTTTAGCGTTGGGACCCGTAGGTTTGATGCCGTGGATGGTAGGTTCAGCAAGTTTATTTTATGGAGTTTTTGCCGCAATAATTGGCTTTATATTTATCTGGCACAGCTGGAAGGTCTTAGTTTTTAATCCAAACGACCCTACTTTCAGGAATGAAAAAAAGCTTTTCGTATATTCGATAAAGTATCTGTTTTTGATTTTTGCCGCGCTGTTGGTGGATACTGTAATTTGGTCGCTCGTTTAACCCCATCCGGGTGAAGGAAATAAAATAAAGAATATATTGGGGGAACTTATTTTCTAACCAAGAGGCATGTATCTTTTGGCTGGTTAAAACTGGAGGTTTGGTAATGTCTCAATACGGGTTGATTACGATAGGGTTCCCCAGTGAAATAAAAATTGGTGTCAATAAAATATCTACAACTGATATCTGGCAGTCGCTGCTCCTTGGCTGGAAAGACTTTTTACAACAGCCGTCTCATTATTTTTTTACTGCTATTCTCTACCCCTTTATGGGCTTTGCTTTGTATTTTTGGGCGGCTGGCGAAAATACGCTACAATTATTGTTTCCAATGCTGACTGGCTTGGCCTTGCTGGGTCCTTTTGTTTCGCTACCTTTATACGAAATAAGTCGAAGATTGGAAAAAGGCCTTGATACCTCATGGGCAGAGGTTTTTAATGTCATAAAATCACCTGCGCTTCCAGCAATTTTAATCCTTGGCCTTATGCTTTTAGTTATTTTCTGCGCTTGGATGTTCACCGCAAATATTTTATATGTTTTGTTGTATGAAAATGAATATCCAGTCTCTATTTTTAATTTTTTGCGAGAAGTCATTTCGACACAGAGGGGCTGGACCCTTATCGTGGTGGGAAATGGACTTGGGTTTTGCTTTGCATTGTTAGCATTTTGTACAACTGTCGTAGCTTTTCCTCTCGTACTCGAGCATGAAGTGAGCGCACTTTATGGCATCAAAGCGTCTGTGCAAGCAGTCAAAGTTAACCCTATTCCCATGATCTTGTGGGGATTGGTGATTAGTTTTGGATTACTCTTGGGCTCGATTGTTGTTCTAGTAGGGTTAATTTTAGTATTGCCTGTTTTTGCTCACGCAACGTGGCATATTTACAGAAAAGTCTTAGTATTTCCTAACCAGCACAGCCTAAATCCAGGCGACCATTAATTGACGCCACTCAGCGATAGCAGCAGCACGGTTTAGCTTGAAATTGGTGCATGAATAAAGATGGCGTTCCTGATTGAAATGGTTCTGAATTGAAGCGTGGACTGAGACAAATTTCTGCAAGGTTTGAATTCGTCGAAATTTTAGCATCGCCCGTTCTCGTCGCCTAAACGGTAAATGAGAATTCTCAGCTCCGTTGTTTAGCCAACGACCTGTTTCCCCCCGATTTGCACCTCCAGCAGCGTCAGTGTTGTTTGGTAGCCAAGATATAGCGACTTCAACACCGGCTCGCTTTACCGCTAAATGTTTAGGTAAGGTCTTAGACAACTTTACTGAACCACGGCCCGGCCCACTGCGCATTGCAGTCAGGCTGGTTGAGATAGCACTGGTCACGTTATCGCCGGGAGCATAGAAAACCTGCCCACCGGTCATTGCGCATAGATGCCCTATATTGGCATCCAAACTATCATCACCAACAAGAATGGCACTTATTCTCGCATTCTTTGATTTTTGGTCATCAACGCCATGCGCCCAAGTTTGCACGTCAGTTAAAACTAGTATGTCCTGAACGCCATATAGTAGAAGAGCAGCTTGGTTACTTGACTAGTTGACTACTTTGGGGCGCAGGCCACTCATGCGTAGCCGCCACTTTCAAAAGCCTCAAGTTAATCTGCAACGTCATTGTGCTTGCAAGCGACGCTCTGGCTCTTGGTGCCCCAACGTGGTTTTGCGAGGCCGTCTCTGACGGTAACTTACCACTACGAATTGTTTATAAAACAAGCCGCTTTTTCAGCGACCTTTTCAGCACTCTGGTCCCGCCTGAAAAACTCTACAAACCCATGGCCTGGCAAAACGAAGTAGGTCATAGTTGAATGATCGATAAGGTAAAATTCGTTACCTTCATCTGAATGCAACTTGTAGTAGGTTCGATAGGCTTTGCTTGCCGCTTTCACCTGCTCTTGTGACCCGGTTAGCCCCATCATTTTCGGATGAATCCACTCAGAATATTCGGCCATGACCTCAGGCGTGTCTCTTTTTGGGTCTATTGAGATAAAAATAGGCGTCACCGATTTTCCGGTCTGGGCAAGTATGTCGACTACTTCACCGTTGCGCGCCATATCGAGGGGGCAAACATCCGGACAAAATGTATAACCAAAATAAATAAGTGACGGTTCTGTGATGACGTTTGCATCTGTTACTGTCCTACCTTTCTGATCAATAAGTGTAAACGGACCTCCAATGGGTCCGACAACTCCAGTAATGGAGCTGCTTCGACACTTTGCAAATTGGTCGCTTTCTTTTGACGAAAACGGCCAATATTCAGAGCTAATAAGCCAAGTACCGGTCACCATTAATATTAAAATAGTCGCAGCATATGTTAGAATTGGCCTAAACACTGAATATCCCCATGGGGTGCTAACGAAACAAGCTAATATGACTAAGTAACTCGGAGCAAGTTAAATTTTCTTTAACAGATATAATAAACTCTACTGACATATTTATAAGCCTGGTTTGTCAAAAAGAGCTTCTGATTAATTTGCCTCTGAGCTGATCCTCCCCACACTCACGGCAATAACCGAACTCCTCCACCTTCAACCGTTGTAGTGCTGCTTGAAGTGATCCCTTGACGACCCCTCTACGGCACCCATGTCGAGTTTGATTTCACAGGTAAAATATGGCTTGCTACCAATAGTCTGCCAAGTATCAACAATATTGACCATGGTATCTGGCGACGGATACATGCCATCCCCTTCAATCATACGTTTACTGCTGAAGAGCAGGATAAGGAACTAGGGAGTAAGCTTACCAAAGAACTGCCTGGTATTCTTAACTGGGCAATCACAGGGTTGTCTGGATTGGCAAAAGCAAGGCCTTAATCCTCCTCAAATAGTCCTAGAGCAGGTCAGCGCTTATAAGACTGAGATGGATAGTTTTGCTCAGTTCATAAGGGATGAATGCAAGCTTGATCCTGATATCAAGTATCCCGCCTCAAAGCTTTACGAGACCTATCGCCATTACTGCCAAGCCATCGGTCGTAAGCCTCAGTCCACCAACGCCTTCAAGAAAGCCTTGGACAAACTAACCGGCGTCTACCAGTCCCGTACTTCTAGTGGGATGCAGTGGCAGGGTATCCAGCCTGTTATGCAGTTCTAAGCCCAGATTAGTGTAGGTAGTGTAGGCTGTGTAGGCATTTTGGGAAACTTTCTACTGGGAGATCTCTGGGGACTTTTGCGATTTGCCTACACAGCCTACACTACCTACACTCTTATCTCTCTTCTTTAACGAGAAAGGGTATTAATAAGGGGACACCTTCCTCGTTGAAGTAGCATCCACAAGCAGCCCCCGCACTCTGCTCAGCAGAAACCGTCAACACAGCCTCTCACAGCCGCATACAGCTAGTTTACGAACTCCAGTCACCAATCTCAGGTCAGGCTCATATACGGCATCCCCAGGGGGTGGGGTGGCACATGCGGCCCCCAGTCAATTACTGACCAGATTACTGACCAATATGCGCCTTATTGCAGTGAACTGGGGTATGCTGTATTGAGTGAATACAGAGTGTTAGCTGATTACTGGTGGATGCAACAGGAGATGAACACCCTGTCTGTCCGCCACAAACTGCCTTACTAGCAGTGGCATACCCTAAGTAAGCATCAGTTATTACTCATATCTTTTAGCCCGGCGCTTGTAATGCCGCATGTGAGTACTGACCAAATTGCTGAGTTGGTGATCTGGGATGGTGTTGAGTTTGGTTAATCACGCTTCATCACTGGCGTAACTTCTAGGTGTCCCATTTCCAGAATTGGGTCAAATGCAGCATCTAGAGCCTCAAAGGTATCAGCCTCACACACAATGAACAGAGTATGCTCTAACCTGTTTGAATATTGAGCATGAACTTTCACACCATGATTTCCAAGATTAGCTAATGTTTCCTTGAATAGTGGGCCTTTTTCAGGGTGATGTGTCTGACAAGTTGAATAGTCGTGTGACGACTGGATCATAAATAACATTACAAGTGTCCTTTTATTGGTTGGTTGAAAGACCAGCTTATGGTTCAAGATTTTGAAAAGCTAGCCTACTTGGCTTTCTCCAGCCACTCCTTCAGCACACTCATTGGATAGCCTGATCCGTATCCTTGGCCTACGCCATCAGTCGTCCACCCACCTATTTGATCGGTGATATCTGCAGGACATTGGACAGCCCTTAGCCTGTCTCGCATTGAGTGTCTGAAGCTATGCATCGTGCATCCGCTGGAACATACTGCTTTAGCCATTTGTTTAAAGCAGCACTGGCAGAGTTAGCTGCTGTGGTTGATGTCCTATTGTACCTTGGGAAAGCAAAGTCTGATGCATTATCTGCCTCTGATATGCGTCTAGCAGCCCATAAGGCTTCACCAACCAGAGGTATCTTACGTTCGCTACTAGCAGTCTTCAGATTACGCCAAGGGTGCTTGGTAACACGGACATATGGTAGATCAGTATCAAGCCCAACTAAGTCCTGCTTGAGTAGCCCCGCACCTTCAGCCAAACGCATTCCTGTGTCTGAGATCAAAGCTATCAGCCACCTCATGATCATCATCGATTGCACGACACTCAGATTGTACGTTTCTAATGGCTTCCATCGGTATTGGCTTGCGAACCAATACTCCTGCACTTCGGTCATGATAAACGCCCACAAAGGGATTACGAACATCCAAGGCATACTCTGACAGGGCAAAGTTTATGACGGCCTTTAGATGGGAGAAGTTACGGGTGACGCTGGAGCCTGTTAGTCCACGGGCAACCAAGCCAATCCCTAAACTGCAGGGCATCCTGGCGGGTATACCCAGACAAAGGCTTGTTACCACAAAGACCAATCAAATAGTTACAAGACCGCTCAGCAGCCACACGGAAGGTCTTAGGGCGACCTTTACCCTTCTGCTCAAGATAAACCTCTAAGGCATCTAAAAGGGACGGACAGTCAGCCTGAGGCAGCTTTAAGGCTACTTCTAGGCGGCCATTGGAAACTTTCCGAACCAGCGACATGCCAATCACTTCAGACTTAGCCAATCGCATCTGGCCCCAGTAGGCATCTAACTTAGCGGCAGCAATATTAGCCTGAACTCTAGCCCTTTGTGGGGACGATGTACCAAGCCCTTGGACGACACGGTGATAGGAATAATGCTGACGTAAATCAGCAGGGACACGGCGAGAGAAGTAAAAGTAACCGCCACGGATGAAGGTATATGGGATAGATTTGGTCAGCAATTTGGTCAGTACTCACATGCGGCATTACAAGCGCCGGGCTAAAAGAACTGAGTAATAACTGATGCTTACTTAGGGTATGCCACTGCTAGTAAGGCAGTTTATGGCGGACAGACAGTCCGTATAACTTTATCTTCCAATAAATTCCAAAGCCGTCCAAGTACTAATTAATTATAACTATAATTAGTACTTTACTATATAGCATAGAACCATTTAGTGTCCACATAGTTCCGAAAATCCGAAGAGATCCGGATTTTATAGGGGGGCAAATTGGGGGGCGTATAGTAATTGAGCAAAACGAACGGCGTAAATCTAAAACCCTTACTGCCGCAAAGGTAAATGGTAACTTGGAACCCGGTAAGTACCACGACGGCGGTGGGACAGGTCTGTTCCTTCGTGTGGAAAACAATGGCTCGCGAGGTGGCTTCAAAGAATCACAGTAAAAGGTAAGCGACGTGAGATCGGGCTGGGTAGTCCACCCACTATTCCACTAGTAGACGCACGTGAAATGGCGGCCAAAAACAAGCGACTTATAAAAGACGGATTGGATCCACTCGCTGAAAAAAGAAATACGTAAAAATCTCTTACTTTCGCAGAAGCTACAGACCTCTATCTAGACGTAAAGCTTGATGAGTTCCGAAATGAAAAGCATAAAAACCAGTGGCGCTCGACGCTGAACACTATACGCAAAACCTAATACTTGGAAAGTCTATCTGTTTCCGAAATTATGTTCAGGATGTCTTACAAGTTCTAAAGCCAATTTGGTCGTCCAAGACTGTAACAGCGTCGCGCTTGCGGGGACGTATTGAGTCTGTTTTATCATGGGCAACAGTTTCAGGGCATCGTGAAGGGGATAACCCAGCTCGTTGGAGGGGTAATCTTTCTGAGCTTCTACCTAATCCCAATAAAGTTTCGAAAACACAGAACATACCCTGCCCTCAATTGAAAGACGCGCAGCGGTGGTGGTCTGACTTAACAACGAGATGCCATGGGAGCTAAGGCGCTACAATTTATTACTAATGAACGCTTCTCGCTCTGGGGAGGTGCGGGGCATGACTTGGGATGAATTAGACATCGATCCTGAACAAACAAATTTAGAGACTACCACCCGCGACATCGCGACTTCCGCGACTTGGATTATTCCTGCTCACGGATGAAGGCAAAAAAAGAACACCGCGTTGTTCTAACATCTGAAGCTGTGGCCCTTTTGCTAAGTTTGCCCCGTATTAAAAACTGTTCACTGGTTTTCCCATCCCCAAAGGGAAGCAGCTTTCTGATATGACAATCAGCGCAACAATGCGAGCGTATGCACGCGGAAGACATAAAGCGAGGGGGCAGGGGATACATTGACCCTCAGTTAAGAGGCCCGCCGTACCGCATGCATTGCGCTCCACATTTAGAGACTGGGCGGCTGAACAGGGTCACGATCGCGATATGGCTGAAATACAATTAGCTCATACTGTCGGCGACGTTCATGAGAGCCTATTTCCGTACTGATATGGTTGAAGGAAGGCGTAAATGATGGAGGCATGGGGAGTTTCTTGCGTGGTGATAATTAAGGCTAATCTAAATTTAGTACACTACATGTAGTACTTTAATTAATACAAAATCATACATATTGACATTTAAGATCAATTAAGACACTCTGGGAACAGAGAAGAAGAGAAGAGAGTTTGACACCCCTTAACCTTAGGGGGCGGCTGTCTGTCTCTCTTTGATGGACCAGTTCGCCCCAAAATATTGGAGCTGAACATGACTAAGATACCGAAATAAAACGACGTCCCGAAGTTGAGGCAAAGACAGGCCTCTCCCGCTCAACCATTTAGAAAAAATGAAAAGTGGACTTTCCAAAGCCAGTAAAGCTAGGACCACGAGCAGTAGGTGGTTGGAGCAGAGGTTGATGCATGGCTTGAAGAGCGGATAGCCCAGCGCGGGGGCCAGCATGACCAATGCTCAAAATAGAGTGTGATAGTGAAATGCCACTTTTGCGAACCGACCCACTCAAGGGGGGTGAAGGAGGTGTTTCGAAAGTGACGAATTTGGAATTTATCGACGCCGTATTTCCAAGACTGCCAGAACAAGCCTATGCGGCTGTCTCCACGAAGGATGGTGACCCAACGAAAGGTGGCTATACAGCGCGGCGCGCGGACCAAGCGACAACGAACTTGGCGCCAACAGCCAATAACTATGTCAATTGCTCTAGCTTTTATCATGGCGAAAATGGGTCCCTCAGGGCGTTGAAGGGACAGTTTGCGGCATGCCACTTTCTAATGCTGGACGACCTAGGCACCAAGGTTGATTTGGATCGCTTTAAAGACTTCGACTTGTCATGGTTGATTGAGACAAGCCCCAGCAATTACCAAGCTGGGATAATTCTGAGTGAGCCGATTACTGATGGTCCAGTGGCTGAACGCCTCCTGAATGGCCTTATCGATGCTAAATTATGTGATGCTGGAGCTAATCAACCGTTAACCCGCTGGGCGCGATTGCCTGTGGCTATAAACGGAAAGCCTGCGCATCAAACTGAAAATGGCGCACCATTTCAGTGTCGACTAATCGATTGGCGCCCTGAGCATCGATACTCACCTGAAGCGATAGTGGAAGGGCTGCAACTAAAACTTGCGCCTGCTGGACGTCCTAAGAAAACCAAAGTTTCGGGTAAAAGTCTGATTATACGGTCCGCCGATGAAGGCGTGCATACGCCAGCGCCAACTGAAAACTCTGTTATTGCGGCCCTCAAAGACCATGGTCTTTATAAAACGCCACTGGGTGAAGGAAAGCACGACATAACCTGTCCGTGGGTGAATGAGCATACTGACGCGATTGATCATGGGACTGCATATTTTGAACCCGACGATCAATACGCATCAGGTGGGTTTAAATGCCAGCATTCCCATGGCGATCAATACCGCCTTGGAGAACTGTTAGATTTTCTTGAAATGCAAAGATCGCAGGCGCGCAATAAACCTCTAATTCGCGTGATTAGCAGGCGATCTGCATCGAATTGTGGATGCGGCAGAAAAAGAGCTGGCAAGCCGTGGGCGTCACTTTCAGCTGGGCGGTTTGATCGTGTCAGTATCGACAGACCCGACCAGCGGCGATCCGTCTATAATACCAACTACAGCCCCCGCCCTAACCCGCGAACTATCCATCGCAGCGACTTGGGAGAGATATGACGGGCGGAGCGAGTGTTGGGTGCTGACTGACCCGCCTGTACGGCACGTCAATGTCTTGTACGACGCTCAAAAATTTACACACCTACCCCCACTTGCAGGGCTAGCACGTCAGCCATATTTCAGTGAAGCTGACGGAAAGGTGATAACTGAACCGGGATACAATTCCCAAACACATCGTTTTGGCGTCTTTGATGCTCGACAATTTGCTCTGCCAGAACCGACCGTAGAGGCTGCACAAGAGGCTCTGAGCCTACTTGAGGGTTTACTCAGCGAATTTCGCTTTGTGGCGGACGCGGATAAGGCTGCTGCGCTTGCAGCTATGATGACGGCCACGGTACGTCCCACTTTATCCCACGCACCCGCCTTTCACGTAAGAGCGCCAACGATGGGGAGCGGGAAAACATATTTGTGTGAATTGATTGGAGCCTTTGCAGGCCCCGGCCTTAATAACAAAGTGAGCTATCCGACCTCATCCGAAGAAGCTACCAAGGTTATTCTGTCACTGTTATTGACTGGCCCCGCTGTGATTGAGTTCGATGATATGGATACCGACTGGGCGCCACATGGCGTTATCAAGCGTGCGCTTACAGCTGAACAAATTACCGAACGCATTCTTGGGGTCAGCAAGACGGCATCAGTCAGCACTCGCACGCTATTTTTGGGATCAGGTAATAATGTGGGGCCAATACGCGATCTGCTTCGGCGTGTGATTACAATTCACCTAGACCCGCAGTGCGAAACACCTGCAACGATTGATTATGATAGCCAGCCTTTGAAAAAGGTTCGCCAAGACAGAGGCAAATACGTGAGCGCAGTTCTGACACTCATTCAGGCATGGCGAAACGCAGGCGCACCCCAAGCCGACGTCAGCAGCATTGCTACCTTCAACGGTTCATGGTCAGAATACTGTCGCCATCCGCTTATTTGGCTTGGCCTGCCTGATCCTGCAACCTCTTTGTTAGAGCAGCTTAATCACAGCCCAGATAGCGATGACTTTGGCAATTTGATGAAAGAGTGGCACGCCGCTTTCGGTAACGTACCAACGACAGTGCGAAAAGCCAAACAAACCGCTGCTGAGAACTCAAGCCTAATGGACGCATTGCTGGAGTTTCCGATCGATGATTTCCGTGGCGAATTAAGCCCCACCAAGTTGGGTCAATTGCTGGGCAAAAATGCAAACAGGATTGTTGGGGGATATCAACTCCAACCAGTAAAAGCTGACGGACGGAAGGGATGGCGTGTGGTGAAACTGTAAACACCTCCTTCACCTCCTTTAAACTGGTCGGTTGAGAAAACTGTCAGAAAAAACGCTAAAACCGCAAAGTTCCCAAATGATTACCTGATAATATTGGAGAATAGAGATGGGCGGATACGGATCAGGGCGGCGCAGTACCAAACCCAAAGTCGAGGAATGCAGTTCTATAGACGCCAATCAGCTCAACAGAGATGGCTGCTTAAAGAACGGCTGGAACGGGACAATGGCATGGTCACGCAATGGGAAAAAGTTTTCCTCTATCGGAATGCGTGCAACTGCCGATTATCTGCATCTAGGCTACAGTTCTGAGCGTTATGGCTCCGTGATCCAGCCCATCCGAATAGAGCGCCTGCCCTGCCGCTTTGGAGGCTCACGGGCCTACTTCAGGTGTGACTGTGGCAAGCGGGTGGTAAAGCTCTACGGCTTTGGTCGGCTTTTCCTGTGTCGCCATTGCTCTGGCCTATTCCACTACAGCAAGAACGAGGGCTTTTGGGATCGATCTTTACGGCAGCGAACAAAGCATAAGCGGCGCCTGAGTGGAGATGCGTCCCTAGAGGCGTATGAGATGCCAAAACCCAAG
>CAJJAW010000011.1 GCA_905182195.1 Alphaproteobacteria bacterium UBA4588
ACCTGCAACGGCCCCAATTGAGACGCATTTACTTCAGGGTCCATTACATCTTCAATTTTTAAGACTTTTTCTCTGGGCACCTCTTCAGTAAATTTTCGCACATATTCTGTGGCTGGGCGCAGGACAATATTTGCGGGTGTATCGAGTTGTTCGATTACACCATCTTTCATAATAGCAATCCGATCGGCAAGACGCAGGGCCTCATTGAAATCATGGGTCACAAACAAAATAGTCTTATTCAAAACCCCCTGTAATCGAAGAAATTCATCCTGCATTTCTTTTCGGATTAGCGGATCAAGCGCGGAAAAGGGTTCATCAAGAAACCAAATATCTGGTTCAACGGCAAGGGAGCGTGCGATGCCCACTCTTTGCTGTTGCCCACCAGACAATTGCCGGGGAAAATAGTTTTCCCGTCCATCTAGGCCAACCAATTCAACCATTTCAAGCGCCCTCTTCACGCTTTCGTCAGTTCCCTTACCCTTTACCTGGAGTGGGAATGCAATATTTTCTAAAACAGTTTTATGCGGCAATAGTCCAAAGTTTTGAAAAACCATCCCCATTTTATTTCTTCTAAGTTCGATAAGCTGTTTGGAGGTCATTGCCAGCAAGTCTTGACCATCAATGAATATATCGCCAGACGTCGTATCGGTCAGGCGAGGAATCAGATTAGCAATAGTTGACTTACCAGATCCAGACAACCCCATAACTAACAAATATTTCGCCCTCATATACTTCAAAGGAGGCGTTGTTTACTCCGACAACACAGCCAGCTTCTTTGAATGTTTTAGCGTCGACATGTCCATTCGACTGGGCAAGTACTTTCTTGGCGTTTTCACCAAAAACTTTATAAACTGAGGAACATTTTATGACAGGTTTGGTACTGCTTGCGGTTATTGCTTGCGAAGACATATTTAGTTCCTAATGAGCGTCCAGATCTGTCGATTAAGCCTTTTGAAATCAACGTTACTAGAGATATCGTTCATTCATCAATAGGCTAACATTTTAGATGAGTTTAGCCTCAACTCAAAGCATCGAAACCTGCAACGCTGAGAGGCGTTGCAGGAAATCATAGTACCTTACTCAGTGAAAGGCTTCCAAACGTCTTCATACGCTGCCAACCAAGCCTTAGCAGCGTCTTGGTGGCTCATTTTGTCAACATCAACTAAGGCTGCCATTGGCCAATATCGGTTGAGGTAAACGAGATTTTGCTGAATGCGGTGTATGCAGCAGGGTGAGTTTTTGGGAACTTGTAGTTCGCAGCTTTCTTCAACCAACCTTTTGGAGAACCACATGCACCATCTCCACCGTCACCAACGCGACAACCTTGGAAAAATTCTGGGAATTCAATAAATACAAAGCCCTCAGCATCGGTAAAGTTCGGGGTCCAATTAAAAGTAATAACACCACGGCGCTCTTTTTTTGCAGATTCTAACTCTGCCCAAAGTGCGTCTGCACTACCCAGCAAATTTTACCATGTATTTGTCATCAAGACCGAGACCTGCCAAACGTTCTGGCATTTGAGTGCCATGCCAGCTTTGCGGACCTTCTAACCAGCGGCCTTTGCCACCAGAATCTGCAGTCGCAAAAACTTCAGGACAGTTAGCCAAAGCCTCCCAGTTTGGCAGACCTGGGCAGAGATTATCGTCAATCACATACTGCGGCACGCCCATTTCTTCCAGTGTCATAGCTGCATGTGTGCCCGCGTCGATAATCCCACCTTTGGCCATGGCATTGTAGAAAGAAACGCCAAAAGTCGACTGCCATACTTCGTGAGATATAGTTACATCGCCGTTACGAATAGCTTCATAAACAGCTTGAGTGTCGGCGGGGACATATTCAACATTGTTCCCCATAGTTTCAAAAATACCGCCTATCACATAAGCCATAACAACCTGGCTTGACCAGTTATGTGTTGGAATTACAATCGGCTTACTAGAGTCGGCCGCAATCGCAAGGCTCGAAACAGACGCAAGAGTAAATGACACTGCGGCGGCTGCGAAATTACGTGTAATATTCTTCATTTCTTCCTCCCAAGTTAGGGTGACTAAGTTGCCACCATTATAAGCAAATACCTTCTATCAGATAAGACGTAAGCTGCCCTTTAGAGGAGAGAGGCGGGTCCAATGAACTCAAAAACATTCGCGCCTGTGATTCTTATCAATCCACAGGAATACAGTAGTATACACTCTGAGGTAATTTTCCTGCCAGTCAAGTTTTCTTGTTATTAATGCGGTTTTAGTGGGGTTTATAAAATGAATACACGCCATATTTAGCATCGACACTGAAACACCAGGCATTTAAAAACTGGATTTAAAGTCGGAAATTGTTTAAATTTTGTCCGATCCTGAGGTGTAAGTTAACTTCATACAAGACACCTTATTACGCAAGGAGGTCAATGTTTATGCGCTACTCAGGGCTACGCGTGCTTAAGGAAGCTTTAACTGGCCACAAGGGCTGGAAGCCCGCTTGGCGAGATGTCGCACCGCAGGCACACTATGACTATATTGTAATCGGCGGCGGCGGCCATGGGCTGGCGACAGCGTATTATTTAGCCCGCAACCACGGCGCCAAAAGAGTGGCCGTGTTGGAAAAGGGCTGGATTGGCGGTGGCAATGTTGGACGCAACACTACCATAGTGCGATCTAATTACCTACTTGATGGCAATGAGCCGTTCTATGAACACTCTTTGAAACTTTGGGAAGGCTTAGAACAGGACATCAATTATAATGCGATGATCAGCCAGCGCGGTATTCTAAACTTGGTGCATTCTGATGCGCAACGTGATGCCTTTACTCGGCGTGGAAATGCTATGATACTTAACGGTGCGGATGCAGATTTGCTCTCCACTGAGACTATCCAGAAGCGCTACCCTTTTTTGAACGTTAACAATGCACGCTTCCCAATAAAAGGCGGCTTGGCCCAATATCGTGGCGGCACAGTTCGCCATGACGCTGTAGCTTGGGGCTACGCCCGCGCAGCAGATCAGTTAGGCGTGGATATTATCCAAAACTGCGAAGTTACTGGCTTTCGCATTGAGGGTGGAAAATGCCTAGGTGTTGAGACAAACCGCGGGTACATCAAAGGGGACAAAGTTGCGTCCTGTGTTGCAGGCTCCTCCGGCCGACTTATGGCCAAAGCTAGCATGCGCCTGCCGATCGAAAGCCATGTGTTGCAGGCGTTTGTATCCGAGGGACTCAAACCTGTTTTGCCTGGGGTTATCACATTTGGCGCAGGCCACTTCTACTGCAGCCAGTCAGACAAAGGCGGCTTGGTATTTGGCGGTGATCTTGACGGATACAACTCCTACGCCCAGCGCGGTAACCTACCTGTAGTTGAGGATGTATGCGAAGGCGCCATGGCAATCTTTCCAATGCTCGGCCGGGTACGGTTGCTAAGGATGTGGGGCGGAATTATGGATATGTCGATGGATGGTTCTCCCATCATTGACCATACACACATTGAAAGCCTCTATTTCAACGGTGGCTGGTGCTATGGTGGCTTTAAAGCGACACCTGCCTCTGGCTGGTGCTACGCGCACCTACTGGCCACAGATACTCCACATGAATTTGCCACAGCCTTCCGGTTTGACCGCTTTGCAAAAGGTCAGATGATCGATGAAAAAGGCATGGGCAATAACCCACAGCTTCACTGAGGGAGTTCGGACATGATCATCAATCACCCCATTCTTGGCCCTCGTGACAGCGCAGAGTTTACTTATATGGGCGATGCGGCTCTGTTGGATCGCCCAGATTGGCAGGCCAAGGACGCCTTGCTACAGTTTGTTGACTATGGCTATCTACGCGACAACCCAGCCGGACCACACATTGAGCTTTGGTACCATGAGCAAGGGGATCGGTCGTTTTTAGTCGTGACCCGCGACACCACAACACATGAAATTTCATCAGTTAAATTGGCCAGCGATGTGGCCCGCGGCCGGGGGCGCAGCAAATGAGCCAGATAAACCGCCTCGGTGGTGGCCAAATTGACCGCACCAAAACCTTAGACTTTAAATTTGATGGAAAATCCTACCAAGGCCACGCTGGCGATACGCTAGCCAGCGCACTTTTAGCCAACAATGTGCGCCTTATGGGCCGTTCGTTCAAATACCACCGTCCCCGTGGGGTTCTGACCTCAGGCTCTGAGGAGCCAAATGCAATTATGGAACTGCGAGATGGGGCACGCCAAGAGCCCAACACCCGTGCCACAACGGCCGAGTTGTTTGAGGGACTAACCGCCAAATCACAAAACAAGATAGGGCTCCCTCAGATTTGACTTTATGGCCATAAATGACCGCTTTTCAAACTTTCTGACTGCAGGGTTTTATTACAAAACCTTTATGTGGCCAGCCGCCTTTTGGGAAAAAGTCTATGAACCTATTATTCGCAAAGCAGCAGGTCTTGGCAGCATCAGCTTTGAAGATGACCCTGATGACTATGACCGCGGTTTTTTACACTGCGATCTTCTGATCATTGGTGCAGGTCCCTCCGGCCTTGCGGCCGCACTCACCGCCGGACGTGCGGGTGCCCAAGTTATTCTTGCAGATGAAGATTACACTATGGGTGGGCGGCTTAATTCCGAACGCTTTAGTCTGGTCGACCAATCTGGCACCGATTGGGCTGCAAAAACTGTTGCAGAATTGGCCAGCCTACCCAATGTGAGGGTCATGGCTCGCACCACTATCCTAGGCGCTTTTGATCATGGAATTTATGGCGCTTTAGAGCGGGTGTCTGATCACCTTGCAGTTCCAGAGGTCGGAAAGCCACGTCAAATTCTTTGGCGGATATATTCAAAACGAAGCTTGCTCTGCGCCGGGGCTACCGAACGCCCCATCGCATTCGAAAACAATGACCGCCCCGGCATCATGTTGGCCGGTGGCCATGCGCTGTTATGCCAACCGTTGGGCGGTCACTGCGGCACACAATGTGGCGATTTTTACCAACAATGATGATGGCCATAAAACTGCAGCGGACCTACACGCAGCAGGCGTATCAATTGCCGCAGTTGTAGACATTCGCCAAGACGCCCCACTAAGCCAGGAATATGAGGTGATAGCAGGCGGGCAAGTGGTCAACAGCAATGGCCGCTTAGGCCTCACCTCTATTGAGGTATCCCTGCCTGATGGTAACACACGTGCCCTGCCCTGCGGTGCACTGGGCATGTCTGGTGGTTGGAACCCAAATATACATCTAACCAGCCATCATCGTGGCCGCCCAGTTTGGAACGAGAAAATTGCAGCCTTCTGCCCACCCGACAATGGACCTGCAGGTCTCAGCGTGGCCGGAGCGGCTCTGGGCAATTTTACCACCGCAGAGGCACTGGCCTCTGGTGCGTGCCAGGCTAACGCTATATTAAAAGATCTGGGCATTAAGCAAAATAAAGTTGCCCTCCCTCTGGCTGAAGACGCTCCAGCCAACATGACCCCCTTTTGGTATGTCAAAGGCTGTTCGCGGGCGTGGTTGGATCAGCAAAACGACGTCACAGTCAAAGATGTCAAACTCTCGCACCAAGAAAATTTCATCAGCGTCGAACACCTCAAGCGCTATACCACCTTGGGCATGGGCACTGATCAGGGCAAAACCTCAAATATGGGTGGCTTGGCAATTATGGCTGAGCTAACTGGAAAAACTATTCCAGAAGTAGGTACAACAATCTTCCGCCCGCCCTACACACCCACCGCTATTGGCGCCTTTGCGGGCCGGGATCGTGGAACTGATTTCCGCCCCACGCGCAAAACTCCTAGCCACACATGGGCTGAAGAGCAAGGCGCAGTCTTCGTCGAAGTGGGCATGTGGCTGCGCGCCCAGTGGTTCCCGCAAGCGGGTGAAACTCACTGGCGGCAATCTGTGGACCGTGAGGTTCTGGCCACCCGTAACTCGGTAGGGATCTGTGACGTCACCACATTGGGAAAAATTGACGTTCAAGGCGCTGATGCCGCAACATTCCTTAACAAAATATATTGCAATGGCTTTGCAAAACTGTTGGTAGGCAAAACCCGCTATGGGCTGATGTTGCGAGAAGATGGGATTGCCATGGACGACGGCACTGCCGCCCGTTTGGCAGAAGACCATTTTGTGGTGACTACAACGACTGCAAATGCAGTCTCAGTCTTTCGCCATATGGAGTTTGCCCGCCAATGCCTTTGGCCTGACCTCGACGTGCAATTAATCTCGACCACAGAGGCCTGGGCACAATATGCCGTGGCCGGACCCAATGCGCGCAAGCTCCTGAAAAAAGTTGTGGATCCAGAATTTGATCTCTCCAATGACGCATTTCCATTCATGGCCTGCGCCAATATCACGGTGTGTGGTGGACTAAGAGCGCGTTTGTTTAGGATCTCCTTTTCAGGTGAGCTAGCCTATGAAATAGCAGTGCCCACCCGCTACGGGGATGCGATGATACGAAGATTGATGCAGGCTGGCAAAGAGTTTGACGCAATTCCATACGGCACCGAGGCGCTGGGGGTCATGCGGATCGAAAAGGGCCATGCGGCGGGTAACGAGCTAAATGGCACAACCTCAGCTTTAAACCTTGGCATGGGGCGCATGGTTTCCAAGAAGAAGGATAGCATTGGCTCCACCCTGTCAGAACGCAGTGGTTTGAATACGGATGACGCCTTGATGCTGGTTGGACTTAAACCAGTGAACCCAAAAAATCCTGTGCCCGCCGGCAGCCATTTGATGACCAAGGGCGATCCAGTAGATGCAGCCCACGATCAGGGCTATGTCACATCAGCCTGTTATTCGCCAAATTTAGGTTGCTCTATCGCGCTAGCCTATTTGAAATCAGGCGACAGCCGCAAGGGAGAGATCATGCGGCTTGTCAGTCCGTTGACGGGCTTTGATCATGAGGTTGAGGTAGTCAGTGCCCACTTTATTGACCCTGAGGGGGAACGTCTGCGTGCATAACTTATCAGCCACAACCGCACTTGGAGGCACAGAGCCCCGCACAGAACAGCATGGTCCCATCACACTCAGCGAAGAGCCCGGCTATGCCCTAGCATCAGTCGCAGCCCGCAAAGGCGGGGAACGCGCAACGGTATTGGCAATTCGGCGGATAATAGGTCCCGCAGCTCCCAAGCCCAACCATGCCGCAGGAAACACGGTTACTGCCTTTTGGACTGGGCCAGAGCAATGGATGCTGGAAGCGCCTTATGACAGCCATGAGACACTGTTCGCAATGGCGAGAGCAGAGGTGAAAGGCAAAGCGTCAATAACTGAGCAAACTAGCGGTTGGTGCAGGTTCGATCTGCGCGGAGTGGGATTGGGTGCTGTACTAGAGCGCCTCTGCCCCATCAACATGACCAAGTTTCAGCCAGGGGATGCAACCCGGACTAGTATCGACCATTTGGGCTGTTTCGTGATCTGCAGGGCTCTAGACCATATTTCCATACTTGGTCCCCGCTCCTCCGCCGCCTCTCTCCACCACGGGCTTCTCACATCCATGCGGTCCGCATATTAGCGTAAGATTAAAACAATTTAAAACGTATAATTAAGATCCTTTAATGGATAATTACTCAAAAACATTACGCACAACGATCTCTCAGAACTAGACCCCGCCTAGACTGATGGAACTGGAATGTTTTCCTGGACCCGGTAGAGGTTGATCCGGCGGCGGTCGTCTTGCGGCGATAGCCCAAAGGCATATTTATAGTGTTGCACCATGGGGGTAGTGGACCCATAGCCAACTTGTAGGGCAATTTGGGCCATACTATCTTTAGAATACATCACTAACTGGCGCGCTGCCTTCATGCGCATAGAACGGTAGTAATGTGATGGGCTTTGGCCAGTAGCCTTCTTAAAACTACGCTCAATTTGCCGAGCTGAGACGCCAACCTCATCAGCCACATCGGCCACAGATATTGGTTCAGTCAGATTGGCGGCAAATACGGCCACTGCCTTAGCCACTACCAGCGGCAGAGTGGCGTCGGTTGAAGTTTGTCGGTATGTTGGAATGCTTTGGCGCACTCCCTCACCCCGCATCAAAGGATGCTGAAACCAACAAGCCACTTCTGTGGCAACATCAGCCCCCAATCGAGTCTCAATCAGCCGCAGAGACAAGTCAAACGCCGCCGCCGCCCCAGAGGCGGTATAACGGCGTTGCGACACTTCTATTACCTGATTTGAAGCCTCTATTTCAGGAAACTCAGAGCGAAAAGCCGCCTCATAGCACCAATGCACTGAGACAACCTGCCCAGCCATTACCCCTGAACGTACCAGTGGAAACACTCCTCCGCTGACACCACCTAGGACTGTTCCGTGGCGGCTCAGCGCGCGCAAAGCACCGTAACCCACCTTTGGATTGGAAAACCCGGCCATCGGCGGGCTAAGTAAAAATAAATAATCAGGCCCCTCTGCCTGTCCCAAGACCATATCCGGCTCAAAGTTCACCCCAGCGCTAGAGCAAATTTTATCCATAGTTTCCGCCATAAGCGTCCAAGAGAAAGCATCTTGGCCCGAGATTTCGTTTGCCGCACGTAGAGGCTCGATCATTGAGGTCAAACAGGCCATCGGAAAGCCGTCAAAAATCAAAAAACCAATTGACTGGGTTTTCATATCATTCATATTTATGATACTAACAGGAAAACTAATACCAAGATCAAGAGACCAATGAGAAAGATCAGGGTGGATTTATGAATATTGAAAAAATAACACCTGAAAAGGCCTCAAAACTAACGCAAAATCCACACGTCGTGCGTGAGGAGCGCGAAAAAGTGCTGGAGGTTGCCATCGGCCGCGAGGTGCGTGCCTTTCGTCGTCGCCAAGAAGTTACAGTGGCCGAATTGGCCACCACAACCGGGCTTTCTATTGGGATGTTATCCAAAATTGAGAATGGCAATACCTCGCCCTCTCTCACAACCTTACAAACTTTGGCCAATGCGCTGTCAGTCCCGATCACCTCGTTTTTCCGTAGGTTTGAGGAGCAACGCGAAGCAATACACACCAAAACTGGCGAAGGTGTTGAGACTGAGCGTGCCGGTACCCGCGCTGGTCATCAATACAATCTTTTGGGCCACATTGGAGCCAATGCAAGCGGAGTGATTGTAGAGCCATATTTAATAACTCTATCGACTGAATCCGATGTGTTCCCAACCTTTCAACATGGCGGGATTGAAACCATCTATATGCTGGAAGGCGAAGTTGATTACCGCCACGGCGATGAAGTTTATCCGCTTAAGCCAGGTGATACGCTATTTTTTGATGCTGATAGCGCCCATGGGCCAGAAAAACTGGTTCAATTGCCTGCACGGTATCTCTCAATCATCAGCTACCCACAAAATACACAATAACGCAGCTCTGAATTAAAAAATTTACACCCTAAGCTCTTACAAAAGGTGGAATTCAGAGCAGCTAGATACAGAAATACAGAAATACAGAAATACAGAAATACAGACTCATATAGCGTGCTTTAACGCAAATTATTTTTTCAAAGATGGCTCACTATGCTCGTCTGCCCAAACTCCAAAAGAGGTTGGCAAACCATCGTCATACTGGGCCAAAAAGTCCAACATCATTGGCCGGTTATCGATGAAGCCCTTATATGTGGCCAATTCTTCCGGCAGATCGCGCACCACCCGGTGCAGCCTGCGGCCCCATTTTGGTTTTGCCATAATGTCTTGGAATGACATCAGATAGCAGCGGATTGGAAAAACAAGCCCATTAGAGCGGGGCAGGCGAAAAAACGTTTGCAACTCCACACGCAAATGCTGTTTAGATCCCAGATTTTCTGGCGTCAGAGTGTTTTTCTGTACGCCCCATTTGTGATAATTTTCTGGGCTTGTATCCAACAGCGGGTTAACCGTCATAGTCCAGTTCAGTCGCCGCGCCGGTGCGCCTTGCTGGATACTAAGCAAAAACTTCAACGCGCGTTTAAAAATGCCCTTCTCATGGGCCAATGGCACAGGCGCATGCCACTCAAAGAAGTTCATGCCAATATCAAAATCCAAACTCCAGTCAGCCTGCGTGGTGACCATACCTGCATCCATCCATAGATTATCTTCACGCTGGTCTAATACGCAAAAATCGCCCTGAGTTTGGCGGGTGATATATTCCATCGGACCGTAAGGCAGCGTAGTCTCATCCATAAAAACAAAGTGATCTTCAATGCCCATAGGCTTGTTAATCCAATGCCATTTGAAACCATTCCGATGTAATTCAAATAACTCAGGATAATCCTCAGATTTCGACACCATAATGAGTTCCAACAGATCCCAACCCGCAAGCGTCATATGCGGCAAGGATTGGCAACGCAGCGGATCATCAGCCAAAACCAAAGCCCGGTCGCGCATCTCGGCTAAATAATGCTCGTCCACATCAAACCGCTTTTCATAAATACTGTCAGCTGGGCCACCTTGATGCTGCTCCATATTTATCGAATACATGTAGCTGTCTTCATGAAACGGAAACGGAAACCTGTCTTTTGCGCGCTGTGAATTACTAAATGAATAATCATCACGAAATGTTTCGTCATTAAATTGAATGGTCATGACACAATTCTCCTATCGGTCCAGCACAAGGGTTTTACCCTCAAAGCGCGACACACATGGCATAATTTTTACGCCTGAAGATTTCTCATCATCCTCAAGCCAATGGTCACGATGAATAAATGTGCCTTCACTTTCCAGAACATCAGTCTCGCATTGGCCACAAGCGCCACCACGGCAAAGGTAGGGTGGCTCAACTCCAAGCCGCTCAATGGCTTCTAGCAAGCTTTCATGTTCACCCACCTCGACAGAGAGGCCAGACTTGGCCAACCGAACCGCAAAGGGTTTGCCAGGCTGTGGGGCTAAAAATTCTTCGTGGTGCACATGAGCGTCAGGCCAACCCGCCGCAGCGGCAGTCGTACGCACCCAGTCGATCATTCCTTTGGGACCACACACATAAAGATGTGTGCCAATAGGTTGCCCATCCAGAAGGTTTTCCAGATCAATTAGCTGTTTTTTATCATCATAATATACATTCACCGAGTGGGCGTATTTTGTTGTCAGTTCATCAACATAGCTGCCTAATTCGGGATTGCGGCAGCTGTAGTGCAGTTCCCAATTACCGTGGACCGCGTCCAACTGTTTGATCTGAGACATAAATGGGGTAATCCCAATACCACCTGCGACAAATAAATGCTTTCGGGCGCGCAGGTCTAAAGAAAATAAATTTACAGGGAAACTTAAGGTCATCGTTGCGCCCACTTGCACTTTTTGGTGCAGAAATAGCGACCCACCCCGGCCCTGATCATCACGTCGAACCGAGATAGCATAGGTGTCACGATCCGCAGGATCAGACATCAATGAATAGGGATTTATACGCTTGAAATCACCGTCCTGCATCTCAACTACGGTATGCGCACCGCCCGAAAACGTGGGGAACTGGCCACCACCTGCGCGCTTGAACTCAAACCGTGTAACCAAATTATTCAGAGGCACTATGGCAGATACAACAACTTTTATTTTTTCAGCGCCCACCACTTTAGGGGCTGTTGAATTTGGCGCTGGGGCGTTCATGAGTACAACTCCGTAGATGGCGGCACATTGCCAGGATTTTCAGCATCAATACATACACCCTGAAATGCTGCTATCCTACGTGAGTAGTGATCACGGACAAACAGGTTAAGCCCGCAGTGACTGCACTTGAACGGATCGATAATCACATCTTCAGTGATACCTTTGCAGTGCACACATTGCATTCGACGCGCCACAGAGCCACGGTGTTCAGTTTGAATGGCTGTGTAATCATACCCAGCCTGCATTGCCTCATTCTGCGCCTGCCCCATCATACCTTCGGTCCCCGCAAGGTAAATCTGTAGACCCATCGCAGCGTCAGACAAGACCCGCTGAATTCGGGAAAGGGCAGCGGCATAACTGGGGCCCTCATAATATTGCGCAGGATTAAGTGCTTGCAGTTTGGTCCCAAATTTGGTGCCGTTGGGAATAAAAATAATATGCGTGTTGGCCATCAAATGTGGCGTCCGGACGGCTAGGCCTAAAATAGCCTCCGCCCCTTCACAATCCGCAATCATCAAATGGGATCTTCCGGGCCGCGGCTCTAAAATGCCATACACAGGCCGACTGCGAATACTTTCAGGGAATTTAAATGCCGACATTTAATATATTCTCCCAACATAAAAATAGTAGAGGCGCGCTTGCAAATCATACAAGCGCGCCTTTAACGTTAGATCAACCCTTTGCAGTGCGGATTGATTTAGCTTCGTCATAAAATGGCATTTCGGACGCCACACAGGCAATCTCGGCCCCATCAGCATTACGGACGGTCAAAGCCGTTCCCGCAACAGCGCAATTGACTGGCATTCGAGCGATGCCAACGTTGTGCTTGTTTACGTCGGAATACATACCGAAGGTGACTACGCCAACATGTTGCCCATTTTGCAGCAGGTCTGCGCCCTCGTCTGCTGGCGCCGTACCCTCCAATTTAACACCAAAGATTTTGAAACGCTCTTTGCCTTCGGATGAATAATGGTTTTCCGCGCCAATGAAGCCGATTTTTCCAGGTGACACTGTAAACTCAAGACCCAACTCCCACAGCGTGTCGCCACAGGTTTCGTTGTCAAAGGGATGGGTTTCTGAATTGTCACCAGGGTAGAACAACAGATAGCTTTCTGTGCGCAGCAGATCTAATGTTGAGAATTGAACCGGGCGAATACCCATGTCAGCACCCTCAGAAAGGATCGAATCCCAAAGATGAACAGCATCTTTACGGCCACAAAAAATCTCATAGCCACGCTCACCAGTATAACCAGTCCGTGAAATCATCACAGCGCGGCCAAACAGTTTGGTTTGCATCAAACCAAAATAGGCCAAATCACGAATGCCAGGCACATGTTTAGCCAAGAAGTCTACTGAGACGGGGCCCTGCAACGACATGTCATGCATATCGTCATCAAAAATCACTTCGCAGTTTTTGGATGCAGCCACAGTGGATAGCTGCTCCATGCCAGTCCCAGTGCCATGCACTACCAACCAGCTATTCACGGCTAACCGGTATATCACGCAGTCATCAATAAACTTACCTTGGTCATTTAGCATACATGCATAAACAGAGCGTCCAGGCATTATTTTTTCGACATTACGAGTAGTTACGCGGTCAATTACGTAGGCGGCATCAGGTCCAACCAGATGGCATTTTTTCAAACCAGATACGTCCATCAGACCCGCTTTGGTACGGATTGACGCATAGTCAGCTCGTCATTAGGGTCGCTGTGGTAGCTCCAGGCGGTGCCCATGCCATTCCAGTCTTCCAATTCACCACCAATTTCAGCGTGACGATGTGCTAGCGCCGAATTTCTCCAAATAATGGACATTCAAGCATCTCCTAATTTAAATTTTATTGAAACTTCACCGGCATAAAACTGCCCACTTTTAAATTCACACACCGACCCCAACAAAGCCAGCAATGGTTACCGTATCACCACAATTAATAAGTTCAGCTGCAGCTTGGGCCGTAATTTGTTTTTTGATCATACTTTTTTCCACACACTAAGTATTGCGTACCTTGATTTAGAGTACCCGTACTATTGGACCTAACTTCAGGTATCACCTCGGGCGAGCCGTAAGGCATTGCTGGCACGGCTAATC
>CAJJAW010000012.1 GCA_905182195.1 Alphaproteobacteria bacterium UBA4588
TTCTGAAAAGCAGTTACCAGGATTTGAAGAAAATTATGATAAATTGTTAGGCTTAGGCATTAATGAAGTTTATTGCATTAGTGTTAATGACGGTTATGTAATGAATGCTTGGGCTGATCAACAAAAATTAAGAAAAGTTAAGGTATTACCAGATGGAAATGCAGATTTTACAAGGGCAATGGGCATGTTAGTTGACAAAAAGCATGTTGGTTTTGGTCAAAGAAGCTGGAGATATTGTACGATTATTAATGATGGCATAGTTGAAAAATGGTGGCAAGAGGACGGTATGAATAATGATGGAAGTGATCCTGATCCATATGAACAAACAACACCAGAAAACTGCATAGAATATCTATCTAAACAATAAAAGCTGAAAACTTAAAGCGTATAAGAAATTTTTAAGAATTAGCTCTATAATCTCTCTCTCAAATTGGTTTTAGAGTTGGTATTGACTTCCCTTGGTAACAAGGGAAGTTTCTTAAAAATAATTATTAAGGTAATGTAAAATATGGGATTTGGAAAAATAAATATTTGGTATGCAGCATCTCTACTTATTTCTTTAGTAGTGGCAGCGCCAATTTTAACAGTATTCAGTAGTTTTTTTGAAACCACCGGAAACTATAGTTTAATTTTAAAAAATACTTTTCTTTACGATTACATTTATAATTCCTTAGTACTTTTAATAGGTGTTTTATTTTTAACATTTATAATTGGTGTTGGATGTGCTTACTTAGTTTCATTTTATAATTTTCCAGGTGTAAATTTTTTTAAATGGTCTTTGATCTTATCTTTTGCTGTCCCAGCATATATTTACGCATATTCCTTAACTGCTTTTTTTGAAAATTATGGAACAGCTTTTTCAATTTTAAAAAATTTATTTGGAGAAGGGAATTATAATACTCATATTCCTAAATTTGATGGAATGATGGGTGCCATAATTTCAATATCCTTTTCATTATTTGGTTATGTTTATGTTTTAACCAGAACATCATTTCACTATCAGTCACAAAATTTAATAGAACTTGGAAAAAATCTTGGCTTTTCTAAAAAAAAATCTTTTTTTAAAATAATACTTCCTTCCGCAAGACCTGCTATCGTTGCTGGTCTGTCGTTAGTTGCAATGGAAACTTTATCAGATTTCGGATCTGTATCTTTTTTTGGCATATCTACTTTTACTACAGGAATCTATAATGCTTGGATTTCTTTTGATGATCTTACTCTTGCTAACAGATTATCATTTTACCTATTAATTTTTATTCTTGGATTGTTTATTTTGGAAAATTTTTCAAGAAAAAAAGCCCAGTATCACACATCTTCTAAGGGTGGATTTAAATCTAAATCAGTTATCAATTTAAGTGGATATAAATCATTTTTAGCATTTTCTTTTTGCATGTTAGTTTTTTCTATAAGTTTTTTATTTCCTGTTCTGCAAATGCTTTATTGGACAATTATTTTTCCAAAACATTTAGCTGATTTGGATTTAATTAACTTATTTTCAAATACTATAATTTTAGTAATTTTATCTAGCTGTTTGTTAATTGCCTTAGCTTTTATTTCAAATTATGGGAATAGAGTTTCTAAAAGTAAATTTTTAGAAGCACTAACTACATTTTCAATATCAGGATATGCAATACCAGGGATTATTTTAGCGGTAGCATTCATTACCTTTATCTCATGGTTTGACAGCAGTATTCTAGGTCAATTTGAAATGAAAAGTATAAAGCCAATTTTTATAGGCTCTATTCTTGGCCTAGTTTTGGTATATTTTATTAGATTTTATTCATTAGCAAGCAATGGAATTAAATCAGGATATTTAAAAATTAATTATTCCATTGATGAAGGTGCATATCTGCTTGGATATTCTAAATTCAAGACATTCAAAAACATACATGTCCCATATCTAAAAAACTCAATTTTATTGATAGGAATTTTATTAGCCATTGAAATCATTAAAGAGTTACCAATTACGCTAATTATGAGACCATTTAATTTTGAAACTTTTGCAACAAAGGCATATATCTATGCTTCTCAGGATTTATTAGAGGCCGCAGCAGCCCCATCATTATTTCTTATAATTATTGCAAGTTTCTTTATATTAATTACATCTAAATATATTCTTAAAGACTAAAATTATGACAAAAAATTTTCTAGAAATTGATAATGTAACATTTACTGCTAGCGCACAAAACAAAGTAAGCAATGTCTCATTAACTATTGAAAATCAGGGAGACATTATCTGTTTATTGGGTCCATCTGGAATTGGTAAAACTACAATTCTTAGAACAATTGCTGGTTTAGAGAAAATTAATTCTGGAAAAATTATATTAAAGAATAAATTACTTTCTTCTAAAGATGTCCATGTGGAACCTGAAGATAGAAACATATCAATGGCCTTTCAAGATAACTCACTTTTCCCTCATTATAATGTTTTAGAAAATATAAAATTTGGTGCTGAGAGAAATAAAAAGAAGAAAAAAGGATTAAATATAAATGAGATAATTAAATTTCTTCATATTGATCATGTAGTTGATAAATTTCCACATCAAATAAGTTCTGGTGAAGCACAAAGAGCTTCTTTAGCTAGATCGTTATTATCAAATCCAGATTTATTATTATTAGATGAGCCTTTATCAAATGTTGATCAAAGTTTTAAAGAAGAAATCCAAGTTAAGTTAAAACAAATATTAACTGAGCAAAAGATAACAACTATTATTGTTACACACGACTCGTATGAAGCTTTTTACTTGGGTACAAAATGTGGAATAATTCTTGATGAACAATTAAAACAATTTGATGATCCGTACAATGTTTACCATTTTCCAAATTCTATAGAGGTGGTTAATTTTTTGAATAGAGGAATTTTAATTCCAGCAAAAGTCACAGGTGAAAATAGTTTAGAGAGTGCTGATTTAGGTACAATAACTGGTGATTTTATAAAACATTATCCAAAGGGATCTGATGTTCAGCTTTTACTTCAACCAGAAGATCTGGAACATGATGATCAGAGCAATTTAAAATTAGAAGTCGTTGATAGAAAATTTAGAGGAACAAATTTTATCTACACCCTTAAAACTGTAAGTAATAAATTAATACCTGTATTTGTACACTCTCACCATATTCATCAACACCAAGTAGATGAAAAATTTGGTATCAAGAGACCAATTAATATTGATCATATAGTTTGTTTCTAATACAAAACTTAACTTAAAATGAATGATAGATTAAAAACCTTATCTAGAGGAATAATTGACGTAAGTCCTTTAATGATACCTGTTGTTCCATTTGGAATTATTTATGGTGTTATTGGGATGGAATTAGGTCTGAGTGCGTACATGACATTTGGAATGTCTATTATAATTTTTGGTGGAGCCTCCCAAATAGTTTTACTTCAGTTATTTTCAGGTGGTGCATCTTCTTTAGTTACAATAACTTCTGTTGGTGCGGTAAATTCTAGACACTTATTATATGGGGCAGTTTTTTCAGAATATTTATCTCATTTAAAATTAACGTGGAAAATAATTTTGTCTTATGTGTTAATTGATCAGGCATTTGCTGTCTCAAACACTTATTTTAAAAAAAATAAAAACAATACCTTCAAGCATTACCATTTATTAGGAGCTGGTTTTACCTGCTGGACTATTTGGCAGATATCTACAATTTTAGGTATAGTTTTAGGATCAGTTGTACCAGAAGAGTTAGGTCTAAGTTTTACTATTTCTTTAACATTTGTGGCTTTATTAATTAATGATTTCAGAAAGTTTAAAAATATTATTGTAATGTTGGTGTCAGGAATAGTTGCAACTATTGGCTACAACACAATACCATTTCAAGCATATATTATTGTTGCAGCAATAGCTGCTTTACTAGTGGCTACATTATTAACTTTGATAACTTTAAAGAAAAATTAATGCATTGGTCGACAATCATTTACTGTGGAATTATTACTTATCTAACAAGGTTTTCTACGATCTTTTTATTAAAAGAAGACATATTAAATGATAAGACAAAAAAAATACTTTCTTATGTACCTTCTGCTATTTTCCCTGCAATAATCTTTCCACCAATATTCCTAGATAGTGCTGGTTCCTTAGATATTGATAATAATCCAAAAATATTAGCTGCTCTATTTGCTATAATTATTGGTTTTTTCAGTCGAAGTATTATTGCCACAATATTTGCAGGGACTTATTTCTTATTGGTTTTTGATTTTTGTATATTACCAATAGAAAAACTTATAATTAAACCCCTCATGTTTCATAAATTTAAAGTTAGCAACGATTTACTTGGCATATTTTATATGCTCTTATGTCAATTCTCATTTGCAACAAATGATGCCTTTGTAAAAGTTATTTACGAAAACTATGATGAGATATTTGTTTTAAACCAAATCATTTTTATAAGGGGTATTTTTACATTACTTTTTATTTTATTATTTCTTTATATAAAAAAAGAAATAGATTTTAAGTTAATCTTCTATTCAAAAGAATTAAGAATAAGAGGTCTCCTAGAATCTCTAGCTGGATTATTTTTTTTTATTGGAATTGCTTTATTACCTTTTGCAAATGTCTATATTTTATTAAGCATGGCACCAATTTTATTAACTGCATTTAGTGCAATATTTTTAAATGAAAAAGTTAGATGGAGAAGATGGAGTGCAGTATTATTGGGTTTTGTTGGTGTGGTGGTGGTGATTAATCCTGGAAAATTAGAGACTAGTTATTATTTTATCTTTCCTATAATTGCAGCAATTATGCTTTCGATTAGAGACATGTATACAAAAAATTTTAAAAAAGATTATCCCAGTCTACAAATAGCATTTATGACCTGTTTTGTGGTCACTATATTTTTTGGCATATTAAGTATTTATAAATTTTATGATTTTAGCTTAAAAGATATTTTTATTTTATTCATTTCAGCTTTTTTTCTTTCGATAGGCTATATTTTTTCAATAGCAACAATCAAAATTGCATTAGTTTCTGTCACATCAACATTTAGATATTCAGTTATTTTGTGGGGAATATTATATGGATACTTCCTATTTGATGAAGTTCCATCAACCAATACTTATGTAGGAGCTTTAATAATTGTTGTTAGTGGATTAATTATTATTTCAAGACAAAAAAAGATTGGGGTTATAAAATAAATCAAATTCTTGTTAATCAAATTTTTAAGGCATATAATTATTATATGAAGAAAATATTAATTATAATTTTTGCATTATTTACAATTAAAGCTTTTGCGGTCGATAAAAGCACAACTTTTAATAATGAAATTTTTCAAAAAGCTCAACTTGAAGGAAAAACAGTTGTTATTAATTCTTGGAATGAAACTTGCTACAACATGCAAGGCACAGATAAAAATTCTAGATCAAGCTGAAAAGGAATTTAAAGATGTTCTATTTTTAAGTTTTGAACAAACCAAAGATAAAGAAATAGCAAAACAATTAGGCATTGATTATTGGACTACAATAGTTGTTTATAAAAACAATAAAGAAGTACAGAGAAGTATTGGCCAAATGGATAAAGCTAAAATTTACGAATTAATAAAATCTTAATCTCGAATAATAAAGCCTATTAATATTATTTGAAGATCCAAAAAATTATATTTATTATATAAACCAAAATACCATAAAACAAGAACATGAGGATTTTGTCTTTTCCTGTTTTTTCTTTCCAGTTTAATTTAAATAATACTGATGGAGAAGCTACTAATAGGATAATCCCAATTACAATTACAAGTAATGATAAAATTATAAATACATTCATAATTAAATTTATTTAATCAATTCTAAACCAGCTTGTTTCCAGTTTTTTAGACCACCAATTAAATGTAAGCATTTATTATATTGATAAGACTTTGATATTTGTACTGCCAGAGTAGATCTTTGACCAATAGCACAATAAAACAAAATTTTCTTATTCTGTAATTTAGTTTTATTTTTATTTAAGTAATCATTAATTTCTGGGAAAGAAACTCTTGTACTATTTTTAATCTTTCCAATTTTATCTAGTTCATTTTGCTCTCTAAGATCTATTAAAATTATATCTTTTTCTAATAAACAATTTTTAAACTCATTAGGTTCAATCCCGTTATTAACTTTTTGTTTATCAAGATCTATTCCAAGTTTTAAATTATTAGGAACTGCTACATCCATTAATTTAGGGTCAGGTAAATTAAGATTATTCATAATTTCTATATATTCATTAACTGACTTTACTTGCAGCCGTGGGTTAAATTTTTTTTCTTCTAAAATGGTACTTACAGTATCTCCTTTATAATCATGAGCTGGATACACCAAAGTTTCATCAGGTAATTTTAATAATTTATTAAAAATAGAATTATAAGAATCTTGTGGATCACCATTTTGAAAATCAGTTCTTCCAGTTCCTCTAATTAATAGTGTATCACCAGTAAAAACCCTATCATTCATTAAGAAACTAAAACTTTCTGATGTATGACCTGGTGTGAATAAAGCTCTAAATTCTAGACCATCAATTTTGATTAATTCTTCATCTGATACTTGCATAGATACAACATCTACTGGTGTTTTATCACCCATAATTGTTACACAATTTGTTTGATCTCTTAGTTCTGCAATCCCCGAGATATGATCTGCATGTATGTGTGTATCTATTACTTTTACTAATTTTAAATCTAACTCTTTTAATAGCTGTATATATCTTTCAACATTTTCTAATACAGGATCAATGATTAAAGCCTCCCTACCTTTAGCGGAAGCAATTAAATAAGTGTAGGTACTTGAACTCTTGTCAAATAATTGACGAAATAACATTTGAATACATTATCATTATATTGAGAATAGTAGAATCTATTTAATAGTACCAAATCTTAAATAAATTTTGTCTAAATAATAAAATAGAGATAATGCTCTTAACACCATAAACAAACACAAGGAAATCCATATTCCAGTATTGCCCATTATTTTTGTTAAATATAAAGATATTAATAAATAAGAAAATACTGAGAAAATCATCGCATTTCTAAGTTCTTTTGTTTGTGATGCACCAATAAATATTCCATCAAATTGATAACAAAATGATGAAATTAAGGGCATAAGTATTAGCCATACCACATAAGATGAGCTTAGATTTCTAATACTTTCAATATCAGACATTAATGTAATGACGTATTTGTTAATAAAAAAATAAATTATTGAAATAATTAATCCAGTAAGTGTACTTAAAATAAAAGAGTTTTTAACAATCTTTTTAAACAAACCTATATCTTTTTTACCCAAAGAATATCCAACCATACCCTCAGTTGAAAATGCGTAAGCATCAAGAATGAAAGCAGACAAAAAAACTAAGTTAATCAAGATGGCATTTGCCGCAATATAGTCTTCACCAATTTGACTGCCAAGGTAAGTAAACCAAAAAAATGAAAAGGTTAATAATATAGTTCTAATAAATATGTTTAGATTAATATTAAAAATATTCTTAAGTTTATTAAGATCTATTAATTTACTAATATTGATATTGATTTTAGACATTTTATTTAGATACCAAAATGTATAACCTAGAAAAGTTGTGGATATTAAAAGTGCTGAGAATAAAGTCCCATAAGCAACCCCTTTAATATTTAAATTAAATTTTGAAACTAAAATAATACTTAAAATTATATTTAGAATTGAAAAAAGACCAACGGCTAAACTTGAGATTTTAGTCTTTTGTAATCCAACAAATAAACCAGTTATAATGTAAAGTGTTAACTCACCAGGTGCTGAATAAATTCTTATTTGAAAGTAATCCTGATAAAATTGCTTAGTAGTGTCTGATAAATTAAAGATACCCACACTTAGATTGAATATATAACTTTGTAATAAAATTAAGATCAATGAAATTAGTAAAACAAAAACTAAATTTCGAACAACAATATTAAATATTTCTGTGTAATCTTCTTTACCATAAGCTTGTGAAACTAAACCAACAGTTCCCATTCTTAAAAAACCAAAGCTCCAAAAAATCATAGAAAATAAATTAGCAGCAACAGAAGTTGCTGATAAATATGATAAATTACCAAGATTACCCATTAAACCAGTATCAATAATGCCAACCATTGGAATGGCTAAATTTGCAAAAAAAATAGGAATAGATAATTTTAAAATGTATTTAATTGAGGGGTTTTGCATTTAAGCAATAAACTTCAGTATAGATTTAGCAGGATTTGTTTTTTTAATCCAATCTTGAGGGATACCTTTTATACCTTTGTAAGCTGCAAAATAAGCACCTACAAAATTAGCACGAGAACAATTACATCCACCAGCTTTAATTGTTTTAATAACTGCAGTTTTAAAATTTTTAGAGGTGATGATTGCATGTATTGCACCATTAAAAGTACCTGGATAACTACATGCTTTACCAAATTTCTTTACAACAAAATTGTGAGGTTTTGACTTAATTTTTTTAACTTTTTTGATGTTTTCAATAACATTTTTAAAATATTTGTTTTTTATATTTTTTCTTAAAAAACTATTAATTGGATCCTTGTCTCCTTTATCAGCTAAATCAATAATCTTAAGTTTTGCCAAAGCAAATTGTTCGCTAATCTTGCCATTAGCAACAGTTCTTATAATTTGTTTTGTTTTCTGGTCAGATGTGTTTGAAAAATAAAAGGGTAGACTTGCACAATACCCATCAGACTCGTTAACTTTAGTCCCACCTGTAATAGTTTTTTTTAATTTAATATTTTTGATAGTTTCTAAAATATTTTGATGAATCCATGGACCTTTCATGGCTGTTTTCCATTTAATTTTTTTATATTTTTTTCTTAAAGATAAATTTTTCCAATAGCTTGAGCCTGGTCCAAAATTTTTGACAATATTCTTTTTAAAGAGTTTAATGACCTCCTTATGATTAGTTGTCTTAGTTAATGTTTTAAACATCACCTGACCTACATCGTTGTATCCAGAAACTTCGCCTGTTTTAATAGAATAGAATGGAGATCTATTTTGTCTTAAAGAATGCAATATTCTTTTTTCCTTTAATATAAGATTTAAGTTTTTTTTCATCATAGACCCAATGCAAAGGTCTTGCTGCTGCATCTGCAACAGTTGCACCAAGAAATATATGTAACTTATCAAACATCAATAACTAATACTTTATTTAAATATAAGTTAAAATGTTTTAAATTAAGTAATGTTAAGTTTTAAAAATTGGGATAACAAAACTTGGATTTCATCTACAAAATATATCCAGTCCTTCAATAATTTTTTACTAAAACAAAAAAAATTAACTAAACACTCAAAAATTTTAGATATTGGATGTGGTCGTGGCAAGATAATGGGCTCATTATCTTCTAAACTCAAATTAATAAATAAGCCTATTGGACTTGATATTGAAAATCATAAAGATTTTGACAAAAGAATTATATTTAAAAAAACAAATGCAATTAAATATCTTAGAAATAATAAAAAGAAATTTGATTTAATATTGATTAAACAAACTATTCACTTATTTAACTTAAAAGACATTAAGAAGATATTAAGCTATTCATACGCCAGTTTAGAAGTGGGAGGGATTATTTTAATTTTAACTTTAGATACAAAAAATAATGAAATTCCTACATTTTCTTTAATGAAACAAAAACTTAATCAGTCGTTCAAAAGAGATATTCTTATTTGGAAAAAACTACTTCAACTAAATATAAAAAAAAGCATCACTAAATTTGATTTTAAAGTGAATATTAAAAAAAACATATATTTAAAAATGATAAAACAGCGTTATATATCAACTTTATTAAAATTTAGTTCACTTCAAATTTCTAATGGAATTAATGAGATTAATCTTAAATATAAAAAAAATATTTTATTTAATGATAAACTCAAATGTATAATATTTACAAAAGTTTAAAGAATTCTCTTTAAAATATTTTCTCTTAATAAAAATTTATGAAACAGTACAGCTAAAATATGCAATGTAATTAATCCAATTAATGCATAATTTGCTAATATATGAATTGAATAAAACTGCTCAGAAAGCTCATAATTATAAGTTAAATTAATTTCTTTAAAAAAAATAACTAAGCTTTCACCATTAAATAGTTTTTTTAAGATACCTGAGATGTGACGTTAATAAAGTCAAATATAATAATAAGTGATTTAATCTTTGCTATAAATTTTTGCCCTAGAAAAGCACTTACCTTTAAAATCAGGAGCTGGAGTTAATAATTTAAAGATTAGTCTTATTAGAGTTGCATAAAATATGATTAATCCAAATAATATATGATAATTTTCTATATCAACCCTAGTTTGATCAAAGTCTAAATCCACCAAATAAAAGCCAAGCGGTATTTGAACTATTAATCCTGCGGCAGTTAGCCAATGGAATAATTTACTAAGTAATCCATATTTTGCTTTATTATTTAATATAGACATACTTAAATTAAACACATTATGACAACAATTAAAAATACTTTATTTTTTATATTTATATTATTTTATAGTTTCAGTGCTTTTTCTGAACAAACTGTAGAAGAGATTATTAAAGAAAGAAAATCTATTTTTAGTAAAAATTATAAAACTGCTAAAAGAGTTAATAGTCTTGCTTCTAATGGAGATATAGATGAAGCAAAAAAACTAATGATTGAAATGAGTGATAATTATAAAAGATTATTAGATCTTTTTCCTGAAAATTCAAAAGTAGGATTTGGAACAGAAGCTTTGCCTTCTATTTGGGAAAATAAAGATGAATTTAATTTATTAATGACAAAAGCTTCAAGTAATATGATTGAGCTAACGTCTGTTATTGATGAAACAGAAGATATGAAAGCAACTCTTGGAAAATATATGTGGAGTAGCTGTAAGTCTTGTCACTCAAAATTTAGAGCTGAACATTAAGATTTAGTTGTTTGTATTTGAAAATTTTAATATTGTTAAATTATAAATGTCAGCCGTATTACCAAAATCAGCAAAAGTAGTAGTTATAGGAGGAGGTGTTGCGGGTTGTTCTGTTGCCTATCACCTTGCAAAGTATGGTTGGAAAGATACGGTATTATTAGAAAGAGATCAGTTAACTTCAGGAACTACTTGGCATGCAGCAGGTCTTGTTGGTCAATTAGGAGCCTCATCTACCATTACCCGTCTTAGAAAATATTCTTTAAATCTTTATAAAGAATTAGAAAAAAAAACTGGATTATCAACTGGATTAAAACAAAATGGAGCAATCACAGTTGCAAGTACACCTGAAAGATTACAAGAATTATTAAGACAAGCAACAGCTGCACAATTATTTGATGTTAATGTTGAAAGTGTTAACAAACAAAGAATAAAAGAACTCTATCCAGTTATAAATGATGATGACATTTTAGGTGGAGTTTATATGCCAGAAGATGGTCAGGCAGATCCTATAGGAGTTACTAATGTATTAGCTAAAGCTGCAAAGATGGAAGGGGCTCAGATATTTGAGAAAACTCCTGTTGAAAAAATATTAGTTAAAGACAAAAAAATTGTTGGTGTTCAAACGAAATTTGGCAAAATTGATTGTGAATACGTTGTAATTGCAACTGGGATGTGGTCGAGACAAATTGGAGAAGATATTGGTGTAAGTATTCCATTATATCCAAATGAGCACTTTTATATAATCACAGAACCATTAGATAAATTACCTAAAAACTTACCAGTTTTAAGAGACTATAATTCCTGTCTTTATTTAAAAGAAGATGCGGGGAAAATGTTAGTTGGAATATTTGAACCTAATGCAAAACCTGCCTTTAAAGACAAAGGGGTGGTGCCACAGGACTTTTCTTTTGGAGAGTTTCCAGATGATTTTGATCACTTTGAACCTTATTTGGAAAAATCATTTCAAAGATTACCCATGTTAGAAACTGCTGGAATTAGAAAATTTTTTTCAGGACCTGAATCTTTTACACCAGATACTCAATATCTTTTAGGAGAAACTCCAGAAGTGAATAATCTTTTTACGTGTTGTGGATTTAATAGTATTGGTATAGCAAGCTCTGGGGGTGCTGGAAGAGTTACTGCTGAATGGATGATTAATGGATATATGAATGAAGATTTATTTTCACTTGATATTAAAAGATTTCAAAAATTTCATTCATCTAAAAAATTTATTATGGAAAGGGTAACGGAAACTCTTGGTGATTTATATGGAATGCACTGGCCTTATAAACAGCATAACACTTCAAGAAATCAAAGACTATTACCTTATCATGAAGAATTAAAAAAAGAAGGAGCATGCTTTGGTGTATCGGGTGAATACGAAAGACCTATGTGGTATGCAAAAAATAATGAAAAAGCAGAATACAAATACAGTTTTGATTATCAAAACTGGTATCCTTCAGTTGAATTTGAAACAAAAAATACAATTACCAATGTTGGTTTGTATGAACTCTCTCCATTTTCTAAATATGAAATAAAAGGAGAAGAAGCACACAGTGAATTACAAAGAATATGTACAGCTAACATTAAAGATGAAATAGGCAGATCAACATATACACAAATGCTGAATGAGGCTGGAGGAATTGAAACAGACTTAACTGTTATTTGTATTGATAAAAATCATTTTAGAATAATAAGTTCAGCTGCAACAAGAACTCATGATAAAGCACATATTTTAAAACATTTATCACCAAATTTAGAGTTTAAAGATATTACTGATGATCTTGTTTGTTTAGGAATTTTTGGACCAAAAAGTAGAAATTTAATTTCAAAAATTTCAAATGATGATTTTAGCAATGAAACATTTAAATTTGGTTATGGAAAACTTGTAACCTTGGTTCAAAAAAAGTTTGGGCCCAAAGATTATCTTATGTGGGTGAATTAGGATTTGAACTTTATATAGAGAATAAAGATGCTAAAGAAATTTATCAATTAATTGTTGAAGAAGGAAAAAATCACGATTTATCTCACTGTGGCTCACATGCAATGGATACCATGAGAATGGAAAGTGGATTTTTACATTGGGGTCACGATATTTCACCTGAAGAAAATCAATACGAGGCAGGATTAAATTTTGCAATTAGTTATAAAAAAGAAACCAACTTTATTGGTAAAGAAAGCTTATTAAAAATAAAAGATCAAAAACAGAATAGAAGATTTATTATGCTGTCACTTAAAGATAGTAAGCCAGGCACACCTCTATTATTACATGAAGAGCCAATTTATCTTGAAGATAAGATTATAGGAAGAACAACTTCTGGGAATTATTCCTTTAATTATAAAAAAAACCTGTCTTTTGGATATGTAAGTTCATCACATTCAAATGAAGAACTTTCAAAAATGGACCTATATATTGAAGTTGCTAAACAAAAATTCCCAGCACTAGTAGAAATCACTCCTCTAAAAGATAAACAAGCTAGATTTTTATAATTTTAGTTGTGAGCTAAATAATTGGTGATTAAATAATGATATGCCAAAAGTGTATTTTCATAATGAAAAATCAATTGATCAAAATATAAATACAAAAAGATTATCTGAAGCACAGCACATAAGTGAAAGACAAGTTGTTGATATCAACAAATTACTTAACAGAGTGAAAATAGATCAAAAAAATGAAACAAAACGAAAAATCATTTTTTATAGCTTTGTTATATTGGGACTTTCTTTATTAGGAACTTTGATCACGTTCTTAAAGTAAACAACTCTTTCAAATACTTGATTGCACTAAAATAAAAATCTATTATAAATCAACAATAATTAAGTGGCGGGGTAGCTCAGTCGGTTAGAGCGCAGGACTCATAAGCCTGAGGTCAGTGGTTCGATTCCACTTCCCGCTACCATTTAATGCCCTGGAAAATCCATTAAGTTTTCAACCTTATAACCTTTTTTAACTAAATTATCAGATCCACCTAGGTCAAAAAGATTAATTGCAAAAACAAATGCTGCAATTTTAGCATTCGACATTTCCACAAGTTTAGCTGCAGCTTCAGCTGTTCCACCTGTTGCTATTAAATCATCTATAATCAAAACTGAATCGTCTTTATCAATTGAATCTTTGTGCACTTCAATAGTTGCTGTTCCATACTCTAATTCAAAATCAACAGAATGAGTTTCAGCTGGAAGTTTGTTCTTTTTTCTAAACATAATAAAAGGTTTTTTAAGAAGATAAGAAACAGCAGAAGCAAATACAAATCCTCTTGATTCAATTGCTGCAATTTTATCTATTTTATAATTTTTAGATCTTTCAATTATTTGATTAATGCATTCTTCAAATGCATCTGCATCTTTAATTAAAGTTGTTATATCTCTAAATAAAATTCCTTTTTTTGGATAATCTGGAATAGACCTAATATAATCTTTTAAATTCATAATATTAATATATTTATATCTTTAGTAAAAAAAATCTATGGACAAATTATTCCTAGCAGCAATTAAAGAAGAAACGATTGGATTAGACTATTTTAACCATGTTGGGGTTGGAAAAATTAATGCAACTTACAACACATTAAAGTTAATTAATATTCACAAACCAAAACTAATTATCAATTATGGTACAGCAGGAGCAATTAATACTAAGCTAAAAGGAATCGTTGAATGTACTAAATTCTATCAAAGAGATATGGATGTTAGAGGGTTAGATTTTGAATTGGGAGAGACACCTTTTGATAAAATTAAAGAAATTATTACATCAAAAGATGGTTATTCTTGTGGAACTGGAGATAGCTTTGTTAATAAAAAAATAGATATGGAAGTTGATGTGGTTGATATGGAAGCTTACGCTATTGCAAAAGTTTGTAAGTTGGAAAATATTGAATTTAAATGCTTTAAATACATATCTGATAATGCAGATGAAAATGCTGACAATGATTGGAGTAAAAATCTAGCAAAAGGGGCTACTGCATTTGCAAGCTTAATAAGTACTCAATTTTAATTTAATAAGTAAAATATCAAAAAATTCATTAATTGTTGAAAATTATCAATACACCTATATAAAATCTTCAAATTTAATATTAATAAAAAATTATAAGAGGGAATAATTTTTATGACTAAAGTAGGTGAGCATATAACTTTAGACATCATAGGCACTACTCAAGAGTATGACCCTTCAGTCTACGAGAATGTAATTCGTAAAATTGCAAAAGCTGCAGAAGTTACAATTCTTGAAATTTCAAAGTATAAATTTGAACCTCAAGGTTTCACTATACTTGCCTTATTAGCTGAAAGTCACATCAGTTTTCATACGTTTCCAGAAAAAGGAATTATTAGTTTTGATTTTTTCACATGTGGGAAGAGTAAGTCCTTCTATTGCACTTGATATTGTTAAAAAAGAATTCAAACATAAAAGAATTGTCACAAAAGCTTTTGATAGAGATACAAAATCTTTATATCATGACATTTACAGTTCGCCTGGATTACAAAAATCTTATGTAGTAAATGAGGTTTTAGAAGATTTTAAATCTAAAGTAGGTCAACATATTGAAATATTAGACTTAGAACAATTTGGTAAATCATTATTCATTGATAACGAAATTCAAGTCGCAACAAATGATGAAGTTTTATACAGCTCAACATTTGTAAATGCTGCTTTAAAATTAAATAAAGACATGGGAACTGCTGCTATCATTGGTGGTGGTGATGGAGGAGTTGCAAGAGAGTGTATGTCTAAAGGTTTTGATTTTATAGACTGGTATGAACTTGATCCAGAAGTAGTTGAAGTTTGCAATAAACACCTTGGAAGCATTGGTAATAAATCAACAGAAAAAAATTCAGTTAAATGTATTTGGGGAGATGCTTTTGAAAGTATAAAATCTGTTGAAGATGATAAGTATGATAAAATTTTTGTAGATCTTAACGATGATCAGTTTTGTATAGATCTTGCAGCCAAAAATATGGATTCCTTGATTAGAATATTAAAGCCAAATGGAGTAATTACTGCTCAAGTGGGTAGCCAAGACAAGAAACCAGAGCAAGTAGAGAAATGGTTAGATGTTTTCAATAAGAATTTTGGAAATACAACTTTGGATAGGGTTTACATCCCAAGTTTTGACTGTTCTTGGAACTTTTCATCATCAATTAATCACTAAAAATTTCTTTTTAAATTCTCAAATTTGTGAAATAAATCCCCATAATCATATGGAGGAAAAAATGAATATATTTAAAAAAACAATATTAAGTGTTCTTGCTTCTTTATTATTAATCGGAAATGTTTACGCTGATAAAATAAAGATTGGAACAGAAGGTGCTTACCCACCATGGAACTCTAAGGATGCTTCAGGTGCTCTTATTGGTTTTGAGGTTGAGTTAGCAGAAGAGCTTTGTGCAATCATGAAACATGAATGTACTATCGTTGAACAAGATTGGGATGGAATGATTCCAGCTTTGTTAATGAGAAAGTTTGATGCGATCATGGCAGGAATGTCAATTACTGCTGAAAGACAAAAAACAATTACTTTTTCACAAGGTTATGCAGACGAAGTTGCAGCCCTTGCAGTAATGAAAGGTTCAAGTTTAGAGAGCATGGATACACCAGAAGGTATTAATTTAACTTTAGGTGGAAGTGCTGTTAAGAAAACTCTTAAGACTTTAACTGCTGCACTTGCTGGAAAAACTGTTTGTACACAAACTGGAACTATTCACCAAAACTTTTTAGAGTCTGGTGATGTAGGTAAAGTAAATGTTAGAACTTACAAAACTCAAGATGAAGTAAACTTAGACTTAACTTCTGGTAGATGTGATGTTGCATTAGCTGCAGCAGTTGCATTCACTGATTATGCGGATAAATCAGGAAAACCAGTAGTACTAGTTGGACCTACTTTTTCAGGTGGTGCTTTTGGTAATGGTGTTGGTGTTGGAATTAGACAAGGTGGAGATGATGCAATCGGTACAAGAGATGCAAAACTTCTTAAAGATTTCAACAAAGCAATTAACACTGCTAGAAAACAAGGAATCATCAGCAAATTAGCGATCAAGCATTTTGGCTTTGACGCTTCTATGTAAATAATATTTTGAAAAGGCGACTATTTATTTAGTCGCCCTTTCGATATGGACCTTTTATCATTCGGAAAAACAGGCTGGGGAGACGAGTTGTTTTATGCAACTCTAATGACAATTGCAGTAGCAGTTACTGCAATGTTAATTGGTTTTTTATTTTCATTAATCTTTACGCCACTTAAATTATCAAATAATAAATTTCTAAATTTTATTGGAAATACTTACACAACAGTAATCAGAGGGGTTCCAGAATTATTAGTAATTTACCTTTTCTTTTTTGGGGGTAGTGGAGCAATAATGTATGTTGCTTCAATTTTTGGATACTTTGAATATATAGAAATTAATGCATTTATTACGGGTTCAGTTGCAATCGGTATTATATCTGGGGCTTATTCAACAGAAGTATTTAGAGGTGCTATTCAATCAATAGATAAAGGTCAATTTGAAGCTGCCAAAGTTTTAGGTGTTAGTAAATTTGTACAATTTTATAAAATAATTTTACCTCAAATGTTAAGACTTGCTATTCCAAACTTAAGCAATGTTTGGCAAATCACTTTAAAAGACACATCTTTAATATCAGTTACAGGTTTAGTTGAGATCATGAGACAATCTTATATTGCAGCAGGTTCTACTAGAGATCCTTTATTCTTTTATTGTTTTGCTGCAGTTTTATATTTGATGCTAACATTTTTAAGTATGAAACTAATTAACAGACTTGAAGTTAAATACAGTAGGGGCTTTTAATGGATTTTGATTTAATGATAACAAGTTTGCCAAAACTTACTAAGTGCTGCAGTTATAACTTTAAAATTATTATCAGCATCTTTAATCATTGGCTTATTTATTGGATTTTTATTTGCAGTTTTAAGATTAAATAAAAACCCATTTATAAATAAATTTGCTTATGGGTATTCTTATTTATTTAGAGGAACTCCTTTATTGGTTCAAATATTTATAATTTATTATGGTCTTGGACAAATCGAATGGTTAAGATCAACTTTTCTTTGGGTAATATTAAAAGAACCTTATTGGTGTGCAATTATTGCATTTGCTTTAAATACTGGAGCTTATACTTCAGAAATTTTAAGATCAGCTTTTCAAACTATTAAACCTGGAATTATAGAAGCTGGTAAAAGTTTAGGGATATCAAGTAAAATTATTTTATATAAAATTCAAATTCCAGTAGCGATTAGACAATCTTTACCAGCTTATGGTAATGAAATTATATTAATGATGAAGGGTACATCCCTTGCAAGCACTGTAACATTAATGGATATTACAGGTGTTGCAAAACACATTGTATCAACGACTTATAAACCCTTAGAGGTGTTTCTTTTAGCAGGTGGAATTTATTTATTTATGACTTTTATCATTCACAACTTGATAAAATATTTAGAAAAAAAATATAGTTTTCAATAAGAAGTATATTCTTTAATCTCTTTAATCTTAGAGCCTGTATGAGTATTCATCTCTAGTTTTATCTTAGCACGATCATCATTTAAAAAATGAACATCTCTTGATAGTTTTATAAAGTTTTCAGTAAAATCAGAATTTTTTTCACACAATCTTTTGTCATCTTCAATCACCCATAACTTTGCATTAATATCTTTTAGTGATTGAAAAAGAGTATTAAGTTTTTCATCAGATTTAACATTGTTATCTAATTGATCTTTTAAAATACTGTGTTCATCATTAATAAATTTTAGTTTTTCAGGATCTTTAATTTTTTCTTGTTTAATCTCTAAAATAGAAATTTTATCTAAAAGTTCACCAACCGATACTTCAACTAGAATTTTATTCATAAAAATTTATACTATGTTAAGTTGTTAGAAATATGTCTAATATTTTAGTTATCAAACATGGTTCTTTAGGAGATATAGCCCAAGCTTGTGGGGCAATTCAAGATATTTCTGAAAACCACCCAGAAGATCAAATACATATATTAACAACAAAACCCTATTTTGAATTATTTAAAAAAAACCCATTTATTCACAATGTTATTTTAGACAAACGTCTATCAAGATTTAATTTAATTTATCTATATTTGTTGATGAGAACTTTAAAGAAACTAAATATAAAAAAAGTTTATGATTTACAAAACTCATCTAGAACAAAATTTTATAAAAATATTTTATTTCCAAAAGCAAATTTTAATACTTGGTCTAGTTCAGAAACTACTTTACCAAGTAATATTTCAAAAGAAGAATTTGATAAAGACTCCAGTTTTAAATAGATTTGATCATCAACTTAAAACTTCTGGAATTAAAACTGAACACACCATGAAACCAAACTTTAGTTGGGCTGTCACTAACATTGATAATATTAAACAAGAATTTAATTTAGATAAATATATTGTTTTATTTCCTTTTTGTTCAGCTCATCTAACTCATAAAAAATGGCCTCATTACAATGAACTAATAGAGTTAATTAAAAATAAATATGGAGACCAAATTAAAGTAGTAGTAGCACCTGGACCATCTGAAATTGATGATGCAAAAAACATTAATGCTGTTTCAATTTTAGATAAAGGTAAAGCTCTAGATATTTCTCAACTAGCAAGTTTGATTAAAGAAAGCTCATTTGTTATTGCAAATGATACAGGCCCAGCTCATATTTCTGCTCATCTTGGAGTAAAAGGTTTGACTTTATTTGGTAAACACACAACAGCTTTTAAAGTTAGTATTGA